>JAKVBL010000001.1 GCA_022447365.1 Oleiphilaceae bacterium
CAGGCTATCAAAGATCGCCCAACAAGTTGGGCTGGACAGTCAATGCTGCGCATTGCCTGCCCTTTATAGCCGCGTTATGAGTCAGTATGAAATGAGATATATCGACGTAAACTGGTTACATGATTTAGACGATGAGCCTTATCGCCTAGTTTCAGAAATTGGTTTTGATCAATACGAAACACGAAAACTAGAGTTCTTTCGTTCGGGTGAAGTTGGTTACGCATTCTCTAAATCACATACAAAAAATACAATGCTTGGCATAGCTGAGGTTCCAGAGATAGAAGAAATAAATTCACAAGATGAGTTTCAAGGTCAAAATATTTCTAAACAACAGTTTGAGCAACTGTGGCAAAAATATGTTCCAAAAAACTCATAACAAGTTGCAGCACAACCGCACGCAAGCGTGCTCGGACTGCCAAAACGCTTCGCGTTTCGTCAGCCCGTGTGCAAGGCGTTAGCTGTATTAGATATGACTATAGAGCAAGAAGATAAAGTAGATATTATCGGAGTTAATGAAGAGGAAGGATATATCTCTTTAATAATCTCCGACCATTTGGAATGGGATGACAAAAATGAAAAACTTTTATTGCTCCAAGCTAAAATAAATTCATATCTAGCCTACATCGAGACAGGTCAAGTTTATGAGGAATATCCTGATTGTAAAGATCTTAACGTGCATATAAGGTTAACCTCACTCCATCAACCTAATGATGAGGGGCTAAAGTTTTTAGAACTTGTTACCCCAATAGTAGAAGATGCGGGTTTTTATTTTAAATGGGGTGTATCAAATGATTACAGCTAACAAGTGCCAGCACAACCACAGCTTCGCTGTTCGGACTGCCAAAAGCCTAGCGGCTTTCGTCAGCCCGTGTGGCAGGCGTTATATGTACCGAGAGTTTTGATGAACCCTGCAATACCTGTCTTAAAAACACATTTGGCGAAATTGGAAGCTCGTGAACAATTTGAATCAATAGATGATAAAGCTGCACATATAGGTGAGATAATTCAATTTAAAGATTCAATTGCTCAACTTGAACTGTGCGAAAAGTATGGAATTACCGGTGGTTCATTGATTAGCCAATTACCTGAAACATCAAGTATTGAGCATCAGTTTGTTGTAGTGTACCAAAATGAGTCTACTAACTCTGAAAATTGGGAAGAGGTTCTATTTAATGGTCGTCAGGTTTGGTTTTCTTCAGGAGACCTTGTGGTTCGTAAGTAGAAAGGTACATATAACAAGCGCATTAAGCACGGGACTGCTAACAGTTTGCTCGGTTCCGCTACGCTGCACATTTTAGCAAACAATTATCAGCCCCTTATGCGGGCGTTATGTTTTTGAAATAGCAGATATTAATCCGCAATGTTCTACAAAAGGTTTGAAGTCTTTATCCGTAAATAGCAGCGGCAATTTATTATCTATGCAAAAGGTCGCAATGATTACGTCCGCTGTCTTTCTAACCGTAGTACCTTTCTTTCTCAGCAAACGGTAATAGTCTGCACACTCAACAACCATCCTATTGCCTAGCATCTCATACTGGTCTAATTTGCTTAGCAGTTTCTTTGTCTTGCTGTAATCCTTATCACTCTTTATGCCTTGTAATATTTCCAGCAAAATCAAATCGCCCAGAGCAACGTTTCCTTCCATAAGCTGTTTATCTAGCTCATCAGTAAAAGGGCTTGTTACACCATTAAAGTAGTCAATCCAAACGCTTGTATCAGCAATAATCACTTATCGCCTCGCATTTCGTCTAAATCACCTTCCCAGTGTATTTTTCCTCTTAAACTCCGCACAGCTTGCTGCTGGTTTAATTTAATAAGCAACTTCAAGCCTTCTTCAACTACGTCCTTTTTTGTGTTTAAGCCACTTACTTTTAAGGCATTTGCCATTAAATCATCATCAATTACAATATTCGTTCTCATAAATCACCAGTGTGTATTAAATAAAGTCTATATACACATTAACATAAATAAGAAACATAACAAGGCTATCTTGCATCGCCCCACGAGGCGTGGGGCCGGAACAGCTAAAGCTTCGCTTTATCTGCCGCAAATAGCGGCGTTATGCACTGAAACGCGGATAGATTGGGAGTCTCAATGGAACGGAAATGCCCAGTTTGTGGCAAAAAGGGGATTGCGATTAGTGGGTTTGGAGTGCTGAGTGACAGTCAATGCGAGTATTGTCTCGCCTCTGTAGAAGTAGCCGCAACTCATTCTGTAGTGCTGTCTATAATCAGCGCTTTTGCTTTTGGCTATGCTTTTGAAAACAATTACCCCATTTGGGGATTTTTACTACTAGCGTTTTTGGCGCTAAGGGTATTTAGAGGCAATAAATTAATTCACTCTATTTGCCATTGAAAAAACAGACATATAGGGGGGAATGTAAAATGCATAACAAGTGCATGTTGTTCGCCGACTTCGTGGGCTGGGGGCCCCTTACTGCATTGAAGGCTCCGAAAAAGCATGAAAATTCTAACAAGTTTTAGCCTGCATTGCTCCTGAAAAAAGACGCTGGGGCTCAACCTCGCTCCGCTCGATCTCTATAAAAGACGTTAAGTGTGTAAGGATGGATAATGCATCAAGGTAGTTGCCTTTGCGGCACAGTAAAGTATCAAATTAGTTGTGAGCCAGAAGTTGTCGGCAACTGTCACTGTAATATGTGTAAAAAACAGCATGGCGCAGCATTTGTAACTTACGTCAGCATAAACAAAAAGTTCTTCGAATATACACAAGGCAGAGACAAACTTACTTCTTATAACTCGTCAGGTAGTATTCATCGTAAGTTTTGTTCAGTTTGCGGCTCCAACATGGAATGGAGTGGCAGCAAAACATACCCTGATTGGGTATCAGTGCCTTTAACTACATTCGATACAAAGTTTACGCCAGCTAAAGTACAAGATTATTATCGTGAGTCAACGTGCCAGTAGTTATAATCAAGCACTTAACAAGTGCAATCAACAAGGCTGTCAAAATACTGATGTATTTAACTAGCAGCTGCGAAAGGCGTTAACTACAAAAACTAATAGATACATAAGGACTCAAATGAAAAAGTTATTATCAATTTTTGCTGTAGCCAGCATTATTTTCCCGAGTGTTAGCTTTGCTCACCAAGCTAGTGGCGGAGGTTTTCTGGCAGGCTTGTCGCACCCGGTTCTTGGCTTCGATCATTTATTAGCGATGCTAAGTGTTGGTGTACTTAGCGCGCAATTGGGAGGAAAATCATTGTGGCTGGTACCGGCTTCATTCGTTTCGATAATGTTAATAGGTGGTGTTATGGGCTTAAATAATATCCCGTTAATATCCGTTGAAATGGGCATATCGCTTTCAGTTTTAGCGCTTGGAATAGCGCTCACTATAGAGAAAAAGTTAGCACCTTTCTTGGCAATGTGTTTTGTAGGCTTTTTCGCAATTTTTCATGGTTACGCACATGGTTTGGAAATGCCCCAACTCGCGAGCCCCATCGCGTATGTTGTAGGCTTTATTAGCGGCACTGCAGGCATTCATATAGTTGGCGTACTTGTCGGTAGATTTGCATCTAAATCTACAAATGGCGCTCAATTTCTAAGATATCTTGGAGCAGGCATTGCGGGTATCGGCTTCCATTTAATTGTAATGTAAATGCCCGACGAGACCACCTTTCATCGCCCAGCAAAATAGACTGCTGGGCTGGATCTCTTATAGTTCCGCTGTAAATAGCGGCGTTATGTCTCAAGGAAGATCAAGCATTGAGCAATTTAAATACAATCGAAATTAAAGCCTTCATTCCCTCAAAAGATTTTGAAGTGTCAAAAGCATTTTATGAAGACCTAGGTTTCAAAAAAGCGTCAGATTCTGATGGTGTTGCATATTTTCATTTTGGCAACACTAGCTTTTTGCTCCAAGATTTTTATGCGAAAGCACAAACAGAAAACTTCATGATGCACCTATTAGTCGAGGATATTTCATCTTGGCATGAGTCTGTAATGAAATCTGGTGTAGTTGAAAAGTACAGTGTTGATGTGTCCGAGATCACCGAACAACCCTGGGGAATGCTAGATTTCGCACTTTATGATCCAAGTGGCGTATTATGGCGCTTTGGTCAAAATGTTTAGCCTTAACAAGGCGCCGCAACAGACCTACGGCCATTGAGCGCGACGTTTTAAAGTAATTGAGAATGGTTTGAATAGAATGAATATCTTTAAGAGATCGATTTTCACGATATTATGTTTAGTGTTAGCTTTAATATGCTATATCTTAGGGATTCCCGTAGGAGGCGGAATTTTCTTATTATTAGGTGTTGTCTTTGAAATATTGTTTTGGCTGGGATTGTGTGGTCGCACCAAGAACAATGATTCTTAGTTATGCGCCATTTTTTGATTATTTATTATGGGTTTCCTTGTTGATTTTAGAACTCTATTTCTAGTCTGGGAACTTAACAAATGTCTGTGTTTCGTTGGGTTGCTTGCAGCGGTTCATCCTCAGCCACTCGGCGCGGCTGCTCACCTAAGTAAATCATCCAACAATATCGGTGTTCCCAAATAGCAAGAGAAAGGTGTCGGGTAGCTCCTCACGAATGCTGTGATCGATGAGATGAAAAGTCTTGGTGCTCAGGGATGTGTGTTATTGGAAGACCCCAACTACTACCAACGTTTTGTATTTCAACCCAAAGACGGATTGGTGCTTCTGGATATTCCTCCCGAGTATTTTCAAGCCTTACTGTTTAAAGGTGAGTTGCCTCAAGGTACTGTTTCGTATCATGAGGCCTTTTCGGCAAAGGATTAGCGCACCTAGCTTACATGCTCTTATTGTATTGAGCGTTTAAGGGTATGAATGGTTTAAATAATGAGAAGAATAAGACGCAGCGCGCGAACTCAGGAGGGGCCAATACAGGTTTTCTTTGTTAGTTTGTTCGCCGCTATGATTTTTGGTGTTCCTACCGCAATTTTACTTTGGTTTCTCGCGAATCGAGAGTTAGCTTTATGGGGACCGAGTGGCGCTCATGTTAATGATTTAGGGTTTTGGCTAATCATTCTGTTCTTCGCGCTTACTTCCGTCGTGTTTCCGAAACTATATCCGAGATTGCTCGGTAAAGTATGGCGTTTCATTATTCGCTATGAACGCCATTGGTAATACGATAAGTACATCTCTTACTTGATTCAGATTCATTCAACGGTTTTTCTCGTGTTGGGCTTCATTATGGCTTTAAAAGGAAAATAAATGGCTTATCTGTATTTGCTCATCGCAATTTTTTCGGAAGTAATTGGTACGAGTGCTTTGAAAGCATCGGAAGGGTTTACCAAGCTTGGGCCGAGCGTTCTTGTGGTGCTTGGATTTTCTGTGGCGTTTTATTGCTTGTCGTTAGTGCTGAGATCTATTCCGATGGGGGTGGCTTACGCAATCTGGTCGGGTTTAGGGGTTGTTTTGATCTCTATCGTTGGCTTTATTATTTTTGATCAAAAGATCGATGTTGCGGCGATAGTGGGTATTGTTCTCATCATTAGCGGCGTTGTTGTAATGAATGTATTTTCGAGTACTGTGGGGCATTGAGAAATAAAACATAAAACGGGGATCATCTAGATTCTCAAGATAGCGTGCATATATTGATTAAAACTCGGCGCGTTCTTGGTAAACATGAAATTGGAATTATGGAGTGCACAGAGACTATGAGTACTGAACAAGATAAATATACAAGCGGGATTACGGTAAGGCGTGAAGTAATGGGTGACGCTTTTGTCGATAAAGCTTTAGATGCCGCGACTGATTTTACGCAACCATTGCAAGATTTGGTGACAAGAAATGCATGGGGCGAAACCTGGGTGCGAAAGGGTATCGATAGAAAAACGCGCAGCTTGGTGACTATCGCTACCTTGGCCGCATTGAAGGCTTCAACAGAATTAAAAGGACATGTGCGCGGCGCGTTGCGCAACGGCTGTACGATCGAGGAAATCCAAGAAGTATTGCTTCACTCTACGGTGTACTGTGGCATGCCGTCTGGTGTTGAGGCATTCCGATCAGCGAAAGAAGCGATCGAGGCGTGGCAAGCGGAGTCGGAGAACAGCTAACTCTGCGGTCTGATGATTTGATCTCATAAAAGCAAGCGGAGCCAATTTGCGGACAGCTTGCTCTTAACTATTTACTTAAGCAGTATTACCACCACCATTGGCGTTTAACGAAAGGCTTGTTTGGATCTTTGCGATTGCGAATATCCATGATGCGCCAGTTTTTGCTGATGAGTTGTGCGATTTGATAAATCGTTTCACGTGCTAATAAGTTCCGTGTTGAACCATTCCAGCTCTTTTGGTTCGTGAACTTGATTGCAGCGGTTGCATCAGGTGAGCGAGCTTTAAGCTTTTCTGCCATTGCCAAGGCTTCGGCCATTGGATCTTCTACGACGCGGGTTACTAGACCGTATTCGAGTGCTTTGTCGGCTTTTACTGGATCGCCAGTCATAATCAATTCGTTCGCGATGTCTTGAGAGATCGTGCTGCGAATCGTTTGCAGGCCAGCCATGTCTGGAACCATGCCCCATTTCGCTTCCATGATGGCAAGCTCTGTGTCTGGGCGTGCGTATCGCATATCGGCGCCGAGAGCCAAAGTCATTGCCATGCCATAACTAATACCTTGCATGACGCAGATCACTGGTACAGGAAGACGATGCCAGCCAATGCAAAACTGCTGAGCCATGTTGGTGCCCCAAGGATTTAGCTTCCAGCCGATCTTTGCGAACTGAATTGGCTTACCCATGATGCTCTTAATGTCGATGCCAGAACTAAAGTGCTCGCCCTTGCCTGAGATAATAACAACGCGAATGTCGCGATCTTTTTTAATGACCTTTTGCACATTGACGATGTCGCACATCAAGTCAAAGTTAAACGCATTGAATTTTTCGGGTCTGTTCAAAATAACGTGCGCGATGCCGTCTTCGACCTTGTAAATAATATGGTTGAACTTCATGGCGTTTTACTGTGTGTTTATTGTTTTATGGATGAAGAAGAGTAAAGCATGAGAGTGTTGGCTCTCATGCTTTGAGGTTGAGCTTATAGCGCTGCAGCTAGTTCTGCACCTTGTTTGATCGCGCGCTTAGCATCGAGTTCGCCAGCGAATTCTGCGCCACCAATCAAGTGGTAGTTCGCGGTAGCTGAATCCTCAGTGTATAGCTCTTTGCGTGATTGTTGGCCTGCGCAAATGACCACATTATCGACATCTAGAAGGCGTTGCTCGCCATCGACTGTGATGTGTAGGCCCGCGTCGTCGATCTTGTCGTAGCTGACGCCGCCAATCATCTCAACGTCTTTCATTTTCAACACAGCACGGTGAACCCAACCAGATGTTTTGTTCAAGCCTGCGCCCAACTGACTCTTTTTCCGTTGAAGTAGGTAAACGTCGCGCTCAGGTGAGTGTGGTTTCTTCTCAACGAGTTGACCTGGGTTGTCGCTGTTCACGTCGATACCCCATTCTTCGCTCCATTCTGCGATGCTTTGTGGGCGTGGTGTGCTATCTGCTTTGGCGCCTGGGTGCACAAGAAATTCTGCAACATCAAAACCGATACCGCCGGCGCCAATAACCGCTACTTTTTTACCTACTTCTGTGCCGGTTAAGACATCAAGGTAAGACAATACTTTCTTGTGTTCGATACCTTCAATCGGTGGCTTGCGAGGGTTGATGCCGGTGGCAACAATCACTTCATCAAAACCGCCTTTCTCGAGCATCTCAGCATCAACCTTGGTGTTGAGCTGTAGATTTACCCCTGATACTTCTACACGACGACCGTAGTATTTGATCATCTCGTAAAATTCTTCTTTACCTGGAATTTGCTTCGCGTAGTTAAACTGACCGCCAATCTCGCTTGCCATATCAAATAGCGTTACGTCATGGCCGCGCTCCGCAGCAACGGTAGAGGCTGATAAGCCTGCAGGGCCAGCTCCAATCACGGCAACTTTCTTTTTGTTAGTCACTGGAATGTAGACCAATTCTGTTTCGTGACATGCTTGTGGGTTTACTAAGCAAGATGCACGTTTCATTTCGAATGTATGGTCAAGACAAGCTTGGTTACAGGCAATACAAATGTTGATTTCGTCTGCACGATTTTCAGCCGCTTTGTTCACAAAGTGCGGATCGGCCAAGAATGGGCGTGCCATTGATACAAGATCTGCATCACCTGAAGAGATGATGTCTTCTGCAACATCTGGTGTATTGATACGGTTTGATGCACACACTGGAATCGATAGCTCTTTTTTAACACGAGCTGTCGCTTCACGGAAGGCAGCACGCGGCACAGAAGTAACGATGGTTGGAACACGTGCTTCGTGCCAGCCAATACCTGTGTTCATAATGGTAACGCCAGCGGCTTCTAGGGCTTTTGCTGTTTCGACGATTTCGTTGGCGGTCATACCACCTTCGACCAGTTCCATCATTGATAGACGGAAGATCACGATAAATTCTTCGCCTACCGCTTTGCGTACTTCTTTTACGATCTCAACTGGGAAGCGCATGCGGTTTTCGATACTGCCGCCCCATTTGTCTTTACGCTTGTTGACGTGAGGCGCCATAAACTGATTGATCAAATAGCCTTCGCTACCCATGATTTCAACGCCGTTGTAGTTCGCAAGTTTTGCGAGTTTTGCTGTTTTAGCGAAATCTTTGATGGTCGAGCGGATTTGTCGATCTGACATTTCGCGCGGCTTGAATGGGTTAATAGGCGCTTTTTTGGCCGACGCTGAGTGAGAGAATGGGTGGTAGCTATAACGTCCAGCGTGAAGGATTTGTAGGGCAATTTTGCCGCCTTCTTTGTGCACGGCGCTCGTGACTTTACGGTGGTTAGGAATATCTAGATAGCTATTGAATAGTCCGGCAGTAGGGTAGAACCAACCACGTTTGTTTGGGTTGTAGCCGCCAGTGATCACGAGTGCTGCGCCACCTTTTGCACGTTCCGCGAAGTAGGCTGCGAGCTTGTCCATTTGCCAGAATCGGTCTTCTAGGCCGGTATGCATTGATCCCATAATGACGCGATTTTTAAGCGTGGTGAAACCTAGGTCTAATGGTTCCAGCATGTGTGGGTATGGTTGGTTGCTCATAAAGCCTGACCTCTCAGAATATAAATAGCGTAAAACTTAACTTGACGGCGTCAAGATAACATCTATTTTGACAGTGTCAAGATTGATTTGTTATCTTCGCCAACATGAAAAAAAGCACCCGCAGTAATAAAAACGAAAACACCTACCATCATCAGGATTTGCGCAACACCTTGTTGGAAAATGCCGAAGCCTTGATGAGCGAGCGAGGTATTGCGGGTTTGACCTTGCGTGAGTTGGCGGAGCGATCGAATGTGTCGCGCCAAGCGCCATATCACCATTTTTCGTCTAAACATGCATTGCTGTGCGCGGTGGCTGAACGTTCTTTTGATGATTTAAATGCTTTGCTTGATCAGTCGGGTTTGAGTGATGATCCCGCATCGATTCAACAAAGGCTTAAAGACTACGTGATTGCCTATGTGCGTTATGCAGCAGAGAATCCTGAGAAGTATGAATTGATGTTTGGTGCGGTGACATGGCGGAACGAACCTTCACCAGAGTTGACGGAAAAAGGTCATGCAACCTTTCGACGCTATACAAAAATTATTAGTCAGTTAAAAGAGCAGGGTGGGATGCCGTCTTCGTTTGATGCAACGCGTATGTCGCAAACGACATGGGCGACCTTACATGGCTTGTGTCGTTTAAAAACAGATGGCGTGTTTGTGAGCCTTGAGGCGGTGGAAGAAATGTCTTTGTATGCGGCAGAGATGATTTTGTCGGTACTTAAAGGTCCGACAAAATCAGAATAGTGATTTTAGATCGCTAAACGTCTCAGTTCTGAAGACGGTGCAGAATGCAGCCATAAGTTTTCAAATTGATAACTGAGGCGTTGTAATGTCATTGGGCTTTCAACGAAGGCTTGGCCTTTGTATCCATGCTCGCGACGACGTTCAACGGCATGCAGGTCATCACAGAGATATAGCCACTCTTTTGGTGCGATGCGCTTGTCATGTATTTTTCTGATACTCACAAAGCTTGAAAGTCGTTGTGCTAAATCGAGAATTGCGCTGTGCCCTGAGCTCGGGTGGCGATCATTCTCGAGGAGTAAGCGCACTTCGACGTGTCGGCTGTGTAGCACTAGTTCTTGGATGTGCGAGATAACTTCACGATCATTCAAGATAGGGTCGTCAAGGCTCTCACACAGCATGAATACTTTTCGTTGCGCGTTGCAAATCACCATGCGGCAAAGATCACGATAACTTCCCATTGAGTCGAAGCGGATGCTACGCATATCGTTTTCTTTTTGCTTTTCGCTGGTTTTCTTGATTGGTTTTGGGTTGTCGCCAATCAATTTAAAGCGAGGGCCAAGAGAGTCTAAGTTTGGGTGAACAAGCTCCGTGAGGCTTGTTTTATCATGCATGCCTGGAATCGTAATGTTCTCTTCCATGAATCCGGCATCTAGAAATAACTGAAGTTGCTGCTCGGAAACGGCGGTATTCACTTCGTTCACGCCTGCTTTATGAAGCTGTTTCAAACTATGGTTTAAAACTACTTCTCCGAGGCGTGTCTTGATATGTTCTTGGGCAACACTTAGAAAGTCGAGTCTAGCAAATTGAGCTGCAGGACGTGCGCCGCTTGCGGCGATTACATGGCCATTGAATAAGGCAATGCACAATCGCGAACCAGATAAGATGCGAGAACCCTTTAGTTGCTCGACTTCTTTTCTTACTTCTACGGGAAGCTCATTTTCACGTAAATAGTTAATATTGACCGAAGCCATAGACGGCACCGTTATTCCTAGTCGTTATTGTTAGTCACTTTCTAATTGCAAACTGCCTTTATTTAGCAGAATAGCAATGACTTCTTGAGTTTCTAGCATATTGCAATAAGTTAATAAACTCTGTGCGTCAAATTCATCTTCTACACATAAGTGTTGAACAAATGTTAAATGCGCATTGTTCAGCTTAAACGACTCGCCATCAACGGAGAGATATACGTCCTTGTCGAGCGTGGTGTAGAAGAAACGAGAGCCTTCGTTTTTATATACGACATCTAATTGAGATAGCGCGTCTAATGCGTCTTGTGCGTCACTTATGTCGTCGTCTGGAATAAGTATTTGGTTGTTTTTTGGTTCTGATAAGAAGCTGCCAAGCCATTCATTGAACATTTCTTTATCAGAAATACTGTCGAGCAATAATTGCTGCAGTGCAGCTTTGTCGTTATCTGAAATCAAGGCGCTTTCATATTGATGTGCTCGATTAGGATCCGAAAAAAACGGGTTAACCTTTGCTTTTTCGCATAAATAATCGGTAAAGCTACTTAGAGCTTCTAGCGCCTTCGGTGCTCTGAATCCGACAGATAAAGTAATGCAGTCGTTTTCTGCAATGCCGTAATGCGCAAGCTTGGGTGGAACATAAAGAATGTCACCAGGCTTCAATACCCAGTCATCGCTTGTTTCAAATTCTTCTAAGATGCTTAAATTTGTATCTGATCTTGTTGGTGTTGTTGCGTCACACCATTGGCCTAAACGCCAATGGCGTTCACCATAGGCTTGCACCAAAAATACATCATAGAAATCACAGTGTGGGCCGACGCTGCCGCCTTTGGGTGCGTATGAAGCCATGATGTCGTCAACGCGCCAATCGGGAATAAAGTTAAACAACTTTTTGAGTGCGTTGGCCTCAGGAAGCCAAGCATCTAGCTGTTGGATGAGAAGAGTCCAGTTGAGACCTTCTAACTCGGAAAATCGCTCTTCACTAAAGGGGCCTGTTTCGAGTTTCCAGTGCTGAGTGCCTTCTTGCTCGATAATGATTCGAGACTCAATGTCTTCCTCTAAGCTGAGGCCGGCCATTTCATCAGGCGTAATAGGAGATTCAAATTCAGGGAGGGCTTGACGAATGAGTAGAGGTTTTTTTTGCCAGTATTCGCGCAGAAAGTGCTCGGCGGAAATACCGCCAAGCACGTCTAATGGTTCGTTAGGCCTCAATGGCTTTTGCCTGATCGACAGCGTTACCGATGTAACTGCCCGGAGTAAGATCTAAAAGAATCTGTTTTGCTTCTTCAGGGATCTCTAGTTTGTTAACGAACTCTGTAATCGTCTCTTTGTTGATAGACTGGCCACGCGTTAGCTCTTTCAATTTCTCGTAGGCTTGTTCGATGCTGTAACGGCGCATCACGGTTTGGATCGGTTCGGCCATCACTTCCCACGCATTGTCGAGATCTTGCGCGAGTTTGTTTGGATTGATCTCAAGCTTGTTAAGGCCTTTAAGTGTTGATTGGTAAGCAATCAAACCATGCGCTAAGCCTACACCTAGATTACGCAATACCGTTGAGTCGGTTAGGTCGCGTTGCCAGCGAGAGATCGGAAGTTTTTGAGCTAGGTGCGTTAATACCGCGTTCGCTAGGCCAAGGTTACCCTCTGAGTTTTCGAAATCGATAGGATTTACTTTATGCGGCATCGTTGAAGAGCCTACTTCGCCCGCTACCGTTTTTTGCTTGAAGTAACCAAGTGAGATGTAGCTCCAGATGTCACGATCTAAATCAATCAAGATTGTGTTGAAGCGCGCAACAGCATCGAACAATTCAGCGATGTAGTCGTGCGGTTCAATTTGCGTGGTGTAAGGGTTGAACGTAATGCCGAGTAATTCAACAAAGCTTTTCGCGTGAGCTGGCCAATCAGTGTTCGGGTAGGCAGAGTAGTGCGCGTTGTAGTTACCAACGGCACCGTTAATCTTGCCAAGGAATTTTACTTCTTTGATTTGAGTTAGCTGACGATTAAGTCGTGCAACAACATTGGCTAATTCCTTCCCCATTGTAGTCGGCGATGCGGTTTGGCCATGCGTGCGAGATAGCATCGGCTGTTCTGCAAGATCTTGCGCTAGCTCGCTGAGCTTAGTCACAACAGCTTGCATCTCTGGAAGTACACTGCTTTCTAGACCTTGTTTAAGCATCAATGCATGCGACAAATTGTTGATGTCTTCAGAGGTACATGCGAAATGCACAAATTCTAGGCTCTTCGCTAAATTTGGTAGCGAATCAGCAACAGCTTCGAATTTTTCTTTAATAAGGTATTCAACTGCTTTCACGTCGTGGTTTGTGGTGCGCTCAATCGCTTTCACGCGCAAGGCGTCGTCTTCGCTGAATTCATCAACGATAGCGTTTAAGAAATTGTTTTCTTCATCTGAGAAAGCAGGTAATTCAATGATGTCGGAGTGCTGAGCAAGCGCTTGTAGCCAGCGAATTTCAACGGTAACACGTGCGTAAATAAGGCCGTATTCGCTGAATGCTGCGCGTAAGCTGGAAGTTTTGCTTCCGTAGCGACCATCGATGGGTGAGATTGCGGTTAGTGCGCTTAGTTCCATAAGACTACTCTACTTGTCGTACCTGCTTTAGAAAGGCCGCGAGTTTACTACAAACAATTAGGTGACGAAACTTAGAAGTAAGAGGTTTATATCAGGATGGAATTTAGCGACTTGGCTGCCTTGCGGATCTTTCCTTTACCAAACAGAAATTGCCAACGATGACCGCCGAGTTGTCGCCATAATGTTGCGGATCTAATACCTGCAAGAAGTAATGCGCGAATCTTTGCGGCGTTGTGTTCCACTTGCAGATGACGGGCATGGCCAGATACCTGAATACGCATATTAAATGTGCTAATGCTTTCTTGGTAAGTAGAAGCCAAATTCGCGATAACGTTCTCGTGATCAATGCCAAAGTGAGATACTTGATTAGACGCTAGCTCGAGTTTATTTCCTATCAAGGAAAGCATATCGCTTTGTTTGCTTAGTTTTTGTTGCAGATGTAAAAGCGCTAGTGCGTAACGGAGTACTTGTGGGTTTGCATCGACCCCTGATTCTCCTAAGCAGCCTAGTAAAGCTTGTTGCCCTTTTTTAAGAGCATGCAAGTCAGAATAGATATCTTGTGCATCATTGGGGTTCGTGTTGAAAAGAGATTCAATCAACACGTTTTGTGCATCGTGATCACAAGAGCCATTGCGCGCAATGCTATCTACCAATACGCAGCATTCGAATAAGCCAGATAGTGCCAGTGCCTTATTCTGATCGTTAGTTAAGCTCATCGTTAGGCTCGCTACTAGTAGATGCAATGATCCCACCGCCGAGGCAACGATCTTCAATATAGAAAACAACCGATTGGCCTGGGGTAATGGCTCGTTGGGGGGTGTCAAACCGCACGCGAAGATCTCCGTGATCTAGCTTTTCGACATGACAAGACTGGTCTGCTTGTCGATAGCGTACTTTAGCTGTACAAGAGAAAGGCATGTTTGGTTCACCATTAATCCAATCTAGATTTTTGCAGATCAACTGATTTGCAAAGAGCAGTGGATTATTCTTTCCTTGAACAACGACCAGAGTGTTGTCGTCTAGATTTTTTTGCGCGACATACCAAGGTGATTCGTCATAGTTTTTTAAGCCGCCAATACCGAGGCCTTGTCGCTGACCGATAGTGTGATACATCAAACCTTGATGCTTGCCGATGGTGTCTCCCGTATCGGTAATGATATCGCCTGGTTGCGCTGGCAAGTACTGTTTCAAGAAGTCTGAGAATTTTCTCTCCCCAATGAAGCAGATGCCGGTGCTATCTTTCTTATCGTGCGTTACTAGGTCATGCTGTTCTGCGAGTTTGCGCACTTCAGGCTTTTCTATCTCTCCCACTGGGAATAGAGTTTTTGCAATCTTGTCGCCACCAACAGCATACAAGAAGTAGCTTTGGTCCTTGTTAGCATCTAAGCCTTTCAATAACCATGCTTCGCTGTCTTTATCCTGCTTGCGTACGTAATGCCCTGTCGCGATGTAGTCTGCACCAAGAGTTAATGCATAATCCAAGAATGCTTTGAACTTAATTTCTTTGTTGCACAAAATGTCTGGGTTGGGTGTGCGACCAGCTTTATATTCCTCTAGGAAATACTCGAATACGCGATCCCAGTATTCAGCTGCGAAATTTGCTTGATGCAGTTTGATCCCAAGTTTGTCGCAGACTGCTTGTGCGTCATTTAGATCTTCAATCGCTGTGCAGTACTCAGTGCCGTCATCTTCATCCCAGTTTTTCATGAATAAGCCTTCAACTTGATAGCCTTGTTGCTGAAGTAAAAGTGCTGATACAGAAGAGTCCACACCGCCTGACATGCCGACGATGACGCGAGTTTCATTGGGAGATTTCATTAAGTACCTATCGTTAAAACGCTGCGATAGTTAGCGTAGTTGAAAAGTGCGGATTGTAACCGCTTATGGTTAAAAAAACAGCAGTTTGTTTGTTAATGCTCGTAGATGAAATCTAATGGGGTAAGCGGCTTATTTCGTGCATCTTCAAGGCATTTTAAAACCAGAGGGCTGCGAAGATTTTCACTTTCGTTTTGAATTTCCTCAAAGCTCAACCAATGGGTCTCAAGAATGTCGGTATCAAGACTTTGACGCGTATTGCTGATAGGTTTGGCCAAAAAACAATAACGATGATAACAGACGCCGTTTTGAGGCGCTGTGTAGACATAAAGTCCAATTAGACCTACTAGCTCGACTTGCCATGCGGTTTCTTCGAGTGTTTCTCGAACAGCGGCAGTCAAAATAGATTCTCCCTCGTCGACATGCCCTGCTGGTTGGTTAAATACGCGTTTCCCGTGGCTAAGTTCTTCAACCATTAGATATTTACCATCTTGCTCTACCACGCAAGCAACGGTGGCATGGGGCGTCCAAATATTTGTCATGACTAAGTTCTTTTCTTTTGATAATTACGAGGTTTGTTACTTTGCTTGGGTAAATGAACTGTTTCTGTTCGCATCTGTCCTGGTTTTAAGTCATCGAGTTTCCAAGGGCCGATGGCATGCCGAATCAGTCTAAGTGTCGGGAAGCCTATATGTGCGGTCATTCTGCGAACTTGTCGGTTTCGACCCTCTGTAATGATGATTTTAAGCCAGCTTGTTGGGATGTTTTTTCTGTCGCGTACTGGAGGGTTTCTCTCCCACAAATCCGGAGGGGCGATCAATCGTGCTTTGGCTGGTTTCGTTGGACCATCTTTGAGAGTGACGCCTTTTTGAAGTTTTTCCAAGTCTCTATCATTTGGAATACCTTCGACCTGAACTAAATAAGTTTTGGGTAGCTTGTGTTTTGGATCGGCGATGCGTGACTGCAATTGACCGTCATTGACCAACAGCATTAAACCTTCAGAGTCGTAATCAAGGCGACCAGCTGGATACATGTCTTTGGTTTTGATGAATTGGGCAAGCGTGGACCTGCCTTCACGATCAGTGAATTGAGACAAGACGTTGAAGGGTTTGTTGAATAACAGTAGGTCAGCCATAAACTCGCTCGCAGATTACGTGCGAAGTCTACCAGAGCTATTCAAACAAAAGTATCTTTCTGAGGCGCACGAGAACGCCCCAGAATCACTAATAGCAACCCTTAAATTATAGGGGCTTTAGCTTCTTCAATGTTTGTAGAAGTTTCAGAAACAGCCGCGATGCTCGGCGCTGCTTGTTCTTCTACTGAAATCACTTCGTCGTCAAGATTCGCTACTTGATTTTGTGCGACTTCTGCTGACTGTATATTTACAGCGTGCACGCCTTTGTTGCTCGGCTGTTTTTCAAACATCACCGACTGTCCAGCTTTCAAGGTTTTATACCCATCCATTTGAATTGATGAGAAGTGTGCGAATAGGTCTTCAGTGCAGCCGTCTTCAACGATAAATCCATATCCCTTTGCGTTGTTAAACCACTTAACTTTACCTTGGTACATGAGGTGACTCCCGTGTCGTTTGCAGGGTCTAGTTCCAACCACCTAGATAATCCTGCTGCGTTTTATTTTTATTCGTAAGCTATAACGCGTTATTTGTTACAGCGTGTTAATTCTGGTTGGTTTTTAAACAGTGTCAAGTTCTTCTAACGAAAAAATTGACTCATCACACAAATCAGTTTTCAGAATTTCACAAATTTAATCCTGAGAACGGAATTGATGGTGCAAACTATTAGGTGACACTTTGCGATGTAAAATAATGTTGAAATAGGCCGATATGACGGTTTAAACGTATTGAAATATGTGAATGTGAACCCATTTAACATTTGTGTAAAAAAACGTTTCGGGTAATGAGTAAGTTGAAAGATAGTCTACTAGTATTGAATCAGGGCTCAGATGTGGACCCGAGCCAACCGAATCAGGATGATGGATTGCTTTTGGCGCCAGATAAACCGGCACTGAAACGCCCCTCGATGTATCAGGTGGTGATGCTAAATGATGACTTCACACCCATGCACTTTGTTGTTGAAGTGCTGGTTCGATTTTTCGCAATGAACGAAGAGAAGGCCACGCAAGTCATGTTGGCCGTACATACACAAGGAAAAGCAGTGTGTGGGATTTATTCGAAAGACATTGCCGAGACCAAAGTAGCGCAAGTAAATGAATACTCAGCTGAGTGCGATCATCCGCTACTTTGTGAACTGCAGAAGCAAGATTAACCTGGAATGGTCGGGGTATAAATATGCTAAGTAAAGATTTAGAGCTAACGCTAAATGAGGCATTTAAGAATGCTCGAGACAAACGTCATGAGTTCATGACGGTTGAGCATTTGCTACTAGCCTTGCTAGATAACGACGCTGCCTTAAAGGTTTTAGATTCATGCGGTGTTGAGCTCGCAATACTTCGTCAAGAGCTGACAGAGTTTGTTGATTCAACAACGCCTTTAATTCCAAGCGCCGACGACGAGCGCGAAACACAACCTACTTTGGGCTTTCAACGTGTCTTACAGCGCGCTGTTTTCCATGTTCAATCTTCTGGGAAGAAAGAAGTTACTGGTGCAAACGTACTGGTGGCTATTTTTAGTGAGCAAGAAAGCCAAGCGGTATATGTGCTGAAAAAGCAAAATGTGGCGCGTATCGATGTCGTGAATTTCATTTCACACGGTATCTCGAAAGTTCCTGGGCAAGCTGAAGAGCAAAACACTGATTCAGAAATGGCTGAAGAAAGTGCCGAGGGTTCTGGTCAAAGCAATCCGCTTGAAAGCTATGCTGAGAATTTGAATGAAGTTGCGCTACAAGGACGCATCGATCCTTTGATTGGACGCGATCACGAAGTCGATCGTGTTGTTCAAATTCTTTCTAGACGTCGCAAAAATAACCCGCTTTTGGTGGGTGAAGCTGGTGTCGGTAAAACTGCGATTGCAGAGGGCCTAGCTAAGAAGATTGTTGAGAATGAGGTTCCTGAGATCATTGCAAATGCTGAAGTTTATTCTTTGGACTTGGGTGCTCTTTTAGCCGGAACTAAATATCGCGGTGATTTTGAGAAGCGGTTCAAAGCGCTATTAGCAGAGCTTAAGAAACGCGAGCACGCGATTTTATTCATCGATGAGATTCACACGATTATTGGCGCTGGTTCAGCATCCGGTGGTGTCATGGATGCTTCTAACCTACTTAAGCCATTGTTGAGCTCAGGTGAGGTGCGTTGCATCGGTTCGACGACATTCACCGAATTTCGTGGCATTTTCGAGAAGGATAGCGCGCTTGCACGTCGATTCCAGAAAATTGATGTGAATGAGCCAAATGTTGACGATACCTTCCAGATTTTGAAAGGTTTGAAACCTCAATTTGAGGCGCATCATGATCTGAAATATAGCGATAAAGCACTGCGTGCTGCAGCTGAATTGGCGGATCGTTACATTACCGATCGTCACATGCCAGATAAAGCGATTGATGTGATTGATGAGGCTGGTGCGAGTCAGCGTCTTGTGCATGAAAGCAAGCGTAAGAAGCTGATCAATGTGCAGGCGATTGAGGACGTTGTTGCTAAAATTGCACGCATTCCTCCTCGCAACGTTTCTAGCTCTGATAAAGATAAGCTTAAGAATATTGAGCGGGACTTGAAAATGGTCGTGTTTGGGCAGGATTTGGCGATCGAATCTCTTGCAACGGCAATCAAATTGTCACGAGCGGGTTTGAAATCACCAGAGAAACCAGATGGTGCATTCCTGTTTGCTGGTCCAACCGGTGTTGGTAAAACAGAAGTTACTAAGCAGTTGTCGAAGGTAATGGGCGTCGAGCTTGTACGTTTCGATATGTCTGAGTACATGGAGCGTCACACGGTCAGTCGTTTGATTGGTGCACCTCCAGGTTATGTTGGTTACGATCAAGGTGGATTGTTAACGGAAGCTGTTAATAAAAACCCACATTGTATCCTTCTGTTAGATGAGATCGAAAAAGCGCACCCTGAAGTGTTCAACTTGTTACTTCAAGTGATGGATCACGGCACTTTGACTGATAACAACGGACGTAAGACTGACTTCCGTCATGTTGTGCTAGTAATGACCACGAACGCAGGTGCGGAGCAGATTAGTCGTCGCTCAATTGGCTTTAGTGAGCAGGATCATACGACAGATGGTATGGAGGCGCTGAATAAGTTGTTTACGCCAGAATTTAGAAACCGTCTGGATAGTATTATTCAATTTGCTCCTTTGGCGCGCGATACTGTTTGCTATGTCGTCGACAAGTTCTTAACGGAACTGCAAGCCCAGCTTGATGAAAAACGCGTTGTTTTGCATGTTGATGATGAAGTGAAAGTATATCTTGCTGAAAAAGGCTACGACGAAAAAATGGGTGCTCGCCCAATGTCACGTTTGATTCAGGAAGAGTTGAAGAAACCGCTTGCCGAGGAAATCTTGTTTGGTCACCTGTCGTCAGGTGGTGACGTGAATGTCAAATATGACAGCAAGAAAGAGCAGGTCGTTTTTGAATATGAAAAAGAAGAAGCTGCATCAGTATAGATGCAGCTTCTGATCTCGATGTAATAAAAAAGGGAGCTAAACTCCCTTTTTTATTTTAACGCGCACGGTATGTGATGCGGCCTTTTGTCAGGTCATAAGGTGTCATTTCCACCTTAACCTTGTCACCCGTAAGAATACGGATATAGTTCTTGCGCATTTTTCCAGAAATGTGAGCAGTCACAACGTGACCATTTTCTAGTTCTACGCGAAACATTGTGTTCGGCAAGGTATCTACGATTGTACCTTCCATTTCAATGACATCTTCTTTCGCCATTAAAGCGTAACCTCATTTGAGCTATTCATAGCGCCTGAGGCGCTTATTGTGGAGGTCTTTTGGTTGACCCCCGCCTAAAAAAGCGACATTTTGCCTGAAACTCGCGCGATTCGCAAAATCAGTTTCGTGCTTTTACATTTACTTATACTTTTCACTGATAGCTTGCAGTTCTTCAATCGTAAGCCAGCGTTCATCAATACGTGTTTGGAATGGTTTAAAAGCCGTTTTATACGACATTTTTCTGCATTCTTTAATGAAATATCCTAGGTATACATACGGTAGATTACGTTTTTTGGCCTCAAGCAATTGCCACAAGATGGCATAGGTACCAATGCTTAGATGTTCGACATCTGGATCGAAGAATGTATAGATGGCAGATAGCCCATCATCTAATTCGTCCACGACCGCAATGCCAAGCAGTTGGCCTTCTAGTGTAAATTCTACAAAGCGAGTGCAGTCGCGTCCGTCGACTAGAAACGATCGATACTGCTCTCGGCTAGCCGGATACATATCTCCATCTACGTGGCGTGCATTAATATACTTTTCGTACAGTAAATAATGATCTTCATGAAAATCTGCACTCAAGCTCTGGGCTTGAATGCCTTGCGCATTTTTCAAGACGCGTTTTTGGCTGCGACTAGGTTTGAAGTCGTTTGCGAGTACTCTGACAGGAATGCATGCGTTGCACTGTAAGCAGTGGGGACGGTAATAATGACTACCGCTTCGACGAAACCCTAATTCAGAGAGCTGTTTATATACATTGTTACTGATGTTTGCGTTGGGGTCAGCAAACATCGTGGTCGCTTTTGCGCCGGGTAGATAGCTACAGTCATGCTCTGGTGTGGCATAAAAAACCATAGTTTCGAGATGGCTCATTGGGTGCCTCAGCTTGCTAGTATTTGATCAAGAATATCTTCATCAAAGCGCCAAGATAACGCTTCCTTGTGTTTCATTCCGTGTTGTATTTTTTCCATAAATACATCTCGTGGGATGAGTTCTGCACCAAGAGAGAGTAGGTGTTCATTCTCCATTTGGCAATCAATCAAGGGGAAGTTCCAGTTTCTTGCTTGAGTGCACAATGCAGCAAAAGCAATTTTTGACGCATTACTCTTTAACGAAAACATAGACTCACCAAAAAATGTGCGGCCAAAACTTAACCCATAGAGTCCACCAACAAGTAGGTCATTCCACCACACTTCAATAGAGTGAGCGATGCCGCGTTCGGCTAGGTTTAGGTAGGCGTATTTCATTTCTTCGGTAATCCAGCCTCCAGAATGTTCTTCACCTCGAGCGCAATGATCGATCACTTCTTTGAAGCTTTGATCAAAGCTTACGCTGAAGCCGCCTTTTCTAATCGCTTTCTTAAGTGATCTGGATATGTGTACGTGATTAGGAAATATCACACAGCGTGGATCTGGGCTCCACCATAGGAGGGGTTGGTCATCGCTAGACCAAGGGAAAATACCGTTACGGTAAGCTTGTATTAGGCGCTCTTCGCTAAGATCGCCGCCAGCGGCTAGCAATCCATTTGGATCGTCTAAAGCTGAGTCGACGGAAGGGAAGTTATCCTGAGGGTTTAGCCAAGGTAGTAAGCTCATAACTTAGGCCGAATTATTCTTTAATTCTAAAGTATAGATAAACAATTCGGCCTTTTAATAGTTTTAAACGGACCTAACTTACTCGAGATCGTCCAGATACTTTTCAGCATCAAGTGCTGCCATACAGCCGAAGCCAGCAGACGTAATAGCTTGACGATATACTTGGTCGGTCACATCGCCGGCAGCGAATACGCCAGGAATGCTCGTAGCTGTAACGCCGCCATTAAGGCCAGACTTAATAGTGAGGTAGCCATTGTCCATTTCAAGCTGACCGTCGAATAGATCCGTGTTTGGTTTGTGTCCAATCGCGATGAATACGCCGGTTAGATCGATTTCTTTGGTTTCGCCTGTTTCCGTTGACTTGATACGAACGCCGGTAACGCCAGCATCATCACCAAGAACTTCATCAAGAGTATGGTTCCATTCGAAACGAATATTGCCATTCTCAGCTTTGTCGCGAATCTTGTCTTGCAATATCTTTTCTGAGCGCAAGGTGTCACGACGGTGAATCAAAATTACTTCTTTCGCGATATTAGAAAGATAGAGAGCCTCTTCTACAGCTGTATTACCGCCACCAACAACACATACCGTTTGATTGCGATAGAAGAAACCATCACAGGTTGCACATGCACTGACACCACGGCCAGAAAATGCTTCTTCTGATTCGAGGCCAAGATATTGAGCAGATGCGCCTGTCGCAATAATCAATGCATCACAGGTGTATTCGCCTGAATCACCGCTAAGGCGAAATGGTTTTTGACTCAAATCAGCTTTGTTGATGTGGTCAAACACAATCTCGGTATCAAAACGCTCGGCGTGAGCTTGCATGCGTGCCATTAAGTCCGGACCTTGCAAGCCTTCCACATCACCAGGCCAGTTATCTACTTCAGTCGTTTGGGTTAATTGGCCGCCCGCTTGGATGCCAGTAATTACAACTGGGTTCAAGTTGGCGCGCGCTCCATAAACGGCGGCTGTATAGCCAGCAGGGCCTGATCCTAAGATCAATAATTTTGCATGTTTTGCTTCGCTCATGAGGTACCTCAACACTGAATTCAAATTGGTTCTGGTGCATGAGGAGTAATTTCATGCACTGTTAAAAACGATGCCCTATATATAAGGACGAACTAGAAAATATCTACCGAATTTAAGATTTTATTACTAATTTTTTGCGATTGTCTGTGGGAATGGGGCATCCTGTGATCACAAATATATGGAAATACGTCCTGAATATCGTCTGGGATGACCGTTTCTCGATGATTTAAAAACGCCCAAGCGCGTGCTGCAGCAATCAGAGAAAGGTTGGCGCGAGGTGATAACCCGTGCTGGCGTTCTAGTTCTCGGCTAAATTTAGCTAAACGGAATACATAGTCGATTACTTTATCTGGGACTTGAATCGACTGACTCATTTCTTGAAGAGCAATAACCTGTTCTTCATTTAATAGTGGGCTTACGGATTCCAATAATGTAGTTCTGCTTTTACCTGTCAGAAGTGCCTTTTCATCCTCCTCACTTGGGTAGCCTAGGCTGATACGCATCATGAACCGGTCCAGTTGTGATTCTGGGAGAGGGTAAGTCCCAGATTGTTCAACAGGATTTTGTGTGGCGATTAGGACAAAAGGGCTGGCCAAATCGCGGGTCCGTCCATCGATTGATACGCGCTTTTCTTCCATCGCTTCAAGCATGGCGCTTTGAGTTTTTGGTGGAGCACGATTAATTTCGTCCGCTAGTACGATATTGCTAAAAATCGGACCTCGTTGAAAAAGCAGCTTGCCGGAATTTTTGTCAAAAATATTGCCCCCAATAATGTCAGCAGGGAGCATGTCGCTTGTAAATTGTGCGCGCTTATATTTTAAGCCGAGCGTTCTTGCTAATGCGTGGCTTAAGGTTGTTTTGCCCATGCCAGGAATATCTTCAATGAGAAGATGCCCCTGCGCTAACACACAACACAGCGCAAGCTTTGTTTCTTTCTCTTTGCCTAATATGATTTGATTAAGTTGTGCGAGGCTTTGGTCGATTAGAGTCTTTGCAATATGAGGATCTATGTTGGGCATGGTGCTGCGTGTTTCTTCAAAATTGATGTATTCATTAAAGCAAATGCTTGAGGTCTTTGCTCTTTTTTTGATGGAATAAAGTGCATTGCAGGGCAGTAACTATTGCCTGTACCCATCATGTGATTTAATGCTGTCATGAAAAATTGGTATCCCGCACTCATTGGTTATCGTTATACGTCTGTAAAACGAAGTAACCACTTTATATCGTTTATATCGCTCATATCGATGCTTGGTTTGATTATCGGCGTTGCCTTGTTGATTACCGTTCTTTCGGTAATGAATGGCTTCGATCGAGAGCTCAGAACGCGCATATTGGGAATGGTTCCTCACGCTGTTATTAAACCCTATGCCACGATGCAAGATTGGCAGAGCGTTGACGAATTAGTGACTGCGCATCCTAAAGTAGTCTCTGCCGCTCCTTTTATTCAAATCAAAGGTATGTTGAGTGCTTCGGGTCTTGTTCAAGGAGCGCAATTGAATGGCGTGTTGCCAGAAGAGGAGAAAACGGTCTCGATTATTGAGAACCACATGGTGCAAGGTAGTCTGGACGATCTTCAAAGCGGGGAATTTCGAATAGTTCTGGGCGATATGCTTGCACGACAATTGCGTGTGCAAAAAGGGGATCGCGTTACTGTCGTATTACCTGAAGCTTCGTTAACGCCGGCAGGTGTTTTTCCTCGGCTAAAGCGTTTTACGGTTAGTGGTATTTTTCGTGTTGGTGCCGACTTAGATGGGCAGCTTGCTCTGATCCATCTAGAAGATGCTGCGAAAGTCATGCGTATGCAGGGATACGTAAATGGTATTCGGCTCAAGATGGACAACTTATTCGATGCGCCATATGTATCAAGGCAGTTGGCGAGTAGTTTGGATGAGGCGTATTACAGTATCGATTGGACGCTTACTCACGGTAATTTATTCTCAGCCATTAAAATGGAAAAAACCTTGATTGGGCTCTTGTTGATGGTGATCGTAGCGGTTGCTGCGTTCAATATTATTTCGACCTTAGTTATGGTCGTCACAGACAAAACGGCAGACATTGCCATTCTGCGGACAATAGGCGCGAGTCCTCGTGCAATTATGGGAATCTTTATCGTTCAGGGTGCGTATATCGGTGTTGTTGGAACGATAGTTGGAACCATATTAGGTGTCTTGTTGGCTTCAAACGTGTCAGAAATTATTGCCTTTGTTGAAGGCGTGCTGCAAATGCAGTTTTTGAATCCAGACGTCTATTTCATTAGTGATCTTCCCTCCGAATTACGTTGGACTGATGTCAGTGTGATTACAGGTTCTGCATTGAGCTTAAGTTTATTGGCCACACTTTATCCTGCATGGCGCGCGTCAAAAGTGAAACCAGCGGAGGCACTTCGCTATGAGTAATGAGATCGTCATTCAGGCGTCTAGCCTGAGTAAACGTTATAGCGATGGTAAGAGCGAGCTTTGTATTTTTGAGAATCTCGATTTTCAACTTTCTGTCAGTGAAACTGTCGGTATAGTCGGGACTTCCGGGGCAGGAAAAACAACCTTGTTAAATATACTTGGTGGTTTAGATTCGCCAAGTGCTGGTGATGTGGTTCTTTGCGGACAAAATTTATCACAAGCGAAAGAAAAACAAATTACGAAGTTACGAAATCAACAGCTTGGCTTTGTATATCAATTTCATCACCTTTTGGCGGAATTTACGGCGCAAGAAAATGCCGCAATGCCATTAATTATTGCTGGTATGTCTAATCGCGAAGCAATGAGTAAAGCGGCTGATTTACTTGAACGAGTTGGTTTAAAAGAACGCTTGGGACATAAACCTGCTGAACTTTCTGGAGGGGAACGTCAGCGCGTAGCCATTGCACGTGCGCTTGTTAACTCGCCACGAGTTGTCATGATGGACGAGCCTACTGGTAATCTAGATGCCGAGACTGCGGAATCTATTCAAGCTTTGATGCTTACTTTGCGACAAGAGATAGGGACTAGTTTTGTCGTCGTGACGCACGATATGGCGCTCGCCCAAAAAATGGATCGAACACTTGTGTTAGAGCGAGGTGGATTAGTTGAACGTTAAGCCTGTTCTCGACGCGCTTTTCGTTCAGTCCATCTTTTCTTTACGTTTCTCTTCCAAAGCCAGCCAACAATGAAGTAGCTAGCGAAGCCTCCGATAATTCCACAAATCACTGCTCCCAAATATAAAGGCACGCCAACTGTGTAAAGGCGTTCTGAGAGCCACTCCCAAGTCAGTTCATACTCAAAACCAAGCGGTGGCATTTGCAGAACCCAAGCGCCTACAAGGTATTCGAAATAGAAGATCGGAGGCATTGTGATGGGGTTGCTAAACCATACTGTTGCTACGGAGAGCGGTAAGTTTGCATTGAGCCAGACTGCGACAAATGCCGCAGCAACCATCTGAAAGGGCATAGGCATGCAGCCCCAGAAAAAACCGATAGCGATTGCTTTCGTTACGCTGTGACGATTCATGTGCCACAGGTTTGGTTCATGAATGACATCGCCCAAGAAACGAAGAGACTTATTGTCTTTAATGGTATCTGGATTAGGGAGATACTTTTTTAGTAAATCTTTTGGCATGATGTAATTCTTGTCAGCGAGCGTCTAAACCTGATATTCGCATGGCTTGTAAAACCGCACATGGATCGCGCGGGCATCTTATCTCACGGAAGAGACAATGTATCTAATTTTATCCGCCTTTTGTGTTGGCGCGATGCTGGTGCATTTTAGTGTACCTATTTTTAATGCGTTAATATTTTTTACGTTTCTGTTTGTAGCACTCTGTGTCATTCATCACGCTTGTCATACTCACTCTGATTTAACCAATCGTCGCTTAATTGTGCTGAGTCTCGGTTCGGCCATTGCGTGTTGTGTTGCTTATACCTATGCGCAGTACGAAGTGGCTCAACATTCGGCTCAACGTGTATCCGTGAACGAAACTGGGAATGAGGTGCTGTTGCAGGGATATCTCTGCGGCCTGCCTCGCTATAGCCAATATGGTTTCTCTATTCCCTACTGTTCTGATACCGGCAAATTCCATGTCTCAGCGAGCTATGACTTTTCTAATCTATTAAATACGCAGTGCTCTTCGATTCAAGTAACGCTGAAATCCCCAAAGTTTAGCTATAACCCTTGGGTTGGGAGTTATGAAAGGCATTTGTTTTATGAGCGCGTTGTTGGCTTTGCAAAGGTAAATCGCGTTGTCGAGCGCGATTGTCATTCGACCGAGTGGAAGTCAGGCCGCTTGACTCAGTTAAGGTTGCGGATCTATGAGCATTTGGCGCAACTTTTAGATGGTTATGAACATAAAGGTTTGGTTATTGCGCTTGTTCTAGGGCATCGTGCCGACATATCAATCGACGAAAATCAGGCACTGCAAGACAGCGGGACGCAGCATCTTATGGCGATCTCCGGTCTACATGTCGGCTTAGTATGCTTTGGTTTGCTCGCCATAATGTTGCGACTTAATTTGGCTCGGTTTGCTTTACCTATCGTGGCCATAATGGGGTTGTTTTACATCGCTTTAGTTGGTTTGTCGCCGTCTGCACAGCGCGCTTACGTGATGGTCTTAATAGGTATGCTAGTCATTCTTGGTCGCATTCCAGCGAATACCTTTCAAGCATGGATGCTTGCTTTGTTCGTGGTGTTAGCGCTTGACCCATTATCTCCACTCAGTGTGGGGTTTTGGTTTTCATTTGGTGCCGTGGCGGCGTTGTTGTTCATCTATTCATTCATTCCGCGACTGGTTACGCTGCCTAGCTTGCTTCAGCTTTGTGTTGTTCAAATTATCTTGTTCTTATTTGTCTGGCTTGCGCAGATGAATTTTGGGTTGTCGAACTCCTTATTTAGCTTAGCGGGGAATTTAATAGCGATCCCATGGGTGTCCTTAGTTGTGCTTCCTTCGGTCTTAATTTTAAGTCTGCTAAGTGTGTTTTTTTACGACTTGGCAAATCATGGCTTCTTTATTGTGGATGTGATTTTGGACTTTCTGCTCGCTTTTCTTGCTTCAGGAGAACAGCTTTCGCAAAGCTCAGGACTAAAACTGCAGCATCCAATAATGCAATGTTTGTTTATTTTGTTGCTGATAATGTCGGTTGTGTTGATCGGAGTATCTAAGTGGCTGGGCGGCAGTCTTTTGCTGTTTTTATATCTGTTTTTATTCTCGGAGAACGAGCCCGAAAAATCTAAATTGTTGGAACGATATCGTCTCTCGGTGCTTGATGTTGGTCAGGGACTTTCCATTGTCATGCAATCACCTAGCCTCACAATAGTGTATGACACGGGGCCTAGTTATGAACGTTACTCGTCGGCTCGGCGTGTGCTTCGACCGTATTTCATCAAGTATGGTTTAAACGAACTCGATTTATTAGTGATAAGTCATGGAGATGCAGATCATGCCGGCGATAGCGACTGGGTTGTTAAGACCTTAAGGCCGCGAGAAATCGCAAGTGGTGAGCCTGATAGACTCAAAACTAAGACAAACACAGAGAGTTGTCTTGTCGGGCAAACGTGGGGCGCTTCTAATATTAGTGTCGAAGTGCTTTGGCCCCTCGATGTATCTGGTTTGTCAAAAAATAGCAACGCGCGCTCTTGTGTTCTCAAGGTGACTTTCTACGATACGTCGTTTTTGTTAATGGGGGATATAGAAGGGGAAGAAGAGTTTGATTTTGTTCGTCACTACTACGAAAACAATAAAATAGATCTTCTAGATGCAGACGTTCTTATTGCGGGGCATCACGGTGCATTTAAGGCGAGCAATCATGCTTTCTTGAAGCATGTTCAACCTGGATATGTCGTTTTTTCTGCTGGCTATGCAAACCGATTTAATCATCCGCATGCGAGCGTATTGGAAAGGATAAATTCTCACGCAGCAAATCCATTGATTACTTATGAAAGCGGAGCCATTTTTTTCGATGTCACTGATCGAGGACTTAGTGTTACAAGGACAAGAAGTGATGCAAATAACTATTGGCTCCTACCTTAATTCACAGATTTCTGAAACGTAACCAATTGAATAGGGGGGCAGACTTCTCAAACACTGGGTTTATGATAAAGTACCGACATTCGGCACTGTTGCTGTTATAAAAAAATTAAAGCGGCCTCGCTTCTTAGGAGAACCTCTGTGTTAGATCTATTAAAGCCCGGTGGGATTATTATGTTCCCGCTATTGCTTTGTTCTGTTTTAGCCTTAGCAATTATTATTGAACGATTCTGGACTTTACGTGCTAATCGCCTCGCGCCGAAAGCACTTGTTAATGATTTGTGGGGCTGGATTAAACGCAAAGAATTAGACTCTAAAAAGCTTCGTGAATTGAAAGAAGCTGCGCCGATCGGCCGAATTTTAGCTGCGGGTCTAGTGAATGCGAAACATGGCCGCGAAGTCATGAAAGAAAGCATTCAAGAAGAAGCGAGCCATGTCGTGCATGAAATGGAACGTTTCTTAACGGGTCTTGGTACTGTAGCTGTGATCACGCCCCTACTTGGTTTGTTAGGAACCGTTATCGGTATGATCAAGGTTTTTGCTCAATTGCAATTAGAGGGTGCTGGTAACGCTGCGGCGCTTGCAGGCGGTATTTCGGAAGCACTGATCACTACGGCAGCTGGTTTGACTGTTGCTATTCCAGCATTGATCTTCCACCGTTATTTCCTACGTCGTGTTGACGAAATTGTGATAGACATGGAACAAGACGCACTGCGCCTTGTAGAGATTGTTCACGGTGAGCGTGAGCCGACGCGTGCAGAGGAAAAACAACCTTGAATTTCAAGCGCCAAGCTTCTGAAGAAGTATCAGTCAACTTAACACCGCTGATTGACGTGGTGTTTTTGTTGTTGATTTTTTTCATGGTATCGACCACTTTTACCAAAGAAAGCCACTTGGAGATTGATTTGCCTCAGTCGAGCGCAGATCCTGCTAAGCCATTGGCTGAAGAAATAGAAGTGATCATCAATGCTGAAGGTGAGTTCTCGGTTAATGAGCGCGCACTCATCAACAATCAGGAAGATACCTTGAAGAAAGCCGTCGAGAAAATCTCGAATGGAAACACCAAGATTCCTTTCATTATTACAGCAGATTCCAAAACTGATCACGAGTTTGTGGTTCGTGTGATGGATGTTGCAGGTCAACTTGGATTTGTTCAGCTTAGTATCACGACACAACGAGCACAGTCGAAAAACTAAAAAAGCTCTAGCTTAAGCTAGAGCTTTGTTTACGCGAGCAAATTGTAATGACAAAAGACGCGAAAGCGTTACCGCAAAATGAAGATTCCAACTGGCAGCTTTATCGCCGTTTATTGGTATATCTCAAACCTCTCAAATTTTTCTTTGCACTGAGTGTGATCGGCAACTTTGTTTATGCCGGTGCCAGTGCCGCAATGGTTAAAGCGCTAGAATTTGTGATTGAGACTATTGAGTCTCCGACTCCTGAAGGGCGACTTCTACTGCCAGCAGTTATATTGCTTCTCTTTGCTATGCGTGGCGTGGGTGGCTTTTTAGGAGGATATTATATCGCCTATGTTGGCCGTAATATCGTTCATAAAATGCGCCTTGAGATCTTCGATAGTTACTTGAAGTTGCCAACTTCATTTTTTGATAGCAATTCTTCTGGCCATCTGATTTCGCGTATCACCTTTAATGTAGAGCAGGTCTCCTCGGCCGCGACGGATGCTATTACAGTGACTGTTCGAGAGGGCTTAACTGTTCTATTCCTCCTTGGTGTGATGCTTACCTCGAACTGGAAATTGACCTTAATCTTCCTCAGCCTTGGTCCAATTATTGGGTTTGTGATTAGTTACGTCAGCAAGCGTTTTCGAAAACTGAGTAAGCGCATTATGGGCTCAGTTGGCGATGTTACACATGTAACTTCTGAGATTGTTACGGGCTATAAGGTTGTTCGAATATTTGGTGGCGAGAAGTATGAGCAAGAGCGCTTTCAAGGCTCGAGTGAGTACAACCTAATACAGAGCCTAAAGCTTGAATTTACCAAGATGATCAGCACACCGGTTATCCAGCTTTTAGTCGCTTTATCTATTGCGATTTTAATTTGGTTGGCACTTGCTCCCGATGTCATTGGTGATATGACTGCTGCGCAATTTGTCGTGATCATCACAGCGGCGTCCACTATGGCTAAGCCGATTCGTCAGTTGACTCAAGTGAATGAGAAAATTCAGCGTGGTCTCGCTGCGTCGCGTGACTTGTTTACTATCATGGATTCCGAGCCTGAGAAAGATGAAGGTGAGCGCACTCTTGAGAAAGTTCAAGGCGAGCTAGTTTTTAAGGATGTCCGTTTTCGTTATCCGACAAGCGATAATGATGTACTCAAAGGCTTTAATCTGCGCGTAGCACCGGGTCAGACAGTTGCCTTGGTCGGTCGCTCAGGTAGTGGTAAGTCTACCGTCGCAAACTTGTTACCACGCTTTTATGAACCAAGCTCTGGTTCCATCGAGCTCGATGGTGTTCCCATTACGGATTTCACGTTGCGTTCTTTGCGTGACCAAATCTCCCTCGTGACGCAACATGTGACATTATTTAATGACACGATCGCCAATAATATCGCCTACGGCACTCTAAATGGAGCCGATGCTGAGACACTGGCTTCAGTCGCAGAGAAAGCTAACGCACTCGAATTTATCAACGATAAAGAAAACGGTTTTGATACTGAGATTGGCGATAATGGCGTCTCTCTCTCTGGCGGCCAACGTCAACGTTTGGCGATCGCTCGCGCCCTGTTAAAAGATGCCCCATTATTAATTCTCGATGAAGCGACGTCTGCACTCGATAACGAATCAGAAAAAGTGATTCAGCGTGAGTTGGATGAGCTTATAAAAGGGCGCACTACTTTAGTTATCGCACATCGTCTCTCAACGATTGAAAATGCAGATATTATCGTCGTGATGGACGAAGGGCATATTGTTGAGCAAGGTACGCATGCTGAGTTGTTAGAGAAAGATGGGGAATACGCAAAACTCTATAACATGGCACTTTCTGACGATCACTAAGCTCAAGGGATTAGGCGATAAGCGTGAACGACCACTCTAATATCGAGCAAGCGATTACCAAAGCTTGGTACTCAAACAAGCTTTGGATCTACCTGCTCGTGCCTTTTTCCATTCTTTATTGGCTTGTCATTCGAATATCTGGACTGCTTTCAAGTTCACCTTCTAAATCTAAGGTCCCAGTGATTGTTGTAGGGAATTTAACGGCGGGTGGCACGGGTAAGTCTCCGCTGGTGAGTTTGTTGGTGCGCGACTTTGAGCAACGCGGGTATCGTGTTGGCGTTGTGAGCCGCGGCTATGGTGTCTCTATTCCAAAAAATGAAGTGCGTCTTGTGCATGCTGATAGTTCAGCAAGTGAAGTAGGTGATGAGCCACTTATGCTCAAACGATTATTGGCGTGTGATATTGCCTTATCACCGCAACGCGCATTGGCAGTTAAAGCATTAGAAGATTTAGGTGTGGATTTAGTGATTGCAGATGATGGTCTGCAACATCATGCCATGTATCGAGATATTGAACTCTGCGTTATCGATGGACAGCGTGGCTTTGGCAATGGCTGGGTGTTACCCGTTGGCCCTTTGCGTGATCCTGTTAACCGTTTGGCTGATATGGATGCGGTTGTCATCAATGGTGAGTTAGATTCATCTATAAAATTACCTCGTTCGGTTTCAACAAGTGCAATGACTTTATTGCCGAAAGAGTTCGTGCGTTTGGACGGTTCTGAATGTTTGGAGGTCGCAGCATTTGTTGAAAAATATGCATCGCAGCCTATCAGTGCCGTAGCAGCAATTGGAAATCCTCAGCGTTTTTTCTCTTTGCTAGCCTCTCTTGGTCTGACAACAAAGAACACTGCAAAGCCAGATCACTATGCCTACAGTAATGAAGACTTTTCTTCGATCAATGGAGTGGTAGTGATGACTGAAAAAGACGCAGCGAAATGTAGAGATTTAGGTATTCAAGATGCGTGGTTTCTGCGTGTAAGTCCGGAGCTCCAAGACAAACTCACTGATAAGCTTTACAATCAGCTCAAACTTTCTGGCCGCTTGCGCACTATACATTAATTTAGATATTCGATTAGGAACTTAGTTTTGGATAAAAAACTTCTGGCGATCCTCGCATGCCCAATTTGTAAAGGCGAACTAAAATATGACCGTGATGCGTCAGAGCTCATCTGCAAAGCGGATGGCTTAGCTTTTCCTATTCGCGATGGCATTCCTGTGATGCTTGAGAACGAAGCCCGCACTCTCACGACAGATGAAAAACTAAGCAAAGACTAATCTGGAAATCCGATGCAACCTTATTCCGTTATTATTCCCGCGCGCTTTGCTTCGCAACGACTTCCTGGAAAGCCTCTTATAGATATCGCGGGCAAACCAATGATTCGACACGTTTACGAGCAAGTGAAAGATCTAGGTGCGCAGCGCATTATCGTTGCAACGGATAATACGGATATCGAACGAGCCTGCTTAGACTTCGGCGCAGATGTGGTGATGACATCTCCTGATCATCCATCTGGTACGGACCGCTTGGAAGAAGTTGTTCGTGAACTTGATATGGATGATGATGAAATAATCGTCAATGTTCAGGGCGATGAACCGTTGATTCCTGCAGCACTCATTGAGCAAGTTGCTCAGAATTTGAGTGCACATCCTGAGGCTGGTATTGCAACGCTTTGCGAGAGAATTCTAGATTTAGATACGGTATTGAACCCGAATGCAGTAAAGGTTGTATTTGATGAACATGGTTTCGCGTCTTATTTTAGTCGCGCACCGATTCCTTATGCGCGCGATGCATTGAGCGAAAAACCGCCGCGCTTATCTTCGACAGCTGAGTATTTTCGTCATATTGGAATGTATGCTTACCGAGCTGGCTTCTTGAAGCAATATGTTCAATGGGTACCGAGTATGACTGAGAAAGTTGAAAAACTTGAGCAGCTTAGGGCCTTGAGTAATGGCGTCAAAATTCATATCGAGCTTGCCAAGCAAACTCCCCCAGCAGGTGTCGATACGCAAGAAGACTTAGACCGAGTTCGTGCGCATTTCGAGAATCGATAACGATGAAAGTTTTATTCGTTTGCTTAGGTAATATTTGTCGCTCTCCCACTGCACATGGTGTGTTTGAAGAAAAGGTTCGCGAAAGAGGTTTGGCTTCTCAGGTGTATACCGATTCATGTGGCACTGGAGCGTGGCATGTTGGAGAAAGCCCCGATCCTCGTGCTTCGCAACATGCTGCAAAGCGCGGTTATGACTTGTCGCATCTAAGAGCACGGCAGGTTAGTCCTGATGATTTTGATACCTTTGACTATGTTCTTGCGATGGATAACGCAAATCTGAAAGACCTTCAAAGTATCATACCTGCTGGAGCACGAACGCAGCCGGTTTTGTTTTTGAGTTATGGGGCTTTCTCCGAACAAGAAGTGCCCGATCCATACTACGGCGGCGAACAAGGTTTCGAGCATGTATTGGATCTTGTTGAATCTGCCTGCGATGGATTGCTCGATGAAATACAAAGTCGCCTATAGCTAGTCTGTTATTTCTTATGTCTCTTGAGTCACTTAGAAAAGATCTGTCCTCCTCGAATACGATGGCGTTGCCTTGTGTCGCGGAGCAATTTTTTGAGTTAAGTTCAGAACAAGCGATCAGTGACTTTTTTTACGCGCATCCAGAGGATGTATTGATTCTCGGTGGTGGAAGTAATGTGGTGCTTCCTCCTGTTATTCAACGCCCTGTCGTTCAAGTTGTTAATCACACTCTAGAATGTATCGCACGAGACCTTGATCATGTAGTGGTAAAAGTTGGCGCATCGGTTGTTTGGGATGAGCTTGTCGCATGGGCTGTTGAAAACAGTTACTACGGTTTAGAAAACCTTTCTTTGATTCCTGGTAGTGTTGGTGCTGCACCCGTGCAAAACATTGGGGCATATGGCGTAGAGCTTAAAGATCTTCTAAAGAGTGTACGAGCCTTTGATCGAGTGCAAAGAGTGTTCGTTGATCTATCTAATGAACGTTGTTGCTTCGGCTATCGCGATAGTATTTTCAAACGTGAGTGCGGACGTTATGTGATTAGCGAAGTAGTTTTAAGATTGGCGCGCAAAGCGCAGTTTGTACTGGAGTATGGTGAGCTTAAAACTCTCTCGCATGAGGCAAACCTAAGTTTATCCAAAGTGCGAGACACCGTTATTGGGGTCAGATCTGCGAAACTTCCGGATCCTAAAGTTATTCCGAATACCGGTAGTTTTTTCAAGAATCCAGTGATTTCGAGATCTACGTGTGAGGTGCTAAAGCAACGCTTTCCAAGCTTAGTTTGTTACCCTGCTGGCGAAGGTTCTATGAAGCTGGCAGCAGGCTGGCTGATAGAAAATGCTGGCTTAAAAGGATATGTGCAAGGCAATGCCTCCGTGCATGATAAACAAGCGCTGGTCTTGACCAATCAGGGTGGGGCGCAGCAACAAGATATCATTCGATTAGCCTCCTATGTGGAGGATAAGATCAAAGATCTATATGGTATTGAGCTCGAGCAAGAGCCAATTTTAATAAGAGATTAATTACTAATCATTCCTCTTTTCTTGGGCTGTATTAAAGCGAATAACAGGAGGTGTTTTGATGTCTAAGAATAATGTCCGCCACTTTAAACGCTCTGCGCTTTTTCTTGCTATTGCTCAGATTGTTTTCATCAATCAAGTGTAGTCCGCGCCTTGCGAGGTGACTAATAGAAGTCTGATTACCCAAGTTTCAGGGGAATGCATCGTTTATCCTACGCGAGCTGATCCTAACCCAGTGCAGCCAGATTCTGTGATCCTTGAATATACTCGAAATCACGATATGTTGGTGGAAGGGGATGTTGGTCCTCCAGGGCTCGATCAATTTTGGAACGACCTCACGATTAAAGGTGAGGGGACCGGCCAGAGAGTACTAGAAATTTTCTCTGTTCGTGGTATTGGCAGTGCCAAGCCTTATCAGGAAGACAATCTCCGAAAAACAATTACGACGAGTAAGCTCACGTTAGACAATGTTGATTTGGAGGCGAATGTAATTTTCAAATTCGATCAACTCAGCAATACGCTCACTTTCAAGGATAGTAAGGTTTACTGGCATACCCGAGACCCAATCTTTCAAAGCGGTATGAAGCTTACCGTGACGAGCGAAACTGGTTCAAATCAGTGGAAAGGAATGGCTGGGACGACTATCCCTGCGGACATTGATTGGAATATCAAAAACGGAACCACGTTTGAGTTTTTTGGTGCTGGTGCGGCAAGACGTGCATTAAGTTTCACTGGGCAAAATCGTCTGAATATTGAAGCGGGCGCGACCTTAAAGTTCCATGAATCGGTTTTGGACTTTGGCTCGAACTCTGTCTTGACCTTGGATCCTGGCTCAACACTTGGCTTCAGAACTTCTGAGACGATCGTTACTTTCGATACCTTGAACGCAGATGGAGCGACGCTTGCATACGAGGGTGGCGCGATCTCTTTTTTACCCACCACCGCAAATCTGAACGACACGACTGTAAATTTAGTGAGCGGTAACCTGGAAACGAGGCGTTTGGTTTTGTCGGGAAGACACAACACGGTAACGGGTGATCGCTCTGTTGATTATCTAAGAGCGGAAGTGATTCAGACAAAAGATACAAGTAGCCCCACTATTTTAAACGCGACACACCTCAATCAAATTCGCGCAGAAACTCTTTTATTGACCCCTAATTTGACGATTAATTTGGACAGAGCCTCTTTGCGTATGCTGACTGGCTCAGACTTAAGACTTCAAGGTGGTTTGATCAATGTTGATAATCCCGGAGTGATTGGGGAATTTGGTCAAATTACGGGGAACGACGCGACTATCAATATTGATAATGGTGATTTTGTTGTCGGCGAGACCACCGAGTTAGTTTTAGGGCCGTCATTAATATTTCTTTGAACAGCGTGGATACTGCCGTAACTGTCGAAGGGCGCTTGTCTGGTTCAGGCACGATTGGTGGTACTGGAGGTAGAATAGATATCCAAGGTGACTCTAACTTAACTCCAACACTTGGTGTACTAGATTTGGGCACTGCGTCTGATCCGTATGGAACGCTTACAACCGAAAACCAAGTTCGTTTTGTGAATGGTTTAGTTACAAACTCTCAAGCTGCTATTGATTCAGGTTTGTTTGATGGTGGCTACTACGATGTTGATATTGGTCTAACCGGAGGAACAACACCTGTAAACGATAAAATAATTTATGGTGCTGGCGGCGTTGATCTTACGCTCATGAAATCTATCCGTGTTGATGTGGCTGACAACTCAACCGCTGCGCAACTTCACCGAAAGTCGTTCCGTGTGATAGAGGCAAAAAGCGGTGCGACAGGCAATATCGTCATGCAGGGTCAAACCATTGAGAATGATGTGGTCTTGGAGGAAGGACCAAATGTTCCGGTATTGATAGACTTCTTTATTGCTGACGACAACACCAATGGCAAATCCGATCTAACCATCTACGCCGAAGAGCAGCTGCCGGTTAGTTTGAAAAAGCACCCTGGTGCTAGAGCGCATAGGAATCGACAATCGGTGACGAATTTATTACCAACAGTCGCGACGTAACCAACACCTCCACCTAGCACGCCGGGTAACCCTCAACCGCCCGTGCAAACGCCTGCCCAGCAGCAAGCTCAGCAAAATGTCTTTAACGCGGTTCAAACAACGACAAACTCTCAAGCTGCTCCAAGTTTCTCTAGTATTCACCCTGAGCCAATTTCATCGCAGATGACGGTGCAAATTGAGCAAGCCGACAATATGCTGAATACGGTATTGGGCGTGAATACGCTTGCGCGCGACACCGAGGTAGATCTTCAGAGCTATGGTTCATTTTTCATCGGAAGCAGTAACTCACACCCTAGTGGTGTTTGGGCCAATATTAATTACATCGATGGCAAGGTTGATGGGCAGGGCGACTTAGGTAATTTTGATTACTACCTAACAAGCTATACCTTTGGGAATAGTTTTATCCATCATGATGATTATGAACTTGGATTATTCTTTGGATTATCCAACGAGAGCATGACGGAACATGACCAAGTTAACGTGAGCTTTGATTCGGACGCCTACCACTTAGGCTTGTATGGTGGATACCGTTTGAATGATCGTTGGGATCTGATCTGGGGGTTTGGGTCATGCTTGGTTGACCACCGAATCATCACGTAGCACCCCCCTTGGCTCGATCAGTGAAACGGCTGAAGCCGAGTACGATTCTCAGTTAAATTACCTTGGTTTGCGTGCCCGTTACGATACAAGTTGGCTTGAGCAAGTCGATAGCAGCGCATACATTGGCTTGGCGTATTTGCGCGCTGATCAGGACGAATTCTCCGAAACGAATGCACCAAACCTTGGAATGACCATTGATCGAGCGATTGTTAGTTCAGGGGTTATTAGTCTTGGTATGGAGGCATCTCGAGCACTGAATGAGTTTGACTCAACCCATATGCGTACGGAACTTCGTTACGACTATGATGTGCAAGCTGATAGCAATAGCGTAGCGCTTCGTTTAATTTTGATCCCAGCAATACCCAGAGTTTTGTGGGACAAAATCGGGGCCCGCACTCGCTCACTTTTGCGCTAGGTGTTGATCATGAGTTTCAAGAAGATTGGTTATTAAGCCTTGCTGGCGCATACACTCGATCAAGTCATGGCTATGAAGTCGGCGGTGATATCGTGATGAACTGGTATTGATAGGCATTTCTGTCGATAACTTATAGATAAGCGTCTTTCAGTCCGTTGATCATTGCTCTTCGCTCTGGCTCGAGGAAAGGCGCGACAACTGACATGACTTGGTAAACGCCTCTCGCAAGGGCATCATCTGCGACTTGGCCTTCTCTTACTGAGGAATAGCTTAACCAGAATGTAGTTGTGAGAATGATTTGCTCAGTGAGTGCTTCTATTTCATCTGTTGACGCATGTAATCGCTCATTCTTCCGTGCGTTTTCAAGTACAGAAATACTGGCTTTACGTTTTGTGTTTAAGATCTTCTGAAAGCGCTTTTCGAATTGTGGATATTTCGCCATGATGGTGACGAGGTCTTTGTACAGGAACTGAAACTTCGCGATATTTTCGAAGATCAGATGGAGGTAAAACCAGAGATCTTCAATATCCATTTCTGATTCTGGAACAATGAGAATGCTATACATGCATTCTTCAAATTGTTGAAACAGCTCTTCTAAAATGTCTGTTTTACTTTTGAAGTGGTAGTACAAGTTGCCCGGGCTAATATCGAGCTCGTCAGCGATAAATAAGGTAGTGACGCTCGGTTCGCCCATCTCGTTAAATAAGCGAAGGCTTGTGTGAAGAATTCTATCGCGAGTTTTCATAGGTGTTTAAAGCAGACTCAACCTTTCCACATATAGTCACGCTTTGACCCGTGTAGGGTCAATATAAAAGTGCGTAATTTGATCATCTTTAAATTGATCAAAGAATTGCGTGGTTTTGCTGATGCGCTTGAACATTGGCTCATGGGCTTCACTATCCACGAGCACTTTCATCGCGGTATAGCTGTCGTCGATCTTGGTAAAGCGGGCAGTAAGTTTCGCTGTGATTACATCATCTTCGCCAATCGCATGCTCTTGTGCGATGAGTTTGATGTAAGAAGGCAGTTCCGCATCTGATAAGTTCGACTTGGTCGATAAATGCGGCATTTTGATTCGGTTGAGAATGCAATAGCTATATGAGTTTTTGTTTCTAAAACTATAGCGTCGAAATGCTTCCCAGAAATAACTATCACTCAGGTGCTGAAAGTATTCTAAATCCGATAGGCACTGTTGAATGAAGGTACTGACTTCAGAGTTTTTCATCACTTCTTCGATTGCTGCGCGAAGCAGAAGGTCAAAGCCTTGCGCCGTTTTATGTGCGTACACTTGTCGATACATTTGATGTCGACTGTACACGAAGTCTTCTAAAGAACTTAAACCTTTGGCGGCTATACCGATGCCAACCCACCCGGTTTGGCTGCATCGTCCAAATTTTAGATTGCTCAATAGGTGATCAAGGTTAAAGCTGCCAATCGTGACGGATGAGTGAAAACCGTCGCGCAGCATATAATCGGCGCGGTCAGCATCAAGTTCCCCAGAGACGATATTTGAAAGCAATGAGCGGAAAAGTTCAGGAAAGTCTTCTGGTGGCTGTGATTGTTGGTTACCTATGACTAAAGGCCACATAGCCTTCGCGTGATGCGAGAATTTCTCAGTTGCGTGTGTGGCGCTTGTTTCCATTAGCGCAATGATATCTTGGGGGGCAATATCTTCAGTGACATCTTGCCCTTGTTGCAAAATATGATGCGCTACGCGAACAGAATAATGTTCATGCTCTAAAGCGCTAGGCTGTTCAGCATAGAACTGTGTGCTGTCCTCTCCAGACCATAATTGCTCGAAAATACCAGGTGTGCTTAAGATATTTTGAATAGTCGGTGTTCGACTGAATTGATGAGAAAAGCTGCTATGTCCACTATCGTGTAGTAAACATGCACAGCGTACTATTCTATGGAAATAACTAATCGCTTCTAATGTCTCGGCGGAAACACTCGCATTGCTACCAAATGTTTTTAGTCCATTTTCGACCATTGCCATAAACATACGTCCGCCGACATGCATGGCTCCTACGCTATGGAGAAAGCGTGAATGGGTCGCTCCGGGAAACACAAGAGACAAAATATCGTTTTGACAAATAAAACGCAGGCGCTGAAACAAAGGGTGATCAATGATGGCAACCTCAAGCCGTGAAACAGGAATACCGCCATGGACAGGGTCCATAATTAATTTATGGTAGTTGCCCAATAAATCGTTAATACGCAGCTGCAAAGTGTTTCCTTATCGTTAGTTTTCTTTTTGATCCTAAAGTTAGTATAGCGAGAAATCTTGATGAAAACGGGCAATATTTGCATAAGGCTTTACCAACGCGTTTGCTCGCCTATACTGCATAAAAGAACAATGAATATTGCGCAGTTATGAGTCCAAGCTCAGATCAAATTTTAGTGATCGATTCCAACCCTGTTGATCGTGAGAATCTATTGAGTTATCTCACTGGAAAAGGGTATTTTGTCCAAGCGGCTTCTAATGTCGAAACGGCGCATCTACTAGCTCTTCCTGAAGCGCCCGACCTGATTTTTGCAGATGTTCCCTCCGAACAAATCCCGCTATTGCCATTCTTCGAAAGTGATAAGAAAGAAATATCGTTGATAATTGTGTCTGAAGTTGAGTCGGCGGGTGATGTTGTAGCTTGTCTCAGAGGTGGGGCAGGGGATTTCATACTTAAGCCAGTGAAAGACTTTGAGCGTTTAGACTCAGTGATTCATAAAACACTGGATCAAATCCGTCTCAGTAAGTTGAATAAACGACTGCGATCAGAGCTCGAGGAACGAAATCGCAAGCTTCGCGAAGGTATTCACGAGTTACGAACAGATCAAAAAGCCGGCTTGCAGGTTCAGCTCAAGATGCTTCCTCAGCCAGATAAAATCATTAATGATTTCCATTTTGATCATATTGTTCGTCCGTCTTTGTACTTAAGTGGTGATTTTCTAGATTACTTCCGAATCGATGATACAAAGTCTTTGTTCTATTTTGCAGATGTATCTGGGCACGGAGCCTCGTCTGCGTTCGTCACGGTTCTCTTAAAAAATCTATCAGCACGATTACTGAGAAATTTACGCCGAAACTCAAGTGATGAGCTAAGCTGTCCAGTGAAGTTTTTGAAAAGACTCAATCAGGAATTGATTGTGTCGGATCTAGGAAAGCACTTAACCGTATTCGTAGGTATTGTTGATCATAGTGATCGCAGCCTAACCTATGCCATTGGCGGGCATTTTCCCTTGCCGATACTGAGTAGTCCGTCTGGTGCGGAGTACTTAAATGCAAAAGGTGTCGCGGTTGGTTTATTTCCTGATCCAGAGTTTGAGCGGGTTGTATGCCCTTTGCCACAAGACTTTAAAATCACTGTTTTTTCAGATGGGATATTAGAAGTTTTGCCGAGTGAGACACTAAAAGAGAAAGAAAAGTTACTTTTAGATGTTGTTTCTCGTGAGCGAGGAGGGATAAAATCATTACTGACATCGGTTGGATTGGATGATATCGATGATCTACCGGACGATATTGCCGTGTTAACGGTCTGCGATAAGGATTCGTCGTAGCGGATGGTAGGGTGTTGCTTGCATTATCAAGAGTTAGTTAGCGATGTCCGAATGTAGAGTGTTACAAGCCGATTGTAGCGGTGTATATGTATTAAAGTTGGTGGGTGAAGTCCGCTTAAATGCGTGCTCGACCATTGATGTGGCGATTGATACGATTTCTGAAAATCCCAATTTTCGGAGTCTCATTGTCGATCTCACTGAAACCATACATCTAGATAGCACTACACTAGGCATGCTGGCCAAGCTTGCTGTAAAAGCAAAAGAAAAGTCCCACTTTTTACCCTCTATTGTTTCTACCAATCCAGACGTCACCCGAGTTATCGAGTCAATGGGTTTTGACAGCGTTTTCTTGATTACGCGTGAACCGATTGAAAATGAGTCAGAACTGTTAGAAATGCCACAAAGCCCTCTTCAAGAAGAAGAAATGCGCCAGACGGTTTTAAAAGCGCATAAAGTCTTGATGGACATTAACGAGAGCAATTGTACGAAGTTTCGTGACCTTGTTGATGCACTAGAAGGCAACGACGTTGTGACCTTTAAAGCAGGCTAGCCCTGTAAGTTATTCAAGAGATTTTTAAATGAGCGATTGCAAACGCATTGCCGTTCTTGGTGGTGGGAGCTTCGGCACCGTCATTGCAAATATTGCTGCCGAGAATGGATATGACGTTGCTCTTTGGATGCGCAATGAAGACGCCGTTCAAGAGATTCAACAAACGGGTATCAACCAACGATACTTGCCAGATTTAGTACTTCACGAAAACTTATCCGTCAGTAGCGATCTTAAGACTGCGGTCGATGGCGCGAATGTTATCTTTTTTGCGATCCCTAGTAAGTCATTTCGTATGGTTGTGGAGCAAGTTTCAGGCTTCATTTCTGAAGGACAGATGGTTGTTAGTACGACTAAAGGCATTGAACCTGGCACACTAAATCTGATGAGCGATATTCTTCGCTCTGAATTGCCAAACAATCGTGTTGGTGTCATGGGTGGGCCTAATCTCGCAAAAGAAATTGCGAAACATGAAATTACCGCTACTGTAATTGCGAGTGAAGATTCTGATTTGCGCCGTATTGTGCAAGAAGCGCTTAGCTGCGAATACTTTCGAGTGTATGCGAGTGCCGATGTGTACGGGGTAGAGCTTGGCGGTGCTCTCAAAAATATCTACGCGATTATTGCTGGCATTGCTGCGGCTAAGAAATTAGGTGAGAACACGATTGCTATGCTGCTAACACGTTCCATTGCTGAGATGGGACGTTTTGCTGAGCATCAGGGCGCGAATCCGATGACTTTTCTAGGTTTATCTGGCGTGGGTGACTTGATCGCAACGTGTTGTTCTCCATTGAGCCGAAATTACCGAGTGGGCTTTGCCTTTGGCGAAGGGAAAAACCTCGAGCAAGCAATCGAAAGCTTGGGTGAGGTCGCTGAGGGTGTGAACACGCTTAAGCAGGTAAAACGCTATGCGGATGAACATGATATTTACATGCCGCTCGTGCAGGGCTTATATAAGGTTATGTATGAGCAGCAGCCGATCTCAATGGTTGTAAAAGGATTGATGCTCGCTGAGCGTAATACAGATGTTGAATATACTTTACCGAAGGATGAAATTTAATGCGTATCGCGTATGTTTTATTGTTTTGTGTTGTTTTCAGCTTTTCTGAGATCGTCATTGCGGTGATCGCTTTAATTCAGAGTATTTTGAGTGTGACAGTCGGCGAACCAAGCGAAACGCTTAAGGATTTTGGTGCGCGACTGGGTGTGTATTTAAAGCAAATCTCTGAATTTATCAGTTTCTCCTCAGACGAAAAGCCGTTCCCTTTCGCTGACTGGCCAGAACCCGAGAGCAAGCGAGATAGTACGAATGATTAATTTGTTTTTGTGCCGTCACGGTGAAGCATCTTTTGATGCGCCAAGTGATCGACAACGTCCATTGACCGATGCCGGCATTGCAAAGACAAAAGAAACTATTCTTCGCCTATCTAAAATGAATATGTCTGTAAGCGACATCTGGTGTAGTGACTTGATGCGAGCACAACAGACAGCGCAATTATTTTCATCAGAATATAGTCTTATCGTCGAAGAGCAGACGTTTCTTCGTCCTGATTCTGACCCTGAGCGTGCGACAAGAAAGCTAAATTTATTACGCGATGATCAAACCTTGCTGATTGTGGCCCATATGCCATTGCTTGGAGAGCTAGTCAGCCTCTTAACAGAAGGGCACCCCTACACTAGCTATCCTTTTCAAACAAGCGAGTTAGTGCACTTACGTGGTGAAGTGATCGCCTCTGGCATGTGTGATATCGTCCCCGTTTAACGAACAAACTTTTTACTAGAGTTATGAATTTCTACCCGATTGACTATATCGAGCCGGTGTTTCGTCCACCAAGCGAGGCTTATTCATTTATTTTGCCACTTACTAATGGCTGTTCTTGGAATAAATGCACCTTCTGCGAAATGTATACCCAAGAGCAAAAGAAGTTTCGCGCACGCAAAGATGAAGAAGTTCAAGCTGACATTGCTAAAGTCGCCGCACAAGTTCCTCAGACTAAGCGCGTCTTCTTAGCGGATGGTGATGCGATGATTTTGCCAACGCGGCGTTTGAAGTCGGTGCTTGAAAACTTGAAAGACTCTTTCCTAAATTTAGAGCGCGTGAGCTCCTATTGTTTACCGCGTAATTTGGCTAAGAAGAGTGTTGAAGAGTTAATAGAATTGCGCGAACTTGGGCTTGAAATGCTTTACGTTGGTTTAGAGTCTGGTGATGAATTTGTGCTCGATATGGTGAATAAAGGCGAGAGTTTTGAAAGTTCTGTATCCGCTTTGCAAAAGATTAAGCAGGCAGGTATCAAGTCTTCGGTAATGGTGTTGAATGGCTTGGGCGGGCAACGTTATTCGCAACAACATGCTGTGAATTCCGCTAAGGCGATCAATGCCGCACAACCTGATTATGTTTCAACGCTTGTGGTGAGTTTTCCTATGGGAGAAGAGCGTTATCGAGAGCGTTTTGTTGATTGGGAGCCCTTAACCCAAACACAATTATTTAGAGAGCTGCACACGTTTATCTCACACCTTGAACTTGAAGATTCTACATTCCGTTCGGATCATGCATCGAATTACTTGCCTTTAAAGGGGCAGTTAGGACGAGATAAAACCAAGTTGTTAATGCAACTTGATACAGCAATTAATACACCTGAGAAAATTCAACTACGTGAAGAGTGGCAGCGCGGCTTATAGCAGTGCGTGTGCGCTAGCTTAGCTGTATCTGGTGCTTAGATAAGGTATCGACTATTTGAAATGCTGAACCAGAGAAGTTTGGTCCGTCGTTCTTAAAGTTGCTCATAATAGATAGGTGATCAATCAGCAGTTTTTCTAAATTGAGATTGGCGAATATGCTGCTTTGAAGCCACTTCATTGACCAGTCAGGAAATCTACGCACGATATCTTGTTGCTCGAGCACCCCAATAATCTTATGTCTGGGATCTTTCTTAATACGTTCAAATGCTTGATGAACAACTGAGTCTTCCCCTTCAAGATATTGAAAGAACCTATGATTTTCAAAATATAGGTAGCCTGAAATCTCTAGAACTAAATTATTACTATAAGAAATTTGTTGTAGGGCCTCTAATTCTTCAACCGTAAAGTCGGTTAAGGCCTGACTAACGTATAAAATAGCGGTTTCAGTCATAAGTGATTAGGCGTCGAGCTTCGATGTCTGTAACAATAGTTCAAGAATGTACTGATCTCCAGTTCCGCTAATCTACTAAGAAAGTTTTAGATATGACTACACAGAAGATACTTCCCAATTTCGCATCTGAGTTAAAAGACCTCCTTGCACTCGAAGGTAAAATTCCTCCAGTAGAAACGTGGACGCCATCGCGTGAGAGTGAGCTCAATATTGTTATTAAACGGGATGGCTCTTGGTGGTATAACGGTGATGAAATGACGCGAGAGGCGACTGTTCAGTTATTCTCTCGCATTCTTCTGCTCGACGAAGAAGATTACTATTTGGTGACGCCTGCTGAGAAGGTGAAGATTACAGTTGAGTGTTTGCCGTTCGTTGTACGACTTGCAGAGGTAAGTGGCGAAGGGCGAGATCAACGTGTCCTTTTGTCGACAAACGTTGGTGATACCTTTGAGTTGTCGCCAGATCATCCGATAGCTTTGCTTGAGAATAGCGCGGGTGAAGCTTTGCCTGTGGTTACAGTGCGCCGGAATTTACAAGCTCTAATAAGTCGACAAGTGTATTACGAATTAGCGGATTATATGGAAGAGAGTGCGGATGAAGCAGACCGCTACGGAATAAGGAGTAGCGGTCACTTTTTTAAGCTTTGATTATTCTTCGCTGAAGTCGAAGTTCATTTCTGTGCTAGGTGCTTGTAGGTAGTAACCCTGAATATAGTTAACGCCTGCTTGCCATAGGGTTGCGAGTAGTGAAGCGCTCTCGACCAATGGAACAACCGTCAATTTATTCATGCCTTGCAGAGAAGTGATCACTTCTTTCATTGCTTCTTTGCCTTCAGGACTCTTCTGCATTTCTTCAGTAAATGACCCTTCAAGCTTCACATACTCCGGAGTAAGGTGTTTGAGAAGATTGAATGGATTGATCGCACGACCAAATTGATTCACGGATAAATTGCAATGTAAGGTGTTTAATCCTTTTTCGAACTCTTTTGCTTGTTTTAGATAAGTAATCGCATTGTTTTCCGAGATTTGGAAAATCAAAGAGTCGCCGGGTAAGCGCGCTGCTTTTAATGCCACATTTAACCAAGAGATGAAGTTAGGATCTTGCAAGGACTCGGCCGTTAAATTGATGAATAGGCGCGTATCATGCCCTTGAGATCTGTGCTCACTAAGTTGCTTGATGGTTTGTAGGATGACCCATTTGTCGATCTTGCCAGCAACCTCTGATGGACCATTAGGTGGTAGGAATTCGTAAGGTGAAACTTCCTGGCCTTTATCATCAATCATGCGCACAAACGCTTCGTAGTGCTCGTGCGTTCCGCCGCGAAGGCTTTGAATTGGTTGGAAGAGCAGTTTGAATTTGTCTTCGTCTAGCGCTTTCTCAATGTAGCTGCCAGCGGTGTCGTGATTACCTAGAGGGTTTTCTACTTTAGGTTCAAATAACAATGCACCGTTACCATTGGCTTTGCCTTCAAGCTTTCTAACGCCTTCTGACGCGGTTTGCGCACGTCCCAAGATGTCTTTAATGTTTGGAGCGTTGGCATTAATGATTGTTACACCAATACTCAATGTGACTTGAACAGTTTTGCCTTCTACGTCGAACAAATGATCTTCGACTTCTTTGCACAGACTATTTGCGACATCCATTGCTTGTGCGTCGGTGGTGTCATTGATGATCATGCCGAACACGTCATCGCTTAAACGGGCAAGGGTGACTTTGTCGCTCTTCTTGGTTTCAAGAATCTGGGCTAAGTCTCGTAATACAAAGTCGGCGTCACCGATACCTAAATTCGCTTTGACACTGTGGAAGTGGTCAATCGCTAAATAGTAAACAGCAGCTTTACTGTCGTCGCTGAGGGCGCCTTCTTTGCTTTCATGAAGAGCATCCATGAAGTATGAGCGGTTATACAGACCTGTTAGTAAGTCTATCTGGCTCATTTCTTTCAGTTTTGCTTCGAGTTCAGCGGAGTTTTCTTCAGGACGCAAAATGATTTGAAGGCAGCTTTCGCCGTCATAGCTCGCATGCGAGAAGCTAGCAAGAACAGGGATTTCTGTTCCATCTTCTCTGATTGATGTGAGTGAAACGTTTTCGACAGGTTTAGCGTCACTATTGCTATTTAAAAAGTCTTTACCGATCTCTTTGAATTTTTCTTGCGAATCGCCGCTGAGGGTGTCCATCACTGGGATGCAGATCATTTCGTCAATATCGTCGTAGTCCAAAAACTCAAGATATGAGCTATTGGCATAGATATGCATCCCGTCGTTGATATATGCGATTGCGTCTTTAGAGCTATCGAGCAGTAATTCACAACGATGTTCGACATCGCGAATTTCAACTTCAAGGTGATGCAGTTTTTGTATTGCGCAAACGTGTGATAACTCACGTTTGACCACTTCAACGAAGTGTTTTTCTTGAGTGCTTGATACGACATCATGCGCACCACTCTTTAGATGCGCACTGACCTTTTCTTCGTCATATTCTTCAGAAATAATAATTAGAGGGATATATAAGTCTTTTTTTGATATCTGAATGCAAGCTTGGCTTAGATCGAAGTCTGCCGCTGATTCTCTTGCAACAAATAAATCCCATTGTCCGTCGGATAACGCTTGCTCTAGTTCTTCTTCGTCTTCGATGAGTTTTGCTCTAGTTGCAATGCCAGCGTTTCGTAATAGGCTGACAAGTTTCTCTGCATCATTTTGAGAGTCTTCAAGTACAAGAAGGAAGAGGGTGTCGGTTTGTTTTGTCATTACTTATTGGTACCGCGTTAACTACAGACTAGGCCAAAGAGAATCGAATTCGTCTTCGAGACTTATTTCGGTTTTGGGTTGTTGTGTTTCTTCTTCGAGTTGCGCAGATTTCGAATCTAGAACATCTGTTGCGCGTAAGGTGTACTGGCTAAAACTACCAGTTTCTGAAACAGAGGCGGCTAGAATGCATTTAGATTCGATGCCGCTGAAACGCAAAATCACCTTATTGCCTTCTTTGAATGGGAGGCGAGGCGTAATTAGCGTGCTTGGTTGGCTGATGCTGCTCAATTCTGGTAGAAGCAAACCACGCAAAAATTCACTGTGTTTGCCAGTTTTGTTGAGTTGCTGCACCGCACATGGTTTGGCGCGAGGTGCGAGTAGCTCGATACCAAGCTGCGTACCTTTTTGCTTGGAGTATCGAATCCAGCGGATAACAGCAATGCTCCATGATTTCTCATCGTTTTCGCGCACACAAAGAAGTTCACCAGCTTGAACATTCTTTGGAATGTGACCGCCCCATTGAATGCAATATCCACCAGGGCTTGTATTGATCAGGCTAGTGGTGTGCACAGGAAAGTCTTTGTCAGCGCTCTCAGGATGATTGGTATAGTCAATCACCGACTCGCTAGGAATCGATTTCGGACTTGTAATAGCGGCCGCATCAAAAGCATTAGACCAAGGGTCGTTACTTTTGGCTCGACTAACGCGAGATTCGGTCGAGTTATCAAGGTCAATAGGTTCCATCCCAAACAAGTGTGGCTGGAAGGATGTTCGACCTGAGGTGTAGTAGTGCATAGCACTCAAACCAACAGCAAGCTCAAGCGAGCCATCGCTTGCGATACGCTTAAAGGTTCGTTTGGTGAGAATACCAAGTGAATGATGCAAGTGATGCAGTAAGCCATTACTGATATTGATCGGCATTTCTAAATGGGTGATCGTCGAATTCGCTGAACTTAGGTGCGAAGTGATGCGGGTAATGAGTTCAGCCGTATCAAACCCATAGTAAAAATCACTCAGCTCTTCATGCAGGAGGCTCTTGTGTCGCGGAGCTTGGTCTTCGGATAAATTGATGCAGAAGACAGCTGAGGCGAGGTACTTTCTACCTAGCTCTACGTAGTTAGCCCATCGTTCGAACAGCACCCAAACAGAATCGATCTCTTGCTTACGCAACTGGTTTGAGCGGCAGCAGGCAAGTAACAAGTTTCGTTTATAGGCACTTTTGATCGATGAGTCTGGTTCGACAAGATTGTCTTCATCGCGAACTAGATACTTCATTAGGCCTAACTCATCGCTAAAACGATAGATCTCGTTCATTTCTTTCCATAGCATTTTCGGTACGGAAATATAGAGCTTGGCTGACAAAAGCTGAACACGTCCAAATTCTGTAATGGTTCGGTGTGCTGCGCAGCTGAAGTTTTTACGTGTAGGTTCTGACCCAAGATTAGGAACGCTCTCTAATAGCACTGCTTTGTAGCCAGCGGCTAGAGAGAGATGAAGGCTCGTGACAAGGTTGATAACTTTGCGTTGCTTTTCTTGAGGTGTGATAGATGCGTTAAGAAAATGTTTTGACAGCTCTTCGCATGCGTAATGGATAGGTTTACGAATGTCCTCAAGCATTTTTGAGCGAGTTTCTGGCTTGCACTTAAGGCGATTTAGTTCATTAATCGCACGATATAGTTGACGAGACAGCTCGCCTAAATTCGCCATGGGCAGATTCGCGACCCAGTCAGCAAAGGCTTCCGGGGTGGAATCAGTGTATGAAAGTTCACCCAAGTTTTGTTCGGGGATACTTATCAAAAGCTCAAGGTCTGGACCCAACATCTGTTGTAGTTCTTCCTGTTGATGTTTGTCGGTTTTAATTGGTTGTTAGGCTGAACACTTAGTCAGCATATAGTTCTATCTCCTTATAATAGCAGGGAAATTCGCTATTGCTGAGCCCTAAGAGCAAACATTTTTAATTAAGTGACAAGGTTCGGGTTAATGTTTCGCAAGGCCTACCAAGTAAGTATGGATTTACTTGTTTCCCCCGGACATTCTTCAGCGAGTTTGGGAAGTAGGAACCCAGGTAGCAAGGAGGATAACTGCTTGTAAATCTCTTTGGCTTTTTCTCGGCTCAAATCAAAATGTGCTGCGCCATCTACTTTGTCGAGGGTGAAAAGGTAGTAGGGCAATACGCCTTGATCGAATAGCTTTTCTGACAAATTTTGCAGGATGCCTGCGTTATCATTTATGTCTTTTAACAATACTGATTGGTTGAGTAAGGTAACGCCGACGGCTTTGAGTTTTCTAAATGCAATTGCCGTGTCGTCACCCAATTCATTCTCATGATTGCAATGCGCAACAAAAACAATATTGCTGTTGAGTGTCTTGAGAATCTCAATAAAGGGATCGCTAATTCGTTGCGGCAGGCTAGGGAGCATTCGCGTATGAATACGTATCCTTTTTATGTGCGCGATAGAATCAATACGATGTAACAAATCGGATAGGTATTTATCAGGCAAGCTTAGTGGGTCGCCACCACTTAGAATGACCTCATTAATTTGCTTATTTTCCAGAATGTAAGCCAGAGCATTATCCCATTGTTTGCGAGATTGCTGGTGCTCTGAATAAGGGAAATTACGTCTAAAACAGTATCTACAGTGTATGGCGCAAGCCTGCGTTAAGACGAGCAAAACCCGAGACTGATATTTATGAATTAAACCAGGGACGGGCGAGTAATCTTGTTCGAGTAAGGGTTCAGCTGTAAAACCATCAACCTGTTCGAATTCTCTAGTCTGAGGTAGAACTTGCAAAAGCAAGGGGTCATTGGGTGAGTTAGGTTTGATTTTATCGAGATAGGGCTGCGGTGCACGAAGTGGAAAATCGAGCGTTTGTTGTGTTGCTAAGGGGTGCGCGTCTAGGCCTAGCTGCGTTAATAGATCGCCGACAGTCAATGTACTTTGACTGTAAATCGATTGCCAATCTTGGTCGATCGAACGAGCGATAAGAGGCGAATGCTGAATGTGTTCTTGCATAGTGCTAATACGTAGACGAGTATTTCGACAGAATAAACCGAAGCGTGTATGATTGCCGCCACTTTTTGGCCGCTTAGATCGGCCGCATAATCTACACTTTAGTAACTGAAAGTGGTAGCGGTATAGCTGTTTACTGCTTAGTTATTGCACTTTGTATCAGAAGCCTACAAATTAAGTAGGGACAGTTAGGTGATAAAATGGCGAATTTTTCAACAAACGAATTTAAAGGTGGCCTCAAGGTAATGCTTGATGGCGACCCATGTTCGATCCTTGAGAACGAATATGTAAAGCCGGGTAAAGGACAAGCGTTTAACCGTGTAAAACTGCGTAACCTCAAAACTGGACGTGTTTGGGAGCGTACCTTTAAGTCTGGTGAATCTCTAGAAGGTGCTGACGTAATGGAGCACGATATGGAGTATTTGTATACCGATGGTGAGTTTTGGCACTTCATGATGACCGACGGTTCTTTTGAACAGCACGGTGCAGATGAGAATGCTGTGGCTGAAGCGCAAAAATGGTTGAAAGAACAAGACGTCTACGTTGTAACCTTATACAACGGAGCGCCATTAAACGTAGCACCGCCAAACTTTGTTGAACTTGAAGTTGTAGAAACAGATCCTGGTTTGAAGGGCGATACAGCGCAAGGCGGTACAAAGCCAGCAACACTAACCACTGGCGCAGTGGTTAACGTGCCTTTGTTTATTAATATTGGTGAAGTGTTGAGAATCGATACGCGTACTGGCGAATACGTAAGCCGCGCGAAAGGTTAAGTTTCTCTTTATGTGGCAGCCTAGTTGTTCACATACTGCAATTAAAGCCCGTGCTGAGTTGTATGCTCAGCTGCGGGCTTTTTTTTCTGCACGTAATGTTCTCGAAGTTGACACGCCGTTGATGAGTGTTTCAGGGTCAACGGACCCACATCTTGCAAGTTATCGTGCTTCAGGCAATCAAGATGCGCATCAATCCTTAAACTTTTTTCTTCAAACCTCTCCAGAGTTTGCGATGAAGCGTCTACTCGCAAGCGGTTTAGGCGATATCTATCAGCTTTGTAAAAGTTTTCGTGAAGCCGAGCAGGGGGGTAGGCATAACCCCGAATTCACAATGCTTGAGTGGTATCGAGTAGGGTTCAGTTTGACTGAATTAATGGAAGAAATCGCAGATCTCGTTTGTGAGCAGTTGAGCCTTGAGCGACCCATTGTATATACCTACCGTGAAGTCTTTTTAAAGTACTTAGAGATTGACCCATTCTCAGCCGAATTAAGCGAGTTACAGGCATTGTGTTCGAGCCAAGCTGGGCTTGCTGAGGTTGAAACACTTGACCGTGACGCATGCTTAGACTTGCTTATTTCTGTGTGTATCGAACCTAAATTAGGATTTGATAGACCGTGTTTTCTTACTGATTACCCAGCGAGTCAGGCCTCATTGGCGCGTATTGAAGTAGACTCGTTTGGCAATCGAGTAGGGAAGCGCGCTGAATTGTATGTGAACGGCATTGAGCTCGCGAATGCCTACGACGAACTAGTGGATGCCAGTGAGCAAGAGGCGCGATTTATAGAAGATCGACGCGCGCGTCATGAACTTAAACTGGCCAATGTACCGTATGATAAGAATCTTGTAAGTGCATTAGCTTCTGGCTTACCTGAGTGTTCTGGCGTTGCACTTGGTGTTGACCGTTTGTTGATGCTCAAGCTGAAAGTCAGTTCTATTCAAGAGGTGTTGAGCTTTCCCATTGATCGCGCGTAATTCTGAACTTCGGAACCTATACAAAGCCAAGTTTTTTGGCGTAGTCATCGTTGTTTTCTTTTCATTGTTGTTGAGTGCTTGTGGCTTTAGTTCAGCGAGTCATGGTGAGCAAGTGTTGGATAACTATCAGGCTCGATTAGAAAATGTGTTTGCGGACATCTCTGACGCAGGTGAAATTCAAACGCAAGACTTCAATACATTTTCGGTTCCGACACTTCCACAGAAGCCACTAGTTCAAGCATGGCAAGCTCAATCATCAGAAAGTATCGATATTCTGGACTTTATGAGCCTGTATGGGTGTCGATTACAAGAAACCGTTGCCCAAGCAAATTCCAGCTTAGGACGTGTCGCAACCGCATCGCAACGCGTTTTGTATCTTGTGCGTTTTTTACGAGATGCCCCAAGTTGCATTGCGATGCTCGAGACTGAAGAAAAGACGGAGCTTGCTCGAATCGTGAAGCAAGAGATAGAGTATAAACGCCAACAATTTCCTTATGTCTCTACCGCCATGTTGATTGAAGGGGATGAGTTTTCGAGTTTTTGGCGCCTGCCTAAAAACTTAGGGTCTTATCCCGAAAATACTAATCTTGAGCCTATCCTTGCCCTGAGTTCTGTTGTGTCGCTTTTCAAACAGTGGCAGTCAGAGAATTATGTTCAAACGGAGCAAGAACTAGAGACGATGTTATTTCAGATAAATATCGGTGATGGCGGAGCACTGCTATCAAGTTTTAGTCTTTTGAATAACAGGCTTGAAGTGCTCAATAGCTTTCTCGAAGGCGTGCTCGATTCTGAGCAAATCTGTGTAGCAGGGAGACACTCGTCAAAGATACTGCAAAACGTCGTACAAAAATATTTTGTGGGTGAGGTTCAGCAGTGGGCTGCGGATCTTAATCGCCGACAGTACGCATTGAGCGAAGCAATGGCCGATTTGGAGGGCGAATTAGCACCGATGCTCAGTGAGAGTTATGCGCGATGGAGGAAAGAGAGAACAGCTGTTTTTCAACGCAATAAAGCCTTGATTCAACGCCATGTGCTATTGATTGGAAAGTTAATAAATGAAGAGAAACTAGCGGTGCATTGCGACCGCTAGTATCGATTGAAGAGCCTTACTTTATTGTTGCGAATGTTTCGCCCATACGAACAGGTGATTCTGCTTTCAATGACTCTTCGAAGTTGATGGTATTTGGTGGTGCACAGAAGACGACGGTAGACCCTAGCTTAAAACGGCCCATTTCTGCGCCTTTTTCAATCGTGATTGGCTCTTCGTTGTCGTAGTAAAAACTGACAACATTTTTACGCATTGGCGCGACAAGACCAGCCCATGTTGTCTCGACGCTTGCAACAATCATTGCGCCAACCAAAACCATTGCAATCGGGCCGATTGCTGTATCGAAAATCGCTACGACTCGCTCATTACGTGCAAATAAATTTGGAACGCGTTGCGCTGTTACAGGGTTAACCGAGAAGAGTTTTCCAGGAACATAAATCATTTTTTTCAATGTGCCTGTGATAGGCATATGAATGCGATGGTAGTCTTTAGGTGAAAGATAAATCGTTGCGAAGTCACCATCCATAAATGGTTGAGCAAGTTTTTCATCGCCACCCAGCAATTCATTGACGTTAAAGCTTTGGCCTTTTGCTTGGAATATTTGTCCGCCTTTGATTTCACCTAACTGACTGATTGCACCATCAACTGGCGAGCAAAGAATGTTATCTCCCTCTACAACAGGGCGAGCACCGTCTTTGAGAGCGCGGGTAAAGAAATCATTGAAGCTAGGGTAGGCAGTTGGGTTTGGTTCTGCCGCTTCGCTCATGTCGACGTCATACTTGTCGACGAACCAGTTGATAAAGTTGTTTTTGACTGGTTCGAATGTTGTGCTCGCTACTTTGCCAGCAACGCGCGAAATAAAGTGCTGTGGGCTGATGTACTGACTGAATACAAACAGATCATCGCTTTTCATAAATGCGGATTCCAAAATACTTAATCATTATTGGCCGCGGATAATAACAGAACTTCCAGATTGCTGCGAAAGACAGATGCAATTAATCGATGAGCTTTCAATTAATGGCGTGCTTAGAAGTTCTCATGTGTTGTTTTTATTTTGATTTTTATTACGAATCTTGTGCGTCTTGGCTAATCGTTCCTAACGATGATTCCAATGCTTTGATCGCTAGTTTGAAATACCTGAACTGAGCTTCATCGATGCGTTGATCAGGATCTTGGTCGGCATACACCACACCAATAGGCTTACCTTTAACAAAGATAGAAGCGAAGAACGCTTCATCACGTTGCGTCGTCTGCTTAAAGTTCATGGGAACAAGATCAGCGACTTCTTTTTTGACGCTCGGTTTAAGCCATAGAGCCGCTGGTTTGTCGCACAATACGCTAAAAATCGTTCCTTTGATAATAGGTGTGCTAAAACTAGCGAGTGGGTCGTCACCGTCGATGCCCGACTTAAATACGATGTTTAACTTGGATTTATCTTTGCTAAGAACGCACAGAGCGCAACGTTTAAGGCGAAGTCCGATTTGGATCTGTTCAACCATTTTCGTCATTAGAGCTGAGGCTGAGTTGAAATCAGTTGGTTGTTGTTTGATGGCTTTTAATAGGTGAAGGAATGACGCTTCTGGTGTGAATGTTTTTTGATCTTCCGGTTTTTTAGCGCCAGTGCTTTCGATAATGCGTTTTGATTTAGCAACTTTCCCTGTTGATGGAATAACGCAACTAAATACAGTGCGTGCATCGCCCGTTGTTGAAGTCTCGCCTTGCGCGTGAGGTACGTACTCTTTTACATCATCAAATACACGACACACTGCATTAGCTGAATAGGGCATTTGGTAGCGATGTGCGGCTTTCAACAGCGTTTTTGTGCAGAGTGTTCTTACCTTATCAACGGGCATATCGAGTCCAGCGGCGGTTGTTGCTAAGGCACGAGAGATCTGTTTTGGCGAGCTATCTTTTAAATAGTAATGCAGATAAAACCGCGATAACTCAATGAAGAAAAGAGGTTGTTGACGCGCGATCTTCAATGCAGGGCTAAGCTCGATAGGCTCGGCAGGATTTGCTTGAGCCACTGATTGTGAGGCGCTAGTCGGTGCTGAAGCTTGGCCAAAGCGTGATAATTGCGCCCAATCTCGCAAGGACAAACAGTGTTGCGTTTGTTGCGTTTTTAGAGCGAGATCTGGAGCGTTCAGTGCCGTTAAGAGTTCTAATTGAATGTCTTTGAGTGAACAGCCCAATAAATCTAGTTCAAGCGCTTTTCTCTTTGGTATGCTGGCTCGACTGATCTCTCGCATTAATGGTGTGGCATAGCACCACATGTACCACATGGGTGCGTCGGAAAATAAACTCCCCCAGAAGATATCTAAGGATTTTGCTGATCCTTTTGCCTTTGCGAATTGTTGTGCGAGATAGGCTTTGATTAAGCTTGCTCCGAGAGTTTGGTAGTAAGCGCGATAACCATATTTGATGTCGAGTTTTTTGATGGCAACGAGTAGCTCTTTGACTTGCTGGTGGCCTAGCATGCTCATAGCGTGATCAAGAGTTTTACTGAATACGCTTTCTGGACGAGGATTGTCGTTGGCCTTGCGCATGATTGCGAGTGACACAACAGGGTCTGGGGCGAGTATTTGAGCTAACTTCAAATAACTCGGCGCTTCGTTTTCCATCAGCAAAACGGCCTTCGGCGCCAGACTCAAGGCAGAGGGTAGTTTGCGTTTAAGTAAGTACTCCACCCATGATTGTAGATCTTGCGGATAAGTTGTTGTTTCGGCCATTCAGCATCAATGTGTTTCTATGTCGTCTAGTGTAGACAAGATATGGCGATAACTCTGCATTCTGGTCTCTGAAATTTTACCTTCTTCTAAGGCTTGTTGAATTGCGCATCCAGGTTCTTGCTCGTGTTTGCAGTCGCGGAATTTACAATAACCAATGAAGGGCCTGAACTCTGTGAAGCCTTCAAGTAGTTCAGCCTCTGTGATGTGCCAGAGTCCAAACTCTCGAATTCCTGGTGAATCCACTAAACGGCCACCTTGTGGGAGGTGAAATAATTTAGCGGTCGTAGTGGTGTGGGTGCCTTTTCGTGTGTTTTCTGAGAGTTCACCAACGCGAATAGATTGATCACCGAGGATGGTGCGAATAAGTGAAGACTTACCAACACCAGATTGCCCTACAAACACACTTGTGTGATTCGATAGCCAGCTTAAGAGTGTTTCACTACAGTCTTGTTCGTCATTTGCTGAGGTGAGCAATACTTCATAGCCGAGCGCTTTGTATGTATCCATCAAGCCGTGAATAAAGTCCCGATTGTCATCGGTAATCAAATCACTCTTGTTGAACAGAATGGCTGGCTCAATGCCCGTTGTTTCGGCGGCCACAAGATAGCGGTCAATGAGGTTGGCGAAAGGTGTTGGTTCAAGCGCAACGACAATGAGTATGCGATCAATATTCGATGCGACTGGCTTAAGTTGGCCGTAGTTATCAGGCCTTTGCAGTAGAGTGCTGCGTTCTAGACGCGCTTCAATGACTCCACTGTTGTCGGCTCCGGGTCGCCATATCACTTCGTCACCGGTGACCAAAGCATCGATGTTTGCGCGGACATAACAGCGATATATCTCGCCTTTTGTTTCGCCTTCTAGCGCTTCGACATCAAGCGTTTGCCCAAAATGCGCAATAATTAAACCGCGCTGTTCGGCGCCAAGTTCGCCTCCAAACACTTGATCGTCTAGTTTGCGTTGCTTCTTTTCAGCTCGGGCTGTTTTCTCTGCTTGTATTTTTTCGATGCGCCATTTTTGACGGCGATTGAGTTTACGTTTGCTCATGGGCTTCTCTGTTAAAAGGCGCAAGCATTCTATCAGTTTTTCTCATAGGCGGTTGTTCTAGTTCACTAAAGCCTATATTTTAGCTCTGATTAAAAATACAGAAGCGAATAACTTGCATGAAGCATAAAGATAATTTGATTTGGATTGATCTTGAGATGACTGGTTTAGAGCCAGAGTCTGATCGTATTATTGAAATCGCCACTATCGTCACCGATGCGAACCTCAATACCTTAGCTGAAGGGCCCGTTATGGCAGTGCATCAAAGCGACGAATTACTTGATTCGATGGATGAGTGGTGTACTCGAACACATGGTGAATCTGGTTTAACTCAGCGAGTAAAAGATAGCGAGTTCTCAGAGCGTGATGCAGAGCTGAAAACCATTGAGTTTTTGCAAGAGTGGGTTGATAAAGGTGCATCACCGATTTGTGGAAATAGCGTAGGCCAAGATCGTCGTTTCTTGGTCAAATACATGCCAGAGTTGGAAGCCTATTTTCACTATCGAACTCTCGATGTGAGTACCTTGAAGGAGCTGACTCGCCGTTGGAAGCCTGAAATTTTAGATGGCTTTAAAAAACAGGGGACACATTTAGCATTAGATGATATTCGTGAATCGATCGCTGAGCTGCAATATTATCGTGAGCACGTGTTAAAGATATAAATTTAAGCGTCTTACATCGCTGAGATTGCCTTGTGAGATAAGAAAACACTATAAGGTTTTTAAAATGAGTGAATTAGTCAAAGTAGAAATTAATGAAGGCGTTGCCCTGTTAACGCTTAACAACGGCAAAGTGAATGCGTTTTCACATGAGATGATTGCTGACTTCAACGCAGCCTTAGACCAAGCAGAAGAAGCGAAAGCGCCTGTTGTGATCGCTGGACACCCTGGAATGTTCTCTGCGGGTTTTGATCTTAAAGTTATGCAGAAAAGTATGGATGCTGCGATGGCTTTGGTTAAAGAAGGCTCTACATTGACGCGCCGATTATTGTCTTTCCCGACGCCTGTGATTGCGGCATGTACTGGGCACGCTGTAGCGCAAGGTGCATTTACTCTTTTATGTAGCGATTATCGAATTGGTGCCGCTGGCGAGTTCAAGCTTGGCCTGAATGAAGTGGCGATCGGTATGACGATGCACCATGCGGGTATTACGATGGCAAAACATGGTGTGACGGATCGTTATTTGAATCGTTCACTTTATTTGGCGGAAATGTTTGATCCTGAAACCGCTGTTGAAGCGGGTTTTCTAGACGAAATCGTTGAATTTGAAAAAGTTGTCGAGACGGCGATTGAATACGCTAAAGCAACTAAGAAGCTTAATCGTCATGCGCACAAAGGCACTAAGCTTAAAGCGAGAGCTGGGCTTCTTGAAGAAATGGATAGAGCGATTGAGCTCGACGTCAACGGTCGTCTTTAGTTAACAGCATTTGAGTCATATTTTGTCTGTTCAACACATTCATATCTTAGGTATTTGCGGGACCTTTATGGGCTCGCTTGCCGCGCTCGCAAAAGAACAGGGTTTGCGCGTTACGGGTTGTGATCAGGGCGTTTATCCTCCAATGAGTACGCAACTTGAGTCACTCGGTATTGAGTTGATTCAAGGTTTCGATACGCAACAGCTAGATCTCGAACCCGATCTTTTTATCATTGGCAATGCAATTACTCGTGGTAATGCCTTGCTTGAAGAGATTCTAGATCGAGGTTTGCCCTATACCTCAGGCCCTCAATTTCTTGCAGAACATATCCTGCAGGGAAAATGGGTGATGGGTGTTGCCGGTACGCACGGCAAAACCACGACAACGACCATGCTAGCGTGGATTCTTGAATATGCTGGAATGAAGCCGGGTTTCTTAATCGGTGGAGTGCCAAAGGATTTTGAATTTTCAGCTCGTTTGGGCGAAACCCCTTTCTTTGTGATCGAAGCGGATGAATACGATAGCGCATTTTTTGATAAGCGCTCGAAGTTTGTCCATTACAAATCTCGAACATTGATCGTCAACAATCTCGAGTTTGATCACGCCGATATTTTCGAAGACCTAAGCGCTATTCAAAAGCAATTCCATCATGTTATTCGTACTGTGCCGCGCAATGGTCGTGTGATTTATCCTCAAGGCAGTAAGGCTATTGACGAGACGCTTGAAAAGGGCATTTGGGCTGAGAAACAAAGTTTTGGTGTAGAGGGCTCTAGTGCAGAAGCTCGTTATCACCTAGTTGAATCTGATGGTTCAGTCTTTGATGTGCGCTTAGCGGACCATACGCATCGAGTTACATGGTCTATGACTGGTGAGCACAACGTGTCGAATGCTTTGGCAGCGATGCTTGCTGCGCGTCATGTTGGTGTTGAGCTCGAGCATTCTGCGCAAGCTTTGAGTCAATTTGGCGGCATTAAACGTCGCATGGAAGTATTGGCCGATCGAGAGCAAATTGCTTTATACGATGATTTTGCACATCACCCTAGTGCTATTAAAACGACGATCTCAGGGCTTCGCGCTAAGGTTGGGTCTGAAAAGATTCTAGCCCTCATCGAACCGCGTTCAAACACCATGCGTATGGGTATTCATGCAAACAAATTAGCACCGAGTGCTCAAGATGCAGATCAGATCATATGGGCTGATCTGTCGGGTAATAACGAGTTAGGGTGGTTGACGCCTGAACTATCCGAATACGCTAATCAACATATCGAAATCTCAGTTGATGCTATACAAGGTGCGGTAGATCGGTTCATTGAGATGCATGGCGGCACGAAAGTTCATGTGTTGATGATGAGTAATGGTGGCTTTGGCGGAGTACGCGAAGCTTTGCTAAAAAAATTAGGTTCAGAGTAAAAGTACTCTGAACCTGTTATTTGATCCCTGTTGTTGAGGATTGTATGAGCGAGTTTAAAGAAACAATTACTTTGGCGGTGACCGGGGCTTCAGGTGTTCAGTATGCGACGCGCTTGTTAGATGTTCTGGTTAAAGAAGGGCATCAGATTTTTGTAATGGTTTCTAAAGCTGCGCATATGGTCATTGCGACAGAAACTGAGCATAAATGGCCTGCCCAAGCTGCGCAATTAGAGCAGGTTTTGACGCAACAGTTCTCTGCAAAGCAAGGGCAGGTGAAAGTATTCGGTAGAGAGGACTGGATGGCTCCGGTTGCTTCTGGATCGGGAGCTCCAACCAAAATGGTTGTTTGCCCATGCAGCACTGGATCGTTGTCTGCAATTGCTAATGGCGCGAGCAATAATTTGATTGAGCGAGCGGCAGACGTTGCATTAAAAGAACGGCGCCAATTAATACTCGTTCCTCGCGAGGCTCCTTATTCAGAGATTCACCTTGAGCATATGTTGAAGTTGACAAAAATGGGAGCTGTGGTGATTCCCGCCTCGCCTGGTTTTTACCACAAACCGCAAAGTGTTGATGATCTTGTGGATTTCATTGTTGCGCGTATTTTGTCTCAGTTAGGAATTGAGCAAACGCTTCTTAGTAAGTGGGGAGAAGATCGAACATGAGCTCTTCTTCAGTCATCGATTGGTCGAAGACGGTAGCTGCAATCTGGCGAGCGAGGCAGCAGCATCTCCGTGCAGTGACACGGATTGATGGCATTGAGCTTGATCAGTTGTTGGGGATTGAGCGTCAGAAAAAACTAATAGTAGAGAATACAGAGCGTTTTATCGCTGGACTGCCGGCAAACAATGCTTTGCTGTGGGGCTCCCGCGGCACAGGTAAATCAAGCATTATTAAAGCACTTTTGAATGCTTATGCTGACAAAGGTCTGCGCGTGATTCAGATAGATAAAGATGATCTGCTTGATCTTCCCGAGATCGTCGATGAACTCTTCGAGCAGCCCTACCACTTTATTGTTTTCTGTGATGATTTGAGCTTTGAAGAGGGTGATGCAACTTATAAAGCTTTGAAGAGTATTCTCGAAGGATCAATTGAATTGCCCCCCGATAATGTCCTGATTTACGCGACCTCTAACAGACGTCATCTTATGCCGGAATACATGAGCGATAACGAAGGCACCAAAGTCGTAGAAACAGAATTGCACTTTGCTGATGTGGTCGAAGAAAAAATATCTTTGTCGGATCGTTTTGGTTTGTGGTTGTCGTTTTATTCAATCAATCAAGATCAATATATTGAGATTGTGGACCAGCTGTTTGGGCAGGTCGAGAATAAGCAGGCCATGCATGTCGAAGCTAAGCGTTTTGCTACCATCAAAGGTGGACGTAGTGGTCGTACTGCACAGCAATTCTTTAAAGCCTACAGCGGGAAGTTTTAGTAGATGGTGATATTGGTGTCAGAGTACAAGGACTCTGACTCGAGTTTGAATTGCTATTTACCCGTCTCTTGCTCCGCGTTTTCAAATTCCATTCCTTCAAAACTATAAGCAGCGCCAAAGCCTTCAACATAGGTTCCTGATTTCGGTGTAATTTCTACGAGGTGAAAGTCATTTAGGCTTTTTAATAACGAGACTGTCTTTCCTCGTTGTTGCTCGAAGATAGGCATGACTGTGTTAAATGTCGACGATGATCTGTCGATGAATTGAGCATCGCCTTTAAATATCAGTCGTTTTCTTGCAAAGATATTTTTTGTGTCTGTTTCGTCTTGCGTGAGCATCAACGAGCACTTGGCTGTTTGCTTTAAATTCTGTGTGTGGGCCGCAAGCTCACTGATAAAAATGTACAGCTTTTTGTTTTCGAGAATATAAGGGGTTGTTGATGCGTCGGGCTGTTTATTTTGGTCGAGCGTGGCAAGCATGCATGATTGCGTATCTGCAATTAGTGATTCGATGTTTGTACTTATGTTGCTCACTTAGCAGCACCTTGCATGGATTTCGAACTAAGAATCGAAAATCCTAAATCTTTTGATGAGGCTGAACGAATCAATGCGGCTGCGACATCTGCGCCATCAATGGCTTTCAAATTTCCGGGTAATAGTTTGCAGATGAACTCAGATGCTTTTTCGCCAAGGCGAAATTCTTCTCTATCTCCTAGTAATAAACTTGGCCGTGCAATAGCGGCGTGTGCATAGTCGCAATATTTGATTCTGTGTTCGACATCTTTTTTCATGCTGAGATAAGTGGATGGCATTTTTCCGTCTGCGCCATTTGCAGAGACAAGCCCGTAGAAACCAGCGCCATGCTCTTTACCTAGTTTCGCGAAAGCTTCAGGATACTCCACATCAATACGCACATATTCCATAGCATTTGGCGTTTTCTTTTTGGTTGAGCCCAAGGCGCAAAATAAGTCCGATACCTCACGACTTGGTGCTTTGAAAGAGCTTGGATTCTGAAGAAGCTTGTTCCAATCACAAATAAAGTAGCTGAGTTTCTGATGCTGATAATCTGATGAGTTTTGTGATCGAACAAAGGCATAGACTTCTTCGTATTGTTTATCTTCACAGAGCTGTTGTACGAGACTTCGTCCAATTAAGCCGCTGGCGCCAGCGACCCAAGCAATCTTTTTGTTAGTCAAAACTTACTCTCTTATTTTGTGCAGTTTTCCATAGTGTAGGGCGGCATGAGGGCCAAGGTCTAGGGCATATGAATCTTAAATGGTGGCCTATTTTGTAGTGGGTTTTTCGGCATATTTTTAAAAAGTTCGGCTTGGACACTAAAATTTACGATTTTAACTCTTTTATTTACCTCAAATACTGTATACTTCGCGCGATTTTTTTCACCCCGAACTTCGAGTAAGACGATGACAGACTTAAGCAAGTACAGAAACATAGGTATTTTCGCGCACGTTGATGCGGGTAAAACCACTACAACAGAACGTATTTTGAAACTCACCGGTAAGATCCACAAAACTGGTGAAGTACACGATGGTGAATCTACAACTGACTTCATGGATCAGGAAGCAGAGCGTGGTATTACTATTCAATCAGCGGCGATCACAGCATTCTGGAAAGATCACCGTATGAACATCATCGATACTCCTGGACACGTTGACTTCACAGTTGAAGTATACCGTTCTTTGAAAGTACTTGATGGTGGTATCGGCGTATTCTGTGGTTCGGGCGGTGTTGAGCCTCAATCAGAAACTAACTGGCGTTATGCGGATGAATCAGGCGTTGCACGTTTGATCTTCGTTAACAAACTAGACCGTGTTGGTGCTGACTTCTTGAAAGTTGTTGACCAAGTAGAAAACACACTTGGCGCGAAGCCTCTTGTTATGACGCTTCCAATTGGTCGTGAAGACACCTTTACAGGTGTTGTAGACATCATGTCTAAGAAAGCATACATCTGGGATGACTCTGGTCTCCCTGAAAACTACAAAGTTGAAGATGTACCAGCAGACATGGTTGAAGACGTAGACATGTACTACGAGCAGATGGTTGAAACTGCTGTAGAAATGGACGACGACTTGATGATGGCTTACATGGATGGCGAAATGCCAACTGATGAGCAGCTTAAAGCGTGTATCCGTAAAGGTACTAACGAGCTTGCGTTCTTCCCAACTTACTGTGGTTCTGCATTTAAGAACAAAGGTATTCAGCTTGTACTTGACGCTGTTGTTGATTACTTGCCTTCTCCAACAGAAGTTCCAGCTCAGCCTCTTACTGATGAGCACGGTGAGCCTACTGGTGAAGTTGCAACAGTATCTGTTGACGAGCCATTCCGCGCATTGGCGTTCAAGATCATGGACGACCGTTTCGGCGCACTAACGTTTATCCGTATTTACTCTGGTAAGTTGAACAAGGGTGACACCATCCTTAACTCATTCACAGGTAAGACTGAGCGTATTGGTCGTATGTGTGAAATGGAAGCGGATGAGCGTATTGAACTTGATTCAGCACAAGCGGGTGACATCATCGCTGTTGTTGGCATGAAGAACGTACAAACAGGTCACACGCTTTGTGATACTAAGCATGAATGTACACTTGAAGCGATGGTATTCCCTGATCCAGTTATCTCGATCGCAGTTAAGCCAAAAGACAAAGGTTCAACTGAGAAAATGGGTGTTGCTATCGGTAAGATGGTTGCAGAAGATCCAACGTTCATCGTTGAAACTGACGAAGATTCAGGCGAAACCATCCTTAAAGGTATGGGTGAGCTTCACCTAGATATCAAAGTAGATATCTTGAAGCGTACTTTCGGTGTTGAGCTAGAAGTAGGTCAGCCACAGGTAGCATACCGTGAGACTATCACGCAAGCAATCGAAGACAGCTATACGCACAAGAAGCAGTCTGGTGGTTCTGGTCAGTTCGGTAAGATCGACTACCGCATCAAGCCAGGTGAGCAAAACACTGGTCTTACTTTCACTTCAACAGTTGTTGGTGGTAACGTTCCTAAGGAATTCTTCCCAGCAATCGAGAAAGGTTTCCAAGGTATGATGGAAACTGGTCCACTTGCAGGCTTCCCTGTATTGGACGTTGAAGTTGAACTATACGATGGTGCTTACCACGCAGTTGACTCATCAGCAGTAGCATTTGAGATTGCAGCAAAAGGTGCATTCCGTCAGTCAATGCCAAAAGCTGGTCCTCAACTTCTTGAGCCAGTGATGAAAGTAGACGTGTTTACTCCAGACGATCACGTTGGTGATGTTATCGGTGACTTGAACCGTCGTCGTGGCATGATCAAGGACCAAGAAGCTGGTAACACTGGTGTACGTGTTAAAGCGGACGTTCCTCTTTCAGAGATGTTCGGTTACATCGGTCACCTACGTACTATTACTTCTGGTCGTGGTCAGTTCTCAATGGAGTTCTCTCACTACGCACCTTGCCCAATGAACGTGGCAGAAGAAGTAATTGCTGAAGAAAAGGCTAAGAAAGAAGCTAAGTAAGCCTTAGTTCTTTTAGCTAAAAGCCCTGTTGGAAACAACGGGGCTTTTTTGTGCATAACAATAAATCAAGGAAGTACTGTTAATGAGCAGAGTCGTCTCATTTGTTTTTCTATCGCTTTGTTTTTCTACCATGACCTTGGCAGAAAATTCTTATCAATTTGCTGTATATGGAGCGGGAGCGAGTATCTCTCAAGACAATTCAGGATCAGGTAAGTTCTTAGGCTTAAGCGCGACGGCATATTTAGATCCGATCATGCTTGATGGAAGCAAGCCACTTGCCTTGGCAGCGAAATATCAACAAGTCTCAAGCGTATTTGCTTATCATACGCAGCTCGAATACTCCGACCTTGCTCAAGTTAGAGGTGGTCGTATTTTAGAAACAGTAGATAATGATCGCACTGGCCTTGGTGGCACTATCACGCATGAGAGTATTCCACTTTGGTTATCGGTAAATCATGTGTTTAGTGATGACGCAGAGCTTGGTTTTAGAGATGGGACTACGTTCACCAATAGCGATAGCATGACGGAGTTTGAGCTAGGTGTTTATGCATCAGAACACATGATCGCATCATTGATTTATAATGATGCAGTTGGTGATACCTATGGTTTAACCGTCGATGCATTGTTTGAGCTTGCTGATTTGGGTCAATTTATTGAACTGTCAGCGCTTTATCTTGAAATAGAGCACGATGAGATAGATTTGTCGGTTGTGAACAATACCGTTCGAAACTTAGATACAAATCCTTTAGAAGAGACTCAACTTGGTTTAGGTGTGACCTACTTTCCGACGAAGGCTATCGATGTTGGTCTCACGTATACATCCACAAAGTTGAGTCATGGCCCAGCTTCCAAAGAGCTGGTTTATAGCCTTAACGCAGGATGGTTCTTCAGCCAGGACACAGCCATTCGCCTTGAATATGCCTTATTTGAGGATGATACTTTCTTTATCGATTCAAGCGTCAGCGCTGAACTGCTTTATCGTTTCTAATTCGATAAGTAGTTTTTCAAGATCTTGAGACAAAAGCATCTATTTTATCGAAATGGATGCTTTGCTAGTTCTTAGACCCCATATCTATCAGGCTTTGTTTTGCTTTATAAAATCGAGACAGGATGTGGGGAACCTTCAGAGGTATGACTTCCCTCACTAGGCGCACGATATAGCGGATGAGCGCCACGTGTTTCAATTGCTGGGCTGATTTCGCACGCTTAAGCATTGCGACATAACCTTCGTTAATCAACTCACTGGTGCGCTCTCTATTGTCTGATCGGCTGTAAGAAGAGAGATCTAAACCGACAACGATATCGGCTTGCTTGAGCTGTTCTTTGGTTTTATGGTCAATACAGATATCAATGGCGTTGCCCAGCGTGTCAGCCATGTTTTTAGGTGCTTGATAGCGTTTTGTGTGCGTAAGATCAACGCAAATAATGATGCCCGCACCCATCTTACGGACTAATGATACGGGTACGTTTTCAATAATGCCTCCATCCACGAGTTTTCGTCCATTGAGCTCCACAGGCGCAAAAAGGCCAGGTACTGCGACTGACGCACAAACGGCATCGGCAACTGAGCCTTTAGTGAAGATAATTTGCTCTCCGGTACAAATGTCGGTCGCGGAAATAGATAGGGGTATTTGTGCATCTTCGATTTGGGCATCGCCAAGATCTTTGATCAGCATTTCTCGGACTGCATTGGTAGAAAATAATCCTCCTGAAGCCCGCCAGCTAAAGCTCGCCATGCTTTTGAAGGTTAGATTCTCCGCAACGGCTGTCATGTCTTCAATTGATTTCCCAAATGCATAATAACTGGCGACGAACGCGCCGATACTTGTGCCGGAAACATAGTCGATTGATACACGCTCTTGTTTGAGCGCTTTGATCGCACCGATATGTGCAACGCCCTTTGCTGCGCCACCCCCAAGCGCAAGGCCAACTCTAGTATTAAAGGGGTTAAAGCTATTTAAACGTTGAAAGCGCATATCCGTTCGGCTCTTTTTTATTAGTAAAGACTGGGCTCTCCATCAGGGCGCGTCTTAAAGCGGCGATGAAGCCATAGATACTGTTCTTTGTGGCGTCGAATGTCTTCTTCTAAGCCTTTATTGATGATTGTTGCATTCTCGACTTCATCATCGCTTGGAAAGTTTTCATAAGGTTTTCCAAAGTAAAGACTGTAATGACCATCGTTGTCTTCACGATATTGCGCAAGCCGAAGTACCGTACATCCGGTTTCGCGCGCGATCCAAGCCGTTGTTGTAATGCTGGAAGCGGGTACTCCAAAAAATGGTGCGAAAACAGACTGCTTTTTGCCCATATCTTGATCTGGCGCGTACCACACTAAAGCGCCGGCCTTGATATCCTCTATCATATCTTTGACTTGGCGTTTGCTGTAGGGGCGCGCGTTGTAGACTAAGCGCGCACGTTCTATTGCAGCATCAAGCAAAGGGTTGTTTTGAGGGCGATACATATAGCCAAATTGTGTTACGGAGTTAAGAAGTGGCCCAGCTAAATCCAGCATGCTGAAGTGGCCGCCAACGAGCAAAATTCCTTTACCTCGCTCTTGTGCTTCTTTTAAGTTCTCAATGCCATGTACTGTAAGTTTATCAATATATGGAGTGTAGTTTCCCCACCAACTTGCCAGGCTCTCCATGTAGCCGGTGGCGTTTGATATAAATGTGTCGTACACAAGCTGCTCTCGTTCTTCTTCAGAGAGCTCAGGGAAGCAGGCGTTGATATTTCCTCGGGCTGTTTTGTAGCGACTACCTTTGAGTTTGTAGAGTCTATGGCCTAAGAATCGACCGAGGCCCATACGAGAGCCATGTGGCAAACGGGCTAGAAGCCGCATTAGACCGATCAAAAGCCATGTTGGCCAAAATTTGGGTTTGAGGAAATTGGAGTAACGATGCTCTGGTTTGAGGTTTTGCATAAAGCCTAGCTTGTTTGTCCTAAAGTAACGCGCCTGAAATAGTACATTAAAGCGCGTTACGTTACTAAAGCTAAGCGTCTATTTTGTTCTTGACGGCGAAGTAAAAGATAAGACTTTCGCTTCGTGCTTAGTGCGCGATTTGAGGTAATCGTCTGGCTGGTTGAGCGCATAGCGCAGCTCTGCGATCGAATCATTCATCATTGATGAAATTTTCATGCATGCCTGCACTGGATTGTTACAACGCTTTCTCTCCATGTCGATCTGAAACTGGAGCCCTTGTAAGCGCTCTCTCATGTGCTTCGGAGCACCATTAATCACGGTTTCAATTGCATTTTTCCGAATGCTTTCGAGCTGTTCAGGATTCTCGCTTGCGAGGCGCATTAGTTCATCAAAATTGGGTAGCTCAACACGACCAAGCGCAGTTTTGCGTACGTCAACATCTTTCAAACGAAGCTTGCTGATCTCGCGTGATTTTCCATTCTGCATTGTAACGACCTCATACTGTTACGTGGAATGTATTGGCTATTTTATGTACAACTTTCAATTTGTTAAGAAAACAAAAGTAAAACCATACTTGCGTATCTTTAGAGGCTGTAGCTAAATGAAAGAGTCAGTTCGTTCGAAAGCGCCGCCTGAGTGATCTGATTGACTTAAAGTCGTCATATTAAAGGTGTAGCTTTCTAAAGTGGTCGAACATTCATGTTATGCACCGGGACGACAACTATGGACTTTCAGGCGATTCTTAAAATCGACAAAAGCGGGCGTCCTGTCCGTTGGATTAGCAAAGAAACTGCAACTCATTTAGTGTGTACAAACAAAGTGTTGTGGGCGTTTGGCGATCAAACTGTTGCGATGCGCGGAGGCTATAATCGTCTAGGGGAGCGTTCAGTTGTCTACTTGTCTCCGATTATGGCGGTCGATGGTTCTGTCTCTAAACACGCCATAAACATCCCTTTGATGAACAAATATCTATTTCGTCGCGATCAACATACTTGTATGTACTGCGGACAACATTTCTCGCGATTATCGCTGACGCGTGACCATATTCACCCGCGGTCGCGAGGCGGCAAGGATGTGTGGACTAACGTTGTATCAGCATGTAAACCCTGCAATCAGCGCAAAGGAGCGAGAACGCCTGAAGAAGCAAACATGCCTCTGCTCGCCGTGCCCTTCAAGCCCACGTTTTCAGAACTTTTGTATCTTCAAAATCACAGTATTTTGGATGATCAGATGGCGTATCTTAGAAAGGGGTTCAAGCATTTAGCGGGCGACTTTGCAGTGAGTGTTCGATAAGGCTGTTTTAACTCATCGCACTGACGAGATAGAAAGACTATAATTGGCGCTATATCCATAGCGTTGAACAATTGAATGTCAAAATCCGACCCAAATAAGTCGCAAAATCCTCCTTCCCAATCGAAACATGACCCTCATGCGGCGAAAGAAGCCGAAAAGTATGCGCAGCCTATTGCGAGCAGAGAGCATATCTTAGATTTGCTTGAGCAAAGTGGCGAAGCATTAACACATCCGCAAATTGCTCATGTTCTTGAAATCTCAGATCCCGAGGGTTTTGAAGCCTTACGTCGTCGTTTGATCGCGATGAGCCGTGATGGTCAGTTAGTTTGTAATCGTCGACAGCAATATCAGCCAGCCGCTCGAGTCGATTTCTTGAAAGGAATCGTCATAGGGCATCGCGATGGTTTTGGCTTTGTGAAACTCGAGAAAGGCGGGGATGATCTACTGTTGTCAGCGAAACAAATGCAAAGTGTGTTTGACGGTGACAGAGTGCTTGTTCGGGTTGATCACGTTGATGCGAAAGGTCGCGGTCATGCTGTGATCATGGAGGTCATTGAACGCAATACAAAAGATGTTGTTGGGCGCATTTTCTTTGAAAGTGGTTTGTGTTTTGTTGAAGTCGAAAGTGTTCGAGAGACTCAACAGGTTGTGGTTGCTCAAGAAGACACCTTAGGTGCGAAGCATGGGCAATATGTTGTTGCTAAAATCTTGCATCAGCCATCTAAACGAGAACACGCGACGGGTGAAGTTACCGAAGTGCTCGGGGATCACTTAGCACCGGGTATGGAGATCGAGGTAGCGATTCGTTCTTATAATATTCCTCATGAATGGCCGGAAGATTTAATCGCTCAGATTGAATCGTTTACACCAGAGGTTAGCGAGGCCGATAAATCTGGACGCATTGATTTAAGGGATCTTCCTTTAGTTACTATCGACGGTGAAGACGCACGAGACTTTGACGACGCTGTGTATTGCGAGCGCCGCGACGAAGGTGGTTGGCGTCTATATGTCGCGATTGCAGACGTTAGTCATTACGTTAATGTTGATAGCCCCTTAGATCATGAAGCGAACAAGCGCGCGACATCGGTATATTTTCCAGATCATGTCGTACCGATGCTACCGGAGTTGCTATCTAACGGCCTATGCTCTTTGAATCCTAAAGTTGATCGTCTATGTATGGTCTGCGAAATGGAGTTGAGCCCAGAGGGTAAAGTAGAAAAGAGTTATTTCTACGAGGCTGTTATGCATAGTCATGCTCGCATGACCTATAACCAAGTCGGCACGATTTTGGATGAGCCTGATAGTGTTGAAGGAATCCAATTATGCGAAGACTTTGCCGAGCGTTTACCGCAGATTTATGACCTTTTCGAGTTGTACCAAGCTTTAAGAAAACGCCGAACAGAACGTGGCGCGATCGATTTTGAAACAGTTGAAACGCAAATTATCTTTGGTGAAGAGCGCAAAATCGATGCGATCGTTCCTCGTGAACGAAATGATGCACATAAGATCATTGAAGAATGCATGCTATGTGCGAATGTGGCGACAGCGGAATTTCTAATCGCTGAGAAATTGCCTGCCTTATACCGTGTTCACGAGGGGCCGGGTGAACAGAAGCTCGAAAACTTACGCGCCTTCCTAAACGAGCAGGGCTTATTTTTGGGTGGAGGAGAAACCCCCAAGCCTGCTGATTATCAAGTCTTGTTTGAGCAGATCGCTAATCGTCCTGACTTTAGCGTGATTCAAACAATGATGCTGCGTTCGATGAGCCAAGCGGTATACAGCCCAGAAGAGAAAGGGCATTTTGGCCTAGCATACGAACACTACGCGCATTTTACTTCTCCTATCCGGCGTTACCCAGATTTGCTTGTCCACCGAGCGATTAAGTCGGTGATTTTTAGTGATAGAAAAACGGATCGTGTTCGACGTCATCCCGATCAGAATGGTGCACAGAAGTTTCTATATGACTTTGAGCGCATGCTCAATTTGGGTGAGCACTGCTCGATGGCTGAGCGCCGCGCAGACGAGGCAACTCGTGACGTTACAAACTGGCTTAAATGTGAGTATTTACAGCAACATCTTGGCGAAACATTCGAGGGCTTAATTGCCGCAGTGACGGGATTTGGTTTCTTTGTCGAGCTAGCCGATTTGTATGTTGAAGGGCTTGTGCATGTGGCGAGCCTCGAAGGTGATTACTATCAGTTTGATCAGCAGAAACAACGTTTAACTGGTGAACGTTCAGGTAAACGCTTTGCGTTAGGCGATAAAGTTCTCGTGCAAGTTGCAGCGATTAACTTAGAAGAACGCAAGATTGATCTTATTTTGGTGAGTCAAGGTAAGAGTGCCAAAGCTAGACGTGGCAAACGTACCGAAGATCGCCGAGATAAAAGTTCTCATCGTGGTAAAGGTGGTGCATCTCGACGCGGTGAGGCTGGTTTGTATGAGTCGAAAAGCGCTGGTGCCGGAAAACGTAAAGACCGTATAAGTGGTCATGAGAATTCGGGTAAACGCACTAAAAAATCTAACTCGGAGGCTCATCCTAAGTCTGCCAAACCATCCTTAAGTGGTAAGAAAATGGGCGGCAAGGATAAACTTAAATCGAAGAAAAAGGCGAAGCCTTTGAAAGTGGGGCAGGACCTGAATGCACCGAGTTTACCGAGCAATAAAGAAGTAGGTTTGCATGATGATGCGGCGCCGAGGCGTCGTGCGAAGCTAAGGCCTGTTGCGCAACCTAGAAAACGGAAAGTACAACCTGATGAGTAAGTTAGATACAGTTTTTGGTCTGCATGCGGTTGAGTCGCTGCTTGAAAAAGAAGCTGACAGCGTAAAGAGCCTTCTAGTGATGCAAGGGCGCGAGGATAAGCGCTTGCAGCGCGTGTTATCTCTTGCTGATAAGTCAGGAATTTCTTATAAGCTTTGCCCTCGAAGAGAACTTGATGATCTTGTGCGTGGTCGTCACCAAGGTATTGTCGCGCTTGTCGAGCCGAGTAAAGAACTTAATGACAACGATCTTGAAGTGTTGCTCGATGGCTTAGACGAGCCTCCGTTTTTATTGATCTTAGACTCAGTGACAGATCCGCATAATCTTGGCGCTTGCTTGCGCTCTGCTGATGCGGCAGGTGCACATGCTGTCATTACACCAAAAGATAAATCTGCACCTTTAAATGCTGTAGCGAAAAACGTTGCTTCGGGTGCTGCGGAACATGTGCCTTTGATTCGAGTGACTAATTTGGCGAGGAGCATGCGATCCTTGCAAGATCGTGGAATCTGGATAACCGGCGCTGCAGGTGAGGGCGCTTCGGATATTTATCAAACTGATTTTAATGGTCCAACCGCTATTGCTATGGGGGCCGAGGGAAGTGGCTTGCGCCGTCTCACGCGTGAACACTGCGATCAGCTGACAAAAATTCCGATGGCGGGCTCGGTAAGTAGTCTCAATGTCTCTGTGGCAACCGGTGTTTTCCTGTTTGAGGCGATGCGTCAAAGATCCTCTAACAAGTCATAAATTAGCGTCTATAGTTCATGCAATCTTTCAAATAAGGATTGCTTTTGAATGCTTCGACTACTGTTCCTTCTTCTATTTTCAACAAGCGTAATCGGCAGCACTGTTTCGGATATTAGTGCTGCTGCCGGTGAAACGACGAATCATGCCGCGAGCAATATAAAAGATTGGTATAGCGATGCGACGAATACTGCGCTGTTCAGTATTGGTGAGGCAGATATTACCGTTATTGATTTGGTGTGGGTAGTTGTCGTTCTGGTTGGGGCTTTTACCTTTTCATCCTTACTGCGTCGCTTCTTAAACCGCCTTACCGTTAAACATGAAAGCTTCTCAGTGTCAGGCATGTTTACGCTTGGCCGATTATTGCACTACCTGATTTTACTCATTGCCGTATTTTTGTGTTTTGCCTTACTGGGCATTGATTTTACGAAGTTAGCGATTGTCGCAGGTGCTTTGAGTGTCGGTGTTGGCTTTGGCTTGCAGTCTATCTTTAACAACTTTATTTCTGGTTTGATTCTACTGTTCGAGAGGCCAATAAAGGTTGGAGATTTAATTGAACTCGACTCGGGTACGCGAGGCAGAGTCAAAGCAATAAATGTTCGAAGTACTCAAATCACGACGTGGGATAACATTGATTTACTTGTCCCTAATTCGGAATTTATTTCAGGGAGAGTGATCAACTATACCTTGAGTGATGACGTGCGCCGTCTGCATATCCCTTTTGGTGTCGCTTATGGTTCTGATAAGGAAATTGTTAAACGCGCTGCTATTGAAGCTTCGCTCGAGCTGTCATGCACCATTAATCACGGGGCACACAAGCCAGATGTGTGGTTGATCAATTTTGGCGACAGTTCATTAGATTTTGAGTTAATTGTTTGGGTAAATGGAAATGAATTGCCTATCGATAAGCACCCAATTGGTATGTATTTGTGGGAGATCGAAACCAAACTCAGTGAGTACGAGATTGAAATACCATTTCCTCAACGTGATTTGCGTTTGCGTTCGATAGATAAAGAAGTTGTCAATGCGATACCAGAACGATCGCTGTGAGCTTAAAAATAGATAAGCACGCTATCGGTTTACTGGATAGCGTGCTGTACAGGCTACTTCAACAAGTTTAAAAGCGCGTCTGCAGTTGCGTGCGAAGATCCCGGGTTTTGGCCTGTCACTAGCAAACCATCCACTTCAATGTGTTCTTGCCAGTTTTCTCTCGCCGAGTATATACCGCCATTTGCTTTGAGCATTTCTTCTACAGAAAATGGTACGACCTCACTTAGCTCTACTGCTGCCTCTTCGCTATCAGAAAACCCCGTCACTTTTCGACCAGACACAATGTATTGTCCAGATTCATCTTTGGTTGATTTAAAAACAGCGGGGCCATGGCATACGGCGCCAATAGGTTTCTCTTGATTCCAGAATGTTTCAATCAAAGAAATCGATTTCTCGTCATTGGCGAGATCCCATAAGGGGCCGTGGCCGCCTGGATAAAAAATCGCATCAAAGTTTTCTGCATCCATATCGGTCAATACTTGAGTGTTAGCGATGAGTTCTTGTATGCCTTCGTCTTGATAGTAACGCTCAGTTGTTTCGGTTTGTGCTTCTGGATTAGTGCTGCTCGGATCAATCGGCGCTGCCCCGCCTTTAGGTGACGCGATAACGATATCAGCGCCAGCATCTTTGAATGTGTAGTACGGGGTTGTGAACTCTTCTAGCCAAAGCCCTGTTGCATGACCCGTTTCGCCGAGTTGTGAATGTGATGTTAAAACCATTAGTACGCGCATCAATAAGTCTCCTGACAAATGAATATGTTTTCGAGCTTGAGATTAGGGTAGTCTTTGAAATAAGAGAAATTTAATGATTGCATATCAGGCATAAGAAATTTGGATATCAGAAATAAAGATATAAATCTTTTAGTGACATTTCACGCGGTATATCAAGAGTTGAATGTATCGAGAGCCGCTGAGCGTCTAGCTATTAGTCAGCCGGCTTTGAGCCAGCGTTTGAACAAACTAAGGTCAGAAATTGGTGACCCTTTGTTTGTAAAAACGCAGCGGGGTTTAACATCTACACCTAAAGCACACGAGTTAGCGCCAAAAATTGCACAGCTTGTCGATAAGCTTGAGGCTTTTTATTTGGATCTAGATGAGCAAGAGTTTCTTCATCGCACAGATCGGATTGTTATCTACAGTACGGACTATATGGAGCAGCGTTTATTGCCAACATTGCTCCCTTATGTTCAAGAACATGCGCCTAACTTAAGTCTAGTATTCAAAAATACAATGGGGCGTTTGCCTCGATCAGAACTAGAGAATGGCTTGTGTGATATTGCGATTGCGGGGTTTTATTCTGATTTGCCTGATTCATTTCGAACTCAGTACTTAGATACTGAGACGTTCAAAGTGTTGGTTGATCGCTCAAATAGTATTGTGGGTGATCAGCTTGATTTAGAAAGTTATTTGCGTTGTCACCATTTGGTCACGACTTTAACGGGAGATTTAAACGGGAATATCGATAAAGCCTTAAAACGTATGGGTAAAAAGAGAAATGTGATTGCAGGAGTATCGAGTTTCTTATCTCCGGCAAGTGTGGTCGTGCATTCCGATTTAGTGGTGACTTGTTTGGGTACGATCGCAGAAAAGGCATGTGAGTTATACCCTTCACTGCAAGTACACTCTTTGCCTTTGCCAGATCAATCAATTCGGATTAATCAGATATGGCATGAGCGCACTCAAAATGATCCCTTGCGCCAATGGTTAAGAGCTCAGATCAAAGACTTGATTTGATCTGAGCTCATTGAAGGTGAAGTCGATAAGTTGTGAGCGCGAATTCCATTGTTCAACTGATCTTATGATTTTTTTGTACTCAGTATTTCGCGATATTTTTGCATGATAATTAGCATCACAATACTCGCTAGGCGCTCGTATATATCGCTCATATGCGCTTTATTTGGAAGGTTGTCACGTAATACGTTTTGAATGGTTTTAAAGCGATCTGAGCCTGCGTGTTGATCTTGTTCTAGTGTTTGCATAACAAGCTTCATGATCGTCCCATAATCATCGCCCCCTAAGTCATGCATAATGTTGTTTGCATGTACTTCGAGTTCATTCGTAGACATCGACTTTAAAGCTGCTACGAGCTCTTTTTCATTGAGTTTAATGATGTCGTGATGAGAAAGTGTGGTCATAGTGGTCTCTATTTTTCTGCGCTTTTAAAGGTGCTGTTGTTAGGCGATATGAGTAATGCTTTGGAACTTGCCTTGCTCGTTAAATTGAATAGCGAATGTTCCACTGATTCCATCATGTGTGGTGAAAGAGCTTAGGATATTGGCTGGAAATTGCACGCTACGGCCATCGCGAGACATAGCCCGAACAAGCTGCGACTCTCCTCGGTAGAGCCTGAGCCATTCCTCTCTTGATATGCGTAAATCAACAATAATCTGCTGCATGTCGTGCGTGATATAGGCTAAACGTGTTTTACGAACCAGTATCGTTCCCAGAATAATAGTACTTTTTCAGGGTATTTTGTTCGGCCTAGGCTGCCGTTATAGCGAGCGAGTGCTCGAATTAGATTACCTTTTTCTCGGTTAATGTAATGCTTAAGTATTGTGCATCCATAGCGTAAGTTAGTGGCTGTATCCATGAGATTGTCTTCGGTTCGACCAATTTCATTTTTCCAGAATGGCATGACCTGCATTAGGCCTTGAGCACCCACGACGGAGATAGCAAAACGCTTGAATAAGCTCTCGACATGAATCACTGATAGAACGAGTTCGGGTTCAAGCCCTGCGCGCTTTGCTTCAGAGTGCACGAGCTTCAGAAAATCAACACGCTGTTTTGGGTCTTTGATGTAACGTTTTAACCTGCTCGACATATCGACTAGCCAAACTTCCGCGTCAAAGCGATCATCAAAGCTTGATGCATCGGTGACTGCTTCTTGTAATAGCTTGGTTAGTTCCGCATCGGGTTCTTGTATGGCCCAACCAAGAACGGGCAGCCATAGTAAAATGGCCGCCAGAACAATGCGATAAATGCGAGATAAAGCTTGTTTATGCAAGACCAAGCCTATTACAAATTTCCTCTACTGCAATGTCGACAGAGAATTCTTGGTTTTCAGCATCTGAACGGCCTTTATATTCGAGTGTGCCGTTCTTCAAACCTCGATCACTGATCACTACGCGATGCGGAATACCTATCAATTCCATGTCAGCGAACTTGAAGCCTGGGCGCTCGTTTCTATCGTCCATTAGCACATCGATACCTTTGGCTTTAAGCGCTTCATACAGCTCTTCAGTTTTTTCTGCGACAGCTTCGGATTTATGCATATTTAAAGGCACGAGGGCGAGATCAAACGGCGCCATAGTTTGTGGCCAGATAATGCCATTGTCGTCGTTGTTTTGCTCGATTGCAGAGGCGACGATGCGTGAAACGCCAATGCCGTAGCACCCCATTTCCATAATTTTGGCTTTACCATTTTCATTGAGCACAGAAGCATTCATGGCTGAGCTGTATTTATCTCCAAGCTTGAAGATGTGTCCCACTTCGATGCCACGCTTAATAACGAGTGACCCTTTACCGTCAGGGCTTGCATCGCCTTCAACAACATTGCGAAGGTCTGCGATTGTGTTGAGTGCGACATCTCTTTCCCAATTAACGCCAGTTAAATGGAAACCTGTTTTGTTTGCGCCGCAGCAGAAATCTGAAAGATGCGCAGCACTGCGATCCACGACTGTTAATATGTCTAAACCGATAGGGCCTAGTGAACCAACTTTTGCATTTAGTTCTTTCTCGATACGTTCTTCCGGTGCAAATTGTAACGGAGATGCGACCCCTTCAATTTTTTCGGCTTTGATATCGTTCAGTTCGTGATCGCCACGTAGAACAAGCGCCACCAAAGGCGCTTCGGCATCGTCTTCGCCTTCAGGTGCTTCGCCTAGCACAATGAGCGTTTTCACGCATTGTTCTGCGCTGATATTTAGCGCTTCAGATACTTCAGCAATTGTATTCTGTTCTGGTGTCGCAACCTCAGCCATATCCTGACTTGGCTCATTACGCTCTCCAGTAGGTGTTAGAGCTTCGGCCATTTCTATATTTGCGGCATAGCTGCTTTCTGTTGAGAAAGCGATGTCATCTTCGCCTGAACCAGCTAGCACATGGAATTCATGAGAAGAACTGCCACCAATGCTGCCTGAATCGGCTTGTACTGGACGAAAATCAAGGCCTAATCGCTCGAATATACGAACATATGCTGCGTGCATTTGCTCGTAGGTCTCGTCTAATGATTCCTTGTTTACGTGAAACGAGTAAGCGTCTTTCATGACAAACTCGCGTGAGCGCATCACGCCAAAACGTGGGCGGCGCTCGTCACGGAATTTGGTTTGGATCTGATAAAAGTTAGCAGGTAGCTGTTTGTAGCTTTTTAGTTCATCGCGAATGATGTCAGTGATAACTTCTTCGTGCGTTGGGCCAAGGCAAAAATCGCGTTCGTGACGGTCTTTAATACGAAGTAATTCTCCTCCGTATTGTTGCCAGCGCCCAGACTCTTCCCATAGTTCAGCTGGTTGAACAACTGGCATCAAAAGCTCTTGTGCACCTGCTCGATCCATTTCTTCTCGAACGATATGTTCGACCTTTCGTAGCACTCGCAAGCCCATGGGGAGCCAATTGTATAAACCAGATGCGAGTTTACGAATCAAACCTGCTCGCAGCATGAGTTGGTGGCTAATAACTTCAGCGTCAGATGGGGTTTCTTTTTGAGTTGCGATAAGGAATCGGCTAGCGCGCATTTGCTGTGATTGTCCTGTAGTAGAGATAGTCAGTTAACGTGATCAAGTATTGCCATGTATGAGAGGGCAGGTGATCGTATTGCTCAATGGCGCTTATTTTAAAGAGCCTGAGACTAATCGTATAGTCTAAGTTTGAATAACAAGAGAACATTTAATATGGCCTTACAAGCAGAAGAAGTTCAAAGCTTGATTCGCGCATGGATCCCCATGGCTGAAGAAATTGATTTGCGCGTAGAAACGATTGAAGAGGGATTCTCAAGAATTCGTATCCCATTTGACGACAAAAATAAGCGCCCTGGTGGGAGTGTATCCGGCCCAGTTCTAATGGCTGCTGGTGATACCGCGATGTATGCCGCGATTTTAGGTTCTATGGGCAAGGTCGCGATGGCGGTTACGAGTAATTTGAATATTAACTTTATGCAGCGCCCAGGCGAGGTAGATATTATTGCTGAAGGTAAAATTCTAAAGTTAGGTAAACGTATCGCTTACTGTGAAGTTGATATTTTTACTTCGGAATCGAAAGAGCTAGTGGCCCATGTAACAGGGAGCTACGCATTACCGCCCAATTAACGGTACAGAAGGGTCGAGCGCTTCTTCATTGAATATGAATCGATTACGACCTTGATCTTTTGCTTCATACAACGCACTGTCAGCACGTTTTACAAGGTCTGCGCGGTCTTGGTTTGGGTGAGGGTATGACGTTGCACCGCCGATAGAACATGTGATTTGAACTTTCTTTTCATCATGCTCAAAGTGCAGTTCAGCTACTTTTCTGGTTAAACGTTCTGCGATTGTTGATGCGCCTTCTTCGCCAGTGTTAGGAAGTAATAATATAAACTCCTCACCGCCGTATCGTGCAACGCAATCTGCAGGGCGCATAAGTGTTTCTGACAAGCAGCTCGCGACTTTGATTAGAACTTCATCGCCAAAGACATGGCCATAGTTATCATTAATCTGTTTAAAGTAATCGAGATCTACCATCAATATGGATAGGCATGATTTCAAGCGAGCACCTCTTTGCCATTCTTTTTCAAACTCGGCATCGAAAAACATTCTGTTTTTGATTTGAGTGAGAGGGTCAGTGACGCTTAGTTTTTCAAGTTCTTTGGCGCGTTCTTCGGCAATAAGATTGTTTGAAATAGCTTGCCAATAATCATGCTCGGCTGATTTTGAGGCAATTAAAATATATCCCCATGACGTGACCATTAAGCCTGCATATAAGAGGTCATTAGGGTTTTGATTCCATAAGAAATAGATAATGCTTGGATAAAATAAAACGACTGGATAAAGTTTTCGAATGAGTGGAGAGATGCTTAAAGTGCTGGTTCCCCCCATTGCGAAGGCGGCTAGAACAATGAGCATCGGTGGCTCAATGTTCGTCAATTCGCTGTCATAGAAAATCCACGCGCTCATCAATCCCCAGTGCAACGCCGCAAGAAGAATGCTTGTTGTAAGCCACATCTCTAAGAAGTTGACGTTATGTTTGTCTACTTGTTTTCGTAGAAATAGATGGGTTAAGCGAGTGATAAATATTAAGACAATCAGACCGCTATTGATTTGGAAGAATAGAGGGCTTGATTCATGCAGATTAAGCGAGAACGCAATGGCAAACCAAACGATGGCATAAATAAAAATGCCTGGTTTAGCTCGATTTGCTAAATCATTGAATGCTTTTATACGTAGAACACTGTAATAATCTGTATCGCTCATTTGAAGAGCTATGCCTCGCTATTTTTATAATTTAGTGCTCAGCCGGTAATATTAGTGCACTTATCATGATGAGCTAAGCCCAACCGACTGATAGCGCTAAGTTTAGCATAGGCTACTAATTCGGCTGATAAGAATGGTAGATATGTGATCATGTTGGCTTGTGGTACGATTTTTCTACAATGTATTGAGGGTAGTTTCAGTGTTTCGTTTGTTGATTCCAGTGATTGTTTTGATTGCAATCATCCTATTTGTGAAAGCTTATAATTCGGGTTCTCCTCAACGAAGAAAGAAGCTTGTTTTTGGCTTTTTGTTTAGCGTGCTATTTGCTGGTGTGTTGTTTTTGACATTAACCGGTCGACTGCATTACATCGCTGCGGTTGTGACAGGTTTAATCCCTTTTGCTCGACGTATTTATCCTTTACTGCGCTATGTGCCTGTTTTACGAAGGTTCGTGTCTGAAAGAAGGAAGGGAAAGCAAGATAAAGATGAGTCTGTTGACGAACTTAAAAAAGCGACGATTACCACGAGAGATGATGCGCTCAAGGTATTGGGATTAGCTGAAGGCGCGAGCAAGCAGGAAATTGTAGATGCGCATCGTAAGCTAATGCAGAAATGTCATCCTGATAGGGGAGGCAATGATTTCTTGGCTGCGCAACTAAATCAAGCCAAAGACATCTTATTATCTTAGAAAAGTTCTTGCTGAGGGTGTTCCGTTTTCTGGACTTTTAAGCGCAACTCTCCTTCTTTGACTTTGGCGGTCAGCACTTCGTTATGTTCCACTTGATCTGGCGATACAATCGCCTTTTTTTCATTGTTCAGTAGGACGCTATACCCTCGATCCATTGTTGCTAAAGGACTGACAAGATTAAGTTTGTTGGCAGCTAAGCTCAGTTGATGCTCTTGTTGGGACATAACTCTTTGTATTATGTCGGAGAGTTTTTGAGAAAGATGCTGGGTCTTGTGCTTAGCTTGAGCGAGTTGCAACTTCGGGTGGAATCGCTCTAGTCGCCCCTCTATTTTGCTTATCGATACTGCATTGTTTTGAATTTTCGTTTGCGCGGCTTGATGTAAGCGACCAACCAAATTTTCTGCGTGTAATCGTTTTTGGGCGAGTAAGTAACTCGGACTTTGCAGTCGATTACGATGCGTATTCAAGATCTGCTGAGATTGGTGAAGTTTGTTTCGCAACAAAAACTGTAATCGACGATGTTGATCATCTAATTTTTGGGTGAGCTCATACTGATCTGGTGTGATGTATTCTGCCGCAGCAGAAGGTGTGGGGGCGCGCATGTCTGCAACCATATCGGCAATGGATACATCTACTTCGTGCCCAACCGCACTCACAATTGGCAATGCACTATCAAAGATTGCACGAGCAACAACTTCTTCATTGAATGCCCATAAGTCTTCTAAAGAGCCACCTCCACGGCCTACGATCAATACATCTGCAATCTGTTTATCATTTGCGAGTTGGATTGCTTTTGCGATTTCTTGTGCAGCGCCTTCGCCTTGCACTTTGACAGGGATTAATATTATTTCCAATCCTGGAAAGCGGCGCTTCGTAACGTGGATGATGTCGTGTATGACGGCTCCCGAACGAGATGTAATGACACAAACGCGCTTAGCCATTTGAGGAATTGGTTTTTTATGCTGTCTGTCAAAAAGACCTTCTTGATTTAGCTTAAGCTTCAAAGCGTCAAATGCGGCTTGAAGTGCGCCGAGCCCAGCTGGCTCCATGCTATCGACGATCAGTTGATAATCGCCGCGACCTTCATATAGGCTGAGTTTCCCACGAACAATAACTTCATCACCGTCTTTTGGTTGGAAGCGTAGTCGTTGATTGGCACCGCGAAACATGGCACAGCGAATTTGCGCTTTTTGGTCTTTTAAAGAAAAGTACCAATGGCCTGAACTTGGTCTTGCAAGGCCGCTAAGCTCACCGCTTACCCATACTTGTGCGTAACTGACTTCAAGCATTCGTTTAACTTGGCGATTCAGTTCTGAGACGCTAAGTGCGGTCGGTTTATTGTTGGTGGCTTCTTGAGGGAGCATAGCGGGCTTATGTTGACCAGTTGGTTATGAAAAGTCTATATAAATTAGTGATTTACAGCAAGTTGCTAGGGCGACTATAATAAACCGCTTTTCTCGGCAAGGCTAAGGAATCCTCCCTATGTTGCGAATAGCTCAAGACGCATTAACTTTTGACGACGTCCTACTCATTCCTGGGTATTCGGAAGTCCTTCCCAACCAAGTGTCGCTCAAAACTCGACTCACTCGTAATATCGACCTCAATATCCCTTTATTGTCCGCGGCGATGGATACTGTCACCGAAGCGAATCTCGCGATTGCGATGGCTCAGGAAGGTGGTATCGGTATTGTTCACAAAAATATGACCGTTGAGGAACAAGCTGCAACGGTAAAAGCCGTTAAAAAATTCGAAAGTGGCGTGGTGAAAGACCCCATTACTGTATCGCCTCATAATACTGTCCGCGAAGTATTGGAGATTACTGCAGCAAACAAAATCTCAGGCCTCCCAGTTGTCGATGGCAAAGACTTACTTGGAATTGTAACTGGACGCGATATTCGTTTTGAAAGCCGTCTAGATACTAAAGTGTCAGAAATCATGACCCCGAAAGAACGATTGGTGACTGTGAAAGAAGGCGAGACAAGTGATGCCATCAAAGATATGTTGCATAAAAATCGTATCGAAAAGGTTTTGGTTGTTAATGACGACTTTGAATTAAAAGGGCTTGTCACGGTTAAAGACATTCAAAAGTCTCAAGATTATCCAAACGCAAGCAAGGATGAGTATGGCCAGCTTCGAGTTGGTGCTGCTGTTGGTACGGGTGAAGGGACAGAAGAGCGTGTTGCTGCGCTCGTTGAAGCAGGTGTCGACGTGATTGTAGTCGATACTGCACACGGCCATTCGAAGGGCGTGCTTGATCGTGTCCGTTGGGTAAAAGATAACTACCCTCAAGTTGACGTTATTGGCGGTAATATTGCGACGGCAGAGGCTGCAATTGCCTTAGCTGAAGCGGGCGCCGATGCTGTGAAAGTCGGGATTGGCCCTGGTTCGATTTGTACCACTCGAATTGTTGCAGGTATTGGCGTTCCTCAAATTTCTGCCATTGCAAACGTGGCTGAAGCCTTGCAACCACTTGGTATTCCGCTTATCGCAGATGGGGGTGTTCGTTTTTCTGGTGATGTGGCAAAAGCGATTGTTGCTGGAGCTAGTACGATCATGATTGGCAGCTTGTTGGCTGGTACTGATGAGGCGCCTGGTGAGATTGAGTTATATCAAGGTCGTAGCTACAAAGCATATCGTGGCATGGGCTCATTAGGTGCAATGGGACAAGCTCAAGGTTCGAGCGATCGTTATTTCCAAGACGCGAAATCTGGTGTCGACAAACTCGTGCCAGAAGGTATTGAAGGACGAGTTGCGTGTAAGGGACCAATGACTGCTATTATCCATCAACTTATGGGCGGCTTGCGTTCTAGTATGGGGTATACAGGCAGCGCGGATATTGAAGAAATGCGCACCAAACCTGAATTTACAAAGATTACTGCAGCAGGGATGAAGGAAAGTCATGTTCATGATGTAACAATTACCAAGGAAGCGCCTAACTACCGCGTCGGTTGATAAGTAGAGTGAAGTTTTAAGTAACAACAATCGGGAGTCAGCGGCTCCCGATTGTTTTTTAAGGTATTAAAAAGTATGTCTAGTTCTGAATCTGTATCGCAAAACATTCATGCACATCGTGTGCTTATTTTAGATTTTGGTTCTCAATACACTCAGCTTATTGCTCGTCGTGTTCGTGAAATTGGTGTGTTTTGTGAGATTCGCGCATTTGATATGAGCGACGAAGAGATCAAAGAGTATCAGCCTAAAGCGATTATTCTCGCAGGTGGTCCTGAGTCTGTAACCGGCGATAACACCCCTAGAGCCCCGCAAGCTGTGTTTGACTTAGGTATACCGGTTCTTGGTATTTGCTATGGCATGCAAACCATGGCGGAACAATTAGGTGGTCGTGTTGAAAGCTCAGAAGTTCGCGAATTTGGTTATGCACAAATTGAAGTAGTAGGTAATAGCCGTTTGTTTGCTGATGTACGCGATCATCTTGGTGAGAATGGTGAGTCTCTACTTGATGTTTGGATGAGTCATGGCGATAAAGTTGTAGAAATCCCAGAAGGCTTTGAGTTGATGGCGCTAACGCCTTCTTGCCCTATTGCGGGGATGTGCGATGAATCTCGCAATTTCTACGGGGTACAGTTCCACCCAGAAGTAACGCATACTCTTCAAGGTAAGCGTATTTTAGAGCACTTTGTGCTCGAGATTGCGCAGTGTGATGCGCTTTGGACGCCAAGCAAAATTGTAGCGGATGCAATTGAGACGATTAGAGAGCAAGTGGGTAGTGATCACGTGTTGCTTGGTTTATCGGGTGGTGTTGATTCATCTGTTGTCGCTGCTTTATTGCACAAGGCGATTGGCGATCAATTGACCTGTGTGTTCGTTGATAATGGCTTGTTGCGTTTGCACGAGGGCGATCAAGTCATGCAAATGTTCGCGAAAAATATGGGCGTTAAAGTGATTCGCGCAGACGCGGCTGATTTATTCTTAAGTCGCCTCGAGGGCGCATCAGACCCAGAAGATAAGCGCAAGATTATTGGTAACACGTTCATCGAAGTGTTCGATGAAGAGTCAGCCAAAATCGAGAATGTTAAGTGGTTGGCGCAAGGCACTATTTATCCTGACGTTATCGAATCTGCAGCATCGAAGACAGGCAAAGCACATGTTATTAAGTCGCACCACAACGTAGGTGGCTTGCCAGAAGACATGAAGCTCAAACTTGTAGAGCCATTGCGTGAGCTGTTCAAAGATGAGGTGCGTAAGATTGGTCTCGAATTGGGCTTGCCTTACGACATGGTTTATCGTCATCCCTTTCCAGGCCCGGGTTTAGGTGTTCGTATTTTGGGTGAAGTCAAAAAAGAGTACGCAGATTTATTGCGTCTTGCGGACAATATCTTTATTGAAGAATTACACCGTCACGACTTGTACCACAAAACAAGCCAAGCCTTTGCAGTATTCCTACCAGTGAAATCTGTAGGTGTTGTTGGAGATGCGCGTCGTTATGAATACGTGATTGCGCTTCGGGCAGTAGAAACAATTGATTTCATGACCGCGCGATGGGCTCACTTGCCGTATGAGTTTTTAGAGTTAGTTTCTAATCGAATTATTAACGAAATCTCTGGTGTGTCGCGCGTGACTTATGATATTTCGTCTAAGCCACCTGCAACAATTGAGTGGGAATAATTCGTTATTCAGATCAACTAGAAAGATACTCATCATGAAAAAAGACGATGTTTTCTGGATGCAAAAGGCCTTGGCTCTGGCCGAGCAAGCTGCTGGAAATCAGGAAGTTCCTGTAGGGGCTGTTGTTGTCATAGATGATGAGATTGTAGGGCAGGGTTGCAATGCGCCAATCGGCAGTTGCGACCCGACAGCCCATGCAGAAGTTCTGGCAATTAGGGATGCCTGCGAACGTGTTGGTAATTATCGACTCCCTGAAGCGACGCTATATGTCACCATAGAGCCATGCACCATGTGCACCGGAGCGATTGTTCATGCACGTTTAAAGCGCGTCGTGTTTGGTGCTATTGAGCCAAAAGCTGGAGCGGTTGTTAGTCAGAATCAATTGTTAGATCACCCCGCGATGAATACTTCTGTTGAGGTGACACAGGGAGTGTTAGCCGAAGAGTCGAGCCGTCTTATTTCTTCATTTTTTGCTTTGCGTCGTGAAAAAAAGAAAGCTCTTAAGCAAGCTGCGAAGTCTTAGATATACTTTTATTAAGCTAGAAGTAAATAAACTCTGAATCTGTAAATTAAGTTGGAATTAAGGAAGAGCCATGAAGGTGTTGGTGACCGGAGGAGCTGGTTATATTGGAAGCCATGTTGTTAAGCAACTAGGTGAAGCTGGATACGATATTGTTGTCTTTGACAATCTTTCGACGGGATATGAATGGGCTGTGACCTATGGCGAATTGGTCATTGGTGACGTCGGTGATTTTGATAGGCTGGATGCTTTGTTTGCTGAACATAAGTTTGAAGCTGTGTTGCACTTTGCCGCAAATATTGTTGTTCCTGAGTCCGTTGAAAATCCTCTTAAATATTACGGAAACAACACGCGCAATACCCTCAATTTATTGAGTGTGATTGAAAAACATCAAACTCCGTACATGGTGTTCTCATCTACGGCTGCCGTATATGGGATGCCTGATGAGAAAGTACTGACAGAAGATATGCCTCTTGCACCGATCAATCCTTATGGTGCTTCTAAAATGATGAGTGAGCAGATGATCCGTGATTTATCATTTGCATCAAATTTGAAACACGTGATTCTACGTTACTTTAATGTCGCTGGAGCAGATCTTGATAGCAGAATTGGTCAAGCGACGCCTGAAGCAACGCACCTGATTAAAGTGGCTTGTGAATGTGTGAATGGGGCTAGATCAGGTATGAAGGTATTTGGAACGGATTACGATACCCGCGATGGAACCTGTATTCGTGATTATATTCACGTTGATGATTTGGCGAAAGCACACGTTATGGCCTTAGATTTTATGGCACAGGGTGGTGAGTCTAGTATCTTGAACTGTGGCTACGGCCGAGGCTTCACCGTAAAAGAAGTCATTGATGTAGTGAAAGCGCAATCAGGTAAAGATTTCCCTGTTGAGGAAACTGAGCGTCGTGCAGGTGATCCAGACGCGTTAATGGCAGATAACACCAAGATCAAAGAAACGCTTGGATGGGTTCCTGATCATGACAACTTAGACGTCATTGTTAAATCCGCGTTGGATTGGGAAGCTGTTTGGCAGTCGCGTCAGGAGCAAGGATAAGTCTGTGAACTTTATTTTGGATGAGCGCCTCGCTGGCGACACAGAGTTTTTAGTCGATTGGCCATTATGTCGAGTATTGCTGATGAATGATCAGCAATACCCTTGGTGCATTCTCGTACCAAGAGTGATGTCTGATAACGATGATGTGATGAAAGAGCTGTATGAGTTGAGCGACGATCAGCGTGCTCAATTTGATGCAGAATCAGTGTTTTTGTCGAAAACTTTGATGCAATACTTTCAGGGTGAAAAACTAAACATAGCGGCCTTAGGGAATGTCGTTTCACAGTTACATATCCATCATGTCGTTCGTTTCAAAAATGACATAGCTTGGCCTGCTCCTATATGGGGGCGTCACTCGGTAAAGCCATATGACGACGCAGCGCTCACAGATCAAAAAGAAGCCTTAATCAATTTGCTAAAGCCTGCATTCGCATAGTCCTTTGGCGCTAACTATTCGAACTCGTTATCTGCAACGACACGCTGAGCCCGAAAGCTTAGCGTTTTCTCAAGAGTCTGATGTTCTTCAGCTCGATTCAGACCTTGTAACTGGTTTTGTTCTTCCTATCTATGATGAGTCTGTTAGCGCATTAACGCGCTTTTTAGATATGCCCCGAACAGATAACCTGATTAGTGTTTGGGTGTTTAATGCTCCTAAGGGCGGGGCTGAAGATGCTCGTCGACGAACTGAAAGCGCGCTTTCTCATTTTATCGATGCCCTTGAGATGCAGCGTTTAAATCCACATATTTATCTTGCAAGGTTAAATGATTGGCATCGATTAATAATCATTGATCACTGCGCTCAAACTCGTCTATTACCTGCTAAAAAAGCAGTAGGCTTGGCGCGAAAAATTGGGGCAGATATAGTTATCGCGCAGCTCTCAAACCATATTCCTACTTGGCTGTATTTTAGTGATGCTGACGCTATCTTGCCCTCAGATTATTTTGACCTCCCATCTTTTGAAAGCCGTCCTAGTGCATGTGTTTTAGGTGTTGAACATCAGGCAGAGCAGGGGCTAGCTAGGGAAAGCGCTTTGTATGATTTTAAACTGCATTATGTCGCTGAACGCTTGAAAGCATCAGGGTCTCCTTACGGATATATAGCGCTTGGTTCGATCATAGTGATTGATGTGGACGATTACTGTCGGGTTCGAGGTGTACCTAAAAAATCAGCTGGAGAAGACTTTTATCTGCTCAATAAACTGGCCAAATTACATGGTGTTGAAAGTATAGAATCTCCTGTTGTGAGTGTGGCTGGCAGATTGAGTTCACGAGTCCCCTTTGGTACTGGCCAAGCCTTGGAAAAAATGAAGCATGAGCACAACCAAGGCGATGACTACGGCTTCGATTCTCCTAAGACATTCGCAGATCTTAAGTACTTATATGATTCCTTAGAACAGGCGATTTTATTGGGTGAGATGGAGCGTATCATGCCGAGTTTTATTGGCGCTTTATCCAAAAACACTAAACTATTGGACACGCTGAAATACTTAGGCTTTGATACGTTTTGTCAGCATGCTCATCGTCAAGTGAATACACCAAGCCAATTTGAGAGTGCCTTTCACCAGTGGTTTGATGGTTTTTTAACACTAAAATTTGTGAACCATTACCGCTCGCATTATTATCCTCCTGTTTCTTTAGAGTCGCTGGATGCGATTAGCAATGAAATGACTCATTCATTGAAAAAGAAATATCAGGCATTAATCACTCATAGGTAGTCACTTGGCCCAACAAGTCTCTTCGTATATTCATGGTTTGGAACCATGGCAATACACCGTCTCTGCAGGCTTTACTTTGCGTGGACATTACACCCCTCCAACTGGAAAACCGGTGATTCATTTTCTTCATGGCAATGGATTTAACGGCTTGGTGTATGAAAAGTTCCTAGGGCCCTTGAGTAAACATTTCGATATCTTTTTGAGTAATGCGCAAGGACATGGCGATAGTGACGCAGGAGTTCGTCCTTTTACTGATTGGGATGATAGTGCATCTAGCTTTACTGAAGTGTGGCAGCACTATTCAACCTTATGGGCTGATGTGGAGCGAATAGGGATAGGCCATAGTTTTGGAGGTGTGAACACGTTATTGATGACACAGATCGACCCAAAGCTATTCACGAAAGTATTTTTGTTAGATCCAATTATTGGGTCGAGATCGTGGTCATATGCGGCGAATGGCTTACGCATGTTGGGTCTGTCAAAGCACTTGCCCCTGGCAAAACAAGCGCTTGTTCGCGGTACGTATTGGCCTGACGAAGAAGCATTATGGAATTACTTTTATCAACGCGGCACTTTCAAAGGCTGGGATGATGATTGTTTACGCTCCTACCTTAATCATGCGATGAAATCAGATGAAAACGGTGGTTTTTCACTGAAATGTCCGCCGCAAATAGAGAGTAATATTTTCTCGAGTTACTCGAACTCGGTTTGGTCTTCTCTAGCTGCCTTGGGTATACCTGTGCACATGATTTATGGCTCACGCACGTATGACTTTGTGCGTGCCAACTTGCCTAAGCTAGCGCGCCAATATCCCTTTGTAGAAGCAAGCAAAACCATTGGCGGGCATTGTTTTATGTTTGAACAGCCCGAGCAATCCAGTGAATTGCTGCTTTCTCTGCTTGGGTATGATGCTTAAGCCTTATTATTTGTGACGAAGTTCACTATAATCCTGCCTTTCTCAAACAATGGTTGTATAAAGAATGCGTGACGAAAGTATTTTGTTAGGTCAGGTCGAAGGGTTTATTTCTGTTTTGGCTCAATGCCAGGCGCTCGGAATTACCGTAGCTTCGGCACGCGAGAATGAATTAATCTTAGAACTTCCTTATACAGAGAAAATTATTGGTAACCCTGATACTGGTGTTATTCATGGGGGGGCGATTACTACCCTAATGGATACAGCTGCCGGCGCAGGGGTTTTATGTGCATTGCCAGAGTTTGAGCTCTGTCCAACTTTAGACTTACGTGTTGATTACATGCGTTCAGCACGACCTGATCAACCCGTATATGCGCGCGCTAGTTGTTATCGCGTCACTAAAAATATCGTATTCATGCGTTGTGAAGCTTACCAAGTTGATCGCACTGTCGCGCATTGTGTGGCCACGTTTATGCGCATGGGTGCCAAAGGTATTCCATCTTTGGAACATATGACCAAAGGCACTCAAATACCCGAATTTACTTTCAATGAGAACACACGATCGCAGGTTAGCTTAAAGGACCTTCGTGCATCAGCACTCGCAACGAAAGATTTCGAACCACTGATTTCTGCTATCCCTTATGCGTCTTATATTGGGGTGGAATTAGATGGAGAACCAGCCGCAGGATTTTACAAGTTAAATCGTCAGCCAAGTAATATAGGAAACCCTATTTTGCCAGCGATTCATGGTGGTGTATTAGGTGGCTTTATGGAAATGGCGAGCATGCTGCATTTGCTAGCCACGCAACCTGGGGGCGTGATTCCTAGGATTATCGATTTTTCGATCGATTATCTACGTGCCGGTCTAGATAGAGATACTTTCGTCCACTGCGAAGTGACGCGTCAGGGAGGGCGTGTTGCGAATGTGGAAGTGCATGCATGGCAGCAAAGAAGAGAAAAGCCTATTGCCTTAGCGCGTGCCCATTTCTTATTGGAATAACAACCTCCAAATTTTTATGAGCGCTGCTTAAGTTCAGCGCTCATATGTTTTCGATTATAAGGCTTCTCGTTAACCAAATTTTCTTCGCATGTTTAGTTTGAAGTCATTCTTCATATGACGAAGGAAATAACGCACCGTTGTAGTCTTAGGATTTGGCTCCTTGCCTTTCGCTAGCAGAATCATCTGCCAGTAATAAAAACCAACCGCGCCGAAGCTATTGATCGCTTTAATGAGATCAGAGCGACTATTATTTCCCCAAAAGCCTTTGCCGAGAACAAGTTGATGTTCATAGTCGTCTAGACTGTCAATCTTTGATTCAATCAGATCGCGTGGACAGTTTACTTGCGTGCAAAGGGGGCGTGCCAAACCAATCACATCGAGTTCTTTATCCGCAAGCGCTTTCTCCATAACAGACCGTGATCGGAACCCGCCTGTTACAATCAATGGAATATTGGCAGCCTCGCGAATGCGTTGTGCATATTCAATAAAGTAGGCTTCTCGCTTGCGCGTGCTCTCTCTGACCTCTGTGGGTTCAACCCCCATAAGACTCAGTTGCTCATACGTGCCGCCTGAAATCTCAAGTAAATCGACGCCGTCTTCGCCGAGCCATTTGGCAACTTGAACGCACTCTTCGAAGCTAAATCCATCTTTTTGGAAATCAGCAGAATTAAGCTTCACTCCGATTGGATATTCTGCGCCGACCTTTTCTCGCACAGCTTTGATTATAGCTCTAAGTAAGCGAGCTCGGTTCTCGATGCTTCCGCCCCATTGGTCTTGGCGTTTATTTACTTTCGGAGACAAGAACTGGCTGAGTAGATACCCATGCGCACTATGTATTTGAATCCCTTTAAAACCGGCTTCTTTGCAGAGTTCAGCTGAACGAGCGAAGCGTTGAATGACGTCTTGAATGTCCGCTTCAGTCATCGGCTTTGGCTTGCCAAAATTACCAAGCATTTCTAGGTGGACATCAGAAGGCGATAAAGGCGTACTGTTGACTAGTTTGGGGCACTGTCGACCCGGGTGATTCAACTGTACCCAGCAATGATTGCCATCTTCTTGGCTTGCTTTTGCCCAAGATTTGAAACGATCTAAATCTTTATCGTCTTCTAGTACAACATTTCCCGCGCGTTCAAGATACCGGCGATCGACTTGGACATTACCCGTAATGTGGAGGCCTGCGCCACCGTGTGACCAACGGCGATACAAGGTTTCAAGTTCTTTTCCTGGCAAGTCACCTTTCTCGGCTAAGCCTTCGGTCATTGCGCTTTTGGCAATTCTATTAGGCAGAATGGCTCCGCAAGGGAGAGTTAATGATTCACCGATTAATGACGTGTTCGCAGACATAAAAGACAGTACCGTTTTATTGTTGTATGACAAAAGACAATTACGCGACAGAGTGTCAACTTGATCTTATTTAAGGCGATCTCGCTTGGTTCTGATGCGCTTGTGGAGTATTTAAACGTTGATCGGCATGTGTTGTACATGTTGTCTCGCGGATAAGATTTAACTTTATCGGTACGCATTTGTGATTAATGCGTGGCAGACATGAGAGCGATGAGAGCCATGAGTTGTGCTAGAAAGAAGATTGCCTGAACCGTTTGGAATGCGGTTCAAGCAATTGTCTTGAGTATATTTATTTAGTGGCCTGCTGTTGCAGTCTGTTCTGTCTGTAGTTTAAAGATTTGATATGGACCATTTTGCTGGATGTAGCTGTCAGGTTTGGCCATAACGAATTGCAATGCGCTGGCTGTGATGTATAAGTCTCCATTAGGGCCAAAGCTAAAGCCGTCAGGCCAACGAAGCATTTTGTCTTTATATAGTGTTTGTAATTGGCCTTGCGGATTCATCACGACGATCGCCGAATGTTCTATATCGGAAATATAAATATTTCCCGCATTATCTGTTGTAAGGCCGTCACTCATGGTTTTGTCAGCAAAGCGTTCGATACGAGCGTAGAGTTTGTCTCTTGGTAAGGACTCGTCAATGAGCGCACTTACTGGAACACGGTACATAGCTTCATCACTAACTGGCGCAAAATAAAGCCACTTTGCTTCACGATCTAGCGCAATTGAATCGACACCGGGACGCACAGCAAACACGCCAAACATCAACATCTTCTCACCTTCTACGACCGGAATATATTTGTCGGCGTCAACGGATTCATGGTCTTCAATAACGCGGCGAGCGGTTTGAGTTTGGGTGTCGTACACAATGACAGCGGGGTCTAAGCCAAAAATACTCGCGTCAGCGATGAAGATATATCGCCCATTAGGTTCTACTTGGAAATCGTTCATGTGCGAGCCTAAACCGGCGATGTCGCTCGAAAATTCATAGTAATGAACGAGCTCACGAGAATAGATATCGATAGCCGCGATTTTCGCAGTTCCTGTTCCATGATTTGCATAGTCTAGTAGCCATAACCGATTTTGTTGATCGATTCGCATCGAGAGTACTGTTTCGAGATTTAAAGCGGATGCTTTTTCGCCTTCTAAGCGAAGAGGCTTAACCTCACCATCAACAATTTCCGCTAAGTTATACGCTGGGTGCCCTTCTGGATGATAGGTAAAGAAAACCTGACCCTCTGAGCTGACCGCAATATTTCCAGGTGGATAGGGGAGATCTGCAACGAGTTCAAGCGCATCCGCAGTTAAGGTCGGTTCGGTTGTTCGGTCGGGAAATTCATCACCGCCGCCATATATCGCATCAAGTACAGAGGCACTTAAACCGATAAACACAACGACAGAAAATAGAAAAATAACAAATGCTCGCAACATGGTATGACTTCTTTTTTATAAGTGAGTTGGATCGCTCGCGCCGCAAGTAAGTCGAAACGCCGCACAAGTGTAACGACACCTGTTAATAAATTCATCTGTGAATTTACCGCTCTCTGCCTTGAAAATTTTTTAAGCGACCTCACATTGCTAAGCACATGAAAGTTGGCGAGCGTATATCGCTATCGCTTGGATGATACAAACAAAATAGTTAGAGAGATCGTTTTATGTCTGCAACTGAGAACCTTGGTGCTAACGCTGAAACCTTAGGCTTCCAAACTGAAGTAAAACAATTACTTCATTTGATGATTCACTCCTTATATAGCAATAAAGAAATCTTCTTGCGTGAGCTGATTTCTAACGCGTCAGATGCAGAGGATAAGTTACGTTTTGAAGCGCTTTCAAATGATGCTTTATACGAAAATGATGGCGACCTGAAGATTCGTCTCGATTTCGATAAAGATGCGAACACAGTGACCATTACCGATAACGGTATTGGTATGACGCGTGAAGACGTCATTAATCATTTGGGCACTATCGCTAAGTCTGGTACAGCTGAATTTATGTCGAAGCTGACTGGTGATAGCAAACAAGATTCTCAGCTAATCGGTCAATTTGGTGTTGGTTTTTATTCTGCCTTCATCGTTGCGAATAAGGTTGAAGTCTTTACCCGTCGCGCAGGCACAGATGCTGCGCAGGGCGTGCACTGGAGTTCTGAAGGTGAGGGTGAGTTCACGATTGAAACAGTTGAGCGCACGGCACGTGGAACCTCTATTGTTCTGCATTTGAAAGAAGAAGAGTCTGAGTTTGCTGATGGCTGGCGCTTACGCAGTCTTGTTAAGAAGTACTCGGATCATATTTCTTTCCCGGTCATTATGAAGTCTGAGCCAATGCCAGCGGCAGAAGGCGAAGAGCAGAAAGAACCTGAAGACGAGGCAATTAACGAAGCGACGGCACTATGGACATTGTCAAAATCAGAAATCTCTGAAGATGATTACAAGTCTTTCTATAAGCATATCTCGCATGACTTCCAGGATCCGCTAACATGGGCCCATAACCGTGTTGAAGGTAAGCTCGATTACACAAGCTTGCTTTATATTCCTGCAAAAGCACCGTTTGATTTGTACAACCGTGAAGTTCCTCGTGGCTTAAAGCTATACGTACAGCGCGTTTTTATTATGGATGAAGCAGAGCAGTTCCTGCCTCTCTACCTTCGTTTTGTAAAAGGTATTGTTGATACGCGTGATTTAAGTTTGAACGTTTCTCGTGAAATTCTTCAAAGCGATAAGACTGTTGATAGCTTGCGTACAGCACTGACTAAGCGTGTGCTTGATACTCTGACCAAAATGGCCAAGAACGATGCTGAGAAATATCAATCATTCTGGGATGAGTTTGGCCAGGTAATTAAAGAAGGTATTGGCGAAGATCTTTCTAATAAAGAAAAACTTGCTAAGTTACTTCGCTTCGCGACGACAAACGGCGACAGCGCTCAGAACGTATCGCTTGATGATTACGTGTCTCGCATGCAAGAGAGCCAAGACAAGATTTACTATATCTCGGCAGAAAGTCATGCGGCAGGTATTTCTAGCCCACATATGGAAATCTTCCGTAAGAAGGGTATTGAGGTTCTAGTGCTAAGCGATCGCATTGATGGCTGGATGATCTCTTACCTGTCTGATTTTGAAGGTAAGCATCTTCAAGACATCACTAAGGGCGAGCTTGACCTCGGTGAGATCGAAGCAGAAGAAGACAAGAAGCAACAGGAAGAAGCGAATAAGACATACGAAGCATTGGTTAAACAGATCAAAGAGCTACTTGAAGATAAAGTAGATGAAGTTCGTATGACGAATCGTTTGACTGACAGCCCAGCATGTTTGGTTGCTGGTGCGCATGATATGGATGCGCAGATGAAAAAGATCATGGAAGCTGCAGGACAACCTGTACCTGAAAGCAAGCCAAGTTTTGAATTGAACCCAGAGCATCCTCTTGTAGCTCAGTTGAATAATGAACAAGACGATGAACGATTTAATGATCTGACGCTTGTTTTATTTGACCAAGCAGCATTGGCGATGGGCGATCAATTGAAAGAGCCCGGCGCATTTGTAAATCGATTGAACAAATTGCTATTGGATTTGTCTAAGTAATCACTGAAGCAAATCAGTAGCGATCAATGTCCCTCAGGGAGCCAAAAAACGGTATGCTTAGTTCGGAAGCTTACCGTTACCCCGGCTCCCTTTTTTTATTCTTCAAATTTTTCTTTTTAAGGAATGCATCATGATTGATCACGTTAGTGCAGTCATTATTGTCAAAAACGCTGAAGATACCCTGCGCGCGACATTAGATTCATTACGCGCTTTTTCAGAAGTTGTGCTGTACGACAATGGCTCAAGTGATGCGACCTTAAATATTGCGGCTGAATATCAAAATGTGCAGGTATTTGAAGGGCAGTTTCAAGGCTTTGGAAAGACCAAGCAAGCTGCTGTCGCTTGTGCGACGAATGATTGGGTGTTATCGCTTGATGCCGATGAAATGATCACGCCAGAGCTGGGAGCGTACTTAGAAGACTGGCTTCCTAATCAAGATCCGACGATGGCGATTAAAGTGTTACGTAAAAACTTTTTAATGGGTAAGTATGTTAAGTATGCAGGCTGGGGCGGCGACTGGTTAGTGCGTTTGTTTAATCGCGAAGCGCATAATTTTAACGACAATGACGTACATGAAAGTGTGGCAATTCATGAGGGTAGCTACGTTAAAAAAATCCCTTACCCGATTGAGCATAACGCAGTTCAGCATCTCGGGCAGTTTTTAGTGAAGGTTGATCGATATACAGAAATTAATCGACAAAGTGGGAAAAGCTACCCGCCTTCTATTATTTTCTTAAAAGCTATGTGGCGATTTTTCGAGAGCTTTGTCGTAAAAGGTGGGTTTCTCGCAGGGTGGCGTGGTTTAGCTATTTCGTGGTCGAATGCGAATGGCGTGTTTTATAAGTATATGAAGTCTTACGCTGACAAACATTCTTCGTAGCAATCTTGGGGTACTCTTTTTGAGTCGGAATTGATTGGGTTGTACTGGCTCTTATATCAGGCTGGCTAATACGCCTTGCACCCAAAGCATGTAAAGTGCCGTGCCGCTAAAAATACTGATTAAGGCATTTTTAAATAGCAAGTGGGCAACGATTACAAGGCTCAAACTAATGATCTCAGGTAGTCCGTGATTGCCAGACAACCATTCGACATCTTTTAGACAATACATCACGAGAAGAGCCATCACTGCGGGTGGAAGATAGCGCCCTAGAAATAGGACGACAGGGTGCTGCTGGTTGTGAAAAAGAACAAATGGAAGTGCTCTGGTTGCAAAGGTAGCAGCGGCCATCGTTGCGATAAATCCAATTAAGTACATTATGTCCATGGCTTCAGCCTATATTTCATTAGCAGTAAAGCCAAACTTAAACTAAGTGATACGAGCAGCATGTTTTGCGGTGTTGCTAGCCAAAGTGCTAGTGCGCCACTAACAAGAGCGATTGCAAAAGGTGCGAATGATTTCACTGATTTATACTGTTCGATCACCAGTACCATAAACAAGGCTGTTAAGGTGAATTCAAGGCCTTGTGTGTTGAAGCTAAGTTGCTCGCCAATAAGAACGCCGAGTGTACAGCCTATCACCCAATAGCTTTGATTAAGCGCCGTGATAATTAATTGCAGATCACTGATACTTTGCTGTGTAACGTCTTTATCGCCTTTCATTGAGGTTAACAGGGAATAGGTCTCGTCTGTCAGGCCAAAAATTAAATACCATCGCCGCCAACCTTTTACTTTGAATTCCTGTAGCAGAGATAGCCCATAAAAAACATGTCGAGAGTTCAGAAGCAGTGTTGTAACAGTGACTTCAATCAATCCCGCTCCCGCTGCAAGCAAGCCAACAGCCATGAACTGTGCAGCTCCAGCAAAAATAACAATGCCCATAATGCTTGCGAAGTACCAGGGGTATCCAAGCTCCGAAAACAATACGCCGAAGGCCATGCCCATAGGGACGTAGCCAAACATAACGGGAAAGGTTTGCCTCACGGCAATTTTAAGTTGTGGTGTCATAGCTCAGTGTAGATATGCGCATAACGATTTGCTGCATGTTGAATACTAAACCCATCAATAAATGAAGGCGCTTGTTGTGCTATTTTTCGCTGCAGTGTTGTATCCGTTTTGATGCGTAATATGGCATTGGCCAGTTGTTCAGGTTCAGCTATATCTACGAGTAATCCATTTACTTCTTCGTGAATCGCGTCGGGTATCCCGCCTGCACGGCTCCCGATAACAGGCGTTCCTGCCAAGGTCGCTTCAAGTAGTACTGAACCCATGCCCTCTGTATGAGATGGCAGAACCACGATATCTGCAAGGGCAAACCACGTTCCCATATCATTTTGGCGACCAACAAATTCTACATTGAGTGCGCCATCCGCTTGTGCTTCAAGATAATGGAGTTCCGGACCGTCACCTAACAGACAAAAGTGTATATCTGTTTGTTTTCGTAGACGCTTTGCCGCCGCGATAGTGATATCAAAGCCTTTGTGCTTATAGAGTTTGGCAGCTTGAATAACGATGAATTTGTCTTTGTATTTGCTCTGAAGTGCTGCGAGAGCATGCTCATCAATTGGGTAAGCAACAGGCGAATCATTCACGACGTTGGTGCGCGCGTCGGGAAATTGTCTGGAGACGATGTTTTCAACGGCATGACTTACACAGACAATATTTGATGCTTGTCGGTAAGCAAGGCTTGATATCCATTTATCTTTGAATTTATTGTCGATTCTTCTTGTGACGATGTATGGCGTGCCAAATATTAGCTTTTGAATGAGTGCCCAGTAAATGGCTTGTCCTTCATGTACATGCATGACTTGCATATTGCTAGCGGCATCTTTGCTATGCCCAGTCAGGTAATGGCTTACCTCTATAACTGAGCATTCCAATGCTTTACATGCATTCGAAAAGGGGGAGTTTTTTTTAGCGACAACGTTAACGTGATAGCCAAGGCGAAGATGCTCTTTGATTAGCAAAATTGTCTGGCTTTCGCCCCCGCTGAAGCCGCGAGCAAGATTAACGTGGCAGATGTTCAAGCGCTTTTTCCATAAGTGTTGGTAAAGCGCGTAGTGTACTCAGACTTTTGAATAGACCCAAGTTTGATTTCGACCGCCTTCCTTACTTGCATAAAGTGCGTGGTCTGCTTGCTCTAACCAAGCTTTGTAATCCATAAGGTTCGGATCGGCCTGACTAATACCGAGGCTGATAGTAAATTTGATTTCTTGTCCGTCATGCGTCACGACACATTTTTCGGCTGATTTTCTTAAGCGTTCACAAAAATAAACGGCTGAATCTGAATCAGTATTTTGAAGAATAACTCCAAATTCTTCGCCGCCATATCGACCAGCGATATCTGTTTTTCTTAAATTGTCACGTACGAGCGAAGAGACCTTACGAATCACAGCATCTCCGGCTTGATGTCCGTAGGTGTCATTCACCTTTTTGAAGTGATCGATATCTAGCATGACAACGGAACATTCAGTTTTATAACGCGTGTAACGGGCGTACTCTCGAACAAGGCATTCTTCCCAATAGCCACGATTGTAGAGTTCTGTCAGTCGATCTGTGCGGCTAAGCATCTGTAATTCATCGTTGGCTTTTTCAAGAGCTTTACGGTTCGCTACGATGTCGGTGACATCGTAAATAATGATTACAGCTTGATTGACGCTTCCGTCCAAAGAAACTAGCGGTGATATGGTGATGTTTTGGTACATGAATTTCTCAGTACCGGTAATTGGTCGATAATTAGGGAACTGAAATAGATAAGGACGTTGTTCCCATGTCATAAATGAACGGTTTTTTAACGCAAATACCGTGTTCACTTTTTGTCTTAGCCAATCTTCTGGAAGATCTTTAAATTCTTCGAACAGGTTTTTATTGCGTAGCTTGTCAGAGCTGACTCCGCTGTGGCTCTCCATAAAGCTGTTCCAGACTTTTACATTGAACTGTTCATCAATAACAACTAAGCCGACATCCACGGTTTGGACCATGTCCATCAACCAATGGAATTCTTTCATTTGTTCGAGTGCTGCTTCCATATTCTTAATTCAGTAGGTAGTTGATTTGCTCATACAGTTTATCGAGCGAATCTTCAGTGAAGAGCAATAGCAGGTCACATGAGATGTTGTGGTTTTCGATGCTGTAATTAATTTCAATAGCCAGCGTTTGCTTCCATTGGTTTGAATTCTTGCCAATCAGTTCGTTGACTTGAACGTGCTGACCCAGCACTACCGGATGTCCTTGGCTAAAGATGAGATCGATTTGTTCAGCCAGACCATTAATGCAGGCTCCGCTTAATATGCCGGCCATTTCCATTAGCAATTCAAGTTCTGCCTTACTATCGATCTCGCCCTGAAAATTCAGAAGGCTTGCCATGTCCTTAAAGCAAGAGTCGTTGAAGATGAGCAGCGACTCTCCAGAAATGCCTGATCCAATAAAGCCTTGGCATACAGCCGAATAGCTGGATGTCTCTTCGGTATGAGCCAGAGCCATTTCCAGTTCGCCAACATCAATGATGTTAACGTTAGGAATAGGTAATTTTACAAATACGTTCAAATAGCGAGCAAGAAGGTCCGCGGCTTGCCCCATTGCGACGTTGCTAGCCTCTTGCATGTATTCGCGATAATCGATGCTAGTGATGCTGTTGATTGCATCTTTGACGTTCGGATTTGCGGATGCTTCATTGGCTGTGCGATAAAGCCCAAAATCTTCCAATAGGCTGATTAATTGCCCTTGGTCTATTGGCTTTTTGAGAAAATCGATCGCTCCCAAGCGCTTTACGCGAGCATTGGCCTCAGGCTGAATATCGCCCGATACAACAATGCTCATGCAAGGCAGGTCTAGCGATGAAATCATCTCGAGTGTTTCATAGCCATCCATGACGGGCATATTTAGATCGATAAACATGACGTCTGCTTCACCCGCTTTTACGAGCTTCAGCGCCTCTGCTCCGTGCTCTGCAAACTTCACCTCAATATCCCAGTCCTCAGGGAGTGAAGCCGCCATTTGCTTACGTGCGAGTTTTGAATCGTCACATATTAATACTTTTGTGGTCATCAGGCGTTTTTGTCCTTATTCATTTGCCTTTAGTTCAGTAAAGATCATGGTTTACGTCTCTTCAAGTGCGGATTAGAAAAGCAACACGTATACTGCGCATAAATTTGGAGGGTATATGAAAAATTGGCGAGATGTCGTGCAGGCACAAATGCTTTTTGCGGGTCGGTATGAGAAACAAATTGCTGCAATGAATAATGTAAGTAGCGCGGATCGTAAGCTTATTTACAATGGCTATTTGATGTCCTTAAGTACGGCATGGCAGGCATGGTTGAACGAGTGGTCTGAGCTTCTCTATCCCAAGAACAAAGTGAATACTATCCAAAGTTGGTCAGAGTTTCTGTCGATCTACAGTAATGTAGCGTCTGTTAGCGCCTTCGTTGAACGAAGTCGCGGTCGCGAGAGCTGGGAAGCTGGTTTTATTGATCTAGATAACTTTGATCAGCGTGAGGTTCTTGTGTGTGTAGATGCTTGGGTGTTGGCTGACAAAAAAACTGCCGAGGCAGCTCAGAACGACGGGTTGATGGGTGATCTTTCCGTCACTCAAATTGACGTGAGAGCTCTCTCGTTAAAAATGGGTGTAGCAGACGCCTCGCAAATGTTCGGTGAGTTGAAGCGATTCATCTCTGATGTGCGAGAACAATACGCCGAGTATTAATTAAGGTCTTGTTTTTTAGGCGTCCTGCTTAAATACAAGCCGATGATGATCACGCTGCAGGCGATAAACTGCGTGTGGTTGAAATATTCCCCTAAAACTAGAAATGCAATGATAACAGTGAATACTGGAATCAAGTTGATGAAGGCAGAGGCTTGAGTAGCAGGTACTCGCGTCAGAGAATAATTGTATAAGCCATAGGCGCCGATCGAAACGATAATGCCAAGATACATCACGGCAACAACGCTCGTTGTACTAATGGTCTCAGGTAAAGGGACGTACATCGCAGGCCCAAGAAAGAAGATTGCTCCAACCCAAGATTGCAGAGCTGTGAGAAAGAGAGGGGAGTAACGACTCACTAAATGCTTCACAGCTAAGGTATACACGGCAGCGCAAACCATCGCTAACAATTCGTAAAAGTTACCTAACATCGGATTAGGGGCTGTCTCTGAGCTATCTCCAGCAACACTTAAAATAATCGCACCGACAATGGCGATGGCAAATCCTAACCAAGTTCGAATATGCAGACGTTCGTCGAGAACAAGGTAAGCCCCAATTGCAGTCAATAAAGGCAGAAGAGATGTTACAACGCCAGCTTGAGATGCTGTCGTGTTTTGAAGTGCTAATGATTCAAATATGAAATAGAGGCAGGGCTCCATTATCGCCATCATTAATAGTAGCTTCCAGTCACCTCGTTGATAGTTTAGACGCCCCATCCAACGCAGCATGAATACGAAAAAGACACTGGCCAATAACATTCTTCCAAATAACACTTGGGCAGGATGTAGCTCTTGAAATGTTATTTTAAGCGCTATGAATGAGCTAGCCCAAATCAACATGGCGAGAGTTAAGGTAAGGATCGCGATATTGGAAGACGGTTTAGTTGGCATATTCGGCCCAAATGTAAGCGTTAAAAACTATGGCGAGATTATAGGTAAGCTATTCAGGCCCTGAAGAAGAAATATTGTTATTTCCTTCAATTTAATAAATTTTATATTTAATGGCGCTTTGATCCTCTCAGAGCATAGAGAGCCTATGTCTCCCTGTGATACCATTCATCGTTAATGAAAATAGATTTGTGGAGTAAGTGTGAGTACTGCAGATAGTTCTTTCTTAGAGATTGTTCAGCAAGACGATGGTGAATTTGTTTTAAAACGAATCGATGAAGAAGGTGCATTAGTAACGATCCAGTTTTCTGAGGAAGTTAGTGAGTACTTGCGTGAGCATTCTGTAGAAGTTGCAAAAGCGATGATCGGTGCCGGTGTTCAAACCGCGAGCGCAAAGTCAAAAGCTGCATACGAAGCGCAGCAAAAAGAAGAAGTCCCTTCAACAGTACATTAAACTCAACCCATTTTTTGAGCGCACAGTAAATTATCCATAGTGCGCTTTATCTCTATATGTAATATCTAGTTTGTCATGTTTTCTATCTACTTCTGACTAGAATTCCGTGACTATCACCCTCAATCGATGCGCGTTCAAGCTGTTCAAAAAACTCGTTGTTGATGCCTTTTGTCCATAAAATAGCTGCATGGCAGGTACCCATTGCTAAAGCTTTTTGACATAGCGCATCACCGGATATTTGCTTGTTTGATCGAAGAACGATTATTTCATTGAGATCTGTTTTTCGTTCAGATTTCCATCGATGCAGTAGTTCGCTAGGCGGATCTATTAATGCGAGCCAGCGTTGTTCTTGATTCAGCTTTGTTAGCATAGGCAATAGCATTTGAACACTATCTGCTTTTGACTTCGCGATAATAATCTCTGTTACGTTCGCTTCTTTTTTTGCGCTATTTGGGGCGTCTATTTCAATAAACGAAGTATTAAGTGCCTTGTCGTTAAAACCTAGATCTTGTTGGATGTATGCTTCATTCATTGGATTGTATCCTTTCTGATAACGCCAACGGCTAAACCTTCAATTGCGAGATGCTGTTCTTTCAGATCAACAACGATTGGTTGAAATTCTTCATTCTCAGCATGCAGTTCTACAGTATGTTTGTTTTTGAAAAAGCGCTTTACGGTCACTTCATCTTCAATTCTCGCAACAACGACTTGGCCATTTTTAGCTTGCTCAGTTTTATGTACAGCTAATAAGTCGCCATCGAGTATCCCTATGTCCTTCATACTCATACCTCTTACGCGTAAGAGGTAGTCAGCTGAGGGATTGAAGAATTCGGGTTGCAGGGTGCAGTAATCTTCGATGTTCTCTTCACCTAGAATCGGATTACCTGCAGCTACTTGGCCAACAATAGGTAGGCCATCATTCGCCGACTCATCTTGAGGTAGTCGAATTCCGCGACTAGCACCTGGAACAATCTCGATAGCGCCTTTTTTTGCAAGTGCTTTGATGTGGTCTTCTGCAGCGTTCGGAGATCGAAAGCCGAGAGCATTTGCGATTTCTGCGCGTGTTGGTGGATAACCTGTTTCATCTACGTAGGTTTTTATCAGAGCGAGCACTTCGCTTTGTCGTTTGGTGAGTTTTTCCATGTCAATTACCGCAATTGGGTTATCTGTTTTTATATCCAGTATCTGTAAATGTATACAGTGTTTTTTTGTTTGTAAAGTTTATGGATAAATCTTTTCCAAGACTTGCTCTATTCGCAGATCGCAATTGCGGGCAGAATTCGCCCAATAATAACAAGTTTGGTGGTGTCCATGGTTTTGCGCAGAATTGCCTTCGTTTCAGCTTTTTTTCCTAGCGTTGCGTTTTCTTCTTTTGAAGCTGAATTAGGTGTCGAATGGCGAGGCTTTTCGGAATCTGGATTATATGGACAAGATAAGAGTCAAACCTCTGGGCGTTTAGAGCTGGGCTACGATGGAGAAGTCCTTGGCGGTGATTACGAAGTATTACTTTTTGGACGTTATGACAGGAATGACGACGAGCGCAGTCATGCTGATTTGAGAGAAGCTGCGTACACATACATAGGAAGCAATTGGTCGCTAAAAGCGGGCGTAAGCAAAGTGTTTTGGGGTGTTACTGAGTCGCTGCATCTAGTCGATATTGTAAACCAGACTGATGGTGTAGAGTCAGTCGATGGTGAGGATAAGCTTGGTCAACCGATGGTGCAGTTCTCTTCAGAATATGATTGGGGGACGATCGATTTGTTTTGGTTGCCCTATTTTAGAGAGCGTACTTTTAATGATATAGAAGGGCGTTTGAGTTTGCCCCTGCCAATTGAATTGGATCATGCACAGTACGAATCAGGCGCTGAAGAGAATCATCAAGACTTTGCCGCACGTTATTCGCATTACATCGACGATCTCGATTTCGCGATTTCTCATTTTTCTGGTACTGGGCGAACGCCAATATTGGCGCCGAATAACCCGATGACGCCTTCTGCTTTTGTTCCATTTTATGAGCAGATCGATCAAACGGGTTTGGAACTCCAGTATATTTATGAATCATGGTTACTAAAGTTCGAAGGTATTTCAACGAAAGGAATCGACTCTCGTTACTCTGCCGCCGTGGCAGGATTTGAATACACGCAGGTTGGGATCTTTGATAGTTATGCGGATTTGGGTTGGATTGCTGAATATTTATACGATGATCGTAAGAGTGATAGTCGCATAACGTTTGAGCAAGACGTGTTTGTTGGATGGCGTTATGCGTTTAATGATGAAGACTCTTCCGAAATACTATTGGGCGGTATTCTTGATCACAAAACTCATGAACGTATCTACTCACTTGAGGCAAGCCAGCGCCTCACAAGCGATGTAAAGCTTTTTGTAAATGCTTGGGTCTTTGACGGGAAACCTCATTTGACCACTGATCCAATGGATATCCTTAATGCAGCGACCGACTCCTCGCAGAAAACGAGATTTTTGCAAAGTGAGGATCATGTGCAATTTGAACTCGTGAAATACTTCTAAAAAAAGTGCTTGGTAGGAGGTTTTTGAAGCAAAGGTTTCACATTTTTCAGGAAAGGTCATACACTTCGCTTATAAGTGAAAAATAATGTAAACGACGAACTTACTGTTATGTGTCTTAGCGATAACATAGTGCGAGGTGTCAAGTGATAGACGTATTAGTGGTTGATGACCACGATCTTATTCGCGCAGGGATCGCACGTATGTTGCAGGATGACGTATCCATAAATGTGATTGGTGAATCTGACTCAGGTGAAAACGCCATCGACTCAGCTCAATCACATAAGCCAGATGTTGTGCTTATGGATATCAAAATGCCCGGTATAGGGGGCATTGAAGCCACGCGACGTATTAAGAAAGTCAGTGATGACATCAAGGTTGTCGTCGTCTCTGCATTGACAGATTCCCCTTCAGCACAAAGAGTCCTTGATTCTGGGGCTTCCGCTTATGTATCGAAGAATAGCCACATCAGTGAAATGATTAAAGCCGTGAAGAAAGTGCATGCGGGTGAGCGTTACATTAGCCCTGATATCGCACAAAATATGGCTTTAAATGAATCCAGCAATGATCCGTTTAGTGAACTATCCTCTCGTGAAAAGCAGATTGCTGAGATGATTATGGAGTGTCGTAAGGTTCAAGAAATTTCGGACGTGTTGTGTTTGAGCCCTAAAACGGTTAACTCCTACCGTTATCGCGTATTTGAGAAACTTGGCGTTACCAGTGATGTAGGTCTAACGCTCATGGCATTAAAGCACGGATTGCTAGAAGTCGATGCCACAGAGTAGTCAAAGCGCAATCGCGCAGCCATTTGACGCTAAGAACTTCCTTAAAAACTTATCAACTGCCCCAGGTGTCTATCGAATGTTCGATGGTGCTGGGCAGATCCTCTATGTTGGCAAGGCCAAGAATCTAAAAAAACGCGTTTCTAGTTACTTTCTTAAGAATGATCATGCGCCCAAGACTCGCGCGCTGGTCTCAAAAATTCAAAATATTGAAGTCACTATTACGAATAGTGAAACAGAAGCTTTGATCTTAGAGCAAAATTTGATCAAAAAGCTGAAACCTCCCTACAACATTTTGCTGCGGGACGATAAGTCTTATCCGTATATCTATTTGGCGACCGATAAAGAATTTCCTTCACTGAGTCTTAAACGCGTTAGGACGAAAGGCAAAGTGGGGCAGTATTTTGGGCCTTTTCCGAATGCGCATGCTGTCCGTGAGAGCCTAGGGCTTCTAGAGAAAATATTTAAAGTTAGGCAGTGCCAAGAATCGTTCTATAAAAACCGATCACGTCCTTGTCTGCAATATCAAATCAAACGCTGCAAAGCGCCTTGTGTTGGATTAGTTGATAAAGATGAATATTTGCAAGACGTTCATCATGTCACGATGTTTTTGCAAGGCAAGAATCCAGAACTTCTTCGACAGTTAATAGATGAAATGGAGACCGCTTCTGAGGACTTGAGGTTTGAAAAGGCGGCAGAATTGCGAGATCAGATTCAGCACCTTCGCCATGCGCAAGAGAGCCAGAGTGTTGAATCAGGAAGTGCAGATCTAGATGTGGTTGCACTGTCTGATGGCCCTGGTGTTTCGGTTTTTTCGATGCTTTTCATCAGAAAGGGCCGAATTTTAGGGCACAAAAACTATACCTCTAAAATGCTCTTAGACGAGAGCAAAGAAGAGCGGCTTCAGTCATTTATAGAGCAGTATTACGTGGGTTCTGGTGCCGAGAAAGACTTGCCTAACGAAGTTATTCTGCCCTTTAAATGCGCGGATGAGACGATGCTGAGCGAAGCCGTTCAAAATGTTGTCGGGAAAAACATTCGTTTTGCGCACAAAGTGAAGACGATTAGAGCTCAGTGGCAAAAGTTGGCACAGACAAATGCTGACAGCACCTTAAAAACCTATTTATCCAACAAAGAAAATGTTTTTCATCGTATTGATGCTCTAAGAGCGCTTTTAGAATTGCCAGACATTCCAAAGCGTATGGAATGTTTTGATATTAGCCATAGTTCTGGGGAAAAAACTGTAGCGTCTTGCGTTGTGTTTAACGATCAGGGTCCACTAAAGTCAGATTATCGCACCTTCAATATAGAAGGGATTGAGCCTGGAGATGATTATGCAGCGATGAAGCAAGCTTTGTCGCGGCGATATCGAAAGGTCAATGAAGAGCCTAGTAAGCGTCCGGATATCATTTTTATAGATGGTGGCAAAGGGCAGTTGAATATGGCAATAGACGTGTTAAATGAACTGAATGCCAGCGACATTTTATTGCTTGGTATCGCCAAAGGAGCAACACGTAAACCAGGTTTTGAAACCTTATTTATTCCTGATGGGCAGGGCGGCCTTAAAACGATACAATGCTCGTCAGATGAGCCTAGTTTGCATCTGATGCAGCATATTCGCGATGAAGCCCACCGATTCGCAATAACAGGTCATCGCAAGCGAAGAGATAAGAGCCGCAGGCAGTCTCAGCTTGAAGGGATTGATGGCGTTGGCCCAACGAGACGGCGCTCACTGATCAAATACTTTGGCAGTGTGCAAGGGATTAAAACAGCATCGATTGAAGAAATAGCCAAAGTGGATGGCATTAGTAGCAGTCTAGCGGAGCATATATACCTTAGTCTGCACGGTGATTGAGTAGAGAAAAAATGAATTTGCCGAATATCCTTACGCTATCGCGTATTGTTTTGATTCCCGTTTTCGTGATCGCTTTTTACCTTCCTTATGATTGGAACTATTACGCGTGCGCAGCATTATTTTGGATTGCTGGCGTCACCGATTGGTTTGATGGCTATCTAGCACGTAAGTGGAATCAAATGACGCTATTTGGAGCGTTTTTGGATCCGGTTGCAGACAAACTGATGGTGACGATTTCACTTGCCGTGATTATTGAAGAGTTTGGCGTATGGTGGATAACGATTCCTGCAATTATCATTGTAGGGAGAGAGGTTGTCGTTTCTGCTCTCCGAGAGTGGATGGCGCAACAAGGTAAACACGATAATGTGAAAGTTGGATATATAGGCAAAGTGAAAACAATGTGCCAAATGAGTGCGATTTTCTTTTTGCTGATTGGTGCAAAAATTGAAGCTTCATTCTGGTTTGGTTACGGTTTGATCGTTATCGCAGCAGTCTTAACTTTGTGGTCAATGGTTCAATATTTAGCCGCTTCTTGGGGAGCATTATTCGCAAACGAAAAGTAATTAAAATTAAGTGCTTAAAGGTGCTTGACTCCTTAATTTGATTCGTTAATATATGCGCCTCTTCGCAAGGCAACAGCCTAAACGCGATAAAAGGTTTACGCGGGAATAGCTCAGTTGGTAGAGCACGACCTTGCCAAGGTCGGGGTCGCGAGTTCGAATCTCGTTTCCCGCTCCAAATAAAAATGCCTCGGAAACCCCGAGGCGTTTTTGTTAAAAGGGCACTATAATACAGTGCTTTTTTAAGTAGCGCGACTACAAAGCGCTAAGTACGATTGTACGACCTAAGGTAAAAAGTGCTCTGGATGCAGCAATCCTTGCTCATCGAAAGCACTTAAACACCTTACAAAATGTGGCGCGATAGCAAAGCGCTGAGTACGATTGTACGACCCTAGGTGAAAAGTGCACTGGATGTAGCAATCCTTGTTCATCGAAAGCACTTAAACACCATACAAAATGTGGCGCGATAGCAAAGCGGTTATGCACTGGATTGCAAATCCACGTAGGCCGGTTCGACTCCGGCTCGCGCCTCCACTCTTGATGTATAAGAGTTGGTAGCTCCCCTGCCCGGGTGGCGAAATTGGTAGACGCAACAGACTTAAAATCTGTCGTCCTTCGGGACGTGCCGGTTCGATTCCGGCCCCGGGCACCATTCAAAATCAACAACTTACGCTATTTTCTTGTTTTTCTTATCTCGACGCGTTTTTCATATGTAGACGCAATGTAGACAGTTTGATTGGTTTGTTCTGGGTTGTGTTGATTATTCAGATATGACGGCTGATAGACAAAAGCGGCGGTTGATGTGCTCCCCCCAAGCTTATAATTTATTGTGCTGATTGCTGTAGACGATTTATATACTTGGTAATAAAAACTGTGAAAGCAATTCGGCCTCGAATACGCGAAACCATATAGGGTAAAGAAATGGAAATTCAATCTATTGAGCAATTGCGAGCAATTCTTGGGTCCCCAAGAATTGAATCAACCAAGAAAATTTACGATCACCTCAATCCTAGAATGCTCAACTTCATCGAGCATTCTCCTCTGATGTTCATTGCGACCGCAGATCAAGAGGGTTTTCCTACGATTTCTCCAAAGGGAGACGGTATTGGTGCAGTTAAAGTTTTGAATGACAAAACACTTCTTATCCCAGAGCGTAAGGGTAATAAGATTGCTGTAAGCTTCGAGAATATTATTCGTGGTTCGAAAGCTGGGTTGATTTTTATAGTACCTGGTACAAACGAAATATTGCGGGTACATGGCTCTCCGAAGATTATTCATGATTCAAAGCTAAATAAAGAAATGAAATCACTGACTCATGAAGCGTTACTGGTGCTGAAAGTTGAGGTGAATAACGCCTATTTCCATTGCGGTAAAGCATTTCTGAGAAGCAAGATATGGTGTGAAGATTTAGAAAAATCAAAATTAAAAATATCGTTCGGAGAAGAAATCGCTGAGAACATGAACAAAGAAAGGACCTTTATAGAAGACTTTGATAAAGGTGTCGACGAACGTTACAAAACTGAGCTTTAGCTTTATTGGTAAGTACTAGGTGTGGCGAGAGAACATCCTTCAAGTACTAATTTTGCTCTATGACAAGATTTAGACA
>JAKVBL010000010.1 GCA_022447365.1 Oleiphilaceae bacterium
GATCAAAGGTGTACGACCCGTCGGCATTTAGCGTAAAACCGTCTATGGTCGGTGCGGTGTAGGTGGCCGTTTCATGGTCGTCAGTATCCGTTGCTGTAAGCTGGCCCGTTAGCAATTGGCCATCCTCTGTCACACTTTGCGCTTGGATTTGCTGTAATACCGGCGCGTCATTTGTGCCCGTTAGGGTGATGACAAGATTCTTGGTATCAGTCGCGCCAGCTAGGTCAGTTACTGTCACAGGGATGGTGATGGTTTGTACATCGCCTTGCGCCAAATGGTTATAACTACCGTGGCTTGGGTCGAAGCTATAGCTACCATCTTGCTTTAGTACAAAACCATCTACATTCGGTGCACTAAAGGTAAGTTGGTCATTCGTATCAATATCCGAGCCGGTAAGCACACCTGTGGTCTTAGTGCTATCACCCTCTCTTGCCGATTGTGCTGTAATGACACTCAAAACGGGCGCGTCGTTAATACCTGTAATCGTCACCGAAATACTGTGTGCGGTGCCGTCTGCCGAATGGATTTGTATCACATCGGTCAGCGTATTATTGATCGGCGAGGAGCCTGCACCGAGCAGCTGCACGTCGCGACTTTGATTATCTAGATCATAGGTCCAGGTACCATTCGCTTGAAGGTGTAATGTTCCGTGTACACCCTGGATATCGCCCGCTTGAAAATGATCCTGACCAGCATCTTTATCACTTACACTGAGCGTGCTCGTCGCTTGCAGCGTGGTATCTTCTCTCACCATTCCGATATCCGCACCGCTGATGATCGCCGTATCATCTTTGCCGTGCACGGTAATGGTTAAGTTCTGCGTATCGGTTGCACCGCTTTGATCGACTACGCCAACGGGTATTGTCAGCGTTTGAACTTGACCTGCGGCTAGGTGTTGGTAACTCGCATGGCTCGGATCAAAGCTATAGCTGCCGTCTGCATGCAGGGTAAACCCATCAACTTGCTGCATTACGCTGTAACGAGTGACTTCATGGTCGTCAGTATCCGTTGCTGTAAGCTGGCCCGTTAGCAATTGGCCATCCTCTGTCACACTTTGCGCTTGGATTTGCTGTAATACCGGCGCGTCATTTGTGCCCGTTAGGGTGATGACAAGATTCTTGGTATCAGTCGCGCCAGCTAGGTCAGTTACTGTCACAGGGATGGTGATGGTTTGTACATCGCCTTGCGCCAAATGGTTATAACTACCGTGGCTTGGGTCGAAGCTATAGCTACCATCTTGCTTTAGTACAAAACCATCTACATTCGGTGCACTAAAGGTAAGTTGGTCATTCGTATCAATATCCGAGCCGGTAAGCACACCTGTGGTCTTAGTGCTATCACCCTCTCTTGCTGTTTGAGCGGTAATCGTATTTAAAACTGGAGCATCATTGGTGCCTTGAACATGGACGATGATAGCCTGTGTGCTGGTTGTACCGTGTGAATCGGTAACGGTCGCCACAAACATTTCGATGTGTTTTTCACCTTCATGCAAGGCCTGCGTAAGTTGCGCCTGATTGCTTGTCCCTTGTCCTAAATCATAGCTCCATTGACCGGTTTGAGGATCGATTGATATTGATCCGTACTTTCCTGAGGTGTGGTCAAGTGACCAGGTCAATATAGTAGTCTGGTCAACCGCTATTGCCGAAAGGGTGCCGCTCGAAGAGGGGGTTTGATCTTCAATTGTTGTGCCGATCGCATCGGCAGGATGAATGTGTATTCGTGGATGATCTGTGGTACCGGTTATGGTCACCACAATGTCGTGCTTGGTGCCATCGGCGGTCGTCACTGTCGCAGAGTCGGTGATGTGTTGTCCGGCTGCAAGGCTCTGAATGGCGGCTTGAGTGTTGTCTGCTGTAAACTGCCAGCTGCCATCTTTATCGATAGCGAAGGTGCCATATTGCCCTGTGATCGCTTCTTTTTGGAAGAAGGCTTCGCCACTATCAGTGTCTGTAACGCCTAGCTGGCCCGTCGCAACAAGATCATTGCCTTGAACGTTAGTGTCCTCCTTTACACCGTGGCCGCCTGAGTCAGTAACAACTGCAAAGTCATTTGTGCCTTGAACGGTGATTCTTACTTCATGATTAGTGCCGTCGGCGGATGTTACGGTAATGGTGTCGGTAGTCTGTTTACCTTGACCTAGGGCTTGTACCGTCGGGTTTTGATTATTAAGGTCATAGGTCCAAGAACCATCTTTTTGAAGATGTAGGTTGCCATATTGGCCTTGCAGGTCTCCATCTTGAAAGTAGGACTCGCCAGTGTCGATATCTTGGATAGTAAGCTGTCCCTGTGCTTGTAAGACGCTCTCTTCAGTGACATTGCTTGAGTCTGTACCGCCGATGACAGCTGTATCATTTTTGCCGTTAATTTGGATATTAATTCGATGAGGCTCGCCATCAGCTGCATGCACAATGAGTGTGTCTGTCATCATGCTGCCCGCGTTCATTGCCTGAATATCAGGATGCTGATTGTCTAGGCTGTATGTCCAGCTTCCATCTTGCTGAAGGTGGAGTGTGCCGTAAGCGCCTTGAATATCTCCAGCGCTGAAGTGATCTTCTCCGGCATCCTTGTCGCTAATTGTTAACTGGCCATGCGCGTTAAGTTGCGAATCTTCTGTGACATCTCCGACCTTTGCATCGGTAATTTGGGCGGTATCATTTGTGCCAGTAATTTCGATATCTAAGCCATGTGCAAAATCAACACCACCTGCGTTTTGTGCGTGAATGTCGAAGTGCTCTGAAACCAGTTGTCCGTCAGTCAGTGCATCGACGTTTGTTGCACCAGAATTCAAGCGATACTCCCATTGACCTGATGGTGCGATAGTTAGAGTACCGTATTGACCTTGGTAACTTTGCGAAGCGAAAGAGCCTGGGCCGCCAGCAATTGAAAGTTGGCCGCTTGCAGAAACTTGGTTGTCTTCGCTTACTGAACCATCAAAAACTCCAGTAATTGAAATAGGCAGATCTTGGTGTACAGAAGAATTTGCTAGTAATTGATTGTGTTGCGTGTTGATTGTGTTGCTTAGGGCATCGTCTTGTTCGGAGCCGAATGAAGCGAGACTTCTTGATGAGAAGACAGATGTGTCTGTAGCGTTGTCGATCTCTAAGTTGGTTCTTTCGACAACTGCCGGTGTATCGTGGTGATGCCCATCTGATTGAGCTTGCGCGTTTTTCGTGTCTTCTTTGTTTTCTATATCTACTTTCTGAGATGCTTCTTTGGCGTCTGCACGAATACTCGTGCTAATGCTGCTGTCTGAGGAATTGATTGAAGGATCAAATTGATCTGGTGATTGATCAGGTAGCGTGTTGGAAAAATGGCTGACTAGTTGCGGCTCTTTGACGATAAAGCTCAGGGTATCGCCAGCAGGGGAACGAAGCACTACCTGATTTCCGTCAGGGCTGTTTAGAAGAGTGTCTTCTGAAACTTTGTCTCCGATTCTTAGTTGGACGTGCTGTCCGAACTTGTCGACATAAAAAATGGGGCCAGAGATAGATACAACGGTAAACACGTAGATATTTCCTCCGTAACCGGCGGCCACACAAACCGCCTAGCTAAGTTTCAATTATGAAAACATCTAATAATTATAGTCTAAAGTTCGGCTTTTTTGTGTAAATAATAAGCAAAATACGGGAGGTATGGTTTTTGAATTCTGTGGTTTATTCTAGGGTTTTTCGTCATCATCACCGCTTTGATCATAAGACTTCCACGCATCTTTGAGATCTTCTTGAAAAGCCTCTTCATGGAGGATCATAAATCCTCCTTCAATCAGGATAAAACTCGGTAATTTACTGACCTCGGGTTTGCCAGTATCAGGTGAACAAAAGCGTCTCTGTTTAACAAAAATACGCTGAAAGCAACGTTCCATTTTAGGATCGTTGATATAGGCAGTTTCGAACGGTGATTTTCGTGCCATAGAAATGTGCTCCGATAAATGACGTCAGCTTTGCTATATCGCTTGTGTCGATAATAGGCCTTGCCGCGGTCTTTTGTCTAGGCAAGAAAAACTTAGATTGTCGACTATATTCATGCCCAATTGTTTCTTGAGGATAAAGCGGCGTGTGGCGGTTTGAAGACCTTTCGCAGAAGGGTTTTGTACTAACAGAGGGGAGCTACGATTATTCAGTCGTAATGTTCTCGTTGATTATTGCGGCAACAGCAGCGTTCGCGATGCTAATGATCGTCGAGCGTTTGTGGCGAGATAATGCCGACTCAGATCATAGCCACAACAAAGGTGCAGCTTGGCTAGCGCTAGCCTCTGGAACAATGGGCTTAGGTGTTTGGTCCATGCATTTTACGGGAATGTATGCGTTTCAGCTGCCGTATCACATGCACATGAGCGTCGTGATCACCATTATCTCTGTTTTACCTGCTTGTATTGGCGCTTACTTCGCACTGAAGTTATATGCGGCTCGCCGCTTTGATCTGCGTTCCATGCAGGTCGGTGCTCTATGTTTGACCTTGGGCATTGGCGCCATGCATTACCTCGGTATGGAAGCCATGCATTACGAGGGCTTGGTTCTTCGTTATGACCCAACTTGGTTTGTTCTGTCGATAGTGATGGCTTACATATTTGCGCTTTTGGCGCTTTATGTGCGCGTTTGGCAAAATAATAAGACGAGTAGTACAACGTTAAAACGACTTGTCGCCTCTGTACTGATCGGTTTGTCCGTCTCGGGGATGCATTATACCGCTATGCTCGCAACCGAGTTTTATCTCGATCCTTCTATCGTCATCCCAGACCATTCATATCACGAACACACTTTGCTGTCTTGGATTGTGATTGTCGATGTCTTGCTGTTCTTAACAGCCTTGATCATCGTTTTTATGCTCGGCACGAAGTTGGATCAAGCTCAAAAAGCAGCCATGGCTTCGGAACAGCGTGAGAATGCGGTTATTAGTGCCTTGGCTGATGCCTTGCTCGTTTTGGATAGTGATGGGAATGTCACCACATATAACGTGTCTGCTCAGCGCCTTTTTGGAGCGCAGCACAGACCCTTAGAACAAAAGCATATCGTTCAATTGATGCCTGAGATTGGTAGTTTCGAAGAGCTCCAAGACTGGGAGCATTCAAATCTCGCAAAAGGCGTCAGTGGTTTAACGCTCGAGTTTTCGACCTACAACGGTGATGGCCCACGTTATTATGAGGCGGTTTTTTCGCGTTTGTACTTCGATGAGAGTATCCATTACGTTTCGATGATTCGCGATATCACGGTACGGATGCAGATGGAGCAAAAACTGAGACAAGCGCAAAAACTTGAGTCTATCGGTCAACTTGCCGCCGGTATCGCACACGAGATTAATACGCCAATCCAATATGTCTCCGACAATATGAGCTTTTTGAAAAAAGCGGTTGGGCATGTCATGCAGGCGACTGAGATGTATCGGCAAGTGGTCGCGAATTGTTGTGATGACAACAGCAAGGAACAAGTCCAAGAACTCGAAAAAATGCTCAAAAAAGCCAAGTTCGCCTTTATTCGCGAAGAAATTCCAAAGTCGATTGATCAGTCGGCAGAAGGCTTAGGCCGTGTCACGAAAATCGTTCGCGCAATGAAATCTTTTTCACATGCAAGTGACGGTGAATTCTCACAAGTGGATTTGCTAGAAGCCTTGGAATCAACCATCACTATTTGCCGAAATGAGTGGAAGTATGTCGCGGATTTAGACTTGGATGTTGACTCGCATGTCGGCCCTATTTCTTTAATTCTCGATGAGTTTAATCAGGTTATTTTGAATTTAGTGGTGAATTCAGCGCATGCCATTGAAGAGCGACGAGTAAAAGAAAACAGTGCAGAGCTTGGGCGTATCCTCGTGTCTGCAAAAACAGAAGGAAAAATCTTAACGCTAAAAGTGACAGACAATGGCTGCGGAATTTCAAAAGAAAACCAAGAAAAAGTTTTTGAACCATTTTTTACGACTAAGGTTGTTGGCAAAGGAACAGGGCAAGGCCTCAATATTGTGTATTCGGTGATTGTTGAAAAGCATCGAGGATCGATTGATATCAAATCAAAAGAAGGTGAGGGAACGACATTCATTCTGACGTTACCCACCACACAAGACGGACAAGAGTCTGAAACATAAGCTCTTATTAATGAGTGTTCAAAGGTGAGATTGAAACGATGGATATTCTATTTGTAGATGACGAACGGATGATTATCAGCGCATTAGAGCGCAATTTACGAGATTCAGATTGGTATATCGATTACGCCCTAAGTGGACCCGAAGCATTGATTAAATTGGGTAAGCGTCATTTTGATGTAGTGGTGACCGACATGGCAATGCCCGCAATGACAGGAGATCGACTTTTGCGAGAGGTTAAAGAACTAGATCCGGAGATTACACGCATCATTATGTCTGGTCATGCTGATCAAAGTTTAGGTGTTGCAGATGGTGAATTGGCGCACCGTTGGCTCGATAAACCTTGTGATCCCACCTACTTGTTGCAGGTGCTTCAAGAGGTCGAAAAAGAGAAACGATTTAACTAGGAACGCTTGCGATGCGCATTTTATTTGTCGATGACGAGCAAATGATATTAGACGGCATCCAGCGCGCTCTATTTGATTCTGATTGGGAGATTGATACAGCCGATTCTGGACAAAAAGCACTCGGTCTTTTTGCAGATGAACCTTATGACATCCTTGTCTCAGACATGCGTATGCCCGGCATGGATGGCGAAGAGTTACTGTCAAAAATCGAGACGAGCTACCCTGATACAGTGCGTATTGTTCTGTCTGGGCAAGCCGATCAAGCGGCCGCGTTGCGAAGCAGTTTTATTTCTCATCGATGGTTAGATAAGCCCTTCGACCCTGATGCTTTGCTGCACATTCTTAGCTTGATTGAAAATGCACTTGAGTCGATGCCAAGTCGTGAAATGCGCACACTCATTTGCGGCATTAGTTCGCTACCTAGTCCTCCTCGTGTCTATGCCCAAATTCAAACCTTCATTCAACAACGCGCTGACCTTGAAGACGTTGCTAAAGTGATCAGTGAAGATGCCGCACTGACAACGAAAGTACTGCAAGTCACCAATTCGGCCTTATTTTCAAGAGGTGGTGAAACCACAGATGTGCAAGCCGCTGTCGTGCGTTTAGGTGTCGAAATGGTCAGTGAATTTGTCTTGTTCGCTGAAACCTATTCCTTGGCAATGAGCTCGCCATTTTTGAATGTTGATAAGGTCACCAAAGAAAGTTTTGTGATTAGTAAAATGGCGGCAGAAGTAGCTGAAACCATAGACGAAAGCTTAGTCTCTGAAGCGAAGCTTGCTGGTCTATTAAGTGATTTAGGACAGGGTGCTTTACTACAAGCCTTCCCCGACAAAGCGCAAGACTATCTTGACAAAATTGCTTATGCCAATGAGGCTGAAATCGAACAAATTGAACTTGAAATGTTTGGTCTTGCAGATGCTCAGATTGGTGCCTATTTGTTACTCATGTGGGGTTTTTCTGCTGAGATTTTTAATGCGGTATTGATTGGTCGTCAATATGAACGAAGTATCAGCTCTTGTTCCACATTGCCCATCATTATTCATATCGCTCGACATCTCGCGAGAGGCCGTGATATTCATGAGGAGGTTGTGAGCTCTCTTGGTATTGCAGATAAATTGCCTGAGTGGAAAGAGCAGGCGGAGCGATTGGGGGCACGATAAATCATGGATGAGAACCTACCAAAAATATTGTGTGTGGATGATGAACCCCATCAGCGACTCAAACGCCCAGCTATCTCAATATCGGGGGGGCAGAGTAAAAGTACTCTTACTCCATTTTCAAAGGCTTAGGTATCTCGCAAGTTTCTAGCTTTTTACAAGCGTTGACGTTTGATATGACGGATTGTCTGGTTACTTTCTGATCGCACGCTACACTCAAATTAAAGTAAGACAAAAATAAATGAGCTTTAAGACGAGAGTGTCCCATGAACTTAATTAAACCACTTAGCTCAGGCTTGCCCGTAATCGTGTTATCAGCCGTGACCATGATCGGCTGTGCAAGTAACCCTGCCGTGGATGAAAATATTGATGCTCCACCTGCGGAGCAAACAGAATCAAACCCAGCGAGCGCTGAGCAGCAGGCTGCGAATTCAAACTCAGTTGAATTAGAGCCTACAGCAGATAAAGAGCTTGCAGTTAATAAAGAGCCTTCAGCAGATAAAGAGCCTTCGGCCAGAAAAAATCCGTCAGCCGACGCTGTATCTGCAGCAGTGAAAGAAGATGCTGAATCTAGTGCAGAACAGAAAACCGAAGAGAAACCTGTTGATGTACCTGTTGTTGCAGATCAGCAAAAGCAAGCTTATAAGCCAGAACAAAAAGCGAAGCCTGAGTCGAAGTCTAAACCTAAACTTCAAGAAAAGGTTGCTAAAGCTAAGGTTCCTGTAAAAGCTGAAAAACCAAAGAAAGATCTTACAAAGAACGCATTGAATGTGAGTAAAAAAGATCTTCCGGTGCGTCTAAAATTGTGGTCTTTAGGTACCAGTTATCAGGAACAGGGTGCGCTTGTTTTAAAAACGCCTACTATGCAAATGGGTGATGGCGATTTTTATTCTCAAGTATGGCTAACTCTGACCTCAGAAAAGCTTGAAGTGAACAGCTCTTCAGACATTGATGAGAATCTTGCTGGTATTGGTGTTCGTGTAAACGGTGGTGATTTGATTCCTTTTGATCGTATTCAAGCAAAAAATGCAGGTGTGTTAGAAGGGGATTGGATAAACAAATTATCAGAAGGTGGTGAGCTTGAGATTATGCTCGGGTTCTTCCCTGATAAAGACTCAGATAGTCCCGTATTTAAGCGTGTTGCATCAATCAACGATTTATCTCGTCTTGTACCAACTTACTACAAGCTAAAATAGCCGCAGGCAAGATCGAGTGAACGTGAAAGGCAGAGTCGTTTTACTCTGCCTTTTTTATTGGATTTCTTACAAAACAAAACTTGTCTCTTTACCTCTTCGTAGTACTCTTCCTATTCAAATTCGTTATCAATCAAGTTAAGGAGCTATGATGCAATTTCTTCATACCATGATTCGTGTAAGTGATGTCGAAGCGTCACTGAAATTCTTCTGTGATGGTCTTGGGCTCATCGAAACGCGTCGTTATGAGAGTGAAGCAGGGCGCTTTACACTTATTTATTTAGCGGCTCCCGATGATGAAGAACGAGCGCATGCAGACAAAGCTCCAGAGCTAGAACTAACCTACAACTGGGACCCAGAAGAATACAGCGGTGGTCGAAACTTTGGACACGTGGCGTATCGTGTCGATGATATTTACGCGACCTGTCAGCACCTAGCGGATATGGGAGTGACCATTAATCGTCCACCTCGTGATGGCCATATGGCTTTCATTCGCTCACCTGACGGAATTAGTGTTGAATTGCTTCAAAAAGGTGGTTCGCTAGAGCCTCAAGAACCATGGGTGAGCATGGAGAATATAGGGGAATGGTAGTTGGTTGAGTTTTAGGTTTTGTCCTAATAGCCAATTATTTTGAGTTTAATTTCTTTGGCTAGGCTTCTCTAGGTTTTGACCTAAGGGTTGAGTAAGGGCTTATCCTAAGCCACGCCTTAGGTATTTGTTCCCTGTAGATAAACAGCTTCTGTAATAGTAGTTCTGTGTAGTTAATTTATTATTCGATTTTCTTACTACTATTCTTGTCGGCGGCGGCCGACAGCGCCTCTGCATTTTTAGGTTTCGACCTAAAGGTCGAGTTAAGGGACTTGTGCTGACAAGCCCCTTAACAATCCCAATCAGCCCCACTGACATGCCCTTTGGGGTCATTCGTTGCTCAAAAATAAACAGCGTCTGCGGGACTCGCCTTCGGCTCAAACAATCCTCGACGAATTCCTGTTTATTTTATCCGCGACTCATCATGTCAGAAGGGGATTGGCGCAAGACCGAGGCATTGTTTTTTCCGAGATTTAGCGAAGCGGCATCTGCCTTCTCGTAGGATGAGTGACGCCTGTTAAAAATGGAGTAAGCGAGGACTGTTCGACGACTGCGAAGCGGGCTAGTTACCGCAGCGCCATTTTTAACCAGTCACGAATGTACCCGCAGGGCCGAAGAGCAGGTACGCATTTCTTTGGTTCTTTCTTGTGCGAGCAAGAAAGAACATAAAAAGATTAGAAGCGATTAATCTCGAATCAGCGAAAGATTTTGTAAGGCAGAACCAAATGCAGAAGTGGCTTTTTGGCCAAAACCGAAACAAATCATAAAATAGGCCAATCCGCAGCATCGGTATAATCCAATCGATGATTCTCATCGCTATCCGTCCATTTCGCTATGAACTCTCCATTGGGATCATACATTTGCGTTTGTTTTTTTAAGTTGAACTGGCGGCCTCCTCTTGGATCAGCACCAACGCCCGCAATATATTGCCAATTCCCCCAGTTTGAAGCGGGATCGTAATCGATCAGTTGTTGCTCGAAGTAAGACGCGCCACATCGCCAATCTAAACCCAATTCATTTATTAGCGCGGATGCGACAATTTGTCTCCCACGATTGCTCATGTATCCCGTCGCGTTTAGTTGCCGCATACAGGCGTTGACGATTGGATAGGGTGTATTGCCTGCGCACCATTGCTTGAAGCGTTGAGGATAAAAAGTGCCTCTAAGCTTTCGTTTCTCTTGATCGAATAAACCATCGACTAAAAACACGCGCTTGTTGAAGGCGCGTGCATACCATTGAAAGTATTCCCGCCACAGCAACTCGAACATCAGCCACCCGTTATCTTCATTTTCACCATGAACAACTTGGAATTCTTTGAGTGCTTGCGCTGCTTGTTTAACGGATAAGGTGCCATTGGCTAGCCAGAACGACCATTTCGATGAGTTCTCCCAACCATCGAAGGCGTTTCTTGTTTGCTTGTATGTGTTTGCAGCCTTGCTAGAAAAATAGTCATGCAAGTGATCGAGTGCAGCATCTTCCCCGCCTCGCGCAATCGGCTGTTTGTTCAACACCCAAGGGTCGAGAATCAATCGATCAAAATTGAAGGCCAGCAGCGATAGGGTTGGTGGTAACGATCGAATCTCACCATTAGGAACTCGGACGTTTAATCGCTCGGCCAAACGTCTGAATTTACTGAAGGTCGCCGGAAAACTATCTGCCTGAAATTCGATTTCTGCTGCACTAAATAGACACCGTGTCTCTACGCTAATCATATTCACATCAGGCAGCATGGATTTTAGCTGTGCCCACGATTGCGATTCATTAAACGCGACGGGTGTTGAGCGATACACGTGAGTAATTGGAAGATTGGAGCAGATAGACTCGATCGAAGGAATTGGTCTAGCTAAGAAAACATTTAGCGTTTGACCAAGCTCTTTCAAACGGTCATGCATAATGAGCAGTGATTCGGCCAAGAATTGGCGCCGATGAATGCCCAGCGGCTGGCAGCCATATATGTCTCTTTTCAGTTCGCTTGGATCTACGAAATAACAAAATATAAGTTCTTGGCACTCATTTGCCGCACGTTCAATCAAGGGATTGTCGTGTAATCTGAGATCTTCACTTAACCAAACTAACCCAGTCGCGTTCGTCATTTCTACTCCTTTGCTTTGCGTCAAGATATACGTTAGGTAAACAAAATTGGCTTTGCGTTGATGTGACATCTGTAGAAATAAAACTGACAAAAAAGCTTAAAACAATTGCCACTTAAGTGTCATTCATCGGTTTTAGTGTGTTGATCAAATCTCTCGAATCTGAGGTTTGTTAATCAGCTAGGAGCTATCGATATGACACAAGAAAATAACATTGAAAACGTAGTAGCAGGTTTCCAAGATCCTGATGATCTTTCTTCAAATCCATCTGACAACCGTCCGTTTGCTTCAGTTCTTGATGCATATGTGAGTCGTCGAAAAGTTGTTGCTGGTACGCTTGCTGGTTCTACTGCAGCATTTTTGGCGCCAGCTGCACAAGCCGGTTGGGGCTGGCAAAAACCAAAGAAAAACCAAGAATTGGTCGGCTTTAGACCAGTAGAAATCGCGGATGTTATTGATACAACGATGCCTACGATTTCAAAAGACTATGAGTATCAAGTTTTGATTCCTTGGGGTACACCGATCGAACCAGGTGCTACATCAGCCTATGAGGGTGACCCTAATTCACGTCCAAGTTCAAAAGAAGCAGCACTTCAGACAGGTCTTGGTCACGATGGTATGTGGTTCTTCCCAATGGATTTCAAACGAGCGAGCCGTTACGGAAAGCATTACCCTATGCGTAACGATGCGGGCATGCTGTGTATTAATCACGAGTACGGAACGAATACGCACGCATTAGGGAAAGATCTTCCAGAGAACTTGGAAGATGTGCGTTTGTCGCAGAATATACATGGCGTTTCTGTCTTGAAGATTAAGCGCAATTGGAGAGGCCAATGGCGCACAGTTAAAAGCAAAAATACGCGCCGTATTACCGTTAATACGCCAGTGCAGTTCTCTGGGCCAGCGGCGGATTCTCCATTATTACAAAACCCAGCAGGTAATATTGCACTTGGCACTGTGAACAACTGTGGTGCCGGGTACACGCCATGGGGTACGTATTTGACTTGTGAAGAAAACTTCAATGGTTACTTTGGCTCTATCAGTGAAGTGACACCAACAGAAGAACAAGCGCGTTATGGTTTTAATCAATTTGGTTTTGGTTATGCATGGTACGCATTTGATAAGCGTTTTGATTTGAATGACGAAGACTACGTGAATGAGGCAAATCGCTTTGGTTGGATTGTTGAGATCGATCCATTCGATGGCACGCAAAAACCTGTTAAGCGCACTGCACTTGGTCGTTTCAAGCACGAAGCTATTGCGATTAGAGAGCTAGATGACGGTCGCGTTGCTTGTTACATGGGCGATGACCAACGCTTCGATTATTGCTACAAGTTTGAGTCATCGATGGCATGGGAACATGCAATTGCTGATGGCAAGAGCCCGCTAGACGAAGGTACTTTGTATGTTGCTCGTTTTAACGAGGATGGCTCTGGGGACTGGTTAGAATTGTCTATGGATGTTCCAGCTCTAGCGGCTCGTTTTAATGATATGGCTGAGTTGTTGATCAACACGCGCATTGCGGCAGATATTGTTGGTGCAACGCCTATGGATCGTCCAGAGTGGACGACGATAGGCAAAAATGGAGAGGTCTTCTGGACGCTCACTAATAACTCTCGTCGAACTAAACCAAACGCGGCAAACCCTGAAGCACCAAACTCTAATGGCCATATTATTCGTACGACGGACAATGGTTCCGGTAGTTTCTCTTGGGATATTTATATTCTTGCTTCAGAGACTGTGAATGAAGAGATTGCATTCTCATCTCCAGATGCAGCATATGCGGATGAAGATGGTCGTTTATTTATCGGCACAGATGGAGGTCAGCCACAAGGTTTGCAGGATCAGTTGACAATCTTTGATACAACTAAGGACCTCGATGATGGTGAAATTCCTCAGCCAAAACGTCTTTTGGTTGGAGTAAATAGTGATGAAATTACAGGCTTTACTCTAACGCCTGATCGTCGAACTGCTTTCGTAAACATACAGCACCCAGGAAATGGTGATCCAAGTTCTACGAACTTCCCTGCTCCAACAGGTAGTGGGTTAATACCACGTGACTGTACCTTAGTGATTACCCGCAAGGACGGCGGAATTATTGGTTCTTAATCAGGTATGAGTTACACGGATGTGCCCTCAAGGAAGAGGGCCTTTTGGCCGGATCTTTCAGTTTCGTCCTGATGGCCTTGTTAAGGGGCTTGTAATGACAAGACCCTTAACTATGTCCAGGCTACTCTCTCTTACTTCGCAATTTACTTTGATTCGTTCGCTCCGCCCGCTCAGTCTTTGGCAATAATCTTGAATAAAGCTTAATGCTCGTCATCCTGGATGGGGGATTGGCTGGCACTCTAACCCCCCACTTCGTTAGTATCAAAAACAAATCCAAAAGCTTCCTTTTAGCGAAGACTAATCAGCCCATCCGAGCTTACTTTGGGTTTAATAAGAACAAATCAAGTGAGGTTCATCATGCAATTTCAGGATCAGGTAGTTATCGTCACAGGCGCGTCAGCAGGTGTAGGTGAGGAGTGTGCACGTCAATTCGCCAAGCAGGGCGCGAAGGTCGTGCTTGCTGCTCGCTCTAAAGACACCATCGAGTCTTTGGCTAAAGAGCTCGGCAATGGAGCGATTGCTGTACCAACCGATGTTGCTAAGCGTGAGGACTGTGAAAGTTTAATTGAACAGAGCGTTGCCGAATTCGGACGTATTGATGTGTTGGTAAACAATGCTGGTTTTCATGGCCGAGGAGATGTCTCCGAGGCAGATCTAGACGAAATGGATCAGACTATTGATATCAATCTTAAAGGACCTATTCGCCTCACGAAATTAGCTTTGCCGTATTTACTCAAAGCACCTAGTGCGGCAGTGGTGAATGTTGCTTCGCTCGCAGGACGTATCCCCCTAGAGGGAGAAGCGACTTACTCATGCAGTAAATTTGCACTTCGAGCATTTTCATTAGCGCTAGCAGAAGAATTGAATGAAACTGCTGTGACTGTTTCTTTGGTTTCGCCAGGGCCGATCGACACAGGATTTATTATGGGGCATATCGAAGAAGTGCCTGATCTGGTTTTTTCTCAACCTATGAGTACCGCAGCTGAAATTGCCGAGGCAGTATTGGCTTGTGCGCAAGACGGAAAGCGCGAACGTGCGATACCCGGTTCTTCAGCGATTCTCACGACCTTTGGATATTTATTTCCGGGAATTCGCAGAGCACTTAAGCCTGCGTTGATGAAAAAAGGCGCGAAAGCAAAGCAGTTTTATCTAGAGCGAGAAGCGCGATAGGAGCAGCAAACAAAGAAATAGAACGTCGGAAAATAAAAAGCCCGCTGTCGAGGCCTATTCGACAGCGGGCGTAGAAACTTTTAAATCTTTAAGAAGATGAAAGGCTTTATAGAAAAGGGCCTGAATCTTTTCTGTAACGCCTTTTGATGGTTCCCATTTTAGGGGCGTAGGGGGCGTAGTCACATCGTCCGGAGGGCGTAATCCCCCATAAAAGGGTTAAAAAATTGGTTTTTGCCGGTTTTTATTTGATGAATTCTTATTTTCTTAAGCTTTTATTGATCTGAAATTTATCGTTTCTAATCGTTTTTTATGTTCTTTCTTGCTCGCACAAGAAAGAACCAAAGAAATGCGTAGCTGCTCTTCGGCCCTTCGGGTACATTCGTGACTGGTTAAAAATGGCGCTGCGGATGGCCCAGGCCACCTTCTCTTGCTTTGCAATTCACCTTGTCTAGCCCGCTTCGCAGTCGTCGAACAGTCCTCGCTTACTCCATTTTTAACTGGCGTCACTCATCCTGCGAGAAGGCAGATGCCGCTTCGATAAATCTGGGAAACAAACAAAGTCTTGGTCTTGCAACAATCCCCCGTCACGAGAGACGAAAACTTGATCGTTACAATCGGAAATACGCGAGGACTGTTTGAGCCGAAGGCGAGTCCCGCAGCGCCGATTGAAACAAGAGTCTGAGTGAAGCCGAAGGCCTCGAGAGCTGGGGCGCGTTTAGATTCTTAAGACCTTTGGCGTCAAAGGTCTTAAGGCGCTGTCGGCCGCAGCCGACAAGAATAGTAGTAAGAAAATCGAGTAATAAATTAATTAATACAGAAACTGTTTGTCTTGATAGGGTAAGTTGCCCTAGGTGCAGCTCAGGCTAAGCCCTTAACTCGACCCTTAGGTCGAAACCTGAAAAAAACCAAAGACTTCGGTCGCCGCCGACCAACTAATAACGTAAAACTAAAAAGTAAACTCAACTCTCGCTTTAGCATCCTCTCGGGTATCAACCTTCGATTTACAAATCAAAATCCTCGATGAGGCAAGTTTCTTTTCGTTGACTAAATATTGTTTGAGATTCTCTGCTCGCTGATTCGCAAGTGCTTTTGGGTTTTCGTCATCTTCGTCTGGCAGAGCAAACCCGCATATTCCAATATGGATGTCTTCTTTGTCGTTAAGTAAAGCATCCAGCTTGTCTGCAAAGGCTTTTTGCTCTTCGTCTAATTCAACTTCGCCTTCATCAAAATATAAAGGTTCTACGCGAGGTTTTAAGGCGTAACTTCCTGCGATGGTAGTGAGGGTTACGATATTTGCGTAAGGCACAAAGGTGTTAATTAAATAGCTTTGCGAAGCGGCAAGTGCGGCACGCTGTGCGACTAAATTAATAAAACCATTTAAACCAAAGTCGGGGTTGTTGACGTTGCCTTTGAGAGGGATGTCCAGCTCAATGCGTCCGTTACTATCTTCTAAAGAGCTAAGCGCCAGATTCAATGGAATGAATGTTTGCTCTGCAATGCTGCCAGAGTGAACATCGCCTGCGTTATCGATTTCTAAACCGCGAATATGAAGGTCGACCGTGCCGTCAATTTCGTCATCTACAACAGAGACTTTTGTTTCTGAGTCGAGTTGCCCTGCAGACATATCAAACCCTGCAGCAGTCCGGATAAATGGCGAGATCTTAGGAAGTGAAAACTCTTTGAGATTCATTTCTAAGCTGAGATTGGTTTTGTCCTTAAACGGAGCAAGTTCACTTTTGATTTCTGCTGATGTGTATTGGCCAGCTGTGAACATAGCATGAAGCTGGGCAAAGCTTTCTGGCGTTGTGCTATCAAGTTTTGCCAGAGTGAGTTTATCGATATTTAAGCTCTGTTTAAATGATGGTGTTACCCCTTCATAGATAAAGTTCACCATCCCCTGATCTTTCAGGGCAAATTTGGATAAAGAAAAACCAAAGGCTTCTTGTTCTGCTGGCTGCTCAACTGATTGCGCGTTTGGTTCTTGAATTTGTTCTTGTTCAGCTACTTCATTTTGCACATCTGCCTTTTCGGCATCTGCTTTTTCAACTTGCTCGTGGGCTTCTTGCTGAACTGTTACAAGGTTAGAGACATTCTGCTTTGCATCGACAAATACATTGGCGTTTAGCCCCTCGAGCTCGATTGTCTCAATACTCAGGTTATTTGGGTTTAGGTAAAGTTGATCAACATGAATCGAATTAAGTGTAAGCAGAGGTGTGGGATCTATCTTTTGTTCGTTCTCGTCGGTTTGAATCACTTTAGAAGCGAGTAGTTTTCTTACGGTAATAGACGCAATTTGTCCTATGCTTAGCGCCGAGTCTTTTAGTTCATAGTCAATGCTTGGAATGCTTAGTGCGTTAATAGCAATAAGTATGTCCTTGTTATTGCTGGGGCCGAGTTCTAAGTCTTCGCCCTCTAGGCTAACGATGCCATTTGAGTTCAATACGCCTTCGGATGAGCGGCCCAATGACAGCTCAGATGTTGAGATGTTTAAAGAGCTTTCTCGAATAATGAACGGATCAATATTCAAGGTGACATTCTCTAAAACGACATTTGTGTTCGTTAATTCAAGCGTCAAATTCTGCGCTTTATCAAGAGATAGTTGACCATTAATTTCATAGCTAATGGCTCCCTCGGCTCGTGAGGTAAAATCTTGGGCAAGATATGCAAAAGCTTTTGTTTGCAGCTCTGCGAGGGACGATGAAAATGATGCCTTGCCTGACAATCCTTCATCTGAAGAATGGAAATCAAAGTCGGTGTCTAGATTCAGCGCAGCGTCGTTCACTAAAGCGTCTAGATGAAAGGTCCCTCTAAGTGAGTCGCTAGCTAACGTCAGTTCAGATAGATTAAGCTTGTTCAGTTGCGCGCTATGTTGTTTGTCGTTGTTGCTGAATTCAATGCTGAGAGCATCAATCTCTAACAGCGGTACATTCAAACTCCACGCTGTAGCGGTAGCGTCGTTATTAGTGTTTGTCTCTTGCTCTTTTTGGTTTGAGTTTTCTGGAATATCAAAAGCGGCAACTCGAATCGCATCACCATTTCGTTCAATGTTTAGTTGAATATTGTCGAAATCTAGGGTGTCGAACGACACGACATTTTGAGTGAGAGACCAAAGGTTAAGATCAATCACGGCTTCAGAGATCTCTATGCCTAAGTTTTTGTCTTTCGTGTTGATGAGTTGGAAATCTTCAATGCTGACTGCGCCTTTGAATGGATTGAGGCGTACATGACTCCCGTCACTTAATTGCAGTTTATAGTCTACAAGGACTTTGGGCGCATAGTACTGAATAAGGTAAGGACTGAGCAGCCAAACAAGCAACAAACTTGCAATGATCAGAACTATCACAAGAGCAAGAAGTCGATTTAATAATGTGTACACAAGCGCATCCTCATTCGAACGAAACTCAGAGAACAAAATACCTTACCACAAGTTCCTTGTCCTTCCATCGATGTTTGGCTTGATGGCCGAATTTTCTTCGGCTTCATGACCGAGGTGATTTACTTTTGACCGACTACATTTTTGCACTGTAAGTCTTATTGTCTAGACTAGAAAGAGTACTTTAGACAACGCTCATATTCAGGTAATAGTCGTGCAATTGAGCATTGTAAGTGCGACGCTTATTCTAATATTGAGGTTTTGTGAGTTATGAATTATTTATCATTGATTGGCGGATGTGTCATTGCATCTGTTTTTGTTTCGGCTTGTAGCTCAAGCTCAAGCTCAAGCTCAAGCTCTTCTTCTGGAGTTGACTTTGTTGAGAACTCAGCTCCAACACCTAATGACCTTGCCGATGTAACGAAGTCTGTCGATAGCGCTCTTCCATCGTATGGTAGCAATCAAACGGTGGCTCGAGGTTTTGAAAAGTTGCGTCATGGTATCGAAGGCATATTATTTCCCTCTCAATCGTTCGCGATTGCGGCGCCGGTGAATGCAACAGAAAACATCAGTGCCTTGTGGGCAAGTATAAACAATACTGACAAAATTCAGCCACCTGGTGGAGTAGTTCAAACCGATGAAGCCTATCCTAATATCACAGGTATCTTCAGGGCAGGTGAAGATGTTGAAAATGTGAATCTTCAAGATTTCATTGGATATCATCTTGAGTCGGGTTATGCGCGCAGCAATGACGATGGCATTTTTAAACCGACACTCTTTGGTCAGTTGGACGGGATGTTTAATGTGCTGGGTGTTTTAGCGGGAGGAATTCCAGGAGCAATGGCAGCGGGCACATATGATTTTTGTGTGACGGAAGACGATACAATGACGCTAGACAATGTCGCGTGCCCCGACCCTATCGACGATACGGTTTTTTCAGTGTCTGTGGAAGTGGTTGATATCAGTACCGAGCAGTCTCTGTTTGATCGAGCGGTGCAAGTGTCAGCCGGGGGCGAACCGTTTGTTTGGTATTGGATTCGCAATAGCGTTACGGCACTAAATGTTTTGCAGTTAGAGCCTGTTAATCAAGACAGAAATGCTGTTGGCATTAATACGCTGCTTCAAAATAAAGAAACGGGTGAGATGCGCTTTGAATATCTGAATGTTTCAGATGATTCTGAAAATGATGCGCAATCTAAGTTGATGCGTTTGTTGATTGAGGGGGGCGATGATGCAGATGTGTATTTTGCAGCTTTTGAAGGTAACTCCGGTGGTCCGGACACTTACCATAACGCTTTTATCGTTGCGGCGGAATCGGCCGTTCTAGCTGATGCCGCGGCGTTTGCTGAGGTGTCGATGAACATTGAAGATCAGCGTGACAGCACTTCTGCTTCAATCACTGGTACCATTTGTGTAGATCTCGCAGACGGTAGTGTGACTAGCTCATCGAGTTGTGCTGTCGCTACGCCGGATCTGACGGTAAACAGTGGTGCCGATTTTATTGAGTTCGTTCAAGAAGCGATTGATGTCACGGACTTGAATGACATTCAAACAGCCTATAACGTAAACGCATGGACAGATGCAGCAGATGCCCTCGCGGGGCCATCTGGCTTATTTACGAATGCAGGCGATTTTGATAGTTCAATCCTTTCTCCATAAAACAGATTGGGGTCAGAGCACTCATACTCTCACCCCATTTTTATCGTTTTTATTTGTTCTTATTTTCTCTCCTCAGTTGCGTGCACAAGAAGTATTCGAACCGCACTTCGCGTTTTCGAATTACTACGGCTCTGGTATTTATCAAACCGCTGACAACGATGTCACTATTCTGAACTTGATGCCGCGGTTTGAGGATGACAGGACGATCTTACCGTCACTAGGTGATTTTCGATGGCGAGTTCCTGTTTCATTGGGCTTATCTAACTTCGATTATGAGCGAGTTGGTAATACTGATCTCGAGCAAGACGCTTCCACTATGTCGATTGGGCTAGGGATTGAAAAAGACTATTGGGACTCAGAAGCGCTCAAGTTTGTGCCGTTTGCCGATGTTGGGTATGCTCGGGATTTACGCTCGCATAATGGCGCCACGACTTACGCAATAGGCTCGTCTATTTTTCGGTATACGGATATTTGGGGAGAGCAACAAATACTGTTTGCGAAGGTGCAGCATGCTGGCTTCTCATCCAGAGATGCGGCTTCTGAAAACTTTAGTTCGTTCCAGATTGGCGCTGATCTCAAGTTTCCTGAGCGACTCATGCTTGGGCCTTTGAGCAGTTTCTTCTCATTCTATGTGACGAGTTATTATTTTGCTGTCGGCTTTGATCTTCAGGAAAACGAAGCTCTTGTTCTTCAAGATGAATATGTACACGAGCTTGGTTTTACTTGGGGCTTAGATAAAGCCATTGAAACCTCAGTGGGTGATATCGAGCGCATTGGCTTTGGCTATCGTTTTGCTGATGCAGAGGATGGTGTTTTTCACTTAGCGTTTAATTTTCCATTAGATTAGGGAAGAGAGTCGGCGGCGGCCGATAGGCGCTTTAAGGTTTTGATTTGAGGTTTATTTGTTCTTTCTGTCATAGCGATGAATTAATTTAATCGGTTGTTGGATTAATGCTCAATTTCATTTAAATGTTTTTGTCAGCGGCGGCTGACAGCGCCTTAAGAGCTTTGATTGTTCCGCTTTCAGGTTTCGACCTAAAGGTCGAGTTAAGGCACTTGTGCTGACAAGTCCCTTAACAATCCCAATCAGCCCCGCTGACATGCCCTCCGGTCTTATTCGTTGCTCAAAAATAAACAGCGTCTGCGGGACTCGCCTTCGGCTCAAACAGTCCTCGACGAATTCCTGTTTATTTTATCCGCGACTCATCATGTCAGAAGAGGTGTTGGTGCAAGACACAACCCTTGTTTGTTTTCCAGATTTATCGAAGCGGAATCTGCCTTCTCGTAGGATGAGTGACGCCAGTTACAAATGGATAAAGCGAGGACTGTTTGAGAGAGCGTAGCGAACGAGTCCTGCAGCGCCATTTTTAACCAGTCACGAATGCACCCGCAGGGCCGAAGAGCAGGTACGCATTTCTTTGGTTCTTTCTTGTGCGAGCAAGAAAGAACATAAACGTATTAGAAGTAATGAATTTAAGATTAACGAGAGTTTGAAAATAAACAGCTCAACTTAAAAGCTACTTCAAGCGACCTTTAGGTCAAAACAAAAACCTCATCTTGAAGCATTCCCCAGCTGTTCTAAACTGCTACTTAGCCAAACTAAATAGAATCCAAACCAAACTAGCTAGCCGACTATTATGAAATCAAAGCACCTTCTTAGTTACTTCTTCATAAGCCTCTTCGTCATTGGTTGTGCCACGATTGCACAACATCAACTTGATCAACAATGGGGTGAACCCGAGGTACAAAATCGTGAAGTCGCTGAATATCAGCAAGGTGTCCCAGAATATCATCGCGATATTCAGCCCATCTTTGATAAGCGTTGTGTCAGTTGTCATGCTTGTTATGACGGTCCATGTCAGTTGAAGTTGTCGTCATATGACGGGCTTGATCGTGGCGCGAGTAAAGAGTTGGTATATGACGGGGCTCGTATCGTAGCGGCTGAGCCTTCCCGTCTTGGTGTCGATGCAAAAACAACCGAAGAGTGGCGTGCGCGGGATTATTTTCCTGTATTGAATGAGCGTGCGCAAAATCCTGTCGCTAATGTGCAGGGCAGTTTGCTTTTAAAAATGTTGGAGCAAAAGCGTCAGCATCCGCTTCCGCAAACGGCGCAACTTGACCCAGATGTATTCGATTTCTCAACAGATCGTGCGCAAGAGTGTCCAACAATTGAAGAATACGAAGGCTATGCCAACACCCATCCGGAGTGGGGAATGCCTCTCGGACTTCCTGCCATTAGCGATAAAGACTTTAATACGATTCAACGTTGGGTAGAAGCGGGCTCACCAGTTCTGCCACAGTCGCCGCTAGGGCAGCTTTACTTAGATCAAGTCTCGAAATGGGAGGCCTTCTTTAATGGCCCGAGCAATAAAGAAAAGTTGTTCTCTCGTTATGCCTACGAACACCTGTTTTTGGCGAATATTTGGTTTGAAGATTTAGGTAATGGCCAATATTTCAATTTGGTTCGTTCGCGCACGCCTAGCGGTCAGGCGATTGATGAAATTGCCTCACGTCGACCATTTGATGATCCTAATACAACAAACTTCTATTACCGATTAAAGCCCGTACGCAGAACGATCGTCGATAAAACGCACATGCCTTATAAGTTCAATGATGCGCGCATGAAGGTTTGGCGTGAGTGGTTTTTGAATGCCGACTATAAAGTGACTAAATTGCCTGGCTATGATGCTAAGAGTGCATCGAATCCATTTATTACGTTTAAAGAGCTCCCGGCTTCAGCGCGGTATAAATTCATGTTACAAGAAGCTGAATTCACGATAATGGGTTACATCAAGGGGCCCGTATGTCGTGGGCAAGTGGCCTTGAATGTGATCGAAGATCGTTTCTGGGTATTTTTTGTCGACCCTGACATTCCTACTATGCTGTATCAGCCAGCACGTGCTGAAAGTTATGCGGGCAACCTTCGCTTACCTTCTGAAGATCGAAGTACAGCCTCACCATTTAAAATATGGACCAAATACGCTGCGCTTCAAGAGAAGCATTTGACTGATAAACTCAACTACATCAACAGTTTTTCTGAGGATGATGCTGAGCTGTCACTCGATATGCTCTGGAGTGGCCAAAGCCTTACTAGCAATATCGATGGGAATGAAGCGCATAACCCGAATGCAGCACTCACAATATTTCGTCATTTTGATAATGCGACAGTCGTAAATGGCTTGCATGGCGATAAGCCAAAAACAGCTTGGGTAATTTCGTATAGTTTGTTAGAGCGCATTCACTATCTTCTTGTGGCGGGCTTTGACGTATATGGCAACGTGGGGCACCAGTTGAATACGCGTTTGTATATGGACTTTTTACGCATGGAAGGTGAAAGCAATTTTTTAATGCTCTTGCCGGATGATGTCGCGGAAAAAGAGTTTTTAAGTTGGTATCAAAGCGCGGAAGAAAAGGTAGAAGATTATCTAAACGTTCTACACAAAATGAAGTTACCGCGCAATGCTATTGAATATGGCTCGGATTATCCGAAGAACGAGTTACTCGACAGAATCTATGATTATACGCGCGCTGAAAACCGTCGCGTATCGGTACTGCCAAAAGTCTATTTGGACCAGTTTCCAGAATTGAATGATCCTCTGCAGCGATTAGAGAAGGTTAACGGTATAGCCGCATCGTTGCTGCCGGAGTTAGTGATGGTGCGCGTGAAAGCACCAGACGGACAAATGCAGTTATTCTCAATCGCGAGTAATCGTTTTCATGAGAATGTTTCTTCATTGTTTATGGAAGACGAATTTCTTGTTCCTGAACGAGACACCTTAACGCTTTATCCTGGTGTACTAGGTAGCTATCCAAAGGTGTTTTTTGATGTGCATACGGTCTTGTTTGACCATTTCGTCGAACGCATCGGTCAAATGAAAACCGAAGAAGATTATGTTGCCTTGTTGGATGACTTTGCAGTGCGCAGAACGGATCCAAAGTTTTGGGACTTCTCCGATTGGCTGCATGTTTGGTATATGTTTAACCAGTCGGAAAAATCTGGAATTGTTGATCTAAATCGATATGAAAATCGATAAACGCTAAATAAATCAATAAGCTGCTTGACCGTGCGCGAGCAGCTTAAGTTATACTTCGTCCTACCAAATGCGATAACGCGTGATCACTTCAAGGGATGAAGGATGTCGATTAACAATAAAATGAAAGCGGTTGGCTTAACGAAATACCTACCTGTCAGCGACGATAATGCACTCAAGGATTTTGAGCTCGCGATTCCAAAACCATGGGCGCACGACTTGCTCGTGCAAGTTGATGCGGTCAGCGTCAATCCAGTCGATACAAAAGTAAGATCCCCAAAAGATACAGTTGAAAAAGAACCCAAAGTGCTCGGTTATGATGCGGTTGGTATTGTAAAAGCCGTGGGGGATGCAACGCGTTTTTATAAGCCCGGTGATCGTGTGTATTACGCAGGCGATATCACGCGGCAAGGTTCGAATAGCGAATATCAGCTCGTTGATGAGCGTATTGTTGGGCCCGCACCGAGCAAGTTATCAAACTCAGAAGCTGCTGCTATGCCGCTTATTTCGCTAACTGCATGGGAAGCTTTATTTGAGCGCTTGGGAATTAGCCTTGCAAAAGACAATAGCGAAAAAACATTATTGATTATCGGCGGCTCTGGCTCAGTGGGCGCAATTGCTACACAAATGGCCGCGCGTTTAGCAGGTTTGAAAGTAGTGGTAACAGCGAGTAAACGTGGCGCAATTGAGTGGTGTGTGAGCCAAGGTGCGGCGCATGTTGTGAATCACCATGACGATATTCAGCAGCAGATCTCGACACTTGGCTACAAGGGCGCTGATTACATATTGTGTTGCAGTCATACTGATCAACACTTCGATGCGATGTGTGACATCATCAAGCCGCAAGGCAAAATTTGCTGCATTGTAGATAATGTTAAGCCGCTACCTCTAAATAAGTTGAAGCCTAAATCGGCAAGTTTGGTATGGGAGTTTATGTTCACTCGAGCCATGTTCAAAACACCTGATATGATCGAGCAGCGCCATATTCTTTCTGAGGTCTCTCGCCTTTTAGATGAAGGCATCTTGAAGAGTGTGTTGGCTGATACCTATCGCCCTATTAATGCTAAGAATCTGCTTGCCGCGCATCAAGTGATAGAGAATGGAGAGTTGATGGGCAAGTTGGTCGTGGAGGGGTGGTAAATCGCTTGTTGTGAAAAGTCCTCTGAGAAAAACGATTGAGTAAAAAAACGACATCATTAACGTAACGGTAACGATGAAAGTTCTAGCCGAAAAACATTCGTGTAGTACACTGCATGCTGATTAGAAAACAGAACAACAACAGTAAAGACAAGAAACATCGCTTCATGGAAAGAATTGCTCGATTTATCTCTTCTTTTTTAGCGCCTGCATTATTTGTAAGTGTTATTACGCCAGCTTCCGCCATCGATGTGGATCCTCTTCTTATTGATCAATTTATGCGTATGGATCCTACGCAACAACAAGCTTTAGCTGCGCAGTATGGCGTCGATTTAAGCCAATTTGGCGGTGGCACGAGTGGTAGTGGTCTTCAAGAAGAACAAACTAAACAGCAAGTTTCTGTACTCACTCGAAGTGGGCAGTCTCAAGACCCAAGTGAACAAGCCTTGCCTCGAGGCGATGTGCCAGAAGAAGAATCCAGTGCACGATATCAAGCAGGCAAATTAGTACCTTTCGGTTATGAATTATTTGCAGGGGCTCCAAGTACATTTGAACCAGTGAATGATATTCCTGTTTCAAATGATTACGTACTTGGTCCGGGTGATACCTTAAAAGTAGAGCTTTATGGTAAGGAAAGTAAGAGCTATCAGCTCGGAATCGACGCGCAAGGAAAGGTTTATTTTCCAGAACTAGGCCCATTGAACGTGGCAGGCCTTAGTTTTGAAGAAGTTAAAAACAAGCTGCGTGACGAAGTCTCTAAGCGCATGATCGGTGTGAAAGCTTCAATCTCGATGGGGGAGCTAAAGTCGATTAGGGTATTTGTGCTTGGTGAGGCGTATGTGCCAGGCAGCTATGTGGTGAGTTCACTGTCGACCATTACTAATGCGCTTGTTTTGAGTGGCGGTATCAGTGAGAGCGGGTCTCTACGTAATATTCAGCTCAAACGAAAAGGTGAGTTAGTACAAACGCTAGATTTGTACGAGTTACTTTTGAAAGGTGATACCTCTAATGATGCTGCATTACGTTCGGGTGATGTGGTGTTTATTCCTCCCGTTGGCAATACAGCGGGCGTAGATGGTGAAGTGCGCCGGCCTGCAATTTATGAATTCAAAGAAGGTGAGACATTAAGCGACTTGCTTGGTTTTGCTGGAGGCTTAAAACCTTCGGCCTATCCAAAGAAGAGTACGTTAGAGCGTATCAATGATGTTGATCAGCGAACCGTATTGAATGTATCGGCCAAAGCAGAAGACTTAAACGCGAATCCAGCGCAAGCGGGCGACATATTGCGCATTCCTTCAGTACTCGAAAAAGTCGAAGACACGATTGCTCTGCGCGGTCATGTATATCGCCCTGGTGTACAAAGCTTCAAAGACGGAATGCGCCTGACAGACGTGATTAGTTCCGTAGATCAACTCAAGCCAGGTTCTGATTTACGTTATGGCTTAATTAAGCGTTATTTGCCGCCCCAACAAACCTTAAAAGTGCTGTCGTTCAGAATTGATCGCGCACTCGCTGACCCAAGCTCTGAGTACAATATTGAGCTTAAAAGCAAAGATGAGATTCTTGTGTTCGGATTGTATCCGCGCGATCAAAAGCTCTCTCCGGAATATGAAGAGATGGCTGCTCAGGCAGAAGAGTTTGCGAATTCAAGTGCTGCATTTTCAGACGCGCGTATAACGGGTTTGCCGCTCGATTATCAAACGTCATCTACCGATAACGCTCAATCTCCTTTATTAGACCGAGATCGTGCGCATTCACGTACTCGTTTTACCGTTACTGAATTTGAAAAAGAAGCAGCTTACTGGGGGCGTAAGTGGGTAATTGATGAAATTCTGGAAGAACTTCGTGCACAGAGTGAGATCGGTAACCCGTCTCAAGAAGTACGTATTACTGGTTCTGTGCGTTACCCGGGGGATTTTCCGCTCGTAGAAGGTATGAACGTTGAAGATCTTATCTACGCAGCTGGTGGTTTAACTGAGAAAGCCTATAAGCTTAGCGCTGAGATCAATCGTACTGATTTCGATGATCAGCAAAAACGAATTCAAGCGCGTTATGAAATTGACCTGAGTATGGCGTCAGGGCGCGAGTTTGAATTTAAATCGCGCGATGTGCTCCAAATTCGTGGGATTCCAGAATGGGTTGAAAACCATTTCGTAGAGTTAAAAGGCGAAGTGCGTTTTCCAGGCGTGTACCCGATTCATAAAGACGATGAACTACGCGATGTTCTTAAGCGGGCGGGTGGTGTGACGGATTATGCTTATGTGCCTGGTGCAGTATTTACGCGTATCGAGTTAAAAGAACAGCAAGAGAAACGCTTACAAGAAATGCAGCGCCGTTTGGCAGAAGACATCGCCAAAGCGCAGCTTGTTGAAAAAGATGCATCGCGTCGTAGTGGTGATATCGGTAAAGCACAAGAGCTACTTGCTCAATTGCAACAAACGCCAGCGCTAGGTCGTTTGGTGATTGATCTTCGTAAAGTATTAGCCGAAGACCCAGATTACAGCATTCCGTTACAAAACGGTGATGCACTGACCATTCCGTCACGCAAAAATAGCGTAACCATCATTGGTGAAGTGCAGCTACCTATCTCGCAGGTATTCGAGCCGAAGCTTGATTACACCGATTACATCGAACGTAGCGGTGGCACAACAGACAAAGCAGATGAAGATCGTATTTACATTATTAAAGCCAATGGCGGTGTACAACTTCCTGATAGCGGTCATTGGTTTGCAAGCAATGATGCGCAAATGGAGCCGGGTGATACTGTTGTCGTGCCATTAGATGCAGACAAGCTCGACCAGCTAGTGCTCTGGCGTGACGTGAGCCAGATTTTCTATCAGATCGCACTCGGCGCCGCCGCAGTGGGTAGTTTGTAATGCTTTTTATATTTCTGCTGTCATCCTGAGCTTGACTCAGGATCTGAGTAAACTGTTTGAGTCGATTTGTTATATCGAAACTCTGATGACACTGAATTTTAACGAAGGGCTAAACCCCTTCTCGAGAGTCGAAAGGCCGTTAGTTAAAATCGGATTAAGTTAAAGCGAAATAGCTAATCGAAGCCTCGTTAACACGAAACTTAATCGAAGGGCTTTATCCCGTAAAGGCGCTAGCCGTCCGGGTCGCTTTTAGATTCTTAAGACCTTTGGCGAAACAAAGGTCTTAAGCTGCTGTCGGCCAGCGCCGACAAAGAAAAGAATAATAGATTCTAGCGAAATCGAGATAACATAAAGTTAGAACAATTAGGGATACAGGGAACCTGTGAGTAATAACGAACAACCCCCAGTTTTGGGCCAAAACAACAACCCAGCGGCAGCACCAAGCAACCAGCCGCCCGTAGGGCAATACCGCCCGCCTTACGATGATGAAATAGATCTCATTGAACTCTGGCGCGCTCTCATGCGTGGTAAATGGATTGTCATTGCCTTTACCTCTGTGTTCTCAGTCGCTTCTGTCTTCTACGCCCTCTCGCTGCCAAATATGTACAAAAGTACAGCCGTGCTTGCTCCAGCTGAATCATCAGGTGGCGGCCTATCTAAACTCGCAGGTCAGTTCGGTGGCCTCGCCTCACTCGCGGGCATCAACCTCGGTGGCGGTGGCTCCGACAAAACGGCTGAGGCACTCGAAATTATCCAAAGTTGGGCCTTCATTGAGGAATTCATTCAAGAACAAAACATCGCTCCACAAGTGTTCGCCGTTAAAGGTTGGAACTTTGATACTAATGAGCTTATTTATGATGTCGAAATCTACGATCCAAAAAACCAAACTTGGACGCGCGAGCCGCCGAAAGGTAAAAAAGTTGAACCAAGTTCTTGGGAATTGTACAAGCGGTTTAAGGACTTTATCTCGGTAATGGAGTCTAATCAATCTGGGTTTATGACTGTTAGTGTTGAGTACTTTTCTCCCGATGTTTCAAAGATATGGGTGGATCTATTGATTGCTAAGATAAATTCACGGCTCAAGAAGCAAGATGAAATTAGGGCGAAGGAAAATATAGACTTTTTACAGCTTCAAGTTAACGAAACTTCGTTAGCGAGTATGCAAAGTGTATTTTATGACCTGATTGAAGAGCAATTAAAAACGCTAATGCTAGCTCAAGGTTCAACAGAATATGTGTTCAAGACAGTCAATGAGGCGCGGGTTCCAGAAGAGCGTTCTAGGCCAAAGCGTGCCTTAATTTGTATAGTGTCAGCGATTTTGGGTGGAATGATTGGTTCCGTATTTGGTTTGATTTGGGGTTTTTGGAGAAGAAAGAACGATGGATAAATCGGTTAATTTTGCTTTAATTGGTGCTGCCGGGTATATCGCCCCAAGGCATATGAAGGCTATCAAGGATACAGGGAATAATCTTGTTGCAGCTGTCGACAAAAACGACTCGGTAGGGATTATTGATAGTCACTTTCCTGATGCTGCTTTTTTTACCGAGTTTGAGCGTTTTGATAGGTTTATCGACAAACTCAAGCGCAAAAATAACGGTTCTCAAATTGATCTGGTTTCAATCTGTTCGCCAAACTATCTTCACGATGCACACATGCGCTTTGGTCTCAGAGCGGGCGCCGACGTTATTTGTGAGAAGCCTCTAGTATTAAATCCTTGGAATATAGATGGCTTGCAAGAAATTGAAAAAGATACTGGGCAAAAAGTAAATACAATTCTTCAGCTCCGTGTGCACCCATCTATCATTGCTTTGCGTGAGAAGATTCGTAGCAGTAAACTCGATAAAAAATGCGAAGTGGATTTAACGTATATTACTTCTAGAGGCAAATGGTATTTGCATTCCTGGAAAGGGGATGAAAGCAAATCTGGCGGTATCGCTACCAACATCGGTGTGCATTTTTATGACATGCTGTATTTCATCTTTGGCGAGTTGCAAGGAAATGTTGTGCACTACAAGTCTGCGACAAAATCGGCGGGCTATCTCGAATATGAGAATGCTCGCGTCCGCTGGTTTTTGTCGATCGATTACAACGATGTGCCAGACGATGTAAAAGCAACAGGGCAGCGCACCTATCGCTCCATCACTTGTGATGGTGAAGAAATTGAATTTTCCGGTGGTTTCACCGACCTTCATACCATAAGTTATCAAGAGATTTTGGCTGGTCGAGGCTTCGGGTTAGAAGAAAACCGGGTTGCAATTAAAACGGTTGCAGATATTCGCAATCAAACGCCACTTGGTTTAGTCGGTGAGTATCATCCATTCCTCAATAGCGTTAATAGGTTTGATAAAGAAGCATGAGTACTAGTAGCGTGAATGGCGTAACTATTCACCCAACAGCTATAGTCGACGAAGGCGCGCAAATTGGCGAAGGCTCGCGTGTTTGGCACTGGGTGCATGTGTGTGGTGGTGCGCAAATCGGCAAAGGTGTCTCGCTTGGGCAGAACGTATTTGTTGGCAACCAGGTTTTTATTGGCGATAAATGCAAAGTTCAAAATAACGTATCGGTTTATGACAACGTCACACTAGAAGAGGGTGTTTTTTGCGGCCCAAGCATGGTCTTCACTAATGTTTATAATCCTCGTTCACTAATCGAACGAAAAGACGAGTATCGCAACACTTTAGTCAAAAAAGGTGCAACGCTTGGTGCCAACTGTACCATCGTATGCGGTGTAAAGATCGGCGAATATGCCTTCATTGGCGCAGGTGCGGTTGTTAACCAAGATGTAAAACCTTACGCGCTAATGGTTGGTGTGCCTGCAAAACAAATTGGTTGGATGAGTGTTTTCGGCGAGAAGTTGGATTTGCCAGTCACAGCGCAAGAAGGACTAAGTTTCGAATGCATTTGCCCGAATACTGGAGCTAGATACGCTTTAAACGATGGAATAATTGAATATACACCCAAAGAGACTGAATCTAATGTCTGAAATGAAAGTGGATTTTGCAAACCTGCAGCATCAATATCAGTTGTATAAAGATGATATTGATGCACGTATTGAGGCAGTCCTGAATAAGTCTAATTACATTATGGGTACTGAAGTTGCTGAGCTTGAGCGCGAGCTCGAAAAATTTACCGGTGCCAAGTATGCGATTACCTGTTCTAATGGTACTGACGCATTGATTCTTGCGCTCATGGCTATGGATATTCAATCCGGCGACGAAGTCATTACAACACCTTTTACCTTTATATCGACAGCAGAAAGTATTGCATGTCTAAAAGCTAAACCTGTTTTTGTGGATATTGATCCGAAAACCTATAACATCAACCCAGCATTGATTGAAGCGGCGATTACTGAAAAAACCAAAGCGATTATGCCGGTTAGCTTGTATGGCCAGCCAGCTGACATGGATGAGATTAACGCGATCGCTCAAAAGCATAATCTAAAAGTCATTATCGATGGAGCACAAAGCTTTGGTGCAACCTATAAAGGTCAGAGCGAAGTGCATCATGGTGATTTCTATACCACAAGCTTTTTTCCTGCCAAACCACTAGGTTGTTATGGGGATGGTGGTGCAGTTTTTACCAATAATGATGAATATGCTGAAAAGCTTAAAATGCTTCGGGTTCACGGCCAAAATAAGCGTTATCATCACAAGTATATTGGTATTGGCGGGCGTTTAGATACCATCCAAGCAGCCGTGTTATTAGCAAAGCTACCCCGCTATGCAGATGAGGTGGCGGCAAGACAAAACGGCGCTGCAATTTATGACGAGCAGCTAGCTAATTCCAATTCTGCCAGTGGTTTTGTTTTGCCGTATATTAAGGAGGACCGCACCTCGGTATATGCTCAATATACCCTCAGAGTTCAAGGTCGGGAGCAACTTCAAGCGCAGCTGAAAGAAGTGGGAGTGCCAACTGCGGTGCATTATCCAATGCCTCTTCATCTGCAAGAATGTTTTGCTTACTTAGGTCTGAGAGAGGGGTGTTTTCCGGAGTCAGAAAAAGCTGCTGGTGAAGTTATGAGTTTACCGATGAATGCTTTTTTAGATGCAGAACAAGTAAATTATGTTGCTTCTCAAGTTTGAGTGAAGGCTTCTATAACTTGAAAAAACGCCTTTTAAAGATCTTAGAATTAAAATCAGATTTTAGTACGAATGTAGCCAAGTTAGCTGGATCTAGCATGTTGGCGGTTGCTATATCGCTGCTTAGTTTGCCAATCATTACGCGAATTTATGATCCTGAAGCGTTTGGTAATTTTCAGATTTTACTTTCTACAGTAGGCCTATTATCAGTTATTTCGTGCTTTAGATATGAAATGGCGATTGTGCTCCCTAAGTCGCGCGCAGAGGCAAATGCGGTATATACGCTCGCTTTAATACTGCTGGCCTTATTCACCTTTCTTATCTCCGTGCTGTTGTTTTTTGTGGGTGAAGCTCTGCTAAGCCTTCTGGGCGCTTCGGTGCTTGTACCGTACTTGCACTTCTTGATTGTAGCGATCTTTTTCTCAGGTTTAGTCCAGATTGCTCGGTATGTTTTAACAAAGGAAAAGCGTTTTGGCGAGCTAGGAAAAAACAGGGTGATTGAGTCTGCGTCAGCTCAGGGTTTAAAAATTGGCCTTGGGTTAGCATCGCCCAGCTTTTTGTCGCTATGTATTAGTCAGTTAGTAGGTTATGTCCTCAGTTTATATCTAGCAATGAAGCGTCGCTCCGTTAAAATAGTTTGGTCTCGTCAGCGCTTACTATTCGTTCTTCGTAAATATAAAAAATTCCTCTTGTTCAATACGCCTGCAGTATTTGTAAATACCTTGGCGCTTCAGCTACCTATTTTTATGATTGCTAGGTATTTTGGTGCTGAGTATGTTGCTTACTATGTAATGGCTGTAAAGCTGATAGAAGTTCCCCTTAAAATATTAGGAAATGCCATTAGCCAGGTCTATTTCAAGCAAGCTGCAGATATATTTAACCAAGGAGAAGGCGCGCTTTTAAGTTTGTACAAGTCAACAGTGCTTAAGCTGGCAATAATTATAACGCTACCTGCGTTAGGCATTTATTTTTTGGCCGAGCCTCTTGTACCCATTTTGCTAGGGGAGCGATGGTCTCAAACGGGTCAGGTTATGAGTTTGCTTATAGTTTGGAAATTTTTTGAGTTTCTAAACTATCCCGTTAGTACGACATTGACTGTATTGAATGCTCAGCACATTGATTTGATATTAAAGTTATTTCTTTCATTGGGAGGACGATTCATCGCTATGTTTGTTTTTAACGATACTTTCTCTGAGTTATTGATTGCGGCGGTGATCGCTTCTTCTACTTATTACATCGTTTTCAATTTGATAACGTTCCAAAGGCTTTCAAAACAAATATGAGTAAGATTGTAGCATTAGGCAATTGTCCGAGTTCTGGAAGTACTTTTTTGGCAGATTTATTAGATAGCTCTCCAGTTTCAGCATCAGGTCCTGAGTTGAATTTATTTAGTCTTGAAGACTTATACGATGAGGCAGGTTTTCGAAAAATTTTACGACAACGTAGTCGTTTTTCATCAGTATATCTAAGGCGAAATGGTTTGGTTCTTAATGATCTGTGTTCGTATGGGTTGAATGAGAATAAGTTAGAAATAATGCTTTCAGAATCTGTTCAATTGAATGATTTTCTGGAGCGCTTTTCAGAAAGCTTTTTGGCCTTGAGGGGAAAAGACTTATCAGGGGTTGTATTTGAGAAAAGCCCTCAAAATATACACTGTACAGGAGTATTTCTCGAAAGGCTTGATAATTTTTTTATTCATGTCGTGCGAAACCCTATTGACGTGTATAAATCTCTTTTACGTAGAGGTTTTTCTGCGTCGTTTGCATTGATTACTTGGTTGCTCGATGAAGCTAAAGTTGCTCAATACTTAGATCATCCGAGGCTAATTGTTGTCCGATATGAAGATCTCGTGAAAGACCCTTTTAATCTCACCTCTTCATTATTAAAAAGAGTGGCAGGCAAACAAATTAACGCTGAAGAGATCGAGAGAGGTTATTCGCAGAATGATTATCGTAAGTACCATACTGTGAAGTTGGATTCATGGAAAAGTAAAACACCCGGCCAAGTCGATAGACAGCGTAGTAGGAAGCTAGGTGAAGGTGATTTATTAGCTTTGTCATCTTTAAAGCGGGTGAAAGTGAGTTCAGGATATGCGAAACATTTTGATTTGTCAGAAATTTCGTTTTTGGAATTATTAGAGAAATTTGGATATTTAGACGAGTACTTGAGTTTGGTCGGCGAGCGCAAAGGAAAGTTAGTCTTTTCTAGACCTGAGAAATATAAGTTATTCAGAAAGTTTACTGGCGATTTAAAGTATAGAGATGCCAGCTTGTTAGATATAAACACTTATTTGAATCCGGTAGAGCAGTATTAATGTGTGGCATTGTAGGTATTATCTCGCGTAAAGAGATAAATGAAGATAATTTGCATGTGATGAACGATACAATGCTTCATCGAGGGCCCAATGGTTCAGGAATTTTTATCGATGAAGGGCTAGGTTTTGGCCATCGTCGACTGGCAATTGTTGATCTTAGTGATGCGGGGAAGCAGCCTATGCATTACCTAGATCGATACACAATTACTTTCAATGGAGAGATTTATAATCACCCTGAATTACGGGCTGAATTAGAACTAGCGGGCTACGAATTTCTATCTGATACCGACACGGAAGTCATTATGGCGGCCTATGATTGCTGGGGTGAGGCTTGTTTTAACAAGTTCAACGGAATGTGGGCTTTCTGTATTCATGATTCTCAGGAAGACAGGTTCATTTTAAGCCGTGATCGATTTGGTATAAAGCCACTCTACTACTGGGCTAATGAGAACAGTTTTGTCTTTGCGAGCGAAATTAAAGCAATTCTTGCTTACGAAAACTTTGGTGAGGTGACCCCCAATTTAGAAAGCTTGACTAGTTATCTTGATAGGGGGCCTCAGGAATATCTTAGCGAAACTGCTTTTTCGGGCGTAAAAAGGTTTCCCTTTAGTAGCTATTCCATTGTTACCAAAGCTGAGTTGCTTGGTGGTGATTTGAATGCGAAGTCTTATTGGGGTCTTACTCCTAACAATGCCAAGGCTAGTTACTCAAAAGCGAGCTTGTCGAAATATTCCGAGGATTATAGATTGCTATTAAAAGATGCCGTCAAACTAAGGTTACGAGCAGACGTGAAAGTTGGTTCCGCGCTTTCCGGTGGTATCGATAGTAGTTCGATTGTATCGATGATTAACGAGGCCTTGGCTGAAGAAGGTAAATTTGACAAGCAAGAAACCTTTTCTAGCGTTTATAAAGCGGATGGCACAAAAGAGTGCGATGAAAGTCAGTATATTGACTTACTCGCTAAGCATCTCAATGTAAAGTCTAACCAAATTGAGCCAAACGCTGTTGATATTCCAGACGCCCACGCGAAAATGATTTACCACATGGAGTTGCCTCCCAGTGGCACATGCATGTCGGGTTGGCATACCTTCAAGTTGGTGTCTCAAAGTAATGTTGTTGTTACGCTTGATGGGCAAGGGGCTGATGAGCAACTAGCGGGCTATGATGGTTATGTAACAAATTACGTTGCAAATACGGGTTTTCTTAGCGCCTTGTTTGAATCGGTTAAGGTTAAGCGCGCAACGCTTCGTCGAAGGGCAATGAAGGGCTTTATTTTTAAAATCCTGAGAGCCCTCATTGGGCAGGCTGCTGCTTTAAAATTGCTGAAGGTCGATAAAAATTTCTTGGTAAAGCAAACAATGCCCCTGAACGAAAAGTTAAAACAGGACCTTTTTGAAAACCTAGTGACCTTACTGCATTATTCTGATCGCGTGTCGATGGCTCATAGTATCGAGTCACGAATGCCATTTTTAGATTATCGATTAGTTGAGTTTTTGGCTAGTGTTCCAGCCCCTTATAAATATAGGCATGGTTGGAGCAAGTACTTAGCGCGTATATCAATGGCGGAAAAATTGCCTGCAGATATCCTATGGCGAAAAGATAAGATGGGATGGCCTGTTCCCGAAGAGCATTGGTTTAATGGTCAGCATAAAATTTGGCTTCACAATAAAATAGAAAATTCAAAGTTTTTGCAGTCTTACTTTCCATCCGAGATAGAAGCGTGTAAAAAAGCAAAACTGCAACATAAGCTAAAACTACTCAATATTGCTGTATGGAGTGAGACGTTTTGCGTCAAGTGAGAAGGGTTGTTTTGATAACGCAGGGTTTAACTCGTGTTGTTGATCCTATTGTAGGAGCTGGGCATGATTTAGTCGCGATTATAGATGCTCCTCCTAGGATTCCTAAAAAAAAGAAGAAGCCATCTAGCTTAGGTGCCGCATTTAAATCATTGCTTGTTTTTCTGGGAATCCGCAAACCTAGCTTAGAAAAATATTGTGCTACTCATTCCATTCGCTATATGAATATGGCGACATTTAGTGATGCCGAAATTAGCTCTTTTCTGCGTAAAAATGACGTAGATATCCTCGTTGTTTACTCAATGTCTTCACTTTTGAACGAGGAGGTATTCTCTGCTCCGACATATGGCGCGATCAATCTTCATCCATCTTATTTGCCTGAGTATCCCGGGCCCAACCCCTGGTTTTGGCGATATCTCAATCAAGATGAGCGGGGCGGCGTTACCGTGCATTATATTGATACCGGAGAAGATACCGGCGATATACTTTTGCAGCAGCATTATAAAGTTCAGAAAGGGGTTAAATCGCCAGATTTACAGAATATTGCTATAGGTGATGTCGGCAGTCGTCTTTTACTTAAAGCTATTGACCAGATAGATGTGCTACCTAGGGTCAAACAGAAAACGCATTTGAGCGTCCAGCGAGCTAGGAATATAAAAAAAACAGAGCATCGATCGTTCATAGACTGGAAAGAATGGTCAATTCAAGAGATCTGGCATCTCTTGAGAGGGACGGAACTTTGGTTAGATGCTATTGATCAGCCAGTTGGTTTGTATAAGGGAATGCGTTGGAATGTTCAGTCTTATTCTGGCTCGCCAATACTTGATGAACCTTTAGGTTCGGTGTTCTATGTTAATAGAAGAGCTTGTGTTGTCTGTCGTGATGGCGTTATTAGTCTCAAGGTGCATTTTGTGCTCTCTATTTTTATAAGAAACTTGTTAGGTTCTAGATGAGTAGTAAAGAGCGTTATAAACAGTTCTGCGAACTACAACAAACTATGAGTATATTTAGCCAGAGTTGGTGGCTAGATATTGTATGTGGGGCGAGTAACTGGAATGTTGCTTTAATCGAAAAAGGAGGGCGAGTCCAAGCGAGTTTGCCCTACTATAAAAGAAATGTAAAAGGCAGGGTATATCTTCAACGGCCCCCGCTTACTCCTTTTTTAGGGCCGAATATTGTCTACCCTGACGGGCAGTCATATTCTAAGCGGTTATCGTGGGAGAAAGAGGCATTAGATTCCCTATTTGAGCAACTTCCTGCCTTTGCATTTTTTGAACAGCACTTTTCTCCAAGCTTCAAAAATTGGCTGCCTTTGTATTGGCAAGGTTTTCAGCAGTCGACGCGTTATACCTATCTGATTGATGCGGCAAACTTCGATGAATACTTAGCTGAAGTATTACCCAGTACACGCAAACGTCGAATAAAAAAAGCTAATGCTCATGGTGTAAAGGTCTATGAGGGTGATGATGTAGAAACGTTTTATGATCTTAATAAAAAGACGTTTGCACGCCAAGGCGTCAAAATTCCTTATTCATGGGAGCTAGTTAAAAACTTGTATCAAGAGGGTAGAAAAAGAAAGGCTATCCGCTTATTTTTTGCATCCCTTGATGAAAAAGTAATAGCGGCAGGTTTCTATGTTTTGGATGAACATTGCGTTTACTACCTGATGGGCGGGATAGATCCAGAAGTGACGGATGTTGGTGCAATGGACTTGGTGCAACTTAAAGGAATAGAACTCGCTTTGAATTCTAAGAAAAAATTTGATTTTGAGGGAAGCATGATGCCCTCGATTGAAAAATATGTCCGTAGTTTTGGCGCAACCCAGTGCCAGTATTTCCAAATATCCAAAACAAATTCCAAGCTACTTAGGCTGAAACGCTTAGTGAAAGATTTTATACAGTAGTTGGTCGTTAGTTTATGTTAAAAGTGTGTGTACCCAAAAACAATGTTCCAGAGCGACGGTACATTGCTGATGTTCTGTTGTCTGATTTTCTAGGTCTAGAGTATTTGTTTGAATCGTCTGAAGAACAGGATGATTGGTCAATTTTCTTGGAGAATGGGAACTCTATAGTTATTCGTGATGCATTTTTTTCGAAGCATAAAGAGTCGTTGTCGTACCTAGCCCAAAATAATATCCCCTCGGATGTTGAGTTTTGTGAACTTCCATTTACGCCAGAGTCTGACTTACCAGTGTTATTCGGTAAAGGTGAGCTCAGCATTTCACATTCTTCAATTACGTGCGAAGTCGATATTTTTGCTGGGGCTTTCTTTATGCTCACTCGATGGGAGGAATATGTAAATAAAGCACGGGATGCTCATGATCGCTTCCCTGCAGCAGAGTCTTTAGCTTTCAAGTACGGCTTTCTTGAGCGCCCTATTGTTAATGAGTATGTTGAGTTTTTTTGGACTTTATTAACGCGCCTTGGTTATCTGGGGGCTAGAAAAGAAAGGTCATTTACTATTGTTCCTACTCATGATGTAGACAGCACTTTTTTCTGGAGAGATTCGGGTTTTGTCGTTAAAACGTTAGCGGGTGATATTCTGAAACGAAAATCGCTGACCCAATTTTGGTATAATTTTATTGAAATATTAAAAGTGGGTTTGTCTAGCGCAAAAGACCGTTTTGATACATTTGATGAGTTGATGGCAATAAGCGAAGGTGCGGATGTGAAATCGCATTTTTTCTTCATGTCCGGTGGTAATTCAAAGTACGACAACGCATACGAAATAGAAAGTAGAAAAACAAAAAGATTGATCAAAAGTATAAAAGAGCGTGGACATTATATTGGCATTCATCCTAGCTATAATTCTTATTTAGATGCTGACATGCTGGAGAAGGAGATTGCTCGTTTAGCTTTCGTTTCTGAACAGGAGATTGTTCATGGGAGGCACCATGTATTGCGTTACGATGTGGCGATTACTCCTACGCTCTGGAATGAGCTAAACATGAAGTGGGACTCAACACTTGGTTATGCTGAGCATAATGGGTTTCGTGCGGGAGTTTGCTATCCATTCTCAATGTATGATTTTTTGAGAAGAAAGAAGCTTTGCTTAACTCAAAAGCCTCTTGTATTCATGGAGGTGACGGATTTCAAGTATCGAAGCTTAACGTTAGCGCAGGCGCTTAATGCAACGAATAATTTATTGAGCGTTGTGAAAAAATATAATGGTGAATTTGTTTGTCTTTGGCATAACTCTAATATTTATGGAGTTACATGGCGTGAGCGTTTCCATCAGATTTATAAAATGATTCTTTCTTCAAGTAAGTGACATGGCATTGGACAAGAATAAACGAAAGAAAGTTGCTGTATTAATCACGTCTAAAGGAAAGCCAGGAGGCTTAGAACGCCGTTTTATAGCATTATTTTTAGAACTCTCTAAGCGCCCCGATGCTGAGTTTATGCTTATATGCCATGAGTCTCTACTCAGGGAATTTAAGGGTTTGAATAATAAAGTCAGAGTATATGACGAAGGCAGCTTGCTCCCTACTGCAAGGAAAATTACGAGTATATTGAAAGAGAATCATATTTCTCATGTTCATGTTGCTGCAAACCCAACCCTCTTGTCTCTTTTACTTGGAGTGAATGCTCTTCTCAAAGGCATTGTGATGACTATTTCGTCCGTAGATTCCAGTAAGATATCACCAGATGACTTTAGTTTTTACTCTAAGCTAGCACATAGGGGGACATATTTTTTTGCTAAAAAAATAGATTTTTTATCGCCTTCGATACAAGAAGTACATTCCAATCTGTTTGGTGTCAATCCAAAAAAAATTGAAGTGGCTCCATGCTCATTTTTGGCTTTACGTAAAGCGGGGTCTCATCAAAAAAGACGGCGATATGATTTGTGTTTTGTTTCTCGCTTAGTGCCTTTAAAGGGAGTGGAACTGCTTGTTGCAGCATTACAACGAATCGACAGATCACTAGTTGTTCGAATTTGTGGTGACGGTAAATTAAAACAAGAGTTTATTCGGAATGAAAAAATAATAGCGCACCATCAGGTCATTTTGGGTTATTCGACAAACCCAACTGAGGAGCTTGCCCAGTCAAAAGTTTTTTTGTCTCTTCAAAAGCATAATAATTACCCATCGCAGAGTTTGCTTGAAGCAATTACTTGTGGTTGTGCTGTTATAGCTACTGATGTCGGAGAAACAAGAATGATTGTAACGGAAAACAATGGGAGGCTAGTTAATAGTACGACAGAACTCGTTGATAGTATTGAAGAGCTGCTGTCTGATGAGTGCCTAAGAGAAAGGTTAGTTGCTGAAAGTAGATCTGTAATCGATAGTGCTCATACGCTTGAAAACTTTGTTTCTTATTTTACTTCACGGGTGATTGGTCTCTGATGTGTGGAATTGTTGGTGGTATCGACTTTCGAAATGAAACTACTCAATCTATTGTAAGTAATATGATTCACTCCCTTAATCATAGGGGGCCTGACGATAATGGCATTTTTGTTAAAACTGAGCAGTTCGCGACAATATGGCTAGGTCATTCTAGGTTAGCAATTCAGGACCTTTCTGCTTCGGGACATCAACCGATGAGCTTTAATAGTTTAGTTGTTGTCTTTAATGGCGAAATTTATAATTTTCGTGAAGTTCGATCAGAATTATATTCTCACGGATATTCATTTGAATCAGATTGTGATACCGAGGTTCTTATAAAAGCATTTGATTGCTGGGGAATAGATTGTGTCGAGCATTTCAGAGGAATGTTTGCATTTGCGCTTTATGATCAAATAAAAAAACGTATAACCATTTTCCGTGATCGCGCTGGAGTAAAGCCATTATTTTATTATTGGGATGGCGAGCTACTACTGTTCGCAAGTGAATTAAAAGCATTTCATGAGCATCCAGTATTTAATAAAGTTAAATCCCTTAATCAGGATTCGGTAGCTTCTTTTTTACTGCATGGCTACATTCCATCTCCTCAGTGTATTTTTGATAATACTTTTAAACTACCTCCTGGTCATTATATAGACATCGATCTAGAAAGTGCTAGTTCTTGCTCACAAGTTATTCCTTATTGCTACTGGGATCCTTTTTCGTTTTTGGAGGAGGATCGCTTGGTAATTACAGAGAAAGATCTTGTTAACGAGACGGAAAAAAAGCTTCTCAATGCATGTAAGCTTAGGATGGTGTCCGATGTCCCTGTTGGGGTGTTTTTGAGTGGGGGATATGATAGTTCTTTAATAACCGCGATGCTTCAGAACGAAAGTGATGAGCAACTCCAAACATTTACTGTTGGGTTTGAGTTAGAAAAGTATGATGAATCTCCTCATGCAAAAAAAGTGGCAGATTATTTAGGTACCAAACATCGAGATTTGCGCTGCTCTAACAATGATTTATTAAGAGCGTTTGAACTGTTGCCTGCGGTATATGATGAACCTCTTGCTGATGAATCAGCCCTCCCAACCTTGTTATTAAATCAATTTGCGAGTCAATATGTGAAAGTAGCCGTGAGTGCAGATGGGGGAGATGAACTTTTTGCTGGTTACAACAAACATAGATCAATCGTTGATGAATACAATCGATTGGCAGGGATGCCTTTTTGGCTTCAAAAGATATTGGTAATGGACTTTCCGCTGGGGGTAGTTCCGCAACAATACAGAGATAAAATCTCTAAGTTGAAACAGTTCTTTCGTTTTGAACTGCGGGAAAAAAGTGCTTCAAACTTACTCCAAGTAAAGCACCTTAAGCACTCTGTTGAGGATGTGGTTAATTGGGTGGAAAACTTAAATCATTCGCCATTGAATATAATCAGGGGGCAGAAACACTGTAACCCTTTAGGCCAAATCTTGGCGGCTGATTACTATCAGAATATGAGTGATGCTATCGTAACAAAGGTTGAACGAGCTTCAATGCATTACTCGTTAGAGGCTAGGGAGCCTCTGCTGGACAACAGGCTTTATGAGTTTCTAGCTAGAATGCCCGATGAATTAAGAAATGCAGCTGGTACACAGAAGTCTTTATTGAAAGAAATTGCTCACCGTTACGTTCCTAGAGAATTGCTTGAACGTCCAAAGCAAGGTTTTAGCCCTCCTTTGAAACAGTGGGTTTTGTCGAAGCAATTCAATAATCTAGAAGCTAAATATTTCTCTCCCTCTTATATTGGTGAGCAAGAGTTATTTAGGAAGAGTCTATTAAAGCGACTATCTGTGGCTAAGACTGATAGAGATGTTCGCTTAAGGTATAACTTAATGATCTTCCAAATGTGGTATGAGCATTGGATGTTATGAATATGTTTGTTGTAGCTAGTCGGATTTTTTCCCATAAAGAGGCTCTTCTGGAGTTTGTTCGTTTTTCGTATCTTTACAGGAAATGAATAATTACCCTTCTCAAAGTCTTTTTGAGGCGATGAAAGTAGGCTGCTGTATAGTTGCTACAGATGTAGGTGAGACACGCAAGGTATTATTGTCTGAAAAGCTAGGACTTGTTCGAGTATTTAAGTTGTTGATTAAAAAAACGGGTTATTTGGAAAAAGTTAGCGCTAAAGGTTTATATGTTTTTGATCAGCACAATCTTTGTAGATATAGCGAATATTTTTTAGATCAAGCGACTGAGTAGTCTTACTATGAATTTATTAGTGGTAACAGGCCATTACCCTGTCAAACAGGATCCGGTAAGAGGGATATTTGTAAAGAATACCGTTTCTGAAATGACTTCGCTCGGGGTAACAGTGGATGTTATCGCCCCCTTATCTTTTAAACTACGATATCTTTTTCGTGATTTAGTTCTCGAAGACGAAAACGTGGCACTTCCTCTCTTTTTTAAAGTGCCTGCCAAGCTAATGCGTTTAAATATTTTTGGCTTGAAACAGTACTTTTTTACTAGAAGTGTAGTTGGCGCATATTCAGTGAAGAGGCAGAAAAATGTTTATGATGCCGTTTATGCACATTTTCTTTTTCCTGCTGGAGATGCAGCTTTAGCTGTGGCAAAAAGGGCTGATATCCCTGCGTATTTAGCTTTAGGTGAGAGCGATTTCAAAAAGTGGGAAAAGTTTTTTTCCATTGAGCAACTGGCTAACAAACTCAATAATTTTAATAGGATATTTCCGAACTCCCCTTCATTGTCTGAGTTACTAGTTTCTCGTTACAAAGTCTCCCAAGAAAAAGTTGTTTTCGTGCCTAATGGTGTAAATACAGATGTTTTTTACCCTAGAGATAAGAAAGCATGTCGAGCAGAATTAAACTTGCCACAAAATGTCAAAATAGTTCTGTTTGTTGGTGGGTTTGTTGAGCGAAAAGGCCCGCTTAGAGTGTTAGAAGCGTGTCGACAAATGAAACATAAACCTTTAATGGTTTTTTTGGGGAAGGGGCAGCAGCAACCGATTGATGAAAGAATTCTTTTTAAGGGAGCTGTTAATCAAACGTTATTAGTTAAGTACTTGAATGCTGCCGATGTCTTTGTTTTGCCTACGACCAATGAAGGTATGCCTAATGCGATTTTAGAGGCAATGGCTTGTAATTTACCTATCGTGACTTCAGATATACCAGTAAATAAATATTTATTGGAGGAATATGCAAGCGCACGAGTATGCGACCCTTATGATCAGAAGGCCCTGTCCGTTCATATTGCTGAGCTACTTGATGATCTTGATGTTCTGCCAACCGTGTTCAAATACTCCGTACGAAATAGAGCAAAACGTTTGTTAAGGTATATTATGGCGTAATAATTTCGGATACCTCGTTCAATGAGAAAAACTACTTCACGAGGTAAATCCCAATAACTAACAGAGCAACAATATTCATCAGGGTTACGTTAAGAAGATTCAAGGCTTGCCTTAATGCCTCAGCTTAGCAAAGGTGGAAAGAGAGCTTCGTGTTTATGATTTAGATTTTTCTAATCTGCTTAGACAAAACTATTATGCTACTGAAAATGGCTGTATATGGCGATTATTACCGCCATTCGAATTCGTTTCAGCCAGATTACTCTATCTATTAATATGAGTCCTGTTTAAATCAAGTGTTGATGTTTTTAATGGAACCAAATTGATTACCTATATTTTCTTCTTCTTCTGTATCTGGCTCTGTTTGATATCGAGTTTTCGACCTCAAAGGGAGTTAAGGTTTTTCGCATTTTTTTTGATTGTTTTGTTGGCTGCCTTTTTCGTTGGCCTACGTGGTGATGTAGGTGTTGATGATCTGGGTTATCTTAAATATTTCAGGGAAACTGGATCGATTGATCAGGTGTTATTTGGTTCAGAGGGTTACTGGAATATTCCTCGAGCTTACGAACCTGGTTTTTACTATTTAATGTCCGTTTTTAAACTTTTCTCTGAAGATTTCTTGGTTTTTAAGTTGTTCCTCGCAATATCAACGCTCGGTTTGGTGGCGTATTCTTATACTAGGATGACTGAGCTCTATTTGATAGCGTTCGCTATGTTTTTGAGCTTATTATTGCTCGCTATAGCAATGCATCAAATTCGAAATGGTTTAGCTATGAGTCTTGGGCTATTGGCTATAAGTTTTTTAATTGAACGTAGATGGGTTGTATTCTATTGCTTGGTTATCTTTGCTTTCTCAATTCATTTTTCAGCTTTAATTTTGCTGGTTTGTCCTATTGTTCTCTCAAATAGGTTCAACAATCTTGGGGTTTTTATTTGTATTTTCGGAGCTTTAGTTTTTAAGTTTTTAGGCGGTTTTACAGCCTTGTTAGAACTTGTTTTAGGAAATGGCATTAATAATATTTTGTTAGCAAAGATAAGTGGCAAGTTCAACGATCCTGATTATTATGGAAGTTCCATTGTTTTTGGTTTGGGTTTTGTAAAAGCATTTCTTATTGTTAGCTTGTGTATGTATTTGAGATGGAAACGAGTTCTTACAGATAAAATGCAGCTCTTATTTAAGTGTTATGCTCTTGGGTTTTGTTGTTTTATTGCGTTGTCTGATATTGGGATTTTTGCCGTAAGGGCGTTTCGTTATTTTTTGATTTTTGAGCCCGTACTTATTGCTTATATCCTTTCTAAGTTTAAACCTACTTTATTTGTGTATATAGTTACCGCCCTATATTTTTTACTCTATGTGTACAAGGATCGGCACTTGCTTAGTGATCATCCTTATAGCTTTGGGTTATTGTAATGAATGCATCATCAATTAAGAAGTAACGAAATGATATTGCACTTAGGTTACTCGAAATGTATGTCGACTTGGCTTCAAAGTTTATTCGAGCAACACCCAGATATTTCTTACGCATACAGAACTAATTACTTCCAATTATACAATTCTACTTTTGATAAAGGCTTAGAGTGGTATCGGGCTCAGTTTATAGGTAAGGGACGTTTATTTCTTGAGAGTGATGAGCATCTTCTACTTCCTGAAATTGATCAAAACCTGTGGATGAATAAGAGTAATTTAGCCAAGGTTCAAGAGGTATTAGAAAATATTTCTGCTAGCTCATTTGATTCACTCAAAGTGATTTTTGTATATAGGTCACAGGTGGATATGATCTTATCGAGATATATTCAGTTTGTGCGTAGCGGAGGAAAGTTGAATTTTAATCAGTTTTTTGATTTGACTTTTCGAGGAGAGAAATATTTAGATTATTTTGATTATCGTTTCGGAAAGCTTCATGAATTGATGTTTGACGCCTTTGGCAGTGAAAACGTTTTTTCAATTAACATTGACGACTTCAAACTACGCAAAGCGAATATTCTAGATGAGTTGGCAAGTTTTATAGGGGTGCCAATATTAGACTCAAGCTTACCTCAGTCAGCGGTGAATGTGTCGCCTTCGACAGCTGCACTGAAAATGCAGTTAATGTTAAATAAACTGATGGTTGCTAGAAAGAAAACACATGTTGAGCGAGCAAAAACTAGATTCGGTTATCTTGCTTGGAAAGGGCCTATGAAACTAATTGAAATGGTAGATTCAAGAATAATAAAAGATAAAAAGCGATATGCGTTGATGACAGATGAGCAAATCGAAGAGATAAAAAATACTTTCGCAGAAGATAATAAATTGTTAGCGGCTATCACTAGTCAAGACTTTAAACAGTACTCTACTTGGCTACCTAAATGAAGCTAATAAAGATCCTAATGTACCGGCTGATGAACGATTATTTTATGCGCTCTAGGCTTAGCGAATATGAAACTTTGATAGTGAAATCCAAGCAGAAAGGCTTTGAGCATCTTACGGTTTCAGAATGGCATCGAGCTCTAATTTCGGGCACCTTACCTAAGAAGGTGATTATTCATCGACATGACATTGATACTGATATCCGAACTGCTCGAAAAATGCATAAAGTTGAGCAGAAACAAGGTGTTAATTCTACATTTTATTTTAGGTTGTCGACACTTGATGCACGCTTGATTAGAGAGATTGACGCTTCTTCCAGTGAAGTTGGTTATCATTTTGAAGAAGTAGCGCAGTTTTGTAAGGATAATGGTGTTAAAGAGGCTGTTGTTGCGAACGACTCGATGGGGAAAATTAGAGAGATATTCGAAACTAACTTGCAAGGCCTTAGAGAACGGTTTGATTGCGAATTTAGTTCAGTGGCGGCACACGGCGACTTTGTAAATCGAAAGTTAAAATTGCCGAGTACGTTATTGCTTAATGAAGATTTAAAGCAGCAGTTAAACATTTTATGTGAAGGGTATGACGATCACCTGATGGCTTCTGCAGATATTTATATCCGTGATATGCAGTACCCGGTATTTTACTCTCCTGTAAGTTTCCTTGAAGCGCTGGACAAGAATAACGTGATTTATTTTACAACGCATCCAAGGCAGTGGGAGACCAATGTCTTAGTAAATACTTGGGATAATTTAAAGCGGCTTTTTGAGGGGATTAGATGGGCAATGTAGTGCATCTCACATCTGCACACCCTCGGTATGATGTTCGAATTTACGTAAAAATGTGCAGGTCGCTTGCGAAAGTCCATGAAGTTTCATTGGTAGTCGCTGATGGTCTAGGTGATGAGATTAATAATAGTATGTCTATTTTTGATGTTGGCGCCAAAACGGGTGGCCGGTTGTCGAGGATGACTAGTACGGTTAAAAAAGTGTACAAAAAGGCAGTAGAGTTAGACGCTGAACTTTATCATCTCCACGATCCAGAGCTATTACCTATAGCCGTTAAATTAAAGCGACGAGGCAAATTAGTGATTTTTGATGCCCATGAAGATTTGCCTAAGCAGTTATTGGGCAAACCTTATTTGCATCCCATGGCGCGAATTGTACTGAGCAAAATTGTTTCAAAATATGAAAAGTGGGTCTGTCCCAAACTGGATGCGGTGATAGGGGCTACGCCAGTCATATCCGATAAATTTGGTCGTTTTTGTAAAAGGTCTGAGAACATAAATAACTTCCCTCTACTAAATGAGCTTTCGTGTGCAACTGCTAAACAAGTGAAAGCAGGTGAGGTTGCCTATGTGGGAGGGATTTCAGAGATTCGTGGAATTAAACCCTTAGTAAAATCATTGGGAAAAGTTAATGGGGTTCGACTTAATTTGGTTGGTAAGTTTGGGAGTAAACAACTGAAAGAAGAAGTTAAGTCTTTCCATGAATTTAATGCTGTAAATGAATTAGGTTTTAGAAGTCGTGAAGAAGTAGCCGAAATTCTTGCTCGATCACGAGCTGGCATCGTAACGTTTCTGGCATCACCAAACCATATTGATGCACAGCCAAATAAAATGTTTGAGTATATGAGTGCTGGATTACCGATCGTTACCTCTAACTTTCCATTATGGAAAGAGATCGTAGAAGGGAATGATTGTGGTATTTGTGTTGACCCAGAAAACATCGAAGAGTTGGCGAGGGCGATTCAATTCTTGAATGATAACCCCGCTGAGTCGCAACGCCTTGGTGAAAATGGTCGCAGAGCCGTAGTAGAAAAATACAACTGGGAACAAGAGGAGCAAAAGCTAGCAGCCTTATACAAGGAATTATTCACGTGAAAGTAGTCACTGTATTGGGCGCTCGCCCGCAATTTATCAAAGCCGGAACTGTAAGCCGTGAATTGGCCAAACAAAAAGAAAGTGGTAAGAATGTAGATGAAGTAATCGTTCATACTGGCCAGCACTATGATGCGAATATGAGTGATATTTTTTTCGAAGAGATGAAAATACCTAAACCGGATTATATGTTGGGAGTTGGTTGTCGCACCCATGGTGCAATGACGGGTCAAATGCTAGAAAAAATTGAGAATGTTCTAGTAGAAGAAAAGCCCGACGTTGTTATGGTTTATGGCGATACGAACTCTACGCTAGCAGGTGCTCTTGCTGCGTCAAAATTGCATATTCCTATTGCCCATGTCGAGGCTGGTTTACGCAGTTTCAATATGAATATGCCAGAAGAGGTGAATCGGATATTGACGGATCGTGTGAGCAAGTGGCTCTTTTGCCCAACTGAAACAGCAGTCAAAAATTTGCACTCTGAGAGTGTTGAGAACTGGAAAAATGATGCAGAGGTGCACAATGTTGGGGATGTCATGTTGGACGGTGCTCTGTTCTATAAAGACCTGGCAGTAAAACCAAATAACGTTCCAGATGGCGCTTTTATTCTTTGCACTATCCACCGTGCTGAGAATACAGACTCTAAAGAAAGAATGACTAATATCATCGGTGCTCTGAACGAGATCGCTCACGATCAAAACGTTGTATTGCCATTACATCCGCGTACGAGAAAAATCATTGCTGAATACGGTTTAGGACTGGATGAGGTCAAGGTGATCGACCCAGTTGGGTATCTGAATATGGTTTGGCTGGTTTCAAACTGCGACAAAGTGATGACAGATAGCGGTGGCTTGCAAAAAGAGGCTTATTTCTTTTCAAAGCCCTGTATTACTCTTAGGGATGAGACTGAGTGGGTTGAGCTAGTAAGTGCTGGAGCCAATAAGCTTGTAGGCGCTAATAGAAACTCGATAGTTAGTTCTATTAATGGCATCGGTAGTTATAGGTGTAGTAGTCATGGGTTATATGGGGATGGCTCGGCTGCAGAGAAAATCATCACATGTATAGGAGGGAGGTGTCGTTAATATTTGGTATGTTTCTAAGTATGCAAATGTTCAGAGATATGGTGCGAACACACGGCAGGCTATTTTTTGTAGTAAGTTTTTTGAGCACGGCCATCACGTGAGGTTAATAGCCTCGAATTACTCCCATCTTTTCAATACTTTGCCCGAATTCAACGGTGGTTACTTAGATTCCAACGAGTGTGGATTTAAAGTGACGTGGGTTCGAGGCTTGAAATATCGCGCTGTTAATGGCTTCCATCGTGTATTGAGTTGGATGTGGTTTGAACTATTAGTGGTTTTAATGGCGTTCCAAAAAAGGTACGAGCGCCCAGATGTATTTATCGGCTCTTCGCTTTCTTTGTTTACTGTGTTGTCTGGCTGCTTCTATAAAAAAGTATTCAAAACTAAATTCATCTTTGAGGTTAGAGATATCTGGCCGCAGTCGCTAATCGATTTGAAGGGTGTTTCGAAAAACCACCCGTTGGTATACGTTTTAGGCAAACTTGAATTGCTAGGGTATCGCTACGCAGACGCAATTGTTGGCAGTATGCCGGGGCTTCGTGAGCATGTCGAACAGAAGGTTGGGCTGGGTATTAAAGTTCATTATTTGCCTCAGCCGGTTAGTTTAGAGTTTTTTGAAACCGAGCAGAAAGAGGTCACTGAAGAATATATCTCTAAGTATATTCCTAAAGGTAAGTTCATAATTATGTACGCTGGTTCAATGGGGCCTGCAAACGCTCTAGAGTTTATTATCGATGCGGCAAGGGTTGCTCAAAAAACACTACCAGAAGTGTGTTTTGTATTGGTTGGTGATGGACATTCAAAGCAGGAGCTTGCAGAGAATGCTAAAGGTTTAGACAATGTTATATTCGCCCCTCGAGTTAGAAAAAGTGAAGTGCAATCTGTGTTGGTGTACGCCGATGTCTTGGTAGCCTCCTTTAGACAAGAGGATATATACAGATATGGTATGTCTTTAAATAAGTTTGTTGACTATATGTACGCTGCGAAACCAGTTGTTGCCATGTATTCTGGTTTTCCAAGTATGATTAATGAAGCTGGCTGCGGTACGTTTTCCCCAGCTGAAAAATCTGATGAATTTGTGCAGACACTGGGAACTTATTTTTCGATGGCTTGTGAGGAGCGAAATGCAATAGGGCGAAAAGGGCGCGAGTTTTTAATGAATGTTCAAAACTCAGAGGTGTTATCGACGCAATTTGAAAGTTTATTTCATGAAGCGGATGCTTGATGCTTTAATTGCATTAGCAGCTTTGGTTGCTTTTATTCCAATCATGTTGGTGGTCAGTGTTCTGATCGCAAAGTCCATGGGTACGCCTGTTCTTTTCCGCCAAACGCGGCCGGGATTAAGCGGTAAGCCCTTTGATATGATCAAGTTTCGAACCATGCGTGATGCGGTAGATAAGCACGGTAATCAGCTACCAGATTCAGAGCGCTTAACTAAGTTAGGTAGGTTTTTGCGTTCGAGCAGTCTGGATGAGCTGCCAGAACTTTGGAATGTATTAAAAGGCGATATGAGTATAGTAGGGCCGCGCCCTTTACTAATGGAATACCTACCTCTTTATAGTGATGAACAAAAACGTCGGCACGAAGTACGTCCTGGCGTAACGGGTTGGGCGCAAGTGAATGGTCGCAATGCGATTTCATGGGATGAAAAGTTCAAACTTGATGTTTGGTATGTCGACAATCAAAGCTTTTGGCTGGATGTAAAAATTTTGTTTATGACCGTAGTTAAAGTGTTTAAGCGTGAGGGGATCTCGCAAGAGGGTGAGGCTACTGTGAATTATTTTAAGGGAAATAATGATTAAGTTACTTTTTATGGGGAGAAAACCTGTTGCTGCAAAGTTGTTGCGATATATTGTTAAAACTGGTTTTTATGATGTGGTCGGAGTTGTAACCGATAGTCATTTAGAAGGGTCAACCACGAATACCGCAGCTCAAGAACTTGATATCCCCGTTTTCACCTTGGAAGAAGTTGAAGAGGCAGTCACAAATAAAACCATCTATTTTGATTTGGCTCTATCTATATTATTTTGGCGAAGAATCAAAGAACCTTTATTAAGTTTTCCCAAGAAGGGAGTGATTAATTTCCACCCTGCTCCTTTGCCAGATTATAAGGGAACTGGGGGGTATAACTTTGCCATATTGGATAGATTGAAAGAGTGGGAAGTCACGGCGCATTATGTAGATGAGACAATTGATACAGGCGATATTATTAAATCAAAAGCTTTGCCAATAGATATCGAGCGTGAAACTGCTCAGTCCTTAGAGCGACGTTCGATAAGGGTGCTTTATCAGTTAGTGCTAGATGTGTTGGCTATGGTTCGTCATACCGAAGAGAGACTGGAAACTCGGCCAAATATTGGTGGGAGATATATTTCTAGGGAAGAAATGGAACTGCATAAAAAGATCAATGAAGGTGATGATGTTGATACTAAAGTTAGAGCATTTTGGTTTCCTCCTTATGATGGTGCGTACGTAGAAATTGATGGTAAGAGATTTACATTAATTTCTGAGGAAATTTTACGCGAGCTGGCTCCGGAAGGTGTTACTCATCTATTTAAAAAGTCATCATGATTGAGATTTCCTCATGGCCCTCTTTTACGCAAGAAGAAGCAGATAAAGTCTCTGAAGTCTTGTTATCCAACAAAGTAAATTACTGGACTGGCACAGAAGGCCGCGAGTTTGAAAGGGAATTTGCGAAGTTTTCTGACTGTGCATATGCGATTGCGGTTGCCAATGGCACAGTAGCGTTGGACCTCGCGCTTAAAGCATTATGCATAGGCGAGGGCGATGAAGTGGTTGTCACCCCTCGTACTTTTCTTGCCTCGGTCAGCGCAATTGTCAATGCTGGAGCAATGCCAGTGTTTGCAGATGTGGATTGTGATTCCCAGAACATTACCCCCAAGACGGTTCGTAAAGTTTTAAGCCCAAAAACCAAAGCTATTGTATGTGTGCACTTGGCCGGCTGGCCATGTGACATGGATGGCTTTATGCAATTGGCTGCAGAGCATGAATTAAAAATTATTGAAGACTGTGCGCAGGCGCATGGTGCTAAATACATAGGCACTGATGGTGTAATGCGTTCGGTCGGTTCTATCGGGCATGTTGGCGCTTGGTCATTCTGTCAAGATAAGATCATGACCATTGGTGGCGAAGGCGGTATGGTCACTGTCAACGACAAAACTCTTTGGCAGAAGATGTGGTCTTTTAAAGATCACGGTAAAAGCTATGATCTGGTTTATAACAAGGAACATCCGCCGGGCTTTCGTTGGTTACATGAATCTTTTGGAACCAACTGGCGCTTAACTGAAATGCAATCAGCCATTGGCCGTATTCAACTTACGCGCATGGCTGAATGGACGGAAGCACGTACTCGAAATGCAAATCTGTTGGCAGACGTTTGTCGTAAGTTTGAGTTTCTTCGTGTTCCTGATATCCCACCTCATATCATCCATGCAAACTATAAGCTTTATGTTTTTGTTGAGATTGAAAACCTGCCTGCAGGGTTAGATAGAGATGGTCTTATTGCTCTGATCAACGAAGCCGGCATTCCCAGCATGCAAGGCTCCTGTTCAGAGGTGTATCTCGAAAAAGCCTTTGATAAGCATCCGTCAAAACCTAAAGCGCGATTACCCGTTGCCAAAGAACTCGGCGAAACCAGTTTGATGTTTTTAGTCCATCCAACGATCAGTGAAGAACAGATAAAAGATGTGTGTGGGGCTTTGGAAACGGTTCTTAGTTCTATCTTGTAGGCATACACTCTGTGCGAGCATGACGTTCTGTAGGATATGTCCTACAAACTTTCAGAGATTTCCTATATTTCTGCGCTTAAAAAGCCCTTAATATAAAGAGCCATAGGGATAGCGAAGACAAAAGGATTTGTCGCAACTCTCAGGGACGACTGTCGTGAATGGATGGCTGAGCCACCCGCCCCTATTTCTTTTTCTTCTCAAGTACTACTCTTTCTTTTGAACCTAAATAAACGCAGAAATATACGCTTGTTGATCCAGCTTAGATAACTTTACTAGACAATCAGGAAGGTCTCTCTTAACTAGCTTTAGGCTAAGTCTTGCGTTTGTTGAGGTTTATGCGTGATAAAACCGCGTTGTTCCAAGTAGCTAACCAGTATCTCTGTACACGCATTAATCTCATGCTCGTACGTATTCAAAGTAACCTCTGGTGCTTGCGGAGCTTCGTATGCAGAGTCTATTCCCGTAAAGAATTTGATTTCACCTGCTCGGGCTTTTTTGTACAAGCCTTTTGGGTCGCGTTTTTCACACACATCTAAGGGAGTACTGATGTGCACCTCAATGAACTCATTGTTTGAGAACAAAGAGCGCACCATATTTCGATCACTTCTAAACGGCGAAATGAACGCCGACATCACAATTAGGCCTGCTTCGGTGAAAAGCTTTGATGTTTCGCCAATTCTACGAATATTTTCAATGCGATCTGCGTCTGAAAAACCTAGGTCTTTGTTTAATCCGTGGCGTACGTTATCTCCATCGAGCAAAAAGGTATGATAACCGCGTTGAAAAAGAGCGTGGTCTAATGCGTTGGCAACAGTTGATTTACCCGCACCACTTAAACCAGTGAACCATAGTAGGCAAGGCTTTTGATTCTTTTGACTTGCGCGCCGTTCGGCGTTTACAGCTTGATTGTGCCAAACAATATTGTTGTCCATTCTGCATCCTTACTTTTGATCATTATTATGAGTGTAGACTACTCAATTCGATAGCTTTTGTCTTTTGCTGCCCAGGTCTTTTGATAAAGTCTGAGGGCTTTATCACCAAATCTGTTACTGATTGAAATTTGGGGCCATAGATCGTTCCAATGTGGATTAAGCGTTTCGACCATTTTTTGTAATGTAGGCTCGTCTATCGCTCTCAAAGCTTTGCAGCGCGTATTTGCTGTTAATCGGTCGCGATACTCCTCGTAATAGACTAAATCGTCAATACGCTCAATTGGAAATCCGTCGGCATTGAAGTTATTCGCACGCGAAAAGCGGATGCTCGTATACAAGCAGTTTGTTTGTTTTACGGTGAGCGAGTGGGTGTACTTTCGAGCGAGAATATAAACGTAGGTGCGAGCCATTACTTCCTCCGTGTAGGCTTTGAATAGTGTTGCTTGCGCAAGGCAATTCCATGCAACGGGCCAAAGAATAACCAATCTACTTAGAGTGCACAAACTAGCTTTTACTATGGCTCGCTTTATGACAAACTGACGCACGTTATTCACAATAAAAATTAGCTTCTGGCGATAAAAATTAATGCCCTTTATGCTCGACAGCTCAGCGCTCGTTGACTATATAAAATTAAAAACAGGGCGCGAAAGATGCCTCAAGCAGTCATTGGATGTGATTTAGGGATAAGCAGGACGTGCTAAAAAACCTTCTCTTTTTACCTCGTTATCAAAAAAGACTTGTTTCATTGCTCATAGATTCCATCTCGCTACCTATCGCGATATGGATGGCCTTTAGTCTTCGACTTGATACCTTTTATGTGCCAACTTCTGGCGCGATTGTCTTAGCCATGTGCGTCACCGTTGCATGCAGTTTATTAGCGTTCACGAAGTTTGGCTTGTACCGCGCGGTGATTCGTTACATGAGCAATCATGCGATGAAAGCTGTGGTAGCGGGTGTTAGTGTTTCTGCTTGTGTGCTTGCGCTTTCAGCGTTTGCTCTACAAGCCGAAATGCCTCGTTCTGTGCCAGTAATATACTGGTGCTTGGCATTGGTGTTTGTGGGTGGCTCACGTATGACTGCGCGATCATTAGTGCATACCTCGATGGTACGTAGTAAAGAGCGCATAGTGATTTATGGGGCAGGTAAATCTGGCTTGCAGCTCAGTTCAGTGTTGTTTCATAGTAAAGCGATGCAGCCAGTAGCGTTTATTGATGATGATCAAAACCTACATGGGACTGATCTTAATGGTATACGTGTACATAGCCCTGCGAACTTGCCAAAAGTATTAGCGAAATATGGGGCGACCAAAGTGCTGCTTGCTCTTGGTCACGCACCACGGTCACGTCGAAGTTTAGTAATTCGTTTTCTAGAGCAATACCCTGTTGTGGTGCAAACCATTCCTGCGATCAATGATGTGGTGTCTGGAAAATCGAAAATAGAAGAAGTGCGCGATGTTGATATCGAAGATTTATTAGGTCGTGATGAGGTCTCGCCAGATCGTCAATTGTTAGCTGAGTGCATCAGTAAAAAGACGGTCATGGTCACGGGCGCAGGCGGTTCAATTGGATCAGAGTTATGCCGCCAAATTGTGCGTTTAGCTCCGCTAAAATTGATTCTTGTTGAGTCGTCTGAATACGCCTTGTATGAGATAGAGCGTGAATTAAAACGCTACATGCTCAAGAAAGATCTGAACATTGAATTGCACGCAGTAGTGGGATCTGTTCAAAAGCAGCGTCGTATGACGCAGGTGATGCGCAGTTTTGGCGTTGAAACGGTTTATCATGCGGCAGCATATAAGCATGTGCCTTTGGTTGAGCAGAATGTCATTGAGGGTATTCGTAATAATGTATTTGGTACTTGGCATGCTGCCGAGGCAGCCATTAAAGCCAATGTAGAAACCTTTGTTCTGATTTCGACAGATAAAGCTGTTCGTCCTACTAATGTGATGGGTGCATCAAAGCGCTTGGCAGAGTTAGTGTTACAAGGTTTATCGAAACGTCAAGCCGGTACGCGTTTTTGTATGGTGCGTTTTGGCAATGTGCTTGGTTCATCTGGTTCTGTCGTTCCCTTGTTCAGAGATCAAATCAAGCAAGGTGGACCTGTCACGGTCACACACCCTGATATCACTCGATACTTCATGACGATTCCCGAAGCCGCACAACTTGTATTGCAGGCCGGTGCAATGGGTGAGGGTGGCGATGTGTTTTTGCTTGATATGGGGCAAAGCGTCAAGATCAATGATTTAGCGGTTAAGCTTATCCACTTAATGGGACTTGAGCTAAAAGATCAGTCGAACCCAGATGGGGATATTGCGATTGAGTACTCTGGCTTGCGACCGGGTGAGAAGCTTTATGAAGAGCTTTTGATCGGTAATGAGCCGATGCCTACAGCGCACCCGCGTATTATGCGTGGTCGTGAGATATCGCTTGCTTGGGACGATGTGAAGGTTCTTCTTGATCGTATCGATATGCTTTGCAAAGACTTTGATTGTGAGGCATTGCGTGAGGTCTTGATGATGGCACCGCTTGATTACAAACCGTCTGATTCTTTGAGTGATTTGGTCTGGAATAAAACCTATACCGATATGCCAGGAACCTCTATGCAAGAGCGTATGCGTGACTTGCAGATGCCTGCGAATGAAGGGGATAGCAATTCGAATATCTCTAATGGGTAGATCATTGTAGAGATCCTAAATGTGCACGTACTTCGTTCGCTGCTTCAGGATGACGTCGACACTAAATATTGGGGTCAGAGTAAAAGGACTCTGACCCCAACGACCTCCTTTGACCCCGGCCAATCTGTGTCACCCTGGCTTATCCTTTTTGTCATCCCGTTTTTCCCCTTTTCGTCATCCCGTTTTTAAAACGGGATCTCATGGTTGGTTTGCTGAGTTAGACCCGAGATCCTGAATGTGCGCGTACTTCGTCCGCTGCTTCAGGATGACCCTGATATTTTTATCCTTAATACATCGTGCTACCAACGATATTTATTAAAGTTCTCTGGATTCGCCCAGAAACGTGAATTATTCCATTCACGCTTTTTGTTGTAGCTGGCAATGTCATAGCTATAGACGGTCAGTCCACTTTCATCTTGTTCTTCTCTTTTGAATCCTAAACTGAGTATATCGCTAAAGGATAGTGTCGACTCTCCATTGCAGAGAATAAGCATTTTTGCATTGAGATGGTTTCTTAGAACGCCAATAACTTCTATTGCTTTGGAATGTTCGAGCTGATTCAAGTTTTCACCGAGAACGACCAAATCGACATGTTTCACTTCATCTGGGCTTAAATGTAAATCACGCATTTTCGATGCAGGTAGAGCTTGTATGACGCATTGAGCTTTGGCATCTTTCAGAATTTCTTCGATCTGAGATGAGGCGACCAGAACATGGTTTGGCTTGATCTCTTCGAGAATATGCATCATGCAAGAAAGTGCGTTATTCGTAGTCATGCGTCTATCTAATCTTTATGGTTAAGTTTGTCTTGTACGAGTGAGCCGAGCAATGCGATGGCTTCTTTTCGCGCTGGTGTCCAAGCTTTTGAATAGCACAGCCGTATCGAGCTTTTAAACTTATTTGCGTTCGATGAAAAAATCTCTCCAGGAGCAACAATAATACCCTGTGCTTTGGCTTCGAAGTACAGCTCTGTGGCATTTAAGCCTGCGGGCAATTGAAGCCACGCGACATAACCACCTTGAGGGGAGGATAAGCGCACATCACTTGGGAAATGTTCACTAATCAGCTTGAAAAAGTGGTCGCGTCGGCCGCGGTAGGTATCGCGCGCAAGACGAAGGTGTCGATCGAAACTAGAGCGGTTAAGCACCTCAGCAACCGCCATTTGAGGTAAACAGAACTGGTTTGATGCGCTCAGAAATCGCTGATATTCGACCTCTTGCATATATCGCCCCGGCATTATCCATCCTAAACCTAATTGTGGTTCGAGCATTTTTGAGGCAGATGAACATAGAAGCACACGATCTTGTGTATCATAGCTTTTTACCGCACGAGGGCGCTGATGCGTATAGCCAAGCTCTCCATATATATCGTCTTCAATAAATGAAATTTGATATTGGTTGATCAGCTCAACAAGGGCTTTCTTTGCCGTTTCAGGCATCTGTGCCCCGAGCGGATTATTGAAGTTTGGTACGCCAAGCACGGTTTTGATGGGCCATTGTTCAAGCGCTAGTTGAAGTGCGTCAATGCTCATTCCTGTTTTCGGGTCAGAAGGGATCTCAATGACCTTTAAGCTAAGCGATTCAACTAACTGCAGTAGGCCGTAATAACAAGGGCTTTCCACTGCCACAATATCGCCTGGCTTGCACAGCGCTTTGAGGCATAAACCAATCGCGCCCTGACAGCCAGAAGCAATGATAATATCGTCTGCGGTAACAGATACATGCCCGTCTGCTGCGCGTTGCGCCAGCATGCGACGAAGCTGTTCATCACCCTTATGGGTGCAATACCCTTGACCTAAAAAGGGCGTACTGCGAACAAGCTGCCCAAAGCTCTTTTTGAGTTGTTGAATAATAGGGAAGTCCGCCGCAGGTGATGCAGCGCCAAAGCTTATCGCCCCTGCCATTGAGGATGTTTGCATTACGTCCATTACGAGTTGTGATGTGCTGACTAGCTTTGGTGTTACCGAGCCATGCTTGAGTTGAGGTGCCTCAAAAGCTTGCTTTAAGGGTGTTTTGACGTAATAACCTGACTTAGGCCTCACCTCGATTAAATCTCTATCTTCGAGTAAGTTATAACTCATCAATACCGTTGAGACACTTACACTTTGCTGTTGCGCGAGCTTACGCACTGACGGGAGCTTTTCGCCATTTGTATAGATGCCTTGACGAATCTGGTCATCAAGGTTGTCGGCTAGGCGCTGATAAATAGGATTACTCATAACAGTTTCTATTTTTTATGGATATACATAACAGATTGGCTCAGTTTAAAGGAAACAGATTCCGTTTTTCAACAAACTGTTATGGTTAAAGGTTTTATTTTTGAATCTGTTTTGTTTTTGCTTGAAGAACTAATCTTACTCCCATGCTGTTGTAATTGTCTCGTGCACTTATCTCATTCACTTATTGAAGAGAGGCGATGACAGCAACAATTTTTCTCCAATGGTTTATTAGCGAATTACAGATAGAGGAGTTAGATCATGAGATTATTCGTGAACGGATACCTAATATTATCAGCATTTGAGCGCGTACTTTCTGCGAGAGCTGTCGTTCGTATTTTCAAATTGACTCAGCTTAGGCTGCAAAGTAAGCGACTATTAGAACTAGTCAGTTTGTATGCGCAGCGCACCCAGCAACGTAGGCAATTAGCGCATCTCGATCAACGGGCATTGTCAGATATTGGGTTATCTCACGCTGATGCACTGAATGAGGCAAATAAGCCATTCTGGAAAGAATAGGGTTCGGCTTTGCGCTCGTTCGCATATCACTGAAAACAACGCTAAATTTAAGCTCTACTTCAAAGCTGCAACGCATTTAGTAGCTATAAGTAGTTAAAAGCAGCTAGAAGTAGCCATGTCAGTTATTCGATTTGTAAAAAGGAACGATATGAATATCGAGACCATGTTTTCAGAGTGTTGGGCAGCGTATAGCAAGTTAAACCCTAAGGTGCTCGAGATGCGAGCCTTGCTTGCACAGCATTCTTCTGGTCTGTTGAATGATCATATTGCACTGCGAACCCTCAAACACTCCGAGTTTGGTTTAGGCCAGCTCTGTGCGCCCTTTGAGGAAATCGGCTATGAAGTGAGAGAGCACTATCATTTCAAAGAAAAGAAGCTGGAAGCGGTGCACTTAGAACATTCAAATATCGCGGATGCGCCAAAGGTATTTATTAGCGAGTTGTTGCTCGAACAGTGCTCGCCAGAATTGCAGGATCTTATCTCTCGAGCATTAGTAGACCGTTATCAGCCAATATTGGATGCTTTGTTACCCGTGTCAGGGGTGTCGTGGGGCCAGCCTTCGTATTCGGTGTATCAGACTCTTTTACAAGAATCAGAGTATGCGGCGTGGTTTTATGTCTTTGGCTTTGTGCCAAACCATTTTACGGTGAAAGTGAATTCCCTCAGCGATGTGGATGGCTTGAATGATATTCACGTGTTGAATGCGTTTTTAGAAGATCACGGTTATCAATTGAATAGCGCGGGTGGAAAAGTAAAAGGAAGCCCAGAGATTTATTTGGAACAGTCATCCACTTTGGCCGACAAAGTATCTATTCAATTCCAAGAGGGGAAGTACGACATTCCGAGTGTCTTTTATGAGTTTGCGAAACGCTACCCTTTACCTTCGGGCGAAGAGTTTTCGGGTTTTGTAGAGGGCAATGCGAATAAAATTTTTGAAAGTACGAACGTTAGAAACAACTAAGTTCTAGTGATTGTTTAACAGATTTTTCTTATTATGAATCGATGCGATGCTTGTCATCTTGAAAGATAACATAACGGTTTTTACCCGCTTCTTTCGCTGCGTACATGGCGGTGTCCGCGTCGCTGATTAACACATCAGGCGATGGAATCAAGGCGCTATGTACCGCGACGCCTATACTGGCCGAACAATGAATTTGCGGTTCTAGTACGATGCTAGAGAGCTGTTCAAGCATGCGTTCAGCGATGCGCTCAAGATCATAGCGATGGAAGTTGCGTACGATTAGCGCAAACTCATCACCACCCATTCTCGCTACAAAATCTGTATCACGGCTGCAATCTTTTAAGGTATTTGCAACCGCTCGAATCATCTCGTCACCTTTGTGGTGGCCGTAGGTATCATTGATCGATTTGAAATCATCTAAATCAACAAACATCACACCAAATTGATGGCTGTTGTCATGAAAATTAGCAAAGCGTTTGGCGAGCTCTTCTTCAAATGCATGCCGATTGTGCAAGCCGCTCAAAGTGTCGTGGCGCGCAAGCCACGCTAATTCAGTCTCAGCTTCGATGCGCCCCGAAATGTCCACGGCAATCGATAATACTTGGCGTGAGCCTGTTTTTTGATTGATTAAAGGGGCGTGGCGCCAAGCCAGAAAACGAAGGTGTTGGTCATGTGTGATAACCGCAGCTTCGTGCTGAAATTCGCCGGAATCTGATTGTGAGATGTCTTTGACATGCTTGATGATGTCATCAAAGTTTTCGCTCGGGTCTAAGAGTTTTGCGAAATGCATTCCATTGAGTTTTTCTTGCGAGAAACCAGTTATTGATTGCGTGTAGTGATTTGTTTGACGGATATAACCATCGCCATCTTGAATAATGATGGCTGCGTGCATGGTATTGAATAACTGATTTACAAAGTCACGTTCAAGCTCTAACTCGCGACCTCGTTTTTCGAGTTCACTCGCACGGGTTTCGAGTTGCTCGCGCATGCTTTCTAACTCATCACATAGTCCCGATGCGGTGATACGTAGAATGTCTGCTTCGTCATTGACGAAGCGACTCGCACCCAGTTTATCGAAGTCTTTTTTAGCTTGCGCATAATTGCGGCTAGCCAGCGACGGAAGAATGTTCGTTGTGCGACGCAAGCGTGTCATTGGTCGCCAAAGCACCAAGAGTAATAAGCATTCCGCAACGATAAGACAAATCATCAGCATCCACCGCATGTTGGCAAGCGTGTGTTCAACAATCGCTTTTCCTTCGCTTACATCACGAATAGTTAGCAAGGTATTTTCGCCTAGTTCAAAGCTACGCATGTGGTAGGTTCGATCATTGACCTCAATGAAGTTTTCTTTGGCGCTAAGATCACTAAAGCGCAAGTCCGCTAGAGCTAGATCGATAATGTCGCGCGTTAGGCTTGGGTTAGTCAGCGCAACAAGGTTATGGCTCCATTCAGGTAGATGCTCGACATAGGTGTAGCGTTCATAACGTTCAGATAACAAGGCTGTATTGATTTCGTTAATCTGATAGAACTTTAAAAGAACATTGGTCAAAGGTTCGCTCAGCGCGACGACACCCACCACATCGCCCTCGTAAAGAATAGGGGCGCCAGCGACAACATAACACTGCGCATTGCACTGCAGTCGCCAGTCATGCTGTTCTTTTCTGAGAATTGATTGCGCGAAGATCTGCTCGTTCATTTCGGCTGTTGTTGAAAGCTCAAAACCTTGTGCGTCGTAGAGCATGACTTTATCGATGCCGTATTCAATTTGCAGATTCCAGCTGAGATCAGATAGCGCATTTTCAATGGATTGACTGTTTTCAGTTGCCAATAACTTCGCGAGACCTTGGTTCCGTGCGGTGAATAAAGACAGCTGCGATATCTTTTGGCCTTCGACATCTAGCAAGGCTTGAAATTGTTTTTGATTGCGCTCGAAGATTGTATTCATCGCCACGTTGAACTGGCTAGATGTCGCATTAGTGAGAACCAATAAAACAAACACAAACAGCACCGCTAGTACGAGGCTAGTTAGGCCGAAAGCTTGCCACTTAATGCTAAATTGTGGTTTTTGTGTTTGTTTCAATGCGGTAGATCCTTTTACCAGCGGTAGGCAATTTGCAGCATGGCTGCGTGCCAATATCGATTGCGACTGATGTTCATGTTGTCGCGGTTAAATAAACGAGACCATCCGTCTATGTAATGCAGTTCGCCTCGGATGAGCCAATCTTCGCTCGGTCTCCATGTTTGACCGATATTAACATCTACAAAGTGTCCGCGTGGATCAGCAAAGCTGACATCGCGTTGTTTGTTGTAGTCATAACGTACATAGGTTTCGTGTTGATCACTCCAGCGATATAAACCTTGAATATAAAACGACTCTTCATAACCAAGGTATCGAATCGTATTTTGCGTATATTGCTGAATTACACCTGGGTAGGTGGCATTCAAAGACGTTAATGCTGAAGATCCCGCGATTGTCTGGGCTAGATCTAAATTAATGTTCGACTGAAACTTATGACGCGAGTATTCAGCGGTCACAGCCCATTCAAAGGCGTTGTATTCTAATGAAGTCAGAACTGTTTCGGAATAGAACGAAGAATCATCTGCGTAAATTTGCACATCATTCAAGTCAGGTGATCCAGGCAATATCGCATTTGCTGGCACGTTAATTAAGGGGTTGAGGTCGATCGTATATTCGGGTCGATAGTAAGTGATGGCAGCGCGCCAACCATTGAACTCTGAACCATAAGCAAGTTTTGCCAATAAACCTGAGTCGCCCTTTAAATTACTTGGCTCAAGTTGCGAAGCTTCTTGCGCCTCATCCATATCGGTTACAGGTTGGTTGTAGAAGACTTGAAAGCTAAGCGCATTTTCACCCAAAGACTTCGACCAATGCAGCTCAGCACCATCTGCAGAGTAGAAGGAATTACGCGTCTGATCGTAGTACACCGATTGCGGCATGATCACACCTGTGCGGGTATGAGGAATATCGCGGGTTTCATTGTAAAAGCCGAAAGAGGAACGAATTCGTCCTAAGCGGGCTGTTAGTTGGCTATCTTCACTGCGATAGAGCGGATGACTCAAAAATGCATAATCAACACGTAAGTCGTTGCCGCTTGTCTCACTGACTTTCCGTCCGAGCAATTGCCCAGAAAAACGTAGGTCTTTATATACTTTTGTTGAGAATAGAGCGCCGGCTTCCCACATATCGACAGAAGCTTGGTCATCAGATTGCGCTAAAAAGTTATGGTCGCTCGAATAGATGAGGCTTTGACTTAAAAAGCCTTCAACTTGGTTTTGGCTAAACCATTGCTCGGCTTGTGCAATGTTTGCCAACGCAAACAAGCTGCTAATGTACGCGAATGGCTTTAATATTTTCATGGTCGTAGTCTTGCTGGATGTAACCGATCGCACCAGGAGTGTTTGCAATGGTTTGGATCATTTCTTCTTTTGAGGATAAAGCAACAGGCGCTTGCCCAGTGCCGGAATAAACGAGACGCTGCCAGATGGCGTCAAGCTGCCTTGGGAAGACTCCCAATACTTGCTTGCAGAATGCTTTATGTGTTTTCTGATCTTGGCTCAGTACGTAGACTTGTACGCGTTGCCCGTCCGACCATAGACGCTTTTTCATTGTAAAGATCGCTCTTACTTCCTTGAGCTGCAATTCGTTTCTGTCTACCGAGGCATGACCAATGACAGTAATGGCATGTGTTGTAGGAGAGAAAACACTGAATCCTATCAATGTTCCTAATATCAATACTCGCCAGTACCGCCGCACCTTTGTTGTAAGTCGCACGGTAGTTTTACTTTTATTAGTTAGAGTTGTTTTATCGTTTTGCTGTGTATTTATTCACTATAGCAAGCTCATCCAACTCTACTGCGCAATGTACAAGAAAATACAAAACGTTACGTCAGGCTTTTTTTGGGAATTTTGTATGAGAGTGTAACAAGTCAGGCAGGGTGAAGAAGCTTGATTATACTAGCCGCCATGAAACTTAATTAGGTGGACAGTGGCTGTGTTTGTTATTCGTTTAATCGCTTTATATTTCACCGTCGTGATGCTGTCTGCATGCGGACACAGCGACAGCTCTAGTCATGATGACCATGACCATAGTGGCCATAACAGCACTCACAACAATAGCCAAGGACATGATGCTCACCATGAAGAGTCACACAATCATGAGCATCGCGCGGAATACACCTTTAAAGACTCCGAGTTCCCTCGTTCAGGCCTATTCCTGAACTCCATAATGAAGATCCCAAGATCGCTGCCTTGGGCGAGAAGCTATTTCACGATCCTCAACTGAGCAGCGATGGCACTGTCGTATGTGCGAGCTGTCATATTGTAGCGCTCGGTGGAGATGATGGTTTAGTAAAATCTCTAGGTGTTGCAGGTGCTGAGGGTGATGTAAATTCACCTTTAGTGCTAAATGTAAGCCTGAATGCTCGACAGTTATGGAATGGTCGCGCTCGAGATTTGCGCGAACAGCTGCAAGGGCCTATCCACAATCCTATTGAAATGAATAGCAATTGGGATTTAGTTGCTGAGCGTCTTAGATCAAATCAAGATTACGTAAAAGCTTTCGCCGATGCATTCAACGCAGGTATCACGCAGAAAAACATTGAGGATGCATTACTAAGTTACGAGCGCACTTTGGTCACGCCGAATAGCGATTTTGATGCGTTTATACAGGGTGATGAACTTGCGTTTACTGAACCTGAATTAAAAGGCTTCGAATCATTTAACGACTTGGGCTGTGTGTCTTGTCATCAAGGAGCAAATCTGGGGGGTAACTTATACCAACGTCTTGGTTTGTTTCACGACTATTTTGCGGACAAAGAGCAGATATATGAATCGGACTATGGTTTATACCTAGTAACTGGAGACTAAAAAGACCGTTATAAGTTTCGTGTTCCTGGCCTAAGAAATGTTGCACAAACAGCCCCTTATTTTCATGACGGAACATCTCCGACCTTGCATGATGCTGGTAAGCACAAATTAGAGCTCGATATTATTAATTTTGCTTTGAAGCCGACGCCTTTTAATAGCGGCGCAATTGATAGAGCGCTCATCCAAATTTCTGCGACGTATGTTGGTGACGACGCCTTACTGGAAGCGTTTAAACAGCATAAGCAAAAAGTCTTAGAAGGTTACAGCGATACCTTAACTTTAATCGATCGTATTGATGGTCTCATTTCGGTATCAACCTTCAACACCGTAGCGCAAAAACTCGAAAATGAATTGGCGGTATATAGCCGCTCTGTGAACGGTTTTGCCGTGTCGTTGATCGCATTAATTCTGGCATTGTTGGTGCGCGTGGTGATGTTGTCGCGTCGTGCTGAGAACGCTGTGAAAGAGCTATCATTCGTCGAATGAAGAGTTTGATGTTGAGGAAAAAACCTATGACTTCTCAGGACGTCGCGTGTTATTGGTTGATGATAATGCAATCAACCGGACTGTTGCTGAGTTAATGCTTGATACGGTTGGTGTCGAGGTGATTATGGCTGAAGATGGCAAACAAGCCGTTGATACCTTAAACGAACAGTCGATTGACCTTGTCTTTATGGACTATCAGATGCCGGTCAAGGATGGCTATGAAGCTAGCCGAACGATTCGTCAATTAAGCAATCCGCTTAAGCGTGATGTGCCGATTGTTGCGATGACCGCAAATGCGATGAAAGGCGATAAGGAGATGTGTTTAGAAGCAGGCATGGATGATTATATTTCTAAGCCTGTCGAAGCACAGTTGCTCTATGAGCTGATCAGTAAATGGTTAGATCACACGCATTCAGAAGGAATTGTCGCGCGCGATTAATCTAATCTAGCGGGAGAGTTATATTGGGGTCAGAGTAAAACGACTCTGACCCCAGATTTTCAATCTTAATTAAAGATTTAGTTCTGCAGGAAGCAGTACGCGGTCAATCGGATGGATACGACCATTACTTGTTAAGATATTTCCAGCACGTAAGATCAACTCTGGATCTGCGACACGTGTTTCGATATCGCCAAGTGTGCGGCCATCAGGTTTGATGACTGGACCAAGCACGGTATCGATTTCATCCGCAACAAGAAGGTCTTTCAAGGTCAGTGCAGTGTCACCGGCTCCTACCGTCACGTGATAGGTAATGACGGTCTCAAGTGCTGTTGCTAAATCTAGCCCCGTAAGACCAGGTAGCGCTGCAAGCACAACGTCAAGAGCTTCTTGCTCTGTGCTCACATTAACACCTAAGTCTTTCACAAGCTGGATGAATGCAGCGTCAGTCGGCGCGAATACCGTTAAGCCCGGCACGGTGCTCAAGATATCAACTAAGCCTTCGCCAGCAGCTTTGCCTGCATCAACTGCAAGAATACCTTGTAGCAAAATATCAAAGTCATTCGGATTGCTATCGACGCCTTCAAGTGAGCTGACTGCGATAGCTGTGCCTGCGATAGTTGGGAGATCACTTTGTCCTGCCGCTGGCAGGTCGAGTGGAATAAGTACGCGATTGATGGAGTGCACGATACCATTACTTGCTTTTGTACCACGCTTCCAGAATGACAGTTTAGGATTCTTAAATTCTGGGTCGTTATCTACGAGCTGAAGTCCAACAGGTAAGATGCTAGCACCATCAAGTAGGGTTGGTACTTCGCCGTTATATATGACGCTGAATTTAGAACGTGATTCAGGAGCAACATGGTAAAGCAGAATGTTACGCAGAATATCGATGGCTGCATCTTCGTCACCGCCAGCTAATCCTAGCAGTGTGGCGAAGATCGCGTTGAATGCGCCCTCTTCGCTATTCCCTTCATAGCCGAAGTCACGAGCCAAGCGCAAAAATGCAGCGTCACTTGGTGCGAATACTGTTACGTCGATCTTTTCGCTGGCAAGTGTTTCAGCAAGACCAGCTGCTTGAACCGCGGCTAATAAGATATCGTTATCATAACGGCGATGATCGAAGCCATTGCCACTCTTAGCAACGATTTCGGTAATGGTAGGTTTAGGTTTGTCGGCGCCTCCAAATTTGAAGAACGACCAAGCGTTTGCCGATACAGAAACGGTAGACGCAACCACGCCTGCGCAAAGTAGGCGCAAAGCTTTTGAATTTTTCATTGTTAACTCCTATCTAGCGAGAAAGTCCAATTTTTACTGCTTCGATTTTCGGGCTGCCAAAGCAGTCCAGATAAGAGTGGCCACTCAACACAACTAACGTTGATACGAGCCCTTACGTGTTTACTTTTTGTTCGGTTTAGTAAGTTTATGTATTTTGTCGAACTAGGGTGAAAACTGAGAACTGAGCAGGATAGAGGCGGATAGGGTAGATCTGAGGATACTGAGAGATAGGGATTGAGGTTTAGTCAAACCATCCGCGCGTTTTATTGACGAATGCAACCAGTGACAACATCACTGGAACTTCTACCAATACACCTACAACCGTTGCAAGGGCTGCTCCAGAGTGTAAGCCAAAAAGTGAAATGGCGACTGCGACGGCAAGTTCAAAGAAGTTTGAGGTGCCAATTAAACATGCGGGTGCGGCAACATTATGCGGAAGCTTTAAGGCTTTTGCTGCGCCGTAACCGACGGCAAAAATGAAGTAGGTTTGAATCAAAAGTGGGATTGCAATCAACACAATCTCCAAGGGTTGGTTCAAGATAGTTTGCGCTTGGAAGCCAAACAACAATACAACAGTGGCAAGCAGGCCGGTGACTGACCAAGGTTTTATCTGGCTCAAGAACTGCTCTAATTTTTCATGGTTGTCGGGTTTATCGAGCTTCTTGCGGGTGATAACGCCTGCGACTAACGGAATGACGACATAGAGTAATACCGAGAGTAATAGTGTTTCCCACGGCACAGTAATGTCACTCAGGCCAAGCAAAAATGCGGCGATTGGCGCGAAGGCAAAGATCATAATGAGATCGTTTACAGACACTTGAACCAATGTGTAATTTGGATCGCCCTTCGTGAGTTGGCTCCATACAAACACCATGGCGGTACAGGGTGCAACGCCCAGCAATATCATTCCCGCGATATATTCGGAGGCAGTTTGAGGGTCAACCATGTCCGCGAAAATGACTTTAAAGAAAAGCCAGCCAAGTGCAGCCATTGTGAAAGGTTTAATCAACCAGTTGATGACAACTGTCAGCACTATACCTTTGGGTTTTTTACCGACCTCTTTGACGGCACTAAAATCGATTTGCACCATCATCGGATAGATCATGAGCCAGATAAATAAGGCCACAGGTATATTCACATGGGCATATTCAAATCCGGCAATCGCTTCAAAAGTGGAGGGTGCGAGCACACCTAACAATATTCCTGCACCAATACTTAAGGCGACCCAGACGCTAAGGTAGCGTTCAAAAATTCCCATTGTAGATCCTTTTAGAAATTTGAATTAAGCCAAAGACTCTTTTATTTGAGCGATAAACGACTCGCGATCACTTGTGTCAAAACTGAGCATTTTCTGGACGCGCGCTTCGATCTCTTTAATGCAGGCATCAAAGGCTACTTTCTGATCTTCCTCGCTGCCTTCAACTTTTGACGGATCTGCTAGGCCCCAGTGCAGTTTCACTTGTTTCCCAAACCAAACTGGGCAGGCCTCTTGCGCTGCTTGATCGCACACGGTAATCGCGATATCGATCCCTTCGTCTAATAAGTCTGGTGAGAACTCATCCCAAGATTGGCTTTTTAAGCCTTCGGTTTCATAGCCATGCTCTTGCAAATATTGAATGCTCAAGGGGTGAACTTGGCCGCTAGGGCTGCTACCTGCGCTATAGGCTTTTAACTTCTGATCACCGAGTTTATTGGTGATTGCTTCACTAAGAATGCTGCGACAACGATTATGAGTGCAAATGTAGAGCATGGAGATCATGGTGCTTCTCAAAGACGAAAACACCATAGTATAGAGCAAATTTAATGACAGTTTTATTGCTAGGTGGTTGTTGTTTGCTCGGAAGCAAGGCTGAAGAAGCTTAGCTCACCTAAATGCGGATAATAAGCCTCAAGGTCGATAAAAATTGGGCGTTTGTTTTGTCCACTTTTTAAATGCGTTGCAGAAATTTGCCGCGTCTGAAAAGCCCAATTCGAAGGCAATATCTTCATTGGTAAAGTCGCCTTGTTGAAGCATTGCGATCGCAATTTGGCAACGAATTTTGCCCATCAAAGTATTGTAATTTAGACCGATCTTTCCAAGTTTTCGTCGGAAGGTGCGTTCACTCATACACATGGCTTCGGCAATGGCTTTGGAGTTAGGGTAGCTATCGCCGTCATTTCGCACTAAGCGGTCGAACTTGTTGACCAATGCGAACTCATCTTTCAGTGTTTGCATAAGTTGATTCAGTTGCTCAATGCTGTCTTTCAATTCATGCTTTGCACGGTAAGCGTATGTGAGCTCTTGTTTAAGATGAGCAAGGTCCACTACCCATTCATTGAATTTTGCGTCATCTTCAATCTCGCAATCAAAGTGACTGCGATAGAAGGCTTTATCCGCCTCTGTAAGTTTTAGAACGAATTTTAAAGCACGTGTTTTAACTGGACTGCCCGTGATCTCGCGCGAGACGGCTTGCATGCCGCCGATCGTTAACTCGAATATCATGTGCAGTAAACGCTCACTCAGTCCTGATACGTTTACAAGCCGATGGGTCAGTTCTTCTTGATCTTGGATAATCGTGAGATCAGTAAAGCTGCCTAGCAGCTCGTAATAGCTGTGTGAGATTTCGAGTGCATCATAGAGTGATGGTGCATGACGAAAAGCGGTTCCCAAAATACCGAAATTTGCGAGTGAATATTCGCTCGCGACATGAATACCCAAACCAATCAAGAATTGATCTTCAACCACACGTGATAAACCATCAAGGGCAATGTGTGAGGGTATGAATGGCTCATTGAGCAAAATGTCTAGCTCTAACTCTTTTTCGAGATGTTCACACCAAGCAGTTTGTCCCTGTCGCTTGAGTCGTTTGAGAATGAGCGAAAGCTCAAAGCTCGGATAGTTTTGATCACCTAGGCTAGCTATTTGCTTGAATTCAATGTTTTGTTCTGGGCTTGCTATCGACATCGTTATTACTTTGCTCACATCCATGAATAGACTAAATACTAAACCGCTTTTTATGTGATCGCCAACGTAACTCTGTTATCCATTTCCCACTTCTGATTCTGCAATCGCTTGCGTGTGTGCAAAGCGGCCAATTTTCCTTTTTTGAGAGCTTTGAGCTCAATAAGGGGGCATTGTGTTGGTGAAATCAGCAAAGCTGTTATTTTCTGCCCTCTTCAAATCTGGCTTTTTCGTTTTAACTGCTCGCGTGGCGTAGTTCGCAGTTGATGCCACATTACTTTTTAATCAATTAATAACTGTGGTGAAAACAATGATAAAAACGAAATCATTTTCTTCGCACGTCATTAAAACAACATTAGGCCTGTCGCTGGCAGCAGGTGTGTCTTTAGGCGCACATGCTATTGGTATTGAGGATGTTGTAAATGGTGGAAATGACTTTGCTTGGGAACAAGTGGAACTTCCGGGCACGAAGTGTAGTGACGGATCGCAATACAAGTTTTGGGTTTATGACAATCCGAATTCTAATAACCTCGTTATAAGCTATGAAGGAGGCGGTGCGTGTTGGGACTACGAGAGTTGCTCTGGTGCACTAGGTCTGCTTGGTGCATCAAACCCGAATGGTCTCTCCGATAACTATATTTATGAGACGAAGGCTAAATTCGTTTCGCCCATTATGAACGGTAACGATCCTGGTTTACCTTTCCGTCGTCGTGAGAATTTGGCAACAAATGGATGGGATGCCGCCTACATGCCGTATTGCACCGGCGATGTACATGTAGGTAATAATGTTCAGGTGTATGACGACCCGACGGGTGTGAATCCACCAATTACCTTCCATCATAATGGCTATGCAAACTCGACTGCGGCCTTGGACTTTCTAAATACGCGTCTAGGGACAATGAACAAAGTGATGATTACGGGCTTCAGTGCTGGTGGTGTAGCGTCTTCGGCGCTTTATCATGAAGTGCGTCAGCGTTTAGACTTCACCAAAGGCTATATGCTGAATGACTCAGGACCATTGTTCCCAGCACCCGATTCGAGCTACAACTCGCGTCAGTTGCACGAGACAATCATTACGGCTTGGGACATGCCTACTGTGCTTGCGAATATGCCTGCTTCATTCAATATTGATGATATGGGCACGGCAAATACCGCGGCGGCAAACTTGTATCCGCAAGATTCATTTGCTTATACGGCTTACAGCACCGACTTTAACTTCTCGCGATTCTCTTATGAGCGTTTCTTCCCGAACATGGATTACAACTCTATTTTGGCGAAGTGGCAGGAAGATCATCAGATCTTGATTGCGCAAATGAATACCTTGCCAAACTATGGCTACATGATTCCTTGGAATCGTCCAATCAATGATAGCCACTGTTCAACCATCGTTACCTTCATAGGCTCACACGCTTGCCCAAGTATTCGTAAAAAACGCTGGTGGGAGTTCCCAATAGGCCAAACGTGGAAGTGCCCAGGTACGTTCTATGGTATGGCGGCATTTCTTGATGCCTTCGTTGCGGGTGCAACATGGCGTTTAGTTGAACCATACAATAACTACAACAACGAAGATCCTGGTTGTGGTATCTACTGTCCATTGATCAGTGATGCGATCTAGATTCTGAGCTTTATTTCCACAGAGTAAACTCAGATAAAAGTCCTTTCCTAGTGCAATGCTAGGAAAGGCAATACACAAAACTAAGAACAACAGAATAATTAGGGTGACACGATGAGAACAAGTATAAAGTTAACCTTCATGGCAACCGTATTAGGGGCATCAGTCGTTGTTGTATTAATGAATCAGGACGATACCGTTGATCCGAGTTTTTTACCCGTGACAGAACAGGTCCCAACGCCTTCTCCAAATCCAGACTCGCATGATGAACGCGTTTCAGGTGTTCAAGGCAGCTATCCCAAGTATTTAACGACAGATACAGTGATTGCCGGTGATGTTGAAATGCCGCCGCAAGATTATGATCCTGAGTTGGCTTATGATGCCAAAATGGAAGCATGGTCAAAGGTCGATCTTGATGTCGTACGCGAAGCCACAACAGATAATTTATATTGGACCATGGCTGCTCAAACTGACGACCCTTCAATCGTTGAGGCCCGAGAAGCGAAGCGCGCTGAGTTAAAAGCGATTGAAACGAAAATGATGGCACGTCACGCCAGCGAACAGGAAATTCGAGACTACTACGCCTATCAGGAAAAACTATCAGAAGACTATGTAATTGTTTTGACCGAGATCTTAGAGCGCTATGGGAATGTGCTCCCAGAAGATGATTATGCAGGGCAAGCTTTAGCGCGAACGATGCACTTGAACAAACTTCAGGAAATGCCGAACAAAATCTCGCGTGCACTTGAGCAGCGTCAAGTATTCATCGATCAGAAGCAGGAATGGATGGCGGATAAAGACGCATATAGAGCTAAACTAGAAGCGCAAGCTGAGGAGGCGAATCGCGCACTCGGCAAAATATAATAAAAGAGTATTCTTATGAAAGGCTCTATTTTTCTGTTTTTAAGCGCCTGCGCTTCAGGTGCTCTATATGCTTTTGCGAATGTCGGGTTTGGGCTTTGGTTACTCGCCTTTGCTTGTTTTGTTCCTTTGTTGCTAGCGCTTGAAAGATCCAAGCGCTTTTATTCTTCTGCGCTCACTGGCTTTGCCATGGGCAGTGTTCTTTATTTCGTTGGGTATTCTTGGCTTCTCGCGCTTAGTGACGGATTTATTCGGGGCGAAGACCATACCGGAAGCTTGCTTTGGCTAGCTTATGGATTCGTCATCGCCTTGCATTTTGCTGTGTTTGCGCTGCTCTACGTCGCGATGCGCAGACTCAATGTCGGGATATTGCTGTCTTCTATGGCTGCTTTGCTCATCATTGAATTCACGCAAGCGAATCTGTTTCCTTTTTACTTGGGTGCATCACTCGTTCGGGCGCCATATCTAGCACAAGCTGCTGATCTTGGTGGCGTCTATTTGCTCAGTGCATGTGTGATCGGTGTAAATGCATGCTGTGTTGTATTGTTGCAAGAGCGTCGTTTCACATCCATGAAGTCTATTGCGAGTACGGTAGGCATTGTGGGAGGTTTATATTTTTATGGGGTTTATCAAGTTCAACAGGAAGAGTCTTTTGTCGCAGAGCCTCAACAACAAATGTCTATTGGGCTTGTGCAAAGTGATATTTATGGCATGTCTCGTCCTGATCAACGTGCAACTGCGCATCAGCAACATCTAGCCTTTAGTCGCAGTCTTATCGCACAGCACGAGATTGATTTGTTAGTTTGGCCTGAAGCGGCATACGGCCGAGCAATACAAGGTACTCTGCCGGTGGATGCTCAGCCTATTCAACAAGATCTTGATACGCCAATCGTTTTCGGAGCCACGCGATTATCGGTCAAACAGGGGCGTTTAAGTCCGCATAATGCCGTGTTTTTAATTGATGAAAATAACCGAGTGGCGAGTCAGTACAGTAAAAATATACTGATTCCTTTTTCAGAATATTTGCCATTCGAGACCATCTTGTCACAGCACGAATCGTTCGTTGCGCAGGTATTTCCGGAATACTCACGTTTTGAAGCGGGTGATTCCTTAACGGCGCTGACCTTTAAAGGACGTCGTATAAGCACACCTATTTGTTATGAAACCGTGATTCCTGAATTAGTGCGCGAGATGGTGGCAAACAATCATGCCGAATTGATTATCTCTGTTGCTAACGATAGTTGGTTTGGAATGAGTAAAGAGCCATACATTCATTTGGCGATGGCCAAATTACGGGCTATCGAACATCGGCGGTGGTTTGTGCGTGCAACGAACGGCGGCATTAGTGCGGTGATAAATCCCGCGGGTCGCGTCGTGAATAATGTGCCTTTAGGTGAAGAGGGTGTTCGCGCCTCTATTGTTGATTGGCGCTCTGAACAGACCCTATACACACTTTACGGAAATTGGTTTGTCAGTGTCGTCATGGGCTTAACCTTACTCACTCTTTTGACTCGCGGCGCCATATTTCGCGTTAAAAAATCTTCTGAACTCGACTTTAAACAGCGTGCTTCATTGACCAAATAGTTGATAAGACTTAGGGAAATGTTTGAGCGTGCTTGCGTAGTTTAGAAGGCTGCTGGCCGGTCCACGTCTTGAATGCTCTACGAAACGTAGAGCTATCGCTAAAACCTATTCGCTCTGCGATTTCACTAATGGTGTAGTTGGTGTTCTTGAGCAGGTTCACAGACTTTTGCTGTTTAAATTTATTAAGCGTTTGTTGATAGCTGGTGTCTTCCTTAGACAACTTACGATGCAATGCGCTTTTCGATAATTGAAGTTGTTCTGCTGCTTGATCAATGCAGGGTAGGTTTGGAATGTGTTGGTCAAATAGCACAAAGAGCCTTTTCTGAATTGAAATCCGTTTTTCACACTTCTTTATCGCATCGTTACACTCAGCGAGTTTGCACCGGTGGATTGCAGGGTTGGCCGTAAGAATTGGGTAGCTTAGGTAATTTGAATCAAATTCGGCACTCAGGGTGTTTTGTTCAAAATGTATTTCACATTGAAAATAGTCTTCATATATTTTCGAATGCCAAGGCTTGTCAAACGGAAGACTTACGCAATTGAATCGAAGCTCTTTCCCGCAGAGCCAAGAAGACTGTTGTTGAATAGTGCTAAGTAGTGCTTCGCAGATAAAGTGTTTTAGTGCTTCCGGTTGCTTGGAGTGATGCGTGACACTGAGTTTCAGGTTATGCACATTTGTGCTTGTTGGTTCTAGCTCAAATAAGCAGGGCACGCCGAACAATAAACGGAAATGATTTAAGTGGTTGAAAGCGTCTTCGAGTGTTTCGCTCGTCATCAACAACTGCCCAAAACCATCTGCTGCGATGACACTAAGTTGCTGTCCATAGGCGAGCCCGATGCCGGCTTCAGCGTCTAATAAGTTCGTGCTTAGACATTTAGTGGTTTCTAATAAATCGATCTTTCCCTGTGGTTTCTCGAGTGCAATGCGCAACGCTTCTGACGCAACGAAAGGAAGGTCGTGTTGTATTAAGGTCTGTTTGAAAAGCTTGATAAAGAGTGTGCTGATCACTTTGTCATCACACCGATGCTGTAAGTGCGTCCCTGTCGACACAATGCTGTCCTCACTCTATTACGATTCTTGTTTTGAACTGCACGAGCCCTACAACAAGCGCAACATCTCGGACGCTTAGGAGACCAAAATCCTATCTCTTTGGAGATGAAAATACAAAATCATTATGTCGTTTGTGTGAGCGAGTAAAAAATATAGTTTCAGTGCGTGTTTAAGGTCGAATATTTCAAATTTTGGACTACGGTTACGCCCAATATAAAAAATCGTTAACCTTAGGCTGAACGTTTATGCATCATTTACACGCAGGGCGTCTGTTAGATGTTCAACAGCGCATCATTTCTCTTATTGCTTTAGGCGGGCAATGGGCGGAATGTTTGGAGCTCATCGCGACAGAAATAGAGCGACTGATTCCGCGTGAAGATGCGTATTGCTCCATTCTCTTTCTGGATGGGAAACATCTACGCCATGGTGCAGCACCTAGCATCAGCAAGGAATATTCCGAGGCGATTGATGGCGCAGAAATCGGCCCTAATGTTGGGTCTTGCGGAACAGCGGCCTATACAGCGAAGAATGTGAATGTGTCGAGTATCGAAACGGACCCACTCTGGGCTGATTACAAAGGCTTAGCCTTAGGCGCGGGACTACGGGCATGCTGGTCTGTCCCGATTATGGCGAGTTATGGCTCAGTGCTTGGCAGTTTTGCCATTTATTTCGGCCACGAATGTGAGTATGACGCAGATCTTGTTGATCTGATTGAGCGCTTTTCTCATCTGGCAGGTTTAGTTCTAGAGAAAAAAATCAACGAAGGGAAATCAAGTCAGCTGCATAAAGCCTTACAACATAACAGCCATCGCTTTGAGAGCTTTGCTAGGGCGATGCCGGATCTAGTTCTCGTGTTCGATGAAGATGGCTATTACGTCGATATTTATGGCGGTGAGATGAAATCATTAGTCTTGCCTGCCAATATGCTTCTTGGGCAGAAATTGTCAGACATCCTCCCTCCTGCAATTAGCACAGCCATGCTCAATGTTATTCATGAGTGTCTCGATCAACAGAAACGTATGGTGTATGAGTATGAGCTAGATGTTCAAACGGGAAATCGTATTTTTGAAGCACGGGTTTCTCCTATTCCTGTTTACGATCTAGATCAGCCTGAAAAGGGGCATGTGATTTGGGTCGCACAAGATGTGTCAGAACGTCGTAAGGCCGATGATACGATCCGAAAGCTCTCCTTTTATGATTCGGTAACGAGTTTGCCAAATAGACGTTTGCTAAAAGAACGTTTGGGGATGCAAGCGAGAAAAGCAAATAGCAAAGGCTTGTTTGGCGCTATTTTATATGTCGATTTGATCGATTTTAAACGTGTGAATGATTCAGTAGGAATGTCTGGTGGTGATGCTCTGGTGGTTGCGATCTCAAAGCGTATCGGTGCGGTCTTGGATCATCGGGATTCTCTAGCGCGTATTGGTGGCGATGACTTTGTAATCTTACTTGATGCGATGAGCGATTCTCTAAAAACGCTGACGCGCGACACAACGAGTATCGCGACGAAAGTACTGTCGGTATTCGACAAGCACTTCAAAGTGGCCGATAAACTGCTAAGAGTTTCAGCGAGAGTTGGAATCAACGTTTTTGGCGGCGAGAACGTTGTCCCTGAAAAATTGATCAATCAGGCTGAGTCTGCGATGTACCGAGCCAAAGAGCTCAACGAGCGCGTCGTGTTTTTTGATGAGACGATCCAAAAAAACCTGATCGAACAACTCCACCTAGAATATGACTTAGAGCATGCGCTGAATAACGAAGAAGTGACGGTGTACTACCAACCTCAAGTTGACAAAACAGGACGTGTGAAAGGCTTCGAAGCATTAATGCGTTGGGAGCACCCAGAAAAAGGTTTTATCTCTCCAGTTGAGTTCATTCCATTAGCAGAAAAACTCGACATCATGCCGCAACTACAAGAACTGGTTTTTCGTCATGTGTGCAGTGTAGTGAAGGTGATGGAGCGCGATGAAAGTATCGCTGAAAACTTCAGAATCGCGGTTAATATCAGTGCTTGCCAGTTTATAAAAGATGATTTTGAAAAGGCCGTGACCTCGGTATTAAGCCGCTATGAAGTCTCTCCAGAAAGAATCACCATAGAGATTACCGAAGGGACTTTACTGACTGAAATAGACGTTGCCATGCGACAGATGAAGCGCTTACAAAGCTTGGGCTTTGATTTGTCTATTGATGATTTTGGTACAGGATATTCGTCCTTAGCCTATTTGCAAAAACTTCCCGTCAATGAGATCAAAATCGATAAGCGCTTTGTTGACGAACTCGAGCATAGCGATGCCGGACGCAGCATCGTTGACGTGATTATCTATTTGGCCAAGCAGTTATCGTGTCGAATCGTGGCAGAAGGTGTCGAAATTGAAAGCCAACTTCGTTATCTTCTTGATCAAGATGTTGATCTCATACAGGGGTATTTTGTCGCTAAACCGATGAGCTTAGAAACGCTTCTCGTATGGCAGCATAATATCGGTCAGCACCTGCCTAATAGCATGGATTTTGATCGATCTCTTAACCAAATGTTACGCAGAGGGACGTAAAGGCTCTAATGCATCGCGGCACAGAGTTTTTAAAGCCTCGATGCTTGAGATACGCGGATAGTTAGGGCGAATGATCAACGCAATACTGCGATGTGGCCCGGGTTCATTGAGATGCACTGCCGCAAGATCTGGGTTCTGTTTGATCAGTTGCTCCAGCGCCATTTCTGGCACGAGGGTTGAGCCTAATCCACCCGCCACCATTTGCACCAGAGTATTTAAACTCGTCGCGCTGAAACCGTGTTCTGCTTGCCAAGCTGATAGATGACAGGCATCGAGAATATGGTCTTTTAAACAGTGACCTTCTTTCAAAAGCATGAGTTTTGACTCATCAACGTTTTTACTACGAATTTCTTTAAGACCAGCCAGTTCATTGTCTTTTTGTGTAATCCAATAGAAGTCTTCTTCCCAAAATTCGAAAGTGAGTAGACCATCGCAAGGATAGGGAAGGGCAAGAATCGCTGCGTCTATTTCTCCTCGGCGCACTTTGTCCACGACGACGTGCGATTGTTCTTCAATTACGCGCAGGTCAAAGTTTGGGTGCTTGGTATTGATCTTCTTTAATAGGTTAGGGAGTAAGAACGGCGCAATGGTTGGAATGAACCCAACAGACATAGGGGCGCTGAGAGGCGCATCATTCAATGAACCCATCGCTTGTAGGTCTTCTACTTGAATTAAGATCTTCTCGGCTTGTGCTAAGAATTCTTCGCCCGCTGGTGTGATGAGCACCTTCTTTGTATCACGTTCAAAAACCTTCATGCCGATTTGGCTTTCTAATTCGTTAATTGCCGTAGTCAGCGCTGAAGGGCTGACATTGCATTCCTCCGCAGCTTTTTTGAACTGCATGGTGCGTCCAACTGCGCGTGCATAATTGAGTTGTTTAAGAGAGATCATTGTATTCCTCGCGCGGCGTTTATAATTCAAAAAAACTAAATTAATAAATAAATTTATTCAAATTTACCGTTCTTGCAAGTCTCTTTAAACTTCATTTCGAACTTAAGGCAAACGCCAATTTACTTTTAACACTGTCGTTAAATTCAAGAGGAAAATGACATGGCTCTAATCAACACAAAAATCAAACCATTCGTAGCGCAATCTTTTAAGAACGGTGAGTTCGTAGAAGTGAGCGACAAGGATCTAGAAGGTAAATGGTCTGTCTTCTTTTTCTACCCAGCAGACTTTACTTTCGTTTGCCCAACAGAGCTTGGTGACGTTGCAGACAAATACGAAGAGCTTCAGTCTCGCGGTGTAGAAGTTTACTCAGTATCAACTGACACGCACTTCACGCACAAAGCATGGCACGATTCTTCAGACACAATCGGCAAGATTCAATACCACATGCTTGGCGACCCAACAGGCCAAATCACGCGCAACTTTGAAGTAATGCGTGAAGATCAGGGTCTTGCAGATCGCGGTACATTCATCGTTGACCCAGATGGCGTTATCCAAGCAATGGAGATTACAGCAGAAGGTATTGGTCGTGACGCAGAAGATCTACTTCGCAAGGTGAAAGCAGCACAGTACGTTCGTAACAACCCAGGTCAGGTTTGCCCAGCAGCTTGGAAAGAAGGTGAAGAGACGCTAGCTCCATCATTAGATTTAGTAGGCAAAATCTAATTTTTGGATTAATTACTGCTGTGATTGCTAAGGCGGTGTTAAAGCGTGTTTCGGAATTCTCACTTACTATTAGTAAGCTCCGCTTCCTTAACACGCTCTGCCTAGACTTAGCTGATCTCGCGACGTAATTAATCTCAAAAATGTAGTCGGCTATTGCGATTGTTAGAGCTTTGTTGAAGTCCACCCCTCAATGCTCACTTACCAGACGGTAAGCTGCGCTTTCTCGGTGAACTTCGCCTCGCTCTAACTGCTCTCATCACGCCGCTAGCGGTTTGCCAGATAAAGAATCGTTCAATGGTCTAAAGGTGCAATATACACTTTCACATAGAGTTTAGAACGAAGGGCCTTTACCGTCGATCGCTTCAGCGATCCGGGTCGCCTTTGGGGTGTTGGGGGCTTTGGCGAAACAAAGACCTTGACCTGCTGTCGGCCAGCGCCGATAAGAAAAGAAGAGTCAAGACTAGAAATTATCTTCAAATCTCTTCGGATCAGAATACTAAGTCCCGAATCAACAGCGGGCTGAACAAAATCAAAAACCACTTTAGAAACATACAGGTGAGCATCATGCTATCTCAAGACATTCTACAGGCAATTAAACAGTACACAGCCTCAATGCAGGCGCCGCTTACTTTCGTTCTTCAAAGTGGCGAACATGAAAAACGTGAGGAGCTGAAAAAGTTTCTTGCTGATATTGCAGGCACCAATGATCTTCTTTCGCTAGAAGAACGTGCCACAGGTTTACGTAGTCCGATCAGCTTCTACATTGAAGTTGATGGCAAAGACACAGGTGTCCAGTTCTCAGGTATCCCAAGTGGTCACGAATTTAATTCACTTATCTTAGCGGTGCTTCAGGCGACTGGCACACCTTTAAAGTTAGATGAGTCTTTGCAAAAAATGGTGGGGCGCGTTGGTGAGAAGTTACACTTTGAAGTGTTCATCGGTTTGAGCTGCCACAACTGCCCAGATGTCGTTCAGGCTCTGAATCAATTTGCTTTGCTTAACGACAATATCTCGAGCGAAATGATCGATGGAGGCTTGTTCCAAGATATCATCAAAGAACGTGACATTCAGGGCGTCCCAGCTGTTTATGTCAATGGCGAATTATTCGCGAATGGTAAAGTTGATGCCGCACAGTTGATCGAGAAATTGATGGAGCGCGATGCAAGTATCGCCCAGTCAGATGAGTCTGACGCACTGCCTTTGCAAGACGTGACTGTTATCGGTGGTGGTCCAGCAGGTGTTGCTTCAGCGATATATAGTGCGCGCAAAGGTTTGAAAGTAACGCTGATTGCTGAGCGATTAGGTGGCCAAGTGAAAGACACAATGGGCATCGAAAACCTCATTTCAGTATCGAGTACAACCGGTCCTGAACTAACAGGAAACTTAATCAATCACATGAATGATTACGACATTACGGTGAAAGAGCACTTGCGTGTGAGCGAAGTGATCGATGAAGAGATCAAAACCGTGGTCTTGTCATCAGGTGAGCGTATCGATACCAAGACCTTGATTGTCGCAACAGGGGCGAAGTGGAGAGAGCTAAACGTTCCTGGTGAGAAAGAAAATATCGGTAATGGCGTGGCGTACTGTCCACATTGTGATGGCCCATTCTTCAAAGGGAAAGATGTTGCTGTTGTTGGTGGTGGTAATTCTGGAATCGAAGCGGCACTCGATTTGGCTGGTATCGTGAAGAGTGTGACGGTGCTTGAATTTGCAGATACCTTGCGAGCGGACCAAGTACTGGTAGATCAAGCGCAAGCGCGTGACAACATTACGATTATCAAGAGTGCTGCAACGCAAGAAGTCACTGCGGCGAATGGTAAGGTCAACGGTATGAAATATCTTGATCGTGACACCAACGAAGTGAAAGATGTTGCAGTCGATGGAGTGTTTGTACAGATTGGTTTGGTGCCTAACAGCGCATTTATCAAAGATGTGATCGAAACAAGCCAATATGGTGAGATCGTTATTGATGAAAAGTGCCACACATCAAGCAAAGGCATTTATGCAGCGGGCGATGTGAGTACGGTTCCTTACAAGCAGATTGTGATCGCGATGGGCGAGGGCTCGAAGGCATCATTGAGTGCATTTGAATACTTGCTTGCAAACTCTCAGAGACTTGAGGAACTTTACGAAGCGCAGAAGTCTGACCAAGCGCAAGCTGCGTAAGAAATCCTTACCTTAAATAAGAGTACAATCTGCGGGTCAGAGTAATTTTACTCTGACCCTTTTTTATATGTGTAGAAATAGAAAGAAATAACTATGGAACTCCGCTCAGATTTTTCAGACCGTTTTGTTGTCGCGCCACAAGATTATCATTGGGTTGATTCACCTATGCCCGGTGTCGAGCGCATGATGCTGGACCGTATTGGTGATGAAGTCGCGCGAGCAACATCGATTGTGCGATACGAAGCGAATAGTGAATTCTCCCCGCATACCCATACGGGTGGCGAAGAGTTTTTTGTATTAGACGGTGTGTTTGAAGACGAACATGGTCAGTACCCAGCAGGTACCTATGCCCGCAATCCAATTGGTACGGCGCATCAACCCAAAATTGGCGATCAAGGTGCGACGATCTTTGTAAAGCTTCAGCAGTTTGATCAGCGAGATACGTGGCAATTTAGTATCGATACAACTTCAACTGCTTGGTTACCCGGCTTAGTTGAAGGTCTCTCTGTCATGCCCCTGCATGAGTTTGAAGGGGAACATGTCGCACTAGTGCGCTGGGCTCCCAATACTATTTTTAATCCACATAGACATTGGGGCGGGGAGGAAATTTTTGTTCTCGAAGGTACTTTCTATGATGAGCATGGTGAATACCCGAAAGGAACATGGATTCGTTCACCACATATGAGCCAGCATCACCCCTTCACAAAAGAAGATGGTTGCACCATTTATGTCAAAACAGGTCATCTGCCAATCTAAGTTGAGCCTTAAGTTTGGGGGCAGAGTAAAAGTACTTTGCCCCTAATATTTGATCTCCAAACGCTAAGAAGCCTATTAACTTGGTGAAATAGTGCTCAGTTTCGCTACGTTTATATCTTTCGAACTAGTAATGTTTCTCTGAATAGGTATTGTGTAACCGTATGTAACTAACATAATGTTTCATGGACGATAGTTCGGAGCTAAAAATGACAAAAGTAGTATTAGCGAGCGCTTTATTGGCAGCGAGTGTATCTGCACAAGCAGGTTTGATTACAACTGTTGAAGCCGAAAATCAATTTGTAAGTACAGTATCTGATAGCCTAGATATCATTGATTTTGACGAAGGCAATGTAGGTAACATCTCTGGAGACTACACAGTCTACTCAACGCCAAGTGGCACAAATCAAAGTGCGCCTCCTTTTGGCATTACCAGTGAATATTTGAGTGTTCCAAACCCTAACCAAAATGGTTCAGCAACTATGTTGCTTGACGAAACTTACAACTTTTTCGGTTTGTTTTGGGGATCGGTTGATGACTACAACAGCATTACGTTCTACAACGGTGATGTGAGCGACGATAACAACATCGTAGCGTCGGTCTCTGGTGATCAGATTGATGATCTACTTGCAGACGGAAACCAAGTTAGCTGGACTTCTAACCGCTTCGTAAACTTCTTCTTTACTGATGGTGATGTGTTCGACCGTTATGTACTAACTAGTAATGGTTATGCGTTTGAGTCTGACAACCATTCATACGGAAATGTTTCAGTGTCTGTATCTGAGCCAGCAACGCTTGCATTGTTCGGTTTAGGTTTGGCTGCGTTAGGATTTGCACGTCGTAAGGCATAAGTCTTTCTTCGATCGCGTTCCAAATTAAAAAAACCACAACTTCGGTTGTGGTTTTTTTATGCCTGAAATAAATAGAACTGTTTGAAGAGTTTTGCTTTTGAAATTGATCTAAACGACTACCCTCAATGTATTTCTATGGATATTTAAATTTGATATCCACTAAGTAGGAAGCCATGTCATCAAAGGGTGCTGTTATATGTTGGTTTCGGCGTGATCTACGCTTGCGTGACAACCCCGCTCTGACGCGAGCTTGCGCACTTGCAAGCGTAGAAAATTTACGCATTATTCCTCTTTTTATTCTCGATGATGGTGACGCTGGTGATTTTGCAACAGGCGGCGCGAGCCGCTGGTGGCTGCATCATTCTCTAGTAAGCTTGCGCGATAATCTTAATGGCCAATTATTGTTGAGGTCTGGCGCTGCGAAGCAAGCGTTGAGTGCGCTCACCGAGGAACTTGATGTTAGAGCAATCTTTTGGAATCGCTGTTATGAGCCTTGGCAGATTGCCAGAGATACCGAGCTTAAAACACACTTTAAGTCCTCTGGTATAGACGTTCAAAGTTTTCAAGCGAGCCTGTTGTGGGAGCCATGGGATATTAAAAATAAGCAAGGATCTGCGTACAAGGTGTTTACGCCCTATTATCGAAAAGGTTGCTTGTTATCAAAGCAACCTCGCTTACCCAAGGCAGCCCCTGATCTCTCAGATTGCGCTCTTCCCGAGGGACTTAAACAAAATACAATTGATGAGCTGGGTCTATTGCCAAGCATTCCTTGGTATGAACAGATGCAAAATGAATGGCAGCCTGGCGAGCAGGGGGCGTCAGATCGATTGACGCAATACATAGAGAGCGCAGCATTTGCCTATCGCGATCAAAGGAATATTCCGTCTGTCGTTGGGACCTCGCGGCTTAGCCCTTCTTTGCACTACGGTGAGCTGTCTCCGAATCAGGTTTGGTATGCCGTTAAACATGCATTCGAAGGTCGAGAGGATGATAAACATCTCGATACCTATTTAAGTGAGCTTGGTTGGCGTGAGTTTAGCTACTACCTCTTGTATCACTTTCCGCATATTCCGAGCGATAGTTTCAACGCCAAATTTGATGTGTTCAAGTGGGAAAACGCTCCTGAAAAATTGCGTGCTTGGCAGACAGGTAACACGGGTATCCCGATTATCGATGCGGGTATGCGTGAGTTATGGCAAACGGGCTATATGCATAATCGCGTTCGCATGGTTGTTGGCTCATTCTTGGTGAAAAACCTACGCTGTGATTGGCGCTTAGGAGAAGCATGGTTTAGAGACTGTTTGCTCGATGCTGATCTTGCAGCCAATGTTGCCAGTTGGCAGTGGGTGGCTGGTTCAGGCGCCGACGCAGCACCTTACTTTCGCATTTTTAATCCAGTATTACAGGGCGAAAAATTTGATAGTGATGGCGAATACGTCAAGAAATATTGTCCTGAACTTGCAGAGGTGCCTAAGAAGTTTATTCATAAGCCGTGGGAAGCACCGAGCGACATCCTTAAAGATGCAGGTGTTTGGTTAGGTACTGACTACCCGCATCCAATTGTGGATCTCAAAGAGTCTCGTGAAGCGGCACTTGATGCATACGAAGTCGTAAAGGCCGCATCAAATGCCTGAGTCTTCGACGCAGACAGGAAAGCTTCGTTTAGTCCTCGCAGACCAACTGTCACGCCCGCTTGCTAGTTTGAGCGATATAGACAAACAAAATGATCTGATATTGATGGCAGAGGTGCGTACAGAGGCGTCTTATGTGAAACATCATAAGAAGAAAATTGCCTTCCTTTTCTCTGCCATGCGTCACTTTGCTAAGGAGCTTCAGAACGACGGCTATCGCGTGCGCTATGTGTCTTACGACGACCCTGACAATGCTGGTAGCCTTAAAGCGGAAGTCGAGCGAGCGATGTCAGAGCTAAGCTTTTCGCATGTCGTTGTGACATTTCCAGGTGAATGGCGTGTGCTCGAGGATATGCAGAGCTGGCAGGCGGCGTTCGTCGCTTATAACGCGACTGTTGAGATTCGTGAAGACGACCGGTTTATTGCGAGTCTTGATGAGTTTAGGCATTGGGCTGATGGGAAAAAACAGCTCAGGATGGAGTATTTCTATCGTGAGCTGCGTAAGAAAACTTCTGTGCTTTTGCAAGATGGTGAACCGGAAGGAGGGAGATGGAATTACGATGCACAAAATCGTAAATCGCTTCCTAAAGGAACGAAGGTTCCAAACCCAACCATGTTTGAACCAGATGACATAACTACTCAAGTGTTAGAACTTGTTGGTACGGAGTTCGAGGATCATTTTGGTGAGCTTAGTAACTTCCATTATGCGGTTACACGTGAGCAAGCGCTTCAAGTTTTAAAGGGCTTCATTCAAGAACGTTTAGTTTTGTTTGGTGATTATCAGGACGCCATGCAACAAGACGAGCCTTGGATGTTCCATAGTCATATCAGCTTTTATCTTAATGCAGGTTTGCTGACCGCCCATGAGGTGATTACTCAAGTCGAACATGCCTATCGCGAATATAATTTTCCTCTAAATGCGGTAGAAGGCTTTATTCGTCAGGTGCTGGGCTGGCGTGAATACGTGCGAGGTTTGTATTGGCACGAAATGCCCAAATATGTTGATCAGAATTTTCTAAACGCTCAACGACATTTGCCGGACTTCTTTTGGACTGGCGACACGCAGATGAACTGTCTCTCACAATGTATTAATGAGACCAAACAGAATGCCTACGCGCACCATATTCAGCGCTTAATGGTGATTGGTAATTTTCTATTACTGACTGGGATAGAACCGAAGCAAGTGCAGGAATGGTTTTTACTAGTTTATGGTGATGCATACGAATGGGTAGAGCTGCCTAATGTAAATGGCATGATACTGTTTGCTGACGGTGGTGTTATGGCAAGTAAGCCTTATGCGGCGAGCGGTGCTTATATCAATAAGATGTCTAATTATTGCCAGTCATGCGCGTATAAAGTGAAAGATAAGAACGGCGAATCCGCCTGTCCGTTTAACTATCTTTACTGGGATTTCTTGGCGCGCAATCAAGACAAACTTCGCGGTAATCAGCGCTTATCTATGCCGTATCGAACCTTAGAGAAAATGGATGATGCGAAACGACAATTAATCGCAAGCGATGCCGAGAGTTTCTTTCACAAGCTAGAACGTAATGAAAAAGTCTGAGTTGCCTTCAAAGCTTTGTGTTATGTGTCAAAGGCCTTTCACTTGGCGTAAAAAGTGGGAGCGTGATTGGGAGCAGGTTAAGTACTGTTCGAAACGTTGCTCAAGCGAGGCGAAAAGACAAAAAAATAAGCCTAATACCGCGTCGATTTAGGCTTATTTATCGTCATGGCTGACTATTTCGCTGAGCGACGACGTGCTGCGCCTAGACCAAGTACGCCAAGGCCTAGTAGTGCAAGCGTAGCGGGCTCGCTAACTGCGTTGTAGCTGATTTTCTCAACATAGCTTGAGTGTGAACCCCATCCTGTAGATGCGACTGCGTAGTACATGTAACCCATGTCAACGCCAGTTGTTAGGTAGTCGCGATCGATTGGTGCTTGTTGATAATGACCATTGCTAGCAGGCGAGAATACGCTGGTGTAGTCGATGCCATCAGCACTTGCGAAGATGTTGAACAATGCGTCGCCACCATCGTAAATGTTGTTATTGCGATCAGCCGTTACAAGATCTTTATGACTGCCGTTGAACCAAACAGTGTCAAGAATAGTGCTTGTATCAAATTCGAAGAATAAGACTTCATCTGAACCCGCATTATTCTGAAAGTTTGAATCTAGACCATCGCTAGAATTCAATGGGCTTGTTAAGCCAAGGCCGCCGTTTGCTGGATTTGTATCCCAGTAAACCTCACCCGCGAATGTATTAGTGGTTTTGCTGAAAGAGCCTGCATTGCCAAGGTTTAGACCATTGGTGTAGCCAGCTGTTACTTCAAAATCGCCAAAGTCGATGCTAGACACAAATTTAGTTTCAGTGTCGCTAGTGTCATCAAACACAAACATCGCAGCATTTGCGCTAGTGCTTAGTATGGTAGCCGCCGCAAGACCAAGCAATTTTTTATAGTTCATAGTGATTTCCTATTACGTTTTTTAATTTTTTATTCCCTGCTAAACAGCAGGATCTTAAATTAAGCATAATGTGTGCTGTTTTGATAAAAAAACTTGTTTAATAGGAGTTTAAAGGCTTCTATAAAAACTAATCGATTATTGATGTGTAAAGTAACTCGACGTTTGGCTTAGAGGTGTGATGTTTGTGCTTTGCGTTCTAGCCTGAAATCATGCGTGCTCGATCAGGAATGGTATGGCGCGAGAGAATACGAGCGGCTTCGTTTTGCACTTTAGGTGTTTTCTGATATGCCCATAAGATTTCCCTAGCGGCTTTCATACTCTGATCAAGATCGATAACCGGTTCAACGTAGTCTGCGCTGAGTGAGAAGTTGTACATCAAAGCTTCCATGTCAGTGATTAAACTTGGATCTTGCTGAAGAATGGTTGGAAGTCCTTTTAGTTCTGGAATCCACTTTTGGATAAATCGAGCCTCAGGATCTCGTTCCATGGCTTGTTTGACAGGGTTGTATAAGCGAATAGCGTTTATCCCCGTTACTCCAGCTTGCATTTGAATTTGGGGGTAATGAATGCCGGGTTCGAAATCAAGAAAGACGCTTGCAAGGTGGGCAGCGCCTAAACGCCAATCTAGATTGAGTTGATGTGATAGAAAGCTAATCAACATTGCACGCATGCGAAAATTCAAATACCCAGTGTTGATCAAGGCGCGCATACTCGCGTCAACTATCGGGAAGCCCGTATTGCCAGTTTTCCATGCTTCGAGCCGTCGATTTATTTCATGCGCATCGTGCTCGTAGGGATAGTGTTCATACCCTTTATTGACGGGGCGAAATTGCATGTCGTGCTCACTTTCAAATTTTTGGATGAAATGATCACGCCATTGCAGACGTGATTGCACACCGCTAATAGTGCGTCCCCATGCCCGCTGTGATCTATGCTGCTCTAAGTATTGAAATACCTGTTTTGAGCTAATGTTGCCCCACGCTAAAAAAGGCGAAAGCCGACTACAAGACTGCATGCTCTCAAAGGGGCTAGAAAGGTTGAACGCGTAGTTTTGTCCCCGTCCAGATAGAAACGATTTTAAAGTATGCCACGCGTTTGATTCTCCACCATGTTGGAAATTGATATGCGGTGAGTTCCATTTATCGCTTCTCTCATCAACTTTCAGTGATTCGTCCAAATTAGAGAACGCATACCAATGAACATTTGAGAGTGATAGGCATACAGGCGCTTGATTGATTTGTTCATGCCATGATTCATACCAATGTTGTCGATGTGTAAGTCCTCGCTGAATACCTAATAACGGGACCTCAGACCAAATCACGTTATGTGCCATGCACCAATCGTTTACGGCCAGATCTCTGTCATAGGTGTTTTTTAAACCAACCTCTTGATGACTCCACAACTGAAACGAACCGAAGGACTTATGGATAGCTTGCAGCGCCGGAATGACTTCGCGTTGCAAACACAACACTCTGGCGCCAAATCCTTGTAGTGATTTATTGATCTCATTGACGCTTTCGCTGACAAAGCGCCAGTGACGTTCTGAATAGTGAGGGTCCTCAACAAGTTGCGGCTCGATTACATACAAAAGTAAAACAGGTCCTTGTTCGGCTGCGCGAGCCAAAGGCAAGTGATCTTGCAGGCGAAGATCGCGTTTCAACCAAACAACTTGAAGCATAAACCGATGTGTTAAAGCGGATGATGCAAAGATTTACCTGATAAACATCAGAATGGATTGATCTAGTTTGTGAATTGATCAGTAAAAAAAACTTTACGTTGTATACATAGTGTAACTTTACGTTGTATAGTTGTCGGCATTGTAAGGTGATAATCATGGTCTATACGTATGTCGAACCTAGAAAAATATGATGCGGTTATAATTGGAGCAGGGAATGGCGGGCTGACAGCTGCGGCGACTCTAGCGCGAGGTGGCGCGAAAACTTTGCTGCTTGAACGGCACAATATTCCTGGCGGTTGCGCGACCTCTTTTGTGCGAGGCGATTTTGAATTCGAAGTTGCCTTGCATCAATTGAGCGGTTTAGGGACAGAAAAAAATCCTTTCATCATGCGCAAGATTTTTAACGAATTAGGTGTGATGGACAAAGTGGAGTTTGTTGAAGAGCACCACCTCTATCGTATGACGATTAAAGATGAGTTCGATATTACCTTGCCTGCTAGTTGGAAAGGCATTCGAGAAGTTCTCATCGAAAATTTCCCCGATGAAGAACAAGGTATCAAAGATTACATGTTGCTCTGTGAGCGTGTTGTTCTTGAGAGCTTTATGGGTTTTAAAGCTGCGCTCAAGATGAATAGCGAAGACATGCTTATGAAAAACAGCAAGCATTATGCGGAGTATGGTTTGCGTTCTGCTAAATCTGTTTTGGATAAGCATTTTTCTGACGAGCAATTAAAAACTCTATTGGCTGCTTACTGGTGTTATTTGGGTCAAGCGCCAAGAAACATTAACTTTGTTGACCTCGCCATGATGCTTTATGCCTATGGCGTATTTAAACCATGGCACATTGAAGGTGGCTCACAAGCGCTTTCAAATGCCTTGCTTGAATCGTTCTTGGAAGCTGGCGGCGAAGTTCAGTTCAATGCGGCTGTTGATCAAATTATTACCGATAAATCGGGCGACAAGCCCAAGGTCATTGCTATTTGCACTGAACATGGTGACGTATACGAAACCGAACAAGTGATTTCAAACGCAAGTTCGGTCGTAACTTTTGTCGATTTGCTGGATACAGATGAGTTACCAGAAGGTATCTCTCAAGACTTCAAGTCTCGTGAAATCGGTACCTCAGCATTCTGCTTATACATTGGCTTAGATTGCCCGCCGGAAACCTTAGGCATCAAGAACGCCTCGACGTTTATGGGGACGACCATGGATGAGGATTTAATGGTTGAAACGATGGCGACATTGAATCCTCCTGTGGCGACTATGCTCACCTGCTATAACGTTGATGACCCAAGTTTTGCTCCTCCGGGTAAGAGCCAAGTGTCTTTGCTGTGTTTGCAGTATGGGAAGGTGTGGGATGACGTTCCGGTCGAAGACTATGCCGATACGAAGTATGCCTTTGCGGAACACCTTATCGAGCAAGCAGAAGAATTCTTCCCGGGCTTTCGCTCTCACATAGAAGAAATTGAAGTCGCTACGCCACTGACAATGCAGCGTTACTTGAACACTCCGGGCGGATCGATTTACGGTTTCATTCAAAACCCAGAAGACGGCGAGATTCATCGTCCTCGGTATGATCAAGTAGAAGGTTTACACATGGCAGGCTGCTGGCAGGGCATGGGTGGATTCCAACCTACGTATATGGTCGGCCAATCCACTGCAAAAGCAGTGTTGAAAAAGCTAAAAGCACAGCGTTTAGCTGAGCAAGATCAAACCCAGACTCAAGATGTGAAGGAGCCTGCCAATGTCTAACCAATATATTACTAACAAAGAACAATTATTGAGTAACTTGGTTGGTTATGTCGAGAGTCGAGAGTTAATCGCAGAGCGAGAGAAAATAGGCTCAGATTTTAGTGAAGATAAAGGTAAAAACACTGCTGAGATTGCAAAGCTTCATCCAAAGCGTTTGAACCTAGAAGTCACCGAGATCTTTCAAGAAACGCCATCGACGAAAACGTTTCGTGTTCGCAGCGCTAGGGGGGCATTGCCTCCATTTCAGGCCGGGCAATATATTAATTTGTTCGTGAACATCGATGGTGTCGAAACTGCGCGCCCGTATGCCATTTCTTCTTGTCCGACACATCGTGATTACTACGACCTCACCGTAAAAATTGTTAAAGGTGGTTTTGTTACTAACTACTTACTCAATGACGTTGAAGTGGGTCAGACATTTTCAGCGACGAGCCCTATCGGAACGTTCTATTACAACCCAATTATACATGGCAAAAAGCTTGTTTTCTTAGCGGGTGGTTCGGGCGGTGCGCCAGCGCGAGCAATGATCGAAAGCGTCTTAAGCCGTGGAGTAGATGCTGATTTTTATTTGGTTTACGGCAATAGCTTTGCAGAGGACGTAATATTCCAGGATACCTTTCGCGCGCTGGCTCAAAAGCACGAAAATTTCCATGTGATGGAAGTGATATCACGCCCAGAAGAAGGGTATGAAGGGTTAACGGGATATCTAACCGGCGAGCTTATCAATGAAGCGGTAAGCGGAGTTGATGAGGTCATGTTTTATGTCTGTGGCCCAACCCCGTTTAATGATTTTTGTAAATCGGAGCTTAAAGCTTTGAGTGTTGCTGATAAGCGTATTCGAATTGAATGCAATGGCCCGCCAAAGAACCCAAGTTCGATTCAAAACTGGCCAACCGAGGTGAGTGAAGAAGAGATGGTGACCGTGAAGGTGCGAGGCAAAGGTGAGTTCAAAGCACAAGTTGGCGAACCTTTGTTAAATAGCCTTGAGCGTAACGGTTATTTCGTTGAGAACGCTTGTCGCTCAGGTGAATGCAGTTTATGCCGTGTGAAATTGGTGGAAGGCGAAGTATTTAACCCGCCTGAAGCGAAGCTCAGAAAATCGGATGAAACGTTTGGTTGGGTGCACTCGTGCGTAGCGTTCCCAACCTCAGATATTGAAATCTTGTATTAGTTTTATAGCGAACGGTTTAGAGCGGGGATTTGATCTGGACTTGTGTCGATGTAGCAGCGAGATAATCGCGAATGCTCATCTTGTCAGGAATACTCAAATGGCCATCGATTAATAGGGTGGCTAGTCCGTGCACCATAGCCCATGCGCCTTGGGCGCGGACACTGTTGCTGACTTTGGTTTGAGGTGCTTTTGAAAAGGCATCGACTAACAGAGCATGAGGGCGTTTGCTGCTCTTGGATAGATCTTCTGACATTTCTGGTGCGATTTGCGTTTGGCTAAGCATCAACTTGTACAGAGCAGGGTTGTTGATTGCGTACTCAATGTATTGCGTACCGTAATCGAGAATCAGCGTTAACGGAGCTTGGCCAACATTGGCTTGCTCCATGCGCGCATGGAGTTGTTCAAAGCCTGATGCTGCGATCGCTTGAAATAACTCAGTCTTGTTTTTGAAGTGTGCGTAAGGGGCCATATGGCTGACACCCACTTCGCTGGCTAAGGATCGCAAAGACAGTGCTTCTGCCCCTCGCGTGGTCAGCAGATCTAAAGCGGCGTTGACGAGCGCAGTTTTAAGGTCGCCATGATGATAATTTTTCTCGCTGGCTTTGGGATTGCTTGAGTTGCTATGTGGAACTTCGTTACTCACGTGCTGTCTTTATGATTCGTTGTGAACTGAAAAAATAAAATGAGCCGCAAACATATCAGGTTCGTATACAGAGTTAAATGTTTGCAGTGCAGAACGATTGTCGCAACGGATAGCGTCGAGTTTCGTTCAACAAGCTTTCGTGCTGCTTCGAACATTCAGCGCGTAACACGAGAATAAACACAAATGAAAAAAGTGACGCTCAGCCATTACACCATTCAAGCACTTCGCGACGAAGGTGCTTCGCATGTGTTCATGATTCCAGGTGGATATGTCGATAATTTCTCTGAAGCTCTTGTGGATGTAGAAGGTATTGAAGCGGTTGTGTGTGCAAGTGAGGCTGGTGCTGCCTATATGGCAGACGGGTTTGCGCGGTCAGCCGGACGCTTTTCAATATGTATGGGAATCTCGGGTCCTGGTGCGAGCAACATGATCACGGGGCTGAGTGCTAGCCAAGCAGATCAAGTACCCGTACTTGCTATTACGGGCGACTCCCCCCTAGTTTGGCGCAATCGTCAATCGATTCAAGACCCTGGCGCGATGGGTTTAAAAACTACTCAGCTGTTATCACTCGTGAGTGATGTTCAAGAAGAAGCGGTCGATGCGTATGCGCTCGATAATCATATTAGAAATTTGATGCCCGTACTAAAAGGGCAGAAACAAGGTGTTGGGCATTTGTCCTTACCTCTTGATATCCAGTTAGAAGAAAAGCCCTTCACTTATAATGCATCGAGTGTTGAAAGCACTGATGGAACAGACTGCGATACAGCGGGATTAACACAGGCAATGCATTGTATCTCGCGATGCAAAAATGTTGTGATTCTGGCAGGTTCTGGTGTTCGTAAATCAGGCGCATTTAATCAGCTCCAAGCTTTTGCAGAAAATTATTCAATTCCCGTCGCTACGACGATGAGTGCGAAAGGCGACTTCCCTGAAGATCATCCGCTTTCTATGGGTGTTTTTGGCTGGGCAGGTTCGGCACTTGCTAATGAAACCTTAATGAGCAAAGAGATTGATTGCTTGATCGTGATCGGTTCTCGCTTGGGACAAATCAATACCATGAATTGGTCCCCAGCTTTAGCTGAAAAGCGCGCTTTGATTCAGATAGATATTGATGCTAGGCACCTTAATAAAACCTATCGTGCTGACCATGCGATTGTGTCCGATGCATGTCAGGCATTACGTTATATGGCCAGTGGTGATTGCTCTGCCCAGATTGTTCAACGACTGGATGCCAACAAGCATGCTCGTGAAGCATGGCTAGAAGCGAAGAAGCAGCTTTTACCTTCTTACTACGACAAAGCGACGCGCTCATCGAATGCTATTCCTTTGCATCCTGCGCGTGCGATTGCGGAGTTATCGAAGATCGCACCTGAGAACACTCAGTTATTTGTTGATAATGGCGCGCATACTTTTTTTGCGACACATCATTGGCAGATAAGCCGCCCACATCAGTACTTCAATATCATTAAATATTCAGGCGCGATGGGTTGGGCAATTGCAGCAAGTATCGGAGCGAAAATAGCTCGACCAGATCAATCATGCATTGCTGTCGTTGGAGATGGTTGTATGCTCATGCAAGGCATTGAAATTCAAACAGCGGCGCGATACAACTTACGCGGTATGATATTTGTGGTGCTCAACAATAAGGCGCATGGCAACCCTAAACTACGGACAGAAGGGTTTACGGAAGAGGCGGGCGCTTTAACCGATATCGTTGATCATGATTGGGCAGGGTTTGCGCAATCTTTGGGCGTAAAAGGCATATCTGTCTCAGATCCATATCAATTATCTGCGGTGTATGACGAAGCTATGCAGGCAGCGGGGCCTGTGCTGATTGACGTGAAATGCGGATTGTATCCAACACCGACGAAGGTATTTGATGAAACGTTTATGGAAGAATTTAATCGTTATATCGGTCGAGATAGCCGCACGCAAAAACTATTAGAAGAAGTGAATTATGACAGCTCAAAATCAGAACCTTCATTCAACTGAAGATCGTCGCGATGTGATCGCAAAACTTGAAGAACTTGCGCCAGACTTTGTGGGTATGATTTCCGACTTTGCCTTGGGCAAAGTCTATGACCGCCCGGTATTGGAGGATCAGCTGAAAGAGGTTGTGGCGATTACAGCTTTAATTAGTTTGGGATCAGAGCGTTTGCAAGGTCATTTGGAGTCGGCATTGGCCAAAGGTTTTAGTAAAGAACAATTAACCGAAGTGATTATGCTCTCGAGTATTTATATTGGATTTCCGCGCGCGATCGACGCCATGCTTGTGTTGCACTCACTCACTGATGAAGCCTAATAGCCAATACTTAAGACCTGATAGCTAATATCTTAAAGCAATACCTGATGAACAGTGCCTAATGCAAAGTTGCTCATCCCTGAGTGTGTAAATTCTCGGGTCGCTTGATACGTATCAACACTATAAAAATGCTCCTCGCATACAGTACTATGACTTGAGTCATGACGACGAAGAAAAATAAATCGAGGAGCGAGCCATGCCAATACATCATAACCAGGTCGAAGCCTGCGTCGACGATGTGATTTCTTCATTAAACAGCAATATCGTGATGGGCATACCCTTAGGTATTGGAAAGCCTGCGCAGTTTGTGAATTCGCTGTATGCGAGAGCGAAAGCTGATTCCTCTATTAATCTTCGTATTATTACTGCTTTATCGTTAGAGCGACCTAAGCCTTCTGCTGGCTTAGAATCTCGGTTCTTAGAACCCGTATTTGAGCGCTTGTTTGGGGGGTATGTAGAGCTTGATTACGTGCAGGATCTGAAGCACCAGAAGATTCCAGACAATATCGAAATTTGCGAGTTCTTTCTTAAGTCCGGAAGCATGCTCGCTAATGACTATGCGCAGCAGCATTATATTTCGAGTAATTACACGCACGTTGCGCGCGATATGATTGATATGGGGGCGAACTTACTAGCGCAACAGGTATCGCAAGGCGTTTACCAAGACAAACCTTATTTGTCGCTAAGCAGCAACACCGATGTGACGGTTGATCTGCTACCTCTTATCGAACAAGAGAAAGCGAAAGGACGCAATATTAAGCTGGTCGCGCAAATAAATCAGAAACTTCCCTTCATGCTGAATGATGCGCTGATTGCGCCTCAGAATTTCGATTTTATCGTCGATAACGAAGCTTATTACACGCCTTTGTTTTCGCCGCCGAATATGCCTGTCACGCCCGTTGATTTCGCGGTTGGTATGCATGCGAGCACCTTGATTAAAGATGGAGGTACGTTGCAAATTGGTATTGGTTCGTTAGGTGACGCGATTGTTTACGCTTGTATGTTGCGTAACACCGACACTGAAAAATATCAGCAAGTATTGTCAGAGTTAGGTATTGCAGGTTATGCCCAACTTGTTGAAAAAATTGGTGACCTGACGCCCTTTAAAACCGGCTTATACGGTTCGAGTGAAATGTTTGTGAATGGCTTTTTGCATTTGATTCAGCAAGGCATTGTGAAGCGAAAAGTATACGAAGACGTTCACATTCAAAAACTCATTAACGAAGGGCGTTTGACCGAAGATCTAAAACCTGATCATCTCGATGCCTTGGTTGAGGTAGGATTCTTTGGCGACATCATTCATGCGGGCGATGTTTCCCGCGCCAAGAGGTTTGGTATTTTCAATGAGCGTGTCGACTGGAGTGATGGACAAGTCACGCTAGACGATAGGCCAATTGGTGAGCGCGTCCGTGACACCGAATTGGTTGCACAGCTAAAAGCGGAAGGCTTAGGTAGACAATTAAAACAAGGCATCGTGATGCATGGCGGCTTCTTCCTTGGGCCGAAAGATTTTTACGAAGCACTGCATCAAATGAGTCAAGATGAGTTGTTAAGTATCTGCATGACAGGTGTTGGTCATGTGAATCAGCTCATGATGAATGAAGAGTTAGTGGTTGAACAACGCAAACATGCGCGCTTCATCAACACGGGATTGATGGCCACGCTTAATGGCGCGGTCGTTTCTGATGGATTAGATAACGGCAAAATTGTTTCTGGGGTGGGTGGCCAATATAACTTTGTTTCAATGGCGCACGCCTTGCCTGATGCACGCTCGATATTGCTGATTCGTGCAACGCGAATGAGCAAAGGGGAAGTGAGTTCTAATATTGTCTTCAATTATGGGCACACGACAATTCCTCGTCATTTGAGAGATATCGTAATTACCGAATATGGCGTTGCAGATCTGCGTGGTAAAACGGATGCTCAAGTGATGAAGGCAATGCTGAATATTACTGATTCACGCTTTCAAGAAAGTCTATTAGAACAAGCAAAGGCAGCGGGTAAGATCGAATCCAGTTATCAGATACCAGCAGAATTTCAGGCGAATACACCAGAGTCAATCAATCAGGTGATCGAGAATTATCGTCTGAACGGCTTGTTCCCAGCATTTCCACTGGGGACTGATTTTACGGAGCAAGAACTTCAAATTGGCGCCTGTTTGAAGCAGCTAAAAGCGCTTCAGAGCGACAAAATGAAAATGTTTAAAACACTCTTCAAAGCCTTTACTGATGGCGATCACTCAGAACAAGCAAAGCCTTTCTTGGAACGTATGGCCTTAGTAGAAACTAGTAGCAAGAAAGAAGAAGTAGAAAAGAAACTGCTTATTCATGAATTGCTTGAAGCTGGCTTAATTTCTTAGCTTTCTGACATTTGCAGTAGAGCTGTGCTGTTCACCCAACAGAACAGCCGATATGGCTAGTTGAGAACGGATACACAATTCAAAAGAATCATGGCATTATGCGCGCCGTAACGAACTCGCTAAGGCGCAAAACGATGTCAGAGACACTACCTAACTGTCCGAGTTGCCAGTCTGAATACGTATATCAGGATCGATCTTTACTGATTTGTCCTGAATGCGGTTTTGAGTGGGACCCCAATCAAGTGGACGATGTTCCTGTTCTGAAAGATGCCGTCGGTAATGACCTCGTTGAAGGCGATAAAGTGACGCTCATGAAAGACCTCAAAGTAAAAGGTACGTCAACAACCTTGAAGGTGGGCACCAAAGCCACGATCAAGCGTTTTGTTGATGGTGACCATGATATTGACTGCAAAGTGGAGGGCGCAGGCCCGATGATGCTCAAGTCGAAGTTTGTCAAAAAATCTAATTAAACCCCTCTAATAACATCAGATATCGAGAGAAAGATAACTATCTAGCGAGAATGTCTTCCAAGGAGTATTGAAGAATGTGGATTGAAAAACTCAAAGCGAAAATTCACCGTGCCACGGTAAAAGACGCCAACTTAAATTATGTTGGTAGTATCACTATTGACCCTTTATTGCTCGCAGCGAGTGGCATTGAAGAGCATGAGAAAGTGCAAGTTGTGAACATTAACAATGGCGCACGTTTTGAAACCTATGTGATCCTTGGCGAAGAAGGTTCTGGCCAGATTTGTTTGAATGGCGCATGTGCACGCCTTGCTCAAGTTGACGATAAGATTATCATCATCGCTTATTGTTATCTCGATGCATTTGAGAGTGCAGCGCATCAGCCAAAAGCTGTATTTGTTGATGACGATAATCAGATTACTAGCGTAGAGTAAGCGCCCCTGCGGGCCATCTTTACCTAGAACAAAAAGAATTGGGTGTTTAGATGTCGAAGCTTAGTTACAAACAGTTTTTAAATTCCGAAGAACTCAAAGAGTTCCGCAAGGCGAACGACTTGCATGCGCTTTGGATGTTTGCAGTCAATTGGGCCGTTATTGCTGCCTGTTTTGTAGTCTTTGCAGCAGAGGTTCATTGGTTATTTAAACTTGCTGCCTTATTTGTTTTAGGCGGCCGCCAGTTAGGCCTAGGCATCTTGATGCATGAGTGTGGTCACCAAGGTTTCTTTAGCAAGCTTTGGATGAATCGTTTCTTTGGGCATTGGTTTGCGGGGATGACCATGCTGGTACCCCTAGAGTTTTACCGCACTTACCATCTTATTCACCACTCCAAAACGGGTACGGATGACGACCCAGACGTCGGTAATATCAAACAATACCCAGTAACTGGGGGCAGCTTACGTCGCAAAATATTGCGCGATTTTACGGGTTTTTCTGGACTAAAAATGCTCTATGGTGTGTTGTTTTATGTCATGCCTAATCGTGCTGGTAATGCCGTCTCATTAGGGGTCAATCAAGATAGCGTTCAAAAAGGCGATGGTGTTGCTGTGCGCAATTTTCGCGACGCAATTGTGCTGCATGGTCTCTGGATTGCTGTGTTTACGGCTTTAGGCCATCCAGCTCTGTATCTTATGTGGTGGGTTGGTTATATCTTCTTTTATCCGTTTGTTATTCGTGTCCGTCAGATCGCAGAACATGGTGCCATGCCTGCACTGGCCTCTGACGATGTTCGTGATACGACGCGTACAACAATTGTTTCTTTGTGGGAACGTGCTTTCTTTGCACCTAACTTTGTGAACTTCCACTGTGAGCATCATTTCTTGCCGAGCGTGCCGAGTTACAACTTACCTCGCTTGCATCATGTTTTGAAAGAGCGTGGCTTTTATCAAGACAAACCAGAATCCTGTGTTGATACGGGCGGGTATCGAGAGATACTTCGCATCGCTAGCGCGGCTTAGTAAATTCAAACGACGCGGTATTTTTTCCGCAGTATTTTGACTCATACAAAGCTTGGTCAGCCTTATTGATGATGCTCAACTCAGTGTCATCATGCTGACCAATCGTTCCTCCAATACTTATAGTCACTTTTTCGGGTAAACCGAAATCATTTTTTCTTACCTCGGATAAGAGTTTGTTTGCAATAACCCGGATATTGTTTTGATTGGTGTTGCTTGAAATGATGATAAATTCTTCACCACCCCGTCGACCAGCAACATCAATCTCTCTGACGTTGTGCAATATCAGCTCTGATAACTCGCAGAGAATACGATCACCTTCTAGATGACCATGCGTATCATTGATGATTTTAAAATCATCGATATCAATAAAAAACACCCCGAATTGCATGTGATCGCGTTTGAGTCGCTCAAGTTCAAGGTGAAGAAACTCTTCAATACGATAGCGATTCCAAAGACCGGTTAGGGCATCTTTTCTGTATAACTCTTCAAGCTCTTTAGTACGTTTCTCTAGATAGGCTTCGTTTGAACTTTTTTCTAAATTTAAAATGGCGACTAGAAACAAGATGATCGAAATGGCAGCAGTAAAGCTCTGCAATTGAATGAGACTTTCCCATGTTGTGGCCGCGACAAAAGGCCCTGAACCCGAGCAAGTCGCGATGACCGCCAGCGAAAGTACAGCAACTTGTACTGTAAAAATAAGTCGCTGGCCATAGCGGAACAAAATGGCAACGAGAAATGGCACTAGCGCAGAGATTCCATAATCTAAGGGCCATTTTACTTGAAGCACATCAAAAACCAGTGCAGCTAGCAGTAGGCTGTAGAGTGTTGCCCCTAGCAGGGCAAGCTTTGCAGAAGTATTGAAACGTGGTTCTGCATATAACCAAGACAATACGAAAGGCGTAAATATTAAAACGCCCACGCGATCGCCCATAAACCATGTTAGCAACACTTCTGCATATGTTTCGCTACTTATGTGGTTGAAGAGCTATAAACCAGAGCTACCAAACAGGGCGCTCGCAAATGGGCCGAGTATCGCACCGTAGAATAAGTAATAGGCAAGTGTGCGTTGCGAGGCGAGGATCTCTTTGCTTCTTGCAAAATGTCTTATTAACTCCGCGGCCACAACAATGCTGATGACATCGCCCAAACCATTCATCGACGCAGAGGCAATCGCATTAAATATGGTAGAGAACGATTTAGTGGAAAAATAAGCCCAAATGTTTCCTAAAAACGCACCTAAGAAAACGCCTGGCCATATGTGGGGGCCGTATCGTAAGGCGACTGCCAAGAGCACGCCAGAAGGTATCCAAAACGGGCGTTACATTGGAGGGCTCAATAGCGAATTTTTGTCCTAGTCGTGCAAAAACAACGTAGATGGTAGCGATGACGAGAACTTCGGATAAACGAATGTCTCGAAGCCAAGCTTTAGAAATTATGCCGGAAGAAGCATGAGCATCTTGCAGAGAACTGGTCACTATTTTAAGCACGAAAGTTATATCAATTAAATTGTTGCTAACTTTCTAATCTATTGGAGCAGTGCCCCTTTGATTGCTCAAGTGAATAACATGCTTTGCTTGAGTTAGATCATTTGTCTAAAAAATAATCAGCCTTAAGCCTTGATATTAGAGGCTAGTTTTTTGGTCACTCCTGGCCCTGCAATCGCATCGATGTCTCTTGCGTGAATGTCGTCGCCACAACAATCGCACACAAATTTTGGTTGAGTGATCTCTCCGCATGATTTATGTCGATAAATAACGGGCGCTCCGTCTTCGTCTGAAAGCCACTTATCTCCCCAGAGCGCAACGCTCATCAGAATGGGATAGAGCTCTAAGCCTTTGTCGGTTAAACGGTATTCGAATCGCTTTGCAGAGTCATCGTAAGGAACTTTGGTGAGTATGCCTTCATCAACGAGTCTTGTAAGTCGATTAGACAAGCGGTGTTTGGTGATGCCTAAGGATTTTTGAAAATCTGAAAAACGCCTAACTCGACGGAAGCACTCGCGAATAATTAGCAGCGTCCAGCGGTCGCCAAAAATAGCTAGACCACGAGCCATAGAACAGTTTTGCGAATCGACGTCTTCCCACTTCATAGATGCTTCTCTTAGTGAAATCAGAGTATTAATTGTTCAATTTCGTAAATTATAGGTTGAAAAGTTCCATTTTAGAACCTATATTGTGAGTCAAGGTTCCAATATGGAACTATATGAAGGCTAATGCCTTGCAGTTGTAGACGCAGTATCAATATTACATTGCGCAAAGTTAGTGAAACTTATTGATTAAATGAGGTAACTGCGATGAGTTTATTTAGTTTGATTTTGAGATTTTTTGATCAGGACTTTACCTTGAATGCATCGGATCTAGATCTCAATGAGCATGATATGGATGAATTGATGCTATAAGGTTAGATGTTTATGAGTTCAGTAGTTCGGGCGTACATACAACCCTGAGTGCGCCCGCTTTTTTATTTGTGTTCCCATCTTTCAACTATCTTCGTACTATTCTTTTCTTCCTAATCGTCTCTAAGCAAATTTTTATATGGTAAACCAAAAAGCACCGAAGAAGTCATTGAGTGTCTTACTAAAATTATGGGCCTTTATGCGTCCCTACAAGTGGACATTAGTTGGTGCCAGTATCGCGTTAATTTTTACCGCAGCGATTACCTTATCAATAGGGCAGGGTGTGCGCCTATTGGTCGATGATGGCTTGGTGGCTAACTCTCTCGATGGTTTGTCCGATACCGTGCAGCTTGTATTTTTGCTATCGCTATTGATGGCTGTTGGTACCTATGCGCGATTTTATTTGGTCTCTTGGTTAGGGGAGCGCGTGACAGCAGATTTGCGATCTGCTGTATTTTCACACTTAGTATCATTACATCCGTCCTATTTTGAAGAGAATCGTAGTGGCGAGATCATGTCTCGTCTCACGACTGATACCAGTTTGCTGCAAAATATTATTGGCTCTTCTTTTTCGATGGCGCTGCGCAGCGCACTCACTTTTGTTGGCTCACTTATTCTGTTGCTCTATACCAACTTGAAGTTGAGCTTGTTGGTGTTGGTTGGTGTGCCACTTGTTTTGCTACCTATTCTGATGTTTGGCAGACGTGTTCGAAAATTGTCGCGTGCTAGCCAAGATTCGATTGCAGACGTTGGCTCTTATGCAGGTGAGATTGTACGCAACATAAAAACGGTGCAGGGTTTTACGCGTGAAAATTATGAGCGTGCGGCCTTTGATAAAGAAGTCGAACTCGCTTTTTCCGTCGCGCGAAAACGTATTCGTCAGCGAGCGCTTCTGATTGCGACAGTGATACTGCTGGTGTTTGTAGCGATAAGTTCTCTGATATGGGTTGGCGGCAGTGACATGCTGGCCGGTGCGATGACCGGTGGTGAATTGGCAGCTTTTATTTTTTATGCCTTGATGATGGCCGGTGCTGTGGCGACGATCTCCGAGGTATATGGTGAATTGCAACGCGCCGTTGGTGCGACAGAGCGCCTTTTGGAGTTGCTGTCTGTGGAGTCGCTTATTCCTTATCAGTCGGGTACTGATATGTTTCCGGCGAGTAATGCTTCAGTGATTCAATTTGATGGCGTTACTTTTTCATACCCCGCTAGACCTCAAGTAAAAGCTTTAGATCAAGTCAGCTTTAGTATTCGAGAAGGGGAGCGCGTGGCGCTAGTTGGGCCATCTGGTGCTGGTAAATCAACAATATTTGAGTTGCTGCAGCGCTTTTACGATAGTAATGAAGGCTGCGTGTCAGTATTTGGGCAATCTGTTCTCGATGTGTCTACTGAGGCGCTGCGTAAGCGACTAGGGATTGTTTCGCAGCAGCCTGTGATGTTCTCTTCCACGATTAAGCATAATATTGCGTATGGCAACGAGGATGCCTCTCAAAAAGATATAGAAGCCGCAGCCCTAGCTGCGCATGCGCATGAATTTATCGAAGCATTGCCTAAAGGCTACGATAGCTATCTCGGTGAGCAAGGCGCTCGCTTATCGGGTGGTCAAAAGCAGCGTGTTGCGATTGCGCGCGCCGTACTGAAAGATCCGGATATTCTTTTGTTAGATGAGGCGACAAGTGCGCTTGATTCTGAAAGCGAATATCACGTTCAGCAAGCGATTGATGAGTTAACCGAAAATCGCACGACCTTAATTATTGCGCACCGACTTTCAACGATTAAACATGTCGATCGGATACTGGTTTTTGATCAAGGCCAGATTGTTGCACAAGGCACGCATGATCAATTACTCGCCTCTTCAGAGCTATATTCGCGCTTGGCCAAGCTTCAGTTTATGGACGCCTAATCGCCCGATTTGCATTTGTTCACTCGCACGATTCACTAAGCCATTTCTGACTTGATTTGTATCAAATTTAGCCATTTCTGACTTGATTTGTATCAAATTTAGCCATTTCTACTATGCTAATTTGGTCAACTTTTCACCAAGTCATAAGCCTAATGGAGGCTTGAGGAAGTCCGAATGAGCGAAGTTACTCCAGTGATTCGCATGCTAAACGCCATCGAACGGGTAGGGAATAAAATGCCTCACCCAACTTGGCTATTTGTTTTACTGACCTTATTTGTCGTTGTGCTATCCGCCATCATGGCTTGGATTGGCGTAAGTGCTGAGAATCCTGTGACCGGCAAAACAATCGAGGCAGTAAGTCTTCTATCGGGAGAAGGGCTTCGACTCATATTAACCAAGGCTGTCACGAACTTTACGAGCTTCGCGCCCGTTGGTGTTGTGTTGGTTGCGATGCTTGGTATCGGTATTGCTGAGCGTAGTGGTTTACTGGGTACTTTGTTAAGACGTTTGGTTTCAGCGGCACCAGATAGTTTGCTAACTTTTATTGTTGTCGTTGCAGGTGTTTTATCTTCTTTAGCAGCAGACTCTGGTTACGTTGTACTTATTCCTTTAGCCGGTGCGCTGTTCTACGCAGCGGGTCGCCCTCCATTAGCGGGTATTGCGGCGGCATTTGCGGGCGTTTCGGCAGGCTTTAGCGCGAATCTATTAATTGGCCCTATTGATGCATTGTTGTCGGGTATTACCACCGAAGCCGCACAATTAATGGATAAAGAAGCTTTTATCTCTCCTGCGGCGAACTATTATTTCATGGTTGCTTCAACATTCTTGATCGGCATTTTGGGCACAATTGTGACCAATAAAATTGTGATGCCTTATCTCGAAAAATCACAAAGCCAAGAAGAAGTCGAAGATGTTGAAGTCGATCAAGCAGGGCCTCTCGATGGCAAAGGCTTACGCAATGTCGGTCTGTTTACTTTGGTGTTTGTAGGCCTTGTTTTGTTGGCTGTACTACCCGAGTCAGCGCCGCTTAGACACCCCGAGACGGGAAGCATCGTTGTCTCTCCATTTATCGGCGGGATCGTCGTGATTATTTCTGTCTACTTCGCTTTAGCGGGAGCTATTTTTGGATATACGGTCAAAGAGTTCTCTTCAAGCAAAGACGTGATCGAAGCAATGGAATCAACTATGGCGACAATGGCGGGCTACGTTGTGTTGATGTTCTTCGCGGCGCAGTTCGTGAATTACTTTGGTTGGACCAATCTTGGAATGATTACAGCGATTAAAGGCGCTGCGTGGCTTGAAACTCTGAGCATTAGCCCTGTGTCTATTTTGCTGATCTTCATCGTAATGACAGCATCAATCAATTTGTTGATTGGTAGCGCATCGGCTAAATGGGCGTTGTTAGCGCCAGTCTTTGTTCCAATGTTAATGCTTTCTGGAATTTCGCCAGAAATGACGCAAGTGGCTTATCGTGTGGGGGATTCCGTGACTAACATTATCACCCCTTTAATGCCGTACTTTGGGATAGTGGTGGCCTTTGCTCAGAAATATGACAAAGAAGCTGGTATTGGTAATATCGCCGCGGTGATGTTGCCTTACAGCATCATCTTATTGATTGGCTGGGGATGCTTATTGGGCTTGTGGCTAAGCATGGGTTGGCCGCTGGGTCCTGGCGTATAAGCCATAAAAATCTTATAAAAAAGCCCCATTAGCATTCTGTTAATGGGGCTTTTTTATAAGATTCGCATCGTTAACCCGATCTCGGAATACAAAAAAGAGCGCGAGATAATAACGAATGCGTGAATCGCTTTTTCAATTCTCAGAGTATAAAAATGCTCTCAAACTTCTTTCTCAATGGAACATCGTTTATGCGTCTAGTGTTTACCTTGCTTAGCTCTTTAATTTTATCTCAGCCAGCATTTGCTGAATTAGAGGGTAAGCGCCCGAAGCCTGAAGGCTGGTTTTATGGCATTGGTGTAGGGTTTTCGGAAAGTATCTACAAGGGCGATGGTAATCGTGTCATTCCAATTCCGGGTATTGGATATATTGGTGAGCGTTTTAATTTACTTGGGCCTTTTGTCAGTTATGAGCTGTATGAGAACGGCCCATTTGATGCAAACGCTAAGCTCGCAGTTAGGTTTGATGGTTACGACGCGGACGACAGTGATTTTTTAAAGGGTATGGAAGACCGCGATCGTTCACTAGATGGAGGTTTTAGTTTGGGCTTGCAGCGAGAAGATATTGCCCGCCTCGAATTAGAATATATGCACGACACCTTATCTCGCCATAAAGGCTCAAAGACGAGTATTCAGTTATCAAGACAATTCAATAAAGGCCCGTTCTTCTTTGTACCGGAAGTATCTGTTCATTACCTAAACCAAAAGCTTGTCGATTACTATTATGGTGTTGAGCAGAACGAAGCGACGCTTGAGCGTGGACGTTATGAAGGGCGATCGGGTTGGAATTATCGTGCCGATTTAAACTTCTCTACCCCCATATTATTTGGTGGTTTTACGCGCCTAGATCTGGGATATATTTGGTACTCAAATTCAATTACCGATAGCCCCATTGTTGATCAAACCGAGGGCTACAATATCCGCTTTGCTTATACTCAATTCTTTTAAAGAAAGCAGAGCTAATTAGCCCGTGACTGCGTGTCGAAGTGTAGGTGCTCTAATTTAATCTCCATTAGGTTAGAGCCCTTTTCAGGGTGTCCGATCATTTCGTCATAGGCGCTTGTGTGCTGCAGCACTAGCTTTGTGATTTGCAGCAAGCTAAGCGCTGTTTTGGCGGCTTGAAGGCTTCGGTATGTTTGTATTTTACTACCATCAACCAAATAATAAGTCTCTCCTTGATGCTCAATCATCACCCTGTAAAGCGACAAATCAACTGATTGAATGATCACTTTTTCAATGGGCTCTAATTGTCCGAGCTCTTCGTATGAAATCTTCATAGTCATTTTCCTATCTAGTTTAATAGCCTAAGAATACGGCGTAAGAGAACGCTGATAAATGTGCCAAGGTGACGACGATTGTTAGCCTGTCTCGCAAAACCGCGAACATTGTTTCGTACAAATGATCGCAAAACTTCTTCTCTACAGAGCGTAAGGCAATGAAACTGAGGCCCAAGATCGCACTCTGTAAGGCGGGTTTAAAAATTGTGCTAGCCCATGCTAATAAACTAAAAACGATGCCCGTATTGAGAAGTATACCGTTCTGGCGCAAGTTCGAGCCGATCACGACGGGAATTGCCCAAAGTAAACCTGCTAAAAAAGACAGAATGACAACGGAGTAAGACAGGAAGAAATCGAGCAGGGAGCCTGCTGATTCTTGAGGGACGAACCAAATCGTAAGGCTGAAGCCTATGAATGGGATCAGGCCTGCGAAGCCAAATGTTTGAATGCGTGCGTGGTTACTCATCGATCTTACTCTGTTATTTTCAATAAAACCTACGAGAGTAAAAACACAGCCGATTACTTTATATATGTATAACTTGCTTTGGTCTTGAATCCATTTGAGCCCTTCCTAAGTAGCTTAATGGAATGCTTAATTGGAGAGTCGCAGTGGAAAACCGTATTGAGGTAAGAAAACTCTTACTAGCTGCAGAAAAAGTTAGACAGCACGGCGAGCAGAAGAGCGGCCGGTACTTCTATTCTGGTCTAACGCTTGAAATGAGTTTTGATGGTTATACGTTTGTTCTAAGCACGCCCAAGGCTAGTATCAGTGTTTTTTTTCATAACAAGTTTCAGGCTAATTATCGCAATAATATTGAGCTTGAAGAGCTGTACGACTTAGCGTGCAAGATCGCAAAAACTGATGCCGCTTGAGAACTGAAAAGAAGGGTTCGGAGACAAGAGGCACCTTCAAATCTCCAAGCTTATTTGCAACTACCGCAGATCTGATCACCATGGTAATTGTTCACGTAATTGCAGCTGTTCTCCGTAATTCTGAGCTGCGACTTCTCTTTTCTTCTCTTTGAGATACTTCTCAATTAGGCTGCTTATTAGCACTGATGCTGCGCGTTCGCTTATTGGTGGTATTGCTGCGAAGTCGGTGGTCGGCTCAAGTCTGTGTTTATGGAATGCTACGTTAGCTTGGGAATGGTAGTATGCTAAGACCTTATTCTCTTCTGGGGTAACTTGGAGTGTGAATTCCTGATTCAAGTATTCACAGTCGCTGCTGAACATCATTTCGTGCTGGCGTTCATCAACGATGTCTTGCGAGTCCTTGATGCTAGCGCTCTTATCCTCCCGTTCTAATCCCACAACCTCTAAGTCATGTGTGTTTTCTGCTGGTGCCTTAGGTGCTTCTACTACGGTGTTATGTTCGATATTACGTTGAAGCCAAACCCTAGCTGCTTGGCGTATTTCTTCTAGTTTTGCTCGTCTTACGGTCATTCGATCCACTGAGTCATTTAATAGGACTACATAGCGGAGAGCTGCTCGCTCGCTAGAGGTGCGAAAGGATAATCGAAGGAAGCAAGAGTGTAGGCGTCGATTTTAGTAGAGCGCTCCGTGGCGCACGATAGTGTAGGGCAGTTGCATAGTCAAACGTCCTAGCTGTGTGACAGCTTGTGTGACATTCTGACTTGAGGAAAGCTCAACCCCCGTGGATATAGGGAATGTCAGATAGTTTGGCCGAAATTTATCGCATAGTTTGGCCAAACCTGAAGCGGTAAGGATTGATTACTGCATGGTTATTCTAGTCATGTTTTTTGCTCGCTTCAGATAGTTCCAGGGTTAAAGGTTCTCTCTTCGATTAAAAAATTATTGCTTTTATGAGCAGATAATCTTGTATTGAGTACAAAATGTACTAATAATGAGCACAAAATAATTGCAGAGTGATTGCAGTATGAGCACAGTAACAATAAGTATCAGAGTCCCTGAGCACCTTAAGAACGAATTGGCTAAAAGCGCCAAGAAATCGAATAAGTCTGTAAACGCTGAAATCTCCAGTCGATTGGAAGCTTCGTTCTCGCCCCAGAGGAAGAGAGGGAATCAAGTTGTTGATGCTTTGCAGTTGAACGAGGTCGTCAGGATTCGGTCCACTTCCACCTCCGCTGATGCAACGAGATTGATCAACTTGTGTCGAGAATTGGATGTCGAAAAGGTGGTCTTTGGCGCTAGAAACGATGTCTTGAATGGCATGGTGATGGTCGTTGTATTACATACACAATATGCAACATTCTTGCTGGACTCTTCCAAACTAAACATGGCGCGAGAGCCGCGGATTTTTGAAGTGCAAGACATATTCAGGAATTTGGATGAAATTGGCTTGTTGGAAGTTAGCCATTTTTTAAACTCGCCGTTGGAAGAAACATCGCATTTGCCCCCAGATGAGGCACTCGAAAAAATTCTTCTATCGGGTAGCGTGATCCGCATGAAAAACTTAAGTGATTTTTTAAATATTTTGTGTGAACACCAGAAGTTTGTTGAAGAAGAATTCAAGTCCAACTCTAAAACAACAAAAAAGTCCTATTGATACCGATATCGAGGTTTTTATGGAAGAAATTCATCCAAAGCATTTAGAGACTTTTAAACATTTTTTTAGCATCAAGAAGCTCAGCATGCCAGATGACTTGACCTATCGTAATCTCTTTGATCATTTGTTGCGTGAGGGAAACACATATTTCTTTTCACAGAAGCCGATCCTTCTCGAAAGAGGTTTTGACGAGCTGCTAAGTCTAGAGAAGCAGAGCCCTAAGTTTGGTTGGGATCTCACTTATATTCTGAATATCTTTGTAGTGGAGCGAATCGAGGGTTCTTATATAGTTTCAGACATTGCTGGCTACAACAGGAGGTTCGGGATAGATGAATTCCATGACAAAGCATATAGTCTACTAGAGACTAATAATTTCGATCTCGTCCCCAATATTTTGGCAGAGGCGTGCGTATGTCAGATACTAGACCAAATATTCTTTGAGACAAAATGCCGTCAGCTAGGGAATGCTTATAAAAGTGAGCTAAGAGAGGGTTTTATAAGAGAGGGTAAGTACAACGACCTGTTAAATTCTTACGTTGTAAATGGCCGACTAATTGAGAGGGACCCCTATCAGTTGCTGAGAATTCTCACCAAAGTACATGATGGCGAATTGGAAGAGAGGCTAAGGGGCGTCTTCGAAGAGTCTCCGAGCGAATACTATTGTACGCCCTACTGGAGGTTGGTTACCAGGTTTAAAAAAGCCTCTAACCCCACATGCCAGATGTGTGATCAGGAAGATTCGTATGCCACTCACCATCAGACGTATACGATCGTTGGTAAAGAACACGAGTACCTGTTTTCTAGAGGGGAAGAATTAATCGCGATTTGTAATTGTTGTCACGCAAAAATCCACAACTCATATGGCCATAGCATCAAAGGGCGCGAGAGTAATTTTTTCGATGACAAGTTAAACATTATGGGGGTCGCTAAACAAATCCTTCAAAACTACTGCCAGGCTTTCGAAATCGCATATTGGCATTAAGTAGTTCAGATTCTTTGACTACGAAAATTTAAGGCCTCCAATGCTCGAACTCTTTTATCATCAACACTGGAGCGGGGGTTGTGACAAATTTTCCTGACTTTGAAACCCGCCCGTTTGCTCCTCGCCATAGTTTGTAAGGCTCATCCATCTCTACATATGACTTCATCATGTAATCATCGGGGATGACGTCGTCGATAACCCTTAGCAACTTATAACGCAATCGTTTTAGCATTGCATAGTAGCTTAGCCAGTTTGGTTTGAAAGCAGGATGCCTAGCCAAGTGTGGAAAAGCCCTAAGAGCCTGCACGATATGCTGTTTCAAAAAAATGTGGTTCCATTTTTGGCTGCGTAACAACCCGAGAATAACGACAAAACCATCTATACCCCCATATTCTGCAAGTGCTGGGGTGTTCTCGCGACAAATGATCGGAGTTTTAAAATGTTGCCCGAAATCATCGTACTTACTCAGATTCCAGTATCCTAACGCCTTATCATTTTGATTCTGAAACGCTTTGAGTTTTTCTAAGACTTCATCATGGCTAAGAGTAATCTCTGGATTGATCCACTCAAACACTGGAGTGTCAAAGAACCACTCTAACTCGGGAAAACGGTCGAGCAAAACCGACCTATTGTTATCGGCAATATCATGGCCTTTTAGCCAGCGCATGATTTTCTTTCTGGGATTGCTTTGGTCAGGAAAAAGCTCGTTCGCAAGACGCTCTTGTCCAAGGGAGGCTTTATCAAGCATGTAATTCACGATGGCAACGCTTCTTAGATTTTTCATAATCGGGCCATACCAAGAAAACTAGTTCTAAAAGACAAATGGGACGCGCTTTGGGCAAAAAGTGCTCCAAATCGCGTCCCTTATTTTCAATCAATAAATTGTATATAAAAAGGGAAGATCGTGAGCAGTTACGAGTATCTGAGAAAGAGCTAGAAATTTATATGGAAAAGGCTGTGTTTGAACCCACCCGAGAGCAACAGATTGTGGATAAGTATGGCTTTCTGCTGGGGCTTGATGAAATAAGAGAGGTCTTGAAATTTAAATCCATTGACGCTCTAAAGAAGTCGTATTACGACAATAAGTTAGAAGTAAAACTACAGAAGATTGAGGGTCGTTCAGGTCTTTTTTGTACGGCAAAGACCGTCGCACACTATTTGGATCTTCTTGATAAACGAGTGGAAGAGAGAGATATGAAAAAGTAACCGCAAGGAGGCTTAGGTCGAAGCTGAGGGTTGCAGCCCTCAGCTTCGAAGCGATCTTTTGACGTTAGCTCGCTATTCCTCAAGTCTCCCCCAACTGCCCCGAAAAATCAAGTTTTCCAGAATTGGCTGGCGGTCTCGTTGCGCTTACCAAAGCTGGAAAGCTTCGGGGTTTCGAATCCAAAACTTGAGGAACTAAAAATGCTAAGCGAAATAGAGGAAAAAGCTTACTTTGAGGCTATTAGGCTTTGTGAGTCAGGAAGGAGGTATGTGTCTTTAACCATGCGCAGCAAACCATCTAGGTCTGTAACGGAAGGGGGGTATCAAAACCAAAGCTCATTAATTTACTCAGAGAAAATGGGGTTCACGATTCAGGCGGAAAGTGGTACCGGAGAATATGCGTCTTGTATTGCATATGAGTATGAAGATGAAGTGATTGGGATGTACGATCAGACACCAAAGGTGAAAGTAAGAGGTGTCAATGCAAAGGGGAAGCCAGCTAGTTGGTGGGTTCGTGCTGACTATTTGGTTTTAACGAAAAGCGGTGTTGAGATTCATGAGGTGAAGGCTGACTCATTCATAGAAGACAAGCTTGCAAAAGGCCACCCCGCGTGGAGGAAGGGAAAAGACGGGATGGTTCACTATATCCCCGCGGAGGAATATTTCGCGGCGCTTGGCATCAAATACATAGTTAAGCCAATCTCTTCTTTTAACAAGATACTTCTATCGAATCAGAAGCTTTTACTCTCCTCACGTGTTGAGAGTTTTCCAGATGATCAACTGATCAAAAGTGTAAAGAAGAATTTAACGGATTGCTTCTCCATGACAATGGAGGAGCTGATGCAAAAAGTTGGCATTGATGACACCGCGCCACTAGTCAGGATGGTTGATCAGAGAATGATCTTCTGCGAACTAGAAAAGGAGTTCCTAACAGACGATCAGAATGTTCATTTAGCGCTGAACAAAGAACTCTCAGGATATGCCAGGAGGTTGAGAGAAGATTCGGATATGTGCTTAAACATGATTGGCGCAGAAATAGATTTGCCATCGAAAAAACATGCAGAGGATGCTCTTTATAAACTAGAAAAAATCCAGCGTGGAGAAACGGGTAGAAGTATACGGCGCTGGAGGCAGTTAATAGATCAGGGAGAAAGAAATGGACTATCTCCATTTCAGTCATTGCTTACCAAATTGCCGAATTCTGGGAATCGAGATGAACGTTTTGAGCCCGTAGTCGTTGATACATTTCTTAAAGCGGTCGATGAGTTTTATGCGACGCCAAAAAGGCTAACTGTCTCGGCTACCTATCTTAAATATCAGCAGTTGGCATCTGAGGAGCATCCTGAATATGAGCCGATGTCCGAATCTACCTTCTATCGCCGAATAAAAAGGCTTGATCCTATGAAATTAGCCCAGAAAAGGGGCGGCAAGAGGTCAATGCACGCAAACTCGCCTACCTCAAAAGTTGAAGATAGGATTTTAAAGTCGCAAGTGGCTTTTCAGAAGGGTCACATCGATCATAATTTGGTTAAGTGTTATATCGTTTGGGCTAAAGATGGACATTCCGATTTTATAGATCGCCCAAGTCTTTCACTTCTGATAGATGAAGCTAGTGATTTGGTTCTTGGTTATCACTTCAGCTTTGCTAAGCCGTCAAGGATGGCGATTAGCTGCACATTTAGAGACTGTGTCAGACGGTTTGGTAAGTTGCCGGAAGAGATATTCTCTGATCACGGCCCTGATTTTAAGTCTGTATATAACCGAGCTTTGTTGGCCTCGGAAAGGGTTACTCTATCTTTTAGGCCAAAGTCATGTTCTAAAGCTGGTTCTGAGGTTGAGAGGTTTTTCAACGAGTTTAAAACTACTTGGCTGGTTCATCGAGAAGGTAATACCGTTGACAAGCACGCGATACGTGCGATCGACGGTAAATTCAATTCTAAAAATTTTGCAGTTCTGCAGCCAGAAGATTTACTCCGTGAGTTTGAGCAATTTGTTTCCTGGAGGAACAATAAACTGCGTGGGTCGAGGACTGAGACTGCATCGTTTTCCTTTAATAGAAGTCAGAAATTATATGGTTATGTTGGGCGTAAAATAGCCTTTGATCCAAAGTTCCTTGTTGCATCAGCTGTCGATGCGAGAGCTTTTACAATCGAAAGAAATGACGTAAAGATTGATGGTATTCGTTATTCACACCCCGACCTTTCTCGTCATAAACACTCCAAAACTAAAGTAGAAGTAAGAGTAGAGCCTGAGAATCCATACATTGTTTACGCATATGTAAATCGTAGATGGATAAGTTGCGTAGCTACGGGCGCAATTGAGTTTGCTGAGAAATCAAACCTGTTTAAGAGAGTTGAGACCTTAAAAATTAGGGGCGCTGGAACACTGCGGCTTCAAGCGAGAAATGCATCTAGAAAGCGTTTGGCCGATGAGCTTGTCAAGGCTGATCGACAGTTACTAGAGAGTCAAAATACCGTCCTTGATGAATGCTCCGCAGTTAAAAATGTACGTTCCGAGCATGCAAAAGAAGATATCCCAAGCATTTTTGACGAAATCATGAGCGAGACCGTGACTGCCCTGCCAACATCCAAATGGAGTGTCCAATGAAGAGATACATTGATGCCGGGAGCGCAATAAAGGAAACCTATATACAGCACCCGATCTGGGCCGAAACTTTAGAGCTTTGCTATGCCAATGTGGCGATGGCGGAGCCATCTGAGGTCGTTACGGTCATCGGGCCTTCGAGGGTCGGGAAGTCAAAGCTCAGTCTTGCGGTCAGAGGGCTGTTAAATCCTCCTGGAGTAGCACTAGATGATAAAGAGTCTCTCTCTATTGGTGTGAGAGCTTCAAATTGCAGTAAAGGAGGTGCATTCAGTACCAAAGCTTTTGCCCAAAAAACAGTGACAGCATTCAATCATCCGATTATGTCTGACTGGGTTGCCAAAAGCTTATATGACGATTCGAGAGGGCCGAGTGAGGCCAGTATGTGGAATGCTTTGGAGCGCGGCCTTCCCGTCGCGGGAAAGCGGTATATGTTTGTCGACGAGGCTCAAAACATAACAAGAACAACTGGGAAGAATGGCCCTGGTAAGGTTCTGGACGCATGGAAGTGTTTTGCCGAGGAGGCCGGGATAGTACTTATTCTCACCGGAACCTATGCACTTCATGATGCCATTAACCAAGCGCCACATGTTATAGGTCGTGAAGGCGAAATACACTTTCCGAGATATCAGGTTACCAAAGAAGAGCTAAAGTCGTTTCTTCAAATACTGAAAACCTACGAAAAACACCTTCCAATAGATAAATCCATGGGGTCTTTAGATGATCATATTCAGTTTCTGTACTTTGGAAGCATGGGTTGTATCGGTCACTTGAGCCGGTGGTTCAGAAAGGCATTAGCTCGATGTATGGTGATGAAGTCAGATATCACCCTCGAGATTTTACGCCTGTCGAGAGTCAGTGACAGCAAACTACGATTGCTATCGGACGATATTCGTTCAGGCGAGGAAGTCATGGCAATCAGCAATTTGTTTTGCAGTCCCCATTATGAAGATCTGGAAATGCCAGACCCAGTGCAGAACAAAGAAAATCAAGAAATCAATGATCAACCGAGCACCAAGAAACAACGAGATCAAAAGCCATATACATGCAATGCTGAGAGAAGAAAGGCAGGAGATCGAGTAAAGGGGGTTGTTGATGTTTGATATCCCATTAGTTGCTGAAGAAACAGGCAGTGTAGAGTCGCTAATATCCTATCTTCATCGGTGTGCATATCACCACGCTGTATCAACATCTCAGTTTATAGAGTACCTACATAGAGAGATTAACAAGGTGGCAGTGAGAAAAGCACCGGTGAAAGCGTCGCAATCAATAGATTTAAGCAGCCTGTTAATCGCTAGTAGGCATACAGATAGATACGTTGGAATCGTGCACAAACTGACCGGTAGAGATATTTCAAATTCAACGCTTATAAAACTCAATCAATTTGTTACACAACCGAGAAGAGAGGTTCACAAAAAGCACAGATGGTGCCCGGAATGCTTTCGTGCTTTTCAGGAACTTGGTCAAGAACCTTATCTCAAGCTTATTTGGAGCTTTGCGGAAGTTACCCATTGCCCCCATCATCGGACGCCCTTGGTTGACCGGTGCAGCCGTTGTGGAAGACTGCAGCATTTTATTGGGAGAACTGCGCCCTTAGATATTTGCCATAACAAAAAGTGCAGAGCTGATCTGGCATTTAGAAACGGAATTTCTGCGAAGGATCTCCTACCAAGTTGGTTTCATCAAGGTGAAGATTTATTGAGGTTGCTCGAGAAGCTGGTAAATGATCAATCTGATGGTGCTGAATACTTCTGGGATGCTCCATTTGTAAACCATTGGGAGGAACGAATATTTAGGCATTCTGAATTTCAGGAAGGACTTAGGGAGTCTATTAATCATTTTTCTTTGCGCTGCGCGGATCCCGAGTTTGATAAGGCCTATAAATTCTTTTGGAGTAACAAAGAGAGGCGCCATCAAGTCTGGGGAGACGATCCAATCTCTCTCAAAACCCTACGCGCACTGGCATTCTATGCTGATACGGGGATTTACGATGTGCTTATGGGAAATATGATGAAGGGGGCGAAACCTCTTAAATTGACTTCTTATCATCTAATGCCGAGCGGTCTTGCCAAGATTAAACAGCGTAAGCCTCAAAATCACGAACAGAATCTAGGAAAGCTCTCAAGATTTTTAAGTCGCAGACCAGCGCTTCCGTTGAAAGAGGTCGCTCGAAAGTGCGAGCTTAGCGTTGGGTACATCAAATATCGTTTTCCAGTGCTTGCTGAAAAAATCATATCTCGCCACCAAGAGCACTTAAGAAAGCTTTCAATTGATAAGCACAGATTGGCTACGAGGGCCGCGTTGGCTTACTTCAATCACGAAGCATATGCTGATAATCCAAAATCACGGAAGCAGGCATTGATTGCCTTATCCGCAGATACGGGGCTCAGTAAGATGTATTTGAAGCCAGCAATACAAAATGCGTATTCCCACTACATGCAATCATCATGAAAGATAAAAGGGTTTTGCCGGGTTATGAGTTCGTTGATCAGAGAGCCTTGAGATGTATTTTGTTGTATCGAGATTCGTCTACTCAAATTCATATTGATGATGCCATTGAATTTATCGAGTGGTTGAAAAGTCAAAATAAGATCGATGAGCGAACGTTTGAGCACAAGGTAGCTGATTTGAGATCTCGCCCGAATGCGGGCCATTTCGAGATTCGAGATTTGTCTGCAGGAATTATTAAGGAGATTGTCTCTAAGATAGATCGAAGGGAGATTGCAAATATTAAGAACGGCTGTCCGCATATAGTACTTAGGGTTACGAAGTCTATCGCTCAGAGTAAGGCGCTTTTACTAATTGCGCATCGTTTTAAGCTTTCTGCGGTCCAGCTTTCTGGTCTACGACGTTCGCACCTGCAGCTGATAGACGGCACCCCGTGCTTAGTTAGTAGAGAGCGCTGGATAGAACGTGATGCGTATGAATTGGAGGCAGAATACAGCCGTTTCGTTGGCAACTGGTTTCGCCTTCAAAATTATGAGGATGAAGACACGTATTTTTTCTCACCACTTACAAGGTGGGCTGTGCAGAGTCAGGTCTCTATGCTGGAAACCTATTTCTATGAGGATGTTGTGCGTAGGTCTTTGCTCTCCTTGTCTAAAACGTCAGAAGATTATCAAGCATCACAAGTGGGCCTGGAAAGGAAGAGCAAAGTCAGTGTAATTCGCCTGCCCAGATTTTTCTTAGAGCGTAATTACCTTGCTATCGTGAGCTGATGTATATAATTTAGCTAAATTATATAAAAGCGTCACTTAGGTCTAAATATGAGCGACCCCCTCAACAACCGGACATCTCATCCATGTCATGGTTCTATTTTTCGGGGGACCTCAATCATGCCTACGGTATTTGTTAGCTTTGCAGCATGAGTGAAAGAGACAAACGAATAAAAGAGCTGAAAAATATGGCTCTCAAGCTATTTAACGATGACCACGATGCAGCAGAAACGTGGCTTAGTCGCCCTCTGTCTGCTCTCGGAGGTAAGACTCCTATTTCGATGACAAAGACAAATCGTGACTTTACAGCGGTAGCAGACTTAATTGGACGATTGCAAACAGGAGTGTTCAACTAGAGTGATGTTTTGCGCTAAATCTCAGGGACTGCGCGCCAGTTCTTCAAAGTTGTCTTCACTTGAAAAGTTATCAAGAAAATAAGGGGCTTCGTCGTTACCCTTTAACTAAGATGTAGACGTCCAAATCTGCTCTTACATCACTCGCAATTAGTTTTAAGCAGTCCGTACAAATAGACAATTGCAGACATGGCTCAGCCGCCTTGCCTATGCCCGCTTCAATAGGAAAGCAGAAGTCACCGAAAACTCTTCACTCACTTAAGTATTAGCTAATCAAAGCGCTCTTGAGCGTGCTTGTTTAAAACTACACAAGGAAGTGAATTGTGCTCGTTTAGCACCCGAGGGAACATGAAAAATCTAATGAAATCAGAGTTTTGAGTCGTTTTGTGGATTACATACGAGACCCCTCACTATTTCTACATACGTAACCCCTCATATATGTGACAAATAAATGAGTAAGATTCGAGTTTTTTCTTTTAAAAACAAAGTAGTATATGGAAAAGGGAAGAGGCTACCTGTCATGCATATGAGGGGGGTCTCACTATACAAATGTTATACACAAGGAAGATAAAGTGAATCTGGCAAAATTCATCTTACAGAAAATCGGAATCGGCTTTCTCTACGGCGTTGGCTTTGTCCTAGGTGCTTGGGCAATAGGTATATTGGTAAATGGCACACCAAACTACTTCGAGTCCGAGGCAGCGAAAACTACTGTTAACGAATCCAGAATTAATCAAAGCTTAAATGTAGTCTCCTCTAGCGTTCAAATTAAACCCGATTACGCAAACATTTCAGGTGAGGTCTTTAACCTAGAAAACGATCTCGTTAATCAAGCTAATATCGAGCTTTATCTATTAAACAAAGAAGATGAAATGCTTCATAAATGCACTCATCTTCTCAATAAACCTATACCGCCAAAAGAAACAGTAAACTTTAGTTTTGTGTGTAATGGTTTCGCGCCCTCACTGTATAAAAACTTTGGCTCTCATCAAACTTATGCGGTTAAATAAAATGTACAACTAGGCGCTCAATGCTCGGCCAACAAGTTGGCCTGGACAGTAACTGCTCCGGCCTTTTTGGTGTATGTCGCTTCGCGCCAATTTACACCAAAAATTCCTCCACAGTGCCTGCCCATTAGCGCGGCGTTATATTTTGAAAGGATTCTGAACAAGTGACAAAACATGAAAAAGTAATTCTAATATTTGTTGTCCTCATATTC
>JAKVBL010000011.1 GCA_022447365.1 Oleiphilaceae bacterium
AAAACATCTCAAAAATCACCAGAAACAAAGATCAAAAATAACGCTAGAAGACCTTCACTTCTCGCCTCAATTTCGACCCCCTTAGGTGTCTCCCTCAAAGCGAGCGAGCATTTTAAATATCTCGCTTTGGATAGCAAGTGTTTTTCTTAAAAGTTTCGATCATCATTTAAAGTCACTATTTACCCACGAGCAAGCCAACCAAACCACTAGCATTTAGAAATATGATCAACCCTCATTCACGATTGTTTTAAGTTCTCTTCTATGTTTCCGCACCAGTTAGCAGCATATTTACACCTCAGTCTCTAAACTTCTGTTAATGCGCACAAAAATAACGCACACGATATCGATTTAACTAGCGAGTAGCCCCATATAAAGGAGCGCGTTCTTTTATCTTCTGTTCTTACTTTTGACAAAGCATTGAACATCGCAAGTTTACTTCAGAAATTAGATATTGATGGCAATCCTGATAACGGAATCAACCTAGGTAATGATGACCAAGAATTAGAAGATAGCCGACTCGACATCGGCGCATTCAAGGCCACAGACTTTGTTGCCTCGTCCAATATCGCTAGCATAAGAGAGCAACTCAGACTTACAGGGTCTGTTCGCTCATTGCAGCAAAATGTCGCCCATTTATACGATAGTCTCGGGATTGAAGTTCAAGCAGACAATATCGCTCAAAGTGCTCAAAAATCAGGGAGCACCCAAACGCAAAATACCTATTTTGAATACGATGATAGCGGCCGGCTAATCTCCGAACGAACAGAAAACCAGTCAGGCGGCGAAGATTTTGTTGTTTCTTACTCATATGATGAAGATGGTCGTATTGAAGAGAAGACCAATACACGCCAACAACTCCGCGAAACATTTACCTACTCTGACTCGGGGAAAATAACTTCACGAAACGCGTTCCGAAACAATGGCTCAGACTCAAGTGAATCCTACACCTATAAGAATGACGAACTGGTTTCATTTTCATACGACGACGGCAATGATGGAAGTATCGATAAGCTGACGTTGTATGATCGCCCTGTTGCTAATCAAGTTACGACACGTATATACAACAACGGCGATTCTTCAAGTACTCCTAGCACAGTCATCGAAGAAACTTATTTCCCTGACGACTTGCTTGCCGTTTACTCTGATGACAAAAACAATGATGGGACACCCGATTTAATCGTGTCTTACAGCTATGACGCACAGGAAAATAAATCAGTATTCAGCGTTCCGATTAATGACCAAGGAAGCGAAACGAGCTACGACGAATTCGAATACTCTGGCGACTTAGTGATCAAATACATCAAATACCTCAATGGCCAGATTGTTTACCAAGAACGTTATACGTATGACTAGAACAACAATCGCACGAGTGTCGATAAAGATATGAATGGTGATGGTTCGTTTGACCAATTCGCTCAATATCGCTATGACTCCTCGGGCAACAGAATATCCTCGGCTGAAGATTTCAACGGCAACGGCATCGCCGATAAATATTGGTCTAAATCCTTTGAAACGACCAGCCTCTCTAACCCATGGGATACAATATTTGGGCAGTTTTAACGCATCACGAATAGCGCTTTACAAAATTAATGTAGAGCGAAGATGCTTAAACTTCCCTATCCTTTCTATTCTTTGTAGTATTGACGTGTTAGGGCGCGGCTTTCGTCGTATCTAAAGTCCCCTTATGAAACAATTAAGACTGAAGCGAATTTTTCGCACATTTCAAGGAACAATAAATGAGTTCACATAAGAAATTCCTAAAATTAGGCGCTGCAGCATTGCTTGCAGGTGCAGCAAGTGTCGCAAGTGCTGAAACAATCAAAATTGCTTTAGCAGGACCAGTAACAGGACCCGTTGCTCAATACGGCGATATGCAAATGATCGGCTCAAAAATGGCGATCCAAAAGATCAATGAAGCTGGCGGCGTAAATGGCGCTCAACTAGAAGGAATCGTATACGACGACGCATGTGATCCAAAGCAAGCTGTTGCGGTTGCTAACAAAGTAGTTAATGACGGTATCAGCTTCGTAGTTGGTCACTTATGCTCAAGCTCTACTCAACCGGCTTCAGACGTTTATGAAGACGAAGGTATTTTGATGGTAACAGCGGCGTCTACAAGCCCTGACATCACTACACGTGGTTACCAAATGGTTTTCCGTACGATTGGCCTAGATAGCCACCAGGGACCAGTAGCAGGCAACTACATTGCTGACAAAATCAAGCCTGGCAACGTTGCGATCATTCACGACAAGCAACAATATGGCGAAGGCATTGCTACTTCAGTAAAAACAACGCTAGAAGAAAAAGGCGTTAATGTCGTTATGTTTGAAGGTATTACTTCTGGCGACAAAGACTTCTCTTCACTTATTGCAAAACTTCAAAAAGCAAATGTCGACTTCGTCTACTACGGCGGCTACCATCCAGAGCTTGGTCTAATTTTGCGTCAATCAGCTGAAAAAGGCTTCAAAGCACAATTTATGGGTCCAGAAGGTGTTGGTAACAATGATATCAATGCAATTGCAGGTCCTGCGTCTGAAGGTTTGCTCGTAACACTTCCACCAAGCTTCGACAAAAACCCAGCAAACGCAGACTTGGTTAAGTCTTTTGTTGACGTGGGTCAGGACGCAAGCGGTGCGTTCGTATTGACAGCTTACTCAGCGGTTCAAGTACTTGCAGATGCAATGGTCAAAACTGGCGGTACTGACACTGACGCAATGCAGAAAGCAATGCGTGAAATGAATTTCAGCACGCCAACAGGTGATATCCAGTTTGACGAGAAAGGCGATCTTAAGCAGTTCGACTTTGTTGTTTACAACTGGCACCAAGATGGCTCAAAAACTGAAGCCAAGTAAACACAAGTAGTTAGAGTAATTAGAACACCTGCTCTCTGCTGAGAGTGGGTGTTTTTTTTGGTAACAAGGTAGGGATAGATGCTAGAAGCATTCTTATATTTCATACAACAAATACTCAATGGACTGACGATTGGTAGTACCTATGCGTTAATCGCAATCGGTTACACCATGGTTTACGGCATTATTGGCATGATCAACTTCGCGCATGGTGAAGTGTACATGATCGGCACCTATGTCAGCTTTGTCGTGATAGCAGGACTAACGATGTTAGGCATCGAATATGTTCCTATTATTATCCTCGCTGCACTCACAATAGCCATTATTGTATCGAGTTCTTTCGGCTGGGCGATTGAGAGAACAGCATATAGACCTCTGCGCGGAGCGAATCGATTAATTCCTTTAATCTCTGCAATTGGTATGTCTATCTTCCTACAAAACTTTGTAGTGAATGCGCAAGGCGCTCGCGATGTTGCGATTCCTCCTATGATTAGTGGCGGTTGGACTTTCGGTACTGAAAACTTCCAAGCATCTCTGTCTTACATGCAGCTGATTATTTTTATAGCGACATTTATCTGCATGTCGGCACTCACATTATTTATTTCTAAGTCACGAATGGGACGAGCATGTCGCGCTGTTGCTGAAGACATCAAGATGGCAAATCTGCTTGGCATTAATACAAACCGAGTGATCTCTGCAACATTTGTCATTGGCGCTTCTTTAGCTGCTGTTGCGGGCTTATTACTTGGCCTTTATTACGGCGTTGCCAATCCACATATTGGTTTTATTGCAGGACTGAAAGCATTTACCGCAGCAGTACTTGGTGGCATTGGGAGCATTCCTGGCGCTATGCTCGGCGGAATTATTCTAGGTTTAACGGAAAGCTTAACTGCAGCGTATATTAGCTCAGAATGGAAAGACGCCGTGTCATTTAGTCTTCTCGTTCTAATCCTCTTATTTAAGCCGACTGGCTTACTAGGCAAACAAGAGGTTGAGAAAGTCTAATGAAATCGAATTTCAGTCATGCAGTATTTACTGCAATCATCACCTTTATCGTGTCCTTCCCGTTACTGGGCCTCAACTTGGTTACAGGCGGCACTTCAATGTCTATTGAAGGTGCGGGGCCAACGACTTGGATGTATATCGGTGCTGCCGTTGCGATCGTATTTTTCTTCCAATTATTCAGAGACCAGTTCACTGGATTATTTCGCCACATTCCTAAACCAAGTTTTAATACCGGTTATCAATCACTAGAGCCGGCGAAGAAAGCAAAAGTAGAAAACTGGTTTACTTTCGCAATCATTTTGATCGCGCTAGTTTGGCCGTTTATGGTGAGCCGTGGCTCTATCGACCTCGCAACTCTGGTACTTATCTATGTGATGTTAGGCCTTGGCTTGAACATCGTTGTCGGCCTAGCGGGCTTATTAGACTTAGGCTACGTAGCATTCTACGCAGTGGGTGCATACAGCTATGCCCTACTGTCTCTGTATTACGACATCTCATTCTGGTTGGCATTGCCGATTGCTGGGATCATGGCCGCTTTGTTTGGCTTCTTACTGGGCTTTCCAGTACTACGCTTGCGCGGAGACTACTTGGCCATTGTAACTCTTGGGTTTGGCGAGATTATCCGTATCTTCCTTCTCAATGCTACATCCCTAACGGGTGGTCCGAATGGTATTGGAGGCATTGATAAACCGACACTCTTCGGTATGGAATTTGGACGCCGCGTAAAAGAAGAAGGCAATACACTATTCCATGAAGTCATGGGAATCTCTTACGATTCAACGTACAAAGTTATCTTCCTTTATTTGTTAGCGCTTATCCTTGTCGTCATCACTGTCTTCGTGATCCGTCGACTTGTTCGCATGCCAGTTGGCCGAGCTTGGGAAGCATTGCGCGAAGATGAAATAGCCTGTCGTTCATTAGGTATGAATCGCACCGTGATCAAGCTTTCAGCGTTTACAATCGGTGCTGCGTTTGCAGGATTTGCCGGTTGTTTCTTTGCCGCGCGCCAAGGCTTCATCTCTCCAGAGTCATTCACGTTTATTGAATCAGCCATTATCTTGGCGATTGTTGTTCTCGGTGGAATGGGCTCACAAATGGGCGTTATCCTCGCTGCAATTGCAATGACAGTACTGCCAGAGCTAGCTCGTGAATTCCAAGAATACCGAATGTTGATGTTCGGCTTAATGATGGTTCTTATGATGGTATGGCGACCACAAGGTTTGCTTCCTTCAAAACGTCCACACTTGGAGTTAGCAGATGACAAATAAGACACTACTAAACGTATCTGATCTCAGAATGCAGTTTGGCGGACTCGTTGCCGTCAACGGTGTAAACCTGCGTGTTGAAGAGGGTCAAATCGTATCAATCATTGGTCCTAATGGTGCTGGGAAAACAACCGTTTTTAACTGCTTAAGTGGCTTTTATACGCCTACTTCGGGGGTTGTTGAATTTATGGGAGAAGAAATCCAAAAGCTTCCTGATTTCAAAATCTCTCTAAAAGGCATGGTCCGCACCTTCCAACATGTTCGTTTATTTAACGAAATGACCGTGGTTGAGAATTTGTTAGTTGCCCAGCATCGACACTCAAATACCAACCTACTCTCAGGTTTATTCAATACTCCTGCTTACAAGAAGTCTGAAGAACGTGCGATGCACCGCGCGAGATACTGGCTCGACAAAGTGGGGCTGACCGATGTCGCTAACCGCGAGGCGGGCAACTTGTCTTACGGCCAACAGCGCAGACTAGAAATAGCACGCTGCATGGTAACCGAACCGAAGCTGCTTCTACTTGATGAACCTGCGGCTGGCCTAAACCCGAAAGAAACGAAAGACCTAGATAATCTAATTGTTTCGCTCAAAGAAGATTACCACGTATCGGTATTGCTAATTGAGCACGACATGAATCTCGTAATGGGTATTTCAGACAACATTTACGTTATCAATCAAGGAACTCCTCTTGCCTCTGGTACTCCAGAAGAGATCAAAGGAAATCCAGACGTAATCAAAGCATATTTGGGAGAGGTTTGATGTTAGTACTCGATAATGTCCATACCTACTACGGAAAGATTCAAGCACTTAAAGGCGTTTCGTTGAACGTCGATAAGGGTGAAATCGTCACACTAATTGGTGCTAACGGTGCAGGCAAATCTACCCTACTGATGACAGTGTGTGGAGACCCTCGCGCGAGCCAGGGGCGTATTGAATTTGAAGGCAAAGACATATCCAAGACAGATACTGCTGAAATCATGAGAAGCGGCCTTGCCGTTGTTCCAGAAGGTCGCCGTATCTTTTCTGGGCTGACGGTGGAAGAGAATCTGCACATGGGTGGTTTTTTCGAGACAAATGAAAGTATCGAAGAGTCTCTCGAGTATGTGTTTAGGTTATTTCCTCGTCTGAAAGAACGCTTTCAACAACGTGGTGGAACCATGTCTGGCGGCGAGCAGCAGATGTTAGCTATCGGCCGAGCACTAATGAGCAAGCCAAAAATGCTCTTTTTGGACGAACCCTCGCTCGGACTGGCCCCTATCATCATTAACCAAATTTTTGAGATTATTGAACAGTTACGCGAGCAAGGCATGACTATCTTTTTAGTCGAGCAAAACGCGAACCAAGCACTTAAGCTTGCTGACCGTGGCTATGTTCTCGAAAACGGCAGTATTGTATTGCAAGACACTGGTGACAACCTGTTGGTCAATGATGAAGTGAAAAAAGCCTATTTAGGCGGATAAACACTCGAAGTAAAGCAGCTCACTGAGCTGCTTTTTTTTCGTCAGCTCGATACCGTTGCTCAACATAAGACGGATGCCTTACAAAGATCGACAGATCTTTATAGCGATATGCATCTTTAAACATATCAATGAACTCATCTAAGTTGAGTCTTAATGGATTAAGTGTCGTGGGCTGTCGAAACGCAACGCCGTACTTTAGTTTTCCTGCTTCAGTCTCATCCCTAAACGTATCAAACAATCTATCCCAGATAATAAACACTCCGCCAAAATTGGTATCCACCTGCTTTTCGTTACAGCCATGATGAACTCGATGATGTGACGGAGTATTAAGGACCCATTCTAAAGGCCCCAAACGTTTGACCGTTTCAGTATGCAAGAAAAACTGATAAGCGAGGTTTGCTTCGATCGCTAGAATCACCCAATCTTTTTCAAAGCCAATTAGCGCTAAAGGCAGCCACCAAAACACCCAACCAAAGTTAAGATCTAACAAGAAGTTTTGTCGCAAAGCTGTTGAAAAATTTAGATTTTTTGATGTGTGATGAGTCGCGTGTACCGACCACATCCAGCGTACTTTGTGCATCAAAAAATGATACGCATAGAAAAAGAAATCGACAGCCAAAAACAAAAAAACAAGACTAAAAGCTGTCACATCTGGAGAATACTGAAACCCGTACTCACGTACATAGTCATAAAAAACTTGGATGAAAAGCGCGATTGCAATACCGTCAACGACTTTATACATAGCACCCGTCGTCATATTACTTAGTGTCTCCTTCCAGTGATATGACTGACGATTTTGTCGCGACAGAACCCACATTTCGATACCAATCACGGTCAAAAAGATAGAGCCAAATATCGCAATAAACATCAACGCATGAATTACATCATCCATCTTCGTTCCTTCTTTTTATTTTATATTGTCTCTAACAGTACTAGTTTTCGTAGGCTTCTCGCAAGGTATCGGCGAGAACCTCTAAGCCTCTCTTCACTTTCGCTTTATCCTGAGAATATGTAACTCGAAGACATTCGCGGCTATGTCGCCATTCGTTTTCGTCTTTATCACTTAAACCCGGGAAGAAATGATGGCCAGAAACAACTAAAACACCACGTTGCTTTAAGCGCTCATACAGAGTTTGACTATCGACGGGACAATCCTCCATCCAAACCCATAAAAACATGGCTCCTTCGACCTTGTGGAGCGACACAGGTAAATCACGACATAGCGTTTTGAAGTAATCTTCAGCCCAAACAGCTTTCTCAGCATAATAGGGTTTTACGTGATTCTGACTCATCGACAATATTTCGCCCGATTTCACCAGCTCATGTGCCAGCATCGGGCCAAAGCTCCCAGTTGAAAGGTTCATCACCGCATTCATTCCGGATAAGTTCTCTATGATGTCTTCGCGCGCGACAACGATACCTGTACGAACAGCCGGCAAGCCCAATTTTGAGAGACTTAAACAAACAACCGTATTATCATTCCAGTGAGGCGTTACCTCTTCAAAAATTAGATTTGGAAACGGCGTACCGTATGCTCCGTCGATAATAAAAGGTACATCATTTTGTTTTGCAAGCTGATCCAACCTTGCCACTTCTTTATCGGTCAGGACGTTACCGGTTGGATTAGTTGGCCGCGACACACAGATCGCACCAACGCCTTTATCAATTTCTAAGGAATCGAAATCGACTTTATATTTGAATGTCTGTTGATCAATGCGTTCAATATTTGGTTTAAACGCCCGGAATAAATGATCGTTTAAGCCAGCGTCACTGTACCCGATATATTCTGGAGCAAGTGGCAGCAATATTTGCTTATTATCATCCTTGTTAAAACGCCCACCAAACATATTGAACAACATGAAAAATGCGGCCTGACTGCCGTTTGTCAACGCGATGTTTTTGCGACTAACTGGCCACTGATATTCACGACGCAATAAGTCTGCAATGGCACCAATAAAGTCAATTTCACCTTGTGGCGGATCGTAAATTCCGATCAATCGGCGAAAGGCATCAGGACTGTTCGCCAACTCGGCTAAACGATCACGAAACAGTTCTTCGACGACAGGTATATGAGCCGGATTACCACCTCCCATCATGATCATATCAGACCCAGAATTTAAAGCGTTCCCAAGGTCTTCCATTAATCCTGTAATACCCGATTCACCACCTAATTTGTTGCCAAAATTTGAAAATCTAGCCATTACTTATTACTCGCCGTATTCGTCAAAAACATTGTTATCCATGTACTCACTAAACGCTCATCCGTCGTTTTCTGAAGCGAAGCCATAGCCTGCTTGTATAAATCAGGCGGATATAAAGACTCTCTTAACGACATCAGTTGCTGACTATAATCAACCGTAAATTCTGGATGCCCTTGAAACCCTAACACCCTACCCGGAATGCAAAATGCAGCATTTGGGCAAAAATCACTCCCGTAAAGACGCACCGCAGTCGGCGGCAGACACACGACTTGATCTTGATGACTGTACAACAAGGTGATTGACTCAGGCATATTTTGAAAAAAATCTTGCTGCGTTTGACGGCTATGCGTCATCGCACCAATCCCCCAACCTTTATTCGATTTTATAGCTTCGCCGCCAAGCACATCGGCAAGTAACTGATGACCGAAACACACTCCAACCATTGGAATATGCATATCATAGATCTCAGATACACAGCGGCGTAAAGGTTCTCGCCAAGCAACTAAGTCATACACACCTGTTTTGCTACCCGTCACTAAGTATGCCTGACACTCAGATACATCTTTCGGTAAGTCACCATCGCAAACTTTATAAATACGAATCTGGTTTATATTTTCATTCGGTGCTATTTGCCTGATCAGGCTTTCAAACATCGCGCCATAGCTGTTGAACTCTTCACGTAACTCTGGTGCGATTTCGTCGCAATCTAAGATTCCTAATACCACTTAAACTCTCTCTGCCTTACCAAAATTTACTGATAGAAACCCAAGCTAGGTCTCAATACTAAATTGATGTTACCTACTAACTTCCCTAGTCTAAACTTATCGCATCATTGAAAGAGGAATATAAAATCATGTCCACCACAATTCGCGAAGTCTTACTTCAATCTCGTCTACTCATCGCGGCTATTTTACTAGCACTTATATCCATCACAGCCCAAGCGAGCGACGATAATGTTATTAGCGTTTCTGCTACTGGCAAAGTGAATGTCACGCCAGACATCGCTAAGTTTGTCTTACTCGTTGAAAAAACAGCTCCCATCGCATCAAAAGCAAAACAGCTTACAAATGATTCCGTTAGTCAGCTTCTCAGTAACTTTAAACGATACAACATCGATAAAGACACTATCGATAGCGGCCAAATTAGCGTATCACCTACCTATAACTATGATGACGGAAAACAAAGTTTGACGGGTTATCGAGTGGTCCGCACGGTACTCTTTGAGCTCAATAACTTGAACCAGTTTGAATCCATTCTTAACGACATCACCGAGTCAGGCGTTACACATATACAATCAATTTCATTCGATACAAAAGATCGAAAGTCAGCACATACCTTCGCTTTAAAAGACGCTGCACAAAAAGCACGCGAAGCAGCGCTTACGATAGCGGAATCTTTCCGCGTAAAGCTTGGCAAACTCGCACATGTTGAACACAACATGGATCAACAAAGAAATGTGCGCCCGATGCGTGCGATGGCATTCAGTGCCGACGCAGCGGAGTCGTCAAATAGCAGCTATGAAATCAAAGACATCGAAATTCGCGCACACATCATCGCTAGTTTTTTGATCAAATAACGGAGTCTTCTGACGTTTGCCCCGTATTCGCGGGGCTCGCAAGAATCAACTTGTAATAAAACAAGAATAAGCCCGATAAAATTAAGGCAGTGCCGCAAATCACATTCACCCCAATCGATTCATTATTAATTTGATCTCCTAACATCAATGCAAGCGCAGGTGTAAGTAATGTCATCATTGCCACAGAAGACGCACCAGCCTCTTTCACCAAGTAAAAGTAAGCGCAAAAGCCAAGCAATGAACCAAAAATAGCCAAGTAAATGATCGCGTGAACCGAACGACTATTAATATCAAACATCGGTAAATCACCATCCAGAACTAGCCAAGCGATAAAGAACAGAGGCAAAGACACCAATAAACTTGCAACTGTCGTGGATAAGGGATGGCCTTTAAATCCAATCTTTTGGACCTTCACTCCGCTATAGCTGTAGAGAACCACTCCGCTAAGCAATAAGGCAATCCCCAACAATCCGTTTTGAGATAACGAAATTGTATCAACAGAAACAAGAATTAGACCAAACAAGGCCATTATAAATGCGATGATTTTGTGCTTCTGAAAGTTATCTTCACCAAGCATAAAAAAGGCAAAAATAGCCGAAATCATTGGCGATAAGGCAAACAATACCGATATCAAACCGGACGGAATATATTGAGCAGCGCTATACACACAAAGCATTGCTCCTGCGATACCTAACTGAGCATATGAATAGGTCGCGACAGAATGTTTTGTCCATACAATGCGTACACGTAAAATCGCCAATAAAAGTAGCCCTACGATCACAGCTAATGCCATTCGCAGTCCAAGGGCCGCAACAGGACTGATCGTTTGACTACTCCAATTAATCGCAAGTGGCGTTGTAGACCACACGGCAATAATCGTCAGGTACGCAAAGGGCGCTTGCACGAGATTTCCCTCCTCTCATTCTCGTTAAAAAAAACCAACACTAAAGGTCGAAAGCGACAACGGAATTCAGAGAGCTAGGGAGAAGAAAGCCACCGCTGAATGCCGTGGCCAAATGATTTCAATTAATCAGCTAACCACACAACGCGAACAGGCGCGCCATCGCGACGAGCACGAGAATACGCACGAGTCGTGATTGAGGCCAACGGTGATTTGCTTTGCTAATTAATTTCATGGCGATAAGAATGGTATGAACAGAAGAGCTTGTCAACGACTTATGCGTAAGTAGCGACAGAATTAACCTGCAGAGGCATCTTGACGCGCTGACTTCGCACCTGAACTAATTGGGCAACAATAGAAATAGCAATTTCACTGGGTGTACGACTTCCTATCTGCACACCAACTGGCGCATGTAATCGCTGACGTAAATCGGATGACAAACCAAGTGCCTGCAGACGATTCTGACGCAGTAAAGCATTACGCTGGGATCCCATTGCACCGACAAAATGAGCCTGCCCTTGTAGTCCCGCATAGACCGCCAGATCATCTACTCTAGGGTCATGTGCGAGCGCAACAATCGCGCAATTCTCATCCATGTAAGATGCATAAACCAAGTCATCGGGAAGCACATTAGACACGACACTTATATCCTGCGCACTCGTCTGTCGCGCAACATGCTCGTGTCTCGGATCACAGATCTGAACCTCGTATCCAATACTTTCTGCCAGTGGTAACAATGCAAGTGATACATCACTCAATCCGATAAGCAATAAGCGATCTGGACGATCATATCTGAGCTTTACTTTATCGGCTAAACGATTAACGACTGAGTATGATTTTTCATTACCAGAGCGAGTCTCAAAGCCTACCAACGAAGAATCAAAATGCACCGAACGCCAGACCTCACGGCCTTCGTCTATCGCTCTTACCAGTTCTTTAACGTGAGTAATACCACGCGTTTCATGCTTGGATTCAGAGCATGAAAACTCTTCGATCATAAGCTCTATTTCAGCACCGCAAGGTAAAGACAAACCACTTAAATCCCTACCAAATCGTGTAAGAATTGGGGCATCATGCGCGTTTGAGAAAGTCGTTCCTGCATAAAGATCTCTCAGAAGTTCCTCTTCTACACAGCCTCCGGAGACAGAGCCGTAGACTTTATTGGCTGACGGATCAAAAACCAAAATACTTCCAGCAGGTCGAGGTGAAGCTCCCCATGTTTCTAGCACGGTGACTAGAAATGCTGGGCGCCCCGCCTCTAAACACTCTTTTAATTTGAGCAAAACCTGATAACGCTGAGTATTCATTTATATCAGCTTATTTTAAATGGAAGTCGAGTATGGCGTGTGCCCGTCGCCTTATAAATCGCTGACCCCATCGCCGCCGCAATTGGAGGAAGTCCAGGTTCGCCCACACCCGTTGGCGATTCAGCGCTGTCGACTATGTGCACATCTATTTCTGGGCACTCATTCATGCGAAGCATTTGGTAATCATGGAAATTGCTTTGCGCAGCTCCACCGTCAACAAATTCAATCTCGCCATGTAAAGCTGCTGTAATGCCAAAAACGATGCAACTTTCCATTTGCATTTTAACGATATCAGGATTAACTACTTGCCCACAATCAACAGCACATACGACCTTATGAACGCGTATCTGTCCTGACTCAACACTAAGCTCAACAAGCTCTGCAACATACGACCCGAATGATTTATGCGCAGCAATGCCCACATATCGGCCTTGAGGTCTCTCGGCACCCCAACCACCTTTTTCAGCAGCTAACTTTAAAACTGATGCCAAGCGTGGCTGATTTTTAAGCAGGTCCAAGCGAAATGCTAATTCATCTTTACCGGCTTTTTCTGCACAGGCATCGACAAAGGTTTCTGTCACGAATCCATTATGCGAATGTCCAACAGCACGCCAGTAACCAACAGGGACGCCGATATCTGCCTTGCTATAGCTTATTTCTTGAGCTTTAAACTCATATTCCAAGTCGTCAGCCCCCTCGTAAGCAGATCGATCAGCAGGCGTCATCGGAGTGCCTTGCGTTGCTAAGCCCATTTTACCAAGCATAGGGAACATAAACTTTGGAGATGATGGGAACATGGCTGGTGCAGCATCCCAGATATACCAATCCATGACGCCTGGACCGACAACATGATGCTTCCAAGCCTCGACCTCGCCCGAATCCGAAACAGATGCTTGTAAACGGTGGAATGTCGCGGGGCGATAAAAGTCATTTTTCATATCATCTTCACGTGACCAAACTAACTTCACAGGACGTTTCGCCGCCATCGAAATCTCGGCAGCTTCACCAATAAAGTCTTGATTCAAACGACGACCAAATCCACCACCAATAAATTGATTATGAATATGTACTTCATCCAAATCTAAGTGTGTCACCTTAGCCACCGAGACCTGGGCAATATCTGGCCCTTGGGTCGAAGCCCAAATATCTGCGCGATCCTCTTGTACATGCGCCAAACAGTTCATCGGTTCCATCGTGGCATGCGCTAAAAAGGGCATTTCGAATTCGAGTTCAATTGCATCATTAGACGAGTTATCGATTGCTTCTTGGGCGTCTCCAACCTCACGTACAACGTCGCCATCATCTTTAGAAGCCGCGTCACGATACAGCTCAAATGCTGCTTTTGTTGAAATCAATTCTTGTGGTAAGTCCCAGTCAAGCGACACTTTCTCTGAAAGTTTTCGGGCCTTCCAGTAACTCGTCGCGACAACCGCTACCCCGGTGTCTATTTGATATGCTCCAATGAAATCCTTATCTGCGTTGAGCTCCGAAGCGTCAAAGCTTTTCAATCGACCACTAATCGCTGGAGATCGAAGGACTACGGCAAACACCATATCATCAACAGATGCATCAATTCCGAAATTCGCAGTACCTTGTACTTTCGCAGCCGCGTCTAAACGAGAAGAATGCTTACCGATGAATCGGAAGTCCTGCTTCGCTTTAAGCGCTGGTTCACTTGGTACACTTTGCTTAGCTGCAATCGCAATAACTTCTGAAATATTTAAGGTTTGCCCGGCATCATTCGTCAGAACACCATCAAACAGAACAACGGAACTGGCATCAACACCAAAGGTATCGGCAGCAGCTTTTTCAAGCATCTCTCGAACCGCAGCTGCCGCGACCCGTATTGGCTTCCATGCAGAGGATAGGCTGTTACTACCACCCGTGATTTGTAGGCCATAATCTGGGTTGCGATATTGTTGCGCAGCACCAGCAAATTTTACTTCGATGGTATCTGGAGATTGATTTAACTCTTCTGCTATCAGAGTGGTTAGACCTGTATACGTGCCTTGGCCCATTTCTACGCGGTCAAGCGTAAACACGACCTTGCCTTCTGGGGAAATGTCTAACCAAGCATTCGGCGACCACTTCCCTGCCTCGTCCATCTTAGAGGCAGTATTGGCGCAACCTGTCATGCTAAATGCAACCGCCAAGCCGCCTGTAGTACTGGCAGCACCTACTAATAAATTTCTTCGCGTAATAGCAGGGCCTTTCATGATTTGCTTATCCATTGCTCACCCCACCCGTCTTTGCTTCGTATGCAAGCTCTGTCGCTGCAGTTTTAATCGCCGCTTTGATTCGAGGGTAAGTTCCGCAACGACATACATTACCAGCCATAGCCACATCGATATCATCGTCAGATGGATTTGAATTACCCGCTAATAACGCACTAGCAGACATAATTTGTCCCGGCTGACAGTAACCACACTGAGGGACATTGTGCTTAACCCATGCGCTCTGAACAGGATGCAAACTTTCGCCGTCGGACAGACCTTCAATCGTTGTAATCTGTTGCCCTTCAACAGCAGACACTGGTGTAATACACGAACGAACTGCTTGGCCATTCAAATGCACAGTACAGGCCCCGCACAAGCCCATACCACAACCAAACTTAGTGCCCGTCATTTCAAGCGTGTCACGAATAAACCATAATAAAGGCGTATCTGCGTCTACGTTAACTTCGCGCTCCTCACCATTCAGAAAAAATTTCATATGAATCTCTTTTTTGTTTTCAGTGTGATAATGCCTTATCTAGCGCAAGCCAAACTTCTCTCTTGTACTTTGCTTAGACTTATCCCCTTTCTTTAACATCACGTATACAGCCCCCGTGCCTCCGTGGCGAGGTTGAGCAGAATGAAACGCCATAACTTCGTCGATCTGAGGCAACCATACAGACAAGTGGCTTTTTATCGCAGCGATCTTGTCTGCATTGCGTTCGCCCTTACCGTGGAGTATCAGAACTGTACGAAGTTCGTATTGAAAGCAGTCACGCAAAAACTGGAAAACCTCACGACGCGCTTCATCAACTGTCAGCCTATGTAGGTCGAGCCTCGCCTCAATGTCGTAGCGCCCCATTCTCAGATTTTTATATACGCCGTGCTGCACTCCATCTTTACGATACTCGAGTACATCTGCCGCTTTTAACTCTGGCACTACTGTCGACGCTAAGGGGTCAAGCGCTTGCTTTGCAGAAACCGCCAAGCTTCTACGTACAACTTTACCGGGCGTATCACTTTCAACTTTCTTTAAATGCGCGCGGTTTTGCTTGATGCGCTCAACACCAGACATTTCAGCAGCAAACAAATCCGCATCATCGTCATTCTGCATTATCTTCTCTCTTATACTGCTTCTAACTCGCCCTCTAATTCAGCACTTGCTAAATCGGCAGGACAACGAACACTAAACACATCCGACAATTGCTCCCAAGGAGGATTGACCGTGTTTTCTAACATAAATTCCGTGAACGCAACGACTTTTGAAGGTGGTTCGCGACGGCTCGGGTATACCATATAAAACGTTCTTTCTTGGAAAGGCGTATCTTGCAGCAATAATTTCAATTTACCGGCTCGCACATCATCAGCAATGAGTAGCTGTGGAACAGCACCGATGCCATAGTGCTCAAGAACAAGTCGCTGGATCAACTCAACATCGTTAGCAATCATACGAGACTGAATGTTCGGCGCTTCAATTTGGTTTTTACCCTGCAATACCCATTCAAATTCTGGGTGAGTAATACACGTATGCTCTTTCAGATCTTCAATTGATTTGGGGATGCCATTTTTAGCCAGATATTCAGGTGTTGCACATAATGATAAACGTGCAGTGCCAAGATTTCGTGCGACAAGGCTAGAATCTTCTAAGGGGCCAATTCGAAACGCAATATCAATTTCTTCATCGAGCATATCCAAAGGTTTGTTATCAGAGATAATCTCAAGATTGACCTTTGGATACATCTCAGAAAAGCGCTTCAGAATATCAATAAAGAACGGAACTCCGAAAGCTAAGGGGGTACTGATTCTTAGCAGACCTGTTGGCTCTGACTGCATGTTATTAACAATGCGGTCTGCTTCCTCAGCCTGCTCTAGCATTTTCATGCAGTTTTCGTAGTAGAGTTTTCCTGTCTCAGTTGGTTTTAAATTTCGCGTCGTTCGATTAATAAGTCTCACACCAACACGCTTTTCTAACTGGGAAACTTTTCGACTTACCGTCGATTTTGGCAACCTCAATTTATCCGCTGCTTTCGTGAAACTACCGCACCCCACGACAACAGCGAATATCGCCATTTCATTTAAATCTTGCATAAACCACCTTTGCCCACAGAAATGAAACAAACAAGCTACATTTTCTTTTTTATGCCACAAATGAAACAGTACATTCAATAGATTGTTCTTTTTTATGAGCATAATTTCGGAATAAACTAGCCCGCATCACAATAATCAGGGTAAATCCCAACCTTCACTAAGGACTTCACCATGACTACCGACAAGCTTGCCGCGGGTATTATTAAGTGGCGCTGGGCAATCATCGTCGCAACTTTTGCCATTGTTGGCATCATCGCTTCAGGTCTTACTAACATAAGCTTTAGCTCAAACTATCGCGTTTTTTTCTCTTCGGATAATGAACAGCTGGTAGCCTTCGAGACCATTCAAAATACCTACTCGAAGTCTGATAATGTGCTTTTGGTCGTCGAGCCTGAAGATGGGATCGTCTTCAGCAGAGAAACTCTTTCTGCAATTCAAGAACTGACGGAAAGCAGCTGGCAACTTCCATATTCAACGCGCGTTGATTCCATTACAAACTACCAGCATACCCAAGCCGAAGAAGACGACTTAATCGTTGCAGACTTGGTTGAATTCCCTGAAGACGTTGACCTTGATTATGTCAAAAACGTTGCACTAAACGAGCCATTGTTAGTGCGTCGATTAATCTCTCCAGAAGCGCATGTCACGGCAGTAAATGTGACGATTCAGCTTCCCGAGCTATCCGAATCAGAAACCCGAGAGGTCGTCAGCGCAGCAAGAAATATTGTGGCTGACTTTGAAGAAAAATATCCAAACTTGTCTGTTTATATCACCGGAACAACAATGCTTGGCAACGCCTTTGCTGAGGCCTCTGAAGCTGACATGAAATCACTAATGCCAATCATGTTGTGCGTCATTATCGTGACTTTATGGCTCCTTCTAAGATCATTCACGGGAACCGTCGCGACGATTCTTGTCATCATTCTCTCTGCGTTGACAGCGATGGGGCTATTCGGTCATCTAGGTTGGGTGCTTACCGGCCCAACAACAAGTGCGCCAGTCATCATCACCACGATGGCCGTTGCCGACAGCGTGCATATACTCGTCACATTTCTCTACAACTTACGTCAAGGCATGCCAAAGCATAGTGCGATGCAAGAAAGTATTCGTATCAACTTCCAACCAGTATTTATCACTAGTCTAACGACTGTTCTTGGCTTTATGACGATGAACTTCTCTGAAGTCCCTCCCTTTAGAGACTTAGGAAACACAGTAGCAATGGGCGTGATTGCGGCGTTCTTCTTCTCAGTATTCTTCCTACCTGCATTTATGTCAGTGATGCCAATTTCAACGAAGAAGCAAGCAGCACGTCAAAGCAAGGGTATGGACAAACTTGCCTCTTTCATCATCAACAATCGTAATGGCGTTTTGATCGGCTCTGGCATTGTCACTGTCGTTTTGTTCGCTTTAATTCCGCTCAATCAAATTAACGATGACTTTATCGCCTACTTCAAGGAATCGGTGGAGTTCCGTGCAGACACTGAATTCACATCTGACAATTTAACTGGCATCTACAATATTGCCTTTTCTCTGGAGCAAGGCGAAAGCAACGGTATTAGCCAACCAGAATTCTTGAGACAAGTTGAGTCGTTCTCGCAATGGCTCAAATCAAAGCCAGAAGTCACAAATGTCGAAACCATCACCGAGATATTCAAACGTTTAAACAAAAACATGCATGCCGATAATCAGGACTTCTTCATGCTGCCTGAGGACAAAGAATTAGCTGCACAGTACCTGTTGCTATATGAGATGTCGCTTCCTTATGGCTTAGACCTGAACAACCAGTTGAATATCGATAAGTCCTCTGCACGAATATTAATCTCGTTAGAAAACGTTGATACCAGAACTACATTGCGCCTCGAGCAGGAAATTAGCCAATGGCTCGAAGATAATACAGATATCGAATCTTTTTATGCAGCAAGCACCAATTTGATGTTTTCCCATATCGGAAAGCGCAATGTCGACAGTATGATCATGGGCGTATGCTATGCCTTAATCGTTATCATCATCGTGATGTGTATCGTTTTACGCTCCTTACGATTAGGCGCTGTAAGCATTATCCCTAACCTCGTACCAATCGGCGCAACCTTTGGTATATGGGGACTATTTCAAGGCGATGTAGGCATCTCTATTGGAAGTGGTGTTGGCATGATATTGGGTATCGTGATCGACAATACTGTGCACTTCCTTAGCAAATATCAACGCGCTCGCAGAGAGAAAAACTATACCGCTGAAGAAGCCGTTCGATATGCATTTACCATGGTAGGCACCGCCCTATGGGTAACAACATTCGTACTTGTTGCAGGGTTTATGGTACTTGCTTTATCAGACTTTAATATGAACGCATACATGGGAATCTTCACTGCGATCACGATTACACTCGCTTTGATTTTTGATTTCTTCGCATTACCTGCAATGCTTCTATGGCTTGATAAGGGCGATAAATCCCATACAACATCAATGCAAAACAAAGAAGCCGTCAATGACGCTGTCACAGTAAATCAGCAAGCATCATAAGAAAAAAGGCGCCAATTGGCGCCTTTTAATTTTTTTGGTTTTTATTCCTTCGCTATTCTGGTCTGACACATTCACCACGACTTCGGTCTTGTCGACAACGTATCTTCCACAATAATTTAAGCGCTGTTGGATGATTCACCTTATCGTCTTTCAAGGCCAAGCGAACACGTTTACTGAAGTGGTCAATATCATCTTTCGTAAATTGATCGACCCCAATCCAATATTTCGCCGGTATTTCTTTCTCGGCATCACTAACCAATTTATCGATCGCTTTCAAACGCGTAAAAATATATTTACGCATTTTAAATCCGAAATCGTCAGGAAACGCACTTTTGCGTGACACCGTCTGCAACATGCCGTAATACAATCGGTAATCGATAATGCCACCTCGTTTTCCTAAACCGTGATACAACTCGAAGGTGTTATACGCAAGCGCGGGCATAAGCAGTATGTCTATGTTGCCGTTATTAAACATGGGAGCGAAAGTAGAAAGGGTCGTTGCAACGGGCGTTGCTCCAGCAAGTTTGGCAAACTTCATAGCTTGTGGATCGTTATTCAAAACAGAGATACGACGCCCAGAAAAATCACCTATATTATTGATGGATCGATCATTCACAAAAGCGTACATCGAGCCGACAGGGAATGTTGCGACAACCTCATACTTTCCCTGAGTCATTAACCTTCCAGCTTTGGGTCTGGCTAAGGTTTTTAATACAGTTTCCAAACCTCGCTGCGAGCTAATCGCACCGATGGCATCCATCGTTCCGCCAAACTTTACAAACTGACGCGATAGAATAGCGCTTAGCAAGACGGCGTCACACTTTCCCGCTTTGAAATCATTTGCTGCGATTTTTTCATCTGTATAAGCGATGAACCGTATACTTAAGCCCCAGGATTGCGCTTTAGGAATAAGATCTGAATAAAACGCCATGACAGGCCCACTGCGGCCGACAGGATCCCATACACAAAACACTTTACGCTCAAGTGCATGTGCAGATGATGCAAATACTGAAAGTAACAACGTTATTACGAAACAACGTATCACTGTATCGCGCGAATATAAGCTTGTCCGTGCTTTCATAGAAAATGTAACCGCTATCATTATTGGTTCCACTGCCGAGTTATTTTAATAAACAGTGGTCAACAAATGCATATAAAGCCTGCTAACATTGCTGCGAAGCTTCAAGGGGGCACTACATTAATAGTGCACTCCTCAAGCATCAAATCATTCTGCGCAAACTTTGAACAAGATCATGCAAATTCAAAAAAAAACACCTCTAATCGTGATCCTTGGGCCTACCGCAAATGGAAAAACTCGTTTAGGGATTGAGCTAGCCAAACAATTTAATGGCGAAATTATCTCCGCAGATTCAAGACAAGTCTTTCGTCGTATGGACATCGGAACGGGGAAGGATCTTCAAGAATACGGTGATCTTCCTTACCATCTCATTGATATTGCCGAGCCGGGCCAGGAATATAATCTCTTTCGGTATGCGCAAGACTTCTCTTCCGCTTTTGAAAAAGTCATATCTCGTAATAAATTGCCTTTTCTTGTTGGTGGAACGGGAATGTATTTGGATGCGACACTCCAGCGTTATGCATTAACCTCAGCCCCGATTGATAAAAAGCTGCGTTCAGAATTAGAAGAAAAATCGCACGAACAGCTTATACACCAGCTTCACGAATTATCCCCTAGTCTTCACAACGAGACCGACTCAATTGATAAAGACAGAACCATTCGCGCAATAGAAATCGCTTTAGCAGAGAAATCTGGTAGCCCATGCGTACATTGGCCCGATTTTGAGCCTTGCGTTATAGGCCTGCAGTTTCCAAGAGAAGTGACTCGTGAACGAATCAGTGCGCGCCTATCGGCGCGCCTAGAAGAAGGTATGATCGAAGAAGTAGAAAACCTTATTCAAGATGGTGTCTCACAAGAAGCACTTGAGCATTACGGCTTAGAGTATCGGTTTATCTCTCAACATCTACGTGGAGAAATGAACTTGAACGACATGCATCAAAAGCTACGCAGCGCCATTCATCAGTTTGCGAAACAACAGGAAAAGTGGTTTCGCAATATCGAGAAGAAAGGCGTAAAAATCCATTGGCTAGACACACAAAACTCTCTCTTTGATCAAGGCTCAAAGATAGTTAGTTCATTTCTGAAAAACATTTAGAAATACGGCCGTGCTCTATCGCTCGCAAATAGAACTAAGTATCCTGCTCGCTCGCTAATAAAATCAAAGTACGAGTATGATGTATGCCTGCATTAAATAGCCCATTTAGTCCAAACAATAAGCCTGAAATAAAAAATCGTATATTCAAGTCTGCCATGAGCGAACAGCTTGGCGACAAGCAACATAATCCTGATAAACGTCTATCTAAGTTATATGAAGCATGGTCATTAGGAGGCACAGGTTTACTTGTCACGGGCAACGTCATGATAGACAGAACCGCTTTAGGTGAGCCTAAGAACGTTGTATTAGATGAACAAAGTGACCTCGCAGCTTTTAGAGCCTGGGCTACAGCCGCAAAAAAGAACGGTACTCAAGTATGGATGCAGTTAAATCATCCAGGTAAACAAATACCTAAATTCCTAAGCAAAGAGCCTGTTGCGCCATCAGCGATTCCTCTAGGAGGCGCACTGCAAGCATCTTTCAATTGCCCCCGCGCTTTGCACGATAATGAGATCAACCACATTATTGATGCGTTTGCGACCAGCGCGCGACTCGCTAAAGAAGCAGGATTTGATGGCATACAGATCCATGGCGCACATGGCTATTTGGTTAGTCAGTTCCTCTCCCCCCACCATAATCAACGGAAGGACAAATGGGGCGGATCATTAAAAAATCGCATGCGCTTTGTTGAAAGCGTTTACTCCGCAATAAGAAAAGCAGTCGGCGATGATTTCCCAGTGGGTATTAAACTCAACTCAGCCGATTATTCAAAAGGCGGGTTCAGTCATGAAGAAGCCATGCAGGTTATTTCTCGACTTGGTAAACTGAACATTGATCTAATTGAAATCTCTGGTGGCACCTACGAAAGTCCTAAAATGATGGGCCATAAAATCGCAGAAAGTACGCAAAAAAGAGAAGCATATTTTCTAGAGTTCGCAGAATCAATCCGCGACAAAGTAAACGTACCACTTGTCGTAACCGGAGGATTCCGTTCAGCAGAAGCAATGCAACATGCTCTCGATCAAAACGCTTGTGACATGATCGGGCTAGCGCGTCCACTTGCGATCGACCCTAAAGTCGGACAAAAACTATTAGATGACGCCTCATATAGAATCGACTGGAAAGAACCTACAACGGGCGTAAAAAGTGTGGATCAAATGGCCATGCTTTCGATCACATGGTACGAATTCCAACTCGCGAGAATGGGTGATGGAAAACTTCCTAAACCGAGTTTGAATGCATGGTCTACCGTAGGCCAAACACTATTTTCGGTGGGTAGACACGCATTTAAGAAAAGACGCGCTTAAGTCAGTCTGCGCCGTTAATCAAAGCTCTTTTTTTAGCGGCGCTTAATTTTTTAATTACATATTCTCGTTTCGATGCCTCGCTTCGATTCAGGCACTGTTCACGGTATACGACAGCCTTTGCAACTTTGCCTCTAAAGAACTTAGCACCCTGCTTTCCACCATTAGATACAGCGCAATGTTCTGAGAAACGGCGATCAATATCTGTTGAGATTCCGGTATAAAGGACACCGCACTCAGTCTCAACCATATAAACATACCAGCGCTGTTCCACGACATTCATCCACATCTAATCAACAAAACATATAAAACACTAGGCAGATTTTACATATAATCCGTCGTACTCAGCCATCGCATATTGCATTACTTATGTTTCGAAACGATAAACTCATCAGACCTAAAAATCTTTCAATCACCATAACATTAGTTTTGTCATTGTTGATGTGGTTTGCATCCAATACATTTCCAATCATCGGTTTAGGTCTAGCTATACTCGCATTAGGCCTACTAGCTTATCAGTGTTTGTTTTACTTACATGTTTGGCCAACATTTAAACAACCAGAAAACCCTCTTCTTTTTTCAATTTATTGGTCTTTGATAGCAGGCCTGATCATCCCATTTTTAATCACTGAATTGATCGAAAATGGAGTCGGTGGGATTCTAAATATTTTTAGTGAATAATGAATCTCTGAACACCTCGGCCACCGTATAGAAATAAAATTATAATCATCGCTCATGATGCTTGTTAGTGCGCGCGAGCATTCTTATAATTCGACTCTTTACAGTTAGAGATAGCCTTATGTCAAACCAAGCCAATACTCAGCAAGATTGCCCAGAAACGATTAAGTTCAATCGTCTGTTTTGGCATAGCCGCCGAGGGATGCTCGAGCTAGATGTGTTGTTGGTTCCCTTTTTGAAGGAAGTCTACAAAGATCTATCTGAAGAAGATAAAGCAAAATACGAAGACCTCTTAACATGCGAAGACACTGAGCTCTTCCAGTGGTTCATGCAAAAGAGCGTACCGGACAATGCAGACCATGCTTACATGGTAAAAATGATATTGGATCGTGTTCAACCAAGTTAATATCACCATTAAACAGTCCTACGCAATGCTGGGTATATTAACCTTACCTAGCATCGTGGCACTAGCTATGTTGATAATCGCAGAAGCCTCATTATTTAGTGCAGGTGCTGCATGCATCGCCATAGGGGCTAATGCTTATTTAATTTACTCGGTTTTCAAATCTCACGCACACAACAATGCTCTCATGATTGAGGGGAAAAAACTCCTTTATCGTCGCGATGGACACTACTTACCAATCTCGATTCATAGCTCAGTGTGGCTCACGCACGCCTTTGCGATTCTGGTACTAGCCACTAATAGCGGTGCGAAATACATCATTTGCTTGAGCCCTCTAACGAGCAGTAAAAAAGATCACCATCGCAGACTATACGTTCACGATCGGCATAACAAAGAACTTTCACAAACAACTTCAACGATAGCGACAAAATGATACAGACAGGTGTACAACTCCCCTATTCATTAATCAAAGTAAGCGGCCCAGATGCTGAGAAATTTTTGCAGGGCCAATTTAGTTGCGACGTAACTGAACTAGCACCGCTTCAATGCACCTATGGCACAGCTAACAGCGCCAAAGGGCGCATGTATTGGTTGTTCGTCATCGCCAGAATCGAAGACGGTTTTTTGATAAAAGTACATGAAAGCGTTCGCCAACAAGGCGTCGATACTTTGAGTAAATACAAAGTCTTTTTTAAATGCGAGATCGAAACGCTTGAACATGCAAAAGTGTTTGGCGTTTTCGACGAGTCGAATTTAAAAGATGAACACGTGCTGCAAAACACGAATTTCGGTCTTACTCGCCAAGTCGACGCACAACGACAAGAACTATGGCAACTGAATGAGGCAGACGCGCCAATTACCTTAGACCCTAATTTACTCAACGAGTGGTATAAGCAGGACTGCCTATCTGGAATCCCAGAACTATATCCTGAAACCATCGAGACATTTATTCTTCAAAATCTGAATCTTCAAGACTTAGGTGCGGTGAGTTTCAAAAAAGGATGCTACACCGGGCAAGAAATTATCGCGCGTATGAAATTTCTTGGGAAAGCGAAGAAGCGTATGTATCGCTTTCAATCTGGGCAATCTGCAAGCCTACTTCCCGGAGAAAATATTTTTGATGAAGCTGGTAAAAAACTAGGAGAGATTGTTCGCGTTCATACGAATGAAAACGATACCTTAGGCCTAGCTGTTTGCGATATCGAGCGAGTAAAAGACAGTAACGTCGCTTATCTAAATTCGAATCAATCTGTAAAAGCTGAGTTATTCGAACTACATTACAATCCTAATTAAAAACAGTAATTTACACGCTTTATTGTAATTCTGCTCTACACTTACGTATATCTAAAAGTTATTAGTTTTTGAGGTAAGTGTAAGCATGTCTGAACTCGCAAGTAAGATCGTCGAAGCCATTACCAAAGCTATCGATGATGATCGCCTAATTCTACCGTCACTACCCGAGGTTGCGCTTAACGTGCGTGAAGTGACAGAACAAGAAGACTCTGGTATCGGCGATCTGATTGACGTTGTTGAAAAAGACGCAGCACTCTCTGCTCGAATCATTAAGGTGAGCAACAGCCCACTATTTCGCGGCAATAACGAAATCTCTAACCTGAACATGGCTGTTAGTCGACTAGGAATGTCGTACACAAGTAGCTTGGCAATGGGTTTGGCTATGCAGCAGATGTTCCAAGCCACCTCAGATATGATCGATAAACGTATGCGCGAGATCTGGGAAAAAAGTACCGAAGTTGCAGGCATGTGCACCGTACTCGCTCGCCAGCACAAACATCTTCAACCTGGCCAAGCAACTCTAGCTGGATTGATTCATTCGATTGGCGCTCTGCCTGTTTTAAAGTTTGTCGAAGACAACGATATTCAGATCAATAGCGTTATTTTAGATAACCTATTAGATGAGCTTCAGCCCCTCGTCGGTGACAAAATCCTTACTAAATGGTCGTTCCCGGCAGAGCTTGCGATCGTTCCGAAAGAGTGCACAAACTTCACGCGTACCGTTGCGCAAGTTGATTATGCAGATCTTGTTATGGTGTCTTTACTTCAAAGCTATAACGGCACAGATCATCACTACACTGAGATGGACTATCACCAAGTATCGGCCTTTGAGCGCGTTGGGATTAATCCTGACCCTGAACATGAAGATGAAGATTTAAATGCAGAAATGGAAGCAGCAATGGCTCTTCTAAGTATGTAGCTTTCGCTTTCACAGCAACCGGAGTCTGCCCTTCTAATTTATAGAAAGAACGGCAGATTCCAATCAATTTGATAAACCCCATTTTCCTCTAAATACCTATTAGCCTTTGAAAAAGGCTGACTCCCCAAAAAACCTCGATGCGCAGATAATGGTGAAGGATGCACTGACGTTAATACGCAGTGTTTCGACGTATCAATGAACTGCCCTTTTTTCTGAGCGTAGCTACCCCATAATATAAACACGAGGTTCTCTCGTTCATCATTTAGTTTGCGGATAATCGCATCTGTAAACTGCTCCCACCCCTTTCCTTGATGCGCATTTGCGTTCGCCTGCTCTACCGTCAAAACAGCATTCAATAATAAAACACCCTGCTCTGCCCATTCTTGTAGATAACCATGCATCGGAATCGGACATCCAATGTCGGTTTCAAGCTCTTTATAAATGTTCATCAGAGAAGGTGGAATTTTTACACCAGGCTGAACAGAAAAGCTCAGACCATGTGCCTGATTTGGCCCATGATAAGGGTCTTGCCCTAAAATGATAACGCGAACATCTTCAAAATCAGTTGCATTTAAGGCACTAAAAAGAAGATCTGATGGGGGATAAATAGTTTTTCCAACGGCGAGCTCTGAATCAAGAAAAGAATCTAGCTCACGCATATAGGGGAGCGTAAATTGCTCCCCTATTATCGTCTTCCAAGACGCTGATAAATCTTCTTCCTTGATCATCATTGCAATGAGTTACGCACCTTGCGGCTTCATGTGCGGGAATAATATAACATCACGAATACTTGGCGAATCAGTAAACAGCATCACTAAGCGGTCAATACCAATACCCTCACCAGCGGTTGGCGGCAAACCATACTCAAGTGCCGTAATGTAATCAGCATCAAAGTGCATCGCTTCATCATCACCCGCATCTTTCTCTTCAACTTGCTTTAAGAAACGTTGCTTTTGATCTTCCGCGTCGTTTAACTCTGAGAAGCCATTCGCTAATTCACGGCCACCAACGAAGAATTCGAATCGATCAGTGACGAATGGGTTATCGTCATTACGGCGTGCCAAAGGCGAAACTTCCCAAGGGTACGCGGTGATAAATGTTGGCTGATCAAGTTTCTCTTCAGCAGTCTCTTCAAAGATCTCGCACAAGTATTTTCCTGCGCCCCACGTCGCTTGCTGAGGTGAATCAGGCACACCAACTTGCTTCGCATAGGCCTTCATTTGATCAATATTCGACTCAGGGTTATTGATCACCGCAGCGTCAAAATCAGGGTTGTACTTCAACACAGCCTCAGCCATGGTCATGCGTGTAAACGGCTGATTGAAATCATATAAAGTCTCTTCAACCACATTGCCATCTGCATCTTTCTTCGTGCTCTTGATATCGGTAGTACCTAATACCTGTAAAGCAACAGTGCGCAGCATATCTTCGGTAATATCCATCAAATCGTGGTAATCAGCATACGCCTGATAGAATTCGATCATTGTGAACTCAGGATTATGTCGCGTTGACAGCCCCTCATTACGGAAATTACGGTTAATTTCAAACACACGATCAAAACCGCCAACAACTAAACGCTTCAAATATAGCTCTGGCGCGATACGCAAAAACATGTCGATATCTAAAGCATTGTGGTGCGTTTCAAATGGCTTAGCCGTCGCACCACCTGGAATCACCTGAAGCATTGGTGTTTCAACTTCCATGAAGTCTTTTTCAGCTAAGTAATTGCGAATAGCACTCACGATCTTCGAACGAATCATGAAGGTGTTGCGCGTATCTTCGTTAGCAATCAAATCAACATAACGCTGACGATACTTTGTTTCTTGATCCGCTAAGCCATGATATTTATCAGGCAGAGGACGCAAAGATTTCGTCAAAATACGGAAGTTAGCGACATCAGTAACTTCAACATATAAGTCACCCTTACCTGATTTACTCAGCGTGCCGGTTGCTCCAACAATATCGCCAAGATCTAGGTTGGCCCAATCTTTCGATTCTTTCTGGATAGGCTTGCCCACATAACTCTGGATTGAGCCAGATACGTCTTGAATGCCTACAAACGGGCCACCACGACGCATAACGCGCCCGGCAACAGCAACAGGGATAGCTAACTCAACAAGCTCTTCTTTACTCTTATCACCATACTGCGCTTGCAAATCACCCGCTAAGTTCTCACGACGGTGGTCATTGGGGTGACCGTTCGATTTACTACCTTCACGCAACTGCTCAAGTTTCGCTTTTCGCTCTGCGATCAACTTGTTTTCATCTTCAATAGATAGGCTTTGCTCTGACTTTACATCGTTCGACATGTTTGGTTCCGAATAAAATTACAATCCTAGCTTGAGGCTAGCTTCAATAAACTGATCTAAATCGCCATCTAACACTGCATTGCAGTTGCTAGTTTCGACATTGCTACGTAAATCTTTAATACGAGAAGAATCTAGTACATAAGAACGGATTTGGCTTCCCCAGCCGATATCCGATTTGCTCTCTTCTAAGGCTTGTGCTGCTTCACTGCGCTTCATCATCTCAAGTTCATAGAGTTTGGCACGCAACTGTTGCATGGCCTTGTCTTTGTTCTGATGCTGTGAACGCTGATTTTGACACTGAACAACAATACCCGAAGGTTCGTGCGTGATACGAATCGCTGAATCCGTCGTGTTGACGTGCTGACCACCCGCACCACTTGATCGATATGTATCGATACGCAAATCTGCTGGGTTAATTTCAATGTCGACATTGTCATCAATCTCTGGGGAGACGAAAACAGAAGCAAATGAAGTATGGCGACGATTTCCCGAATCAAAAGGTGATTTACGAACTAGGCGATGCACACCTGTTTCTGTTCTGAGCCAGCCGAAAGCATATTCACCTGTGAATTGAATTGTCGCACTTTTAATACCTGCGACCTCTCCATCAGACACTTCAACTAACTCAGTTTTAAACCCTTTTTGCTCACCCCAACGCAAATACATGCGCATAATCATCGATGCCCAATCTTGTGCTTCAGTACCGCCCGAACCAGATTGAATATCTAAGTACGCGTTATTGGGATCCATTTCGCCAGAGAACATACGACGGAACTCAAGAGTAGCTAGCTTTTCTTCTAAGCTTTCGATTTCACTTTGAACGTCGTTCACAGCGTCCTCGTCTTGCTCTTCAACCGCCATATCTAATAGGTCTTGGCAGTCATTCAATCCGCTTTCTAAATCTTCGATGGTAGTGACAACAGCTTCGAGACTTGAACGCTCTTTACCAAGCGCTTGCGCATTTTCGGGATTGTCCCAGACAGCAGGATCTTCTAGCTCGCGCGTAACTTCAACTAAGCGCTCATTTTTGGTATCGAAGTCAAAGATACCCCCTAAGCGTTACAACACGCTCGAGCATTTCTTTAATCTTCTGAACAATAGGATTTACTTCAAGCATTCACAGTCCTTGAGGGCAATCGTAAAAAGGCGCGTATTCTACACTTTTGCTACGATTACCGCCAATACATAGCGGCCTGTGATTGTGAATTTAATACTGCTCTAACCAGACTTTCATATCGCCAGCCAAAGACTGCCAATTCTGCTCGAATAGAATTTCGTGCAAGGCGTTTTCAACGGTATGAAATTGCTTGCCCGAGCATTGAAGACCTTCGTGCAACTGTTTACCGACCCATGGAGCCACCAACTCATCTTTCTCGCCATGCCAGATAGCAACAGGCACTCGAATACTAGCCGCTTCTTTTTTAAGGCGTTCGATCTGCTGTAGATAATCACTAAACCATCGCGCCGATACGAGACCGTGATTTAACGGGTCATTCATATAAGCTCGTACAACGTCTGGATTTCCACAGACAATATTAGGGTCAACCTTATTTTTAAGCGCCAAGCTTGGGTACCAAGCACTCATAATCTTACCGATGAGCTTTTTAAGAACAGGAACTTTGTAGGATACATCTGCTGCTGGACCACTCAGGGCAGCGGCATTAAAGCGGTTTGGATATTCAAGTAAGTGAAGCGCAGCAATCATACCCCCCATTGAGTGTCCGAGAATGTATTGATATTCGTGCGAAATGGTTTGACGCAAGGTTTCGAGATCTCGCGTGTAATCTGTCCATGCATCAACATGACCGCGCTTGCCTTCAGACTTACCATGCCCCCGATGATCTAGAGCATGCACTTCAAATCCTTGCTGAGTAAACCATGTCGCTAATTCATGATAACGCGCTGCGTGCTCACTCCAACCGTGAGAGATAACTAAAGCAGCGTGAGCAGGCTGTTCAGGCATCCATCGATAAACATTTAGCTGAAGGCCGTCTTGAGCGGCAATTTGATCTTCAAGGTAAACCATGGTCATCTACTCTCAGTGATAAATCCCTTATCGTTTCTTATTATTGTTTCCTTAATCGCCGCGTTTAAATCGCAGCTGCGCTTCAAGCAACACGCAAAGCGGAGTAAATCCTACTCTCAGGCATTCCATTTGCCAATACCGTCTAATAAGCTTGGCCACTTAAGACAGAATGCCGTCCACAATAGAAATTTATACATGAACCATGTAAAGAGTAAGTGAAAGGCTAATACCAATAAACGCTAAATATCCAAATGCAGCGCGCCCTTCATAAAGAGTGTCGCCTTCCCTCGAATCAAAACTCGGCTTTCGCGCAATTCACATTCAAGCTCCCCTTGCCGCTCCGATAGCTGTTTAGCCTGAAGCGTTTTTTTGTTCAAACGCTCTGACCAATAAGGCGTTAGCACACAATGAATTGATCCTGTGACTGGATCTTCATCTATTCCCATTGCTGGCGCAAAATATCTAGAAACAAAATCAACACTAGATATATCGCTACGTGCAGTTACGATGACGCCAACCTCTGCCGCGTCTTTCAATGCTCGAATATCGGGATCTATCGATTGTACCGCTGTCTCACTTTCCAACACGACAAGATAATTAGGGTCTCCTTCTGTTCGATACGCTTCAATAACATTACCCCCCAAAGCCCTGTGCACTGACTCAGGCAAATCTATGGAGTCATAGGAAATCAAAGGAAAATCTAACTCGAGATCCGATTCTCGTTTGTTAACGACTAGCCAACCACTCGCTGAATTAAAGCGGATACTATTTAGTTCAGGCTTTAGGAACTTAAAGACAACGAAGGCGCTTGCGAGCGTGGCGTGCCCGCAAAGGGGGACTTCTGCAGTCGGAGTAAACCATCGCAAGTGATACCCACCATCAATGGGGTAAAAAAATGCTGTTTCAGCAAGATTGTTCTCGGCGGCAATAGACTGCATGAGCACTTCATCGATAGGCGCATCTAAAGGAATGACTGCAGCAGGATTTCCTTTAAAAATCGTATCAGTAAATGCATCTACTTGATAAATATCAATGTTCATCAAAATACCTCTCCTTGCTTGGCCGAATAAAACATTATCCTAGCAATGAATAGGCGTAGAGTATCAATACACCTTTAAGGCAGTATAAGCAGTACAGATTTAGGGATGTTTTTCAGGTTTTGTGCGGCAATCCACGACACCGCTTCCTACGCTCAGTACACTTCACCTGATCAAAATAAAAAGTGCCATCAATATGATTTTTAAGAAAGCAGTCCTTACTCTCATTTTCATAAGTATCTCGCTCACCAGTACTGCCCTTACGGCTAATCAAACGGTAGGCGGAAAAGCCACAAACTTAGTCCCTATTCTCGCCTGTGTTTGGGATCCTATCGGCAAAGCGGGCCCTGTCGGCCAGATCATGGCCGAAGCTAAGATTCATGCCGCGAACTGGGGCGTTGACCTCAGTTATGTGGTCTATGAGGACGAGCGCATTGCCATTGAAGAATTCAAATTAGGGCGCTGTGACGCAGTAAATATGCTGGGCTTTCGTGCTCGGGAGTTTAACTCCTTAACAGGAAGTCTCGGTGCGATTGGAGCAATCCCAAGTTACGAAGCTATGGGCATTGTCCTTAAATCTCTTTCTTCAAAGAAAGCTTCCAAACTTATGCGTAATGGTGAGTATGAGATTTTTGCGATCGGTCCTGCTGGCGCAATTTTCATGTTTACACGCGACAGAACAATTCTCCTTCCTGGTGACTTCGCTGGTAAAAGAATGGCAGTACTAGATGACATACCTGAGTCTGCTTATTTATCAAAGAAACACGGCATCACGCCAGTTAGCTCAACCATTTTCAATTCGATCTTAAAGTTCAATAACGGAAGTGTCGACCTTACCGCTGCTCCCGCAATCGTATACGAGCCATTTGAAATGCATAAAGGCTTGGAACCAAATGGCGGTATATACGAAGAGCCATTTTTGTTCATCACCATGCAAGTCGTTGCGCGATGGGAAAAGTTTCCTGAAGGATTTGCGCAAAAAGCACGTGATCAAGCCATGCGAGAATACAACCGTTTCGTCAAATGGCTAGTCGACCCTGAGGCCACAATTCCGGAAGAGTATTGGATTGAGATACCCAAACATCTATATGACTATTGGGTAGAAGACTTTCGTCAGAGCCGCATTGAGTTAGGTGAAATGGGAATATATGACTCAAGAACACTCAAACTAATGCGAAAAGTGCGCTGCAAACTTGAGCCCGAAAATGCAGAGTGCTCTGCAGCACGAAAAGAATAAACTTCAGCTAAAGAAGCTGCTAGTCAGATTTAAAGTTTTAGCAGCATCCACTCATCACAAGCATTATGGCCACTAGCTCCTAGTGGCCCTTCAAGCTTCTTAAACCCTTGTATCTCGTATAGAGCGATCGCCTGTTTCATAGTTGATAGTGACTCGAGATAGCAATACTCATAACCAAGCTCTCGAGCAGACTGCAATAAAGTTTCAATTAACGATCGACCAAATCCTTTGCCTCTCTGCCCTGCATCCAAATACATTTTCTGAAGTTCACAACAACGATCATATTGATTGTTCAAGAAGGGTCCGATTCCTCCTGCGCCAACAACTCGCCCTTCAAGATCTATCACCTTATAGACTCGATCAGGCGTTTCATACGCGTGAGACATTGCATCAAGCTCAGGATCTTGCCATGCAAAACCGGGTCGATTAGCGCCGAACTCCGTCAACACATCGCGAATAAGTTGCGATACAATAGAATTATCAGATGCTTCAATATTTCTAATTAACATCCAGTCCTCACGCGTCGGGATATATTGAATGATGAAATCTCCAGTCGAAACACTACCAAAAACTGTATTTTCAGCAGAACAAACTCGAGAGCTAGACCGCATAGCCATCCAAGAATATGGCATACCTGGCTTTGAGTTAATGCGTCGCGCCGCAAACTTTTCGTTAGAACAATTATTGGCAACTTGGCCAAATACAAAAATGGTCATTGCCCTGTGCGGAAAAGGAAATAATGCCGGCGACGCCTACCTCGTTGCAATGCTCGCTAAATTAAAAGGCCTCGAAGCACAATGTATACACTTCGTTGCCCCAAACACCCTAAGCGGCGATGCAAAGTCAGCCTACGAACAATGCCATGAAACAGAGGTTCATATTGCTGCATACAATTACGACACCTTTCGTATATTGCTCGAGAAACAAACCTCTGATTGCATCATCGTAGATGGATTATTTGGAACAGGATTAAACAGAGATCTTGACGCAAACTATGCTGACGCCATCGAGCTTTCCAATACCGTTCGAAGAGAGAAAAGCAATATCCATACTATCTCGCTAGACATTCCATCAGGTTTAAGTGCAAATACCGGACGCATTTTTAATGCGTGCATTGAAGCTGATCTTACAACGACCTTCATTGCAAACAAGATAGGATTAATGACGGGCGTTGGTCGTCATTATTCTGGTCAGATCGCATTTCATGATCTCAATCTTATAGAAGGCATTTTTAGTGAAGTTCCCAGCAGTTTGCATCTACCGAAGATTACTGAATTACTTGAGGTACTCCCCGCTCGAGAACAACATACGCACAAGGGTAAACAAGGAAGGGCCTTGCTTGTCGGAGGTAACAAAGGATTTGGCGGCGCAATATTAATCGCATCTCAAGCGTGCGCTAGAGTGGGCGCCGGCTTAACATCTGTCATTACGCATGAAGACTATCTAAACAGTGTTATCCTTCACCAACCAGAAGTAATGGCTCATACATATAACCCGATCGAAAGTAACACGCTTTTTGAGATGGCTGATGTCATTGCAATCGGCCCCGGCTTGGGTAAAGACGAATGGGCCGAGAGACTTCTGAAACGGACTCTCAACGAAAACTGTTTTAAAGTGTTAGATGCTGATGCTCTCAACATCCTCGCAGAAAACCCAATTTTAATTGAAAGTCTCGATACGAATACGCTTATAACCCCTCACCCTGGTGAAGCTGCGCGATTACTGGACTGCAGCACAACAGATATCGAAGAAGACCGAATAAAAGCGATTAAGGCTCTAAGAGCAAAACTGAATTGTCACGTAACCTTGAAAGGTTCAGGAACTCTGATCACTCATCCTAATACCGATTTAATTACGGTATGCCGCTACGGCAACCCCGGCATGGCAGCAGGCGGAATGGGCGATGCGTTAACAGGAATCGCTGCAGCATTAATCGCTCAGACTTACCAAAACCAAAGCAGCATCAATGACGTTATAGAATTAGCGGTATGCCTTCACAGCCATGCAGCAGATGAAGAGGCCGCCGCACACGGAGAACGAGGTTTGCTTGCTAGTGATCTTGCAGATCGAGCAAGACATATTCTGAATCGAAAATAAATTTACGCTCGTTTCTCAAACCGACTAAAAAGTTTAGAAATGATTTACACATTGCTTCTATCCAGCATTATCGAAAACCTAAATTACCCTTAAAAATCAATATATTAAAAATATAGGCGTCTAGTTTGCTTACTTTTTAACACAAATAAATATTGATTCATCTCAATCTTAAGGATTAACACATGAAACTATTAAAGGGACTTTTAGCTGTTAGTTTGCTGTCACTGGCTGCTCATGCAAATGCCGGCGCAATTTATGCAACGGATATTGATTGGCAAAACAATGGCACGATCGGTGGCGCTAATGACCGAGACAACCCTGCAAATGCACTAGGTTCACCTGATGGTCAGTTTACTGCGATTGGTCTTGGTGGCTTTGCAGTATTTGAGTTTGGCGAAACCTTTACTGGCCCATCATCTATTTGGGAAGTTACCTTTGGCTGCGGTAACGACTGCGGTCATTACCCTGAAAAAGCGCAAGTATGGGTAGGCAACAATTACAATTTCGGTAGCCATGACTTTAGTGATCTTAGTGATTTCACGCATCTTGGCGACATCACAAATACCGAAGCGAATGGCGGAGGTTCCGTACTATTTGATGGCACGTGGACGTACCTTGCTTTAGTAGACATCAGCGCAACTATTAGCTCAAAAAGCACAGATGGTTTTGATGTCGATGCAATCTCAGTTCAGAAAGTTCCTGAACCACAAACCTTCGTACTACTTGGCCTAGGTTTAATCGCATTACGAGCAGCACGTAAAGCTAAGTAATACTGCAGTAGACATAAAAAAGCCCAGTTTCAACTGGGCTTTTTTGTTTACGCAGATTCTTCTGACAATTTCTTACGCACATCCATTAGTACTTTTCCGAACGTGTTTTCAGCACGTCGATCTCGGCCACATCCCCAGTAATAATCATACTGACTTGCTTCCATAATTTTCGCAGATCCAGTATCGAGTATAGCAGAAGCAATTTCGGGATATGATTTGAACTTGGTATACACAGCTCTCGTCATCATCACACGCTTAACCTTTGACCAGTCTTTTCTGATCTTTCTAAATCGCGTACGTCCCAACTTTCTCGCTTGTTTAGGCGAGCTAGCTAGGCGAATTTTTTCAGCATATTCAGGGTTTGTTTCGCTAAATTTCATCGCTTGATAATAGTGCTCAACCGTTGGCCAAGATTTACCTTCTAAGTCAAAAGAATGAGGAGAAAACACTCCAAATTGTTCTTTGTCATCAGCGCGATGAATAAAAATAGTGTCTTCGTCTAAATCAGGAAACAGCACGGAATACTCACATTTATTGTTTGAGTGAACGACGCTCTTAAAGCGCTATGCGTACTTTGCAAGTACATCACGCACTTTAGGCAAATAACTTTGTCCGAACAAGACCAAGTGATTCAATAATGGATATAAATTATAAAGGTCCAAGCGACCTTCCCAGCCTTGCTCCATCGGACAAACACTTTGATACGCATCGTAAAAACGTTGATCAAAGGCGCCAAACAAGCGCGTCATCGCAATATCAGTTTCAGCCCATCCGTAATACACCGCTGGATCGATAAATACAGGCAACCCAAGCTGATTCGAATGAACGTTCCCTGACCAAAGATCTCCGTGTAATAGCGAAGCTAATTGATAAGGCACAATATTATCTAGCCGTAAGCACAATGCCTCAATCGCTTGAAGATCTCCTACGGCCAGAAAATTCAAATCAAATGCTTTCTCTGCAAGCACCATTAATCGCTGCTCAGCAAAAAAATTGAATGGGTCTTTCGTGAGTTTGTTCGACTGAACAGTTCGACCACAATAGTTATCGTTGACGAAACCATATTCATCACGAGTCAATGAATGGATCGCAGCCAACTGAACGCCAAGCTGCTCCCAAAAGTCCTTTGACAATTGATTTGGTCGAATGTATTCCAGAACCAAGTAGCTCTGTCCATAAGCATATACATCTGGCGTACAAACATTAGAGACACTAGATAAATATGAGAGGCCTTCAGCCTCACATTGAAAGAAGCTTGGTGGAGCCGATGCCATATATTTAATAAACACCGGCGGTTCACTGCGATGTGAACAAACTATATTTGCACAGGTATCGCCACCAAGCACTGTTTGCTCATCTTGCCAGTCGTAGCCTTCGTTAAAAAGCCACTCCTGTAATTCCAAGGGCAACATCGATACCTCAAATATTAATCTTCGATCTTAAGAACCAAGAATGAAGGATTTCCACCTCGAATAACTAGAACCGGAATAGCTTTGTCTTCCGGCAAATCATCAACCAAGTCTTCATAACTATCTAAGTCTTCGAAGCTCTCATTATTCAATTTGGCGATGATGTCACCTTGACGAATACCCGCTTTACTCGCAGCACCTTTTTCGACGCTAACGACTTCAACTCCCGTCATTCCAATTTCATTAACAATCGCGTCATCAAGCTCCTGCACCATCAATCCGAGGCGATCTGCTTTGGGAGCTATTGCTTTTGCAGGCTTCGCAGTTTTGTCAGCACTGTTTGGCAACTCACCTATTTCAACATCAACGGTTTGTTTTTTGCCATCTCGAATGAGTGTAAGGCTCGCGGTTTCACCAACTTTGGTTCGTCCAACAAAGTGAGGTAACTGAGACGATAAACCTACTTTTTCATCTTCATACTTAACGATGATATCGCCAACCTTTATCCCAGCTTTCTGGGCTGGAGAGCCAGGTACAACCTGTGCAACTAGAGCGCCATGCGGCTTATCCAAACCAAACGACTCCGCTAACTCTTTATTTACCTCTTGAATTAAAACACCCAACCAACCGCGCGAGACATAACCTTGACCACGTAGCTGATCAACGACCTCCATAGCAACGTCCATTGGTATAGCGAAAGACATACCCATGAAACCACCAGAACGCGTATAGATCTGAGAGTTAATACCTACAACTTCCCCATCCATATTGAACAAAGGGCCACCTGAGTTACCCGGATTAATCGCGACATCAGTTTGAATAAATGGAACATAATTCTCGTTGGGTAAGCTTCGGCCCTTAGCGCTCACGATGCCAGCAGTTACCGTGTAATCAAAGCCAAAAGGAGATCCGATGGCGAATACCCACTCGCCTACTTTTAGGTCTTTTGATTTACCCAACTTAGCAGTAGGCAAATCATCAGCATCTACTTTTAGAACCGCTAAATCGGAGCGTTTATCAGAACCAACAAGCTCAGCTGCTAGTTCACTTCTGTCATTAAAACGCACATAAATTTCATCAGCACCTTCGACAACATGATTATTCGTCAGAATATAACCATCTTCCGTCACCACAAATCCTGAGCCAGTAGAAGAGCGCTCACGTTCCTGATCTCTCTCTTGATAAGGAGATTGCCCTCCAAAGAAATGGCGAAGAAAGTCCGGTATATGCTCCATGTCACCTTGAAAGCCCTGCCCGTTATCAGCTCTCGTTTTACTGACGGTGCTGATATTAACGACGACAGGCGCATGCTCTTCAACAAGATCCGTAAAATCTGGAAGACTTCTAGCGTGCGCGTTTAAAACAAAAAAAGACGTTAGAAAAAAAGTAAGAATGTGCACTGTTTGCACGAGGGAATGACGCATAACGACTCCTAACATTAAAGGAACAAAAGGTCTCTTACATTCATATTTAGTGTTGTGTGAATGAGATTCAAATTAACCTTAGGTAAGGCACTATTTTTATAAGAAGGGCCACAACTCAGTTGTGCCCAAAGTATCACTTTGAGGGAAAGCAAGCGCCACCTTCGGCACTAGATAACTGAATCGTGTTCAGCACTGGTACGAAACGGGAGTCATTCTGCATCGACTGACTTTTAACGCGTGCGAAATAAAAGCCCGCGAGCAATCCGATTACCCCAGCGAAAATCGAAAAGAGTTCATTCTCTGTTGTTGCCAAGGCTAGTCCTGCAGATGCAAGCATTATGATGAGAGGCACCAAAAACATTAAGACCGATGCGTACAGCAAGCCTTCATCTGGTACATCTATCGTCACAGTCTGGCCTACCTGTGCATCTAAGGAGTTATCAACCCAAAACTCCATGCTCTTCTCAGAGCCGAGCTTTGAGATCAAGCCTTGACCACAAGAGTTTTCTAACTGACAACTTTGACAAGAACTTCTTCTTTGAGTCTGAATAAGAGCACGCTGATCACGAAGCTCAAGGACGATACCGCGTTCGCTTGCCATTGCGGCTACTCCATGATCGGCTGAACACCCTCAGCGATGTTCATCGCCGTCATGGGTGGAATTTCACCAACAACCGTCACTGTGTATTCAGAGTCATTAAACTCTAGAGGTTTGATATACATAGTTGTTGCACCAACCTTAGTCGCGCCATTTGGTAACGATGCCTTGCTCTTCAACTCAACAAAAACGGTATAGTTCGCAAGACCATCGGAGTACAACACAACACTACCCGCTTTCTTAGTCGATTCTACTTCCATAAATCCGGGAGGGTGATAATTAGCAGTCCAGTTTAGTCTTTCAGGCCAACGCATATCGTTTTCACTCATCGGCACTTTATGGTGAGAGACAACGCTACTATCCACATCAAATTCAAAATCAGAATCAAACGTTTCGGCAGGCAATTCTAATTGGGAGAATTGAAATAACTCTAATGGTTTGTCTTGAGCACCCAAGACCTGTGATTTCAACAACAAACCCGTGTCTTCATCAAGCCATAACGCATAGCTATATCTCTTTGCATCATTGGCCATAATCTTTAATTTAACAGACGATCGATCAACGATCCGTTCATAGCCTTTTTTATGCAGGGTGTAATGCATATGACCAGGAATAAAATTGGCAAATCGATTACTGACAGGATTAGCAAAGTCCGGTTTATCAAGCTCAACTAAGCGCTGCCCCTTGATAAGACAAATGACTTGCGTGCCACGACGCAGAATCTCTCCCATATCGCCATCAAGCTGAGTCAAACGCTCTTGCTCTTGTCCGTCTATAAATCGATGCACAACACGCATAGAGCTAGACATGTCGCCACGACTAAACATGAAAACCCCACGATAGGATTCATATGTCGAAGCCGTTCGCATTTTATTAATCCAGTGCGCTGCGTCTTGCTCAGCAAACGCTGAGGTACTAACGAGCACTAACACCAGACTGAATAAAATACGTTTTAACATCATATAACCCAGTTAAATACCAACAGAATTAACACTAGCAACACGAATCAAAGGTGCCATTCCAGAAGACACCGTGAGAGCGCTCAATTCAGAATGTCGAAGAAGGTATTGATTAAAGTTTTTCACCTGAGAAGGGTCTAACTCATTCACAACCAAGCCCTGCGCAGAATCTCCTTGAGAAGCCACATCACCGAATTCGTTATTCAAACCCAAAGCCAACACAAAACAAGCTGCTATAGCCCCACCATAACGCCAAATTTTGGCACTCTTTTGAGGAACAACTACTTGTTCTGTTTTAGCAGAACCAGAATGCTCTGAAACCTGCTCATCCTCTTCCCTAATCGCCGCAGCGACTGAGGCAGAGATATCGATATCTAGGCTCGTTGCTGAATTAAAATCACCACGCATATCAGCCATCACATCACGTACGGCATGGTAGCGTTTCCAAGTTGCATTGAGTTGCTCAGAGTCCGCCTTGCTTAACACACGCTGAACTTCAATTTCATTCGCTTCATCATCCATTAGGGCTGAAAGCGATTCGCGTAATTTATCGTCCACTTACACTCTCCTAAGAATCAAAATATAACTATTTAGCTTATTCATATTAAGCTAATTCTCCCTGCGCCTTCTGCATCGCTTTATCGATTGCTTCACGCGCACGGAATATTCGAGAACGGACTGTGCCTACAGGGCAGCCCATCACATTTGCAATTTCTTCGTAACTCAAGCCTTCAAACTCACGCAGCGTTAAGGCAACACCTAACTCTTCAGGAAGATTTTTAATCGTGCGGTATACCAGAGCCTCCAACTGATCTCGATTCAACTGATCTGCTGGGTTCGAAATATCTTGTAAGCTTGCGTGATTACCTTTGACCTCAGCATCGTCAATATCAACATCAACCGATGGCGTCTTGCGCCCCTTAGACGCAAGATAGTTTTTGGCACAATTCACGGCTATCCGAAACAGCCATGTATAGAAGGCACTGTCTGATCTGAAGTTTTTAATGCCACGATACGCCTTGATAAACGTCTCTTGCGCAACATCAGATATTTCATGGTGATCAGACACATATCGAGAAATAATCGCACCGACTCGGCCCTGATACTTCAACACAAGTAGGTCAAATGATGCTTTGTCTCCGTTTTGAGCACGCGCAACAAGCTTCTGATCGACAGCGCGTTCAGGATTAGTCGCAAATTGTTGTGTGTGCGTGGGAGCTTGCGTCATGGAATTACAGGGAACGGTTTTGTTCGCTTTATCTATCGGTTGCGGCTGATCTACATTAGGACAGTTCGCAGTATTATCCACGGCAACAGCAGAAACACAAACATCGTTTTTCACAATACGCAAAGCGTGCGGCATTTTTCTATCCCTATAGTTATGTACACGCGTTATGACATAAGGTTTGCAAATAAGTTCCAAGCGCGAATAAAATTCTCGCATTGCTATGTTATTCACACACAAAATCTAAGAAATTTTCTATGTCTTCGCCTTATTCTTACGACGTTCTTATTATTGGCAGCGGCGCTGCAGGCCTAAGCGCAGCTCTAAAGCTAGACTCTAATTTACGTGTCGCGGTCTTGTCTAAAGGCGAAATATCAAGTGGATCGACGCCCTGGGCGCAAGGGGGCATCGCAGCCGTTCTAGATCAGCAAGATAACGAGCAATCACACATTCAAGATACTCTGATCGCTGGGGCAGGTTTGTGTCACCAAGATGCGGTTGAACAGACTGTAAATGGCGGAAAGGTCAGTATTAAATGGCTGAAAGATCAAGGCGTCGACTTTACTCGCGATAGCGATGCAGAAAACCCTAAACACTATCATTTAACAAAAGAAGGCGGACATAGCCATCGCCGCGTCGTGCACGCTGATGATGCAACAGGTCATGCGATATCTAGTGCCTTGTGCCAGCAAACACTTGCAGCTGAGCACATAGATGTATTTACCAATCGCGTTGCGATCGATCTGATTACACATAAAAAGCTCTTTCTACCCGGCAATCGATGTGTCGGTGCTTACGTTCTTAATCGAGAGAATGGTGAAGTTGAACTGTTCCGAGCTCGATTTGTCATCATTGCAACTGGCGGCGCTTCGAAAGCATACCTGTACACCAGTAATCCAGATGGCGCGAGCGGTGATGGTATTGCGATGGCGTGGCGAAGTGGTTGTCGCGTAGCCAACATGGAGTTCAATCAATTCCACCCGACATGCCTATACCACCCACAAGCGAAGACATTTTTGATCACCGAAGCCGTGCGAGGTGAAGGCGGTCACTTGCTCTTGCCAAACGGCGAGCGTTTTATGCATCGCTTTGACGAACGCTTAGAACTCGCACCTCGCGACATCGTAGCGCGAGCCATTGACCATGAGATGAAACGCCTCGGTGCTGACTGCTTATATCTTGATATTAGCCATAAAGACGCAGACTTCATCAAAGCTCATTTTCCAACGATATACGATACCTGCCTTGGATTTGGTATCGATATAACCAAAGAACCCATCCCTATTGTTCCCGCGGCACACTACACATGTGGCGGCGTGATGGTCGATCATCGCGGCAGAAGTGACGTTAACCAGCTTTACGTTCTCGGTGAGGCTTCATTTACTGGTTTACACGGCGCCAACCGAATGGCGAGCAACTCCTTATTGGAGTGCATTGTCTATGGGCATGCAGCAGCAGAAGATATCAACAAGAAAGCGAAATCTATTCCTGAACCGCCAGAGGCGCCGGCTTGGGATGAATCACGCGTAATCGACTCTGACGAGGATGTTGTAATCTCGCACAACTGGGACGAACTGCGCCGTTTTATGTGGGACTATGTTGGCATTGTTCGAACAGACAAACGTTTGCAACGTGCAAAGCATCGTGTCGATTTACTGCATCAAGAAATCCTCGATTACTACAGTAATTTCTCGGTAAATAACGACCTTCTAGAATTACGCAACCTAGTAACGGTAGCGGACCTCATTATCTGCTCGGCGATTCAAAGAAAAGAAAGTCGAGGTCTGCATTACACGCTTGACTACCCATCTCTGGAAAGCGAAGCGAACGATACCGTCCTTACGCCAACGAATTTCTCGACGCGAGATTGGTAAGTAAAAATTTGTTAGCTAGCGGCACTTCATCTTGATCAGCGTCAAGTCGTCTTAGCGCATTTAAGGTCATGCTTATCTCAAGACACATCGCTTCAATTGCTAGGAGATAAGCATGACAATAGAAAAACACGATCTTGTCCACGAGCTTCCGGAATTCCGTAACGACATCCATGAACTAAAAATGAAAGACGCTCACTTTGCGCGTTTATTCGATGAGTATCATGAGATTGATCATAAAGTACATTGCATTGGACAAGGCGTCGAAACACCTAGCGATGACTATTTAGAGGAACGCAAAAAGACGCGCCTCAACCTCAAATATCAATTATTCAACATGCTAAAAGCTCACGCAGCAGCCTAATAACTCAGAAGATCTTAGGGACAGTATAGATCTACTTTATTGGGGAGACCCTAGCAGCAAGGTTTAGCCCTGCTGCTTTTTTTATATTTTCATTAAGCCTCCTACGCTATTACAGTTCAGTAAATCATCGATTAAATCTTCTCTTTTTTTATTCTATTAAACTAAGCTTGTAGGCATGAATATAAGCGCCAACACCACCTCGACACCTTCATTTACTGGAGCGAAAATCTGGCTCGTCAGTATTTTTTTCATTGCGCTCACTGGCTGCGCATCAACCTCTGTGTTCACGCCCTACCCAAGCCAAGTACAGTCTGCGAAATCGGCGCTCGGTAATAACGCTGAATCAGAATCCGTACTCAAAAACTTAGAGAGTAAAAAAGACACCGCTGATGCCATGCTTTACATGATGGAAAGCTCTCGCGTTGCACAGCTCAGTGAGCAATTTGAGCGAAGTAAAAATAACGCGAATCAGGTGATAAACGCTTTCGAAAAACAAGATTTACAAGCTACAGTTCGACTCAGTGATGTTGGCGCAAAGAGCGGCTCCTTACTGACAAATGAAAACGCAATTCCATACAGCGGTGCTGGATATGAGAGGATATTCATTCATCATCAACAAGCGCTAAATTACTGGGCTCAAAATGACATTGAGGGTGCCAGTGTCGAGTTTCGTAAAGTCGCGCTCGAACAACGTGTATTGAGCGAACGCTATGAAGATGAGATTGCTAAAGCGCATTCAGAAGCCCAACAAAACAACATAGATATCGCGAGTATCAGCCAAGAGTTCTCGGGGTTAGATGAAATCGCGGGATCAGTAAAAAGCTCCTTTTTGAGCCCGTATACCTACTACACATCAGCCGCATTTTGGGAAGCCATTGGCGAGTACAACAATGCATTAATTGATTACAAGCTCGCTTTAGAGATCGTGCCAAACTCTCAGTCTATTCAGGCAGATATTAGACGTGTATCTGCCCAACTCGGAGGATCAAGTTCTGGCGAAACCAATTCACCCAAGGACAACGAAGGCTCTATCGTTATTTTGTATGAACAAGGCTTTATTCCAGAGAGAACTGAATTTGCTCTGAGTATCCCTAATTTTTACGATGGCGGAATCATTAGCGTAGCGTTTCCGTTCTACGCCAATACAGAGTCATGGTCACGCCCTACTCTGCTATCGATAAGAGATGACCAATTTGTAGATTATGGCGAAACATTCCCGCTGACTGACTACGGAACTCTCGCTGTAAAAAATCTGAAAGAACAGCTCCCTAGCCTCATCGTACGTCAGGTACTGAGGGGTTTCGCGAAACATGAGCTACAGAAACAATCGGCAGACAGTGGCGGCGCGCTAGGTCTTTTTGTCGCGAACATCTACAGCATTATTTCTGAACGAGCAGATCTTCGCTCTTGGCTTACTCTTCCCCGATCAGGCCAAGCATTGCGCGTTAATCTTCCATCAGGACAGCGCACCCTTGCGTTCCGTACAGAATCAAAGTCTGTTGAACTCGATGTCGATATTAGAAAAGGAAAAACGAACTTTATCCGTATTGTAAACGTAAACAACCGACTGATTACGCAAGTTCTTCCACTTTAAATAACAGAAAATTTGGAGAGCATTCTATGAGTAAAAAGAACTATCTACTGAGCCTATTTATTGGGTTTAGTTTATTGTCAGGCTGCGCCGTCAATGAAACCGCAAGCGTTAAGATTGATGAATCCAATCAAAAACAGACTATTATTGAGCCGAACAGCGGTTTATTTTCTCAAGATATTACCGTCACTGACACAATCGTCGCGAAAGCAGGAGACCTACTCAAAGTTCAGGTAACAATTAAGAATGACTCTCGTAACGATGCGAAATTCCAATACAAATTCAAATGGCTAGACAAAGATGGGTTTGAACTGTCTCTCGATAGTCGTCCATGGCAACCACTCAGTATCACGGCATATGAAAGCAAGAATGTTCAAGCTGTTGCCCCTAACCCAAGTGCTGCCTCATTCAAAATTTTGGTACAGGATTAAATGGAGAAAATCATGTTGAAGAAATTAAACGCTAAACCTCTTTTCCTCGCGACAGCATTACTGGCGACTGGTATTGGCATATCTGGGTGCTCAGAAAAAATTGCGTATGGCGATGCAACCGCAACAGAAACCACGACCATTGGATTCGGCTCGACCGACTTACAATCAATCGCAACAAAAATGGTAGATGACGTTTTAGCCTCACCCTTTGTTGCTGAGGTTTCAAAGCAAGGCCGTCCTGTTGCATTCGTAGATAAAATAAAAAACAAAACCACAGAACACATTGATACCGAATCAATCACCGACTCGATTCAAACTAAACTTCTTCAAAGCGGTAAGTTCCGTTTTGTCGATATGACTGCCGTTGAACAAGTTAAAAAGCAGCTTAACTATCAACAAGAAGGTGGTTTGGTCGATCCAGCTAAAGCAGTAGCTCTAGGCAAACAAACCGGCGCTCAATATATGCTGTACGGAAACTTATCGAGCATTCAAAAACGCAATGACGATAAAAAGGATGTCTATTACAAGTTTACGATGAAGGTGCTAAATCTGGAGACAGCAGAGCTCGAGTGGGCTAGCGAAAAAGAAATCCGCAAAACAGGTGAAAAAACGTTTTTAGCTCTGTAGAAATTCAAACGAAATACCTGCACAAATAAACTAATGATGTGCACGATAAGCATGAGGCGAGATATCTTCTACAAGTATCTCGCCTTTCTTTCTATCTACACGATATATCACGCGCCAATCACAAGACAGCGATGATTTAATCTGACCGATCGCTCATGAGATAAGCCCCCATGTAGATGCTCCTCGTGCAAGCCATGTTGCGACAGCATTCCTTCTAAGCCCTGATCAATAATAATCTGCTTCCATGCCTGATAATGTTGAACAATTTCGGTGGCAAGCTTCTTAGATTCCTTTTTGACCTTATGGCTCTCATTAATTTTCCACTTCATATCTCGTTCTATCTTTAATTATCTGCCATCAGCCCTCGGCGAAATCAGTATGGGGATATAACTGATTAAAAAAATACCATACGCCAAAAACCATGCAATGGCGCTTAAGATTATAAACGCTTGGTACGTCCCCCCAAAGAACACAGCGCAAGCTCTCAAGATTAAAGAGCCTAGCAATAAGTAAAATACCGTCACCATATAAGGCGGTAAGCATAAAGCTCTACTCGTATGACCAAGTGAAACACGAGAGATCATCGATAAAATCATCATCCCGAAGCCACCAATAGCGAACACGTGCATGACAAGACTATTTGGCGAACCAAAAGCAAAGAGCGCAAATCCCAAACACACTAACAGGTAACTCAAATGCAAAGGCCAAATCATTGAATACCCCAAGCTCTCGAAAGGACGCCAGGTCCACCAACGCACAGCATTTAATAGCGCAACAAGCGCACCTATCGCTTGCAGCCAAACCTCGGGGACATCAAAAGCAAACGCCGACACGAAACAAATACTCGAGACTAACGATAAGCGCTCTAACACTGGATAACGCCTTGTTTGTGATCGTTGTAAGCCACGGTCAGTGAAAAAGGGTATTACCCTGCCTCCCATCACGAGGACAACATGCATCATGATGAAAAATACGATTTTTAATACATCAAACGAAAGCTGTTGATCATTGATATACAGATACGACTCAACAGCGCATATGCTCGCAAAGACAAACAAAACAACAGGAAAGGCATAGTTACGCGTATTACGACTGATCAACACCATATGCGCGAGCTTTAGCCCACCAGCAGCGAATACAAGGCCATCTAATGCCGCAGCGATTGATAAGCTACTTCCAGTGACCCCAAAAAAGCGCGCTGCAATCCAGATCGAGACGAGAACGCCCAACATTGCGCCTTTGAAAGTCTGCTGCCCTGTCCAATTAGCGCCCGCCGTCAGTAGAAAGCCCAACATCACAGTCGCTACGAAACCAAACAACATTTCATGGACATGCCAAACAAGCCCTACATGATCAAAAGCAAAAAAGCCTGCAACCACTGACACCCATAAGGATAGCGATAAGATTGAATAAGCAGCGGCTAATAAAAAGAACGGCCTAAACGGACTACTCAGAAATGAAGTCATACTCCCCACCTAGAACTCTAAACAACGCCCATGGCGACCAATCGCGAAAACGATATAGCCAATTTTGAATGCTGCATCAGACACTATAGTCACGATATGACCAATTAATTGAATGACTAAAGAGAACATAGATGCGAACGGATAAGAAACAAGAATACTTAACACTAGAATCAAACCGCTCACAGCCATTACTTTTCCACCAACACTAGAGATTGCAGCGAAGTTTTTCATTTTCATTCCTCAGTTTTGTATCAGCTAGATCTGTTTAATGACTAGCGAGCGAGGAAAATGCCAATTCTTATTTATATATAAATCAACAACTTAATATAAAATCAAGAATAAAAATGTCATTTCGACCACAATAAAATGAAGTCTTTTAGACAACATCAAGGTCAATATGACTACAGACACACTTATCTTGGTAAAACTTAATCGTGTGCTCCATGCCATTGCACACAATGACAAGGCAAGCGCATTTCATTGTTTGATTGAAATGGTTGAGGCCATCTTTCCATGCGATGCTGCGGTACTTCTAAGCGGATCAGCAGACAAATTGGAGATCGCCGCCCAAAAAGGCCTGAGAGAAGAAAGCGCACAAACGACCTTTTTTGTTCAAGATCATCCGCGCTTAGATACCATCCTCCAAGGTAGAGACTGGGTTCGCTTTGATGCTAACTCGCCACTACCCGCCCCCTATGACAACCTTGTCGATAGCATTGAAGGAGCCCTCCCTGTGCATGACTGCATGGGTACACCACTTTTTAATATTGATGGCTCGCGCTGGGGAATATTAACGTTCGATACCCTAGTACCCCATGCATTTAATGATCTAGACCCTAACCTATTAAAAGTCGTCACCGAACTTGCAAGCCTTTGCCTTAGCATAGAAATAAGCATCGACACACTTTCGAAGATTCAAGAAACAAACATCAATCCATCGCCTCGCATCATTGGCAACAGTACAGGGATGGTAAATTTGCAAAACAACATCTCCGCTATTGCGACAGCAGGTCTGAACGTATTAATTCAAGGCGAAAGTGGTACAGGGAAAGAGCTAATCGCCCGATAGATACATCAACAATCGCATCTTAAAGATACAGTGCTCGTGACACTAAACTGCGCTACTCTGCCTTCAGAGCTAGCAGAGTCAGAACTGTTTGGACATGAGAAAGGAGCATTCTCTGGTGCAGATAAAGCAAAACGGGGAAAGTTCAAGCTCGCTGATAACGGTACGCTGTTTCTCGATGAAATTGGCGAGCTGCCTTTAGCACTGCAAGCCAAGTTACTGCGGGCACTGCCGCGAGGAGAAATTCAACGCCTCGGCTCTGAAACCAGCATACGCGTAAACTGCCGAGTCATTGCGGCAACCAATCGCAACCTTTTAGATGAAGTAGCTAAAGGCCGCTTTTGGGAAGACTTATACCATCGTTTGAACGTCTTCCCTGTTCAATTCCCAGCTCTTAGAGAACGCCATGGTGATATCCCATTGCTTATTGAGTTCTTTACGAAGCAATGGAAAAGCAAAATTGGCATTGATGAAGTCCGGTATTCAGATCAAGCAATGCAAATACTGAATGAATATGCGTGGCCTGGAAACGTGCGAGAGCTTGAAAATATGGTGGCGCGAATCCTTGTAACGGAACAAAGTCGCTCAAACGACAAACAAGTCCTTTACCTTAACGAGCGCAGCATCCCGATCAGCACTGAGCAAACTAATAGCGCGTTCAATAGAACAATCGTAATCTCGAACGAAACGGACTCTCACAATACTGATTAAGGCACTGAGGGCACGACACTATAAGAACAAACCCAAGAGTTTCAGCGCAAGCTAATTAAAGAAGCTCTTTCAAGAAACGATAACAACTGGTCAAAGACAGCAAAACAGCTTGGTGTAGATAGAGCGAATCTAGCCAGACTAGCGAAACGTTTGATGATGAGATAAGTCCGGTTAGCTTATACATAAAACGTGATGCAATCGCTTAACTTATTGAATTACAAACATGCATTTGCAGTGTTATAGTTTTTAATGAACGATCATTGAAGGGATTTACCGATGCTAACTAAACTCACTCAATCAGGTTTACTTATAGCGCTCGCTGTTCTCATATCAGCCTGCCAAGCCCCACAAATGCAGGTTTTGTATGAGCAAAGCCCCAAGTTTGGTAACAACTACAAATCTTTCAAGGTCGTGCACACACACACAGATATTGCCACTGAAGCCGAGAAGCTATTAAACGAAGCCATTGCTAATGTCATGCTTGATAAAGGATATGTAGACGGAGCAGAGCCTGACTTCGTTATTCAATATTCTTTACGCACACAGCAATCTCAACGCCTCGAATTTGATCAAGCCCCAACGCCTGGCGTATTAGGAAGGTTTCCTCCTGCGCACCCACCTCATATGGAAGCAGTATTTGAAGCTCGCATGCTTGTTAACGTGATTGAGTCGAGTTCAGGAGATGTAGTTTGGAAAGCCGCGACAACTGGCGATTTAACACAGGTCAATGTTAAGAAATTTAATGCCGAAAAAGCCAATGCGCGTATGCAAGAGATGTTCGCAGACTTCCCTACACGATTTAACTGGTGGTTTTAAGAACGAGAAATAAACGTTTTCCAAACACCAAGAGGCTCCCATATTTTTTCTAAATCTTGGCGAGCCTCTACCATATCTAACTTCAACACTTGAGTTCGATAACGATACATAAACGCGGAGACGCGCATATTCGCAGCACAATGCACCCATACTTTCTGTCCATCTAGCTCCTGCATTTTTTCAACAAATAATCCAAACTTTCGTTCAGAAGGCTTCACAAAGTTCACTGGGTAGTGGGTATAACTTAAGCCCAGATCAGCGAGTGTGCCATCTTCATCTTTCAGAGAGTTTTCCGCATTAGCAGGTGCAAGGTTGATAACGTGTTCAAAACCAGATTCTTTGATTAAAGCAAACTGTGCCTCGCTAGGTTGACCAGATGTAGTCACTAAGTCTGAGATTGGCAGGTAGTTATAAATATCTTCGAGCGTCTCAGATTTTGCGCTTAGCGGTGTATATTTTCGGATGAGTGAAACAAGATATCCAGCGGTGGTTGTTATTGTTTTTGAAACGCTAGCAACGCTCATTTGTCTACCTCTACAAAAAATATTTCAAAGCGATATTGCTGAAAGCCTGCCGGCAATTTGTCTCGAGTAGCTTCACATCATATTCTGAAGCATTAGCAAAACACAAAAACGCTCTTCAATCTAGATCCACCACTTAAGACCTCTGGAGAACAAAAATGAGATCCTTAAAGCTAATACTTTCCTGCTTTCTATTTGTCAGCTCAACAGCCATGGCGCATAACGGAATGCTTCATATTGAAAGCAATAATGATTTCGCAACAACCCAAGAAAAGTTGCTTGAAACCCTTAAAGAGAAAGGCATGAAAGTCTTTGCGACCATCCGTCACTCTAAAGGAGCAGAAGGTGTAGGTGTAACGATCAACCCTACGACATTGATCATTTTTGGGAACCCCAAAGTGGGTGCACCACTCATGGCATGTACGCAGATGGTCGGTATTGATTTACCGCAAAAAGCTTTGATTACACAAGATGAAGAAGGAAAAGTAATGCTCACGTACAACGATCCAGCTTACTTGAAGGAGCGACACGAGATAAGAGGTTGCGATGCCGTATTAGAAAAGGTAAGCAAAGCGCTCGCGAACTTTGCAAAAGCGGCTACGAACTAAAACTATAGTTTCTTGGCGATGTAGACTCCGTGGCTATAGAAGTCTTTGAACTTCTCATACATCGCCACCTCCTCTCTTTCAGCAGCAATAATTTCTTTCGCCCCTTCAGAATTTGCATTACGCTCGAGAAAAGCATTATAAGAAGCTTGAATCGGACCATAATACCCCTCAAGTCAGCAATGTGAATCCAATGTGAAGTAACCAAGTGGCTGATACCCTGCTCGCTCCAACACCTTCATTTTATTCGAAGCGGTATCGATTTCGGGATATGCAGCTTCCCAATAATCTTCTAACTCTTGCGGGCGTTCATCCGTCGTCCAGGTAAGTTCAGACTCTACTAGCACACCGCCTTGTTTCAAGTAGGCTTTCCATTCTTGAATGCCCTTGGCAAAACCGATGTTGTAAATTGCGCCTTCAGACCATAAAACATCATAACTATTTGCTTCAAAAGATAGATCATCCATCGAAGCACAGAGCGTCGAAATCCTTGAAGCGAGTTCCACCTCAGAAGCTCGATCATTCAACACATCTAAAAAGGCCTGCAGAAAATCTACCGAAGTAATATCGCAATCTAAGGTATCAGCCAGTACGAGACTCGCTGCGCCTGTCCCACAGCCAATATCTGCGATGCGATACTTGACCTGAAAATCTAAGCCGGCCAAATAAATCGCTTACTCAGTCTCTGCTTTACCGCCGGGGCCTTGACGCTCATTGTGCGAGTGAAGATCAATTAGGAGTTTCATTTGCTCTTGCTCGGTAGACATAGGTCACCCCAATAGAAGTTCTAAAATTGAACAAAAGTGTAGCTAAAGTTTGGAAGAATAAAATTGGGGTCAGAGTACTTTTACTCTGACCCCAATTTTTAACGCAGTATAAGTAAGCGCAGTAGCTCTGACTTACTTAACTGGAGGGTGATTCTCATGCCAGTGCTTGGCTATGTCTATGCGACGCGTCACCCAAACATTTTCGTGCGACTGAACATAATCTAAGAAACGCGCCAGAGCCGCGGCACGACCTGGACGACCAACCAAACGACAGTGCAAGCCAATACTTAACATTTTTGGCGCTGTTTCACCTTCCGCATAAAGCACATCAAAGGCATCTTTTAGGTAGGTGAAGAATTGCTCTCCAGTGTTGAATCCTTGGTTCGTTGCAAATCGCATGTCATTCGTATCAAGCGTGTATGGGACGATTAGATATGGGTTTTCGTAGTCATACACCCAATACGGAAGATCGTCAGCATACGAATCAGCGTCGTACATAAAACCACCTGCTTCATACACTAGATCACGTGTATTCGGGCTAGTTCGTCCGGTGTACCAACCTAGCGGCCGTTCACCGGTAATTTCTTCATGCTTTTTGATCGCTTCTTGAATTTGATGACGTTCTTCATCTTTATCAATGTACTGATAATTAATCCACTTATATCCGTGTGCCGCGATTTCCCAGTTAGCATCTTTCATGGCTTGCACAGCTTCTGGATGTTTCTCCAATGCTGTCGTCACACCATAAACTGTGACTGGCATGTTGCGTTCCGTGAACATTCGGTGAAGACGCCAAAACCCTGCTCGACTTCCATACTCATAGATAGATTCCATGCTCATGTGACGAACGCCTTCCATTGCAGGAGCTCCTATAATTTCAGATAAGAATGCTTCTGATGCAGGATCACCATGAAGAATACAGTTCTCACCACCCTCCTCGTAATTAATAACGAACTGCACTGCAACACGCTCGCCTTTTGGCCATACATCTTTAGGCGTATGTTGGCCATAACCAACGAGGTCTCTTGGGTAGGTCATTGAACTCTCTCTTTTGATCAAAATGAAAGCATGAATAATAATCTGACCACTCGGTCAACTCAATACTTAGATACATTTAGGTAAACCAAAGCTTACTATGTCGCGTATGAACCATCACGAAATAACTGAAGAGTAGTCTTGAATGACACGATCAGCACGCACAATTTTATGTTTCTTAACATTCGCTTTTGCGAGCCAGAACAGTTCTGCTAACGCTTGCCCGGAATGGTTGAATATCGATATCGGTAAACTTCACAGTCAAGAAACATTGAACCTATGCGAGATCACTTCCGGAAAAAATGTTTTAATTGTCAATACGGCAAGCCACTGTGGATTTACACCGCAATTCAAGGAGTTGCAGGCCCTCTACGAAAAGTACGAGAACCAGAACTTCACAGTCATTGGATTCCCCTCAAATAGCTTTCGACAGGCTGCTAAGTCTGAGGAAAAAGCAGCCGAAGTGTGTTTCGTCAATTTTGGTGTAAAATTCACAATGACAGAGACGGTTGATGTTCGCGGCTCAAGTGCTCACCCGGTGTTCAAAGAATTGAGCGCCCAAAGTTCTGAGCCAAGATGGAACTTCGACAAATATTTAGTTAACACCCAAGGCGAAGTCGTAGAAGTTTTTGGCAGTTCCGTGAGGCCAAACGCAGCCGTGCTTTCACGTGCGATCGACAACTTACTTTAAACTGACATAGAGATTCGAATGAGCTCATCAGACACAAGCCAAGCGATTATCAACATTACCAACCTCCGGTTGCGAACATTTATTGGCTTTAATCAGGAAGAAAAAGAGAAGCAACAAGATGTCGTGATCAACGCTGAGATTCACTATCCGGCTAGTAAATTATGCCTAAGCGATAGCGTAGACGACGCCCTGAATTATAAAGACATTACTAAGAAAGTGATTAAGCACGTCGAGCAAGGCAGATTCTTATTGCTCGAGAAATTAGTGAGTGACGTTTTATTGATTTGTCATGAACATCCCTGGGTCAGCTATGCTCGTGTTAAGATAGATAAACCACATGCATTACGCTTTGCTGATTCTGTTTCACTCTCACTTGAATTTCAAGCCTAATTCCACGCTGTCCAAAGCACTCAACAGAAGGACTAAATCATGGAAGCTCTAAGCACCACAGTCACTCACAAAGTGAGCCAAGAAGCGCGCTTGGTTCGAGACGCGCTCGTCGAAGCAGGCCTTGAAACGCCACTCATCCCAACAGGATTAAATAACGACCAAAAATACGAACGTTTGAAGTCCTTGTTTACAGACGTAGTATCAACACTTGGCCTTGATCTGAACGATGACAGCCTAGCCGAGACACCTCATCGAATTGCTAAGATGTACGTTCGCGAGATATTTTCTGGTCTCGACTATGGAAACTTCCCAAAGATTTCTGTGATCGACAATAAAATGAATGTTGATGAGATGGTGACGGTATCTAACATTAGCGTCACTAGCACCTGTGAGCATCACTTCGTAACGATCGATGGTTCAGCAAAGGTTGCATACATTCCAAAAGACAAAGTGATTGGCTTATCGAAAATTAATCGTATTGTTCGATTCTTCGCTCAACGCCCTCAGGTTCAGGAAAGACTGACACAACAAGTTCTATTAGCATTACAGACATTGCTTGGAACGGAAGATGTTGCGGTGTCCATTAACGCAACTCATTACTGTGTTAAATCGCGCGGCATAATGGATTCAAACTCTTACACGTCAACGACTGCATTAGGCGGAACATTCAAGTCGAATGAGCGCACCCGTCAAGAGTTTTTGTCACAGGCCTAGGTTGAAATGGATCATAAACACTGCATATTGATTACAGGGATTACTAAACGACTAGGCTTGGCCCTCGCTCACCATTTTTTAGATAAAGGCTGGCAAGTCGTCGGCACCTATCGCAGTGAGTCGGAGTCATTGAACTCTCTATGGGACAAAGGAGCAACTTTGTACCAATGCGATTTTCAGGATATGGATGCGGTCAACGATTTAAACGCTGAAATCAAATTGAAACACATACGTCTACGCGCCGTGATCCACAATGCGTCAGATTGGATGCCAGAAGGAAAAGGCTTCCCAAACGAGCAAGTGTTCGATCGTATGTTTAATGTGCATACCAAGGTCCCATATTTATTTAACCTCAACCTGCGAGACAATCTCAGAAATTCGAGCAATGCAGAGCATCTTGCAGATATTATCCACATCACAGATTTTGTCGCCGAAAAAGGAAGTAAAAAGCATATTGCATACGCGGCGAGCAAAGCGGCACTAGAAAACCTTACGCTATCTTTTGCGGCAGCATTTGCGCCAGAAATTAAAGTGAACTCAATCGCACCAGCACTTCTGAAATTCAACGAAGGTGACGATGACGAGTACAAACAGAAAGCCGTGAAGAAGGCTAGCCTACCCTGGGAAGGCGGTTTCGAAGAAGCAACTGCAACAGTCGAATATCTTCTCGAAAGCAAGTACGTTACCGGTCGCATCCTCAATCTTGATGGCGGACGCCACATAAAATAAACGGCATAAGTTTCGTCTTATGCCAAAGCTTGGCGCTTGGGATTGTGAGATCTCGCTTCTCCAAACACCCCTGAATTGAACTTAATAACACCTCATCAGTCATACAATTTAGATCTAGCATTTTTCGCATCAACCTAATTCGAAAAATTGTTCCAATAATTTTTAGGTAATTTGATCCAAGGAAAAATAAAGGACGTAAAAATCACTGAGAGTCTTTACCTGTTCTCATTTAACATCCAAGCTTGTCCCTTAGCCGCTATGCTTGCCATGCGGCTTTTTTTATTCTCTCTTAAACTCACATTTGGGGTCAGAGTCTTTTCACTCTCCCTCCCTTTTTTAAGCCGCTTCTTCTTCGCGCTTTTTATGGCCGTCACGCAAATGTTCGATGCTATCGCCTAAAAAGCCTTCTCCCTTGATCGCATAAGCCTTACCAAAACCAACCACATAGCGCCCTTCATTTGGCGTTAATTTATACAGCTTAAAATCAGTATGGCTAGCCAAACCCGTAATACGATCGCCAAAGCGTTCAACTAGGCAATCTATGCCTTTTTGCCATCCTTCAGCCTGGTATTCAATCAACTCAGATTTAGCTGCATAGTTGACACGCTCAAGTGCAAACAACTGCTTAGATGTGTCTTCGTCCGCACTCACTAAAATTGAGGCAACCGGATTATTCGCAAGGTAAACGCCATGACGGGCCACGTCACTAAGTAGTACATAAAAGTTCTTTTCATCCATCGCGAAAGGCGCATACGACGCAAACGGCAAACCTTCGGTGGTAATGGTCGAAAGGTTGAGCGTTTTTCTCTCTTGAAGAAAGGACTCAATGTCGCCTTCTAATTTTTTTAGTTTCTCTTCTCTCATGTTCTTGTCCTACTAAGTTCTATTACTCATTTACTTTTAGTTGTTTTGCTTGCGCCTGCATTTCTTTAAAACCATCCACTTGCGCATGAATCAACTCGCCTGACTCATCACGCCCTAGGAATACTTTAAATATGCAATCATTGTTCTTGTCGCGGAATACAAAGGCATAGCTTTGACGACCACGGTGCAATTTATCTTGGAAGGTAATTGCCTTTACGTTCTTTAAGTTCAAATGTCCTTGAAAGCCCGCAGCATTGCCATGCCCGAAGTTGTAAAAACCTTCGCCTAGCGTGCCTTTAGGAAATGCACCTTTAAATTCAAACACGCAACCTCCCGAGAATACGATTGTGGTCAGCGGCCCCCAAGTGCTTAGCAGTTCAAGTAAACCCTGCGCCTGCTCACCTTGAATAATTGGATCGTTATCAATATCAACTTTATCAGTCATACCTTTTTCCTAGCGCGCTATATTCCCAAAGTCGCGAAAGGTAACAGACGAAGCTTTACATGTAAATAAGAATTAGTCTCATTTCGATTGACATTACCATTACCGTTCTCTATTCTTGCGCTTTCTTAAATATCACCCTAAGAAAGTGCGACTTAAACTATTTTCTACGCACTATCTGTCACGCCCCTTCGGAGACCAAAATGCGCAGCGCCGGAATTAGTTTTGCAAAATCATTGGCATGCTTTTCTCTACTTCTTACAGTTATTACCACACAAACAGCTCTCGCCGAAGATGAGACTCCTCGCATTATCAGCGCAGATCTAGGCACCACCCAAGTCCTACAAGCCCTTAACCTTCAGGATGCTATTATTGCTGTGGATGTCACGTCAGTTCGTCAACCCGAATTACGAGGCTTGCCCAGCATTGGCTACCACCGCCAACTTTCACCCGAAGGCTTACTAAGCATCAAAGCAGACGCTCTTGTAGGCGCCGCAGACATGGGTCCTGAAACCGCAATCAACGCTCTTGAAAAAACCGGCGTCCAAATTATTCAACAGGAACCACCAAAAACAATCGATACTCTTATCGAAAACGTCCGTACACTTTCTACCGAATTTAATCACAAAGAAGACGGCGAAAAGCTCATCAACATCATCGAAGAGATGCGCACAACACTTTCCAACACTTCGGTGAAACAAAAGACAGCGATCTTCCTCTTAGATATGGGCGGCCATGGTGGCGCCAACGGAAGCATGGCAGGTCAAGGCACAGGTGGCGACGCGTTTCTGAATCTACTTGGCCTAGAAAATATGGCGAAATTCCCAGCATATCGCGAAGCTTCACGCGAATCACTCATCGCACTAAACCCAGACGTTATCGTATTAGCGAGCGGCGGTCGCCCTAGCAAAGGACCAAAACTAGAAGATAGCGAAGTCATCGCTTTAACGCGCGCAGCGAAAGAGAAAAACATTATGGGCATGAACGCCAGTACGCTCGTAGCCGGCCTAAGCGTTGCTGCGATGGACGAAGCCATTCGAGTTAAAACCACGCTTGCCAAGAAGTAATCGTTTTTAGTCAAACAGGCGCGTGTCAGCACGCGCCACTTATGTAATACCTCTTATAATATGCGCATACCTTTCAACTTACTGGTCGCCTTCTTTGCGCTCAGCACATTGTTTTTCGTCGGACTATCGATTGTTACAGGCGCTGTAAACATCAGCTTTAGTGATGCATACGGTGTAATCACCTCTTCGTTTAGCAACAGAGAAACCACTGAATACTCGCTTGCCTCTGTCGTACTTCTTGAACTCCGACTACCACGGATAGCGCTAGCCTTACTCGTCGGTTGCATACTCGCGCAAAGTGGAGCGGTGCTTCAAGGACTTTTCCGAAACCCACTAGCCGACCCCGGTATTATTGGCGTTTCTTCTGGTGCGGCGGTAGGCGCCATCGTCGCCATCGTTGTTCTGCCTGAAGCATGGAAAGTATGGAGCATCCCGGGACTCGCTTTCTTAGCAGGTTTAGGTACTACCTTTCTTGTCTATTCACTAGCTCGTTCTGAAAAAGGCACCTCAGTTGTTATTCTGCTTCTCGCAGGCGTGGCTATGTCTGCGTTAGCTGGAGCTGCGATTGGATTTATGACCTATTTTGCGGACGACAATAACCTACGAGAGTTAAGCGTCTGGCAAATGGGTTCGTTAGCTAAAGCAAAATCAGAAGAACTCCCATTACTGCTTTTTGTCTGCATTGTATTAGTCGTTTTATTCCAGCGACAAACCAATGCTTTAAACGCCTTGTTATTGGGTGAATCCGAAGCTCGTCATATGGGAATTAAAGTAGAGCGCCTAAAGAGAAACGCTATCATTCTTGTTGCAATAGGGGTCGGCGTGGCTGTGGCATATTCGGGAATCATAGGTTTTGTCGGGCTTGTAGTTCCGCATATCGTGCGCATGCTTTGCGGCCCAAATCACCGCTTTTTACTACCACTAAGCGCATTGCTGGGCGGCATGCTATTACTAATCTCTGACTTAGTTGCACGCACCATTTTGACACCAGCAGAACTGCCAATCGGACTAATCACATCACTCGTTGGTGCTCCATTCTTTATTGTACTGCTGCTACGCGAACGGAAAAGGTGGTACTAATGACAGCGACAAATCAAAAGCCAATACTTGAAGTCAAAAACCTTCAAGTCAAAGCAGGATCAAAGCTCCTACTAGAAACCACTAAAGAGCAGTTTAATGAGGGAGAGTTCTGGGCTGTTGTCGGCGCAAACGGCGCTGGGAAATCCACATTCTTAAAAGCGATTTCTGGCGATAATAGCTATAAAGGCGAGATTCTCCTTCACGGAAAAGAGCTAAAACAGTGGAATGCAATGGATCGTGCTCGCCATGTTGGCGTGCTACCTCAATCCTCTACGCTTTCCTTCGCTTTTAAAGCAAAAGAAGTCGTCGAGCTAGGCTTAACACCTTTATCATTAAGTAGAGAGCAAGCTGAGAAAGAGGTTGAAGAATGCATGCGCCGTTGCGATTGCCTGCACCTTGCGGATAGCTTTTACCCACTTCTGTCAGGTGGCGAACAACAACGCGTAAACCTCGCACGCGTATTGGTACAAATTAGCCAAGCCAAACAAACACCCGTGTTATTGTTAGACGAAGCACTCTCAGCCCAAGACCTTGGACACCAACACCAACTATTAGAATTTGTCACTCAACTCTGTAAACAGCACAACATACTCATTGTTGGCGTACTCCACGACCTAAACCATGTACTGAAATACTGCGACAAGGCCTTACTCATCGACCAAGGCAAAGCTGTTCAAAAAGGCAATGTGGCAGACGTACTCAATGCCGAAAACATTGAACGCTGCTGGAAATACAAAGCGGAATTCGCCAGCTCATCCGAAGGATATAAGCTGATTATTTGATGGATAGCGAAAGCTAGAAGCTAGAAGCTAGAAGCTAGAAGCTAGAAGCTAGAAGCTAGAAGCTAGAAGCTAGAAGCTAGAAGCTAGAAAATTATCATTCCAAGTCATATTTACGTGCCAAAGAACTCGACTCGAAGGGTGAACGGAACGATTAATCTATTGTTTTTATCTGCAGCTTAATAAACAAACCTCCTACCCATCTTACAGCCAATAACGAGTCAGCTTCTTTGCCTAAAGAGGCGCTCTCACAATGACCCCGCTAGTGATACATTTCATATTCGGCGCTATAAGCAGTGCGCCACCAGCTCTATATACCCATATAAACAACATCATCATTTATTTCAGGCAAAAAAATACCCCTACATCAGGGGTATTTTCTCAACTAGCTAAGACTTAGTTAGAAGTATTCTCAACAAAACGAATTGTTGGATAGCCACTTGTCCCGGTGCCGTCATAGTAATTGATAATCTGCAGATTATAGACTTTCGCATCAGCATCCGTGGCGTCAGTATCAATCGTATACGTGCGATAGTTTGGCCACAACTTATGGTTACCTTCTAAATTGTACGCATACCATTCGTTAGCAGTAAAGATGCTCGCATTTGAATCAGTAACATAGTGATTTGAAATGTCACGACCAGACCCTGGCGCCATTGTCGCAGATGTGTATGCTTCAGCATCTGTAGTCGTCAATGGACCAAATACACCACCATTTCCGGAACCCGAAATACCACCGTTCGTGCGAACATTAAAACCACGTGCTGGAGGAGCTGGCAATTCGAACTGAACATCCCAAGAAGCATCAGAGCACGCCACCTCAGCGGCCGTGTCGAAATCATAACACTCTGATTGCCCTGGCATTACATTCACAACAAATGACTCATTGGAATCAAGAATTTGCGAAGTACCCTGGGCTTGAACGTCAAATTCAAATGTTACTTCCGCATGCGCGTAGTCATACAAGAAATATGTCGCCTTCATGCGCGCATAACTATCACCCTCTGCAGAACGAATTAACCAAGAATTATCAGAGTTCGCACTAGTATTGGGAGGATTACCGCCACCAACGTGTTGGTAATTATACCAATCACCGCTCACCGCTAGATTCTCTGAATCCGAAACAAACGTCAGAAGACTTGTATCGTACGACGCTAAAAGATGCTCTTCTTCGATAGCATCACTCGCATTAAGAAAAACGTTTACGTCAGCATCGTCACCACTGTAAAAATCATCTTGAGCAGCAGCCAGTGCACCTTCGACATTACCAATGCCGCTAGTACCACCATTCAAAATAGCGCCATTACGACGAAAACCTATGTGCCATGCTGTTGACGCAGCCGCCTCCGCCGCAGTTAAACTAACTTCAGAGCCAGTTTCTAGATTGAAGTACGTGTAATCGGTATATGAAGATGCATCAATCTGTGTTGTTGGCGTGACACTTTCGTCTGAACCAACTACTGATGAAGATCCTGAACCGCCACAACCGACAAGTACTGCACTACTTACAGCAAGTGTTAATAATTTCTTTTGATTAGTCATTTTTTTACCCTTTACGAACAAGTTAGTAATTTTCAAATAGGCATCTAGAAGTGATCCAAGCGCAAACCAACAAGGACATAACGCCCCTGTTCCGGCCTTAAATCACTTGAGCTTTTAAAATCTTTCTGTGTATTTGTTATATTGTTGACACCCGCGAACACACTTAAATCTTGATACAGCTTATAAGCGCCACTCACATCAAACTCTGCGTATGATGGAGAGATCTGAGAATTCGTGTCGTCAAAATACTCTTTATCCTGCCAACGCGCTGAAACGCTAACAGATAGTGGAGAGTCGGTAGGTGTGTAGCTAAGATTGGTCTTTATTTGATGCCGAGGACGTTTAGTAAGATTAAGGCCTGTGTTAAGATCTTTAGCATCAAGATAGGTATACCCTGCAGTTAGTTTTGTCGCTTCATTTAGCTCTAATTTCGTAGCGATTTCCGCGCCTTGCGTCCGCGCCTTCGAGATATTCCCGTATTCAAATATTTGCACAAGTCCGTATGTTGGATCATTTTCCATCCTCACAAACTCGGTTTCGATCATATCCTTCAAATCATTTCTAAAAAGATTCAAGTCCAATTCAAAAGAATCACCACTCAAGACCCAGCCAAGTTGGTAGCTGTTCGAATATTCAGGTTTAGTAACTGGATTCCCAAGAACCTTATAGCCATGCTGACTGTGGTCAAACTCAAAGTAGCGCTCTTTCAAGCTTGGCACTCGATACCCCTTGCCAACACCAAATCGCAAAAAGTGATCAAGCCCCACTAAAGACGAAAAGTCATATCGACCATTTATCTTAGGACTAAAATAGCTTCCGAAATCGCTATCATCTTGATATCGAAAACCAGGCAATAATTCTAAAGAATCAGACGCATAAATATCTTCTTGGTAATACAACGAAGTATTTTGACGCGCACCATCAACCTCTGGCGTCCAACCCGTAGCAACCTTGTATTGATCTTGTTCTACTTCAGCTTCAAAGTATTCGATACCAAACGTTCGCAACGTTCCATATGATGTAGACGTATCTATCTGTGCAGAGAGACTTTGACTGATATGCCGAGGCACCCTCTTTTGCTCTATGCCCGGATTCGTCACGATATCTTGGGTGGTCGGATTCTGAAAATCTTCGTAGAAATAACGAACAGAAATATCATCACTTTCTAAAGACAGGTCACCACCCAAGCGATATGTGTACCTCTCCACTTCTTCAGTTTTTTCGGTTTGAAGACGGGCTGGAGCCGCACCTGTAAAAGGCGTAATAAGATCTTCAGTATAGGTAGCAAAAGATGTAAAAATACGCGCATTTTCGACCGGTGAAAAACCGACCTCAGCACTAGTATTTAATCGCGTGCCCGAAGGGCCCTCCTTGTCCCACGTCGCCACATCCGTGGTAAAACCATCGCTATCTCGAACGTCGTAACTGAACTCTAAATCATATACATCTTCTTTGTAACTTAGCCAGCCAGCACTCGATCGGACGGCCGCATCTAGCTGGTTGTCAGATATATTTTGCTCTCCGTAACTACCCACATCACCCTTTACGGTATATGACAAACCGTCAACTGGATCGGTAGTAATGACATTAACCACTCCTCCAATCGCGTTGCTGCCGTATAAAGCGGAAGTAGCCCCCTTTACAATTTCTATTTGCTCGACATTAGCGAGACCAATTTGGGTTAAGTCAGTACCAGAATTGGTACTTTGGGAGACACGCTCACCATCCACTAAAACAATGACTCGTTTAGCATCGACACCCTGCATCCATACCTCAGAGCCCGATTTACCATGGATTGGCTTAATCAAAAGCCCTGGTACATCTTTAATCGCCTCACTCAAATCTCGAGCGTTTTTAAGCGCAATTTCTTCACGCGAAATCACCTCTACTCGCACTGGTGATTCGAGAAGCAATTTCTCAGTTCTAGAGCCTGTAATGACGACAGTTTCTGCTTGAGCAGAACCGGTCTTCACTTCAGGGTTCGTCGTCTCGGCCAGGGTTAACGTGCTGCATACAGACAACAAACTTGCAGCAGAAAAGGCTAACTTAGTATTCATTAATAAAGGTACTTACTCGCTACAACACTCTCCCTTTCTAAGAAAGTGCTTGGGGTTGAACATCTACGGTGCGCGAGATTACCAACCGGTCAAATAAACTTCAAACTTAATGCGAATCATTCTTATTAGCTTTACCATCATTACATTTGTTACGCCCCGTCACACAAGGCTCTCAAGTCAACATTACAATAAGTTAATCAAGATTAGTGAGAACCATGCAACATCCTACCTCCCGATTTACTTGCCTAGAAAACAACCTCTACAACTACGAAAGAATTGAATACCAAACGTGATAACAACAAACTGCACGAAGATCATGACTAATCGGAAAGGCTCATCTTGAACGCGTTTATTATTTGATAACGCAAATGCGAATGATTACTATACACCTCTTAAGACAACACAAACCTTATATTAGATTCAAAACATACATGGAGGCTCTGCAGTGAGCGCAGACACACACGCCACGCCGGATTTGGGTTTACCGGAACAAGAAGCAAAGCCCAACGCTAAAGGAAACAATAAAACTCGCAAGAAAAAGCTCACCGCTCATCGCGCCGCCTACCTAATCCATAGTTTTATCGGCTTAAAGCTTTCGTTGTTATTCAGCGTGGTACTAATTACTGGAACGCTTGCGGTTTTTGCAGAAGAGCTAGACTGGTTATTTTATTCTGAGGTCCGCGTCGAAGCGCAAGGAGAAAAGCTAAATTCCGGTGAAGTTTTTGACCGAATGAAAGAGCAAATGCCCGGCGTTGGTTTAACCGCATTCTCTACTGCTAATGACCGACAATATACGGCAGCAAATGCGATAATGACCCTACCCGACGGTGGCTTTAAGAAAGTATGGGTAGATCCTTATACAGGGGAAGTGCAAGGCACGACTAATTTCCTCACCGTTGGCGAGTTTATGTCTATCTTACATAAAAACCTCTTTATGCCTTTGATCGGTCGCGCCGTTGTAAATGTATTCGGTGTACTGTGTTTAATTGGTCTAGTCACCGGTTTAATCTCATACCGTAAATTCTGGAAACAATTTTTTAAATTCCCACGCTGGAACGCTAATCCGCGTGTATTCTTAGGCGATTTGCATAAATTTTTAGGACTTTGGTCTTTATGGTTTGTATTGATTATTGGCGTTACTGGCTCTTGGTGGTTTTATCAAAACCCACTTGTTAATTACGGTGTAGCGCCACAGTTTTTGCCGGAGCGTACCATTGACCCTGCTCTGACTAAGCACGACCTCAAAGCCTTAGGCAAAGGTATTCCTACCCCACTTAGCTCAAAAGAAATTATCGAAGCAGTACAAGAACACGACCCCGAGTTTATCCCACACTTCTTAAACCCGCCTGAACATAACGGCATGGCTTACACCATTCATGGGACCAAGCACGATTTACTCACCATGAAATGGGGAAGTTCCTATTTCGTTAATCCATATACTGGTGAGGTGATCGGAGCAAAACTCGCTAAAGATGCACCAGCGATCTCTCGCGTTGACTGGTCAATGCGTCCACTGCATTACGGTACTTTTGGATACGATGGTTTTTGGGACTTATTCGTTAAAACGGTTTGGTTTATCTTTGGTTTAGCGATGAGCATTTTGTCAGTCTCGGGCATGATCATCTTTTATCAACGTACGAAATCCGCAACCAAGAAAGCCGTCAATAGTGGTCGCGTGCAAGGAAAAATCAAAAAAGCATGGCTTATTATGCGCCCTTGGGGCGGCCCAATGTCTGGATTCAAATACCTTAACTGGGCATTTCTTACAGTCATCTGCATCGGAATTAGTATCGGCTTTAAATTGCAAAGCGAAGGCACTTCAGGCTCAGGTTATCAATATAAAGCACAGGATGTTGGCCCCTGGAATATCTCACTAAATGCTACTTTGGGCTTGCTTGAGAAAGATTTAGACCCAATCCAAGCAGGCAGAACCACCACACTTAACGCCTTTATTCATGAAGGGAATCCTGAAGCAATTAAGTTTATGTACGTAAAGGTTGGTAAACCACGCACAAAACGCGCACCGGGCGCCGTACTTCATGGTTCAGTTGGAAATCAGCACGCGCACACGCCCATACCTAAAACGGTTAAAGAGGGCGCAGAACTTTGGCTAACCATTGAAAGTTGGGATGGCGAGTTTTACCAAACTGCTTGGTCTCTAATGCCTGACGGAAATGCAACGGTTGACCTTCGCGAAGAACAAGCTGCAAATACGCCAACATCCAAAAATGAGATTTCCGGTTAACAACAAGAATCTACACCTGCAAGTAAGACCACCAATACACTTGCAACAAATTAAGGAAGTAATGCTAATGAACCTCATAAAAAATATGCGAGCTAAGTTAGCCTTAGTCGTCATGAGCCTACTAAGTGCGAAAGCCTTCGCTCACTACCCTATATTGAACTGTAAGCTGGGCAGTAACCCTGAATCTCCGAGCGAAGTAGTATGTGAGGCAAGCTTTTCCAATCTAGCAAAAGCACCGAACGTGATAATGGAGGTATATTCAGAAGATGATGAACTTATCTCCGAAGGCCATACGGACGACAACTCCATATATACATTTGAACGCCCAGACGGTGTTTACTTTATCATCATGGATGCTGGCCCCGGCCACGTCTTAGAAATCTCTGACGAAGAAGTGGTCGAGATCTAACACGTGAAAATACATTCCGAGACCGTCTTAGCTAGAGACGGCAAACTCGAAGATAAGATTGTTTTCGGCTTCAGCTTACTGACCCTACTTACAGCTGCCGCATTACTATATGCTCTGTACGGGCATCAACATAGTGACTTTACGGCTATACCAAAACCCATTCGCGCCGCTCTAACCTCGTTGAGCAATGCAGGTGAAGAAATACAAATTATTCGAGAAATCGAAGAGTATATTCCAAGTATTGATTCACTCTCCGAACTAGGCATTGCCCCATTTACACCCTCTGCATTATCCACTCAGATTCAATTCAGCTGGGAGCAAGTGTCCTCATGTTATGTAGGCACAAGCGTTATTGGTACAAAGCAATACTTCGTCAAACTTGAGCTACCAGATTTGATAGATCAACCTGCAAAGGCCTATTGGTTCGCAGACGCCGAAAACCAGAAAAGTCGCGCAGAACTAAAACAACTCTGCATTGATAGCACAATAACTTGGCACTCAGCCGCAACATTCGACAATATCAACACGAAGACTCATGCACATTAATATCAGCTCGCGCTTGCAAAACCTGCGTACACTCCAACAATTCTTATCTGTAATAGCGTTGCTCACTGTAAGTGTCAGCGCGACGGCCAAACTTAATATTGGAATCACGCTACACCCCTATCATAGTTATGTAACAAACATCGTCAGTGATCGGGCAAATGTTATGCCTCTCATCGAAGCAGGTTTCAATCCACACGCCTATAAGCTTTCACCAGCTGACTTGAACCGCTTAAAAAATATGGATGCTATTGTTGTCAATGGTATTGGCCATGATGAGTTTGCTATGGAAGCGATTAGAAAACTCAACCTTCCCAATCTCACTGTCATTGAAGCGAATGCAGCCGTACCGCTTATTAGCAAACAAGGTGGCAAAGTGCATAATCCACACACCTTTGTTGCGATAGATGCAACAATAAGACAGGTGTATACCATCGCGCGCGAGCTTGGAAAATTGGACCCGAACAATGCAAAGTTCTTCTTAAAAAATGCGCTGTCTTATGCAAAAAAGCTACGTACGATTAAAAACAAGGCATTAGAAAATATTAGCCCACTGGATATTGGCCTCATCCGTATCGCAAGCACACATGGCGCCTATGGCTACCTTCTCCAAGAATTTGGCATGACAGTATCAGCGGTTGTTGAACCAGCCCACGGAGTCTCCCCGAGCGCATCGCAACTCCAAGACACGATAAACAAAATCAAATCCGCCAACGTACAAGTGCTATTTACAGAACTGAATATGCCAAACCAATATGTAGACGTAATAGAGAACGAAACGGGCACACGCATCTACCATTTCTCACACATGACCTATGGCGAATATCGTGATGCTCTAGTGCTTGAAGATATGACTCACAATCTCAAAACCCTTGTTGAAGCGCTCACCTATGCCTCAGAGACGTTAAACAATGGTTTGTAAAAATATTGCAGGACCGAATCTAAAACTTCGAAACGTCCACTTTCACTTAGGCAATCAAATACTCCTCAAGGATATATCTGTCGAATTTACACGGGGGCTCTGGTATGGCATTGCAGGCCCAAATGGTGGAGGCAAGAGCACACTAATTAAAACGATTCTTGGCCTTAATAATCATCAAGGCAGTATCACCTTAGATTGGCCATCAAGCCCAGAACTGGAAGGCGCAGGCAATATTGGTTACATTCCCCAACTGCTACCCTTTGATGAAAGCCTACCAATCTCCGTTCGCGACTATCTATTAATGAGTTTGTCGACCAAACCAGTTTGGTTCAAACGCGGCCTTCCTATCGAAGTAGAGAATGCACTTGAACATATTCAGTTAAAGGACAAGCTTGAGCGACGTATCGGTGATTTGTCTGGCGGAGAAAGGCAACGCTTAATGCTCGCAACCGCGCTATTACAAAACCCAGGGCTACTCATTTTAGACGAACCTATGACAGGCTTAGACGAGCAAGGAAAAAAGGATAGCCTCGAATTACTCAATAGGTTCAAAGTTGCCGGCGGCACGATTCTAATGATTGAACACGACTGGGGACTTATTCGCGAACATTGCAATCAAACGTTTTGGGTCGATAAAACCATCCGCGAAGTAGACCCTAGCCAAATTCAAATTACACAAGCTCCTTCTGGTGACGTAGGAGCCGTCTCGTGAATATCATTTATGAGCAGTTCAATGTATGGGTAAATGCCGGCTTTTTGCCGGGCATGTTCGCTTACGAATTTCTGATCAATGCGCTATTCGCAAGCTTGATGATAGGCCCACTACTCGGTTTGCTTGGAACACTGGTCGTCGTAAAACGACTCGCATTTCTATCTGAAGCCGTTGGTCACAGCGTACTAACTGGTGTCAGCATCGGCATATTACTCGGTGAACCTGTTGAATCCCCTCTCATCAGTTTATTTAGCTTCTCTATTCTTTTTGCATTACTACTTCAATGGATCAAAGGGCGATCAAGCATTCCTTATGACGCTTTAATCGGCGTGTTCTTATCCTTTGCTCTTGCATTAGGGGCAGCCCTACTTTTGTATGTTGCTAAACACGTCAACGCTCACTTAATAGAACAAGTAATGTTTGGCTCCATACTAGTCACTACCGTGGATGATTTGGTGATGCTGGTGATTATTTGCTGTATCATTGCAGTGCTGGCTTATCGTTATGGGAACCACGCCTATTTGGTTGCTATCTCTCCCGAAGTCGCACATAGCCAGCGCATCAACACACGCCTGCATGACTATGCGTTTGTGATTATGATTGCCTTAATCACTGTCGCTTCAGTCAAAATTATTGGAGCAGTATTAGTTGGCGCATTACTGCTCATACCAGCCGCTAGCGCACGTTTAATAGCATCAAACCTCAAGCAATTATTAGTACTGTCAGTACTGTTTTCATCAACAGCATCAGTACTTGGCATATTGATCCCAATGTACGGAGAGTGGCCAGTTTCAGCCGGACCCGCCATTACGCTCTTTGCCTGCGCGTGGTTTTTGTTATCGCTACTTTATCGCCAAGCGAAAATCGCATGATCAAACCCGAGATCAAATAAACAAACAACAATCGATACAAGAAAGGTAATTCAATGAACGTGAGCGCGCTTCCCTACCGAGTGATAGTTTCACTATCAAGCCTTATATTTTTGAGTGCCTGCTCTACCCTCACGGAAAAGAAGCCAGCTAACCCTGACAAAGCGCTACTTACTCAAACATCACAACAAGCGATCACAATCGCAAGCGCATTTCCCGTGCTCGACAGCATGGCACGCACGCTTACCGAAAACACTCTATTTGAAACCGTCTACATTCCGCCGACACGCTATAGTGTTAAACGTATTCCCGGCTGGTTGAAACGACAAAACAAGCAGACGTTTCCCCGTACACATATCGCGCTAGGAATGACATCAGTTTGGCCAAGCATCGACATATACCCTGCACTACGGCTCAAGAACATCGGCGTTATTGAAATTGATGCTGCACACGCACTTATTCCTAACGGCGAACGCGTTGCAGTGACGCCAAACACTAAAGACCAAATCGATTATTTTTGGCTAAACCCTGCCAACGCCATCATGATGCTCGGCATTATTCATCGCGATCTATTAGAGATCGCGAAACTTTATATTAAAGAGCAAGCGCAACTCACCGAAACAACCACCCAATTAAAAGCGAACTTTAACCAAGCGGGTCAAGCTCTGCGGAAGGCACAATTAGAAATTGGTAATAGGCTAAACCAAATAGAAGTACTTCAGGTCGTTATCGACAAGCCAGAGCAAAAAGCTCTCGCAGATGCAATCGGCTTACCCTTAACAACCCTCGATGACCCAATGATTGAAGACTTCCCCACTTTGTTCATCACCACTAAAAAGCCAAACCATAAGTCGCTAATAAAGCTTCCTAAGTCAGCCCTTGTTTGGCATATAGACGCTATCGATAAATTCAGTGAAAAAGGCTTGTTAGAGCGATATCAAGAACTTTATGACGGGCTTTAATACAGATTCAATTGCGCTTCTCGTTTGAAAAAAGCCTTCAGCAGATACCGGCTTAGTGGCCGTTATAAAAAATAAATCAGTGCAATGTTGTTGTTGGACTAAACATCAAGGTAAACATATTGTGAGCATGAGCATAGGCTTCTTGATTGGTCTCGCTTAACTCTTGAACATGCTTACTGATGAACTTGCTCCACTCGTGATGCAAACGGTTACAAGCTTTCATTGTTTCGCAACGTGCCTGCTCAGACAGACAGCAATTACAGGAGCTCAACAAGCGCTGAACAAAACGATATGCTCCAGCATACTGTAATGCTGCATCTTCAAAATCATACTGATGGCAGTGCGTATCAGCCATATTAAAATAGCTAATCAAAACACTTTTGATCACACATTCTGGCTCAGTCTGAATGCGATTTGGCAAATCGACCATCACGCAATTTAAGGATTTACTGTAATGCGCTAAGGCCATTGGATAATCCTCTTTCTTAAAGAATCGATTCCCAATTGTGATGTGCTCTTCCCAGTCGTTCATTCCTTTCCTTTTTATCTTTTCAAAAGTGAAGCGAAACATATTGTTCAATGCTGTTTACGAAGATTCTAATTACTTTTTCTTGACATGCAAATGATAATACGAATAATTCTCATCCGTATTATAAATAATAATAGAACGACAAACTAGATATGCTCAAAGGGATGCCTACAGCACTAGTTTTAATCAAATTTTTATTCGATGGGACTTAAAAGTAAAAAGACTATGAACAAAAAAACGATAAGTATCGCTGTTGCGTTAGCGAGTATTTCACCTGATCTACTGTACGCAGAACAAACGAAAGACAATGCAACAAAACTGGAACAAACAGTTGTTACGGGCACGCATGCAAAAGAAGCGCATGACATAAAAATTGAACCAAGTTCAACCAGTAAATTAAACGCATCATTAGAAGATCTTCCGCGCTCCGTAGATATTATTAGCAATGACGAGTTTACCGAACGAGGCTCTCTCAACCTACAAGATACATTAAATTATACTTCTGGTGTTTTTGCGGGCCCGTTTGGCATCGACACCCGCCTCGACTCTTCACAAATTCGTGGCATCAAGCCTCAACAATTTGAGGACGGCTTTATAGCATTTGAAGGTTTTTACAACGCGCCTCGCGTTGAAATTTTCACCTATGAGAACATCGAAGTCGTTAAAGGGCCATCTTCAACTTTATACGGCCAAGGCGCACTGGGCGGAATCATTAATGCCAACTCTAAGCTTCCAAAGGAAGATGCCCAAGGTGAGTTTGGCGTACAAATCGGTGAGAACAATCGAGTACAAACCACGTTCGACTCTACTGGCGCGATCAATGAGGATGGGAGTTTACTATACCGCTTTGTTGCCTTAAATCGTGATGCCGATACGGAAGTCGAGTATGTTCAAGACGACGCACTTGTATTAATGCCATCTCTTACATGGAAACCTTCTGAAGACACTCAACTTACAATCCTAGCGAAACATCAAAAGCACGATACGGGCTCTACCTTGCAATTTATCCCTAGTTTGGATGCAACGCCAGGATTTTACGCGCCAGCTCCACCTTTTCCGGCCCCGCCTTTACCGGCATTAACTGAGCTAGATATCGATACTAATACTTTTGTCGGCGAACCTGATTTCGATAAATATGAAACCGAGTCTAATTCTGTCTCTGTGATGTTTGAACACAATATAAATGATTCGCTCACATTGGCGACTAACACACGCTATTGGAAATCCGAGTCAACCTACCAATATACGCAAGCAATTGGTTACTCTTTTGCCCCTCCTTACCTGCCAGCACTAGTGCCCACTCTTCCGCCGCTAACCGCTCCAGGCGATGTATATAGACTCCACTACGCCTCTGAAAAAGAACTTGAGATCTTCGCAAATAATCTCGCGTTGAAAGCCAATGGTAACTGGCTTGGACTTGAGCACAATGCACAAATTGGTTTGGACTACGTCAAAGCAGACACCGTTGACGATCGCGCACGAGATCCAGTGCTCGAAGCGCTCTACCAAACCATTACAATGAACCCAAACGCCGTATTGCCGGGTGCTTTCTTGGCAGACTCGAAGATCAACCTATTAGATCCCCAGTATTCTGGCGCAACGACGATTCCAACGACAAAGGAATATCGTGACAGCTCCAATGAGCAGATCGGCCTCTATCTCGGAGACATCATGAGAGCGGGCAATGTGATCGCTTCAGTGAACGTGCGATATGATCGCGTCAAACAAAGCTTCGATCGTGTTGGCATCTATGGTGCTGCAGACTCAACGAGCTATAGCGATACCTTAGAAGACGTTAATACTGATTTTGCATTAATGTATCAATTCGAAAACGGTATCAGCCCTTACTACAGCTATGCTGAATCTTTTACTCCTAATGATGCTGACCAGAATGGCAACCTTGTTGATCCAAACGAAGGTAGCCAACATGAAATTGGTGTGAAGTTCTTATCTTCTGACAGCAACACCTTAGTGACAGCTGCAATATTCCAAATTGATGAAGACAACCGCGTCACCGATGCAGATCCTGCGAACTTCAAAGTCATCGACGCTTCGTACGAAGGCGCTGAGCTTTCTGTTCAGCATCAAATTGAAGACATCCATATCCAAAGCTCTTATACCTATTTGGATACTGAGCAAAAGCAGACAGGTGCTAGCAAACTAAAAGTACCGAGTGTCGCAGATGAGATGGCAAATACATGGATCTCGTATATTCCTAGCGGCGGCGCATTAAATGGCTTCCGAGCAGGTATTGGAGCTCGCTATATTGGTAACACAGTGAGTGACACCAATATCTATGAAACAGCAGGATATACCCTATATGACGCTATGCTTGGCTACCGTTTTGCTGACGTGGATCTTCAATTGAACGTATCCAACTTAACTGATAAAGAGTATATTGTTGGTGTGTCGGACCAAGATCTTGGCGCGTCAAGCTTTAAAGGACCTGAACGCTATGCTAGCTTAACAGCCAAATATCTATTCTAAGTAATAACTAACCCTCACTTAGAAAGCGCCTTCTGGCGCTTTTTATGCATTGAATCGATGATTTACAGCGAAAATACGATAGCTTTTACGACAATCAAAATAAAAAATGTATCTTGGATATCAGCGTTAAAGCTACTTACATACTCCGCGATCTAAAACCTTGAAAATACTGTACTCGAGACATATCAAACTGCAGCAAGTAAATAACAGTTACCTTTAGATAACCCTAATACTCCTAAACAGAAAAGCCTGAAAATCATCTATGTCCTTGTATGACTTATAAAAAAAGCCCTGTCGTGACTGAGCACAACAGGGCTTTAGAGCTAGGCAGTACTTTAAGAATCTACCAGTTATAGCTAAGCTCTACACCGATTTCGCGTGGCGCGCCAACTTCATATGTTTGGTTACCAAAATCACTAAGAATATAGTCTTTATCCAACAAGTTATTTACAAAGGCATAGGCACCCCAGCTCTCTTGTTCATAACCAGTTTTCAAGTTTGCGATTGCACGACCAGAGACTTTACGAGTATTTGCATCGTCGTCGTAAGAAGAACCAGTCATCGATACGTTACCGCTAACAAACGTGCCCCCGTCGAAACGCTGCGTCGCACCAACATTACCGTTCAAACGAGGAGTACGTGAAAATTCGTTACCCTCTAGACCTGGATTCGTTTCATACTCTTTATACTCAGACTTTTGATACCCTGCAGCAGCGAATACTTCTAGCATGTCTGTTACTGCATACTTCGCTTCAATTTCGATACCTGTCAATGTTGATTTACCAGCATTAACAATGAAGAAGTCAAACGGAGTGCCCGAAGCACCTGGACGTTGAACCTGCTGATCTTTCCAATCTGTATAATAAATATTGGTATTTACAAGTAAACGCTCATCCAACCAAGTAGAACGGAAATGCAACTCGTAATTGTCCGTGTATTCTTCATCAAATGTAGCAACAGAAATAGCCGTTGGATTGACAGAAATCCCGCCTGGACGATAGCCCTTTGAATAGACAACACCTGTACTCATCGTATCTGTTAGATCATAGTCAAAACCAAGTTTTGGCAGTACCGTTGTATTATCGTTTTTAGATGTTACTTTCTGACCCGTCGCCAATGCAGCCAATTGCGCATCGATCCCCCCATTAACTGCGGTACCCACACCGAATACACCTGCTGGCAAACCACCAACACCACCAAGAGCAGCCAAGGTAGCAAGTGCAGTTGGCTCATCATTAATTGAAGCAAATGCTGGATTTAATGTACCGTTATCAAGAATCATCGCTTGAACAAGTGCATCTTGATCCGTCGAATAATCTGTTTGACGTGCAGCATTGATAACACTAGTGTTTTCACGTTCATCTTGATCAACACGCGCACCCACGATGACCGTTAACGAATCAGTTACATCGTAGTCGGCGTTAAAGAATAAAGCTGTGTTAGTAAACTCTTCTGTTTCTTTATTACCAAAACCGATTTTAAGCCCACCTACACCAAAAATAGACGTCACATCCAAATCGTCAATCGCTTGCGTCTCTTCTCCGTCGCCATTTGAATAGAATAAACCAAAGGTCGACTTGAGATTGTCCGTGTTATAATCCAAACGAAATTCTTGGGCAATATTATCGTTCTTACGAGTCAAATCTATCGTTGCATCACCAGCCAAGGCATCCCAATCACTAAAACGATGGAATTCCTCTTTAGAAAAGCCAGTCACTGATTTGAACGAAAGTTCGTCTGAAATTGGTACAGAAATATCTAAAGAATGCGACTCCGATTCTGTATCAAAGAAACCATCTTGGTTCCAATCACTCTTACGATCAAAAGGCGGAGCCTGCACAGTGTATGCACCGTCATCATCATATTTATTCTTGCTTACAGTAAGCAAAACTTCTGCATCACTATCCGTTTGATATAAAAGCTTACCGCGAACGTTAGTAATATCTTCTGCATCAAAGTCTTCTTTATCCAGGATGTCATTTTCTATATGACCGTCTGAATGACTTCCTTCTGCAGTAATGCGATATGCTAAATTATCAGTAATACCGCCAGTTTGCATAAGCGCTAAATCATAGGAATTGGCGGTAGCATACTTTGCTCGCACCGCTCCATTCGACTCAAACTCAGGCTTCTTCATCTTCACAATGACCGTACCCGCCATTGAATTACGACCTTGCGTCGTAGATTGTGGACCTTTTAAGATCTCAATCTGCTCTACATCCCATGTAGAAATACCACCCTCTTTACCTGCATATAAACCTTGAGACACGCCGTCAACACTAACATCGATAGTACGCGGACCTAATGCTGTTCCAGCTGAGCCGCTTGTACTAATACCGCGAATATTAAAACCATACTCGCCAGTGCGCGTTACGTTAGATGTTTGTTCAAACACATCATACAAGTCATCCATCTTTGCGCTATCTTTCATGTCTTGCGCATCAAACACTTGAACACTTGTTGTCGTATCCTGTAATGAACGCTCAATCTTTTCACCGGTAATAACTACACTACCTAATGACTGAGACTCTTCAGCCACAGTACCACTCGCCGCCAATGATGCAACAATCGCTGCATACAGAGGGTTTCTCGTTCTCATTTTATATCCTTTCAGTTTTAGAACTTTCGACACAGCAAGAAAACGTTATTTTTATTTTCAACCAGCTTGCGCTAGCAACTGCGTCACGTTAAGAGCTTTAAGTTATATTAATAATAATGATGATAGTAATAGTTCTTATTTAGATTTTCAATTTTATTTAAGCCGTTATGGCACATACAAGAGAAGGCTTTAACTACAGCTCGCCGTAGTCAACTTCGATAGGAAACTCGTGTTTGGCGTCAAAGTAGATGTAGTATTCCAAGCCATCTTCAGGTACTTGAAACTCAACGCGAGAGAATTTGTCAGCCTGCTTTGTTGCTAAGATTTCTTCGTCATAACTAATGACTGAAACGTCTTTACCTCGGGCTTTCGAGCCATCGCTAAAGCCAACTTCGCAAAAGATGGTTTGCTTTTTCTTCCAGCAATCAATGGTGGGGGAATGGGTATGAGCTGCGCTACTCAATACAACTAGCCCCACTCCCGCCATAGAAACTAAAGGACGCGCCATCATTTAGGCAAGACCTCTAGCGTAATAAAACGCACGGTATACACAAAATCTGCTAAGGCATGAGGTGATGGCACTTCAACATCTGCCGACACATACCAAGGCCCAAAACGGTCAGGCGTAAAGCTAACTAAGCCCTGCTCATCGGTCTTATAATTTTGCATTAATCGGTCATCTCGGTAACGCGTGCCATCCGGTGTAAATTCGATATTCACATCTGCTAAAGGATCACCATCCAAGGTAACTTTGGATATCGCCTCCTCACCTAAAACCACATCATTTGGGTGCGTGACTGGCACAAATTCAAAACCACGGTCACGACGATCAAGCACCATTGGAGATGGTGCACCTTTCGTTACGTATGCCGATGCTTCCATATCCATATAGTAAGTTTTTACCTCGCGGGCGTTTTTAGGCAGGCGCTCTTGGGCTTCAATTTTGTTTGCCCACATGCGCTTCATGGTCTCGCGCTTACCGGATTTATAGAGCGTAAAGTAATGCAATGGGCGAACTGCGGAGAATCGATAAGTGCCCTCTTGATCAATCCAGTAATCAAAAATGCTGCGGCGATGGCCCCGCGCTAGGAAAGAGAAATGATGAGCTCGCCAGCATTGCGAAGGCCTTTGATAACATGGCCGACAGAACTCAAGCGCTGATCGAAACCCAACGTTTATTACTTGCGGACCTTTCCCACGAAATGCGAACACCCATCGCTCGCTTAGAACTCGCCTTAGAAAATCAAAAGAATGGGAAAAGCGATCATTTCGACACCGCCCAGAAAAACCTAGAAGACCTACGACGTTTAGCGAGCGATGCCCTTACGCTTGCATGACTTGAAACCGAGCAACCAAGGTTAAAAACCGAATCCCTAGACCTTGTTGACTTGCTCGATTGCATTATTGAAGGCGCAGTTCACAAGTATGCACCTAAAATGGTTGCAACCAAGCTCCCTGAATATGCTCCCATCAAACAAAGCAACCACCGCGCCCTCGGACAGGCATTTGAGAACATTATTCGTAACGCACTCAAATACAGTCCACATCAAGGCCAGGTCACTATAGACCTAGATCAAGCAGATAAAGAGTACCGTATTCGCATCACAGACAATGGCCCCGGCGTTCCGGAAGAAATGCTCGATGAAATATTCAAACCCTTCTTCCGCGTGGACAAATCGAGAGGCGATGAAGCCGGCGGATTTGGCTTAGGTCTATCCTTAGCGAAACGCCAAATTGAGGCGGTAGGCGGCTCCATTCGCGCCCTCAATACCACTAATGCATCGGAATATAAGGGCTTGTCCGTCGAGATAGTATTACCTCAATAACAACAAAAAAACCTACTCCCCCATCTGATATCTAGATATAAAAAAACAGGCAAAAAAAAGCAGGTTAAGTACCTGCTCAAGATCGCTTTTTCTGCGCTAGCAGAAAGACTCTATGCATTTCCCTATGCTTATATTTTCTATTCAATTGAAAGCAGTCGCGACTGCCAAAGCCAATGCAGACTTTCTTGGTGTAAATAGTTTTACGTTCTTCATGAGTTACCCTAGTTACAAAGGCGTATTCACTCGCCCTGAGTTAGTTAGTATCGGTTAGTGAGTAGCTTGCACTGCATTTATAAAACACGACACAGATTCGCTAATGCGAATTATTACTATTAGGGTTTAAAAGATGAAGAAATGTTTCATTTGTTACATTTAGAAAATGTGATTTTAAGGCAGCCTCAAGGCTACCCTGCTCCATTTCACGTCTTCTTTATTGGATAAAATGCTGTCTTGATTATCAATACGCAGTGCAATCTCAAAACCTAGAATTTGCGCTTCTTCGCAAAGCGTACTCGCACAGGTTGGATAAACATGTGAACCTAAGCCCGCTGGGCCATTACGGAGAGATATGGCGCAAATAGCACCTGGATTCATCAGCGCTTTAAAGCGATTGATCGCAGCAAGGCGCTGCTTTGGACAAAGGTGATGCCAAACGCCATCCACCAAAATAAAATCGAATTTATATGCAGGGTTTTCGAGAGAGGGTAAATTAGGAAGCGCATCATTTATCCACTCAATATCAAGTGCATGAAAATGCGCCTTCGCAATATCAACGAACTCTTTTAAGGGCTCTACGGCAACCGCCTGATAACCGAGATTCGCAAACGCTGCTGCGTTCTGACCAACACCCGCTCCTGCATCTAATACGCTTGCAGGAAGTGGTGGCAGAAGCTTGAAGAAATCACTGTTAACCTCTTCAAAAGATAAACCTAGGCTTACTGATGCAAAACGCTCGACTGCTTTTTCATACCCCGTTGTACCGACAACCATTGAGCACCCTCTCTTATATTCACCCTAGACAATGCTCAAAGTGTGCTTAGGAGGCCGCTTGCACCTTCGCGATATACTTGAGCCAGCTTTCGACACTTTTTACCTGCGCGTGATCGCTCGGCATCTCGGCAAAGGCTTGTTTTGCTTTATCGAACTCGTGACGATTTACATAGGAAATCGCCAACATATACTGCAGATAATTATCGGAATGCTTCTTCAACCACGGCTTCAACAATACTTCTACCGCCGCCCACTCTTGCGATTCAAAATAGATCTCAACAAGCTTATTCACATACGTAACTTTCGGTGCGCGCTTAAGTAATTCTTCAAACACCGCTGCCGCTTGCTCATATTCTTTGGCTTGCGCGAACAAGGCGCCCTCAAGTTGAAGATTACTAATAGAGCCCTCAAGGGTTTCATTTTTACGCGCTTCCTGAATTGCAATGGCCGCCTTGTATGGCATACCGTCTTGGTTCATTAATTGCGCTAATCGCTTATAGTCTTGCTCTTTCTGCTCAAGGCCATGTTGATATGGCAGTCGCGTGCTATCAAGCGCCCCCTTATGGTCGCCCAACTGCATATAAAAGCTTGCCAAACGACGCCATTCTTCTGCCTTATCACCATAATGATTCACTAAACGACGCTGCGCCTTAACCGCTTCTTTCCAATGCTCTTGATACACCTGCGCCGCTACGAGCATGCGATACCAGTCAATTGGCGCCCTCTCTCGTTTTGATAGTGCGGTTTGCAAAGGCGGAACCATCGCTGCCCAATCTTCGGTCGCCATAAAGGCTTGAGCCAGCATGACATAGTCTGTCGCACGTGCTTTTTGTGTATTGCTCGCTATCCAACTTTGTAGTTTTGTCTGACACGCACGCCATTCTTCAATGCCGCAATGCAGTTGTGCGATACCATGCAACAAGCTTTGCTGATTATTATCGTCAAGCAACTTCGCTTCATAAGCCTTTGTTAGATAGGCAAGTGCCGTTGGATAATCGTCTTCATGTACCGCAACTTGCCCCAAGGTTTGGCGAACAATGGCTTTAGCAAAGTCGCTGCGTAACTCTTCTTCCATTATCAGAAGTTGTGCCTTCGCTTCAATCCACGCATCCTCTTCAATCAGTTTCTGCACCGCTTGTAACTTTTTATACGCATAAGGGGACAAAGAATTTGCGTAAGAAAAACTCACGAAACTAAATAAAGAGCAAATAAGAATAAATCTAAACATACGCATTACTTCGGAATTTGAAACACATAGGTTTTACGTGCTTTAAAAGGCGTATAGGTACCACCGATTTCCATACGCTGAAACTTCGATCGACGTAGCGACCGCGCGACAGCCCTTTCAAACACGCCTTCTGGCGTCGCTTCAACGAAGGTAATTGAGTCTTCTCTCACTTTACCATCAGCCCCAACGACAAACTCTGCTGTCACAGAGCCTTCTATTTTCTTACGCAAGGCGCGCGAAGGATATTGCGGAGCGATGTCTTTTGTCGCGACTAGATTCGATTGAAACGGAATATCAACGGACACGGAGTTCGCATTGGGCGCCTCCATACTAATACCAGAGAGATTAAGCGACATATCGACGTTTACGTTCAGCGTAATTTTAGGCACGGCGATATCTATAGGCGTTGGCTCGATGGCCAAGTCATTTTTAGGCATTGGCCGATTAAGCATTGGCTCAACGGGAGGCTGCTCTATCAATTCAGGCTCGTCTGGTTTGGCGCGTTCTCGCAGTTGAAGGTCACTATCTTGTTCAACAAACAAAAAGCTCAAATCGACAGACTGATCCGCCACTTGCTCTTGCTTAAAATCTGGCGACGAAACACCCGACAAAATACTAAAAATGATGGTTGAGGCGACTAATGCCAAAGGCATCAAGAACGCATAACGCGCATAACGACTTTCGAGGGACAATACCGACACGGACGCTGCCACCTACTTCGACTTCGTTGCGACGGTATACGGCACACCGGCCTGACGGATTTGGTCGATCAAAGCAACTAAGCTACCTGTGCTTGACGCCTCATCCGCTTGCACAACCACACTGACATCAGCTTGTTCGGTTTTCATACGCTCAAGCGCTGGACGGATCATACGCACATCCACCACCTTGCGGTCTAACCAAATTTCCTCACGATCCGACAAGGCAATCAAAACAGCGGTTTTAGTTTGCGTATCACTAGTGGACGCAACAGGGCGCTTGATCTCGATACCCGATTCACGAACGAAAGAGGTAGAAACAATAAAAAAGATCAGCATGATAAACACGATGTCGAGCATCGGTGTCATATTCACTTCTGCCTCTTCTTGCTGCTCTCCAATGAGTATTCGTTGACGCATTCTGTATTCCTAATTTAAACGGCATGTTAGCCATTCACTGAAAGTGCTTGTTTTTGCTTCTGCAAAAAACGGGTCTCAGCGGTAACGACACGCTGTAAGCGACCATGAAAAATCAAACCAATTACCGCAACCGCCATCCCCGTCATCGTAGGGAAGGTTGCACTTGCTACACCAGACGCCATCAAACGTGGATTTGCCGTACCATAAACCGCCAAGCTATCAAACAGCTGAATCATGCCGGTAACCGTGCCAAGTAGTCCAAGTAAAGGGCATAAACCAATAATGGTTTTAAGCAAGGACATAGAACTATTCAGCTCGATCTGTGCATCGCAGATTTTGCTTAACACCAGACGCCAGTTCTGCTGCTCGTCTATCGAAGCACATAAACTGCGTTTTACACCACGGTATGCGGTAAACACAAATAGAAAGCGCTCGGCCAGAATCAGTAACATCAAAAAGGTCATGCCAAGAATGGCGTATAGCACCCATCCACCAGACTGAAAAAAGAAGCCTAGCTCTAAGATCCATTCATCAATGCTTAGTAGCATCGCTTGCCTCTCGCTTTATGCTGCTTTTGAATCTGTTTGGTCCAGAGAACCAAGAGCGCCAAAACTCTTCTGCTGAAGAATCTGAACAATACGGCGACTGCGCGAAGTTAATACGCTGTGTGCGAACAAAATAGGCACAGCGACCACCAAACCAAGCACGGTCGTCATCAAGGCTTGCGAAATACCAGAAGCCATTAGTTTTGGATCACTCGTTCCGAACACAGAAATACTTTGGAAGGTTGCGATCATACCTACAACCGTACCAAGCAGCCCCAATAATGGCGCAACGGCGGCAAGTAATTTCAAAAAGCTTTGGCCTTGTTCGAGGTTTGCTAATTCTGCCATCACTGCTTCATCAACTTTTAGCTCAAGCGCGTCATTGTCATTCTCTACATCGGCAGATTTAACTGCATGCAATACGCGACCTAGGGGGTTGTCCTGTCGTAGGTCTTGAGACTGTAGTTGTTTGCGTACGCCTAACTCAGCCTTAAGCAATTTCAATAGCTGGTATAGGCCTATCAATAAACCAATCAAGCCAAGCGCAATAATGATGTAGCCAATGTTCCCGCCTTGTGCAATACGCTCTTGAAGCGTTGGCTCGCGGTCAAGCAATGCAAACAATTCGCCGCGCGTTGGATCAATTAACAGTGTGGTAGGGATTGCAGTATCCAATTGCGGAATCTGCGAAAACGTCTCTGAAGGTTGGGTCGGTAGTTCGCTCAATTGTTGCTTGCTAAGATCCCAAGCTAGGTAATTACCTCGCTCATCCATCGCACTAAAGGCACCGATACGAAGCACTTGCTTAGCGGAAGTTTTTCCATCCAATGCAACAACGGGAAGGTCTAGTAATTCAATCTTCCCTGATTCAACAATTTCACTTTCAAAACTACTGAATAAGGCTTGTAGCTCAAGAAGGGTTGGAACCTTACTGGTCTCGGCAAAACGCAATGCTGTAATACGATCAGGAAATTGTGCACTGGTCATCGAATCTTCAAGGCTAGGAATTAAATCCAGCGCGCTTTCTTTCGCAACACCAAATACTTCGCCAAGTGTGCCGCTCGCTAAATCGAGTTTTTCTTGAAGAGTTGCGATGTCGTCTTCGTTCTTATCAAACAAGGCTTTCAAACGTTGCTTTTCTTTTTCTTCCTCAGCAATTTCCTGATTTGTTTGGCGAAGCAAACGCTTCTGCTCAGCCAAAGCAAGTTTCGATACACGCTCACGCTCAGCATTTTCTTTTGCGTCGTTTTTCACAATCGACTTTGCGAGCGCAATAAAATCTACATTTTGCGAATCTTCGGCCAGGCTTTTTTGGGCAAAAAACAGACCTGCATTCACGATTAACAGAAGGCCAAGTACTTTGCCTAAAGTAAATTGTTTCATGTCAGCCCCCTACTTCGCTGCTGTGACAAGTGGTAAAGCTAACAACTCTGGAACACGTTGCTGCAAAGCAATCTGCATTGCCTTACTTAAATTAAGGTTTTCACCTCGATCTAATTGCGCCCAGCGCTGTTCAGCTCGGAGCCACAACGCCCCTTCAGAACCATCACGCGTCTGATAGTACAGCGCCGTACGACCAATTCGCAGATAACTAACTTGCACCTGTTCCTCTGAACCGATCAAATCTGCGGTATAAGTTTCGATGGTGCGGCCGTATGCAACTTCGTTCTCATACGCTTCAAGAATTTGGCGATATTTTTCAGCGATACTAATATCGGCGCGGTCAACTAATGCGAAAAGTGAATCCAATTCAGCCTTACGCTGCGCTAGTTTGAAAGGAAGATCTTCCTGCACTAGCTCTTTTAGTCGATCGACCATCACAACAAGCAACGGCAGCATGGCTTGTTCAGTTTCGGAAATAGAATCAATCTGCTGCTGCAGTTCTACCTTTTCCTTTTCCTGCGCCTGAATCAAGCGACGCATTTGAATATTGTAGGCTTTAACAAGATTGAGTTGACGCTCGGCTGCTAGAACTTCATCTACTGTTTGACGCGTCTTTTCAGAGAGCTGATCGATTCTAGTTTGCGACGCGGATGCAACTTCATGTGACGACCGAGTTAGCTTCAAAACTTTTTCAAGCATTTCTTCCGACAACGCTGGGAGTGACACCGTTACCAAGCAAACCAGGGCCATGACGCGAACAACAAATCGCCGCACACAACCGAAAAGAGACATGCAGTAAAAAAACATAAACCGAACACTTAAAATAAATTGAATGGACTTATTACAAATGAGAATGATTATTATATAGAATTTTATTTACAGCGCAAAGCTTAAGATAAACTAAGTCAAAAATTTAAAGTTCCAAGACCAATACGAAGGGAATGACATCGAATTAATGCTGATTAAAATCTGAGGACTAATCATCACCATGCCTTCAAGTCGTGAATAAAACATACGTGTCATTGCAGTACTACATGACCTTAATCATATACTGAAATATTGCAACCAAGCCTTGATAATTGATCAAGGAAGCGCCTTACAAACGGACTGTGTTGAGGAAGCACTCTGTCGTAAGAATTTCGAACAATGTTGGCAATATACGCCCGAGATTGTAAGAACTTCGGAAGGAAATGTGCTTATTATTCAAGGCTTAAGCATGAGCCATTAGTCATCATGGTACTAGCATGTAAGATATTCACTCAGACCCTACCTCTTGTTTATTTTACCCGATAAGCCTGATCCAAAGCCCGTTTAGTTCAGTATTGAACCATATTGATTGAACATTGAACTAATTAGGGCCAGACCTTGCACACCCAAAGCGATACATCAAACCGACTACTTGCGTGGAAACACCTAGTCGAGGCATACCAAACCTGCCATCAAAAATATGCCCGTATGATGAGCCACTTCGATCTTACGGTTTCACAATTTGATGTGCTTACTGGAATCGAGAGCTTAGGTGACAAGGCCACCCCCAAAGAAGTAGCCAAAAGGCTATTGGTGACGAAGGGCAACATCACCAGCGTAACTCGTCGCCTATTTGAGAGAGGTTTGATTCATCAAAAGTCACACGCTCTCGACAAAAGATCCATCATTTTGGAATTAACAGACTCAGGAAAAAGTCTGTTGACGAATGCCAAGCTAGCGGCCAAACAATTCGTTGCGCAACAACTAGCCCCCTTCTCACAAAGTGATGTGGATTTAGTCGACAACTTGATGCAACAAATGCGGTCTCATTTGAATTCCAAAGATTTCGATTTCGCTGTCCAAGGTATTGTCAGTCAACACACCAGCGAACAAATGAATCTCTCATCAATGGACGCCCCACAATGAACCCTACACACCAACTTAGTACCCCTAGTTTTAAGAATGGCCTGCTGGAATACCGCGCCGCGTTTGACCTGATTGCCCTACCCGCATGGATGTCATATTTGAGCGTAAAACAGCAAAAAGATATAGGCAAAGGCCGTCACGTATTTGTTCTGCCTGGTTTCGGTGCTAGTGATTCAAGCATGAAACCACTCCGGTTTTTCCTAGAACGTCATGGGTTTAAAGCAATGGGCTGGGGACTTGGAGTCAATCGTGCTGGCCTAGACAAAGATTATGACCTGCACTCCATGGAATGGGAGTTACCTCCTCCTAATCCTCATAATGGAGAGTTCGGTGTACCTCATCTCTGCGGTCTAATAGCTGAGAGAGTGAAAGAGTTTTACGAACAAACAGGAAAGCAAGTTTCGCTAGTCGGATGGAGCCTTGGTGGCGTAGTTGCCCGAGAAGTAGCGAGAGATTTACCCGAAATGGTCGATCATGTCGTAACGCTGGGCACGCCGCTTACGGGCGGCCCAAAATATACTGCGGCCGCACCTATCTTGGCCAAAAAAGGCTTAGATCTGGACTGGATTGAGGCTGGCGTCGAAGAGCGAAAAAAGAAGCCCATTCAATGCAAGCTCAGTGCAATTGTTAGTAAAACAGACGGCGTCGTTGATTGGTCTGCCAGCGTATTGCCCGAAGACCAACAAACACGATATATCGAAGTGAACGTTTCTCATTTAGGAATGGGGTTCAATCGACAAACCATGTCACTCGTACTCAAAGAACTGCAACAGGACTAAGCGATGCGTTCAAACATAAATGCGCTTAACATCGATACAAGTACGCCCATTCTGTTTGTTCCCGGCGCTATGTCCGGTTCTTGGATTTGGGAAGATAATTTTGCTCAGCACTATAGAGCGATGGGTTTTAAAGTTCATTGCATGACCTTCAGCGGGCATCATTTATCTTTTAAGGAACGGCTTAAGCTAAGGTTTAATGACTACGTCGATGAATGCATTGAAGCAATCGAAAGCTTTGATAAGGCACCGATCGTCATTGGCCATTCTCTTGGTGGACTTGCGTCCCTTCACGCCACTGCTCACGCTAAAGCCCATGCATTGATCTTAATGTCGCCTGTGCCAATTTCTGGAGTTGTCGGTTCGATGAGCTCTCTCGCTAAAAAGTCACCAATCTCTCTCGCCAAATTTATTACCGCCGCGTGTTATGCAGGTATAACCCGCTACGGAACACCCCCGATAGGAATATATTCTGATACATGCGACACAGCTGATGCTGACAAGGTCACCGCCCAGCTGAGGTCCGAATCAATTCCAGTATTAATGAAATTACTATCACCTCCAAAATTGATCAGCACCAAACTTCATCCAAGCAACATATTGTTTCTAGCTGCCAAGGGAGATCACATTATCCCCCATACCGAAATTCAGAAAAGCGCAGATCAACTCGGCGCGGATATAAAAATATACAAAGGCCTAAGCCACACCTATCAGGCTGAAAGCTGCTGGCCGGACATCGCTAACAATATTCTGCAGTGGTTACATCAATCAAACATGAAAGACCATCAAGCGAGCGCGGCGTGAGCGCTAAGCTGTCTTTCAACCTCGTCATGGCCTGCTTATACAGCGGTCTATTATTTCTCTAAAAAACCAGTAGGGTTTGATTGGAATCCTGAGCACCGCTTTTGTTTCACGTATTCGCGGTCACGTGCTCACGATGCAAATCAAGCCTGCTTTGTTTCTAGCTTTACCACTTCTGCCTTTTCTTCTTCAAGCAAACTTTCGGCATCAACTCCCTTAAATAGTTTTGCCACCTTCTCTTTGTTTTTAGACAGCAAAACAGACAGATCTTCCAGCAAGCCATCATCAATATCTACACCCTTAGCTTGTATAAAAGTAGCAAGGTTGTCTGCTACATCTAGCATCTTGTCGTAGCGATCTGCTTCTCTTTTGTCTGTCGTCACTAGCTTTTCAACCCCTTTATGTTCAACCACATAACGCGTAATGATCGCCATGATTTGCTCCTATTTTTAATTCGTGTGAATACACTATCACAAATACTGTATATGCAAACAGTATAATTATTAAATTTTAGCATTCAAACAAAGAAACCTTTTAAACCGATCCATTGAACCTCAATGTATAAAAGCAGAGTGGATAGCGTAATAAGGAGCATCGAATGCCAAATTCAAACAATAAACGAATGGGTATCAACGAAATGTCGGCAATCACAACCATGATCGCCAATGGTGAGCTAGAGAAACTGAGGCTAGCCTTGCTCGACAAAACACTCAAAGAGCTGGAGCTAGACTATTTGCTTGACTTAGCTCAGCTCAAAAATAATCCAGAGATCACCAAGCTCTTAAAGCAACATGCGGATACTAGCTTTAGATTCTAAGGCTGGGTTCGTGGGGCTGCCGGCAGACTATATGGTAGCCATCTCGATCGAGGAAGAGTTATACAATTGCAGAGCTAAGTTATTGGCTAGATACCATGCAATACTTCATTTGTTAACGCGATCTTGATTCATTACCGCGTAACACAAAACGTTGAAAATACCGCATGACTTCATACTTGTTATGTCATTGGCCTATATTTCATTTCTAGATTCAACTAAAAATAAGGGAGCATCACGATTTGAAGCGCGTGCCTTTGGTTTATCATCCGAAGTACAGTTACCCTTTCGACAGCAAACATCGTTTTGTCATGTCTAAGTTTGAGCGCTTGTACGATTATTGTTGCAATGCAGGGCTTGTAGCATCTAACGAACATCAACCATCCGCGGCGCGAATTGATGAACTTACTTTATGCCACGCTTCTCGCTATCTCAATGATTTGACTCATAACACACTAGCCCCCAAGGCTTTGCGTCGTATAGGCCTACCGTGGAGTGAAGCTCTCATAGAGCGGACGCTCATCTCCCCAAACGGTACTCTGTACGCTGCCGAATTAGCCATAGAGTTTGGCGTAGGCGTGCATTTGGCGGGTGGAACACACCATGCGCATTATGACTTTGGCTCTGGGTACTGTTTGCTTAACGATCTCGCGTTTGTGAGTCGCACTTTAGTTGCTCGAGGGCAAGTTCAACGTGTCTTGATCTTCGATTGCGATGTGCATCAGGGCGATGGTACCGCAGCCATACTGCAGGAAGATGAGCAGATATTTTGTTGTTCCGTGCATTGTGAAAAGAATTTTCCATTCCGCAAGCAGGAAAGCGATTTGGATGTCGGCCTCTCCGTTGGGATGCGTGACATGGAGTACCTCCATATCGTTGAGCAAACGCTCGTGCGGTTGCTCGAACACTTTCAACCCGACATTGTTTTATACGATGCAGGCGTTGATGTATGGAAAGGCGATGCGTTGGGGAACCTTAATATTTCGCTGGAAGGGATTCGCGCACGAGACGACTTAGTGCTTGAGCATTGTCTAGATCGAGCGATTCCAGTTGCTACAGTGATTGGTGGTGGCTACGACCGTGATCATGACGCGTTAGCTAGGCGACACGGCATTATTGTTCATGCGGCACAAGACGCCTTTGCACGCTTTGCATAGCACGCTTTCTCTGACATAGTTCTTTAAAAAATTTGCAGCAGCATATTCTCTTAGAAATAGGTCGTTATTTCTCAACTCTAAAAAAAATGTCGGTTCCAATCATAGTAGGTTTGGCAGATGGATGCCGACTAAGGCCTGATGCACATAAGAACCAAAAAACCAGACACCCGTCAAAACGAACAAACCCCGGTATAAAAACCGGGGTTTGTCAGCGATCTGAAAGGAGGTGTTCGCACCTCCTTCGACTACTTATTGCCCCGTAAAGTTAGAAGCTAAGTACTTTCCGTTGATGGTATAGAAAATATAAAGCGTCTGCTTTGCTGGGTCAGCAATCGCATCATTCTTAAATGAAACAACCCATTCAGGACCATGTCCAAACGATTTTTCTTCGACAGAGCTAGCCGTAACCTCCGCCCAAGAAGCATCGATCTTCCCTCTATTAACGAGCTTTTGAACATGTGCCGATGCTTTATCAACAGCTTGTTCGCTTGTTATTGGGTCATGTTGATGATCATGAGAATGATCATGCCCCGGCCCAGCTAAAGCAAACTGGCTGAATATGAGTACCGCACCAAGCAGTAATGTTCTAATAAAGTTAATCATAATGTCTCTCTTTAAAACTTTGTTGTTCAGTCAATTGAATCGTGATGAGTTTTAGCTGGGACTTTCATCGAACTAGCATCCATTTCCTCATGGGCATGTAAATGATTATCTGCGCTGAAACCAAAATCATCAGGATGCTGCTCGTGCGAATATCCATGCAATTGCTGCAACAGAAGTAATATCCCTAAAGACATTAGAAATACATTTGCCGCATTAATAAAGTTAGTGAATGATTTTGTCCTACGCCACCCTGCAAGGAGAGCCACCATCACAGCGAGTACCGCTATTTGTCCAAGCTCTACACCAAGATTGAACGAAAGAATTTTAAGCACTAAGCCTTCTTCTGCGAGAGGCAGCATTTGCAAGCGCGTCGACAATCCAAAGCCATGAATCAAGCCGAATACAAATACCATGATCAGCAGATTAGGCGAAGCCACATTCAAATACTTCTTAAATCCTCCAAGATTATCGAAGGCTTTGTAGATGACGGTTAGCGCGATTACAGCATCAATCAAATAATAATTTGCCTGAACATGATACAGCGTCGCAAATAGCAACGTGATTGAATGACCAATAGTAAAAGCAGTTACAAACTTAACAATATCGTTAAATTTGGTAAGAAAGAAAACAACGCCGAAGAGGAAGAGTAAATGGTCGTACCCAGTGACCATATGGCTGGCACCCAGCTCCACGAAATCCCAGTTTGTGGCCTCAAGTGCCTTTGCCTTATCCGCCTCAGACATACCATGGCCAAAGACGAAACTACATAAAAAATACATACCAATAGCGACAGGCCACCGGTATTTTCTCAATACAGATAACATTGTGTACCTCAATAATAAATCTTAGCTTTCGCTAATAAAAAAATGATTTAAACCTAAGAGAACAACTATATTGGAGGCGCCCTAGCCTGAGATGAAAAATAGAATCGGAAGATAACGGGAACAGGAGCATCGCCTCGATAATCTTCAACGACAATCGTCTGTTCACGGTAAACATAATCGGAGCTTAGATAAGCTTGGGAGTCATGATCATTCAGCTTCTTCCCATTCTTTACGGTCCAGTCTTGGCAAAGCTCAACTACCTCACTAGTATGAGGTGCGATTTCAGCCGCAAATGCATCAACATGATGAGAAGAAATACTGTGCGTATGTATTAACTGAGAATGGGTGTGGTCATGACCATCATGATCATGATTCGAACCCAAATGGATATGCGCCGAAGCCGATTGCATTGATAAGAAAGCAATCGCTAAGAAAAGTTGCCAAATTTTGCTCTTCAAAATATCGCGCACGGGATTCCGATTATGAAAAATTTTGCAAAAGTATATGTATGCCAGTGCGGGAATACTACCCACAAAATATGACCAATTATTAAAAAGCGCAGTTTAAAAAACACTGGACTATAAACGAAAAAACCGACCCTAAGGTCGGTTTTCTAATGCAAGGTCAAGAACTTATTAGAACTCTGCTTCAGCAAGATCCATCAAGGTAGCTTTACCTGCTTCGACATCTGCCGCTAGCTGATCCATCTCAGGAAGATACAGGCGATAGAAGTGGTTTGCTGCTTTCACTTTGCCTTCTAAGAAGTCTTCAGAGAAGCGCGATTTCGTACCGTCGTCTTGAGTTTGCTTAGCCATCTTGGCCCACATTACAGCCAAACTAGTTAAAGCAAACATGCGCAGGAGCGGTGTTGCTGCTGCGCCCGCTTCTTCTGGATCGCTCATCACTGTTTTCACCAATCCCATCAAGGTTTGGGTCAACTTCGCGATGAACTGCTCAGCTTGCTTCTTATGCTCTGGCAATGCATCAGCGATCAAGTCATTCATTGCTGCGATATAAGTGCGAGGTAAACGACCGCCGCGCATCGTCAGCTTACGTCCGATCAAATCAAGCGCTTGAATACCATTTGTGCCTTCGTAGATACGTGCAATGCGTCCATCACGTAATAACTGCTCTACTGGCCAATCTTGGGTATAACCGTTACCACCCATAGACTGAAGTGCCGCATCTGCGCTGAAGTAGCCTTCGTCAGTCAAGAATGACTTCACGATTGGCGTCATGATCTGGAATAAATCATCTGCTTTTTCACGATCCGCTTCTTCTGGAGCTGCATGTGCTAAGTCTTGCTGATAAGCAGCCCAATACGCCATTGCACGGCCAGCTTCAATCAACACCTTTTGCTTAAGCAGCATACGACGTACATCTGGGTGAACAATAATTGGATCTGCTGGGCCTTCTGGGTTTCTAGGGCCAGTCAATGAACGGCTCTGCAAGCGGTCTTTCGCGAAAGCCAAAGATACTTGGTAACCGGTTTCAGCTAAACCAAGACCCTGCATACCTACCATGATGCGCGCAGCGTTCATCATCGTAAACATGCACTTCAAACCTTCATTCTCTTTACCAACAAGCCAGCCTTTCGCACCCTCAAAGTTCATGACACAAGTCGCTGATCCTTTTATCCCCATTTTGTGTTCTAGGCCGCCACAGAACGCAGGGTTGCGTGAACCATCTTCAAGGAATTTCGGAACCAAGAACAATGAGATGCCCTTACTGCCTGCAGGCGCATCCGGAAGCTTTGCCAACACCAAGTGAATGATGTTATCAGTCATATCGTGATCGCCGCCTGTAATCCAAACCTTGTTACCGGTGATCGACACACTACCGTCCGCTTGCGGCTCAGCTTTAGTTTTGATTAGACCAAGATCTGTACCACAATGTGGTTCTGTCAGACACATCGTGCCAGTCCACTCGCCCGCAATAAGCTTCGGCAAATAGTAAGACTGCTGGTGTTCGTTACCGTGCAATGTTAGAGCGTCAATAGAGCCGTGAGACAAACCTGGATACATACCAAACGATAAGTTGGTAGAGCAGCACATTTCATCAACTACTACTTTCAAGAAGTGTGGCAAACCTTGTCCACCATGCTCAACGGGTGAAGCGAGACCACTCCAACCACCTTCTTGGTACGTTTTGTATGCTTCTTTAAAACCAGAAGGTGTTTTTACTGTTTTCGCTTCTGGGTCGTAGACACACCCTTCCCTGTCACCTGATGCATTGATCGGTTGAAGTACGTTTTCTGCCAATTTTGCAGCTTCTTCAAGTACAGCACGCTGCATGTCTTCTGTCGCGTCGGCAAATTGCTCGATGTTTGCGATGTTGCCGGCTTTAAGAACTTCAAAAAGAACGAAGTTCATGTTGTCCATTGGCGCTTTATAATGATTCACGATCTACCTCTTCACGTATTGAGTTTTCGTTTATTTCCGTGGGTCGTGCTGCTATACGCGCTCAAACGTACTTTGGGTTTCTCGTAGTGAAAAAAAGTCCGTTGAAAAACAACGGAAAAAACGAAGTGACAAATGACAATACACAGGTATTGAGATATATCTTCATTTGTCTGATGTTCGGATTGAAAGGCTTAGTTAAGCATTGGAGAAATTTTGAGGTGATCTTTTATTTTTTCTTCCGCTTCAACGAACAATTTGTCTAAGGGTGTAATCGCGGAGGACGCTAGATCAAAGAAAGTCTCGGAAGTCACAGATTTCAAATCGTTGTTTAACAACATCGATTCAACGAATGATAACAACTGCTCAACATGCAATTGAGCGTCGTTTAAAAATAAGCTCGCCCATTTTTTGTTGCCCATGAGACTCGTCTTCTTAGTAAATGAAGACTCAAGCGCTGCAACCCGATGTTTCACTTTATCAACGAGAAATTTGAGCTGAATTCTCTCAATGACTGAGCTTTCGCCAGCACTTACAACGCCCATGCCAATGGCTCGCGTTTGGCCGATCGCTTCAATGGCCTCAAGCAGTTCCTTCCAGATCACATCAAGGCCTGAATCTCGCCCTAACCGAAGCATAGGACCATAATTCTCTGCTTGGTTTTCAATCATATAAAGTAGATTAGTAATCAGCCTACTATGTTGGTCGATATTATTTGCCACGGTTTGGCGTTGCCAGCCTGTCGCTAAACGCTCCCAGTGCGATTTAATGCTCGTATATAGCATATCGCTCTCAAGCTCATTACTTGCAGCATCAAGCGCTTTCCATTTTTCATCAATACTCGCCCTTTTATTCCCAATGGACCGTTCTAACTGCGCATCACCATGCAAAAAGCCTGTGGTAAGACCCCGATGTTGTTGTAGCAAAATAAGGAGTTCTTTAAGCGACATAACAATTTCTAAGCTTTTCAGAATATTGCGTTGTTGTGACTGTCGACGCTTAGGCAGAAACACCAAGAAATACGCTAATGCAACAATGCCTGTAACACACATAAATACTAGAACTTCCATGTCTTATACCTCTGCTAGTTGAGCTGAATGTCCACGAGAACGCTCTGCTTTTTCAGCGAGGTACTCGGCAATTTTTACCGTTTCACCTGCGATTAAGGTGTTGTTATTTGCGCGTTCTAACAAGGATTCCATGTTTTCGGAGATTTCAGAGGTCGCAACACTTTGCTGACCTGATGCTTGTGCGATCACCAGCATGTTATGCGCTATTTCATCCACCATTTTATCAATCAATACAAGCGAGCTTTCTAGCGAATCGATACTCTTCGCATTGTCTTCTGCGGCATCAATTACTTTGCGAGACATTCGGGTAACATCGGCCATTCTTGTGTGCACATCATGAATACTTTGTGTGATTTGATTGGCAGATTCTCTTGATCGAATTGAAAGGTTACGCACCTCGTCAGCGACAACAGAGAAGCCACGACCGTGTTCGCCCGCTCTAGCCGCTTCAATCGCAGCGTTTAAAGACAACAAGTTGGTCTGATCGGAAATATCTACAATGATTTGAGACATCGTAGCCACATGTTCGGTTAACGCAAACAGCTCAGCCACCAACGATTCGCTTTGCTGAGACAGCGATACCATATGACGTATCTTGGTCGTCGCGCCCTGCGCTTGCTGAATGCCATTACTTGTTTGCGCCCGAGACTTTTCTATTTCCTCATGGGCATTTTTAATTTGTAACGCGACATCATTAACGCTCTGGCTGAGTTCAGTGACGGCAGCCGCTGAAGACGTAATCGCGCCCTTTTGACTTGAAGCATTGCTCGACACCGACAATGCACTTGCTGTAAGCTCTCGAGACATATGAATGAACTCAGCTGACGATTCATCCATAGACTGATCTGCTCTCGCATGACTAAGAAAGTAGTTTCTCAACACACTTAAATGCTTATCAGCTAAGAGTGATTCGATCGGCAAATCGCGATAATTTGAATCCGTGTTTTCAAGATGCTGAGCTAATGATTCGAAGGTGCGAATAGATCGTGTGTGATACATGAGTAAAAGACACGGTAGCGTACCTAGGAGCGCAATAATTAGCAGATTCCAGCTTAAGCCAGACACTAAGTAACTAAATCCAATAGCAAATATAATCGCAGTAAAAATCAAAACGAGATGGGAACTAAAACTAGAAGTATTCACTTTCGGGCAGGTCCTTTTCCTTGGCTTAACCGACAACAAAGTAATAAAAATCACTATGTAGTCGCAAAGAATATGCCGCCAAAAATAAAATATAATTTACATTATTAAGAAATTATAACTAATTGTTTTATATAACCTTATTAAAGAGAAAGATTAACTAATATAGAACAAAGACTTATGCATCTGCACTAAGCTTAAGCAGATCAAAGAAAGACCGCCCAAGTTGGGTGCGTTTTTTATAAATGTATTAAAAAAATAAGACTTTAAATCAGCGAGTGTAATGATGCTTGATGCTTACCACTCAATACTTTTGCCCTGCCAATCCACAAATGAAAGAGTCTTATCGATTGCTTGAGATTGCATAACGTCGATGAGGCGCTCAGCTGAGTAGTCCTGACTGAATAGTTTGCCTTCGGGCACATTGGCTTGGAAAGGTTTAGAGAGACCTGTGTCAGTTGTACCAGGGTGGTAGGCAATCAACTTTACATTAGGATAACGCCGTGCATATTCTGTTGAAGCGGTTTTCAACATCATATTCAAGGCTGCTTTTGATGACCGATAGCTGTACCACCCACCTAAGCGATTGTCGCCAATACTGCCAACACGGGCCGACAAAACCAAAACTCGTGTATCGAGTTTTAGCGCAAACAGTGGCGAAAATGCTTGTAGCCAGAGCATCGGCATCAGAGTATTCGTCTCGAGCACTGTTAAGGCAGACTGCATATCTAAGGCTTCAATACGCTTTTCTGGTTGAACCTTTATTGACCCGGTTTCGGTATGCAATAAGCCTGTTGCGATAATGATATCAACATCGAGTGACGCTACTCGTTTCGCTTGCATGAGCGCTTCGGTCACCACATTGGCCATCGAAGGTTTAGAAGAGTCTGCTTCTAAGATAGTAAGTTTGGAATTCTCTGAGAATGAAAGAGCGGCGTTTGATCGGGAAACAGCTATCACTGATACATAGTTTGCATCGGCACAACAATGCTCAACGCATGCCCCACCAATTCCGCCCGACGCACCAATTACTACTGCTATACGTTTCATGCCTTGTCCTCTTTTGAGGTTCGAATGTCGCACTGGCCTGTCGCACAGCGGCTTCGCCCGGTTAGCATCCAAGACAATCGATAACGATTTCGCGCAAACCAAAGGTAGGCTCGATCAGCAAACCAACGCATCACTGGCCAACGTAAGGCCTGAACCCAAGGCTTTCTATCGACCGCCTTCCAAGCCGCTGCCGTCACATCTAGACCCAAGATAATTTGATTGTCGATCTTGCCGTGTAAAATCGTCATAGCTGCCGTTGGGTCTATATCAGGATGTGAAGAAAATGCCTCGCTATGGATGTCGACAAGATTAAGTTTCGCTTTCTCATCATAGGCACGCAAAGCGTTCATCTCTTTAGCACAGAGTGGACAAGTTCCATCATAAAAGACAGTGAGCATGGCATTTCCTTTAACTAACAACTTTCATTATGCGCTAGTTATACGGCTATATGACGCGGTAAGATCTTATCAAGAAATATCGTAACCTTGTCGTGGAAAGTGGACATGCAAAGTACCAAATTCTTGCGTCTCGCGTGCAAGAATAATGCGATCCTCCGACACCATTACAAGCTTGCCAGCAACAGGTACGCAACCATAGTCACTCGGAGCCACATTCACCATTTGACCAAGCTCAAATTCGTTATCGCTTGCTTCCGCTGGCAACGCACGTGGTGTTGAGCTTTTCGCGATAGAGAATGCGTCGTTTTGCGTAATCTCCTGTCGTGTTCCTTCACCCAACTGCGTAACCGCCGTGTACCAACGTGTTGTATTTGGTCCTGCTTTTAACTCAGAGCGGGATGCGCTCAAGTGCAACCAAATCGGATGATACACCGCAAAATCTGCAACCGAAGCTGACTCTCCGTTGATCCACTCATTAGAAGCAAGATGCTCTTCTAACTTTGAAAGCAGGCCCGCAATATACCCTTTTGCCCTCTCGTGCGAAGGTGGCTTGGTGGTTCCGCCTTTCATCATACCCGTACGATCTTTTACAAACTTGTATGTGCCCGTAAACCCAAATTCTTTAATCATTGTGCCGATCAGTTTAATCGGTGGTACAGCTGCAACCGCAGAAAAAAACACAGGGCCTTCCGCTTCGACCATTAATGCTTTAGCCGCATCACTCATATTTTCGGGTGATAAATCTGCATTACCAGTTAGGCAAGAAACTTCCTGAGCAATTAAGCAGGTATCGCAGAAAAGATCCGCACCAATTTGCGCTACAGGAATACGTCGGTACCCGCCCGTTAATGGGTCTAGATTTGGGCGCGGAGGAATAGGTGGAGAGAGAAGCGATTGCCAAGAGGTATTCATCAAGCCAAACATTAGACGTATTTTTTCTGCATACGGGGACTTGTCATAGTGATGTAAAATAATCGACTCGCTCATTTAATTTCTTCCTTAAGGTCGCACATAGATGATGGTTATTTTTCGATTTATTTGATTACGTGTAACTCACGAGGGAATAGACTAACCTCGTAGAGGATTTTGGCATAGCCTTAATTTGCCAGACCGGCCTATATTAAAACGTAAGATCCTGCCTCATAGATTTGAAAGTACTCAGTGAAAATCGGTAAACGCTTAAGTGCGATAAAACAGCATGCACGGCTGCATCACTATGACCATATATGGGATTGCTGCTGCGATCATGGTTTGTTAGGTATGTCTATAATAGACAGCAGTATTCAGGTGCATTTTGTAGATATCGTTCCAGATATTATCGAATCACTTCAAAACACATTAGAAAAACACTTCCCTATTAACGACAGGTCCGACAGGCATTGGACAACCCATTGTACCGACACGAAGCAATTGCCACTCAAAAACTATGCAGATCAACGCCATCTTGTAGTGATTGCAGGCGTTGGAGGTGATCTAACTACAGAGCTGGTTGAACAACTAACACAAGCAAACAAAGGCCTATCGATCGACTTTCTTCTTTGCCCTGTGCGCCACTTGCTCGAGCTAAGAACGCGCTTGGCAGAACTCGAATTTAAGATGGTGAAAGAGTCGCTTGTTGAAGAGAATCGGCGTATTTATGAAGTGATGCTCATCAGCCAATCTGGACGCCATACCAGTGATTATCCAGCAATCAGTCATATCGGAGAGCAGATATGGCACTATGATTCAGAAGAAGAAAAACGGATCGCACTGAGGTACGCAAACCAAACGATCAATTACTATGAGAACAAGAATAAAAGCGCTCAAGCAGATGAACCGCTTAAGCACTTTAAACAGATCAAAACACGTTTGTGTTCGTGACTAGGACACTACTCCCATGCAGGAAATGGGTCTTCTAGCTCTGCCCAAAAGTCTTTGCCTTTTAACAGGTCATCTTCTGACAATAAGCAAGCATCTAAGGCATCAGTCATGGCCTGCTTATCTAAGCCTTGTCCGATGAACACGAGCTCTTGGCGCATATCACCAAATGGTTCTTCCCACATTTTTTCGATAGAAGCTAAATACTCTTCATCTTGCGGCCAGTTTTCTTTTGGCACAGCTTTCCAGAACATGCCCGCAAAACCATAACGCGCCATTCCGCCTGCTTGACTCCACTGTCCTGCAAACTGAGGTCGGGTCGCCAACCAGAAGAAACCTTTGGAACGAATTAAGTTTCCATACTGTTGAGTGTGGTGCAGAAAGTCGAAAAATTTCTTTGGATGAAAGGGTCTTCGAGCTTCATAGCTAAAACTACTAATGCCGTATTCTTCTGTCTCTGGAACATGCTCGCCGCGCATTTCTTTCAACCAACCGGGCGCCTGCTGTGCGCGCTCGAAGTCGAACAAGTTGGTATCAAGCACTTCGTTAATATCGACGTTGCCATGTGCGATCGGAATAATTTTCGCCTCGGTATTCAGGGACTTAAGAATCGCCCTTAAACGCTCCATATCCTTTTCTTCTACCAAATCCGTTTTGCTAATCAATAGCACGTCGGCAAATTCGATTTGATCAATCAACAAATCGGTTACGCTGCGCTCATCTTCTTCGCCAAGATGTTCGCCCGTTTCTTGTAAGGATCTTGCTTCGTCATAATCATTTAAGAAGTTCAGCGCATCCACAACCGTTACCATGGTATCCAGCTTGGCAACATCAGACAGTGAAACGCCATCTTCATCGGCAAAAGTGAAGGTCTCTGCAACGGGTAGCGGTTCTGAAATACCCGTTGATTCGATCACCAGATAATCAAAGCGCCCTTCTTTCGCTAGGTTATTCACTTCAACAAGAAGGTCTTCGCGCAAGGTACAACAGATACAGCCATTGCTCATTTCGACCAGTTTTTCTTCTTGATGACTTAGACTCACCTCATTTTGCACCATCGATGCATCGATGTTGATTTCACTCATATCATTCACGATCACCGCGACACGCTTGCCCTCGCGATTGTTCAGTATATGACTTAAAACAGTGGTTTTTCCTGCACCTAGAAAACCAGACAGGACGGTTACGGGTAATCGATTCATCAGTATCTCATTGCTTAATTAACGGTCGTACAGATATGTTACAACATATCATTTATTTCAAAAAGAAGATGTGAATACAAAAAAAATTGATAATCAGACATAAAAAAAGGCCCAGAAGGGCCTTTTTCAAACTGACGGTTAAGCACCGCAACACTTTTTAAATTTCTTACCACTTCCACAAATGCATGGCTCATTTCGGCCGATCTTTGGCGCACTTCGAGTCACTGGGGTTTCTGGCCCACAACAACTAGAATTGCTGCAGCAGCTATCCTGCTCCTCAGCATTCGACACAGTGTTTGTTAAATTCGTCATAAATACTATTACCTGAGGCTAATACTCTATTCTGGGAAACGCGACGAATGATGCTCAATTATCTTCCAATTTTCACCATCCCAGTGATAAACAAAAGTAAATCGTGCACTTACGAGAGTCTCTTCTTCAAACTCGAAAGTATAAACACCAGAATTAATGGCAATTTCTCCGAATCGACGCGAATCAGCTTCTACAATTCTACCTTGAGGCCTTAGCTTTAGAAACTGCGAAAAGTAATCTTTTATCTCTTGAGGACTCCTACAAACTTGATTTGACAACGTAGGCAACAAAATAGCGCTTTGGGAATATAGAGCAACCACTCTTTCTGCATCTTGAGTCTTTAGTGCCGCATTCCACTCATTAAAGAGAGCATCTGTATCTAGGCTTTTCATACTTACCTTCCTTAAGCTTTAAATCATGAATTCGTCTGCAGCGCTGTTTTCGCTTGCGAAAACCATACAAGCACTTGATTAAGATATCTTTCACCATACAAGTCTAAGAATTGCTTTGTCTTAAAGTCTCGTATGTCCTGCAAAGCAGTGACTCTCTCTTCAATAAACTCTATAGACAGCGGGATGCCGCACTCCACCGTAATGCAATGCTTCCATTGTTCGTAATTTCTTGGGATCACATCTTCCATCATTCTCTATTTCCTCGTTTTTCTTGGGGCGCTTTTCATTCGCTAAATTTATAATCGATCGCTACAGCATTGTGTGCATGCAAGCTTTCTTGATGTTCAACCTTGAACCAATAATCCGCCACGCCATTCATATGCTCTAAGCTGTCTTTTAAGCGTCTCGCTGCGTCCTCACAAAACATCAAGTTATCTGCATTAAGTTTGGCAAATGCCTGCTCGTCTTGACGTTTGACCGCCGTTTGAACAGGCGTACCAATCGCTTTTTCAACATCAAAAATTAGCTCATCAAACTCGAACCATTCATTGGGAGCTAAGGTCAATTTAATGTACGCGTAAGAACGCTGACTATGTGGTGTTGCTACCGAACCTGCCTCTTGAAGTATCCATTGAAGGATCTGATCTTTTGGAATCGACTCTTCACCAAAGCGCTGATCAAACGCTTCGCTATAAAGCTGTCTAGACAATGATGCGGAACAGGGACAAGTACTCGAATAAGGCACTTCCACATCCACCTGTGTGCTAAATTCGTTGTCACGCAAAACTGACTCAATGCGAATCGGGTAACGCTGAAACCCTTGTTCACCGCTCAGCATTGCTGGCTTGTTAAGCACTAAATCAAATGACAAAGCAAGTTTCGCATTCTTACTAATACCTTCCTGAGATCGCTGCATTTGCGACAACAATGCCTGAAGCGTTTCTAGCGTGAGCGTTTGATTACCTAAATCGCGATTTAAGGCTAAGTGCAAGCGCGACATATGGATACCTTTTGCCTCAGCCGCATCAAGACTGACATATAAGTCGGCACTGGCACTCACCTGAAGCAAAGCGCCCTGCGCTCTCACAAACAAAGGTATTGCTATCGCTTCCATCCCTACCCATCGTAATGTCGCGGCGCGCTCTACTTTTGCATTCGACGCAACATCAGGTAACTGCTTTTGGGAACTCATAAATCTCCTAATTTGGACGATTAAATATCAAGGCTGAAGCCGTGTGGGTATCAATCACTTGATCGCTATCAAACACAAGATTTCCATTGACCCAAGTTGACTGGATTCGTGATGAGAATGTTGTCCCATCAAATGGTGTCCACTGACAACGGTACAACACATTGTCATGACTAACTGGCGTAACTTGGTTAGGAGACACCAGCACTAGATCCGCAAAATAGCCTTCTCGGATAAAACCTCTTTCTTGCACGCCATATCGAATGGCAGGATTATGCGCAGCTTTTTGCACGACCTGTTCAATTGATAAACGATCGTTTCTAACATGCTCAATTAAACTCAGCAGTGCATGCTGAACCAATGGCAGGCCCGCAGGCGCTTGCATATAAGGTACGTTTTTTTCATCAAAGGTATGCGGCGCATGATCGGTTGCAATAATATCAATCACATCATCACGCAAAGCCCGCAATATGGCGTTTCGATCACTAGCCTTCTTAATTGCTGGATTACACTTTATTAGGTTACCTTTCTGGGCATAATCCTCTTCGCTAAACCAAAGATGATGAACGCAAGCCTCGGCAGTAATGTGTTTCGTTTCGACTGGGCCTGACGCAAAGAGACTAAGCTCTTTCTCTGTTGTGATATGCAAAACATTTAACTGCGAGCCAAACTTCTTCGCCAATCCAACGGCATAAGATGAAGAGGCATAACAGGCTTCATCATCTCTAATAATTGGATGGTCATGAATCGTAATTTCACGCCCCAAATCTTCGATTCTCTTTAGGTTTCGATCCATGACAGGCCCTCTTTCGCAATGCGTGGCGATAAGCACGGGGCATTCACGAAAAATAGCATCTAATGCATTTTGATCCTCAACAAGTAAGCTACCTGTCGATGCCCCCATAAACACCTTAACGCCACAGGTGGTCTTGGGGTCTACACGTTTAATTTGCTCTAAGTTGTCTTCGGTCGCACCTAGATAAAAGGAGTAATTAGCGAGCGAGTTTCTCATTGCAATATCATGCTTGTCTTGCAAGGCCTCTATGGTCGTAGTGGCCGGGCTAACATTCGGCATTTCCATGTAGCTTGTAATACCGCCCGCCACAGCGGCTCGTGATTCAGTTTTAATACTTCCCTTATGCGTTAAACCCGGCTCACGAAAATGAACTTGATCATCGATCATTCCCGGCAAAAGCCAGAAGCCATGCGCATCTATGACTTTGTCATTATTCGAAGCAGTCAGGTTGCTTGAAATGGCCGCTATGCGATCATCTTTAATACGCACATCAAGCTCTTCAGCTTTCCCTTCATTTACCACCAAGGCATTCTTAATGAGTGTTGTGGTCATGATTGATAACCATCTCCTATTACATGTACAACTTGCGATTCTTGATCGGCTTTTAAGTAAAAACAGTGGGGTCTGAGAGTGTGACAAGCAGGCCCAACTTGCTCAGCAATACATAAAATGCTGTCGCCATCGCAGTCAAAATACATTTCACACAGTGCTTGGGTATGTCCGCTCGACTCCCCTTTTACCCAAAATGATTGTCGACTGCGCGACCAGTATGTGACCTTCCGCGTCTCAAGCGTTTTTTCAATCGCCTCTTTGTTCATCCAGGCCATCATCAATACATTTTTTGTTGATGCATCTTGAGTGATCACCGGTACTAAACCGTCTTCGTTGAAAGCTAGATTCTCTAGCACAGCCTTCAGTTCAACTTTATCGCCATCTCTTTTGTGCTCTAGGCTTCCAAAGAATTTTTGATACATAAACGTCTAATCATCTCTTAATTCTATAATTCAAACTCAAAAACGTTATGATATAACATATCATTTAGTTCTCAATAAAAAAGGCTCACTGAGCCGTTAAATCGTACCGATAGATATCGATCTAGAACAATGGATGAGCCGCCTGCACAACCGTTGCAGCTTGATACAGCTCCCAACCTAGAACAGCGAGTACAATGCCCCCAAAAATACGAACATAATGTGCAAACCGTGAGTGAGAATGCGTTTCTACTAATCCAGACTCACCGATAAATCGTTCGATCCATCCTCTAGCATATACTGCGATAACAGCGAGAATACTCACAGACAAACCTGTTCCTAAACCCATCATTAAAGTAGCGGTGACACCGTAACCGTACACACCGACTAAGTGCGCATAAATAAGCACTAAAATTGCCCCCGAGCATGGCCTAAACCCCATCGATAAAATCAGTAAAAACGTTTGCCACGGAGTCTGTTTTGTTTCAGGAACGTAAGCATGATTGCAGCCACAAGATGAACCGTGATCATGAGAATGATGATTGTGAGAATGTTCATGCGAATGGTGCCCATGTGAGTGATCATGATGGTGAGTATGCGAGTGGTCGTGATGATGAGCATGATTGTGAGTATGCGAGTGATCGAGATCATTATGGCTGACTTCATGCTCGTCGCTATGCCTTTCTGTCTCGCTAAACAAGCGACCAAAAGACCAGCTACCAAGACGTTTAGTTTTCATAATGCGACGCAATCCCGTCAACACTAAAACTAAACCCAACATCATCACTAGCACATAGCTCACAAGTGATACTTTTTCGCCATACTGAGTCACTTCAGAGAACTTAAGCTCAAGGATTTGCGATAAAAGTGAAACAAGAACAATAGCAACCAAGGCCTGCATAAGCGCCGCAGTAAAGGAGATAAATATTCCACTTCGAATATTGTCTTTATTGGTTCCCAAATAAGTCACAATAACAGCCTTGCCATGCCCGGGACCGATAGCATGAAAAATACCGTAAGCAAAACTCACGATCACTAGCATCATTCCATAGGAAGAGGCATTCGTCGCGACAGCGGTGATATGCTCCGTTAACAGAGAATGGAAATACTTCTGCCAAGTAACACTGTGAAGAACAAACTCATCCCACAAGGTGAATAAAGATACGATGAGAACCGCACAAAGTACTCCCGTCAAATACTTCCAGACCGAGAATCTACTTTGTGTAAGTCCTTTTATATTTTGATGATTCATAAAGATCTCACGAACAACTAACAATTTGGTTTGAAGAGACTCGCTGATGGATATAGCTCCCCCACTCACCGAGCAAGATATGCTCATTGCATGTTAAGAGAATTGTGCCTTAACCGATAAAGTCGAGGGTCAACAACAAACGCTTTTCGTTTACTCCGACGTTTGGGGATCGATGAACTAAACCCGCGCCTTCGTTGCCAATCCACTTATCTCCCTTAAGGAGCGCAATATCACCAACCGTCAAGGATCGAATATCTTGACGAGATGAGTAAATCCCAGACTCAGAATCTGAAAGGCCATTATTCCCTGCCCCAAGTTTTGAGCGATCAACATCGTCATGCTTAAGCCATTCAGTTGCAAGTCCCTGATAGGTAGTCACTAAACGACATGGCACTTTATCAGTATGAAAACGCGGACACATAGCGCGATCTAATTTGGTCAAACGCAAACCAACGCGTGTTTGCTCAAACAAGCAGCAAAACATATCAACGACGTGGGAAAGATCATCGACCAATGGCGCTACATTTTCGTAGTGATCGAGTTTCAGATTTAAGCGATCTTTTACGTTCTCTGGCGTCACATCATCTTCAACACGAATGAATTCAGCCTGATCAAGCAGAGATGCAATTGAATCACGTAATCCTGATGAGAGATCTCGTTTCCAGACGGCGATATTAACGTCGTCTTTGTAGATATCTGCCAAAGTATGAATGTCATTTGATTCAGCTAATTTTCGCTGAATCTCGTCCACCATCGCTTCCATATAATTATGAAATTCCTTTACGTAGTTTCTTGGGAAGAAGACGATATCCAAGGTTCACAACAACAAACAAAATCGCACACACACTAATGATAGTGGGACCTGTTGGAGTATCGAGAACATAGGAACCACGCAAGCCAATTAAGCTTGCGGAAATCGCTAACACACCAGCGACAATAGCCATCATCTCAGGGGTAGAACTGAGTACTCGAGCTGTAGCAGCTGGAATAATAAGCATTGCGACAATAAGCAATACACCGACTGTTTTAATTGCGACTGCGACCACTATCGCGAGGCTAATAGTAAGAATGAGCTGCTCGTGTTTTGGTTTATACCCACTTGCTAGTGCTAAATCAGGATTAAGCGTAGATAGTAATAGTCCGTTCCAGCGCAGTGCCGCGAGCACTAATACCAGCGCAGCCCCACCCCAAATAATGAAGAGATCTGATTTACCGACAGCGAGAATGTCGCCAAACAAATAAGACATTAAGTCGATTCGCACACCGGACAGAAACGACACAGCAACCAAACCAATTGCCAGGGCTGAATGCGACATCACACCTAGTAAGGTATCCATGGCAATGCCACGCTCACTCAATGATGAAACGGTGATCGCCATGATCATACAAACGATTAAAACGCCCAGAAAAACTGGCGTAGAAAAACTAAGAGAAAGAGCGATACCTAGTACGGCTGAATGTGCGGTCGCATCACCAAAATAAGCCATACGACGCCACACAACAAAACACCCTAAAGGTGCTGCGGCTAGCGCAACACCAACACTTGCGAGAACTGCACGAACAAGAAAATCATCAAACATGGTGATGGCCCCCTTCACAGTTCTCATCATGGGTGTAGTGGTCATCATGATGAGCATGAGGTTTGTGCAAATACAACGCCTCGCTCTGATCCAAACCAAATAAATTGCGATATTCAGGCATGTCGGTAATTACTTCAGGGCGCCCTTGGCAGCAGATGTTTCCATTTAGACAAATCACGCGATCAGTTTGGCGCATAACGATATGCAGTTCATGACTGATCATTAAAATACCGCAGCCAAGACTATCTTTTACATCAGCGATTTGACGATAAAAATCTGCAACACCAGCATGATCAAGGCCCTGTGTGGCCTCATCGAGAATGAGTAAATTTGGTTTGCCTAGCAGCGCTCTCGCTAATAATACGCGTTGGAATTGCCCGCCTGACAAGTCCATTAATTGCTGCTTACCGAGAGTGGGAACACCTGCCATCTCGAGTGCTTCAACAAGACTCGCCTTACTGTGCTTTTTAGGTAGATTCATAAAACGCTCAACCGTCATCGGTAGCGTTTGATCAATGTGAAGCTTTTGCGGAACGTAACCAATACTTAAGTCAGGTGATCTATTAATCGTGCCCTCAATATGCGGTACTGCACCGATTAACGCACGCAACAAAGTGGTTTTACCTGAGCCATTTGGACCAATAATACTTAGGATTTCCCATGCCCCAACAGACATGGAGATATTACTGAGTACGGGCTTTGCGCCAAAAGACACTGAAAGCTGCTCGCACTCTATTAATTTTTTGCTCACGCATTACCTCAAAAAAACTGCCTAACGACCCATCATAAAATACGAGTTGTTAAGCAAAGGACGAAGGAGCTATGATACAACATATCATTACGTTTTGAAGACTTATTTAAACTCCAATAAAACAGGCTCAAGGAAAAGATATGCTCAAGAAAAATCGCTTGGCGCTCATGACGTCATTACTTCCTCTTACAGCATTTGCTGACGCACCTAGCATTGCAGTAGATATTGCACCACTGCACTCAATTGTTAGTCAGGTTACCGCAGGTGTAACAGAGCCTAACCTTATCATTCCTGCAGAAGCATCGCCGCATTACTATAGCCTGAAGCCTTCCCAAGCTCGTTCACTCGCAAATTCTGATGTCGTGTTTTGGATGGGAGAAGAGTTAACACCTTGGCTTGAGAAATCGATGGATAACGTTGCCGAGTCTGCGAAGAAAGTCGAGATACTTGAGTTAGACGAAACCATCACATATGCATTCCGCGAAGGTGCAACCTTTGAAGGCCATGATCATGGCGATCATGACGAACATGGGCATGACGATCATGATGATCATGGACACGACAAGCATGACGACCACGGACACGACGATCATGACGACCATGGACACGACAATCATGACGACCACGGACACGACAAGCATGACGACCACGGACACGACAAGCATGATGATCACGGACATGACGATCATGGACATGATGAGCATGAAGGTCATCACCATGCCCATGACGGAGTAGACCCTCACGCATGGCTTGACCCTGTTAATGCGAAAAACTGGGTGACTGTGATTAAAGACACTCTTTCAAAAATGGATGCAGAAAACGCTGACAAATACGAAGCGAATGCTGAAAAGGCAATCGCAGGTCTCGATGAACTAATTGCAAACGCACAAGCACAAATTTCAGAACTGGGTGAACCAAAGTTTGTCGTCTTCCACGATGCCTATCAATACTTTGAAAAACGCTTCAATGTTCCAGCAACTGGATCCATTACACTTGGAGATGCCGAAGCACCAAGTCCAGCACGCATCAAAGAAATTAAAGATAAAGTCACGGAACTCAATGTGACCTGTGTCTTTGCAGAGCCTCAGTTTGACTCAGGCTTAGTGAGCAATGTATTCGAAGGCTCAGTGGTCACAACCATCGGCATTATGGACCCGCTTGGTAGCGCAATTGAAGAAGGCCCAGGCCATTACAATGCGCTGATCGAAGGAATGGTCAAAAGCTTGAGCGAGTGTAAATAACAAGCTCCGAACTCTACCAGCTAGCCCGTCAATCTGAATGAAGGGCTAGCTGGTCATTCCCCACCCAAATCCACTATCCAGTATTTCCTTCTTCCCATTTCTTTCGCCGCATTGTTTCAAGCATCAACTGTTGGTATTCCTTACGCTTTTCTTTATTCTTTAGCGCTCAATAATTCAGCAAAGCATCATGAGCACACACTGCCCGAAAGCTTCAGAACATTCGCTTAAACGCAATAAGTATTACTTTTGGTGTAGCTGCTCGAACTCGAGCACCCTGCCTTTTTGCAATGGCTCGCATGACGGTTCAAAAATCCGCCCGCTTGTCTTTCAAGTGGATCGCGATGAAGCAAAAACACTTTGCGGCTGTGGTAAAACCGCCACACCGCCCTACTGCGACGCGAGCGATCATAAAAACTAAATCGAACTATCTAAATCTTGTTTGACTGAGCTTTCCACCACGAAATAAATTCTTCGACTGAATCATGTGCTGTCTCCGTCGGCTGATAATGAAGTCTCATCTTTGCTTCGTCTATATTTAGCGTCATTGATTTACCCATCACTGAAACAGGCACAGGCAACAAGCCTGGCTCTTTTTTCACACGAAACAGCTTTTTAAGAAAAGCATTGCAACGCGCCAAAGTGAAAGCCAACTTAAACGGTACAGAAGGCCGCTTTGTTGACATTTCCATTGCAACAAAGAGTTGATCGATCACTTCCCAAAGCTTTTCTGGCTGCGCATTGCTGACATTATAAGCGCGACCCATGGACTTACTTGGCGCGTCAAAACATTGCTCAATTAACACCAATAAATTCTGTATCGAAGTCATCGAAACGATATTCTGACCATCGCCCACTTGCTTCAATAAGCCCTGCTTCTGCATGTTTAGCAATCTCGGAAAAATATTGTTATCGCCCGCCCCGATCACCATTCGTGGGCGCAATGATATGGTTTGAAAAGACTCCGAATGCGCAGCTTGAACCAAGACTTCAGCTTCGTATTTAGTGCGCGCATAATGATTTGAAAACTCAGCGGGAAGATAGTCCTCTTTTACATCGAGTTGATGCTCAAAATTTAAATAAATACTCGGCGATGAGATATTGATAAAACGCATCACACCATTTTTTTTCGCTGAATCCGCAAGCAATTGGGTCGATAGAACATTGGCCTGATAATAATCTTGGTAGTCTCCCCAAGTACCTGCCAAACCAGCACAATGAACGATCACATCGATATTTTTCGTTAGCTGATTGGTAAATTCTACATCGCTTAAATCACCAATTAAGCACTCTACTGCTTCTCCAGAAAACTGCTCGACTAAGGCTTGTGAACGGCCGGTTACCCGCACCTTGTATACCCCATTGTTTAGTAGATAAGAGGCTAACCTCCCTCCAATAAAACCAGAGGCACCAGTGATCAGAACATTCATAGCTATTACTCTTAATTATTGTTGGCTGAAGCAATGATCACAGCATTCACATTAAACTGCTCTCAATGAATCACTACGCTATTTTTACATAATTGATTCTGTTCTAGTGCTATTGGGATGGCTATTTTTTAGAATTACGGAATCGATATCACCGCCAACTAAGGCACGGCACTTGAAGCGAGTAATTATTAGCTGGAGTTCTGGAAAGGATTCAGCACTTACAATGCAACGAATGATTGAGTCAACTGAATATGAAGTTGTCGGTTTAGTTACGACGTACTCTGAAAGCAAATCGCTTGTGCCAATTCAAGCTACTCCCATCAAGTATGTGCGTCTTCAAGCCCAAGCAATGGAGCTCCCCCTACTCGAAATCAAGATGGCCGACCAAGTATCGAACGAAGTATACAAAAACACACTATTAGAGGGCTTAGCGAACTGGACCGTTCCATTCGATGCTATCGCATTTGGCGATTTATACTGCAACGGCATTGTCGAGTTTCGACAAAAACTATTTTCAGAAACAGTTATTGAGTGTGTATTTCCGCTCTTAATCGAAGAACAGATAGATCTGTCTCGAGAGATCGCTCGACAAATCATCAACACACCGATTCGAGCCTTGCTGCAAAGCATTAATCTAAAACATCTTGAGGAACACTGCTGCGGCGCAGACTACGATAATTCCCTGCTTGAGGGATTACCCGAGTGTGTCGACCCTTGCGGAGAAGTCGGTGAATTTCATACCTTCGTGTATGACGCACCGTTCTTCAAAACAGCGATTCGCATTCACCGAACAGAACAAGAAAGGCAGACATATCATCACGGTAGAGAGATATATATGTTAGTTCAAAAATTTGAGGCTTCGTTACCGTAACGAAAGGGCATCATGCAAAGATCTCATAACTATCGACCAGCTTACGGCTTATAAAATGGGCATGATCCTTACACTCGGTTTCATCACATTAATCACGTCTATCATCGCAGGCGTCATTGGCTTTGGTGGGGGGATGCTACTGATTGCGATTCTTCCGCTGTTTCTTAGCCCAAGCATTATCATTCCGATTCATGGCATTACCCAGATTGCGAGTAATGCTTCACGAATGTTTTTTTCACTGTCTGATGTTCAGTGGAACCTCTTTCCTGCATTTTTGATCGGCTCAGTTCTAGGGACGATCGTATTTAGCCTCGCGCTATTTAATATTCCCCTGCAATTCTTGCCTGTTGCGATTGCTTGCTATCTACTTCTCAACCTGTGGAGCAAAACCTTTGGCGCATTTATAAAGAAGTTTGAAAGTTATTATTTGATTGGCTTTCTCCAGACCGGCTTAGGGCTAATCGTTGGAGCGCCGGGCCCGCTAGCCTTATCCGTTTTGACTAAAGAATTAAAATCTAAAGATCAAATTATCGCCACCAGCGCCATGTTTATGACGATCAGTCATCTTGCAAAAATCCCAGTGTATTTGGCTATCACCCCGTTTTTGAGTGATAGCTTATTGCTGATCAGTGTAATGATCGTCTGTGCGATAGCCGGCTCATTTTTGGGCACTAAGCTGCGCATAAAGGCAGACAACGACAAAATCATACTATTGATAAAAATAGCGCTTAGCAGCCTCGCTGTGCACATGCTGGCATCGAGTTTGGTTGGGCAAATAATGCCGCTTGACCCGCCTACCTACCGGTAGGTAGGATAAACACATGACAACCAACACCCGACAACAAATCATCGACTATTCGGCTGAGCTTTTACGTGCCCGCGGCTACAACGGCTTTAGCTTTCTAGATATCGCCCGCGAGTTCGACATCAAGAAAGCCAGCGTACATCACTACTTTCCAAAAAAGGTAAATCTGGGTTTAGCCCTGTGTGACTGGACTCAGCAGTGGCTAGAAGAAGGGCTGAATAATTTCGAGGCGAAAGGCTCAAGTAACTGGAATAAGTTAGAGCGCTATTTCAAGGCCGCGCAAAAACACACCCTCAATGAACACCTAATGTGCCCGATCAGTGCCTTTCATAATGACTTACCTGTATTGGACGACAGCATTCGCGAGCGTTTAAAGCAGCTTGGCGATATTGAGCTGAACTGGGTTGAGCAGGTCATTAAGCAAGGCATAGAGGCTGGAGAGTTCCGTTCTACCCATATCCCAGATTGCGCATCCGCTGAAGACTCTGCCAGAGCCCTAGCTGGCTTATTTATTTTTAGTTGTAAGGGAGCGCTATATCACGCTCGCTTGCACGGTAAAGACATGTTTCATCAAACCATGCAGCAATTTGCTGCGCTGGTTCGTACTTAAGCGCTCAATAATTAGAGCCTATGCAATAGAACTAACGACGAGAGTATTATGAGCAATTCCCCATTATTTGATCCGATTGAGTTAGGCCCCCTTTCACTAAAAAACCGCATTGTAATGGCGCCAATGACACGTACCTTTTCTCCGGGCAATGTACCGAATGATTTAAACGTAGCGTATTACGCTCGCCGTGCAGAAAACGAAGTGGGATTGATTATTACCGAAGGCACCACGGTTGGTCATAAGGCTGCTAATGGTTATGCGCGCGTACCTTTTATGCACGGTGAAGAATCCTTAGCGGGCTGGAAAAAAGTGGTTGATGCAGTACACGCAAAAGGCGGCAAAATTGCCCCGCAGCTATGGCATGTCGGCTCAGTTCGTAAAGAAGGCATAGAGCCAGATACTTCTGTTCCTGGCCACAGCCCTTCTGGCTTATTTAAGCCGGGCAGAGAAAACGGCGTAGCGATGAATCAGCAAGATATCGATGAAGTCGTTGAAGCATTTGCGCAGGCTGCAGCAGATGCCAAAGCCATCGGTTTTGATGCAGTGGAAGTGCATGGTGCTCACGGCTACCTGATTGATCAGTTCTTCTGGCAAGGTACCAATCAGCGTGACGATAGTTATGGCGGCGATCTCGTATCCCGCACTAAATTCGCAGTAGAAATTGTGAAAGCGATTCGTGCGCGTGTGGGTGCAGACTTCCCGATTATCTTCCGCTTTTCTCAGTGGAAGCAGCAAGACTACGATGCGCGTTTAGCTAACTCACCAGAAGAATTGAAAACATTCCTAACTCCTTTGGTTGAAGCCGGCGTGGATATATTCCATTGCAGCACGCGTCGTTACTGGGAAAAAGAATTCGAAGATGCGCCAGAAAACGGCCACATGAACTTAGCAGGTTGGACCAAAGAGTTAACCGGTAAGCCGGTTATCACAGTCGGTAGTGTTGGCTTAAATACCAGCTTCGTTGGTGAAGAACATGGTATGAATATGTCAGCGCAGGCAGGTGTAGAAGCAGGTTCGATTACTCAGTTGAATGATCGCATCAACAGCGGCGAATTCGATTTAGTTGCGGTTGGTCGTGCGTTGTTGCAAGACCCTGAATGGGTGATCAAAGTGCGTGAAGAACGTTTAGATGAACTAGAAGACTATTCCAAAGACAACTTGATGCAGCTTGTTTAAGCTACTTTTTTAGACCGTTTGTCATTCGTCTTTTCCCGTCGACTGCGGCCGACGGGATTACCCCCTCGTTTCAGTCCGTTATTATCGCGAAGACGGTAATCTATTGGTTCGAATCTAATGCTAGGAAATAGACAAAAGCGGATGTTGAGAGGCGTACTTAATACTGAGTTTTAATGCGTGCTTCTACAAAAAAGCAGACATTAGAATTCGTTGTTTTTAGGAAGTAAAATTTAGCTTTAATTCAAATCTCTACACGAAACTGAATTCACTAGAGAGTTCTCTAGATATCTAGTGCTAATTCCGAATGTGACCCAAGCATTTAAAGAATTTGGACATTTCCAATTATGCGATTTTTTATAAGACTAAGAACTGGATACTTATGGGGCAAAGCGGTTTACTTCGCATCGGAAGGTATTTATTCGAAGAGTTATGACTTTTTAATCAGATTAGATGATCTAGAAGTTTCGACTCGAGTACATTGGTCGCTTTTGCAATCGCATGTTTGTATGAGGCTTGGAAAAAACGCTGAAGCCACCAAATCTCTCAGAAAAGCATTATCGGGTTTAAAAGTGTCGAAGAGATTCAATTCTGATGAAAAGGCTTACCTAACTAAGTATGCTAGAGCTATTGCAATAGAGCTCGGGCAAGGTTTTGATGAAATCGTGCCAGACTATAACCTAGCAAAGGTCGATGACCGCTGGATAAGTCTTTTTCCAATTGGAGCCTATAAATCCATTTAATTTATGGATGTTAGAAAAAAGGAATTCATTTTTAACTTATCCGACACTTAACGGATTTCAGTCATCTCACGAGTCTTAGCTTTCATAACGACCGCTTTTCATTCTTAGTACGCATCAACGCTTTTATAACCGGCTGCAGTGCAGACGCGAGCCGCCGGAACAGAGGTCCAGTCCCAGCGTCTTTTTGCTGGTGCGATGGTCGATAAACTTGTTATAAGCATAAGCCATAGTCTGAAGAAACACCTGACTGTTGTTTTTTATAATTTACCCAGATTAAAAGAGGAAAAATAACACAGCCAAATAAGATTAGAGCTAACCTGATATTTTCAGTGTCTTCGAACGCTGGAATAGCGGAGTTAAGCCAAATGGGGAAGAATATGCAAAATGGTATTTCGATTAAACAAAAGGCTAACCAAAGACTGTAGCCGAGAAAATTTCTGCCGAAACCTCGAAGATTAGGCCAACCCAAAGAAACATTGAGATTTCTGTGCATCTTGATTACTAAGTGGTTAACCGATAGATAGCCCAAAATACCTAGTAAGAAAAATACCAAAGTCATCGATTCTCTAATAGCTTATAAAACGCCTGCCACAACGGCTTGGGTGAGATGGCGGCTTTTTTGAGTGTTTTTTCAAAAAAGGTGACAGCTTGCCCAAGTCCGATTGGTGGCACTGGTTAGGTGTATTCATTGACCGCCTCCCTCGTTGCGCCACAACTGAATGGCAGTTGATGATAGCTCTGATAGTTTGTTTGATACATCACGACCTATATATTTGGAAGTGCTGCCTTTTACTGCAGGTGCAGAATAATGAATATCGTATGCAAGCTTGTCTAGGTACTCGTGCCCGCCTATTTTAAATTCGGCTAATTCCTCGGCAGAAAGTTTAATCATATAGCAATAACTAAAGGCACTATGACTACAATTTGCGTCCAGATACAAGTTGCCCTCATGCTCAAATAAGAACCATGCAGCTCGCTGATGATCAATAACTTTCATAAAGACACCTAACAGTGTGTTTAACGCACCTTCCGGTCCGCTAAACACTTTATCTACATTTTTATAAATTCCAGTTTTCACAATTATATCAGTTATTTACAAACACTTATGAGAAACTCGTCATTGGAAAAAGCGGACCGTTTGTTCGCTTTTGTCTTTTTTGGCTTACGTGCATACCTAAGCTTTTCCCGTAAAATCAATTATTTAAGGATGCAACGAAGATTAGCATGAGTAGGAAAAGCGGACCCTTTCATAAAAATGTCACAAAATCTCCGTTATGTGGTGATTTTCTAATTCGTCGGCTTTTCTCTAGAAGTGAGCATTGGTCACGAGAGGTATTTAAAGTCCGCAACTGTCTATTTGCGAGGGTTACTTGTAGACAGAAGCGACAGTTAAAAGATGATCATTGGTCGTCTGGATTACTTAAGGTCTATCATGACAGCCGACTAAAAACACATTGACAGAAAGCCGCCGAGATATAAACGCCCCCCCTTTTTATTTTTTGCTCTGCTCATGGTAATTACCAGCCATCCATGATTTGCGCACTAAGCACCTATAATTAAATGCCGCCCCTTTGTATTAATTACAGCTAAGGCCTGGATAGATATCCCGATCAAGATAACCATCAGGCATAAGCATTTCAGAAACACTCAAATGGTTATTCCAAAAGTAATTTGGCGATATTTCAATAAAATCGTCAAATAAAACTATATGGAAAGCATCAACATCTGAAGATGTATACCCTTCATTGATAATCATTTCAGAAAAAGGAATAAACACCCTAGTTTCAATACCATGAATCACCGGCTTACTTGAAATTGATGGGGAGTTAATCGGCACGTAACCAATATAGCTCCACACGCCATCAAAGCCCCATAGTTCGATGGCGTATTCTTTTACTCTATGGTCGTTCACAGTGAACCGGAATTCATAAGACTGTGTACTTTCTCTAGAGAATACAAACGCATCATGACATTCTCTAAGTGAAGGCATTGTTGGAACGCCAAGCTCGGTCGGTCCCGTGTAGTACTCTGAATAAATAAATCTTTCAAAGTTTGGCTCGTTGCCTCCGGGCAGATTAAAATCAAATCTTTTTGCTGAGATATTTCCTGAATTATCTTCTACAACTAACTCCCAATCGGACAAGTCAATGCGATGAAGGCTGTTAGCGTCATAAAAATAACATTCGAATACATGTGTGTTTTCGATTTCGCAATATGATCGATAACCACCATTATAGATATCCCAACGCCAATCAAGCTCATCATTTTTGTGAAGATAAATAGTATCGATATCATCGAATCCCTGAGGGTCGGTCACTTCTGCGTTAACAGAAAACGTAACAGTTTCCACTTCGCCGACATGTCGGGTGCCGCCATATGACTTAGAGAAACTGCGCACATCAGTTAAAATTCGACCAATCACCGGCGCCCCTTGAAGGGTCTCACTGTTTACGATGTTTGATGACTCCCCACTTGAACCTCCTCCGCATGCGGAGACCATAAACGCTATAACAACACTTACCGCAACTCGTAACATTTTTACTTCCACTACTTCCGATCAAAAACTTTATCCCGGAAACACTCGGATCCCTAGGAAATAGATACTCCCGAGTCAGATCGCTCCCTGATTTAGAGCGTAATTATACTTAATCACGATTTAGGAAATAGGTTATGTTTAACAGTCTCTTAAGAAAGAGACGCAATAACATTTTGAGAGATGGAGACTGCTAGTCGGACTATGCTTTGTAAGCCAAAGAAGAGCATATTTTCTGTTGTCTTTCCCTCTAAACTTTCCAGTTAACCGAAATCCCAAAGTCTGCTTAGTCGCCATGGAAGATAAAAGCTTGACTTAACTTGATGCGTATTTTTCTTTCGTCCGCAATGTGACTCTTAGTGGCTTGGATTGTCGGCCTCCCTCTTGAAGCGGGCATCGGGAAAGGATCAGTGCCAAGGTCGGCTAATGTCTAAATCTTGTCATAGAGCAAAATTAGTACTTGAAGGATGTTCTCTCGCCACACCTAGTACTTACCAATAAAGC
>JAKVBL010000012.1 GCA_022447365.1 Oleiphilaceae bacterium
GCAAAAACATCTCAAAAATCACCAGAAACAAAGATCAAAAATAACGCTAGAAGACCTTCACTTCTCGCCTCAATTTCAACCCCCTTAGGTGTCTCCCTCAAAGCGAGCGCGCATTATAAATATCCCACCGTGGATAGCAAGCGCCTTGCCATAAAAAAGTCGCTTTATTTTAAAGAAAGCGTCAATTGATCAACATACATACAATGCGATTATTTATTGATCACTTTAGATTTCCAAGCAAGCAGAACATCTAACCTAAATGACATTAGGGCAACGAAAAAAGTGAAGTAGACGAGCGCCTCAAAGTAATCAGCTCTTAACTGCCAATAGACATGAACGACTACTAAGAACGTCGCTAGATATACCCAACGATGCAGACGCTTCCATTTCTTCCCTAATTTTTTAATTGCCGCGCGAGGAGAGGTCACTGCCAAAACTAATAGAATCAGGAACGCCAACGCACCAACAATGACGTAGGGTCGTTGATACAAATCTTCTATAAAATTTCTCCAATCAACGAGAAACATACCGTAGCTCAACAAATGCAAGCTGGCATAGAAGAAAACCCACAACCCAAGCATACGGCGATATTTAACGAAACTAGGAAGCATCTTGAATTTACTTAGCGGCGTGACAGCTAATGTCACAAACAGCACAATAAGCGAGGTTTCCCCCAAGAACTCTACTAAAGCTTTCGCCGGCTCCGCCCCAAGGTTATTAACCACCAATCTATATACGATGTATGGCAGTGGAGCTAAGCAAGCAATAAAAATAAACCACCAACGCATCAAGTGAGCAGTTTTTGCATTCATAATTAGTAGTTCTTCTTCAGATCCATCCCAGCGTAGAGTGATGCAACCTGCTCTTCATACCCATTAAACATCAAGGTATCGATGCGATTTGGACTAAACAAAGAGTTAGGTAATCGCCTCTCTGTCTTTTGACTCCATCTAGGGTGATCAACGTTGGGGTTTACATTGGAATAAAAGCCATATTCACTTGGCCCCGCTTTCTCCCAACTCGTTCGTGGTCGTGTCTCGCTAAACGAAATTCGAGCTATGGACTTTATGCTCTTAAAACCATATTTCCATGGGACAATCAGTCTTAATGGAGCACCATTTTGATTTGGCAATTCCTTGCCATACATTCCCACAACCATCATCGTCAGAGGATGCATTGCCTCATCCATGCGCAATCCCTCAACGTATGGCCAATCAATCGAAGACGTAAATGATCGAACACCACGCATCTCTTCTGGTCTATTTAGCGTTTCAAATCGAACATATTTGGCTGAAGGGGAGGGCTGAAATTTATTTAACAGCGCAGACAACGAAAAGCCCACCCAAGGAATCACCATGGACCAAGCCTCCACACATCGGAAACGATATACCCTTTCTTCCAATTCTAAACCCTTTAGAACATCTTCAAGGTTGTAGGTACCAGGTTTATCCGTCAATCCGTTCACAACAACCGACCAAGGCTTAGTCGTCATTTCATGCGCATACTTTGCCGGATCAGACTTGCCTGTTCCAAATTCATAGAAGTTGTTATAGGTGGAAGCTGTTTCGTATGGAGTAATCTTTTCGCCAGGAGCGTAGTTTACAGAGGGAAGGTTTTGAAACGCCGACGCATCCGCTGACGCAAACAATGAGGAACTTGGGAGTAAACTTGTAGCACCTGCTGCTGCAGATAGAGATAAAAATTTTCGTCGATTTAAGTATGCAGATTCGCTAGTTATTTCTGAAGAAGCGATATCTAACGAGGACCTGATTTTTATAAGCATAACTAAAGTTTTCCGTAAATTCGTCAACGTTGAGTTTATGCTGAGACGGTTCCTCGTCTAAAAAGTGCCTTTACGCTTCTTTTTTTCTCAATCTGCGCAATACACTTGAAAAAGGACCTGATGCAGCATAGATAACAAAACCTAACAACAACACAAAAGACGGCTCCAACGCGACGACAGCGAACACCGCCACCATAATTAAAACCGCTGTAAACGGGACACGGCGCTTGAGATCGAACTCCTTAAAGGAGCTGTACAGCACATTACTCACCATCAACACACCGGCACTTGCAACAAACAGCATAGTAACCAAGGTCAATAATGTTCCAACTTCTGCATCATGAAACACCCAAACCACGCCAGCCACCAAAGCTGCTGCCGCAGGACTTGGCAAACCAACAAAATAACGCTTATCGACCGACCCTATCTGCGTATTGAAACGAGCAAGCCTCAATGCAGCACCCGCGACGTAAATAAAGGTTGCAATCCATCCGATCTTTCCTAGCGTCTGCAAACTGAAAGTAAAAGCAACAAGAGCAGGAGCGACACCAAAAGCCACCATATCAACGAGGCTGTCGTATTCCGCACCGAAATCGCTTTGCGTGTTGGTCATACGCGCAACGCGACCATCTAGACCATCCAACACCATGCATACAAATATTGCGATCGCCGCATTTTCAAAGTTGCCATTCATCGCCGCAACGATTGCATAGAATCCCGAAAACAACGAAGCAGTTGTAAACAGGTTAGGCAACAAATATATGCCTTTACCCATACGCGACTTTGGTTTGTCCGCTGACGACTCAGTCTCCGACTTAATATTGTCGGCCCCAGACTCGTGCAATGCACTTGTAGTATCTTGATTATTCTTTGACTCTTCGCTCATGACTTCTCAGCATATTCTGCGTACATAAAAAAACGGCCTGCAAGGATAATCCTTGCAGGCCGTTTAGTGTAGCGTTAATTAACAAAAACGCTTAGTTCTTCTCTTGATCAACGATCTTGTTAGACGCAATCCAAGGCATCATTGCACGAAGCTTAGCACCAGTCTCTTCGATTGGGTGAGCTGCGTTATTACGACGATATGCAGTCATAGATGCATAGTTAGTCGCACCTTCTTGGATAAACATCTTGGCGTACTCACCATCTTGAATACGCTTAAGTGCATTACGCATCGCCGCACGAGATTCATCATTGATAACCTCTGGACCGGTAACGTACTCACCGTACTCAGCGTTGTTAGAGATTGAGTAGTTCATGTTCGCGATGCCGCCTTCGTACATAAGGTCAACAATTAGCTTAAGCTCGTGCAAACATTCGAAGTAAGCCATTTCTGGAGCATAACCCGCTTCAGTCAATGTTTCGAAACCAGCTTTAACAAGTTCAACCGCACCACCACAAAGAACAGCTTGCTCACCAAATAGGTCAGTTTCAGTCTCGTCTTTAAAAGTTGTTTCGATGATACCAGTACGACCACCACCAACACCGCTTGCGTAAGAAAGTGCTACATCTTTTGCTTGGCCAGACGCGTCTTGGAAGATCGCGATAAGATCTGGGATACCGCCACCCTTAACAAACTCTGAACGTACAGTGTGACCAGGCGCCTTAGGAGCAATCATGATTACGTCAAGGTCAGCACGTGGAACAACTTGGTTGTAGTGGATTGCGAAACCGTGAGCAAATGCAAGCGTACCGCCTTGCTTGATGTTTGGCTCGATCTCTTCTTTGTAAAGAACAGACTGGAATTCATCAGGAGTAAGAATCATTACTACGTCTGCACCAGCAACTGCTTCCGCAACAGGCTTAACGGTTAGACCGTGAGCTTCAGCTTTCGCTACAGAAGAAGAACCTGAACGTAGACCAACAACAACGTCTACACCTGAGTCGTTTAGGTTACATGCGTGCGCGTGACCTTGTGAACCGTAGCCAATGATTGCTACTTTTTTACCTTGGATGATCGAAAGATCACAATCTTTATCGTAATAAACTTGCATGGTTTTTCCCCGCTATCTCTCTACCTTCAACTTAAAGAAGGCAAACTAAAATTAAAATAAAATTTAAAGGCTAAGAACTTTCTCGCCGCGCGCAATACCTGAAACACCGCTGCGCACTACTTCTAATACAATTCCTTCCGGCAACGCTTTAATAAATGCGTCAAGCTTTCTGCTGTCTCCCGTAACCTGAACGGTATACACAGTGCTATTCACATCTACAATTTGCCCTCGAAAAATATCTACCGTACGTGACACTTCACCACGCTGAGAGCCAACTGCCTTCACTTTAACAAGCATCAACTCTCGTTCGATATGACTACCTTCAGTCAAATCAACCAACTTAACGACTTCGATCAACTTATTTAGCTGCTTTGTAATCTGCTCGATAACCTTGTCAGAACCCGTCGTTGTGACAGTCAAACGGGATAAGGATTCATCATCAGTTGGCGCCACGGTAAGCGTTTCAATGTTGTAGTTACGCTGAGAAAACAAGCCAACAACACGCGACAATGCACCTGGCTCGTTTTCAAGAAGGACAGAAATAATACGTCTCATTATGTTCTCTCCGTCTTGTTCAACCACATGTCATTCATCGAACCTTTTGCAATTTGCATTGGATACACATGCTCTAAAGGATCAACATACACGTTGATAAATACCAACTTGTCTTTCATTGCGAACGCTTTCTCTAAGGTAGACTCTAATTCGTCTAGCTTATTGACCGTCATACCCACATGACCATAAGACTCAACCAACTTAGTAAAGTCAGGCAATGAGTCCATGTAAGAATGAGAGTGACGAGATTCGTAATTCATGTCCTGCCATTGCTTAACCATACCTAGAGCTTGGTTGTTCAATAGCAAAACTTTCAAAGGAAGGTCATATTGCTTACACGTTGATAGCTCTTGAATATTCATTTGAATAGAGCCTTCACCGGTAACACACACAACTTCTTCATCAGGATGAGTCAGTTTAATACCCATTGCCGCAGGCAAACCAAAGCCCATCGTCCCCAAACCGCCAGAATTGATCCAACGATTAGGCTTATTGAACTTATAGTATTGAGCCGCAAACATTTGGTGCTGACCTACATCAGAAGTTACGAAGGCATCGCCTTTCGTAACTTTGTGCAGCGTTTCGATTACATGCTGAGGTTTGATCGAATCTTGCGTAGATGCATCATAGCGACCGCCATGAAATGCTCTCCAGCCATCAATTTTTTCCCACCAAGCCGACAAGGCTTCTTGATCAGGCGTTCCCGCCAACTCATCTAATGCAGCATGAAGATCAGTTAGAACCGAATCTACCGGCCCTACGATTGGCACATCAACCTTGATAGTTTTTGAAATATTCGCCGGATCGATATCCACGTGAACAATGCGCGCGCCAGGACAGAACTTATCCGTGCCATTTGTTACGCGATCATCGAAACGTGCACCAATTGACACAACCAAATCAGAATGGTGCATTGCTTGGTTTGCTTCATAAGACCCATGCATGCCAAGCATGCCTAGACTATGCTCGCCCGTCCCCGGATAAGCACCCAAACCCATCAAGGTGCAGGTCACTGGGTAATTCAACCGCTTGACCAAATCCGTCAACTGCTGAGTTCCGCCACCTATAATGACACCACCACCCGCATATATAACTGGACGCTTAGCATTTAAGAGCATCTCAGCTGCTTTTCGAATTTGACCTGAATGACCACGCGTTGGCGGCGAGTATGAGCGAAGCTTCACTTTCTTCGGATAGCTATACTCAAAACGCTCGTTTGGCGCTGTCATATCTTTTGGGATATCGATTACAACCGGGCCCGGTCGACCAGATTCAGCAATATAAAACGCCTTTTTAATCGTTTCAGGAATTTCTGAAGGATGTTTGATCGCCATGTTGTGTTTCACAACTGGACGCGACACACCCATCATGTCTGTTTCTTGGAAAGCATCTTCACCAATCAATGTTGAAGGTACCTGCCCACACAAGACAACCATAGGAATAGAGTCGGTAAACGCTGTTGCGATACCTGTAATCGTATTCGTTGCACCTGGACCTGATGTAACTAATACAACTCCCGCTTTACCTGTCGCACGCGCATAGCCATCAGCCATATGGACTGCTGCTTGCTCGTGACGAACTAATATATGTTTAACTTTATCCTGTCGAAACAACGCATCATAAATATGAAGCGCAGCTCCACCTGGATATCCGTAGATGTACTCAACGCCTTGGTCCGCAAGGGAGTGAGTAATCATATCGGCGCCAGACAATAGCTCCACGATATTTACCTTTAAATAATACAGTTAAATTTGGAAGCTTAATCCGAGTAATGCTCGCTTCTTTTGGAAGCGTTTTCGATGCAACTTTAGCAAGTTGAATTTACTTATTAAGGCGGGGAGTAACGCCTATGAAAACAGTCATGCTTTTTGGACTCTTCTCAAATTCAAATAAGTAATGTTGCCGTCGCAACATATTAACTTGCTGGGGGGATAAGAAAACCACTAGGAAAGGCCTCTACAAACTACCCCGGATCTAAGCGACCTGCAATTCTGACAGCGAATTACATATAGTCAATATCTGTGCGTTTTTTTTGACCAATAAAACGCACTTTCTGCACAAAAAACTTGTTTTCCGCTGCTTTAGTTTATAGTTAAGCCTACAAGTAAATGATTTTCATATAATTCAGGCATTTTTTATGGACAAACATCGCAACAAAAAAAGACTGCTCTTTATCGCCCTATTATGTTCTCTTAGCACACTAGCTTATGGACAGATTTATAAGTGGACGGATGAGCAGGGGCGCGTCCACTACTCTGACAAAAAGCCTGAATCCAACAAACAAGTGTCAGAAGTAAAAGTTCAAACAGGAAAAGGCTTACCGGCCCCAAACAAGAGCAATTCACCAGCACCAAACACGCCAGAAAAAGAACAGGCACTTCAAGAAAAGGCTGCGCAACTTTCACAAACTACAGATAAAAAAGCGCCACGGGATGACAACAAGTGCGCCGCAGTAAAAGAAAATCTGTCTAGAATGGTTGACGGCGCTCGCTTACGGATAAAAGAGAACGGCCAAATGCGTTACATGACCCCAGAAGAAATCGCAGATAAGCGCGCATTATCGCAAACCTATCTCGCAGAGAATTGTTAAAGAAAAGGCAGCCAATTGGCTGCCTTTTTATATCGAGCTTAATGAAAGACTAAGTCGTCCCCACTCACAGACACAGTAATCACGCTTCCCGGCACAAACTCGCCCGCTAATAACATCTGAGCAAGCGGATTCTCTACGCGACGCTGAATAGCGCGTTTGAGAGGACGCGCCCCGTAAACGGGATCAAAGCCTGCATCAGCAAGTTTAAGCAATGCCTCTTCTGAGAAGGACAAACTTAAATCTTGTTCTCTCAGTCGAGCCTCTAAGTTTGCCAACTGAATTTTCGCAATCCCCTGAATTTGATCAGCTGCCAAAGCATGGAAAACCACGACTTCATCAATACGATTTATAAATTCAGGTCTAAAGTGCGCAGCAACTGATTCCATCACAGCATCTTTGATTTCATCATACTTCGCTTCTACATATCCTGAACTTTTCGCCTGAATGACATCTGAACCAAGATTCGAAGTCATCACAATCACCGTGTTACGAAAATCAACCGTTCGTCCCTGCCCATCGGTCAAGCGCCCGTCTTCAAGTACCTGCAATAGGATATTGAATACATCTGGATGCGCCTTTTCCACCTCATCCAACAACAATACCGAATAAGGTTTTCGTCGTACCGCCTCAGTGAGGTAACCACCTTCTTCATAGCCCACGTAACCAGGAGGAGCACCGATTAATCGCGCGACCGAGTGCTTCTCCATAAACTCAGACATATCGATACGAACCATTGCTTCTTCAGTATCAAACAAGAAGTTTGCCAAAGACTTGCACAACTCAGTCTTACCCACGCCTGTTGGCCCAAGGAATAGGAAAGAACCATTCGGTCGATTCGGATCAGACAAACCTGCGCGAGAACGACGTACCGCATCAGCAACCGCATTAACCGCTTCTTGCTGCCCTATCACGCGCTCATGCAAAGCATCTTCCATACGTAATAGCTTTTCTTTCTCGCCTTCTAGCATTTTCGAAACAGGAATCCCTGTCCATTTCGAAACCGTCTCGGCGATCTCTTCCTCTGTCACGCGGTTACGTAACAAGGTCATACCAACCATCTCCGCCTGGCTCGCCATGTCTAACTGACGCTCTAACTCCGGAATTTTGCCATACTGCAGTTCCGACATAAGTCCTAAATCACCGTTACGACGCGCTGTATCAAGCTCAACACGCGCCTGCTCTAGCTGACTTTTCACTTGCTGCGAACCTTGCAAGGCAGCTTTTTCTGACGTCCAAACTTCTTCAAGATCGGCAAATTCTTTTTCGACAGTCTCAATACGTTTGTTAAGTTCTAACAAGGATTTCTTTGAACCTTCATCCTTTTCTTTCTTTAAAGCTTCTCGTTCAATTTTGAGCTGAATGAGTCGACGCTCTAACTTATCTAAGGACTCTGGCTTCGAATCCATCTCCATACGAATTTGACTCGCAGCCTCATCTACTAGATCAATAGCTTTGTCTGGCAATTGTCGGTCACTGATATAACGATGAGACAACTTACCTGCAGCGATAATCGCAGCGTTAGTAATTTCAACGCCATGATGCACTTCATACCGATCTTTTAATCCCCTCAGAATCGCGATCGTATCCTCAACGGTCGGCTCATCGACCACCACCTTTTGGAAACGGCGTTCAAGCGCTGCATCTTTTTCAATGTACTCGCGATATTCATCCAAGGTTGTCGCGCCGACACAGTGCAATTCACCACGTGATAAAGCTGGTTTGAGCATATTCCCTGCGTCCATCGAACCCTCGCCCTTGCCAGCGCCCACCATTGTATGAATTTCATCGATAAATAAGATGATTTGGCCTTCCTGTTTTGCCAATTCATTTAGCAAAGCTTTTAAACGCTCCTCAAATTCACCGCGAAATTTAGCACCTGCGATCAACGCGCCCATATCAAGAGAAAGAACTCGCTTGTCTTTTAGACCCTCTGGCACTTCGCCGTTCACAATACGTTGCGCTAAACCTTCTGCAATAGCGGTCTTACCTACACCCGGCTCACCGATCAATACAGGGTTATTCTTACGACGACGCTGCAGAACCTGGACAGTTCGGCGTATCTCATCATCACGACCGATCACAGGATCAAGCTTCCCTTCTGCCGCTCGCGCTGTAAGGTCGACAGTGTATTTATCTAAGGCTTCTCGATTATCTTCTGCGCCTTGATCTTTCACTGACTCGCCTCCTCGGACCGTGTCAATTGCCGCTTCTAGTGCAGCTTTATTGACATTGAATTTCTTTAAAAGCGCACCTAAAGCCGCCTTATCATCCACTGCCGCCAAAAGGACGATCTCAGATGAAATGTACTGGTCGCCGCGTTTTTGCGTGTATTTATCTGCCATATTCATCAAGCGACCCAAGTCGTTCGACATATGGACATCCGCATCACCACCCTCAACTTGCGGCAACGCTTCAATAAGCTTATGCAGCTCAGCCTTAAAATCGCTCAACGCAACGCCCACTTGTCTAAGTAAAGCGCTGCAACTTCCATTCTGATTTAATAAAGCCTGAATAAGATGAGCAGGTTCAATAAACTGATTGTCCTTGCCAAGTGCAATCGACTGAGCATCGGACAAAGCCATTTGTAATTTGCTAGTTAATCTGTCAATTCGCATTCCATTCTCCTTGAGCGCTACTGCAAACTTTAATTACTGCGTTAAAGCCTTCCCTAAGCGCTGAACTATGGGGCGCACTTTGCACCTAAATTTTGATTACCTGTTAAGATGGGAATAAATAAAAACAATTCAAGGTCGAACCGCCAATTAATTGACGCCCTGTATGATTTCTTATCATTTTTATTCTTTTATTTATCTCGCATGCCTTATCGGTATCTCTGTCGGAATTGAGAACGTATCGAATCAAAATTTGTTTTGGGGGCCGCTTCATGACAGTGCCCACACCTATATTCTTTTCTTTTTAACACTTCTGTTGAGCCACCTTGCTAGAGCAAAAGACTCGGGGCTGAAGCTGATTCAGGTTGGCGGCTTCTGTTTCATCATCGGCATCGCGATTGAGTTATCCCAACCATTCTTTCAACGCAGCGCGAGTTTCATTGATATTTATTACAACTTTATTGGTATCTGCTCCGCGATTTTGATTATTGTCAGCACGCAACGAACCTTTAAAAAGAAGATAATCGTGCGATTCTTCGCGCTGTTTTTACTCTTTAGTGCAATGTTTGTCCCAGCTCATGGCGCCTATACACTGTATCAACGTCAAGCAGAGCTTCCGTCATTACTCAATTTCGAGCACGCGTGGCAAATGCGCCTTTACAGACCAGGAGATAAAGCAAGCTTAAGCTTAGTAAGCAAGCCAAAGGGTTGGGACAACCCGAGCACCACGCTCAAAGTGGACTTTGCCACCACGACATACCCTGGGTTTAGCGTGCCGCATATTCACGGCGACTGGTCTGACTTCAATCAATTCCGCATTGATATTTTTTCGAAATCAGACACACCACAGAAACTAACACTCCGAATACACGACAAAACACATAACCATGAGTATGTTGATCGCTTCAATCGCAGCTTCGAAATACAAAAAGGCGTGAACAAAATATCGATTCCACTTTCCGAAATAAGTGAAGCGCCACAAGGAAGAGCAATGGATATGAAACACATTCAGAGCCTTGCACTTTTCTCAGCAAAACCGGAGCAAGGATTCTCACTGTATTTTGATAATCTAAGACTTGATTAAGCCTGTTGGCTTATGACAAGTAAATGAGGGAGGCCATTCTCCCCGATACATGCCCATCTCGACGAAAAGAATAAAAACGCTCGGACTGAGCAAAGGTACAAAATCCTCCACCGTAGACTTTGCTAACGCCTGCCTTTCGTAAGATCATTCGAGCAATCGCATACAAATTACACATGAGTTTGTCGCTCTCGTTCTCTGGCAAAAACGCAGCATCAAAGTCAGCATCAATCGATACGAACTGATTCTTTACTTCAGCGCCAACCTGAAACCCTAACTGAGAAATGGTCGGTCCCAAATACACCATCACCTCACTCGCATCATCAAACTTAGATAAGGCAGCCTGAATCACGCCATCAGCCATGCCGCGCCAACCAGCATGCACGGCTGCAACACGCTTACCTGCCGAATCGCACATTAATAAAGGCATGCAATCCGCAGTCATAACAACGCAAGCTAGATTCGATTGCATTGTTGTGGAGGCATCCGCTTTTAAAAGACCTGATGGCACTTCATTCAGTTCTAGAACATCCGTGCCATGCACTTGTTCTAACCAAGCAATCGACTCAGCTTCAAGCCCAACCGCGTGCGCAAAGCGCTCTCTATTTTCTTGCACTGCTTCAGGATCATCATCAACATGACCGCCTAAATTCAAAGAATAATATGGCGCTTTACTTACACCGCCGAGCCGAGTCGAAACAAAAGCACGCACGTTCTTCGGCGCGGGCCAATTAGGCTGAATGAGATCTAGTGACACAAACGATTCCTTTTAAGAAAAATATCTACAGTAATGAGCAGTCATCTCGCGAAGTTGAATCGAGTCTTCACTCACCGACATCATCAGGGTTTGCGACAAGCGCCAACAAATGCTGCATGTCTTGCGGCAGGTCTACTTCCCAACTCACTTCTTCTTCGTCTAAAGGATGAATCAAAGTGAGTTTTTTTGCATGCAGCGCCTGACGAGGGAAAGCTTTCAATGCTTCTTTGAATTCAGGACTCGTTCCCGCCGGCACTTTCGAACGTCCTGCGTATGTTCTGTCACCAACAAGCGGATAACCAATGTGCGCCATGTGAACACGAATTTGATGCGTACGCCCAGTCTCTAGCTTCACACGAATATGCGTATGGTGATCGAATTTTTTAACCACGCGATAATGCGTCACGGCATTCTTGCCAAAAGGCGTAACTGCCATTTTCTTTCGATCTTGAGAATGGCGAGCAATTGGCTCATCGACGGTACCACCGCCTGTCATAACTCCCGTTACGAGGGCTTCATATTCACGCCCCATACTTCTATCTTGTAGCTGAGCAACAATATGCGCGTGGGCTTGCAAGGTTTTAGCGACCACCATCAAGCCTGAAGTATCTTTATCCAAACGATGCACGATACCTGCGCGCGGCACATTCTCTAAGCTCGCATCATAATGAAGTAAGCCATTAACTAACGTTCCGGAATAATTTCCTGCTGCTGGGTGCACAACAAGGCCAACGGGCTTATTGATAATCAATATGGCTTCATCTTCATAAACAATATCCAGATCAACAGGCTCTGCCTTCCACTCACCCTGCGCTTCAAGTTCCGCTCTGAGCTCGATGAAGTCGTTAACTTTTACTTTTTCTTTCGGCTTCAGTACTGCGCCATTTACAGTCAATGCACCCTGTTTAATCCATTGCTGGAGGCGCGAACGCGAATAATCTGGCATCAATTCCGAAATCGCCTGATCTAAGCGCATCCCAGAATGTTCCATATCAATTACAAAATCCGCTTCTACGCTCTCGCGTGTATGCTCACTCATCTTCTATTCCGTGCAGTAGGACTCTTACGATACAGCCCAAAGTTATGACATAATCGACGCATTATAGCTGTGTTCATCCAAATCCTTTAAACAAATATTGATCATGGCCCGGTAAACACGAAGAGAAACATCAACTATGCCCCAGTGGATCAAACACTGTTTAATCATCGTATTAAGCGCCACGATTTTAGCTGCATGCAGCTCAGCACCAAAAAAAGAATCCAGTGAAAAAGAACTTTACGAAGCCGCTAAGAAATCGATCAAGCTTCGTAACTTCCAACAAGCAACGCTAGCGCTCGAAGAACTCGAATCACGCTTCCCATTTGGGAAATATGCAGAGCAAGCACAGTTAGATTTAGTATATGCGCGTTACAGTGCGCTCGATCTAGATGGCGCTATCCTCGCGGCCGATCGCTTTATTCGACTGCACCCTCAAAGCCCTAACGTAGACTATGCGTACTATTTGCGAGGCGTTGCTAACTACAATCTTGATGGAGGCATCGCAACTCAATTTTTCACTGATGTTGATATCACATCTCGCGATCCGGGCAATATGCGAACAGCCTTCCAAGACTTCGCGCAACTCATCAATCAATATCCAGAAAGCCAATACGCGGCCGATGCTCGTAAACGGATGCTAATGATCCGAAACCGATTAGCTGCGTATGAATTGCATGCAGCCCGCTATTACATTCGTCGCGAAGCGTACACAGCTGCGGCAAATCGAGCGGCTTATGTCGTCGAAAGTTTTCCTAGTAGCCCCGTCGTCGAAGAAGCATTAGCAATGATGGTGGAACTCTACGACGAAACAGGCTTACTAAAATTGAAAGAAGATGCTCTCACTGTATTGAAGGCTAACTACCCTGAGGGAATCGCTTTCAATGACGATGGATCATTTAAAAAGCAGTTTATTCAAAAGGAAAGTCGATCACTCTTAAGCGTGATTTCTTTTGGGTTCCTAGAATAAAAACCTTTCAAGATATCAAAACAGGGCATGAATTTAATATCACCCTGAGTGACTGACAAACAATAGGTGTAAAGTATGGTCAGCAAATCAGAAATTCTTACAGAGATGCGCGTGCAACCTGAGATCGATGTAAATTTCGAAATTGAACGTCGTACAAACTTTATCAAACAAACACTAAATGCCGCAGGCCAAAAAACTTTAGTTCTTGGTATTAGTGGCGGCATTGATTCATGCACATGCGGCAAGCTCGCCCAACGCGCAATCGATGAATTAAATGCAGAGAATAATTCTAGCGAGTATCAATTCATTGCTGTCCGCTTACCTTACGGCGAGCAACGCGATGAACAAGATGCACAAGACTCTATTACATTTATCAACCCAAGCCGTGCCATCACCTTAAACGTGAAACCAGGTACTGACGCAATACACGACAATGTTGCACAGGAACTCAGCCAGCAACAGCTTATGCCAAATGACGCCTATAACGTCGACTTCGCAAAGGGAAATGTAAAAGCGCGTGTGCGCATGGTATCTCAGTATTATGTTGCAGGTTTACTTGGGGGGCTTGTATTAGGGACTGACCATAGCGCAGAAAATATTACTGGCTTTTACACCAAGTACGGCGACGGCGCGGTCGATCTCATTCCATTATTCGGATTGAACAAACGCCAAGTACGCTCCCTTGCCAGCGCTCTCGGCGCACCAGAGCATCTTGTGCACAAAGCGCCAACGGCGGATCTTGAAGACAACGACCCGGGACTTGAGGACGAGAAAGCGCTGGGTATTTCATACGACCAGATTGATGATTTTCTTGAGGGACGGGAGGTCGAAGATCATGTCTCAGATCGATTAATTAAGATCTATCAGGCAACCCAACACAAACGTCAAGCTATCCCAACTGTGTACGACTGAGGCTGCCGCAGCTTCTCGTAGAACAAGACTGTCCTGTACTGCAGAAATAAAAAAACCGCCAATCGGCGGTTTTTTTATTTTCGAGGAGGCTTAGCCTACGATTTCGATCAACTCGATATCGAATACTAACGTTGCGTATGGGCCAATCGCACCACCAGCACCGCGCTCGCCGTATGCTAAGTGATAAGGAATATATAGCTTCCACTTAGAACCAACACTCATCAATTGAAGTGCTTCTGTCCAACCTGCGATAACGCCACCAACTGGGAATTCAGTAGGCTCACCACGATCATAAGAGCTATCGAACTGTTCACCGTTGATCAAAGTACCACGGTAGTGTGTGCGAACAACGCTATCTGCCGTTGGCTTAGCGCCTTCACCTTCGGTAATGACTTCGTACTGAAGTCCTGACTCAAGCACTGTCACTTCATCACGCTTAGCGTTCTCAGCTAAAAACGCTTCGCCCGCTGCAGAGAATTCTTTTGCTTTGGCCGCTTCTGCAGCTTGCATACGCTCTTGAATTACACCAAATGCAGCATTGATGTCTTGCCCCTCAACGCGAGGTACTTTCGCTGCGAAACCATCCTGAATACCAGCAAGCGCAGCTTCAAGTGAAACGCCTTCAAAAACGCTTGCTAATTGTTGGCCCATTTGTAGACCAACACCGTAGGATGCTTTTGCTTCATCCGTTGAGAAATCTAAATCAGACATATTTGCTCCAGTCTTTTAAATGAAGCTGCAATTATTGGGGCTAAAGTAAGATTTAAAAGGGGCAGTCCGTGCTTTTTTAAAGACTTTACAAATAAAGCTTCGTAAGATTAGATACGAATTCACGGTTTTGTCTGGCAATAAGAATAATTATGGCTGTAACACTCCCTACTGACCTCACTGCTTTTAGCGCAATTCTAGAAAGAGCGATCGAACGAAAAGGCGGAAAACCAGCCTTAGCAAACCTTTTAAGTACGCACTTCTCAAGCAATGAGCTAGAGCAGATTCCAGAAGATCGTTATCTCGCAGCCATGACAAAATGCGTGAATCGCGCGGGTTTCAGTTGGAAGGTCATTGATCGCAAATGGTCGGAGTTTGAAGAAGCATTCTTTGGTTTTAAAGTCGACACCTTGGCCCTACTTTCAGATGAGCAATGGGAAGCCTATCTTGATGATTCGCGTGTTGTGCGCAGCGGCCAAAAAATCAAAGCGCTGCGCGACAATGTATCTTTCTTGTACGACCTGCGATTTACAGACAAAGGTATCGCTTCATTAATCGCGCATTGGCCATCCGATGATCAAGTTGGCCTGATGCAGCTGCTTAAAAAGCGTGGTTCGCGACTAGGCGGGAATACAGGACAATATTTTCTTCGCATGATGGGGCGCGACACCTTTATCCTCTCACGAGATGTTGTATTAACATTGCAAAGCGCTGGGCTTGATATTAAAAGTGAACCGAGCTCTCAGAGAGAACTAAAACTAATACAAGCAACGTTTAATGAATGGCACAAGCAAAGCGGAATCAGCTACACGCAAATGAGCCAAATCTGTGCCTATGCTAACGGCGACAATGTCGTTGGAGTTCAACTAAGTAGGGTTTAGATGTCTGAAGCGATAATTTGGGGAGTTAGACTTAGCCCTTACACCTTAAAGCTCGAAGCTGCATTGCAATACAAAGGTATCGCCTATCGACGCTTGCCTGCGATGGGCACTCACTTTGAGAATGCTCGAATTATCTTAAGACTAGAAGCGGCCAAGCGACGAAAAGAAGTTAGTCGTTATCCTGATATGGATAAAGAGCTAGACGAATATCCTCTGCTCCCCTATTTCAGCCATGATAAACGATTTTTTGAATACGATAGCTCTAGTATTCTCAGACGCATGGAACAAGAAGGCGAAGGACGTAACATTATTCCTTCGCCCCCCTTATTTAACTTCTTAACCCATTTTATCGATGAAGCATTCAACGAGTTTGGCTTATATCTCGTGCATCATATGCGCTGGGTCGGCTCTACAAAAAGCAACAGAATGGGCAAACTGCTCGCATCAGAGTTTAAAAATGCATTACCACCCGGCGGCGCTTGGCTCTTATCTCGGTCATTTCCAGCTCGCCAAGTAAAGCGTTTACCTTATTTGATGAGCGTCGCCCCGAAAGGATACAAGGCAGGCGTTCGCGCATCACTAATACCGCCAACAAAAGAAGACTTCCCACCAACACACGAACTACTTGAACAAAGTTGGAAAGCTATATTAGAGGCGTTAGACGCAATATTTCGCCGTCAAAACTATATTTTCGGCGATCACTTTTCCCTAACCGATGCGAGCATCTATGGTCAATTAGGAATGAACCTTGTCGACCCGGAAGCCGCGGACAAAATAAAACAAATTGCACCAAATCTTTTTGCTTGGCTAAAACGTATTGATGAAGGCCAATTCATGGAAACTAGTAATTACGTTAATGAGAACCTAATTTTCAACGAAAAATTGTCAACGCTGATGAATATTTTGATGGGAACATATGCTGCGCTGATGGTTCAAAATGAGCGCGCACATAATGACGCGGTCGCAAATGGCAAACACAGATTTAATGAACAAGGTTTTGATTTAGGCGAAAACATCTATACAGGAAAACTCCGAGGCTACGCATTCAAATCAGTTGTTAAAAGCTTTCAAGTGAGAAGCTGGCGCGAAGTAAAAGAGCACTGGAAAGGCCTTGCCCCTAGCGATAGAGAAATCTTAACTGAGCAGATACAACTCACTGAACTACTTGATTACTAACTACTAACCCAACCACAAACAGAGCAAATACTATGAGTCATCAATGCAGCTGTCCGTGCGGAAAAACCAAATTTACTGTAGAGAAAACGCCTGCTGTACGCTTTTTTTGTCACTGTGAAATTTGCCAAGCTCTGTATAAATCAAATTACTCAGATGTGTGTGTTGTGAAATCAAAACACGTAACGCTAGATGAGCAAGATGTAGAGTTTAAGACGTATCGCCTACCACCGGCATTACAGCGCGGAACCTGCAAACACTGTCACTTGCCTGTAGCAGGATTCTTGAAAGGAATCCCCGGATTAGGCTTAGCGTTTATATCAGCAGAAAACTTTGATGATAAATCTTCACTGCCAGACGCTGTTGGGCATGTGTTTTATCATCGCAAAAGCGCAAGCTATGACGACAAGCTAGAAAAACACGAGGGCTATTGGGGCAGCCAACTCGCAATATGCCGGTGGGTAATGCCAAAACTTCTGCAAATGTCATAAACCGTTTTAAACAATGCAATCAGACCTCTTTCCAACTGAAAGTGTTCAGCAGTTATCTGAAAGCTTTCCAAAGCGCATGGCGATCATTGATTGCGAAACCACAGGAGGCAAACCTCAACAGCACCGAGTCATCGAAATTGGTCTATTAATTGTTGATGATTGTGTCATCGTTGAACGCTGGCAAAGTTTTATCAACCCGCAAAGAGAGCTTCCTCCATTCATCACGAAGCTAACCGGCATTACACCGAACATGCTAGTTGGCCAACCACAGTTCTCGGACATAGCTAACTCATTGTACGAAAAACTCCAGGACAGAGTGTTTGTCGCCCACAACGCTCGCTTTGATTATGGCTTCATCAAAACCGAGTTTGAACGCGTCGGCATTAAATTTTCAGCGAAAACATTTTGCTCGGTAAAATTTAGTCGTGCCCTGTACCCCCAATTCAACCGGCATGGCATCGACCCAATCATTAAGCGTTTTGGTTTTTCGATCGAAAACCGTCATCGTGCTTTGGATGATGCCTTAATCATCTGGAAGTTATTCTTAAAATCAACTGAGCTCTATTCAACTCACGAGCTTGCAAGCGCTATCTCTCCCCTGCTGAAAACGCCGTCTTTACCACCAAAAATCAAAGCCGCACAAATTAAAGCCCTTCCGAAAGCCGCGGGGGTTTATTACTTTTATAGCGAAGAAGGCTCTCTCTTGTACGTTGGTAAGAGTGTCAACATACGCGCTCGTGTCATGAGTCATTTCAGCAATGATTATCGAAGTAGCAAAGAACTCCTTATGAGCACTAAGGTTGCGCATATAGATTTCAAGCGAACACCGAGTGATTTCGGCGCACAAATTCTCGAGAGCAATGAGATAAAAGCATTATCGCCGCTTTATAACAGAAGGCTTCGACGTACTAGAAAACTTTATAGCTTTCAAATTGAACAAAATTCAAAGGGTTATAAAACCGTCCTCACCCAACAAATAAACAGTAAACAAAAACCAGATGAGAGTGCGGGACTATTCCGGAGCGCTCGTCAGGCTAGCAAGCAATTAGAGAAACTCGCAGATCACTATTTTCTTTGTTACAAGTTGCTTGGTTTAGAGGGCAATCCGCTCGATAACACTCCCTGTTTTAGACGCCAATTACATCGCTGCTTCGGTGCATGCGAAGGAATTGAATCTGCCGAAGACTATAATGCTCGTATCGATGTAGCGATGAATAAACATCAACTTGTTTTATGGCCATTTGATACGCCGATACTCGTGGAAGAAAACGACGTAAATGATGACGAATTCAAACACTTTCACTTAATCGATCAATGGCAATATCTAGGCAAAATTGAATCAGAAGAAGAATTAAGAGAGCGTGGTTATGTTCCCTTAAAAGCGCATATTGGGACAGAAATTCAAGCTCATCAACACGAAAACAATGCAGAGAATAAAGCGCATTTTGATCTAGATATTTACTTTATACTGCTCCGCTTTCTGCTTAAATCAGATCAACTAAAATTGAACCAATTGCGCATCCATAAACTTACAAAACTTGGGTAAAATGCATCTATGAAACAAGCGAAACAAACACCAAAAGATCGCGCCATACAGCTCATAGGGCTTGTTTGCCTAGTTGCTCTTTTCTTTTTCGATACAACAGAGCAGCCCATGCTGATTAAAAGCATACTGTTTGCATTGCTTTTACTGCCTTTAGGCTTCGGCATCAAATTTGTCATCAATCCAACTAATCAGCCATCACGACGACTCATCGCGACACTCGTTTGTATCGTATGGTGCGGCGCACTGGCGACAGCCGCTGCCTCCTTCTTTTTCTAGAAAAACGAGGGCAACAATTGCTTTCAATCGATGACAAAAATATGCACGCAGCATAGTTTTACGTACTACAGTCACTGACGCATACACACGATTTGGAGCTTAGTATGGACGTTCAGGCATTAGTACTTGCACTTTTAATCGGCGCGATCGCGGGTTGGCTAGCAGGCCAAATTATGAAAGGCATAGGGTTTGGCTTAGTTGGAAATATAGTTGTTGGTATTGTTGGCGCATTCATAGGCAGTTTCGTACTGCAACTCCTTGGCTTGTACGCCGGTGGAATTTTAGGTTCGATCGTTAGCGCCACCTTAGGTGCCGTCATCCTGCTTGCAGTCATTGGAACTATCAAAAAAGCATAAATACCTTATCTTGAAAATTTTCCAATATTACGGCTGCGATTGGCTTGTAATGATCTTTACCTTTTTGGCAACCTATCAATTAGGCAGCAAGCATCGCTATGGCTTTATTACCATGATGGCCGCTAATATTTGCTGGGCTACGCTGGGGATTTTAACAGGTAGCATCGCAATGCTTATCGCCAACATCATTATTTTCTGTATGAACCTAAGAGCTTATATAAGGTGGTAGCGACGCAATGAGCGCAATACTGACAGGATTTTCTTTGGGCCTGTCATTGATTTTGGCAATCGGCGCTCAAAACGCATTTGTTCTGAAGCAAGGACTCAAAAAAGAACATGTATTTGTTAGCTGCTTTATCTGTGCGCTTTCAGATGCCATTCTTATTTCGGCAGGCGTATTCGGATTTGGCGCTCTCGTTACTACTTATCCGCAAATAGAAAGCTTTGCACGTTATGGCGGTGCAATATTCTTACTGTTTTATGGCTTAAGCAGTTTCTATAGTGCTTGCACTGTTAAGCATGAGCTTACCGAAAGCCAAGAAAACACATCAAGCATATTAACGACAATATTAACCTGCCTTGCTTTTACATGGCTCAATCCTCATGTTTATTTGGACACTGTAGTATTGCTTGGCTCCATCTCTACACAATATGGTGAGTTACAATACTGGTTCGGATTCGGTGCCGTTATCGCATCATTTACTTTCTTCTTTTCACTTGGATATGGTGCTCGGTTCCTAAGACCAATCTTTGCCCAAGCAAAATCATGGCAAGTCTTGGAAGTAATTATTGGTGTCATCATGCTAAGCTTGGCGCTGAGCCTCGTCATCTAAAACTCTTTGCTTTCACTGCGAGATAAATGAACACACACTACGACAGTCCTTTTGGTGCGCTAACGCTTCAACGCTATCCGTTATTTAAAAATAGTAAGGCTCAACAGAACCTGCAGGCATGGGAAGGTGCTGACACCTTGTTATTGGAAGAACTGAGTAAGCATGATCTGTCCAATAAACGAATTCTTATCTTAAACGACCAATTTGGCGCGATCAGTTGTGCGCTTCGTGCATTTGATATCACGATTCAAACTGACTCATTTTTGTCATCGACAGCTATTCGATTAAATACGCAGGCGAATACAAAACAAGAACCTGAGAAACTTGTTCCAAGCACAACATCACTTGAAGGCAGCTTTGATCTTGTCGTTATTAAAATCCCCAAATCATTAAGTTTTCTAGAAGATCAGTTGTATGCGATTAGAAAACATATAAACGAGCATTCTGTTGTCATAGCAAGCGCTATGGTAAAAAGTCTTAGCAAGAACACCCGTGATATTTTTGAAAAGCTGCTAGGCCCTAGCGAACAATCTTTAGCTTCAAGAAAATCAAGATTAATCCATTGCAACCCCTCTCCAAACAAGTGGAAAGGCCAATCGCCTTTTCCTAGAAGCTATTCAACACATGGACTCGAATTGAGCTGCGATGCTAATGTTTTTGCGGAGGGGCGACTGGACCCTGGAACTCGCGTATTTCTAGACTATCTACAAGAGCTTCCAAAAGCTGAAACGATCATCGATCTAGCCTGCGGCAGCGGCATCATGGGAATTATGTGTGCTCAAACTATTGAGCCCAAACATACCTATTTTTGTGACGAATCATTTATGGCCGTCGCGAGCACTACAAGAAACGCGAGTCGTTATTTAAGCGAGCGATTTTCTGCAAGCTGCGCCAATAATATTCCCGAATCATACCCAAAAGTGGATCTTATAGTCTGCAACCCGCCCTTCCACCAGCAACAAACCATGAGCACAGATATCGCGATGAGCATGTTTAAAAATGCGTATCGTCAGCTAAAGAGAAACGGAGAATTTTGGGTTGTTGCTAATCGCCACCTTGGATATCACACTGCATTAAAGAAACTCTTTGGGAATTGCGAAAATATTGCCAAACACGCCAAGTACGTCGTTTTACGATGCAAACGCATTGATTGATATACTATGAATACAGCTCTCACCATGCGTTTAAAAGACTGGGCGATCCTCATAGGTTTATCCGTCCTATGGGGCGGTTCGTTTTTATTCAATGAATTTACCCTACCCGATTTTTCTCCAACCACGACAACATGGCTAAGAGTCACGATTGCCGCTGCCTGCTTGTGGACATTAGCTTTCGTGCGAAAAGTTCCCATTCCTTCCTCACCGAGATTCTGGGTTGCAATAGCACTGATGGGTCTACTAAACAATGCGATTCCGTTTAGCTTAATTGTATGGGGGCAGCAAGAAATTGATTCGGGTTTAGCCTCAATTCTGAATGCAACGACACCATTATTTACGATCTTGGTCGCCGGAATATTCCTTAGTGACGAACGAATAAGCCCTACAAAATTAAGTGGCGTCGTGTTTGGCTTTGTTGGCGTCGTGATCATGATCGGTACAGATCAAATCACACAAATTAATACTAGTATTAGCCCGAGCACACTCGCACAATTTGCGATCTTAGGTGCAGCATTATGCTATGCGATTGCGACTGTATTTGGGCGCAGATTCAAAGCCATGAACGTAAACGTGATTGTAATTGCCGCAGCACAAACTAGTTTGGCAAGCCTATGGCTCATACCAGTTTGCATAAGCTTTGACGGTTTTAGTGAGCTACAAGTCGCCACGCATACAGCTTGGCTCGCCGTGCTCGCCCTAGGAGTATTAAGCACCGCCTTAGCTTATATTGGTTACTTTGCTGTGCTATCAAGCGCAGGCGCTACCAACCTATCTCTTGTGACGTTTATGGTGCCAGTGTCTGCTATCTTTTTAGGATGGCTGATTATCGGAGAACAGCTCTCCACAAGTCATTATTTGGGAATGTTATGCATCGCCCTTGGACTAGGAACCATTGATGGGCGCCCACTAAAGGCAATACGAACTAAAATGTTGAAACCTTAAAGGCTTGGCTTAACAATCTGACTTCAGATCATCTAGCAATGCCGATAATGTCTGCTTGCCTTTTTTCTTCGCACGCTCTTTGTCTTGTTCTTCTCCGCCTTCCCAAACAAGATCTTCGTCTGGAAGTTCATCCAAGAACCGACTCGGAATCGTCTCTATTTTCTCTCCAAACTGCTTTCTGGTTGCCGCATAGGTTAGCGCCAAGGTTCTTTTTGCTCGCGTAATACCTACGTACATTAAACGTCGTTCTTCTTCGATATTATCTTCTTCGATACTGTTTCGATGCGGTAGTATTTCTTCTTCTAATCCCATAATGAAAACATGGGGAAACTCCAACCCTTTCGAGGCATGAAGTGTCAGCAAATGAACTTTGTCGCTGTCATCCTCTTCTTCTTGCTGCTCTAGCATGTCACGCAAAACAAGTTTCGATATTGCTTCATCGATGCCAATTTCGTCTGCTGTACCTTTGTCTGCCTCGAGCATCGTTTGCATCGAATCAATCAAATACCAGACATTATCCATTCGTCGTTCAGCAGCCTTGGGCGAACTTGCGTTTTGATGAAGCCACTGATCATATTCGATATCTATAAAGAGTTGCTTGAGTACAGGAATAGGGTCCTCTTCATAACAACGACGTGTTGTGCGCTCAAGCCATGAGGCAAAACGACGCACTTTCTCTAAGGCGCGCTCATTCAAGACTTGAGACAAGCCCATCTCACCACATGCTTGATAGAGGCTGATGTTTCGCTCCGTTGAATAGTTCCCTAGTTTTTCAAGTGTACTAGGACCAATTTCTCGGCGCGGTACATTTACAACACGCAAAAAGGCCGCATCATCATCCGGATTTACCAACAACCTTAAATACGACATCGCATCTTTAATTTCATTTTTAGCAAAGAAAGATGTACCGCCTGACAAGCGATATGGCACCTGAAACGCTTGTAGCTTGATTTCTAATAAACGACTTTGATGATTACCGCGATACAACACTGCGAAATCTTTGAACGAAACACCGCGCTTTAACTTCTGATCGAGAATCTCAGCCGCAACTTGTTCGGCCTCTGCATCTTCATTACGGCAGCGGATAATACGAATAGGCTCACCACCTTTCATATCACTCCATAAGGCTTTCTCAAATGCATGCGGGTTATTCGCGATCACGACGTTTGCTGCATTCAATATCAAACTTGTGGAACGATAATTTTGCTCGAGCTTAACGAGTTTCAATGATGAAAAATCTTGCTCTAGTTTGGCTAGATTTTCAGGTCTCGCACCTCGCCATGCATATATTGATTGATCGTCGTCCCCGACGACTGTTAGCGCCTCTCGCTCCTGCACCAACATACGAACAAGATCATACTGAGCGAGATTGGTATCTTGATACTCATCAACCAACAAGTATCGAATTTTCTGCCGCCATTTTTGTAATACATCAGCCTCATTTTTAAATAACAAAACAGGCAATAAAATTAAGTCATCAAAATCTAAAGCGTTATAGGCTTTCAAATAGCGCTCATATAGAACATAGGCTTGGGCAGCTTGCAGATCTTCTGGTGTTTTTGCTTTGCTCACCGCAACTTGAGGTGTCCACATTGCATTTTTCCAGTTAGAAATTTGCATCTGGACAAGATTGAGAACATCGCTGTTTTCCTCACCTTCTTTCATGAGGATGTCTCGCAACAAGGTTTTTGCATCTTCGCTATCGAAAATAGAAAACCCTGGTTTATAGCCTAAGCGCTCGTGCTCAGTTCGAATGATATTGAGACCGAGGTTGTGAAAAGTGGAAATAGTTAAGCCACGCGCATCTGGGCCCGAAATCAGCTGACTAACCCGCTCTTTCATTTCCCTCGCGGCTTTATTGGTAAAGGTAACCGCTGCGATATTCCTGCCTTTAATACCGCACTCGTTAACGAGATAAGCAATCTTGCGCGTAATTACACTCGTTTTACCACTCCCTGCACCAGCTAATACGAGCAAAGGCCCGCCAACATATTTAACGGCTTCACTCTGTTTTGGATTCAGGGTACTCCCCACAACTGACCTCAATAAACACATTAACGATAGAGCCGCGTAGTTTAACCGAGTTGCAAGCCGAGTAAAAAAGCTATCTTTATTTCATTTACAAGGGTTTAAATTCAGGGCTTCGCTCCCATCTAAACGCTCGTAAAATAAAATACGGACAACGCGAATGTTATCTATCACGCAAACCATTGCGAACGAACTCTCTGTTCGCACAGAACAAGTTGACGCGACGATTCGCCTCATTAAAGACGGCGCAACGATTCCTTTCATTGCCCGCTATCGCAAAGAACAAACTGGCGCGTTAGATGATACGCAACTTCGTAAGCTCGATGAACGACTAACTTATTTAACTGAGTTAAATGAACGAAGAGAAGTCATCCTTAATAGCATTTCGGAACAAGACAAACTCACGCCTGAGCTCGAAAAGAAAATCCAGTCCGCTCAAAGTAAGCAGACCCTAGAGGATTTGTATTTACCCTACAAACCCAAGCGACGAACCAAGGGCCAAATAGCCATTGAAGCGGGCCTAGAACCCTTAGCAGATAGGCTGTTCTCTACCCCAGAAATATCTCCAGAGCATGAAGCCGAAAAATACATCAACGAAACGTTGGGATTTACTGATGTAAAAGCTGTATTGGATGGCGCTAAATATATTTTGATCGAGCGTTTTTGCGAGGACGCAGATTTACTAAATAAGCTGCGTAATGAAATGTGGCAATACGGGCAATTAGAAAGCTCTGTTGCTGATGAAAAGCATCAAGATGCACAGAAGTTTCGCGATTATTTTGAATACAATGAATCCATCAAAAAGATCCCATCACATAGAGCGCTTGCTTTATTTAGAGGTCGAAAAGACGGCATCCTATCTTTGAAACTTGAGCATAAAGATGCGGACAAGACGAGTCGAATTTCAGTTTCACCTTGTGAAATCATGATCGCCGAGCATTTTGCTATCAAAGACCAAGGCCGCGCATCGGACGCTTGGTTGAGAGAAGTCGTTCGCTGGGCTTGGCGAGTTAAGCTCAGCATGAGCATCGAGACAGAGCTACTCTCTCAACTACGTGAAACAGCTGAAAGCGGCGCGATTAAAGTATTTGCTGATAATCTAAAAGATTTATTGTTGGCCGCGCCCGCAGGGCCAAAAGTTACCATTGGCCTTGATCCCGGTTTACGTACCGGAGTAAAAGTTGCTGTTGTTGACGCGACGGGCAAACTTTTAGCCTATGACACCATCTACCCTCATGCCCCCAAAAACCAATGGGATACATCGCGAGAACGTATTGCTCAACTTGCAAAAAAATACAATGCTGAGCTATTGAGCATCGGTAACGGCACAGCCTCACGCGAGACCGAAAAACTCTGTGCAGATGTCTGCAAATATTATCCTGACTTGAAGCTCTCTCGAATTGTCGTCAGCGAAGCTGGAGCTTCGGTGTATTCCGCATCAGAAATCGCTGCGAACGAATTTCCCGATATTGACGTCAGCATCCGAGGAGCGGTATCGATCGCTAGAAGGTTACAAGACCCGCTCGCAGAGCTTGTGAAAATAGAGCCCAAAGCCATTGGTGTTGGTCAGTATCAACACGATGTAAGTCAGTTCAAGCTTGGAAAAAGCTTAGACGCGGTCATTGAAGACTGTGTTAATGCTGTTGGCGTCGACGTCAATACAGCTTCTGCACCTTTACTTTCACGCGTATCTGGCATCGCAGCCAACACAGCGTCCAATATTGTTTTGTTCCGTGATACATATGGCGCTTTTCGCTCTAGAGAAGATTTGAAATCAGTGCCTCGTTTAGGCGATAAAGCTTTCGAACAATGCGCTGGATTTCTTCGTATTAACAATGGCGAAAATCCGCTAGATGCCTCTGCCGTGCATCCCGAGTCATATTCTGTCGTTGAACAAATTGCCAAATCTCAAGACAAAAAAGTAGTGCAACTTATTGGTGAAACGTCTGTCACACAACTCGACGCCTCGGCCTTCACTTCCGATAGCATCGGCGTTCATACCATTAACGATATTTTGCGCGAACTTGCGAAGCCTGGTAGAGACCCTCGACCTGAATTTAAATCAGCAAACTTTAAAGAGGGTATCGAAGAGATAAGCGATTTAAAAGAAGGAATGATCCTTGAAGGCAGTGTCACCAACGTGACAAATTTTGGGGCCTTTGTAGATATTGGAGTGCATCAAGATGGCCTCGTGCACATTTCTTGTCTGGCTAACAAGTTCGTGAAAGACCCTCGAGACGTGGTTAAAACGGGCGATATTGTCAAAGTAAAAGTACTTGAGTTTGACGCCAAGCGTAAACGTATTGCGCTAAGTATGCGATTACAAGACGCAGCCGAGCAAACGACACCAAAGTCATTAGAACAAAAAAACACCAAAGCAAAAAACCAGCAAAACGCGCCACTCAACAACGCGTTTGCTTCTGCCTTTGCTAAGGCTAAAAAACAGTAAGCGCTAGTTAAATACAGACTAAACGACTAAGCTAACCGACTTAATATTCTCCCGCAAATAGGGTGAAAGGATTACACATGACAGACGCATGCCTAGGATTAGAAGCGGGAATCGACACTCTTCGCACTTATGTTCAAACCTCTTCAGTGCCTCTTATCTCAAGAGGCTTAGAAAAAGAGGGTCTTCGCACACTAGCTAACAGCGACATTTCACAGAGTGATCACCCTAAGGCTCTCGGCCATCCTCTTACACACTCAAGCATTACCACTGACTATTCAGAAGCTCTGTTAGAGCTGATTACAGGCGTTGAATCAAACGCGGATAATCTTCTATCACAACTCGAAATGACGCATCGTTTTGTCTTGAATAATATTGGCGACGAGCTCTTGTGGGCGGGATCAATGCCCTGTCATTTAGATGGTGATAAAAGCATTCGTATCGCTGAGTACGGCGACTCCAATATTGGCAGACTGAAACATATCTATCGTAAAGGTCTGGATGTGCGTTATGGCAGAATCATGCAGAGTATCGCAGGCCTGCATTTTAACTTCTCCTTATCGGATGAATTCTGGATGCAGTTAAAAGATGCCGACAATAGTCAAACTGATCTACAGACCTACAAATCTGAGAAGTACTTTGCGCTGACGCGTAATTTTCGACGTTACAGTTGGCTATTGATGTATCTATTCGGCGCATCTCCTGCACTAGACGCTAGTTTTCTGAATGGCAAAAGCAGCGATCTTGAAGTATTCGATGAAAAAGGCACGTATTACAAACCCTACGCAACCTCTCTGCGAATGAGTGACTTAGGCTATACGAATAACGCTCAAAGCTCTTTAAATATCTGTTTCAACACGCTTGATAACTTCACTAAAACACTTGGCGATGCGATTCATACCTCTTACCCAAGCTATGAAAAAATTGGGCTAAAAGATGATCATGACTACACGCAGTTGAATACCAATATTCTGCAAATCGAGAATGAGTATTACAGCAGTATTCGCCCCAAACGCACGACATTCTCAGGTGAAAAGCCAACGGCTGCATTAATTGAGCGTGGCGTAGAATATGTTGAAGTTCGCTGTCTTGATCTAAACCCCTACCTACCTTTAGGTATCGACAAACAGCAAGTTACTTTTATGGATGGTTTTCTTCTGTTTTGCCTACTCCAAGACTCTCCATTCTTGAGCGCAGAAGCGTGTGAAGAACTTGAGCGGAACTTCACTTTAGTGACCAATGAAGGTCGAAAGCCAAACCTTTCACTGAACCAAAATGATCAAGCGCGTGACTTGAAAGAGTGGGCAACATCATTACTAGCAAACATTGAGCAGGTGTCTTCTGCGCTGAATAAACAAGACGCTGCAGCGCTTAAGTCCGCTATAAAGGCACAGCAAGCTAAAGTGAATGACAGTGCCTTATGCCCTTCTGCTAGGGTTCTTGCAGATATGCAGTCAAAGTCTGCTTCGTGGCTTGAGCTCTGCACCGCCTTATCATCTGAGCATAAATCTCAACTATTAGCATCCAGCATCAATGAGCAAAAGTTATCCGAACTTGAATCGACTGCGAAGCAAAGTCATCAAGATGCTCAAAACATTAAGCAAGCTGATAACGTACCCTTCGATGCATTTCTTGATGCATACGTCTCACCATAAAGAACACCCATACTCGGATGCGAAACGCTTCCGAGTTTTTTCAATTACGTAAAGCTAATCCCCGCCTTTTTTGAGAACTGTCCGTTTCTGACAAATATTTCATCGTTCAAAATTTGCGCATTGCCGTGCATGTGCTAATTTTGTAACTGTACGTAACGAAATGTGTCAGCGTATTACCTAAAAAAACATAAAGACACATTCTTAGCGTGCAGAGTAGTGTTCATTGCACTAACGTAAATATATGTAACCTGTATTCGCGCATTGCTTTTAAAGCGAACAAAAATGATAAGCGCATCACAAAATACAGACTACGCTATCAAACCGTTATGTGTTGACTTGTGCGTGCCGAACCGCTTGAAGTCGATTGTACAGAGCAACTACCAATGCTCTGTGCATGAAAGTGCTTGGCAGCCTATTGAAAGGAGTGGCCCAATGGCCGAAGACTTTTCTTTAAGCTGGAATTTAGAATCTCTTAACAAAGCTTATAAGCAAGGCTATATGTCTGGCGTTATGGGCAAAACAAGAGAAGACCGCCCCGGTATGAGCGATGTTGTGCTTGCCGCGTGGGAGGCAGGCTGGGAGGACGGCAACGATGTTGCCATCCAAGACACGCCTAATGTCGTGCGTCTAGCTTCCTAAATTTGAACAACAAAGCTGGTAAATAGTAGGTCTTGTACACCTGTCTTACCTACTTCCTCAGCTAAAGCTTCTTTTACTCTGCTAAGCGCAGCCAAACGAATAGTCTCTTGCGCTGTGTGAGAGCTCATTCCCTCTTTAGATTGTTCAGACAATAACATTACTATTTGATGCCTAATCAAAGGAGCATGGTGCTTTACCAACTCGACATGCTCTTCGCTTTCAACCTTTAAAGATATCTCAGCTTTTACATAAGATAGTTTTCTGCGAGGCTCGCCAAAGTTACTTACAAATGCAGGATTCATGGTGTGATAAACAGCTCTTTGTTTTTCTGAAGATTCATCCTCTGCAAAGGCTACTTGCATAGTCATTAAAGCGCCGATTAGAGCGAGTACCGCTTTCATATTACTTCCTTAGAATTGGTCAATAGATCAAGTATAGGTCGATCCACCAATTCAAGAAGTAATGATGCGTGACTATTTGTAGCGACCGGTCTCAGTTCACAAAAATTAAGAAGACTTAACTCGCCAACTTTGCGCTTAACTCGCACCATTGGCAGCAGATTTTATAGAGGCTTATACAGTGCAGTTATCCAATCGATTGATCGCGCTAGCAATCATAGTAACGAGCGTATCGTTAGTACTTGTCGCAAGCTATGTTGAACCTTTCGCTAGTATGAATCCGTGCCCGATGTGCATGATGCAAAGAGCAATCTACTTATGCGTCGGGGGCTTTGCCCTACTAGCTTTGCTCGCTGCCAAACACGCAGTAGCAAAGAATATTTTCACGGGTCTTGGTTTGCTCACATCAATCGCAGGAATAAGTGTTGCTGCTCGACAAGTTTGGCTGCAACATTTGCCAGCAGATGAAGTTCCGGCATGCGGCCCGCCCCTTGAATATATGATCGAAGTATTCCCGTTAATAGAAGTATTACAATCCATGTTAATGGGCACTGGTGACTGCGCAGAAATTCAGTGGCAGTTTCTAGGTCTGTCGATTCCTGCTTGGAGCATTGTTGCTTTTTCAGGTCTTGCAGTCGCAAACATTATATTGCTGTTTAAAAAACAATAACGGAAAGGCTCACACGCCGTAACGTTTTGCAACAATTTACATATTGCTAGCAATACGCATATTCGCTAGCTTAAGTCCTATAACAGGATGAATAAAAAAGCGCTCAAGCGCTGAACCAGCAGGCTGAAATTTAAAAAGAAGATTCACGCCAAACGGATACTGGAGAGGTTCATGTTAGAAAACTGCAAGAATGCAAAAGAACGTTGGGGCGGAGTAAATGAGCTCATCGATAAATGGCTGGTCGAACGTCAAGACTTAATCGTCAAGTTCTGCGACCTCACGATGAACCATCCAAGCTCACAAGAAAACACCATTGAGAAACTTCAAAGCTTTTGCCAAGTGTTAGTAGACTATGTTTCTGTTGGCCACTTCGAAATCTATGAACAGCTCATTGCCGAAGCCATTGAATTCAATAACGAAGATGGCACGGTTTTAGTCGAAACGACAATTCCACAAATTCAAGAAACGACCGAAGTTGCCTTAAATTTTAACGATAACTTCGACGACATTCATAAAGTAGATGATGGTGTCGACAAGTTAGTGGCTCGCTTGGAGCGTCTAGGTAGAACCTTAGAAATCCGATTTGAGTTTGAAGACCAACTTATCGAAGCGATTCATACCTCTCAAGCTGACCTTGTATAATTAACAAGGAACGACCAAGCATCGATAATAAAGAGGTCTATACTTCTATGACCTCTTTATTATCGAACCGTAAGAGATGCGAAAACTCTTTTTATTACTTCTCCCCTTCACACTTCTGGCCTGCGCTCAGCAAGCAGAACAAAATTTCGAGTTAGCAAGCCAAGGCTTATTTGATGCCAGCATAAGCAACGACGGCACTATTGCTCTCATAGCTTCGCAACGACATGGCGCCAGCTTATGGAACTTGAACCCCTTAGAGCGCGTATTTAACTGGAATCATGAGAGTAATGAATATACTCAGATCACACATACTCATTTGTCGAAAAATGGAAATTTTGCAATTACAGCGCGTAATAATGAATGGATTCTATGGGATGCAAAAACAGGCAAGGCCCAAAACTTCTGGCAAACCCCGAGCAATATCAACAGCATCGCTCTGAGTGAAGATGGAAGCCACGCACTGATCGGTTTAGCATCTGGAGATCTCTGGTACACAGATACCCGATCTGGTAATAACGTCAAAGAATTTCAACATGCTGATGCAATTCGATCAGTCGCACTATCGGGAAATACTGCCTTATCCGGCAGTGATGACAACTCCGCCACGTTTTGGGATTTAAATACTGGGAAAGCGCTTAAAACCCTAGACCTCAGCAATGCATCAAGACATGTCGCGTTTTCTCATAGTGGAGCACATGCCTTTGTCTCCTCGCTCAGAGAGGACCACTTTGTAATCGACACTACCAACTTTACTATCAAAAGCCAGATTAATGAGCGCTATACGGTCTTTAACGCAGCGAAGTTTTCAAACGATGATCAACGCGTATATCTCGCCAATCAACAAGGGTATATCCAAGTCTTTGATACCTCCAGTGGAGAAGAGGTATCTCGTTATCAAGCAAAACGAAAACACGTATTTGGCGTATCGCGATCAGTGGAAGATTTAGCCATCCTAACAAACGAGTTGCTCGCGATAACGAGTGACGGCCAACTGCAAGCGTTTTCTATCTCCAACTAGATGCTGTGCACACATTTTTTGACTGGCCTGTCATATACACTCAATGTCCATTTGAGCTGTAGTTTACGTAAACGTAAAGCCATAATATTGATTTCGAAAATAAAAATAACAAAATGAATATGAGTCTACGGCAAGCCTTGCTTGCCCGTTCTTTTTTCTCTTCTTCAATAATTCAGAATCAACCAATCTGCCTTTCAGGCACACAAAGCACAGATATTCAGGCATCCTTCTAAAAACTTAGAATTATTTTTACGCCTCTTCAATAGTTAACAGTCGCAATCTTAACCCGAGCAATACGTCCCATTTTATACAGCATGCCCCTTTCTAAATATGTTTGTCCTTTTGATGCATAGTATACGAACGCGTAAGGCATTACGCTTTTTAGACAATAAAAATAAAAATCGGAAAGTGTCGTTAGGGAATTCAACTCCTATTCTTTCCCCCCCCCGCAAATAAATATAAAAAAACACATACGACAGGTGATTAAAATGAAAAAGACCCTTACTGCGCTCGGAATGTGTGCTGCGGTAGCTTTGTCTCCGCAAATGGCTAGTGCGACTGGTTCAGGCTCTGTTCCTATTCTAGGCTTTGCAGAAGGCTTATTAGGCGCTCCAAACTTCCCAGATTCAGAGAACTACACAACAGATGACGACATCATCATTACCGCATTTGATGGCGTTGAATAAACGGCGAACATCTTTGTTCCTACAGATATTCAAGGTACTGCGCCAGCAATTATTTTCATCAATAGCTGGTCAATGAACGAATACCAATACTTACCACAAGCTGCAGAGCTTGCAGATAAAGGCTATATCGTTCTGAATTATGCAACGCGTGGTTTCGGCGAGTCTGGCGGTTTAATTGACACAGCTGGCCCAAAAGACATGAACGACTACAGCACAGTAATCGACTATTTGATTGCTAACTACCCTGTAGACGAGAGCGCTATCGCAACAGCGGGTATTTCTTACGGCTCAGGCATCAGCTTACTAGGTGCAGCGCAAGACCCTCGCGTAAAAGCCATTGCAGCAATGAGTTCATGGGGCGATCTAGTTCATGCTTTGTACGGCGACCAATCGCCACGCCAAGTTTGGGGTGAGCTACTTAATCTAGCAGGCGGCTTAACAGGCAACCCAGACCCAATCATTGACCAACACTGGAACAATGTAAAAAATCAGAACCTAGATGCGATTCCAGACGTTGTAGAATGGGCAAGTATCCGTTCACCGATCAATTACGTTGATCAATTGAATGAAAATGGCACTGCGGTTTACCTTGCAAAAGCTTATGGTGATAACCTATTTATGCCTAACACTCTGATGGAAATGTTCAGTCAACTTACTACACCTAAGTACGTTGACTTGCTGCCAGGCACACACGCAACTGCTGAATTACTTCCATCACTTGTTGGCTTGGGTGAAAACGTTATTTGGGAAAACGTATACGACTGGTTCGACATTCATTTGAAAGGCGAAACTAACGCTTTATCGTCAGCAAAACCAGTGAACATGAAGGTTCGCTTTGAAGACAAATTCGATCAATTTGACGCCTACCCAATTCCAGAAGCGACTGAGCAAACCTATTACTTGCACCCACGCTCTACCTTCGACACTGGCGACATGGAAACCTACCAACACTGGTCATGGTTCAACATGGAAACTGACGACACCATTAACGGTTGGTTCGGCACAACCTTCTCAACTGGCGCACCAATTCTAGGCGACCTTCTTGAGCAGGTAGACATCCCTGTTATTGCTAACATCAAAGCTGAGAGCGAATTCCGTGCGATTTACTGGGAAAGCGACCGTCTTGATGCAAAAATGGAAATTCGCGGCACGCCAAGCGTGAGCCTTCGCGTACAACCCCACTACAATAAAGCTCAGATCGTTGCGTACTTGTATGATATGGATTCTTGGGGCTAGGGTAAGTTAATTACACACGGCGTTATCACTCTTCCTGATGCGAACTGGGGTGATAAAGTCCGCGTTGATTTCGACATGGTAACAACAGCTTACGATGTCCCTGCTGGCCACAAAGTCGTCATGGCGATTGATACAAAAGATCCTTATTACAAGTCACCAACTAGTGCAGACTTTTACTTAGACTTCCAATACAAAGCGTCTGAGCAAAACACTGTCACGATCCCAACTCTTTAATAAGCTGCTTTAAAGAGCGAAAGGCAGAGTGAAGACTCTGCCTTTTTTTATTTGTTATCAATTCAGGAAAAATTCTGAGAAAGTTTCCACAGTCAGAATTAGACCAAAGTGTTAGATTGAAAACTCAGTAAATGATGTAAGCATAATGACGCAATATACTCGATCACCTGGTTTAGCACTGGAGCAATGTAGGCTGCTACTTCGTTATGGTCTTAAGAAAGGCTTAATGCATGAGCAGTGCCTAGAAAACTCAAAACTAAACATCGAAGACTTTGATACCGTCTCCTGTGAGCCAAGCATAGAACAAGAGCGCATTATCATTCTTAATCTATGCAATCATATCAACGAAACGCCTGCACGCATTGGCTATGCCATCGGTTTAAAGGTAGGCCTACCGAGCTTTGGATTAATCGGCCAAGCAATGGCTAGCAGCGCGAGTCTCAAGCACGCGCTTGATATTGCTCTTCGTTATAGCCAAGAAGTATTTCATTTCACCAACATCAATTATCACGTTAAGAACGACAATTTCGATTTACAATGGGAAATAGCTCATGCAGAGGATGAAGAGCTAAAAGACTTCTACATTTCTAGAGATTTTGGCGCTTGCTTAACAATCATGCGCTCATCAGGTCATAACATTCCGATCAAGGAGCTGAGCACGAGCTTAAGTGATGAAGCCTTAATTAAAGAAATCGTCGAGGAATTGTCTTGCGATGTAAATGTGGAATCGAAGGTAATGTCAATTACTGTCGATGAAAAGCTACTTCATCTACCTATGCCACTGTTAAATGCGCAAGCCAGTCAAACACTAGAGTCTCTCTGCTATACACAAATTGCTCTCCCCAACACTAATGAGAAAATGAGTCTGAGTGAGAAGATAGGGCAATTACTGAGACAACATCAATACATTCTGACACGCGACGATGCTGCGAACGCATTGTGTGTTTCTTCACGCACACTTGCTCGCCACCTTCTTAACGAAAAAACTACTTGGCGAACATTAGTTGCAACCCAGCGTATCGCAGAAGCCAAGCATCTACTTTCACACAGTGATGACAGTATCGAGTTAATTTCAGAAAAAGTAGGATTCAGCTCAAGCAGCGCTTTCTCTTTAGCGTTTAAAAGGGCATGCGCAAAAACGCCGAGCGAATATAGAAAGCACTATTCGATTCAAGCAAAAACTAAGACTGCCTAAAAGCTAAGCTTATTTGGAAGATGGAAGTGCGTAAGCAGACTCTTCTAATGGGCGCTTTAAGACCTGACTATAGAAGAACTCGAGCGCCTGACGCGCTTGATTAAGACGAGCTCGCGAAGGAGACAGACGACGCGTCACGTGTCGCAAAAATTCTTTCACGTTTTTCTCGTTCAAGCTAAAGGGGTTAGATAATCCGTTAAATGTAAGATACTGTGCGATCCACTGCTCGTAAGTATGGAATGTACGCTCACATAAAGCGTTCTTCTGACATACTTTTGTCATACGATCCGCAAGCCCTGGCTGAGCTTCATCTAGAACAATCTTCGCATCCATGTTGACCGCCTGAACTATCTTTCTTATTTAAGTGTGCGCACTTTACCAGATTATGCAAAGCACGCAAATACTCAAAAGACCTAAGCTTTTAACTCTTCAATTGCATCGATGTATTGCTGCATCGCTTCATCTGCACTCGCACCTTTAAGGTCTTCCCATGCTTGATATTTAGCGCGACCAACGAAGTCCATCATACCAGGTTTTTTACCTGTCACATCACCTTCTGTAGCTTGCTTGAACAAAGCGTACATCTTTAGCTTAAGCTCGTTCGATGGCTGAAAGTCACCTTCAGCTGTTTGTACGTAGTTTACTGTTTCTTCAAATTTTGCTTTTAAGTCTGACATCTAGATTACTCCTCGAAAAAATCGGAGTTGATTATACAAACCATTCCTTAGAATCTACAGTGATTTAGATCCATATTTGGACTTATCTATTGCGTTGACAGAACTACAGCAGATGGTCAAACTGCCGGCACACTTATTCATAGAAACAAACTAGGAGTGCTGTGTGGCAAAGCCCAACAAACTCAACACAATTGTCAGTAATGTGTATAAATTACCCGAATTTATGCGAACAAAAGCCTTAAGCACGCTTTTCGGAAAAACTGTCAAATACACGGGCACAACCGGTATCAAAGTAGAAGAACTAACGACGAACCGTTCGGTCGTAACGCTCACCAACAAAAAGTCTGTACAAAATCATATTGGCTCGGTTCATGCTGTTGCCAGCATTCTGATTGCAGAATCTGCAACAGGCTACCTAATAGGAATGAACATCTCAGACGACTGCGTTCCGGTAATCAAGACAATAAAGGCAGACTATGTTAAGCGAGCTAAAGGCAATATGCGTGCAGAAGCTTCTTTAACTGATGAACAAATAAAGCTTATTACATCATCCAATAAGGGTGAAACAACCGTACCCGTTACGGTCACAGATGCTGATGGGAAAGAGCCGATTCTAATGGAAATGGTATGGGCATGGACTCCTAAGAAGCGCTAACGAAATAAGCATGAGATAAGGATTTCTCGTGTTGATAACAATAAAAGATAATAACAATGAACATCCTAAAACTCGTATTATTCATATTCCTCATAACCATTGCTGTTTTTGTTTGGCGTAGCTGGCCAATCATGAATCTTGGCTACGATATCGCTAACGTTAATACTGACTACTGCGCACCTGTCCCAATTGAGGCTGGCCCAGAAGATATCACTGTTGACCTAGCGACTGGGGAGGCATTCATTGCCACAGACGCTCGCCGCGACTACCTGAAATATGGCACAGCCCCGCAAACACCAGGAGCTATATGGGTAAAAGACTTGAATAGCGATAACCCTCCTCCGGTTAAAATAGAAGCGAATTATCCAGAGGCATTTCATCCGCATGGAATTTCCCTTCTCAAAGAAAATGGAAAACGCTATCTGTTTGTCGTAAATCATCCAAGCACTACGTTTCATCAAATCGATATTTTTGAGCTTGAAAGCTCGCATAAAGCGACCTTACTAAAGAGCGTCACCTCCGATTTATTTATTTCGCCTAACGACATTTTTGCTACATCCTTAAACGAATTCTACGTCACAAATGACCACGGAGCCCCTCGTCACACACCACAAGAAAAAGTCGAAGACTTCTTTCGTTTAGCGAATAGCAATGTCGTTCATTACAAAGATGTCAAAGCTACGATTGCACTGGATGATCTATATATGGCGAATGGCATTACGATCGATGAAGATGGAAAAATATATGTCGCGGAATCGACCGGGCTTCAAATCACCCAATATTCAAAAGATACTGATGAAAGTTGGAAAGCGACTCAACGCTATGACCTTGAAGTTATCGTCGACAATTTAGAATGGTCAGATACCGGTAAGCTTCTAGTTGCTTCTCACCAAAGCGCGCTTTACTTTTTAATGCATACCTTTGAGCACAGCAATCACTCACCTTCTATCGCACACGAAATCGATACCGTAAGCGGTGAAATCAATTTGCTATATATGAGCGATGGCGCTCAGCTGTCAGGCGCTAGCGTCGCAGCGCAATATAAAGATTCTTTATTAATTGGTTCTGTATTCGAAGAACATTATCTTCACTGCAAATCTGAACGGTTAGCGTCACGCTAACTGTTCTACTTTAGAGCAAACCGAAAAATCCTGGAAAGAATAAGATAGCTAGAACGACCAATATTTGTAGGCAAATGAAAGGCATCACACCTTGATATATGTCGCTCGTTCTAATGCTAGACGGTGCGACCCCTTTCAAATAAAACAAACTAAAACCGAAAGGGGGTGTTAAGAAACTCGTCTGCAAATTCATAGCAATGAGAATCGCAAACCACAGCATACTGATTCCTAGCAATTCAGCGATCGGTGCCAGCACCGGAACAATAATGAAAGAGATTTCGACGAAATCAATAAAGAATCCTAGTATCAAAATGACAAGCATCGTGAGAATAAGAAAACCCCATTTCTCGCCAGGCAAATTCGTTAACCAGTGCTCTAATATCTCTTCACCGCCGGTATAGCTGAATGTCATTGAAAAGGCCGTAGCACCCAGCAAAATAGCAAACACCATCGCTGTAACGGTCACTGTTTCACGAGCACTATCTAAAAGCATCTTCAAATTAAATTGCCGATACAACATAGCTAAGACAAGCGCACCGATACCGCCCAAAGCAGAACTCTCGGTTGGCGTCGCAATGCCCGCAAAAATAGAACCTAGCACCAATGCAATTAGCAGAAGCGGAGGAATAATGGAAAACAAGGCGTCTTTAATCGCCTCAAAGCCAACGGCCTCAGTTGGTGGCATTGGAGGCGCTTTTTCTGGATTTCTAAGCGTGACAAAAAGAATGTAACCAATATACAAAGCAATCAATAACAAACCTGGAGCAACGGCCGCCTGGAACAAATCCCCAACCGGCAAGCCCAATACATCGCCTAATATGATCAAGATGATTGAAGGAGGGATAATTTGTCCCAAGGTGCCCGATGCACAGATGGTGCCGCACGCTAATTGCTTATCATAGTTGTACTTCAACATCGCTGGCAGCGATATCAAACCCATCGCGACCACACTCGCTCCGACAACACCAGTAGATGCAGCTAAGAGCGCACCGACTAAGATTGTACTAATCGCTATACCACCACTCATACGACCAAACAACTGCGACATAGAAACCAGTAATTGTTCCGCTAACTTAGTTTTCTGTAGCACCACGCCCATAAAAATAAACAGCGGTATCGCCATTAATATGGTGTTTTCCATAATGCTTTGAATGCGATAAGGCATGAAAGCAAACAAATCAAAGCCTTCAGCAATCACTCCAAAAACAAGTGCGACGCCTGCAAATGTAAACGCAACGGGAAAGCCCAGCATCAATAAAAGAAGCGCAGCAAAAAACATAATAATGCCTATCATGAGAGCATTCCTTTATTGTCTTGCTGATAGTGAGCACGCCCTTTTAAGACCAAAATAGCTTTAGTCATCATGCCGAGAGCTGCGATACCAATAAAGATAAAAGAGATAGGTATTAACGATTTGATAATCCAGCGATAAGGTAGACCACCAGGGTCACCACTTCCCTCACCAATTGAATAGGCATCATGCGCAAAACTCGCTCCGTAATAGGTAACAAGTGCGACAAAAGGGAAAATGAAAATCAACGCACCCACTAAATTCACAATAGCCTTACGCTGATCACTCCAGCCTTCGTAAAATATATCAACACGAACATGACCATCGCGCTGCATGGCGTAGGGGGTTCCTAACAAAAATACAGCCGCAAATAGATGCCACTCGAGCTCTTGCATGCCTATAGAGACATCATTAAAAACATAACGCATCACCACGTCGTAAAAGACGTTTAATAGCATGAGCAACATCAAGATGCAGGCCACAAAGCCACATAGCGAAGTTGCCTTACGGCAAAACCAATCTAATCGTTCAATCATATAGAAAAAAGCCCGAACCAAGGTTCGGGCTCCTTATACTCACTTCTTACTTATTTTGTACTTTCAAGATACGCCTTGTCTGAAATCAAGGTCCAATCTCGTACTTTCGCCATATATTCTTGCTGGGAAGCAAGAACTTTCGCGGCAAACGGATCTGCTGCTGCATTCTCTTTAAGAAGCTCATCGTTTGCCTGAATAATGGCTGACATCACTTCTTCAGGGAAAGTTTTTACTAGAATGTTTGGATACTCTTCCTGCATCGTCGCCCAATTCTTACCACTTTCGTGCGTAGACTGGATATACATGTCATAGGCTGCTGTACGCATGGCGATACGCAATATTTCTTGCAGGTCTGCCGGCAAACCTTCAAAAGTTTTACGATTCACTAAGAACTGCAATTCAGCACCAGGCTCATGCCAACCGGTATAATAGTAAGGTGCGATTTTATGGAAGCCCATGCGCAAATCGAGAGATGGACCTACCCACTCAAGCGCATCAATAGTGCCTCGTTCAAGTGCTGTATAGAGCTCTCCCGGTGGGATATTCGTCGGTTTCGCACCGAGCTTTGCAAGCACTTCACCAGCAAAACCTGGGATACGCATTTTAAGACCTTGAAGGTCATCTAGCGTTTTGATTTCCTTCTGGAACCAACCGCCCATTTGGTTAGACGTGTTACCGCCTGGGAAAGACATTAAGTTGTGCTGAGAGTACAGTTCATCCATCAACTCCATACCACCACCGTAATAGAACCAGGCATACTGTTCTTGCGCCAACATTCCAAATGGCATGGTCGTGAAATACATCGTTGCAGGGATTTTCCCCTTCCAATAATAAGAAGCCGAATGCCCAAGGTCATACTGGCCTGACTTCACCATATCAAAAACACCAAAAGGCGCTTTATGTTTGTTGGAAGAATCTATCGTAATCTGAAGGCGTCCGTCGGACATCTTGTCGACTAGTGTCGCGAGGTTTTTTGTAGCATCGCCAAAAATAGGGAAATTCGGTCCCCAAGTTTCAGCAAGCTTAAGAGTAATTGTTTCTGCTTTCGTTTCTACAACTGCTTGCTCTTGTGCTTGTTCGGCACATGCAATCAAGGTAACGAAACTAGCAACAAAAAGGGTTTTAATAAGCGTGGGTAGACCCAATACTTTCATGATAGCGTCCTTTTATTTTTGTTTGCGCAATAAGAAATTATCAGATGTTCGGAGGGATTTCACCCTCCGTAATAGGATTGTTCGTTAACTTGTAAAAATTGCCTTTAAAAAAACAATCTCGCCAACTCATCGCCAGGGTTTTCGGCTCGCATAAATGCTTCGCCAACCAAAAAGGTATTCACCTGATTTTTGCGCATATCCTGAACGTCATCCAATGTATGAATACCGCTTTCGGTCACAACAATTCTATTTTCTGGGATGCTTTCAAGTAACTGATACGTGTTATCTAGGCTTACCTCAAAACTATGCAAATCGCGGTTATTAATGCCGATAAGCTTAGTATCAAGCGTAAGCGCAACGTCGAGTTCTTGTGCATTATGCACTTCGACCAATACATCTAAACCAAGCTCATGTGAGATACCTGAAAGTTCCTGCATCTGGTCTTTGGTTAAGCATGCAGCGATCAACAACACACAATCTGCATTTACAACGCGGCTCTCATAAATTTGATATGGAGACACCATAAAATCTTTGCGAATGACTGGTAGAGAGACTGCATTACGCGCAAGTTGTAAATAATCTTCATGCCCTTGGAAGAAGTCTCTATCTGTTAAAACAGATAAACAGGCAGCACCTGCATTGTCATAAGACTGCGCAATCTCAGCAGGTCGGAAGTCTTCTCGAATCACACCTTTGCTTGGAGAAGCCTTCTTGATCTCTGCAATCACGGCTGACTGCTTAGATGCAAGCTTGGATTCAATCGATGCAACAAAGCCTCGACACTCTGGCTTATCAAGCGATTGTGCTTTTAGCTCGGTCAACACGAGCGCAGCACTGCGCTCCTCTACTTCTTCCCACTTACGCGCAACAATATTGCGCAGAATCGTTGGTGTGCTGTCATTCACTTTGCTGCTCATGTAACTTCTCGCTAATGCGTTTAATCTTCTTTAAATACTTGTGAGAAACTCGCTAACTCACTCATTTTGGCTAAGGCCAAACCACTTCCGATCGCGTCTTCAGCCATTGACACACCAGCCTTCAACGAATCTGCTAGACCAGACACGTATATCGCAGCAGCCGCATTGATCGTAATGATGTTACGCGCCTTCTGCGCGATATCGCCATCATCTTTGCCTAATGCTGACTTAATGAGAGCAAGACTTTGCCCCGCACTATCCACACTTAAATCAGTTAATGCTGCTTCTTGAATACCTAAGGCAGCAGGTCGAATTTCATATTCAATAACTTCGCCATCTCGCAATTCTGCAACATGGGTATTAGCCGCAATAGAAATTTCATCAAGGCCGTCGTCAGAATGCACCACCATCACATGCTCACTGCCAAGGCGATTTAATACTTCCGCCATTGGACGGCAAAGTGCTTTCGAAAACACACCGATAATCTGGCGCTTTACACCAGCAGGATTTGTCATTGGCCCTAACATATTGAAAATCGTACGCATTGCTAATTCTTTGCGTGGGCCAATTGCATGACGCATCGCGCTATGGTGGGCTGGCGCAAACATAAATCCAACACCAATCTCTTGCACTGCGCGCGCAACTTGCTCAGGGCTTAAGCCCAAATTAACACCTGCAGCTTCAAGAAGATCAGCACTTCCGGTACTACTAGAAACACTACGATTACCATGCTTTGCAACGCTGCCCCCTGCGGCTGCAACTACAAAGGCAGATGCAGTCGATACGTTAAACAAATTAGAGCCATCACCACCAGTTCCACAGGTATCAACTAAGTGCTGAGCATCAACATTTACAGAGGCAGACAAATCACGCATCACTTGCGCTGCACCGGTAATTTCGTCAATCGACTCGCCTTTCATACGCAACGCAATCAATAGAGCACCAATCTGCGCATCGGTCGCTTCGCCCGTCATTACCGTCTGCATCACGGCTTTCATATCTTCTGTTGATAGGCTTTGCCCCTCAACAATCTGAGCAATTGCATCTTTAATATCCATGGCTAGTCTCTCTTATTGTTGGTGTTTGCTTATGACTCGCGCTTCAAAAAATTATCAAGCAACTCGTGACCGCATTCAGTCAAAATTGATTCTGGGTGAAATTGCACCCCTTCAACATCTAGGGTTTTATGGCGCACACCCATTATCTCTTCCATTGAACCATCCTCATGTTCGGTCCACGCAGTAATTTCTAGGCAATCAGGAAGCGCATCTTTATCAATCACTAAAGAATGGTATCGCGTTGCTGTCACTGGGTTAGGTAAACCTTTAAATACACCTTCATTGTTATGATGCACTGGAGATGTCTTCCCATGCATAACTTGGCCAGCACGGATAATAGATCCACCAAAAGCTTGTCCAATACTTTGATGTCCTAGGCAAATGCCAAAGATAGGGAGTTTGCCTTTAAAATGCTCGAGTACTTGCAGTGAAACACCAGCTTCATTTGGCGTACATGGGCCCGGAGAAATCACGATTTTCTCGGGGTTCAGCGCTTCGATTTCTTTAATAGTGATTTCATCATTTCGATAAACTCGCACATCGGCGCCTAATTCACCTAGATATTGCACGACGTTGTATGTAAAGGAGTCATAGTTATCAATCATTAACAACATTACTTATCCCCCTTTGCAGATTCATTAGAAACACTGTCTACACCTTGCGTTGCCATTGCCACAGCTCTGAATACGGCTCGCCCTTTATTCATGGTTTCTTCCCACTCGTTTAAAGGCACTGAATCTGCAACGACACCGGCTCCAGCTTGAATATGAAGCACATCATCTTTAATCACGGCTGTTCGAATCGCGATTGCAGTGTCCATATTGCCGCTCCAAGACAAATATCCGACTGCGCCGCCATATACACCACGCTTCACTGGCTCTAACTCATCAATTATTTCCATTGCGCGAATCTTAGGCGCTCCGCTTAATGTGCCGGCAGGAAATGTTGCTCTAAGAACATCCATGGCTGAGCAACCATCTTTCAGCTCACCAGTCACATTAGAGACGATGTGCATGACATGCGAATAACGTTCAACAATCATTTTGTCCGTGAGCGAAACTTTTCCAGTTTTCGCGACACGCCCAACATCATTACGTCCCAGATCGATCAGCATCAAGTGTTCTGCGAGCTCCTTAGGATCAGCTAAAAGATCTTGCTCTAAAGCCAAGTCTTCTGCTTCGGTCATACCGCGCTTTCGTGTACCTGCAATAGGACGGACCGTGACTAGCCCATCTTCGACACGTGCCAATATTTCTGGTGAAGAACCCACAACATGAAAGTCGCCTAAGTTTAGGAAATACATATATGGCGACGGGTTCAAGCAACGTAAAGCGCGATATAAATCGAGTGGCGCAGCTTTATAAGGAATAGACATACGCTGAGCGAGCACAGTCTGCATGACATCGCCGGCCAGCACATAATCTTTAATACGATCTACAGCCGCTTCAAATTTTGGCTGTTCAAAACCTGAAACAAAATCTTCTTCTGAAACAGACTGAGCCTCACCTGCTTGCGCGGGCGCTGATGCCTGCATCGTTCTTAAACGATGAACGAGAACACCCAACACAGACTCAGCGACCTCGTAGCTCCCATCCACACTTGGATCTTCATGATGAATCAATATCAATTTGCCGCTGAGATTATCAAATACGACCAACTGATCAGAAACCATGAGAAGAATATCTGGCGTACCAAGCGGATCTTCTGGGCAAGAGTGAGCAAGCTTCGGTTCGACATAACGAATAATGTCATACCCAAAATAACCCACTAAGCCACCATTAAAACGCGGAAGCCCCTCTATTTCTGGAACACGAAAACGAGATTGGAACTCTTCAACAAAAGCCAATGGATCGGAATGCTCGAATGACTCCGTAACCTCACCATCTACTTCAAGATGAATCGTCTTCCCCCAGACTTTCAAAACCTGTCTACAAGGCAAACCAATAATGGAGTATCGCCCCCACTTCTCGCCGCCCTGTACAGACTCTAACAAGTAACTGTATGGGCCATCCGAGAGTTTCAAATAACTACTGAGCGGGGTATCTAAATCAGCAAGAACTTCGCGTACAACTGGCACGCGGTTATAGCCGTCTCCGGCAAAGGCATAAAATTGTTCTGCGTTCATGGTATTTCCTTGACTGGCGATCTTTGGGCAAAGTGTTATGTGGTAAGTTACAGCTGCTCAAAATCGCCATCGAAATGAAGCAGAGAAGCTCCATTGAGAGGGACTAGATATTAATGAAAAATCCGAACAAATCGTCATGACCGACACTTAGCGCTAATGCGTCAAATTCTGTTTGCATTGTAGTGTGTTTACACAGTTGAGTGAGATTAACTCAGCTCTGAAAGCGAATCAACAAAGGCATCCAGATTCCTTGCGTCAATTGGCAGACCGTGATTATAACCATAGCTTACACCGACAACTTTCACTCCTGCACGGTGAGCCGCTTGAAAATCGTTAATCGAATCACCAACCAACACTGACGCATCTTCTGAAACGCCAAAATGCGCCATGCAATGCTGAAGAGGCAGAGGGTTTGGCTTACGCTCTTGTGTCGTATCACCACCAACCAACATATCAACCACTAAACCCTTTTGATCTATCAGCACCCTCGCAGGGGCTTCAGGCTTATTGGTCACAATGGCAACAAAGCATCCTGCTTCTTTGAGTTGCGCAAGCAAAGCAAGCGTTCCTTCATAAAGCTCTGAATGCTGCCCATTAATTTCTGAATAATGCTTATAGAAAAGCTCCAATACGCGATGTAAGTCGAAGTGGGAACCGCTCACATCGAGAGTTTGCTGAAGCGCTCTATTAACGAGAACTTCAGCCCCATTACCAACCCATAAACGACAATCGTCCAATGAAACTAATGGATACCCCGCCTCTTCAAGAGACAAATTCAACGCAATATGTAAATCAAGCGCACTATCGACTAAGGTCCCGTCTAGATCGAACATCACTAATTGAAAGTCACTCAGTTTCATTTGCGCGTTATCCCTAAGAAAGCCAATTAGCCTAGTTTTGCAGCCGCCAATTCAGCACGCATTTGATCGATCGTCACTTTGTAATCATCAGTATTGAAAATCGCTGACCCTGCAACAAAGGTATCTGCGCCAGCTTCTGCAATCTCTCGAATGTTATTGACCTTTACACCACCATCGATCTCTAACTGGATATCAAAACCGCTTTCAATAATTTTTTGCTTCACTAACTTGAGCTTATCGAGCGTGCTCGGGATGAATTTTTGACCACCAAATCCTGGATTCACCGACATTAAAAGAATCATATCCAACTTATCCATCACATGATCAAGATAATGCAGCGGTGTTGCAGGATTAAATACCAAACCTGCTTTGCAGCCACCGTCTTTGATCATCTGTAAAGAGCGATCAATGTGCTGAGACGCCTCTGGATGAAACGTAATGTAAGTAGCCCCAGCCTCAATAAATTGACCAATCAAATCATCGACAGGTTGAACCATCAAATGGACATCAATCGGCGCCTTGATACCGTAATCACGCAGAGCTTTACACACCATTGGGCCAATCGTTAAATTCGGCACATAGTGGTTATCCATTACATCAAAGTGCACAATATCTGCGCCCGACTCTAAAACTTGCTCAACTTCTTCTCCAAGTCTTGCAAAGTCGGCCGATAAAATAGATGGAGCAATTTTGAATTCTGGCATGACAACCTCAATCAGTAAGGGAACAGGTGTTTGCGCGCAATGTATGCAATCAATCACAAAATAACAAGCAAGATACTGTCAAATCTAAGAATAATTTGTCTTAGCCTTATTGTTAGCGCCAATACTCTCGCCCAAGAAACTAGCTCTGGTCTTGCTCAGTCGAATGAAAACACATCTCAAGAAGCGCCCGAACAAGCCCCCTCAGCAGAAGAAACGCGCCCAACGCTACCAGCGTTAATTCAACAGGAACGCGCATTTACCAAACTTCTTGCTGCGGCCAGCCCAGAAAACCAAGTTACCTGGCTAGACATTAAATACCCAGGATCAGCGAGCTCTCATCAAAGCCTTGCCTTAAACATTAAACCTAAAAGCCCGATTACTCAGGGCGCAGCTTTAATCATCCCGAACACCTCGCAGCATGCAGACTGGCCTAATATCGTTCGTTCCTTGCGGGAGTATCTTCCGTTTACCGGATGGCAGACTTTATCGATCAGCCTTCCCACGTTTGAGTTGAGCTCAACCCCTCAGCGTGAATTAGAGACGAAGTCTTTTGACTCCTTCCCTGCCAACGAAGCAATAACAAAGGCCACTTTATTGGGAAGCCGAGCCCAAAAAGCACCAGAAGCAGAATCACCTTCCACTGAAGATGCAGAAGCAGAACCTGCGGCTGAGCCCGAAGAATCAGAGAGCGTCGATATCAATCTTAAAGAAGACGAAGAACTTTCAACAAAAATTGGCCCTTATCACAACAGGGCAATCGTGCATATTCAAGCGGGCATGAATTATCTTGCAAGCCAAGGCTTTCAAAACATAGCGCTGATTGCCATTGGAGAGAGCGCGGGGCTCGCAATTGATTTCATTCAAAGCAAAGAGTCAGAAATTTCAGACAAAGGATTTGCGCTCATATTTATTGCGCCAGAGTTAAATCAGCACCAAAACATCGAACTATCTAGCGAACTAGGCGCAGGATTTCCGGCACCCATCCTCGATATATACGAATCTTCCCCCAAAGCAAAAGATAAAGCCCGACTACGTAATGCTGGCGCTCGTGTTGGCGGCTTTGCCAACTACAGACAATTAAAACTAAGCGCCCCTAAAGGCAGCGGTTCGGAAGGATTCCTAGAAAAAAGGATTAGCGATTGGTTAAATCGCTACTCGCCCGGACAAGAACAGGCTAGCGCTCAATAGGAAAGTCTTTTGCTTTGGTGCCGGTTAGAACTTCGAGCCGATTTACGACAACAGTAAACTCACTGAAAATTTGCTGGTAAGACGCTTGACTCTGCTCAATCACGCTTTGAGAAACAGCAATTTCTTTTTTTGCCATTTCGATATCGTCTAAAATTCGCTTACCTACCTTTTTACCGCTTCGTTGAATGTTTGCCGCTTGCTCTTCGCTTTTTGTAATGAGATTTTTAGACGCTTCAATAGCCGCTTTTCGCGAAACAATCACTGCATCTATTTCAGCTAGACGACGATTCATAATGCTCACAACAGCATCAGGCGTGCCGTATTGTTTAAGAAGCTTTTGGTCCTCTTCAGCTTGTTTCGCTGAAGCAAGTTCTTCTTGCTTCTTTTTTTCTGCGGCTTCATCGCGCTCGCGAATCTGCTCTTCGGTCAACGCAGGCGGGATACGCTGAACTAATCGGCCTTGAGCATTTAAAATATCGTAGCCTTTAGAAACTAAGTGTGGAGGAATCGAAGCAGCCATCACGGTTTTGCCGTTATCGTCTTTGTAACGATATAACTGCATTGCCGATGCTGCTGTCGTAACTAACATCCCGACAACAACAAAAATTAATAGACAACTTCGATTCATTTTTATTCCACTCACATTCTTTATGAATTCAGCACTTTATAGCCTTTCAATAAACTATAGCCATGCTTTCAAAAAGCGCCTCGTTACAAACCGTTATATTCCGTAACGATCTCTATACGCGGCAACACTGTCTGCGTACTCTACAAGCCTTGCATCGTTTGAGATGAAGTCTAATATTTGAGCCAGGTTGACGATGCTAAGAACAGGAATATTGAAATCACGCTCAACTTCCTGAATTGCCGATAATTCGCCTTGGCCTTTCTCTTGACGGTCCAACGCAATGATAACACCGGCAGGCTCAGCACCAGCAGCTTTGATGATTTGTATAACTTCACGGATGGCAGTTCCGGCAGTGATAACATCGTCAATGATCATGACCTTTCCGGTGAGCGATGCACCAACGATCATACCGCCTTCGCCATGATCTTTTGCTTCTTTTCGATTGAAAGCAAATGGACGATTATCCTGCAACAAAGAAGATAACTGCACAGCAGTTGCCGCACCTAATGGAATACCTTTGTAAGCTGGACCAAACAACACATCAAAGTCAGCAGATGCATCATGTAAAGTTTGAGCGTAGAACTCGCCTAATTTAGCGAGAGAAAGACCATCGTCGAATAAACCTGCATTGAAGAAATACGGGCTTACACGTCCAGACTTAAGTGTAAACTCGCCAAACTTAAGAACATTTTTTTGAAGGGCAAATTCAATAAATTCACGTTGATGTGGTTTAAGAGTTTGGTTCGACGACATAGATAAAGCCTTAATGTAAATATTTTCGGTTATTTCTTTTCAAAAAATGTGAATTGAGTATCATACCACGCGTTCAAATTAAGGGGCAGATATGCGTGTAGTATCAATCAGCGTAAATGGCTTGAAGCAAGCTGCTGAACTAGGTTTTTATGAATGGATGCAAGAAATCGATGCCGATGTAGTTTGCGTCCAAGACATTCGCGGTAAAGTCTACGACTTTGATGATGACATTTACCACCCACCAGGTTACGAAGTTTACTTCCTTGATGCCGAGTTTCCAGAAGATGGCGGCGTTGCCATATATACGCGCCACTTCCCTAAAGCCATTATGTATGGTTTCGCTTACGAACCAGCAGATCGCCAAGGCCGCTTTATTCAAGCAGACTTTGATAACGTCAGCGTAGCCTCAATGCTTGCCCCCGGAGCTATGCACAACGCTGAACAGCAAGAAGATCAAGATAAATTCATGGAAGTATTCCAAGACCATCTTGAAAAATGTCTGCGTAAGCGCCGACAGTTCATTTATACCGGAAACTTCCAATCAGCCCATCAAGTCACCGATGCGAGCAAGTACTACCACGACCGAGAGGCGGCCGGATTTCTAGCGCATGAACGCGAGTGGTTTGATAAAAGCTTTGACGAACTCGGCTATGTCGATGCTTTTCGTCAGGTCAACAAACACAAAGGTGAGTACACATATTGGCCAAAAGAGGCTGGTGAAGAGCAAAGCGAAGCAGGGATTCGAACAGACTTTCAAATCACTAGCGCAACGGTCAGCAATGTCATTGAGGATGGTTTTATCGACTACGACACGCGGTTTTCAGATCATGCTCCAGTGATCATCGACTACGACATCATCATGTAACTGAGAATTAGCACGGACGCTAACTCTTACCCTTCATTTAAATCTTCTTTTCACTCGCGGTTACTCTGCAACTTAGATCAGAATACCACCCATTTTCAGATTAAGAGCAAAGCGCATCACGACACTTCGCTCTAGTCCGCGAACGTAGCTAAGTTCTGACAATTCAGTACTATGCGTTACCGTCTAAAAGCGCCTGTTGAAGCTCAAAAATTTCCCCTAAGCCTTTGCGTGCCAAAGCAAGCATTGCGTCAAATTCTTTCTGCTCAAATGCTTCACCTTCAGCTGTGCCCTGCACTTCAATAAAACCACCTTTATCTGTCATCACGACATTCATATCGGTTTCAGCAGCAGAGTCTTCTGGATAGTCCAAGTCAAGGACAGCTTCACCTTCATAAATGCCAACCGAAATTGCAGCCACTTTTTGCTTAAGCGGAGATTCCTTTAACTTGCCTGCTTCGACCAATCGATTTAACGCCACGCCAAGTGCTGCACACCCGCCCGTAATAGAGGCTGTGCGCGTTCCGCCATCAGCCTGAATCACATCACAGTCAATCGTAATGGTTCGCTCACCAAGCTTTTTCAAATCCACAGCTGCTCTCAAAGAGCGGCCAATCAAACGTTGAATTTCAACTGTTCGACCTTGCTGCTTACCTCGCGCCGCCTCACGTGACATGCGCGACCCAGTTGAACGCGGCAACATGCCATATTCTGCTGTAATCCAACCTTTACACTCACCTTTTAAGAAGCGAGGCACCGACTCATCAATTGATGCAGTACAAATTACTTTCGTATCACCAAACTCCACCAACACAGATCCTTCTGCATGTTTTGTATATCCTGGAGTAAGTTTAATTGCGCGCGCTTGATCTAACGCTCTGCCACTTGGACGCATATCATTTCCCTTAAAATAAACTAAACTAGAAAAATTTTGCGGCGAGTTTAACACTTTCTGTCGTGGCTCGCGCCCTCACTTTCCACTATGATTCTCAGACGTTTACAAAACCACTTTGAGAAGCTTCATGATAAAAAGTATGACCGCGTTTGCACGACAAGAAGCAAACACAGAAGGCGGCACATTGACTTGGGAAATTCGCAGTGTAAATCACCGCTACTTAGAGCCGAACTTTCGTATTCCAGAACAATTTAGGGAAGCTGAAGGACAGCTTCGCGAGCAACTACGTAAAAAGTTGGCACGAGGTAAATTAGATTGCTCATTGAAATGGCAAGCAAACGACCATGCAAATGAAGACATCGCAATCAACACAAACATCTTAAAGCAGCTCAATCATGCGCTGAGCGAGATCTCTTCCAATATTGAGCACAGCGCCAAACCTTCAAGCTTAGAGATTCTTCAATGGCCGGGCGTCATTGAACATACCGAAGCGGACAAGGGCGAACTTATGAAGCTCTGCGTATCGGCATTTGCGCAAGCGATAGACACTCTGATCGACAATCGCAAGCGCGAAGGTGAGCAACTAGCGCCGCTGTTTGAAGACCGCTTAAGCAAGATTGACGACATCGTAATTGAGGTCCGCGGCAAGCTGCCTCAAATTTTGGAACAGCAACGTGAAAATTTACGTAACCGCTTTGCTGAGCTCAGTGTTGATTTGGACGAACAACGTATCGAACAAGAAATGGTCGTCCTTGCGCAAAAGTCTGATGTTGATGAAGAGTTAGATCGCCTAGACGCACATGTAAAAGAAGTCCGAAAAGTGCTGAAGAAGAAAGAACCTGTTGGACGCCGACTCGACTTTCTAATGCAAGAGCTGAACAGAGAAGCCAACACACTCTCATCTAAATCAATCGTGACCGACACAACACGCGCAGCTGTTGAGCTCAAAGTATTAATAGAACAAATGCGAGAGCAAGTGCAAAACGTCGAGTAAAGACTATCGTTTACTCCCTATCTTTATAGCCAAAGTGGCTGTAAACTGTGCCGGCTTAAACCAGTCGCCGATTTACAGCCTCTTGCGTAAATTTTCGCGGCAGCATTACTCTTAATGTAGGGAATAAGCGATCAATGACGACCACGCATACTTCAGGCAAGTTATACATAATTGCCGCACCTTCCGGTGCAGGGAAAACCAGTCTCGTTCACGAGTTAGTGAATCGCTACAAAAACATCACCGTCTCTGTTTCTCACACTACTCGCGACAAACGTCCTGGTGAAGAAGACGGCATTAACTACAACTTCGTTAGCACCGACACGTTTAAATCTTTAATCGATCAAGGCGACTTTCTCGAGCATGCAGAAGTATTCGGTAACTACTATGGCACGTCAAAAGAATGGGTACAGAGCCGACTTGATCAAGGCCTAGACGTCATTCTAGAAATTGACTGGCAAGGCGGCCGCCAAGTACGCGAACAATTCCCACAAGCATTGAGCATCTTTATTATTCCGCCATCCAAGGCTGCACTGCACGCAAGACTCGAAGGCCGCGGTCAAGACAAACCTGAAGTCATTGAGCTACGTATGCAAGAAGCCGCTTCAGAGTGTAGTCATTACGAAGAGTTCGACTACCTTGTTGTAAACGAAAACTTCGACCAAGCGCTGGCTGAATTAGGCGCTATATTTACCGCTCAAAGATTATTGTTAGTAGATCAAAAACAACGTCATCAAGAGATACTCAACGATCTATTGTCTTAATCGTACAACTAACATAGAATGCGCGGTTCTTTTTTGAGCTATGCTTAGTTCTATATTCGAATTCTAGAGGTGAAATTAAATGGCACGAGTGACCGTTGAAGATTGTTTGGAAAATGTAGACAACCGTTTTGAACTTGTCATGGTTGCGACCAAGCGCGCTCGTCAACTTGCAAACACTGCGCAAGAGCCAATGGTTCCTGTTGAAAACGACAAGCCAACAGTATTAGCGCTTCGTGAAATCGCTGAAGGCCATATCAACGCAGGTAATGTTGATTTTAGCGAAGAAGAATAACTTCTTTGCGATAATACGCTTGAAAAAACAGCTCGCTCAAATATCATTAGGGTGAGCTTATAAAAAGCTGAACAGCTTTAGCCGTTCGGCTTTTTTTATTTCTTCATTCCGCACAAGTGAGCAGAGAAAGCGTGCCCGATATTGATGGCTTAATCGAGAGAGCCGAGTCCTACCTAGACACCAACAAGGTAAGACTGATTGAACGCGCCTATTACGTCGCAAAAGAGGCGCACGAAGGGCAATATAGACGCAGTGGCGACCCGTACATTATTCACCCTATTGCTGTCGCCAATATTCTCGCAGACCTTCACCTTGATCACGAAACACTCATGGCAGCATTGCTGCATGACGTCATAGAAGACACCGAAACTAGCAAAGACGAATTAGCCGAAGAGTTTGGCAGTGCCGTTGCGGAACTGGTCGACGGGGTGAGTAAACTCACACAAATAGAATTCAAATCTAAAGCTGAAGCTCAAGCCAATAATTTCCAGAAAATGACGTTGGCGATGGCGAAAGATATTCGCGTTATATTGGTTAAACTTGCAGATCGCCTTCATAACATGCGGACGCTCGGTCCATTGCATCATGAAAAGCGACGGCGGATCGCCACAGAAACGCTAGATATATACGCACCGATCGCAAATCGCTTAGGCATTAACAGCATTAGAACCGAGCTTGAAGATCTTGGATTCCAAGCGCTCTACCCAATGCGCTCCAAATACATTCGCAAAGCGGTCAAAAAGCTTCGCGGAAGCCATAACGAAATCATCGAAGATATCCAAGGTAAAATCGAGAGTCAGCTAAAAACGCGACATCTTACTGGCGAGGTTATCGGTCGAGAGAAGCATCTTTTCAGCATCTATAAGAAGATGAAGTATAAGCATCGTTCTTTCCATGAAATTATGGATGTATATGCTTTTCGAATTATTGCTGAATCTGAAGACGATTGTTATCGCATTCTCGGTGCCTTACATGCGCTCTACAAACCTCTACCTTTCCGCTTCAAAGACTATATTGCCGTCCCTAAGGTAAACGGATATCAATCACTGCATACCACGCTATTCGGTATGCATGTGAACATCGAAGTGCAAATTCGCACCCAAGAGATGGAAGACCTTGCCAACTACGGGATCGCGGCTCACTGGCAATACAAAGACGACTCCAGTATGGCGCTTGCAAACCAAGCCCGTATAGATCGCTGGTTGAGTGGCCTGAAAGAGATTCGAGAAAATGCTGGCGACTCAATGGAGTTCTTCGAGCACGTTAAAATTGATCTCTTCCCAGACGAGATCTATGTCTTCACACCGAAAGGAGCAATTCTCGAACTACCAGCTGGCGCAACACCGATAGACTTTGCTTATGCCATTCATACTGACATTGGAAATGCATGCGTCGCCTGTCGCATCAACAAACAACTTGCCTCATTAAGCGAGCCTTTGCAGAGCGGTCAAACGATAGAAATTATTACGGCTCCAGGCGCAAAACCAAGCCCTGCATGGCTAAATATCGTCACCACAGGCAAGGCAAAAAGTAGTATTCGTCACTTTATCAAGCTGAAGCAACACGAAGAAAATCTATCTCTTGGTAAGAGCCTGCTTGAACGCTCAATGAGCAGCATCAACCTAAGCTGGGAAAACATCAGTGAAACCCACTTAGTCAACGTGCTCGATCATAACAAAGCAAACTCACTTGATGAGCTACTGATTCTAGTCGGCCAAGGATTGCGCATGCCTTATATCATTGCGCGTCAGCTCGCTGCAGAAGATGCAAGTCAAATAAGTAGCGAAACCGAAGAGCCTGCAAAACAAAAACTGATCATCAAAGGAACAGAAGGCATGCAAGTCAGCTTCAGTTCCTGCTGCTACCCAATTCCGGGCGACCCTATCATCGGGCTACCGGATTCAAATTCTGGTGCGGGCCTTATCATTCACGCAGAACAGTGCAAAAAAGCACTGCGCCTTAGCAAAGCGCCAGACCGACTTTATCTATCTTGGGTCAAGGATATTACGGATGAATTTGCGGTTGAATTGCGTATTGAGCTCGAAAGACAGCGCGGCATTATTGCCGAGTTAGCATCTGCAATCACTCGCGCCGAGGCAAATATCGAACACATTGGTGTCAGCGAGCAGAACCCTCATATGAGCACGATAGAGGCCGTCATCTACATTCAAGGTCGACGCCATCTTGCTCGTGTGATTCGCCGACTACGTAACATTAAAGCGGTGATTCGCATTCAAAGAATTATCAATCACTAAAGGCGCTCATTTACATTTGGCGCAACAATAGGTAAGGTTTAGATATGAGCAACAAATCAATTATTCAGTCAGATGCTGCACCAGCAGCGATTGGTACCTACTCGCAAGCAGTGAAGGCAGGTAATACTTTGTACCTTTCAGGTCAAATTCCTCTTGATCCACAGAGCATGGAGCTTGTTGGTGGCGGCATCGAGAATCAAATTAAGCGCGTGTTCGAAAACCTAAAAGCAGTATGTGAAGCTTCTGGTGGTTCACTTCAAGATATCGTGAAGCTAAATATCTTCCTCACAGACTTAGGTAATTTTGCCGCGGTCAATGAAGTAATGGCTACCTACTTCCAAAAACCTTACCCAGCGCGCGCTGCGATCGGCGTGGCTGCATTGCCAAAAGGCGCAGAAGTAGAAATGGATGGAATCGTTACCCTTTCATAAAACATTAAGAGTGAGCGCGCCTCACAAAAGCGCGCTCATTGATCAATCACTTCCAACATATTTGCATACCCTTCCTTGAACGAAGAGAATTTAAGTTGATATCCAGTCTCCTGCATTCTCTTATTACTTAAACGCTTATTTCCCGCCCTGCGCCTCACTGCCTCAATGCGACTGTCGTTCAGATTAACATCGAGTTTGTCCGCGATAAACGCATACACCTCGTTCATATCGACAGGATTATCATCAGTACAAACATAGAGCTCATCCAGTGCCTGACCTTGCGCATGCGACTTCATCAAAAATGTTAGAAAACCCACTGCATCTTCTTCATGAATTCGGTTGCTGCGTCTAAGAGCGTCACTCAATACAGGCTCTTGAGACAAAACTTGATCAATAATGCGTCGACGCGAACCTCCATAAATTCCGCTAAAGCGGATAATAGTGCTCGGCAGGGAGCTATCCCTCAATAAATTTTCTGCCTGAACCAGCACTTTACTCGTCTCACTCATACCGTTGGCAGGACTCAACTCATCGACCACAGAGTCATCATCCTGAGCATAGACACTCGTACTTGAGACAAAAAAGAGGTGTGGCGGAGTCTTTAAACTTTTAAATTTCGTTATGCAGTGAGTAAGGGCATCGTAGAAAACGCGTCGGTACGCTTCCGCTCCCCGACCGCCGGGCGTGACACAAAACAAAATCGCATTATAGTTATCAGGTACATTCGTCCACGTACTTGCCTCACTAATATCTCCCAAAAACATATGCTCTACACACGCAAATTGGTCTGGAGCATCAATAGACGAGCGCTTTAGTACATCGATACATCGCTCCGACTCAAACCCCAAAGCGACTTTACTAGCGATCTGTCCAAATCCAACAAATAAATTTTTGTGCTGCATACCCGCCCTTTTATCTACTGCATTCCATATAAAAACCCTCTAACATTACTAGAAATGTGCGACCAACAATACTCATACGCTTCAAGCAAATAAATTCAATAATGGCTAGCCTCAACGAAGTTCCACTTACCCAACTCAAAGGTGTTGGAGAAAAATTCGCTCTAACGCTTAGTAAGCTTGATTTACATAGCGTGCAGGATCTTATATTCCACCTCCCTTTTCGTTACGAGGATAGAACGTGCATTGTACCTTTGTCACAAATACGTGCAGGCAAACACGTACTGTTTGAAGCAGAAGTAAAAGGCAGTCGCGTGGTTATCGGACGACGCAAAAGTTTGGAAGTACACGTCAGAGATAGTTCTGGGCAAGTTGCGCTGCGTTTCTACCACTTCAGTGCTGCTCAAGCGAAACAATTAAGCAATGGCTCACGACTGCGTTGCTATGGCGAAGCTCGCTTAGGACAAACAGGCTTAGAGTTTTATCATCCGGAATATCAAGTTTTAAAACCTGGTGATAAACACTCTCCTCCAGAAAAGCTCACGCCTATATATACGCTCACTGAAGGTGTGCAACAACCTCGTTTACGTAAGCTATGCGCTAGCGCTTTAGGCTATCTAGACAGACACCAAGTAACCGAACTTATTCCTGGCTCGATCTTAAAAGATCTGCAACTCCCAAGCCTTCAAGAAGCCGTTCGTTACCTTCATGCGCCACCAACGGATGCTGATCAACATGCCTTGCTAGAAGGCGAGCACCCATATCAACAACGACTTATTTTTGAAGAGCTATTGGCGCATCACCTCAGCCTTCTGCAACTTCGAAGTAGCATTCAAAGCAAAGCATCACCTGCATTCGTCGCTACAGGCGAGAGTGAGACTATAAAAAATGAATTCTTAAATTCATTACCTTTCTCGCTAACGGGAGCACAACAACGCGTTAGCGATGAAATTGCTGGCGACTTATCTCATCCATTCCCAATGTTAAGGCTCGTCCAAGGGGATGTCGGTTCTGGGAAAACAGTCGTTGCAGCACTAGCCGCATTGCGCGCAGTGTCCCATGGCCATCAAGTCGCGTTCATGGCGCCAACCGAAATTCTTGCTGAACAACACTATGCTAATTTTCAATCGTGGCTTGCACCTTTGGGTATAAAAGTCGGCTGGCTAAGCGGTAAAGTGAAAGGGAAGAAACGCGAGCAAGAACTTATCACCATTGCAGACGGATCAGCGCAAGTAGTGGTCGGAACGCACGCCTTATTTCAAGATGATGTGCAATTTGCTGAACTGGGATTAGCGATCATCGATGAACAACATCGCTTTGGTGTACATCAGCGCTTAGCGTTAAAAAACAAAGGCAAGCAAAACACAACACCTCATCAGCTCATTATGACGGCCACCCCTATTCCGCGAACTCTCGCAATGAGTGCCTATGCCGATCTAGACACCTCAGTCATTGACGAGCTACCCGCCGGCAGACAAGCCATCGAGACCTTTGTTCTGCCAGACACACGACGTCAGGACATTCTCAGTCGCGTACAGTCTATCTGCGAAGAAGGTCGTCAAGCCTATTGGGTCTGCACATTAATTGAAGAATCTGAAGCCTTACAGTGCCAAGCTGCAGAAGCTAGCGCTGCATGGCTGAACGAGCAACTTCCAGAGCTTACAGTAGGGCTCGTTCATGGCCGAATGAAAGCTGACGAAAAGTCATTCATGATGGAGCAATTCAAGTCAGGAAAAATAGACCTACTCGTAGCGACAACGGTTATAGAAGTAGGAGTCGATGTGCCAAACGCTTCATTAATCATTATCGAAAACCCTGAAAGACTCGGCTTAGCACAATTGCATCAGCTTCGTGGTCGCGTGGGTCGAGGAGAACATAAGAGCTATTGCGCACTCATGTATCACCCACCGCTCTCTCAAAACGGCAAAGAAAGACTCTCTGCGATGAGAGAAAGCAACGACGGATTCAAGATCGCTGAAAAAGATCTCGAAATTCGCGGGCCCGGTGAAGTATTAGGGACACGACAAACCGGATTGGTCTCTTTCAGAATTGCGGACATTCAACGTGATGGGGCTTGGCTAGATACCGTCAAACAGGTTGCTCAAATAATGCAACGCTACCCAAGACAATCAAACGCGCTAATTGAGCGCTGGGTTGGAAATAGACAACAATTTGCTGAGGTTTAGTACTGAAATATTACTTTCCGTACTTATTAGGCGTACTACCTGTCCAACGTTTAAAGGCTCGACTAAAGGCACTCACCTCAGAGAACCCCAATAAAAAAGCTAGCTCGGTAAAACTGTACTTGTCTTCTTTTATACTGCGAATCGCAAATTCAGAACGAACCTCATCCACAATCTCATGATAAGAAACACCTTCTTTTTTTAGCCTTCTGTATAGAGTATTACGGCTCATATTTAAACGCCTAGCAACAGTGCCAGCATCTAAATTAGGATCAGAAAGCTTCTTAGCAACAATTTGTCGAACCTGCTCTTTGATTGAAAGATTCGCTTTCAAAGATGCGAGAATCCGGTCGAGATGCACCGTCAACACGCGGTACAAGGTTGGGCTATTTCGAGGCATTGGATAATCTAAATATGCCGCGTTAAATACAATCGAGGCCACTGGCTGATCAAACTTTACTGGGCACTGGAACAAGGTTTCGTAGCTAGCCGCATAAGCAGGCTTAGAGTGAGGAAAACTCACGTAACGAATATCTAAACCGCTCTGCAATAATCTTCTGGCACGATATGCCGCTAGAGCAAGACTGTACTCCATTTCATAGGAAGAATAGATCGCGGGTTCTTTAACGTGATAACAAATCGCAAAGTCTTGATCGTTACTCTGCAATTCGATCTGAATACTTTCGTTTACGATGCGATAATAGCGCTGGTAGTGTTCAATTGCGCTTCTCAAGGTCTTGCAGTTAAAGAATACATGCCCCACCAAACCCATGCTCTGAGACAGTTCTTCAGCGGCAAGTTGTAAGGCTAGATCCGGTTCTTTTGTATACGATACCGCGTCACGCCAAAGCGCATAATAGCGATCTAATGGAACTCTATTTTCTTCAGCGTCTAAGTAAGAGAGGGAAAGCCCATAACGAGATTGTAAGAGGGATTCGGAGTAACCATTATCGATCAAGCGAAGGAATAACGCGCGACAAGTGACTGCCTGAACGCTTAGCTCAGATTTTAATTCTTCAGTCGCGACACCTTGACTCAATACGCTTCTCTCATCAAAAAGATTGATACAAATCGTCAACAACTTGGTTCAGCAAGTCAAGCCTTGCCCTCTTACTTTGCGTAGTATTCCAAGTGCACAAACCCTTTCAAACAATAATTACTGGAGAGCTTTATGCCTATTTTCGTACCTCATAATGAAGCCGAAGCAGACAATGTAGCGGCTCTTTCTGAATACCTTTCACAGATGTTTTTTTGCTAAAACACCTTACTAGCTCACAAAGCGCGTCAAAGACGCGCTTTTTTATGCCTGTCTGATTATCTTGTTCTACACTAAAAACTACATGGAGTTCGGCTACGCAGTATCGATGCCGGCAATATTTATTTCACGGAGCAGTATCAAGGCCTATGAGCATTCCCGCTATTATCATCGACTCACTTAATCAATATGCAGAACATAATGATTATGAGGCACCAGAAATCATCCCACGCCACGATGTAGATGACGCTGATCGCGTTTGCTTAACGCTTATGTCAGATATGCTAGGCCGTGCCCAAGTACTTTTCCCAGCCGATCGCTTTATTTGTCCGGAGTTACTCAATAATTGTATGGGTCGTGAACTTAAAGTGGTTGAGCAAAGCGATCAAAATAGCTTGTTAAGCCAATATGAACTTAACGCGATCCCAGCCATCCCCGACATCACGGGCATACCGACAATCGTTGATAATGCGCTCCAGGAAAATACCAGTGAGTACGCCTTCGTTGACATTGGTTTAGCAAAAGATCTCATTCGAATTAAGCGAAGCATTTTCAACAAGATGCTTCAGAAAGCACAAACCGGAGACTTCTCGGTAGCAATTGTTAGCGTCAATCAACACAAGGACGCACGTAAAGATGAAGTCGATATTGTCACGGCTCTTGAGAAGTTCACAACGATTCGTGTCAAGCAACGAATCGAAGATACTCTAGAGCTTCCTCCTCTTCCGGAAAGTGCACGCGATATTATTCGTTTACGCGCCAATCCCGACGCGAGCAGCGAAGAACTGTCGACTATCGTAGAAAAAGATCCAAGCCTTTCGGCACAGGTAGTTAGTTGGGCATCGAGTTCGTTTTATAGTACAAGCGGCTCAGTTAAATCGGTGCACGATGCAATCGTACGCGTACTAGGTTTTGATCTAGTGATGAACCTATCAATGGGCTTATCGCTGGGACGCACGCTTAATCTGCCAACGGATGAGCCTGAAGGCTACTTACCTTATTGGCAAAAAGCATTGTGGATGGCGCTAGGAACAACAGCACTGATTCGTAAAATCAGCCCTGCTTATCGCCCTAGCTATGGCATGGCCTATCTTTCTGGTCTGCTTCATAATTTTGGCTATTTAGTGCTCGCACATATTTTCCCACCTCATCACGCGCTTCTATGTCGTTATAAAGAAGCAAATGCACACGTTGATCCATCGATTCTAGAGGCTTACTGTCTCGATCTGACAAGTGAACAAGTCGGCAGTATGTTAATGAACGTTTGGACCTTACCTGATGAAGTGATCGTAGCTCTGCGTCATCAGAAAAACCCAGATTACGATGATGAACACGCACAGTACGCAAAGTTACTGCACATCACTCAATATATGTTGGGTAAACACGGTGTGATTCCACAAACAATCAAGAAGACACCCGAAGATTTATTCGAATTTTTTAGTATGAGTGAAGAAGACGCCGACGAGGCTCTGCTGCCATTATTCGAAGCCCCAGAAGAGGTGATTGGAATGGCTGCAATGATGAAAACTGGAAGCTAAGGCTTCCAGTTGGTCAAGGCCGCATACTGGGCAAGACTTAAATTTTCAGGGCGCAATCCAGCATCAATATCTAGCTCTTCAAGCGCTTCCAGCTCAATCACACCCGACAAAGCATTACGTAAGGTCTTTCTTCGCTTAGTAAATGCCGTTTTAACAATCGTCTGCAAACGCTCAAGCGATTCGACTGGATGCGGTAGCTCTTTATGCGGTGTTAATCTCACTATCGCAGAATCAACTTTTGGAGCAGGTTCAAAGGCATCAGGCCCAACGATAAATAAAGGCTGAACCCGGCAATAATACTGCGTCATGATGCCTAATCGACCATACAAAGAATGCCCTGGCACAGCAGCCATTCTCTCTACGACTTCTTTCTGGAGCATAAAATGCATATCTTTCAGATGCTTGATATTGTAGAGCAGGTGGAAGATCAAAGGTGTCGAAATATTGTAAGGCAAGTTACCAACAACACGCAGAGGGTGCTTTTCATCAGCTAAAGCATTAAAGTCGAACTTCAGTGCGTCAGCCTCATTAATGTTGAAATCAGGGTAATTAAAGAATTTGGTACGCAGAACTGGTATCAAATCTCTATCAAGTTCAACAACCTGTAAGTTGCCATCAAGCCCATCTAACAGATGCTCTGTTAGTGCTCCAAGCCCAGGTCCAATTTCCACCATGCGGTCACCCGGACGCGGATTAATGCCACTGACAATACGCGCAATAATCGCGTCATCGCTTAAGAAGTTCTGTCCAAAGCGTTTTCGCGCTTGATGACCAACGGTTTTTTTTCGTTGAGCCATATTCGTTTTACCTATTTAAGAATGTTGTTACTGGCTTTGACCATATCTATAGCCATCGAGATCGCGGTACGCAAACTTCCCGTATCGATATTTCCAGTTCCAGCTAAATCTAATGCGGTTCCATGGTCCACAGAGGTGCGAATAATCGGTAGACCCAAGGTTATGTTCACTGACTCGCCAAAGCCTGCATACTTCAAAACAGGGAGCCCCTGGTCGTGATACATAGCAAGCACTGCATCGGCGTTTTCAAGGTATTTTTGAGTAAACAAAGTGTCTGCAGGTAAAGGACCAACTAACTCGCAAAGCGCATCTTCAAAACTAGCCATGACGGGCTGAATGACGTTGATCTCTTCTCGCCCCATATGACCATCTTCCCCTGCATGCGGATTCAGCCCAGCCACCAAAATACGAGGCTTCTCAACACCAAACTTACCGCGCATATCAGCAAGTAAAATTTCAATAACGCGCTGTAAAGATTCAGGAGTAATTGACTGGGAAACGTCCTTAAGGGGTAAGTGAGTACTTGCAAGCGATACTTTCATATGACGATTAGCAAGCATCATAACGACTTTATCGACGCCACACTTTTCTTGGAGATATTCGGTATGGCCGCTAAAACTCACTCCGGCATCGTTGATCACACCCTTATGAACTGGCGCTGTTACGATCGCAGAGAATTCTCCGGAAAGACAACCCTCGATAGCACGATCGAGAGTTCTAAGCACATAAGCGGCGTTGTTAGCGTCTAAGTGCCCAGCCATAACAGGTTGATCAACCAATACACTACATACAAACGCTTGACCTGAGCTTAACTGGTATGAGGTATTCGGAACATACTCGACCGCTTCAAACGGCACACCTAACTGCTCAGCACGTTCAACTAGTACTTTAGGATCAGCAATGAAGACTAAAGGTGTAGACCACGATTCTTGTGCTAAAAGTACGCATAGATCAGGGCCAATACCGGAAGGCTCTCCTGGCGTGACAGCAAGATAATGAGCTCGAGTATCGCCCACTTATAAGCCCTCTACGCGAAGCGTTTCATCTTTAAACTCGATAAATGCTTCAGACTTAATTTCTTGCAACCAAATTACGAGTTCTTCCTCAAATTTTCTGCGATAGATCAACTGCCTTGCCTGGTTTTCTTGCACCAAGGCACTGATATCCTGCTGTCGACTATCTTGAACTTGTAAGATATGCCAACCGAAATTAGATCGAAATGGCTCACTGATTTCACCAACCTTCGTAGCGTTCATCACATCTTCGAACTCAGGAACCATTTGTCCAGGGCTGACCCAATCTAAAGCGCCACCATCTATCGCCGACACAGGATCATCCGAATTAGATCTCGCTAGCTCTGCAAAATCATCACCATTGATCACACGCTCGTAGAGCTTGTCGATAATCTCTTTAGCTTGACGATCGCTACGAATTGCACTCGGTGCCACTAAGATATGGCGCACCTTGCGCTGCTCAACCCACTGCTCTGTTCCACCGCGTTTATCTAAAGCGGTGATAATGTGAAAGCCACTTGCCGAACGAATCAACTCAGAAGGTTGTCCCTTCTCCAAGTTTGGCAGTACATCGGCCGCAATCGATGGCAATTCATTCTCTTTACGCCATCCAATAACACCACCATTTAATGCTTGGCGGCCATCAGAACGAGCAATCGCAACTTGTTGGAAGTCTGCCCCATTCTTTAGCTCTGCTAACACGGCATCGGCACGTTCTTGCGCAGCTTCTTCTTGTTCAGCCGTAGCATCCTCAGGAACTGAAATCAGAATATGACCGATATAGTATTCTGTTCCTGAACGTTCACGTGCCTCACTGGAACTCAAGAAGTTATTAATTTCCTGCTCAGTCACGCGGACGCGACGATCAACCTCACGCTGCTGCACACGCGACACGAGCATTTCACGACGAATTTGCTCTCGCGCTGCGGCATAGGTTTCACCCTCTTTCGCCAGCTGTTGTTGGAATTGCTGTAGGGTCATACCGCTTGAGCTTGCGATGTTGACTAAGGTCTCGTTGAGCTGTGCATCGCTCACACGAATACCTGCTAAGTCAGCTTTTTGAAGCTGAATGCTTTCTAGAATAAGCTGCTCTAGTACTCTTTGATTCATGATTTCTTGTGGAGGTAAACGGGTACCCTGCGCCAGCAAACGTTGCGTAATTTGGCGCAGTCGTTGTTTTAGTTCTGATTCCATGACGATGTCATCGTCAACAATCACAAGTACACGATCTAGTAGCTCTGGTTCATCGTTTGCATGCACGATATCCGGCATCATTACAGCAAGCGTCAACATGAGAGCGATACTTTGTTGCCACTTCATTTTGATCAATCCAAACATAGTTTTACCTTAATTAATCTCGTCTTCTCGGCGTTGATACCCAGGAATCAATCCGTCCATTTTCGCATCATTAACACCCAAGCCACCCAAGCCACCGAGCTGGAAGCGGAATAAAATCGCATTATCCATTTCACTCGTGTCAGTCAGGTAACGCTGTCCTAAAACTTGTATTCGCCAGCAGCAGCTCGTGTACTCAAGACCCGCCAAGCTGCCTATCGTTCGATGAGAACCTAAATCATAACGCCACTGACCTAGCGCACTCACCTCAGCATTTAAGGGGTAAATAACCGACGTATCACTTTGCTCGATTTCGCCACGTCGAAAGCGGTGCGCTAAATTCAATATCGTATTGCTGTGTTCGCTATAATACGACGCACTCGTCACGCTTTCTTGCGTCTCGTTTTTACTGCTATCCCATAGGTTTGAATAACGGAACGTCCAAAGGTGATCAGGACGTAAAGTGACTTCTGATGCCAATAAGGAATCACCATCTAATACGCGAAGATTCTGAGCTGCACCCACTTTTTGCTCTTCAAACTGTGTGACCTGCCCTAAACTCACACTCAATACATCTAAGCCTCGTTCCCAATCGGTATAACGACTAGTCAAACTTAAGGTCAAACGGTTTTCATCACTCACGCGATCACCACCGGTAAAGCGATTCGCGCGAAACAAGTTATCGTAATTAAAACTAGGAATCGTCGAATCAAAGTTTGGTAGATCGCTCTGATCAACATAATCTGAATATACGTAGTAGATACGCGGTTCGAGACTGTTTGTGTAGGTTTCAGGCAATATCGTTGGCGTGCGATCAAACGCCATGCCTGCGTCGAGCTCTAAGGTTGGAACAGTGCGAGACTGGTATTTATCCTCTAAACCAGACTCTTCTAAATAGTAGTCGGTATGGTCAATACTCAGTGCTGGCGTCGCATATGCCCAGCTATTACGCAAAGGTACGCTCAATCGAGGTTGATGACGCGCGCGCGAACCGCGCACTCGCTCTGTACCAACTAAGTCATCTTTTTCACGATAGAAATAAACATACTGGCTAGTCCAGTCGACATCGAGATGCTGATATGCCTGATAGATATCAAGGTTCAGCTCAGGTAATCGCTGGTATGGCTGCTCCGATGCCAAGGTATTAATATTCAGAGATTTATATTGTTGTAGTAAGGCGTCAAAGCGGTAATTTTCGCCGGTGTGGCTCAGCGACAAACGTCTGTCTAGTAGGTCGTCACTCGTGACCTGTAAGCCTTGATCAAGATCATCCAAATAATCATCGTCACTGATTTGGGTATAGCTGAGATAAGCTGAGGTGTCGGTATACACAGTATCGAGCGACCAATCTTGCTCAATACTCCAACCCCAGCGCTCGCCACTTTCATCAAAATTACCAAGTGCTGCCTGATCTTTGATATAGGCCTTATCTTCGTCGATGTATCCGGTAGTCAGCGTTGTTTCTTGCAGTGCACTTTTGTATCGAAACTCAGCTTCTTCATAAGCGCCGCGCCCACCAATCCAATTAGGCGTAATAGTCGCATCGTAGTTTGGCGCTAAGTTCAGGTAATACGGAGCCGAGATATAAAGCCCCGACCCTACGTTTGAGGTGCCGATCGTGGGATATAAAAAACCTGATTTTCTACGCTCATCAATCGGGAACGTAAACCAAGGAACATAAAAGACTGGAACATCTTTGATGGTAAATCGAGCATGACTTGCCGTACCGAAACCTTGCTCTTGATCTAATTCAATCTCAGACGCATAAAACGACCAATCAGGCTCTTCACCATTACACGTCGTAAAACTGCCGTCTTCAATACTTAGAAGCGTCTCATGTTTTTGATCAATCAGTTCGGCTCCACCACGGAAACCCGTATCAGGATCAATAAACTTGGCGTTATGAAGTTTCGCACTTCCCTCGTTCAAATCAACATCCGCGGAATCGCTCGTCATATGCATTTGCGGGCCTTGAATAACAATATGGCCTTGCATGGTGGCTTGGTTCTGCTTTTGATCGATAACCGCCGCGTCACTTCTTGCGTAATAGCCCTCTCGAATAATCTCTACCTGGCCTTCTAACTCCAAACGATTATTCTCTTTGTACTCGACATAATCAGCATGCACAGTAACAGTTGGGTCGAACGATAGATCACCCAAACTCTCACCCATAGCTTGAGGATAAAGCACAGGAATTTCAGGTGTTGCACAGGCTGAATTAGCGGAATCTGCCAATGTCGTTTCTACATGCGCTAACATCATCGATGTTACGCACATCGACACAAAGAAGCTCGGACGCTTCAAACTAAAAGGCATGTAGAACCTCAAATAAAACTAGGCAAAATACGCGGGAGGGTTTGAATGCGCAAATGATAAACCTTGGCACCTTTGATGTCATTTAACTTTTTGATTAGGATGCTTGGCCTGAGCGTTACAGAATGAGCAAAACATAGCGCAAAATATAAATATCACACGCTCGATTCGGACATTCAAATCATGCCTCAAAGAATTCAGCTTCTTGAAAGCTGGCTAAAGACACAACTATCTCCACAAAACGCTCAAGACATCGAACTGACACCCGTTGCTGGGGACGCCAGTTTTCGGCGTTATTTCCGCGCAAGTCATGCTGCAGAGCAAAGAAGCTATATCGTGATGGACGCACCTCCAGAAAAAGAAGACTGCACGGCTTTCATTCAAATTACACAGCAATGGCGCGCTCAAGGAATTCGAGTTCCCGAATTATTTGCACAAGACTTAGAAAATGGCTTTCTGTTACTTGAAGATTTTGGTGACGTACAGTTCTATGGATGTGTTGCACAACAAGACAAAACAACGCAACACCGCATCTATTCATTGGCGCTCGATGAATTACAACGCATTCAAACATTGCCAAACAACAAGACACTGCCAAGTTACGATGAAGCGCTTTTGCAGCGCGAATTAGATTTATTCAGTGACTGGCTCATCGACTCAGCTCTTTCAATCGCCTTAACTCCAGAACAACTTACTACTCTGAAAAACGCCCAAGCCCTTTTGATAAAAAGTGCGTTAGAGCAGACACAATGTTTGGTGCATCGCGACTACCACTCACGAAACATCATAATGCAAGGAGATCAAGTGGGCATCATTGATTTCCAAGACGCCGTATTCGGTCCAGCCACATACGATTTGGTTTCACTTTTGAAAGACTGCTATATCAAGCTTGATCAAGACTTAGTCGAGCAGCTCATGACAGAATTTGCAGGCACTCATTCAACACTCACAAACATTGCCCCAGAGCTTTTCAAAAAGCAGTTTGATTTGATGGGTATTCAGCGCCATATGAAAGCGGCAGGTATTTTTGCGCGACTTGCTCTTCGTGATGGCAAGTATGGCTATCTCAAAGACATCCCAAGAACATTCTCCTACATTGTCGAAGCGTGCAATTCATATGAAGACTTACATGCCTTTGGAGAACTTCTCGAGGAACACATCAAGGAACCTATGCTGGTCTTCGTCGAAGCACAATCACAAGAAAATACAGCGTCATGAAAGCAATGATTCTTGCGGCAGGGCTTGGCTCCAGAATGCGCCCACTTACAGACACTTGCCCAAAACCTTTATTGAAAGTCGGCGACAAGACCCTGATTGATCTTCACTTAGAACGACTAGAAGCTCTTGGGATTAAAGACATCGCTATTAACACCCATTGGCTTGGAGAGAAAATAGAAAGTCATATCGATGCGGTTTGGCGTAACCAACTCAATATTCAATTATTCAATGAAGCCTCACTGCTAGAAACGGCTGGAGGCATCCGTAACGCCCTCTCTTTTTTAAATTCAGAGGCCGATACGCCATTTCTGCTGATCAATGGTGATGTCTACACAGAAGCGCCTCTCACGTCTTTATTAGAAAACAAGATCGGTAAAGAGATAAAAGCGCACATCCTTCTGTGCGAAAACCCGGAGCACAATACTAAGGGTGATTTCGGAATCGATAGCACTAACAGCAAACAGATACTCGCCACGCTCATCGCGCCTCTATCACATACTTATTCCGGTATTGGCCTATACCGGCCAAGCATGTTTAAAAATCTGCCTGAAGGAAAAGCGCCCTTGGGACCAATGCTTAAAGAGCTAGCGCAATCTCATCAACTGCAGGCATCAACATTAGATGGGTACTGGCTAGATGTTGGTACACCAAGTCGTCTCGAAACCTTAAGAAATCGACTCGCATAAAACAGGCTTAGTTTTTGCTTTATTTTGACAAATATTTCTTTTTGTCAAAATGCTGTCATATCACTGGAGCAACGACCATGTGGCTAAGTCTACTGAGCATCTTTATTTTTATTGTTTTGTGCTCGATCTTTATTATCGCAACACTTTCATGGAAAGAAGCGAAGTCCGCTTACACCGAGCTGCGTCAGGATCACGCAGAACTTGAAGCCGACGAGCAACAAGCACTCATACAAATCGTGGCATTTTCTAAGCTTTGGTTTCGCAAACAATTCAATTTTATCGATCGCGAACTCATCAATATGTCGCCAAGTTTATTGCGCACAGGACTCATCGCTGTGCGTGAGGAATACGGAGAAGACGAATTGCAAAAAACCCTTCAATGGCAGCTAAAATCAGCCATTCAAGCTCGAAAGCAGCATATCAATAAGTTGGAACTTCTTAATACAAACTTACTAACTATTGCTATATTTGTAGCAGTCATGACGCTCATCGGACAGCTTCAATTCATGTCTCTACAAGGAGCTGAATTAGCTCTTGCGCCGCTAACAACATTAGCGTTCGCTTTGTGTGTACAGGGCTTTGTTTGCAAACCTTTGATTGAACGCTTGTATCGTCAAATGGAAATACATCATGACGCCTTAAATATTCACGCTGAAGGCATCATGATGATTAGCCAAGGCCAAACGCCGGCACAAATTCGATCCGTGCTTGAAGCCATGACAAACGGGCTCGATCACATCAAAGGGCCTGTCAAGCCGGCAAACAAAGTAGCTAAAAAGCCTTCAAGCTTTATTTTCCCAACACGTAAAGCTTCCTAAAAAATAACATGAGCATCGCGATCGATTCAGCACGTTTCAGCTTTCATGCTAGAACTAAAACCAGCGACAACAGCATCATAAACCTTGCAGCGCTATCGTTAGTTGTCTGCTTGATCATCTACCTGAGCTCAATCAAATCAAGCTTGGTAAATGAAGATGCCACGCATGCTGCTCCAACCGTAAGCGACCAGTCTATAAGTAAACAGCTTGCAACACCGGCGCCCGATATATCAAAGCTATTAATTGAGCGGACGAGCTTATACAACTTAAGCCACTATGTAGAAATACAAAAAAATGCGCCAACACTCAAAGTAGTGATTGATAGTGCTTTGCTATTCTCTGAAGGGGCGAGTGCATTGAATCGCTCTGCAAGCACAGCATTCCAAGATTTGTTTGCCGATTGGAATTCGGATCAGAACGTCGAGTTGTTTGTTCTAATGAGGAAGAATGTTCAAAACGAATACGTGCATAATCAAATGCATCGCTCCCTAGAGAAGGAGCGCGCAAACGCTATAAACGCGTACCTTTCTGAGCTAAACGTAAACGCACGCGTTTCGTTTGAAGGTATATCCGCGCAGCAAGCCGGCGCTCGCTAGAATGATAAATAGACAGATAGGAAATATTCAGACACAAAAAAAAGGAGGCTTAGGCCTCCTTTTTCGTTTTGACTACAGATTAAGCTGCAGTTTCTGCTTTCTTAGCAGGCGCTTTTTTCGCTGCCGCTTTCTTAGCAGGTGCTTTCTTAGCAGCAGGCTTTTTAGCCGCTGGTTTCTTAGCAACTGGAGCTTCTTTTTCAAACTTAGCAATCAAATCTGCTGCGAATGAACCAACAGTTTTGTTTACTTCACGCGCTTTGTCAGAAGCGATTGCCAAGTACTCATCGTGCTTAGTCTTAACAGTTTCTACGTTGTAGTACTTCTCAGCATAACCGAAAGACGCACCAGCAAGAGCCTTGTATTGACCTTCAACTGCGTCGATTGCTTTTGCTACAACTTCTTGAGCTTGTTCTTGGTAGTTTTTGATATTCGCCATGATATTTTCCTCGCTTATTAAGCATCCCTAGATTTCGTAATAACAAGGCAGTCTCGTTTTTTCGAGCAACTCCCTAACTTGAAGCCAGAGTAACAAGTAGGTTTAGAATAATCATACTAAGTTTTAGATTATTCTCTTACCATTCAAAAAGAACCCATTTAGGCACTAACATTTGTGAGCGTTCTTCACGAATCCAGCCCTCGCCATCGGCAGGAACTAAGTAATACTCAGGGCCAACTTTTGGCACGACTTTGATCTCTTTTAATATGCCATTTACACGATACTCGTAGAACGTTTTATCCTCTTCTTCTCGAATCACGATATCAGGCTGCTCACCAGTCGCTAAGTCTTCCGCACTAAGATGTGGAACCGAAAAAGAAGCCAACATAATTGCAGCGACTGCACAGAATTTTAATAGGGTTTGCATAATAAGTTCTCGAGAGGAAATTAACTCAAAGTGTAGATGGAATTGAGGTTTAAGCTTGGCACGTTTTTCCTTACTATAGCAAACTTTCCCAACGACTTATTCAGACCAATTTCATGACAACATCGGCACCTACCGTTCTCGTTGACGGCTCATCTTATTTATTCCGCGCGTATCACGCGCTTCCTCCGCTCAACAACTCAAAAGGACAACCCACAGGCGCAATCAAAGGTGTCATCAATATGATGAAGCGTCTGCAAAGCGATTATCCTGACTCTAAGATCATTGTTGTCTTTGATGCCAAAGGAAAAAACTTTCGTCATGAAATGTATGAGGACTACAAAGCCAATCGACCCCCAATGCCGGACGACTTACGTTCCCAAATTCAGCCGATTCACGACATTATTCAGGCTATGGGATTACCGCTACTCGTTATTCCGGGCGTTGAAGCTGACGACGTCATTGGCACATTAGCAAAACAAGCTACAGACACGCAGCATGATGTGGTTGTATCGACCGGCGATAAAGACATGGCGCAACTTGTCACGCCGCATGTCACGCTGATGAATACAATGACCAACACCTATATGAATGAGGAGGGCGTCGTCGAAAAATTTGGTGTTAAACCAAATCAAATTATCGATTACTTAGCGCTCGTCGGCGACACGGTTGATAACATTCCTGGTGTTCCAAAATGTGGTCCAAAAACTGCCGTGAAATGGTTGGGGCAATATGAAAGCTTAAAAGGCGTGATGGAAAACGCAGATAGCGTGGGCGGAAAAATTGGAGAGAATCTCCGTCATGCCTTAGAACTGCTGCCACTTTCTTATGAACTTGCGACCATTAAATGCGATATCGAACTCGAGCAAAATCTAGGTGATATCACGCAAGAGTCACCAAACCTAGATGCATTGCGTGAGTTATATACCGAGTTTGAATTCAAATCTCTTCTAAACGCTCTCGACGCAACGGGTACCCCCTCTGAGGGATCTGATTCAGAAAACAAGGCGCCAGCAGTCGAGGTAAAAAAAGAATACGACATTGTGCTTGAGCAAGCACAGTTCGATGATTGGCTTGCACGCTTAAAGGCTGCACCATATTTTGCATTCGATACCGAAACAACCAGCCTTGATTACATGCAAGCACGCGTTGTTGGCGTTTCATTTAGCTGCGAAGCCGGAAAGGCCGCTTACATTCCGTTTGGACATGATTATCTCGGCGCACCGCAACAATTAGATCAAGATGCAGTACTCGCAAGCTTGAAACCCTTACTTGAGGATCCAGCTGTTTTAAAGCTTGGTCAAAATCTAAAGTATGACCGCAATGTGCTGTTGAATCATGGCATCACACTCGAAGGTATTGAGCACGATACCATGGTTGAGTCTTATGTATTGAACTCGACCGGCTCGCGCCATGATATGGATACCTTGGCAGAAAAATATCTAAATCGAACCACTATTCACTTTGAAGATATCGCGGGAAAAGGCGCGAAGCAGCTTACCTTTAATCAGATTGATACAGAGAAAGCTGGGCCTTACGCAGCCGAAGATGCTGACATCACTTTACAACTTCACGAAGCTTTGTTCCCGCAATTATCAGAAGAAAAAGGTTTACTGTCTGTCTACCAAGAAATTGATAAGCCACTTGTTCGCGTGCTTTCTAACATCGAACGTCGCGGAGCAAAGGTCGATGCGCACAAGCTTGCACAACAAAGCCAAGAGTTAGAACAACGCATTAGCGAGCTAGAGAAAGAAGCCTATGAGCTTGCTGGAGAAGAATTCAACTTGGCTTCTCCCAAGCAATTACAAGCCATCTTCTTTGAAAAGCTTGAATTGCCGATCATCAAAAAAACGCCGAAGGGCCAACCATCGACGGCAGAGCCGGTCTTACAAGAGCTCGCTCTCGATTACCCTCTTCCGAAACTGATTTTAGAGCACCGCAGCCTTGCGAAGCTCAAATCCACATACACGGACAAACTTCCGCAACTGATCAATGCCAGCACTGGGCGCATTCATACGTCTTACCACCAAGCAGTTACGGCCACCGGACGCTTATCATCAAGCGACCCAAATCTTCAGAACATACCGATTCGTACCGCTGAAGGACGCCGTATTAGGCAAGCATTTGTTGCAGAGCAAGGCTATAAACTCATTGCAGCCGACTACTCTCAGATTGAACTACGCATCATGGCGCACCTCTCTCAAGACAAAGGTTTGTTAGATGCTTTCGCTCATGGAGCTGATGTTCACAAGGCAACTGCGGCAGAAGTATTTGAAGTAGCGCTCGAAGAGGTCACGAGTGATCAACGACGCAAGGCAAAAGCCATCAATTTTGGCTTGATATACGGAATGTCTGCCTTTGGTCTAGCTAAGCAGATCAAGGTAGAGCGTTACGAAGCTCAAGATTATATTGATCGTTATTTTGAGCGTTATCCAGGCGTGCTCGATTACATGGACCGTATTCGCAAGCAAGCACATGATGATGGCTATGTTGAGACCGTGTTTGGTCGCCGTTTGTATCTTCCTGATATCAACGCGCGTAATAAAATGATGCAACAAGCAGCCGAGCGAACCGCGATCAACGCACCTATGCAAGGAACCGCTGCAGATATCATCAAACGCGCAATGTTAGATGTTGAAACCGCACTAGCCTCTAGTGAGCTTGATGCGAATATGATCATGCAGGTACACGATGAACTCATTGTCGAAGTACGAGAAGATCAAGTCGATGAGATTGCAAGCTTACTCAGTGAGCTCATGATGGGCGCAGCAAATCTTGACGTGCCACTGATTGTCGAAGCGGGAATTGGCGACAACTGGGATGAAGCGCACTAATTACTGATCAAACGCTCAGATGCAAAAAAGGCAGCCAACTGGCTGCCTTTTTTGATGAAATCTCATTTTAAAGCTGATAGTTCACACGAACTAAGCCCGGTACGCCAAACAGTTCGTCATTACTATAAACCATTGGAACAATATCAACATTCAACTTCTGATCGTAAGCCCAACGCACACCTAAAGTATAAGTATTATCGGTGTTATCCGCGGTTGTCATTAAGGCTTCAACACCTGCAGAAAACAAACCCGCCTGCGTATCAATAATGCCAACATATGCACCGACATCTAGCTCCAAAAAGTTATCATCTTTCTGATCACCATCTGCATATACAAAACGTGGAGCAATGGTAAATGTTCCCGCATCAGCATCAACAGTGAAGGCTGCGCCAAGTTTCAAATTAGATTGATCGAGCACTGTCTGGCCTTGCTCATTCTCTAAATCAGTATGCGAAAACGCACCGATCACACTCCATCTAAATGGATGCGCTCCACTCTCATCAAGCGTTAAGTCAGGCATTGCATATTTCAACATTACTTGGTTTTCGTCATAGCTATTTAGGCCGCTATTCAGAATCAATTCTGCTCCTGGCAAACCTAATCGAACGCCACCACCCGCATCGATATTGTCTGATCCTGAGTGCAATTCGATAGACGCCTCACGATTATCTGCAACCGTTCCATGCTCGATATAAAAGCCTCTGGTTGGCTCGTTGTAATTCGCGCGAACATTTTCTTGGGCGTGAGAAATATGGGAAAAACCTAATGAAGCGACCACTGCTGTCGCAGAGATAAATGCAATATGCGCTCGCATCGCAACCTCCATGCAATTATGTAAAAAGTTAAGAAGTGAATTCGGCGATCAATCCAAAATAAAACGTAAGCCAATGCCCTCTACTGTTCTGCGCATGATTTCCATATTCAGAATCGGGGCATCACCTGTTAAGCCTTGAACTTGCCCTTGAATCACAGTACCAATGGCAGGCATATCAGAATTATCCGTGAGTAGGAAAACCCCTCCGTCAGAGATATCTTTGGTTGAGGCGACAACCTCTCCAAAGCTCTCATGAGAGATTTTAACTTGCGCTTTCATCGGGATTCTTGGGTGACGTCGGCTATCAGACATAAGGCTCTACATATTTGTTTATTAGTATTTATATTACCCGCAGCATATTAACGAAGCACCCTGTGCTTTCCTAGCAAATCGGCGCTCGCAGGCTATACGGTTTGTTAAGAAAGTTAGAGCATAGACTTAGGAAGACTTAATACCAAAACCATGCTCTCTACCGCCCTATATTAGTTCAAATCTATATCTCCAGTTTGTTTATATAAGGGAATCATAAGGAATGTTATCTCTTAGAAATAATAAATGTATAACTAAGTTAATAAGTTATTGCATCACTAGATATAGTCAGGTTTGTAAATTCTATAATTAGGACAGCGCTAATTATTTTGTTCTATGCGTAGAGACAAAACCACCCAGTGCTAAATCAAAGTTTTTAAAACGCAAGAAGTGACTCAGAGAAATGAGGGCATATGAAAATTTTATCCGACATACTATGAAGCCGGAGCTCTCACCTAAAAAAACTCAAACTGGGGCGCAACGGACACTACCCTTTAGCTCCAGAACAACATTATCTTCAGGGTGAACATCCAATTCTGTGTTTTTTATTATTTGTTCCAATATTTGGGGTTTGTGTAAATAAAAGCCTTGCGCAAAATCGACACCAATTTCTTTTAATTTTTCATGAATAGGCGCACTAGTAACAAACTCTGCGATAGTCTTCAAACCAATGGTATGTGCGAAACTGTTAATTGATTTGATCATTGCATAGGAGAACTCATCTTCATCGATTTCTTTCACAAACATGCCATCAATTTTAATGTAGTCGATCGGCAGATTCTTTAGATACTGATAAGATGAGAGCCCCGTTCCAAAATCATCCAGAGCAAAGGCATACCCTTCGCATCGTAACATGGCAATGAACTCTTGAGTTTTCTCAATATTTTCAATAGCAGCAGTTTCTGTTATCTCAAACGTAATTTGCTCAGGTTTAACGGTATATTTGTGGGCAAGGGACAAAATAAAATCACCCAACTTCCGATCGGAAATTGACTGCCCTGACAAGTTAATTGCCACATGCATATTTGGTGTAAGTTGCGAAAAGACCCGATCGATTACCCAGCGATCTATTTTCGGCATTAGCTTTGAACGCTCAGCCACTGGTATAAATAAACCGGGAGGAATGTTCTCACCATCCTCCGATTGAAGGCGCAGGAGCGCTTCGTAATGGCATCGATTATTGCTGTCGTTTACAGGGCTGATTCTCTGAAACATCAGAAAAAAATGATCGTTCGCAATAGCCTCATCTAAAATACTTAGCAAATTCCTATCTTGCATGAATAAGGCATACTCACTTTTTGATGAATCCATGACATGAATACGATTTTCATTATCGCCTTTTGCATAACGGCACGCCGCGTCGGCGGCGTTAATAAGTTGGCTGACATCAGAATAAAGTGCCTTATCAATTGGAGCGATGCCAGCCGATAAGCTCACACTTAATGCTCGGCCTAAGTGAACTAAATTAATCTTTTCTACTTTTTTTAGAATAAGATTAACAATGTCTTGTGCTTTGCTAAGTGAACAATCTTCGAGTAACAATGCAAATTCATCGCCACCTATTCGTGCGACCGAGTCTCTATTTCTGACACAACTTAAAATAATCGTAGATACTTGTTTAAGTATTTCATCACCTGCTGAATGGCCAGCCAAATCGTTGACTAGCTTAAACCGATCTAAGTCGATAAACACGACCACACTAGTCTTAGTGCTCTCAAGCGAGCTTTGCAGAACAGTATCAACGCGTCTCTCGAAAGTCTGTCGATTTAATACTTGCGTAAGATGATCATGGGAATTTTGATGCATCAATGCCTTCTTTTCAGTTCGATCCTCAATGATAAGGAGCGTACCATGTAACATACTTTTGCAAGTTATAAACAATTCTAAGTCATTCAGCGGACTACTGCATGGATGCGAAAAATGCCGCCTTTTCCGTGACAAAATTAGTTTTTCAAATTTATCTACGACCTCAGGAATACTTGCCTTTAAAATTTGATAGCTTTCATCCACAAAATTTGAAGGAAGCGCATCTTCAAGACCCAAGAACTCCAATGCTCTCGCATTGATAATTTCGATCTCTTTTTGGTGTGAAATAACAATAATTCCAAACGGCACCGCGCCCACAATGCTTGACAATTGCTGCCTTAACGTAGATGTTTGATTTAAATTAGCATGCATATTTCCCTCGAACCACTAGCAGTGTCGCATCATCATCATCAAGAGCAGACAAATCAAAAAGAGATCTCGTTTGTTGATCAAGTGATGTATTACGTTCCATGTTCAAAATATTGGGTAAACTAATGCCATCGGAATGTATTAGAACCGTAGTTTCAGTTCGTCGTGGAAAGACCTCAACCAGCGAACCATTGGTAACCACCTCACCGTTCAATAAAAAAGGACTTGGATCAATCGGCCTCCTTTGGATAACCTCAGAGCCAACATAAAGCCCAATATTTCCGCATCTAATCACTTCAAACCGGTCAGGAAATACTTTCATCAACAACGTTTGCAATAAATACTTCCCGTTGTTTTCCCTGAGTGCAAGCTGACATTTTTGTAGCAGAGTATCAAGCGAATCCATGTAATTACTTTCAACAATCGTCTTAAATATTGACGCATAAGACGAAGATTGGGCACCAAATTCTCTAAAGTCTGACAAAGCTACCAGCAGATTTTCTGCATGAAAGGGCTTAATTATGTATTGATCATGATTGAAAAAAGCGTCCACCGCAGGGAAAGATTTTACCGAGACTTCGGTATCATCAAGCACAGGTTTCAAAAAATGTCTAAGCGTAATGGAGGTGCCGGTCAGGTCACTCTTATTAAATATAAACTCCTCGACACTCCGAGCTGCAGCGCCCAAACCCTTACCAATACTTGGCTCACTGTGCGTTGAAAAACCGTCAACCATTGCTGCATCGATATCTGGAATACCAGTCCCTGCATCCTCAATGGTAATTTCAATTCCTTTTCCCGCACATATCGTGCGTATTGATGCTTTTCCCGGTAGGGCATATCGAATAACATTAGTGGCAATTTCCGCAACAGCAATTGATATCATGCCAACTTCGTACCGAGAAAACCCTATTGCTGAGGCCATCTCTCTTGAACATTTTGCTACCGCGTATGCATCGGAAGGAATTAAAATATCCAGGCAATAACTAACCAGGCCTGATGCATTCAATTTATCGTTCACAGCTAGCTTATTTTGACAACTTGATAGCCTGTTAAAGCATGTGCCTGAGAAACTGCCTCCTTAAGGTCGCGAACAATTTTCAAACCGACAAATTGAACCTCGGCGGCAACCATAGTTCTAGCAAGCGAGCCATTAATGCCACAAAAGATGAGGTCTACACCAACTAAAGTGAGTACCTTACTAAGACTTATCAGATGCGCGGACACAGCCGAATCAATCGCATCAACATTCATTAAATCGACGATTACTATTTTTGATTGAAGCTCATTACATTTTTGAGTTGTGAGATCAGTGATCTGAGCCATTCTTGCTGAGTCTATCGACCCAAACAATCCGGTGTAAAGCACATCTTCGATAATCTCAGAGACCACCATCGGTACTTCACCGCCGATTTGCTTCCGACTTACTGCAACTTTCTCTATTGACATCCTTCTTCCTTTTTATCGTTATTACTTCTTGAATTGTATAGTAGTATAAAAATCAAACAATAAAAGCTAAAAAAATAATGACGAAGTAACTCCAACGAGGCGTTAGGACTGAAAAAATAAGATAACTTAAATCCCAACAATGATGGCACTACAAAGAAATCAACTCGCTGCCTAACTATTAAAATTGGGCGATTTATTAGAAAATATAGCATCGATTGCCATTGAAAAGACGCATGAAAAACATGTACGTGATCAAAGTTAGTGATGTACTAACTGATTTCAATACCAAGTTTCGATCATCATGACATCTCTCAGAATGACATCATTCCAAACGAATATATCCGTCAATATTGTATTTAGAACCCTTATCTAGAGACGATCTAGTTCATTATGTATCAACACCACACATTGCGAGGCAAAAAGCATTTTAGGGCCAACATTAATCTTCTCTGTACCCAGGCGCTTCAAACTATTAAAGCTCTTCTTGGGCATCGGAATGTGGTCCGTCAAAATGAAACAAGGATTTTCTTTGAAGTCCATCGTACGTATCGAATTACCCTTAACATCCATCATATATAGCTCATTAGTCTTAGCGAGCTCTTTGATTAACTTTTCAAAACTCATGGTTTGAACGGAAATACCTGCTTCTACCTGCTTGAACCTCTCTTTCTCCATACCAGCAGACATCTTTAAAGCCTTAGCAATTTTGTCGAGTAATGCAGCTTCGTGAAATCCGCCAATGTTACTCAGTTCAGATGAGGTAAATGTAATAGTCCGAGAAAAATCCTGCGTACTTTCAAGCACCAAATGCACAACAACATCATGGCGGTGAGACTTGGCAACGAACATTGCATTCATTAAAGTATGAGCGAGAATTTCTGTGTGGGCATCTTTTCCAACGCCCGCCAAAAATTTCTTAGCATCGGTAGGAGCTGCACGAGCACGAAGAATAAAGGTTTTCATCAAAGCGTCTCTAGAATTATGATTCCAGATTGTAGCGTGACTCTAGATTATCCTGAAATAGCTAGTTGGCTATCATGTTCTGTGTCCTGATAAAAAACACAACGAAAGCAGGGTCAGAACCTTATCAAAATAGCCAGACCTACTATTATTGCACCTAATCTACACTGGTCTTTTAAAACATTTTCGCTGTGCGAAACGACGTTATTCAATACTTTGCGGACGATTTCCATCAGATAATTGAGGTGCTAGAGCTTCAAAACAATACTTATGCGCTAAGCGAGCAGTACAGCATTGAATACATTGCGATACTTATATGGATTGATACTCTTGGGTGTGAGCACAAATCAAACGAGTACTTACAAATGAGAGAATACGAGGCGGTGTATCAGTGGTACCAAGATTCCCTCAAAAAGCCATCAAAAATCAGACTTAAACAAGTCTCAGCATTGATTAGAAAAGAGTCATTGCGGCTATAAATGATATGTTATATCGTGAACATTCTTACGACTTAAGTAGTTCTAATGAGCCAAATAAATAAGATCATCAATAGCGCCGAGCAACAGTGTAAAGCTAAAGGCGTTCGCTTAACCGATAAGCGAAAACAAGTCCTCTCTGCGTTGATTCAATCAAAAAAAGCACTCTCTGCTTACGAGCTTGTTGATTACCTCAAAGATGAATTTAAAGCCCCTCTGCCCGCGATGTCAGTGTATCGTATTCTTGATTTCCTTCAGACAGAGCAACTTGTTCATAAGCTCGACATTGCCAATAAGTATGTTGCCTGCGCGCATATTACCTGTGGGCATGATCATGGTACCCCGCAGTTTTTGATTTGTAATAACTGTAATAGCGTTACCGAAGTCGTGATTCCCAATGACATTATTCAGCAACTCCAAAACAATGTTACCGATGCGGGCTATACACTAGAAAGTACCCAAATCGAAATGAGCTGCCGTTGCCCAGTATGCAACGCACAGACTGCCTAACTTTCGCGGACTAAACACCTTTGCAAGACAGTAATCATAACCACAGCCACGACCACATCGCACCTATTCCCTGCAACATCATCACCGGTTTTCTAGGCGTTGGAAAAACCACCGCTATCGTTCACTTACTAAAGCAGAAACCTGAGAACGAACGTTGGGCCGTACTCGTCAATGAATTTGGTGAAATTGGTATCGATGGCGCGTTACTCGAAGGCTTAAACTCAGACAAAAACGCCATCTTCATTAAAGAGCTACCCGGCGGCTGCATGTGCTGTACGAATGGTCTGCCCATGCAAATGGCGCTAAATCAGCTCATTAGTCGCGCTAAGCCTGATCGCCTGCTCATCGAGCCAACAGGACTCGGTCATCCAGTAGAAGTGCTCGAAACACTCTCTAATGAATTCAATCGTAAAGTGATCGATATCCAGCAAACGATTACGCTTGTTGATGCGCGAAAATTGGATGACACGCGCTACACCACCCATGAAACCTTCTTGCAACAGCTTCACATTGCCGATCGAATCGTAGCGAATAAAAGCGATTTGTATGACGCAAACAACAAGCAAACGCTCAAGACATTTTTATTCGAACAAGGTCTTGGACTTACGCCGATTGAATACAGCGCCTTTGCAGAATTAAAGCCCGAGTGGCTAGTTGGCGAAACCGCATTTGGAAAGTCACAAGCAGAGGCTTGCGACCACGACCACGACCACGACCACGACCACGACCACGACCACGACCACGACCACGACCACGACCACGACCATCAGCATGATTCAAATCCTAATCCAAGCAAGAGTGCAATCAACAAAGCCGAAAATTCTGGTGAAGGGTTTAAAAGCGTCGGATGGACAATTCCACCAAGCGACGAATTCGACCTAGTCAAACTGCAGACTTTTTTGGGCAGCTTAAATGTCGAGCGCATGAAAGCCGTATTCATTACCAATCAAGGTGTTTGTGGCTTTAATCTCGCCGACAATGAACTGTCATTGTTCGAGCTTGGCGAAGCCTACGAAAGCCGCATTGAAATCATTTGCGATGACGTTGATGCCACTTGGGAAGAGTCTTTGGTAGCGTGTTTGGTTTCTTAGTGTTTAGCTACCGCGCAAAACACTCGGAAGAAGCTAAGTCATTTAGCTTCTTCCGGATTTCTATCAAGCACTTACATACCGCCATTCAACAGGTTCTGATCTTCAAGCGTCTTCTGCAAAATATCGGCTTCGCTGATACCTGTGGTATCAGCACCGTAGATCTCATTCATTGAAACGCCTTCAATCTTAATTTCTTGATCAACATCGGCACCATCGCCACCTGTATGAATCGAGAGAACGGTGTTGCCATCCTCACCTTCGCTCAAGTCGATAAAGTCAGAGGCAGAGGAGCCTGAATTTAAGCTGTCTTCAGGTAAGAATTCAGTCAAATCGATATGGTCGGTGCCTACTTCAAAATTAGCAATCGTATCGGTAAAAAATTCTACAGTAGTATTTTCATCATTCGTCACGAATTTGAATATGTCTACACCCCCACCGCCAGTTAAGATATCGGCACCTTTCCCGCCTACTAGTAGATCATCTCCTATACCGCTAGACAGGGTGTGATCGCCGACAATACCGTATATAGCAGCATTCATACTATCGTCGGCGACATCATAAGTAAAAATAATCGATTGGTTCTCGTGCAGATTTGGCGTAAAGGTCCACGCGCCATCTATATTATCTAACTCAACGAGTATGCTGAGATTCTGAACAACAATATATTTCATGACGCCCTCTTGAAACCTAGACTCCCAAAATGATTCCGTCGCACTAAAGCCAATTTTTTGTAACTAAAGACACCATTCTGGTTAATGAGGTCTAGAAAAGAAAACAGCTACTAAGCCCCACAGAATTGGTTATTTTGTGTTCAACTCAAGATTTTTTTGAAACAGGATGTAACGATCCTCTAATACAACTAGAAAACTTAGCTAAAACAACCTTCCTTAATTACCATTACTTTTACCCGGGAAGGTTAACTTTTACTCACCGCTTACATATAAAAACACGCTTGCCATAGTCAAAAAGGCTAGTCATAGTTAATGCATTGCTGTTCAACCATACCTGCACCAACAAAGATAAAAACAACTTATAATGAAACGCTTTTTATTAAGTTTTTTAGCGCTATGTTTCACAACTCATACTGCTGCACAAGAGGCACCCAACGAAACGAGTTGTCCCAAAGATTTACAACGCCCTTGTATTGGGTTGGTTCTAGGCGGCGGTGGGGCGAAAGGAGCTGCTCATGTTGGTGTTCTGAAGGCTATTGAAGAAGCTAAGATTCCTGTCGATGTTATTGCAGGGACTAGCGTTGGATCCTTTGTCGCTGGTCTTTATGCCACCGGTCAATCTGCTAAAGATATTGAATCTAAGTTTCTAAGCGCTGATTGGAATAGAGGGTATCAAGATAGTCTTCCTCGGTCACGCATTCCCAATCGACGTAAACGTCATAATGACTTATTTCCAATTCAACTCGACATCGGACTAGACAGCTCAGGCATCAAACTCCCTAAGGGTATTATACAAGGACAGGGAATGCGCTCGCTCGTTCATGAGATGTTGGGCAGTTATTCAAAATTTGATAGCTTCGATAGTCTCGCAATTCCTTATCGAGCCGTTGCAGCGGATCTGGAAACTGGTGAACAAGTCATTCTTTCAAGGGGTGATTTAGCGCAAGCAATGCAAGCATCGATGTCTATACCTGGGGTACTCAGACCGACTGAAATCGACGGTCGCATTTTAGTTGACGGCGGCATCGCGAATAACTTGCCAGTCAGTGTTGCAAGACAAATGGGCGCAGATATCGTTATTGCGGTAGATATCGGAGCACCAATTCTTAAACGCGAAGAAATCGACTCTAGCGTTGCTGTGCTTGGACAAATGTCGAACTTCTTAATGATGTCAAACCAAGCTGAGGCACGATCAACACTCACAGAGCGAGACATCCTTATTCGTCCTGATCTGGGGAATATGGGTGTACTTGATTTTGACGCTATGAGTGATGCACTAGAAGAAGGTTATCAACTCGCCACAGAGGTCTTTTCGAAGCGCTCAGACATTCAGTTATTGCGCGATTCAATAGCAAGAAAAACACAAGAAGAAAAAGATCAAATTCACCAGATACGCTTAATTAATAATACTCGCCTAGCTAATAAGTACTTACTTGAAAGGATGCAACTGGATGGGCCTCCACCTTTCACACGAGAACAAATAAACAAAGGCATTGAGCGGCTTCTAGGACAAGGTACGATCGCTCTGATTACTAGCTCAATCGAGATTGTTAATGATGAAGAACAACTCATTTTAACTGTGAACGAAAAAGAATGGGGACCAGGATACCTGGACTTTCAATTCAACTTCGAGGACAACTTTCGTTCTTTCAGTTTATTCGAAATTGGCACTGCGTGGCGCTATACCAACTTGAACCCATATGGAGCGGAATGGACAAATGCCGTTGAATTCGGTACCGAAAAACGGCTTACGAGCGACATCTATTGGCCCTTAAATACCAGTGGATACTTCATTCAAGCGCGAACTGAAATTGCGCGAGAAATTTCAACCTACTCTGATAACAATCAAAATTTAGGAGAGCTTACTCGCTCCTATCAAAACACAAAGGCTGGCATTGGCTACGAATTTAGCGACAATTTTGACCTCCTACTTGGCCTAGAATTTGAAAACGGCCGCGTTAAAGTGCCTGATCCCTTACAACAAATAATTGGTGCTTCCTCGGTAAGATATGACAGCGGAGCCGCATTCATAAAAACTGAATACGACAACCAAAATAATCCCAACTTTACCCGAAACGGCTGGAAGGTTAGTGCTACAGGCAAACGCAGTGAATCAAACGCCTTAGGTTTTAAAGAATACGTAGATCAAGTCGAAATACAGATTCAAACAGCTTTTTCATTTGGCTACCACAGTATCAAACCAACCATCAAAGCCGGCAGTACCTATGTGAATCAGGGCAATCTGCAGTTCAGTGGTTTTGAGTTAGGCGGTTTCTTGAATTTATCGGGCAATGACCGAGATTTTATTGCTGGACCGCACATGCGCTTTGCCCGATTAGTTTATAGCTATGAACTTGCCGCCAATAGTGTAGGTGGAACCAAACTTCCTCTGTACCTTGGTGCGTCTTACGAAGCGGGTAATGTTTGGGACAATCAATCCGACATAAGCACCAAAGACCTTATCTCTAGTGGCGCAGTGTTTTTGGGTTGGGACAGTCCCATTGGGCCCGCGTTCTTGGGCTATGGCATCTCAGAAAACAGTCAAGAGAGCCTATATGTATCTCTTGGCAAAGGGCTGTAAGTGACTTAGAAAGACCGGGAGCAGAGTGAATATACTCTGACTTCAATATTTAGTCTTCAATAGCTAATCACCACCTACATCGTCTCACCACCTGCAAGCACATATCAGCGAACTGATGCACGCCATCTTCATGAAACTCCAGCTTCAAACCACTCGACACGCCGTCACTTAAAACCAACGCAACACGGTTATTTTCGAGCAAATCTAACCGAATGCTGCGCGCATAAGGATATTTCTGAGCCTCGGAAACATGCTCAGAGTGACGTTCAACACTCGTCTCGCTGCTCTCTAAGTGCGCTTGACGGTATTCGTCGAGTGTTTGTTGTTCGACGGATTGTTCAGACCTAGCGTTTCCATCTCGATTCGTCGTTTCAGAAGTCTGAGTTTCTGACACCTTTTGGAGTATCTTCTCCGTTTCATAGTGCGCGGCCACTGCTGAGTTGAGAGATTGAATCAGCCGCAAGATCGACCTGCGGCTTAACCACCAAGAAGGGTAACGCACTTCTTGGTGGCTGAGAAACAATACGCGATCTTCGACCGAGTCATAGGTCAATTGCAAAGCCATATCTGCTCCCTTAGGCGATGTTCACCAAGATGAAAGCGCATCAATAATCTAGCCAATACCGCCTAAATCAGACATGTCATCGTTACTGCCATTGTTATCATTCGCGTTGTCGAAGCTTGAACTGTCATCCATTACATCAACACCTGCATTAGTGTTGTCGGCATTCGTCCAATCACCTCCACCCTGATCATCGCTACCAGCATTCACATTAGCGCCATCTGCAGAGCTACCTTGCGCTGCATAAGCATCATCCACTTCGATACTAATGATTTCACTCGCACCATCGACAGTTTGGTCTAAGGCGTCATAACCTATGACATTGATCGACACATCGCCTTCGAAACCATCACCCAGTGAAACTTGTATCGGTTGACTCAAATCGCCACTGATCACGTAGTTACCATCACTATCTTCAAGGCCATTGCTGATGGTTGCGCCATCCGGAAGATCACTCGCAATCACATGATCCACGCTATCATCCTCACTAATTGAACTTGGCATCGCAATGTTCAAACTACCACCAGGAGAAACCGTATAATCTGCTGCCTCACCGTCGACTTGGCCATCCTCAGCAGGCGACACATTTGCGCTAATTGATGCTTGGATTGTTTCTGTGCCATCACTCACATCGTAGGTAATGCCAGCCGTTCCTTGGAAGTCACCATCAGCCACAATGCTATAGGAGTCATCACCATTATCGCTCACCGTTGCATTGTCAGACTGGAAGTTACTGACTGATAGGGTATCGCCATCAACATCAGTAACATTGGCAAGCAACTCGTCGAGTGTCAGCGTGGTCGTGCCGTTCATATTCATCTCTACATACAATGGAGTACTTTCAGTCGGCACATCATTTTCTGGCGTCACTGTAAGAAGCACTGTTGCGGGCGTGCTATATGTGCCATCGTTCACCATGTAGGTCAGCTCCATATTACCGCCAAAGTCAGAATCAGGCCATACTGTCCATGAGCCATCACCATTGTTGATCACCGTGCCACTATCCGGCTGCACACCTAAGCCTTCAACAGTCATAGTGTCGCCATCAGCATCCGTCGCACCCACAGCAGTTAGCAACTCTGACTCTGTGAATGTAATCGATCCATCCTCGGCGACTGTATAATCTGATGCCTGATCTACAGCAACAACTTCTGGCGCAGCGTTGATGACATTCACATTCACGAAACTCGTCACGCTATTTAAATCGTCACTCGCCACGAAGCTAATCTGTGCTTCGCTAGAGAAATCTGGATCTGGCGTATAGGTATATGTGCCATCGCTCGATTGTCTAAGTACACCGACACCATCGGTAATTTGCACACCAGTAATTGACAGGTCATTACCATCGACACCGTTAATCTGAGCAAGTAAATCCGCATCAGTAAATTCAACCGAGTTGCCTTTGTCGATATCTGTCGTTGCAATACCCTCGATTTCGAGCCCATTGTCCGCACCAGGTACAGCAGGTTGAACACCAATACTGCTCTGTTCGTCGAACAACTCACCATCACGTTGGATCACATAAGCAAAGTCCACTTCACCAGTAAAACCATCAGCCGGTGAGAACGTCCATGTGCCATCACCATTATCAACAAGCGCGCCTTGCGAGTTATTAATTAAGTGTACAAATCCAGGTTCATCGCCATCTTGCACTTGTATGTTCTCAGCCATATCTAAAAGATCAAGCTCAGTAATGATCAGATCTTGACCTTCTGTGGCATCGAAATCTCCCGTAATATCGCTGCTATCAGGCAAGGCATTCGAGTTTTCATCACCATAATCAACGGTAGTGGCTGTCAAAGTTACTTCGAAGGTACCGTGCCAGTTTTCAGGTGGGTCGATCGAGATATTCGAGATATCCCAATCATTAATCAAGATCAGCTGTCCTTCTTCGGTGATCGTCACCGAATGTTCACCATCACTAATCGTGAAGCCCAATGGGTAACCCGTCATCACCAAGCTTGTGAGTGATTCCGAGGCATCGAGTAAATCGACACTCAAGCTCAAGAAGCCGGTCTCATCCTCGTTCATCACAATCGGGCCATCTTGACTCTTAGTAATGACCGCACCGTCAGCGACAGGACGCACGTAGACAGGCATATCCATCGCTGTTTCAACCGTACCGTCACTCACAATCACTTGCAGCTGAGTAGTACCGGCAAAGTCATCTTCAGGAGTGAAGGTGAAGGTACCATCGCCGTTAGCCACCACTTGGCCTTCTGCTTCGTCGCCATCGGCGATGATGACATTGGAAATGGTCAGATTGTCTCCATCCACGTCCCCAAAAAGATTCAGCAAGTCATCGGCATTGAAGGTAATTTGACCATCCTCCATCACCGTTGCGTGCGAATTCCCATCCACAAAGGCCGCATCATTCACTGGTATGACGTTGACTTCCATGCTGCCAGCGGTGTCTACGGTGCCATCATTAATTAAATAATCTAAGGCAACCGCACCCGCAAAGTTCGCTGCGGGACTAAAGCTATATACGCCTGTTTGCGCATTCTGCGTGAGCGTTCCATGGTTCGGGTCACGCAATGTAAGGGAGGCAAGGCTTAAGTCATCGCCATCTACATCGGAAGCAAAGCCAAGAATATAATCAGGATCAATTTCTATTGAGTTGTCTTCATTAGTAGTCAATGTTCCTACGTTGCCTGCTTGAGGTGCATCGTTCACAGGAACAACGACGATATTCGCTTGGGCCGTATCACTCGCACCCTCAGCATCTAACACAACCACATCGAG
>JAKVBL010000013.1 GCA_022447365.1 Oleiphilaceae bacterium
GCAGCCGGTGTCAGCGTGAACGTCCCATCACCATTATCTGTAATCGTCAGTTCCGGATTGGCTGTCTGTAGATTCAATGCCGTGAGCGTATCACCATCCACATCGGACGAATTTGCCAGCAACAATTGCTGCGTTACAAGAAGCGAGTCATCTTCCTGCATAGTAAGTTCAATAGCACTACCGACCTCTGGGTCATCATTGACGCTAGTAACATCCATTTGAACTGTTTCAGATACGGTTTTTGTATCGAAGTCTTCACCCTCAGCTGCAATTTGGTCAGTCGCTTCCTCAACAATCACATCAAAACTTTCAGTCGTGGTCTCAGTATCTGGATCGTTGTCGCTAAGAGCTTCTTCGAGCTGCGTCGCCGCGTCGTCTGCACTTATGTTGCCATCGAGTAAATCCTGAGCAATGCCTTGCGCGGCTTGAGCAAAATCTGGATTCTGAAGCGCAGCGGCGATGTCGTTCCCACCAACACTTTGAATACCAACTGCCTGAAGCGCGTTGGCAATTGCCTCTTCGCTTAAACCGGCTGCGTCCTCACCATCAGAAGGCTCGTCTGACTCCAGTTGAGAATCGACAATATTTGATTGCGCGTCGCTTGATTGAACCGCATCTGGTGATGCCTCTTCTTCTCCACCAGAGGCGCCACCTTCGTCTGCACTCTCGCCCTCAGCGTTCGACCCACTAAGATCTTGTTCCGCTTCGGATATCTGACCATCTAAGGTATCAGCACCAGTTGCTGCAGTATTAGTAGTTGTTGACTGCTGGTTATTACTACCCGAAGACCCACTCTCGCTGTTCGACTCAGGGGTGACACTGTTCTCGACTGCATCGTTTAATGGGTTGTTTTCGTCATTAGGGATATCAGACATTGCGCTCTTCTCCAAACATTCAGATCGCAACTCGAATTCGAGTTGTATTCAACGACAAACTTTAAAGCTTTGCTTTTTTAAAATAGTTTTTCATGAAAGTAGTATTGATACGCGCGGTCTCAAGGAGGCGGCAAATAACCGTGATGAATATCACAGTAGAAACAAGAAAAGATAAAATCTATTCGCAATAAAGCATTGAAACTATTAGACAAATTCAAATTATTTAATTTGCTCAAGATTTGTGTGTTTTTGTAACACTTCTCGTTAGTTTTGTTGTTTGGGAAGGTTTTAAAAACAAGGTTAAAAGTTCATCAGTAAACGTCTGATGAAGGAGATAAATATAGAAGCTAATTCTATTAAATCTTTTCGAAATGAATGCAATCAAAAATGGATTTTATAGGCATAGAAAAACAGCTCCCGAAGGAGCTGCTTTAAGGGGCAAACTTATTGCCGACTAAACACCGATTGCACCACCGTCTGTTTTACGGAATACAACTGTCGCTGCGCGAGGGCGAATGCTCGTACCTGATGGAGTTTCAGTTGTTGCATCAACCGCATATGGCCAGTTGTCTGGGTGCTGAATATTCGCAAAGAAACTTGAATTATCACTCGCAATCGCAAGCCCTGTCACTTCACAACCATTCGGACCAACAAAGAAACGACGTAATGCATCTTGATTCTCTGCCGAAATCACCTGCTGTTCACCATCAACACGTAACTTAGATGGAATAACAGCGAGCATTTGATCGTTGGTATAGTTTTCAACTTCGTCTGCACCATTATCGGTTTGAATCCACATAATGCCGCGGTTATCAAACAACAGGCCGTCAGGGCTTGCGAACTGATTCATCTCAGTCAGACCAGAATTATTGTAGCTCGCTGCATCAACGCCCGAAGATGGTGCGCCAAATACAAATATATCCCATTCAAATGCAGTTGGTTCTGCACTCTCATCCCAACGAAGAATATGGCCATACTTATTGTCTAAACGCGGATTAGCTGGGTTTGTCCCTGTTGTCGCATCACGGCGCGTATTGTTAGTGAGAGTGAGATAAACACTACCTGTGATTGGATCGACTGCACACCATTCTGGACGGTCCATTGGGGTTGCGCCCACGGCATCCGCCGCTCCTGGAGTGTTAAGAATCAATTCACCAAGAGAAGAGAACATATCGCCCAAGGTTGAGCCAGCCGTTAGGCTGTTATCTGCAATATAGTTGTCTGATAACGCCGTGCTCAATACTAGAGGGATCCACTCACCAGTGTTGTCGTCATTAAAGCGCATAACATACAGCGTGCCCTCATCCATGTACTTCGCACCTGTGGCTAAACGATCGCTTGGCGATGCATCTGCTGCATCCCAAAGTGCGGTGGATACGAACTTATACATATATTCAAAGCGCCCATCATGACCTGTATAGAATACAACGGGTTGTCCAACGGTTAACTTACCGAAGACACAGCCTTCATGACGAATGCGACCTAGTGCAGTGCGTTTAACCGCCATGCTTGTGTTGTCGTATGGGTCGATTTCAACAATATAACCGTGGCCATTTGGCTCGTTACGGTAATCCGTTGTTGGACCTGAGCCAGATGGCGTCGCGTCAAAACGCGTGAACTCATCGGCGACTTCAGAGTCGTCACCTTTTACATCATCCCAACCGTAGCGCGTATCGTCATCGTCTACACCAAGACGTTCATCCGCTGTGCTGCGCGTACCGGTATTAACAAAATAACCAGGCCAGTTTTCTTCACATGTGAGATAGGTTCCCCAAGGAGTATAGCCATTGCCACAGTTATTCAATGTTCCACGAACACGGTCCCCCGCTTGTGAATATGGCGTCACTAGCACTGAAGGATCTTGAGTAACAGGCCCCGAGATGCGCATTTCTGTCGCACCCGTAAAACGACGATTATATGAGTCATTGTCGACAACAGACCAAGTATCACCAGTTAAACGAATACGGATAACAGAAACACCGTGTGCGTTGATTTCTTTGCGTACTTCTTCAACATCTGTGCGCATACCGGTAATCGCGTCACGTGTTGCACCAGCAGGGTGAAGTGCATTTTGGTCGATATATTCGTGGTTGATACACAACAAGCCATCTGTTTCTTCGTCGTTTAATGGGAAGAAGTGCATGCCATCGTGGTGCATACCTACTGAGTTCGCTTGGTCTTCAGCAGTGTTCGTGCCGTCATCACGCCAAGCATTTGCAGTATTGTTAAGCGGCGTGCCCCAAGGCGCTAGTACCGATGCGGTATAACCCGCAGCAACGGTCACTGCATCAGTGAGAGAACCTGGAATAGACTCAAACCCCAAAGACACTGAACTCTGATCAGCACCGACAGAAGGGCTATCGCTACTGCTACAAGCACTCAAACCAAATGTAGACAGCATGCCTAATGCAGCCATGCCCCCAACACCGCCTTTTAAAACCGCTCTGCGGTTAAAATTCGCTTCCATTACCTCTGAAAAAGGCGCATTGGAACTCTTGTTAAACTTGCGCGGATCAAACGTCGCTTTACTCATTATCACATCCTAAATTTTATGGATTTATCTTGTTTGCGAAAAACTCACGCTGAAGAAACTAGCCGTGTGATGTGACAATTATTTGAAAAAAATATGACGTTTTAGCGGCAAACAATACAGGCATTCATCCACAACAAAGTACGGACTCGCGTCGAAAAAAATACATCTCGCTGAAGTAAAAATGTCATGTTTAAAAAATAGGATGTGTCGCTTTGGAATCACTCGAGTAGGTAAGAAAAATGGGGATTAGTCCAACACAGTTACTGATTATTTTAGCAATCGTAGCCTTACTATTTGGAACAAAAAAGCTTCGCAGTATGGGTGGCGATTTGGGCAGTGCCGTCAAGAATTTCAAAACCGAAATGAATCAAAACGAGCACAAACCAGAAGCAAGCCTGACACATTCTATTTCAGAAGCTGATTCGAAGGTTGACGCTACACCTTTACAGAGTTCAGTGCAGAAAAATAGCTAAGTTTCATCGCTGCTTTTCTGCGTAAATCATATAGTTGATCGCCAGCGATTCAATGATCGACATCGATCGATTAATAGGATTAACGCGCACACCAGCTCTACGAACTACCTCGAATGCGTCAGCGTTAAGGAATGCTTCAATCTCAGAAGGTTTTCTGAGCATAGAATAATGATGCGTTCCTTTTGGAAGCCAGCGCAACACATATTCGGCGCCAAATACCGTCACAAACCAAGCTAGCCAATTACGATTAATGGTGGCAACAAAAGTGGCACCACCCTCTTTTACAAGTTCATGGCATGACGCCATAAACAAGGGAAGATTGGCAACATGCTCAACAACCTCCATGTTGAATACAACATCGTACTGAACACCTTCGTTTCGTAGCTCTTCAACTGAAATAAGACGATATTCAATATCAAGCTGTTGCTGTTCTGCATGTGTTTGCGCAATGGCAATATTCTTTTCTACGACATCGATGCCTGTAACCCTAGCGCCCAAACGCGCCAAAGATTCGCTCAATATTCCGCCGCCACAGCCAACATCTAAAACAGATAGACCAGATAAAGGCTTCGGGGAGTTTGCCATTTCGGATTGAGCGCAGAGTTGCTCGACAATCCAGTCAACCCGAAGCCTGTTTAATCGATGAAGCGGCCAAAATGGACCTTCTGCATCCCACCAGGTTTCTGCAAGTTGATGGAAGTGCGCGATTTCTCGTTGATTGATGGTCGTAGAATGATTTGTCACCCGAGTTCTCCAACAAACTAAACCTTAAGAGTACGACTAAAGACGGAACGAAGTTCACCAAAGCTTAGGTTTAATCCGATAAGACAGGAATGGAGATAAATGTTTTTTATAGGCGAAAAAAAAGGCCGACTATTGTCGACCCTTTTTATTTGGTAGGGATAGCTAAACGGGGACAGATCTATTTTTAGGCCTACCTGGCCCTCTCTCCTCAACTCTTAGCCCCATTCTTCGTTCTATTTCATCTACAAATTTGCCTGAGCCCGTGAGCTGCGAGCGCTCTAAAGCTTGGCTGATTTTTATTCGTTCCTGTTCCGGTACTGCACTTTTTACAAACGCCCTGTAGCGCCTGTGCCGCTCTTTCTTATTTGGTGATAAGCCAAGATACGTTTGGTCTGCGTCAAGCCATGTTCTAATATGTTCGCCGGCTTTTAAACCAACCTTGACTCCGTAGCTCGACCACGCCCAATCCTCTGGCTCGCTTACCATTCTGGCCTTAACCGGATTGAGCTCTACATACCGACTGCACTGCAGCAAGTAGGTATCTGTTTCAATGGGGCTCGACTTGAACCGACTCTCCCAAAGCGTTCCCGAACGCCCTTCCAATTTATTCGTATAACGCGTTTGCTTGCTCGATACTTTTTTCATCAAAGCGCTTAAGCACTCGGGCCTATTTTTTGGGGCAAGAATGAGGTGTACATGATTCGTCATCAAACAGAACGAATAGACCGCCACATCAAACTCTTTCTTCGCTTTCTCGAGCGTGTTCAAGTAATGCGCATAATCCTCATCACAAACAAACACCGCCTTCTTATCATGCCCGCGTTGCACCACATGATGTGGGCAATTTGGCACGATCAACCGCCTTCCTCTTGGCATCATCACACTCCTTGTGGTGATCGCTAAGCTAAAATAGATCTGTCACCTTTTTTATTACCTTTTTTTAAAATAGATCTGTCACCTTTTTCCTGGAAAATCACCTTTTTCACTTGCTCGAATTACCTCAATCCCGCTCCGTCATCGCGCGCACTTTGCAGGTTGTTTCATCGATATTCACGGAAATAGGTGTTTGCTTTGCTCGTGCCGATATTAGGATTGCTTTCTCGAACTCGCTCGTCTCGCGTGTTTCATCAAGACACATATGACTAGGCCAAGAGGCATAGCATGTGCAGTCACTTCGCGACCAACCCTCCATAATCAACGTTATGGTTTTGCCGTCATAACCAACGCCTACGTACTTAACCTTTCCTGTGTGCCATTCCGCGGAAGCAAAAGTCGCAACAAAGGTACTGAGCAGAACAATCAATAGTTTTTTCATCTTATTCCCTTAAAGCTGAATCTATAAAAAAGCGAAACATTGGTAGACCGATAGACTCAGGCGGTCTAAATGACAGTGGACTGGCGCTGAAAATAAATGCGTGCCCTTTTTTCAAAATAGATATGTCACCTTTTTCCTATTGGTTATAAGCAAAGGAATTTATCGATAACATCAAACCAACCACTAACAAAATTATCCTGTTCATAATGTTCTTCCAGTTAAAAGTTTAAGGACCCGTCTATTTGACGCTCTTGGCATCATCACACTCCTTGTAGTGATCGCTAAGCTAAAATAGATCTGGCACCTTTTTTTTTAAAAATAGATCTGTCACCTTTTTCCTGACGAATAGAGCGAGTTGGCGCATACGATTACCTCTAGAAACCTGAACTAAATCGGACATAAGACAAAGTACACTCGCTTGACCCTTCCTGAACTCGCAACTGGATTTTCTTTCCAGACATATAGGCCGCCAAAACCGCTGCGTACATTTCCTTAAAGTTTTGCGCGTTGGGGTCTAGCGAAAAATAAACCCCTGATACCGCATCGCAATTTGCCAACGTCTCGTCTAAAGGCGTGGCAATACGGATCTTGCCGGCATGGTTAGTTACCAGTTCAGAAATGTGGGAAATACAACCCCATGTAGTACAAATGTCGCCACTATGGGCAAGAGGAGGCAATAATGCCAAACAGACAAGTACAATCCTTGTAATACGGTTCACAACCTAGTGTCCTTACTTTTATTCTTTCAATCCTAAGGGTCAATTATCACATATCTTGCTTTTACATAATGTGGCAGCGTTCCACATGTGAACGACCCATTAACGCTATCTATATACACATGCACTGTTTTTCCAGCTGCCAATGCTGTTAAAACAATCGCATTGCCCTTATCAGAAGCCGGGCATATCCACTTGCCATTAGAGCCTGAAGTTTTAAAGGCAGTATTGCCATCACACTGCCCTGGGTAGTCCATCACCCAAGTCACATTCCCTTTGCAATTGATATCGGTTGCAAACGCCAAAACAGGCAGCAGAGCCAAAACAGCAATTAAAATCCTTTTCATTTCAATCCTCTTTTCCTTTTAACAGCCCGGAGGACTAGACTCCCCAGACTTCCGTAATTCTTGGGTAGCCACCTTCACATCCGGTCAGCGCCAAACTTACTTGCTTACCACTTAGATATGCAGCAAGAATTAACGCAAACATGTTTTTAGAGTAGGGTGTATCGCTTTGATCAAGATGCAAATAATCTGTATTAGGGCACCCACCCGGGTTGGTGGCACCAGCCTGGTTTATCAAAACCCTCGACCCCTGAATCCGAATCCTATCTATCGTACCCTGGCTCCAGCCATCATAAGCGTGCACCTCCAGCGCCACGACACTTAGTAGCGCGCTCATCATTAATGCTCGCAAAACCACATTCAATTGCTTTATTTTCATTCCAACCCACTCTTTCATTTGCGTAATGACAAACAACCGTTCTCAGATATTTGAGCCAATCTCTTATTCAAGTATCCGCACACCCCGTACAAAGCAGTTCGAAGTATCCTCTGAGTTTGAATAGAAGAATTTAATATGCTTTCCGGCCATCTTTGCAGCCAATACCAAAGCAATTAGCTGGTCACCGTTTTCTACGTAAGGAGGACCAATAACAAAATACTTTTTTGTATTCTCGCACTCTCGACCAACTAAGTAGACCGACAGGGTGTCCTTTACCCCATATGTATAAATATCGCCTATCAGATGGCCCGAACCATTATCTGTCCACTGAGTGCTAGCCATTGAAGTACAGCTTAAACAAAATACAGAGATTGCTAAAAACGCTTTCATGATTACCCTTTTTGCGGCTAACTTTTTGCCTTTATCGTAACTGAAGACAAGGCCACACAATCAGTTCGGTCGCCTTCAGCAGTGATTTTTGAACCAGATAAAAGTGCTGAAAGTAACATCGCGAAGATCTGGTCTTTCTGTCGTTCCGAAACTGATTCTGCCGTAGTAATCACCTTACCGAGACAAAGCCCAATTCCAACATCCTCGGACGTTCCGAACCGCAAGGCTCCACTTGCTTTTTCGACATCCATCCAACTCACCTCACAGGAGTGACGTAACACCTCTGCAAAACTTACTGGCGCAACTAATGTCAATATGCTCAAAGTAACCCCCAAAAACTGGCCTCTAAACACCGACACAATCTTTTTATTTGACAAAGCCACCCCCCATTTCAATACAGATACACACCGGTTATTGCACACTTGTCCCAACCGGTACCTTGATCATTTATCTTGTAGCGCACCTGCATCTTTTGCCCCATCGCCTTGGCGGCGAGTAAAACGACAACATACGGTCACCCCGCGCCTCGTTCTCTGCTCCAGCATTGCCTTAAACTTGCCATTTCAAACTGTTGTTCTGGTTTCCATGTATCAATATGCTTCCATCGCTTATCCATCAAGGGCTAACTGGAAAATCACCGTCGATAGCTTCGAGGGCTACCTTTCATAAACTGTAAATAGGCAAACTGATTTTTAATCCATCAAAGGTAGTAAAATTGCTGGAAGAATATGACTAATTGGAGCTTTAAAAAAAGCTGGCTCGCCATCCCAAGACTCATCCAACAACAACTTACTTTTGGCTTCAGGAACTTTCTCAGCATAACGTTCAGCGTCACAGCTTCCTCTAGGCGTTGCTTTAGGAAATACAGTATGAGGATCTCTAGCTTCATCATAACCGTCAATCTCATATTCAACATGTGCCCCAAGAGGCACATCAGACACATCATCTAAGACATAAAACCTTAGATCCGAAAACACTGGAACTCCGCCGTTATTAAACCAATTTTGCCAATACCCCAGTTCTCGAATTACTTCATACGTCCAATTCTTATCGCCCCAATAAACCTGAACTAAATTGGTCTTAACTCCATTCACAACCCTATAAACTTTAAACTTCATTTCCTTAAGAATTAAACCAGCTTCTTGTGGAGTTCTAGGAAAAAAATGTCTTTAAGCGCTTCATAATTATCCCTAGGGTTATAATCGTAAGAATAAGTTCCGCTAAAGACGTCACCACCTGGCCCCAAATTAGCACTCACACCAAAACTAAACTCGTAAGAGCTGGCCGCGGGGATTGGGCACGGAGTAGCAATAACTTTTCTATTCCATGAAAGAAGAACCGTCTGAAAATTCTCTGAATAGCGGATTGAAGCATTTAAATCGTTTTCATTAAACACGGGACTAGATGAATCAAACCCTCGCTTTTCGGATTCAAAATAAGGCTTGCCGTAATATTTCATTAGGCTAAAGTCTTCCATTGTATTGAGCACATCTTGACCACTTAGAGAGTAAGGGTAGCTAACTATCGTTGGCGAAACGTTATATTTGTTGTATTGCACAGTCGCTGATAACGTACTCAACATTGACTCCAAGTACGCAGCATTCCATATATGCGTACCTTCCGCCCCGTCCTCGGAATAGAATAAATCTATTGCAATACGGTCTAGCTTATTGAGCTTATCTCGATTCTTAAAAGCAGCCTCAGTTGCATAATTGGCGACATCCGACCAAAAACCTAGATCTTTTAAATCCAAAGCATCTAAATCTTTTATTTTTTCCCAAATACTTCGTTCATCTTCCGGGATAATGATCGTCGCATTTACGACTGCGAGCGGAATTGCCTGTGTTAAGATACAAACAATCAGTAATTTTCTAAGCATATTAACTTTCCTTATTAATGTTCACGCATCAGCATCCATAAACTTAAGCTAAAATAGATCTGTCTCCTTTTTCATTTATAATTGAGCAGCATCCCTTAATAATTAGTACCGCAATTCATAACATCAATATCATCCAAGCCCTCAGCCACAATATGCACCCAGCCTTCGCTTCTCGGCTTTAGCTCTTTTATCTTCACAAGAGGCGTACATTCCGCTCTAACAAACGATGAAAATATTATTGCTATTACTCCTACTGATACCTTTAACAGTATAACCTTCATAACCTTATTGATTCCTATCATCTATACGAATGACGTTAAAATAATTATGGCCATCACTAGAGCAACTATCGTTATACCAAAACCTGACTTTTTTCTTTGCTAATTGCGCAGCAAGTAAAGCACTATAGATACGATCATTACCCTTTTCATTTGACGCACTCAATCGCCAGCCAGTACTTGAACAACCCGACACATATTCAATATTCCCATCTGTAGAAACAAGTACGCGATCCATATCTCCGTATACATATAGATCTTTAATTTCTTGAGGCACGCTCCAACCCTGAGCATTCGAAGCAGCAGAAAATAACACGAGCACGCCACCAACCAACCTCGCAACCATCGATTTTTCTTTTATTAAGCTGATTATCTTCATACCGTTCTCCTTTTTAGCTACTTTCTCAAAAATAGGCCCATCAATTAGATGATCCAACAAAGTTTTAGTTTATTGCCAAGCTATTTCAAAGTAGGCTTAACTAGTTTCAGCCATTGTGCACATTCGTATTTTGAGCATACGGATATGCGCTTCCACAACCAGAAACATATACATCTAATGATTTTCCAGCCATGAAGCTTGCTAATACTAAAGAGTATTGCTCCTTAAAATTTGGCGCGTCAGTATCAAACTGCAAAACCCGATTTCCCGAGTAGTTACAACCTAAATCGGGCACATCAACACTCACCGTCATATACATATTGCCGTTAGGCTGAACTGATACGTTTTCGATTTTAGCTCCTTGAACCCAACGCGGGCTGTCCTCTGCACTCACGAATGAGGAGTAAGCCATAAATAAACCTAAAACTGGCAGTACAATACTCTTAGTCTGAATCATCACAAACTCCCTGAATCTAAATTACGAATGACTTTCCTTAATATTAGAGACGTTAAACACATACTATCCATCTAGATGCACCCATCTAGCTGTGGCTACTTCCCAACTTTTGAATGTTGAGCAAGAAGAGCCATTTTCGACGTTATCGAAATACACATTGATAGTTTTTCCCATTGCGTATGCCGCTAATAACGTGCTGTATGCTAACTTGCACTGTTCGGGAGTGATCGCGTAGTGTGTGCCGAGCGTCTGTCCCAAGTGACATATCTGAACAATGGTGTTCATACTTGATAACCTGAGCATGACCCGATCGGTGCCATGTACACCAACCGTTGCAATTGTACCGGTACAACTAATCGCATTATTGACAGCATGAGAAGATCCAGCGCCAAAACCGATTACACATAAAATGAATGCTATTGTGCATTTGCGGATCATAATGTCGTCCTTGTTCATTTGTTCGTAATTTTAACTAGCCAGGGTTAAAGAGAGGTCGCCTGGATGTCGTATATCTTGCAACGACCGCCATCCGTGTTGGTATACACCGTTACAGATACGCCGCTAAGAGAAAGCGCCAATGCTGTGGCGTATATCCACTGCTGTTCTTGCGCAGTGCCCCGAAAATAAAGCCAACCATAGGTACCTCCGTCGCATAAATCAGGTGAGATATTCCCAGTCAACCGAATCGCGGGCGCGGTCGCGGAAGCCTTCAAAGAAGTTATTTTTCCTGAAGCATGTCCCGAACCCGAAATTGCGAACGGCGAGGTGAGTAGCATTACTAGTGCCAATAAAAAAATCCTTTTCATTCAAACTCCATTTTAATTTTCGCTAACTAGACAGAAACAAATCTACTTTAGGCCCACGTTACACCGCATGATATGCACGGTCACCCACACTCTTTTTGGCATCATCGCTAGCAAGGTGCGTGATTGCTAAGCCAACTTAGATCTGTCAGTTTTTATTTAAACGCTACTTCGCTTTGATCCATCGAATAATTTCGTCGCCTTCGTTTGTGCACTCTCCTGTACCACCAACACTCAGGGCCTTTCCTGCAACCCAATAAGCAAGAATAAGAGAATATTTTGATTTGAACGCTGGATGATCAGTGCCGTTAGGCAGTCCAAGGTAGGACCTTGAAGCACAGCCGGGCCTATTCGTGACCTCAGCGTCAACCGGAACAAGGTAAAGGGTGTCGCTATAAAAGAATGGCTGAATCTTTCCTTCATAACTGCCACCTGCAACACTCGCACTACTGACGACTAGCATCACGCAAATAAATATAAACTTTTTCATATGTCACTATCTCAACACTAACCATTCAACACTTTTTTACTAAACGAAACGGGGGCCGATCTATTTTGTTCCTTATGGAATTAAGGTAATGCGCATAATCCGCATCACAAATAAACACCGCCTTCTTACCATGCTCACGTTGCACCACATGATGTGGACAATTTGGCACGACCAACCGCCGTCCTCTTGGCATCATCACACTCCTTGTGGTGATCGCTAAGCTAAAATAGATCTGTCACCTTTTTCTAAAAATAAAACACCAGCTATCGCACTAATAAGTAATTTGCTTAAACTTTTCCTTGTCATTTGAAATTCCTACAAGACTAAAAATTATGCTAAATGAGGATCGAATAATTTTAGGACTCATTTTTACCTGAAATAGATCTGTCACCTTTTATTCGGAATCAATAAAAAAGTGAAACATTGGTAGACCAATAGACTCAGGCGGTCTAAATAACAGGGAGCTAAAATAGATCTGTCACCTTTTTCTCACACAGACTTAGCCCTTTCTAAAGCAATGCCCGTCGTATCGCCGGCGACAACCCACTTACTTGCGTTACTGCAGCCTTCTTCAGTCGCCTTGTTTTTATCCCAATTTCCGATCATAACAAAGCTCCCACTCTCATCGAGGAAACGAAAACTGGTAATCTCTGCAGCGCCGGTATATCGGCCTGCTGAAGCTGAAGAACTCATTACAAGTATTATTAGTAGAATTAAGACCCTCATTTTTCTCCTCGCTATAGCTTCAGATGTATTCAAGAAGCTGGTTTTTTATTGTGTTTCACAGAACAGGTAGGAAGTCAGTTGGCGACGACGAACTATCCGGTTATTAATCCTCTTGGCATCATCACACTCCTTGTGGTGATCGCTAAGCTAAAATAGATCTGTCACCTTTTTCTAACTAACTCACGTTGCACCACATGATGTGGACAATTTGGCACGATCAATCGCCTTCCTCTTGGCATCATCACAACCATTGTGGTGATCGCTAAGCTAAAATAGATCTGTCACCTTTTTCTGTTGTAGTGATCGCTAAGCTAAAATAGATCTGTCACCTTTTTCTGCAGTCGAGTAAATTCATGATAGTGGGCTATAACGTAAGCATTCAATCCCAAAGAACTTCAACTCTTGACGAGATAACCTCCAGCTCTCCCCAATCTCCGTGAAGTTTGTATACGCCATCATCTGTTTCCATTAGCACATCGATATTCCCAAAATCTTCCTCGTTATTAGCATCGCGGAACGGTGTATGCATTCTATCTTCCCACTTAGCAGATGTTACCCCAGAAAACACGATCCTTCCGTTTTTATAGCAGTATTGCTCGCCCGACTTTGGCGGCTGGTAAAAAGGATGCGCTTTTGCCAGGACGAGTTCCATATAAAAAACAATTTCATTTCCTAACTCCGAGATTTTAGTCACAAAGCTGTCTTCGAGAAACAAGTTGGAAAATCCAGTCAATTCATTATAGTTTTTCAACGAAGTTCCCTATATGTCGTAATCGATTCGTATATGGTTTCGAGGATCTCTTCTATTAATAGCCTTCCCTGCGGCGTTCGTTCGTAATCCATTTGCATTTTTAAATTCAGCGTGAGGTAGATTGCTACCAGGAGCTCTACCACTTCCTTTTTTAATCGTGAGTCGCGCTCTCCCATTTTCATCTTTGTATTTGATAGGGCCTGTAGGTTTCTGGCTGCGCATCCATCCTTGTTTTTCAGCATACTTCACCAGATCACTCGCCTTTGGAGGGCTGATCGACTTGTATAGATCATCCACTTTCTTTTTAAGCATTTCTTTCAAACGGTATCCCGTGAGAATAGAGGGAGCTAGAGCCCAACTCTCATCTCTAAACGCCCAACTTTGATCAGTAATATGATTCGCATTTGGGCGAGCTCCTTTGCCATAGCCATGATCGTTTATTGTTCCAGATGCAGATGCGTCAGCCTCATGATCTAAACCTTTGGCCCCGCCTCCAGCCGCGCCAGCACTTCCACAATTGCACATTCCTATCATGCCTGAAGGGTCAGAGTACAAAAACGGATTATTATAGGCGTATGTATAACGATCGAAATGTTGTGATCCCATATCAATATACTGCATTGGATCCACCGCCATAAACCGACCAATAATAGGGTCGTAATAACGCGCATTAAGGTACGTAAAGCCTGTTAGCCTCTCGTGCGGTTTACCTGTGTATCCAATGTGATTACCCAGCTCAGCATTTTCATTCTCTAGCTTCTTGCCGTATGGCGCGTAGTTTTCTTGCCAGAGGATTGCTCCATCTTCGTCTGTTGCGGCTCTTGGGGAGCCTAGCGTGTCGTTGTGATAATACACAACATCCATTTCAGGCACTTGCGAGAACGCTATTGTGCTAAACGTTAAAAGTGTCGTGACTATCGTCAGTAAAGATATCCAATTTCTCATTGTCACTACTCCCTTAGTGCATAATCACGTGAAGAATGGCTGGCAGCAATGCACTGATATCAATGGCCAGTTTTGGTGAAGTACCTGCTTGGTACTCTTCGTAGTTAGTAAAACCATCACCGTCGGTATCAATATTTGCATCGACAGGATCATTTGGATCTAAACCAAAAGCACGCTCCCAATTATCATCCATTCCATCGCCATCCGTATCCGGATTATCTAGATTGGTTCCAATTTGAAGTTCATACTTATTGCTTAGACCATCACCGTCTCGATCATAATTGGCATCATTTGAGTTTATTGGATCGAGGCCAATCGCTAGTTCTGTACAGTCTGGAATACCATCTTCGTCAGTATCTTTGTCTTCACAAGCTGCATTAATTTTCGCGATCGTCTGATTTCCTAAGCGGACATAGCTTGTTTCAACATTGGAGACATAGTCCTTCTCAAAGAGAAGGTCTCCTGCTTGATTGTAAATGGTATAAAGCGCACTATCTTGCTTAACCTCTAGCGCTTTAATGCCATCGCCATCGTAGGCGTAATCGATGAGCGTGTCGCCTGTTGTTGCATCATTGACCTGAATCATACGACTGGCGGCATTGTAAATCATGTCGTGCACGCCATTGGTCGTTGCATTCCCAAACTGATCGTATTGGTAAGTTCTGGCGTGACTGCCGGATACTGTACCTAGCTGGTTTTTGGAGTTGTAGGTATAGGATAAGGAGCCCAAGCTACCCATGTTTTTAGTAAGGATATTGCCCTTAACATCATAGGAGAATGAAGCATTACCCCAGAGTGGGCTATTTGCCGTCGCTAAACGATTCACACCGTCATAGGTAATAGCGGTCACGCTGTTAATGCTATTAAGATGATCAGTAATGCTTTTAACGTTCAGCTCACCATCATAGGTAAAACCTAAACGCATTTTGGGATCAATTCCCTTAACGGCTTCTATCTCTTTCACTATTTGACGGTTATTAAGTGTGTATTCCGTCGTAACGCCATTGCCATAGGTCATCCGAGAAAGCGTACTGTTGGGGTGGTACTGCACATTGGTCGCAAAATCTTTCGTGCTGGTCCCTACCGAGGTAATTCGACCTAAATCATCGACGCCATAATTGAGCTTCATTCCGTTTGGATACGTGATGCTATTTGCAAACCCTGCGCTGTTATATCCGTAATCTAAAGTAAAGCTTTCGATGTCTGAACCACTACCCACCGAAATTGTTTCTTCATCTAACGCACCAAAGGGTGTGTAATTGTAAGAACGACTGACAAAGTCATTTGCCATCGTCTTCAGAGAGCCATCGCCCCAATAGGTATAATCTGTAGCTGCCGTAGCATCGCTGTAGGAAACCGAGCTTAAACGGTTATTTTCATCATAACTGTAGGTTGCTAAGGGTGCTGTTCCTACTTGCTTGGTGCGCAAATTACCTGACTGATCGTAGGTGAAGTTAACAACACCACGCTCAGGTTCTGTTATCGAACTTAAACGGCTTGACCCGGGTTCGTAGGTATATAAGCGTGTAACTCCGTAACGAGATACGGAAGTGAGGTTCCCTAACACATCGTAATTCATAGATGTCGAGATTGCTTCGGGCTGAATAGCACTTAGAGTCCACGAGTCATCAGGATTGCCGAAAGAAGTGTTTTGATAAGTCGTTAACTTATTATTTGAATCAATGACCTCAACAATAGATCGCGAATGAAACTCATTCAAAAACATCTCAAAGCAGTTCACTCCGCATATACTCATAGCGGCAGATTGCACTTCATAATCTGATAAATAACGATAGTTTGTTGTCGTACTGCTATTGTCTCCCGTATTGGTCAAAGAAATAACACGACCTAAGGCATCAAAATCTTTCTGAATACCAATGCCTGTTCCTGAAGATGCAGAAGGAAGAGATGAAAATGTTTGATAGCCTCTGTCATCATAGTCGAATCGCTGATAAATAGGTGATACACCTACCCCTAACTCTTTGGTTAAAACTTTACGGTTTAGAGCATCCAGAACCACTTGTTTTTGATAAGAAGGAGCATTGTCTCGTGTAATCGTAACTAAGTTACGTGGAGCACTGATTGCACCAGAAGAATCGCTATACGAATAAGGTGTATTAAAAGCATAAGCAACGCGCGTAGTATCGACTCCTTCGGGAGAAATGCTCGTCACCCGTCCCATTACATCATAACTAAAATCGATACGATTACCCGAGCGATCCTGCTCCCAAGCAATGGTTCCATCATCGTTTACAGATCGTGTTACTTGAGTTTGATCAGGGTAGGTCTCAGTCTGTGCAATACCGGATTTGTAATTACCATAAGTGACAGAATGCGTCCCCGTGTGGTTCTGATAACTATATGCCGAAAGGTTGCCATTGCTATCGTACGTAAAATTACTTTGAACACCTTCGACAATCGATTGTGTCATTTGCCCATTGTCATTAAAGGTATTGTTGACTACCCAGTTTTTACCATCACCAGTAATTGTTTGATTATCTAACAGGCCAACAAAACGTGGTTCCGTAGCACTACCCTCTTGATTCCAATAATCATAGGTCGTAACACGAGATTTAATCCCTGTAGTCTCCCTTTTTTTACCCCATAAACGAAATGTAGTATCACGGTCCGAAAATTCAGTTTTATAACGACCATCAACGAGAACTTCTGAAAGTGCAGGATATTTAAAAGATCCATCAACCCACAAATTGGAAATGCCGGTTTGTGAATTCCCTTCTGAAATGTATTTGTATTCATGAGTTCGTAAAGGCTCATCCGTTGATATGTTTGCCCCAACTTCAAAAACTTGACGAATAGTTGGGCGGCCAGATTCCGTTGTATTCGAACGACCATAGCGAATAAGTAGCTTATTATTCGGAGACTCTATAATCGTATATCGATCATGTGCATAAGGCCCATAAGTATAGTTAGTCTCATAATTAAGAATGGAATCACCGTTAGGGTCTGAGATAACACGTTTTCTCAGCACTCTGTGAGGGGAATTTGTGTGATTTGATAATGTGTATAGAATTTCTAAACCATGATTTGTCGTGATCTTATTCAGATAGATAGTAGGTTTATCGTCAGCAAGGTCAAATGGACTACTACTAGGGAAATAATTGTAAGTAATCACACTAGCGTCTGGGTTGGTGACCGAAGAAATGCGCGCCCCACCATATACAGTATTCGTGTTTCGAGAACAGTCTCGTCGGTTAGATATATCACCTGGGATAGAGCACCAACTTGGGTAACGATATACGTGCTCAGAATCATATTTCCAATATAAATCAGAGCTTCCATCTGTTTTATATACCGTAAGATCATCAAGTACTGATACAAAAGCTGGCGTATAATTACGATTATGGCCTTCAAAACCATCAGCTAGCTGAACGAAATTTACCGTCGCGCGTCTACCATCAGAACTCGTTATATCTAACTTAGATTCCGTTTGATTGTACTCAATATAATTTCCAAAAATATCGGAAACCTTAGCGTACTTTGAAACGACTACTACAGGGTCGTAAGCTGCATTTCGTCTGTAACTCAACCAATCGTCGTACCTGTAGGTTTGAGAGAGTTCATAACTCCTCCCTCTAGGGCCTAGCACATTACAGGAAATAGTTATCGATGCGGCTGCACCTCCGCTACGCGACCCTCTTTTTGCTGGAGTGCAACTTTGCACCTTCCAATTTCTATCTGTAGAGTGCCATCCATAGATAGTTATTGGATCGTGACCAGGAATGTGCAGAAGATTTCTGTCAAACTGGTTATCACTAACTCTAACGCCGTCAACACCACTCTCACGGTCTTTCCGAGTACAGCACCGAGGATAATATCGGCCTTTCTCTACACCAATATCAATTTCAGGAATATCAAACTTCCATCGACCTTCACCGCGGTGATTAAATGAACGAGACAAGATAAGATCCAAGCCATTTGGTCCTGGAAGCACGGTTTCGACAACTTGCCATTTTACCGAGCCATTATATAAATTAATGTTTTCCCCAGGGTATTCGGCTACCGAGATGCCTGAGTTCGACGTTATCGAATCTGTAGTTGGCAAACTTGCTGGTACAACAGCATAAATAGGTATTTTCCAAACAACTAATAAGATTAAAACAATGGCTCTAAACATTCCCTGTAAACTCCAATTAACAAAAAATACTTTTATAAAAATTTTAACACTTGGTTTGACTATCTCAGTAAATGCCTTCTTTTAAACTTGGCACAACCATATCAACAACTAGGAGCAAATTTAGATCGACCAATATCGATCATCACAACTTACAAATGAATCACTTAAACTGCGTTTGATTAACAAGTACATAGCCATTTTCGCAAGTGGAAACCCATAATCTAACTTGTTGTTTCGCTGCTTTTACCGCTATAACCGAGCCAACGATGTTATTAATGAAAATTTCATCTGAAGATGACCTCCACCGAGCAATGCTTGTTTCGCAATAAGGAAACACGTACCCATCTTCATTTGACTCAAACTCAACCGAAACAACCCAATCAGGATGAAGACTTATCGTCTTAATTGTCATCCAGTCCGACCATTTACTTATCGGCGTAGACGCAACAACAGGACGAAAAGACAGAACAAGTAATAAAAATATCGACAGAAATCTCACGCATACCTCGTTATATTTAGATTCCAACAGGCCTCAGTTATCTCCGCATGTAAATCGCGCCATTCGAAACTTTTGGAAATGTATTCGCTCCAGAATACCAGAGCACCGTACTACAAGAACCTGGAAACAATTTGATGTGGAAACCAGCTAAATCCCCAGTAGACTCATACACCTACACTGCGGTCACCGTTGCTCCCGATACAGAAAGAGTGTTAGCTAACAGGTGAGTTGACATCGCCCACAGCGCTACAACAAAAAAACATGACTTAACAATTAAAATGACTCTCTTCATCCTTGAAATCCCCATCACGAATCAGCCGCAATTAATCCCTCAACTACTGCTTGGGAAATAGCATCAATAAGCTGTGTTTGATTAGCCTTAACTTCGTCCGCTGTCGATACAATGGCTATTTCTGAGCTTCTGCTAAGACCACCAACACGAAACTGAACTCCTAGTTCCATTTTTTCCTGTCGCTTAACCAACGATAATTTATCGATCATAACCTCAAGCTTATTTTGAGCACACAAATTAGGGAGCTCTGCATTTGCTCGGCAGGATTCATTCACAAAGCTCTCGACCTTGCCCCTTACTTCATCCAACCAAAAGGGGTTAGAACTGCCAAGACCTTGCTCGATTGTGCTGGCTATACCCTGATCTATAGCAACCCCAACCGCAATACCGGCAGGCCCCAGAGCGGAAACAAGCATCGGCCCGGAAGCGGAACCATCTCCCGTGTAGCTGAAAGAACCTTCGTTGTAACTCACGTCGATTGCGATGCGATTGGACATGCTACTGCAACCGCCAAAAACCATCACAAGTAAAACCCATGAAACAACGTTTAAAGCTTGCACAGGCCGACTCATCTTATTGAATACTCAACGCGTAGACTAAAGGACTGTTGTTTTGACAAGTCCCATTCTTATCGTAACCAACGCTAACTTTGGCGCCCGACATTTTTGCAGCCAGAAGCATCGAAAAGTAACGATCACGCTGATCTGAAGTTATACTGCTTGCGAGAACAAAATAATTAGTAGAACACTGATGATCAGAAGGCATGGACTGTAACTGAAAATAGATCGTATCGGTGTTGTATATTTTCACCCACGATACTGCTCCAGTGGTATTTGCGGTATATGCCGCCAATAGAAAACCAGAAGAGAAAAAGAGCGCGCAAAAAATAACGCAGCGCCGCGCAGAAGCCTTCCCGCTTTTCATAGATCATCCCTGATGAGTTATTTCTTATTGATATAGTTGCGAAGAATATTAATCAAAAAACATCTATACGACAAGCCGAGCCGCTCAGAACTATACCTGCCTTACATTTTTGCCTAAAACCAACCGCGCGAGCGAAGCGAAGTCCGGTTGAGCGCCTGGTTAGAATTCCAAATATTGATTAATCGGCTATGTAAAAATAACTTATTGTTTCTGTATCGCCATAAGCCTCGCAGGAACCTTTACCTTTTATAGTTACATTTTTACCCGCTGCGTGAGCAGAGATAAGCCCAGAGACCTGAACCTTCCCTTCTTCAGTGGTGCCATCCAGGGCAAATCTTTTTGGTTGACTGCTTGCACAAGAAGGTACGTTAGACCTTACTCCAGACGTGTACACAATAACCACATCGTTCGACATAAAATGTAGCTTGCTTAGGCTGCCTGGAGCCGCTGAACCTGCATGTACTCCGACTGAAAATACAAACGTAAGTAAAACTAAAACTACCCTTCTTCTCATTATCCTATCCCTTTGCTGATACTATCTTAAATTCTAATAGTGTGGTTAACGCACCCTCCGGTACGCTAAACACTTTATCTACGTTTTTATAAATTCCAGTTTTTACAAACATATCATTTATTTACGAACACTCATGAGAAATCCGTCATTGGAAAAAGCGGACCGTTTGTTCGCTTTTGTCTTTTTTGGCTTTCGCGCACACCTAAACTTTTCTTATAAAATCAATGATTTAAGGACGAAACGAAGATTAGCATGAGTAGGAAAAAGCGGGGCCTTTCATAAAACTGTCACAAAATCGCAGTTATACGGTGATTCAATAACTTCGTCGGCTTTTCTCTTAGCAACGGACATCGGGCGCGGATCAGTACCAAGGTCGGCTTTTGTCTACTTGTGAATGGAAAACCAATGTCTGCTTTTCATTCTTAGTACGTATCAACGCTTTGCTTTGCGGCGAGTGAAACGAGTCCAAGCACCTGGGGCTTTTTCCAGGGGCTGATGCAAGAGCAACTTGTTAGCTGCTGTATGTGCGAACCATTGTAGCTGGAGTATTGGTTTCCCATGCGTCACAATTGTAACCCTCCGGATATCTTATGGTTATTTGACGTTGAGATGCCTGTGCAGCTAAAGCTAAAGAAAGCCAAGTTTTTGCAATACTTTCTTCAATATTTGCCGCAAGTAAACTCCAATTTTGACCTTCCAGATAAATCAGAACTCTCCCATCATCCACTACCTGAATATGTTTAACTTTCGATGTACAGTCAACAGACGCTAGAGCATCCGAGCTTGTAAGAGCAATCATAATTGAAATAAAGAGTTTTCTTATCATTTTCAAATCCCTATAAGTAAGGCTAACATTTGTATAGTGAGACCCCCCTCATATGCATGACAGGTAGCCTCTTCCCTTTTCCATATACTACTTTGTTTTTAAGAGAAAAAACTCGAACCTTACTCATTTCTTTATCACGCATATGAGGGGTCACGTATGTAGAAATAGTGAGGGGTCTCGTATGTAACCCACAAAACGACTCAAAACTCTGATTTCATTAGATTTTTCATGTTCCCTCGGGTGCTAAACGAGCACAATTCACTTCCTTGTGTAGTTTTAAACAAGCACGCTCAAGAGCGCTTTGATTAGCTAATACTTAAGTGAGTGAAGAGTTTTCGGTGACTTCTGCTTTCCTATTAAAGCAGGCATAGGCAAGGGAACTGAACCTAGGTCGGCTAATGTCTAACAGGGAACTATTGATAGACGACTATGATCTCCTTGGAGTAGTCCACCAATCTGGTTAGCGCTCAACGTTAACCAGTCCGCCACCATACGCTCATCGATCAGAAGAGGCATTCTATGATGGTAGGCTTTGCATTGTTCATTCGGAGCTGTGGTTAGCGTCACGAGCTCCGTTGCTTACTCTCCCGGGTAGTAAATACCAGCCATCTAAAGTGGTGAACCGTCTTTGCTTTCAAATAGATACTTTGTCTTTGCACCATCAACGGAACTCCATTCATACCAGCCAGAGCAAGGGACAACGCATCGACGATCGGCAAAGGCTCGTCTAAATGTTGGTTTCTCAGCCACTGTTTCAGCTTGCGCGTTAATGAGTATTCTCTTCGCCCAGCTAGGCTTTATTCCCCAGGTTGTATCGAGCTGGTGAAGACTGCCGTTGGCAGCAATCGTGCTAACAGTTTGAGTTGGCCTTAGATCGTTATTCGTCTTCGGGTGAAACTCGACACCTAGAGCCTCGCTTAACAAGATGTCACCGCGGGAGCGCCATCTATTTTTTACGCAACCAGTTGATCCCACAAAATTGTTCGATACAGCCAATATAGAAGAAGATAACTTGAGAGGACCAGAGCAGACATTTGTGCCACTTGGACTAGCTAATGCTGCTGGATTTGGTTTATACACTAGCGCAACTACCGCTCTAGGTTTTGCTATGCACGCTGTCGGCGTGACATTACCATTCGCGACTTATACAGGGCTATCATCAACTATTGCCTTTGTAATTGGCCCTGCTAGATGGTTGGCCGCAGGAGCTTGGGCAATATGGGGAGTAACTGGTCCTGAATGGAAAAAGATTGTACCCGCTCTGCTATATGTGATTAGTACGGAAGAGCGGCTGAACATTCAGGATTCGTTTAGTAGTGACTTCTAATCTTCTACGTAGCTATTGACCTAGCTAGAAGAAACGAGACTAACCTGAGATTAGTGATGCTCGGAAGCAAGCATATTTGATCTTCCCCTGATTCAACTTTATTCGTAGTTCTGATGAAGATGGAACTCACAACCACGAATTTGAATCATAATCTAACTAAATTCGGAACTAATATGCTGGGTTCTAGGCTAACTTTGAAAGGTGCACATATGGAAATATCAATTATTGTTTTGACAAGCATAGTGATCGCACTACTTATTCAGAAACACTGCAAAAGAAACCTCGAGAATCTTGCTACCAAACAGATACATTTTTCAGAGGAACAGCAAGCAGCCTTTGACGACTACCAAAAGAACGTGATGAGATTCTATTGTACCGATGGAACAAAGCTCACCGTCTTCAAGGGCAAGCTCATTGGTAAAACTAGGCTAGAAACTGTCAAAGCTTCGTAAAAACGACTAGTCATTTTGTTGTTCATTTGTGCAATATAGAGTTCCGACTGCAGATCAAACCGAATAGATGCTTAAAGCAAAAAACGATTTCTACGGGGTACAAGAGGGGGACATATCAGAAATAAAAAAGCACCTAGGGAGAAAATCTCAACCTAAGCGCTTGATTTAATTGGTAGCGGGGGCCTCTACTAAAAATAAACTATAAATAACTGATATATATAAACTTATAAATTCACAAATATAATTATGGCACCATAAATGGCACCACACTAAAGCTATTCAAACACGTATTTTTTGTTGGCTCTGACAACTTTTATTTAGTAAGTTGTTCTAAGAATAAATAACAAAATCACGGATTGATCTAAATGAAAAAACTAGCTTTAGCAGTCTTGCTAACCTCATTTGTTGGCTGCTCGACCCTTTCAAGTACTTCCAACGGAATTGAGATCTCTGGCGTCAACGATGCACTTGAAGACACTATAAAAGTATCTTCTTTCCCATTTTCTAAACCTTTTTTAGGCGTTTTAACCGCTCAAACAGGGGGATATATTCTTTAGAACCCACATCGACAAAGCGACAAAAGATAAAGCACCTGTTCAGCTTTACATATCTACAAATAACGCAGATTGGATGTATTGGAGCGAAGCTCGCTTTCAGATGAATGGTGAGCTTATTAAGTTAGCATTAACTCCCGTCGGCTCAGATGTCCAATGCAGCCAATACGGTTGCGCTCACTACGAAGACTTTGTAACAAACGTTTCAGAAGACCATCTAAATTATATGGCAAGCAACACAGACGGAACCATAATTCGACTTAGCTCGAGCAAAAGAAGCGGAAAGCTTGACGTTCAAATATGGCCTCCTGAGCCAAAGGCTTTCATATCATCATTAGGCCAAGCTATAGATTCCATAGCGCCTCAGGAACAAATTGGCTCGAATTAAAGTCGATCGCTTAGAATAACAAATCTAGTAAATTTCATGTTAAAGAATTAGGTAAGCGATCGTAGGACGTAGCTCATTTTTTAAATATCACTTAGGTTGCGGTGTAACGAATGTACTACTTCCGAAAATTTTATACGCTCCCCTCTGTACCTAACAGTCAAGTGTGAAACGTAACATTGATCTCGATCTTTACTCTCAAGATAGATTAAGTTTTCCCATACAGTTCCTAGTATCTTTTCCACATCCCTTAACCCAATTTTTGTGGGAACGGTATTTAACTGAAGTACCTTTGTTTTTTCTTTTCTAAGATCAACACTTACTTTGAATTTGCCGTCACCCGAACTAAATCTTATAACTCCATTTTTTTTCATACCTTTATCAGTAAGCGTGTAGGCTGTCTCTAGTAAATGATTGTGAGCAATCAAATCTCTTACTACAAAAACCTCTACCGTTTCTTCTTCGTATGGATAGTCACTATATTTACTTTTTATAAATTTTATAACGGGAGTTTTTAGCTCTTCTTCACTAGCTTTATGAATATATCTGCAGCGCATTACATAAGATTCGAGTAGCACGACGGACAAAAGGCAAACGGAAGTTGCGTACCCATTTTGATAATGCCCAGCCATGATGTCTGCTTCACGACCATCATCATGCTGTATCAACTTTTCAATTAGATCGGCTATGGGTTGAAAATAAGAAGAACCAATTATTGATACTACTTGATCGTTCACTTGAAATTCCTTGATACAGTCAACCCCTTTAACAGCGCAGCACTTTGTGCTGAAGGAGAAGTAGTGTGATTGTCTAAGTTTGTAAAAAGCTTACTGGTAGATGACGATGGAGGCTTCTTTTAAATACTTATGCATCTCGGGCGTTTCCTCTTCATTGCTATACCACTGAAGATCAACTTTTAACGTCAATAATTTTTGAAGGTCATCTCTCATATCACGCCCCTCAAAGATCCATGTAGACAGCAGATTACTGTCATGAGGACCGACATTTAGCTCAACACCAATATCAAAATCGGAGTCTTCTCGATTTAGCCCTTTGAATCGACTGCCGAAGAAATATGCCTTTTTCACCAGCGGGTGATTTCTACACCACTCAGCCACAATTTTAAGTTCCGACTCATATTCATGCATGACATTTAATCTGTATAGTTAAAGACTTTTTTAATTAACTAAGCACTTTCTTATTGCCTGTAAAGTCAGAAATATTAATTTTAGTTTTTACCTACAGCAACACGAGCTACACAATAGCCCCCCCCTGCCCAATTTTGCACGAAAACATAAAAAGCTTGGGCAACGGTACTACATCAAAAGCCATTATACTTTTTACCCGCCCCCGCCCTCTTTCATGATTATGAAAAATGCTTTTCAGCAAACGCCTTATTGCCAATGCGGCCTAACTCCTGAATCATCGTATCTTCACCGATTTTGAAGCACATATCTTCATCTTGGAAACCATCGCCAGTAGCATAAATGATCCCCAAACACGCAAGCTTATAAGCTGTTACGGCTTTCTCTTTGCTAATACCTAGCTCGTCAGCAACACCATTTACGATCATGTTGATAAAGATACCGTTTTCAATCGTTTTGGGCACATACTCTGCTGCTATAAAGTCCTTTATTGTTTCGCTCGTAAACTCCTCCAACTCTGTTTCAGAGAAGCGATAATAAGGGCGTCTTTCTAGCTTCTTAACCTTCTTCGAGGCGTTTAAGTGCTTCACTACCTCATCCAAATACCATTGCTTTTCAACACGGTTGGATAGCTTCTTTTCTTTCGCCGGAGTTAAATCTTCAAGACGTTTTGAAAGTGTGCGTCTATCAATACCTAGCTCATTTGATAGCGCATTGATTGACCATAATTTCTTTTGCATTGCCATTAACATTTACCTTTATGTTGTGGTGGTGGAACCTTCGGAAAAACTTCATAACTAGAGAAGCTTCGCGCCTCCGCGTACCCTCTAGTAAAAGCACTCAGAAGGACCCTCTTTATTCTCTGCATCAAAAGCCGTGCTACCAATCAAACAATACATGGCTTAAATCTATAAAGGTCACCACGAGGCGGTATAACTAGACCAAGAAAATAAGCCTGACTACACCGCGAGGCGGTACAATTTATAGTTTGAATAAACAGAGCGTTGCTATCACTACACCACACACTGGTAAACGCCATACCAGCGGACGGTATAGCAAATCTATTTTTTTGAGAACGCTCTCAAAGGAGAGCTTGTAGGTGGCACCTCCAACTTATTAGAACAACCATCAATAGATTGAAACGTCACACCATATAAACTGCATTGATTTCGGCCTCCCTGCCTCGTCAGCACCAGCAATCCAGCATTAATCAACTCATTCTTAGCTGCAGTTAGACTCGCATTAGATGTCCAACCACTCTTTTTCATAACAGACAGAGTAATACTCAAATCCCCGTTGTTATAACCTTGGTACTGTCTCAACACATCTACTAACAACACCTTGGATTTCATGCTCAATGAGATGTAGTCATCATGATTCAGAACATCTAATGGCAACATGACAAATCGACGCTTCTTTTGACCGCTTTTACCTTTAGCTCTGCGATTCATAAATCACCTTTTGAGAATCGTAAAGCAGGACATGAATATTCAAGCTTCCGTAACACAAAACTAAACAACCATATCAGCCAAGGTATCTGGATTAACTTGCTTGCAGCTAATCAGCACGTAACGAGCATTAACATGCTTATGGCCCTGAGCATTTTCTTCTGTCACGCGAACAGTACGAATATCGAAGCCCAGTTTACGAAGCTCCAATAAGCGAGATGCTGGGCTCATAATGTCTAGCGTTTCTCGTGCGTATATCGTCGTTACACCTTTTGTAGAACGAGTTAGAAGCGCCTGAAGTAGTCGAGAACGTTGAGCTGATGTAGAATTTTGATGCTTGCTTGCGCCCTTCGGGGCGTTTCTGGTTTTCATGTTATACCTCCTCCACTTCACGTTTTTCCAAAAGCACTTGAACGAGCTCTTTAAGGTCAGCCTCGCTCTTGCCTGCGATACGCGCTTTTAAAATTGCGGACACTTCATCGCTTGGCCAAGCAACAGTTCGAGAAGTGACAGCAACACCGGGAGTCATTAGCCCGTTGTTAATATCGTTATAAAAAGCAGTGCGCCCCTTACCCAGAGTTTTACAAGCCTCGGGGCGGCGCACCATGTAGATCGGATTATCAGAAATCATATTTTTACCTCATTCAGTTAATGAACTTAGGCGGCGGGCTTTGGTTGCCTGCGACCTTGAGGAAAAATAAGCATTACGCTGTGGAAGATGAAGGAAAAGAAGACTCTTAAATCATTGTTTTTCATGGGAAATGTACATCTCCCATGACATTTATTTTGAAAAATATGGGGAACGTACAGACCCCATACTCGTCACAATGTCTTTTTTCGAATTACAGAAATCGCTTTTTCAATTTCGCTTTTGTAGTTTTTCTCCGAGTAGGTTAATCCCAACTCTTTGTCGACAGATCTGATCATGTTACGCATTTTATCCGCAGAGGCTGAGCAGCTTATGCTTGGGTTGCTTTCTAAATTTCTACGATCAAATTCTTCTATATACTCTTTCCGCTTGTCTCGCTTCTCTTTAAGACTCTCTAGTCCAGATACACGCTTTTTCTCTTTATTTATAGCGCTCGCACCATCACCTAAAATTTCATTAAAGTTAAAAGTCGTTATCGCCTTTCCAAGCAAAAACATACGAAAAGCAACAAAGTCATGCTCTCCACGCTTATGAGCTGCCAGAATGATCTCTACCTCTCCAACAGTTTCCCGCATGAGTTTTTTGAGATCTTCGTCTAGCGCATCATTATCTAAATGAGCTTCAGCTTGATTAACGATATTGGTGAGTATTACAAAGGGGTCTGTGTGGAATCTATTTTTGATGCTGGAAATGGGGTTTTCTTCCTCCTCTGGAGTAAGTGTTTTTTTATCTCGCAAATTCTTGAATAAAAATTCGTACGTTGTTTTCACTTCTCGCACCTCTGCGAACCTATACAAAAGATAACCGCATCAGGCTGGATAGGTTGACCAGCTTATCGGGAGCGACCCTAGACGCGGTTAAATTTGCTGCTGATATTCTCCTATGCTCTATGTCGAAAATTCGCAACAATCACATTGTCATCATTCTTTAAACTATCAAAATAGTCCGCCCACTTTTGCATCATCTCTCGACGTTGCTCCAGATGTGTAGTTCGGTTATATGCGCGCCCATTTGTGTCTTTTACTGCGTGTGCTAGCTGGTGTTCTATCCAATCAATACGATAGCCCAGCACTTCATCCAACAGGGTACGAGCCATTGCTCTAAAGCCGTGCGGAGTCATTTGCTCATTTGTATAACCAAGCGTCCTTAATGCTGTTCTTACTCCATTCTCGCTTAGTGGCCTGCTAACGCCTCGCGCATTAGGAAACACATATTGATAGCGGCCAGTGTGTGGAACCATTTCTTTGATGAGAGCAACTGCTTGCGTTGAAAGTGGCACCAGATGAGGCTCGCGCAGCTTCATCTTTTCGGCTGGAATTGACCAAAGTTTTTCTTCTAAATCAATCTCCTGCCACTCCATGTGACGAAGCTCACCAGGGCGAACAAATAAAAGCGGGGACAACTTTAAGGCCACCTCAACTACTTTAGAGCCTTCAAAAGCATCAATCGCGATTAGCAACTTCTTCGCCTCTGCTGGTGTAGTCACTGCTGCCAAGTGCTTTTCTTTTGGTTTAGTTAAAGCTCCATCCAAGTCTCTTGATGGGTCGCGTTCAGCCCTTCCCGTTGCAACCGCGTAGCGGAATATCTGTCCTGCTGTTTGCTTTACTCTATGAGCAGTATCATGCCTACCCTCAGATTCTTTCTTTCTGAGAACTGCTAATAATTCTTGAGGGGTAATTTCGGAGATCGGACGTTTGCCAAGGTCTGGCTTTAGATACTTATTAACGAAGCGTTCAACACGCACCGTATGACCTTCAGACCAATGTAGTTTTGCTTTTTCTAACCACTCACCAGCGATTACTTCAAAGCTACTGGCTGCATTAACATGGGTCTGTAGTTTCTTTTGACGTTTGAGATCGGCGGGGTCTTGGCCATCACGTAATTGTTGACGAGCAGCGGTTGCTTTTTCTCGTGCTTCTTTGATGCTGACTTCAGGGTAAACCCCAAAGGCAATACGCTTTTGTTTGCCTGCAAATCGATACCTGAGCCGCCAATATTTACCGCCATTTGGCATGATTTCAATATAGAGACTTTGACCATCTGAGATAGGATAAGGCTTCTCTTTTGGCTTAGCATTTTTAATGGTGACGTCGCGTAGTTTATTTATTGCTTTTGCAGTCATAAATGGCACCAGCATGTTTAGGCATGGCACCAAATATGGCACTAAGTGGTGCCAGTTGTCTACGACCCACAAAGAACACTTACGGAATGGATAGGCACAAAAAAGCCCGCAGTTGGCGGGCTTAGAAGCGGTTGCGGTATGTCGCGAACCTATATTTGGTAGCGGGGGCCGGATTTGAACCGACGACCTTCGGGTTATGAGCCCGACGAGCTACCAGGCTGCTCCACCCCGCATCAAAACTTTTTGCTTGTTCCTAGCTGGTTCTAGGCTCAAGGTTTGAGAGATTTTGTCTGGCTGCGTTTGCGCCCTCCCTCAACACGGCGCGAATAATATAGAGTGCTGAGCACTTGGTCAAGCGTCCTTTCAAATAAAATTTGCAATATTGATTACACAAAGCAAAAAAAGCGGATTACTAATCTTCTAAAGTGTCTTGAAGTGTCTCAATCCATTCATCTAATTCGTCTTTGGCGTGCTCCACTTGACGCTCTGTTAACGTCGGCACTAGACGATCAAGTATTTGCTCTACCTGCTTACGATTTTCAGAACGGCTAGCGGCATAGTCTTCCGTCCACCAAATTGAAGGGTCTACAATCCAGATACTCAAACTCTGGGCATCTCCGGAAGTGACGGCTCGTCGTAAACTCGCCGCCCATTGATTGGTGTTTTCATTTCGAATATTAAACTCATTCGGCAATAGAGAAATGTTCTCTCTAACAATCTCGACCTGCTCATCATTTAAATCACCAAACCAATTCTCTAATCGCTCAATTCGCTGATCTTCTTTGTCTTCTTCGTTTGTTAAAGCTTTAAACCAACGCTCTTTACCTTCTTCTAAGTATTCATCAAAGGCGTCTAAGTTAGAGTTATCTAACATTAACCACAAAGGCTCTATTCGGGGCGCCAATGAACTCAGAAATCGATCAATGTTGCGTTCGAGCGTATCGAATAGTTCCGACACATCTTCTGCCGAGGGCGCACTTTGCCATTTCTCACTGGAACGATTTAAATCAGCAACCAACACGGGAAAGCCTTCTTTTAAAAACCATGCTTTCATTTCTTCGGCGACAACTTCAACTTGCTCTTCTTGTTGATCATTCAAATCAAACATTCGAGATAGCTGCCATGAACTTAGCCAAGGCAAACGTTCAAACAAAAAGCCGAAGGTGGAACATGCGCCTAAACTCAGAGACAAGATAATCACGGTAAGTTTTCGGTAAAAAGACACTGATACGAGCCTCTAAACAAATGTTATTTTTATTTATACGCGCCATTTAAGTATTCTGGTTGGCAGTGAAATATTGAGTGCAATGCGACTTATTCATACCACAATTCAAAAGAAACATTATGTCTACATTTTCTAGTTCTTCGCGAACCTTATTTGTTCTTGCCGCTTTTGTCATTGTGGTAGCCGGAATGCGCGCCGCTGAATCCATCATGGTGACATTTTTATTATCCGGTTTCTTTGCGATTATTTGCGCGCCGCCCTTCTTATATTTACAAAAGAAAGGTACGCCTGCGTGGCTGTCACTCATTCTCGTTGTTATTTTCATCAGTCTATTTCAACTCTTACTCATCAGCATCATTGGCAGCTCAGCAAAGGAGTTCTCGAATGACCTTCCGGTGTATCAGGAGAAACTTCAAAGCATCACCGCAAATAGTATTAACGCCTTAGGCCAGTGGGGCATTGAAATTCCAAGACAGCGACTACTCGAAACCTTTGACCCCTCGAGTATATTTCAAACCGCCATGGGCGCACTTGGTAGCTTAGGTGGCGTATTATCAAACTCCTTCCTCATTATTCTAACCGTTGTATTTATGCTCTTTGAGAGCTTGTCATTGCCGAATAAACTACACCGAGCCTTCGGCGAAAATAACAGCCAGATCGAACATATCGATCGCTTTCTTGCTACGGTCAAAACCTATATGACAATTAAAGCGCTCGTAAGTCTCGCAACAGGCGCTCTGATATACGTCGGTTTGCTACTTATTGGCGTTGATTACCCATTGCTATGGGCAGTGCTCGCCTTCTTCCTCAACTTTGTACCGAACATTGGGTCAATCATTGCGGCAGTGCCTACGGTCTTGCTCGCGTTAATCCAACTTGGCCCAATAAGCGCTGCCTTTACTGCAGCTTTATATATCGCTGCCAATATGGTGATGGGGAACATGGTCGAGCCAAAGTTTTTGGGCCGGGGCTTAGGCTTGTCGACGCTTGTCGTGTTCTTGTCATTAGTGTTTTGGGGTTGGGTGTTTGGGCCTGTAGGAATGTTCTTATCAGTGCCACTCACCATGCTATTAAAAATCGCACTGGAGTCGAGTGAAGAAACTCAATGGATTGCGATATTAATGGGCTCTGACGAGCCAGAAAGTGATCACGAAATCAAAAAAATATAAAATACTGGCTTTAAGAGAGTTTTTCTTTGCGGTTAAGAAATCTTTCTGGTATAAAGTCGGGCTCTTTGGTTAGGGCTCCATCAAAACGGGCGAAAAATCGTCTATTTGACCGCGTGCAGACTGCTTTGAAGTTCTGCAAATCGCAGCCCAAAAGATATGAATTTATTCTATACGCTCACTAAGCGCATAGAAATTGGAGGCAAGGTTTTAGTATGTCTAGAGTATGTCAGGTTACAGGTAAGCGTCCTGTAACAGGTAACAACGTTTCACACGCAAAAAACACTACTCGTCGTCGTTTTTTGCCAAACCTACAATCTCACCGTTTTTGGGTTGAGAGCGAGAACCGTTTTGTAAAACTACGTGTTTCTACAAAAGGTATGCGCATTATTGATAAGAAAGGCATTGATGCAGTTCTTAGCGATCTTCGCGCTCGTGGCGAAAAAGTTTAAGGAGAGTAGACAATGAGAGATAAGATCCGTTTAGTATCAAGCGCTGGCACTGGTCACTTCTACACGACTGACAAGAACAAGCGTAACATGCCTGAAAAAATGGAAATCAAAAAGTACGATCCTGTTGTTCGTAAGCACGTGATCTACAAGGAAGCGAAAATCAAGTAAGCCTCGCTACTTGCTTCCTGAAAAGCCCGACACTAGATCGATTCATTCGATTAACAGCGTCGGGTTTTTTATTGCCTATTTGCTGGCAATATAGGTTTCGGGCAACCCGAACTCTAAGGCAATCGGCAAATGATCTGAAACTGAGAACGGCAACACTTCGGCGTATCTCACCTCTAAAGATCGACTTACCAATATATGATCTAAATCTTTTCTAGGCTGCCAACTAGGGAAGGTATGACTCACTCCGGGTAACGCCACCAAATCAAGCTCACTCAAGCAACCATGCCCGAGCAAACTTTGCAGGTGCGTATTCATATCACCCATCAAAATAATATGCTGATAACCATCGATCAGCTTTTTAACAAACGATAACTGCGCCTTCTGTGCGGCTGACGATAACGATAAATGCAGAATAACAAGCACTATAGGATCTTTCTCATCGCCATATTTCGCAACAATCACTCCTCTACCAGGAATCAAAGATGGCAAAGGATACTCTTCTACCGACAAAGGGCAAAAACGGCTCAATAAACCATTACTATGCTGAGCAATAGGGCCGAAGTTTCGATTCAGCTGCTGATACCAAAATGGAAAGCCAGCCGTTTTAGCTAAAAACTCAACTTGGTTTACGAAGCCAGTACGCAAACTGCCTCCATCCACCTCTTGCAAGGCAACCACATCATATGCCTCGAGAAGAGAGGCTATCTTAACTAAGTTGGTTTGACGTTGAGCATGCGGCAAAAAGTGCTGCCAACTGCGCGTAAGGTAATGACGATACGCTGAAGTGGAAATGCCGACTTGTATGTTGTAAGTCAGTAATCGAATAGATTGAGAAGGAGAAACATTAGGAATATCAGATAAGTACTCAGGCGCAGTACTAGACGATACACCTAAACGAAAGTCTTTATCAGAGGGGGTGAGTAGACGCTTAACGCGACTACGCAACTGTGTATACATACCCCCTCCTTCAACTAATTTATTTTGCTGCAGTTAGCGCTGCTCGTTCTTGCGCTATAAGAAAGTTAGCAACCTTAATCATATTTGCAAAACCGCCCGCGTCACGAACACCAATTTTATATTTACCATTTACGATAAGTGCTGGCACGCCTGTCAGACGATAAGCCTTGATACGATCACCCGCTTTCTTCACTTGCTCATCAATTTTAGAGATTTTGCGGAAACCAGACGCTTCAAACACTGCCATGTACTGCTCTTCTGATACGCCGTGCTTTTCAAAAATTTCTACAAAATCATCACGATCTTGATATTTCTTAGGAGCACCTTGAATCGCATCAAATAAAGCTTGGTGCATCTCTTCGATCTTACCTAGCTCCTCTGCTGCAAAGAATACTTCCGCGTGCGTTACCCAACCTGGGAACGTTGCTGGCAACAAACGGAAATCAACATCATCTGGGAAGCTTTCTTCCCATTGCGGAAGATGATCGTTGTTGAATTCATAACAATGAGGACAGCCGTACCAAAACACCTCTACAACTTCTATTTTAGAAGCGTCACCAGTCTTAACTGGGAATGGCAATTCTTTGTAGTGTGTACCTTTCTCCCACAAGCTGGCAGCGGAAGTCGCGACGCTGAATAGCATGGTAGCTGCAAGCATAAGCGCGCTTAGAATACGAAATTGAAACATGAAGTGTCCTCATAACAAGTGTTTAGCAATAACCGAAAGATAATAGGCCTGCCCTTGAACGTACTCAAGCAAGCTTAGATGACTATTAGATTAAACTTGTCAGACAGAAAACAAAGGTCACAGTTCCCTAGCTTTCAAATGATATTGCGGACATAAAAAAACCCGAGATGTAGATGTCTCGGGTTTTCAAATCTATGAAGAAGCGATTACTCAGAAAGACCTGAAATATAGCTCGCTACCGCTTCAATTTCACGATCGTTCATACGTGCAGCAATTGAACGCATCACACGCGCATCACCGTCGTTAGCTCGCTCACCGCTACGCCATTTTTTCATTTGCGCAATCGTGTAATCAGCATGCTGACCGCTAAGCGCTGGGAAACCTGCCGCCTCAACACCTTTACCTGAAGGACCGTGACAAGCGATACATGCTGCCATTTTAGTAGCTGGGTTACCGGCACGGTAAAGAGCGCGACCTTCTTCAACTAATTCTGGATCCGCTTGACCAACTGTTGTTGTTTGCGCCGCAAAGTACGCTGCAACATCTGCCATGTCTTGGTCACTAAAACCATCTAAAAGACCCGTCATTTCAACAATCACACGACGACCTTCTTTTTGATCATACATTTGCTTTAGCAAGTATCTCTCGCCTTGACCTGCTAACTTAGGGAAGTTACCCGCCGCACTATTACCATCTGCACCATGACATGCAGCACATACCGCAGACTTGTCTTTACCAGCTTGCACATCGCCTACAACTTCAGCAGAAACAAATGCAGAGCTGCTTAGACCTAATGCAACTACCAACCCCTTAAACAACTTATTCATAATTTGCGCGCTCACTCTAATAAATTCGCCATTCACTGCGGCTTTATTCTTCTATTATTTCGCCAACCTGACCTTCAGTAATTATATCGACTGATTAAGATCTCACAAGAAAGATCAGGCAAAAAAAGTGGGGGTATTATACACTAAGCCCCCAGTGATAAAAGACTTTAAGTCAGTACCAATGAGTATCAATGCATGAGTGACCAAGCAAAACCTGCCACCTTATTTCGACTCGCCTATGATTCTGCCGCATTTATGCAAAGCGGCTCAAAACTTTCAAACTGTCCGAGTGATAACGGAATCGAAATTGCCTTTGCTGGCAGGTCAAATGCCGGAAAGTCCTCTGCTATTAATAGCATCACTCAAAACAAGAAACTGGCGCGCACAAGTAAAACACCTGGTCGCACGCAACTGATCAATTTCTTCTCCCTAGATATAGAAGGCGTGCGCTTGGTCGACTTACCGGGTTACGGCTATGCAAAAGTGTCCCTAGACATGAAGGAAGCATGGGGACGCCACCTTGAAGATTACCTTCAAAACAGAGACAGCCTAGTAGGCTTAGTGCTGATTATGGATATCCGAAAGCCCCTTACAGAGTTCGACACGATGCTGCTCGACTGGAGCAAAAAGAGCGAACTCAGTACAACCATTCTTTTGACGAAAGCAGACAAATTGAAATATGGGCCAGCTAAAACTGTTCTCTTACAGGTACGCAAAGCACTGGAAGATCACGGTTTTATCAATGATATTTTGTTGTTTTCGAGTTTGAAAGGAACAGGCGTCAAAGAAGCGAGAAACGCATTAAACCGAAATTTCTCGCACTTTTTGGAAGATGAAGAAGAAAGTACAGAAAGCTAAACGCCTGGCAGAACCTCATCGAAGCAATAACCCTCTTGAAGCTTGGCAAGCTCAGCTTGCTCAGGCTCTCTTAAATGCGGAACGATAAAGTCTAAGACTTGATACACACCATGCTGAATAGCTTTAGGGTTACTTTCGCGATCTTCTTGCGTACCATGCATCGTCTTAAGAAAGGTCATCCAATTCGTCACAATCAGCCATACGTTCAAGGCTTTAGACTGACGCTGCTGTTCCGTCTGCCTTGAGAAAATCTCACTCAACTCTAAAGCCTCGATAATGCTCATCACGCCTCGCACACAACGCAAGGTAAATGCCCGATAATCCTCACGCAATTTGTCGTCATTATCGAGAAGATGCTCCAAGTCACGATGTAAAAAACGATAGGCCCACAGCCCATTAAACACCGCATCTAAGTATGAAAGTAAATCTTCTACTTTTATCTTTCGCCCTTCAGGAACACGGAGATAGGTATCCACCATCAACTCATAGTTTTTGAAGATCTGATAAATAATGTCGCTCTTATTTCGGAAGTGGTAATACAAATTACCAGGCGACATATTAAGATGCGCAGCGATATGGTTCGTTGAGACGTTTCGCTCGCCTTGCGCGTTAAACAAGTCCAAGCTCTCTAAGATAATGCGTTCTTTTGTTTTAGATGCCACAAAACTGCCTTACTAATTCCGATCTCTAAGTTCTTGTTCGCCTACGCTTCGAATCATTATTTTATGATAATTTCGGCAAACGCATTGACTCATTAGAGTATATACTCTAATTTTTTATTTTGCAGTCCACACATGATAAAAAGCGTGATCAAGCGCAAGCATACTCTCGGAGGAAGCCCCAATGGTAGCTGACGTTGTACAAATTTCTGAAAGCCAGACACAGATCAAAAAAATGCAAGGCATTTTTAAAGAACAAACCCAAGCTTTCCGTCGTAACCCGATGCCAAGCTATGAAGAAAGAGTTGCGAATCTTAAGAAGCTGCGCCAAGCCCTTTTAGACAACGAAGCAACGTTCATTGAGAAGATCTCTCAAGACTTTTCGAGCCGCTCCGAGAACGAAACACGCCTCGCTGAGATCATGCCTGTACTGCATAGCATTGATTACACGCTTAAGAACTTAAAGCGTTGGATGCAATCCGACAAGAAGAAGGTTTCGACTTTATTTATGCCTGCTAGCGCACGTGTTGAATACCAACCACTTGGTGTCGTTGGAATCATCGCGCCATGGAACTACACCTTATCCTTATCGCTTGGCCCACTAGTTTCAGCTCTTGCTGCGGGCAACCGTACAATGATCAAGATGTCTGAATTCACCCCAGTCACCTCGGCATTTGTTGAAGAACTTCTATCGAAGATTTTTCCTCAAAACCTAGTCGCAGTTATTAATGGTGATGCGGATGTAGCCGTTTCATTCTCTGATATTCCTTGGAACCACTTGTTGTTTACTGGCTCTACGAGCGTTGGTCGCCATGTTATGCGTGCTGCGTCTGCCAACCTTACCCCTGTCACCCTTGAGCTTGGCGGCAAGTCACCAACGATTATTTCTGACTCAGTAAAAATGGATGAAGCCATCAAGCCGATTGTGTTTGGTAAAGCCTTCAATGCTGGCCAGACTTGTATTGCGCCAGACTACATTCTTTGCCCTGAAAATCGTCTTGAGCATTTTGTTGATTCATTCCAGCGCGAATTCGCTGACATGTACCCAACGCTCAAGCACAACGAAGATTTCTCAGCAGTGATCAATGAGCGCCAATATCAGCGCCTTCAAAACTACATCAAAGATGCTGAAGCAAAAGGTGCGACTGTCATTGCTTGTAATAATGCTGGCGAAGATATGGCTAGTGGTACGCGTAAAATGCCGATTTACTTAGTACTAAATCCAACGCCAGACATGCTCTGCATGCAAGACGAGATCTTTGGCCCTGTATTGCCAGTACTTACTACAAAATCTATTGAAGAAGCGATTGATATTGTCAACGATCGTCCATCACCATTAGCCTTGTACTACTTTGGCCATGACAAAGATGAGCAACGTTTTGTCTTAGATCATGTTCGATCTGGTGGCGTGTGCTTGAACGACACTTTGTCTCACTTTGCGCAAGAAGATCTTCACTTCGGTGGCGTTGGTGAATCAGGAATGGGTGCTTATCATGGCGAAGATGGTTTTGCGACCTTCTCCCACAAAAAGCCTATTTTTACGAAAGGCATTTTGAACAGTACGAAATTCGCCTACCCGCCATATGGCACAGCCATTCATAAGGCAATTTTCTCTCTATTTATGCGCTAAGCGCTCTACTGACAAAGGCACCTCTCGGGTGCCTTTGTTTTATACCCCTTCTATAATCTCTGCATTGTTTCGAATAAAAGATTTGTTTAATATTCGCGCTTTGCATTGTGCGTTAAAGACTTATACAAACCTGCTTCGAATTTAATTGAGACATTAATATGACGACGGTTATTTACCCAGGCACCTTTGACCCGATTACAAACGGCCATACTAATTTGGTTGAGCGTGCGGCACGCGTATTCGACGACATTATTATTGCGGTTGCAGCAAGCCCCAAAAAACGTCCGCTATTTCCACTCGATCAGCGTGTCGAGCTTGCGCAGGAAGTACTAAGTCATATCGATGGCGTAAAGGTCATTGGTTTTGAAAACTTGCTGGCTGAATTTGTAAAAGAACATCAGGGCAACGTGATCTTACGTGGATTACGCGCCGTATCTGACTTCGAATATGAATTCCAACTGGCTGATATGAATCGCCGGCTCGTGCCTCAAGCAGAGAGTATTTTCTTAACACCAGACAATCACTTATCGTACATTTCTTCGACATTGATTCGTGAGATTGCAGTACTGGGCGGAAACATTGATGAATTCGTTCATCCAACGGTCAGCAAAGCCCTAGACGAACACTTTAAGCAGCAGTAACAGGAACAGGATCATGGCATTAATCATTACAGACGACTGCATCAACTGTGACGTTTGTGAGCCGGAGTGCCCCAACGAAGCCATTTCCCCTGGGGAAGAGATCTACGAGATCGAGCCATCTAAATGCACAGAATGTGTTGGTCACTATGACGAGCCACAGTGTCAGCAAGTGTGCCCTGTTGATTGCATCCCTCTTGATCCTGCTCACGATGAGACGCAAGAACAGCTCATGGCAAAATACGAAAAGCTAACGGGCATCTCCTAAAATTAGCCCTTTCTTAGATTCTGACTACACTTAGCCAAACAAATACAGTGAACTCAGTGTAGTTAGGTCGTTCATGAGCGAAGAAAAAGCAAACGAATCTGAAGTACCGTTAACCCCCGAACAACGTATCGAGCTATTAGAAAGCAAGGTTGACAAAAACCGTGTTTTCTTGTTGTTTTTTGCTCTCATTCTTACTGTCACCATTTCTGCGACCGTCACAGCATTTGTGATTTATTCGTTTGGCGGCGTTTCCTCCAATAACTCCGACGCATCAGACGATATTGCGAATACTATTGCTGGCCAGAAAGAACTGCTTGAGCAATATGATTTGCGTTTGGCGGAACTAAATGCGCATATCAAAAGTTTTGAAAATCGTATCGATAACAACGCGAACAGTACCATTCAGCAAGTACTCATCGAGCAAGAGCAAGCGAAGCAACGCTTCATGGAAACAGTGCGCTCGGCTGTATACGATCTAGCTCATATGGTGCCTGGCTCGCGATCTTGGTTGGAGCTCTACACCGAGCAATTAGAAGACGCAACGACCAAAAGCGCCATGCGTGAAAAGCAATTGAAAGAACTCAAAACAGCAAAACCGATCGACAAATCGGATTCATTTTTTGGGGATGATTTTTAGGCCAACCTTGGTTTCAAGCTCGCAAGAGAAGACTTCATACCATGCAAAGCGTTAATTTATGCGCAAAGAAATTCTGCCGTCGCGATCGCATCACTTAAAGCATTGTGCGCGTACGCTTTTGGCAAGCCGTAACGGTCACGACATACCTCTAGCTGGATAGCTCCCGCAGAGCCTTGTTTTTCCATCAACGTCCGCTCAATGACCATCGTATCGACGTAGTCGAAGATAAGAGGACAACCGTAATTCTCCCGCGCGACTTTCTGAAGAAAAGCTAGGTCTAAACGCGCATGGTGAAAAACCGCCACTGCTCCAGCTAACTCATTCATGAGTAAACCTAGAGCTTGCGTCACATTGCCTGCGCCAGCAACACACTAATTACTCAGACCATGCACTACTACGCTATCACCCACTGACTCGCTTGCATAACATAAGTGATGCTGTGCGCTTCGGTATTCAATAAAACCTTCCTGCACAATCACCCATGCGCTGCTCAAAATTTTATCCGTTACAGGGTTAAGCGTTGTCATCTCGCAGTCAATGACTACAAACCTTGTATCACCAACAGGGGATTTCCGAGCAATCGATTTTGCGTATACAAAGCATTAAGCGCCTCAATTGCTGCACTTTTTTTAGCGTAACGTAAACGACGATATAACCTAGAGAACACCATGACCAAAACGCATTTTCAGGGCTCGCTGACTTTCCGCAACAACGGCAAAAGCATCTTTTAATTGATTGCGTACTAAAGGCCCCAAGGAATCAGGCGCAAGATGGTTATTCACCTCTTCCCCTAATTGGATTTGTTGACTCTGATTGCTTGAACGTAAACTCGCAATAAACTCATGCGCATCAAGAAAGATGCCCGCCAATTCAGATAATATAAACTTCTTATCCACCAAAGCTTCGAGACGTGCTTCGGTACTCACCTCGGAAACTCCTTAAGCCTACGCGTACAAACGGATCAATGCGATAATAGTTACCGTGCCTCAATATGTTAAATCTAAGAATGATTGGTAGCCCCATCTTTCTCCAACAAGAAGCGTTTAAAGACACCAAGACGAGGGGTATACTCCAAAACATCGCCACACACACATGCCTGAAAAATGGGGGGGGGTTGACTCGCTTCATGGCTGACACAATCAAGAAAAGACTGGGTTAGCGAGCCCCCATCAAACGGGATGCAAGCACCATAAAATACTCACTCATATATCTCATTTTGGATCGAATTAATAAGTTCAATACCTGTTATACGGATCCCAGACTTAAAGCACGTGTTAATTATGTAAATGAAAGTGGAGCCTATAGCTTTTGGAACAAAAATAAAGGCCAGTACATGTGCTGGCCTTCAGAGAAGATATTCGGATTATTCGGTGTCACACAGCCCGTCGACGAGCGACCCCCAAACAAAATAGACCAAGACCAAGAATCGCTACTGCTGCAGGCTCAGATACTGTAGATGCCGTGCCTTTATAAATTATACCAGTTGGACCATTGCCTGAGTTTGTGACCCAAAAATTTAAACGCCCACCCTTTTCAAGAATCATGGATGAATTCACGTAATCATAAACGTTAATAACCTGCGCCCAAGGATTTCCACCAGCCACATCATAGCGGTTAATATCAGCAAGAATCTTACCTTTGGATCGGATTTGGAGATCGTCATCAAAAGACACGAAAAGAGAATCTATGCGCATATCTTGGTTAGGTCTATTTAAATCCAATTCCCAAACCCGATATTCGACGCCAGCCTCTTTCCATACCCCAGTAGGCTGAACCCAACTGGCACCCTCAAGCTCAGTACCAATTGGATCAATATAGGTATTTGTCGTCTGATCATTTAACAAACAACCAGTCATGTATCGGCACTTATCATCTATAGCAGACACAAACGTAATTGTGGCAGCGAAAGCCGAGGTACTTGCTAACCCTAACATTAAGGCTGCAATTAGTTTTTGAAAGTTCATTTATACTATCCTTCCTATGTAGTAACTGCTTAAGTGTCTTTCATATCATTGAAAGCATAAAAAGCAAAAAATAAACCAGAATCTTTTTATTGATATTTATCAGTAATTTATGATTATTTTTATTATGGATAAAAACCAATAATGTAAAATAAATCGACAGTTCTTTGAGCGCACAAGCTCGAGAAAAAATCACTCCAAAATACAAATGATTGTTTTCTATCGTGATCGTAAATAATTTTTTAATGGGAAAGTTTATCCTGGCATATTGGAACTCATTTGAAAGAATTAAATCCTCGCTCTAAGACGGACTTTGTTCTAGGTAGCACTAGCACCAAAATTTGCTATTTTTGTATTACTCTCTTATCGAGTAAGTATATTGAAAAAACATCGAGGTTATTATCAATCGCGCAAATCACAGGCGCTCTTTACTGCGGACGCAAATATATATGAACACGGATTATATTCGAACATATTGAGAAACGACTTTATGCCCAGGAGGCGTAACTTAATATAATACTGACCTTGGAACTTATCATGCTCGAAATAGGTAATTATTATTACCTTAGTCGTAACAGAGCTAGTAATCTTATATTGGAGAGGCATGTCGATTTGACTTGCCCTATGAGATAAAAGTGGTGGTAGGCACTCTACCTTAAACCGACAAGCCGCAAGAAAAAACAACAATGCGTTGCAAACAATATGCGAGCACTGTTACTTGTATTGATACACCAAAAAAGGCCCCATAAGGGACATCTTTGCAATGTTATGTTTGCTTAGTGCAGCTTCATTCTAGAATGAATCACTCGCATCAAACGATCATTTAGCCAAATCAAACCGGTCTTAAAGAAGCCGTGCAAGGCAAGCTGATGCATGCGATATAAAGACACATAAAATAAGCGCGCAAGCTTTCCTTCGACCATCATGCTGCCTTTGCTCAAGTTCCCCATGAGACTTCCTACGGCAGTATAATCGCTCAAAGAAACAAGCGAACCATGATCTTTGTAGACAAACTGATGTGCAGCACCGCCATCTAGTCGAGCAACAAGCGTCTTGTACAGCGTACTCGCCTGTTGGTGTGCCGCTTGTGCACGAGGAGGCACAGACCGTTCATTACCCTCATTCCAACATTCCGCACAATCGCCAAACGCAAATACGCAATCATCCAAAGTCGTTGCCAATGTGGTGTCAACCTTCAATTGATTCAATCGATTCGTTTCGAGGCCATCTAGTTCTGTTAAGAACCCTGGGGCTTTAATACCTGCCGCCCACACTTTGATTTCGGCGTTTAGAGGCTCACTCTCAGCAAAGGTCAGTTGAGTGTCGGTAATTTCTGTTACCGGTTGAGATGTTAATACTTCAATATTGAGCTTATTCAATTCCCGCGTTGCCGCCGCAGATAAACGTTCTTTTAGTGCTGGCAATATACGACCACCAGCTTCGATCAAAGAGATATGAATATTGCTTTCTTTGACGTTATGCAGACCATAAGACTCTAGTTGCTGCGAAGCATAGCGTAATTCAGCTGCCAACTCGACGCCGGTCGCGCCCCCACCAATGATCGCAACATGAATATCTCTCTCACCTTCGGGCGCATGCTCTGCTTGCAAATAACGATTTAATAGACTCTGATGAAAACGGCGCGCTTGTAGCTGGCTATCGAGAAACTGGCAATGCTCTTCGGCACCTTTGGTTCCAAAATCATTCGTCGTACTGCCCACAGCAATCACCAATGTGTCGTATGGCACACGGCGCGCAGCAACAACCTCTTCACCTTTGCGATTATTTATAGGCGCTAAGGTAATCGTTTTTTGGGAACGGTCGAGTCCAGTTAAGCGTCCGGGCTGGAATTCAAAATAATGCTGTTGCGCATGCACACGAAAATCGACTTGCGCGGCATCTGAATTGAGAGAGCCGGCAGCAACCTCGTGCAACAAAGGCTTCCAGACATGCGTTAAGGCCGCATCAACGAGCGTAATACGAGCTTTGTTCTTCTTGCCTAATTTATTGCCGAGTTTTGTCGCAAGCTCTAGTCCGCCAGCGCCACCACCCACAATAACAAAGTGATGCATATCGTCCATAACCTTACTCTCTTTAACAATAAAAAGGGTTGGCGATTTTGACGTATGTTTCTGAAATGTAAAGACAAAAGCCATTAATTAGGGTAATTGCCCTAATTAGTCTCAAAAACAACATGTTAAAACAGAGGATTAAACAGCCTCCGTCGCAGGATCATAAAGTGACTTCTTAGATCAAGTAATCACAGCCTGCGTACGATTAACCCCCCAACTTCTTAAAAATAGCAGTGATATGGGCTTTTACCATAACTTCTGTCACGCCAATTTCATAAGCTATCCGTTTGTTCAGCCAACCTTCTCATAAGAAACAAAGCACACGATACTGCTGGGGCGTCAAGACAGCGACCTGCGTTGCTGAGTCACGTTCTTCATTATCGATTCGACGTAAGTTTTGGCGCACAAAAGACTGCACCTAAGATTCACCATCAATCACATGGTCAATGGCATCTTTAATCATACTCGGAGAGCAGGACTTTGGAATAAAGCCAATTGAGCCGTGAGCAATACAACGGCTAATAGTCTCAACATTTTCTCGTGCTGAAATGATCGTTAAAGGCACAGTTGGGAATTTTTCGGGTACAGTCACCAGACCAAATGAGTCCTGACTGCCTGACATATGTAGATCGAGCAACAACAAATCATTGTCAGGGTTTTGTTCGAGCACTTTAAGCGTGCAATCAAGATCAGAAGATTCACTAATGCAAAGATCAGGCAAGTGCGTATTCAATAACCCTAACAGAGCATTTCCAAACAAGGATGATCATCCCGCAATATGAATTTAATACATTAACACTTCCTTTAAAACGCACACACTTGAAACTCAAGAATAGTCCAGGCGTGTTTTGAACGGCTAGGGTTTGAGGGTGCCCTACTGCACAATTTAACGCCCTTCAATTGGCGGATCGACCACAGTCGCTGCGTTTAAGGTGAAGGTGTCGCCTTAATTATCGAATTCACTCACACCAATTTTACGTACTATACGGCGCATAATTTTTCCTGAGCGAATTTTTGGCAATACTACGCAAAACAACTATTAGACCTTGGTCTAGCATTGGACCAAGGTCTACATCAAGCCCTGTTCGGTAAAACTGACCACATGACTACCTGCGACGATTAAATGATCCAGCACCCGCACATCGATCAACTCCAATGCCGACTGCAATCGTCGTGTAATCTGGATGTCAGCTTGGCTTGCTTGCGTCGATCCAGAGGGATGGTTATGACAAAGAATGACGGCTGCAGCACCTTTGTTAAGTACATGGCGAACTACTTCACGCGGATATACGGATGCAGCATCAATCGTACCCTGAAACAGCTCTTCCATATCCAGAATTGCATGCTGATTATTAAGATACAGAACAGCGAAGGTTTCATGTTGACGATTTGCCAAGGCATGCTGCACATAACGTTTGCACACATCAGGACTAGTGATAACATCACTCTCCCTTAACTCATCTTTTAGTACGCGCTTACTTACTTCTAAACTTGCATGTAACTGCGCGTACTTTGCTAAGCCCATGCCTTTGTGAGAACAGAATTCTTGTTCACTAGCGCGAAGCAGTGGCTTCAACCCACCAAAATGAGCGAGTAAATCTCGTGCTAATTCAATCGCTGAACGCCCTTTGATGCCTGTACGTAAAAAGATCGCAAGCAACTCAGCGTCACTTAATGTTTGAGGACCTTTTGAGAGGAGTTTTTCGCGCGGCCGTTCGGACTCTGGCCAAGTTGATATGCTCATGTCTAATTCCTTGTTAAATAACTCGCTCCATCCTTGAGCGACATTGACAAGCGTGCCGCAAGTAGCAACACTTCTCAAGTTCATTTCATAAGGAATTCCTATGTCTTCAAATATCGATTCACAAACACAAACCGAACTAGAAGCCGCTGTATTTCGTCGTTTCTTAAAACACTTAGATGACCATAAAGAAGTACAAAACATTGACCTGATGATCTTGGCCGACTTCTGCCGAAACTGCCTATCAAAATGGTACGTAGCAGCGGCCGCCGAGAAAGGTGTTGAAGTGGATTGTGACGCGGCTCGAGAGTTCGTTTACGGCATGCCTTACTCAGAGTGGAAAGACAAACACCAGCTTCCAGCGACACCAGAACAAATGGAAGCGTTTGAAGCGAAGCAAGCGGCTAAGAAAAAGTAAGGGCGCTATAAATAAAGCACGCACAACATAGAGCCATAAGGCTATTTCTTTAATGGCTCTAGCAGTTTCTCTAAACCCTCAATTTTAATCTCGAGCGTCATTTCTAGCAGAGTTCCAAGCTTGCCATTAGGGAAGCCTTTTTTACGAAACCAGAGTAGGTATTCTTCAGGTAGATCTATTAAGCGACGACCACTGTATTTGCCAAACGGCATGCGCATATTAGCAATTTCGCCTAAGTATTCTTGGTTCATTTTTCTTATAGTTTGTGAGAAATATTTGAGGTTTAACGCTGGGGTCTGGGCGCTTTTACTCTGACCCCAATATCGATCGCAATAGCCTTTAATCGAAGAGGCTTAATAGCTCAGCGTAGCCTTGTTCTGCCATCTCTGCCTTTGGCACAAAACGCATGGCCGCCGAATTAATACAGTAACGCATACCGCCTTCTTCAACGGGGCCATCATTAAACACATGGCCTAGGTGTGAATCGGCATCTTTACTGCGCACTTCTGTGCGCACCATGAACATTTGACGATCTTCTTTCTCGACAATCTGTTCCATGTGAATAGGCTTGGTAAACGCAGGCCAACCAGATCCAGAATCATATTTAGTCGTGGAGCTAAACAAGGGTTCTCCAGACACAACATCGACATAAATACCCTCTTCCTTGTGGTCCCAGTATTCGTTATCAAAAGCACGCTCGGTACCACCACATTGGGTGACATGGTGCTGAAGTTCGGTCAATTCTGGTTTTGATTTTTGATCTGTCATGTTGTTCACCTCCTACGTGTTGATGATGATACGCATGGCCTGAAGCTCCAGACCTGTCTTATCAATGTAGGATAAACCCTCTTCTTTTTGCTTACGAACAAATTCAATTTCTTCTTCGCGAATCATTGGATTCTTTTGCTGTAAACTGGTCATACGATGAATTTCAGCATCCATGTCGGCACTTAATTGCTCACGCGCGATGTCTTTGAAACTCGGCAGAGTTTGCTCAGCAAGTTTCTGCGCATGCGCCAATAAACCAGCAAATTCAGAGCGGATTTCTTTAATGATTTGCAGCGCCAAGGTACGTTTTATACCACTGCTGAGCTCGTTAAGCTTTTCATACGGCAGCACTTGCGACAAATCTCGCCCATCGCTATTAACGACAAAACGTTGTGGAGACATCGGCAAATATTTATCTAGCTGTAACTCATTCGGCGCCATGCTGTTCACGGTAAAAATAGACTCTAAAAATAAGGTGCCTGGAGGAATACCTTTCACGGAAATTTTCGCCAAAGCGGCATTGCCGAGTTCGCCGCTCACTAGCTGATCCATTAATTCAGTGACCATGGGATGCTCCCATGTAACAAATTCCATATCTTCGCGAGACAATGCTTTCTCTCGTTGATACGTAAGCGTCATTCCTTCATCGGTTAATCGAGGAAACTCTGCTGTCAGCATATGCTCGCCGGGATGCAATACAACTGAACCATCTGACTGATGCTCTTGTTCAACACCATACAAATCATATACGCGCTGCATGTACGCGGCTAAATCTTGGCTACGCTCTTCTTCCTCAAGCTTCTCAATCAAGGCTTCAGCTTCTTTCGGGCGACATGAATTGAGCTCTAGCAATACGTTCCTGCCCATCTGAAGCTCACGCATGATCTCTTCACGATAAGCAGCGACCTTTTCAATGATGCCAGTGGCTTCAGTTGATGTGAGGTCGGATAAAGACAAATACTGATCAAGGCTTTCTTGGAACTTCTGCTGAATGGCATACCCCGCCGGACAACTCGTTTCAAATGCATTTAGACCCTTGTGGTACCAGTTAAACCAAGCTTCGCGCTGACTTCCATACAAGTACGGCACATGAATCTGTACATCACGAACCTGACCAATTCGATCGAGTCGGCCAATTCTCTGTTCGAGCAAATCTGGGTTCTCGGGCAAATCAAGCAAGACCAGATTGCTCGCGAATTGGAAGTTACGCCCTTCACTACCGATCTCAGAACAGATTAGCGCCTGAGCGCCTTCTTCTTTATCTGCAAAGTACGCGGCGGCACGATCTCGCTCGATAATGCTCAGTCCCTCATAAAATGCTGAAGTTCTAAAACCTTGTCGTAAGCGCAAATACTCTTCCACCATCAAGGCGCGATTCGCGTTCGAACAAATCACAAGAACTTTCTCGTCACGATTCGCTTCGAGAAACTCACACAACCATTTTACTTCTGGATCATTAGCGATCGAATCGGAGTCTGGCTCATACGCAGCAACAAGCTCATAAGGCCGCACAATACGCTGAGGAAAGCCTTCAACCGCATCACGCGTATTACGAAACAGAACGCGCCCCGTACCATGCAGATCGAGCAATTCATTAATGAGCTGCGGAACAAGTTCTTCAGCGGGCAGAGACCAATCAAAATCTTCAGGCGAGGCAATCAAACGACTCAGGTCTGATTTAAGGCTGGCATCAACCGGCGCATCATCGGTTTGGCTTTGTAGCTGCTTCACTAACTCTGAAATTTCGCCATAATGCTTTTCTTGTTCCTTGAAGGCTTCAAGGTCATGAAAACGATCAGGATCAAGCAAACGTAAGCGTGCAAAGTGACTTTCCAAACCTGCTTGTTCAGGTGTCGCAGTCAGAAGTAACACGCCTCGACTAATCTTCGATAGCTCTTCAACACACAAGTATTCATCACTCGCTTTCTCGGCACTCCATTCAAGATGATGTGCCTCATCGACGACAAACAAATCCCAATCAGCTTCGCTAGCGAGCGCTGAAAAAGCAGGATCTTGGCTAAGTGTTGCGATATCACATAACACTAGTTGCTCTTCTTCGAAAGGATTCTCGACGCCCTCTTCAATCAACGCATCACAACGAGCATGATCAAAAATAGAAAAACGCAGATTGAATCGGCGCAGCATTTCAACAAGCCACTGATGAATCAGTGTCGATGGCACACAAATCAATACGCGAGAACTTAAACCGCGTTGTAGTTGGGTATGAATAATCATGCCTGCCTCAATGGTTTTACCGAGGCCAACCTCATCTGCTAACAAGACACGTGGTGCAAAACGTTGTGCGACATTTTTTGCAATGTACACCTGATGAGAAAGCAAGCTCGTGCGTGAACCAAGCAAGCCTTTAACGCCACTCAGTTGAAGGGCATGATTATGTTGCAAGGTTTCATAACGCAAACGAAATGCGCGATTACGATCGAAGTGCCCATTGGTTAATCGCTGCAATGGATTCGTAAACTGGATAAAACAATTCAGCTCAACTTCGCTAATACGTTGTTTTGTCGAGGCATCACTGGAAACATGATAAAAGACAAGATCATCAATTAGATCGACATCTTTGATCACATAGAGTTGATCATCATGATCACGAACTTCATCTCCCACTTTGTAAATCACCCGAGAAATAGGCGCTTGGTCTGTCGCATAAGTACGAATTTCATCGGCCGCAGGAAAGGTGATCAGGATTCTCCGCCCTTCGATTTCAGAGATCATTCCTAAACCTAATTTCGGTTCGGTTTGGCTAACCCACCGTTGGCCAACTTTATACGTCATTCTTTACCCCTAGCATAAAAACATGATGCTCGATGCATCTTAAGCGGCGCGCATTCTAGCACTCTTGGCCATCCACTCAAGCACCCTGCAATGAATACTTTAAATCGGACAATCTTTGCTAATTTTAAGTCAAGCTGAAGTGTAGTCGTTGTATGTTAAGGCGCTAGTGTTCTAAAAATATATTTGTTGCAAAGTAGGTAAATACCGATGGAATATCTTCCCTGCGTCAAACGCCTAATTGGACTATGGATGCTGTCGTTATCAGCGTCGGCATATGCTCATGATCTTCACTACTTTGTCGTGGAAAATATCGCCGCACCTTTACAGATTGTCGATGAAGAAAAAATCCATAGTGGCATCGTCACCGACATTGTCACTGAAATCGCACGACTCGCCGAACTAGATATCAAAATTACTGTCGCACCAAGCCCATGAATCGAACGGCTGTTAAAAGGAGAGAGCAATGTTAATTGGATCGCCTATGACAGCCCTTCGTGGGATTCACTACCAAACGGAATTGCCTTTGAGCCAGCAGTCACAAAAGTCCATCATTCGGTTTTACATTGCGGTGCATTTCGAGACTTTGAAGAACTTGAAGCATACGAGATCGCCATCATTAAAGATTTTCGATATCCAGGATTAAATAAACATGCTTCGGAGTTTTCCTTAGAGCTCACCGAAGTAAAGAGCTACGAACAAGGGCTTGAGTTAGTCGACTTAGAGCGCGTAGATAGTTTTATAGAAATGGATTTACGACTGAGCTACCACGTTAGTCAGCAGCCAGATCAAAAGCGCACAACGCTCACTTATATTGACGATATTGAGCCGCCTTATGCGATCAAACTGAAAGTGAATCAAAACATGCCGCAGAGTCGCGTTAACAAATTAAAGCGCGCTTACCAAAAACTTCACGAGTCTGGTTTTATTCAAGAAACAATAGAGAAATATACATGATAAGCCTCGACCTTGTGGATAGGTCGAGGCCTGAATTCAAAGCCCTTAAGGCATTTGAATTTGAGGGCCGCCGTCTTGACCTGGAACAACAATCTGAGACGCTTGTTGTCGACGCATTTCTTGTAATTCACGCATCGTATCTTCCATTGCCTGCTTAGCGCCATCACCAAAACCTGCAACTGCGTCTGCTAAATTATCAACCGCTAACTCAAACGTGAGTGGCAGAGCACCAGCTGGAGTCATCATTTGCGCTTGTCCGACGTATTGCACTGCACGCGCATCGTCACGTTCACCACTTGCCGTCACAGGCGTCATAACACGAATGGTGCCGATCTTCTGATCTGTATAAATTTCTTCGCGATAAAGATTCGCGACATCCATATTCATTTCTAGTTCTTCAGACATGAGAATTCCTGTACTAAAAGGATTGAGCCGCTACGGGCTGAACGGAGGAGATTATGGCGATTAGATGGGTTGCTTGTCACGCCTTATTTCTGCGCCAAGCTGACCTGGTACTTATCCACCAAGGATGCAAAATTATTGCGCACCACAATTAAGTTATTAATCGATGACATAAACAGATCAAACGCCGATTGAGGCAATTTGAGCGCTTTGTAGTTTTCCCGCAGCAAAACAAGCTGCTCAGCTGCAATATCGTCACTACGATTTTGTTGTTTATTAAGAAGAAATGGCACCATGTTCTCACGAATTTTTTTCGCTTCGACATGATCGCCATTCGCATCAATGAGCTTTAGTAATCGCAAACGTTGATCCAACAATAAGCGTTCATCTTGCGCTAAAAAACCAACTAACTCTTTTACGTAATACTCTTGCATGAAAGCGCTTAATTTACTTAGTGCTCGATACTGACGTTCTTCAGGATCATCGTGCGGATTAATCTGATCAATCTGACGATAAATCATAAGGTAAAGAGTTGCATCAATCGTCTGCAATGCTTCCAACGCACCTTCAGACAACATATCCACAAAAGTACAAGCTTGAGAGACGGCTAAACGGGACAAAGTACTATCGTCTTCGTTTTGGACTGCTGTTTGAATTGCACGTCGGGCCAGAAGATCATTGTTTGGAAATTGGACCAAGGCTTTATCCAAAGCCGTGGCAACGTGCTGTGAGCCAATTTGCTCGGCCTTTTCAGCCCATTCCAACCAAGCCATTGGGCTCTGCGCTAGAAACTCGTGTAAAGACCGTTGCCAAGCGTAAGCATCTTGAACATAACGAGGCTTTGGAAGCTGAATGAGCTGCTCAGCTACTTTACGCCATTGCCAATATTCTTTTATCTCGGAGAGAGCCGCTCGTACTTTCTCTGTCTCGGGAATTTTTTGTTCAGCAAGCTGCTGGCTTAACCATGCTTGCGCAAGCCGTTTATGAAATAAATCGAGACCACCTTCAATCTCCCTCAAAATATGCGCAGGCTCGTGAGCGATCAGATTAAATTGGTCGAGAAAATATATTTTCTCGAAACGCTTTATCAAGGTAGTCGCTCGGCCTTGTTGTAAGGCGAACAGACGCGTGTACAAACTGCTGAGTGCCTGAGCCGAAGAGCGGTATGTGCCCCACTTATCGTCAATTTGAAGTAGCAGTTTATTAAGTCGCGCTAATGAATATTCTACAAGTTTGAGTCCTTCTCGAGGCTTGCTCTCAAAGCTTGCCGCTTCAAACTCCCCAAAGAGTTGTTCAATACGCGCGAAGAATGCCTTCACTTGACGCTGACTAAACAAATTACGTTTGTCATCGATACGTGTTGTTTCAGTAACGCGCGCTTTGAGAGCAACAAAATCAACTTCTTGCCCGGCCAAACTCGCCTTTAACAAGTAACGCTCAAATTGTTCAGAATCACTTTCTAATAGCTCTAAAAAGTGCTTCGCCAGTGTTTGTTTCTCGAGACCAATCAAATACGCAAATATGCGAGATTTTTCGGGACCTTTGGAAAGGGAGAGTACTTGTTGCTCAAGACGATTACCGTGTAATACTGCAGAAACACAGTGCTGACAAAAATCGAACCCATCGGAATCTGGGCAAGTACAGTGCCCGTCCACAATACTGCCCGCATAATTCAGTGTGACAGTGTAGTCTTCAACTTTGGCTGTTACCGCTAGGCCATCTCGCTGATAGTCTTGCACTAAATCAGGGGTGTACGCATTCTTACCCCGCTGAAAACGATCTTTCCCAGCGCGCTTGAATAATTCTTCTTCACCTACAAGAAATTTAGACATGACTTACACGTCGTAAGAGGCATCAGCCTTTGGCTGTTCAGGAAGGTCTTTTGTGGCCAATAAATAAGCACTCTCTTCGTACTCGCTATACCACAAAACAAGATCGCCGTTATCAAGCGCAGCACGTGCGCTATAAATGCGATCTTCGATCGGCGATTCCACGTCATTTAGACCCCAAGCGCGAAGACAGTATTCTTTTAACAAACCTTCAAGCGCTTCTTCGCTTACGTCCTTACGGGGAATCACCATATATACAACTCTAAAGTAAACTTAATGCTTTAACTTACCGCTTTCGTTGTTTTCTTGGTAGTGGTTTTTCGTCGCTTTTTTGTAGCAGTTGAAGCAATCGCTTCAACACGCACAGGCATACCATTTAGAGCTGAAGTACCCGTTAACTTATCGACGAACTGATCAGAAATAAGGACATTAAGGTTCACCCCTGGCTTCTGACTTGCCACAGAAAGTCGCGTCCCTTCATGATCGTGCCCCCAACCGTGAGGAATACTCATAACGCCCGTCATAATGTCGTCTGTGACTTCACAAGGAATAGTGACCGCACCATAGTCAGAAGAGACTTTAACTAATTCACCATGTTTGAGCTTCAAACGTTTAGCATCTGCTGTATTGATCTGTGCTGTACAACGGTTTTTTCCTTTCACTAAACGCGGCGTGTTATGCATCCACGAATTATTAGAACGTACATCTCGACGACCTATCAAAAGCATGACCGGCTCTTTGGTATTACTTAGTTCCTGCAAGCGCTTACGTAAGCGAGGCATATCTGTCATATAACTTTTTGGCACTAGTTGGATATGCTTGTGTTTAGTAAACAGACGATCTGGCAAAGCAGACTGTAACGAACCAAGATCAACACCGTGTGGATAATTCTTCAGCGAGGCAATACATAAGCCTTTGCTCAGACCTCGGTTTTGGGAACCATACGGGCCGTTATCAAGCGCTTTTCTTAAAGGATGCGATGGAGAGAAAATATCTTGAATCGTATCAATCAAAAATGCACCGATCGACGAAGTGCCCGGTAGCTGAGTTCCATAAGGCCCTATACGAAGCAAAACATCCAATACTCCATCTGGCCCCATTTGTTTCAGCGTGCGATAACGTGCAAGTTCTTTCACGCCATTCACTAAGCTACCACCAGCAGAGAGCCTGTGCGTAAGCTCATGCATAATTTGCCAGTCATGCTTACTGTTCTTTGGTGCGTTAAATAAGGCAGGAGAATATTTCGCAACATTACGCACAGCCAACATATTTAAAGCTACATCATAATGCGACTGCTCTAACTGACTCGTGCCCGGAAGAATAAGGTCTGCGTGCTTCGTTGTTTCATTCAAATGACTATCGACGCACAGCATAAAATCTAAAGAATTAAAGGCTTTCTCTAGACGATTTGAATTAGGGCTAGAAATAACTGGGTTACCCGCAATCGTGATCATCGCACGAATTTGTTGCTCACCCTTTGTTTCGATTTGATCAGCGATAGCACTCGACGGTAGCTCACCACTAAACTCAGGCAAACCGGTAACCGTTTTAAAACGACCTGAGCTACCTTGCTCACCAAGATAGCTGCTAATTTCGACAAGGTCCGCAGCAGGCTTTGTAAACATTAAGCCACCGCGCTCATCCAGATGATTAGTCAGTATGTTCAAGACATAAATGAACCAAGTCGCCAAGCCACCGAACTCTTGCGTTGATGTGCCCATGCGACCAAATATCGCTGCTCGCGGCGTCTCTGCTAATTTACGAGCGAGCTCTCGGATGTATTCGGCCTTAATACCACACACATCTGCGACAGACTCGGGAGAAAAATCAGAGCTCATTAACTGAACGTCTGCCACACCTTCAATAATGCCTTGTAACCGACCGATATCGACTAAGCCTTCATCAAATAAGGTATGAATCATGCCTAGCAACATATACGCATCTGTGCCTGGCTTGATGAACAAGTGCGTATCAACAACCTTGGCAGTTTCGCTGCGTTTGGGGTCGATCAAAATTACTTCGCCACCGCGTTTTCTTATCCCCTTTAAACGGCCTAGATAATCTGGCGCCGACATCAAACTCCCGTTCGATGCTGCTGGGTTACTACCAAGCAAAATGAATAAATCGGTATGATCAATGTCTGGAACTGGGAATAAACCCTGATGACCGAACATCTCATAATTAGCGCGCATATGGGGGAGTTGATCATTAGAGGTCGCAGAAAAACGATTCTTGGTCCCTAAAGCACGATATAAATTCATCAGGAATAGAACATTGCCGTGGTGATGAACATTCGGATTACCGAGATACAAACCGACCGCGTCTTGCCCATATTGCTTTTGAATGTCGCCTAAGCGCTTAGCCGCGATATCAAATGCTTTTCCCCAGCTAATCTGCTTCCAGCCCTGCTCTGTTTTAAGCATTGGCGTGCGCAAACGATCGGGATCTTCATGATAGTCTTTTAGCGCAAGAGCCTTAGGGCATATATGACCTTTACTGAATGGGTCATCCTTATCCCCTTTAATCGACAACACTTGAGTTTGATCGTGTTCTATTACAACACCGCACATTGCTTCACATAAATTGCACGTACGAAAGTGCTTCAAAGATTCTGTATTAGTCATCACGCTAACCTTCGGAAGTCTGCCCGAGTGGAGTGGTTCAGATATTTTTATATTGAGTTACCGCTCGCTGATTATATTCTTGAGTTGAAAGATTTGTCCAACTCCGTCAGTTAAACCGCTATCGCTAAAGTGTTTTTTGGTAACTCTCGTGCCATTGCTTTAGTTCTGCCGATATCCCCGCAACGACAATATCGCATCGCAAGGATGGAAAAATATCAAATGCATGTTGCGCGCCATCGATAGCGGCAAAGCTCACCTGCTGCCCAGACACACTTCTTAGCTTGTTTGAAAAGTAGCGCGCTTCATCACACGAAGTGAGCGTGTCTTTATTTCCATGGATGATCAAAAAAGGCGGCGCATGTTTTGAAATATGATTGATAGGAGACATAATCCGATAAAGGTCAGGCGCCTCTTCCTTACGCTGCTTTACGATGCTTTTGCGCATCACAATTTCTAAACCAACGCTTTTCTGAAGCTTCTTTTCATCTAGCAAATCATAGATGCCGTAAAACGGCACACAGCCTTGAACGCGTAAATCTTTGTCCTTCAAGCTTTCATCAAAACGATGATCAATCGTCGAAAGGCTTAACAAGCTACTCAAATGTCCACCAGCAGATCCGCCAGTCACTATAATAAAATCAGGATCGCCGCCGTAATCAGCAATATTATCTTTAACCCAAGCTAAAGCATGTTCACAGTCAATAATGTGATCAGGAAACGTCGCTTTAGGGCTCAAACGATAATTGATTGCTACGCATACCCATCCCTGCTGTGCAAGGTTTTGCATTAAAGGTAAAGCTTGTTCGTTCTTGGACCCATACCCTCGCGTCCAACCGCCACCATGAATTTGTAACAGTACTGGCGCACCTTTGAGTTCTTTATTTTTTCTGCGGATGTCTAGTTTTAAACGCATGCCATCAACTTCGCGATACAAGATATTCTTATCGACGACGATACCTTTGTCTTTGATCGAATTGAAAGGTCTAATCAAGCGCTTTATATCTAATAACAAAAACGATTCATTCAGCGCAAAACTTTGAAATTGGGTGAGTGATTTAAAGCCTGAGAAATAGTGATACGCCAACATACCCCACGACAAGAACAGTAGCACTGCACTCCACATATCTAGCGTTCCAGAGAGCTCACCAAAGTACACAACCGAACCCAATATAGCAGCCTGGACAGCGATAACATGTAGCGCCAACTCTCCAACAGGCCATCCTGCAAGAAAGCTAAACACCATAAGTTTAGGGTGATGATAAATTGGTCGAAGCACATTAAGCGCTAAGATGAAGCTCAGTAAAGCAAAGAGAAAAAGAATAACGCCCAAAACATTACCCTCCTACTTGAATGACCGGCACACCAAACAAGCTTGCATGGTTCATCACCACTAACATATATGCAGCCAAACCAATCACAACGACAAGCGCATCCTTCCATATAGGTTGGGGATCATTGGCCATCGTTTGACCTCGTTTTTTCACACTAATCATGTCGATGACGGCGTATGCGAGGAACGATCCAAACAAAATTAACGAAGCAACATCGCCGTTAGCTAGCAAGTGCCCTAAGGCCCACAACTTCACCGCGATCAACATTGGATTTTTCAATTTGCGCTTAATATTTGAAGAGATATACGCTGCAGGCAGAATCACAAACGCTAGCAAAACCAGAAGCATTGTAATGTGCTTAAAAAAACTAGGAGGCACCCAGACTGAAATAAATGGTGCTTGCGCCTTACCAACGACGATCAAATAGAACCCTGCAATTGATCCCACACTGAAGAGCGCTTTGTATGGCAGCTCGCCAAATCTAGAAACCAAATTACCACGAATGGTTTGCTGTACTGGTAATAAATGAAAACCAAGAAAAATGGTTAAACCAAGAACAAGAATTGCCATGACATCCCTCCTTTTTTATTTTCCATTAGCATACGCATTCGGCATGCTTATGTCAGTGACAGAGCAGATAGGTTTTTTAGTTTTCTCTCACTAATTCGTTGAGTAGAGGCAGATGGTTCAATTGTTAGACCAGCAATTTAAACCTTTGACATGAAAAGTTTCGGGCCCAATTTAGGGCCCGAAGAAAGAGAGTTGAAAGCTAGTTATTAGCGTAGTGATCAACCAAGAATATCAATCACATGAAGATCAAACACTAACGATGAGTTAGCAGGAATCGCTGGCGGCATACCTGCTTCTCCGTAGGCTAGATCTGCTGGCAGAACGATACGCCACTTCGACCCTTTTGGCATGAGCATAAGAGCTTCAGTCCATCCAGAGATAACGTCTTTCAAACCAAACTCCGCCGGTTCATTACGCGTAACCGAGCTATCAAATACCTGCCCATCGATGAATGAGCCGTGATAATGCACTCGCACCGTCTGATCAAGCTTGGCAATAGGGCCATCAGCCTGCTCTAGAATTTCATACTGAAGACCAGATTCGGTCACGGTCACACCGTCACGCTTCGCATTCTCAGCCAAGAATTTTTCGCATAATTCTTTATAGCCTTGAGTTCGCGCCGCTTCGACTTCTTTGCGTTTTTCTTTTACCGCATCGTATGCTTCGTTTAACTCCGCATCATCTAGCAAAGACTGCTCACCAGCAAAACACTGACGCAAGGCTAGTACGCACGCCTCAATATCCATGCCTTCAAACTTGTTCTTGTGGAGCTGGCGACCAAACTGCCAGCCAAAACCATAACTTACTTTTTGCTCAAATGTTTCTGGCTTCTTGTTGGAATCATTACTCATTTTCAGACCTTAAACTTCAAGTATTCTGATATTACTCGGAAGCACGAGTTATCGCGCTCCAACCATTTATTAAATTTTACCGACTACAGCCTTAATTTATCGGCCCGCAACCGTTTCTAACTCTGTAATCCCTTGTTCAACATAATCGAGTAAGCGCTGCATAGACGGCAATGTTCGACGGCACGCCGTAAATCCAAACTCCAAGCTATCGACATAACTAACCAAGGTAATATTCAGTGCAATTCGATCAAGCGGAATCGACACTGGGTACATCCCTTCTACACGGGCACCATTCCAATACAAATGCTTTTTAGGGCCAGGTACATTCGAGATCACAACATTAAACGCCTGCAAACGACTCGATAAGCCTGTGACCATATTTAATCCAGCAGGTGCTAGAGTCAACGCGGTGTAATTAATCGCTTCTTCAAGCGTCATGCTTGCGTAGCGGTCTTTTGACTCTTTAACTGCGCGACGAATACTTTCAAGTCGTTCTGTCGGGTCCGCCAAATGTGTACCGAGTGTCGCCAAAATCATAGCAATTTGATTGCCTGAATCACTATCGTCTCGACGCATTGACATAGGCACCATCGCAACCAGAGGTTTATCAGGCAAAGCATTCAAACTAATTAAGTAATTACGCAATGCACTACCACACACAGCCATCACCACATCATTTAGAGTACAGCCCGTTTTTTTCGCGATATTCTTGAAGCGCTCTGAGGGGTACGATTGCGCCGCAAATCGACGAGAGCCTGTAATACGCTGATTCAATATGCTCGGAGGGGCCTGAAACGCAGATGTATAATCAGGATTCGTACTGGCTTGTTTTACGGCATGCGTAACTTCTTTAACGAGAGTTGGAATCGTTGAAATCTGCTTGCCAGCTTCGCCCACTAGATCCGTCAAACTCTGAATGACATCTGAGCCTTCTACCTGAGCATGCGAACGCTGCTTTCGCGGCATCGCCCAGAGTGGCGGCTGATCACGCACGCTTGGATCTTCAGACATCAAACGCATCCCCATGCGCATTGCCGCAACACCATCGAGCATGCAGTGATGGGCTTTGTAATACAGAGCAAATCGTTTACCGCGTAAGCCTTCAATCAAATGAACTTCCCACATGGGGCGTTCACGATCCATTAGGGCACTATGTTTCACTGATACTAGGGACAGAAGTTCACGAATACGACCAGGCTTTGGCAAAGCGCTATGACGAAAGTGATGTTCGATATCAAACTGTTTATCTTCATTCCAATAATAGCGACCAAATCGTTTTACTAAACGTTGATTAAATGGCGCAATCGGCTTTTGAAATGAGTTCATGTACTCTGCAATTTCAGAGACATATTTCGGACCTGCATCCTCGGGAAAGCTTAGTAAATGTAGCCCTCCGACGTGCATCGGCTGTTGACGTTTCTCCATCCATAAGAAAAGTTGGTCAGCAAGACTTAGAGGTTTCATGTGTACATCCTTCATGAGTATTTTTATATAACGGATTTTCTGCCCCGCACCAATGAGTGCGACCATTATTATGCGACAAAGCGCTGACGTTTTATACTTTATGGGATGAATGCCAGCAATAACCAAGCCGAGAAGTTTTATGTCGGGCTATAAAAAGCCAAAATCTCCATGTAGTAACGAATTAATCGTTAAGAAGAGCCGATTTATTGCTTATGCCTATGAGGCAAGCTCTCGCGAAGCAGCCATGGAAAAGCTCGAGCAGATAAAGCTCAAATATCCAGATGCTCGGCACCACTGCTGGGCCTATTTATTAGGCTCTGCTGAGCAACCCAAGTCTGTTGCCATGTCTGACGACGGCGAGCCAAGCGGCACAGCCGGAAAACCCATTTTAAATGTTCTACAACACAAAGACGTCGGCGATATTATTGTGATCGTTGTTCGTTACTTCGGCGGAATAAAACTAGGAGCGGGAGGATTAGTACGCGCGTATTCGCGCGCAGCGCAAAGCATCTACGATTTGATTGAAACAGAAGAAATGATTGAACTTGAAAGCCTCACACTACAATGTGGATTTGATGAGGAACAAAAAATACGACATATCCTGTCGCGTTATGAGGGCTCTATCGAATCTAGCGAATACGGGCAATCGGTCGAACTGACCATCGCAATCCCTGCAGAAAACAAACAAACCTTCGTGATGGAGCTTGGCAACCTTAAATCAACACATTTGCTGCAAGAGAGCAGCTAATGAATTCTGTGCGGAGCAAACTTCACTTCTTCAACTAATGAACCAAGAAAGATAATCTCACCTTCATAGCGGTCTTCCCCAGTCGAGCTAAAATCAAAGCCATAAACGCGACGCAGACTCATAGCGCCGCGATGATTTCGTGCAAGCCTGACACTTTTCAACGCGACAGTTTGGTCGAGCAGCTGCAAATCCAGACGTTTGCATTCGCGAGCAACCCGACGATATGCAAACTCTTTTAGATCGCGACTTTTAATCCAATACCAGACCCCAAACCCAATCAAGGCAGTAAGAAATATCGAACTTAAACTCATAAATGACCCATCAATGTTTCGAGCTTAAATTCAATCATATTCCCATCAAATGACACATGGATTAAATCATCCTGAATCATGATACCTAACTCCATAGTGCGCTCAACTAGACTAGCGAATTGTTCAACGGGTTCTTTATCAAATCGGAATGCAGAAATTTTTTGATTCACAGATGCATCCTTCATAATGGATTCGATCCATTGTTCAACATCTTGGCCACCATAGCTAAACACAGAGACCTTTTTACTTCGACCCAATGCCTTCTTTAGTCGCTTAGCATCGGGCTTGCCAATTTCTATCCAGTGTTCAATTTCACTGCTGTAATTGACCTTCCAGATATCAGGTTCGTCATCTGTACTCAGGCCTTTTGTGAATTCCAAATGCTCTTCATAACTCAGCGCAAAAGCCACTAATCGTGCGCACATTCTTTCGATCGTTTCAGAAGGATGCAATGCAACATGCAAAGAAACACGCTCATAGATATGTCGGTTCATATCACTTAAATCAATTCCGAAACGATAAATCGTGGCACTTAATGCCATAGTACTACTGCTCCTGTAATGCCAGTTGTGCATTGCGCCGCTCAGAACTATTAGCGGCTAAAGATAATGCACGTAAATACATATGTTTTGCGCGTTGATGATTGTTCAACGCGAGGTAGGTATGTCCTAACTCTAAATAAACCACACTAAAATTTGGCGCTAAGCGTTGTGCTCGTTCTAACAGCGACAACGCCCCGCCCATCTGATCTTGCTCACGCGCTTGTTGCGCTTGATCAATCAATGCATAAACGGCACTAGGTATGTTGGGTTGCTTAGTCGTGTAACGCTGATCTTTTGCTGGAGAATGGGCAGACTCTTGCTTCGCAACGAGTGTGTGCGTTGGTGCAGAAGAACACGCCCAAATAAACAAACAAGCAAGAAAGACGAATGCTGCTTTTACTGTAGCCATGATCTTAACCAAGATTTTATTCCCCCCGTTCGCTTCTGACATGCTTGCCACTCAAATTTTTGCGCATCTCCCCAAATGGGAAGAGGTTGCGCATTATCACATTCAGCATGCGTTTGGTTCCAACTATCTTGATCAAACCACAGCACATCAATATCCGAAGGTTTAGGAGTTGCCAAAGGATATTGTGGAACCGATGACATAAAGCGTGTCCATAATCGCAAAGCTCCCGAACTTCCGGTTAAACCGATCGATTCATTTTGATCATTGCCAAGCCAAAACACGCCTAAGTAATCCCCTGAAAAACCGGCAAACCAGCTATCTCGAAAATCATTTGTTGTTCCAGTTTTTCCAGCTGTCAGCAATTGTGTGGGCAAAGTTCGATAAGCTGATCGTCCAGTGCCAGCACGCATGACCTCTTGCATGCCACTCTGCAACAGATAACTCGCTTCAGGCGAAATCACTTGCTCAACATTAAAGTGATATCGCGACAACAAATTACCTTGGTGATCTGTCACCTCACGAATTGCTCGCAAGGGCATATTAAAACCATTACTCGCGATCGTCTGATAAAACTTTGCGACATCGAAAGGCGTCATCGCTTGAGCACCCAGCAGCAATGACGGGTAAGGGTTAAGCGCCTCGTTCACGCCTAGTCGCCTCAAACTTTCTCGCACCCTATCCATACCAAGCTGCAAGCCAAGTCTGGCCGCCGCTAAGTTGTAAGAATTTGCCAATGCCTCAACCAGCGCGACCTCACCATGCGTCTCAGAATCAAAATTGCTTGGCGTCCACGTATCACCGTTCTCAAACTCAAGAACGAATGGTTCATCGGTAATCTTAGTCGCTAATTGAAACTGTTCTGGCTGTTCAAGTGCCGCCAAATAGATCGCTGGTTTAATCAATGAGCCGACGGCTCTATCTGCATCTAAAGCACGATTAAACCCTTGGTATCGAGGATCTCTTCCACCCATAATTGCTAGCACTTCACCCGTACCAACAGCAGTTATCACGGCTCCCGTTTCAAGTTTTCCCGTGCCTCGCTTTCGCTTATCGAGTGTTTTAATTTCTCTTGCGATCGCACTTTCTAAATTTTGTTGTAGCTGAGGATCTAAGGTCGTATAAATCCGCAAGCCGTCACTGCTCAGATCTTCTGTATCATAATCTTCTCGCAACTGACGCTTTACCAAATCGATAAACGCAGGATAACGATTACTCTTGAAGCTCGGCTTTTTGGTCACACCGAGTTCCTTTGATTGAGCCTTCAGCATCGCGTCTCTAGAAATCCAGTTTTGTTCGTGCATCAAACTCAACACTAGATTTCGACGCTTCGTTGCGCGCTTAGGATGGCGTCGAGGATCATAGAATGATGGCCCCTTCAGTAAGCCGACTAACAAAGCATGCTGTTCTAATTCAAGGTTCTCAAGATTGCGAGCGAAGTAAAATCGGCTTGCCATCGCAAAACCATGCACAGCCGTATTGCCCGACTGACCCAAGTAAATATCGTTGACGTAGGTCTCTAAGATATCCTCTTTGCTGTAATGCCACTCCAACATCAATGCCATAAAGGCTTCATTGATTTTGCGGACAATACTTCGCTCACGAGTGAGGTAAAAATTCTTCACTAGTTGTTGCGTGAGGGTGCTACCGCCCTGCACAACTCGACCAGCCATCACATTTGAGTACATCGCTCGGGCTATCGCCAAAGGCGCTATACCAAAATGCGTAAAGAAGTCTCTGTCTTCCGTCGACAACAAGGCAGACACAAGCCCTGGCGGGATGTTTTCGTAGGCAATAAGCTCTCTTTCTTCACGCGTTTTTGGATAAATACCCCCGATCTTATAGGGCTCAATGGTATAAATACCTTGGCCTTTTGCATCATCAGTTGAAAGACTAGTGATGACATCACCCTCTATTCGTAATGACAACCGCAAGGCTTGTTGAGAACCGTCTATCGTCCGATGAGCGCGACGAAAAATCTGCACTTGATTGGCCGAGCGTTTATAAGTACCAGGGGCAGAGAGTTGAGCTTTTTTAGCGTAATTGAGTAAGGCTAACTCTTGCTCAAGATTGTCAATATTTAGCGCTTGCCCCTCAAACAACTCTAACGGACGTGCTAATACTTGCGCGGGTAAAGCCCAACGCTTGCCCTCAAATTTATAACGCACTTGTGCATCAAGATAGATAAGCCAAGCAAATACAAACACGAATAACACCGCGAGAACTTTCCACAACCACGAGCGAGACTTTGTCGCTTGCGATTTAGATTTTGACGGTTCAGCTTTTGCTTTTTTAGTTTGCTTGGATTTAGCCATGATTTACTTTGCAGGAATTTGCTCTGCTGTTATTGTGCCTGCCACACTGCGGAGGAAACATGAATTCAGCGCTGATTCAGTCATTATTAGAAGCAAAGCCGTACCCACACGCGTGCAGTCAATTTGAGCTTATCGAAACACATATTTCGTGGATTATTCTTACCGGCGATTATGCCTACAAGATTAAAAAGCCCGTAAATTTTGGGTTCCTAGATTTTACGGCATTAAAAGCACGTAAACAGTATTGTGAAGCAGAATTAAAATTAAACTCACGTTCCGCTCCAGAATTGTATGTTGAGGTACTCGCAATTGGAGGGAGCTCAGTCAACCCTCTTCTCGGCGTTGAAGATGAAGACGCCATTGAATACTGCATCAAGATGCATCAGTTCAAAACAGAAGAACTCTTTAATGAGTTGGATGAAACTAATCGTTTAACGTTTACACATATTGATGAGCTAGCAGATAGAGTTGCGGAATTTCATCGTGAAGCATTATCAGCGCCCGCTAACACGCCTTATGGATTACCAGAGCATTTGATTCTGCCAGCAGAACAAAACTTTGAACAAATACGAGAGCGCCTGTCAGAGACAGAGCATTTAGAACAGCTCGCACACCTCGAAAAATGGACGATGAGTGCATTTGCAATCCACTCAGATATCATGCAACAACGCAAAGAACAGGGTTTTGTAAGAGAATGCCATGGTGATCTTCACCTCAAGAACATCACGCTATTTCACGACAAGGTCACCCTCTTTGACTGTATCGAATTTAATGACAGCTTTCGTTGGGTCGACGTTATGAGCGATACTGCCTTCCTTGTCATGGACTTAGAGGAGCGGGGCCTACACCACTATGCCAATCGTTTTTTAAATCATTATTTAGAAGAAACTGGAGACTACGCAGGCCTAAAACTCTTACCATTTTATAAAGCCTATCGCGCGATAGTCCGTGCGAAGATTTCTTTATTTGAGATGGAAGACTTTAAAAACAATCCGCAAAAACTAGACGAACTATGGCGTAAATATCAGTCATATATCGACTTGGCCGAAAGCTGCTCGGCACTTCCAAATCGTTTTATATTGACCATGCATGGTGTATCAGGAACGGGCAAAAGCACCGTTGCACTGCGTCTTGTAGATAAGTTAGGCGCTATTCGCATCCGCTCCGATGTAGAACGAAAGCGACTATTTAAATTTGATCCTCATAAGCATCCTGACACTGACAAAGCAAAAGAACTGTATAGCAAAGCGGCCACAGATCTTACCTATGAGAAACTCGCTTCTCTATCGCGGCATATCTTAAATGCAGGCTTGAGCGTCATCGTTGATGCAACAAACTTACAACTGTGGCAACGCAATTTTATTCAAGACGTCGCCGATGAAAACGGCGTGCCGATGGTCATTGCTGACTGCCAAGCCAGTATGAGCTTAATAGAGAGTTGGATTCATCAACGTGAAGATGAGGATCATGACGCGTCTGATGCAAGCTTTGAGATCGTTGACGCTCAGATACATAGCCAAGATACTTTAACTGAAGAGGAACAGAAAAAGACCTTCGTTGTGCATAGTGAAATATTAGAAGAGACCAATGAACTGGTGAGTGAGATTCGTAAGAACTTACTTAATTAGTCTAGGCATAAAACAAAAAAAGCGGCCTTATGAGCCGCTTTCTTGTGGAACTTAGCTTGTATTCGCTAGTTTATAGTCTCCAAGGATGTTTGATCTAGCTGATGCATATCCGGCAGAGCTTCATTAAGCTCAGTAATCGGATTAAAACGCACAGTGCCTTGATATACAGCGCGGCACTCTCCTGGAGCAGTACCTTCGCAGTGTCCTAATGCCGCTTCTTTCGCCTTTGTGGGGCTACTAAAAGGTCCAATAAACTGCCTATTTTCTAAGTAAAAATAACCACTTTGCTCTAACTCTAGCGTCTCTTCCACCGTAATGATGTCATCGCGCGTGTCGTTGGCAGGTATCATAAGCACCTCCATTTGAATGTGTGATTATAGTTTTTTCAGCCATCTAAATCCGTGGTTTTAAAATAACTGAGAGAGAGACGTTATCACGCAACTTCACAAATTGCGAATTTATCCCCCGCTAACTTGATTTAACTCTATACAAGGTTTCGTATAACACTGGAACTAAAATCAGGGTCAGGATAGTAGAAAATAGCAGTCCTGCAATAATTGCAACGGCCATCGGCTCCCACATCAATCCACCACCAAAATATAAAGGTAACATGCCTAACACTGTGGTTGCGGTTGTTAAAAGAATAGGCCGCAAGCGTCGTTTTCCTGCCATAACAATCGCGTCATAAGGCGCTAAGCCGTTGTCATTGATCTCTAATTCAATACGTTCGAGTAATACAATCGCATTATTTATAACGATACCAGCCAGTGAAATCACACCAAGTAGCGTCATGAACCCAAAGAATGAATGAGCGACAACGAGACCAATCGCGACACCAATAAACCCTAGAGGTATCGTCATTAAAACAATCGCAGGCTTGCGAAGAGAATTAAATTGCGCGACCAACAAAATCAGAATTAAAAAGCCAGCTATCGGTAGCTTTGCAGCAATAGACTCATTTGCCTTATCCGAGCTCTCAAACTCGCCACCAAGCTCATAACTCGCACTTAATTCCCAATTCTGTGACTGCTCTTCAAGCCATGGAGTCAATTTCTCAAATGCTTCAGTAGCTGTGACACCATCAATGAGTTGCGCTCCGACAGTGACCGTTTTGATTCGATCTCGACGCAAAATTTTAGCGGGCTCCCATATTAGCTTCAGATCGGCGACTTGCTTCAGAGGCAAGGAATCACCTGTAGACTGCACATACACAGAGATCCCCTCTAACTTCGAAATATCATCTTGTTCTGACTCTTTGGTTCGAAGTAATACGGGAATAATATCTTCGCCACGTCGATACTCAGTCAGCTCTAAGCCGCTCAAACCCGTCTGCAATGAAACCGCGATATCTTCGTTGGTTATACCTGCGCGACGCGCTTTAGTCTGATCAATAATCACTTCAAACTTCTTCGTCTGAATACCCCAATCATCATTAATATTTGTAAGTTCAGACAGCTCAGACATCTTGGCTTTCAGGGCATCGACTCTTTCAAATAAAGTCTCGATATCTTTTGCGTATAGGCGATATTCAACGGGATTTTTCACCGGTGTACCGTTTTCAATTCGCTTTAAGGTTGCTTGCACATCTGGGAAATTTTCAAATAAATACGCATTTAAGCCCTTAATACTTTGATCGACAGCCGCCAAAGTATTTACATTCACGACAAACAATGTGTAGTTGGGGCTAGCAGGCTCTGGCGTATGAGGCAGAACAAAACGCGGCCCGCCAGCCCCAATGTATGAAATCCAAGAGGTGATCCCTTCAAGACGATCTTCATTCACTTGGAAGTTTTCTTTGATCGCTTCACTAATCTCGCTAGACAACTTTTCAGTCACACTGATATCGGTACCAAGTGGATACTCGAGCTCCATTTTGAAATATAAGCGGTCTGATGGCGGGAAGAAAATTTTTGGCACGTACTTCATCATATAGCCTGCTGCAAATAAGGCGACAACTACAGAGATGATAACGAGGAAACGATTTTTCAAACTGAAGCTCAACACTTTGACATAGATCGTTTGTACCAAGGAGTCTTTCTCAACCGTTTTTTCACTAGGCTTGAGGAAATATACGCACAGCATAGGAATCACAGTCATTGAAATCACCCAAGAGCAAAGCAAGGTAATCGTAACAACTTTGAACAATGAGGAGGTAAATTCGCCGACAGCTGATTCAGCCAAATAGATGGGTAAAAAGGCCGCGCCGGTAGTTAAAGAAGACGTTAAGAGCGATAAACGAAGCTCCGCCGCCGAATCGATCGCAGCTTCAATAGCTTTTTTCCCTTCCTTCATTTGAACCAAAATACTCTCTGACATCACAATGCCATTATCAACCAGCATACCAAGCGCGATAATCAATGCAGCGAGTGAAATCTGATCCAAACCAATATCTATGTTATACATCACTAACAATGCTACTAGCATACTGGAAGGAATAAGCAGAGAAACGATCAAACCTGTTCTCATTCCGAGCGTAACAAGCATTACTCCTGCTACCACGGCAATGGCCTGCAGTAAGTTAACGACAAAGCCTTTTACCTTTTCATCTACCTCATGTGGAGAGAAATTGACCTCGTTAAAATCCACCCCTATCGGATAGATTGATTGTAGCTGAGCAATATGCTCTCGCACCTGTTTACCTAACTCGATATTATTACCACCCTCTCTCATAGAGATAGCGATACCAATTGCTGGCTCTCCGTTATAACTCACAATAGAAGATCTAGGATCAACGTATCCTGATCTTACCGACGCGATATCCCTTAAATACACAACACTTTTACTACCCGGTATAGGAAGTATTGTGTTTGCAATGTCTTCAACGGATTCAAAATTACCCGATGGTTCTAATTCAATGCGCTCTTCACCCACAGTGATAGACCCGCCAGGAATGATAATATTACGGCTTTTGATCATTGCGCTAAGTTGGCTAGGAGAAATGCTTAACTCACTCAACTTTGAATTATCATATTCGACATATATCTGTTCTTCTTGCACGCCGTACAGATCAATCTTGGCTGCGTCAGGGAGACTCAACAAATCGTCACGTACATCATCAGCAACGTCCTTCATTTCTCTGTAGGTATATCCCTCGGCAGTCAACGCTAAAACGATTCCGTATACATCACCGAATTCATCATTAACTATTGGACCGATAATTCCACTCGGTAAATCTGGTGCTACGCTATCAATTTTACGACGCAGGTCATCCCATATTGGCCGCATATCGGTATAGCTCTCTTTGATATTAGCGACAACAATAGAAACGCCGGTTTTAGAAGTGCTCGTAACGAAATCGAGTTCTGGAATTTCCTGGATAACTTGTTCAATCTGATTACTTACAAGATCTTCCATTCGATCGGGGCTAGCACCTGGAAGATACGTAATCACTTGAGCAGCCCGAATAACAAAGCCAGGGTCATACGCACGTGGGAGATTATTGAACGCTTGGAGACCCGCCAGTAAAACAATGATAAATAAAACCAAGGTAGTACGATTATTCGCAATGGCAGCTGCAGTAATGTTCATTTATTTAATCCTTTTTTAAACGAACGGACATCCCATCAGTTACCTTGCTGACACCGGCAGCCACGATAGCTTGACCCTCATTCAGACCATTTAAGACCTCAAAGCCATTTTCACCTAGGTCTCCGAGACTGACATTTTGTTTCTTAATTATTCCAGTTCCGTCTGCTTGCTCATCTATCAGCCAAACATATGCTTGCTCATCTGACCCTGAGATTGTACTACTAGGAATAAAAATTGTTTGGCCTGTCGCAACAGGATTACTCGCCTTAACTGTCGTAGTCATTCCAGGTAGGATGTTGTAACCCGGTACATTTTCCATTCTTAGTTTCACGGAATATGTCTGTGTCACCTCGTCAGGAACAGTCGAAACTTCTTTAACCTTTAGGGGGAATTTTCTATCTGGGATAGCATCAAATTGGGCGTTGATGGCTATTGTCGAGATATCGCGCTTTGCATTGACCATAACCGATGCAGGAATATCAACACTCACCTCTAAACTGCTAAGATCTTGCAGTAGAAAGATAGTTTGCGATGCGCCGACTTCTTGGAAGTTTTCAATGTAACGCTTTGCCACTTGACCTGTAAAAGGGGCTTTTAACTGTGAATAAATGAGCTTCTGTTTTATAGAATCTAAATGAGCTTTAGCTCCCACTTCAGCAGATGTTAACTTATCGAAATCGGCTTTGGATATATGCCCTTTTTGAATTAATAATTTCGCTCTATCGAGATCAGCTTTAGCCTTTGAATAACTAGCCTGAGCTTCTTGAAGCTCTATATTAAAGTCCGAGTCATCCAAGGTAGCAAGTAACTGGCCCTCCGTAACTAGATCGCCTTCTTTTACGTTTAAGCTGGTTAATTTTCCGCTGACTCTAAAACTCAGCTCGGCTTTTTGGTTTGCATCAACAACACCTGGAAAGCTTCGCATCGCGCCCTCGTCAGAACCTCCCACAATAAACGTTTTTACGGGACGCAACTGAGGTTCAGTGACGGTCGCTTCTTCTGATGAGCATGCCGTAAACCAGATCACCAATGAAATGATTAAAATGCGCTTTAACATATAATTTCCTTACTCATTGCATTCCTAATAACATGCCGTTTAGTGTAAAGAAGACAAATGGGCTAGCAAAGCGACACACGCTTTTTTAACTTCGTCCTCATATTCGGCTTCGACTTCATAACGCTCTTGATCTAGGGCGTTCATTTCACGCCTAGATAAACGCTTCCTCGCTTCAAATCTCGGCATATGCTCTAAGCGATCGTATACATCGTTAAATACTTTAAAGTCATGATGCTCATGCAGTGTTGAATCAAAATGATCTATTAAGAGCTTAACCCGCATACAGGCCTCAGAGATTTCTACTTGCTTATCAAGTACCGATTTACAAAGCACATAAACGCTGTCTAACAAAAATTTACGTCGTTCAGCTTCTTTTAGTCTTAACTCTCGTCTAGCGTTATTTTCTTGCTTCAATGCTCGAAGCTGTTTTGTAATCGCCCAGCTCAATAAGACAATACAAACTAAGCCTACAACACTATAGGTCCAAAGTTCATACTCCGAAACGTTGCTCATATCGCCGCTCTATCAATAATGTAGTCGCAATCGACCATAGTTGGGAGGGTACCAAATAGGTAGGCGCCTGGTGCATTTTGAAGACGAGACATACAGAATGCTTCTGCTACGACTTCATTCCCGTAAAGTAGTAAACACGCACCCTGTAATGCTAACGCTAGCTGCTCAACGATCGTCCGAGAACGAAACTCAATATGCTCTTTGTCCTCTAGTTGTAATTTCAAATGCCTTAGGTGATCGTCAAAATATATACTTTTACCAGTTGCTTTATCGAGTTCTTCGAAGATTGCATCCAGGGTTTCCGGTGAACGCGAGATAGCTCGTAACATGTCTAAGCATTGTACGTTCCCACTTCCCTCCCAGATGGCATTAATCGGTGATTCACGAAATAAACGCGGCATTATCGTGTCTTCCATAACACCCATACCACCGATACATTCCATTGCTTCATACGCATGCGCTGGCGTACGTTTACATATCCAATATTTTCCTACCGCCGTTCCGAGACGTGCCAACATCGACTCTTTTTCATTGTCATCTGAATTCTCGAGTGCCTTCGCCATTCTCATTGTCATTAACATAGCGGCCTCACTCTCGATTGCGAGATCAGCCAATACATTCTTCATCAAGGGCTGGTCTCGTAAGTTATTTCCAAACGCTTCCCTTTCTTTACAATGCGAAATAGCTTGCACGACGGCTTGGCGCATCCCCGCGCTTGATCCGATCATGCAGTCAAATCGTGTCATCGCGACCATTTCTATTATGGTTGCCACACCCTTTCCTTCCTTGCCGATCAACCATCCTTGCGCGCCACGTAGCTCTGTCTCACTCGATGCATTCGAAACGTTTCCCATCTTGTTCTTTAACTTTTGGATCTGAATCGGATTCTTCGTACCATCCTCTCTCCATCGCGGCACCAGGAAACACGATACGCCTTGGTCGGTTTGAGCCAGCACTAAGAAAGCATCACACATTGGCGCGGACACGAAATACTTATGACCAACAAGCTCATACAACGCTCCTCCTCCAGACTTAGAAACGGGGTATGCGCGTGTCGTATTTTTCCGAACATCAGACCCTCCTTGCTTTTCGGTCATCGCCATTCCAATCGTAACGCTATCTTTTTGAGAATGGGGGATATTTCTTGGGTCATAACTTCGACTTAGAATTTTAGGGGCCCACTTTTCGTAAAGATCTGGTTGGCGGCGTAAAGAAGGAATTGATGCAGAAGTCATCGTAATAGGACACCCATGCCCTGCCTCGACCTGTGTCATCATATAGCTCATTGCAGCGCGTTCGATGTGATGCCCACTATTCGAACCCTCCCAGTGACTCGAATGAATACCGTGAGCTAAAGATATGTTCATTAACTCATGATAAGCAGCGTGGTACTTAATTTCGTCGACCCGCTCACCACGTCGGTTATGGGTATGTAATTCCGGCTTGTAGTGGTTAGCATCAAAACCAAGATCTATAAGCCTTTCACTACCAGTTAGCAAACCAAACTCTGTAAGAGCTTTGGCATCGATACCCGGGCCAAAAACCTTAATGGCCTCTAAAAGCGCCTTGTCAGAGCAAAACGAATTATAGTCTACGAGCTTTTTTGGGACATTTTCGACACGATGTGTTTCGGCCCAATAGTTAGTTTTAGGTTCATAATTCGACATACTTTCAACCTTATCGTAATACTTGATTCACTTAATCCAACTTACTGCCACACTAACCCCAACGAAAATAAAAACGATTCCGCCAAAGCAATCTATATAGCGGATTCGTCTCAATAAGCGATTTCTGAAGTTACTTAATGATGCTATAAAAGTTACTAAGATATACCATAGAGCATCTACAAACGCGGCAGTGGAAACCATGACAAGCGAATCAATCGGACTGTTATTTGCGTCAACGAATTGAGAGAACAAGGCGACAAAAAACACTGCTAGTTTTGGATTTAAAAATGCAATGAAAAAACCGTCTCGAACTGCTTGTCTGCCTTTCGGGCTTTCTACACCATTAATACTTAACTCGACCCCACTTAGCCCAGAAGCGAAACTACGTAACCCCATATAGATTAGATACAACGCCCCCAACAGTATCAGTGTATTGTGCAGAAAAGGGAACGTTTTGCTAATGCTCGCAATTCCCAAAATTGTTGCACACGCCCAAAGAGCAACCCCGCTAGCATGGGCTACCGAAACTTTAACACCTAAACGAAATCCGCCAGCTATCGCGTTTTGAAGGACACAAATTAAAGAAGGGCCTGGCGACATGGCTCCGAGAGCACAGGTTGCCAATAGTAAAAGCCATTGTTCAAAGGGCATTATTTCTAACCGTGTGAAAGGACTTCAAGGGCACCGTTGACCAAAATATACAAGTATATTCATAACGACTGCTAAGCTAAAGTGGTTACTTTGCCATTAACACGATGTGCGATTGTCTCTTTGGTATTGTTACTGGGGGAAGGGTATTCAAATATACCTTACGTTTGTTGAGAGACGCTCGACTTCAGGTTAGCTTTTAATAGATATACGGTAAACAAACCTAATTGCATGAGTATTTGACGATGTGATCCGACGCACTTTTACTCGAGGAACAAACCCCCACGCAATAAAAAACCCCAGCAGTATGTACTGCTGGGGTTTCGTATTAGAAGCCTGACGATGACCTACTCTCACATG
>JAKVBL010000014.1 GCA_022447365.1 Oleiphilaceae bacterium
CCGCAAATGCCGATTACAGATGATGAGCTTGAAGCTTTAGCTGAGTTTTTATCGTCCATATAGCCTATTGACCTGAGTCTAAGACATTAGATTAAGGTGACAAGACGTAAACTTTAAACCTAAAACGCTCAACTGAGCATAATCAAAGGAAACAATCTTATGAAAAAGCTTACTTCACTATTACTGGCCAGTGCTTTAGTCGTTGCGCCAATAGCGACTTCTTTTGCATATCAACAGACTGACAAATCTGATATGCCGATGATGGATGGTCAGATGATGCAAAAGATGCAGACGCATATGGAAGAAATGCGCGCAGTATTGGATGCCGTTAAGAGTGAATCGGATCCGGAGAAGCGCGAAGCCATGTTGCATGAGCATGCCCAAAAGATGCAAGACATGATGGGCATGATGGAAGGAAGCGACTCGATGGGGATGAAAGCGGGAAAAGGAATGAAACACAAACACACTGATATGTCCACCGAAGACAAAATGAAAATGATGGAACAGCGTATGTCGATGATGGAAGACATGATGAGCCAAATGATGGGGCACACCGCTGAAAAGTCTAAACCAATACATAAACACAAATAGAGCTAATCACCACGTTACGAGGCAGGAGGTGACCTGCTGTCTCGCTTATTTCAATAATCACAGGAATTTTACATGAATAAATTAATTAAGTTTTTTTCAATTGTAGTCTTGTCAGTTGGACTCCTCGGAGGATGCGCAAGCCAGGTTTATCACGACTACATCATGAGTGGGCAAGTTGTTACAGTCGATGATAAGCAAGCAGTGGTATGTGTATCTGATACGGATGGTTTGAAGGAACATCAAGTTTTTAATGTCTATAGAACTGTCTACGACCCTACAGCAATCTCAGAAGGTGAAAACAGCTATTCACGAGAGTTCGTTGGGAAAATTCGTCTTGGAAAAACTAAGGATAAGCACTTCGCGGAAGCTATTGTGCTGGATGGCGAAATTACGCGTTATGACATGGTCGAGTTTGACCGTGGTTTTTGATTAATATTTTAATTAGGAGTATGCCGTTGTGAATAATAGAGTTTATCACCAACCCTACCGTATAGCGGTTATTGTGACGCTGGTATTAGTGAGTGTCTTATTCACAACCGCGTGCTCAGCAGTACCACAAAGTACTGAGCCAGACAAAAAAAACAATTCATCAGAAACTAAAGAAACTCAGCCTGAGTTAAACGTTGATGACTTCGCTAAAATCCAAACCGCTTTGCGCTCGTTAGACAATTCATTAGCGACCCAGCCAAAAAGCAATGAGAGTGTAAATCCGAGTGATACCAGTGTTTCACTCAATACATCATCAATGCCACTTTCAGCAACAAACACAATGAAAATGGGAAAGAGTAAGAATAAAGGCATGATGCCAATGCGCGGGAAATCGTGCATGGGAATGATGTGCAAAATGATGATGAAAAACAGCTCAATGATGGGTACACCACCTGAACAAAATAAAACACAGATATCTGGTTCTCCATTAAATGAAAGCTTACCCGGTGTCAGTGGAGCGCTGCATTTATACCACGTTGGAGAGCAAGCTTTTTTCTTAAACCACAAAGAGACACTCGAATTGACCGATGGTCAGTACCAAACGCTTCTCACGATCCGAACTGAATGGGAGTCTACTCAACAAAGCTTTACGCTGCAGCGAAGTGCGTTAGAAGCATCGTTGTGGGAATTGACCGCTCAGGGGCTACCTCAATACGACAATATCAAAGACACCATTGCTGAAATAGAAGCCACAAACAGCGCCTTGCGGTTGCAGTTTATTACATCGGTAGGGAAAGCGGTATCAGTATTAACGCCCTCTCAGATCGCTAAGATAAATAGCCTGTGGATGGCCGAACAAACAGGTGAGTTATGAGCATGTGGTGGCCACACACATCATTTTTTCTGCGTTACGCCGTCATTTTGAACGTTATGCTGTTATTCGCAACGACGAGCAGTTACGCACAGCAACAGCCAGAGGATAGTGAGCATGCGAGCCACCATCCTGAAGCTACCAATGATCCCACTGTCAACGCTAATACGGATGTTTTGCCGACTGCTACACAAGGTAAAGGACCGCTGGGCAATGCTGACGCCATGATGGGACCCGGTATGGCAAAAGGCATGGATAAAATGATGGAGAAAATGGGTGCACCCAAACCTAAAGATCTCTATCCCACGCTAATGCGCATGCATTCAGCTACACCCGAACAAAGAGAGACTGTTCTGATTAAAGCAACCGCAAGAATGCAACAAGGAAGTGAGCAACTTGCTACAGGTTTTGATTGGCTTGCCCGCGCAGCTGCCACTGATGACTATTCCCAAATGCAAATGGCTGTTGAAACAGTTAAAGAGGGTATAGCCCATTTTGACAGTGGTCTTGCTGCGAAACGTGCCATACAAGACGGGCAAGAACCACGAAGAGTGGCATTAACCTGGTTCAAGTCACAAATGAATTTGCTTCCCAGTGCGCCGGAAAAAGGTACTTCAACCCTATTTGGTATGACACCGTTTCACAGCGCAGTGATGCTCGTTTTACTCATATTTACAATTGTTATGGTGTATGTGTATGGATTTAAGATGCGCAGAGCTGCCGCGCTGCTCGAAGAGCTTAAGTCTACTGACACCGCAAGCACATCTGCGCCAACGACAAAAGTTTCCTCTGTTGTCGAATCTAATCCGGCTGCCCAGCAGCATGCTTCGGCACCAGCGCAAAGTAGCGAGCCAGCATTGTCATCCACTGCCTCATCGCGCAAGGGCACGTTTAGTGGCGATATGGTAGTAACCGCGATTTTTAATGAAACCCATGATGTTAAAACGTTACGTCTAGCCAGCCCAGATGGACAAACCATTCCATTTGATTTCGAACCAGGTCAATTTGTCACGTTCACACTGAACATCGATGGTTTTGAAAAGCCAGTTAAGCGCTCATACACCATTGCATCATCGCCCACTGAACAGTATTACTTTGAAGTTACGATAAAGCGAGAGGAGTTCGGTGTGGTTTCTCGTTATATGCATGACGCGGTTGAGGTAGGAAATACGCTTTCAATTAAAGCCCCCGGCGGTAAATTTTATTTCAATGGTCATGGTTCAAACAGCGTGGTGTTGATTTCTGGGGGAGTGGGGATCACACCGATGATGAGCGCTGTCCGCTACTTGACGACGACGTGCTGGGACGGTGATATTTATTTTCTGTTTTGTACGCGAACGTCCAACGACTTTATTTTTGAACAGGAATTAAAATATCTGCAAGCACGTCATCCTCGGTTAAAAGTACTGGTCAGTATGACTCAAGCAGAGGGTACATCCTGGATGGGGCCCCAAGGCCGCTTTTCATCCGCAATGATAAACGAATTTGTGCCAGATATTGCCTCAAAAACTGCGCATATTTGTGGGCCTCCTGCAATGATGGATGCTACGAAAAAAATGCTAGCCGAATTGGGTATGCCTAACACGCATATTAAAACCGAAGCGTTTGGGGCTGCTAAACCAGAGCCCGCTCCCGTTAAACCTCAATTAGCCACTAACACCAACGCAGGCGACAACAGACAAGTACGGTTTAGTCTTTCAGACGTCGAAGCCCACGCGGGTCCGGATGAGACCGTATTAGACGTCGCTGATGGACTCGATGTAGATATAGAGAATTCATGCAGAGCGGGTTCGTGCGGGAGTTGTAAGGTGAAACTGCTACGTGGTGACGTCGATATGGAGGTTGATGATGGGCTGGAGCCTGAAGATAAGCTCAGTGGGTATATTCTGGCGTGCCAAGCTATCCCTAAATCTGATGTGGAGGTTGAGGCTTAATGAATTCTCAAGAGCGCACAATTGTAAGCAGCTTGGTTGTCCTAATGATCCTGCTATGGCTCGGTTTTTTATGGCATAGAGACCCAGCATTCCCAGGCAGTTTTATTGGATTTGGCGTGGGTTTAAGCGCTTCGGTATTAATGCTTATCCCATTGGTATACATGACCATTAAGCGTAACAAATCACTTAAGAAAGTCGTGACGAAGCACATCGCTATGCCAACGCTCCTGCGTATACATATCTATGCTGGTGTGCTGGGGCCTATTCTAGCGCTGATCCATAGTGCCCATCGTTTTGATAGTGCTACCGGAGTTTCGCTTGTTATCTTTATGATGGTCGTTGTGATCAGTGGGTTTGTGGGTCGATATGTACTCGGTCTTATTTCATCGAATGTGAAAGAGAAAAAGCGCCAAGTAAATGAACTCCACGTTGCGCTTTCTAACGCAAAACAGGCGTTGAAAGACGCAGTCTGTGATGACAGATATTCGACGTTTGCCCAAACATCCGCACGACATATTCCTTACATCACGTTAAATGTGCCTACTTCAGCACAAAGTAAATTGTTCAAACAAGAAAGCCAGGTTCTTTCTATCATTGATACAATTTCCGATGTTGAGTACAGCATTCTCATTCATGACACCGCGAAGGTGTGGTTTGCTCGTTGGTTAAAATTTCACATCGTGATTTCAATGACACTTTATGTAGTCCTGTTTTTTCACATTTTCAGTGAAGTTTACTTTGGACTGCGCTGGTTATGATGAAATGGATAATAATCGTTCTTGGCTTAGTTGCTGCTGGCTTTGGCGTCAGTCATTTCATTCATATGCCTGAAGATAGCGCACAAATTCCATGGGAAAAAATGGTTGAACCCGGTTCACTCAATAAAGCACATGCCTTTCTCGCGGATGACTGTTTGAGTTGTCACACACCGGTGAAGGGCGTTGAGCGTGACAAATGTGTGGCGTGTCATGCAAATGATACGCATATCGTTGCGCGTCAACCCACTGCATTTCATACCGACATCAAAGAATGTGCAAGTTGCCATGTAGAGCACAAAGGTGAATCGGCCAACATTTCGCTCATGAGCCATATAGCGTTAGTCGACATTGGTTTCAATATGCTCCCCAACCCAAATGTCCCGTTTGACGAGGGCGCTGCCACCATGGCGTTTTTGGAGAACATACTAGCGAATAAACAAACTCCTGAGCCCTTGTTTGTGCACCCTGAGGTCAGTGATAAAGAAGCCTTATTAAATTGTACGCAATGTCACAGCAACGATGATCGCCATTTAGGTCTATTTGGAGAGGATTGCGTGCAGTGTCACAGCACAGACAAATGGTCATTGCCAAAGTTTATTCACCCGTCGAGTCAATCACGTGATTGCAATCAATGTCATGAAGCGCCGCCCAGTCACTATATGCAGCATTTTAAAATGATTTCCGCCAAAGTGGCAGGCGAGCCTAAAGCTAAAGTTGAGGAATGCTATGCCTGCCATCAATCTACGTCCTGGAACGATATTAAGCGTGCCGGGTGGTATAAACACCATTAAGGGGTACAAACTGTGATCACAAATTCCATTGCGCTCGCAACCTCGGTGCTGATCGCAATAGTATTGTGTCTGCCTCGCTTACGACAATCTTTCCAATGGCGAGCAACAGTCACACCGTTGGCTTCCATTATTGGTAGTGGCTTTTTGATCATTGCACCACTGCTGCATTCGGTAATGGGGAAATGGGCACTGCTTGGAATAGTGTTGTTGTCCATTCTGGCATATGCGCTGGGGTCGGTTATTCGCTTCAATATACGCCACGCAGAACCTGAGCTAGCTAGCAATCAACAAAGCAGTATTATGACGCTTGAAAAAGCAAGTCAATGGGCGCTTGGTGCGGCATATGCCATTTCCGTGGCGTTTTATATTAGTTTGTTTGCAGCGTTTGTTTTTGATCGTTTATCTATCTCTGATACGACGTACATCAAACTGTTTACCAGTGGGTTGCTTGTCATCATTATGGTGGTCGCTTGGCTTCGAGGTGCTAGGGGGCTAGAGACCATTGAGCTATTCGCCGTGACAATAAAGTTGGCTATTATAGTAGGTGTGCTCGCAGCGCTGGCAACCTACGACATACAAGTACAAAGTGCTTGGTTTCAACATGAAGCGATACAGGCATTGAGCCATTTTGAAACTGTTAGCATGCTCGCAGGGATGCTCATGGTAACGCAAGGGTTCGAGACAACCCGTTTTATGGGGAATAACTATACGCCAGAACAGCGCATTAAAGCGAGTCGTTATGCTCAGTGGATCGCTATTTTTCTCTATGTTGTTTTTATCGGTCTAACGTGTCCTATTTTCCTGGATTTTCCGATCACGGAATTAAACGAAACAACGATTAGCTACACCCTAGGGCAAGCAATATGGGTATTGCCGATTTTATTACTGGTTGCCGCCACGGCAAGTCAGTTAAGTGCAGCATTAGCCGATACTATCGGTGGCGGAGGCCTCTTAAAAGAGCTTTTCCATTTACCTATCTCCCCCCAATTTTACTACGTTTTAGTTATCGCCATCGCAGGTATATTAGTTTGGTCATCTAACGTATTTGAAATTATTAATCTCGCTTCAAAAGGGTTTGCACTTTATTACCTGATCCAAACAATAATCGTGATCAAACTCGTGATGCGTCAAAGCACAGGTCAACGCATTAGGTCAACAAAATTACTTGGTCTATCGGTGATCGTTCTCTGTTTATTCTTTGTGATTGGCTGGTCAATTCCAGCACCTCATAGCTAATAAGGAAAATACCGATGCTATCACTAGAAACTACACCAACAATTGACCAAATTAAAAATGCGGCTAAGCGCTACGCTATCATTGGTGTTGGAAATCTACTGCAGCGAGATGATGGCGTTGGTGTGCACGCGGTTCGTGCTCTGCAACCCCTGCTAAAGTCTTATTCAAATGTATCTTGCATTGACGCTGGGACACTGAGCTATGAACTTTTGGAGTGGGTCGCGAGTTCCGATCATACGATAGTCATCGACGCGGCCTACATGCGCTGTTCGCCTGGTACGGTGAGAGTGTTTGAGGACGAGGCAATTGCGGATCAGTTTAAGCAAGCGACGACCCATTCCGTTCACCAGATCACGTTACGCGATACATTGTTGACCAGCCAAACGTTATATTCAAAACCTTCTGCGGTGACGTTAATTGGCGTAGAGCCTGAGGCGATAGAGTGGGGAACCTCTTTGAGTCCAAAGGTAAATGCAGCGTTATCATCGATCATCGATATCGCATTTGCTTGCTTATCAAGCGACGACATTCAGGCCTATAAACCGGCAACCCAAAAGGAGGCACGATGACCGAAGAACTCATTTTTATGACATCCAATGCTGAAAAAACCGGCAACGTAATGCCGCTTTTGCATCAGATACGTCATGCGTTGTCTCAGTTAATTGAACGACAAGAACAAACCACGATTGATCTGCGACGATTGCCTTTAAGCGCTAGCGAAGAAGCGCAGTTAGAAGCTTTTCTTGGGCATGGAGAGGTTAAAGCTGATATTCAGGCGCTGGGTGATACGGTGCTAATCGAATCACGCTACGCAGGCGTTTGGCTTGAAATTCACTATAACGAAGATGTGGAGATCATGGGCAAATACGTTCATATCTGTACCTGTCCACCAATCATAAAATCTCAGCCAGAAGATATGGTGTTATCGCTCAGCAATATAGTGTCTGACATCCATTCGTTGTCTCATCAATCTTCTGATGAAACGGCTAAGGAGGATTGAAATGGCGCTACCAACATTAAACAAGCAGTTACAAGCGGCCGGTATCTCAAGACGCACATTTCTTAAGTTTTGCGCTACAACGGCGTCTTTACTGGCATTGCCGCAAAGCGCTGTTGCCGATTTGGCGACTGCCCTTGGCAATGCGAGAAGACCCTCTGTGATTTGGTTGCCCTTTCAAGAGTGCACAGGGTGTACCGAAGCAATATTGCGCTCTCATGCTCCCACATTGGAAAGCCTTATTTTCGATCATATTTCGTTGGATTATCAGCATACGATAATGGCTGCTGCGGGAGAGCAAGCTGAAGACGCTAGGCGTGCGGCGATGAACGCGCACAAAGGGCAATATTTGTTGTTGGTTGATGGTTCGGTTCCGGTGGGTAACCCAGGATACTCAACGATCAGTGGCATGAGTAATGTCGATATGCTGAGAGAATCGGCAAAAGATGCTGCGGGTATTATTGCCATCGGTACCTGCGCGTCTTTTGGCGGGATCCCTAAAGCAAACCCAAATCCGACGGGGGCAGTGGCAGTAAGCGACATTATTACAGACAAGCCAATCGTAAACATTTCAGGCTGTCCGCCACTGCCTATCGCGATTACAGCTGTGTTGGTTCATTACCTGACGTTTAAGCGTTTCCCTGATCTCGACGAATTACAACGCCCACTCGCTTTTTTTGGTGAAAGCATCCATGACAGATGTTATCGACGCCCATTTTTTGAACAACGTAAATTTGCAAAATCGTTTGATGATGAGGGGGCAAAAAATGGGTGGTGTTTGTTCGAACTTGGTTGTAAAGGGCCCGAAACCTTTAACGCATGTGCAACGGTTAAATGGAATCAAGGCACGAGTTTTCCTATCGAATCTGGCCATCCGTGTCTTGGTTGCTCTGAGCCCGATTTCTGGGATAAAAGCAGCTTTTACCAAGCCTTGGGTCCATGGGAGTGGTACAAATCCAAACCCGGCAAAGGTGCACAGAAGCATGCTGGGAAAAACTCATAAGATAATAGGCAAGGCTCATGGAAAATACAGCAAGTAACAACCGGTTAGTCGTCGATCCTATCACTCGAATTGAAGGGCATCTTCGAATAGAAGCTGAAATGGATGGGAATACCATCAAACAGGCGTTCTCATCAGGCACGTCTGTTCGGGGAATTGAACTGATTTTACAAGGCAGAGATCCGCGTGACGCTTGGGCTTTTGCGCAACGTATCTGTGGCGTCTGCACGCTGGTGCATGGTATGGCATCGGTGCGTGCTGTCGAAGATGCAATTAGAAAAGCTTGGCGGTCAAACGCAAAATTAGGGGTTGCCATTGGAAAGCCCTCCATGACATCTATGCCAAAAGGACCGATGCAACATGGTAAAAAAGGGCACCGACAGTCACGTACTTCAATAGGCGTACTGAGTGAAGCAGAAATGGCTATCCCTCAAAATGCACAACTGATAAGAAACATCATGATTGCAACCCAATATGTGCATGATCACGTGATGCATTTTTATCACTTGCATGCCCTAGATTGGGTTGACGTTGTTTCTGCACTAGATGCAGATCCAACGAGAACCGCTGCGCTCGCCGGTCAATTGAGTGATTATCCTCGTTCATCGCCGGGATATTTCAAAGATATGAAGCAAAAAGTCAAAACGCTGGTTGAGTCTGGGCAGCTAGGGATATTCAGTAACGCGTATTGGGGGCATCCTGGCTATAAACTGCCACCTGAAGTTAACTTGATGGCATTAGCACATTATTTAGATGCGCTAACGTGGCAGCGTGAAGTTGTAAAAGTTCACACCATATTTGGAGGGAAAAACCCTCATCCTAATTTTGTCGTTGGCGGCGTGCCTTCACCGATTAATCTCAATGCGTCAACGGGTATTAACACGAGTCGATTAGTGCAACTACAAGATGCTATCACGCAAATGAAGAGCTTTGTCGATCAGGTGTATTACCCCGATATTGTGGCGATTGCGGGTTATTACAAAGAGTGGGGGACACGAGGGGAAGGGCTGGGTAACTTTCTTACCTATGGAGACTTACCTATGACATCAATGGATGACCCTGATTCTTTCTTGTTTCCACGAGGTGCAATACTTGGTCGAGACTTGAGTAAAGTGCATGACCTTGATCTAGATGATCCCTCTGAAATTCAAGAATTCGTCTCTTCCTCCTGGTATCGATATAGTGGAGGGAACGCAAGTGGTTTACACCCTTTTAATGGACAAACAACACTCGAGTATACTGGTCCGAAACCGCCTTACAAGCACCTAAATGTAGGGGCTGAATATTCATGGTTGAAAAGTCCGCGTTGGAAAGGCCATGCGATGGAGGTGGGACCGCTGGCTCGCGTGCTAATGATGTATGCTAAAAAAGATGCCGCTGCGCAAGACATCGTTAATCGATCTCTTTCTATCTTGGATTTAGAGACCTCTGCACTTTTCTCCACACTCGGTAGGACGCTCGCCAGAGCAGTGGAAACAAAAATTGTGGTTAACCAGCTACAGTCTTGGTATGACCAACTATTGGATAATATCGCAAAGGGCGATACCGATACGTTTAACCCTCTGTATTTTGACCCTACCAATTGGCCAATTAAAGGCCAGGGGGTAGGCGTGATGGAAGCGCCTCGTGGCGCGTTGGGGCATTGGTTGGTCATGCAAAATGGCAAAATTGAGAATTACCAATGTGTCGTGCCTACGACATGGAACGCTGGACCTCGAGATCCCAACTCACAGGCAGGTGCTTATGAAGCCGCTCTGCAAGATAAACATACGCTACATGATCCTGACCAACCTTTAGAGATTTTGCGAACACTTCATAGTTTTGACCCCTGCTTAGCATGTGCCGTGCACGTAATGGACGAAACAGGGGAAGAGCGTTTGCGTCTAAAAGTTCGTTAACCTTACTTGAGGAATATTATGAAAATCAAAAATAGTATTAGAAAGTCAGTTACTTCTTTAATTGCCTTTTTTTATCTGGTGGTAGGTTCACCCGTTAGTTATGCGCACCCGGGTCATCAAGGCGATCATTCACTACTTTTGGGATCGCTGGTGTCAACAATCGTGCTTGTCACCGTTGCGCTGTTTATTTATCGAGCTAGAGCAAGTAGGCCCTATCAACGGGTAAAACAGTAATGTGTCTCGCTATCCCCATGAAAGTCATTGCAATTAAAGGCTTTAACGCAACGTGTGAAGCGAAAGGTGTCTCTCGCGAGGTGAGTTTACATTTAGTGCAAGGGCTAGAGGTCAAAGTTGGCGACTATGTGATGGTACATGTTGGTTATGCTCTCCAAGTGATCACCTATGATGACGCGCAGGTGACATGGGAGATGCTCGATCAGGTCATTGCTTACGATGCATGAAATTAGTCTTTGCTATAGCTTGCTTGACACAGTCGCTGTTCACCAGCGAGCAAACATGAATAAGTCTGTCAGTCTGGTTCACGTCAAAGTCGGCCCACTGTCAGGTGTTGAGCCTGACTTGCTGCACCATGCGTTCTTGGCGTGTAGAACTCACACCATTGGCGATCAGGCAACGCTTAGAATTGACACAAGCGCTATCAAGATACGCTGTAAATTGTGTGGCGAATTCAGCCGAGTTTCGGTGAATAGCATCCTATGTGCAAGTTGCGGTGCTTGGCAAACCGACCTCATTGAGGGCGATGAATTTATATTGCAACGAATAGAGTTTATCGCACCTGACAATTTTACAGAATCAAAGGAGAGAAAACATGTGCGGTAACTGTGGTTGCGAAACGCAAGTAAAATCAGAGAAAACTGACAAGCCATCAGCAAATATCGTTGAGGTTCACGCAAATTTAAAAAGCAACAATGACAGCCAAGCGATAGCAAACCGTGCTTTATTTGACGCACATAATGTACTAGTGATTAATTTGATGTCATCCCCAGGCAGTGGAAAAACCCGGCTACTCGAAGAAACGATACGTGCGCTTAAGTCGCAATACGCGATGGCGGTGATTGAAGGCGACCTCGAAACTGAAAATGACGCAAATAGAATTAGACGTCATGGTGTGCAGGCGGAGCAAATCGCCACGGGCCAAGGGTGTCACTTGGACGCCAGTATGGTGCAAAAGGTACTTGGAAGATTTAGCTTACAAAAACTAGACGTTTTGTTTATAGAGAATGTTGGCAATTTGATTTGTCCAGCGTGTTTTGATTTAGGACAGCACTTAAACATTATTTTGCTGTCCGTGCCAGAAGGTGATGATAAGCCTGAAAAGTACCCAGTGATGTTTCGTGCCGCGGACGTCATGCTTATTTCTAAGACCGATTACTTGCAATTTCACGATGAATTCAATGTACCTCGCGCGATTGAATCATTTCGTAAAGTGGGCAACGATGCGCCCGTTCTCGAAGTGTCTTCATTGAAAAGTCAACATCTAGAGCGTTGGTTTTCTTATTTTACGCACGCCATTACAGCTCATCAGTCTCAGTCGTTACAAAATAGCGGAGTCTAAAGTCTTATGTACAGTGTTGAATCGTTGCTAAGAGACATTAAGAATACCTCGCTTTCAAAACCGTTTCGTATTCTTAATGTTTGCGGTGGCCATGAGCGTGCGATTACGCGCGCTGGATTTAGAACGTTGTTTCAGCACAATATTCATCTGATACCTGGGCCAGGGTGCCCCGTTTGTATTTGCCCCGAAGAGGATATTGCATACGCGATACACTTAGCCATTAACGAAAATGTCGTTATCGTTAGTTTTGGTGACATGCTCCGCGTCCCAGTCGAACACGAAATGGGTGGCTGTAGCTCATTGATAGACGCAAAAAATCAAGGGGCCGATATCCGTCCGATATCTTCTCCTCAAGAAGCGGTATCTATAGCATTGGAAGAACCTCGTAAGGTTATTGTGTTTTTTGCTGTTGGTTTTGAAACGACTATGGCACCGATTGCAGCAACACTGCTTAATGATTTACCCAATAACTTTAAAGTTTTATTGTCTGGACGACTTACTTGGCCAGCAGTTGCCCATGTGCTTGAGAGTCAACCGAATACTTTTGATGCACTGATTGCGCCAGGCCACGTTGCGACAATTATGGGTAGTGAAGAATGGCAGTTTGCAATCGACCATCATAATTTGCCTGTCAGTATTGCTGGTTTTCATCCAGAAAGTTTGCTGTTGTCGCTCCAAACGCTGCTCGGTAATTGTTCAAATAAAGTCGTCACACTGAGTAACCGCTATCCCGAAGTGGTAAAGCAAAACGGCAATGCAGCAGCTAAAGCAATAATCAATAAAGCGTTCACTATCGTTGACGCACATTGGCGAGGAATTGGTGTTATTCCTGGTTCTGGATTTTCCTTTGCTTCGAGACTATCGCACCTAGACGCCACAAACGATTATGCGCCAGTCGATTTCCCTTCGCAATGTGCGCAAAACGTTCCTGAAACCACATCGCCCTGTGAAAAAGTGATCCTCGGAAAAATGGCACCTGATGCGTGCCCGTTTTTTGGTCAGGAATGCAAACCAGCATCCCCTAAAGGCGCATGTATGGTGTCTGATGAGGGGGCTTGCCGAATTTGGTATAGCTCTGGTGAGCGCTCGATAACAAATGTTATCAAAAAGGGGAATACGCTAAAGGTGGAGATGAAGTGATGACAACTGCCCGCACATATGTTGCCAATACGAATAAGAGTAAAACTATCGCCTATGAGTTGAACATTACTGGAGTCATCCAGGGGGTTGGGTTCAGACCGTTAGTTTACTGCTTAGCGTATGAAAAAAGTATTGTTGGTTGGGTACAAAACGACTGTGGATGTGTGCGAATACACGCTGAAGGCACTGAGCTAGACGTTGAACAATTTGTATTCGACTTACTGAACAATGGGTCGCTAGTTTCCATATCCTTGCTGGAAAAAAAGCAGGTTAAACTGAGTAATGTAGACTCGTTCACGATAAAAGAAAGCGGTCATGATATAGCGTGCGGGGCGATATCAATCCCCAAAGATGTCTATTTGTGTGGAGCGTGTAAAGCTGAGTTACTGTCAAATACTAACCGACGTGGCACCTATAGCTTTATCGCTTGCAGTAAATGTGGTCCACGATTTTCTATGCTGCGAGCAATGCCATACGACAGAAAGAACATGAGTATGTCAGCATTTCCAATGTGTGAGTTATGTCGTAAAGAATATCAATCGCCAACTGATAGGCGCTTTCATGCTCAACCAATAAGCTGTCGCGTATGCGGGCCTGAAGTATTTTGTTCAACTGTCGGCGGGCGCGTGGTCTCGCAAGGCGATGTTGATGTTGTAGCAACGGTTGTCGCATATTTGAATCAAGGCAAAATTGTCGCGTTAAAAAGTATAGGCGGTTATCACTTGCTCTGTGACGCACAAAGCACTGAAGCGGTAGACCTTTTACGCCAGCGTAAAAATAGACCAGATAAACCTTTCGCGGTCATGCTCCCAGAGCCTCGTGCAGACGAAACAAGTGAGGATTGGTTAGATAAATGCGTTGCTGTAGACAGTCATCAAAGAGCGCTCTTACTAAGCCCCGTGCGACCCATTTTACTTGCAAAAAAGCAATCGAATGTACCCATTGCAGATAACGTAGCGCCCATGCTTCGTGATTTGGGGGTGATGTTGCCGTGCAGCGGACTGCATTTACTCATTATGCAGCAATTCAATCGCCCCATGGTGGCTACGTCAGGAAATATTTACGGTGAACCGATGGTCACATCGACGTCATCGGCACAGCAACACCTTACGATGTTGGCAGACATCTTCGTGCACCATAATCGAGACATTTTTCACAAACTGGATGATTCTGTGCTGCGAACGCTTAAGTCAGGCACCATTCCAATTCGCCTGGGGCGGGGTATAAGTCCGATAGAATTATCATTGCCATATACTGTGCAGGAACCAATGCTTGCTGTTGGCGCGAATCAGAAAAATACAGTCGCAATAGCTTTGAACAATCGACTTATCGTAACACCGCATATTGGCGACCTCGATTCTCCGATAATGCAAGCGCACTTTGAAAAATGTATCAGTGACTTTCAAGCTCTCTATCATGTTCATCCACAGCGTATTCTTTGCGATAGCCATCCTGGCTATATCAGTTCCCGTTGGGCCAAAGGCAGTGAACTACCGACTACTAAAGTTTTACATCACCACGCTCATGCATCAGCGTGGGCATTAGCTGCTGAAATATCGACACCAAGCTTGGTTTTCGTGTGGGATGGAACGGGATTAGGCGAGAATGGCGAGATGTGGGGAGGGGAAGTTTTTTGTGGGACGCCGGGCAATTGGAAACGTGTTGCCTCATTAGCGCCTATGAAGTTGCAAGGCGGCAACAAGGTTCCAAATCAACCATGGCGAAGTGCAGCATCACTAGTGTGGGGTACTAATTTCACCGGCATTGATTTTAAACCATTTGATCCACAACAATTAAGCTACAACGCATGGCAAAACGAACTCAATTGTCATGTTAGTAGTTCAATGGGAAGACTGTTCGACGCGGCGGCATTTGCCTGCTGTGAACAGAGCGAAGTCTCTTATGAAGGGCAGGCGCCGATGATGTTGGAAAGCGTTGCGTCGACGCCCTCTAAGGTTATGCCGTTAACGTTGGTCCAGAAAAACGACGAATTTATTCAAATGGATTGGCGAACACTGGTACCGGAACTATTTGATTTCAAAGTGTCTCCTCAAACTCGTGCTGCAAATTTCCACGCTTCGTTAATTGAAACGGTATGGGAGGTAACCCTACATTGCCGTAAAAAGTTTAATTTTGACCACATTGGATTGGCAGGAGGCGTCTTCCAAAATCGCATTTTGTGTGACGGTATATCACAACGGTTTTTACAATCAGACATTCCTGTGGTTATTCCAAGTAGTTTGCCATTAAACGATGCCGCAATAAGTGTTGGGCAAATCCACGAATACTGTTCACGGAGGTCATAATGAAAAGCGCAGAGGGCAATAATCATTCATCATCAGAGCCGTTGGGCACGGAATCTATTCAATTAGCTCAGGGGAACGGCGGAACACTGACAAAAAGACTCATTGATCATGTTTTTAAAAATAAAGCGAACAAAGATCTAGATCTGCTTCATGATGCCGCCACAGTAACTTTTGATGGTCCTTATCTGAGTATAACAACGGATAGCTTCGTTGTATCCCCCCCAACATTTCCAGGCGGCAATGTAGGCGCGTTGAGTGTTTACGGTACCGTCAATGATTTAGCAGTCGTTGGGGCAACACCACGGTACATCAGTACTGCATTTATTATTGAAGAAGGCTTTTCCCTTTCAACATTGAAACAAATCGTTAATGGAATGCATCAAGCTGCCGAAGAAACGAAGGTCGCCATTGTAACAGGTGATACGAAAGTTGTCCCGAAAGGCAGTGGTGGCGGCGTTTTTATCAATACAACGGGTGTTGGAGACAGCCGAGATGCGCCGATTTGGGATACCAGTCTTATAAAGGCAGGCGATCATGTACTGGTTAGTGGTTCTGTAGGTGATCACGGTGCGTGTGTCCTGCTTGCTCGCGAGGACTATGGTTTGCAAGGTCAGCTAAAGTCTGATTGTGGAAGCGTTGTTCCTCTTATTGATCCAATCAAGCATTTGGAAGGTGTTCGTTTTGTGCGTGACCCAACTCGTGGAGGGTTGTCAGTATTACTCCATGACGTTGCTAATGAAACAGGCTTCGATATCGAGTTAATTGAAAATAATATTCCGGTGCGACCTGAAGTGGCAAGCGTGTGTGAAATATTAGGCTTTGATCCGTTTGTTTTAGCGTGTGAGGGACGCATTGTTGCTGTTGTTGCCCCTGACATAAGCGGTAAGGTGCTAGAACACTGGCGGAGCATTCGAAACGGGGAGCAGGCCGAACACATTGGTGTAATAGTAAAAAACACCGAATCAAAAGGGCGCGTGACCATTGTTACGCCAATGGGAGGAAGACGTTTCATGAATGAACTCGAAGATGAGCCGCTTCCAAGGATCTGCTGAAAGAATAGGTGTTGACCTGTGAGCAACACATAGGTTTACCCTAGTAACGTGAGAGTAGAACATAGGATTAAAGGCGTGCTTAACCGCATATCTATGTTGATAAAAGAGGAGCGTTAAAATGCGCGTTAAACAAATTGCAGATGCACTAGAGATTAGCGCGGACAGCGTACGGTATTACACGCGCATTGGTTTTTTGGTGCCAAGTAAATCGCACAATGGTTACAAGTATTACAGGCCCGCTGATGTGACACGACTACGGTTTATTTTAAGCGCGCGTTCATTAGGTTTCTCTATCAATGATATTAAGGAAATTCTGTTCACGTCATCACAAACCAACGCGCCATGCCCGACGGTTCGGCGCCTTATTGAACAAAGGTTGAAAGAAACTGAACAGCGGTATCAGGACATGCATGAGCTAAGACTGCGCATGCGAAAAGCAATCTCAGAATGGGAAAATACACCGGATCAGCATCCAACGGCCGATACGATTTGCCATTTGATTGAAGGTTTCACATCACTTAAATCATAACATTATTTAGAGAGGGAGTGGCTCATGAATTCAAAAACGGACGATGCGAAAATTCATTCGTGTTGTGGCGGTGACAAAAAAGTATCAACCGCTAGTAAGGCGGTCGAGAGTGAAACACATACTGAGCAAGTCTCTGCGTCTTCGGGTGAGCTACAACTCAATATCCAAGGTGCAAGTTGCGCCAGTTGTGTGTCTAAAATTGAAGCGGCCTTAAAACAGGTCTCGGGTGTCACCAATGCTGAGATGAATTTTGCTGAACGCTCGGTGTTGGTGATGGGCAGTTCATCCTCCCACGCATTGATTAAGGCGGTAGAGCAAGCTGGGTATAACGCAACATTAGCGAATACGGATTCAGATGAGGCTGCCATTGAAGAAAAGGAACAGGCGGACTGGGCATATTATAAAAAACTAATGCGAGACATGGTCATTGCATTATCTCTGGGTGTGCCACTGATGCTTTATGGCTTGGTGACGGGGGAAATGAGCGTCAACACGACCACTGAGCGGATCGTGTGGTTGATTGTAGGGATCATGACATTGGGTGTTATGGTGTTTTCTGGTCGGCATTTTTATGTAGGTGCTTGGAACTCCTTTAAAAATCACGCCGCGAACATGGATACTTTGATTGCATTGGGGACAGGAACAGCCTGGTTGTACTCTATGGTCGTTGTGTTTTTCCCCGGATATGTGCCTGAAATGGCGCGGCATGTCTATTTTGAAGCAACAGCCATGATAATTGGTCTCATTAATTTAGGCTTAGCGCTTGAGATAAAAGCACGCGGTAAAACGTCCGAGGCAATTAAACGACTGATTGGTTTACAAGCCAAAACAGCTCGCGTCATTCGTGATGGGCATGATATAGATATTCCGATTGAAGATGTTCTGCTAAATGATCTTATCCGGGTTCGCCCTGGGGAGCGCATCTCTGTTGATGGCTTAGTTGTCGAGGGCCAGACAAGTATTGATGAATCAATGCTAACGGGTGAACCCATGCCCATAGAAAAACGAAAAGACGATGAGGTCGTTGCCGGCACGATAAACAAATCAGGCTCTATCGTCTTTCGAGCAGAGCGCGTGGGAAAAGATACCGCGCTTGCTCAAATTATTAACATGGTAAAACGCGCACAAAATTCTAAACCGCCTATTGGTCGATTAGCTGATATGATTTCCGCCTATTTTGTACCGGTCGTCATGATCATTGCCGTGATCAGTGCGCTGGCCTGGCTGAATTATGGCCCATCTCCTGAAGTAGCTTTTGCAATCGTTTCTGCGACCACAGTACTGATTATTGCCTGCCCTTGCGCCTTGGGTTTGGCCACACCGATGTCGGTGATGGTCGGTGTGGGAAAGGCGGCTGAAGCGGGGGTTCTTATCCGAAACGGCGAAGCGCTGCAATCTGCATCAAAAATAACCACTATGGTTCTAGATAAAACAGGCACTATTACTGAGGGGGCCCCTAAAGTAACAGATGTCGTTATAGTTTCAGATCATAGTCACAACGATGTGCTTTCTTTGGCGGCTAGCCTTGAGTCTGGTTCTGAGCATCCACTTGCCATGGCGATCGTTGAATCTGCAAAGGAGCAAGGTGTGCCGATCCATTCCGTTACTGATTTTCAGTCCATTGCGGGGAAGGGGGTTGAAGCCATGCTAAATTCTCAACGCCTGCTATTTGGAAATGAAAAATTGATGATAGACCAAGGGATCGAGCTTCATCATTACATCGACAAAGCGCAGAGGTTAGCAGCGGATGCAAAGACCCCTATGTATTTTGCTATTGATTCTACATTAGTTGCCGTAATTGCCGTCGCTGACCCAATAAAATCTGACTCAATAGATGCGATAAAGCGGCTACAGCATAACGGGATACGAGTTGTGATGTTAACCGGGGATAATCGACTGACCGCAAAAGCCGTCGCCCGAAAAGCGGGGATTGCAGATTACGTTGCCGAAGTGATGCCGGAAGATAAGGCAAACAAAATACTTGAGCTTCAACGTGAAGGCGAAATTGTGGGTATGACCGGTGATGGCATAAATGACGCACCGGCCCTTGCTCATGCCAACGTCGGCTTTGCGATTGGGACTGGGACTGATGTAGCGATAGAAAGTGCGGATATAACGTTGATGCGCGGCTCCCTACATGGGTTAGCGGATGCAATTGCCGTGAGCAAAGCAACACTGCGTAACATCAAGCAAAACCTCTTTGGCGCATTTATTTATAATGTCGCCGGAATACCATTTGCGGCAGGCGTCTTTTATCCATTCTTAGGGATACTGCTTAACCCAGTCATTGCTGGTGCAGCGATGGCATTCTCATCACTAACGGTGGTGACCAATGCTAACCGATTACGTCTATTTAAAGCGAAAGAGCACTAGGAGTACACAATGATGATATGGATTAATTTAGCAGGGCTTATCCTGATTGGGCTTATTGTTTGGTGGTTTTGGCTTTACAAAGCACAATCAACCCAGATAAAAGACGGCAGTATCAAAGTCCTTGTAAAAGACGGCGTGTATCAGCCTGCCAATATCACGGTGCCGGCGCATCAGTCCGTTCAGCTTATGTTCGTCAGAGAAGATGCAACGCCCTGTGCAGAAACGTTATTGATCCCGGAGTTGGATATCAATGAAACATTAGCGCTTAACAAGCGAGTGACGGTCACTATTCCTGCTTCCAGTGCCGGCGTTTACCCATTTCATTGTCAGATGCAAATGTATCGTGGCACGTTGGTGATCAAGTGATTAAACGCTTTTTATTAACGTAAAAGATACCAAAGCGAGGTGTATTATGAGTAAACAAAAAGTCCCCTTTTGGCGCACCCCCAGTGGTTGGTCTGCCATAGGCCTTATTACCGCCGCGAGCTACTTCTTGCTGGTTGAGCATGGTGAGCATGTGTTTCCGTATTTACCTTACTTGATCTTGTTGTTGTGCCTTGTCATGCACATTTTTATGCACGGCAGTCATGGCAAAGGACATGAAACACATGAGCACACCGAAAAAACATTTAAAGAACAAACCGAGGACAATGAGCAATATCGAAAAGGCTATATCGAAGGGTTAGAGCAGGCCCGTAAAGGAAAACATAAAACGGAGAATAATAATGCACGGTGATTCTGATTATGGGCTCTGGGCACTAGTCATTATAAACTCAGCCATTTTTATCTTTTTTGCGTTTAGTTTTATCAAGCCGAAGTCGAAAACAGATTGGCGAAGCCTAGGTGTATTTTCCGCTTTTATCGTGGCCTTATTTACCGAAATGTATGGTTTCCCCCTGACAATATATTTTTTGTCAGGGTGGTTAGCGGAAAGTTATCCAGGGGTAGACTTTTTAGCGCATGAAAATGGTCACTTGTGGCATACTTTGCTAGGGCTATCCGGCGATGCTCACTGGGATATTTTACACATCTTAAGTAATGTCATCATCATTTTAGGTTTCTTTTTACTATCCGCTTCTTGGAGTGTCCTACACCACGCGCAAAAATCGCATAGTTTAGCCACTACTGGATGGTACGCTCGCTGCCGGCATCCTCAATATGTTGCATTTATACTGATCATGTTTGGCTTTTTGTTGCAATGGCCAACACTGCCAACCTTACTTATGTTTCCAATTCTTATTGTCGTTTATGCTCGACTCGCCACGCGAGAAGAGCAGCAAGCTGAATCCGAGTTTGGTGATAGCTACAGACACTATAAACAAACGACGCCAGGTTGGTTTCCCCGTATGGGTATTTCAAACGTTTCAAGCACTAATTAAGGATTACAAAATGAACAAAGTACTACTGTCATTACTGTTTGTTGGAGGGGTGTTACCCGCGACATTTGCTGCTGCTCAAACGTCGATGAGTGCGGATGATATGCTTCGAAGTAATGAGCTTGTCATGGATGCACTAATGCAACGCATACAACGGATCAACGACGTCTCTGATAGGCAAACTCTCATCGTTGAGCATATGAAAATGATGGAAATTTATTTAACGAATATTGAGAAGAGACTCCAAAGTGAAACAGACCTGCAACACAAAGCACATCTGGAAGAAACGTACACAAATGGCCTTCAACGAAGTCTCGTTCTTATCGACAGCGGTTTAGCAGGGGGCGACTTTGTAGTCATGGGAAATTCGGTAGACGAACTTTTGTTTTATCTTGAACAAAGAATGTCAATTTTACAATCGTTAATGAAGCAGCAGCTCGGTGCCAATAGTGTTTTAAATAATTAAAGAAATGACGAACATAAACAAGTTAACAATCGATTTATAGGAGGAAAAGATGAGCGATCTAGATCACAGAGTCGGTGTATCAGAGGCGAATTTAGTCGTACGGCATTTAAAGTTGGTTGGTATTACCGAAGATAACATAGAAGCAATTATTGCTGGCATTGATGGGACCTTTGGAATCGATGCAGTTTCATTTGAGGACGCCAAAAGTACCCTGCATATAGGCTACGATGCAACCCACTGCAATTTAGATGGCATTGAGACAATCATTCGTGACAACGGGGCAGACATTTCGGACGACTTTTGGACAAAAATGAAAGAAGGCTATTACCAATTCGTTGACGAAAACATTCGTGAAAATGCAAAACACAAACCCTGGAGTTGCCACCGTGTTCCTCCTGGGCAAACCCATAAAAAGTAATTGGTTCAATAGCAACGATCAGACTTACGTTACGCCTGATCGTACAGCCATAACAAACAAAAACAGGACAACACAGTGGTACATAGTAAAAACGAAGCGGACAGAATTAAGTTACTTAACTTGGGAATAATTGAAAGAAACCCAGCTGAGCATGAAATCCATCAAGCGGTACAAGAATTCACAGGTTCCGTTATGCCTAACGCAAAATATTCACTGGAAAAAGCATTAAAAGCGTTTTCTTCAAGCAAAGACGAATAGAAGCGTGGCAAGTTTTAGCCGCTGGAAGGGGCAATTTTTCTATTACCGGCACATGGGTAAATAAAGTGTTAGTGAGTACTTCAATAGGGGCTTTGGTAGCTGTTTTAATAATAGGATTGGCGAAGTTAAATAAATTCGATAAAGACCGAAGTTTTTATCCAACGCTCACTGTTGTGATCGCGAGTTACTATCCATTGTTTGGAGTGTTAGAAAGTCGATTTATATGGCATGAGTTGTGTGATTCATAGACATCATTTCACTTTTCTCAATTGCAGGTCGCGTTGATAATTTGATAGCTGAATGCGCTCGTCCTCAGTTATATAATCCTCGTGAACCTCTTCTCAAAGTGGGGCTTGTTCAAGTCTTTCACAGACAATATCCATTGGCGTTTTTCCCTTTAACTAACCATGTGCCCGTTGCCAGTTGTAGTAATGCTGCCATTCGGGCAATGTTTCGTTTTTTAGTTCGTCTAGATTCAAGTTTACTGTTGAATAAAACTCTTCTTTGTCGGTTCTTTGCGACCTTTCAACCTTACCATTCAGGTGAGGAGAACCAGGCTTGTTAGGACGAAATTTGATGCCATAATCCATCAGCTTTCGCTGAACTTTCTCTGCGAAGAATTCTGTACCACGGTCGGTTTGTATTCGCTGTATTGGAAATGGCATTTCCTCGATTACCTTATCGATAAAAATAAGGGTGTTTGCTGCCGACCTCCGGTTAAACACATCCAGTACGCGATATCTAGAGCAGTCATCAATAGCAGTATATTGGTAAATTCCAGGAGCGATTTTGCATGTATCCATCTGCACTCGATCACCTGGAATAGGTCTTTGGTAACGGATGAAGTCTTTTTTCTTCCGTTGAAATACTATTGGTTTAACGTCATGTCTGGTCAGCACCTTATGTATGGAAGCAAGCGATAATTGAACACTATGCTCGCGAAGAAGTTCATTTTGGATTCTCCGCGCACCAAGCTTCCTGTCTTTTCTCAGGCTTAGAATCCATTCCTCTATCTGATGGTTTATTTTAGTATTTGGCGAGGTATGAGGGCGTTTAGAAACGTCCTGAAGACCGTCTAGACCATTTTCTTTGTATCGTTTTAACCATTTACGAAGAGTGGGTCTGGATATACCACACCTGCGGCAAACCAGACCTGCATTTTTAGTTTCTTCGTAAAGCTCAATCCACTTGAGTCGCTGTCTAATTTCTTTGTTCTTAGAGTCGTATTATTTTGAAACGATCTCTATGAATCACACACATAAACGTCCTTGTTGTCTTAAATATTCTGACTACTGTTTTCGAAGACCGTAATTAAAGATTCATCCAAATAGGGACCGATCTCGCTAAAATCGTAAATGCTATTTATGTTCTTATTGCTAATGATCCTTTTGCATTTTAATTTAGTTAAAAATGAATCACTACTAGCAACGGTGAGAATATCTTGTTCAAGATCTCCAGCTAGTTTTTCAACCAATTTAGATTCTAACCTTCGCGAAATACTCTCAAAAGAAGGCAAATTTTCTTCGTTAGTGTTATCGACCCAATCTTTGGTCCTCGTTAGATGATTCTCTATTACCTCGAAAGTTTTTTCAATTTTTATGTTTTTCTGCAATCGGTAAGCAAGTATTGGGTCATGTTTTGAAAGCTCTAAAATAGCGCTGTCAAACTGAGAGGAGAAATCTACTCGCAGTTCTTCCTTCATATCAATGATTAACGAATTAAATGCTTTCTCAAGGGCAATTCGTAGCTCTGCTTCGAATGCTGATTTATCTTTAGGCGAGAATGCTTGGTCATTCAATTTCTCTAAATACAGCTTCAAGTAACCGTCAATCGCGCGATCTGTATTAATTACTGAATTGATAAATACATTGCGTAACTCAAGGAGTAAATAAATTATTGTTCGATTACTTTCTTTTTTTTCTCTCTGAATTTTCCATATATATGTTGCTAAGGCTACTAAAATAGTTGCACTAGCGGTAATAAAGGATCCCAAAATCTTAAGTTCTATCATGTAACTCTCGTGCGATAAACTCATCAACTAAAGATGCTAACAAATGCAAAATTAGTTTTTGTTTATGAAGTAGATTAATAAGTATCAGCAATTTTGTAATACTGTGAAGATAGCGTTTTGCGCAGACTCTCTAAATTCACGACCAATTCTTGGTGTGTATGAAGGGTGGGGGGCTGATATTACAGTTGTTTTAAAATCGCCTTTTTGCAGGCTACCTACTGAAAACTTGAACGTTACTTTACCTCTCACTTCGTGATGCTGTATGTCTGTTAAGTTTGAAGAGTGTAGTAGCCAATTCTTTGATGATGGGCTATTAGAGCTCTTGGGAACAAGAACAACTTTTGGCTTGAAGTACTCGATTATCTGATTGTTCAGCTCGTAAGAAAACTGAATAGCTCTCTCTAAAAGCGCTTTATCGTATTTAGCCAACTGAGAAGTGAAGCTTTTAAAATCCTTACTTCCCCACAGCACTATGTTAGCCATGAGCGTTTTGTGTTCACCAAACCGCTTGTTGAATATCTCTGAGTAGAATTGCCACTTGTTGTTTGGCTTGTTAATAGGATCCCACAATGGGACATTCGCACCGTCGCTATTTTTGTACGCTTCGCTGAAATTGTCGTTCATGGCTTGTTGCACAAAACCCTCGTAGTGGGAAGGGGAGGAAGGAGACAAAATAGCGTCGAGAGATTCAGGAACATTAGGATTTGAGCCTAACCAAATTACATCAACTGATTCGGCATTGAGCTTACTTAATACTTTTGCTGTCTCGATTTCCCCGAAGATAGAGCCTCTAAACGGTATCGAATAAGAGCCTGTACCTCTCTTGAGCGCTTTATTTTCTTGATTTTCTACAAAGTCAGAAATACTATTGTTTATTGCTTCAAATATATTCAACGTCATGTCCTTATGATTTGCTTGCGTATTCTTTACAAAGCGACTTTTTAACTTTTTCGTAAGCTTTTTATGAACTAAAGATACGGTAATGCTTGTCTAGCTTCCAAGTGCATTGACTCGGTATTAGATTAAATTTATCACATACCAAGGTTTGAAGCTCAACGCTCTGTACCACTTTTCTGTCTGCATATATTTTAAAGAACTTTGAGTTTCCAGAGTAGATTATTCTACCCCTGCTGACTTCTTGATATTCAACAGCAATGAGCTCAGGAAAACACGGAAGGTATATTCTATGCTCTTCCCACTCTACTAAATGGCTAAAGTCACTGTCATAGAGTGAAAGGCTATCAGGCTCTGTACTATTCAAAGGCATTGCTTTAGCAAGTACAGTCGACTTGTAGACCCAAAAAATACCAATATGAGGCAGCTTAGTTTTCATCTTGTATATCTCCAACATGTTGACGTCACCCAACTGTCTTGACAGAGATTTACAACCCTTTAATTATTTTAAATTTGCTGCTGAAGTGAGCGCTATTCGCTTGCATGATATATCGTAGTCAAAAGAGGAAAGCTAACTTCTTATCTCTACTCGAATAGGTAACGTTAATGTGCATTAACATGAACTATTTAACATGAAAGTAACTCTGCTACGGTTCTAGATCAGAAAGAGAATTATCACAATTATTATAGTGCCCCTTCATAGATTTCAGTCATCTGTGGAGCCTCTTCAGATTTTTAGGAAACCTCCCCTAAAGAAGCTTGCTATGCCAGGAATGAGTGGTTGTTAACAAACAAAGTATACTTCAGAATTCATACTCGAAGCGGTATTACTCTGCTAGAAACCTGATATTATTGGTCGTCAGATTGCTTTAGATATTAGTATTTTTCTTAGTCTACCTAACTGCTGAAAACATCATGCTGCGCAATCTAAAGATAAAACACATAAGAGCAGTGATCCCCGTTGTGACGCGGGGATAGCAGATTAAAACATGAACTTGCCAAGGTCAAAAAATGACCGGTATTTTTACGCGAAGCGACAACGTTTTTAGCCAAAAAGTTACAGTAAGGTATCTAGCGATATCGAGTTTCCGATATGCCTTTCTACTAGTCTATTGTACCGTTTATTCGAAAATGGAGCCTTAGATGATTTGGTGAACTCAAAGAAGCGATGCGAACCAACTTCATGCTCATAAGCATAGCATCACGGTTATGGCATGAGCCAGATAATATTTACTTTGTTGTTCATTGATGCGCTCACTGTAAGGAGATCAGATAGCAATTGGAAAAGCTACCTCTTGGGTCAACGGTGATTTTATCTTTCAGTATTGGACTTGCTTTTACACTTGTTGTAGGGGGTATTACAGGTTTTGGTACGAGCGAGACGCAATAATTGTGACAGGCTTATTGAAATTGCATGTTGTATTCTTCTATTCCTTCGGTGTACTTATTTTACATTGCCGGATTATGTATGAGCAGGCTTTGCAGTAGATTTCTGTTTTTCTGACAAGATTTAGCAACTTAATTGAAATACATGGCTTTTTAATACAGAGTTCCTCTTGTGAATCAGAAAGCTGACCATTTAGGCATTGACTACAATCATATTTTAAGAGAACATGAATTGCCAATAGAGGAATCTTGTGTTGAAAACGAATTACCGCATTAGCAAAAATCTAAAAGTGGTCTTAGCCGCTTTTTTGTTGTGCGCACAATTTTTGTTGATTGTGACTGACGCGTTTTCTATTGAACAAGACCACTTGTTTAGCAATGAATTATGTACTGAAAATACATTAATCGAACTGTCCGATGCTTACGATTTAGATACGGGAAGTGATTGTGACCATTGTTGTTCTTGTCATGGCCATTTTACACACATAGCTTTTTACTTTGATATTGAAAGCTCGTTTCTAAAAAAATCTCCCAATTTAGTCTCAGTTTATAGTGAAGCTACACCTAATCGTTTCATTAACCAAATAGAGCGTCCTCCAAGAATTTAATCCCTGTCGTTTTTCGTTTTTTCAACTGACTAGGATTATATATCATGAAAATTTCACAGTTTCCTGTGCGCAAATTTACGCGCGCCGGAATATTGACTAGTGCATTGATGCTATCTCAAGCCAATGCATTGGCAGAACAAGTAACTTTAGATGATGCAGTTCAACTTACTCTCAACCGTCATCCAAGCTTGTTGAAATTCAGACCTCTTACTAGAGCTCTTGAGGGAGATCGCCAACAAGCTTTGCTTTCTCCAGCTTACACCGTAGGTGCTAATCTAGAAAATGTGATGGGCACAAGTTCTACTTCGGGAGTTCAAGCAGCAGAAGCAACCATCTCTCTATCTTCAGTGTATGAACTTGGTGGAAAGAAGAGTGCAAGAACACTGGTTGTGGATGCCAGAGCTGCCCTTTTAGATTCAGAGCAGTATTCAATGTCTCTCTCACTACTTGGTGGGCTCACTCAGCAGTATATTCGCGTTCTGGCACAACAGGAGCGTCTGCAAATAGCTGAGCGAAGTGTGAGCTTAGCTGAAGATGCTCTTACTGTGATCACTAATAGAATAAAAAGTGGTGCAACGAATGATGCTGAATTGTTCAGAGCTAAATCGGCTTTAAATCAAGCGAAATTAGAACTTGCGACAGCAAAGGTGAATAAAGAGATAGCCCTGCAATCTCTCACACTATTCTGGCAGGGCAATTATGAAGATATCACGCTTACTGGTTCTTTAAATTCACCCGCTAAAAATTATTCCTACGAAACACTTTTTAACCAATTCTTATCATCATCGAATGCGGATTTACTAATTAAGTCACTTGACCTGAAGGACGCTGAAATTCAGTTGGCTAAGTCTGATAATACCGCAGACCTATCTTGGTCTGTTGGTGTTAGAAGGAATCAGGGAGCTCAAGATACATCGTTAGTTTTTGGTGCCTCAATTCCACTATTTGCTGAGAAGAGGAATTCGGGTGCAGTCAAATCTGCAATTGCTAGTAAGGAGGCGGAGTTATTAGAGCGAGACACCAAGTATCTCGATGTAAAAGCGATTCTATTTAAAGCAACGAAAAGCATAAATTTTAGTTCACAGGCAGCATTGCACCTGGAAAAAGAAGTAATGCCAGATTTGAAAAGAGCATTGGAGCTGACCAAGGAGGGCTATCAAAAGGGAATTTACACTTATCAAGAATGGTTTGCTTCACGTGATGCACTTCTCCAATCTCAACGGAGTCTCATCAACTATCGCGAAGCCACCCTGCTCAATGAAGCACTTATCGAACAATGGACAGGGCAATCTCTGAAATCATTCACTTTCAATCTCCAGGATTAATTATGCTAAAGCAAATTTTATTTTTATTTCTTATCGGCACTGTGACATCTATCGCGACCGCAAGTGAAGATGTCACCAATTCAAATGACAACCAAAATATATTCCAGAAAGGTAACATCAAAATAGAAGTAAGTATCGATGAAAGCCCCGAGGGCTCTGTAATTATTGCCTCGACTTTTGAAGATGGGAAGCCATTTATCCCTGATTCCTTTTCTATAGAGCTACAGAAGTTAGGTTCAAGCTCAGAAAAATTTGAGTTTCAAACTTCAGAGGGGGTTTTGCGGTCAATAAAAGCTCTGTCTGAACCTCATTCTTTTAGGGCTACTATTTATCTGACTGACAAAAGACGAAAGTATTCCTGGGAGTGGGAAAACTTCGAGGGAAGAACACAGATCTCAAGAGCATTAACTGAAAAGTTTCAATTAGCAACCTCCGAAGTTCAGAGTGGGACCATTGAAAGACATATCGAATTGTTGGGTACTCTTGTAATTCCACCCAAGAACAAGGCTGAAGTTAATGCGCGGTTCTCGGGAGTTGTAGAAACTCTCGCTTCGGATGTTGGTGACAGCGTGAAGGCTGGCGATGTAATTGCAAAAATTCAATCAAATGACAGCTTACAAACCTACATCGTGAAAGCGCCAATTTCGGGTACGGTAGTAAGTCGAAATGTTAATGTTGGGCAGTTGGTTACCAGTGAAACGCTTTATAAAATAGTCGACGCTGAAACGCTTTGGGCAGAATTGAAAGTATTTCCATCCAAGCGGGATACAATAAAGCAGGGCTCTTATATCCACATAAAAAAAGGTTCCCGACAGCAAGATGCAAAGGTCAAATTTCTCATTCCGTCAGGTTCACTTGAACCTTATCAGATCGCAATTGTTGAAATCACTAATACCGAAGGAGAATTCTCCCCCGGCGATATGGTTACAGGTGTAGTTGATGCTCAGAAAGTCGATGTTTCGCTTCGCGTTGAGAATGAAGCTATCCAATCAATGGATGGTAACTCAGTTGTATTTTTAAACGATGGTAACACGTTTCAAGCTGTCCCTGTCGAGCTGGGTATAAAAGATGACAACTTCACTGAAGTAAAGCGTGGCTTAATCGCTGGTCAAATTTACGTATCAAAAAATAGCTTTCTGATAAAAGCGGATCTTGAAAAATCCGGTGCCTCTCACGCTCACTAATCCTGGAGACGATAAATGATTGATAATATTATTCGTCTTTCAGTAGAAAGACGCTTTTTGTTTCTTGTTCTTGCACTAATCTTAATTGGGATCGGCGTTTGGAGCTACCAGCGATTACCTATTGATGCTGTACCAGATATTACAAATGTACAGGTTCAGATTAACACCAAAGCTCCGGGGTACTCACCATTAGAAGCTGAACAACGAATAACATTTCCTGTCGAAACAGCACTATATGGCTTGCCTAACTTATCCTATACACGTTCTATATCGAGGTATGGTCTTTCACAGATTACAGTTATTTTCGAAGAAGGAACGGATATCTTTTTTGCCCGAAATTTAATCGACGAAAGACTTGCTAACCTTAAAAGTGTTTTACCTGATGGCCTTGAGCCAGAAATGGGGCCAATCGCAACAGGGCTTGGCGAAATTTTCGTATATACACTGGAAGGGAAAGATGGAGCAACGTTACCCGATGGCTCGCCGGTCACACCTATGGCTTTAAGAGAGGTACAAGATTGGATCATTCGACCACAGTTAGCCCAGGTTCCGGGAGTAGTAGAAGTAAACACTATTGGAGGTTATGACAAGCAATATCACGTCAATCCCGACCCTGTAAAAATGCTGGAGATGGGAGTCTCGCTTAAAGACATTTCTGAAGCACTATATTTAAACAATGATAATGCTGGAGCAGGCTATATTGAGAAAAATGGCGAGCAACTTCTTGTTCGCTCTCCAGGTCAATTGACAGGGATAAAGGATATCGAAAATGTCGTAGTAGGAAAAAAAGGATCTGTTCCTGTTCTAATAAAAGATATTGGAACTGTAGGCTTGGGTAAGCAGCTGAGGACCGGTGCCGCTACAAGAAATGGTAAAGAGACAGTGATGGGAACGGTCATGATGTTGCTGGGAGAAAACTCAAGGGAAGTTGCAGCTTTAACTGCCAGTAAATTAACTGAAATTCAAAGATCGTTACCAAGCTGGGTAGTTACTGAACCCGCCTATGATCGAACTACACTGGTCGACAAAGCGATAAACACTGTGCAGAAGAACCTGCTGGAAGGAGCATTACTCGTAATTGTCATATTATTTTTACTACTAGGCAATATTCGAGCGGCTCTTATTACGGCTGCGATCATACCTATTGCTATGATGATGACAATCACTGGAATGGTCCAGAGAGGTGTTTCGGCAAATCTGATGAGTTTGGGGGCTTTAGATTTTGGTCTGATTGTCGATGGCGCTGTCATCATTGTTGAAAACTGTATTAGGCGCTTATCTGAAGCGCAACAGCATCACGGCAGACTTCTTCAACTCAAGGAACGTCTAGAAGAAGTGAAAATAGCAACGATTGAAGTAATCAGGCCCAGCTTATTTGGAGTCGGGATCATAACCGCTGTTTATCTGCCTATTTTTACTTTAACAGGCGTAGAGGGAAAGATGTTTCATCCCATGGCAATAACAGTTGTTATCGCTCTTATTGCGGCAATGATTTTGTCACTGACGGTAGTGCCTGCAGCGATCGCAATTTTCATGGGGGGAAAAATCAGTGAAAAGGAGAGTTTTTTAATACGTTGGGTGAAACTGGCTTACGAACCAGCACTTAGGGCTATTCTTAAATTTAAAGCTGCTGCTCTTGGGGCTGCACTAGCGTTTGTTGTCTTCTGCGGATGGTTGGCAACAACACTTGGGTCTGAATTTATTCCTCAACTGGATGAAGGTGATGTCGCTTTACAGGCTTTACGCATAACGGGTACCGGTCTAAACCAATCAATTCAAATGCAAGAATTACTTGAAGGTGCGCTGTTAGAAATTCCAGAGGTAGCGGTAGTCTTTGCGAAAATAGGTACACCAGAAGTCGCTACAGACCCAATGCCTCCTAATGTAGCCGATAGTTTTGTAATACTTAAACCTCGCTCAGAATGGCCTGATCCAGCTAAATCTAAATCGGATCTAGTGGCTGAAATTGAATCAGTCGCCTCAAAGCTTCCCGGTAATAACTATGAATTTACCCAACCAATTCAAATGAGATTTAATGAATTGATTTCCGGCGTAAGGGCTGATGTTGCAGTCAAGGTTTTCGGTGATGACTTAGAGCAATTGTTGGATTCTGCAAATAAGGTTGCTGAGATCGCTGAGTCGATACAAGGTGCCTCAGACACCCGAGTTGAGCAAGTTGCCGGCCTTCCTATGTTGTCCATATTACCAAAACGAGATGCTCTCGCAAGGTACGGTCTTAACGTAGCAGACATTCAAGCACTCGTTTCAACCAGCATAGGGGGTAAGGAATCAGGCATAATCTATGAAGGCGATCGTCGGTTTAAAATTGTAATCAGATTATCTGAAGAGTTGCGTACAAATATTGACAAATTAGAGAGCTTACCTGTTCGTGTCGGCAATAGTTTTGTACCGCTTGAAGAGGTAGCCACTCTCGAGTTAAAGCCGGCGCCTGCACAGATCAGCCGAGAGAATGGAAAGCGCAGAGTTGTCGTAACGACTAACGTACGAGGAACCGACCTAGGAGGATTTGTCGTTGATTTACAAAAAAGACTTAAATCCGATTTAAAAATGAAGGAAGGATATTGGTTAGAGTTTGGTGGTACCTTTGAACAACTGGAATCCGCCAGCAAACGGCTGACTTTAGTCGTTCCGGTTACGCTTGCGTTGATAGTTGGCATACTCATTATGGCGTTTGGGTCTGTTAAAGACGCATTGATAATTTTCACTGGTGTACCACTAGCCTTGACTGGAGGAGTACTGGCACTCTGGATTAGAGATATGCCTCTTTCAATTTCTGCGGGAGTAGGCTTTATCGCTTTGTCCGGGGTCGCGGTTTTGAATGGACTAGTGATGGTCGCATTCATCAGACAACTCTGGCAGGAAAATGGTGATATTTATACTTCAGTAATTCGAGGGGCCATAATCCGGCTTCGACCTGTTTTGATGACTGCGTTAGTGGCCAGCTTAGGCTTTGTTCCCATGGCACTTAATACAGGAACAGGTGCTGAAGTACAAAGACCGCTCGCCACTGTAGTCATTGGGGGAATTATATCGTCAACTTTACTGACACTGTTTATATTACCTGCGCTTTATCAGCTCGCACATAACAAACGCAACTCTTAATCAAATTTTACGCCCGGTATGTTCCGGGCGCACCGGAGCCTCTATGACTCATAATCATTCAAATAGCTCAAACAAAATTGGGTGGGCTTTTCTATTAAATTTCAGCTTCACAATTATTGAATTTATTGGCGGCTGGCTAACGAACAGCACTGCTATAATGGCAGATGCTGTTCATGATCTCGGCGATTCAGTTTCTATTGGAAGCGCCTGGTGTCTCAATAGGTTAGGAGAGAGAGAGGCCGATGAAAATTTCACATATGGGTACAAGCGACTCAGCCTGTTAGGGGCATTTATTAACGGAGCCGTACTTATCCTTGGCTCAATCTGGGTATTATCAGAAGCCATTCCTCGAGTATTAGACCCGGTCGTTCCAAATACAGAAGGCATGATATTACTTGCGATTCTAGGTGTCGCTGTAAACGGCTTTGCTGTGTATAAACTCCAGGGAGGAAATACCCTAAACGAGAGAGTGTTGAACTGGCATTTATTGGAGGACGTTTTAGGCTGGGTTGCTGTATTAATTATTGCCATAGTAATGCAATTTGTCGACTGGCCAATTTTAGACCCCCTACTTTCGATTGGCTTTACGCTTTTTATATTGTTTAATGTAATTCGAAACTTATTAGCAACCTTAAAATTATTTTTGCAAGGTGTTCCAGAGAAAAACTTATACAAACAAGTGTTAGATGAACTCCGGAGTGTTGATAGAGTTGAATATATCCATGACTTAAAAATTTGGTCACTTGACGGAGAACACAATGTTATTACTATACGCGTTGGCAGTGCCTTAAAGACAGTTGAAGAATACAAGTTATTGAAGCTTGATATTTATGATAGCTTGGCCATGTTTGACTTCAGTTACAGCACAGTTGAAATAGAGTTTACTGACGAGCATTCTGCAGTTAATGAGGAGGTGAGATGAAATTCCATTACTCATTAACAATGATAGTCGACAGTAATTCAAGTTTTAATACTAAGCTAAAATTTTATTTGTGACACATTGTCTACAATCATGACTATAGATTTTCATGGAACTTTTTAGTTTGTTCCCCTCATGATTAAATTTTTTGTTAAACTGTAAGGAGAGTGTGATAGATAATAATGCGTAACTAAAGTGGTAAGAGGCAAGATTGAACACGTACCTTCGACATCAACGTTTCCTTCGTGCTCTTACGAGATGTTGAAAATAAAATATAGAGACATTAATGAAATTTATAAGTAACTATAAGATGAGCTTCTTATTTTTTATTAGTGGTATTTTGTGTTTAATCGCTTATAACATAAAAGGCTCGAGTATAGATGAAAATGGTTTTTTGGTTGAATCGTTTGGCTTCATTCCTATATTTTGGCTGTTTGAGCTGATGGCATCGCTGACTTTTGCTTTCACTTTCATTAAACTTAAAAAAAATCAGCGAAAGTAAAAGCACGCGAAGAACTTTTTCTAACTGACAATTTTGCTTTGCGATTTGCTATGCAACTCCTGGCTAGTAATTGAAAACTGAACCCAAAGGTTGTTGGGTATTGCCTTTTAGTTATATCAGACTTTAACTTCTTATATTAAAGCTCGCTAATTATTGGCTTTCTATTCTTTTATACACATTGATGAATTTGCATAGTTGGACCCATGTCAGTGCGGTACCTCATCGGTGAGTCAACAGTCTCAAATCAAAAATATCTACACAATGTAGCTAACCACAACAGTGATGAAATTGCGATCGTCACTAAAACAGCCGCTGAGCCTAAATCTTTAGCTAAGCCTGACAGTGGGTGAATCTCTTTTCCAATACGGTCAATAGTTACTTCAATTGCAGTATTTATAATTTCAGCGAACAAAACGAAGAGTATGGAGGAAAGTAAAATCGCCTTTTCCATATAAGGAATTGACCAAAATGCAAGCACTCCCGCCGCTAAGATAAGTAAGATAAGTTCTTGCCGGAACGCTGACTCGTTTTTAACAAGCCATGATATAGCTCGAACTGAGTTTTTCATTGCTAATACAATACGCAACATGCCCTTTGGTTTGGCTTTAGGGTCGAAATGCATTTTTGATGTGGTTTCGTCTATGACTCGCATTTTCGTAAAATATCCTGAGTGGGTTGGTAGGTGCTGCTTTGCACATTAGTAAGACCAAGTAATGTGTCAAAAAGGTTGTCATGCGAATAAGGATGACTGGACAACGACCTTACGCAATCACTGTATTCAGGTTGGCTAAACTTGGAGGCCCAATAAACCATTGGTACATGAGTTTGCTCAACAGGCGCTAAATTATAAGGGAAACCGTGTAAATAAAGCCCTTTTTCTCCCAATGACTCACCATGATCCGATAGATAAAGCATCGACGAATTAGGAATAGTGGAAAGCTGTTCAATAATCTGGCCTAGCACGTAGTCTGTGTATGCAATAGTATTATCGTACGTATTTGTCAGCTCTGCCTCTTCACAATTTTGAATATCACTTCTGGGACAGTCTGGCACGAACTTAGCAAATTTCTCTGGGTATCTCCGGTAATAGGTAGGCCCGTGTGAGCCAATCATATGTAAGACTATAACTCTATGTTCTTTAGATGGTCTTGAAAGAGTTTCTCTTAAAAGGTCAATAAGTACCTCATCATAACAATAATCTCCATCGCACAACTTGGGAACTCTTGACGGGTTGAAGTCTATAGTCTCTACCCTCTTGCATACTCCTTTACAGCTACTGTTATTGTCAATCCATGTGACGTCAACACCTGCACGATGAATGATGTCTAAAACATTGTCCTGACTGTCTGCGATACGCGAATCATAATTTTCTCGTGAAAGTCTTGAGAACATACATGGCACAGAGACTGCGGTAGCAGTGCCGCAAGATGTCACCTTGCTAAAACTGATTGCACCTGCGTTCTGGATATTAGGCGTAGTACGCCTCGAATAGCCGTTGCTTGAAAACTTGTCAGCTCTGGCCGTTTCGCCAACCACAAACACTGTAGTAGACGGATGTATATCAGCATTCCCTTTTATGTAGGGACGCTTGTCTAATACTTTGTAGGGTAAAGGCGGATAGAAGTAAGTGTCCCGAAGGTACTTGTACCCTGAATCATAAAAGGCGTAGGGAATAATATACTTCGTTAGGTCTTTGTTATTTCTGCCGACAGCTGCATAGCTCTTAAAAAGGAACGTGGCTATAATTGCAATACCCAATAAAGCTAATAAGTTCAGCACTAGAAGGTGCTTGATTCGAGCCTTGAGCTTCCCATTTAATTCCAGGTTAAAAATCGCAAATACAGGGATTAATCCCAATATAGAGAAGAATAAAACAAGTGTCGAATTTAGATAGGAAAAAGCTTCACCAGAATTTGTTTCCATTACATTCTGTATCATGCTCTTATCGAAAATGACACCATAGGCCAAGGTGCCGTAAAGTAGTAGAGAACTTACAACGAAAGCAATTGCAACGGTGGTGCGCGGCAAAAATAGGGCACCAAAAAGACTTAGAAAAATAACATTAAAAAAGGTTAGCAAGAGCGGTACAGAGAGAAAAAATACCCACTCATTCAATGTTACAGGGGCTACAACTTCATAAACAGCAGACAGAAATGGTGCGTTGAATATTGCTGCGATAAATAGTGAAGAAACTAAAATGAACTGAGCTGATGTAGGATTAAAGTTTAGTGTTATTGGGAATTTCACAATAAGGCTCTCGTGTACTTCTTAGCACACAAGTTACCTGTCAAAACTTAAATGACGCTTAAGGAAAACTGTGGAATGAAAATTTTCGCACTATTTTTTCATTTTATGAAGATATGTATTTCTCACGTAACGGGCCTGTCTGGGATATAACTAAAGATCTCAGTCGTCGTTCTCGTAAGCGGACATTTTTCGGTTAATGCCTCGTGCGATAATAGAACCCAGTGGACGCGATGTGCATATCCTACAGACGTTGCCATTTCTTTTTTAAAACAATCATTACGTACGTGTTTTTCATCGACGAGGATATATCTTCCCTTGTCAGTCTTCTCCATCCACTGGTAGGCGGCAGATAATTGCTCATCAGTAGGGGTATGATAGCCAAAGTGGACGATGGGATAAGGCGAGAAGAGAATAAACTGTTCAGAAAAATCAACAAGTGCAATAGTTGCATCATGTTTGCCAATTTCTTTTTCAATATTTCCAAATACGCTTTTAGGGGTTTTTACATCTTCAAGTAAAGTGTAACCCCATGTAGCGTACATGCCCCAAAGAGTACACAAGAAATAAGGCCAGGCTTTCCAGTGCTTCCCTCTAGAAGTAATCACCGTAACCAGACACGTCAGTCCCCCCGTTACTAAAAAAAACATCCACGGAGAAAGCCCGAACTTTTCTTCTAATTTTAGGGCGAATGATGCTTCTACTATGCCGGAAAAACCAAACCCCAATAAGCCTACTGATAGTAAAAATACAACACCCCACAAAAGCCAGGAGAATACTTTTTTATTAACAACTGAATCAAAGTAAGGCGCAGAGATCAGTGCCAGCATCGGCAATGCGGGTAAGATGTACACCCCCCGTTTGCCAGGACTTACGCTGAAGAAAAGCAGGACAAGTACAATCCAACCCAACGGTAAGAGTATGCGGGCATCACCTTTTTTAATTGCGCTATACCAAAATGGGATGAGCCATGGAAGAGCGATGCTAATTGGCAGCCAAAATAATGGAATAACCTCAACGAGGTAATACCAGAATGGCTTTATGTGATGCCAGGAATCAGCATATCGAGTGACCGTTTGCCTAAAAAGAATGTTATCTCTATATAGAGCAAGTGATGTGTTGTGGCTATTTTCGACTAATATCAACATAGGTATAAACCATAGTGATATAGCCAGTAACATCACCACTGCACCCATTATCCACGGTAATACGGAGTTTTTAGTTTGCTTCTTAGCTATGTCCCGCTGAGGCCAAACGCGTCGATGTATCAAGTATGGTATCAGCATTAAGACTGGTAAAAATCCGACCCCTTTTGTGATGACGCCAATTCCCATGAAGAAAAAGGCGAGGTAATACCAACGCCATCGCCTTTCAACTAAGAAAAAGCGCAGAAGACCATAGCATCCTATTGTTATCCAGCAGCAGACCATTGCGTCTATTTGTGCAGACTTGGCCTGAAGCAAAAATTGAAAACTCAATAAAAGAAGTGACGTTGCGATCAGCGCTTCTTTTGTGCTCCACAGTCGTTTTGAGATGTCATACACCAAAAAAAGTGTGAGTAGGCTGCATAAAGCAGATGGGAGCAGAAAGGCAATCTTAATTGACCCGAATAGCGCAAAGAAAAAAGCGATAGACCACATAAACACAGGTGGTTTATCAGGATAAAACTCTTCCGCTCTGGCTGGAAAGAACCACTGACCTGTTTCAACCATTTCTTTTGCAACTTGTGCAAAACGAGGTTCGTCAGCAGGCCAGGGATCTCTTAACCCAATCCCGATAAATATCAACACGCTAGCCAGTACAAAAAGCCAGAAAGTATAATTTGGGTGCTTGTTCTTATGTTTAATGGCTAAGCTCGTCTGATTCATTGCTACATTTGCTGCTTTTTGTGAGTGAACGAAGAGTTTTATCGTCATTATGTTGACGACGATAAACCTTAAAAAGATATGCGCTTAGCAAGCTGGAAATCCCGAATAATAGGGCGCTTATGATTATTTTAAGTTCAGAGTTGACTAATACACCCTTACCCATCAATGCAAAAACCGCCATTTGAGGGATGTAGCCAATAGTAGACCCAAGAATAAAAGAGCGTCGTGGAATCTTTGAAACGCCAGCAAAAATGTTTGTGAGTAGATTATTTCCTACTGGCAACAGTCTAATGATAACGGACTTAAGAAAGGGAGAGCGAACTAGAAAATGGTCTAACTTGCGCACCCGCATTTCAAAGTGTTGAATAATAATCGGTCTAGCGAAAGATCGGGACACTGCCATAACTGTTGCACAGCTGAGGATAGCTGCTAATGTTGAATAGATGATACCTGCAGCAAATCCAAAGGCATACCCCCCCATAAATGCGACTAACTGGCGTGGAAGTCCGATAGAAAGTAAAAATACTGAGACGGCTAAAAATTTGGCTATCCCTGTCACTCCATTATTACGGGTATGCTTGTCTATCCATTCCTGATTAAATGCGTCAAATGAGGGAGAGACCGGAATCAAATGACTAAAAAACAGAATGGTAAGTACCAAAATGAAGAAACGAAGGAGACTGGAATTCAATTAGATACTCTCTTCATTTTCTAAGATGACATCATTAAGTTTATTACGTTTCTGAAGCCAATAAACTCCTGCCATATCAGTTAGTCCGACCCCAAGCCGCCCTAACATATTATATTTTGATTTTCCAAATTGCCTGTCTCTGTGATTCACCTCAACAACTTTAATGATCCCACCTTGTCGCCGGATCAGTGCTGGCAGAAAACGATGCATATGATCAAAATAGGGTAAATCGAGGAATGTTTGTTTTGGAAAGACCTTTAACCCACATCCGGTGTCAGGTGTATCATCATTAAGAAGTTTACTTCTTACAGAATTTGCTAGTTTTGACTGAAATCTTTTCCAAGCTGTATCCTTTCTGTTTTTACGGTGACCAGCAATGCAAAAGTGACTCCCTAACGGAAATTGAGAGGCCATAGTCAGGAGGTTTGGTATATCAGAGGGATCATTCTGCCCATCCGCATCAAGTGTTACTACAAGTTCTCCATCAGCATGGCTCACCCCTGTCCAAATAGCTGTACTTTGTCCCACCGAGTGCTTATGCCGTAGTACGTTAACTTTGTCAAAGCCACTCGCTTTCAGGTAAAGCAAATTCTCAAATGTCTTATCCGTACTTCCATCATCAACATAGATGACTTCGAAGTTTGCTACACCTGTTAACGCTCTATAAATTTCCTCAATTAAGGGTTTTAAATTTTCTTCTTCGTTTTTTGCTGGTATTACAACTGAAATTCGCACGTAGCCCTCTGTCAAAGCCCCAAGATCAAGCAAATTCTATTTTCGACAGGAAAACTCTAACAAACGAAACTTAAGATACGCTTATGAAGAGTCATTTAATTGAGGTAATAATGTTCTAATCGCTCAGGAAGGAAGAAAGAGGCTGGTTAAGGAGGGAACGCTATAGGAGTGTGTTTCGACCAGCTATCGTAGTGCTTTCGCCACGGCCTTGGCTTGCACTTACAATCACCTTGTCATGTTATTGCAAATATTTTGTCCTGAGGAACGCTTGCGGCCAAATAAGCCACAAAGTCAGTGCTTGAATCGGCATAAGCAGCGAAAAGTTTCCAGCCAGACTCCTTGTAAGGCTTTAGAATATTTAGTTTAAACGTTTTAAAAGCTTTTTCGCTAAGCCATCGAATTAGCTACCTGAATATCTCTATCTGGGAGATGGTAACGGGATAAAAAAGTGGAATGTTGAACTGGAAGTATACATTTCGCGCAGTCAGATAGATAATTTTGAAGCCTTTATCAGCGTATGCTTGAACACGTTCAGACGCATTTTCTCTTTCAGAAAAAATGCAGGCGTTACAGGGGATCAATGTTCCATCGATGTCAAAAATGACAGCTTTGTCACTTTTACCATTGGGGGGAGAAATTTCTGTAGAGGTTATTGAGCACCCACAAAGTAGCAGCGCTGATATAAAATAAGCCTTCATCGTTAGTCACAAGACTGTTATTAATATGAACAAAATATCGAGATAAACTTAAGAGCTATTGAAGTAAATCAATCGATTTATGCTAAAAGAACCACGTATACGTAGGTTAACTATAAGCACCTTTTCAATAGCTTCTTCAGCAAATCCTAAGGTTGAGAAGGTATACTCAAATAACTTTAAAATTGACATTCAAATTATGAGAATACTTCTGATAGAAGACTCTTTATCATTGAGAAACAGTTTGAGCTTAGGCTTGGAAAAATTGGGCTATTCAGTCGATACTGCTGGCACTGGCTCTGAGGGATTGAGTATGGCGTTGCTTGGTAGCTACGAAATAATCATCCTTGATATGATGCTACCTGAGTTGGACGGTATGACTATTCTTAAAACGTTACGAAAAAGACATTTAGAAACAAAGGTTATCATCTTATCTGCGCGATCTGAGTCTGAAGACAAGGTAGCGGGGCTATTGGCAGGTGCTGACGACTACCTTTCTAAGCCGTTCTCGTTTGACGAATTGACTGCTAGACTACTTAGCTTGATGAGGAGAGGTGCGGTAAATTGTCTCAATGACCAAGTTACTATCAACAGTTTGACACTCAATATCCAGTTTAAAACGCTTTCATACAATAATGGCATTATCAACCTGACCCCGAATGAGTACAAAATTGTTGAATGTATTTTTCTCAATAGACACAAGATAGTTACCTCAGAAATGCTGAGTGAATTTATTTCTGGAAGCTATGACCATATCTCAAAAAATGCTATTGAAGCTCACCTTTCCTCAGCAAGGAAAAAAGTAAGAAAAAGCGGCGCGTCTCTACCCATTACAAGTAAACGTGGTTTTGGTTACAGAGTTATAGAAGCTAATGAAATCAATACGTAAAACATTAACACGAAGACTTTCTATTATTATTTCACTGTTAGTCATTGCCGTTTTACTTGCAGCAGATATTGGCGTTGATTCCTGGGTCGAACAAGAATTCAACCAGGCTATGAAGGCAAAGGTAGGTGTGCTTCAGAGCTTGGTAAATGAAGATGTCGAGGGTGTGGAATTCGAATTTGCAGGTGAGTATTTGCCTGAGTTTGAAGGGACATCTTCCCCCGAGTATTTTCAACTTTGGTACAAAGATTCAACGTTTGAAAAATCAGATACTCTGGCGCTTTATACCATCAATGAATTGCCTTTCAGCAGCATTGGCCTGGATGAATATTCTTTCCAGGATATTACTCTGCCCGATGGCCGTACGGGTCGGGTAATTTACACTCGATATATACCTCAGATTGATTCTGAAGACAGAGCTGGATTTTATCGCGTCATGGGCAAGGGTAACGATACTCGCCCGTCAATGGTTATCGCGTACGCAACATCTACAGAATTGTTAAATTTCACGTTGTGGTTTATCGATGGTGCTTTTCTATTTGCATTAATTATCGTGCCGTTAGTTGTTCGATTTACAGTGCGTAACACTGTGGCTTATGCTCTGGCACCCTTGGATGCCTTAAATGCCAAGATAAAAGGACTACGATTTACCACTAGACAAAAACACGAAGCTTTTCAAAATAATGTCGAGGAATTGGAACCCATTACCCAAAGTTTGAATCACTTTTTTGAAGATAATTATTCGCTTTACCTGCGTGAGAAGAGGTTGACTTCGGATATCGCACACGAGCTAAAAACACCAGTCTCTGAATTAATAAATATGACTGAAGTAGCAATTAAGTTTCCAGGAGAAATAAGATTAGAAAAAGATTTTAAGCCACGTGTTTTGCAAATAGGCACAAGAATGAAAAATATTATTTCTGGCCTTATGTTAATCCAAAAATATAGTTTTAAGACCCTAGAGCTAACTGATGAGATAGATATCCACAAATTAGTATCTCAACTTATTCAGATCAAAGAAGCAAGAAATGTTAAGGTAGAGATTAGCTCCAATTTTCAGTTAAGCGTCAAGAGCAATCGCGTTGGAGTAGAATCGATAATAAGTAATCTGATAGATAACGCTATCGAACACGGAAAAACTGATACAGAAATACTTGTGAACTTAGGTGTAAATAGTTCTAGTAATGTTTACCTCAGAGTGACAAATAAGGTGGGGACAGAGGTTAATGAGGATGATCTAAAGCATATGTTTGAACCGCTTTGGCAAAAAGATGCTTCTAGAACATCTGAAGATAACTTTGGGCTAGGTCTTTCTATAGTAAATGCATTGTGCGACGCTGTATGTGCAGAAGTTTCTGTAACCAAAACCACCGAAGAAGACATATCGTTTTTGTTGACTTTTAAAAATGAAACTATTGGTCCGTAATCTTAGGCAGGCTTAAGTTACTGTAACCTTAGCCTTAATAACACTCCTGAAAAGAGAGACTGCGACTTAGCAAGAGAATAAAAATAGGGTAATGAAACTTAACCTAGCTTTCGAATTTGGTATGTGGTGGAGATCAAAAAAGTTTTCGGCCACCTGTTCCTTGTCACGGATAATTGCTGCTGGAACAAGTCAATGCTTCCATTCAACTCATTGGGCGTACAACGATAAAATGACTTTACGATTTTTTTGCAGAGTTCTACCAAGAAACTGTTGAAAAACACTTGCTGACAATAGGTTATCTTAATATAGATTAACGTTACCTGTCTCAATGAATGTTCCGAGATCGATGAAATAATTAGAAACAGCATAAAAATGTTATTCAATTGATACTAGGGAAGATCCGAATAAGTTCCTAACGTGAGATCATGACTGCATGTTAAGTTACATTTTCTACTGCTCGTGAGCCAACAGTTAATTATTGCCAGTAGTCAGCTAAAGCAAGCGCTGATAGCCCTATAAAGAGGTTTTCCTATCACGGATAGACAACTTATTACCGTGCTCACAATTGATAGAAGTGATTGAACTTTTTTATCCT
>JAKVBL010000015.1 GCA_022447365.1 Oleiphilaceae bacterium
GCAGAGCGCGATGAAAAACGCTTCAAGGAATGGGTAGAAGAGTATAAAAGGCGTGGGTGTATTTAGTCCACCATATAGGAGATAAGGTTACTTTTTTGTCGTTTAACGGTGGCTTCTTCGGTTGCTTTTAAAAATAAAGAATAGTTATTGAAGATATGTAAATTTAATCAATGCGCTCTAAAACCAAACGAAAATCATAACTCAGTAAAAAATTCAATTACTAGTATTGATTCATAATCTTCGAAAGTCTGCAGGAAGAACCTCAAAACCCGCAAAAATGTCCGTAAGAGAAGTAAATAGCACAGCGCAGCTCGTATGTTCATCTGTTTGAACTCAAGCTGTAACTGCTTTTGGAAACTAGAGTTATCAGGGATGAAGGAATTACCGAAGTTGTGCGTATGCTCCTATAGTAATCCCAAATATATCTGCATAAGCGACTCGAATAAAAGCGCCAAGATCATAGCCCAGATTTAAATCAGTTTTGAGATAATAAAGTCAGCTTTCAACCGTGCTTTTGGTTCTGAAACGTTTGCTAAGCCATACCCTCAAACTTCTTTAAGAGAGAAGCAAAGAGTGCTCTATTGTTCGCTTTTTAGTATCTAAAAAGACAATAATTTGCGAAACATTGTTTCATTAAAAACTAGTCCTGACGGGTGAGGTTTACATCTTCTCAGGTTACAGTTTTTACATTACATATGCTTGAACACTTTCGATGCTGAACAGCTTATTAGTAGAAACCCTGTAGCCGATTCAACTCCTGCTATCATTCGTAGATGTCCGTCCGGCTCGATACTTCCAAGACCCAATGTAGTAATCGTAGTTAGTGAAAAGTAAAAAATATCCATGGAAGTGGCAGGTTGCTTAAAATCGCCGAGCTCGAAATAAAGTCCAATTTCATACGCCAGAGTAAAAATGACTGCTAGTAAAAGTTGGCTCGAAATGGCAATAACGACTACCGACAGTGTTTTTATCCAAGCTCCCTTCAATCTCTCGCTGATATTGTCCGCGACTACTGAAATATTAAAAAGATGCAGCCCTACGCAGATCAACAGTGCAGTTAAAACTATTAATATAGACAAAAACATAATATTTCCTTGTTGGTACAAAACTTGACTAGTTAAGATTGATTGGTTTGTAACCTCTCTCAAGCTTTCTTTTGTTAGAAAGATTTACAAATATTAACTGTTTCTTAAGTAAGGATTACATATGAAATACTCTAAGTTCGCTGCAATGATAATAACTTCAACTGTAGCGATGTTTTTAATGATGTACTTAAATACCTACGCTATCTCGCATGTCTGGTTCAGTGAGACAAGGACTTATATGGCACTCTATATGGGGGCAGGCATGGCGATTATAATGTTAGCTTTCATGTTAGGTATGTATAGCAACAAGAAACTCAATACAGCCATTTTTATAATAGCGGCACTTACTTTCGCCTTGTGTATCTATCTTGTTCGTTCACAAAGTACCATTTCAGATACCGCTTACACGAAAGCAATGATTCCTCATCACTCTATAGCTATTTTGACTAGTGAGCGTTCTAACCTTGAAGACGTTCGCGTACGAGAATTAGCAAACGGCATTATTAAAGCTCAGCGAAAGGAAATAAAGGAGATGGAGTGGTTGATAGAGGATATAAATAAGAATGGCAAGGTAACAACTCAGGAACAGGCCGAACAGCGTCCAATTCCTCAATTTGAAGGTAAATTGAATAAAGGAAAGGAAAATGAGTAAGAAAGCTATCCTATATAGAATGGTTACTAAAGAGCACATTTGCCCTTACGGTTTAAGGTCAAAAGACTTACTAGAGCGAGAAGGCTATTCAGTAGAAGACAATCATCTTACTTCACGTAATGACACCGATGATTTCAAGCAAAAGCATGGTGTAGAAACGACGCCTCAAACCTTCATCGAAGAAAAGCGAGTTGGTGGATATGATGAGCTTCGTAAATACTTCGGGAAAGGAGAAGCGGGGCAGAACGGAACTACTTATGCACCTGTTATTGCGATTTTTTCTGTGGCAGCTCTGCTATCGTTAGCATTCCAGTTTTTTGTTTCTGAAGACTTCATCTCTATAAGAACACTGGTTCTCTTTATTGCTTTCTCAATGACACTACTTGCAGTTCAAAAATTGAAGGATTTGTATAGTTTTACAAATTCGTTCATAACCTACGATTTGTTGGCAATGAGGTGGCTTCGATATGGTTACATCTACCCATTTCTTGAAGCCTACGCGGGGATAGGAATGGTAGCTCAACTGCCTGCCATAGCTGTTGCGCCATTTTCACTATTTATAGGAACCGTTGGGGCAATTTCTGTCTTTAAAGCAGTATATGTGGATAAACGGGAGCTCAAATGTGCTTGTGTCGGTGGGGACAGTAACGTGCCGTTAGGTTTTGTTTCACTATCAGAAAACATTTTTATGATAGCAGGCGCATTACTCATGTTATCTTTTTAGTTACAAGAGTTGCTTATCGACTAAACTTAATAAAAGTAACTCTATCAGCTTTTAAGATTGAAAAGACTGCTTGTTTAACTACATAGGAAGTTGTTTATCTTAGTTACAAGCAAATGTCATTGATTAAAGTGTCCTTAAGACTTATCTTTTCTAAGGGAATAACGTCGCGTAAAGGTTGAGAGCAAATACAAAGTTATGAGATCTATTATTTTCACACTATGCATTGGATATTTATTGGTACTGTTTACCGTGCCAGTTGATGCGTGTGAAATGAAAATGGATGAACATAGCTCATTAACTAAGGTTTCTCACAAATTCGCAGACGCTCATGAGGAGAAACGTAGCAGTTCACCTAGTTCTAAGCATCAAAGCGCTCACACTGATGGACACCCCTCGCATTCGGGTAAATCAGGTTGCTGCAATGATGGATGTATGTGTATAGCTACCAATTGCTACCACTTTGCAAGTCTTTTTTACGTTCCCATTCGTCAATTTGAAACAACTTTTGCTGAGCAGTATGACATTATCGCTCTAGCTGTTCCCCCCAAAATTTTCACTCCACCTTTTCGTCCCCCGATAGCCTAAGGTACTGACTTAGTTAGTAATACTTTTTAAATGGATGAAATTCCTTCGTCCAGTTAGTATCAATTCAAAGGCTAAAAACTATGAAAAATTCTATCGACAACGGTCGCAGAAGATTTGTGCTCGCTGCCCTGACCTCAAGCGCTGCGGCTGCGTTAACCAACGTTAGTCCTCTATGGGCAGCACCTGTTGGTCGCCATTTTAAAGATCAAGTTTTGACAGGTGATATTAAAAATCTCAATGTGTCAAAAGCGCAATTGCCAATAGGCTCAAATATGGGCTCACCTATAACGATCAATGGTCAAATGCCGGGCCCGTTGATTAGATTGAAAGAAGGACAGAGAGCGCACCTCAATGTAACTAACCACCTAAACCAAGATACTTCAATACACTGGCACGGGATTATTTTACCACCAGATATGGATGGCGTTCCGGGAGTTTCCTTTGCCGGAATAAAACCTGGCGAAACATTTAAATATGCATTCGATGTCGAGCAAAACGGCACCTACTGGTACCACAGTCATTCAGGCCTCCAGGAACAGTTGGGCCATTTAGGACCTCTTGTGATCGACCCCGCAGATGGGGACATTGGGGCTGATAGGGAACATACAATTATTTTAAGCGATTGGACGTTTTCAGACCCCCATGACGTTATGCGAAAACTGAAGGTAGCGGAAGGTTATTACAATTATCAAAAGCGAACTATTTTCGACACGTTAGAAGACGTAAAGAAAAAAGGGCTTGCCGATACATGGGAAGAGCGTGCTATGTGGGGTGCAATGCGTATGAGCCCTCGCGATATAGCTGACGTTACAGGCAGTACATATACATACTTAATGAATGGCCGGACACCACAAGATAATTGGCAAGCCCTGTTTAAAGTAGGCGAGAAAATCCGGTTGAGGATCATAAATGGTTCTGCGATGACTTATTTCGACTTTCGCATCCCAGGGCTTGAAATGACAGTTGTAGCTGCAGATGGTCAGCCTGTTAAACCAGTAAATGTGGATGAGTTTCGAATTGCAGTAGCGGAAACTTATGACGTAATCGTTCAGCCAAAAGAGCGAAAAGCTTATACCTTTTTTGCGGAAAGTTTTGATAGAAGTGGATATGCGCGTGGCACCCTAACCCCGTCAATTGGCCTTACTGCAGAGGTTCCCCCACAGCGAGTTATCACAGAGCGTGGCATGGCGGCGATGGGGATGGACATGTCTGGTATGAAAGGCATGAATATGGATAAGTCCAAGGTCGACAGCTCGGGCATGGCTGCTCCAAAAGGTGAAATGAAAGGAATGGGGCAGCATAGCGCCCATACAATGCATGGCACCCAAATGGAAGGAGAAATGACCCCCTCCAAAAAGCTCCCAGTAGAAAGCATAGACATTGTCCACAGCGAAGACGGGCACGGCGCTGGTGCAGCGATGATTGCTAAAAATCCAAGCTCTAGGTTGGATGAACCTGGGATCGGTTTGGAAGACAGCCCACATCGTGTCCTTGTTTATACAGATTTAGTCGGTGAAAGTCCTTGGCCTGACGAAAGAGAGCCGGAACGTCAAATTGAGCTTCACTTAACGGGCAATATGGAAAGGTACATGTGGTCGTTCGATGGCAAAAAGTTTAGTGAAGTAGACGGATATGTACGTTTCAATTATGGCGAGAGACTACGTCTGATCTTGGTTAATGACACTATGATGGATCACCCTATTCATTTACATGGTATGTGGATGGAACTTGAAAACGGCCAATATCCAAGACCTCGTAAACACACGATCAGCCTCAAGCCTGGAGAGAAGGTCTCGTTACAAATCAGCGCAGATGCCCCCGGTGAGTGGGCGTTTCATTGTCACCTGCTATACCACATGGAAGCAGGTATGTTTCGTGTTGTACAGGTCGCATAGGAGATTAAAATGAAACAGATATTAATAGCAGGCCTAATAACATTAACTTTGAGCGTTGACAATGCTTTGGCTCAATCAAGAGATGACTGGCCATCTCCTATTCCTAATGAATATTTTGGCCAAGTTCTATTTGACCGACTTGAATATACTCGCACTGATGAGCAGCAAAATATAGGGGTCTGGGACATGCAAGCGTGGTATGGCGGAGATTACCATCGTCTTGTTTTTAAAAGCGAAGGCGAAAATACACAAAACGATGGAATGCCTACTGATCTGGAACGAGCAGAACTGTTGTACGGTTATCTAGTTTCTTCTTTTTGGTCTATACAATTTGGTGTGGGCACAAAGGGAGAGCTGTCATCAGATGCGGATATGGAGAACTATGCGGTGGTCAGTTATCAAGGTCTAGCGCCTTACTGGTTTGAAATGGAAAATTCACTGCGTATTAACGAAGACGGTGACATGCAGTTCATCAATGAAACCGAATATGACTGGCAACTAAGTCAAGTTTCCTATCTGCAACCGCGACTGGAAGTTGTTGCCAACCTCACCGATTCTGAAAAGTATGACCGTCAAAGCGGGTTGAGTAATATTCGTATTGGTTTGCGATATCGGCATGAAATAGTGAGGGAGGTAGCACCTTATGTCGGTGTTTATTACAGCAAAGCTTTGGGAAATACAGCTGATGCATTAAAGGCTGAAGGCAAGTCAACCAGTGAAACTGGTGTAGTGTTAGGTGCAAGGATTTGGTTTTAAACGCCCTACGCTAAAAATGAAATAACTGGTATGCCATTGCCAGTTATTTCTTTCTACACGTCTTCGAATTTGTTTTGTAATGGGCCTGTGTCCTTATATTTGCTGCAGGTTGCTTTTGTTGTTACTCAGGCTCACATGACATAAAGGAGTAACCAATATGAATGAACACGAGCATTCAAACAGGAAAGATTCGTTAAGCCTCTGGGGCGCGGTATCGATGGGAACTGGTGTAATGATAGGTGCTGGTATATTTGCTTTAACCGGGCAAATAGCAGAGCTGGCAGGCACATGGTTTCCTTTTGCGTTTTTAGTTGCAGCGATAATTGCAGGGTTTAGCTCATACAGTTACATCAAAATGGCACAGAAATACCCCTCTGCAGGTGGTATCGCCATGTTTCTGAAAAAAGCCTATGGTAGAGGTCTGCTGACTGGTGCCTGTGCATTGCTAATGTTTTTTTCCATGGTTATCAATGAAAGTTTGGTAGCCCGCACTTTTGGCACTTATGTCCTACAATTGTTTGACTCTCAGGGCGCTGAGTGGCTTATACCAGCGCTTGGCGTGAGTCTTCTTATTGTGGCATTCATTGTTAATATTTTGAGTAATCAATTCATACAGACCCTCTCATTTATTATGGCTTTTATCAAAATAGCAGGACTTGCAGTTTTGGCAATTGGTGGGCTGTGGGCAACCGGTTTGTCGTTTGAGAGCGTTTCAGCTCAACCGCAAGATACCAGCGCAACCGGTTTTCTCGGAGCCGTGGCACTTGGTATTTTGGGATACAAAGGATTCACTACAATCACAAACAGCGGAGGCGAGCTCAAACAACCAGAAAAAAATGTAGGAAGGGCCATAGTCATTTCTATATCCATTTGTGTGGTACTTTATGTTTTTGTCGCAGTTGCAGTAGGAGCAAATTTATCAATTGGCGAAATAATACAGGCAAAAGATTATTCGCTTGCTGAAGCATCTCGACCCGCATTCGGCCAGTATGGTGCTTGGTTTACTATAGCTTTCGCGATTATTGCCACGTCTTCCGGTGTCGTTGCCAGCATCTTCGCTGTTTCAAGAATGCTATCGATGCTTACATCAATGCAACTTGTGCCTCACCGTCATTTTTCATTACCGGGAGATATAAGAAGACATTCCTTAATTTATACGTTAGTCATCGCAATATTTCTTACCATATTCTTCGATTTGAGCCGCATAGCCTCAATCGGTGTAGTTTTTTATATCGTAATGGATATCTTCATCCACTGGGGAGTGTTCAAGCATTTACGAGATGATGTGCAAGCTAAAGCTTGGGTACTAGTCAGTGCAATTATTCTCGATATCATTGTTCTTCTATCTTTTATGTGGGTGAAAGCAAAATCAGATATCTTCATTGTTGGGATTTCTGTGGCTGGACTTCTTATCGTATTCGCGGCTGAGAAATGGTTTCTAAAGCTCCATGCGTATGATGATGATGATAAAAATTATAACTGATGCAAATCATTGAAGCTGTTCATGAACTACATCGACGGAGTAAGACAATATTCAGCGTAGGCAGAGTAGCAGCCTAAAAGGTAAGCGCAGTTGTTATGAATAGGAAAGGAATTAACCGGCATTAGCGTGCCGGTTATTTTTACTCGTGGCACACTTTAACCGCTTTTTTGCTGCTTCAGTGTATTCATTATTTCAGCAAACTCCTGTCCTTTTGACTCAGGTGGCTGGCTACAACCCTGCTTCTCTGTATTGGTTTGACTGGGTAGTTGCATGGCTTGCTGTAAGGCTAATTCTGAATTATTGGTTATCATAATATCTCACCGTTAGTTTAAATTTATGTGGCAGTAGATATCAGCAAATATCGTACCTGTGCTAAAAGGACAAATACTGACTATTTATTTAGCCCTCACTACTACAGCTGCCTATTGTAAATACTGGCAATAAGCCAACCCAGTACACCTGCGAACAAAGCCCATAAAGCTCCGCCTATCACTACACCCAATAAAGGCACGTTCCATATCATCCCTTGCCAGTCTGAAAACATTATATTACCAGCCATGGGTGACATCATGTCGGGCATTGTAATAATGAACAAAGAACTAACAACTAACAACACTCTCGAAGCTGAACGATGCGGCGCACGCGAACGCAAATACATTTTCTCGAATTTTCATCTTACGCCTCCTTAAAGCCAGCATCATAATGTAACGACATCGCTCAGCATTGTTGTTGAGTGAGAACGTAGAGCACATTAAGGTTATGTACGCTTCCTGTGAGCGCCCTGCGGCAAGTGGTGGCAACTCCACGGTTTGTGCGTCGCATTGTCTTTTATATTTTGATCTACAAACTGGTAATAACCTTCTTTTGTGTGTGTCCACCAGTCATTGTGAAGATCTGCGCCGTGTTTTCGAATGATCGCTTCAATACCGTCTAAATCGATATGTGTCGCATCATATGCCAGGTGAATAGCCCCTTCTTTGATGTTGTAGCTCACCTCATCAATGCCAAAGAGCTTGTCAATCTCTTCAATTAGGGGCTCGCAATTTGCCTCATAGACATTGCTGAGCCGTAAATTCCGAACGACTAAATTTGCTTCTCTGACACCGACTCTGTGGTCTAAATCACTCATATCTTTCTCCTCGGGTGTTAATTTGAATGTTTCTGAGATTCGGGTGAATGGCTTCCATCCATTTTCGACATCATTACTTCCATCATCTTAAGATGCCTTTCTGCCATATCAACTTGGTTTTGCATGGGTTGCCCTTCCATTTTTTCGTGCATTATATGCATCATTCCCATCATGGATTGCATGTGTTTTTTCATCATTTCACGCTGCTTGCTGGGATTCTTTTCTTCTTTGATAGCGTTAACTTCTTCCTTCATCGACTTTATTTTTGCATTCATCATATGCATATCTTGGCCACGCATAGGCATTCCCGTTTGAATCTCTGGCTTGTCTGAGCCCTTATGCTCATGCTCTTCCATTTGTTGAGCTTGCGATGTTGCAGCCATTACTAATGTGGTTGAAAAAATGATTGATTTAGTGAATTTTTTCATGGTTTTCACCTTTTAATTTAAAGTTGAGGTTTGGGATCCAGCCAGGTGTCGTGTTGATATAGCTCACATACTCATCGCCAAATTCAGCAATAGCCAGAGCTTCTTCACGCTTTGCCAGTTTCACATACACAACAACTAAAACTGGAAACATGACCAGTGTGGGAATGGTCGGCCATTGCAACAAAAAACCGAACATGATCAGTATGAAGGCTAAATATTGAGGGTGGCGACACCGCGCATACCATCCAGTCTTAGCTAAGTGATGGTTCTTCTGAGCGTGGTGCAGCACATTCCATGCTGAGGACAAGATAAAGAATCCTGCAACAATAAATACCATACTGGCGATATGAAATGGGTCCCAGTGGGCGTCGCCTTTAAAACCAAAGAAAGTATGCAACAGATGTCCGTTTTCGTGCGCAAAAAAGTTTACTTCCGGATAGGTTTCAGCAAGCCATCCTGACAAGAAATAAATAGTCAGTGGGAAGCCATACATTTCGGTAAACAGGGCTACAATAAACGCAGAAAATACCCCCAAACTTCGCCAGTCGGTGGAAGATTTTGGCTTTACAAAACTGAATGCAAAAAAGATAAAAATAGCTGAGTTCAGTATCACCATTGACCATAAGCCATAATCATATGTATCATTCATCTTGGTTGTCCTTTTTAAGTGACTCCTTTCGGCCTTCCTCCAACCCCTGAATGTATCCATCACGATAAGCCGCGTTGTTATCACTCAATTCCTGAAAACTTTTCTGCTTATTGTCACTGTCGCGAGAATGTTCGTGGGCGTGTCCGTGTTTACCGTGGCTACTGTGCATGAATATATGCATGAATGGGCACAGCAATAAAATCAAATAGGGAAGAAACTGAAGGACATGATGACCATGTTCGAAAATTAAAAAATAAGTAACGGCAGCGATCATCGCTAATGCTGCCCACCCTGTAGGTGTTGACCAAAATCTGGGGTGACTGTTTTTCATGACTCCTCCTATACCACCGTAAGAACACCGCGATACATCTGCATCTGGCAGTGAAAAGTATGTTCGCCCTGTGGGACGTTTTCGAGGTGAATTGGTGTTACCTCATTAAGCGTTAGCTGCTCACTGATATCTAATGAAGGAATTAGCAGTACTTCGGAACAGGGAGACTCATCTTTGCGCAAAAACTTCAACGTAACAGATTGGTTTGCGTTTACCTGAATAGACGCTGGTGAGTACACGCCATTTTTTACTTCTATGAGTATTTCGTTACTTTCAGTAACTGTCTGATCAGGCTTGTATAACCAAAACCACCAAATAATCAGTGCAATACCCGTAAGTCCCACAATATTAATTATCATCATAAGAAAACTCCTTAGTGGTCCTTTGCCTTGAATAGGCGAAGCCGGTTCGCATTTGATACCACTGTTAACGAAGAAAATGCCATGGCGGCTCCGGCGATAACTGGGCTTAGCAATACTCCGAAAAATGGATAGAGCACGCCCGCCGCAAAAGGTATACCTGCTACGTTGTAGATAAAGGCTCCAAACAAGTTTTGCTTAATGTTGCGCAAGGTGGCTTTACTAACCGCTATAGCATCGGCCAGACCATGCAACGAGCCGCGCATCAGGGTGATATCGGCGCTTTCAATGGCAACGTCCGTTCCTGTACCAATGGCAAAGCCAACATCAGCCAAGGCAAGAGCCGGAGCATCGTTAATTCCATCACCAGTCATACCCACTACTTCTCTCTGCTGCTGTAATTCATGTACTTTGTTGGCCTTATCTTCGGGCAATACTTCAGCAAAAAACTCGCTTATTGCCGCTTTCTTTGCCACTGCAGCAGCAGTTTCTTTGTTGTCCCCCGTTAACATGATGACCCGGATATCATTAGCCTGAAGACGCTTGATGGCAGAAACAGAGTCAGGTTTTATCGGGTCGGCAACCGCTATGATGGCAGCAAGTTGTCCATCTACAGCGAAATACATGGGAGTTTTGGCGTCTTTGGCCAGTGTTTGTGCTTTCTCTGAATAATTACCTATGCCCACCCCTTTTGAAGCCATAAGCTTGCTGTTACCAAACAATAAGGCCTTTCCTTCACAACGGCCTTCAACCCCCATACCGGTAATCGCATTAAACTCTTCGGTTTTCAGCAGCTCAATGCCCTGGTCGTGGGCACTTTCTACTATCGCCATTGCTAATGGGTGCTCTGAACCATTTTCCAGACTAGCTGCCAATTGCAGCACTGTCTTTTCATCACTGAAATTGGCTAAAATTATGTCAGTGACCTTGGGTGTACCTTCCGTAATCGTTCCGGTTTTATCCAGTATCATCACACTGATTTTTGATGCCGTTTGTAGCGCTTCGCCGTTGCGAATTAGCACGCCGGCTTCAGCAGCCTTTCCAACCCCCACCATAACTGACATCGGCGTGGCTAGGCCCAATGCACATGGACAAGCAATGATCAATACAGTGGTGGCCGAAACTATGGCAAATGCCAGTGCGGGCTCAGGCCCAAAGTTCAGCCATGCTAGCGCACTGAGCACAGATATAATCATGACCACAGGAACAAAGTAAGCGGATATCACGTCGGCCAAGCGCCCAATAGGCGGCTTTGAATTTTGTGCGCGTTTAACCATTGCAATGATTTGCGCCAGTGCCGTGTCTTTACCTACTCGAGTTGCTTTAAATAGAAACATTCCTGACTTGTTGAGAGTTCCAGCAACGACTTCATCGTCATGTGATTTTTCAACTGGCATCGGTTCCCCGGTTAGCATTGACTCGTCGATTGACGTATGGCCTTCAACAACCACACCATCAACAGGCACTTTTTCTCCAGGCCTGACTTTGATGACATCGTTAAAAAGCACTTGCTCGATAGCGACCTGGACCTCTTTATTGTCGCGAATAACCGTGGCTGTTTTCGCTTGTAATCCAATTAAACGTTTGATTGCTTCTGAGGTTTTTCCGCGGGCTTTTAGTTCTAAGGCAAGCCCCAGATCAATTAGACCAATGATCATAGCTGTAGCTTCAAAATAAACGTGCCTTGCCATTAACGGCACTGCTTCAGGTACCAACACTACCAACATCGAATAGAACCATGCTGTGCCTGTACCAAGTGCAATGAGTGTATCCATATTGGCAGAATGATTTTTAAAGCTCTTCCACGCACCGATGTAAAAATGCCGGCCGGAAAAGAACATTACACCCAGCGTCAGTAGGCCAACTGCTAGCCACAACAACCTCTCGACATTAGTCTCGACCGTCATTTCGTCGACAACAATGCTATAAGTCATTAGAGGGATACCTAGCGAAAGCGCAATGAAAGTATCTCGCATCAGCTTTTTGTAATAGGTCCTATCCGCTGCTTCTTTTTCATCGACTACATCAGTGTCAGGCTTATCTTCGAAAGGCTTTGCGTTGTAACCAACGGACTCTACTGCTTGAACCAATAATTGAGAATCCGCTGTACCCGATACAAGTACTGTTCTGTCTGCAAAGTTCATTTCGGCATTCTGCACTCCCGGCGTCTGCTTCAAGGCAGCTTCTATTTTTCCAACGCAACTGGCACATCCGGCGCCTTCTATCACTAATTGTCGCTGTGTTACTTCTGCACTCATAGTGCTCTCCTTTTTTCCTATTTTTAGAAGACTTGTTTTTTGACGGACAACAATTTTTCTGAAGAAACACCTGCATTAAGTTCTGTCATTTATGTTTTCCTCCAGGACGGTGTGTTCAAACTCTTCTATTAAATGACAGACCACGTGTGAGGATGGGGCTTTGTCACCCATTGCTCCCCATTTCCTTACTGCCAGCATCATATTTTGCCTGAGTAACAACATTGCCTTAAATTGTCTTTCTGTTTCTGCTAGCCTTCTTGCAATTAAGGTTCTAACTAGGGGACAAGCGGTCTTTCCATTATCTGCTTCTCTGAGAATTTGCTTGATATCTTCAACTGAAAAACCTAAATGCCTTGCACTTAATATAAACCGCAACCTGGAAGCATCTTTCGTTGAATAGAATTTATAACCATTGTCAGATTTTGCCGGCGTTATTAACTGCAAGCGCGTGTAATAGCGAACAGTATCTGGCGTTGTAGCCAAGGCGCTTGCGATCTCTCTTACTTTCATAGTTGTTCCGATGTCTTTAACCTAAAATTTTACTTATACCTAAAGGCTAAACCTGTGTGTGGGACGCGAGTCAATAGGCATGTAACTCGTGAAACTTTCGGTTCTAAGATGTAATGCGTTTGTAAGTGAGGCGGATAATACTTGCTGTTCGTTTACTGATAGCAAACAGTGTCTTAATGTATATTAATTAAGCAGTTGATCGTCTAAGACATTCTTTGATTGCAATTGATTAGTAAAGAAAACTTAGAGAAAAGCCTCACTGAGTTTATGTGTAGCTCTTAATCGGAGGGTGGAAGGGAGGAGAGTGTATACCAATTAAAGGGGTAATATTTATATCTGAAAATGAGCTTTGCTTAATGTTTTCACTTATCAGAATTTCAATATTTGAAAGTATACAAAATTGGGTTAAAGAAGTTGCACAGTAAGCACCTATACAGCACGCGCATATCGATTGATCATTTCCTTCGCAGTGCTGTACATCCTGGTTCTTTTCTGAATGAAGTGTGTGATTATTTAAAGTAGTATGTTCTACGCTTGATAAGGAATCATTTGAGGACATATGAGATTCTGATGTGTCGTGACCATCACATTTAATTGGGTTCGTCATAGCAAAGCCGTGCTGTGAAAGCAGCGCAGCTATTAGTACTAATTTAAACCACTTATAAATGCCTGACACAATAAACTCCATCAGTGAGTAAGGGAATAGTAGCGGTATTCCGTTATTCTTACTTTGACGTAGATCAACACAACACAAAAAAGTGCTTAGCACCTTTAAACATTAAAGCCGTAATCAACTAGTTTAGTACTCTTGATTCATATAGCCTTAAACTACGCTTAGAAAGTACAACATAGCCATCATTTATAGCAATGCTTTTAATCAGTGCATCCTCAAAGATTATGCTACCGCACGTGAAATCGTGACTGAAAGTTGTGACTTCGACATCATTTGCGATATATAACGCGTTATCTAACGAAATAAGAATCCCAAAGTGCCCATACTGTCGAAGGGCATGACTAAATTGAGCGGTGTTTTGATCCCAATTTACAAACCTTCTTTTTACTGGAGGTAGACTTTGGAATGACGCTAGCTTTTCCAATTGAGGTGTGGCGTTATTATAAAGCTCATTAAAGTTATTAAGTAATTCTTCTAACAGAGTTTCTGCGAGTAACTGAGACTTGACCATCAATGATGAAATCGTTTCATTGTTTTCGACCTCAAATTTCTCTTGG
>JAKVBL010000016.1 GCA_022447365.1 Oleiphilaceae bacterium
GCAAAACTTGAACGATAGAGCGTTCTACGCGACCGAAGCCGTAAAAAGTTGTCGAAATTGGGCTGAAAGAGCATTGATTTCGACTCTTGTAGAAGACGCTGTAATTGATGTCCTAGAGGAAATGGCTCAAAGTTCCTACAGGCCTATTGCTGACATGTGCCCTCATGTTTTAAAGGATGAAAAACTGCACGTTGGGCATGGATTCAGGATTACGAGGAGCATGTGTAAGACGAAAAATGGATTCAAGCAAATTCAAGAAGCTCTTATAAGAATGTGGCCAGTAACACTTGATACCTTTGGCAGAAGTGATTCCCCAAGGTCAGAATTGTACGTGAAATACGGGTTGAGGCAAAAGTCATATTCCGTTGCACGCAACGAATTTGCGGAAAAGGCCAGAAGAAAATTAGAAGCTCTTGGACTTCATGTACCAGACGATACTGCAAACAGAAAGTTTCTCTAATCTTATGCTAGAAGGATTTGCTTATGAAAGATGTTACCAAAAATGCAATATTTAAAAGGCTTAACGGTGACTTTGAATATTATGCTCGTTATCAACGGATTAAACAAATTAGTTCAAGAGTTAGAGTGTCAGAGTATTTAATCACTACAGCGTGCAATATAAGGTGTAAAGGTTGTTGGTTTTTTGAATATGACTTTGACAAAAGAACAAAAGATTTGTCCAAAAAGGATGAAATTAAAAAGTTTCTTATCTCTGAGAGGAATAGAGGTATCAATACTAGTCTGATTATAGGAGGCGAGCCTACGCTCCATCCCAAAAGACTCGAATTATTTGCTGAGATTATGGAGTTTAATAGCATATCAACCAATGGTCTTAAAGCTTTGCCCAAAGAAGGCTTTAAGGATTTTTCGGTTTTAATCTCTTTGTTTGGTGGTGGCTCTCTAGACGATGACCTGCGAGCGATCAAACCTAACGGAAACTCCTTTTCGGGTCTATTTGAGACTGCTCTTAAGAACTATAAATATGATCCGAGAGCCCATTTCATTTTTGCAGTGACTGAAGATGGAATTGCTCATATCGAAGAGACAGTGAGAAAAATATCGGAAAATGGAAATACAGTCTCAGTTAATTTTTATAGTAAGTATGGTACGAGCGATCCACTCCGGACCAAGTACGAAAAAAGATTACTTGATGAAATTTTGCGAGTCAGGGAGTTGTTTCCAGAGACACTCGCTAGCCACCCTTACTACATTGAAGCTATGGTAACAGGGAAAAGTCACTGGGGAGATTTTGGATATGATGTTTGCCCCAGTGTGAGTGTAGACCATCCACAAAATGCTGAAAGAATTAAGAACGGTAATGCTGTACTTCCAGGATTTAATGCCTACGCCTCAGACTGCAAAACGGTAAACTTTTGCTGCACTTCAGGACATTGCGAGGATTGTAGAGACAGCCAAGCTGTAATGAGTTGGATAATGATAAATCAAAAGAGATTCGTCAAAGATGAAAATCTACTCAAAATATGGATTGAGATTGCAGAGAGCTATTGGCATCAATTTGTATGGGCTCATGATTTCCGCTATTCCGCGCCATCATTGCAAACTAGCGAAAATCTTAATCTGAGAAATCAGCACCATCTTCTAAAGGAGGTTGGCTAATGCAATCTATGCAAAGCGTTCAGGAGCAGAAAGAATATTTGCCAGACGTAGGCTACATCATTGAGTCCCAATTACTCTTAAGTGAGAAGGAAGTAGTAGATGGAGCCAAGTTCATTGGCGATTTAAATCCTGTACATAATGACCCAGATAACGAACAAACAATTCGTCTTGGAGGGATTATTGCAAGTGGCAGCCATATCACTGCAGTATTTTCCGCTCTTCTTCCTACTCACTTCATGAAATTTGGTCCTATGCTTGGAGCTCACATGGATGTAAAGTTCACAGCACCGATAAAACCCAATACAATCTACACTATGAATTGGGTTGTACAGTCAAAGGAGTATAAAAAGAGTCTCGGCGGTACAATTTACGCCAATGCGGGTACTATTATCGATCCAGCTGGCAATGTGACAGTTAGAGCAAACGCAAGCATCATCCTCTACTAGAACTATTTAGAGGGGTGTTGATTGCTAACCCGAAAACGCCCCTCAAGTTTACTTGTTATTATTCGTTCTGAAAATTCAGATGCCGTTGAAGCAGCGATGACAAAGCATATCTGCGGCTCAACTACTGTCCATGCTGATGAAAATGCCGCTTATGATGTATTGAGTGCATACTAAAATAGTACCGACTAAACACACCAGTCAATTGATCTACATGTATCAACTCTCGATATGTTTCTAATTGTTTTGAAGTATTCAAGTGTTTAACAAGTCATTGTTGAAGAGTTGAGAGAGATAGTGGCTTCTTTAGGAAGTCGGTAGCGCTCAATACCATTGATGTCTGGTAAGTAAACATCTAGCACAATGATATCTGGTTTATACAATTGGCAAAACTTAACTGCACTTTTACCGTTTGCAACAATACGGATTTTCTTTAATGCTGTGAGGTTGTTTGATATAAGTTCAGAAGTAATGGCGTCATCTTCAACAATCAGAAGTTGACCTGCGAGTAGCTTATTTACATCTTTAGACATGTGGACACCTCACAACTTTGTCTACTAGTAGTAATAGTCTTGGCGATGTCTACCATTAGTCAAAAGACTATTTCACTGTACGCGCAGTTATTGCTTGAACAAGCATGAGGGTCATTCTCACAGCAGAAGCTTTTATCATTTTAGTTATCTATGCCTATTTTTAATTATTTGGCAGTTTTTCGAAGAATTCACAAAAAGCGCGTTCATTTGGCCGTCATCATTCTGATGCCGATTTCGAGGGGATGGGCGCAAAACCCCATAAACTCAGCATCCTCAATGGCTGATGTGAATTCATTGAACGATGGCGATGCCGTTAATAAATTTTTTCCTTCTGGTGTTTGCACTAAAGACTGTAACGAATCCTCAATGACATTTTGTAAACCCGTTTTCTTGAGTCTATTAACAAACTCATACGCCTGATGAGGTTCGAGAAAAACCTTTTCGGCACGGATCTCAAAACACCCATCATCAGTTGTAATCATCGGGTAAACAGCAACATGTTTACTTAAATCTACTCTGGATAAATCTGCCATCGTGTTTCCTATAACTAGCGCAATGCATTTTCTTGTTCAATTAGTGTCGCTTCTAAGCGCTCACGTTCACTTTGAGTGTATATCTGAATTAATACTTCCTTTTCACCAATTGCCTTTGCAACAGCCAATCTTTTCGCCCCAGCCTGCAATACAAGTTCACCCTCAACATAAACTACCGGAAGCGGATCTCTATTTATTATTGGTTCAAAAGCCAAACGCTCTTCCTCCGTTACAGACTGACACCTGATTAAAAAAACGTCAGGCACAACAATGTCGGTAATTGGAACGCGCTTTATAGTTGGCATCGTATTCCCCATGAATCAAATAGCTCATCGAAGTGAACTGCGACATCACCAGGTATCAGAATTTCACACACCCGTTTAGAATTCATATCTCCGACAAAAGATTTGAGTTGCCCTACATTACCGACGCGAAAATCATCGATATATATTCGCAACTGACCGTTGTTAGTTGATATGTAATACTTGTGCAAATCATCACAGGAAAAGTTGTAAACTGCACCACAAAGGGGTTCTAGGGATTTTCCCCTCTAAAAAGACATAATCCTCTGTAGACCACACCAATAAATGGCTGCGGAGGTGGGTTACTTTCAGCTTGGAGCCTAATCATCCACTATCGGCCTTGTTATTTCGCCAATATTGGGCAATTTCCCAGTATTAGTGAAGTTATACGTTCCGCTTAAGTTGATATTTTGCCACGCAACGGGCGAAACAGCACGAGTGATACCCGCTTTCTCTTCATCTCCTCTCGCTTCAAAGTGTCCCAGCAGATGACTCAGTATCGCGGAGTTGAAGTAGATGATCGCGTTGGCAAGCAATCTTGCACATTCATTCCAGATAGCGATT
>JAKVBL010000017.1 GCA_022447365.1 Oleiphilaceae bacterium
GAGTAGGCTACGTTTTAACGTACTTTGCACTTAAATTACGTTTTTAGTATGTGCGGATCAAGCTTATTAACAATACTTTTACACATTTAACGTTATATTTTCGTGATTATTATTTGTAACTTTATGAAAAATATAGCGTTTCTGATTTAAGGTAAAAGGTGAAACGTTTACCTTGGATCCAATACTAGCACAAAATGACAATGTAATTACAATGTTATAAAAAATTTTTTTGTATAAAAAAAGTGCGGTCTATAGCCGCACTTTATTAACAATCAGAAAAATAAAGGAAAATTAGCTGCAGCGGATACGGTCGACGGCGGCTTTCCAACCATCATAGGCTTGATCACGTTCTTGCTTGGTCAATCTTGGAGTGAAAACGCTATCACTCTTCCAACAATGGGTTAAATCGTCGATTGAATTGAAGACACCAGCCTGTAATCCTGCTAAGAAGGCAGCACCAAGAGCGGTGGTTTCCGTAATCTCAGGGCGCTCTACTTCAGCGCCCAATATGTCTGAAAGAAAGCCCATAACCCAATCATTACGCGACATACCGCCATCTACACGAATAGTTGTGGGGCGAGCGCCATCGCTTTCCATTGCTTTTTGCAGGTCCTTAGTCTGGTAGCAAACAGACTGAAGTCCCGCAGCAACGATTTCGCTAATGCCTGTGTCGCGGGTTAAACCTAAAATTGCGCCACGGGCATCTGGATCCCAATAAGGTGCGCCTAAACCAGTAAATGCCGGGACAAGGAACACGCCGTTATCTTGTCTTGCTCGCTGTGCAAGTGCCTCCGATTCGGCGGCATCGTCGATAAGCTTCAGGCCATCTCTGAGCCATTGAACGGTTGCGCCGGCCATAAAAATACTGCCTTCAAGCGCATAAGTCGTTTTGCCGTTTAAACGATACCCAACGGTGGTGAGTAATCGGTTTTTCGATTGCAAAGGGGCGTCACCAGTGTTCAATATCATAAAACAGCCGGTACCGTAGGTGCTCTTGGCCATGCCTTTTTCAAAGCACGCTTGGCCTACTAATGCTGCTTGCTGGTCGCCTGCTACGCCTTGGATAGGAATAGCTCTACCTATGATGTCTTCTTTCGTTACACCAAAGTCAGCCGCACAATCCATCACCTCGGGTAGCATTGAGCGTGGGATATTGAATTTATCAAGTAACTTCTCATCCCAGCATTGGTTATTGATGTCGAACAGCATTGTACGCGAGGCATTGGTGGCATCAGTTTTGTGTGACTCACCACCCGTTAAGCGCCATATAAGGAACGTGTCTACGGTTCCAAACAGCAGCTCTCCGTCCTCGGCTTGCTGTCTTGCACCTTCTACATTGTCTAATATCCAAGCTACTTTAGTGGCAGAGAAATAAGGGTCTAACAGAAGCCCTGTCGATTCAGTAATGTGTGAGACGAGCTCTTCGTCTTCACTTAAATCACGACAAAGCTGGGCTGTGCGTCTGTCTTGCCAAACGATAGCCGGGTAGACAGGCTCGCCAGTGTTTTTATTCCACACTAAGGTTGTTTCGCGCTGGTTAGTGATACCAACGGCTGCGATATCTGATGGTGTTAATGAACATTTATTGAAAACTTCTTTGAGGGTAGAGACAACGCTTTCCCAAATTTCCTCTGGATCATGCTCAACCCAGCCATCTTTCGGATATTTTTGAGAGAATTCCTGCTGTGCAATAGCGTCTATACTGCCCTTTGGAGAAAAAATGATGCTGCGAGAGCTTGTTGTACCTTGGTCAATGGCAAGGATATGTTGTCCCATAAGGTCACTCCTGAAGATAGTTTTCATAGAGTTTGCATCATTTACACAGGATTAACAATGCTATATTTTCGAAAACGAACATTGGCGTTTCGTTTTGTTATGGGAACATTGAAGTTAAGCACGTATAATTGATGTAATTTTCTAATTCTGAGGACTCGCGATGAATCAAACGCAAAGACACGAAAAAATTGTTGGGCTTATAAAGCTACATGGTTTTATGTCTATTGATGATTTGGTCAGTGCTTGCGAAGTTACGCCGCAAACAATCCGTCGAGACCTTAACCAGCTTGCTGAAAATGGTGTGGTGAGCCGCTATCATGGTGGTGCTGGCCTTAACAGAAGTTGGGAAAACACGCCATATCAGGAAAGGAAAACCCAAAACAGCGAAGTCAAAGAGAAAATTGCTGAAGCAGTGGCTGCAATGATCCCTGACGGCGCATCGTTGTTCATTAATATCGGTACGACGACGGAAATGATTGCAACTAAGTTGCTCAACCACAAAAATCTTCACGTAGTAACCAACAATA
>JAKVBL010000019.1 GCA_022447365.1 Oleiphilaceae bacterium
CGTGAGAGGTTGCCAACTTTCTCCACCAAGATTGTAGAGATATAATGCCGCCATTGCTTCAGGGGAGTTTAGAGGCAAGGAGAAAAACTCGGTCAGCGCTGGATAAGCATCACCGCGTTGCGACACATAGGGCTTCACCGATGTATTGAGTAACCCTCCCAAGTCCAACATTACTTGATAGAAGGCATTCGGAAGAAGAGTTTCATGAAGTAAGCTGTTATCAGCGATACCATTAAGCTCAGTGACTATTTCATCATTGGTCAAAGAGCTGATTTCTGCGAAATATGGCGTCAGAGCATGCGGTTGGAAGTCAATGTTGCGTCGCAAATACCAAATGGTATTTGTGCTGTCTGGTTTAAGTTTTACTTCGTAAGGTGGTTGCGTATTCTCGATATATCCGTCCTCAAAGGGAGTGATTTCGTGTTCGAGATACAATGTGTACTGAGCTTCTGATAAATCATTATTTATTAAATAAACAAACAAGGTCCAGCCAGCACCGATCACAGCGATAATTACCGGGATCAGGATACCGAGCGCTCTAGCATTGTTCTCTTTTTTCAAAAACTCCCAAGCGCTCATATGTTCCCTTACCTTAAAAATATGTTTGTTGAAGCAGTTATCTCTTAGAACTTAAACATATCACTCTCACTAGAGATATATGTCAAATACTTACTTCAGAAGGCCAGTTGATAAAACTCTAAACGTATCAATTGCACGTTGATTCTAAAATGTCATCGGTAAGTTTCGTGATTTATGCCTTACATCAGTAAGGCATGAACGTTGAATTCAACTGTTCTAAATAATATCGATTGTTCGATATAGTGCTCAAACATCTTTAAAATAAACACCCTCTTCTCCGATGTTGTCTAGTCCTAATTCGATGACTCTCTCACAATCCGGGCTTGGACTGATATCCGTAGCAAGGTCGAGTAATTCCTCACCTGTTCGCGACAACCTACTGCAAAAGAACCTGACTCTACTTTGCAATGGCGTATTCTCCACGTCGTCATATTCAGGATCTACATAGTCATCCCCCAAATACATTAGTTTCTGTTTATCGCTGTATTTAACCAACACTTCAGCGTCTTTCGGTATTGAGATTACGCCTGAATTATCAATATGCTTGTCATGCTCCATAGCGCTGATCAAATCGTTAATGAAACGTCGTCCACCAATACAATCGTCAAAATCCACGGCAGAGCGAACCGAGTAAGTACCGGGAATGACAAATCCATAAAATTCACCATCAACGTAAAGCTCTGCTGCAAGACTTCTGTATTGTGCTAAGTCTTCCCATTGCTCAGGCGGTAACAGCGCGATTTGCCACAGCGTAGAATAACTAATGGCTCCTTCGTTTTGTTGTTCTAAAAAAAGTACCTTGGCAAACAATTCATGACGCCAATCCTCGTATCGCTTGTTCAAGTGTTCACAAAACCTATGCCACCAACTTGCTTCTTCATAGTAACGAGATTTCGTTTTTTTCTTCCTAGGCTTGCTAAGCAATTCGTCTTGTTTCGACTCATCAACTACAAGTTTGATGAAAGACTTAATAGTCGGAGAATTTATCATCTTGGTTACTTCATAAAGCTGTAGCTCCGAGCCATTGATTGGATCGAACTTTTGCAAAATCAGTTCGTTCCGCTTTTGGAGTGTTCTTTCTATCAACTCTAATCGAGACATATTAATGGCTTCGTTTGCTTTTGAAGTTAAGGCTTTGTAACCATGCGGGTCAGCTTTGCATTTTGCATACTCGATGATTCCATTGAAAGCACGATTTAGCAGGCTCTTTTGCGTTTTATCCAGCCCCAAAGAACTGCCGATATCTTCTCCAATGCCAAGAAGTAA
>JAKVBL010000002.1 GCA_022447365.1 Oleiphilaceae bacterium
CGGTGTTAGATCAGATTCAAGCGCAAAGTGTTACGGAAGACGGCCAAGTGCTGACCGGTCAGTTAACGTCAACTGATGCCGATGCCCATGAAACGGCCAACTACACCGCACCGACCATAGACGGTTTTACGCTAAATTCCGATGGGTCGTACACCTTTGATCCCAGTCACAGCGCCTATCAACACTTGGCCGCAGGAACAGATCAAACCGTCACTATCCCTATTACGGTGACCGACCAAGACGGTGGTACTGACACGCAGAATCTCGTTATCACAGTTCATGGAACCGCGGATGCCGCAGTCATTGGTGGCACAGACTCAGGCTCTGTTACCGAAGAAACAACGCTGCAAGCAACAGGCAGCTTGAGCATCACTGATAAAGATGACGGACAAGCTCACTTTCAGGATGGTGATATTACGACCGCACATGGTGTGTTGCATTTAAGCTCTAACGGCAGCTGGACGTATGACCTCGATAACAACAATGCGGATGTACAAGCCCTTGGTACAAGTAGTTCTGGCACGACTAATATCCTGACTGACACTATTCAAGTACAAAGCGCAGACGGTACGACACATAACATCGTTGTGACCATTAGCGGTACCAATGATGACCCTGTGATCAATACCATTACGGCGCGCACCGCCACTGAGGGCGACGCAATGATGACTCAGGGCTCCATTACCTCAACGGATCTCGATTCGGGTGACACTGCGGCCTACACAACTACTGCCAATGTAGCCGGCTTTACCTTAAATACGGATGGAAGTTATACCTTTGATCCAAGCAATGCGGCTTACAATGGTTTAGCAAAAGACGACACGCAAACCATCACCATCCCAATTACTGTGACAGATGGCAGTGGTGGAACCGACACCCAGAATTTGGTAATCACGCTGACAGGCACCAACGACAATCCGGTGCTCAACCATATTCAAGCACAGAGTGCGACTGAAGATGGCAGTGTAATCTCTGGCAACATTACCTCAACTGATGCCGATGCCCATGAAACGGCCACCTACACCGCACCGACCATAGACGGTTTTACGCTAAATGCCGACGGGTCGTACACCTTTGATCCCAGTCACAGCGCCTATCAACACTTGGCCGCAGGTACAGACCAAACTGTCACCATTCCGATTACGGTGACCGACCAAGACGGTGGTATTGACACGCAGAATCTCGTCATTACGGTTCATGGTAAAGACGATGCAGCTATAATAACGGGGGCAAGCACTGGCGCAGTGACTGAAGGAGACGCAGGCGACACCGCAACCGCCAGTGGAACCCTTAGCATATCTGATACCGATACAGGCGAAACACCTGACTTCCCAGATCTTGTCAGTACAGCCACCACCTACGGCCACATAGCCATGGTTAATGGTCAATGGACCTATACCCTTGATCAAAGCAAAGTACAAGATTTATCACCCAGTGACCCCGACCCAGCCAAGCAACAAGTCGTAGATACTTATACTTTCACAGCGACCGATGGATCAACCCAACAAGTCAGCATCACCATTACCGGGACTGAAGATAAACCTGTTATTAGTTCGGCCTATGCTTCGCCAGTGGGCGCCACTTCGACATTATCCATAACCAGTCTTGAAGTAGTTGCCAGTGCCGACCCTGCGGTGATTGATACGACGGCAGACTGGGGCAGTCAAACATCGACAGTCAGTTCAGGCTTGAAAATAGTTGGCTTATACATGCCAGGCAGTAGCCATAACGAATTGACTTCAGGTAATGAACCTACCTTAACGACAAATCATAGCGGCCAAGGAGGGTTTGCCAGAATTGATAGTCACGGCTGGTGGCAATCACACCATATTCCTAATACTGTGAATACCGGTAGTGGCGGGGCAGCAGGTACGGGTAACGCCTGGGAGCATGGTATTGTAGAATTTTCAGATGGTACGCTCGGAATCATTAATCGCGTCTGCGATGGTGCGCCAAATGGCGAAGTGGATTACTTGTATTTTAGTACCTATCAGCAGTTGCATGTTGGAGCAAATCTACTTAGTGGTACCGGCGTTGCCGGTGAAACTATCCATATCGTTGAAGCAGGACACACAATAGCGACGACGGTGGTTGACGCTCACGGTCACTTTGATGTTGCTATTACAGGCCTATCTAATGGGCAGCATACTTTGTCGGTGACGAATGATCACGGAGGGTCCTCAGCACCGCATATCTATGATGTTAATAACGCCGGTATAGCCGATATTTCGCCAGCGGGTTTAACGGCTGATCTGAAAGAAGATAGTGCCCAATTTGAAGTCAAAGGAGAATTAAAAGCCAAAGATTTAGATGGTATTGATCAGCCAGAATTCACGCCGCAAGTTCAGCAGCACACTACTTATGGGACATTCTCGATTGATAGTGCCGGACATTATCATTATGCATTAGATAATACTAACTCGGCAGTCAATCACCTAGGTGTGCATGAAACCATACAAGAAAAAATTCCAGTGATTGCAACCACACTCGATGGCGAACAAGTCATCAGCAATGTGGTCATTAACATTCATGGTAGTGTTGATGCGCCGATGCTATCAGCGACTACTCACCTTGTGCAGCAAGGTGCAGAAATACCGCTAGACTTGCACACAGCAATTATTGACACCGGTGGCGATACCGAAACACTTACGGTAAAAATATCAGGTTTACCGGATCATGCAACGCTGAACCACGGTAATTATAATGCCNTGTCTAAAATTTGGACGGTAGATAAGGCTGACTTAAATGGGCTTAAGGCCGATCTACAGAACCCAAATTTTCACGGTGATATAGCATTAACCATTACCGCAATTGCCTCGGCCGGAGGGGAAGTACAACAAACGACCAGACCATTAACCTTATCGGTTAATGCGCAACCCGAGGTCCTATCACCGGTTACAGATCAATCGATTGAAGATAATGCGACCCATGACGTAGATTTATTACAGGGTGCCAGTGACAAAGATGCAGGTGATGTATTACACGTTAGCCATTTAAGCTATGAGCTAGATGGGGCCGCCGCTACGACCAATATTCCAGCGGGTTTTGCGCTTGCCGCTGATGGTCACACGATAACAGTGGCCCCGGGCAGTGCGACGTTTCAACACTTAGCGGCAGGTGCTAGCACGACACTAATAATCAGTTATCAGGTGAACGATTCGCGTGGTGGGGCTACTGCACAGACGTCAAGCATCACGATTACCGGCACGAATGATGCGGCGACGATTAGTGGCGTGTCGACAGGACAAGTGGTTGAAGATAGTGGTCAATTAACAACCGGCCAATTACATATCGTTGATAAAGATGATGGCGAGTCTAGCTTTAAACCAGAAACGATTGTGGGCACATTTGGTACTGCACATATTGATGTAAGTGGTCACTGGACTTATGTGCCAGATAATATCAAATCACAATCATTATCAGGGGGGCAGGTCGAGCACGAACTACTGACTGTCCATAGTGCGGATGGTACAGCACATCAGCTAAATATCACCGTAAAAGGCACTAATGATCTGCCTGTAATAATAGGCGCTAGCACTGGCGCTGTAATAGAAGCGGGCGATGGCTCCAGTGGCAATGCCGATGCCACTGGTACGTTAAACGTAACCGATCCAGACACGGGCGATACCCTCAGCTGGCAAGTGGTTCAGGGGCAGGGCCACTATGGTCAGTTGAGTATTGATCAACAGGGGCAGTGGCATTATCAACTGGACAATACAAGCCATGCGACAGATATCCTAGATGCCAATCAACAGGTGACAGAGCACTTTACTGTCACGGCCAAAGACAGCAGCGGCACACCGGTACAACAAACGATAACGATCGACGTGACGGGCACTAACGATGCGCCGGAGATCACCTCTATTACAGCTCAAGCAGCACATGAAGGCGATACGACACTAACAAAAGGGATAATTTATGTCGCAGAGCACGATAACCACGACCGAGTTAGCTTTTCTTCCCCGAGTGTCGACGGTTTTGTGCTGAAACAAGATGGTAGCTATAGCTTTGACCCCAGTCACAGCAGCTACAATCATTTAGCCCAAGGCGATGTGCAAACAATTACAATTCCGGTAACTCTTACAGATTTGGCTGGAGCTAGTGACACGAAAAATCTTGTCATCACCTTAACCGGGACTAACGATGCGCCGGTGTTAGATCAGATTCAAGCGCAAAGTGTTACGGAAGACGGCCAAGTGCTGACCGGTCAGTTAACGTCAACTGAT
>JAKVBL010000020.1 GCA_022447365.1 Oleiphilaceae bacterium
CCAAGCGTTGATTAAAAAGGAAATTAATTGATAATGATTTTCAATATCAATTAATTTGCTTTTGCTATGAATAAAACCCTATATACGATTCTTGGTGCTTTCTTTGGCTCTTTCTGTGCGATGTCCCTGTTTATGTTGATGATCATCATCGCGTGGTGGTTGGTTGATTTTATTGCTTTGAGCTAACACAATAGTCATGTCTTAAATTAACCTCACTGAGTCAAATAGACAGGTACAAACATGAGTCAAACAATCTTTATTACTGGTGCAAACCGTGGGATCGGCTTAAGTTTAGCTGAACTGTATTTGCAACGAGGCGATCAAGTACATGCGACTAGCCGTAACCTTGCAGAAAGCAAAGAGCTTCAAGCATTAGCGTCGACCTATGCCACACTGACGTTACACGAATTAGATGTGACAAATTACCCGCAAGTTGCCCAACTAGCAAAAGAACTCCCAGCCATCGATCTTCTGATCAACAATGCTGGTTACTATGGGCCTAAAGGCTATGGCTTTGGTAATACAGATGTTGAGGAATGGCGAAAGGTCTTCGAGATAAACACCATCGCACCACTAAAGTTGGTTGAGGCTTTTTATCCGCTTTTACAAGCAGCTAGCACGAAGAAGATTGCCTGTATCTCATCTAAAGTCGGCAGCATGGCAGAAAACACCTCCGGCGGTGGTTATATCTATCGTTCTTCTAAAGCGGCGCTCAACTCTGTTGTGAAAAGCTTATCTAATGACTTAACAAGTGAAGGTTTCTCCGTACTTGCGCTACACCCGGGTTGGGTACGCACTGCAATGGGAGGGCCTAACGCCCTTATCGAACCCCAAACCTCTGCAGCAGGGTTAGCAAAAGTGATTGCGCAAAGCACCCAAAAAAACTCCGGTCAGTTTATTAATTACGACGGAACTCAACTGCCTTGGTAGATTTTACAAATCAATAGCTTATGAAGCATTAATGAAAAGCGTGTTGTTTCATCACCATACCCTGCCAAACTTACTCCCATGACTTAGCTTGATTTTCACCACTTTCAAACCAGACTTAGTGATGACATCCACCATTAAGGAGAGTAAATATGGCTGCAGATAAAGATCTGGTCAATTACAGTGAAGATCATGAGCTCAATTACTGCTTAAGAAGTGCAGGGAAACGTCAGACTCAAGAGAACAGAGATGCTCTTGTCGACTTGGGACGACAAGTAAAACAGAATTTAGGGAAGCGTGTCTTAACGCAAGACGACGTGCGTGGTGCAATCCAAAACAATGATGACTTGTTTGATTAGAGCTGTTTGAATACAGATAGGTCATTACATTGAAATACAAGGCGGCATTCTTTGAGCTTATACGCATTAGATTGCCGCTTTTACTTCATTCAGCTGTTATGAAGACTTCCGCTTCCCTGAGCTTGATTTCGACGCACCGCCCTTCGAATAGCTGCGTTTTTTACGTTTGAATGCCGGGCGCTCGACTTTAGGCAAATGACGTAACGAATCAGGAATCGGGCCCGATTTCACCTCTCCCATTAATCCATCAATGCGCTGCTCTAACGCTTGCATGAAAGGCTGATACGCTTGATTTCGTTCTGCCATTCCTTGCAACTGGTGTTCCCAGTGCGCCGTCATATCAGGATAGGTCGCATCCATTGGTAGGGCATGAATCAAGCCTCGCCCCGCTGGTGAGCTCAAAATTGATTTACCCTG
>JAKVBL010000021.1 GCA_022447365.1 Oleiphilaceae bacterium
TACGAAGTGGCAATGGAAAGTTGGTGTGTTGGCTTTATCGAGGGCATGCTATTGAAAGAAGACGCATGGTTCGCCAAAGATGAAGAAGTCAGTGCAGAACTATTGCTGCCTTATATGGCGCTGTCAGGGCTATATGACGGTGACGAGTTTCATCAGATTCATGATAACAGCAAGCTAATGCAACAAATGATTGGCCTACTAGGCGAGCAATTGACGGATATCTATCTCTTTTTTCATAGCGACTAAGCGAAGACGATAGCCGATAGATAAACTAACGGAAAAGAGTCCATACCGGTTTCACAGAGCTGGGTAAGGCGGGTACCCTGCCAATCTCAGCCCAAGCAAACTTCGGCGAGTGAAAATCCGAACCGACTGATGCGAGCAAGTCGTTACGACCACAAAGATCCGCTAACATACCGACCTCACCAGGTTTTTGTCCAGACACAATCACCTCCATACCTCTGCCCTCTAATGCCTTAAAATCTTCAATTAGCAAACGTAACTTAGACAACGAAAAATTATACTTTCGTGGATGCGCAATCACGGCAACACCACTAGCCGTGGAGATCCAATCCATCACTTCAGCCAGCGAAGGCCAAACATTCTTCACATCACCAACCTTACCGGAACCTAAATACTGTTTAAATGCAGCGCCATGACTCTCAACCACCTGCTCATCTATCAAGGCTTGCGCAAAATGAGGCCGTCCAGGCACTCCTGAAGCACTCAGCGACAGAGCACGCTCGTATACGTCCGGCAAACCTTTGTGCACAAGTTTCGCTGCTATTTCTCGCGCACGCTGCAATCTTTTTTCTGTCTGGATGCGCTGAGCTTGCAGCATCGTTTCATCATCAATTGCAAAGTCATATGCTAAAATATGTACTCCATAACTTCGCCATTGACACGAAAGTTCAATACCTGGTATCAATTTCATACCAAGCTTGTCAGCCTTATTTTTCGCCTCATTTAATCCAGCGATCGTGTCGTGATCGGTAAGCGATAAGGTTTCAACTCCATGCTGGTGCGCACGGGTAACAACATCTGAAGGTGAAAGTGAGCCATCGGACACATTGCTATGGCAATGTAAGTCAACATTTGAATATCTCACACTAATATTATCTCTTTGAACCGCGTATAATCGGAAATTATAGCGAATTCCGAAGGGGAGTTCGCGTCGAGCGAACGCTTCTAAGACCTATACAGCATTATTCGGAATATTTTCACAGGAAATACATGTCAGACGCTAAAGCACACAAACAATCCTCAGGCTCATTACTTACTGAGCTCGCCATCTGTGTCATTGCACCAACTCTGATCTTAAAATACCTAAGCCCAGAGGATCAACTCGGTCCAATTTATGGCCTTATACTAGGACTTTCTCTTCCACTACTTTATGGACTGTACCAATTTTACCAAGAGAAAAAATTCGGTTTTATTCCTGCACTGGGCTTTATAAGCATTCTACTCACCAGCAGCATCGGCCTGCTCGAACTTGATAACAAATACATCGCGATTAAAGAAGCCGCTATTCCACTAATCATTGGGGTGGGCACCATAATTTCACTTAAAACGCCCTATCCGCTTGTCAAAACGTTCATTTATAACGAAAAAATACTGCAGGTTA
>JAKVBL010000022.1 GCA_022447365.1 Oleiphilaceae bacterium
AAAGGAGGCTAAATGAGCCTCCTTTTTAATTTGCGTGCCTCTAGAGCAGTGAACAGAATAAAAAATCCCCCAACAATTGGGGGATTTTCATTTCTATATTATTTCAAAAACAAGTGCTGTTATGTCGCTGTATTTGGATCGAGCGGACTGATGTAACCGTTTGGTTTTAATGCCAGTACGTCACAATTGATTTTATCAATCACATGCTCCGCCGTGTTACCAATAAACACCGCAGAAAGCCCTGTACGACCTGTCGTGCCAAGAATAACCATTGCTGCACTCAGCTTTTCAGCCGTTGCTGGAATGATGTCTTCTGGTAGGCCTTGTTCAACGATAGTTTGCTCTTCATCCAAGCCGTGTTTTTGGCGAAGTGCCTTCATTGCCGTTAAGTGGTGGCCACGAACGGCGTCTGTGTACGTCGTTGGGTCAAACTCAGGCAACTCAATCGTGATATTCGCCGGTGTAACCGGGTAAGCATTGACGAGATAAGGTTCTGCATCGAGACGATTGGTGATTTCTTTAAGGCGTTCGACCATCGAATCGTTCAAATCAATATGGGTTGGATTCTCCGAACCAACATGAACAGACGCAAGAATCTTAGCATGTTCAGGCCAATCAGCGTTTTTAATTAAAAGTACTGGGATAGGGCACTTACGCAACAAATGCCAATCTGTAGGAGTGAAGATGACGGATTCTAGAACATCGTGCTTACGCGTTCCCTTAATAACGATGTCGTGACCGCCAGCAAAGACTTCAGCAATGATCGCTTCATAAGGGCGATTATGCCAAACAACACAAACATCAAAGTCGAAGCTATCGTCTAAATACGGTTGGGCTATCTTACGCATCCATTGTTCACGTTGGTGGATAACACCGCGACGCATAGCATCTCTTTCATCGACCGACAGCATCGAGGTCATGTCATACGAAAAATCGTAGATTGACAGAAAGAAAGTGATTCGGCTTCTGGATACACTTTTTCGAGCGAGTTGAACCGCTCTTGCAAGTGCTGGCTGCTCATCGTTATTGATGTCAGCAACAACAAGGATCTTACTGTATATACTCATATCTAAGCCCACTTATTATTGTAAAACCAAATACCGAATATAAGGTAAATCAGTATATTGGAGTACACAAGGTACATTTTTACTGTAGCTCAGTTTGAGGAAGAATTTGAGGACTTTCGAAGGGATTTTAGAAGAAATATGATGTAGCTCATTTTCGAGCTACATCAATTGATAGGGTAAATTAGTCTTTGCTAACGCCAGCAAGTTCCATCAATGCATCGTGATCTAAGATAGTGATGTACTTACCTTTTACGCTCAAAATCTCAGATTTCTGGAAGCGGCCAAGTAGGCGACTGATGGTTTCAACAGTCAGGCCAAGGTAGTTACCGATGTCACCACGAGTCATGGTTAAACGGAACTCACGAGGGCTAAAACCACGTTGCGAGAAACGCGTTGATAGGTCGTAGAGGAAAGCAGCTAAACGTTCTTCCGCGTTCTTTTTAGAAAGCAGAAGGATCATTTCTTGGTCGCCTTTAATTTCGTTAC
>JAKVBL010000023.1 GCA_022447365.1 Oleiphilaceae bacterium
CTTCCAATTCAATGATGGCAACGCCCGAGATAATTGGCTGCATTGCTTGCAACACAATGAACTAAAAGAAAAATAATCGCGTAAAAAAGAGGAGAACAACCAACGATGAGCTCAACCATGACCAAACTTACCGTATTTTATGATGGCACTTGCCCCTTATGCGCTAAAGAGATGAAAGCGCTAAAACAACGTGATGCCAAGCAGCAAATCAAAACCGTCGACATCTACAGCGAGGCGTTCGCCGATTATCCGCAAATCGATCCTGAGCAAGCCAATACCATTTTGCACGCCCTCAACGAGAAAGGTGAGTTGCTGCTTGGGTTGGATGTCACTCATCGAGCATGGCAACTGGTTGGTCGCGGTTGGATATACGCACCACTGCGTTGGCGCATGGTCAAACCCCTTGCAGATTGGCTATACCTCAAGTTTGCCAAAAACCGCTACCGCGTCTCTTATTGGTTAACGGGCACTTCTCGCTGCAATAATGATTCGTGTTCACGTTAATTGTGATCCTGCTTTAAAATGCTACGACCTTAGTCTAGATTTATAAATTTCCAGTACTTCTGATTGATTAACTCGGTTAATCTCTAAGCATTACAACAATAAGTATTAATGATTGTATCAGGCAAGCTTGTTCAGCTTGTTACTTGTAACGCTGCGCCGAGAGAAGGACGTCTCTATGAATCTGACGATCAGAAAACGACTATATATCCTTTCAATAATTCCAATTCTAACCATGGCAATAGGCATGATGTGGTTTACCTATCTGCAAACCACGGCCTATAACGAACAAGAAATTGAGCAGACTCGAAGTCAAATGATGGAGATGAAAAAAGCTGAGCTCAAAAACTACGTTCAACTCGCTCGCTCTGCTGTTGAGCCATTGCTCGCTCAAAACGCCCCACTAGAAGAAGCATTGCCTATTTTGCAGCAGTTGGAGTTTGGCCAATCCGGCTACATCTTTGGCTACGATTCAAAAGGCGTTCGCGTTGTGACGGGTCAAAACACCAAAGGCATCGGAGAAAATTTCTATAACTTGCAAGACAAGAAAGGCAATTACCTGATTCAGGATTTGCTCAACAATTCCACAACCGGTGAGTTCACGACTTATTACTTCCCGAAACTCGGTCAGAGCGAAGCACTACCGAAACTGAGCTACTCGGTGTTTATTCCTGAATGGGATTTGATGCTGGGTACAGGCTTCTACACTGACGATATCGACGCCATTATCGCGAGTATGGAAGACTCAGCGCATCAAGCCTTGAATACCACACTGACAGCAATCGCCCTGTTCTGTGTCTCGATTGCCGCCATCGTTGCGATCTTCGCGGTGTTCGTTAACCGCAGCATCATGAAGCCGATTGAACAGTTTGACGCTTCGATTCACTCTTTCGCACAAGGCGATGCGGACCTGACCGCACGCATGGAAGAATCAAGCGTACCGGAGTTCACCCAGCTTAGCCGCAACTTCAATACCTTTGTTGAGAGCCTACAAAGCATCATCAAGAGCGTTAGCCACGTAGGGCAAGAAGTGGTTTCAGAAACAAATCA
>JAKVBL010000024.1 GCA_022447365.1 Oleiphilaceae bacterium
CGTAATGGTTTTAGTTGAGTGTAGATGGGTAAAACAACATGAGCAAAGATACAAATTCGACAAACCAATCTTGGGGTGGCCGATTCAGCGAACCAACCGACGAGTTTGTCGCACAATTTACTGCCTCCGTAAACTTCGATCAGCGTCTCTATTATCACGATATTGCGGGCTCCATTGCGCACGCCACGATGCTTGCTAAAGTTGGGGTTTTAACTGATGAAGAAAAGCAGCAAATCGTACAAGGTTTAAACGAGGTTCGCGAAGAGATTGAAGCCGGTGAATTTCAATGGTCTGTGGCCCTGGAAGATGTGCACATGAACATTGAGGCGCGTCTGACACAGAAAATTGGTCTAACCGGCAAGAAGCTCCACACAGGGCGCTCGCGAAATGACCAAGTAGCGACCGATATTCGCTTGTACCTGCGGGATGAGATTGACTTTATTGCAGATGAGATTACCCGTCTTCAACATGGCATCGCAGAATTGGCGCAGCGCGAGGCAGACACGATAATGCCAGGCTTTACGCATTTACAAACCGCACAACCCGTTACCTTTGGCCATCATATCTTAGCCTGGAACGAGATGTTGCAACGTGACTATGAGCGATTGCTGGATTGCCGTGACCGAGTCAACGTCATGCCACTTGGTGCCGCCGCGTTAGCTGGTACGACCTATCCCATTGACCGCGACTATACCGCCATGCTGCTTGGCTTTGATCGCCCAAGCTATAACTCACTCGATTCTGTCAGTGATCGCGACTTCGCCATTGAGTTCTGCGCATTCGCAAGCCTGCTCATGATGCATCTATCTCGGGCGTCCGAGGAGTTGATTCTATGGGCCTCCGCTCAGTTTGATTTCATCGATTTGCCCGACCGATTTTGCACGGGCTCATCCATTATGCCGCAAAAGAAAAACCCGGATGTGCCAGAATTGGTGCGGGGTAAAACCGGGCGCGTCACTGGACATTTGTTATCATTGTTAACGCTGATGAAATCACAACCGCTGGCCTACAACAAAGACAATCAAGAGGATAAGGAGCCCCTGTTTGATGTACTTGATACCGTTAAAGATTGCTTGCGAGCATACGGTGATATGGTCCCAGCGTTGCAAGTGAAAGCGGAGAACATGCGTGAAGCGGCGCGTAAAGGATTCTCTACAGCGACAGATCTAGCCGACTATCTGGTAGTCAACGGTGTCCCATTCAGAGACGCACATGAAATTGTAGGAAAAGCCGTTGCCTTTGGAATTGAACACAATAAAGATCTGTCAGATATGTCACTAGAGGAGCTTCAACAATTTAGTCATAACATCAACAAAGACGTATTCGATGTACTCACGTTAGAAGGATCAGTAAGTGCGCGTAATCATCTAGGCGGGACCGCTCCCACGCAAGTGCGTGAGGCAGCAAAGCGGGTATTGGAAGAAATCAACTTTCGTACCAGCTCAAACGTTCACTAATAGCGCCTTCTCAGCATAGTGAAAACAGAGCGGCACCTAGCTGCCGCTCTGTTTTCAC
>JAKVBL010000003.1:0-688414 GCA_022447365.1 Oleiphilaceae bacterium
GCTTTATTGGTAAGTACTAGGTGTGGCGAGAGAACATCCTTCAAGTACTAATTTTGCTCTATGACAAGATTTAGACAATTGCAGACATGGCTCAGCTGCCTTGCCTATGCCCGCTTCAATAGAAAAGCAGAAGTCATCGAAAGCTCTTCACTCACTTAAGTCTTAGCTAATCAAAGCGCTCTTGAACGTGCTTGTTTAAACTATACAAGGAAGTGAATTGTGCTCGATTAGCACCCGAGGGATCATGAAAAATCTAATGAAATCAGAGTTTTGAGTTGTTCTGTGGATTACATATGAGACCCCTCATATGTGTGATAAAGAAATGAGAAAGATTCGAGTTTTTTCTCTTAAAAACAGAGTAGTATATGGAAAAGGAAAGAGACTACCTGTCATGCATATGAGGGGGCTCTATACAAATGTTAGGTTACAGAGGAATAAAATGAAAACGAGAGTATTGTTAGCATTATCCCTAATTTTGGGGTCACCACTTTCTTATTCGGCAGCAACTATCGCTAAGATTGACAAAATCAATGTTGGAGGAAATGGAAAGCATGGAACTTTTATTTCTCTAATCGGAAAGTCGTTCTCAGAGTGTCTAAATGGATCTCAAAGTGTTAAGTCTCTTTTCCTAAGTGCTGACCCATCTGTTAATCCAAATTATAAAGAACAGCTATCTGTTGCTCTTGCCGCAAAAATTAGCGACAAAGAAATCATTGTTAGCTATGAGCTATGTGATGGTAATTATCCTGTTATCAACGAAGTAACTCTTCAGTAAATACCCAACAATCCAATTAATCCTGACCCAGTAAGCACCGCTGGGCCGCAACGAGGCCGTCACAGTATAGTGGCGCTCACTGGGCGGCTTATTGGGGCGTTAGAATCCCTAGGAGATAGTATGTATGAAAAAGTATTTAATGTTTATTTTATTAACTTTAGTTTGCTCAAGTAGCTATGCTGGAAACAAGTGGTATTGGGGGACAATTACTAGTATGACAACAAAAGGTAGTGATGGGAGCTTTGAAGTATACCTTGATAACCCAAACATAAAGAGTAATTGTTTGTATGACAGGGTTCATTTTAAAGCAGATGAAATGGGCTCTGAACGAACTAAAGCTGCTTTGTCGTTCGCGTTATCTGCATTTGCTGCAGGGAAAGAGTGGGGGGTAGTTATCGATCTACCAATATCAGAAGCTAGATGTTATGCATCGCCGTCAGCGTCACAAGGTGCAGGTATTAGATAAATTCTAACAAGGCTAGGTTGCATCGCGTACTTCGTGCGCTGGACAGCCTTTCCGAGTTTTCGCTTGTGTATGGTTTCGCCATTATTGAACAACCAAAAACACTACAAGTCTGCCGCAACTAGCGGCATTAAGACGTACTAAGAATGAAAAGCGGACCTTACTTCGTTACTGCAAAAAGACATTAGCGGAAGTCGAGAAGACGTTTCAAAATACGCTTATTCTGTATATTCAATGCTTGCGTGTTTTAAATTTGGACTTCTTAGTCATTGTCTTTTTACTTAGCTTTAATTCACGATAGGTTGCGTATGCAATGCATGAAATAGAAACGGTTATAACAGCCATTCCAGTTGAGGTGGTTTAATAGATGTGACCAGTCCAGTTAAGACATAATAGTCCTAACTGGAGATTGAAAATTGAACACACGAAAAAAGTATTCTCAAGAATTTAAATTGGATGCCATCAGCCTTATATTGGATCAGGGCTACACAAGAGCAGAGGCAGCTCGAAGCCTTGGTATCAGCGATTAGATATTGGGGCGCTGGGTTAAAGAATATAAGAACGATTCAGGCGACGCGTTTCGAGGTAATGGCAAGCTGACACCTGAACAGGAAGAAATCAGGCGGCTCAAAGAAGAAAACAAACGCCTGAAAATGGAAAAAGAAATCCTAAAAAAGGCAAGGGTCTTCTTTGCCAAAGAAACGAAGTGAAGTATCGCTTTATCACTCGAAATAAGAAGACCTGGCCAGTCGATCTGATGTGTCGACTGTTGGGAGTGAAACGCAATAGCTATTACAGCTATGTCAAACGCAACAAGGATCGGCCAGACAACCCAGTATATCGCGAGATGATTAGCATGGTAAAGGATATCGCGAAGTCCAGCGATCACACCTATGGTGAGCGCCGGATGCAGAAGGTCTTATGTGCTCTCAGTTTTCCCGTGAGTCGCTTTAAGGCAAAGAAGCTGATGGATGAAGCAGGCGTGCAAGTGCGTCATAAGAAGAAATTCAAGGTGACGACTGACAGCAACCACAAGAAGCCCGTGTACCCGAACCGACTCAAGCGGGAGTTTGATGTTAAGCAACCCAATCTTGCTTGGGTAACCGATATTACGTATATCCGTACGCACGAGTGCTGGTTGTACCTGGCCGTTGTGATTGATCTGTTCTCGCGCAAGGTTGTCGGGTGGAGCATGAGTTCGCGGATGAAGGTGAGCCTGGTCTGAGATGCCCTGACCATGGCGTTGTGGCAGCGACGCCCGAGAAGAGGTTTGATCCATCATTCGGATCGCGGCTCGCAATACGCTAGCGATGCCTTTAGACAATTATTGGGTAAACATGGTATCCAAGGCAGTATGAGCCGCAAAGGAGACTGCTGGGATAATGCTGTCGTAGAAAGCTTCTTCGGCAGTCTGAAGCAAGAGCGTGTACAGTGGCGCAGCTACCAAAACAGATACGAGGCACAGCAGGATATACTGAGATACATATCCATGTTTTATAACAGTTGTCGGCTACATTCATACTTGGGCTATGTCAGCCCGAATGAATTCGAGGCTCAGGCAGCTGTATTGAAAAAAGTATCTTAACTGGGTTGGTCGTTTTTACTGGACCACGTCAGTTGCTTAGCTAGTACTACAGCCTGTTTTCCACTCTGGGGCTTGATTCTACTAAAAACAATTGTTAGCTTAATTAAAACTAAAAATACATATACATAAAATAAATGGATATATAAGCGAGTTTGAGTAGGGACACAGCGGTACGTATATTTGTCTTTCTAAGCAGCATTTAGGACGAATGCATCCAATCTATATTTTGCCAGTCTTTCTTTAATCTCTGCTAGCTAGCACTTGCCGGCCGCTACAGGGGCTTGCTTCACGTTTGTATCCATGTCGAATCTGGGAACGAATCATGAGAGCACTTCTATTTTTATACCTTTTAATTCATGCCGCAATTTGTATGGCATCCGACGTGTCGAATAGGACGGTGATTAATCTCATCAACGATCGATCTTTTACCAACTTTACTTTCATACAGATTGCCCAGAAGCCTATCGAGGGATAGTGGGCATTGTCATACAAATACCTCCCACGATTATATTTTGAACACAACCGATGCCCTTGGGGAGCTAATGCATGCTCAATTACTCGCTGCGCTCATTGCTGGTAAAAGTGTGAGAGTCGTGGGCACTAATTTATGTCCAGCAGCGGGCGTTGAAGAGCTCAGGCGTATCGAAGTTAAGAATTAGCAATAAGAAGGTATCGGCAGTGAAAAAAATACAACGGACGTTTTTTATAATTTGCTCAATTCTTTGTACGCAATTACCAGCAGGTGAGTTGATTCGGGGCGCTAAAGTTGTGGAAGTAGCGAACACAACTAACAATGGACCAGATTTCGCAGTAATTCTAGAGGGGGGATCAGGTGTCTGCTTTTCTGATCGAACAGTGATCACTTTTCCCGAATCGAAGAAGCAATCCGATGCGTCGTATCAACAAGCTTTTTCAATCGCAATAGCCGCTTTATCGACAGGGCACAAGGTCCGAATTCATAACTTTGAAAGTGATGCGTGTAACGAGGCAAGCTTTATATTAGTAAGCAAGTAATAATCAAGAAGGTGTAAAGAAATGACAAAGATATTCTTAGCTTTGTTCGTGCTGTCGATAACGGAAGTTGTGAATGCTCAACAAATTACTGAAACGGGGTTGATCCATCAGCTGTTGATTATCGACAAGCCAGACGGGCAATCCAATGCATGGGTAACTTTACATGGGTTCCAATCGGCAGGCGATTGCGGAGCCGTAAGCTCGGGTTTGGTGCGGTTATACGTTCCTGCAAACGAAGCGGGCCAGAGACAGTTCTCTGCACTGCTAGCAGCAAAGATTGCGGATAAACAAGTTACGCTCCGCGTTGACACTACTGTTAGAAACCCAGATAAACCTGAAGCATGTATGCTTCATTACGTGTTAGTTCAAGACTGAGGATCGAGCGGATATGAAGCTTAAGATAGTCACACTTCTAGTATTACTTACGTCATGCACGAGTCTGATGGCAGAGCAACTGAGAGTCATACTTGGACCGGGCGATATCTCAGAGTTTCGTTACCTTCTCTCAAGCTATCCGAATGCAGACGCAAGAAAAGTTGCGACATTTCGGACATCAAAAGCAGGCGCTCCGTGCGCAAACGGCATTTGGTTTGATCCTATCGCTGATCCTGAAGCTTGGTCTATTGCGCTGGCAGGCGTCACCGCTGGGCGCAACGTAGAGATCCGCTATGAAACGAGCTCGCCTTCACCTTGGGGTGATTCACAATGGTGCGAAGCAATTTGGATCTCATTAGTTCCATAGCCCATGGCGAGTAGCAAGAAAGACACTAAGAAGTATAGGAAAGTAACAGAAAAATAGGGAATGGATGAGAAGTATGACGAACATAAAACAACTCATGTTCAGTAAAACGCTTACAAGGGGGATGTCGTTATTTGCCTTTGCCTTTTACTCCTGCATGGCGATGGCTTCGGAAGTCACGCTCGTCGCAACAGAAGATAGTTCTATCAGTTTCGATCAAGGTACTAGTCACGATCTTCTGCAGGTTAACCCGCCCAACGAGTCAGGGATATCGGTTAATCGATTCGAGAGGTTTTATGTCGACGAGCCTCTCAAAATAGTTAACCTGCCAGGGAAAGATGCTGATGGGATTGAGAAGTCAGCAGCGCATACAGTATTAATAGTAGCGCCGGATATCGATATCCTTAGTTCGGTTGAGCTTTTGGGATCAGCTAGTGACGTGGTATTTATTTCCTCTAGCGACAATGACTATGTTGCTTGCGATCCTTGTTCTTTCGATAACTTTTTCAGGGTTACGATAGCTACAGTGCCAGCTGGTTTTCACGCGCCGTCCGATTTGTCGCAAATCGGTAATTTGACCACGTCGACCGGCTCGAAAGTCGCATTAGGGGGTGTTTCTGCATCGGGGATTTTATCATTTGAAGTTCTCACGCGAATCTTGATGCCATCCGTAAGCATCGAAACTAGAGAAACTGTAAGTTCGAGCAGTTTTGGAGGGTTTGAGCATAACGTTAATGGTGACAAAAAAGTGGGAGGCAGCGGCGCAAATATAATTATCGGCGATATCGAATGGCGTTACGAATCCCAGAGTCTTGTTTCCGTAGGCAGCAATGGATTATCTCAGTCTTTAAGCGGCACCATAAACGCATCCAGTATCAATATCTTTAATTCCAATTCGTTAAACGTAAGTGCGACATTAAATACCCGTTCCGATTTGATTTCGACAATGCGTTATAAAGGAATGACGCATATTTCCCCGGAGACAGTAACCCTCCAGTCATTTAAAGATGATTTGGTGTTTAGTGGGCAAATTAAATCAAACGGCCGAGTAAATATTCGCTCCGGTGAGGACGCTCTTACAACAGAATCAGGGGTTATTGAGGCTTCTGACATCGATCTTATAGCCAGAAACGATGCACTTATCCTCGGGAGTGTGACAGCGGATCGTTTAGGTATCGCTGCAGATTTCGTATTAAACAGGGGGCGAATTGAAGGGTTTGAAAAGGTAGAGTTGTATTCGGAAAACAATATCGTCAATAACTTTGGAGGCATGATTCTATCCGAAGTTGTAGCTCTTGAATCTAAATCGGGCGTGATTCGAAATGGCTCTCGTCAGCCCTATGCTTCTGCTAATCATTCGTACGCGCAAAGCCTTAATTACTCGCCTAATGATGCGAGTGACAACGGCTTCGCAACAGGACTTTTTTATCATTCGGATGTTTATGAAGAGGACTTATCGGCGAGGGTTCGGCCATCCTCTCTTGCTGCGGGTGTCATTGGCGGAAACATCTCATTGAAAGCTCCTGTGGTTGAAAATTTGAATCCATACTGGGTTGCTACCAATGAGGACGGTACTGCGGATGTAAATAGCAAGCTTCTTGGCCAAGTTGGAATTATAGCAAACAACATGCTTAAGGTTTCTGCAGAGAGTTACCTCCTAAACTCATCTGCCATGATGAGAGTGGATAACCCTTTGGGTACGATGAGCATCCGGAGTCCAATTGTATCGAACGAACGATATAGAACGCTCAACTTACTTGATAAAGATACCTCTGTTGAGACTGTTACTGAACAAGGGTCGAGCACTGAGGTAACGACGACTTCCTTTTATACGCGCCCCTACAGTTTTTCGCCACCCGGACTAATTGTGTCAATGGGTTCGCTTGAAATGGAAGCGAATTCTTCCTTCGTTAATAAACAGGCGTATTTTGAGGTGTACGGAGATGCATGGCTTAACTCGCCATCTATTAAAGTCGTAGGCATTGAAAACGACGGCATCTTGGGGCTAGACACCGTTCATTACTATGAGGAGTGTTTTGGATCATTTTGGTCACACGCATACGGTTACCCAATTGGCAGATGTTCGGTTGAAGAAGGTCGAGTAATCAATGTTTCAGGGGCAACGGAGGGAGATTCTCTTTTCTTCGTTCACGGCAATCTTCATGGAAGTGACGCATGGTTCCAAGCCTCACTCTTCAACCCCTTCGATCAGTATGTTCAGATCGTAGTCGATGCAATCTTAGGTCGCGATTTTAGCGGGTATGCTGAGGATGGGCATGTAGAGAGCGAAGTTATTGGAAGCGTATGCCCAACAAGTTTCGATTTTGGTCTCGGTGGAACTTGCACAGTAATCACATCAACTAGCAGTGACTCACTGCACGATGGTGACGACCTTACGGTCTGGGCTTCGCGGCATACAGAGTACGTTCATACAAACTATGGATATAGCTCTACAAGTATGGAGTGGACCGTTAGTGATGAAAACACATACTCCCTAATTGACGAACTTTTATTGCTTTGGGATCAGCTGGTCGAATGGTTCTCTAGCTTGTTGTCAGATTTGAATTGGTGGAGTGAAGAATAATATGGAAATTAATAGCATGCCTAAGAATCGATTCAAGCCATGGCAGAGAATAACAGCCGCTTGCACAGCATTTTTCTTTTTACTGCAAACAACTCTTGCTGTGGCAGCGCCCGCGTTAAATGGAATTCAAATAACGGACTATCTAGATTCTCGTCTCGAGTTTCAGCGTTCAAATTCTGGGCCATATCAGTACACGGCAATCACTGAGGCTGTTGACCAAGCAGCTAGCGACTTGTACTCGATCGAAGATTTTCATTCCGAACTGAATGCTACATATAGCGAAGCCTTAGGGGCGCCAATTTTCGTGCCGATAGCTGTAGGTTCTATAACTACAATCATTCCAGTCTTTAAGAAATGGCCCGCTGTTGGGACTGAATTTGTTCAAAGCCGGTATGTTAGAAGTCAGGTAAGGGCTCTATTAGGCAAACATCTCATCAATTCCGATGATCCCAGTTACGCTTCCGAAAGTGCACAGTTGGACACGCTCTATCAGAACGCTTTGGTATTTGCTCGTGACTACAACAAGAATTACGGCGAGCCTTTAAACTACGACATCGATGCGAGCCCGGTACCAAATATGATTTGGCCTGAGAGGAGAGTAATTCATGGGCAAGAAGTGCTTGTGCCAATTGTTTATCTAACGGCATATACGATCAGCACTCAGAAAGTTGATGATTTTGAAATTCGTTTCAATGGCGAAACCACATTCGGAAATATATCGGTAGAAGGCGTTGATATTCATTTAGGCCGCGATGCGTTCCTCCGCGCGGTAGATAGTCTCACTTTGGTGGAGGGTGCCGTTGCCGGTGAGGGCGATATAAATATCGTTGCTGGTGGTACCTTTAGCCTTCTTTCGAGTGTGGTAGACGCGGCTGGGGATGTGAATATTGGCGCATATACCTTGGACGGGCAAACGCTGATTCATCGATACGACTTTGGAAGAAATAAAGGCTATCGGTATGGCACGATCACATCGATCGACGCTCAAGGTGGCAATGTAAACGTTCGCACCTACGCAGACTTAAGTCTCCAAGGGGTTGATGTCGCCTCTGCTGGTTCTATCAACTTTGTATCCGACGGCAATATTTACCTTGGTGCTGTTGAGGGCCAAGAACAACAGTCTTTATCAGATGGCTGGCGTGGTCTTGAGTCAAGTGTTGACTACCTTCAGACCTCATTAACTGCTGAGGAGAGTATCTCGCTCCTCGCAAATGGCGCTATACATATCGATGCGGCAGAGTTGGTGGCCGAAGAGGGCCATATCGAAATACTCGCGGGCCTTGGTATCACCATCGAAGATGAATTAACCCAATATAGCCGCAATATGTCAGGCAAGTTTGGTAAACGCTCAGTGACTGAATCGGTCTATCAGACGGTTGCCATTCGTTCACTGCTTGATGCCGGTAAAAAGATTCGCCTCGAGACGGAATTTGGCGACATTACCCTGAAAGCCGTGAACATTTCGAGCAACGGCGGCACCACCGTAAGTGCACGTAATGGTATGGTGAATCTGCTGATGACCACCGAAACCGACCATTACGCTTACAGTAAAGTAAGAAAAGGCACCTTCACCACTAAAACCGAAAACCGTGGGCATGAAATAGAAACCGGTGTGCCCAATACCATCGTTGGCGGGTTTGCGGTTGAGGCGCATAATGGCCTTAACGTTGAATATGAGGGAAAAAAGGGGCTTGAATGTACGAGTTTCCTAACAGAAATTGGTGAACCAGCAGGCATCAACGAAGATCCCTGCTTAAAAGCGAACGTGCTCAGTATGGCTGCGATGCCCGGCTTAGAATGGATGGCCGAAATCTATTTGCAAGCTGAGGCAGACCCCGATGCTTACAACTGGGATGAGATTGTTCTTCAACATAAAACCTGGAGCGAGAGTAACCGCTCACTAAGCCCAGCGTTTGCTGCCGTGATTGCGATTGCTGTCGCGGTGGCAGCTGGACCAGCAGCGGGTTCAGCGGTGGCTGGTGGTGTGGGTGCCGCGAGTGCAGGGGCCGTCGGTGCGGCGATCTCGGCAGGCACCACAACGCTTCTCACACAAACGACCCTAGCGCTTGTGAATGGGGCCTTGAATGATGACATCGGCGGTGCAATGGAGGCGCTTGCTTCTGAGGAAACCGTGAAGTCGCTGGCCGTTTCGATGGTGACCGCCGGCGCTATTGCGCAATTAGATGTAGCCATTTTTGGGCTAGATTCTGAAGGTATTAGTAGCGCGGCAGATGCCGCTGCGCAATTACCGAATGCAACGGTCGGAAGTATTCAAGCTGCGGTTGATCAAGCGATGGCTAACGCGATTGCGCAGTCCACATCATCGCTTCTCGCCCAGAGCGGCCAAGCAGTAATCCATGCCACGGTCCGCGCGGGAGTTAATACCGTGATCGACGGCGGTAATTTTAGCGATTCATTTATAAATTCATTAGCGGCACATGCAGTGAACTCGCTTGGCCAAGAGTTAGCCGAGGAAATCGGCGACGCATCAAAACCAGATCCACTCATTCCAGGTTCAGAACCCGATATAAACCAAATCACCCGTTACATTGCGCATGCAGCGTCGGGTTGTCTCACTGGGTCATTAACTGCTGGCTATAGCCAAGATGATGTTGAAGCGGGTTGTGCCGCTGGCGCGGGCGGCGCAGTGGTTGGCGAGGCCATTGGGGATTTGTATGTCTATGCCAAGCAGGATGAGGTTGATGCACTCGAATCTCTACTTGAGAGTGAAGTTGAGTTCATCCAAGAGCTACAAGAAGCGGGAATGGATACCCCTAAAGAACTGTTAGCTGAATTGGAACTCGATGCGGCTTATTACTCAGCCCGCGTTTCTGAGCTTCAAAGCATAGGGGTTGATGTAGCCCGTCTGGGATCGGCTTTAGGAGCTTTCTTGGCCGGAGCTGATGCACACAATATCTACATTGCCGCTGATAGCGGTGCTAATGCCGCAGAGCACAACGCATTACCAGCGTTGATTTGGGGTGGTACGTTGCTTCTTTCTGCAATCGGTACTTACCTAACGGCAGAAGCGCTTTATGAAAATGGTAAAAAACTGCTCTCAGATGATACTACTGATGCCGAGAAGAACGAAATTCTCAGGCAAATGGCGATTGACCTTGGCATAGAGGTAGTTCTTATTGGTACAGGTGTCACTGCTGTCGTTGCTTTAGGGAAGATGATTAACAAAGCGCGGGGTAATGGTTTCGGTGATGAGACACTGACTAAGTTAGAGGAGTTTTGGAAGTCTAAATATGATGCTGACAATGAGGCTGGGTATCAGTCTTATACAAGTATAGATGAAATCAAATTTCGATCGCCGCTTGACACCAAACTAGGAGATTCATTGGAAGATCACATGATTACTCCGAAAATTAAAGGTAAGCAAGTCAGTGGGGGCCACAATGAAGTTGAATTTAGCAGGCTAGTAGATGACGGAAAAATAGAAGTTGTTGGTGAGCCCGAGCAACTTGGTAATGGTATTAAGGTAATTACATATCGGGTTCTAGGTAAAGCAGATGCTAAAGTTTTGCCAACAAAGACTGTTTATGACCCAAGTGTGATTAGCGATACACAAATCATGGATCTTGGTAAAGCTGCAATTTCAAAAAATTATGACGAAGCTTTTAAGACTTTTGAAAGCAGTGGGATGAACAAGTTTACTAGTTCTTCTGGGGGGATAAACTTCCAGTATTATTTGGGAATTAGCAAAGAAACAGGCGAGACTATAGTATCTTCAGTTCATCCAATAAAGTAATTGATATGAGAAAAAAATTGTGTTTTCAAACTCGCAAGGGAGAGCCGGAAGAAATTGCCAAGAATGTCCTGAACTGCTTTTCAGAAAAAGAAAATTTTGCAGAGCTCATGGAAAGTGTCTTCTTGTATGATGGCGGTTACGAATTAGATGAGGTTCCGGGTATTGCTGTCTGGGGAGAAGACTCGAGAGTCGATCTGGAAATGGATTTTGGTTTCAAAAAGTTTGATGGAGTTATATGTTTCTATGATTACCCTGACGGCGTGCAAGAGGTATCTGCAAACTATGATTTCAGTGCGTTCGTTCCTTTGCTAAAAGAAGCTTTTAGCTATAACGCACGCCTATACCAACATAGACAAAGTTTTTTAGAGGAGATTTTCCAAAGCATCTCGGCTAAATATAGGAAATAGGGGACACATGTAGAGGGAAATAGGGGACAGACCACGTTTTTCTGGGGATTAAGGGTTTGAAAGAGGCAGAAAAAAGGAAAACGGTGACAGATCTATTTTAGCTTAGCGATCACCACAAGGAGTGTGATGATGCCAAGAGCGTTAAATAGGCGGGTCCTTAAACTTTTAAATGGACGAACATTATGAACAGGATAATTTTGTTAGTGAAAAAAAAGGTGAAAAAGGATTTACGATGAGAGTGTTATTAAAGCTAGCCATTTGCCTGGTGTTATCTGGCATAAGTATCGCGGCTTCTTCAAAGACTTATATTCAAACAGGAATTATCTCAGAGATAAAGATTAGATCGAACCTGATATCAAATGAACTTGCTAGAAACATCGGAACAATTAAATTGGACGCCGGTCTCGCAAGCCAGTGCACCGATCTCTTCTTTCATAAAGATGACGTATCTATTGTTGGTTTTATTTTAGCTGCAAAAGCTCAAGGCCAGAGAATTGAGGTTCGCTACAGGGATGATGTACTTTCACCAGTAAACTCAGAGCACTGCGCGATTGATTATGTTCTGAAAAAAAGGTGACAGATCTATTTTAGCTTAGCGATCACCACAGGGAGTGTGATGATGCCAAGAGGAAGGCGGTTGATCGTGCCAAATTGCCCACATCATGTGGTGCAACATTCACTTGATCAGAGAGCCAAGCGACGATGTGAGGGCGTTATCGGCGCTGATGCAACGCATCAATGGCATTGCATGGATCGAAAACTAAAGAATGTAACAAGTTGCTCCAGTTGACGTTATAAGTAATCTCAGTTGTAGAGGTGTAAAGTGAAAAAATATTCTCTTTTTATTGTAAGTATCATTTTAATGTATAGCGATTTAGCTTATTCAGCGGAGATACTTCACCAGACTAAAATCGATATGGTGTACCCATTTAAGGATGGGAAAATCCTCGTTGGAATTGATACGGAGAACAATTCATGTACAAATCCAAACGAGTTTTACCGGGTTGAAGTTGGTCAAGCTGGCGTTACTGAGGACGCAGTAGACCGGATATATGCGGCTATCTTGGCTGCAGCCGCCCAGCAAAATCAAGTGGAAATCATATTTGAACCTAGTACGGACGGGCAGTGCTATATCTCGCGGTTAAAAGTTTTTTACTAATTTTCAGAATATTATAACCAGCTAAGTAATATGAACCAAATAAGCATCGGCCAAAGCGTGGCCTCAACTTATTTGGTCATATTCTTAAGAACGTTATATTAAATTCAAAAGGAAATTAGAATTATGAAGAAGCTTTTCGTTTTACTATTACTGTTTTCAGGCTTCACACAAGCAGATTGTGAAGGTACCTCCTGTAGCAATGTCTATGTCGATATGCTTTATGCAAGAGCATATGGTGATGTTTCAATTGGTACCAGCGGAACAGAAACGGGACTTACTTGCTCACCAAAAAGTGATGTTTACTTGCGTTTACTGTATTCAGATGTTTCTTCTGATTTAGTTTACTCAACACTATTAGCGGCTCAAATGGCTAATAAATTGGTAAACATAAAAGTTGCAGCAGATTCTACTGGTGAGTGCAAAGTTTTATATGTCAAATTGGCTAGGCAATAATATAACAAAGCTATCTTGCATCGCCCCACTGGACGTGCAAAGAGAAAAAGGTGACAGATCTATTTGAAAAGAAAAAGGTGACAGATCTATTTTAGCTTAGCGCTACAAGGAGTGTGATGATGCCAAGAGGAAGGCGTTTGATCGTGCCAAATAGCCCACATCATGTGGTGCAACGCGGGCATGATAAGAAGGCGGTGTTTGTTTGTGATGAGGATTATGCGCATTACTTGAACACGCTCGAGAAAGCGAAGAAAGAGTTTGATGTGGCGGTCTATTCGTTCTGTTTGATGACGAATCATGTACACCTCATTCTTGCCCCAAAAAATAGGCCCGAGTGCTTAAGCGCTTTGATGAAAAAAGTATCGAGCAAGCAAACGCGTTATACGAATAAATTGGAAGGGCGTTCGGGAACGCTTTGGTCGGAACATAATTGATTGAGTGCCAGATCAGGTCTGAACTTCTACGCATTAGACAATTGCAGAGCTTCGGGTAGTCCGCACCATAAGTTAGGTCCGATACCTTTGCTTATTTCAACACCATAGATACAAACAAAGAAAAACCCTATAGATCATCAGATAATGGTCTACAGGGCTTAATTCGGCCAGCCTTTGTGACAATTTTCGAATAGATTGGCCATTTGGCCAACCTATTCGACATTCCCCAAGAGTGGTCTAGGCCGGTATTGCAAGTGGTGGAGATGGCGGGGGTCGAACCTTTCATAACTTTCTCTATATCAATGTCTTACGTGTATTGTGCCAATGATTATACAAAATCAGTCAAAGCATAACTTTCGAAAAATAAGGGTAGTGTCGATAGTACTCTTTGTAGCTTTCGATCATTTTAAGTGAATTGTCTCGATCTGAGCTCAGTTCAAACCCCAGCTTATTTAAGATATCTTCTTCAGTTGCCGTTGGCAGCATTGGATCTATCGTTAGTCGCTCTTTTGCTGACAAGTCAGGAACATTTATGGTTCTTGGCCTGCCCCAGTTCGTGTTAGACAGGCTCCAATCCAGTATGGCTTTTTGTGTTTGCTCTAATTCCGCTGAGTCTGACTCATCTAGTATTATACAAGTTAGAGTGAGCATTTGGTGGAACGTGTCTTTATAACAAAATGACAGCGCAGGCCATGCGAAGTGGCATGTCCCTTTCTTCGATCTTTTGGCTCTTTTTTCCAGGATCTTGATTAATGCTGTAGGGTATTCGGATGCCGTCAGCATATCTCCAGTGATAGAGTCAGGGAAGTTGGCAGAGCCCACTTTGCTTTTAAGGTTGTGCAGTCTATGTGCTCTTTTGTACGCCGCATTAGCGCGCTTGAATTCGCCACTCGCTGTTTTCTCATACTGAGGGTCACCAAGAGTTCTTTCATTGGCATTTAGCGTAATTTTTAATATGTCGAAAGGTTCCATTTCGTGAAGCGTACTCTCAAATTCTTCCAACTGAGAGTCCAGCTTTTTGGGATCAGCAAAGTCTAACCATATAACAAAGTTTTGATCCTTTTCTCTATATTTGCTCGCTAAAAACTCGCTACTTGTGGCGTTCTTACAATCTAAGCCACCGAAGGGCTTGTTGAACTTTTGCCTCAAATAGACGCAATTGTCTTCTTCGATGGAAATTAATCTATCTATTCCTAGATTACTATGGATTGCTCTGAAATCCTCCAAAAACGGCCCGCCAAAACCGATATATGTGTAGTTCTGGATTGGGTTTACTAAATTCACCCTCTGTAAGAACTCTATAAAAGTAGCTCGGTCGATAGCTTTATTGGGGCGTAGATGGTAAGGGACGTAACCTCCGCTCACTTCTTAATCTCCGATAATATTTGATCGAAGCACTCCGCTCCTACAGAACTAGGATCTACTTCAGAATCTTCGAAAAGGTGCTGGGAGACTATGGCAATTTCGTCAAGTTGCTTCGTAAATCTGATGGTCTTTGTCTTGTTGTCTTCGTGAGGTTTTGGTAGTTCAGGCTTGAATCTTATTTGGTCGACAGTGGATTCTTTATTGAAGCGATTTGTCGGGGAGCTTACGTTGGATGAATGGTTGTCAAGTATGGCTCGTATTGCCTGTCTTGCAGTTAAGTTCGTAGCTTGGGAATAAAGCTCTTTTTCCTCTTCTCTTTTTTTCTTCCAGGTATTTGTATGGCCAGTAAAAATCTTTAGGCCTTCCTTCATAAAATCCTTTACATATGCATATAGCTCTGAGTTTGCATCTATCCCTCTTTTTGTAGTCGTTAATGGTAACGCTGATGCGTTAAGGCTTTTGAATTCGACCACCCCGCTGATATTAATAAACTGAGTATGATATTGCGGAACTGGCGTTTCTCCCCATCCCGTTACTCTTTCTTTATTTCTATATACGACCACTCTGTCATTGCATACTATGGTCCAACCAGCGTCTTGGCTCTTTTTTTGATGCTCCTTTTCCTCCTCCTCCTCGTCTTCGCTTATCATGTGTTCTCGAAAACCAATTATGAGAGATATAGTTACATCGTCTATTGTGGCTTCATAAACATAAGGTTGAATATTGTTGTTGAGAGCAAAATAAACCTGAACGGGCTCTATTTGTGTGCCACCTACATTTATATCGAATCCTTGGTCAATCAGGTAAGCGTAGTGGGTTGCGATTTCTTCTTTCAGGTCTTCAATGAATGACGAATTGTTTCCGAAAATTTCTCTTCTAATAGAATCGTGGAGCCCAGAAATGGTTATAACTGTTCCTTCTTCAGAGCATTCTCCCTCTTCTTGTGTTAGATCGGTAAGAGGGAAAGACCAGTCATATTCTGAGTTTTCCCAGTCTAACGGTATATCAACTCTAAAGTGATCACTTGAGGTCCTGGTTTCTATGGAGCATGTTGTCCCAATCTTGAAAATCGCTCTTTTCATGCCAATGCCATACATACCTACCGTAGGAATGTTTGCGTCCCTGCTGTAGTCTTCGCGTCCAAATTTAAAAGCATATTGTTGAGCGATCTCTTTAGTTATCCCGCCACAATTGTCTTTTAAAGTAATGGAATCTCCATCGAAGGATAGTTCTGCATGAAATCTCTCATATTTGTTTTCACTTGGTTCAATGTGATCCGGCCCTAGAACCCTTATCGCGCCGTCGATACAATTGTCTAGTAGGTCTAGAATTGCTGCTTTTAGCTCGATATCTCTTGTAAGCATCTTCATGAAAAAAAACTTTGAGGGTGATGCTTCTACTATTTGACTCGACATATGATTCCGTTCTGTTAACTGATGTTTGCTGTATCTATTTCGGATTGAAGATCCAATGATCGTCCTATCGTCGACAATATGGATTCGGAAAGCAAGGGCGAAACGCTGTTACCTATCATTCTAAAGCTGTGCCACTTGGTAGGGTGGAATGTAAACCAGTCGGGAAAACCTTGCAGTCTGGCAGCTTCACGGACTGTTATAACTCGGGGTTCCTCTGGATGGATTGGTCTAACTGACTGGAAGCTTCCTTTGTCAGAACCGGTCCCTGCACGGAGTGTTGGACATACACCGTCCCAATCCAGTCGTTTTGCCTTGCTCGTTTTATCGATTTGGCCAGGCTTCAGTTGTGAAAAACGGTTGATTACTTGGGCTGTGTGGCGCGTCTCAAAATGCCCTGAGGTAAAGCCGGCCTTCAATTGTTCTTTAGCATTTGTCCAGCCTAAGGAGCGGCTATCAGGTAACCCTCTCATTATCCTTGCGTAAGGTGATAAATCGTCATTTTCTGAAAATGAGTATTGAGCCCAGCCAAAGTTGGTTTTGTCTTTTGGTTGTTTGATAGGAGATGGTAGGTCACGTATTGCGTCAGAAACTGAATTTACATTTGCCATTGTTGGTATGAGCGTATTCGCATCGATTCTCTCCATCTCGCAAGGGTTATATCCTACAATTAGAACTCTCTTTCGCTTAGTAGGTGCGCCGAAATGTGAGGCGTCAGCGGTAATTGGGTCGAGTACATGATATCGATTATCTACAGTCGACAGGGCTGCGTGAAGTTCGGTGATGCTGCCGGGATCAAGCAAGCCTTCTACGTTTTCCATAACAAAGAATTTTGGTTTAAGAATGTTGACACATCTGAAGAAGTGGAAGATCAAACTGCGTCTTGGATCATCCGGATTTTGTTTGCCTATGCGACTGTACCCTTGGCAAGGTGGGCCGCCAATTACCCCATCGACCTCATCATGGCCGATCAACAGTTTCCATGAAGCCTCATCCATCAGAGATAAGTCTCCAGTTACAGCCTTTGTAGTTGGAAAGTTGAGTCGATACGCAGATTGAAGCTGAGGGTCGATATCAATCGAAGTGCAAACCTCGAAGCCGGCAAGCTTGGCCCCTAATCCGAATCCGCCGCAACCCGAAAATAGATCAACAACTTTCATCTTATATGCTCTTAGTGAAATACGTTTTTTTAAGAGTATATTATTACAAATAGGAGTGAATTTGTCGATCGTGCTTTTTGAAAATTTATGAGACATTCACTCTTTGTTGGATTTAGTCATTTAGTCATTTAGTCATTTTGCTCGGGAATACTAATAGGCACATGATAATGATTTTTTCAGTTTTTGATGGCGATAAGCTTTTGAGAGAGCCTTTCAAAAGGCATGCAAACAGAGTTGAGCTCCTTGAAAAAGAAGCCAGCGACGATCTCGGTCTTTTGTTTATCTTGTGGTTGCTGGCGTTGTCGAGGTCCAGGTAAGTGGATGGGCTCTTGCCAAGTTTTCTGATATCACTGTTCATTTGATCCATCTTGCATACCTACTTGTTGTCATATTCGGGTTTGAGTGACCCATTTGCAGTGCGACCCAGATGATCGGTTTGCCATTGCTTAAATGTTGAGATGCAAACGTGTGCCGTGTTTGGTATGGCTCTCGATAGCTAATGCCCGCACGCTTTAGTGCAGGCTGCCAAATACGTTTACGAATTTTCTGATCGTTAAGGGCTTCATTGTTTTTTGTGTCGAAAAATATGTGTGGTTCGACTTTAAACGCTTGCTGACTTTTTAACGCTGTAAGTGCCTTTTCGCTAAGTTCTACCGTGCGTATTCCGCTTCTCGTTTTCGGCTCTTTTGTGTGGCCTCTAACGATGGCGCGGCGTACATAAAGGCGTTTATTTTCAAAGTCGATATCTTGCCATTGAAGCCCGATTAACTCAGATGTGCGAAGCCCCGTTTCAAAAGCAAAGGTAACGAAGTTTAGGTCATTGCCTTCTAGCTGTGCGTATATTGCTTCAATTTCGTTAACGTTAAAGGGTTGTGGTTCTCTCGTAACGACTTTTAGGTTCGGAATTTTCGTTAACGGGTTTTTCTCTATTAGTTCGTCTTCGTGCGCTTCGTTATAAACAGCCCGTAACGGGATTAGTACGTTATTGATTCGTTTATTCGAAATCGTTAACGAAGCTATCCAGTGTCGAATGTCGGCTGGTTTTAGCTCTGATAAATACAGATGACCAAAGCGCGGTATTAAATGTTCTTTTAATGCGCTTGCATAATCGCGCGCGGTACTTCGGGCAATGCGCTTTTGATGTACTCGTAACCATTGGTTGAGTGCATCTTCGATGGTGATTTTGTCGCCCGGATTGCGAGCGTGTTTAATCGCTCGCGAACTGTTAGGGAAGAACTCTTCGTAATTGAATTTTCCTATCGTGATTAATCCGATAATCGTTTCACGTATTGTATGCGCTTCTTTTAGGTTTTTAGTGGTTGGCTCTTTTGGCCATGTTTCGCGGCAGCGTTCACCATTGAAGGTGAAGCTAATTTGAATACGATTTCCGCGAATGGCTATGCCTCTGTATTTATCCATTTTTCAATCTCCACTAGGTTTAAAAGAAGTCGTCCATCGGGTGCTTTCTTAAAATGCACGCGGTTTAGCCATTGGCCTTTTTTAATTTTTTGTCGTGCTGCTTCTTCGCTATAACCTGATAAGTCAGCAAATTTTTTCAGTGTTACCCAGTTCCAGTTCATATCTGGCCTCCATTGGTCGTGATTGGTTTACGAGATCCAGTATTTCCCATAAGATTCTGATTTTTCAGGGGTTATAACCGGTGCAGGACCGGTGCAGTTATGGCTATGAACGAAAATAAGGAAGTATTCGAACTAACGGATATCACCGTTTCACGAGTAATAGAGCAATTAGGAGATCCAAATCTTTTAGCCAGTAAGTTAGTGAAGAGGCTAGGAGAGTTGATTAAGCATGACAGTGCCGAGGATGATATTGGCTTTGATCGAGCTAAATACCATGCCACTCGTTTAGCGGTCGAATTAGATAGCAAAAAGAGTGATAGCGATAAAGACCGGCGATATATCAATCGAATATGGAAAGACCTAGTAGAAGCGTTTGAGGTTATCCAACCATCTATCGAAAACGATGCCCGAAAAGCTAAGTATCGAAAAATTCTAAAACCACGAAAAACTGACCCGAAAACGGGCAGGGTGGAGTTTTATTTTGAAGAGGTGGAGCTTGAAACAAGTGACTTATCTGGCGATAAGCAAACTCAGGCAAAAGATGGCAAACCGTTAGTTCACTATGAACGCACTAAAAACCCTAAGCCAAGTTTCATAGGTAAACTGTTCTCAAAAATATTACTTACTAGAAAAACTTTTGTTTCGCTTTACGCAGCTTTACCTATGGCAATATTGCTAATTTGGTATTTTTGGTATCAGTATCTCAGTTATTACAATGATGGCTACATAACAAATGGCTATTTCTTGTTTACGTTTATAGGATTGCTAAGTGCATGGATATTTCGAGCATATTATTTCGTTGAAAGTGAGGCGATAGTAAAGGCTCCGATGTGGGTAGGTTCTTTTTCTGGTGAGAAACATGTCCAACTGGAGTTAAGAAAAAGCGAAAAACTCGATCGAGATGGCCATCCGATACCCGAGATAGGTCTTACAATCTATAAATCTAAATGTTTGGTATGCGGTTCAACTGTAGTGGTTGATAATGGAATACGTGAATTTAAAGGTCGTTTAATCGGTAAATGCACCGCAAGTCCTCGCGAACATATCTATAGCTTCGACCATATTACCCAAAAAGGTGTCCCGCTTCGGTCTGATACTTATCTTGGTTAGTGTGTATTGGTTTGGTGAGCCTATAGCTTGCCTATGCTCAGTTCTATTTAGGTGTGAATAGCCGAGCAATTTGGGTTGTGTTTCGGTTCGTATAACCGGATGATTTCGGTTGCATCTCGGTTCTAAGTTCGGTTCTGAAACCTAGTATATTCGGGCATAGAACCGTACTGAAATGACATGAACGTAGATTAAAGGGCTTTGTACTCTTCGAAATTAAAATCGTCTGATACTTTTTTCACAGTAAATGTTATGTCGGCTTCATAATGGCGGTATTTAAAATATGAATCATTTAACTCGAGAATTTCATAAGCGTCGTAGTTATTTGGGTTACTGGAATTGGCCGGAATAATGTTTCCTTGAATTACATGTCCCTCGAAAGAGGTGAAATACACTGGGCCTGAAATAGCCCATTTTCCGACTTCTATTTCTTCATGAAATTGGTCGTTTAGGCGGTACGTTCGAAAGGTAATCTTTTCTGTTCCGTCTGCTTTCCTATCAATTATCCATTTCATGACGCCACCGCCTTGTAAGGGGTGCTCGCCAAGCCATTTTCCAGATAAAGTTTCCCACCTTTTATGTTGGTTGAATGAAAGAGGTTCTTTGTATTCTGGAACTTCTTTTGTAGTGACGCTGGACTCGCATCCGATCAAAGCTGAGAAGGAGAAAATGAGCAATAATAATTTCATACTTAATTTAATATCTAATAGCATTTATAACTACGTGATTTTTACCATTTTTCATCGTATTAAGATGAGTTCTAGCTCTTATTTAAAAGTGTTTCTTGCGCAATAGTTATATTGAATGGGTTAGTGTTTTAAAGATCGTGGCGTGACGCGCGGCCTGCCTAGCGTTTTGAGCTTGCTTAGCTAATTACATCGAGTTGGCTTTCAAACTCTGATTTCGTGAATTGTTTTGCTTCCTCGTAGAACTGCACAACAAGTTCTATCTCTTCGTTTAGATGCAGTATTCCCAATATCACACCGGTATTTTTGATGGTTTGCTTCTTACCTTTTTTGTCTTTACGCATAACTTCGTGGTGCATAAGTTTGGTGGCTTCTTTTAAGGTGAAGCCGAACCCCACGTACTCAAAGGTCGCGTTTGAATCATCTCTTTCTGACATTGCTTTGTTCTCGTAATAAGGAGTTATTGATAACTGTTTTGTCGGTTTTTAGTGGCTAGTTGCTACCTCCGTACAGTTATTTACACAAGTCCAAGAATCGCGCGCTTCGCTTACGATTGAAGAACCAAAAGAATGAGCTTTTTCCAGGGCTTTAGCAGACATGTCTAACACCGGTTTAAGTTTCCTAAGCGGGTGCCAAACTAGGAAGCGGGTAGCTATAAATTGATCATTGATAGATAAGCCGCGAATAGATTTAGTAGCGGTTTCATCGTATTTGTTTTTGTCTATGCAAATAACCTCTGCTGTTTCGGTATCAATCGCATAAACGTGGTCATAGTGGACTTGTATAGGTTGGCTCGATTTATTAGAAGTAGGGCCGCCCATTGCTCGTACAAAGGCTGCCCAGTCTGATTTGTCGGCGGCTTTTCTAGCTGCCTCTAGAGCAGGGTTGTTAGATACTTGCTTGAGTCGGCGTAACTCGCGCCAAACGGTAACACTAGGGCCGCCAATCTGCTGGAATTGTCGAATACGATGGTCTTTTGCCCATGTGATAATTCGTTCCGAGCTCTCTATGGCATTGTTTCCATAGCTGTCTTCGCCAACCCCTTTTCCGTTAATACTTTTGCTGATGTATTTGACTATATAGCCAGCTGCTGAGCCTTTATTCTTATCGATAATTTCAGCTTTAAATCTATATTTCTGAGCGCCTTTTTCATTGGGGCTTTCCTCTAGTGCGTATTTTTTATAGGCATAGATCAATGAATTAACGTGATGTTCTGGCACGAAAAGCAGAAGGTGCCAGTGTGGTGTTCCATCATGATGAGGTTCTGCAACTCGGAAGCCGTAGGGAGTGATGTTATTTCTATGTAGGTGCGCTCTAACACGTTCACCAACTCTGCATAGGTGTTCGTTCGCTTGTTTTGGGGTAGTCCCGTCAAATTTGGGGTTGTGGACTCCATGCTTACTTAAACTACGATGCATGCGTGAAGGCGTAGTGATTGTTAGGAATACGCCGGTGTGATTTTGCTCATTGGCTATTTCTTCGAATCCTTTTATTCGAACCATTAGCTCGGCGAATCTGATTTCTGGGTTACTCGTATTTGATTCTGCGCATTCCGCTAACGTTATGCATTCACCTTTATGATTGATTAGCTCGCGTTGCTTCATGAACTCAGCTTGCTTTGTTTGGGTGGCGCGTAAGTTTTGGACTGAACGTTCGGATGCGTAAGGCGCGAATCTTTGGCAGACGAACCCCATATCTCGCTCTATTTCAGCGAGTGTTTGATTTCTTAATGCTCTTGCCTTGCGATACCACCAGTTTCGATCAGATAGCCGGTTGAGCTTTTGCTGTGCAGTTAAAGAGGAATCAATTTGAAAGGAGAAGGCGTTGGCCATTCTTTCTGAGCGAATTACGGCTTCTTCTAAATGGAGTTTTGCTCCCCATACTCCACAGAAGAATGCTTGTTCTCTGGCGAATACTTTTAGCTCTGAATCATAAGCGGCTAGATTAAGCGTTGAATAGCTAAGTTGATTCTGTCTTTTCCTAAGCTGGATATTTGCAGCAACATAGCCATCTCTTTTTGAGATGTATAAATATTCTTGTATTAACGCGGATTGTATCTGTTCAAATTCGTTAAAAATTTCGTTTCGAAAGCTTTTACATTCCCTTGTGCCGATATCTTTTAAGGGGTCTTGTGCCGCGTTTGTGTCATTTTGTGGACAAAATGTGGACACTTCTAGACCTGAAGAGACCAAAGCATGATTTTGCCTTGTTTCTTCAAGTGTTTGAAATTTATGGGAAATATCCGGCCTAGAGAGGTCTAGGCCGGTATTGCAAGTGGTGGAGATGGCGGGGGTCGAACCCGCGTCCGTCAGCACTCTGCCATCGGCTCTACATGCTTAGATTCCGTTAATTAGTTTAACCTTCCACAGCCCAACGGGCAGGACGTGGTTGGCGAACTCAGTAAAATTTAGCAGCACGACCCCGAGTATGCCGTGGTGCGGTCCTGTTCTGAGTGACAGTCGGTATCGCGGTACAGGCACCTTGTTACAGACCGTTAGGGGCGTACCCCTAAAAGTGCTTTTTTAACTGCTTACGCAGCTAGAGCAGCACCGTAGTTGTCATCATTTGCAACTATTGATTACAGCGATTGGAGTACGAGTGCCACTGTACACTCGGCATGCACCTCTGGTTTCGTTACCAGCGTCGAAGCCATATCATCCCCGAAACTTATTGAAACCTTTAAGCGTTTGGCTTCGACTGCGTCGAGTCCCGGCCAGCAGCAAGATGCTGCTGTCGCTCATGCCTTTGAAAATCAACAATTTGATTTTCAATTTCTGGAAGAAATCGGCCTGTGGCCCATATCATTCCGAAATTTGTTGAAACCTTTAAGCGTTGGTGAAACGCTAGTTGGGCAATCATACTCTTGAAACCATGAGTAGCAAGCCCAAAGTCAAAAAATATTAGTTACTTCGCATGCTCGCGAACAACGCGAGCTTTTTGACGATTCCAGTCGCGATCTTTTTCGGTCGCGCGTTTATCGAATTCTTTTTTACCTTTGGCCAATGCAATTTCGCACTTTACTTTGTTGTTTTTCCAGTAAAGGGCTAGGGCAACACATGTGTGGCCTGCTTGGTTTATCTTTGCATTAATTTTGGCAATTTCTTTTTTGTGAAGCAGCAGTTTTCGTTGACGAGTTGGCTCTGCGATGACGTGAGTGCTTGCAGAAATAAGTGGCGTAATGTGTGCGTTAAGTAGCCATGCTTCCCCGTCTTTCAAGAATACGTGGGAGTCTGTAAGCTGGCCTTTGCCTTCACGTAAGCTTTTCACTTCCCATCCTGTAAGCGCAACGCCAGCTTCAAATTTTTCTTGAATATGGAAGTCGTGCTTGGCGCGTTTATTCAACGCGATGGTATTGCTTTGTTGCTTTGGTTTTTTCTTGCCGGCCATGAAATTACTGCTGGAGTGTCTGTGAAAAACGGGAAGTATATTACAAGTTCTGGTCTTGCTACAGAATTTATCGCGCATTCGCAGAAGCGCTAGAGTGCAGATGAGAAGGCGGTTACAATACGCGCCAATTAATTGGGCTGGGTTTTATGTCTTTAAAAATAAATCGCTCCGCGCTGGTCATGTTTTCTGCTCAGCAAATGTATGACCTTGTAAATGATGTGGCTTCTTATCCTTCTTTTTTGCCGTGGTGTTTGGGTGCGACTGTTCTTGAAGCGGACTTTACACAGATGCGTGCAAGTTTGGATGTGAGTAAGGGTGGGATGAGGCAATCTTTTACTACGCGGAATGAGCTCGTTGCGCATGAAAAAATATCGATGCGTTTAGAAGATGGCCCATTTAAAAAGCTCAAAGGTGATTGGCATTTTACAGCGTTGCGTGAAAATGCCTGTAAGGTTGAATTAGATCTAGAGTTCGAGTTGAAGCAGGGCGTAGCTAAACTGGCGTTTGGTCCTGTGTTTAATCAAGCCGCAAACACGATGGTTGATGCGTTCTGTGAACGCGCAAAGGTGGTATATGGAAAGTAAGCTTCGCATTGAGGTGGCATATGCGCGCCCCGATCTTCAGAAAATAGTTGAGTTGGAAGTGGATGCGGATATGACTGTGTTTGATGCCGCAACACATTCTGGTTTAGAGAAGTTTTTCCCTGAAATAAATTACGATGAAATTGATATGGGGATCTTCGGTAAAGCAGTTAAGAAGCCAAAAGAAGAGACCTTGAGAGAGGGCGATCGCATTGAACTTTATCGCCCTCTGATTATTGATCCTAAGCAAGCGCGTTTGAATCGTGCTAAGAAGCCAAAAGCTTAGTAAGCAGAGTGTTCTTCGAGGGGTTCTCCCTCATAGTGGGTAAACACTCCATTTTGGTAATACACGTTGATCACCTGCTGTTGTAGTTCACCATCAGCAGGTTGATATGAATAGATATAACTTTCGTACTTGTCGCTAAATACGTTACGGGCAATTGGGGTTCCTAGTACAAAGTGAATCTGACGTCTGGTCATTCCTGTTTGTAGCTGGCTCAGCATGTCTTGCGTGATAATGTTGCCCTGCTGAACGTTGATTTTATATACGCCTGGGAAGGCACATGCGCCGAGGGTTAATGTAAGAAATACAGCGGTGATGATTGCGCCCAAGTTCTTATTTGAAATCTTAGTAAAACGGGAAGACTTGTTTTGCATCTAGTTCTTAATTCCACTATTGTTTGCAGCATTCGTTTTGAGTTTACTGCCGTTGATTTTGTCTGCGGAGCGCATCTTAACTGATTTAAGGGATGTGCGCCTATATACATCATAATAAAGAGTAAGTTATGCCTGAAAATACTGATTTAAAAAAAGCCGGATTAAAAGTAACTGTTCCACGCCTTAAAGTGTTGGGTCTCTTAGAAGCTTCTGATGGTAAGCATATGAGTGCTGAAGATGTGTATAAGGCACTTCTAGAATCAGGTGATGATGTAGGTTTGGCAACGGTGTATCGCGTACTGACTCAGTTTGAAGCGGCAGGTTTAGTGCAGCGCAATAATTTTGAAGGTGGCCATGCTGTTTTTGAGTTGGCGAGTGAAGAGCATCATGATCATATGGTTGATGCTGAGTCTGGTGAAGTTGTTGAATTTTATGATGAAATTATTGAAAAACGTCAGCACGAAATTGCCGAGAAATACGGCTATGAATTAGTTGATCATAGTTTGACCTTGTACGTTCGTAAGAAGAAATAATAAATCTTGTAATGCTGGGGTTAGTTGAGCCCTAGCATTTCTTTCGCATGCGCTTTAGTTTGCTCAGTAATATCTATCCCGCCCAACATTCTTGCTACTTCATCTGTTCTTTCTGCGTTATTTAATGGCTCAACCGCTGAGTGCATTGTTCCATCAATGATTGATTTACTAATGCGAAGATGGCGGTCACCTTGCGAGGCGACTTGAGGTTGGTGAGTGATGCAAATGACTTGGCCTGTTTGCCCAAGCTCTTTTAGTAACTTTCCTACAACTTCAGCTGTACCGCCGCCGATCCCAACATCTACTTCATCAAATACCATACTTGGAACAGCTGAACGCTGAGCGAGAACAACTTGAATCGCTAAACTGATTCTTGATAGTTCACCGCCTGAGGCGACCTTGGCAAGAGGTCTTGGTGGTTGGCCGGGGTTCGTGCTAATAAGAAATTCAATATCATCTAAACCGTTTGCGCTTGCACTGCTCATGTCTAAGGCGTCGCATTGCGTAGCAAACACGACATTTTGCATCGACATCAGCTTTAATTGCTCAGCGACTTGGCTTTCGAGTTCTTTTGCGTGCTTTTGTCGATGTTTGCTAAGTGTGTTGGAATGTTGAATGTATATGTTTTTAAGAGACTCAGCCTCTTGTTCAAGGCTATCAAGGTCTTGGTCGCCACCCGTTAAGGCTTCGAGCTCTTGCGCTAATCGAAGATGAACGTCGTTGAGTTCATCTGGTTGGCAGCGATGTTTGCGCGCGAGTTGATAGGCTTGACCTAAGCGTTCGTCTATAAAGCTTAATCGGTTAGGGTCTAGCTCAAAGCCTCCGACAAAGTGGCGAAGTGTATTAGTCGCTTCCTCAATTTGAATACTAGCTTCTTCGAATAAATCTAGCGCTTCGCTAATGCTAGATTCTTCAGCAGGCAGTGAGCTTAAGGCATGCTTGGCGCGCTGAAGGAGTGATAGTGCTCCATGCTCATCATTACTGCTTGCAGCTATAGATTCATGCGCACCCGCAAGTAGCACTTCAGCATTGGCAAGTTTGCTTTGCTCTTGCTCAAGTTGTTCAAGTTCGCCGTCTTGGAGTGCTAGCTTTTCAAATTCGTCGACTTGAAAGTTGAGTACTTGTAAGCGTGCTTGGGTTTCTTCTTGGTTGTTTATCAGCATATCTAGCTGGCGGGCTTTCTTTTGCCATGCTTGATAACTCTCTTTTACTTCCTTAACAAGCGTTTCATTGCCTGCGTAATCATCGAGAAGTACCCGGTGCTTATCTTTCACCAATAAGCTTTGATGCTCGTGTTGGCTATGTATATCAATCATTTGTTCGCCAAGCGCTTTGATGTCGCTCAATGGGCTTGGCTGACCATTTATATAAGCGCGAGACCGACCTTCGGCAGTGATAACTCTGCGTAAAATGCATTCGTCTTCATTATCAAGGTCGTGTTGTGCTAACCACTGCTTTGCTGCGCTGATGTGGCGAATATCGAAGCTTGCGCATATTTCTGCTTTGGCTTGTCCGTGCCGCACCATACTTGAATCGGCTCTATCACCCAGTGTAAGTCCAAGTGCGTCGAGCAATATCGATTTACCTGCACCCGTCTCACCGGTCATGACGGTCATTCCCGAATTGAAGTCAATTTCTAGTTCACTGGCGATTGCGAAGTTACGAATACTGAGTTGGTTAAGCATAGTCGGCGCTTTCAAAATTACTGTATTTATAAACAGTGTAATACTGGGTAAGTAGGATGGCAAAGGTTTGGGAAGAGAAAAAATAGAAAAGTTTGTTTGCATCCGTATTTTTTTACTTGAAAAACATATTCTCGCCCCCACTTCGTGAACCAACTGAGCTAAGCAGCTCAACAGATTGACTAAGTTTGTATTTGAGGGAATGCACGTGAGTGTTGAAGAAAACAATCAAGAGAATGCGCAAACCGAAACTCCAGAAGAAGAGTTAGTGAATGATGCGCCTGAAGCTGAATTAGTTGAAGAAGCTATTGAAGCAGAGCAAGAAGGTGAGAATTGGCAGGCTAAAGCAGAGCAATTAGCTGCCGAACTTGGTGCATTAAAAGATGCGGCAGTGCGTGCGCAAGCTGAAGCTCAAAATGTGCGCCGTCGTGCGGAGCAAGATGTTGAGAAAGCACACAAGTTCGCGCTAGAGAAATTCGCGAAAGAGCTTTTGCCAGTGATCGATGGCTTAGAAAAAGCGATTGAAGCTGAACAAGCTGCAGAAAATGAGATGACACCACTTCGAGAAGGTGTCGAGATGACTTTGACTATGATGCTGAGCGGAATTGCTAAGTTTGGCGTTGAGCAGGTTGATCCCATTGGGAAGCCATTTGATCCAGCATTGCATGAGGCGATGAGTATGGTTCCAGCACCTGATGCGGAGTCAAACACAGTGATCGCGGCAATGCAGAAAGGTTATACCTTGAATGGACGATTAATCCGTCCGGCAATGGTTGTTGTGGCGCAGTAAATTTACGCTATTGAAAGTTTGCGTTTAAAAATTAAATTTGGTCCTTGAAAACTAAAAAAAAGGCCAAACATAAAAGTCAAAGCTTATACAAAGGCGAGCGCCTTTAACAGAATTTAGAGTGGAGAGAAGCAATGGGAAAAATCATTGGAATCGACTTAGGTACTACAAACTCTTGTGTATCTGTATTGGATGGTGATCAGGCAAAAGTTATCGAAAACGCAGAGGGTGATCGTACTACCCCATCTATCATTGCATTTGCTGACGATAACGAAACATTAGTTGGTCAGCCAGCGAAGCGTCAGGCAGTTACTAACCCTTCTAATACTTTATTCGCAATTAAGCGTTTGATTGGTCGTACATTCGATTCAGACGTAGTACAGAAAGACATCAATATGGTGCCATACAACATCGTTAAAGCAGACAACGGTGACGCATGGGTTGAGGTAAAAGGCGAGAAGAAGGCTCCACCTCAGATATCTGCTGAAATCTTGAAAAAGATGAAGAAGACTGCAGAAGATTACTTAGGTGAAGACATTACTGAAGCAGTTATCACTGTTCCAGCATACTTCAATGACTCTCAGCGTCAGGCAACAAAAGATGCAGGTAAAATCGCTGGTCTTGATGTTAAGCGTATTATCAACGAGCCGACTGCAGCAGCACTTGCTTACGGCCTAGATAAGAGCCAAGGCGATTCTACGATTGCTGTGTATGACCTTGGCGGTGGTACCTTCGATATTTCGATTATCGAAATCGCAGACGTTGATGGTGAAAAGCAGTTCGAAGTACTAGCGACCAATGGTGACACATTCCTTGGTGGTGAAGACTTTGATATGGCATTGATCGACTATTTGGCTGAAGAGTTCAAGAAAGATCAAGGTATGGATTTAACGGGTGACCCACTTGCAATGCAGCGTTTGAAAGAAGCTGCAGAGAAAGCAAAGGTTGAGCTTTCAAGTGCACAACAAACGGATGTAAACCTGCCATACATCACTGCTGATGCAACAGGTCCTAAGCACTTAAACGTGAAGTTGACGCGTTCTAAGTTGGAGTCGTTGGTAGAAGAGTTGGTTGTTCGCAGTCTTGCTCCATGTAAAACAGCATTGAATGATGCAGGTTTGAGCACAAGCGAAATTGATGACGTCATCTTGGTCGGTGGTCAAACACGTATGCCTCTTGTTCAAGAGAAAGTACAAGAGTTCTTCGGTAAAGAGCCACGTCGTGATGTAAACCCTGATGAAGCAGTTGCAATGGGTGCGGCGATTCAAGCGGCGGTTCTAGCTGGTGACGTGACAGACGTTCTTCTTCTAGACGTAACGCCTTTGACGCTAGGTATCGAAACAATGGGTGGTGTTGCTACTCCATTGATTGAGAAAAACACAACGATTCCTACCAAGAAGTCGCAAGTGTTCTCAACAGCAGAAGATAATCAGTCGGCAGTAACGATTCACGTTGTTCAGGGTGAGCGTAAGCAAGCTGCTCAGAACAAATCGCTTGGTCGTTTTGATTTGGCGGATATTCCACCAGCAGCACGTGGCATGCCTCAAATTGAAGTAACTTTCGATATTGATGCAAACGGTATTTTGAATGTGTCTGCGAAAGATAAAGCGACAGGCAAAGAGCAGTCTATCGTGATCAAAGCGTCTTCTGGTCTTTCTGATGATGAGATCGAGAACATGGTTAACGATGCTGAAGCGAATGCTGAAGCGGATCGCAAGTTCGAAGAGCTTGTGACAGCGCGTAACCAAGGTGATCAAATGGTTCATGCAACCAAGAAAACTTTGGAAGAAGCTGGCGATAAGGCAACTGCAGAAGAGAAAACTGCAATTGAAGCAGCGATTGCTGATCTTGAAGAAGCACTGAAAGGTGATGACAAAGACGTGATCGAAGCGAAGACTCAAGCGTTAACTGAAGCGTCATCAGGCCTTGCTCAAAAGCTTTATGCTGAGCAAGCGGCTCAAGCAGAAGGTACAGCGGCGGGTCCAGAGGCAGAAGCGAAAGCGCAATCAAATGCTGGCGACGATGTAGTTGATGCTGAGTTTGAAGAAGTAAAAGACGACAAAAAGTAAGTTTGCTTTTTGAATAGCGAGTGTTTTAGATGCTCGCTCTTTATAACGCGGGAGCTAGTTCTTCCGCGTTATCGTATCTAGGCTTCTCAGATTTTATTTGAGGGGTAATGTCGATAAGACAGGTAATAAGTAATGTCTAAAAGAGATTTCTACGAAGTTTTAGGTGTCGACAAATCTGCTGACGCCAAAGAAATTAAAAAAGCGTATCGTCGTTTGGCGATGAAGTATCATCCAGACCGAAATCCGGATGATGCAGAAGCAGAGGTACAGTTTAAAGAAGCGACTGAGGCCTACGAGGTTCTGTCTGACGATCAGAAGAAAGCCGCGTATGACCAATATGGTCACGCTGGTGTAGATCCGAACGCTGGTGGCGGTGCTGGTGGTTTCGGTGGTGGAAACTTTAGCGATATCTTTGGTGATGTATTCGGTGACATTTTTGGTGGCGGCGGTGGTCGCGGTGGCCAAAGAAGTTCGCGCGGTGCAGACCTTCGATATAATCTCGAACTAGATCTAGAAGATGCGGTACGCGGTAAGTCGGTTAAGATCCGTGTTCCGACTCAAGTGACTTGTAATGTCTGTAAAGGTTCTGGTGCGAAAAAAGGTACGCAGCCTGAGACCTGTGGCACTTGCCATGGTCAGGGGCAAGTCCGCATGCAGCAAGGTTTCTTCAGTGTTCAGCAAACATGTCCGACGTGTCGTGGAAAGGGCTCTATCATCAAAGACCCTTGTAATGCTTGTCACGGAATGGGTGTTCAGGAAGAGAACAAAACGCTTTCAGTGAAAGTGCCAGCGGGCGTTGATACGGGTGATCGTATTCGTTTGGCTGGAGAAGGTGAAGCGGGCACAATGGGTGGCCCAGCCGGAGATCTTTATGTTCAGGTTTCGGTTAAAGAGCATCCTATTTTTGTTCGTGACGGTGCAAACTTGTATTGTGATGTGCCAATCAGTGTCGTGGATGCGGCGTTGGGTGGTGAGTTGGAAGTGCCAACACTTGATGGTCGCGTCAAACTGAAAATCCCTGCTGAAACGCAAAGCGGTAAGATGTTCCGTTTACGCGGTAAGGGTGTGAAGCCTGTTCGTGGTGGAGCTGTTGGAGATTTGATGTGTCGTGTCGCGGTAGAAACACCAGTAAATCTGACTAAGAAGCAAAAAGAGCTGTTGAAAGAGTTTCAAGAGACTCTTGAAAGTGGGTCGAAGAAACATGCGCCTCAGAAGCATTCTTGGTTTGAGGGAGTGAAGAGCTTCTTTGACGACATGAAGCTTTAGTGCAGGACTGCATGCTATTTTCACCTCAAGCCTTGTTAAAAGTGTACTCAAATGCTCACTTACTTCGTGTAAGCTCCGCTTTTCCGTGCACTTTTGCCTCGCTTGATGCAAAAATATCTATCCAGTAGGTGTGTGCCAAGCTTTTGCTGTTAGAGTTTGGTTAGTGATTAAGCTATTTATAATTCCCGCCTTTGAGCGGGAATTTTTCATTTAAAAAAGAGGGTAAAGCAATGGTACGCATTGCAGTAACAGGTGCGATTGGCCGCATGGGTAAGATGTTGATTGAGGCTGTTCATCAATCAGCAGAAGCAGAATTAAGCGCAGCGATTGTTTTGCCAGATAGTAGTGTGATTGGTGCCGATGCAGGTGAGTTGTCTGGGATTGGTAAAAATGGCGTTAGTGTTGTGGGTCACTTGAGTGAAGTGATTGATGATTTTGATGTGTTGATCGATTTTACTGCTCCTGATGCCACGCTAGAAAGTGTCAAACTATGTGCTGAGAACGGCAAGGGTATCGTGATTGGTACAACGGGCTTTACTCCTGAAGAAGAAGAATTGCTTTTGTCGTATCAGGCGAACGCCGCGATGTGTAAAGCTGCGAATTTCAGCACGGGTGTGAATATGTGTCTTAATCTCTTGAAAAAAGCCGCAGAGATTCTAGGCGATGATTATGATGTCGAAATTTACGAGGCGCATCATAAGCATAAAGTGGATGCACCATCTGGTACGGCTTTGGCGATGGGTGAATCAGTAGCTGAAGGGTTAGACCGCAATCTACGTGAGGTAGCTGTTTACGGACGTGAAGGTCAAACAGGCGCACGAAATAAAGAAACGATTGGTTTTGCAACGGTTCGCGGTGGTGATGTTGTCGGTGATCATACTGTGATGTTTTTGGGCGATGGAGAGCGTGTTGAAATTACACACAAGGCATCGAGTCGAATGGCGTTCGCAAATGGTGCGGTGCGTGCTGCTGCTTGGTTGCATTCTCAGGAGCCCGGTCTGTATGAAATGCGCGATGTTTTAAATCTTAAGTAATGAGACGCGTAATTTTTGTGCAGTAAATGCTTTGATCGCATAGACAACAAAATGTGAAATATGTACAATGCCGCCGCTTGAGATAAGGCGTTGTACATAAAGACGCGAAAGAATTATAAAAAGCGAGATGAGCAAATGTTCATCTCGCTTTTTTGCAACTAGCATTCGCTAAATGCATCTCAAGCCCGCCAAAGACGGTTTCTTTCGATACGAAAAATACACTGCTTGGACAAGCGCGAGGAACTGGTGTTGACTAAACCCGCTATTTTAGCTCTTGAAGATGGCTCCATATTCAAGGGTATCTCTATCGGTGCAGATGGAGAAACTACTGGAGAAGTTGTTTTTAACACCGCGATGACGGGGTATCAGGAAATTCTTACTGACCCATCATATGCAAAACAAATTGTTACTTTGACCTATCCTCACATCGGTAATACTGGTGTTAATGAGGAAGATGTAGAAAGCGACCAAATTTGGTCAGCTGGTCTAGTAATTCGTAATCTTCCTTTGCTTGCTAGCTCATGGCGTAATGAGAAGCCATTAGATGTTTATCTCTCTGAAAATAATATTGTTGCGATCGCGGATATCGATACACGTCGTTTGACGCGTATTTTGCGCGAGAAGGGCGCCCAGAATGGTTGTATCCTCGCTGGTGATAATATTTCAGAAGAACTGGCATTAGAAAAAGCAAAAGCATTCCCTGGTCTTAAGGGAATGGATTTGGCAAAAGAAGTGACGCATCAAGAAGTCTATGAATGGACTGAAGCAGAATGGGACTTGAGCTCTGGTTATGCGCAAGCAAAAGATTCTGAGTTCCACGTAGTTGCTTACGACTTTGGTGTGAAGCGCAATATTCTGCGTATGCTTGCTGAACGCGGTTGTAAATTGACTGTGGTTCCAGCACAAACTCCTGCAAGTGACGTGCTTGCTTTGAACCCTGATGGGGTCTTCCTCTCTAATGGTCCAGGTGACCCAGAGCCATGTGACTATGCAATTTCTTCGATTCAAGAAATTCTAGAGACTAAAAAGCCAGTGTTTGGTATTTGTCTTGGTCATCAGTTGTTAGCACTAGCGAGCGGCGCAAAAACGGTCAAGATGAAGTTTGGTCATCACGGTGCGAACCACCCTGTTCAAGATTTGGCGACGGGCGAAGTGATGATTACGAGTCAGAACCATGGTTTTGCGGTGGACGAAGAGTCGTTGCCTCGTAACATCCAAGCAACACATAAATCTTTGTTTGATGGAAGTTTGCAGGGTATCAAGCGCACAGATACTCCGGCTTATAGTTTTCAGGGTCACCCAGAAGCAAGCCCAGGGCCGCATGATGTAGCGCCATTATTTGACCAATTTATTGCTGAAATGCGTAAAGCGGCAAAATAAACAAAATATGAATTATCGAGCGGCTCCTAAGGGAGCCGCTTTCGAAGACAAATTGTAAAAGTGGAACGAAATTAGATGCCAAAGCGTACCGACATAAAGAGTATTCTTATTATTGGAGCGGGCCCGATCGTCATCGGTCAGGCGTGTGAATTTGATTACTCAGGCGCACAAGCCTGTAAGGCACTTCGCGAAGAAGGTTATCGAGTGATCCTCGTTAATTCCAATCCTGCGACTATCATGACTGATCCGGCGATGGCGGATGCAACTTATATTGAGCCAATTACTTGGGAAACGGTTGCACGTATTATTGAGCAAGAGCGCCCAGACGCATTACTCCCAACCATGGGTGGTCAAACAGCGCTAAACTGCGCTTTAGATCTTGAGCGCGAGGGTGTGCTTGAGAAGTTTGGTGTTGAGATGATCGGTGCTAACGCTGATACGATCGATAAAGCAGAAGATCGTGATCGTTTTGATAAGGCGATGAAAGCGATTGGTCTTGAAACGCCGCGTTCTGGTATCGCACACAGTATGGAAGAAGCGGTTGGCCTGATCGACGAGCTAGGCTTTCCATGTATTATTCGTCCTTCGTTTACCATGGGTGGTAGCGGAGGCGGTATCGCATATAACCGCGAAGAGTTTGAAGAAATCTGTGCTCGCGGCTTGGATATGTCGCCAACAAATGAGCTTCTCATTGATGAGTCTTTGATCGGTTGGAAAGAATACGAGATGGAAGTTGTCCGCGATAAGAAGGACAACTGCATCATCATTTGTTCGATTGAAAACTTCGATGCAATGGGTGTTCATACGGGTGACTCGATTACTGTAGCGCCAGCGCAAACACTTACAGATAAAGAATACCAAATCATGCGTAACGCATCGCTTGCGGTACTTCGTGAGATCGGTGTTGAAACGGGTGGTTCGAACGTACAGTTTGGTATTAGTCCAACGACTGGTCGTATGGTTGTTATCGAGATGAATCCGCGTGTATCTCGCTCGTCTGCACTTGCGTCTAAAGCGACTGGTTTCCCAATCGCAAAAGTTGCTGCGAAGTTGGCAGTTGGCTACACGCTCGATGAACTTCAAAACGATATTACTGGCGGTGCAACACCTGCATCGTTCGAACCTGCAATCGACTACGTTGTAACGAAGATCCCTCGTTTTACTTTTGAAAAATTCCCACAAGCGGATGCGACATTGACGACTCAGATGAAGTCGGTCGGTGAGGTGATGTCGATCGGACGTACTTTCCAAGAGTCATTCCAGAAAGCTATTCGTGGTTTAGAAGTTGGCTCTTATGGATTTGAGCCGATTCTTGATATCACCTCGGATAATGCAATGGATACCTTGCGTGGTGAATTAAGCACGCCAAGCGCAGAGCGTATCTGGTATTTGGGTGATGCATTCCGTGCAGGTATGAGCATCGATGAGATTTATGGTCTAACTGGTATCGATCCTTGGTTCTTGGTTCAAATCGAAGACATCATTGAAGAAGAGCAAGTTGTTTCAAATATGATTCGCTCTGATCTTACTTCGGAAGCAGTGCGTCGATTGAAACGCAAAGGTTTCTCTGATCACCGTTTGGCATCATTGTTGGACTTGAGTGAAAAAGAAGTTCGTAATATTCGTCAAGACTTCGGTATCCGTCCAGTTTACAAGCGCGTTGATACCTGTGCTGCTGAGTTCTCGACTGCCACAGCGTATATGTACTCAAGTTATGAAGAAGAGTGTGAAGCGCAAACGTCTGATCGCGAGAAAATTGTTGTTATTGGCGGTGGTCCTAACCGTATTGGTCAAGGTATTGAGTTTGATTACTGCTGTGTACACGCTGCGCTTGCAATGCGTGAAGATGGCTATGAAACGATCATGATCAACTGTAATCCAGAGACAGTTTCAACGGATTACGATACTTCAGACCGTTTGTACTTCGAATCTATTACGCTTGAAGACGTACTAGAAATTATCGAACTAGAAAAACCGAAAGGTGTGATCGTGCACTACGGTGGTCAAACACCACTTAAGCTTGCGCGTGGCCTTGAAGATGCTGGTGTGCCGATTATCGGTACTAGCCCTGATGCGATTGACCGTGCCGAAGATCGTGAGCGTTTCCAGCAAATGATTCAGCGTTTAGGGTTGAAGCAGCCAAATAACGCGACAGTGCGTAGCCTTGAAGAAGGTATCGTGGCAGCGAATGAAATTGGCTATCCATTGGTTGTTCGTCCATCTTATGTACTTGGTGGCCGAGCGATGGAAATCGTCTACAAAGAAGACGAGCTTGTGCGTTACATGAAAGATGCTGTTCAAGTGTCTAACGATAGCCCTGTTTTGCTTGACCACTTCTTGAATTCTGCAATTGAAGTGGATATTGATGCGATCTCAGATGGTAAGCAAGTCGTGATTGGCGCAATTATGCAGCACATCGAGCAGGCGGGTGTTCACTCTGGTGACTCGGCTTGTTCACTACCTCCATATACATTGTCTGCAGATGTTCAAGACGAAATGCGTGAAGCGGTTAAGTCGATGGCTTTAGAGCTTGGCGTTGTCGGTTTGATGAATACGCAGCTCGCTTATCAGGATGGTGAAATTTACGTGATCGAAGTGAACCCACGTGCGTCACGTACCGTACCATTCGTGTCAAAAGCGATTGGTACCTCATTAGCGAAAGTTGCAGCTCGTGTAATGGCGGGTAAAACTCTAGAAGAGCTAGATTTTACAACTGAGATCATCCCAGAGCACTTCAGTGTTAAAGAGTCAGTATTCCCATTTAAGAAGTTCCCAGCAGTTGACCCGATCCTTGGTCCTGAGATGAAGTCTACGGGCGAAGTTATGGGTGTTGGTGAAACCTTCGATGAGGCGTTTGCTAAAGGTTTTATCGCGACAGGTGAAACACTTCCTGCATCAGGCAAGGCATTCTTGAGTGTTCGTGACGTAGACAAAGAAGGTGTTGTTGAACTTGCGAAACTTCTTGTTGAGGGTGGCTTTAGCTTAGTTGCAACGCGTGGTACTGCTCAGGCAATTGAGGAAGCAGGCATGGAAGTTAGTGTTGTGAATAAAGTGCGTGAAGGTCGTCCACACGTTGTTGACGTAATTAAGAATGAAGATATTTCTTTGATCGTCAATACTACGGAAGGGCGTCAAGCAATCAAAGACTCTTCGCATATCCGTCAATCTGCGTTGCAGAAGAAGATTGCTTACAGTACTACTTTGTGGGGTGGTGAAGCGATCGCGCGTGCGATTCGTTTTGGCTCAAATGAAAAAGTGCGTCGCTTGCAGGATTTGCACTAAAGCAAGGCTATACTGATTAGCAGGATATAAAGCAAATTATAGGAAAACTATGAATCGTATTCCGATGACAGTGCAAGGCGAAGCCGCCTTGCGCGAAGAATTAGTTCAATTAAAAACCGTAGAACGTCCTCGTGTTATTGAGGCGATCGCTGATGCTCGTGAGCATGGCGATTTGAAAGAAAATGCTGAATACCATGCAGCGCGTGAGCAGCAGAGCTTTATTGAAGGACGCATTCAAGAAATTGAAGGTAAGCTTTCTAATGCGCAGGTGATTGACGTTGCGGCAATTGAGCCTTCAGGAAAAGTAATTTTTGGCTCAACGGTAACATTGTTGAAAATCGACGATGACTCAGAAGTGAAGTATCAAATCGTTGGCGAAGATGAGGCGGATATTAAGCTTGGCAAGATTTCTGTTTCTTCACCGATCGCTCGTGCTTTGATTGGCAAGAACGAAGGCGACGTTGCTTCTGTTCGTGTGCCAGACGGTATTGTCGAGTATGAAATCGACGAGGTTGAGCATATTTAATCGCTAGGCCTTGCAAACAAAAAAAGCGCTCATGAACGAGCGCTTTTTTTGTTTTCGAGTTTTGATTCTTACAGCTTTGATCTACATTCTGATCAAGTTTGATAGCTTCGGATTTGGCTTTTTGCTACGGCGAAGCAATACGACGATTTTGCCGATGATTTGAACTTGCGTGGCATTTGTTTTTTCCGCCATTTCAGTCATAGCTTGTGCGCGAAACTCACGATCATTTGACGCAACTTTTACTTTGATCAATTCGTGTTGTTCTAATGCGCGATCTAACTCTTCAAGTAAACCCTCGCTGACTCCTTTATCACCCACTATAATGATCGGGTTTAGGTTATGGGCAATGGCGCGAAGTTGTTTTTTCTCGGCGGCGCTAAGTGTTGTCATGTTTGAATCCTGTAAATATTTCGGCGCAAGTGTACAGTCTGGCCGAAAGAAACCAAAGTCAATATTTTAAAACTATCACCATTATAGAAGAGCATTACTATGGCGCGTTCTAAGTCTAGCGGTCGTTGGCTAAAAGAGCACTTTGATGATCAGTATGTGAAACGATCTCAAGAAGATGGATATAGATCTCGTGCAAGCTACAAACTGATCGAATTGCATGAAAAAGACAAATTATTTCGCAAAGGTATGACGGTGATTGATCTTGGCGCAGCGCCCGGTGGTTGGACTCAAGTAGCCGCGGAGTATATTGGAGACTCTGGTAAAGTCGTTGCTAGCGATATTTTGGCTATGGATCCATTGCCTGATGTGAGCTTCATTCAAGGTGATTTCACCGATGATCAAGTCTTTGAAAATATATTGGCAGAAATTGATGGAAAGGTAGATCTTGTAATTTCAGATATGGCCCCCAATATGAGTGGTAACGCAGCGGTGGATATTCCATCCGCAATGTATTTAGTGGAGCTTGCTTTGGATATGGCTAACCACACCTTGAAACCGGGCGGTAATTTTGTCGCGAAGGTTTTTCAAGGAGAAGGTTTTGATGAACTTCTTAAGCAAATGCGCACAATGTTTACTAAGGTCTATTCCCGTAAGCCTGATGCTTCGCGTGCACGTTCGCGTGAGGTGTACCAAATAGGTATTGGTTTTAAGGGCTAGAGCTTGGAAAGCTTAAAAATTATATAAGATCGTTAAATAGCTAATTTAAGAATCTACTTGTATATTTTAAGTCGTAATACACACATCACTTTGTAATTGAGAGGGGTTTCTCTTGAACGATATGGTCAAGAATCTGGTACTTTGGTTGGTGATCGCAGCCGTGTTGCTGACGGTGTTTAACAACTTCAGCGCACAGCAAAAAACGCAAGCAATGAACTATTCACAGTTTATTGAGCTTGTTCAGAGTGGGCAGGTCCGCCAAGTTGAAATTGATGGATTGCGTTTTGAAGTCGAAACTTCAGACAACCGTCGTTATTCAACCGTTCGACCAATGGTCGAAGATCCAAAGCTAATGGATGAGTTGATTAACAATAACGTTACGGTGATCGGTAAGGAACCAGAGAAACAAAGTATCTGGTCGCAGCTGTTAGTCGCCTCATTTCCAATTCTCGTGATTATTCTCGTCTTCATGTTTTTCATGCGCCAGATGCAAGGTGGCGGCGGTGGCAAAGGGCCGATGTCGTTTGGTAAGAGCAAAGCGCGACTGATGAGTGAAGATCAAATTAAAACGACATTTGCTGATGTGGCGGGTGTTGATGAAGCCAAAGAAGACGTGAAAGAACTTGTGGAATTTTTGCGTGACCCAAGCAAATTCCAGCGCTTGGGTGGTAAAATTCCACGCGGTGTCTTGATGGTCGGTCAGCCTGGTACGGGTAAGACACTATTGGCGAAAGCGATCGCTGGTGAAGCAAAGGTTCCGTTCTTCTCTATCTCAGGTTCAGACTTTGTTGAGATGTTTGTGGGGGTGGGTGCATCCCGCGTGCGAGACATGTTCGAGCAAGCTAAAAAGCAAAGCCCCTGTATTATATTTATCGATGAGATCGATGCTGTGGGTCGTCATCGTGGCGCTGGCCTTGGTGGTGGACACGACGAGCGTGAGCAGACATTAAACCAGCTGCTTGTTGAAATGGATGGCTTCGAGGGTAGTGAAGGTGTCATTGTTATCGCTGCGACGAATCGTCCTGACGTTCTCGATCCAGCGCTGTTACGCCCAGGTCGTTTCGACCGACAGGTTGTAGTTGGCTTGCCTGACATTCTTGGTCGTGAACAAATACTTAAAGTGCACATGAAGAAAGTCCCTCTAGGTGACGACGTGGATGCAGCAGTTATGGCGCGTGGTACTCCGGGCTTCTCTGGTGCAGATTTGGCCAACCTTGTAAATGAAGCTTCTCTGTTTGCGGCGCGTGCGAACAAGCGTACTGTTGGTATGGTTGAGTTTGAGTTGGCTAAAGACAAAATCATGATGGGCGCTGAGCGTAAATCGATGGTTATGTCTGACAAAGAAAAGCTAAATACTGCTTATCATGAAGCGGGACACGCGATTGTAGGTCGCCTCATGCCGGAGCATGATCCAGTCTACAAGGTGAGTATTATTCCTCGCGGGCGAGCGCTTGGTGTGACGATGTTCTTGCCAGAAGAAGACCGTTATAGCATGAGTCGTCAGCACTTGATCAGCAACATTTGCTCTTTGTACGGCGGTCGTATTGCTGAGGAAATGACGCTTGGTCCAGAAGGTGTTACGACAGGTGCGTCAAACGATATTGAGCGTGCAACAGATATTGCGCGTAACATGGTAACGAAGTGGGGCTTGTCAGCGAAGCTTGGTCCCTTGAAGTACGACGAAGCGCAAGAAGAGGTGTTTCTCGGCAAATCTGCAGGCGGGTCTACTTCTCATGTTTCAGGTTCGACGCAGGCCAGTATCGATGAGGAAGTCCGTTCAATCGTTGACCAGTGTTATTCGACGGCGCAGCGAGTCTTAGAAGAAAATCGCTCCAAGCTAGATGCAATGGCTGATGCTTTGATGAAGTATGAGACGATCGATACTCCTCAAATCGATGACATTATGAATGACAAAACACCTCGTCCGCCGAAAGGTTGGGGTGATAATGGTTCTAATGATGCCGGTGGTAGTGCAGCTTCTGAAGCGGAAGACGTAACGCAGGAGCGTGATGCGCCGTCTGATAGCGTTGGTGGGCCTGCAGAAGGTCACTAAGTTAAAATTGTAATAATAAGGCGCGGCTTGGTCCGCGCTTTTTTTATGGGTGCGTTATGGATTTTTCTACCCCCAAAATTATGGGGATACTCAATGTGACTCCGGACTCTTTCTCTGATGGTGGAAAGTTTTCTAACCTCGATCTCGCGATTTCGCAAGCTCTTCGGATGGTTGAGCAAGGTGCCTCGATTATAGATATCGGTGGTGAGTCAACACGCCCTGGTGCGGTTGAAGTGTCGCTGCAAGAGGAAATGGATCGTGTCTTGCCGGTTGTTGAAAAGCTTCGAGCAGAAACGGATGTCACGATCTCCTTAGATACCAGTTCGCCTGAGCTGATGAGGGAGGGTGCGGCTTTAGGTGTTTGGATGATCAATGATGTGCGCGCATTTCAGAGAGAGGGGGCGCTTGAGGTTGTTGGTGAATCAGATGTATATGTTTGCGCAATGCATATGCAGGGCAAGCCCATATCTATGCAAGATTCACCTGAGTACGGGAGTGTTGTGGATGATGTGTCGCAGTTTCTGCAAGGCCGTGTGGAAGCATTGATTGGGTCAGGAGTACAAAAAGAGAAAATTGTTCTAGATCCCGGTTTTGGCTTCGGTAAAACGCTCGCGCATAACTTGAGTTTGTTAAAACATTTAGACCAATTCCAGTATTTGGGCTCGCCTTTGTTGGTAGGGATCTCGCGCAAAAGTATGATTGGTACAGTGCTCGATAAGGATGTGGATCAGCGTTTAATCGGTAGTGTTGCAGCAGCCTTGCTATCATTAGAACGTGGCGCTTCGATTTTGCGGGTTCACGATGTTGCTGAAACGGCAGATGCGCTTAAAATATGGCAGGCAATGAAGTTAGCTAAGTAACACTTACAAGAATTAAGAGAGAGAATAATGGCAGACAGGAAGTATTTTGGGACGGATGGAATTCGTGGTCGATTAGGTGAGGGAGCAATTACACCCGAGTTTATGCTCAAGCTTGGCTGGGCTTGTGGTCAGGTGTTTAAAAAACAAGGTACCAAGAATAAGGTCATTATTGGAAAAGATACGCGCATTTCAGGTTATTTATTTGAAGCGGCGCTAGAGGCTGGCTTGTCCGCGGCCGGTGTGGGTGTACGTTTGATTGGTCCAATGCCTACTCCAGCAGTTGCTTATTTGACGCGCACATATCGCGCGAATGCCGGAATTGTTATCAGTGCGTCGCACAATCCATATCAAGACAATGGCATTAAGTTTTTCTCTTCTGAGGGCATGAAGCTTGATGATGATATAGAGCTGGAGATTGAATCATGGCTCGACAAAGACCTAGAAGTTGTTCCGCCAGCGGAGTTGGGGAAAGCAAAACGGATTGATGATGCTGTTGGTCGTTATGTTGAATATTGCAAAAGCACAATACCGAACAAGATGGACCTTGAAGGTATGGATATCGTCTTAGATTGTGCGCACGGCTCAACTTATCAAGTGGCTCCCTATGTGTTCAGAGAGCTAGGCGCGAATGTGACCGCTATTGGTGTTGAACCGGACGGATTAAATATAAATCGTGGATTTGGCTCTACTAGCCCAGAAGCGTTGGTGGCAAAAGTAAAAGAGCTGAACGCAGATTTAGGTATTGCTTTTGATGGCGATGGCGATCGTGTTGTGATGGTGACTGGCGAAGGTCAGATTGTTGATGGCGACGAGCTCATTTTTATCATATCAAAAGATCGTATTGATCAAGGCGCGATGGATGGTGGTGTTGTCGGTACTCAAATGACGAACTTTGGTGTCGAAGTCGCATTTAACGAGGCAGGTATACCTTTCACTCGTGCAAAAGTGGGTGATCGATATGTCATGGAGCAGCTTAAAGAGAAAGGTTGGCTTCTGGGTGGTGAAGGGTCCGGGCATTTAATTTGTTTCGATAAGTCGACTACTGGCGATGGTATTGTCTCAGCTCTGCAAGTACTTCACGCCATGTGGCGCAGGAAGATGAGTTTGTCAGATTTAGCTGGAGAGATGACAAAGCTTCCTCAGGTGCTCAAGAATGTAAAAGTCGCTGAGCGCTGTAACCCTTTAGATAACGAAATCGTAGCCACTGCGGTTACTCAGCAAGAGGCGCGATTTGAGGGAAGAGGACGTGTATTGCTCCGAGCTTCGGGTACTGAACCCCTGATTCGTGTGATGGCTGAAGGCGAAGATTCGGCGTTAGTTAATGATGTGGTGGATCAGCTTGTTTCAGTCGTCACTGAAAATCTCGCTTAAGTAAAAGTATGGGTTTTAATCGGCTTGTAGTTACGGAGCAACTCGGTTAGTATTTGCGCCCGCTTGACTTGAGGTAATGCTATGCGTCGTAAACTAGTTGCTGGTAATTGGAAAATGAACGGTAACACCGAGTTTGCTGCGGAGTTTGCTCAAGACTTAAAAGCTAAGCTTGATGCTGCGGAAGTGACGTGCGATGTCATGATTGCTCCCTCTGCACCTTACCTCGCATTGCTAGCAAATGCGTTTAGCGAATCGAATATTCAGGTAGCCGCGCAAAATGTTGCGCAGTTTGATAAAGGCGCTTATACCGGTGAAGTTTCTGCTTCCATGTTAAGTGATTTGTCTTGTCAGGCTTCATTGATCGGGCATTCGGAGAGGCGTACTTTATTTGGCGAGACAGATGAAGTTGTCGCCGCGCAAGTATCGCAACTTGTTGAGCAAGGTATTACGCCGGTGCTATGTGTTGGTGAAACGCTTGAAGAAAGAGAAGCGGGTAATGCGGAGCAGATTGTTGAAAATCAGCTCAAGGCAGTGCTAGAGAGGTTTTCGGTAGATCAGTTGAAAAACTTAGTAGTTGCCTATGAGCCTGTTTGGGCGATAGGTACGGGGTTGACTGCCACGCCTGATCAAGCACAAGAAATGCACGCTCATTTGCGCAGTGTGGCGCGAGAACTAGATGAGCAGTGGGCGGATTCGCTTACTATCCTTTACGGTGGAAGTGTAAACAGCAAAACAGCGAAAGAGTTGTTTGCTCAACCGGATATCGATGGCGGTCTAGTAGGTGGAGCGTCACTTAAAGTTGATGAGTTTTTTGAGATTTGTCAGTCGGCCTGACGAATCGAGTTTGTAGTAGGTTGCGAGTAATATGGAATTTTTAGAAACAACGGTAATCGTAGTTCACATCTTGGTGTCGTTGGCGCTTGTTGTTCTTGTGCTATTGCAGCAAGGAAAAGGAGCAGAAGCGGGAGCCTCTTTTGGTGGCGGTGCTTCTCAAACAGTATTCGGTAGCCAAGGTAGCGGTAACTTCCTGACAAAGTCTACAAAATGGTTGGCTGTTGTATTTTTCGCGACCAGTATTAGTCTTGCTTATATTGCTAAAGAGCAAGCTGCATTGAGCGTTCAAGAAGCGACGACGCTTTCTACGCTAGAAACTCAAGAAAATTCTGAAGAAAGCCTTGAGTTGGAAGCGCAAAACGAAGACAATGCCGCTCCTGAATTGGAGTAGCCAATAAGTTTTCACTTAATTGAGTTAATCAATTGAGTATGCCGATGTGGTGGAATTGGTAGACACGCCATCTTGAGGGGGTGGTGAGCTATGCTCGTGACGGTTCAAATCCGTCCATCGGCACCAATAATAAAAAAGCCCGCACTTGTACGAGTACGGGCTTTTTGTTTTATGTTGACCCTTGCTGTATAGCTGCCTATAATGCCGCCAGTATTTGGAGCGGCTCAGAATTTCTGAGTTTGGGCTATACGCCAGTTGAGGCTCTCCTTACAGCAGTTTTGTAAAGAGCCCCTCATTGTAGGGGCTTTTTTGTACTGATGGGCTTTATGCCCATTTTTTGTTTCTGCAACAATGAAAACGAACCCATTGGAGGCGTAGTGGCAGCTAAAAAACAGCTACTAAATGACATTATTAAGCCGGTCGTAGAAGGGCTAGGTTATGAGTGTTGGGGCATTGATTTCTTGTCTCAAGGTAAGCACTCAATGTTGCGAATTTATATAGAAAGTCTTGAAACGCCAGAGAGCTCGGAAGTGGGCGAAGATGGTAAAGAACGTGAGAGCGGTATTGAGCTAGGGGATTGCGAAAAAGTAAGTCGCCAATTGAGTGCCGTGCTTGACGTTGAAGACCCTATTGCAGGTGATTACACCCTTGAGGTGTCTTCTCCGGGAATGGATCGCGCATTATATGAACTTGCGCATTATGAAAGGTTTAAAGGCCATCAAGTTGCATTGAAGTTAAGAATGCCATTTGAAGGTCGACGAAAGTTCAACGGCTTGATTAAAGGCGTTGAAGGGAATGATGTGGTGATTCAGGTGGATCAAGAAGAATACTTGTTCCCAGTTGAAGGCATTGAGAAAGCGAATATCGTACCGCAATTTGATTGATTAGGATTATTGGAGCAAACGACGCGATGAACAAAGAAATTCTGCTGGTTGTTGAGGCGGTCTCAAACGAAAAGGGCGTTGACAAAGAAGTCATTTTCGAAGCTATTGAGTTGGCATTGGCGACAGCAACTAAAAAGCGTTATGAAGACGAGGAAGAAGCCGATATTTTAGTAAATATCGATCGCAAAACGGGTGAATACGATACTTTTCGTCGCTGGTTAGTTGTGAGCAACGATGCAGTGCCTGCTTTAGGTACTGAGCTGACTATGGAAGAAGCTGAAGAAATTGATACAGCGCTTCAACCAGGTGATATTCACACAGAGCAGGTTGAGTCGATTGCTTTTGGTCGTATCGGTGCACAAGCTGCTAAGCAAATTATTGTTCAAAAAGTACGTGAAGCTGAACGCGAAAAAATCGTTGATGGCTATCGTGACCGCGTTGGAGAATTGGTCTCAGGTACTGTTAAGAAAGTAACGCGTGATAACGTGATCGTTGATCTCGGAAATAATGCTGAAGCCTTACTTCCACGTGAAAATCTAGTGGGTCGTGAAGTATTCCGCATGGGTGATCGTGTTCGTTCTTTGCTTCTAGAAATTCGTCAAGATCTACGTGGACCGCAATTGATTTTAAGTCGTTCAGCGCCAGAAATGCTGATCGAGCTATTCCGTATTGAAGTGCCAGAAATCTCAGAAGAAGTGATTGAAATTCGTGGTGCGGCGCGCGACCCTGGTTCTCGCGCAAAGATTGCAGTTAAAACAAATGACAAGCGTATCGACCCAGTTGGTGCTTGTGTAGGTATGCGCGGAGCGCGTGTACAAGCTGTATCGGGTGAGCTAGGTAATGAGCGTATTGATATTGTGCTTTGGGACGATAACCCGGCGCAGTTAGTCGTGAATGCAATGGCTCCAGCTGAAGTCGCTTCTATTGTTGTCGATGAAGACACGCATTCGATGGATGTTGCTGTTGCAGAAGATAACTTAGCGATGGCGATTGGTCGTGCAGGCCAAAACGTCCGTTTAGCGTCTCAACTTACTGGTTGGGAGCTGAATGTGATGACTGAAGAAGAAGCTGGCAAGCAGCAAGAAGAAGAAGTCGGCAAGTACGTCGATTTATTCATCGAGGCCCTAGACGTTGATGAAGATCTTGCGTCTGAGCTTGTAAGTGAAGGCTTTACGACTTTGGAAGAAGTCGCATATGTTCCTTTAGAAGAGATGCTGTCTATCGAAGCATTTGACGAAGACATTGTTGAAGAGCTTCGTCGTCGTGCAAAAGATGCATTGCTTAACAAGGCTCTAGCAACGGAAGAGAAGCTGGAAGGTAGCGAGCCTGCAGAAGATTTGTTAACGATGGAAGGTATGGATAAGCACCTTGCATTGACCTTAGCGAGCCGTGGAGTGATCACCATGGAAGACCTTGCTGAGCAATCCGTCGATGAATTGATGGAAATTGAAGATATGACTGAAGAGCGCGCTGGTGAATTGATTATGACCGCTCGTGCGCCATGGTTCGAAGAGAACCAAGACTAATAGACAGCGAGTCGGGAGAATTATTGTAATGTCAGAAGTAACAGTTAAACAGTTAGCGGAAGACATCGGTGCGCCGATCGATCGTCTTTTGCAACAAATTGTTGACGCAGGGCTCGATGCGCGTGATGCAGGTGGTGTCGTTTCAGCAGATGAGAAGAAGCAGCTACTTGCACATCTTAAGAAGAGTCACGGTGATGACGAATCAGAACCGAAGCGAATCACTCTTAAGCGTAAAACGCAAACCACATTAAAGATGTCTGGTGGGCAGGGTAAAACGAAAACAGTTAATGTTGAAGTGCGAAAAAAGCGCACTTATGTGAAGCGCCCAGATGTAAATGTTGAGCTTGAGAAGCAAAAAGAAGAGCAAGACGCATTGCGTGCCAAGCAAGAAGCTGAAGATGCTGCGCGCAAAGCAGCTGTAGAAGCGCAAAAGGTTGAAGAAGAAAAAGCTGCGGCTGAAGCCGAAGCGAAAAAAGCGGCTGATGAAGTGGCTGCGAAAGCTGAAGCAGAAAAGGCGTCTGCGAAAGCTTCTGCTAAGCCAGCTCCTGCTCCTAAAGGTGATGCTGACGACAATTCCAAGAAACGTGCTCCTAAGAAGAAAGGGCATGATTCGGCAGGCGGTTCTGATGATGATAAGCCTAAGAAGCACAACAAATCTGCTGGACATCGTGCACCGCGTCAGCGTGAAGAAGAGGTCGATATTCACGCAGTAAATGCATCTCGCGAAATATTGTCTGAAGATGCTTTGGAAGAAGAGATTCAACCTCGCAAACTTAAAGCGAAAAAGAAAAAGAAATCTCACGGCTTCCAACAACCAAGTGCACCTGTCGTAAAAGAAGTGTCAGTTGGTGAAAATATCGTTGTGAGTGAGCTTGCTGACAAAATGTCAGTCAAAGCAGTTCAAGTCATCAAGACTCTAATGGGCCTTGGTGTGATGGCAACGCAAAACCAGTCAATTGACCAAGAAACAGCAACCTTGGTTGTTGAGGAAATGGGCCACAAGGTTAAGTTGTTTTCTGAAGATGCAGTCGAAACTGATGTACTAGATAGCATTAGTTACGATGGCGAAGAAATGCCTCGTGCACCAGTTGTTAGTGTAATGGGCCACGTTGACCACGGTAAAACCTCATTACTTGATTATATTCGTCGTGCGAAAGTTGCTGCAGGCGAGTCTGGTGGTATTACCCAGCACATTGGTGCATACCACGTTGAGACTGGTCACGGCATGATTTCATTCCTTGATACGCCTGGACACGCTGCGTTTACCGCAATGCGCGCTCGCGGTGCTCAAAGTACAGATATCGTTATTCTTGTTGTTGCGGCAGACGATGGTGTAATGCCTCAAACTGAAGAAGCGGTTCAGCACGCTCGCTCAGCGGGCGTGCCGATTGTTGTTGCAGTCAACAAAATGGATAAAGAAGAAGCAGATCCAGATCGCGTTAAAAACGAGCTCGCTGCAAAAGATGTTATCCCAGAAGACTGGGGTGGTGATGTGCAGTTCATTCCTGTATCGGCGCACACTGGTGCTGGTATTGATGCATTGCTTGATGCGGTTCTTCTACAAGCAGAAATGTTGGAGCTTAAAGCTGTTCCATCAGCGCCTGCGAAAGGTACGGTTGTTGAATCAAGCCTCGACAAAGGTCGTGGTGCTGTTGCGACAGTACTGGTTCAGAATGGTACTTTGCGTCGTGGCGATATTGTGATTGCAGGTAATTACTACGGTCGTGTACGCGCAATGATGGATGAAGCTGGTAAGCAAGCAAACGAAGCTGGTCCATCTATTCCGGTTGAGATCTTAGGCTTAAACGGCACCCCTGATGCTGGTGATGAATTCGTTGTTGTTGCTGATGAGCGTAAAGCCCGTGAAGTTGCAGAGTTCCGTGCTGAGAAGCAGCGTAAAGACCGTTTACAGCGTCAGCAAGCAGCGAAGCTTGAGAACATGTTCGCGAACATGGGCGCAGACGAAGTTAAGACGCTGAATATCGTCCTCAAAACTGACGTGCGAGGTTCTCTAGAAGCATTAAGTGCTGCCTTGAATGAAATCGGTAACGAAGAAGTTCAGGTGAAGATTGTGAGTAGTGGTGTTGGTGGTATTACAGGTACAGATGCAAGTCTTGCGCTAGCAACCAACGCGGTTATTTTCGGCTTTAATGTTCGTGCTGATGCGCAAGCGAAAAAGATTATTGAAGAAGAATCCTTAGATCTTCGTTATTACAGCGTTATTTACGAGATTATCGATCATGTGAAACAAGCGCTTTCTGGTATGTTGGCGCCAGAATTCCGTGAAGACATTGTTGGTATTGCTGAAGTGCGTGACACCTTTAAGTCTCCGAAATTCGGTCAGGTTGCTGGTTGTATGGTTCTTGAAGGAACAATCTTCCGCAATAAGAAAATTCGTGTACTACGTGATGACATCGTTATCTTTGAAGGCGAGCTAGAATCGCTTCGTCGCTTTAAAGATGATGTAAACGAAGTTCGTTCGGGTACTGAATGTGGTATCGGTGTTAAGAACTATGACGTGAAAGTGGGCGACAAGATTGAGGTCTTCGATAAGGTCTCTATTGCGCGTACTTTGTCATAAGTTTTGTCATTAGAGGAGTTGTAATACATGGCACGAGAGTTTAGCCGTACTGATCGAATTGCCGATCAAATTCAAAAGGATTTGGCGACATTGATTCGTACCGAAATGAAAGACCCTCGTGTCGGTATGGTAACGATAAATGACGTTGAGGTTGCGCGAGACTTAGGTTTCGCCAACGTTTACGTTACTTTGTTGACCCTTGAAGAGAATGATGCGAATTCAGACGAAGTGAAGCAAACACTTAAGGTCTTAAATTCTGCGTCGGGCTTTTTTAGAAGTCAGTTAAGTAAGATGATAAAGCTGCGTACGATTCCGCAGTTGCGTTTTCACTTCGATAGCTCTGTTGGGCGTGGCCGTAAGCTTGACGCTCTAATTACGCAAGCGCGTAAGAAAGACGGTGCTGATGACGCGGCGAACGAACAAACTGATCAAGACCCTTCTTAGGCAACACTAAAAGATGGGTCGACGCAAAAAAGGGCGCCTTCTTGATGGCGTCCTTCTTCTTGATAAACCTCTAGATATTACAAGTAATGGTGCGCTGCAAAAGGTGCGTTGGCTTTTTGATGCACGAAGAGCTGGCCATACCGGTGCGCTTGATCCGCTTGCAACAGGTGTTTTGCCAATATGTTTTGGTGAGGCAACGAAGTTTGCGAAGTATCTACTAGAGTCTAGCAAAGCGTATTACACCACTGCTCAATTAGGCGAGATTCGTGAAAGCGGAGATAGCGAAGGTGAGTTGGTTGAGACGCGCAAGGTTCCAGATTTCTCGATTGCTCACATAGAGCAAAGTCTTGATAAGTTTCGAGGCGACACAATGCAAGTTCCGACGATGTGGTCTGCGCTAAAGTATCAAGGAAGGCCACTTTATAAATGGGCGCGTGAGGGGGTTACGGTAGAGCGAGAACCTCGGCCTATCACTGTTTCTAACTTACGTTTAGATGCGAGAACAGAAGATACGCTATCTTTGTATGTCGAGTGTTCCAAAGGGACTTATATTCGATCTCTTGTGGAAGATATTGGTTTAGATCTTGGTTGTGGTGCACATGTGTCGATGTTGCGCCGTTCAATCGCAGGTCATTTTGAGCTCGAGCAAACTGTAAGCCTGCAAACATTGGTCGATTTAGAGGGTGATTTCGATGCGTTGAGCGAATTTATTCAGCCTATCGACATTTTGTTACCAAATTTACCGTATATTTGCATAAATAATCGCCAAACAAGGTCGCTATTACACGGGCAAACAGTTAGAATACTGCCCGCTGAAAAATCAGGTTTGCATCGTGTCTATATTCCGAAGCAAGCAATTGATGAACAGCTAGGGCGGATTGCGAATATCGCAAAAACTTGTGAGCTTGGTGACGACTGGCTATTTGCCGGTGTAGTGGAGCTAAGTGAACAGAGCGATCAGTGGGAACTGCAAGCAAAACGGCTGATTAACTTTACGCCTGTGTCGTAAAGGAAAAACGATGTACGACTTACTGTACGTATGCGCGGTAAGTGGTTTTTAAACAAGCATATTGAGGAAAATATCATGGCATTAAGCGCAGCAGAAAAAGCAGCAATTCTTAAAGACTACCAACAATCTGAAGGCGACACTGGTTCTCCTGAAGTTCAAGTTGCATTGTTGACTCATAACATCAACAAGCTTCAAGGTCACTTCAAAGGTAACAAGCAAGATCACCACTCACGTCGTGGTTTGATTCGCATGGTTAACCAACGTCGTAAGCTTCTTGATTACTTGAAAGGCAAAGATGCAGATCGTTACCTTTCTTTGATCGGTCGTCTAGGTCTACGTCGCTAATCTCGAATTAGCAGCGAGACAAACAAGGGTAAATGGTTACAAGAACCAACTCCCAAGTTTAGTTGTAGTACCGGAGCGCTTTAGGGCCCTCCGGTATTTTCGTTTTTAAGACAATCGTAATTCTATTGTTATGCGATTGATCTATTGTAAGTACGTGATTTTGTAGGTGTCTAAAACGAGCACCAGTGCATTAAAAATCAAAACACGAATAGGGTAGCTTCATAGGTTTGCAGTAAAGTTTTATAGCTGAGTGCTTTAGAAAATTTGCGTTTACGTTATTTTTCTAAAGTATTGAGCATAAAGCTTTAGTTGTAGTGATCGATGAGGCGTTCTTTTTATATTTAAAAGTAAAGGAGCCGATGTGAATCCGGTAACTAAACAATTTCAATACGGTAACTCTACCGTTACGCTAGAAACTGGTCGTATTGCACGTCAAGCCGCAGGTGCGGTGATGGTAACGGTTGACGATACTTCTGTATTGGTAGCAGTGACTGCTTCAAAAGAAGCAAAGCCAGGTCAAGATTTCTTCCCGCTTTCAGTTCACTACCAAGAGCGCCAATACTCAGTTGGTAAAATTCCTGGTGGTTATATCAAGCGTGAAAATCGTCCAAGCGAGAAAGAAACACTAACTTCGCGTTTGATCGACCGTCCAATTCGCCCACTTTTCCCAAATGGTTTCGTGAACGAAGTTCAGGTTGTATGTCAGGTTATGTCTGCGAACAAAACGCAAGACCCTGATATTGCAGCAATGATTGGTACGTCTGCAGCGCTTGCTGTTTCTGGCGTTCCTTTTGCTGGTCCTATCGGTGCAGCACGTGTTGCGTTCACTGATGAAAATGGCTACTCACTTAACCCAACTAACGAAGAGCTAAAAGACTCTTTACTAGACATGGTTGTAGCGGGTACGAAAGACGCAGTATTGATGGTTGAGTCAGAAGCAAAAGAGCTTACTGAAGACGAGATGCTTGGTGCGGTTCTATTCGCTCACCAAGAAATGCAAATAGTGATCAACGCTGTATCAGAATTCGCAGCTGAAGTTGGTACTGAGCAGTGGGAATGGTCAGCACCAGAAGTTAACACTGTACTAGCAGACGCGATCAAAACGCAGTTTGCTGAAGGCATTACTGCTGCATACAGCACAAGTGACAAAATGGCGCGTTACGGCGCATTGGGCGAGCTTCGTAACCAAGCAGTTGCAGCGATTGCAACAGGTGAAGAAGGCGCAGCAAGCGAAGAAGACGTTAAGGCTTACTTCAGCAAGCTAGAGAAGCAAATCGTTCGTGGTCGTATCATTGCGAAAGAGCCGCGTATCGATGGTCGTAACAATGAAACAGTTCGTCCAATTTCTGTTGAAGTTGGCGTACTTCCAAATGCACACGGTTCTGCATTGTTTACTCGTGGTGAAACGCAAGCAATCGTTGCGACTACGCTTGGTACTACGCGTGACGCACAAATCGTTGACACACTTGAAGGCGATACTAAAGAGCACTTCATGTTGCACTACAACTTCCCTCCTTACTCAGTAGGTGAGTGTGGTCGTATGGGCGCACCAGGTCGTCGTGAGATTGGTCACGGTCGTCTTGCTAAGCGTGGTGTTCAAGCGCTTATGCCAAACGAAGAGGAGTTCCCATATGCAGTGCGTGTTGTTTCAGAAATCACTGAATCAAACGGTTCAAGTTCTATGGCTTCTGTTTGTGGTTCAAGCTTGGCATTGATGGATGCAGGTGTTCCACTTGCAGCACCAGTTGCTGGCATCGCAATGGGTCTTGTTAAAGAAGGCGACGGTTTCGCAGTTCTGACCGACATCCTTGGTGACGAAGACCACCTAGGCGACATGGACTTTAAAGTAGCGGGTACTGACGAAGGTATCACAGCGCTTCAAATGGATATCAAGATCGAAGGTATCAACGAAGAGATCATGACGATTGCGCTTAAACAAGCTCAAGATGCTCGTTTGTTCATCCTTGAAGAAATGAACAAAGTCATCGAGAACCCTCGTGAGTCTGTTTCTGATAAAGCACCTGCGATGCACAACATGTCTGTTCACCCAGACAAGATCCGTGACGTAATCGGTAAAGGTGGTGCGACTATCCGTTCAATCACAGAGCAAACTGGTGCATCTGTTGATATCGAAGACGACGGTTCAATCCGCGTTTACGCTGAAAACAACGAAGCAGCGCAAGCAGCAATCAATATGATCGTAGCGATTACTGCAGAAGCAGAAGTTGGCCAAACTTACGAAGGTAAGGTTGAGCGTATCGTAGACTTCGGTGCATTCGTTAATATCTTGCCAGGTAAAGACGGCTTGGTTCATATCTCTCAAATCTCTGAAGAGCGTATTGAGAATGTGACTGACGTACTTTCTGAAGGTCAGATGGTTAAAGTAAAAGTACTAGATGTTGATAACCGTGGTCGTATTAAATTGACTATGAAAGACATCGAAGCTGACGCGTAAGTCTAGCTTAAGTGTTGAAAAGGAGGCTTTGTGCCTCCTTTTTTTTGGCCATTCCTCATCGTTAATTTCGAGTTTTTCGTCCGTTAAGTTCGACTATTAGCGGTGTCTGAATCTGTATACGATTTGTTCAATGTTGGCATCTTTGTGAGAACAAAGTAAGCCGCAGTTTTTTTCAGAAAATTGGAAGACAAAGCGGAATCGTATATGAACTTTTCAGAATTACTCAAATAATTCACGGGCTCAGGACAAGCAAACGAATCGTCACAACTCAATAATCAACAAGCTTCAAATAAATTATCAAATTTTACTAGCAATATTCCGGGTGGTTGAGCAGGTGGTGCCGCTGCGGGAGGGTTGATCGCTACCCTCGTCGCTAGCAAATCAAGGCGTAAGATAGCTGGCAAGGCGGCTAAATATGGCGGTGCAGCATTATTAGGAGGCTTAGCATATAAAGCCTACAAAGATTGGCAGCATACTGGTCAAGCTCATGAAAAGCAGCCCGCACGAGATGCAGAATATGAAGCGCCCTCTCATCAAGCATCTCGTTTCCAGTCAAGTTATGAACGAGAAGCCGTAGCGCATATTAATCAGCCTCAACAGGATAGTGATTTCGAACTTCGTTTAGTGAAAGCTATGATTGCTTCGGCACGCGCTGATGGTCAGATTGATTTAGAAGAGCAGCGCAGAATAGCCGAAACGGTTAACAGGTTAGATTTGAGTGTGAATGTGAAGAGTGAGTTGTTGAATCTATTCCTGCAGCCTGTACCCATGGTTGAGATAGTTGGACAGTTCGATTCAATGGAGCAAAAGGCAGAGATTTATCTTGCTTCTTGTTTGGCAATTGAGCTTGATGACGAGTCTGAATACAGGCATTTATCACTGCTCTCAAAAGCATTGAATCTGCCAGCAGGTCTTGAGCATCAGCTTCGCGCGCAAGCACAAAATGTCAAAGTTGAGGTTGCGTAGTTCTTGCATTGTTCTTGCGTCGCTTTTTAGTAGTTCGGTTTGCATCGCCGCTTAATGTATTCGAGTTAGTATGCATGCGGTGATGCAACTAGGTTTATATTTGATTTGCGGTATACTTTCGCGCCTATTCTTTTTTGAGATCTATACCGAATGAATGCATTACACGATATCGCAGCACGCGCACTTCAAGACTTCTTTATGCTTAATGTGCCTTTGGCTCGTGCTGCAGAGATTTCGGTACATTCTTATGATGGAAATAGACTTGTTTTTGAAGCGCCGCTAGATCCGAATACCAATGACAAGGGAACCGCGTTTGGTGGAAGTATCTATGTCATCGCTGTTGCTACAGCATGGGGAATGTCCTCAATAAAGTCTCAAGAATTAGGTCTGGATGGTGAATTAGTCGTCGCGAAGGCTGAAATTGAGTACCTGCGCCCGCTTAGTGAAACGCTTCGTGCAGAAGTTCTCTCTCCAGGTCAGGAATCCTTAGATCACTTCAAACATAGCTTTGAGACGCGAGGTAAAGCTGCCTTTGAATTAGAAGTGCTTGTAAATAATAGCGAAGGAAAAGCCTGCGCTCGTTTTAACGGAAAATATGCTTTGTTGAAGAGGTGAATCACGCTCCCTTTCGGTGATCTAAGTCTAAAATTTGCTCAGCTTTAGTGCAATTTATGTTGTAATATTTATTTAATAAAAAAATAACTTCTTATTCCTTTTATGTCTTTATGATTAAGCTACACTTTTAGTGTCCGTGACATATTTACGGGTACATTTGTTGGTTTGAGCGTGTTTCTGAAGTACTCAATTCTTTAAAGTCTGCAGAATTAAAACCTCCTTCAAGTGTGAGTATCATTGAATATAAAGTCTGCGTTTGTTTAGCGGAACGCTTAATACAGAGTATAGTTTGTATCTAAAGGAGAATAGAATGAAAAAATTAGGACTAAGTGTAGCGATTGTATCTGCGCTTACCTTAAGTGCGTGTGGCGGCGGCAGTTCATCCGCTCCCGCCGGCAGTGGTGGTTCAGTGTCAACAGGCGTTTTCTTAGATAGTGCTGTTGCGAATATCGGTTACCGCACGGATACGCAATCTGGCGTGACGAATGATAACGGTGAGTACAACTACTTATCGGGTGAAACGGTTACGTTTTTTATTGGTGATCTTGAACTCCCTGCAGTTGAAGCAACAGGCGTTGTCACTCCTCTAACTATCGCAGGAACGCAGGATACCTCAGATGACACAGTGGTAAATATTACTCGTCTACTTCAAAGTTTGGATACCGATGGTGACCCAGATAATGGTATTGAAATTGCTGATGAAGCTTCAGATGTCGCGACTGCTGTCGATTTTACTCAATCCATAACTGACTTTGCTAATAGCACTGCTGTTACAACGCTTGTAGCAAATTCTGGATCAACGACTACGGCACTTATTTCAGAAGATCAGGCGATTTCTCACCTTGAAGAAACGCTGATTGAAGAAGGAGAAACCTTTACGCCTAGCAGCAGTATCGCAGGTATTTGGACAACCGACGATGATGAAAATGACTTGCTTGCTTTTGTTTTCTTCCAAGATGGCACGTATGTGCATATGGAAGTTGATATTGACGATGCCAGTGAAACTAATGGGATGGAATGGGGAACTTACTCCCGCAATGATGAGACGGGTTTATTAGAGCTTGGTATTACTTTTGACAATACTGATACAGGATTATTCGATTTCTCTGCGGCGGATCCTGCGAATATTTTCGCTCAAGTTGACGATGACGTACTAACTCTTGAGTTCGATGACAATAACAATGGCACTATTGATGAAGACGAGTCGCTTGATCTTACACGTTCTGCTAACAGTGATATTTTAGGTGCATGGACTAATACCTCTACAGAAAATGAATTACTCGCTTTTGTTTTCTTTGACAACGGTACCTATGCGCATCTAGAAGTTGATGAGGAAGCTCCAAACAATCCTGAGAATCCAGATGAAGTGAGTGGGATGGAATGGGGCACTTACTCTATTAACTCTGAAAATGACGCTTTGACTGCTTCGATTACTTTTGACGGTAATCTTGATACGGGCTTGACGGACACTCTTTCCGAGTCAATTCCGTTATTTGCTAAAGTTGAAGGAGATACTTTAACGCTTCAGTTTGATGAAGATGAGAGTGGCGTTATTAGTTCAGAAGAAGAGTTGGTGTTGAATCGAGCGCCAATGCCTGTGTACGAGAAACTGTCTAATTAATGGCACTTTTGATAAAACTAATATCGAATATGCAAAACTACAGTTGTACAAGAACTGACGTCGTATATTGGGTGTGATCTTAATTAGCCTAAGCTAGCCTTTAAGGGAGAATCAATCGTTATAAGACTGATTAGAAATGGTGATTCGATAAGTCTTTGAGTACATGTCCTTTAATTGAAACTTTTATTGACATAGACCTAAAAGGCTAGTGACATGCATTTCTTGGTTTGTAACCTTATTATCCAAATTATGCATTTAAAAAAAGGCGCTTGAAGCGCCTTTTTTCTAACAGACTTAAAGCTTAGAAACTACCTCTACAATTCCTGCACATAGCTCTGCAAGTTCTTCATTTGTCATGACATATATCGGCATGACATAAACAAGTTTCCCGAAGGGGCGAACCCAAATGCCATGCTCTACGAACGTTGGTTGGATAACAGTCATATTCACGGGGTCTTTCATTTCGACCACGCCGATAGCGCCAAGAATTCGAACTTCGGCAACTTTGTCTAACTGTCGGCAGGGAGATAGTCCTATTTCTAGCTGTTCAGCGATGTTCTCGGTGACGGCTTCTATGTCATAGCTTGATAATAGCTCTAAGCTTGCGACGGCTGCACTGCAAGCAAGAGGGTTGGCCATGAAGGTGGGTCCATGCATGAAAACGCCCGGCGACTTTGACTGAATCGTTTTTGCAATGTCGCGTGTTGTCATCGTGGCGGCTAGTGTCATGTAGCCCCCAGTCAGTGCTTTACCCATGGTAATAATATCGGGAATGATGTCTGTGTGCTGATAGGCGAACATCTTTCCTGTGCGTCCGAAACCCGTTGCAATTTCATCAAAGATTAAAAGCACGCCGTATTCATCGCAGAGCGCGCGTAAACGGTTTAGGTAATCCGCTGAATAAAAACGCATGCCGCCTGCGCCTTGTACGATCGGCTCAATAATTACGGCTGCGATCTCGCTTTTGTTATCAATTAACAATTGCGTTAGTTCTCCGACATCCTCATCGGTACAAGGTTCGCCAAATGGCGTTTTCGGCGCTGGCGCAAAAAGATTTTTGGCCAGTGTTTTTTCGAACAAGGAGTGCATGCCGTTGACGGGGTCGCATACCGACATCGCGCCAAAAGTATCGCCATGATAGCCATTACGAACAGTTAGAAATCGTTGTTTATCGGGTTTACTTAGACTCGCCCAATATTGAATCGCCATCTTCATCGCCACCTCGACTGACACTGAGCCGGAGTCGGCAAAGAATACCGCGTTTAGGCGGTCGTCATGCACCTCAAGCAGCTTTTCGGTGAGTTCGATAGCGGGGTCATGAGTCAGTCCGCCAAACATCACATGGCTCATTTTCTCCAACTGGCTATTTAGCGCTGCATTCATAGCTGGATGGTTATAGCCATGAATGGTGCTCCACCAAGACGACATGCCATCAATAAGCTCTCTTCCATCTTTGAGTTTGATCTTGCAGCCTTTAGCAGAATCGACATGAAATATAGGGAGATCAGAGCCAATCGCGCTGTAAGGATGCCAAATATGTTCTTTGTCGGTCGAGTTATGCGAGCGGATAGTCATGTTAAACCTTGTATTGTTCGAGCTTATCTAGCGTTGCTTGAAAGCTATTTTCAAAAGAACAGTGTAACGTTAATGGCTCGTTGCTTATAGGATGAACCAAGTTGAGATCCGTGGCTGCGAGCATTAGTCGATGACAATTGAGTTCATCGCGAAACAGTCTATTGTGATTGCCTTTTCCATATTTCACGTCACCCGAAATAGGGTGACTGATATGTTTCATATGTCTGCGTAGTTGATGTTTACGTCCAGTTCTAGGTTTTAGCTCTACCAAACTGTAACGTGAAGTAGGGAAGCGTCCGTCTGATATGGGCAATTCATACCGCTCTACACGGCGCAGTTGTGTTTGTGCGTCTTTCGGCTCTTTCTCATCTGCTTTTGCTTGATCACTTTTGAAGGCAGCGATTTCTTTCAATGGGTGATCGATTTCTAGTTCTTGCGGCGTATACCCGCGGACTACTGCATAGTACGTCTTTTTTATATGCCGCTGTTCGAATTGATCAGATATTTTCTTTGCCGTTTCTGGGTCGAAAGCAAACAGTAGCAATCCTGATGTAGGTTTATCCAGGCGATGAACGGGGTAAACCCAGTGCCCTGTTTGGTTGCGCAAAATACGCATCGTATACCGTGTTTCGCGTTTATCAATGGGAGATTTATGGACGAGCATTCCCGCCGGTTTGTGCGCGGCGATCATATATTCGTCTTGGTAAATGATCTCAAGCGTTTCGGGCTCGTGTTCAGTGTTGTGAGACGATTCGTTCGTATTGTTCATGCAACAGTCTGTTGAAGTAGAAGGCTTAGAGATTTTACCTGTTGTTTGGTACTATCGCGCGCTTAATTTTGCGCAATCATTCATTCTTTTTGTGCATCAATATTTGCTCATTTTTTGGAGTTTTAATGGTGTCTCGTTTTTTGAGCCTAGGTTCGTTGTTAGTTTTGTCTTTCGCTGTATTAGTTGGCTGTTCCTCTAAAGAGGAGAATGCCCCTGAACAAGCACAGCAAATGCCTCCTGCAGTGTCAGTTCAAGTTGCATCAGTAACGGCTTTGACCATGGCAGCGACAAAAATCTATACCGGTCGTTTAGAAGCAGAACAAGAAGTGATTATGACGCCTCAGGTGTCTGGTCAGATTAAACACGTTACTTTTGAAGAGGGCGCGGTGGTTAAGCAAGGTGATGTGTTGTTTGAGATGCATTCTCGTACGCAAGCCGCACGCTACAACGAGTTGAAGGCTGAGCTAGAAAGTGCTCGTGCACAAATTGAACTGGCAAAAAGAGATGTTGAGCGCGCAGTGAGCTTGCGTAAGAAAAACTCACTTTCTCAAGAAGAACTCGATAATCGTCGAACTGAGCTGACAAAATCTATCTCGGACGCGGCTGCATTAGAAGCGGCGGTAGATGGTGCTGCGACCATCTTAAGCTATACGAAAATCAAAGCACCGATTGATGGTCGTGCCTCGAATGCTTTTGTAAAAGAGGGTACTTGGATTACTCAAGGTCGCACTGAGTTGACTGAGCTTGTTTCGACAGATCGTTATCATGCATATTTCGACGTTGATGAGTCGACATATCTCGAGCTTAAAGCACTGAGTGCTAGCAAACTCGATAACGTGGTATTGATGGGTATAGGCACAGCTTTCGAGTTCCCATTCCAAGGATATATCGATTTTGTCGACAACAAGATTGATATCACCACAGGTACAATTCGCCTACGTGCAGTATTCGAAGACAAACAACAAGTACTTACGGCCGGTTTGTTTGTACGTTTGATGGTGCGTGTGGAAGATCCAAAAGAGACTGTGCTAGTTAAAGAAACCGCTATCGCGACTGACTTGAACTCTAAGTACGTTCTAGTGGTTGATGAAAATAATATGTCTCAGTATCGCCCGATTCAAACGGGTCTGCGCTATGGCTCTCTGCGTGCAGTTAGTGGTTTAGCGCCAGATGAAACAATTATTGTTTCAGGATTACAGCGTGTTTTCCCAGGGATGCCTGTTGCGCCTGAGAATGTCGAAATGGTGGACGCTGCTTTCTTGGAAGAGCTGAAGAAAGAGCAAACTGCTCTCGTTAGCCAATAAAGAACGCTTAGGAGTCGCTATGAATTTTTCGCAGTTCTTTATTGTTCGTCCTATTTTCGCAAGCGTTCTGTCGCTTCTGATTTTTATTGCCGGTTTGATTGCAGTATTTCAACTTCCGATTACCGAATATCCTGAAGTTGTTCCACCAACTGTCGTGGTCAATGCAAGCTATCCTGGTGCAAATCCAGAAACGATGGCTGAAACCGTTGCAACGCCTTTAGAGCAAGCCATCAATGGTGTTGAAGGCATGCTGTACATGGCTTCGCAAGCAACATCTGATGGGGCTTTATCTATCACAGTTACGTTTGAGCTAGGAACTAACGTCGATGACGCGCAGGTTCAAGTTCAAAATAGGGTAGCGCGAGCGATTCCTCGACTACCGCAAGATGTTCAGCGCTTAGGTGTTACCACAACAAAGTCGTCTCCTGACCTCACGATGGTTGTTCATTTACTATCGCCTGATGATCGTTATGACATGTTGTATCTCTCGAACTTTGCGAAGTTGAAAGTACGCGATGAGTTAGCGCGTTTGGAAGGTGTCGGTAACGCACAGGTCTTTGGGGCAGGTGATTACGCCGTGCGTATTTGGTTGAACCCAGAGAAAGTTGCCGCATTAGGTATGACCACGACCGATGTTATCACCTCTATTCGTGAACAAAATCGCCAAGCAGCAGCGGGTACAATAGGTGCTCAACCAAGCGTTGAAGAGAATCCTTTCCAGCTATTGATCAAAGTGAAAGGACGATTGGAAAGTATTGAAGAGTTTGAAGACATCGTTCTTCGCGTTGGTAACAATGGCGCGATTACCCGCTTGAAAGATGTTGCGCGTATTGAACTTGGTGCCAACACCTACGCTTTACGTTCGCTATTAGATAACAAGCAAGCAGCGGCAATTGCGATCTTCCAGCGCTCTGGTTCGAATGCGATCCAAATCTCGAATGACGTACGTGCCAGTATGGCGGCGCTCAAAGAAACCTTCCCTGAAGGTATGGATTATAAGATCGTTTATGACCCCACAGTCTTTGTACGCGGCTCTATTGAAGCGGTTGTTCAAACTTTACTCGAAGCGATGCTGCTAGTGGTCATCGTTGTATTGCTATTCTTGCAAACATGGCGTGCTTCCATTATTCCACTGGTTGCCGTGCCGGTATCACTAGTTGGTACATTCGCTGTGATGCACCTGTTTGGTTTTTCTTTAAATGCCTTAACCCTGTTTGGCTTGGTATTGGCGATCGGTATCGTGGTCGATGATGCGATCGTTGTTGTCGAAAACGTTGAACGTAATATTGCCTTGGGTAAAAGTTCTATTGAGGCAACCAAACAGGCCATGCGAGAGGTAACCGGACCGATCATCGCTACTTCTTTAGTGTTAAGTGCGGTGTTTATTCCAACGGCATTTATTTCTGGTTTATCAGGTCAGTTCTATAAGCAGTTTGCGCTGACGATAGCGATATCAACCATTATTTCTACCTTCAACTCGTTGACCTTGAGTCCTGCCTTAGCGGCGGCGTTGCTGAAACCGCATGATGCCAAGAAAGATATTTTGTCGCGTATGATCGATTCAGTGTTTGGTCGCTTTGTGTTTGCACCATTCAACAAGTTTTTCGGTTCTCTGACGAACGGCTATACGTCTTTGCTGAAAATCATCGTACGGATGTCGATCATTGTTCTTGCTATATATGCAGGATTAATGGTTTTGACTAAGCATCAGTTTGAGACGACTCCAACAGGCTTTGTTCCACAACAAGATAAAATGTATTTGATTGCCTTTGCGCAATTACCAGATGCGGCGAGCTTAGATAGAACCGAAGAAGTCATCAAGCAAATGTCAGCGATTGCCTTAGAGCACCCTGGCGTTGAATCGTCGGTCGCTTTCCCAGGTTTGTCACCGAATGGATTCTCGATTTCTTCAAATGAAGGGATTGTTTTCGTTGGCTTGAAACCTTTTGATGAGCGGCAAAGTCCTGAGTTAAGTGCAGACGCGATTGCTGGCGCCTTAAATATGCAACTTGGTGTGATTAGTGATGCTTTTGTTGCTATCTTCCCTCCGCCACCAGTACTTGGTTTAGGGACGACAGGTGGGTTTAAAATCCAAATTCAGGACCGAGCGAATTTGGGTTATGAGCAGCTCTTCCAAGAAGCGCAGAAAGTGGTTGGGCAAGCGTGGCAAACGCCAGAGCTGACGCAAACTTTCTCATTCTTCCAAGTGAATGTACCGCAACTTGAGATTGATGTAGACCGTGAAAAGGCGAAGGTACACGGGGTTGCGATCTCCGATATCTTCGATACCTTGCAAGCTTACATGGGCTCGGTGTACGTCAATGACGTGAATTTATTTGGTCGTACTTATCAAGTGAATGTTCAGGCGGATAAGGAATTCCGTGTTGATGAAACGCAGCTTGAGCGTCTGAAAGTTCGTAATCGTGACGGGCAGATGGTGCCATTGTCGTCGTTTGTAACGATCAAGCATGGCGCTGGTCCGAACCGTGTAGGAAAGTATAACGGCTATATTTCGGCGGATATTAACGGTCAACCGGCACCTGGATATAGCTCTGGTCAGGCGGAAGATGCGATCGTTAAGATTCTGGATCAAACTTTACCAAATGGCATGACTTACGAGTGGACGGACTTGAAATATCAGCAGATTCTAGCTGGTAACACCATGGTCTATATCTTCCCTCTAGTAGTGTTATTGGTGTTCTTGGTCTTGGCCGCACAATACGAATCTTGGTCAATGCCGATGGCGATTATTCTGATCGTTCCAACCGTTCTGTTGTCGTCGATGACGGGCGTTATTATGTGGGGCTTAACGAATAATATCTTCACGCAAATAGGGTTTATCGTGCTGGTCGGCCTCGCCGCGAAGAACGCGATATTGATCGTTGAGTTCGCCAAGGAAAAAGAGGATCAAGGAATGGAACTGCTCGCTGCAACGCTCGAAGCAAGCAAGTTGCGTTTCCGACCGATCCTAATGACCTCTATTGCATTCATTATGGGTGTTGTGCCATTAGTTTTCTCAACAGGCGCTGGTGCAGAAATGCGCGAAGCAATGGGTGTGGCTGTATTTGCGGGCATGATCGGTGTGACGATCTTTGGCTTATTGTTGACACCACTGTTTTACGTGTTAGTGCGTAAGTGGTTTGGAAAGGCTTCTTGATAAATATTGGGGTCAGAGTACTTTTACTCTGACCCCATGAATTAATAAGCTTGTAGCTTGTTTAGAACTCCGCTCCCATAATCTTGTCGACGATTCTGTGGTAACTCTCTGGCAACCATCTGCCAGCCCAATCATAAAAATACGCATCTTTACCGATCAAGATTTTCATTTTCTTGCGTTTAACGCCTTTTAGAATGGTGCTAGCCGCTTGGTCTGGTGTCGTAAACGTTAAGCGATCAAATAGTGACTTTACGTCCTTATGTTCTTGTCCAGCGTTGGTGCCTCTATAGAATCGAGCGCTGTTCACAATGTTCGTTTTGATGCCACCTGGGTGCACTGTAATTGGAGTGATCGGTGTGTTCTTGAGTTCTAAGCGTAAGGCTTCGGTGTATCCTTTAACGGCAAATTTACTGGCGTTATAGGCGCCTTGTGTAGGAATGCCAACAAGACCGAAGACGCTAGAAATATTCACAATAGCGCCGTCGCTAGAGCGTTTTAATAACGGTAGAAAAGACTTTGTGCCGTAGACTACGCCCCAAAAGTTAATGTCCATCAGCCATTCGAAATCTTCGTAGCTTGTGTCTTCAACCGTTTGCATTAAGGCAACACCGGCGTTGTTGATCACGAGATCTACGCGACCATAGGTGTCCTCGACTTTCTCTGCAAAAGCTTCCATTTGTTCTCGTTTCGATACATCCACGAGCATGGTCATGACATCTTTATTTGGAAGAGAGAGAAGATTCAGGGTCTCATCAAGGGAGGCTTGATTGACGTCTGAGATGGCGAGCAAGGCACCCGCATCGGCAAGTTGAATAGCTAGGGAGCGACCAATGCCAGAACCCGCACCAGTGACAACACATACCTTATTTTTAAAGCTTTTCATGAGAACCCAATGTCTTGTTGTTATTCGTGTCTCCATCCTAGCACCGGCATTCGAGTAGTCACAGCGCGATGGGGATGATCCAATTTACTTATTCGGCCAAGATGATAGGGATCACCAACGAGAAAATTGGTGTTCAACAAAGCCCCATACATTCTCAATTGTGATAGTGGGCTCTCCAACTATTTCTATAGTTCCGTTGAATTTGCCAAAGATTTGATGAAAGTCAGTCGCTAATACAAATAGATTCAACTCTTCGCTATGTTTTCCCTCGGCATCAAAATTTAAATTAATGTTGCCGTCGGAGGATTGAATTTTCCATTGCCCCATTTTGTTATCACGATCATAGAAAAACTGTGTTTGAGGGAGTGCAATACAACATGTTCCGATCCAGATGCAGTTTTCAGAGAAACCGCTCTCATTGACTCCCCAGCTGATATTCAAACCGAGAGCAGGACGACTGTTTGTTGGTGGTAAGCTAAAGCATGCCCAATTCCAGAATGTGTCTCGGCGCATATAGCCAGCAGAAAAATCGTGGTGCCCATAGCAGTCCAGTTCGCTCAAGTCGAACTCACCAAGCTCACATTTAAGTGTTCCTAGAACGGGAAGTGATGCGGTTTTTTGTGCATAAACCCAACCATTCACCGCACAAGGTGTGCATACTGATTGTGTTTGATAGTCCTTAGGTTCATGCATCCAGGCTTCAATATTAAGCTCGTTACCAAAGGAAATCCCTAAGTGCTTTGTGCGCTCTCCGTTCTCATTCAATGCATACACTTGAGATGCGTGATTCTTTCCTGATTTAAAGGTGCTTTGGTCGTTGTCTGTTCTGCAAGCCATGTTCAGCCCCGCAGCAAGCGGTGACTTGAATTGCCATGTCAGCATTTTTTTATCCGAAGGACGAAAGACGTAAGCGAAGCACGCGCCGATGTATCGAACATCTGCAAAGGCACAACCAAAGATGAGGTCTTTGCCAATGGCACCAAAATACTGAAATTGCTTGTAGGCAAAGTGTTGGCGCAGTGAACCAGCCGGTTTGCCCATAACAGTTCGGTAGTCGAAGTCTTGCCCGTTTAATTCATTCACTGGCTCGCTAAAATGGCCCAGCTCAACTTGGCCTTGATCGTTAATTATTTTTTTTATGGTGCGTTGCATGCCGTGACTAACCCTCGTTTTTGGTTGAGGGACGGCATGGTAGCGTAAATTTAAGTCATTCAGGAAGTGAAGATCGGTGTGCAGTGCGTAACTTGTCCACAAATAAGAAAGTTCTTACTTGGTTTGATTTGAGCCATTGTGTAGCATTTTGGCTCTCTACTTACCTTATCGAAGAAGTTTAAAGAATTTATGGCTGTTCTCGCATCTTTATGTCGCTCTGTCCTGTTTGGTGTCTGTTTGGTTCTTTTTGCGAATGGTGCAAATGCTGAATCTAATTCTGAGACTCGCGTTGATACGGGTGCATGGGATTGGGACCTCTTTGATTATTCTGGGTGGACTCCTCGCTATACCTACCTCTACAAAGACAATCTTCTTGGCATTGCGCATTATGGCGGTCTGTCTTATTTCAACAAAGATGGTGCAAATGCAGCTGGCGCGACGTTTCGTTATGGCAAAGGGAAAAAAGGCGAAAAGTATAATATTGCGTATACCAATGGCTCATTTCATTGGGGTGTAGACTTTGGGTTTTCTTGGCATGTCTTAAATGCTGAAAACAATGGGCGTCGAATGGAAGGGATCGAACAACTCGGCTTAGAACTGGGCATTCGCTATCGTATGGTGACGATTGTTGCGACGCATACAGAAGATTACTCTTGGGCTACGTTAGGCTTTTCGCTTAATGGCATGCCTTTCTTCGAATACTGACTTTCAGTCTAAAACTTAGGTGTTTGCGAAAAATCGATCGCTTTACTTTGCATCAAGGTTTTGAGTGTAGAAGATTTAAATTCTCGTTGATACAACACGAATACCACGCTTGTTGCCGCAGCCATAAATGCAATCGGGCTAATGAACCAAGCAAGTACTGAAATTGAAAAGTAATACGTTCGTAGGCCTATATTAAAATTATGTGCTGCCATCGACCCCATCTTCGCAAGTCGTTCTGCGAGTACTTTATGTTGTTTGGGGTTTTCTTCACGATAACTAACTGGCGCGCCACCGATCATCACGGTAACAAAGCCATATTGGCGCAAACTCCACGTAAACTTAAAGAAGGCATATACAAACACGACGATCAGAAGTAGGAATTTTAGTTCCCACTCAGCGCGTGTAGCAGGCATCACAAAAGGTAAGTCTTCTAATAAACTAATCGCTTTATCGGTAGAGCCGAGAATGGTGAGAAGACCGGCTAGAATCAGCATTGTGGTTGAGGCGAAAAACGAGACGCTGCGTTCTAGGTTCGCGACGGCTGTGTTATCGGCAACGCGAATATCTCGTTCAAGAAGTTCATTCATCCACTCAAGGCGCGCCAAATACAAAACGCTTGCGAGGCAAGGTGTATCTTTTACCCGGTGGCTTGCATAGATTGAGTAGCCTTTAAAACAGACAAAAAACCAAAATACAGCTATGAGATCCATCCATAGCGAAGAGACAAATTGAGTTAGTGACATAGCAGTCTATTGTGATGACTCGATATATAAATAGTAGAACACACTTTCATTAAGGTACATGTGATCGCTTGATGTGTCAGTCTTTACTCTTGAATTTCCGAGTCAGGATCTAAGTGGATCAATACATCAATATCGATAAACTCGTTTTTCAGGGCGTCTTCTACTTCATCTGCAATCGCATGGGCTTGCATGAGTGAGGTTAAACCGTCCATCACCAAATGCAATTGAACGATTTTAGTTCGGCCTGACTGACGCGTTCGAAGATCATGCACGTCGATAATTTCAGGCGGTTTTTTTGCGATTTCTATGATTCTATCTTGCTCTTCTTGTGATAGCTCGTGGTCAAGTAAATGATGAATGGCTTCGTCGCCGATATCGTACGCAGATTTTAAAATATAAATGCCAATGATCAGTGCGATGATTGGGTCAGCATTGATGATACCTTGTTGATACAAGACCAAACCGACCAAAACCCCAGCATTTGAAAAAAGGTCGGAAGCATAGTGTAAAGAGTCAGCTTTAATTGCTAAGGACCCTGTTTTGTTTGCTACGTAGCGCTGAAACGCGACAAGAACAAAAGTGATGGCAATCGAAGCGCCAATCACAATGCTGCCGATATCTATGGCGTGTAGTTCTGTCGGATTAACTAATCGCTCAATCGAGAAAACGATCAAAAATAAGGCGGATCCAGATATAAATAATGCCTGACCTAATCCCGCTAAGGATTCTGCCTTGCCGTGGCCAAAACGATGTTCATTATCAGCGGGTGTCATGGCATAGCGTATAGCAAACATATTCAGAAGAGACGCGAGTAGATCAAGGAGCGAGTCAACGAGTGAAGCGAGAACACCAACTGAGCCGGTTGAGAACCAAGCAAATATTTTTAGTAATAACAGCGTTACAGCGACACAAACTGACGCATAGCTTGCTAACTTTATCAGTTGGTCGAGTTGGTTCTTTTGTGTGGATGCATCGCTCATAAGCTTCACTATCTAGATCATTCATGTACCGAAGAAGTGCGCTATAATAACCGAATCAATGACCTAGGAACATGATTCGTAACGCATAAGGAAAGTTTATGAGTTGGACGCAAAACGCAATACAAACCGTTCTCAGTGAGGCGCAAAGATCTGCTGATACGCACCTGTTTCAACTGCCCATGCCAAAAGACTATGAGGATATTCAGGTATATCTAAAAGATGAGTCAACACATCCTACTGGATCATTAAAACATCGGCTTGCACGCTCTTTGTTTCTTTATGCGCTCTGTAATGGCTATGTGCATGAAAATACCGCTGTAATAGAGGCGTCCTCAGGAAGCACCGCTGTGTCTGAAGCGTATTTTGCTCGCTTACTTGGTTTGAAATTTATCGCAGTAATGCCCGAAACGACTTCTAAACAAAAGCAGCAGCAAATCGAGTTTTATGGCGGTCAATGTCACTTAGTCAAGGGCGGTGATATTTACGGTGAGGCAGAACGTTTAGCTAAGGAGTTAGGTGGTCACTATATGGACCAGTTTACCTATGCTGAACGCGCCACAGACTGGCGAGGTAATAACAATGTCGCTGACTCTATTTTCAATCAGATGCGAAGAGAGCGATACCCTGAGCCTAGTTGGATTGTGGTCAGTGCGGGAACTGGTGGTACGTCAGCGACTATTGGACGCTACATCAAATACCGCGGAGCGTCGACTCAGTTATGTGTCGCAGATCCGAGTCATTCAGTGTTTTACGACAGCTTTATGAGTGGAGATTCTTCTCTCACGTGTTCCTGTCCATCTGCAGTTGAAGGCATTGGACGGCCTCGTGTGGAGCCGTCTTTTGTTCCAAGTGTTATTGATAAGATGATAAAAGTGCCAGACGCTTCGGCCTTTGCGTGCATGCAATTCGTGAGCGACTTACTTGGAATTAGAGTAGGCGGTTCCACAGGTACAAACATGTTTGCGGCATTTCAGTTAGCTGTGCAGATGAAAAAAGAGAATAAAAGTGGCTCAATCGTTACAATGCTGTGTGATCGGGGCGAACGTTATGTCGATACTTATTATAATGCCCAATGGTTGGAGCAACGAGGGTATGCCGAGAGCATGCCTCAGATAAAACAACAGCTTAGCCAATTTTATGACAGTGGTCAGTGGCTCCCGTGAATTTGATTCAGTGATAAGGTAAATAATGGAATTGAGCATGATTTTAAAGATGGGCATTGTTGCCTTTCTTGGATGTGGTTTGGGATATTTCTTTGCTCGATTTCGTGCAAGTAAGTCTGAACAAAGTATGGGCTTAGAATTAGCAAAGTTAGAAGCGGCACTAGGTTTTTTTGAACAGGAAATTGAGAATCAAAAGACGATGATCGCGCGTCATGAGAGCGAAGCTGATACAAGTCTCGAACGAATTAACGCCTTGTCTGAAGAGTTAGCAACACAGCGTGAGCAATCTTCGCGCGCGACGGTAGAAACGCAACAAATACAAAAACAACTTGATGAATCAAAGCGCGAGAAGAACGAAGCGCTTGTTCGTTGTGAAAACTTAGGCGAGTCTCTTCGCGAAACTGAATCAAAGTTAGACAAGGTAACAGCCAGCTTTGATGAGAAAGAAGCGAGCTTTGCTAGAGAAATCGCTCGGTTCGAAGAGCAAAAAGAAGCACTTAAACTTCAATTCAAAGAGTTGTCGGCTGAGATTTTGGCAACAAACTCGAAGGCCTTACAAGAAGCCAATCAACAGAGTCTTTCGGCGACAATCAACCCTTTCAAAGATTCGATCGATGCTTTTAAGAAAACAGTTCATGACAATCATCGACATGAAAATGAACAGCGCGCAGCATTGCGACAAGAGCTAGAAACGCTAAAAGAACTAAATTTAAAAATTACGACCGAAGCGCATGAGCTGTCAACGGCGTTGCGTGGGCAGAAAAAACTGCAAGGAAATTGGGGTGAGTTAGTACTTGAAAACGTACTAGAGCGTTCCGGTCTAGAACTCGGTAAGGATTATCAACGCGAGGTGTCATTCAACACAGAAGAAGGTCGTTTAAGACCAGACGCTGTGGTTTACCTTCCTCAAGGCAAACATTTAATTGTGGATGCCAAGGTGTCTTTGAATGCCTACACGCGTTATGTGAATTCTGAAGATGAGTCTGAACGCGCAATTGCTTTGAATGAGCATGTGGGGGCGATGCGCGATCGTATCAAAGAACTCGCGGATAAAGACTATTACAAGTTGCCGGGTATGAACTCTCCCGAGATCGTATTTATGTTTGTACCCATCGAGTCAGCGTTTGTTGAGGCGCTTAAAGCGGATGAACAGTTATTCCAAGAAGCGATCGCGAACAATGTATTAGTTGCCACACCGACAACCTTATTGACCAGTTTGAATATCGTGCGTCAGTTGTGGCGCTATGAAGATCAGAATAAACATACTGCAGAGCTCGCGAAAAAAGCCGACGGTGTTTTTAAGAAACTAAACGGCTTCTTGGTGAGCTTTGAAGGTGTAAAGAAAGGTCTAGATCGCGCGCAAGAATCTTATGCCAAGGCAGAAGGGCAACTTCTGAGTGGTAAAGGTAATTTAGTGAAGCAAGTTGGCGACTTTAAGAAATTAGCGCCAGCGATTAAAGCTGAATTGCCAGAGTACTTCTCTGACAAGGCTGACTTAGAAATCGACTTTGTACCTAGCGATGAACAGATTGAAGAGGCTTCCGCTAAACAGGGTTCTTTATCTATTGAATTAGATAGCTAATGGTAGGGATGATTGCCAAGATGACGCGGTGCTTCATAGCGTTAAGCCTCTCATTACTGATTTTAAGTGGTTGTGTTCACTCACCAAAAAAACAAGAGCAGGGGTTTCGGTTTAATTCTGTAGAGGTGTTTAATCAAACGCGTAGCGATATTTTTAATATGAAAATTGAGGTGACCAAGTTTCATCGAAAGTTTGCATGTGGAATTATCTTACGTGATTCGCTTTGTATGAACGGTTTTCATCCTCGTGTGCTGCAAAGTAACGATGTTGTGATTAGCTGGGATCAAGACGGGCAGCATTACGAAATAGGCCCGATTCGTCTACAAATGCCTGAAGATTATAATCCGAACACTACTCATGCCATTCAATTTATATTCATCGATCATCATCGTGTAGAAATGGCATTCCCTGAGTCTCGCTATTAATTGGGACTTTTGTGTCGCGCGCCATGCCTCGTATTAGGGCGCGTTTTACTCTTTTCTACATACTTACATTTCTTCGTATACAGACCTTTTTTGTATTGAACTACGATTTTTTATACAAAATTTTGCATGTGAAAAATCTTCGTCTAGGCTAGGAATATCAACGGCTTACAAGTGTTTCTTGACTGCTTTTATGTGGTGCGGGAGACGTATTTTGCGCACATTGATGGTGCGCTACGTAAAGCCAAAAATCTAGATTGTCTACGTATTAAAGGAGTAGTTATGAACGATCGTAGTTGGATGTTGAACCCCTCAGCCATCACTGCTGCACGCAACTGTATTCACCTCGTGCAGGACGAACTCGGCGTGAAGTTAAAGCTATCTCACCCGCAGTTTATTGAGATGTTACAAGAGTATGCCGAGCTGACTGACTCAGAAGAATTAAACGAGAGCTTAGCGACACTTCTTCAATATGCTGATGGCGATGTGCCTACTTTAAATAGTCAGCAAGACAAGGCTGTTGCCAGACGTGATGCTCGCCCTGCTAAAGCAGCTAGTCAGGCTCAAGCTCAAATGGCTCACAACGCTACAGGACAAGGCGAACTGGTCGAGTACCGTGGAAAATTCTATCCAATGTACAATGCCCAAGGCTTGAAGTTCCAAGGCTTGTATCGCGGTCAGGCTCGATATAGTTAATCACTGAGAGGTCTATGTGGTGCGAGATAATAGTAAGAGCGGTGAGATCGCTTACCGCTCTTTGTACCCTGTTCCACTGATCTAGCTAAGATACTCGGATTGTTGTTCTGACTGCGCTCTTTCGAGTGCGCATTGAAAGGCTTTCAAAGCAGCCTTGTCGTCTCGGTCATCGATGCAATCAATGGGTGCAGAACAGCCGATCATTAAGTTGTCGATATATCCAAAATCCTCGATAGACATGCCGTCTTGTAGGAAATGTGGGAAGTCCTCACTGATTCTTTGCTTGAGCTCACGACTGTCAGAGCTATAGCAGAATACTTTTTTGCCTGCTTTCCGCGCATAGCCAATCTCAAACGCTGTTCCTAAGTCACAACTGGGTCCTCTAAACGGGGTGATATTTGCCATCACAATATGGCATCGGTCAATCATATCGATGTTTGCTTGAAATATGTCTGGGGCAGGATCGGCACCTTTAATCTCGTTATCAAGAGGGAAGAGTGGAGTGAACCCAGCATCGTGACAGAGCTGTTTTTTTATTTCGCCAGAATCATCTTGAAAGAAAACATCTGGGCCAGCTAAATAAATAGTCGAGCGTTCTTGCGTCATTTATTCAAATCGTTGAGAGCGGGTGAACTTATGAGTGTTTACTAAGATAGCGGTTCTGGTCAAACAATCTTACCCACTCGGGATGGTTAAAAATCAAAATACTAATGAGCATGCCGTTGATCGTTGCTTCTGGTGCCGCGATGAGTGGAATAAACACCCAAAATTCATTCGTTATTTGCTCAAAGCTGTAGATGCTTTGACTCCATAGAATAAGCGTCATCATAAGCCCGCTTGTAATCACTGACGCGGCCGCTCCGAGAAAAGCAACTAAGAAGATGAACGAGAAAGGGTGTGTAGACTTGCTGCGGTCGTGTGCGAGCCAAACACAATAGTTTGTGAGTAAGGGGATTAGTACTGATACCAACATGTTGATACCAAAGCCTTCAGGGGACTCAAGCCCCAATACAATGGTTCCTGAGATCGCTAATGCCGCCACCCATATTGCTAGTTGCCACCCCATTAGCAGGTGCACAACTGTAATCAAAAAGAAATGGATTCCTAGACCATCGGAAATGCCAGCTCTTAAGGACCAGATAAACATAAGAGCGACAGTACAAAAGCCAATAACATGCTGAACACGTGTGTCGTGAAATATGGCTTTCCAATGAATAAAGAAAAGTGCGAGCGCTAAGGCTACAAAAGCCAGAATGTTGGTGAACCAAATAAAACCATTACTAAACAAGTCAGCACTGATGTTCATAATGCTAATCCTACTCGCAGACCGATGCTGAAACTGTTACGTTTTATTCAGCAAAGTGTACCACTCTAGATAGCGCGGAGTATTTTCATTGCTCCTCTATTACGATAGCTATCTTCGGATTTGACGGTTTGCTTGCCAATATTGCATCAATAAGAATGTGCCAAAAATAGGCTTAGCAATTAGCGCGATGGCCAATGAGGCCGTGGTGACGAGGGATGCCCCTGTGTGTGATTCCGGCATCAATGCAACGACTTTTCCTAGTAGCAAGACACTAAAATCCCAACTTCCATGAACAAGAATAGGAGGCCATATACTCGCGGTCATGAGTCTGAGCGCGCCAAGCAGAAGCCCTGATGAAAATGCGCTTAGCACTTGATAGCTTGTTTCTACAAACGGTTTACCATGCACCCAGTTTGCATAATGCGCTAAGCCAAATACGAGCGCGGCAAGCGCAACGGCCTTGATCTCACCGAATGTTTGATGGATGCCACTTTGGAGCACACCTCTGAACAAGAGTTCTTCGAACATACCAATCAGAAGTGTCATGAGCGCGAGAAGGGCAAGTTGTTGAACAGGAAAGTTATTAAATAGTGTGTCGGTGAGATCAGCAGATTCGGCCTGAGAAATCGCTGCAAATAAAACTAATCCGGGAAAGCACATGGCTATCCATATATATTTTCTGCGTTCGCTAATACTGCTTCTAGCACCAATGTGTCGCCATTGACTGAAGAAACTGATCACAAGGGCAATACTGGTAACGAGAAAAATCTCAAATGGAAGCTGCTTAATAATCTCAGATGCGTCGTTCAGTCCTTTTCCTTTGCCAAAGGAATGTGAGCTGAATAAACCTGGTACGATCAATATGAGCAAATATATAAATACGATAAAGCCTGCAAATAATGCAGGCTTTTGGTCGTATGCCTTTATGCCTTTCGAACGAAATGATGAGTCAGTGGTAGGCATAGATTAGGTTAATAGAGTTCGTAGAGATTAGTTGGACGTCTCTTCCCACTCTCTTGGAGATGGAAGCAATATATAAATGGCGGCGATTAAGATGAATGTCGCAAAGGTGTAAGCTTTCATTTGGCCATTCCATTGATTTGCCCACATTTGAAACCATTCAGCGCCGACAACACCGAACCCAAAATACCATACCAATACTGCGATAGTTGCACTCAACACAAATAATGCTTGTCCTGTATGGAACTGAGAACCACCATGGTTGGTATTCTTTAGCATCAGAAAAGCGGCTGCCACGCCTAATATTCCAGCGCTCAGTTCTGCAGCAATAATGGCCCAATAGCCAAGTGTTTTTAAGGTGCTTGACTCGATGGCGCGAGATTTAAGTTCCTCGCCGGCAAACCAAGCTTCCATTGTATCCATGGATAAGACGTGTTCGACAAACTGATAGTTGGTGTTGTAATCGACAATATTGTTATAGCCGACCAAGAAACAAAATATTCCAATAGCCGCGGCAACACAGCCTTTAGATAAACGATGGATTTTGTGTAGCATGAAAATTCACCTATTCTCTGTTGATTGGCGCTAAGTATAGAAAGGAATTTCGACTTTGCTGAATCGATAGCAGTGCTCTGTATAAGTTTCTGGATTAATAATGCTCATCATTATGCTGTAGATTATCGAGATAAATCTGTCATCATCACAGGTAATGTTAAGATTGAGGTTCGACTTTTGAGTGTTGTGAATCCTCACTCTACGATTATTCAGCTAGTAAGATGGAATCTTAATGCGACAGCTAATCGATAAAATTTCTTTCTTTTACGGACTTATCGCCCTCAGTGTTCTCTGGTTAGTGCTTGCCTTTTTTATGGGTGATGAAACTCTCGATGCGCCCAGCATAGTAAGCTCTCCTGTCCCAGACTTCTCCAGCTATAAGAATGTAAAAGAAAAGAAAGACGCGTTTTTTTCTTACTTCTTACCTATTGTGGAACAAGAAAATGTTCGTTTGGAAAAACTACGTAGCGATATTCAAACCGAAAAGAGTCAAACAGAGCTTGAGCAGCTTGCCAAAAAATACCGCTTAGAGATTAGCTCTCCGATTACTGCGCCAGAGAAAGAGCAATTGCTGTCTCGGATCGATCAAATTCCCTCATCGTTAGTGTTAGCGCAAGCAGCGATTGAATCCGCCTGGGGAACATCTCGGTTCGCGACTCAAGGGAATAATTATTTTGGTCAATGGTGTTTTACCAAAGGCTGCGGTTTAGTTCCTTCCGCTCGCAATGATGGGGCGATTCATGAAGTGCGTGTGTTTGACTCGCCAACAGACTCTGTTCATGCGTATTTTAGAAATATTAATTCCCATCCAACCTACGCTCAGCTGAGAGATTTACGTGCGCAAGCACGCGCAAATGGCGAGCCCATTCACGGCTGTGTGCTTGCCGAGGGGTTGTCGAGATATTCAGAACGTGGTCAGCATTATATTGATGAGATTCGACAAATGATTCGCGTAAACAAACTCACTCCGCATAGTTTGGCACCGTGCAGAGCCGGGCCTAAGCAAGGGGCTGAGTAAAAGTGCTCTTGAGCAGAAGTGCTGAGTATTAAAATCACTACTCTAGAACGTGTTTCCTTTATGGCTGTATGGCTGTGTGGCTAGGCAGTGGTGATAAAAATCTCATCACGCTAGTGCTTATTCCTTGTACCACTCACCATTCGCTTTCGGTCTAATCCAAGCGTACGAATACCAGTAATATCTGCCTTTTTCGGATGATGGTGCTGTGCAGTTAATGCGTGAACGGCCAACGGGGAGAGTAAGTTCTTGCTGAACGATGATACTGTTTTCTTCTTGCTTGATGGATACTGCATCACCCTCAAAAAAGCACGAAATACCTGCATACTTCCTATCAAATTCAAATCTTAAGCCTTTGCTTATACTGGGTTGTCGAACGATCTTTTGATTCGGAATGACCTTACTCGCATGTAGCGGCAAACTTGCGAGTTTTAACTTAAATTGTTTCATCGCACCGAAACGGTTGGTCATCGGGAATCGCGGTAATGCTGTTAGATCATGAGCATTGCCCACGGCGCCAGATTGCTGTCCAAAACTTACATAGCCGAGTTCTTGTGAGAGGCTTTGCACTTCTTGTGTATATTCCCCATAGGGATAAGCTAGCAGTTTGCTCGTATTAGGAATGTTTTGATCAATGATTTTCTCTGCGCGCAAGATATCTTCACGTAAACGAGCACGCCAATCCTCGTTTGTTTCGCCTTCTTGTTTACGAACGAGATGCAAATGGGTATGGGTGTGATTAGCAATGGTGGCGCCAAATTGCGTGACTTCTTTTAACTGATCCCATGTCATAAACAATTGATTGTTCTTTTTAATCGCTTGGGTGGCGACAAAGATCGTAAATGGCATATTCCGCTTTTTTAGTGCCGGAAAGGCCGAGCGATAAACTGACTCATAAGCATCATCAAACGTAATCGAGACCACTTTATCTGGGATGGTGCTTCCTTGCTGAAGATGCTGTACGAGTTTTGGGAGAGGCCAAACAGAAAAGCCTTGCTGCTCTATATGTTCTAAGTGTTGATCGAATAGCTGTGGACTGATACTCGTGCTCGGAGGCGTTTTGTCACTCACGTGATGATATTGCAGGATGACTGCTGATTGAGCCGTGAACGCCGATGATAAAAGTATTAGGCATATGAACAAACGGATGAAAAACATAGCTTGGTCTCGTGAAGCGTCGCAATGTGAAATGCTGAATCGATAGCACATACACTACACTGTTTTGAGCGCTTTGGCCTTGTGTTAATTAGATTTGCATCCATTCACTTAGAATAGTGGAATTGGCATAGTTGATTGTGTTGCAATTTGCTACATTAGAGCCTCGAGTGCTTGGAAAAAATACATGACCCTATTATTACTCTATCTTGCGATCGCGATTGGCGTATCGTTCTTATGCTCTATCTTAGAAGCTGTTCTCTTATCGATTACCCCTAGCTACAGCGAAACTATTCAATCAGAGAAGCCAAAACTGGGCGCTAAAATTGCCGAAGTTCGGACTAAGCTAGACGAATCTCTTTCCAGTATTCTGATCTTAAATACCTTTGCGCATACGATGGGCGCAGCGGGGGTTGGGTCTCAAGCTGTTCAGGTTTATGGTGCCGAGTGGGAAACACTGATTGCGGTGTTACTCACCTTAGCTATTTTGTATTTTTCTGAGATTATTCCTAAGACATTGGGCGCGACCTATTGGCGGCAACTTGCTGTGCCGGCGTCTTTTACTATCTCTTGGTTAGTGAAAATTGTGTTCCCGCTAGTGTGGCTGTCGACGCGCTTGACCAAGTTATTCAGTAAAGACAAAGACAATGTGATTACGCGTGATGAAATTTTAGCGCTTGCCTCACTTGGCCAAAAAGACGGCACGATTGTCTCGCAAGAGAATGAATACTTATCAAATCTACTTCATCTTCGAGAAGTGGCGACGGAAGAAATTTTAACGCCTCGCAGTGTTGTGCATATGCTTCCTGCGGTCACCACCATTCAAGAAGCTTTGGATGATCCGCAAACAAGGCAATTTACACGTATACCTGTTTACGACGAGCATGTTGATGATGTGATTGGTCAGGTGATTCGTGCCGATCTATATGAAGCTGAGCGCCAAGGCAAGGGTAGCGAGAGTATTGTTTCCGTTATTAAACCGTTGAGCCGTGTGTCCGATCGCTTACCTGTTCAAAAGCTCCTCGATACGTTCATTAAGAAGCGCGCACATTTGTTTTTGGTGACAGATGAGTTTGGCCAGAACGAAGGGGTTGTGTCTTTAGAAGATGCCATTGAAACTTTGCTAGGACGAGAGATCATGGACGAGACGGACGCCGTTGAAGATATGCAGGCGCTTGCTCGTTCAAATCATCGCGAGAAGTTGCGAGAGACAAAAGCGCAAAGCGATGCGCCAGAGTCAAACGTCTAGGAGGTATATGCTGTGTCGAATGTTGCGAATGTACCAAGTGGTAAGTTAGAGAAGCTCGTTTTTGTCGCTTACTTATTACATTTCTTTAGCGCCTTTAATGGTTTGCTGTCTCCAGCACTTATCGTCACAGCTTTTCTCACCGGTTGGCCCTCTATTATTGCCTTGATCATCTGTTATGTGTGGCGTGATGAAGCTGCCGGTACATATTTAGATAGCCACTTTACTTGGCTCATACGCACCTTTTGGTTTGCCCTGTTATGTCTGGTAGTTGGCTTCATCTTAGTGTTTACAATTATTGGTGCGGTGATCGGTATTCCCATGTTGTTGATTTTAGGTCTTTGGGTTCTGTACCGATTATTGCGCGGCGTGCTTCGTTTGAATGCACGCTTGGGCATGTTGTTCTAAAAGGGTGAGCTACAAGCGCACTTAAATGCATCAAGGCCGCATTTTGCTTACATCGTGATTGAGCAAAAAGTGAACTTTTCTAGTTTTTCTCTATTAAATCCAAAAAAAAATGGATTCATTTCTTAGTTGGTCTGAACTTTGCAGAGTCAGACGTGTGCTGCCATGGAGGTAGCCGCGTAAAGCGCTTGTAAGCGCAGGCAAAGAAGCCCAAACCATTATTCAGCTTATTAATTTCTGCCTAATGCTTTTTTTGTGCCTGAATTTCTGAGTTGATCAACGCCCCCGTAGAAGTTGCGATTGCGTTAGCTGAAGGCTAATGCCCCATTTTTTTATCGTAGAGGAAGTAAATATGCGTTCTAAGAAAACACTAAAATCTTTTAGCCCAAAAAATATTCTTGCAACAGCGGTTGCCTTGGGATCTTGTTCGATGTCAGCACAGGCTTATGCAGCCGCAGAAACGGTTGCGGATGCCTTAGCATCCGGCACAGCTTACGGCGATCTTCGTTTACGTTATGAAACGGTTGATCAAGATAACGCGCTAAAGGACGCAAGTGCATTAACTCTTAGAACACGTTTGGGTTATAAGACAGCCGAATACTCAGGCTCCTCAGGGTTGGTTGAATTTGAAGATTCGCGCGTGGTTGCAGGTGTGGATGAGTACAACAACGGCATTGGAAAAAATACGGGTGTTTAATCAGTTGTTGCCGACCATGAAACCACTGAATTGGATCAAGCATTTTTGAAATATGGTGCCGGCAAGACAAGTGTCACGGTGGGTCGCCAGGTGATTACTTTAGATAATCATCGTTTTGTTGGTCATGTCGGCTGGCGTCAGGATCGACAAACCTTTGATGGTGTTCGAGTTCTATCTGCATTAACAGATGCACTGGCTGCAGAATACGCTTATTTGAGTAAACGAAACCGTATTTTTGCTGAAGACAAAGATGTGGATGCGAAAGATCACTTGTTTAATGTCAGCTATAAGACTGGCCTTGGAAAGGTTTCTGCCTATGCGTATTTGCTAGAAGTTGATCAAGACGCAGAAAATGGTATCGATACCTACGGTGTTCGTTTCGCGGGCAAAAAAGAAATTTCTGAAGGTACAACTTTACTTTATAGCGCTGAACTAGCAACACAGGAATCAGAGTCAGCGACAACCTCCTATGACGCAGAGTACTTGGCACTCGAGTTAGATGCCGCTGTGAAAGGAATTACCGCGAAACTAGGCTACGAACAATTGGGATCTGATGAAGGAATGTATGGTTTCTCAACCCCTCTTGCGACTGGCCATAAATTCAATGGCTGGACCGATCAATTTCTTGGAACGCCAAACCAAGGTCTAGTAGATACCTATGTATCTGTCAGCACAAAGCTAGCAGGCTTTAAGTTAGCTGCGACTTACCATGATTTTTCTGCGGATGAGAGCACTGCAGGAGTTGATGACTTCGGAAGCGAGCTTGATTTGTTGGTCGCGAAGAAGTTCAACAAAACCTATTCTGCTGGGTTTAAGTACGGTATGTACTCAGCGGGTGATGCTGGCACTAACAAAGTTGATACAGATAAAGCTTGGTTGTGGTTAAGGTGCGAAGTTCTAATTAGTTGACCTCCCTTAGCTAATTTTGTCGCCAATGTATTTCTGATACTTGGCGGCTTTTTTAGTTGGTTCGATCGTTTTGCTAAATAGCCGCATCTAGCAGCAAGAATCCTTCGCGTCCTGCTACAAAGATGACAGAGCACCACGCGAACGTAATGATTGTGATTTCAAGCAGAATTGAACGGCGGCTTTGCTTAAAGCGTCGGGCAATCACTGCATAGGTCGGTATGCCGATTAGAATTGGCGCAAGCACCGCTGATCCTCGTTTTCCGTACCTCTTCCAGATTCTAAGCACCTTTCTTAGATGCTTGTTGAATCCTTTTCGTTTCGACTGAAGTTTTTTTACCCACAAGTCAGTCAAAAACAACACGCTCACCGAAGATGATAGTGCAGCACCTAGATTGAATAAAAGCATCTCGATATAACTAAAACCGCTGCCCGCAGCAATGAGTGGGCCTAGGTAGGTTTTCCACAGACTTAAAAAGTACATGGTCGCAGCTTGCAGGAAATACGTGTCGTCCATTTGTTCGCACTACTATTTATTTTGCGTTGATTGTGCGCGACTCTTTAATCAGCAGCAAGGCAAGAATGGTTTTTATGCGATTCAGTTGTACTGAGGCCTTATCGTCTCGTAAGTTGATTAAAGGCGACTCGAAGATCCTCTTTAGAAGTAATGCCGTGCAGAGTATTCGTTAGTCTTCCGTGCTTGTTGAATAGCAATAGCGTTGTCTTAGGGGCTTGGTATTTGCCAGCGAAAGTTTTGCCTTTCTTGTTGGCGAGGTTAGCAATTTTGAATTGTATGTCCTCGTCATACTCGGATTGGAGTGCATCTACGTTGCGCTTTAGTTGTGCGCAATTTGGGCAGTTTGGATCATGTACTTGAACCACAGTCGCTGTGCCATTGCCGATCACGGAAAGATCCTGTGTTGTCTGAATCACGTGACTATAGGCTGTTAGGCAAACGCCAAGAAAGGCTACGAATACAGCGCTAATTCCAAGTTTTTTCAGGGTCTTAGGTGTAATTTTTTTACGTTTTACTTTTTGAGTTTTAGTAGTAGATGATTTCCCATGGCGTGCCATGATGCCTCCAGTGCGATTCTTTGCTGCTGAAAAAGATAGGGCTCTTGTGACATTCACGGTATAAAAAAGTTCATTCCAGTAAGGGATCTGGGCATGTCATCTTATGCCGTGATACATTCGTATAGTTAATCTTCGATCACAACAACAAACAGATTAAGCGGTAGCGACTTTCCATGATTATTAATCAAGATACTTTGAACTTCCTTCTTTATGACGTGTTTCAAGCAGAGGCTCTTACTGAGTTAGATGCCTACAAAGACCATGACCGTAGTACCTTTGATGGTGTTATCGATACGTCGCTTAAAATCGCACAAGACTACTTCTTACCGCACAACGCGAAGGCTGACGCAAATGAGCCAAGCTTTGATGGTGAAAGCGTATCGACCATTCCTGAGGTGAAAGAAGCGTGGAAGCATTTTACTGAAGCTGGATTGATTAATGCGCGTCATCGATTTGATGAGGGTGGAATGCAGCTGCCTGCGTTGGTGCATTCAGCATGTATGGGTTTGTTTACAGGCGCGAATCCGAGCACGGCTGGTTATCCATTCTTAACGAGTGCGGCATCGAATCTTATTCATGCGTTTGGGAGCGAAACCCAAAAAAGCTTGTATCTAGATGGAATGTTCTCTGGACGATTTGCTGGAACCATGGCTTTAACGGAACCGAATGTTGGTTCGAGTCTGGGAGATCTGACAACAAAAGCCACACCTCAAGACGATGGCAGCTACCGCTTGAAAGGTCAGAAGATGTATATCTCTGGTGGCGATCAAGATATCACCGAAAATATTATTCATTTGGTGCTCGCGCGCGTCGAGGGAGCTCCTCAAGGCGTGAAAGGGATAAGCTTATTTATTTGCCCAAAGTTTCTACTCAATGATGATGGCTCTTTGGGTAAACGCAATGATGTTATGTTGGCCGGTTTACTGCACAAAATGGGCTATCGAGGCACGACATCAACGGTGCTGAATTTTGGTGAGAAAGATGACTGTACTGCCTTCTTGATTGGTGAAGAGGGGAAAGGGCTTTCGTACATGTTCAAGATGATGAATGAGGCCAGAATTGGCGTAGGTCTTGGTGCAGCAATGATCGGTTATCGCGGTTATCTCGAGTCTTTGGCTTTCGCTAAAGACCGACCACAAGGCAGAAAACCTTCAAATCGAGACACTACAAGTGCCCCAGTGAATATTGTTGAGCATGCTGATGTGAAACGTATGTTGTTGGCTCAGAAAGTCTATGTAGAAGGTTCCTTAGCGCTGTGTTTGTTTGCGTCTAAATTGGTGGATGAACATGAGGCCGGTGGAGACGAAAATGCACTTGTGTTGCTAGATTTACTGACTCCGGTTGTGAAAAGCTACCCCTCTACTTATGGATGTAAAGCGAATGAATTAGCGATCCAAGTTTTGGGCGGCTCTGGCTATATTCGCGAGTATCCCGTTGAACAGTGCTACCGTGATAATCGGCTTAATCCTATCCATGAAGGCACACATGGTATTCAATCACTTGATTTGCTTGGTCGTAAACTATGGCAAAAACAAGGGCTTGGGCAGCAATTGCTCATGCAGCGAGTTCAGGCGACTTTAGCCAGAGCCAAAAAACATGAGCGCTTAGCTGATTTGGCTGAGCACTACAGCACTGCATTGAAAACATTTATCGAAACGACTACTGCTTTAGGTATGGCTCTGCAGCAAGGTCGAATTGATGAGACCTTAGCTAATTCTGCCTTATACCTTGATGTGATGGGGAGAATGGTCGTCGGTTGGTTGTGGTTAGACATGGCCTGTGCAGCATTAGAGTCGGATTGCGATGAAGCTTTTGTTTCGGGGAAATTACAAGCAGCACGTTATTTTATTCGTTGGGAACTTCCTGAAATTAATCATTTAAGCGAGTTGCTGAAAGGCTTTGATCAGACTTGCGTAGAAATGGAAGTTGACTGGTTCTAATGATCAGTTGATGAATAAAAAGGGGAGGTGACTCCCCTTTTTTGTGGGTGGAAATTGTTTCTAACACGCGTAATAGGCAACCGTCGATGCCTTTTGAATAGTCTCTGCATTGATTAAATATCCTACGAGGTTCGGTGGGGTATTCTCGTCAACGTCTAAAGTTTCGGTGTTGAGTGCATAAACGGTAAATAAGTATTGGTGCGGTCTATCGCCTTCAGGAGGGCAGGCGCCTCCATAGCCTGTAGCACCGAAGCTTGTTTTGATTTGGATGCTACCTTTTGGCGCTAATTTAGCGTCGGTTTTACCTGCATTTTCTGGCAACGCTGTTGTGTCCGAAGGAATGTTGAACACAAGCCAGCGCCACCAACCTCCATCTGTGGGTGCATCTTTGTCGTACATGGTTATTGCAAAGCTTTTTGTTCCTTCAGGTGCATTCTGCCAGTTCAGTTCAGGTGAGATGTTTTCTCCCGAACAGCCAAAACCATTAAATACATGTTTCATCGCTAGCTGACCTTGAGCAGAGTCAGAACTAAGCGTGAGCCCCTGTGCCGACGCGGTTCCGGCTAATAGTAGAGCGCTGAACATAAGAAATATTGATTTCATTGTGAGTCCTTTTGATGGGGGGTGGTGGGCAAGTATAATTCTAGTTTCCTGCTGTGCTTTTTATAAATCGTTCGATTCTTTTTTGTTGAGCTTGCTGACAACCTTTGCGTTAGAGCCCTCCTTATCGGTAAACTCTGCAGTACATAAAAACACAGCTAATAATCTTCAAGTAAAAGGAAAGAATAGATGTTGAAAAATACGCTAGCGGCCGCTTCGGGTTTGTTGTTGACTGCGCCGGCATTTGCGCACCCAGGACATGATCATGCACATTGGTTGAGCGATCCTATCCACCTACTTACTGCCTTAGCGATTGCGGCTGTTGCTGTGACTGGTGTTGTCGTCGCTAAGCGTAAAAAAGCAAAGCTGGATAAGTAAAATCCTGAAGGGCGCGGATTCTTTCTTGATTATCTGCGCTCATGCTCTTAACTCTCTCCTTCTTCTGATTCGACATCGTGTTGCTTAAGCATAGCCTTGCGATGATGTTACTCACGGTGCTTGTGAGTTGCATACAAGTTTCTCAGTCTCCGTCCTTTTCGGTGTCGCCTGATAGACCACCAACGCAATATATAAGTTTTCAAGACTACTTGACGCAAACCAAGGCATACTTAACTCAAAATCGTGCGTTTATTTCAGACGATCCTGCGCGTGAGATAGAAGTAAACATGCCTTTTGAATTACGGCCATCTACTGAGGCAAACACCAAGAGAGCGATATTGCTGGTGCACGGCTTGGGCGATTCGCCATACTCTTTTATTGATGTAGCGCCGATTCTTGCGGAGCAAGGTTTTGTTGTAAGAGCGATTTTATTAGCAGGGCATGGAACGCGTCCGGCTGACTTGTTGTGGGCAAGCGAACGCGATTGGCAAAAGAGCATTGATCAACATGTAGCTTTGCTCAAAAAAGAATTCGACGAAGTGTGGCTGGGTGGTTTTTCTACTGGTGCAAATCTAGTGACTAGCGTTGCTTTTGAAGATGAAAGCATTAATGGTTTATTGCTTTATGCGCCAGCATTTCACCCTACCAGTAATCTGGTTCGCTTCTCTTCTTTTGCCTCTTATTTTATTGATTGGGTGGACATTGACCCTGAAGAAAATATCGCGCGGTATGATTCGCTGACGGCTCAGGCTGCTGCGTCCTATTATGCAACTGTTGAGTCGTTGAACGATGAACTAGCGCGACATACGTTCGATAGACCTGCTATGTTGATTCTTAGTGAGGCGGACAGCGTGGTAGATAGCCAAGCTGTGGCAAATACCTTTCATGAAAAATTTACTTACGAAGATAGTCGGCTAATTTGGTTTGGAGAGCCTCTACATATTAATGATGCTCGAGTTCATGTCCTAAATGCAAAGGTGCCAGAAATGCGCGTTAGCTCAATATCACACATGGGACCTTTGTTTTCTCCTATGAACCCTTATTACGGTGAGAAAGGCGAGTATCGGCATTGTAATAACGGCCAAGGGGTGGAAGTTTCATTGTGCCAAAACGCAACGCAAGTATGGTACTCGGCATACGGTTATCAGGAAGCAGGTAAGCTTCATGCTCGCTTGACCTTTAATCCTCATTTTAATGAGACGAAAAGTCAGCTCTCTGATTTTTTGAGATAGTGTGCTGCTAGCGGGTTTTCCAGCAGCACACAGACGAGATTACAAATTCATGCAGTTCGCATAGTAGGTCGTTGTTGCTGGCCAGTCTGAAAAAATACCGATGATGCCAACGTCTTTCGCTAGCACATCGAGCACTTCATACATGTCTCCATCAGTATCAATGACGTCAGGATTACCAGTGCTGCCGTTCGTTGTTTGGTAGTACCAACCACCATTGTTTTTCAGCAGTCCAGATCGCTCAATCGTCCAAGTGATAAGGTCTAATCCTGCTTGTTTGGCATTCATTGCATAGTCAGACGGGATAATTTCGCCATGCGCGTTAACCTCGAGCAACATCCACATCGGAGGGGCGAGTACATTGACGCCATCAGCTACCCAAGACTCCATTTCAGCAAGGCTGACGTTCATGTCATATCGTCCATCAAGATAGACCGCTTGTTTGCCAAAGTGAGGGTGTTGCTGTATCCAGTATGTCACGTCATCATAATTAAATGATTGAGGCCATACTCGTCGCGGTGAGATGCCTGCAGCTTGATATTCTTCAATCAACTGTGACGCATAGTCTTGCTGTGTGTAATCGCCTTCGAATGGCATCTCCACTTGAGGAGATTTTAGTTCTGGCGTGAAATCGACGCCTAGTTCTTTAAAGAGTTGAATACTTTCGGCATGTGTCAGCAATGTACCGCGACCGCTGTATCCGTCTGTTCGCCAACTAGCTGTGGCATCCATATATTCATCAATACTTGTTGCTGCTAGGTTGGCCGCGTCCATTTTGCCTTCAAGTGATTTGAACTCGGCAACAGTGATGTCACTAGCACAGCATCTAATGTCTGATGCATTAATAAGTTCACCTTCTGAATTGAATTCCGGCGCAACAGAGCACTTCTGGGCGAGTGGCGTTGCAAGAATGTTTGTTGTTGTGTGGAGATCACATTGCGCATGACGACACACTAGCGCGCGATCTTTTGTAAAGGTGACATCACATTCCATGATACCAGCGCCCATTTTAGCCGCTGCGATATAAGACTCTTTAGTATGTTCGGGAAATTGCATGGGGGCGCCGCGATGTCCGATCGAGAAGTTGCTTGGCGCAAATGGGCCCGACTTACAACTTTGGAGCTTTCGTTTTAATTTGCTGTCAGTCATATCTTCAACCAGAAAGAACGGCCGAGGTCCAAGCTGAACTTTTGTTAGTCTTTTAGCGATGCGCGATTCTTTTTGATGAAGTTTTCGTTCTGTTTTATGAAGTTTGTGTTCTAGTTTTTTTATCGTTTTTGATTCAGCGTGATGGCTTGATTTGTATGTATTTGAGTTGTGTGCGCTTACATTGAATGACACGCATATAGTGAGAAGTATTAATATTATCCGCATGATTTCCTCCTGTCGTTTTTATAAAGCCAGCAAAGGTGTGGCGGCTTCTAAAGTATTTGGAGAAAAAGTCATTTTTGAGTCGTTTTTTTGAATGTAATGGGTCTTTTTTGTTGCAGTCACTGTCATAAATTTTAGAACGTCTCTACTCACGTGCGTGATAACTGGCGGCCTCGATTTTGTTTGTACAAGATTTCTTTTCGAATGCGCAATATTGACTATCTTCCATATTCAATTTTGAACAGAGGTTTTGGATTTATGTCAGATTCTTTATTGGTATAGCAGCTTACCTTAGAGGTGTTGGGCGTGCACCGTCACTTAGAGCGTTTAAAAGAAAGCTTCGGCGTGATCACTGATTGGGAGGCCAGAGCTTGGATGATTCTTCAGTTTTTGAATGAGCAGGGTAAGTGCCGGATGAATACCTTGCTCCAAGAACAGCATTTATTGCAATCTTATGCGCATCACCTTTTGAACGAGCTCATAGCAGCGGAGGCCATCATAAGCGATTAGCATCATCCAGAAATTCATGCACACTATGAAATTACGTCTTCAGGCAAAGCCGCATTGCAAAGATTAAGAGAGGCGATGCAGCCAGGTTTTGAGCAATTTGATGAGGATTTCGATACAGAAAAGCTACGTGTAGCTGTAGACACATTAAAAACGTATCGACATCGCTTAGAGTGTATCAAGCTTGATGACTAAGCTCTGTTTCTAAGGCTCATGAGCGTGTAAGATAGAGAGAATTTCACTCGTCTTAATTATCTCATGAGTTATCAGGTTCTCGCTCGAAAGTGGCGACCGAAAAATTTTAAGCAAATGGTTGGGCAAGAACACGTCTTGCAGGCCTTAATCCATGCTTTAGAATCGCAGCGACTTCACCACGCTTATTTGTTTACCGGCACTAGAGGTGTCGGTAAAACGACTATTGCACGGATTCTTGCACGTTGCTTAAGTTGTGAACGAGGCATTACCTCAGAGCCTTGTGGCGAGTGCGGAGCTTGTACGTCAATCGAGCAAGGGCGTTATGTTGATCTTATCGAGATCGATGCGGCTTCGCGAACCAAAGTCGAAGACATGCGAGAGCTTCTTGAGAATGTTCAGTACGCGCCAACTGAAGGGCGTTTTAAGATCTATCTGATCGACGAAGTACACATGCTGTCGACGCATAGTTTTAATGCCTTGCTGAAAACTCTGGAAGAACCGCCAGAGCATGTGAAATTCTTATTTGCGACCACCGATCCTCAAAAATTACCGATTACGATCCTATCACGTTGCCTTCAGTTCAATCTGAAGAATATGACGCCGGAAAGAATCGTTCATCACTTGAAGTTTGTTTTATCACAAGAGCAAGTCAGTGCCGAAGATGCCGCATTATGGGCGATAGCTCGGGGTGCTGATGGCAGTATGCGTGATGCCTTGAGTCTGACGGATCAGGCTATCGCCTATACCCAAGGTCAGTTAGGTGAAACCGCCGTGAGTGCCATGCTTGGTACAGTGGACCAGAAGAAGGTGTATCGTTTACTCGACATGCTTGTAGCGCGTGATGCAAAAGCAATGCTAGGCGTTGTAGCTGAGCTAGCAGAATTTGCGCCCGATTACGCCTCAGTGCTTGAGGTCTTGGTTTCGGTGTTTCACAGAGTTGCCATTGAACAGGCAGTAGCTGGTGCAACGGATAATAGCCAAGGCGATCAGGAGCGTATCACCTTTTATGCGCAAAACTTAAGTGCAGAAGATGTGCAGCTTTACTATCAAATTGCGCTAGTGGCGAGAAAAGACTTAGCGATTTCACCGGACGCGCGCTCAGGGTTCGAAATGGCTTTGTTACGCATGATGGCATTTTGCATGGCACCACCTACTAAGCCGGTGACGCAGGCACTAGCGCCTGAGGTTTCAACGACACATGCGCCGCCAGCTCATGAAGTTCAGGGTGAGGTTGAAACTGCTTCAAGTGAAGCCGATGTGAGTGATCAAACGAGTGTACAGCCAGAGCCTCTGACAGTGAATTCTGAAGTAGCAGAAATGCAGCAGGAATCAGAGCAGACTTCAGAGTCGCAAATAGAACCGCAAAACGATGTTGCCGCAGCGCCTGTTGAGCAAGTTCCTGCATATATGAACGAAGCTCCGCCATTGCAAGATGAACATCCTGCACCTGCAATAGACAATCAGCAAAGCTTGGTTGAAGAGCCTGTCGAAGCAATGATTGAAGCTGCGCCTATGCCATCTGAGATCAACTCAACTGTTGATACGCAAGCGAACGAGAGTCAAAAAAAAACACCTAAGTTCGATGACTCTCAAGACTTAGATAGCATGAGCTGGCCGCGTCAGGCCATTAGACTTGGTTTGACAGGCATGACTCAAAACCTACTTATGAATATGGTGAAGCGTATTCATGGTGAGGTTATGGAATTAGCTGTCGAAACTGGGCATTTTAGAATTTTAAACGACACGCATAAGAAGAAAATCGTGCAAGCATTGAAGGATGCGCTTGCTTGGAATGGTGCGATTGAGTTCAAGGATGGTGTCGATGCAGGACAAGAAACGCCAGCAATGTGGCGTGAACGAATGCGTGAAGAGCAACTTATAGAGGCGAAGCAAAAATTGCACGCCGATGAAAACGTAAAACAGTTAATCGCTGAGTTTGATGGCCGTCTTATCGAAGATAGCGTCGTAGCGCTCGGCACCATTGAATAGGAGAAGAGTATGTTCGGTGGAAAAAATATGAATGACATAATGAAGCAAGCTCAAAAAATGCAGGAGCAGCTTCAGAAGCAGCAAGAAGACATGGCTAACGCAGAAGTGGTTGGCGAGTCAGGCGCTGGTATGGTCAAAGTTACAATGAATGGTCGCCATGATGTTAAGAATGTGGAACTAGACCCGGGTGTGATGACCGAAGACAAAGAGTTTTTAGAAGACTTGTTGGCTGCTGCGGTTAATGATGCTGTGCGTAAAATTGAAGAGAAGAATCAGCAAGCAATGTCTGGTTTAGCTTCAGGAATGGGAATGCCACCAGGATTTAAGATGCCTTTCTAGGCGGAAAATATACGATGAAGTTTGGTGTAACCATTGATGAATTGATCGACGCACTGCGCGTTTTGCCTGGCGTCGGTCAGAAGTCTGCACAGCGCATGGCGCTCGACTTATTAGAACGCAAACGTGATGGCGGAGTGCGCTTATCGAAAGCCTTGTCAGAGGCGATGCACAAAGTGCAGCGCTGTGAAAAGTGTCGGAACTTTACAGAGCAAGATGTCTGTGAAATTTGTCGTGATACGCGTCGAGATGACAGCCTGCTTTGTGTTGTTGAGTCGCCAAGTGATTTACTTGCGATAGAACAATCACAGCAATATGCCGGAAAGTATTTTGTTTTAGGAGGCAGTTTGTCGCCAATTGATGGGCGAGGCCCAGAAGAAATTGGTATCGGACAATTCGTTTCTTATCTTGACCAAATTCAGGTCTCTGAAGTGATTCTTGCGACGAACCCAACCGTAGAGGGAGAGGCGACAGCGCACTATATTTCTGAAATTCTGAAAAACAGAGGTATTCTAGCGACACGTCTAGCGCATGGGATTCCGCTTGGTGGCGAATTAGGTTTTGTGGATGGCGGTACGCTTGGCCACGCATTTTCTGGAAGGAAGCCGCTTGGCGATGGTTGATGAAACGCAGTTGCGCGCCCTTGAAGAAATAGATTTTACATGGGTGTATAGCGATACAAAGCTCAATGAGTGTGTTGAGTCTTGGTTGCAAGAGCCCTATATCATTCTTGATACTGAATTTGAGCGTAGCACTACTTTTTACGCGAAACCTGGCCTCATTCAAATTGCGGCGTCGGGGTTAACCTATCTTATTGATCCTCTAAGTTTGACGAGTTTGAAACCTCTCGCTGCAGTGCTTGAAAGTGATGAAGTGGTCATCGTTCTGCACTCTATGAGCGAAGATATTGATCTGCTCTCTTATGCCTGTGATTGTCATATCTCTAATGTGTTTGACACGCAAATAGCGAATGCATTTTTAGGCAATGGCTCCTCGGTAGGGTATCAACGTCTGGTGGAAGCCGAGCTTGATATCGCACTTGATAAAGGCGAGACACGTTCTGATTGGTTGAAAAGACCCTTAAGTTCAAAACAGCTTCAGTATGCAGCTGCCGATGTGTATTACTTGGAAACTATCTACAAGAATCTATTAGAGAGGCTTATTAAAAGCCCTTGGCAGTCTGCTGTAGAGGAAGATTGCGCGCGTCAGGTCGAGTCGATTGAATCGGCAGTGGCGGATCCACAAAACGCATATTTAAAGCTGAGAGGGGCGTGGGATTTACCTTTACCAAAGCAAGCTCTTTTGCAAAAGCTAGTGTGCTGGCGCGATGAAATGGCTGTTGGTAAGAATCTTCCTAAAAGTTGGGTGTTCGGAGACGCTAGTCTGATTGAGATGGCGCGTACCCGTCCGACTGCGCAAAATTCTCTGTTTTCCTTGCCCAAAGTGAAGCCAAAGTCGGTGAAGCGTTTTGGTCTCGATGCAATTGCTTTGATTTCTAACGCGCAAGAAGTTGTTCCTGAAGGGTTTATGCCAATAGCGAAACCCATTAAAGGAAAAGAACTAGAGTTTTATAAGAAGATTAAATCGCTTGTAGCAAAGCAAGCCGCGACGGCAAATATAGACCCAGCCTTGATTGCGGGCAGAAAACAGATGGAGGCATGGGTGATTCACTATTGGCGTGATCAAAATCCAGATCTCCCTGATCTTATTAATGGCTGGCGTTCTGACTTAATAGGTCAGCCACTTACCGAATTGGCTGCAACAGTGCTATAAGTTCTGTTTAGTTTTCTATTTATCTACGATTGATGACGAGTAATTGAATGACTTCTTATACAAATGCGACAAAACGTTTTTGCTCTGTTTATAAAAGCAGCAAGCGTGCTGAAATGTATTTATATGTTGATCGTTCACAGGATGTGAGTAAGTTGCCAGAAGCTTTGATGCAAGCTTTTGGTACGCCAACTAAAGTTTTGGATTTGATTTTGACGCCTGAAAAAGAACTGGCGAGAGCTGACGCGTCAACGGTATTAGAGGCGATTGCGGAAAAAGAATTTTATTTGCAAATGCCGCCAGTTGACTCCGAATCTGCGGAAAATTTGGCGATGGCTCCGCGCGACTCTTTAAATGGCTAATTCGGATTTAACACAGCCTTTTTGGGAGCGAAAAACGCTCGCTCAAATGACGTCTAGCGAGTGGGAAAGCTTGTGTGACGGCTGTGCTAAGTGTTGCTTACATAAGCTTCAAGATGATGAGACAGACGAGGTGTTTTATACCTCTGTCGCGTGTCGAAAGTTGGATCTTGAAACTTGTCGGTGTACTGTCTATCGAGATAGGTTAAAGCATGTTCCAGAATGTTTGGATCTTATTCAGGAAGACTTGGATGCGCTTGATTGGCTGCCGAGTTCATGTGCATATCGTATGGTATCAGAAGGTCGTGGTTTGGCGTCTTGGCACCCTCTAGTAAGTGGTGATGCTGATTCGGTGCATAAAAAAGGGATGTCAGCGCTTGGTCGAGTGGTGTCGGAAGATACTGTTGCGGAAGAAGAGCTTGAACTGTACATCATTGAAGAATTCTCTACGGAAAAATAGTGTTGATTGATTTACCTTCTTACATCGTAGCCTGGCTTGTTTATTTGCTCTCAAGTGTTGGTTTGCTGATTGTTGTTTGGCGTATGACACGAAATTGGACATGGCGTCGCACGCGTCGTGTTACTCGAATTGTTATCGCAGTAACCCTTTTAACGCCCATGAATATCATCGCAAATGGTTTATGGCTTGCGCCGGCCTTTTTAGTTGCTGCCTATGCGCTGGCTCAAAATCAATTGGATATTGTTCAACAATCGTTTTCGGTCATGGGGGCGGCGGTTGGTTTTATGGTGCTGATGGTGCTGTTAGAGTCTGTCGCGCGACGCTTATTAGGTATGAGGTACGGTGAATGATTCGTCCGGGAATTTATGAGCATTACAAAGGCCAACGCTACGAAGTCATTGGTTTGGCTCGACACTCAGAAACAGAAGAAGAGCTTGTTGTATACCGAGCTTTATATGGGGAGCATGGATTATGGGTGCGACCTTATGCAATGTTTTCTGAGGATGTCGAGTTAGACGGAGTGCGTCGACCTCGCTTTCAATACCTTACTCAAAAGTAATTGTAATCTGCTCATAAAAGTCTGAATACTTAAGCCTTTACTTGTGCTTACGCGTTGTTCTTATAGTATTTTCTGCTATACCTAAAGTTATTTCCTGAATTTTATTTTTGACTCCGCGAGGAGTAGTTAGGGTGGCTTTAATGGTTTTTTTGCGTCTGCGAAAAGTGCGTCAATACGTAGCAGTGGCGTTTTCCAGTCTCTTAATTCTTTCTTCGGGGTATGCGTTTTCTGACTCAAACGTGCAACCGGATGTTCGATTAATTATCGATATATCTGGCAGTATGAAGAAAAATGATCCGAAAAATCTTCGTGTTCCTGCTGTCAACTTGCTAACTGAATTGGTTCCTGAGGGGAGTCAGGTAGGTGTTTGGACCTTTGGTCAGTGGGTCAACAATCTCGTGAAATACCAGGCTGTGGATGCTGATTGGCGTGCCATGGCAAAAACGAAAGCTAATGAAATCAACTCTGTTGCACTGCATACAAATATAGGAAAAGCGCTTGAGACCGCATCAGCGGATCTGGAGGCAGATAGCAGCAATACTCACTTTATTCTTCTGACCGATGGTATGGTCGACATTGACAAAGATCCTGCAAAAAATACAGCAGAACGTGAGCGTATTCTGGGCGAAGTGCTTAATCGAATTGCCGAGTCTGGCGCAAAAATTCATGCAGTCGCGTTATCTAGTAATGCGGATAAAACACTCATGGATAAGCTGGCTGTAAAAACAGGCGGCCAGTCGGCCTTAGCTGAAACCTCTGACGATCTTAATCGTGTCTTTTTGCAGGCCTTTGATAAAGCGGTTCCACAAGAGCAAGTGCCAATTGAAGGGAATGCTTTTGTTATAGATTCGAGTATTGAAGAATTTACTGCTTTGGTCTTTACCAACTCTAGCTCTAAGCAGGTTCGCTTAATTGCGCCTGGTATGGAAGAGTTTGACGCTAATAGTTCGAGTGAAGAGGTGCGTTGGTACAAGGACTCGGGTTACGAATTGATAACAGTCACGCAGCCTGATGAGGGAGAGTGGGTGATTGATGCGGACGTTGGTCCGGATAGCCGTGTCACGATTGTGAGCAATTTGCAGATGGATGTCCCGACATTGCCAAGTAACGTATTTGCAGGCGATGTATTGGATGTTAATGCCAGCTTCTTCGATGAGGGTGAATTAATCACCGATAGCGACTTTCTGTCCATCTTAGAGGTCGATTTAAGTGTTACTGATGAAGTAGGGCAATCAGGCAGTCGAGCCATGAAACTCGGTTCTGACAGTGTGTTTAGAGATCAAATCTCTAAATTGAAAAACGAAGGTACTTACATTGTCGCTGTTGATGTTGATGGAAAAACATTTAAGCGTCGGTTTGAACAAACAGTGACCTTGCGTCCTCCATTTGATTTTGAATTGTCTGTGGTTGGGGGTGACCAGCCAATGCATAGGCTAGTGGTCAGCGCTTTATCGACTGATATATTGCTGGAGGAGACTAGTGTGTTTGCGAAGGTGAAATCTCCCGATGGTAATAGCTTAATCAAAGCTGTCGAACGAATTGGAGATGAAGCGCGCTGGGCGATCAATATCATGCCCGAAGCGGGTGATGGCGTTTATAAGTTGGCGGTGAAAGTGAAAGGCGTCAATGAAGCTGGGGAACCTGTTAATTTAAAACCTAAAGTATTCGAAGTGGCTTTCCCTATTCCAATGGGCGAAGCAAATAAAATCATCGCAGTTGAAGAAGAAGCTGTCGAGCCGGTTGAAGGGCTTGATGAGCCAGGCGAGACTGTCGAACCTGAGCAGAACATTGCGCCAGACTTGAGTGAAGAAGCAACTAAAATGGCTGATTTTACGCATGGTATGGAGGATGAAAAAAGTAATGAAATGCTTTGGGTGGCTATTGCAGCGGGTGTCGCATCGATTGTCGCATTACTCGGTACCTTGATTTACTTCGTGCGTAAGAAAAAAGCAGCGCAAGAGCCGGAAGAAGAAATTATCTCTGATGAAGTGATGGACGAGTTAACCGACACTTCTGCAGAAGAATTGTCATTTGAGCCAGAACCAGAGTCAGAGCCAGAGCCAGAGCCTGAACCTGAACCTGAACCTGAACCTGAACCTGAACCTGAACCTGAACCTGAACCTCTTCGGCTGGCACCTCTTCAGGCTCGTCGCTAAGATTCTCCAACTCCTCTACAACGTCATCCAAGCCCCCAGACAAATCAATATCATCTAAATCCAGGTCATCTGCATCTGGCTCCGGTTCAGGTTCAGGTTCAGGTTCAGGTTCAGGTTCAGGTTCAGGTTCAGGTTCAGGTTCAGGTTCAGGTTCAGGTTCAGGTTTGAACCGGTGCTCGAGGATGAAGCTGAGGTTGCGGCTAGTATTGCGCAGGCGATTGAAGACGCAGCTGAAGATCAAGATGATGCATTATCTGAGGAAATTGAGGCAGCTCTAGATTTGAGTGATCCGGAGTTTGATGATGAAGAATTTAATCTTGAAGACTTTGATATTGGTGATACCGATGATCTTCCAAAAGACGATGATAAGAAAGACTAGACAGGAGTCTCAAAACTAGTAGCTTTGATTTGGTGGGGCGTAAAAAACAGCATTTTGTATAAATAAATGCTTGCATACTGAAAAATGCATCCATATAATACGCCCCACTTTGAAGCAATGAACTCTTTCAAGTTCTCTTAATACTTGATTTTACAGAGTTTTTTCAAAGCCTTCCTAAGCGGGAATAGCTCAGTTGGTAGAGCACGACCTTGCCAAGGTCGGGGTCGCGAGTTCGAATCTCGTTTCCCGCTCCAAATTTTCTTATGACTTTGTTAAACCTATCGTCGTTTATTGTTACTAAACTTCCTCAAGGTTTGCCGCGCCCGAAGAAAGCTTATCCATCGCTTAGCTCAATGTCTTAATTGTTGATATTTCTGTATCCCTGTTTAGTCATGCCGTTTACACAATTTATACTTGCGCCTTGTTCTTCTTAGTCAAGTCGCATTATAGTTTTGAGCTTTTGCGCGAGTTTCTTGATGATTACTGTCTCTGGTCTGTTTTCTTATCCTGTTAAATCGTTTCGCGGTTTATCGCATCAGTCGATGAGCTTAGACGCGTTCGGGCCACATATGGATAGGCGTTTTATGGTCATCAATGATCAAGGAAAGCATGTCACTCAAAGAACGCACCCCAAAATGGCACTAGTCTCTGCTTTAGTAAGTGAAAGCACGCTGTCAGTGAATTTCGATGGCATAGAGACAGTATTACTGTTTTCTGAGTTTGATGTTCCAGTGATGGCTGAAGTGTGGTCGGATAGTGTTGATGCTTTGGCGATGTCATCGAAAGACTTTGATAAGCGATTATCCGTGTATTTGAATGAGTCTGTCCGTTTAGTCTTCATGCCTTCAAGCACCTATCGACAGGTTGATCCTGATTTTTCACCGGAATCAGCACGAGTCAGTTTTGCTGATGGTTTTCCAATTCTTTTGTGTAGTGAGGAGTCATTGCTCGATCTGAATTCGAGGTTGGAAAATGCGGTGGCAATGAATCGTTTTCGTCCGAATATTGTGATCAGTGGGAGTGAATCATATCAAGAATCGGAATGGCGCCGAATCAAGATAGGGGAGATCGAGTTTGATGTCGCTAAGCCATGTTCACGCTGCAGTATGATTACCTTGGACGAACGGGGGGTGTATAATAAGGAGCCCTTAAAGACTTTAGCGCAGTACCGCTTGAATCAATTTGGCGCGTGCTTTGGTGAGAATTTAGTTCAGCGTGGCGAGGGACTTATATCGTTAGGCGACTTGGTCGAAATATTAGAATAGTTCGACTTCATCATCGCTATCGTCTTCATCGGTCTTTTCAAAATGATGGCGATATATTTCGAGCGCCTCATTCACTGAGGCTCCATTCATAATGTGTTCAAACATGAGTCGCTCTTCTTCCATAGAATAGTTCGACTTAATGTCGTTTTGCAGTCTTTCCCATGCGCTTGGATTGTTGGCGCTGTTAGGGTCTGACATCAATTCGCTCAGCCAGCCTAGGTCACGTTTCACATGATCAAGTCGTTGTGACAATCGATCGTAAAATTGAAACGCCACGATGGAACTGATAATCGATTTATGGATCTCTTGGGCTTGGGAGCTAAAGTTGTTTGCGGCTTGTTTGTCAGACGAGTCGGTCAAGTGGCTGATTTGTTCTGCTATGTAAGAAAATGATTTGGTCAACTCTGCCACAGACTTTTCACCATCAGTCATTGTGCATTCAATTTGTGATACCGCGAGGGTGAGCAAATTGATGGTGGATCGAACTTGCTGCCACTCGAGCTGAGTGATGTTTGTGTCTAAAGCTGGTTCAGTCATTTAGTATCTTCTCGCGCTATGATCTAATACGTGTCCGCTGCAAAGTGCTCAAAAGAATAGTCGAACACTTTGAAAAAGCTAACGTAGAAATTAAGTGGTTGTTTAATGAGTATTGTTCGCCTTGAAGGTGTTTCTCTTGCGTATGGCCTAAAGCCATTGCTTGATGAAGTTGATTTCGCAATAGAGCGCTCCCAGCGTTTATGTTTGTTGGGTAGGAATGGTGAGGGCAAATCGACCTTAATGCGTTTGCTTATGAAGCAAGCTGAGCCCGATAGTGGGACTGTGATTTTTGATAAGAATCTGAAAATCGGTTTTTTATCTCAAGACTTACCTGATGCTGATGAGCAAAAGGCTTTTGATGTTGTGGCGCAAGGCTTGCCTGAGTTAGGAGCTTTATTGAGCGAGTATCATGCTTTAGTGGATGCTGGTGGCGAAGACTTGGATCGAATGGAGCGCTTGCAAGCAAGTATCGAAGCTCAAGGTGGGTGGACGTTTGATAATCGCGTTATGCAGATTTTAAAGCGGTTTAATATCCAACCTGATGCGCCGATGTCTTCTTTATCAGGTGGATGGCGTCGTCGAGTGATGCTTGCGCAGGCTTTGATCAGCGAGCCTGATCTGCTGCTACTAGATGAGCCAACCAACCATTTGGATATCAACGCCATCCGTTGGCTGGAACAGACCTTGTCAGATTTTCAGGGTGCTTTGTTATTTGTGAGTCACGATAGGGCTTTTATCAAGTCTTTGGCAACAGGAATTATCGAGTTAGATAGAGGTCATATTCGCGCCTTTAATGGCAGTTATGCTCAGTATTTGGTTGAAAAAGAAAAGCTGCTAGAAGAGGAAGAAAAGCAAAATAGATTATTCGATAAGCGTCTGTCTGAAGAGGAAGCTTGGATTCGTCAGGGTATAAAAGCACGTCGTACTCGCAACGAGGGTCGTGTGCGTGCCTTAAAAGCGATGCGCGAAGAAAGAAAAGGACGAATCGAAAAACAAGGCGCCGCGAGTTTTAAAATTGAAGCGTCAAATAAGTCTGGCAAAAAAGTAGCGCAGTTAGAGCATGTTGATTTTGCGTTTGAAGATGGGCGTCAGCTGGTAAAAGATTTCTCGACCACAATTATGCGTGGAGATCGTATAGGTCTGATAGGTGCGAATGGTGCGGGCAAGACGACTTTACTAAAACTCATCCTAGGTCAGCTCGAACCGCAGTCTGGTGTAGTGAATTTAGGCACTAAGTTAGAGGTCGCTTATTTTGATCAGCTACGTGATGGGTTAGATGCGGATAAAACCGTGATCGAGAATGTGGCTGATGGGCATGATTTTGTTGAGTTGGGTGGCGGTAGTAAGCACGTCATCGGATATCTAAATGACTTCTTGTTTACTGCAGCGCGCGCGAGAACCCCCGTGCGTGCGCTGTCTGGAGGCGAGACGAATCGCTTGTTGTTGGCCAAGCTGTTTGCGCAGCCTGCAAACCTTATTGTTATGGATGAGCCGACCAATGATTTGGATGTGTCGACTTTAGAGTTGCTGGAAGAGAAACTCGGTGAATTTGACGGTACGCTTCTTCTAACAAGCCACGACCGAGATTTTATTGATCAAGTGGTAACCAGTACGATGGTGTTTGAAGGTGATGGCCGGGTTCGAGAATATGTCGGTGGCTATCAAGACTGGGTTCGACAAACGGGTGGCGCATTGGTTGATGAGCAAGCTTTGTTAAACAAAGGTCAAACTGAAGCTCTTAAACCTGAAGTTAAAGCGCAGTTTGCTCAGAAAAAGGCTGAACCGCCAAAGAAAAAGAAACTGAGCTATAAGTTGCAAAGGGAGCTTGATCAGATGCCGGATCTCATTGCAGATTTGGAGGAAGAGGTTGCAGCACTACAAAATGAGGTGTCTAGTCCTGACTTTTACTCAAAAGAACATACCTATGTCGAGCAGCAAACAACAGCGTTGACGTCTTTGCAAGAAAAGCTTGAAGCAACTATTGAGCGATGGATGGAGCTTGAAGAGATGGCTGGTGAGTAAAGGAGAGACATGTTGGGTTGGCTGGTAGCGATTTTCGGCACATTGGTGGTTGCGGGTTCTATTCTTTGGATTAAGCCGTCGAAGCGCGAATTGCGTATCACTGCTTTACGGCAAGAGGCGATGAAGAAGGGATTGCGGGTTCGTCTCGTTGACGAAAAACTCAAGGATAAGTTTTTTCCATGGCTTGATGACTATCGCGGTTATGTGATCTACGAAACACATCAATTACCTGTAAAAGAAGGGCGAGGGATGAAGGCGGTTCAGGTGCATAGCAGTGCTGAATTGCATGAACTCGATCGTCGAAATATGGATGGTGATCAAGCTCGTGTGTTGGCAAATCAGGAACATATTCCAAATCAAATTAGTGGGGTAGTGCTTTATCCTGATGGGGTAGGTCTGTTGTGGGATGAAAGTGGTGACGCAGAAAATATAGACGGCTTACTGGAATGTATTAAGCAATTACATTCGGCTTGCTGAGTTTGAAATCATAAAAAAAGGGGGCGCTGCGTAAAGCAATAGCCCCCTTTTTTTGTTTCAGCTAGTCTTAAATCTTGCTAGCTAGCTGAAGGTTTTCAATAATCTTTTTGGAATATAGGTTAACGATAAAGTTAACGCGGTTCTCGTTGTAGTTTACGAGTGACGGTTGAATAAACTCCCACTTAGTCTTGGCAGAGTCGAGAAGTTTCGCTGCTTCTGGGTTGCCTTGCTCGCTAAGCAATCCATTGAGTGTTCCGTCGAAATCTTTCGCAAGGACATCTAAAGTAATGTCCGACTCATCTTCACGCGAATATACTTGGCTCACTGTCGATGTGCTTCGTGCGGAGTATTTGGTCATCATTAAGGCAACCATCTTCGCAGCATTATGGCTTTCGTTTTCTTTCGATACGTCGTCGCTTGCTGTTTGCTCGGCAATCGATTTGTATAAAATATTCAGCGCATCATTGAATGATATATTGTAGTTTGCCAGTTCACCGACCAAGCGAAGGTCGGTGTAACCTGTGTCATTCACCACTTCAATATTTTCGTTCAATGAGTCTTCATAGGTAAGCCATGCGTCACGAGCGGCATCAACTTGAGAGATTAAATCTGAATCTGACAGCGCTCCAGCGATATCGATCATAAGATCTTCGACGCTTCCTACTGCAAACTGTACTTCTTGCTGTTGTTCTTTGTCGGCCTGATTTGCACTGAAATTATAGAAACCGTTGATTGAGTAATAACTATTGATAGTTGCTTCATACACTTTTTCCATGGCGCCGAGTGCTTGATCTTTTTCGAGTGCTTGCACGTTAAGCGTCATTGCGCTTAATGCTATAGCCGCTGCGGTATGAATGATTTGTCTTATTTGCATTATTTTCTCCGACTATTATTTCTGCATACAACTTATATATGCATTATAAGAATTTAGTGTAGTTATGAATGCCTTACTTACAACTTTCAAATTGTGTAATAAGTGGTTGTTTTTCATTAATTTGCCTCCATTAAATAATTTCTAAAACATTCATACATAAACGGCCTGAAAACGGTGTAAGCCTTTTTGGCATTGACAAACGATTGAGTTTTCTACAAGGTACACGCCTCACGATTCAAACGATCGTATGAATTTTTGTTTTCTCACCCCATTTGCTTGGGGTTAAACAGATTGTCAGGCAGCTTTCCTCTGCACTGGCACGAACTTATAAACTTGGAGAACAGTTGATGATTTACGCAGGTAAAGCCATCACGGTTAAAGAAATCGACGGTGGGTTCGCGCAGTTGAACTTCGACCTCGAAGGCGAATCCGTAAACAAATTTAACCGGCTGACTATCGAAGAACTAGGCGCAGCAGCAGAAGCACTTAAAGGTGCAGATGTTAAAGGTCTAGTTGTTACAAGTACTAAAGATGTATTCATCGTTGGTGCGGATATCACAGAATTCACTAGCTTGTTTGCAGGTCCTGAAGAAGAACTTATCGCAAACAACTTGAAAGCAAACTCTGTATTCAATGCGATCGAAGATCTGCCTTTCCCAACAGTAACGGCTATTAATGGCATTGCTCTTGGTGGTGGTTTCGAAATGTGTTTAGCGACTGACTACCGTGTTATGTCGACTAAAGCGAAAGTTGGTCTTCCTGAAGTTAAGCTAGGTATCTTCCCAGGATTCGGTGGTACTGTTCGTCTTCCACGTTTGATCGGTGCGGATAACGCAATCGAGTGGATTGCAGCAACTAAAGAGCACAAAGCAGATGCAGCTCTTAAGTTTGGTGCAGTAGATGCAGTTGTCGGTCCAGAGAAATTGATGGACGCAGCAATCAACCTTCTTGAACAAGTTAACGCTGGCAAACTAGATTACGAAGCACGTCGTGCAGAGAAAACTAGCAAGCTGAACTTGAACCCAATGGAAAGCATGATGGTATTCGAAACTGCTAAAGGTTTCGTAGCTGGTCAAGCTGGTCCTCACTACCCAGCGCCTGTTGAAGCGATCAAAGCAATGCAGAAGCACTCGGGTATGTCACGTGATAAAGCAATCGAAGTGGAAGCAAAAGGCTTCGCTAAGATGGCTAAAACGTCTGTTGCGGCATCATTGGTTGGTCTTTTCCTAAACGATCAAGCGCTTAAGTCTAAAGCGAAAGAGCTTGCTCCTAAAGCTTCAAAGGTTAACAAAGCAGCGGTTCTTGGTGCAGGTATCATGGGTGGCGGTATCGCTTACCAATCTGCTCTTAAAGGTACGCCAATCATCATGAAAGATATCGCACAAGCAGGTATCGATCTTGGTTTGAATGAAGCGAAGAAGCTTCTTGCTAAGCGTGTTGACAAAGGTCGCATGAAAGCTGACAAGATGGCTGACGTTCTTAACGCAATCGATCCAACACTTAGCTACGGTGACTTCGGTGAAGTTGACCTAGTTGTTGAAGCCGTTGTTGAGAATCCAAAAGTTAAAGATATCGTTTTACGTGAAGTAGAAGATCAAGTATCTGAAGATGCGATCCTTACATCTAATACTTCGACGATTTCTATTGATTTGCTTGCGAAGAACTTGAAGCGTCCAGAGAACTTCTGTGGCATGCACTTCTTCAACCCAGTACACATGATGCCATTGGTTGAAGTAATTCGCGGTGAGAAGACAAGCGAAGAGACGATTGCGACAACAGTTGCATACGCTCAAGCAATGGGTAAAACACCTGTTGTTGTTAACGATTGCCCGGGCTTCCTAGTAAACCGTATCTTGTTCCCTTACTTTGGTGGTTTCGCTGCGCTTATGCGTGACGGTGCTGACTTCCAGCGTGTAGACAAGATCATGGAGAAGTTCGGTTGGCCAATGGGTCCTGCTTACTTGCTTGACGTTGTAGGTATGGACACAGCTAATCACGGCGGTGAAGTAATGGCTGAAGGCTACCCAGATCGTATGGGTAAAGACTTCAAAACAGCGATTGACGTGATGTTTGAAGCTGGTCGTTTTGGTCAGAAGAATGACAAAGGCTTCTACGCTTACGAGCTAGATCGTAAGGGTAAGCAGAAGAAAGTTGTAGATGAATCTGTTTACGACATGATTAAGCCAGTTGTTGCAAGCAGCAATGAGTTTACTGATGAAGAAATCATCGAACGTATGATGGTCCCACTTTGCATCGAGACTGTTCGTTGTTTGGAAGACGGTATTGTTGATACTGCGGCTGAAGCAGACATGGGTCTGATCTTCGGTATCGGTTTCCCTCCATTCCGTGGTGGTGCGCTTCGTTACATCGATTCTATCGGTATCGAAGAATTCAACAAGATCGCAGACAAGTATGCTGATCTAGGTGCTCTCTACACGCCGACTGAAGGTATGCGTGAGATGGCTAAAACTGGCAAGAAGTTTTTCGGCTAAGCGCTGAGACAGATTACGGAGAATATCTATGAGTCTTAATCCAAAAGACGTCGTCGTTGTCGATGCGGTACGTACCCCAATGGGTCGAGCTAAAAACGGCTGTTTCCGCAACGTACGAGCTGAAACCCTTTCTGCGGTATTGATCGATGCGATCTTTGACCGTAACCCAGGTCTTAACCCTAACTTGGTTGAGGACGTTATCTGGGGTTGTGTTAACCAAACTAAAGAGCAGGGCTTTAACGTAGCTCGTCAAATCTCTTTGTTGACAAAGGTTCCACACACCTCATCTGCACAGACTGTTAACCGTCTGTGTGGGTCTGCTATGACTGCAATCCACACTGCAGCACAAGCTATCCAAACTGGTAACGGCGATGTATTCATCGTTGGTGGTGTTGAGCACATGGGTCACGTACCTATGACTGAAGGCTTCGACCACAACCCAGCAGCGTCTAAGTATTCTGCAAAAGCATCTAACATGATGGGTTTGACTGCTGAAATGCTTGCTAAAATGCACGGTATTTCACGTGAGCAACAAGACGAGTTCGGTGCACGTTCACACCGTTTAGCGCACGAAGCGACAATCAATGGCAAGTTCAAGAACGAAATCGTTCCTGTTGAAGGCCATGACGACAACGGCTTTAAAGTATTAGTTGAAGACGATGAAACAATTCGTCCAGAAACAACTGTCGAGTCTTTGTCTAAGCTACGTCCAGCGTTCAACCCGAAAGGCGGTACTGTAACTGCAGGGACGTCTTCTCAATTGACTGATGGTGCAGCGGCAATGTTGCTTATGTCTGCAGAGAAAGCAGAAGAGCTTGGCCTTAAGCCACGCGCTCGTATCGTATCTATGGCTGTTGCAGGTTGTGATCCAGCGATCATGGGTTACGGCCCAGTTCCAGCAACTAAGAAAGCACTTAAGCGTGCAGGTCTTAAAGTTGAAGATATCGATTTCTGGGAGCTTAACGAAGCATTTGCCGGTCAATCATTGCCAGTAATGAAAGACCTTAAGTTGCTAGATGTTGCTGATGAGAAAGTAAACTTGAAAGGTGGTGCGATCGCATTGGGTCACCCACTAGGTTGTTCAGGTGCACGTATCTCTACAACTTTGATCAACGTACTAGAAGAAAATGGCGGCAAGTACGGCGTTTCTACTATGTGTATTGGTCTAGGTCAGGGTATTTCGACTGTTTGGGAACGCCTATAATCGTTTAGTTGTCGCATCGGCTATTTTGGCTTTCACGCATTGTTGAAAGTTAGCTCAGAATGCTCATTTACTCTATGTAAACTGCGTCTCTTCTCTAACTTTCGCATAGCCTGAAACCAAAATTTCTCGATGCTTGTAGCTACTAAGTTTAAAGCGCCTTTCGATTAAACAATCGAAATCTAAAAAGCACGGTTTATCCGTGCTTTTTTGCGTTTAAGTGCTTGATGATTTTTTTGTCTGTTTGGAAGTAAAAATGATGGCTGATGCAGAAAAAACTTTGCAAGAGCTTGACCACTCAGCTACAAATCAATATATATGTTGCGCTAAATTTGCGTTAGGTACGCCTCTAACCATATGTTGAAAGCGTAATTGTTTGCTTTCCTTTTTCTATTTTGAGCTTTTTTTGGAGTGATATGGCTAAGTCTCTAGTCATCGTGGAATCGCCTGCCAAAGCGAAAACGATTAATAAATATCTCGGTTCGGACTTCATCGTTAAGTCAAGTGTCGGACATATTCGAGACCTTCCTACCTCTGGTGGCGCTTCGACAGCTACGCCTGCTGAGCGAGCAAAGCAAGCGGCTGCAACACGCAAAATGAGTCCCGATGAAAAAGCTGCATATAAAAAGAAGAAGAGTAAAGATCAGCTGATTAACAGAATGGGTGTCAATCCTGAAAAGGATTGGGCAGCACATTACGAAATCCTTCCCGGTAAAGAGAAGGTGGTAAATGAATTAAAGAAGTTGGCTAAGAATGCCGAAACTATCTATCTCGCGACGGATTTGGATAGAGAAGGAGAGGCGATTGCTTGGCACTTAAAAGAAGCGATTGGTGGCGATGAGTCTCGCTATCGACGTGTGGTATTTAATGAGATCACTAAGAAAGCGATTCAAGAAGCGTTTAAGCAGCCAGATGAGTTGGATCAAAGCCGAGTAAATGCTCAGCAAGCGCGCCGCTTTCTAGATCGAGTAGTGGGTTTCATGGTGTCTCCGTTGCTATGGGCTAAGATCGCTCGTGGTTTGTCTGCCGGGCGAGTACAGTCTGTTGCTGTTCAGCTTATTGTTGAGCGTGAGCGTGAGATTCGAGCATTTGTTCCAGAAGAATACTGGGAAGTGTTCGCCGGTTTGAAGGCATCTGAAAAGGGCGATGCACGTTTTCAAGTTTCTAAGTATGCAGATAAGGCATTTAGGCCTGTCTCAGAAGCTGAGACGAATGAACACTTGGCGCGACTAAAGTCTGACGCGTACAACATTACGAGGCGCGAAGATAAGCCCACTAAGTCTCGTCCTAACGCGCCGTTTATTACCTCTACCTTGCAACAAGCAGCAAGTACTCGACTTAGCTTTAGCGTTAAGAAAACGATGATGCTGGCGCAGCGTCTATATGAAGCGGGTTACATCACCTATATGCGTACCGACTCTACGAACTTAAGTGCTGAGGCGGTTGCTAATTGTCGTGATTATATTCAAGACAAATATGGCAACGATTATCTTCCTGAGAAACCACGCTTATACAGCAGTAAAGAAGGTGCGCAAGAAGCTCACGAAGCAATTCGTCCCTCTGATGTAACGGTAAAAGCGACGCATATATCTGGTTTAGAAAAAGATGCTGAGCGCTTGTACGAATTGATCTGGCGAAACTTTGTTGCCTGTCAGATGACGGATGCGCAGTTCTTGAGCTCTTCAGTTGAAGCAAGTGCTGGTGACTATACCCTTCGTACCCGTGGCCGTATTTTGAAGTTTGATGGTTTCCTTAGAGTGATGCCGACAAACAGCAAAAAAGATGATGATGTGATTTTGCCTGACTTCAAAGTAGGTGATGCCTTATCTCTAGGCGAACTTGATCCTAAACAGCATTTCACCAAGCCGTCCCCTAGATATTCAGAAGCGGCGCTTGTAAAAGAACTCGAAAAGCGTGGTATTGGTCGACCTTCAACCTATGCTGCGATTATTTCGACCATTCAAGAGCGCGGCTATGTGCGTGTTGAGAATCGCCGGTTCTATGCTGAAAAAATGGGTGACATTGTTACGGATCGCCTCGCAGAATCATTCCCTGATTTGATGGACTACAACTTTACTGCTCAGATGGAAGAGCAGTTGGATGATATTGCGCTTGGTAACAAGGACTGGAAATCCGTTCTTAATCAGTTCTACGGTAACTTCACGGTTCAGCTAGATAAAGCTGAAGCCGCTAACGATGGTATGCGCAGTAACGATCCGGTTGAAACGGATATCCCTTGTGGAAATTGCGGGCGCAATATGCAAATTCGTACAGCTAGTACCGGTGTGTTTTTGGGTTGCTCTGGTTATTCCTTGCCGCCAAAAGAGCGCTGCAAGAATACAATGAACCTTGTCCCCGGTGACGAAGTCGCGAGCGCAGACGATGATGAAGGCGAGTCTAAGCTACTTCGTCAGAAGCGCCGTTGTAAAATTTGTGGTACTTCCATGGAAAGCTATTTGATTGATGAGAATCGAAAGCTTCACGTGTGCGGGAATAATCCAGATTGCGAAGGTTACGAAGTAGAGGAAGGGAAGTTCCATATTAAGGGCTACGATGGGCCAACACTTGAATGTGATAAGTGTGGTTCGGAGATGCAACTTAAATCAGGCCGTTTCGGCAAATACTTTGGTTGTACCAACGAAGAGTGTAAGAATACACGTAAATTATTGAGAGACGGGAATCCAGCGCCACCTAAGATGGATCCTGTCCCAATGCCAGAGCTTCAATGTCAGAAAGTCGATGATACGTATATCTTGCGCGATGGTGCTGCAGGCTTATTCTTGGCAGCCAGTAAGTTCCCTAAGAACAGAGAGACTCGTCCACCTTTACTTGCGGAGTTGTTGCCGCATAAAAATGAGATAGATCCAAAATATAGTTTCTTGTTTGATGGGCCAGTAGCAGACCCTGATGGACATCCAAGTGTTATTCGCTTTAGTCGCAAGACTAAAGAGCAGTACTTGATGTCTGAAGTCATGGACGGTGAAAAAGCAAAAGCAACGGGTTGGACGGCCTATTACCAAGATGGTAAGTGGGTCGAGACTGCTGCTAAGCCGAAAGCGCCTGCTAAAAAGAAAGCTGCAAAAAAGAAATAGGGTTTAAGCATGGCGTATGCAATTGGCACCCCAGGTCAACCTTGGGGTGAATCCGAAATAGAACAATGGCGTTCTGCGGTACGCTATTATCGTTCGTATCAAACTGAAGTTGTTGATCATTTGTATCGACTCTCTGATCGCTTTCATATCGATAACTACGGCTCTCTTTCTCACGACCCTATTCGATATTCGTTGTTTGCCGTTAAAACCGCTCAGCCGAATCCTGAGCTTCCCTGGGTGCTTATTACTGGTGGAGTGCATGGTTATGAAACGAGTGGTGTTTTAGGTGCGCTCTCTTTTTTAGTTAATAAGGCAGAGCAATACGAAGAGAAGTTTAATTTAGTCGTTATTCCTTGCGTGAGTCCTTGGGGCTTCGAAACGATCAATCGGTGGAACTATGACACTATTGATCCAAATCGATCCTTCAAAGATGGCGGGCTATGTGAGGAGGCTCAATTTACGATGCAATATGTTGCTAAACATGACATTGAACCAGTGATGCATATTGATTTGCATGAAACGACAGATACTGATGCTACTGAGTTCCGCCCAGCGCTTGCTGCGAAGTTAGGCCAGAAAGAAACGCCAACACATATTCCCGATGGGTTTTATCTTGTTGGAGATAGAGGTAATCCTCAAGATGCCTTTCAGGCGCGTATTATTGCTGCTGTTGAATCGGTGACGCATATTGCACCAAATGATGAAGAAGGCTGCTTGTTAGGCGATAAGGCATCGCAGCACGGTGTAGTGAATTATGATGCTAAACTGCTTGGTCTATGTGCAGGTTTTACATCAGCAAGGTTCACAACGACCACTGAAGTTTATCCTGATAGCGAGAGTGCAACGCGCGAAGAATGTATTGCTGCGCAGGTTGTGGCTGTTGAGGCTGCGTTAGAGTTCGTGTCTGAGCAGATAAATAGCTAACACGAATGATGGCGTATTTCCGCTGGTGCGGGAATACGCTTTCTGCAACATGCGTCTGAGCTTAGATCATGCTTACTTTTGCAATCGCTTTAGTAAACTTGATGTGTCCCAACGATTCCCCCCCATGTCTTGTACGTCAGCATAGAACTGGTCAACAAGAGCCGTAACGGGGAGTTTTGCATGTATTTTTCTACCTTCTTCAAGGCAGATCGCTAAGTCTTTGCGCATCCAATCAATAGCAAATCCATGTTCATATTCGTCAGCAATCATGGTCTTATGACGATTATCCATCTGCCAAGATTGAGCGGCACCTTTAGATATCACGTCGATGACTGACTGAGGGTCGAGTCCTGCTTGTTGTGCAAAGTGAATAGATTCCGATAAGCCTTGAACTAAACCTGCAATAGCGATCTGATTGCACATTTTTGTAAGTTGACCTGCACCAATGTCGCCTAGGCGTTTGCAAGACTTCGCGTAAGTTGCGATGAATTCCTCGGCTTTTTCATAAGCGGCGTCGTCACCTCCACACATAACAGTCAGTTGACCGTTAATCGCACCTTGCTCGCCACCTGAAACGGGCGCGTCTATGAAATCAATACCTAGGTTAAGAGCTTGTTCATGCAATTCGCGGGCGACTTCAGCAGACGCGGTCGTATGGTCGATAACGAGTGTTCCTTTCGGAAGTTCCGCAAGTAAGCCATTCTCTCCAAAGTACATATCTCTCAAATCGTTGTCGTCACCAATACATGTCATTACGCATGCGATATCTCCCGGAATTTGAGTGAAGTCGCTAATGACAGTACCAGAGAATTCATTGGCCCACTCAGAGGCCTTGCTTGATGTGCGGTTGAATACAAATGTTTCGAAGCGTTGAGAAAGATGGCCTGCCATGTGATAGCCCATGACGCCAAGCCCAAGGAACAATACCTTTTGAGACATGTTATTGAGCCCCATCGTTAAGCTGAGAACGAATTTGTTCAATTCGATCGCGATTCACGCCAAAGTCAGAATGCCCAAGTCGGGAAGCAGAACGTACGTGTATACGTTGTTGGTTATCGTCGAATAAAAACTCTACATCATCCACATAACGCATGATCGCGCTCGTATATTCTGCATAGATATACTGATCAGTTTTGACGACTAACTCAGCTGATTCGTCTGAGTTGATCGCTTTAACCAGTGCTTCGTGAGTCGAAGGTTTATTGGTATAGCTAATACTTTCGATAAAGTGGTCTTTATCTTCATCTTTAAGAGAGCTGACGCAGTTTGGTGAGCTCGGACAAACTTGCAACGAGGCTTGTGCTTCTCCAAGTTGTTTCGGACGCGTTCCAGTGCAAGCACTCATAATAAGAGTTGAGGCAATGAATAGAAGAAAAAGTTTGGTTTGATGAATAGGGTTTTGCACAGTTACTCCCGTTATTGATCGGATAGAATGGGTAGACGAATAGTAAACGCAGAGCCAACACCATAAACGCTATCGACTGAGATGTCGCCTTTGTGTTTTTCGACCACAACTTTGACAAAATTCAGACCGAGACCTGCGCCTTTAGGACCAGATTTTTCGGACACTTGTTGTCTTCTGAAACGCTCAAAAATTCTCGGTAACTCATCCGCCTTTATGCCAAAACCTTGGTCTTCGATTGTGATGACGGCGAGCGTATCTTTTTGTTGCACATCTACGTTAATCGGTTTGCTCTCATCACTATACTTGGTTGCATTACTAAGTAGATTAATCAAGCTTCGCTCAATTAGCTCAGCACTGCCAAATAGCCATATCTCTTCGTCCCCCGAGAGAGTGATGTCGATATTTTTCTGGCGTGCAAGCTGGCTGATTGAATCAATGGCGTTCTCGATCGCATTGACCAATTCAAATTCGTAAAAGTCTTCTTCAATCGCTTGTTCAGCGCGAGTGATTTGTAAGAATTGATCTGAAAGGCTAAGTGAACGTTCTGCATGACTCGCTAATTGATCAATGACAGAAGAATCAAATTCAATACGACCAGATCTTAAGCCTTGGAGTAGGGCGAGCTGAGAACTAAGTGGTGAGCGAACATCATGGGAAAGAAAGTCGATCAGTTGGTTTTTTTCACGTTGCTGCTGACGAATTTCAGTGATGTCTGACATGCTAATCATTAAACCGGCATCACTATGTTCGTCCACTAAAAATGGCAGGCAATGAATCATCACATCTCTGTGTCCAATCGATAGATTGAATTGTTTTCCTTTTCCCTCTAACAGGCACGTTGATATTGCTTGATTAAAATCATCGTTGTCGGCTTTGAGAGCGGCAAAAAGCTCGTATATTGGTGTGGAGATAATTTGTTTTTTCTCAGCCTGCAACCATGATAGTGCGCGGCTATTTGCATAGACGATTAATCCGATAGGGTCGGTTACAATGACAGCCCCAGGCATTTCTTCAAAGCCGCGAGAAATAAATGTACGCATGTCTTGCATCGCAGTGATGGCGTCACGTACTTGATGAATACGCTTCGCTATCTGCTCTGATGGTTTTTTGATGATGGCTTCTTGGCCAGATTGCAGCTCCAGCTTATTCAGGAACTCAGTAATAGGGCGTCTAAATCCAGCGCTTGGAATGGCAAGCCCAATACGGTATTTATCATCTCCAATAGTGAGCTTGATCCAACTCGAGCTTTCGTCATGCTGCCATACCCCTTCTTCTAATATGCGATATGAGCTTAGTTGGTGTGGGTTTAATCCATGAATTACGTTTCCATTGTGCGTAAAGACATAAGCTTTGGGCTTGATAATCGCGATCAGCGCTAGGAATATTTTCTCAAGGCTATGCTGGCTCAAGCGACGAAAGCTTAGGTCAGGCTCTCTACTTAGTCTTTCTAACTCATTGCTAAAAAAACTATTTAGGTGACGCATTCTTTGCCAGCTCCATAAAGGGTAGGCAATCAATACTCCAAGCACACTGTTTACCGGTGGGAACCATGTTCTATCTAATACTAATAGTGCGTAGCTAAACCCAAATATTCCTGCCGCCAATAACATAGTTGAGGGCATGACGAAAGTTGGACGAATACGTGGAAAAATTAAGATAGGAACAAGAATGAATGCGAATGTTAATAGATATACCCACCGCTCAGAAACGCTACGAATAATGTTTTGATTGATGATTGCAGAGTAGGCGTTCGCGTGAATTTCAACGCCCGACATAGGGCTATTCATATGAGAAAAGGGCGTGGGGATAATATCACCTAAGCCAGCCGCAGTTGCTCCAATAAGAATTGTTTTGTTGCGGAATGTCTCGGCCGGTATCTTATTCGACATCACGTCAACATAACTGTAAGTCGGGTAAGTGCCGCGAGGTCCTGCAAACGGAATAAGGCGGTATTCTGCGTTGACTGCCACATATGGAACACGCGTCTGTTGGCGAATCTCTTGTAAATATTGAACCATGGGATTGGTTTCGACCGCCATGGCCATAGACATCGCAGGCCAGTATGCATCTCCGACACCTGTGTTGAGAAATATTCCGCGAGTCAGACCATCCTCATCGAGCTCAACATGGACGTGCCCTAAGCCAAGTGCGGCGTTGGCTAATTCTGGAATAGGTAGAATTTCTGAAAGCGGCTTGTCATAGGCGAGGGGGTGAACATGTAGAGGTAACAGAACATTTCCTGCATCTTCTATTGCCTCAGCGAGAAGAAAGTCATCCGCTGGGTGTTGCGTGTCATACTCTGAAAACAATACATCAAATACGATGAGTGAGGCTTGATAATATCTTAGCTTATCAACAAGTTGTGCGTGAATAGCTCTTCGCCAAGGCCATTGGCCAATGCTATTAAGACTTTTCTCATCAATCGAAATAATAACGATATTAGGGTCTGGATCCACCGTTGCTGCATGCGTAAATGCATCATAAGTGAGGAGGTCTAGACGCTTTGCTACGTGGCTATATACAAGCAGCGCGCTCACTAGAATAAGCGCCAAAGTGAGAATGTGCTGCTCGTAAGGATGTGGATCGTTTATAGGCTTGCTTGCCATAGTTCTATTGTATTTATTGAGGAGTAGGCTCTAACAAAATATCTTTATGTGGGCCAAACTCTGAACTAAATATTTCGTCGCCTAAGCCTTTTACACGGGCATAAAAATGCTTGCCTTCTGGTAGCTTGAGGAACGCACGTGTTTTACTAAGTGTTTCTTCTTTTAATAATCTTCTGAACTCTTTATCGTCTGATATTTGTAATACATAGCCTTGGGCGTTGTCTACGGTGTGCCAGAAAATTCCCACTTGGTCGCCAATATAGTTGACGGTCAGAATATTAACGACGTCGAGTTTACCTTGAATAGATACTGCTCTTGCAGCACTAGTAGCTTCTGCTTTTCCAGCGCTTAATGTACGAACTCTCCAGAAATAATTGCCAGCGGCGATAGAGTCTTCAAGGCGGTAACTGGTATTTTCAGACCATTTTGTCGGAAGTGCTAAGCGCTTAAAGTCATCTGTTTTCGACAGCTCAAAGCGGGACAGTGTTTCCGGGTGTTTCACTTCCCATGAGAATTCAGCAGTAAACGCATCAACGATGCTCCCTGGTAGAGGTAAGTCTAGCGTCGCTGCGTCAGGGTCTTGGTTTACCTCTTCATCATTTGTCTGAACTTGAGGCGCAGATTCGTCATCTTTCGTATCAACACTTGCGCCACTGGCTTTGAAGCTCGCGTTTTTGTCTTCGACATTTAAATCTGCGGGTAAACCTCGCCAATTCAGCGTTTCTTCTGCATTTGAAATGTCGCTTAAATCACTAGAGGCTTTGAAGCGAGGAAGGTTAAATAGATTGATTCTTTCAAGATTTTCTCGGCCAACAATTGTGCGAACACCAATCCCTGACTCGATCATTTTTCTTCCGTGATCATAGAAAAATTCAACTTTGCCTTCGAGAACTTCTAGCGTTGTTCCCATAAGGCTCGATCTTAAACGAAAGTCAGTGCCACGCACTGCCGCAACGGCGCTCGGTGTGCTTATTTCGTAACGAGAACCGTTTACCAAAGGACTTACGGTTGTTCGCAAGCCACCTCTGCCTAGGCGCATGCGTGTGTCTACCATCCCTACGTCTTCGTACTTGCTTAATTTGTTGAAGATTAGGTGGGAGTGCGGATCAAGCTTGACGGTGGAATTATCAGCAAATTGAACTGTGATTTTCCCATCCCTCGTTAAAAGTTCATCCCCAACATAGATCTGAGTGTTACTTTTTATCGCATGATAGCGTGTTTCTTGACGGCGTTTGATTAAAGCTAGGCCTTCAGAGCTAATAATTTTCGCTGGACGAGGTTGGTATTTGAGCCACGAGATAGGGACTTTAATAATCGAGCCGACTTGCAGATTTTCAACGTCTTTGAGGCGGTTGTAATGAGAGATAGATGTCCAAGAATACTGACGTTTCAACAAACGCTCAGCCACGTCTTTCAAGGAATCACTTGGTCTTACTGTGTAGTGCCAATCTAGGTTTTGATATCCATCATAACTCTCAGCATTGATACTTGGTGAAATCAAAGTAAGCGCTAACGCAACAAAACTTGCTGCGAATATAAGGGTTAGACGGTGATGAACTGACTGCACAGGACCATTCATAGTATTACACTTTAAGCGATGAAGCTTTTAGTCTCCCCCGCGCTCAAGGCGATAGCCGTGCTGATAAATAGTCTTAATTCTAAAGCCGTTCTCTGGTTTGATATTAAGTTTTCGGCGCAAACGACTCACGTGCGTATCAACAGTTCGCGTATTAATATTTGAAGAAATGCCCCATACTCGCTCTAGCAAGAAGTCGCGAGACAAAAGTCGGCCAATATTTTGGAACATAAATACCGCGAGGTCGAAGTCTTTATCTGTAAGCGAGACTTCCTCTCCAGATGAGATGATTGTTCTCTTGCTCAGATTTATGACGTAAGGTCCGATTTCTAGCTCTTCTTGTTCAGCTTGCTCTGTACCTAATCGACGGCTCAGCGCGTTGATTCTTGCCGTCAGCTCACCAATTCGTGCAGGCTTTACCAAATAGTCGTCAGCACCCGCATCAAGCGCTGTAATGATATCGGCTTCACTGTCGCGCTGAGTTAGGAATAATACCGGGACGCGCCAATTCATTTCGGCACGAACTTGTCGTAATACTTCTGTACCTTCAATGTCAGGAAGTTGCCAGTCCAAAATTAAAAGATCGTAGCTATTATGAAGAACCGAATACAAAAAGGATTTTCCAGTTTCAAAATGCTCACAGTCGTGACCATTTTCTTTGAGTTGCGCAACGAGCGTTTCGGCTTGTGACAACTCATCTTCTAGTAATGCGATTTTCATTCATAACCCCACTTTGGACTTACTTAAACTGTTCTTTGATTTAATAGCAAAGCGAGAAACTTGCCATGCCACTAATATTTTCTTATTTATCAAAGTAAGTGTAGTTGCTTTTTGAAATTTTCCGACCCTGATTTGTATCAGGTTTTTACAAAGCATTGGATTAATAGCATCTAGACTAACTAGTGACGGATTTATGCCCTAATTTAAATTGTTTAATGTGGCATTGATCACACTGCCGCATTACTATGCATGCGCATTGTATAAATAGATACTCTTAGAGCATTGGAATAGGTGATGACCCGAGAAGAGAAGTTAAAAACAAGTTTGGCGGAAGCGTTCAATATTGACTATATGCTATTGGAAAACGAAAGCCATATGCATTCGGTGCCAGAAAATTCTGAAACCCATTTTAAACTTGTCTTGGTATCAGATGACTTTGATGGGAAACGAAAAGTGGCTCGTCATCAAGCGGTGTATTCAGCAGTGAATACCGAAATGCAAAGTGGTCTTCACGCTTTGGCATTGCATCTGTACACCAATACAGAGTGGGCTGAACTCGATAATAAGCAATTAGCCTCCCCAAACTGCATGGGCGGTTCAAAAAAAGGATGATTTTATGAGCCAGTTTTTCCAGATCCACCCGGACAACCCGCAAGCAAGACTTATCCGACAGGCTGTCGACATCGTAAGGTCGGGTGGCATCATCGCTTATCCTACAGATTCTGCTTACGCATTAGGGTGTGAAATCGGAAACAAAGCTGGCGCAGATAAAATTAGAGCTATTAGGCAACTGACAGACAAGCATAACTTCACTTTAGTTTGTCGTGACCTGAGTGATATATCTGTCTATGCGAAAGTTGGTAATAGTGAGTACAGACAAATTAAAGCGCATACACCAGGGCCGTATACGTTTATTCTTCGGGCAACTAGTGAAGTGCCGAGACGTTTAATGCACCCAAAGCGTCGACAAATTGGATTGCGTATTCCTGACAATAAGATTGCATTAGATTTGTTAGAAGAACTTGGGACTCCGTTGATGAGTACAAGTTTGATTCTGCGTGGTGAAGAATATCCCTTTACCGATCCTTATGAGATTCGTCAGACTTTAGAGCATCAATTAGATCTTGTGATTGATGGTGGCTATTGCGGTCTCGAGCCTAGTTCGGTGATTGATCTATCTGATGATCAAGCTATGGTTCTGCGCAAAGGTGCCGGAGATACCCTCGCATTTGAATAAAATTAGGCCTCGCTCGCACCTTTGAATTCGGTTTGAGATAACAGGCTTTGGTAGCGCAAGGTAATATCTTTTAATTGGTTGAATTCATTTTTCTCACTGAGCAGGCTTTGAAATACCTTGTTTGTCTGGCCGTATGCTTGCGTTAACTTATTGACATTGCTCGCATATTCCAAGGTCGGGTTTTGTTTGCTCACTGCGGTGTATGCTGATACAAAATGGTTGTCTTGGCTTAACTCAAACCCGATTCGTTCTAATTGACTTTGAACGACAGAACCTTGTACTGCAAGTTTTCCATTCGCAAGTTTCTCGATTTTTAACTGAGTGTTAGGAGCGAGACCATACTCTGAAAGCTTATTCTTGATGACTTCGTTGAGGTAAGCGCGTTGCTCACCGATCTCCTTTGTTAAGTTTTTAACCTGCACATCTTTTCGTTTCTTTTGCTCAGCGATCTGTTCTAGCCCTTGTATGCTGGAAGTGTTCGGGATTTCGGATTCGGCTGAGCTTTCCGTAATCGGCTGAGGAGTATTTGATGAACTAGATGAGAGTGTTTTGAAGGCATTCTTTAGCTGAGTGCCTAGCTCTAACATTGTGTCTCGTGGGGAAATTTGGTTCATGCTCTTGTTTACTCATCACTTAAAAGGGGAACGAATTTGCCGATTTTTTGGCAGACCCTTGATCAATAGATTGAGAGCAAACTTAATACCAAATTTGCATATGATGGGATAAACAGAATTGTTGAATGAATCTTAAGCAGAGGCGGGTGCCTCTGCTGAGTGGTACGATTAGTGCTGTTCTTGCTCGGAATATAATTTTTCAGCCCATGCTAGAAACCCTATGCACGCTGTAAGTAAGAGAGTTCCTAAACCGTATCCCTCACTGGTTCGTTCAGTGATGCAGTACATTAAAAACATAAATAGATCGAGAGTAATTAAACCGAATAGTGCTCCGGTGACATATTCCCCTTGTTCTTTGTACCAAGTCGCGAATTGTTCGCCCATTTTCATGACTCCAAAATTATTGTTATTGCGAAGGCCGCTGTTGGGCAACCTTGAAAGGAGCGTTCGACTACTAACTGAGTGCGCGTTGTTTCAGTATAAGTAAGCCAAAACCCTAAATACAAGTCAGATTCGTACAAATTATGATCTGTTTTTCAGTAAAGTATGAATGCACTTGGGAACAAAAAGTAACCAAACGAAAATTGCGGGCTGCGATTCGCTCTTCTATATACATGGTCGACCTTAGAGATATGTCCTGCTTTTGGAGGTGTTCATGTTTAAAGGAATTCATCGACTACTTAAATGGATGTTACGCGGAGACAATTATGGTGTGATGGCACCAAACATTTTTACGCCGTATGAAATTAAGCTCTCTTGTGCTTTGTTGGTATTAGCGGGGACGCTGATTTGGGCTCTTGCACGCAATGGTACTGAAGAGGGTATATTTGGCGTCGCGCTCATTGCCGGATTGGCATTTTACTTGTCCTATGTGAAGTATTATCGCGCATACAAACCGGCCATGGATCGCTGGGGAATTCGCGAACTATGCAATCCAAATCATCCGCGCCAGGAGTATCGGGTTGCTGCGCGTGATCTACAAATCTCGCCAGACGAGGTTAAGTTTATTGCGATGCAACATGGCGTGAAAGTGGTGTGCAATAATTCTCCAGCTAATCCAAATGTTCAGATATACGAACTTCAAAGAAATTATGAGCATCGATTATATGCCGAGAAGTGGAAAGCTCAGTTAAACAAAAAGAGCTAACTTATTTGATGTGCGCCATAATACTTCTTAATCGAAAGATTGTTTTGTGCGCACCGTTCTTGATAGCAATCAGTGACTCCCTATAATACAGACACATTCTTCCTATTGTTTGTATTAGTATGATCCGACGTCACAGACGGTCTCAACAAGAAGCCGATTTAGATATCACGGCGTTCATGAACTTGATGATCGTTCTTGTTCCCATCTTGCTTATAAATCTTATTTTCTCGCACACTGCGATCATAGAGCTAAACTTCCCTAGTGCAGATCAGGTGCAAGACATTGATGCCGAGCAGCTTTCTTTCCAAGTGCTGATCTTGCCAACAGCTATTGAGCTAAAAGAGGGCGCAAATACTCTTATCAAGCGCATAGAAAATACAGATCAGAACTTGCCGAATCTTTCGGAACTAAGCTTGGCGATGCAAGAGCTGAAAAGACGTGTTCCTGATAAGCGAGATATAACATTACTCGCTCAGCCCGATTCATCCTACCAAACAATTATTAACGTCATGGATGCTGTTAGGGCATATCCTACAGTGATAGCGGGTAATGTGGTTAATGCTGAGTTGTTCCCGGATATTGGCATTGCTGATGCCCCAGAAGTTGGAGGGAACTAATCGTTTTGAAGCAATCGGTCAAAGCAAAGCGTATAGCGCGGCATAAACGCAGAGCAGCTAATTCGGGCGGCAAGTTGAATCTTGTTTCTCTGATGGATATTTTTACCATTTTGGTTTTCTTCTTGATGATCAATTCTAGTTCTGACATTCAGGTGTTGAATCAGGACGGAAAAATAGATCTTCCTGTATCTTTGGCTGAAACCTTACCAGAGGAAACACTAGTTATTACTGTCAGTGTGTCGGATATTATCATTGGCGGGCGGACTATCATTTCTAGAGATGACTTCAGTGCATTTGCTGGAGATGTGGAACCCTCTGTATCCGAAGAGCTTAAGTATCAATTGAGCCGTTCAGACGGAGTGAATATTCAAGAACCGGCAGTCACTATTATGGCTGATAAAGACTTGCCTTACGCATTTCTGAAAAAACTGATGGCAACCTGTGTAGATACAGGCTACACAGCGGTGGCCTTAGCTGTTAATCGCAAGGGGGACGGAAAACAAGCGGGGTAATTTGTTGACTTCAGGCTCTAGGGTTCTATGAAAGGGAGCCAATCAGAGCTTGCTGGCGTGGTCGAGAGTGAAACGCTCCATTGCTCATCGCTTGGATTAAAGTAATATCCATACACCGGCGCACCTTCTTCAAAGGTTTTGGTTGCCCAGATCATGCCAAAGCGTTCGTTAATGATAGCTGCATCAATCACTTTAGCTATTTCGTATTCTAATTCTAAAGCGCCTTTTAATTCTCCCTGCCCGGTGCTCTCCATAGCGTCATATTTATAAATGCTCGCACTTCGCAAAATGCCGCCGGCGGTATTGCTAGAGTGCAGCAGATGCATTTCAGTTGTATCGGTTAGGTAGTTTTTGATCGGTAGCCATGCACTGTCGTGGATTTCAGGTGAGGCAGTACCACTTGATTGTGTTCGAGCTATCCGTTGGTCTACCATCGAATCTAGCTGGTGGTAATCAAAAATATCTTGATTATCGAACGTCTGTAACGACTCGGTTTGACCTACGATATTGGTCAAACCGCCACTTCCCGTATTGATAAGAAGAAAAGACACTTTACTTGCGTTGGTCTCAAGTAATAGTGCATCAGCATCAGATTTAACTAGCGCTCTCTCCTCAACGTTCGCTAGTGTGCGAATAAGAGTGACAGTTCCATCCGTCGCAATTTGCTTAAGATCATTTCCATCTAGCACTAAAATTGTTTCATTGCTTAAGATATTAAGTTTTGAAATGTCTGCGTCGGCCGGATTTGTCCACGTATAAATTGGGTTTGCTAATGCATTAATACGAGCACTGTCTTGTATCTTGTCAAACATAATGGACTGGCTAAGTCGTATCAACTTGTCACCATGTAAGATGACAAAATCATCACTGCCGTTTGGGTAAGGATTTAGAACTTGAAAATCCGCGTTCAGCGATATGTTATTGGTGCTCGTATGCTCCCAAAGTTGGAAGGTGTTTGTGTTGTCTGAATCAATTGGTTGTTGCAGGTCGTAAGCGAGCGTTGATGGTGATGTTAAAACTGAATCGCTCTCGCTGTAGTTTAAAAGTGCATAGCTATTATTTGATATGTCAGCGATTAAGTCGCTTTGCAAAAATAGACTTTCAGACACCGTTTCGCGTTTCGCTTCATACAGTGAATATGAGATGTTTTGCAGTTCAAATGCTATTTTTGTCGCGTCCGGGTCTGAACTATCGGGGTCTGGGACTTCGACTTCTACAGGCTGTTGAACAGTGTATTGATCACTTTCTGTGGGTAAAATGTCAAAGCGAAAATAATTCATTTGCCCTAGGTCTGAACAGTCGACATCGGCTGTAGACGCTAAAATTTTGAACTCTTGTTTTGGTTCAAACTGATCTTGTAATATTGCGTCACTGTCAAGTATATGACTAGCTTCGATCTGACAAAATATTTGATCTCCAATCGCATTTGTGTTGGCGGCAAGATCAAATATTACTTGTTCTCGTCTTGAGGTTAAATCGAGCATATATAGTTTGCCCGCATTTCCTGGGTCCAAATAGATTATAAATTCTGGAATCGTACCTCGATCGTCTGGGAAATTTTCATTTTCGCGATCAGCAGATAAGTCGGTATCTAAGATGGTTAGTTGAGTTTTATTGCTAATTAATCGAGTAAGTAGCGGGACTGTTCTTGGATTAGGGAGCAGAGGATTTGTGACTTCTATAACTGTTAAGTCATTCGAGTCAATATTAAAAGCCTCTACTGGTTCCACGTAGTCTGGAGTTATGGTTGTGTCTATGGTGTCTGAGTCACTTATTAGTCCGGGTTCACCACAGCCAGCTAGGCTGAACGTTATTGCAGCCAGTAATAAAAGTTTATTAAAGGCGAATAAATAATTAGATCGAATCATAAGTTAATGGATGTCTTATTTTTTTGCTCGGTGACGGTCGCGAAATTTAAAGTGATAGGGTTACCGGTTGTAACGGCTTTGACCAAGCTTAATGTTTGGATTCTATTTTCTTCCTCATCTTTAGTTTGCTTGGGTTCAAAGAAATAGCCTTCAGTTCCTAAGCGAGTATTAACTTGGAAACCACCAAAATCATTGTTTAGAGAGAAGTTGGCGCCATAAATCTTATTTGATACGGAGCTTACATCCCCTTTGATCTGACCAAGAATCGCGTCTGTTGTAGAGATGACGCGATCTTCATCATCTTCATCCAGTTCTTCAAAGTTGAAAATGCCGTCTACTTGACTCCCATCATATTTTGCAACGTATGGGTTAATGAGGTATTCGTCTGCACCGTCGCTGTCAGAAACAAATATTAAAATATCTCCAGTGCCTATAGGATTGTTTAAAAAACCGAGTTTTGCGTTTTCAATCTTTCTGACTAAGCGCGAAGCATTTATTTCTGCTGTGGTCCAAGATTGAGAAGTAACTATTTCTGAGAGTATGTTGCTTGGTGCCAGGGCGTTGATAAGTATGCGAGATTTATTTGTGACAAGATTTATATCTCGTGCGTTATTAATTGCTACGATTGGTGAGGTTTGAGTATCTATAGGATAAATATGAAGGGAATGCAGGAATGAAAATTCTTTAGAGATGATTAGATCACCAGAATCTAAAATAGCGAAATCAAAGTCTTTAAGCCCTATTTCTTTGTCGTAAACTTTTTCATTGCTGCCTGAGGAAAATGAATATCGGTACAAAGAATCATCGGCTTCATAAGCAATATAGGAGCCATTTATTGCATGATTGGGCTCCGAACTCTGCTTTAAATTATCGAATGTTGAGCGAGCAAGTGATAAATATGCTTGAATTGCGTTTTCGCTCGCGACTATGTCGTCAGAGTTCAGTAGAGAATTCAGTGTTGAAACACTTATTTCATGAAGTGTTGTGTAGCTAGTTTGCAAGACTTGGCTATTGTCATAGTCTTTTTGGTTCCTAAAAATTACTAGTCTGTTGCTGCTAGCACTTATTATGTACGGTGGAGGCGTTTCTTCGGCGATTACTGGTTTATTCTCAGATTTATATTCAAACGGGAAATCGAACAACGTACGCCCATCCCAAACTCTACCGCTCAATGCTTCTGTTTCAGCGTTGTGTGACACCCATATAGAGCGACCTGTTTGCGAGTCCCCACTATCGTCGTTGTAGCGAAAATTTGGATCGAATAAAAATGCTCCGAAGACTTCTGAACTGCTAACACCAAAGCTCTGATTGACGATATTGACGCGAGATAAATCAAAATCGATATATTGATATCGATTTGTAGCAAATGAGCAGTTAGCGCCATTCTTGAGCGCTACATATACGGCTGTATCATCAATCGTTTTAAGGTAGTAATCACTATTTGAGTCAAATACAGAGAATGCAGGGCGTTTGGCAGCGAATACGCCGCACACGTCATCGATAAATTCTTTAAGGTCGTATGAACGACGGTTTGCTGTTTTCGAATAATTAAGCAACTTAATCATTTTTCCGTCAACGTAGGCTGCGAATTCGTAGCCAGGAGCATCTTCGTCAGTATCGAGCACCACGACGGAGTTTGGTTCTGCATTGAATGTGGCTAGTTCGTTGATGCGACCACTTTCGGGATTGAATTGGAATGCTTTACCGACATCTTGACCTGATTCATTTTCTGTACTGAAAAATACATTGATGCTCTGCACTTCGTCTTCTTCGCTAGCGACGGGTGGAGTTTCACTACACGCACTCAGTGTGAGAAAGGCAACTAAACAAATGATCAGATGAGTGCTTCGCAGTACGCTAAAACTCATGGGCACAACATTCCTTTGAGAAAAGTAATTTAACCCAGCTAGTATATAGAGCTAGGATTTTGAAGCGAAATCAAAGGCAAACGATTGGGATAAGGGTCACACAAGTAACGTGGTCTTAGCCTAATAGTTGCTTAAGATAATGTTTGGCATCGCTTTTACCTTGTTCGAAAGTAGAGTGGACCTTCTTTGGTGATGTGTAATCCCAGCTTTCTACCTCTACTTTTTGAAGAGGGCAGAGATATGTGATTTTTTCTGTATTCGGTAGGTCTTTATAGGGACGCGACAGTAATACAAGAGTTTTGCTTTGATTCGTATCGACGCCATGAACCGGTACGTTATCCACCATCCCACCATCAAGAACGCGTGTATTATTGTGTCGCATAATTGGTGTGAAAGGCGGAGTGCATGAGGAGCTAAGAATAAGGTCGGCGAGCTCGTCAACAGTTTTTGCCTGATTGGCGACAACAAATCGAGAACGAAACCCTAACTTTCTACCCCATTGGGGATGAACTCTGTGGTGAATCTTTTTTTCAAGCTGGTAGCTTGCAAGGCCAACTAGAACCGCAGAACGAGGGCCAAGCCAGGCAGGTAGCTCGGCTAAGAGTACTTTGTTTTTCGTGGCGTTTTGAAGTGTAACGAGGCTTGGCTTATCTAAGGCTTTATGGATGATCTTTCGGTATAACTCTGAGTGCGGATGTATGTTTTTTCCTTGAAGCGCGTGTGACCAATATCTGTTTTTACTATTTTGTGCTTGTACTTCCATTGTCGCATTGAGTGTTTCGTCAATTCTATTAGCTAGAATGGCACAAGATATCGCTGAGCCGGCACTAACAGAAGCAATCTTTGTCGGGGCGAGATCGATGTGTTTTGCAAGCTCTTGCCATAGCCCTGCTTGCCAGAAACATCTGTTTCCCCCTCCAGCAAAAACAATATTTTGAAACATCTTTGTCCTATTTCAATGAATGTTAAGCTAGCGTGCTCGTAGTGTGTTTTTGCCTCTACACAAGGAAAGCCAGTCACTCATGGTGTTGTTGATAAATTTGTCTTTATGATGAATGAGATAAAGTGATCGAAGAAAGTCGCGTTCGGGGACACTTAATTCAATTAGTGTGCCCCGATTAAAGGCGTCTTGCAACGTGATGCGCGAAAGGCAGCCCAAGCCTATATTGCATTCAACGGCCCGTTTAATGGCTTCGGTATGCTCCAGTTCCATGGATATCTTTAGTGAGCTTAGTAAACCATGCATGGCATGATCGAAGGCCTGGCGAGTTCCTGATCCGCTTTCTCTCAGTACCCAGTTTGAATTCAATAGTTCATCATCATTTAGAGATTTACGTTTTGCTAAAGGGTGTGAAGGCGAACAAAACACAACCAGTTCGTCAGTCAACCAAGTTTCTACGATCAAACTATTGTTGTTGATTTCACCTTCGATAAGTCCGATGTCCAATTCATAATTTAGAACACGATCCGCGATTTCGGTTGTATTCGCGACATTGAGAGTAACGCTTGCATCAGGATGTGATTGTTTAAATTCGGAGATCATATTCACTGCTAGATAATTGCCGATGGTTAGCGTTGCTCCAATATTCAGTGAAACATCACTTACATGCTGGGCGAATGATGACTCTAGAATTTGAGCACGTTCTAGTAAGTTATTTGTTTCTTGTTGGAGAGCTTTACCCAAAGCATTTAGTTGTAAGGATTTTCCAATTCGATCAAATAGTTTTACGTCGAACTGGTGCTCCAGGTTTTTTAACGATTCACTGACGGCAGACTGAGACATCGCTAAATGTTCTGAAGCTACGCTGACATTTTCATAGTGTGCTATCGCGACAAATACTTCGAGTTGTTTCAATGTAAAACGCATATCGCTAAATCCGAATAAACTTATTTATATATCCTGTTTTACAGATATGTTAGTGGCTTTTAAACTTCTCATCAAGATTTACGAAAGTGCGGAGAATATTATGGGTTTCATGACCGAAAAAGTTACAAGTGTTAAACATTGGAACGATACCTTGTTTAGTTTTAAAACGAGTCGTGATCCGTCGTTTCGTTTTAAAAATGGGCATTTCATAATGATTGGCTTGCCACATGAGGGGAAGCCTCTAATGCGCGCTTATAGTATTGCGAGTGCGAACTATGAAGAAGAGCTCGAGTTTTTCAGTATTAAAGTTCCTGATGGGCCTCTTACATCTAAGCTTCAAAAAATCAAAGAAGGAGATGAGATTCTTCTTAGCAGAAAACCAACTGGTACTTTGATTCTCGATAATCTCTTGCCCGGGAAAAACCTATATTTGATTAGCACAGGTACTGGGTTAGCTCCGTTTATGAGCATCATCCGTGACCCTGAAACCTACGCTGCGTATGATAATGTGATTCTAACGCATGGTACGCGGTTTGTTTCTGAATTGGCTTATCAAGATGAAATTCTCAACGACTTGCCAAACAACGAGTACTTTGGCGACGAGGTCAAAGAGAAACTAATCTATTACCCAACAGTTACTCGCGATGAATTCAAAACTCAAGGAAGAATTACCGATGCGATGCGTAACGGAAAATTAGCCTCAGATATCGGTTTGCCACCCTTAGATCTTGAAAATGATCGTTTCATGATTTGTGGTAGCCCAAGCATGTTAAAAGAGACATGTGAAATCCTTGATGAGATGGGGTTTGAGGAAGCTAAGCAGGGTAATTTAGGACACTACGTTATTGAACGAGCGTTTGTAGAGAGTTAGTTTTCACTAAACAAAAAAGGCGTGCTCAGCACGCCTTTTTTGTTTGAACTCATTAGTTGAATTCAACAATTTCGGCTCCAACTACGTATCCCTCTGGTCCGTTTGGAGCGCATCGAATGACGCGCAAAGTCGCTGTTAGATCTGCTGTTTGTTCGGTGCCAGATTTGATCGTGGTGCGAAAAATAGCATCTTTATCAAGTGGTTCTTTCAGCCTAAACATCAGACCAGCTCCACTTAAGTTTAAGCACATAGCTGGGTATGTTTTGTCTGAGTCGAGCATGTGAATCTCAATGTCAGTGTTTAATGCCATTCTCCGAAAATTGCGTTTTTCAGAATAATTGCGTTGTACATTGGTCATAGCGACATGTGCCATAGCGACTTGATCCTGTTATTTTCTTTTATATCTAGCAGATAGATAAAGAATAATCCAAGAATCGGATAAGTTTTGATCAAGAGGGAGGCGTGACGGTGAGACTGTCTACTAGGTCTCACCGTGCTACGAAGTTTTACAAATGAAGGGGAATGTTGAGTTGCTTAAGCCCAGCTATCGTTCTTTTTGCTTGGTTTAAGTAGCGGAACGATGAGCGCAAGAATGACACCGAGTAGAACAAGTGCGCCTCCGATTAGCATCATATTGGATTCCGACTTGTCTTTTAATCGAGCATTCTCAACCTCGAGTAGTTCGAGTTGATTGCGTAACTCTTCATTGCTCTCACGCAGCTCTCGGTTGCTGCGGTCTAGGTTAAGAGCATCCGCTGATACGGATTTAACACGCGCTAACTCAGTGTTGTTAGCGTTTAGTGTTTTACTCGTTTGTGCATGATCTTTCTCAAGTGCATTGAAGTTACCTTGCAAGGCGTTGAGTTTTGTATTCAGATCTTTATTGCTAGTACGCAATTGATTTAATTCTTTTTCTGCTTTGGCCAATTTCGCTTTCGCGATAGGTTCTGCAGAGAGGTAGCGTGTTGGCAAATAACCCTCTGTTCCGCCTTTTGTGCGTACAAAGGAGTACCCTGTTTCTTTGTTTTGTTCGATGATTTCAATGGCTGTGCCGCTTGGAAGTCCTTTGTGTACGATGCGGAATCCTGTGCCTTCACCACTTCTGAGTGGAACGAGTAATGTGTCATCGATATACATCGTGCTGGCGTGAACAGAAGCGCTCAGGCTAAAGCTTAGAATAATTGCGATGATAGAAGCGAATTTCATGGCTAATTTTGTCCTACAAATTAATTAAGGAAGTACTTTTTTAAATGGTTTTACGACGACGTTTGCGTAAACGCCTGCCGCAATATACGGATCATCGTCTGCCCAGCTTTGTGCTTCAGAAAGGGAGGCAAATTCTGCAACGACAAGGCTCCCTGTAAATCCTGCTGGTCCTGGGTCTTCAGAATCTAAAGCAGGGTGCGGTCCTGCGATCAGTAATCGGCCTTCATTTTTTAGTTGCTCAAGTCTTTCTATGTGAGCAGGGCGTGCTGATTTGCGTTTTTCTAAACTGTTTTCCACATCTGTAGAAATAATGGCGTAATACATAATATCTCAACTGTGCAATATGTCTTCTAGCGCGAGGCCGGTGAGTGATTTAATTTTTTTAAATAGATACATCATCGCGATAATCATAACGATTACGCAGGGGATCGTGATTACTGGATAGCTAAGTAAATTCATTGTGCCGAGTTGATCATTAAATTCAGCTGTTCCACTTGGGCTAGTAACAATTACCTTTGCCAGTACGTAGTTCAAGATTGCCGACAAAAGGAATGATGCGGCAAGTATATAGGTGGCGATTTTCAGAGCGTCCTCAAAAAGGCCTTGCGACTGGTTTTCTGCTAACGCAGCGTCTACTTTATCGATCTGAAGTATTTTATCGTTATAGATAAATGTCTTAACCAGTGGGTAGGGCGTTTTTAACGAAATAATGGTGCCAATACCAATTATGAGAGGAATGGCTGCTTCTTTTATAGCGATATATTTGCTATCGAGTTCAAGCAAACCGATGCTGCTTGTGAGCAATATGCTGATGAAACCAAGAGCTGGAATAAAACCGAATTTTTTCTCTTGAACGAATTGGTAGATGCCGTAGCCTAGCGGCAATGAAAGGCCAAGAATCAAACCATACACTGGTCCGAGTTGGTCGTCTGGGCTGAGGTATTTAAGAACGAGTGTAGGAAGAATTACACACAAAATAAGTTCTAGGAATATATTTCCAGAGTTTGCTTTCTGATTAGGTTGGGTCATTATTTTTCCAAAGATTTAAAGCAAAACAAGCAGTCACCTTCAAAATACAAAAAGGCGGCAAGATTATACGATGTTATAAACGAGAATATTAGTGTGAGGTTTTCAAATATTGACTTACATTGCCATAGTTTTATGTCTGATGGCAGTTTAAGTCCACGAGATGTTGTTGAACGCGCGCATGCGAATGGTGTTGAGTGTTTGTCGCTCACCGATCATGACACGATCGCGGGCTTAAATGAGGCTAATTCGGTTGCCGAAGAGTTAGGCATGAGTCTGGTGCCAGGAATCGAAATCTCTTGTCAGTGGAGTAAGTTCGGCGTGCATATATTGGCTTATAACTTCTCTTTAGATTGTCCTGTGATGACACAAGTGCAACGACATCAAACTGAGTTGAGAATTGCTCGAGCTCAAGAAATATCTGCTCGACTCGAGAAAAAAGGCCTACCGCCAACATTTGATAAAGCGAAAAGCTTGAGCCATGAGGGAATACCCGGAAGGCCTCATTTTGCCAAAGTGCTTATCGAAAATGGCGCCGTTGAGACAATGAATGAAGCATTTAAGCGTTACTTGGGTTCTGGTAAGGCAGGAGATGTGAAAAGTATTTGGCCGGATTTACAGACCGTGATGTCGTGGGTTAAAGAAGCTGGCGCAACAGGTGTTATCGCACATCCTCGTAAATATGATTTTAGTTTAACTAGACTTCGTGAATTGATTGTTGAGTTTAGCGACTTGGGAGGGCAAGGAATGGAAGTTGTCGTATCTGGACAAAAACCAGGAGAGGTCGGAATGCTAGGCGATATGTGTCGTAGATTTGGTTTGTATGGTTCTGTTGGCAGTGATTTTCATTCGCCTGATTGGTCATGGGCAGAGTTAGGACGTATCCAGCCTTTACCCGAAACAGTTAAACCCGTATGGGAGCTCTGGTCTTGAAGATATTGATCGTCGACGATCAGGAAATTTGCCGTATCGTTCTAAAGGTCGCGTTAAAAGACATTGGTAATGAATGCATTGAAGCTGAGAATGGCGAGCAAGCAATCGCTTTATTCAAGGAGCATTCTCCAGATCTTGTTCTGCTTGATGTAGTGATGCCTGTTATGGACGGATTCGCCACGGCACCAGTGATTAAAGAATTAGCGGGTAACAATCACACTCCTATTATTTTTCTTACCTCTAACAACGCTAAAGATGCCCTAAAAGAATGTTTGGCATGCGGTGGGGACGACTTTCTTCAAAAGCCTGTTGATACCTCAATATTGGTGTCAAAAATCAAGGCGCATATGCGTACCAAGAGTTTAATGAACGAGCTTCAAGACAAGACTAAAGAGCTTGAAGTTTTGCATGAAACCTTGCGTCAGGAACATGAAACCGGACAGCATGTTTTGTCGCACTCTCTATCGCGGAACCTAAGCGATTGTAAAAATGTTCGCTCATATATCGCATCTCAATCCACGTTCAATGGCGACATATGTCTGTTTGCGCGAAAACCGTTTGGAGGTTTGTACATATTTTTGGGTGATCTTACTGGTCACGGTTTAGCCGCCGCAATTGGCACGATTCCATTGTCTCAAGTATTTTTTACGATGACGCGAAAAGGTAAGCCGGCGGCTTCTATCGTTAGGGAGATGAATCGTTCTTTGAGAAACTTTGTGCCGCGATCAATGTTTTGCGCTGCGGGCTTTATTGAGCTGGATGCTAGTGGTGAAAGGGCAAGGGTATGGTTGGGTGGTTTGCCTGCTTGTTATCATGTTAATGCCTATGAAGGAAAATGTAATGAAGTGCTTTCTAAACATCTGCCTTTAGGGATTCTTGAGAATGAATCGTTTAATGCCAGTATGGATGATATTGATTTCCACCAGGGAGATTCTCTTCTTCTAATGACTGATGGAATTCCAGAGTCGACAAACAGCACTGATGAAATGTTTGGGATGGATCGTGTAGCTCAGTGTGTTTCAAGAGAGCAAACGGACGTGTTCGAGGAGATGTTGAGTCAATACCACAGCTTTGTTGAGGATGCACCTCAGCATGATGATGTATCTTTACTAGAGGTGATGGCATATAAGCCGGAAGCTGATGATATTCTTATGAACGACGTTTCGATGTTTCCCTGGAAAACCTCGCTCATGTTCAATGAGGAATTCTTGCGTAAAGATCTAAATATTGCGTCTGAGGTGTTTTATTTGCTTCCGGATCGACCTGAATTTGCGGTTCATCAGGAAACAATTGCAACTGTCCTGACGGAGTTATTCTGTAATGCCTTGGATCATGGCATTTTGCAGTTATGCTCTTCTCTGAAACAAGATGCAGAAGGTTTTGAAAATTATTATTTGATGCGTGCAGAGCGCTTGACAGCATTAAGCGAAGCGAGCATTGAAATAAAACTTGAGTACGGTCTTGATGAACCAAGAGTTCTCGATATTGAGATTATCGATTCAGGCGCTGGATTTGATATTTCCGGCATCACAGAAAGGCCTTTCGATGATCATGCTCCTAGTTTTCACGGGAGAGGTTTGAAGTTGGTTGAATCGCTCTGCCGCAAAGTGCGCTTCAACGATAAGGGGAATAGTGTGCGAGCCTCAATTCGACTCGCATAAATGGTCTTAAGCTTTGCTGTGATAGAACAAAAATACGTCGGTTAGTTGTTCAGCAATGATCGTTTCAAACTGTTGCATTAACTTCTTATTGTTGATGATTGGAGCAAAGTCTTCATTATCAAATAAACCAGATAAGGCCATATACGGAAGTAACAATTCGGCGCTTATTTCTTCGTTCTGATTAAACCAATCTGACTCGTTATTTAAAATTCCCTCAACAAAACCCGCGCACCAGCTTATCAACGCATCATCATAATGTTCGTCTTCATCTTCGAAAGGGAGAATAATTGACGAGCCTTCGGTAAGGCTTTCTATGAGTTCGCTTTGCATGACTGCAATGCAGCCCGCTAAGTGGTCTAACTCTTTCTCCATTCCGCTCAATGTTTGCTCTGCGAGGCAGATGTTGGTTATTTGCGGTATTGTTAATTCAACAGGACCAACAACAGTCGCGCTCACCAGGCCGTGCAAGCCAAAATAGTCAAGCGTGTCATCACTAAGAGACTCGTCAAACAATAACTCTTCTAGTTGGTCGACGGCAGATTCAGAAAGAGGCATAGATTTATATCCGTAAAATAAAAAGCCAGAAGCGCATTAAGCTAACTTCTGGCTTAAAGAAAGTCCAATAAAGCTTATTGGTCTTGCGTTTCACCTTCGTTCACTGGTGCTGCCGAAGCGGCTGATGGCTGGCTTTCAGTAGCTTTCGCGCGTGGGTCGTTGTGTGCAAGTTTTGCTTCACCTCGCTGGCGACGGCGTGCTGGGCGCTGAGGCTTAAAGGTACTAGCGTTTGAGTTTGCAACGGCAACCGAAACATCAGGGCTTGATTTAGACTCTGCAGCTTCCGGCTTCGGCTCAGGCTTTTTCTCCACTAGAGCTTTTGCCGTTTCAGCTTTTTCTGCTGGTGCTTCAGATTGGGCTTTGGTTCCTGATGCTTGTTCGCCAGTGGCTTCTTTTTCTGAGCTTGGGCGACGACGACGGCGACGACGTTGCGGTGCCGGTTTTGTATCGTCTTCTTTCGCTTCAGTTTCAGCAGTCGTTACGGCCTCAGCTTGCGCAGATGGCTTTTCAGCTTTTTCTGCTTTTGTTTCGGCTTTAGGCGCTTCTTCTTTTGAAGTTTTGCTTACTGCGGCATCATTCGGTGTTGCACTTTCAGGCTCCGACGCTGCTTTTTCTGCTGGCTTTTCAGCGCTAGTTGCTTTTGCGTTAGCCGTTGCTTTTTCTGTCGAATCAGCAGTTGGCTGAGTGACTTTCTCAGCAGGCGCTGCTGTTTTGGCAACTGGTTCTGCTGCCGGAGCTTTTTCAGTAGCAGGCGTTTCAGTGCTTGCAGCTTCAGTTGCTGTCGTGTTTTCCGCTTCAGTTGCTGTCGTGTTTTCCGCTTTAGGTGCATTACGACGACGGTTGCGGCGACGATTGTTTGAGCGTGGCGCTTTCTCTTGCGTCGCGTTCGAGTCGTTTTGTGCTGCGTCCGTTGCTGCAACAGGTGCTTCTTGAGCATCCGTTGTCGCTTTTTCTGCTTCCGCTTTTGCTGGCGCTACTTTTGCCAACTCTTCATCAGAGATAGGCTCAGGGCGTGGCTTCTCGCGATACTTCTGATTGTTAGAACCCGCATTGCGTTGACGACGTGGTCGCTTGTTGGCGCTATCTGTATTGTCGTTTTGCTTGCTTTGATTCTGTTTATTGCGCGGCGCGTTTTGCTCTTTTTCAGCCGTATTTCGATCATTTGAACGCGCTTTATCATTGTTGCGCTTGTTATTGCGCTGACCTTGGCGTTCATCATTGCGATCCCGTTTGTTATTACGGTTTTGCTGATTATTACGGTCATCACTACGCTTAGTGCGTTTAGCATTCGTTTGTCGATTACTGTTTTGGCGACGTTGGTTGTTGTTGCGATTTTTAGGAGAAGGTTTCTCTTCTTCTTTCTCGCTTTCTTCAGAGCTAAACATTGCAGAAAGCTTGCTAGCAATCTTTGCAAACAAACCGCCTTCGTTCGAAGAAGTTGGAGCTGGAGGACGAGGCGTAATCGTCTTCACTGCGGCTTCTTCTTTAACTGTTTCACGTGGTTGTGCAGCGGTGCTTTGCTCTTCTTCGTTTTGGCTAACTTCAAGTGTATAGCTTGGTGTGTCCTCAAGGTTTGCGTAATCATCTTCACGCAAACGTGTCACTTCGAAGTGAGGTGTTTCTAGATGATCTTTAGGAACAATAATGACATCAACGTTTTGCTTACTTTCAATCTCAACGATTTGCTTACGCTTCTCATTCAAAAGGAAGGTTGCAACGCTAACTGGGACGATTGCTTGTATCGCACCAGTTTTTTCTTTTGCACTTTCTTCGTAGATCAAACGCATGATCGATAGTGCAAGAGATTCAATGTCACGAATGGTGCCTTGTCCGTTACAACGAGGGCAAGTTTCTGAACGTGTTTCGCCGAGTGAAGGACGCAAGCGTTGGCGAGACATTTCTAGCAGGCCAAAGCGAGAGATCTTTCCGACCTGAACACGTGCGCGATCTAACTCAAGTGCGTCACGCATACGGTTCTCAACTTCGCGTTGGTTTTTGCTAGGGCCCATGTCGATGAAGTCAATAACAATCAAACCGCCCATATCACGTAAGCGAAGTTGGCGTGCTATTTCATCAGCGGCTTCAAGGTTTGTTTGAAGTGCTGTTTCTTCAATGTCGCTGCCTTTTGTTGCACGCGCCGAGTTGATATCAATCGAGACAAGTGCCTCTGTTGGGTCGATAACAATAGAACCGCCAGACGGCAATTTTACTTCACGTTGGAATGCTGTTTCGATTTGCGCTTCGATTTGATAGCGGCTGAATAATGGGATCTCGTCTTGGTAGAGTTTGATCTTGTTTTCGTAAGCCGGCATTACAGCGCGAACGAAATTCAATACATCTTCAAATACTGCAGGTGCGTCGACCAATACCTCGCCGATATCTTGGCGCAGATAGTCTCGAATAGCGCGAATGATTACGTTGCTTTCTTGGTAGATTAAGAAAGGAGCGGGGCGGCTCTCAGACGCAGTCTTAATGGAATCCCAAAATTGAACAAGGTAATCAAGGTCCCATTGTAGTTCTTCAGTACTTCGACCAACGCCTGCAGTGCGAACAATAACGCCCATGCTGTTAGGCATGTTTAAGCCAGACATTGCTTCTTTTAGCTGTGCGCGATCTGGCCCTTCAATTCGGCGAGAAATGCCGCCAGCTCTTGCGTTGTTTGGCATGAGTACCAAGTAACGACCAGCTAGGCTGATAAACGTAGTGAGTGCAGCACCCTTGTTGCCGCGCTCTTCCTTTTCAACCTGTACGATTACTTCTTGGCCTTCGCTGATCGCATCTTTGATGTTAACGCGGCCTTTGCCAGCGCTTGGCTTGAAGTATTCTTTTGAAATTTCTTTAAGAGGAAGGAAGCCGTGTCGCTCGGCACCGAAATCGACGAAAGCAGCTTCTAGGCTAGGTTCAACACGGGTTACTTTGCCTTTATAAATGTTTGCTTTCTTTTGCTCGCGAGAGCCGGCTTCAATGTCTAGGTCGTAGAGTTTTTGCCCGTCAACGAGGGCTACACGCAACTCTTCGCTTTGAGTCGCGTTGATTAACATTCTTTTCATGAACAACGTCCAATATGGCGCTGTATACAGGAAGGGCAGAAAGATTGAGGGTTAGAGTACCTACAACTGTGGCGTTAAAACGAGCATGCAAACACTAAACTTCAGGTTTTATAGCTGCTCTGTTGAACTAACATCTCATTGTAAACAGCAGGTCTTATGGTCTCTTTACAACGCAAGTCTTGTGAACTCACGGTGTCGGCCTGTGTCGTGATCATGCTTTGAATGGCTTGCGAAGGCCTCTTTAAGCATCATCTAAAAATCTTTTGCGCTACGCTGTACAGCGTATTTATCCAATCATTTGTTTTGCAAACTGCGTAAAAACAAATGTTCCTTTGGGTGTTTCTCTTTTCATACCGTGAGCGCAGTGAGCGCTATGCGATAGGCAGGCTTCAAGGCTTCGAACGATATGTATTACCAATGCATCACCATCATTCAACTTTGCCAACGCTTTTCTCATTGCTGTTTTTTGGCAACAACTGCAAAGCGGCTATACTCTTTTTTCCTGCAGATTCTAGTGAAGAATGTGCGTATTTTACGGGGCTAAAGCTGTATGATTGCGGAAACGAAAATGTCGTTTCAAGCACCTTTGGATTTAAAAGGGGCCGACGCGGAAGCGAATATAGCAGTAATTGGTAGGTCGGGCAACGACTTAGAGGTGTAGGTGGCAGATCAAAAAGTAAAAGCTCAAAAACCTGAAGGACAAAAGAAGCCTTTGGGGCATGGTGTGCAATTAGTCACCATTACTGAGAAGAACGAAACTCAGCGGATCGACAATTTTTTATTGAATGCGTGCAAGGGCGTGCCGAAGTCCAAAATTTATCGCGTGATTCGTAAAGGTGATGTGCGCATAAATAAAAAAAGATGTAAGCCAGAAACGAAGCTACAGCTCGGTGATATCGTTCGCGTTCCTCCTATGCACACAACGAACAGAGTTAACGGACAAGTTAAGGTTAGCGATTCTTTGTCTCAAGCGCTTAAAGATTCAGTTCTCTATGAAGACAATCAGCTTTTAGTGATCAATAAACCTTCTGGCTTGTCTGTTCATGGCGGAAGTGGTGTGAACTTGGGTTTGATAGAGGCTTTGCGTACAAAATACCCCGAACATCAGTTTCTTGAGCTAGTTCATCGATTAGATCGAGATACCTCTGGTGCTGTTCTGATTGCTAAGAGTCGTCCTGCCTTAAAAGCACTTCATGCGCAATTTAGAGATGATACGGTGAACAAGATTTACCATTTAGCGGTATTCGGTAAATGGCCAAAGCACAAAGTGATGGTGGATGCTCCGCTTCGTAAGAATGAGCTCAAATCTGGCGAGCGTATGGTGGTGGTGAGTGCTGACGGAAAACCGAGCCAAACGAAGTTTTCGATTCTGAATCGTTCGGATAAGTTTACCTTGGTTGAAGCAAAGCCGATTACTGGGCGTACGCACCAAATTCGCGTCCATGCCGCGTTTTCTAAACATCCAATTGTGGGGGATGTTAAGTATATCCAGAACTTGGTCGAAGATCAGGGCGGAATGGAGAAGGCGCGTTTGATGCTTCACGCGCGGGCCATAGAATTTGACTTGCCAATAAAGGGAGGCAAAATGCGACGTATGCGACTTGAAGCTGAATATGACGAGCGCTACACGCAAGCTCTAGAGAAAATGGAGTTACTTTAGTGCGATATTCAACGATTGTGTTCGATTGGGATGGAACCTTGGTAGATTCGGAGCGTCATATCGTTTCCTGCATCGCTGAATCTGCACAAGTGTGCGACCTGCCTGAGCTCAGCTACGCCCGCATGAAGAGTATCATCGGTCTCGGTATGAAAGAGGCTTTGTTTGAACTTTATCCCAATATTACTGAGGATCAGATTCAGACGTTGAGGGCGCATTATTCTCAGCGATTCCATAAGAATGAAGGTGCAGAGTTATCGTTGTTTCCATATGTATTCGACGTGCTTAAAGAGCTAAAAGATCGAGGCTTTGTTTTAGCTGTAGCGACAGGTAAGAGTCGACGCGGTCTTGATATGGCGAAGGAGCAGAGTGGGCTAGGACAGTTTTTTGATATTGAACGGTGCGCGGATGAAACGCGATCGAAGCCGCACCCGCAAATGCTTATCGAGATTTCTGACCATTTGAAGGTGCCGCGAGATCAAATGTTGATGGTTGGTGATACGACCTTTGATATGGAAATGGCGCAGAAGGCACAGATGCCTAGTGTCGGCGTAAGCTACGGTGTGCATGCGGTGAAGAGCTTACGGCAATATAATCCGAAGCGCATTGTTGATGCGATGCCTGAGCTGCTAGCATGGCTCGTCGAATCACATGACGATATAAAGCTCTAGATTTTTTATCGTGGGCGTTCTCAAGTCGATCGTTGATTAGTAATTTTGATAAAACAATAAACTAGGAGTTCCTTTTGGAAAACTCAGATAACGTAAAGGCAGTCCCTCAGCCAACTAGTTCCAACTCTAAAGAATGGAAGTTAATTGAAAAAACGGTAGCTACTTTAGGGGTTGAGCAGCGACGTACTCGTCGTTGGGGTATTTTCTTTAAGTTGCTGACCTTCGCTTACTTATTCATTTTGCTTGGCGTGATGGCAAATGGTTTAAGTCCAAGCGGTATGCAGGTTGACTCCGAAAATTACACTGCCTTGATTGATGTGCGAGGAGTGATTGCAGATCAAGAAAATGCTAGTGCTGATGTGATCGTGACAGGTTTACGCTCTGCATTTGAGGCAGAAGGGGCTAAAGCGGTCATTTTGAGAATTAACAGCCCGGGCGGAAGTCCAGTTCAGTCTGGCTACGTCTATGATGAAATCAAGCGGTTGCGCGGCTTGTATCCTGAGAAAAAACTCTATGCAGTGATTACCGATTTGGGAGCCTCTGGTGCTTATTACATGGCAGCGGCTGCTGACGAAATTTATGCAGATAAAGCAAGCTTAGTTGGGTCTATTGGTGTAACAGCAGCAGGTTTTGGCTTTGTTGACCTGATTGATGAATATGGCGTTGAGCGTCGCACTTATACCTCTGGTGAGCACAAAGCATTTCTGGACCCGTTTAGTGAAGAGAATCCAGAAGAGGTGGCATTCTGGAAAACTGTATTAACTAGTACGCATCAGCAATTCATTGATAAGGTGAAAGAAGGGCGTGGTGATCGTTTGGTAGAAAACGATAAGTTATTTAGTGGATTGATCTGGAATGGGGAGCAAGCTCTTGAGTTGGGCTTGATTGACGGATTAGGTAGTTCTGGTTACGTGGCGCGCGAGCTTGTCGGTGCTGAAGATATTGTTGACTTCTCATTGCAGCCAGACCCATTCCAGCAATTTACAGAGTCCTTGGGTGTATCCATCGGCGGAGCGATCAGTTCAGTATTAGGTTTGAATACCATGCAGCTTCGTTAGATTTTTTAAAAAGCTATATAAGGCAGCTAATTAGCTGCCTTTTTTATGGGAGCATAATACCGAAGCGCTCAAGTATGTGGCATAGCTCTATTAATGGGAGGCCTATCAGAGCATTTGGGTCTTTTGTCTCAATCGCCTCAAACAACGTAACGCCTAAACCTTCGACCTTGAATCCGCCCGCACAATCATAAGATGGCTCTTTTTGCACATAGCTTTCAATTTGGGCGGATGTTAAAGGCTTAAATTTCACGCGCGTTAGATCGCAAGTGGTTTCTTCCTGCATTGTTTCGGTGTTAACGACCGAAAGAGCAGTAAAAAACGAAACCTCTTTGCCTGAGCAGAAGGCGAGTTGCTCGCAGTTCTTTTTGAAAGAACCTGGTTTATGAAGATATACTCCGTCGCAATAAGCTACCTGATCGCTACCGATAACAATGCTTTTGATTGGTGATGAGAGTGAGGCCACCACATTATGCGCTTTTAGTGATGCGAGCTTTAGAGCTAAGTCTTTTGGAGAGTTGGCCGAAATAGATCTTTCATCGATCTCAGGAGCAATGCATTCAACATGAGAAAACAGCTTCTCTAATAGAGTTTTGCGGTATTTGCTAGATGAGCCAAGAATTATGCGATGGGTAGTCATTTAGTTTTCTTGAAATAGTTCGAATTGGCGCTAGTGTTTCATATTCCAAACTGATGCTGAAGCCTCAGTTGTGCACTGCTTTGAACGATTGTTAAAAAAATGTTGTTTTCTTTTGACAAGTACGGGTCTCGCCAATAGAATTGCGCGCTTATGTCGGATCAATCACTCCCAAAGACTGTCGATCCCCTTAAATACGCTGACCAAAACAAGGTTTTGCCGGGGAAAATTGCAGTGCAATCTATGCCTCGTTTGGCAGATATTGTGCTAAGTACTGAAGGGGATGTAGAAGTAACGCTTGAGTTTGATCGCGATGAGCAACATCTTAGAGTTCTCAAAGGGCATCTAAAAGCGGAATTAGCTTTAACCTGCGAGCGTTGCTTAGAAGCGGTTAACAAGGTAGTAGAGTCAGACTTTCAGCTTGGTATTGTCTTATCAGATGAGCAAGCTAAGAACCTACCTGGATACTACGAGCCGCTTTTGGTCGAACCGGAAGTTATGCCGGTTTATGATGTGGTCGAAGAGGAATTGATCCTCAGCTTGCCGATGTTTTCCTATCACGATGATTGTAAAGCAGAGCAATTTGGGGAAGAGCAAGAAATTGAAGAAGCACCGGAAAAAGAAAATCCTTTTGCCGTGTTATCTGAATTGAAGCTCAAAAAATAGTTTATGATTTGCGCGCACTTATAGATTGCGCCACATGAGAAAGACACCTTTCGGGAGAAACGTATGGCTGTTCAACAAAATCGCAAAACTCGCTCTAAGCGTGGCATGCGCCGTTCACACGACGCGCTAACTGGTGCAACTCTTTCAGTTGACTCAACTACTGGTGAAACGCACCGTCGTCACCACGTAACTGCAGACGGTTTTTACCGTGGTAAGCAAGTTATCGAGAAAGCAGACGACTAAGCGAATTATTCGCACGCTATGACAGGAAACCTGCGCATCGCTGTTGATGCGATGAGTTGTGATCATGGCGCACAAGTGGCGGTTAATGCGTCACTTTCGTTCTTAGAACGAAACAAAACCTCTGACATTGTTTTGGTTGGTAATCAAAGCGAGTTGGAGGTTTTTTTGTTTCAGCACCCGCTCTATTCCTCATTAAAACATCGTCTTGAAATAAGCCCAGCTAACTCTGTTGTTCTTATGGATGACAAACCCTCAGTGGTGTTGCGTCGAAAGCAAGATAGCTCAATGGCTGAAGCACTAAAGATGGCGCGTGATGGCTCAGTATCAGCAGTGGTTAGTGGTGGAAATACCGGAGCCTTGATGGCTTTAGGGCGCTCCATTTTAGGGACCTTTCATGGTGTTGATCGCCCAGCTATCACAAAGCTATTTCCGTCTCAAAATGGTGGAACCTTAGTTCTTGATCTTGGTGCAAATGTAGATAGCTCAGCTGAGCAGCTTATGCAGTTCGCCTTAATGGGCCAGATACTTGCGCAAGTGATTAAAGAGAAAGAGCAGGCGGACGTTGCGCTTCTTAATGTTGGTGATGAAAACATTAAGGGCAACGAGTTAGTTCGTTTGGCGGATTCTCTTATCAGAGAAACGCCAGAAATTAACTATATTGGTTTTGCTGAGGGCGGCGATATTTTTCGAGGTAAAGCTGACGTTCTTGTTTGCGATGGTTTTGTTGGGAATATTGCACTAAAAAGCGCCGAGGGTGCGGCAAATATTATCCTTGATGGGGTGAAGTCCTTTTTTGAACGTTCATGGTTTACGCGCTTGTTAGCGAAGTTGTTGGCGCCACATATGGCTAGTGCGCTGAAACAGCTTGATCCCGATACGCACAACGGAGCCATGTTTTTAGGATTAAATGGCGTTGTGGTGAAAAGCCACGGCAACGCAAAGGTAGAAGCGTTTGTGCATGCAATTGAGCTTGCGGATCGCGAAGCACGCTCTAATCTACCTGAAAAAATTAACAAAGCACTAGAGTTCATCGCGTTCGACTAATTTGCGGTGATATAAGGAGGTTTTATGTCGTTGGTATTTATGTTCCCCGGTCAAGGATCGCAAAGTGTGGGCATGATGGCTGATTTGTTAGCATCATCAGAGAAGGCAAATCAGGTGTTTGCTGAAGCTTCTGACGCGATTGGTATCGATTTAAGAAAATTGGCGCTAGAAGGTCCTGAAGAGAGAATTAATCAAACAGAGATTACGCAGCCATTGATTCTCACCGCTAGTATCGCAGTATGGGAAGAGTGGTGTGCTCAAACAACGATTCGACCGGACTTTATGTGTGGCCATAGCCTCGGTGAGTACACCGCGCTTGTTGCCTCTGGCGCTATTTCATTGTCTGATGCCGTTAAACTTGTTCATTTGCGTGGCCAGCTTATGCAGCAAGCCGTTCCTCTGGGCCAAGGTGCGATGGCAGCTTTGCTTGGTTTGGATGATGAGACTGTTATTAAAGTATGTGAAGAGGCATCTAGTGTAGGTGTTGTATCAGCAGCTAATTTTAACTCGCCTGGCCAGGTAGTGATCGCGGGTGCGAATGATGCGCTTGAAAAAGCGATTGAGTTGGCTAAAGAAGCAGGCGCGCGCCGCGCAGCAATGCTGCCTGTGAGTGTGCCTTGTCATTGCGCTTTACTTGAGCCTGCGGGAGAAAAACTTGCAGAAGCCATCAATGCAATTTCGTTTGGCGAGCCGCAGGTTCCGATTGTTCAAAATTATACTGCGACCGTAGCAGAGTCTATTGAAGACTTGAAAGCGAATCTATTGCCTCACTTGTCTAAAGCTGTGCAATGGACTAAATCAGTACGTTACTTGGCTGATCAGGGTGCAACTCAGTTTGTTGAATGTGGGCCAGGCAAAGTCCTTGCAGGTTTGACGCGTCGCGTCGACAAGTCACTAGAAAATTTCGCAATTTCAGATGGGCAGGGCATCACCTCAACGATTGCATCGCTCAGTGAGGAAGCGTAAATGAGTTTAAAGAAATTAAATGAGCGAAAGGTAGCTTTAGTGACTGGTGCAAGTCGCGGCATTGGTCAGGCGATCGCCAAGGCTTTAGCTTCTGATGAGAATATAACTGTTATTGGAACGGCTACCTCTGAAGCCGGCGCGTCTTCTATCTCTCATTATTTTGCCAAATGGGGTTTAGATGGTGATGGGATTGTTATGGATGTGAGCGACCCCGACTCGGTGAGCGATGGCATTGCAATGGTAACTTCAGCTTATGGAGCACCTTCTATCTTGGTAAACAATGCTGGCATTACCAAAGATGGTCTTATGCTTCGTATGAAAGAAGATGACTGGCAATCAGTGATTCAAACTAATTTGAGCTCTGTGTACCGCACATCGAAAGCAGTATTGAAGGGAATGACGAAGGCTCGCTGGGGGCGCATCATTAACGTGAGCTCTGTCGTTGCACAAATGGGTAACCCGGGGCAGGCAAATTATTGTGCTTCTAAAGCTGGGATTGAAGGTTTTACACGTTCGCTCGCGTCTGAAATCGGTAGTCGTGGCATCACGGTAAATTCAGTTGCGCCAGGTTATATTCAGACCGACATGACTGACGATTTGAGTGAAGAGAACAAGGACTTAATGTTGTCCAAAATCCCTGTGAATCGTCTTGGTAGTCCTGCGGAAGTTGCTTCAGCGGTCGCCTTTTTAGCTTCACCGAATGCATCGTATATCACAGGCCAAACCTTGCATGTGAATGGCGGAATGTATATGTCTTAAAGGCCTGATTGGAACTTGTTTCAGGGCATTGATTCAACTAGACTAACACGCAACATTACCTGACACGTGCAACTAGGGCGTAAGCAGGGAGCGTGCAGACCAGCATCAATCAAAACATAAAGCTGGTTAGCACTCCGATATAATGAAGAGAGGAAACTATGAGCACTGTAGAAGAGCGTGTAAAAAAGATTGTTTGTGAACAACTAGGTGTTAAAGAGTCTGAAGTACAAAATACTTCGTCTTTTGTTGATGACCTTGGTGCAGACTCTCTTGATACCGTAGAGTTAGTAATGGCGCTTGAAGAAGAGTTCGAAACTGAAATTCCTGATGAGGAAGCAGAAAAGCTTTCTACAGTTCAAGAAGCAATCGACTACATTATTGCTAATCAATAAGACTCGATTTGCTCTAGCAAACCGTCCATGGCGATAATGCTTTGGGCGGTTTTTTGGTTATTAAGTAAGTGTTTTTGTTATAGCTGCCAGTCTCAGTGTTGCGCTATAAAATCATAGGATGGAGATACCCATGTCAAAACGTCGCGTTGTTGTTACAGGTTTAGGTGCGTTAACCCCGCTCGGGAATACGGTTGCCGAAACTTGGGACAAACTAATAGCGGGAGAAAGTGGCATCGGTTTGATTGAGCGCTTTGACACGACAGATTTACCTGTAAAAATCGGTGGTGAAATCAAAGATTTCGATTTGTCAGAATACATTGATCGAAAAGAAGCGCGACGTATGGACGCGTTTATGCACTATGGCATGGTTGCTTGTATGCAGGCTGTGCAGGATGCAGAGCTCGAGTCCTTATTTGAAGAACAACTAAAACGGACAGGCGTTGCGGTAGGGTCTGGCATTGGCGGTATCGAAACGATCGAATGTACACGAGATACCTTCCATAAGTCTGGCTCTCGACGCGTATCACCATTCTTTGTGCCTAGTGCAATCATCAATATGATCTCTGGTAACGTCGCCATTAAGTATGGTTTTAAAGGTCCTAACATTGCGGTTGTGACGGCTTGTACGACAGGTACACACAATATTGGTTACGCTGCGCGAACCATCGCTTATGGCGATGCAGACGTGATGTTAGCAGGCGGAGCGGAGATGGCTACAACGCCAGTTGCAATCTCGGGCTTCGCTAACGCAAAAGCGCTTTCATCGCGTAACGACGAACCAACAAAAGCATCACGACCTTGGGATAAAGGACGAGATGGCTTTGTGTTATCAGATGGTGCGGCTTGTGTTGTGCTTGAAGAATATGAACACGCGAAAGCACGTGGTGCGAAGATTTATGCTGAAGTGATTGGCTTCGGTATGAGCGATGACGCATTTCATATGACAGCGCCTTCTGAAGATGGCGAAGGTGCATTGACCTCAATGCAAAATGCCTTGAATGATGCAGGCATACCAGCCAGTGAACTTGATTACATCAATGCGCATGGTACTTCGACTCCCCTGGGTGATTTAGCGGAAGCGCAGGCAATTCAGAAATTAGTCGGCGATACCAATGAGAAGCTCTTAGTAAGCTCTACAAAGTCATCGACTGGCCATCTACTCGGTGCAGCTGGTGCGATTGAAGCGATCTTCAGTGTGCTTGCGATTCGTGACAATATTGCACCACCAACTATTAACGTTGAAGATAAAGAAGAAGCTGTCACGTTAGATATTGTGCCTAATCAAGCCCGCGAAGCAGAAATTAATACTGTGTTGAGTAACTCATTTGGTTTTGGTGGCACGAACGGCACCTTGATCTTTAAAGCTGTATAAGCGTTTATCTTTAGAAAACAACAATAAATTCAGAGGTTCTCAATGGGGGCGCTCCTGTATTCCTCGCTTGAGGAAGAATCTACATCTCCGCTTAGTTTGAGTAACCGCGGTCTCGCGTATGGCGATGGTATCTTCGAAACCATTCGTGTTGTTCAAGCTAAAGTGCCGTTACTAGATTACCATCGCGCCCGATTTCTCCGTGGTGTTGAGGTACTCTCTCTTGGTTCTAGTCTGGAGCTACTAGAAGCTTTTGATGATCAGCTAGAGAACGCCGTTCGTCAGCTACAATTGCACGGTCATGAGAACGGTCTGGTTAAACTCATCGCTACACGCAAAGAAGGTGGGCGTGGCTATGCGCCTATAGAGCCGAGTTCCGTTGATCTATTTATCCAAGTATTTGAATTACCTCACTACCAAGAATCTTATTATTCATCGGGGATTGAGCTTGCCTTGTGTTCGCATCGCTTGAGTGAGCAACCTATGTTGGCAGGTATCAAGCATCTGAATCGACTTGATCAGGTCATGGGGGCTCGCGAGTTAAACGGCGCGCCGGAAGGTGTCATGCTTGATCAAAAGAATCACGTTATTGAAGGCACCAAATCAAACTTAATCGCTTTGATTGATGGAACGTTTTACACGCCAGAACTGAGTGTTTGTGGAATTCGCGGTACCTTATTAAGTGCTTTGCTAGCAGGCGAGCTTGAGGAGTTCGATGGCTCTTTCACGATACAGGAGCGACAAATGACATTGGATGATCTGCATCAGGCAGATGCCTTACTCATGATCAACAGTGTATTTGGTGTATGGCCTGTTAGCCAGTTTCAGCAATCAAAATATGCGCCTTCTACACAAGTAAATAAGATGATGTCAACAGTAAAACAGCGCTTTGGTTTTGATTATGAAGTGGCTTAAATTTTTTCTCGGCTCAGTTGTTCTTTTCGCATTGCTTGGTGCGTTAGCAGTCCTTTCTTATCTGCGTTATCTCGAAAAGCCCTTACCAATCACAGAGCCTTTTGTATACGAACTTAAAAAAGGAAGCTCGTCCAACCGAGTGATTAATGATTTCCATAAATTGGGAATTATTGAATATGAAGAAGTGGCCAAGATATACGTTCGCCATAAAAATCTTAGTCCGAAACTCAAAGCCGGCGAGTTTGAAATTCAGCGCGATATGACGCTGGTTGAGCTGTTTGCCTTGCTTACATCAAATCAGTATGTCAGCTATAAAGTCGTTTTAATTGAAGGATCTACATTCAAAGAAGCGCGTGCAGTGCTTGAATCAGATTCTCGCTTGCAACATGTGTTGGTAGGTTTGAGTGACAAAGAGGTACTGCAAAAACTCACAGGAAATAAATCAAGCGATCTTCTGCAAAAAGGCGATTTTGTTTTCACGCATCCCGAAGGGGCGATTTATCCGGATACTTACTTTTTCCACAAAGGTGAGAGCGATCTTTCCATTTTAAAGCGCGCGCATCAGCGCTTACTCAAAGTGCTAGACGAAGAATGGTCGAAGCGACAATCTAAACTGCCATTAGCAACGCCATATGAAGCTTTGATTCTCGCTTCAATAGTTGAAAAAGAAACCGGTAAGCCTAGCGAGCGTGAAGAAATTGCTGGTGTGTTCGTACGTCGGTTGAATAAAAAAATGAGACTGCAAACAGACCCTACGGTGATCTATGGTCTGGGGGATCGTTACAAGGGCAATATTACCCGCAAACATCTAAAAGAGCTGACGCCTTACAATACTTATCGGATTAATGATTTGCCTCCGACGCCTATTGCCTTAGCGGGTCGCGAAGCGATTCACGCTGCGTTAAATCCAAAGGCTGGAAAGACTTTGTATTTTGTTGCCAAGGGGGATGGTTCGCACGTGTTTTCCGAAACGTTGGCACAGCATAATAAAGCGGTACGAGAATACCAATTACGTCGACGAAGCGATTATAAGTCGACTTACAATTAGCTATGAGTAATAGGGGCAGTCATAAGCAGATTGGTCCCGACGAGAGAAAACGAGAATGCGTGGAAAGTTTATTACCGTCGAAGGCGGTGAGGGTGTTGGCAAGTCCAGCAATATTGAATTTATAGCGAACACATTGCGAGAAAAGGGTATCGATTGCATTGTTACCAGAGAACCGGGTGGAACGCCGCTAGCAGAAGAAATTCGTGAAGTCCTGATTGCACGCCGTGACGAGAAAGTTTGCCCAGATACCGAATTATTGTTGATGTTTGCTGCGCGTGCGCAACATCTTAACGAGAAGATCCTTCCTGCATTAGACACGGGTACATGGGTTGTGTGTGATCGCTTCACCGATGCAACCTATGCCTACCAAAGTGGTGGGCGTGAATTACCGAGTGAAAAAGTTGCCAACCTCGAAAACTTTGTGCAAGGTGATCTGCGTCCAGATGTCACGCTATTGCTTGATGCGCCGATTGAAGTTGGTATGGCACGGGCAAGCAAACGTGCCGCGCTAGATCGTTTTGAAGAGGAAGAAATCGACTTCTTTAATCGTGTGCGTAATAACTATCTTGAACGTGCGAGCGAAGATCCTGAACGCTTCGTTATTCTTGATGCAAGCCAAACACTTGAAGAAGTACAATCTGATTTGGCACTTAAATTGAGTGAGTTGATTGAATGAATTTTGGAAGTGATAACCAAAGTGGAGCCTCAGAGCAGGTATTAAATGCCATTATTGCTGCAAATGCTGGTTCCAGCTCAAGCTATGGCACAGATGAGTGGACACACAAAGCCGAGCTGCTATTAGCCGAGATCTTTGAAACCGATCTTAAAGCCTACTTTGTTACCTCTGGAACGGCCGCCAACTGCCTTGCGCTATCCTGCCTCGTTCAGCCGTGGGATCAAATTGTCTGTCATGATCACGCACATATCTTGAATGATGAACTCACCGCTCCTGAAATGTATACCGGTGGCGCGCGTTTAATAGGTCTTGATATTGATCGTCCAAAACTAAGTCAGCAGGCATTGTTTGAGTACTTAACAACGTTTGAAGGGCATGAGCCTCATACTCCACAACCTCGCGCATTAAGTATCACGCAACTCAGCGAGAGCGGATGTGCCTACAGTTTGGAAGAAATTCAAGAGCTCACATCACTCGCTAAAAAGTATGATATGAATGTGCACATGGATGGCGCTCGTTTTGCCAACGCGCTTATCTCATTGAACTGCTCGCCTGCTGACATGACCTGGAAAGCCGGCGTCGATGTCTTGTGTTTGGGAGCAAGTAAAAACGGCGCGTTAGCGGCCGAAGCGGTTATCTTCTTCAATAAAGAACTTGCTAAAGACTTTGAATATCGACGTAAGCGAGCAGGGCATTTGCTTTCTAAAGGTCGATTATTGGGGGCGCAGTTTTGCGGTTGGCTTGAGCAAAATCATTGGCTCGATTTAGCGACACAGAGCAATGCGCAAGCACGCAAACTTGCTCAATCTATCCAGAGCAGTCGCTACTCTGAACTTGCTTGGCCAGAGCAGCAAGCAAACTTCGGAAACGAAGTCTTTGCGTTTATCGACAACGCTAAAATCAAGGAATTGCGAAACGCTGGCGCTGTGTTTTATGAATGGCCTAAGCGGTTTTTGCCAACTAAAGATCGTTCTGATGCAACGCTTGTGCGTCTTGTTGTCTCGTTTAATACCTCTGATAGTGAGCTCACTCAATTTGAGAATGTTCTTCATTCCTCTAAATAGAGAAAAAACCACAGCGGGTTCATAAGGTTTGAACCGGCGCTAGGTCTCTGACGTATCACTAACCTCACTATTACTATGTAAAGGGGTTGAAGCTTTGAGTCAGACACAACAAAATCAAACACCATCAAAGTCGCAAAATAATCAAAGCGTTAACGAAGCGAAGCGTTTGCCTTGCAGAGGTTGCACACCTTCTTGCTCAAATTATTCTAAATGCGATGGTAGACCATGGCGTATGGAACCAAGCGTTTAAATCTTGATAACTCGTCTTTCTTGAGAGAGCAGTCATTGTGTCAGGAAGCATCTTGAGCGAGTTGGCGTTACAATATGCTTTTGCATACAACGTTGCTTGCTTGAGAGCTAATTTTGAACTCACTCGAAGTCCTGTCTGAATGGGATAGTCTTCCCTCCAAATCTTTTACTAGAGAAAGCCATGTCGATGAGTTGGCGATTAGCTGTGACTGCTCAGGCTTGTTTAATCTTCTGTTGTCTCATCTTTCTATTACGCTTCCGTATCGACTTTCACGGCCCAAAGCAGTGCATTACTTTAATCTTCTGCAAGAGATTGGTTCAAACAAAATAAGTACGCTAAAGCCTGGACATTTGCTCGCATGGCGAAAAGATGTGTTGCCAAGTTCTGGAGATACTGGCCATGTGTTGATGCTGGAGAGCGAGCCAGTCCTATTGAGAGATAAGGTTTATTCAGTAAGTGTGTATGACGCGACTAAACGTTGTGATGGCGTATCGAAGCGAAGCATTGAACTGCACACGAATGAGCAAGGCGTGTTAATCGGAGCGAAGCTTCATCAAGATGAAAGCAAGGTAAAACGTATGCCTATCTATCACGCCAAGATCGAAGGCAGTCGTTACTGTTTTGGTTGCGCTTTGCCGCATAAGATGTGTATGTGTGGACACGTCGAAGCTAGCAAAGATCAAACCTCTGTCGTTATTTTTAGGCACCCAGAAGAGCGTAAAAAAACGATCTCTACGGTATCGTTAATCAAGCAGCGTTTTCCAAGCGTTTTAGTGAAAGATTCTGAGGTGTTTCCGGAGCCTCGTGCTAAAGAGCGTGAACAACAGGTGCTAATATTTCCTGGGGGCGACATTGTCGAGGCAGGCTTTGCTCAGTTAAATATGCAGGCAGAGGCTAAGAGTCTTGAACGTCAGTATATTCTCATTGATGCAACATGGCGTAAGGCGAAAAAGATACTACACCTCAATCCTTGGTTAGCAGAATTGCCAAGGGCCAGTTTGTCACTTGATAAATTGTCGAATTATTTGGTGAGAAAAGTACCATCGGAAGACGCGCTTTCAACGGTCGAGACATTTGCATCAGCGGTCGGGGATAGTGCCTTAACGACTTTGTTTGATCTGTTCATGCAAAAACAGATACAGATGATAGGTGCGGATTGTTATCGTCAGAATTACGCAGGTCATATCAATTACAGTGACGATTAAGCTGCATTGAATAACTTAGGCCTTTGTATGCCGGATATTCAGCAAACAGGCTTGAGCCGTGGATGATCTCCGTTATTATCTCGAGCTTGTGAATATTAATAATTAAAAGTTTTGGGCAGAAGAACATGGTGTTTGGCTTAGTTAGCCTGTGTCTTATTAGCGTGCTGGCCACATGGTTGGTCGATCAACTTAGTATTCCTATTCCGGGTGCGATTATTGGTTTGTTGATTGTGTTTACTATATGTGTATTTCGTGGCAAGCCCGGCAAGTACCTAGAACGCTCTAGCCAAACCCTTACCCTGTATATCCCGCTGCTTATTCTGCCGTCTTGTATTGGCATCATGGATCACTGGCATTTAATCCAAAAAGAATGGCTGGCTATTCTGGTTGCCATCTGCGTCAGTGTACTGTTTACCTTGATTACAATGCCATGGCTATTCGCAAAGCTCGTTTCGAAAGATGAAAGAGAGCAGTCACTGTGATGGACTTTCTCTCAAATCTTGATGCTACTTCCTTACTAACAGATCTGGGGCTGATCTTGGCGACGCTGGCCACTTATTGGCTAGTGCGCAAAGCCTACGTGAAGTCGGGCTTACATCCGCTTTTACAACCCGTGTTAGCGGGTTCTGCTGTGATGATTTTGCTCTTAGTAGTGTTACAGATTTCCTATAAAGACTACTTTGCTTCGGTACAGATTATTCATTGGTTTTTAGCGCCCTCGATTGTGGCCTTGGCAGTGCCCTTGTTTTACGAAGCCAAGCATATGCGAAAGATTCTCGCCAAAATCAGCTTACTGGTGTTTGTGGGAGGGGTCGTCACTGTTGCCCTAGCTGTGGCAATTTTACTGCTCTTTTCAGCAAGCGATGAATCTGTTCTGGCAATGCTGACAAAATCCGTGACCACTGCTGTTGCGGTTTTAGTTTCAGAAGAAACAGGCGCGATTGCTTCCCTCGCTGCTGGGTTTGTGATGATTACTGGTGTCTTCGGCGCAGTCGTTGCACCCTATATATTTCAGAAGTTCTCTATCAAACGAGATGAAGAAAAAGGCCTCGCACTTGGTTTAAGTGCGCATGCGATTGGTACTGTCAAAGCCTTTGAAATTAGTCCGAAGTGTGGCGCGTATTCGATTCTCGCTATGATCGTCAACGCCATCTTCACCGCGATATTACTGCCGATCTGTTTTTGGTTGTTTTGATATCCGAAACTAAGGATCGGGAAGAAAATAAGTTTCGATTCAAACCCTTTATTATGGGCTTGCTATTGTCATAACTGTCGCAGCAAGAAATACCGAAGGAATTGTGGTGACGGCATCAATGGTTATCGTTGCTGGTGTAGCTACAATTTTTCCTGCAGTTTCTACAAACGTTGTTGGTTGTGCGATTGCAATAGGGTATTCATTCTCGAGTTTTTCTAGTGGTAACTCACCTTCGATAGTGAATAGTTTTCCACTTATTTCCCTAGATAAACGGTACTTTTTGATCAGCTCATCATTTTTGAAGCCTAGGGCTTTGATTTTTGATTCCAGCTGCTCAGGAGGGGTTGGCTCAATAAGCGTTAACGAAACTCTACCCGTGACCTGATTTTTATCATTAACTTTGAAATCTTCAAATGAAGGATAAAAATCGAAGTGTCTAGTAAGTAGTATGGCTTCAGCAAAATAGCTCTCAATTGGGAATATATATGCTTTATGTCTCGTTGTAACAACAAGCTCATTTGTTTGTTGATTTAAATAGAACCCGTTTACCCATTGTTGTTCATAGTTCGGTGCCCATAGGGCTGTTGTGCATCCTGCGAGGAGTAATGTTGCGAATAAAATACGGTACATAATGACTTCTATTTATCTAAGACGAACAACTGTAATGCGACACACCGCCAGCATGGAAGTACTCGCGTGGTCTGAGCTGATAATACTTGTCTTCAATCTCTTTTGATTGCTCGTCGTAAGGATTAGAGAGTATTTCCTGTAGTTCGTGAATCAGCGAGTAATCGCCAGCTTCTGCTTGTTGATAGGCCGGAACAATGAGCCATTCACGCCAGATGTATTTCGGGTTCACCTGTTTCATTTCTTGAGCAATTTGAGATGGCTCTTTTGCCGATGCGCTCAGCGCGGCTTTCCATTGATCAAACCAAAGATTCCATTCATCCATCAAACTGTTTGCTGGCTCGCTGTAAAAACTCTTGTGCAGTGCTGAGCTGTCTTCGGGGATGTTCGAGAGCTCACGGAAGAATAGGGTGTAGTCGACAGGCGTGAGTTCCATTAGGCGAATAAGTTGCATCACTAATGAAGGCTCGACACTTTCTAAACCTAGCTTGGATGCCCACATCTGATTGAGCTCTGCGCGCATTTTATCGAAGAACTCGGTACGTAGTTGTTCTATTACTGTATTCGCTGGTGAATCTGCATCTAAAAGCGGAGACAGTGCAGAGCAGAAGCTTTCGAAATTGACTTGCACGGCATTGGGCTGATTGAAGAACGAGAAGTGTTCTCCTCCGCCAGTCCAAGGCTGAAAGCGTTGCTCAAAGCGTTCGCAGAATCCGAATGGGCCGTAATCAAGCGTGAAACCGCCTGCCGCACAGTTGTCGCTATTGAAGTTGCCTTGGCAGTAACCAACACGCAACCAGTTGCAGACAAGTGAAATGAGGCGGTCACGAAAGGCCTCGACTAGTAAGGCTAATTGCTCATCAAAGGGCAGGGTGGTGTCGATTTCTGCAATGTATTCTCGACGGATTAAATGCTCGACGATTTGTTTTAGCTCTTTATGTGCATTGGGATGTGCATCGCTGCGTGCACGGCGTGCGAAGAGCTCGATTTGCCCAACACGTAAAAACGAGGGTGCAACGCGTGTTGAAATCGCAACCGGATTATCCACGAGTATTTCAGGATCGATAGAATCAGATTCCGGTAAATACCAAGGGCGCTCGACGACTTCTGTTTCTGATACAAATAAGCTCAGTGACCTAGAGGTCGCTACGCCAAGTGCGTGCATATGTTCTTGTGCCAAGAATTCGCGCACGCTTGAGCGCAATACAGCCCGACCATCAGCGCCACGGCTATAAGGTGTGCGACCACTGCCTTTTAATTGAAACTCCCAACGTTTGCCATTTAGTTCGGCTTCAACCACCGACAATGCGCGACCATCACCGTAGCCATTTCCCGTTCTGAATGGGCATTGCTGTGTGTATTCAGTTCCGTAAATAGAAAGGGCGTAGCCTGTGGCCCAACCATAGGACTTCATTGGCGCAGGAAGATGTGAGGCATCTCCAGAGAACAATCGGTGAAAGTCTTCTGTGTGTGCAAAAGACTCGTCAAAGCCAAGCTCTTCAAAAAAACTTGGGCTATGCGTAATGTATTTTGGCGTTGCAATCGGAGTTGGTGTGACGCGAACATAATGCCCCGAGAATACTTGGCGTGGGCGGTGATCTTGCCCATCTTCGTTGGATTGTGGATCCGGACTTAACTCGTTTAGCAATGAGTAGTCTGTATGTTCTGCGAGTTCAGAAAGCGATGTAATGCGCGTAGCGATGAGAATGCTCCAGGGTCATAGTAAAAACAGGGCTGACGAATTGGACAAATCATAACACTTCATAAATGGTGTTCGTCTGTCATCGAGGAAATATTTAAATGTGTGTACTGATTATTTGCTGGGCTTGGATTACTAAACGTAATGATAATCTATTTGATATGTTATAACGTAACATTTTATAGTCACGGATAGTCTGTTTTTATTGCCTATGGGATTAGTATGAGTAAATCAAAAAAAGCCTCGGAGCAGTACACAATCGAAACGATTAAATTAGCCTCTGAAGACGAGTATATGAACGATGCGCAACTGGCGTTCTTCAAAGCATTGCTAATTGAGTTGCATGACTCTACACGAGAGAGAATTCAAGAGGCTAAAGATCAAATGTCGAGCCCTGTTGATTCGGCTGACGAAGGAGATCGTGCCTCGTGGGAAGAGCAATGTGCGATTTCTATGCGCATTGTTGACCGAGAGCAAAAGCTACTCCCTAAGATTCAGCAGTCCTTAGAGCGGATTCGGCTGGGCGAGTATGGCTACTGTATTGAATCTGGAGATCCAATCGGTATTCCGCGATTACTTTTAAGACCAACAGCTGAGTACTGCGCAGACGTCAAACAAGCACGTGAAATGCAGGAGCACGTGTTCAGAGATTAGTTAAGCTTGAGAGTAAACGAATGATGGCGCCTCGATGCTTAATCAAAGCATTGGAAGCATTAACTTCCAATGCTTTGATTAAGCAACCACGCAATCACAAACACTTGCGGTAGGGTTAACAGCGGTAAATAGAGTGCTGTTTTCCATGACTTGGTGGTGTCTTTGATGACCATAATTTCGGTGTAATCGGTGGCGACGCCGCCCATCAAAAAACCAAAACTATTACCGGGTGCATTGGCACGATTCATCAAGTCGGCCGCGATAGGTGTCGAGCCTTCTGAGCAGACCTCAATGATGGTCGCAGCGACTAAGGTCGCAAATAAACCAAGCAAAGTAGGACCGAAGTAATCTTGGAAAAGCTCTAGGCTCACAAAGGCGCGAATAGCAGAAGCGATCAACACGCCAAACAATATCCATTTGATGATAATGCGTGAGCCATTAATGCCTCCTTGAACAAAGCGTTTAAGAAGCGCTGAATCCCATGACACACCCTTTAGTTGGCGCTTAGCTTCGGGCCAGAATTTGAAATCGGGATCGTAAGGCAGTACGTTCGGGTTGCTTGGGAGTGTTCCGTTTTTTTCAAGTCGATCAAACATCCATCCGGCCGCAATTCCAATGAGCATTGAGAGCAGAATAAAGATGATCGTCCACTCTAAGCCGATTAATGCAATCATGATGATCGTGAGTGAAAGCGAGTTCCATGGGCTAGCGATCAAAAACGCCATGGTTTGCCCAAGGCTTGCGCCTTTTTTACGAAGTTCCATGCCAACCATAAGAATACCGTGACTACACAGATCGAGCAGGACGCCTGCGAAGGTTGCGCGTAATAGGCCTGTAAAGGTTCCGCCTTTACCAAGCATCGATTGCACGAAGCTCTGTGGCACTTGGCTGAGCACTCCGACCATAATCATGCCGAGTACTAAGCCCCACCACATCACATGCATTAAATCGCGTACGCTATGACTGAATGCGCCCAGCCAATGTTCGTGTGAGAGATCTAAAAAACTTGCGCTGTAAAACGCGACCACACCAAGAATAGAACCCCAAAGTAACCAATCTGTTTTATTTGGTTCAGGTGCGCAACAGTTGCTTTGTTCTTCGTCAGCTGGTGGTTTAGAGCCACAGCAAGAACTTGTCGTTTGTTGTGTGTTAGCTTCAGGTTTGGCTGCAGACTTTTCTGCGTTGCCACAGCATGAACTTTTAGTTGTTGGTTCTGATGCTTGATTAGAAGCCGAACCGCAACAGCTTGTTTTCGAATCACTCATTATTCTCCTCCTTACTGCAGAGGGTGTTACTGCTTAGCCCTTCAATAATTGCACACTGGCTGTCGTCGTTGTCATTGCAGCGTGAAGATAGCTGTTCGAGCGATTGCTTCATTTTGCTTAGCGCGGCGATTTGGGAATCTAGTTTCATGAGTTTGTCGGTCACGAAAGCTTTGACATCGCGGCTGTGACGATTCGTATCTCGCAACAAGGCAAGCAGTGCCTTGCATTCATCTAGGGTGAATCCAGTTTGGCGTGCAGACGCCAGAAAATGGAGTTCATCAATCTGTTTGTCGGTGTAAAGACGATAGCCATTCGAAGAGCGCTTGGCACTTACAAGGCCGATGCTCTCATAGTATCTGAGTGTTTTATCGCTTAAGCCTGTTAGCTTAGCCGCTTCACCAATATTCATATTTACACCTATCTCAGTAGTGAGCGTCGGTAAGAATAAAGCTTATAGCTACTGGAAGGTCAAGCGATCTTAGAACGCTTTCTTTTTAATCGAGCGCTAGCCAGAATTTGGCATCTAGTTGCTCGGTTTCGGGCGATAAATCTGGGTTGTGCAGATCAAACTTGATACTGTTTTGGTATTTTTCCAACGGAAACGCTGCTGATGTAACAGGGTGGTTGGTCAGAAAGTCTTGCAGTGCTCCGCTACTTAAGAGAAATTGAAGCCCTTCTTCAACGCGCTTTGCCATTTGGTGCATTTTTGCAGCACCTTCGCTTTGCGCATAAAAGTCCATTGCTTCAAAGCTATGGCAAGAACGGCATGTTTCTGAAGCTTGACTCTCCATCTTATGCCACACCATTTCAGCTAGCTCTTGGCGATGTTCTTCAAACTTTTCTCCAGTATCGATTTTGCCGGTAATGAAATGATGGTAGAGGTCTTTGCCGGCCATGATCTTGGCCCAGAGCATACGGGTAGGGCTTTGTGGTATGTGGCAGTCGGCGCAGCCAGCGCGGATGCCCTCTCGGTTAATAAAGTGATGGGAGGATTGATATTCCTCAAATGGAATATCCCTTTCATGGCAGCTGACGCAAAACTCGGTGGTCGAGGTTGCTTTAATGGCATAAATGCTTGTGCCAGCGAAGATCAGTAATTACAATGCCCACACCTATCAGCCCAAAAATGACGCTTTTCTTGTGTGTCATGATCCCTCTCTTTTCATACCGGTAAAGATTGGAAGCTCAGACTAGTAGATAAAATTTCTTGTATTCGGTTTTTTATTAACGAATTGTTGCTAGAACCTGTTTTTAGAGTGTATTGAACTTTAAGCGTTTTTTTTAATTATTTAGGTAATAAAAAGCCCGAGTACGTCTCCATGCTCGGGCTTTCAAACGCTTTAGGCCTTGGCATTTCAAGGCCTAATTTTTCTAGTCAATGACTAGCCAACAATCTTAAGTGGCACTGCCAAATCTTCAGAAGGTGGTGCGAAAGAAGTTAGGTTAATACCGTCAACCGCTTCTTTGTACTCTTCCAAAGTTGGGAAACGACCAAGAATCGTTGAAAGAACAACCATTGGCGTTGAGCCTAGTAGTGATTCACCTTTCTTCTCAGCAGAGTCTTCTACTACACGGCCTTGGAATAGACGCGTAGAAGTTGCTAGCACAGTATCACCTGCTTCTGCTTTCTCTTGGTTACCCATACATAAGTTACATCCAGGACGCTCTAGGTAAAGGATGTTTTCGTACTTAGTACGTGCTGCTTCTTTTGGATTGTCGTCGTCAAACGTGAAACCAGCGTACTTAGCTAGGATGTCCCAGTCGCCTTCTGCTTTTAGTTCATCAACGATGTTGTACGTTGGTGGCGCAACAACAAGTGGTGCGTTAAACGTAATAGGACCTTTCTTCTCAAGGTTACGAAGCATTGCTGCGATGATTTGCATGTCACCTTTGTGAACCATACAAGAACCAATGAAGCCAAGGTCAACCTGGCGGCCATCGTAGTAAGAAGTAGGACGGATAACATCATGCGTGTAACGCTTAGAGATGTCTTCGTTGTTTACGTCTGGGTCAGCAATCATTGGCTCTTCGATTGCATCTAGGTCAACAACAAGCTCTGCGTAGTACTTCGCGTTGTCGTCTGGAGCAAGTGCTGGAGCTTCGCCAGATTTCACTTCAGCGATACGCTTGTCAGCAAGTGCGATCAAGCCTTTAAGCATCTGTGCTTCGTTGTCCATGCCTTTGTCGATCATGATCTGGATACGTGACTTAGCAAGCTCTAGTGAGCCGATCAAAGTTTCGTTAGTAGAGATACAGATAGACGCTTTCGCCTTCATCTCTGCAGTCCAGTCAGTGAAAGTAAACGCTTGGTCAGCAAGTAGCGTACCGATTTGTACTTCGATAACACGACCTTGGAAAACGTTTTCGCCAGCGAACTTCTTAAGCATTTGTGCTTGAGTCGCGTGTACGATGTCACGGAAGTCCATGTGTGGCTTCATAGAACCTTTAAAGGTTACTTTTACTGACTCTGGGATTGGCATTGCTGCTTCACCAGTTGCTAATGCAATTGCAACTGTACCTGAGTCTGCACCGAACGCTACACCTTTAGACATACGCGTGTGTGAGTCACCACCGATAATGATTGCACGGTCATCTACAGTGATGTCGTTCAATACTTTGTGGATTACGTCAGTCATTGAGTGGTAAACACCTTTCGGGTCACGTGCAGTGATTACGCCGAATGCGTTCATGAATGCCATCAACTTAGGCGTGTTCGCTTTCGCTTTGTTATCCCATACAGAAGCAGTGTGACAACCTGATTGGAAAGCACCATCAACATCTGGAGAGATAGTAGAAGCAGCCATTGCTTCTAGTTCTTGGCAAGTCATTGGACCAGTAGTGTCCTGAGAACCAACGATGTTCACTTTAACGCGAACGTCTGAACCAGTATGTAGAGGAGTTTTAGACGTTACGCCAACTGCATTGCGGTTGAAGATTTTTTCAACGGCAGTTAGGCCTTGGCCTTTGTTTGAGATCTCTTTAGATGCTGCGTAAACAACAGGCGCTTCAACACCCAATGTTTCAGCTGCGAATGTTTGAAGCTTCTTACCGAAAGTAACCGCGTAAGAACCGCCAGCCTTCATGAACTCAACTTTCTGAGGCGTGAATGCGTCAGAAACGTCAGAAAGCTCTTCGCTACCGTTGTAAAGCTTCTTCGCTTTTGTATCGATAGTAAGAACAGTACCTGTCGCAACAGAGTATGCTTCTTCTAATACTGGATCGCCGTTTTCATCACGAACAACTTCGCCATTTGCGTCAGTTTTCTTAACCCAGTTTTTAAGGTCAAGACCGATACCACCTGTTACGCCAACAGTCGTCAAGAAGATTGGCGCGATACCGTTAGTACCTGCTACAACTGGACGGTTGTTGATGAATGGAATGTATGGAGAAGTCTTTTCACCAGCCCAAAGTGCAACGTTGTTAACACCAGACATACGTGAAGAACCAACACCCATCGTACCTTTTTCAGCGATAAGCATAACTTTCGCGTTCGGGTGCTTCTTACCAAGCTCAACGATTTCTTGTTGTGCTTCAGGCGTGATCATGCACTGGCCGTGAAGTTCGCGGTCAGCTCGTGAGTGTGATTGGTTACCTGGCGAAAGAAGGTCAGTAGAGATGTCGCCTTCTGCTGCGATGTAAGTAACAACGTCGATTTTTTCTGGGATATCGTCAAGCTTCGTGAAGAACTCTGCTTTTGCATAGCTTTCAAGAATATCTTTTGCGATTGCGTTGCCTGCTTTGAACGCGTCTGCAAGACGTGTTGTGTCTGCATCGTACAAGAATACTTGTGACTTCAATACTTCAGCCGCTGCCGCTGCTTGCGCGTCGTCAGAAAGGGCGATGTCTAGAAGTGCTTCAACAGAAGGGCCGCCTTTCATGTGAGAAAGTTGCTCTAGCGCGAATTCTGGAGAAATTTCTGCAACTGTTTCATTGCTAAGCGCGATTTCTTTCAAGAAAGCTGCTTTTACGCCTGCCGCCGGAGTCGTACCAGGAAGCGTGTTGTAGATGAAGAAGTTTAGAGACGCTTCGCGTTCTGCATTGCCAGTGTCTTTGATTTGGGCAATGATCTCAGATAGCAATTCTGCGCTATCGATTGGTTTTGGGTGTAAGCCTAGGTCCTTCTTACGAACCTCGATCTCTTCTAAGTATTCTGAATATAAGCTCATACGAATCTCTCTCTGAAAGTTTTATTGATTGACCAGCAATCAATATTTTAAGACTAAATGGATCGGCGTCTTTTCGATGCTTCAACAGATGAAACGAGTCGCCTTGAGTAATCCTCATTATTTTAAGTTGTGTGACTGAAGAGAAACCCCAGTAATGGATTAGCCAAGAAATTTAGTCTGCACATGATTTTCTTGGGCGCGATTCTACTAATTTTTAAATTTATTGTTAAGAATAACTCGTGTTGATATTACCCATGTTCACTATACATCGGCCAAATAAGCGTTCATTTTTGTCAAAAATGTCAAATCCGAGCTAGGAACGGCGCTTTCGGCAAACTCAATGCAAATGAAAATAATTATTATTTGCGATATTGATATTCTATCGGTATTCTTCACGCCCCCGAAGATCAGCCAAATTTTGGCTTAGTAGGTTGTTTAATTATCTCCACTTGAAAATGAACAGTTAGTGAGTAGATACAGTGAAACATAGAGGTTATTGATGCGTTACTTATTTAATTCAGAGCAAGAACACTCTAGTTGCGGCGTAGGTTTTATTACGCATAAGCGCAGTGAACAAACTCATGAATTACTAGAGCATGCGCATCAGGCATTGTGCAGAATTCCCCATCGCGGAGGATTTGACGCTGAAGGTACTGGCGATGGCGCAGGTGTAAATATTGATATTTCGCTGAGTTTCTTTCGTTATATAACTGGCAACGAAAATCTAGAGCTTGGTGAGTTTGGTGTTGCTAATTTCTTCTATCCCAGAAAAGAAGAGCAGCATTCAGAAGCTGAACGTTTACTGCGCAATGTGTTCAAACAGTATGGTTTAAATATCATTTTATGGCGTGATGTTGATGTGGATACTGCAGCGCTTAATCAGAAAAGTGCGCAGGCCCAGTTAAAGATTCATCAGTTAGTATTTGAGCGTCCTTCCAATATCGATAATCAAGATGAGTTTGAACGGCACATTAATGATGCTCTCGAAGAAATCGAGTATCCGGCATTTAAGCGGCCAGAACTTGCAGGATTTTATCCCTTATCAATGAGTTCGCGAACGCAGGTTTATAAGGGGCGTTTAAATAGCTGGGAAGTTGTGCCTTATTTTAAAGATCTTAGTCATCCTAAGCACCAGATTCATACCTTATTTTTCCATACGCGTTTTTCTACCAATACAGCGCCGAATCCAATGTTTGCGCAACCATTTAGACGTATGGCGCATAACGGTGAGTTGAACACTGACCGTAAAAATCGACTGAGTGAAGATGCGATTGCACGTTCGCATAATCGAGAAATTATTTTCCCAGAAGGTCAGTCAGATTCTGCACGTCTTGACCAAACACTGGCTCGCCGCATCATAGAAGACCGTCTCGATATTGACGAAGCTTCCCTAATGATGATGCCGCCGGCATGGGAGAACGACGAGCGTATTCAAGGAAATCAGCGTGACATGCTTGAGTACTTCGCGCTTTCTGAAGAGAAGAATGACGGCCCAGCGGCACTTATCTTTAGTGATGGTGTAAAGGTTGGTGCGCGTCTTGACCGCTTAGGTCTACGACCTTTGCGAAGCGTTGAAACCAATGATTACTTAGCTGTGATGAGTGAAGCAGGGCAAATTGATTTTGCACCTGAGTCAATCATTCGTCGCGGACGTATTGAAGCTGGTGGTATGGTCTTGTTTGACCATGAGCGTAAGTGTATTGAGTATACGAACGATGTACTTGAACGTCTTTCGGACGAGCAAGACTATGGCTTGTTGTTAGAACAGGCGCGTATTCGTTTAAGCGATCTACATCCTGTCGCTCTAAGTGAAGTTGAAGTGCCGGGCAAACTATGTGTTTCAGCCTTGCACGTGGCCTATAGCATGAACCAAGAGAGCTTTAAGTTCTTGCTTGATCCAATGCTGCAAAATGGCTGGGAAAAAATTTCAGCAATGGGTTATGGCCTAGCGCCAAACAGCTTCGCTAAAGAAGAAGGTGGCATGTCGCGCTTCTTCTCGCAGCGCTTTGCTCAGGTGACGAACCCTCCTCTTGATAGTATTCGTGAAGCGGACGGAATGACTTTGCGTGTATCGCTTGGCGCGAAACCCAACTTTGCTCAAAAAGGTGCCAAGCAGCTGACCTTACCCTCGCCTATTTTGCAACCTCAGCACCTTAAACAGATTGAGAAACAAGATGTTCTTCGTGTAGAGCGTGTTGAAACCTTATATGAGGTTGACTTGAATGACGCGACAAACAATCTAATCAAGCTTGAAGAAGCATTAGAGCGAGTTTGTAGTCACGTTGAGGCCTTAGCTCGAAATAACTGGGATATCATTGTTTTAAGTGACATCAACGTGAGTCATCATAAGGCCGCATTGCCTGCAGTATTGGTTGCTTCGGCTGCGAATCAACGCCTGATCAAACAAGGCCTGCGTTTTAACTCGAGCCTGCTGTTTGAAACAGGTCAGGCGGTAAGTACGCATGACGTTGCTTGTTTGCTTGGCTTTGGTGTCTCGGCTGTGTGTCCCTTGACCGTATTCTATCGCGCGTGCGAGCTTCATGGTGACCATGCAGCGGTTGAAGTTGCGCTTGGCAAGTATCAAAAAGCAGTCGAAAAAGCCTTGATGAAGACCATGGGTAAGTTTGGTCTCTGTACGGCTGAAAGCTATATCGGTGGTGAGTTCTTTGAATCGAACTTCCTTGATACTGAAGACGCTAAACTTAAGCAAATTTTCCCGAACATCCATGCGCCAGTTGGAGGCGTACGGTTTGCCGACATCGCACAAAGTGCAGCCGACTGGCATGCGCGTGTTGCAGATATTCAAAGCGAAAATGAGATTCCGCTACTCGGCTTGTTTAAAGAGCGTTCTGACGGTGCTGGTCACAGCTTTGGTACAACCGCTGTGCGTGAATTCGTCAATATGACGGAAGAGAGTATCGAGTATGCGGAGGAGCCAGAGTCAGGCCACCCATTACGTTTAGCAACAGATGTTAGCTATAAGAAAATGGGTTACGAGCCCTGTACGCCCGAGCAGATCGACGGTTTTGAAATCACTCCTGCATACAGACAGTTTTGTAAGGAAGTCTATCGTGAACGCGATTCACGACCTGCCGCGTTGCGTGATGTACTGTGCCTACCACTTGATTTTGCAACAGCTGCCACTGAAGAAGATTTTAAAGCACGATTAGACAGCGTTGACCTTAAAGGTAACGTGTCTTATTCGGCGCGCGGTTTGTTTGTCATCGCACGTGATGATGGTCGGTTTGAAGTGTCTCTTACAAGTTCTGACGAAGCCCGTTTGAAGGCATTACATAGCGCATTTGTTGCATTTCTGGGTGCAGAACTATGTCGCGCGCAAATAGAGAATGGTGCTTTGATTGTTGAGGTGCAGGGTGGTGAGATTGAGTTCTTTGAGTCGCTAATAACTGCGCCAGCGTCTATCGCATTAGGCGAAGTACAACCTGCGCACGAAATTACTGCAGCGCTTGCATCAGGCGCAATGAGTCATGGTGCTCTGGTTGCCAAAGCCCACGAAGCGGTTGCTCAGGGTACCAATATTGCCGGAGCGATGAGTAATTCTGGTGAAGGTGGTGAGAATTCACGTCGTTATAACACTGTAAAAGCCAGTAAGATCAAGCAGTTTGCGTCTGGTCGTTTTGGTGTTTGGGTTGGCTATCTAGCAGATCCATCGCTACAAGAAATTGAAATTAAAATCGCACAGGGAGCGAAGCCAGGTGAGGGTGGTCAGCTACCTTCTGCGAAAGTAAATGTAGAGATCGCAGCGGCACGTGGCGGTACACCTGGGGTAGAGCTAGTTTCTCCTCCTCCGCACCACGATACATACTCGATCGAAGACTTAGGCCAGTTGATTCACGACGCGAAAGCAGCGCGTGTGAAGGTAATCGTTAAACTAGTATCGTCAGAAGGTGTGGGCACGATTGCAGTAGGTGTTGCGAAAGCGGGTGCCAACGTGATCAATATTGCAGGTAATACAGGAGGTACTGGTGCCGCGCAGGTAACCAGTTTGAAAAACACGGGGCGTGCTGCAGAGCTAGGTATCGCAGAAGTACATCAAGCACTGACTGCAAATGGCTTGCGTGACCGCGTTGTGTTGCGTTGTTCAAACGCCCATCAAACAGGTTTAGATGTTGTTAAATCTGCAATGCTCGGTGGTGATTCCTTTGAATTTGGAACCACCGCACTGATGATGCTTAAGTGTGTGATGGCGAAAAACTGTAACGTGAAATGCCCAGCAGGTTTGACAACAAACCCAGAAGTATACGAAGGCGACCCACGAGCCTTGGCACAGTACTTTATTAACCTAGCGCACGAAGTGCGTGAAGTCTTGGCAGAACTCGGCTTTGCAAGTTTGCGTGAAGTACGTGGCCGTACAGATCTTTTACAACTTATTCGTCACCCGAACTTAATTGGTCAGTTGGATATGCGCGCCTTATTACGCGTACCAAATGCCAAAACGTTAGACGAAGAAGCGGTCGCGCTTGAAGCCAACTTTGAGCCAGACCAAGCTTATATCGACGAAGCCTACGAACGGTTCTTCGAAGCGCAATTGGCTTCGTTAGAAATCGAAGGCCCGCGTCTGACTAACTGTAATAAGACAACCGGTGGTCAATTCAGTATTGATGTAGAGCGCCATCTTAACTACGAACTTACTGAAGAGCAGTGCACTGCTCACCCTGCAATAGATACATTAAGCAACGGTCGAGTGGTATTGCGTGAAGACAGCTTAACGGTTGCAACACATAATTCAGCAGGTCAAAGCTTTGGTGCGTTCAATAACTCTGGTGTAACGCTTAAACACAGCGGTACCTGTAACGACGGAGTTGGTAAAGGCGCGAGCGGTGGCCGTATTATCGTTAGCAATCCTGGTGGTGGTGCGACATGCGAAGAAGGCAACGTACTGATCGGTAACTTTGCTTTGTTCGGTGCAACGGGTGGTGAGTTGTTTGTACAAGGCCAAGCGGGCGACCGTTTTGGTGTACGTAACTCTGGCGCAGTAGCTGTCGTTGAAGGTGTGGGTGACTTCTGCTGTGAATATATGACCAACGGCAGCGTGATCAATTTAGGCTCATATGGAAAAGGCTTCGGCAATGGTATGAGTGGAGGTACCGCTTATCAGTATGATCCAAGCGGCCAAATTGCAGAGCGTTGTAGCCGAGACTCAGTACGAGCGACGGCATTATCTGAAGATTCAAGCTTAATGCGTGCACAAGAAGACGCGTTGAAGTTGCACCTTGAACTGCACATTCAACATTGCGGCTCAAGCCTAGCGGCAAGCTTGCTAGAAAACTGGGACAAAGCGCGTCAACACTTCTATGTGCTGATTCCTTTATCTTTGTATCGCTACCACTGTGGTGAAGCGATTCTTGAAGCAAGTCCTCGTAAAGTCTTGTTGGAAGAGCTTTCTCAATCATGGGGCTTGTGGCAGTTGCGTCGCATCGGTGACGCTTATAAGCGCAAGCAAGACATGTTCAATGGTGATGTTCCCGGTTATGGAGAGCGTGATAGCGGGCTTATTTACCAGTACGTGAATGCCATGGGCATCTTGCGCCGCGCCAAAGAGCTAGCAAGCAAGTCTGATTTAGTGAAATCAACACGTGTAACCAGCGACGAAATGGCGCGTCACTTAATTGAAAGCGAAGACCGAAAGCTAGTCGAGCAAATTCATAAAGACTTAAAAGCATCTTTTGAGGCCTACAGCAACGAAGCACTCGCAGCTTTGCTTGCTGATAAGCGCGTACGTGATTACAAAGAGTCACTGATGTTGCGTGAAGTGTGGGATACCCGTGCATGGGGTACAACGGTGTGGATTATTGAACGTGACCGTCAAAACAAAGCCGAGTTGGCCGAGTTTCCACCGTTGGAAGAAGCCTTAGCCAGACATTATTTACAGACCATCGCGAGCGTCATGCAACAGGCAGCTTAAGACTCTGAAGAAAAGAATTTAATAACGATTGAAATGTGCGAAGCCTCGTTTGAAGTATCTCGAGGTGAGTAGGAGGAAATATGAACGACATCGTGAATGACGTAAACCAAGTGGGCGAAAACGCCGCTACGCGTGTACCTTATTTACCGCAGGACTTGCCGTTTAACGAAGATCAAAAGCAGTGGATGGGCGGTTTTCTTGCTGGCCTACATACGCGTTTATTGATCAACAACGATGGCGCGCAAGCAGGTGCAAGTCAATCTGCGCCAGTCGCACAAAAAGCGATATCTATTATCGTTGGCACCCAGACTGGCAACTCAGAAACTGTTGCGGAAGATGCTGCCGAGCTAGCACGTTCTCAGGGTTTAGCACCTACCGTTTACGACATGGACGATGTAACGCTAGACATGCTGTCTGCCACTGAGCGCTTGCTTGTTGTAACGAGTACTTACGGCGAGGGTGAAATGCCCGACAACGCACAAAACTTGTGGGATCAGGTTGAGGCAGACGACGCGCCGCGTTTCGAGAATATGTTCTACTCAGTACTTGCCTTGGGTGATACCAACTACGACGACTTCTGTTTAGCTGGCCAGCAATGGGATGAGCGTTTGGCAGAACTTGGCGCAACGCGCGTTGAAGATCGTGTTGATTGCGACATTGACTTTGAAGCTGCTGCTGAAGCATGGATCGAGAAAGTGATCCCGACCATTGCAAGCAAAGGACGTGACGGTGGTGTTTCTGGTGCGGCCGCAGAGCCTGTGTCAGCGAAAAACGAAAAATCTAAGTTCAATCGCAACAACCCTTTGCAAGCGAAGTTGGTCAACAAGCGTTTGTTGAACAAAGAAGGCTCAAGTAAGGAAATCGTGCATTACGAATTCTCTTTGGGCGATAGCGGCGAAACCTACAATGCAGGGGATGCACTAAATGTTATTGCGTTGAACCAACCTAGCCTTGTTGAAGCCTGCTTAGCCGTGTTCGGTGTTGATGATGCAGAGTCTGTTCCATACAAAGAGCAAAACTATACAGCCGCAGACGTACTCAAAGCGCATCTAGAAATTCGCACTCCGTCAAAAGATTTAGTGATTGAACTGGCGAAGCGCAGTGGCGACCAAGAGCTGACGCGTCTAGTTGAAAATAACGATACAGAAGCATTAAACGACTTCTTATGGGGTAAAGATGTTGTTGATTTGTTGAAGGCCTATAAGGGCGACATGCGCTTTGCCGAATTTGTTGCTTTGTCTAAGCCTTTAGCGCCGCGTGCTTACTCGATTTCATCAAGCATCAATGCGCATGAAAACGAAGTACACCTGACCATCGGTAGTGTGCGTTATGATCATGATGGTCGTGATTATATGGGTGTGTGCTCAACCTACTTGGCAGACTTAGTTGAAGACGGCCAAGAAGTAGCATGTTACTTCTCGCCAAATAAAAGCTTCTCCGTACCAGAAGACAACTCAGCGCCTATGATTATGGTTGGCCCTGGCACTGGTATCGCGCCATTTAGAGCTTTCTTGGAAGAGCGTCAGGCTCGCCAAGCAGGTGGCGACAACTGGTTATTCTTTGGTGATCGCAACCGTGCCACGGATTACATCTACGAAGAAGAAATGGAAGCAATGAAGGCGTCAGGTCTTTTAACCACGCTAGACCTTGCCTTTTCGCGTGACCAAGAAGAAAAGGTATACGTACAAGACCTCATGAAGCAGAGTGGTGCAGAGTTCTTTGAATGGCTTGAGCGTGGCGCCTATTTCTACATCTGTGGTGACGCCTACCGCATGGCTAAAGATGTGGATGCAGCCTTGCATGACATCATTGCAGAGCATGGCAACATGAGTGCTGAGCAAGCAGACGCCTATTTGGCAGACCTTAAGAAACAAAAACGTTATGTGCGTGACGTGTACTAAGCACTTACTTAAGTAGGTGCTTAGCGCACCGTTAAACTAAAAATCCTACAGGTCGAGAGAGGTGCGGGATTTTTTATGTTTCAAATTTAGGGAAGAAAAAGTGAATAAATTTGGATTTAGTCTTGAAGAGATGCGCTCGGCGGGTGTTGAGTGTATCTACAAAAAAGAAGACGCTCCAGAGCAGTTGGCTAGCAAAATATTTGACTTCAAAACGGGACCTGATGTGCTTTCGCCGCTTGCTGCAGGAAAAGAGCAGTTTTTGGAGCATTTGGTAAAGCACCAACCGAAAACGGGGCATGCACTTTTGGATGGTGGAGAGCTATTTGTGGCTCTTAAAGGAAGAATTAGGCCTGCGCTGCGACAAGGCATGGCGCCCGGCGTGTCAGCTGGACTTTACATTGAGGCGCAAGGGCGCGTGATCGAGCTAGGCGCGATGTCATGTTCTTTCGAGAGCGCGGGTTCTTCGATGAACTTAGGTTTGCCTAGTCAATTAAGAGAGGCATACTATCTTGATGGTCACGTGCAAGGTATGGGTCTGCTTGTGAATCCTTCTGATTTGTATAATACCGATTTTCTACCCACTAAGTTGTCCAACGGATGGCCGTATACTAATACGATTGTTTCAGGCCTTCGTGGTGTGAAAACCATATTGGCGCGGCTTGTCGAACGTTTTGACTTAGAGGCCCAATCTAGTAGCGATTACTATGGTCTAAGGTGTTTCCTAAAGAGAAAAGGCAACGACAAAGATGTCGAGGAATCGCTTTTGCTTCATGTACCGACCCAAGAAATATTTCATATGACAGGTCGAGATATCCTCGGCATGCGAGCGCTACAAAACCCCGTAGAAGCCCTAGACGAATACTGCTCTCACATCATCACCACCGGAATGAATGACTTCTCATTCGATGCGTATTTAGGCGATAAGGTGTTTTAGTTGATTAGGGGCTGTCCCCAGCTGAATGTCCTTAGACTAACGCGACGATTTTTCCGTCGCCAAGCAAGTCGCATTGCGCCTGAATATCGAGTTCTAATTCGTTGATTGCGCGACGACACCAAACCTTAAACACATCACTTCGGCCTTCTTGTTCAAACTCGGTTTGAAGTTTATTTCGTGCCCAAAAAAACGTATCGAGGGGGTGATGTTCAGATGCTGGAAGTTTAAATACTGCGGCTAAAGTATGGACCGCTTCAATAAATTCATCGATGGTTACAGGGCTCACGTGTTGATGACGAAAGCGCATAGCTTTGAAGCATAAATTCGTATTGGCATGCTCGTACTTTCGTTTGTATTCATCGCGTTCTTCGAAGTTTATTTTTGGCTTGTCTTGCACAGTGTTTATCCAGTCCTGCTCTATTGTGAGAGAGTTACCATTTAGCATTTTTTAAATCTAAATGAGAATCGTTATTATATAGAATATGAATGTAAACCGCTAGAAATAATCGAAGAAGACTCGCCTTAAGAAACTTAAATTAGTTGACTAGGTATTGCAGAAAATGCGAATTATGCATCGTGCTGAAAAAGCAGGCGATAGCTGATTTGGGAAATCGTTGGAAGGTTGGGCGTTACATTAATTTGCTATATAACACCCGATTCTAGCTATTGATGAATGGCTTATTTTACTTGTGCTAAATACTTGTCTAAGCGGTCTTTATTAACAACGAATTTACTTGTTAGAGACGAAGCATTCGTTTTTACCGCGTCTAGATTTGTTGGCTTGCCTGCAACGATTACGCCGACCATCGCCAATACCGAATGGGGTAGGCATTGGTAAACGTACACGCCTTCTTTATCGATCGTCACCGACACTTTTTTGTTCATATCTCCTTTCCAAGGTGTCGCGCCTTCTGGAATTAATCCTGCAACGGATTCAGAATTATGCGCTGGATCGCTTGGTAAAAAATGTACCGTGTCGCCCACTGCTACATGAAGCACGGCTGGTGTGAATACCATTGGGCCGTCCGCTCCTACGTTTTTCATTTCTACGCTGTGTTCCGCTGCTGATAACACTAAGGAAAAGGACTGATAAAAGTTTCATATTCATTATATTTCTCCGATTATTTATTTGAAAAAAGAACCATAAATAATAGTTACCAGCCTAAGGAGTACGCGCAATAGCCTAATAGCAATGCAGGAATGGCGCTGTAGAGGGTCGCGTTAAATGCGGCTTTAGGCGCGAGTGCTAGTGCTGGAAATAATGCGTCGCCATCGTTGCTAATTGCGTTTGCCAATTGAGCTGACAGAGGAATGACACCGTTAAGGTAAAGAGTGGTTGTTACGATTTGTGGGCCGCAACCGGGAATGAAGCCGATTAGAACAGCAAAAAGTATCGCCAGACCACCTAATTGTTGGAACACAGATTGTAGATCAAGGCCATAGCTGTATACCAGAAATTCATAGCTGAGAAAGCCTAAAATAACCCAAACTGAAATAAAGCTGGTTTCTGCGACGACGGTCTCTTTCAGGTGTTTGATATCGGTTTTTTCCGCAAAACGTGCCGACCAAGAGTCCAATGGTTGACCAACCCAAACAGAGATGCAGAGCAAAGCCCCAATAAAACCCAACCAAGTAACGGGCTGATAGTCAGTCCATGCGCCAAATAAAGCATTAGTGTCTACCAGAAAGGCCTCAAGCAAACCAAAGATTACACCCGGAACAAGTACCCCTATAAATGCATATACCTTGAGAGGGGTTGTACGCGAGAAGCTGAATGTATTCAGTTGTGTTTCGTCAGATTTCCTCTTTAGATAGTCGTGCCCATGTACGGCGTTAATGATATAGCCAGAAACAATTCCTGCGCATAAACTTAATCCATATACGAGTGCGGCGGTTTCCGCCTCTTTCGCGATGAGTAAGAATGCGGCATCCCCCATTGTTGCAATCAATACTGCGACAAGTGCACCGAAGCTCATACTGCCATTCACGAACTGAGTGACTACAATAATAGCGCCACCGCAACCTGGTAGTGCACCTAAAAAAGCAGCTACTGGGACTTGGAGAATAGATTTTCGATTAAGTAATTCTCGAAGATCCGCTTTTAAGTGACGGTCAAGGTAGTAGAAGCCTGCTAGCGTGATCGAGACAAAGACGCTGACAGCGATATATGCATCGCTCATGGTTTCAACGATAAGCCCAAATAAGGTTTTGTCGACGATATATATTATGCCGATCAAGCATAGAAAGGGTGTAAGAAGTATTAGTTCTTTGACCAGTAAACGCGGTGTTTCCCGCCATGTTAAATCTGGACTTGGATAGTTTATCTTTGCGAGTAGCCACGTTGTCATAAAGAGTTGTGCCTTAATGTGTAAGAGGATGTTGGCAGTGAGTGTTTAGTGCCTCTTCTACAGCGTCGAGGTGCACAATGTTTTCATGCATGTTGCGATAGGCAAGATCGAATAAGCGATAGTCTTTTTCTAGGGTCATGGTGCAAATTTCAGAGTAGGCTTGAACTGAAGAGGCTTCGCTTAAATAGAGGCTTTTAAGTAACTTAGAAAAAGAGCTTTTTAATTGTGTGCTAGGGTAGTGTTTGTTTCTCGTTTTTGTGGGCGCTTCCGGGCCTTGGATAAGTTCAATGCAATGCTCAATGCATTGGTAGTGATCTTTATCTTCGGTCAAGGCTGTGTGAAAACAAGATAATAAATGCTGGTCTCTGCCCACATGACACGCATGACGCTTTATTAATTCCGAGTAAAGCAAATGCGTTCTGATCTCGTTATTGGCAATAAGGTTCAATAAAGTGAGTAAGCGTGGTTTGGTGTCCGAGTCGAGTGTCTTTCTTAGGGTGATTTTCATGCGCTTTTCCTTGCTTGTCTTATCGTAACCAACTTATGTTATTTCGATTCGGTACTGACAACGCGCGTGAGTTTTGTCAGCGCGCTGTCGTTGTTATGTTAATTATGGTTTTATGGTGTCGAGCATGCGCGACATCTTATCCATGACCGATGTCGCGCCAGTTTGACTCCATCCTCCGTCTACTGGGAGCACAACGCCTGAAATATACGAGGATTCTTCAGCGCATAGCATTCCAGCTGCATGGGCAATGTCGTGGAATTCACCAAGGCGTTTTAGCGGTACCGATTTTGCGACAGCAGCCTGTAAGTCGGGGGTTGGAGACAGGCGATCCATTCCTTCTGTGCCGGCGATCGGGCCAGGTACAATCGAATTGACGCGCACACCATCTTGCCCCCATTCCATACTTAGTGTTCGCGTCACCATGTCCACGCCTGCTTTGGCTGCACAAACATGTGCTTGATGAGCCATGGGAAGAAAGGCTTGCGGAGCAGAGATGTTAATCACGCTTGCGCCGGGTTTTTTGAGATAATTAAACCCAGCGCGCATAACGTGAAATGTACCTAGTAGGTCTATTTCAAGCACTGAGCGGATCGCATTAGGCGACATGTCGTTAACGCGAGCAGGGAAGTTTCCTGCTGCGCCTGAAATGAGGATATCAATGTCGCCACCTAAGAATTTACAAGCGCTTTCAAATCCGTCTTCAACTTGCTCGTAATCTCGGACGTCTAGTGTCACGCCGTTTGCAGAGGCGCCCAATGCTTTTAGTTCTGCGACTGCATTCGCTACTTTTTGTTCTTTGCGTGAGGCAACGACTACATTGGCTCCCCAGCGCGCGAAGCCGCTAGCTATTCCGAAGTTAATACCGCTCGTGCCGCCAACTACAAAGACGTTTTTTCTGATGAAGTTAAATGTGGTACTCATTTTGTTTTCCTTTTCGGATGTTGTCTCTTAAAGGCCGCCCTGCGTCAGCTTGGCTGGGTCGAGTAATTTGCTCAACTCGTCAACGCTTAGTTCTGTGTTTTCTGCGGCAACGTCAATGACTGGTCGGCCCTCTTTATATGCCTGTTTTGCGATTTCCGCTGCTTTTAGATAGCCAATGATGGGATTTAGAGCTGTCACTAAAATTGGGTTGCGTGATAAGGCTTCGCTGAGTTTATCTTCGTTTACCTTGAAGCTAGCAATTGCTTTATCAGCAAGAAGGCGTGACACATTTGCCAGTAACTCAATGCTTTCTAATAGATTATTCGCAACCAAGGGCAGCATGACGTTTAATTCGAAGTTTCCGGATTGTCCAGCCACGGTAATCGCCGTATCGTTACCGATTACTTGTGCAGCGACCATTGCTGCGGCCTCAGGAATAACAGGGTTTACTTTGCCGGGCATGATCGAGCTGCCAGGCTGCAATGCTTCAAGTTCTATCTCGCCCAAGCCAGCAAGCGGACCTGAGTTCATCCAGCGTAGATCGTTCGCGATTTTAAGCAGAGAAACCGCAGTTGTTTTTAGTTGACCAGAAAGTGCAACTGCGATGTCTTGAGAGCCAATGTGGCTAAAGAAATTATCAGCAGGCGTAAATGCTATTCCAGTATCGTCACTTAGTATCTTGCTGAATTTAGCGGCGAACTCTGGGTGCGCGTTGATACCTGTGCCGACGGCAGTTCCGCCTTGCGCAAGCGACTGCAAGCTAGGTTGAAGTTGGCGTAAGTGTAGGGTGTTTTGTTCAATTTGAGTTGCCCAGCTGTTTAAGCTTTGGCTCATGCGCATTGGCATTGCATCCATCAAATGGGTGCGACCTGTCTTAACGTATTGATCTACGCTCTTGGCTTTCTCTCTCGTGGTTTGAACAAGGTACTCTAAGGCAGGAAGGAGCTGTTCGTTTAGCTCGATAGCTGCACTGATATGAATCGTCGAAGGGATGATGTCGTTGCTGCTTTGACCGCAGTTAATGTGGTCATTAGCGCTAACGGAGTCTTTGTAGAGTTCGGTTGCCAATGTCGCAAGTACTTCGTTTGCGTTCATGTTTGAGCTTGTGCCAGAGCCCGTCTGATAAACATCAACAGGAAAGTGCTGCATTAAATCTTCGCTTGCTAAAAGCTTATCTGCCGCGTCGGAGATCGCCTTTGCCATGTCACTGGGGATTTGTTCTAGTTCTCCATTCGCTTTGGCCGCCGCAGTTTTCGCTTTAACTAGTGATCGTATAAAGGCTTCGGGCATTCTCCTGCCACTTACTGGGAAGTTGTGCACAGCGCGTTGCGTTTGTGCTGCATAAAGTGCATTTTTGGGTACAGTTAGTTCACCCATACTGTCGCGTTCAGTTCTTGTTTCAGTCATGTTACTTCCTTAAATTTTCTAAAATATTATCGGTTTCTGATGCGGCCGATTGTTGGCTTATAAGTCCGGTTAAACTGGCGTTAAAATAGCTACTCATCAGTGCTAGTTCTGAAAACATTGTTTGTAAGCGTTGCTTGCTATCATCGTCATTACAGATTTTTTTTAAGTTAAAGAGAGGCTTATATATATGGTCAAGACAGGTGCAACGCCACTGTAGCGGCACTAGCTCGTCAAGAACGGCCTCTAGCAAACAGCGGAATTGGAGCTCAAGATAGGATTGTTGTTCTTTTATACAGCAAGTGCTGCAAACGCCATGATAAAACCCTTGGTAGCAGCAACGGTCAATTGCAAGCCACTCATTAATCAGGGCGGGAGAATCTGGGCTGAGGCCGTATCTCACTTGTTTTCTCAGTTGTTGGGCGAGCAAAGGGGTAGCCGGTGTGACCATTTATTTGACCCAAATTATTTAATTAAATGTTAATGATAATAATTATCATTAACATTGCAAGTTCAGTTTAGCATTGAGTCAAAATAGATATTGCGTTTTAACGCAATTAATTCCCCCTCGATTAAGAGATGAACTTCGTTATGGGTGTGGATATAATGCGCGCCTGTTATGTATGTAGTTTTGAGCATCTGGATGAGTAAGTATGACCACTGACGCTTTAGCCGAAATTCATGAATTTCTTGGGTGTGAAACACCGGATCTATGGATTACAAACGCATTGGTCAATCAGGATATCATGCTGATTGATCACGCCCATTGTGAAAAGAAAGCGGCAATGACGGCCTTGAACAACATTCATCGTTACCCTGATGACAACGAACTGCTGAATAAGATGTCGCGATTAGCGCGCGAAGAACTTCGTCATTTTGAACAAGTGCTAAAGATTATTAAAAAGCGCGGCCTGATCTACGGCAAGCTATCTGCTTCGCGTTATGCAAACGGCTTACGTGATCATATGCGTAAGACGGAAACGGAAAAGCTAGTAGATGTTCTTATTATTGGCGCATTCATCGAAGCCCGTTCATGTGAGCGTTTTGCCAAACTTGCGCCGTTCTTAGATGAAGAGCTTAAAGATTTCTATGAGTCTCTATTGAAGTCTGAGGCCCGTCACTACCAAGACTATTTAAAACTTGCGACCAAGTATGCAGGTGAAGATATTTCAGAACGCGTGGCAGAATTCAAAGTCATCGAAGCGGCGTTGATAGAAGAGCCTGATACGGAGTTTCGTTTTCATAGCGGGCCAGTGCACTAAACAATAGACCTTATTGTCTTCCTCCTAGAAACCTTCTTTTAGTCCTCTTGACCGGTTCTGCCTCTTGCTCTATAAATTCCTTGCTGGAAATTAGGTTTTTATATTCTTTCCTTTAAGGAATATTTGTTAGTCCTTTTTATCATTATTTTTCTCGGTATCGCGTCCTTACACTGAGCTCAAGTTGTTAAGAAACGCAGACTTCAGTGGAGAAAAATATGAATGAAACAACACTCGTAAGTAAGAATCTTTTTGGGTTGGCTATGCTCTCTTTGGCGGCATCAAATGTTTATGCCGTCGGCCTACAGGTAACACCTGGGACAGCTGCTTTTGGTGCGGCAGGAGTAGGACAAGCGGCTCACGCTTGAGACGCGATGGCTTCTTGGTCAAACTCGGCGAATATGACACAACTAGAAGGTAATCAGGGTGCTGTTGGTGTTGTCGCAGCTGAAACTGATATTAACTTTGAAGCAGAACAACCTAAGGTCGGCTCCGCAAAGAAGGACGGTGGGGATGCCGGCGGGGTTGTTCACATACCATGAGCAGCGTACGTGCATAGTTTGTCTGATGACCTCAAAGTAGGGGTGTCTTTGATGGTGCATTACGGAAACAGTATTGATTATGCCGATGATTGGGCTGGTGCGAATGTCGCGAAGTCTGCCAGCATGGAGTCAATTCAGGTGCAGCCATCCGTTGCCTATCGTGTAACAGATAGTTTGTCATTGGGCGCAGGTATTAACGCAAACTATATCAAGGCTGAGCAAGAGCTAACGGTAATGGGGCAAGATCTTGGCTTAGATGCAGATGATGTCGCGTATGGCTGGACAGCCGGCGCAACGTGGGATCTTAATCAGTCGAATCGTCTTGGATTGGTATATCGCTCAGAGGTCAATGCAGATCTAGAAGGAGATGACAGCCTCAACGGTACAAGCGACTATGCCTCTTTGAACTGGGATAACCCGGCGACAGTCATGTTGAGTGGTTATCACCAAGTCAGTGATAACTCAGCATTTGTATGGGATGTGGGTCGTGTGCTCTACAGCTCTTTTGAAACTACCACTATTTACTCTGAGCTTTTAGGTATGGAGCTAGATATAGATCGTCATTGGCAAGACGCCAATCGATATGCAGTTGGTTGGGAATATGCCTTGAATTCCGATTGGACCTTACAAACAGGATTTTCTTTAGATGAGAGCCCTCTGGATGACCAGCACTGTTCTGCCGATATGCCGCTTGATGAGATCAAACGCTATACCATTGGTGCGCTCTATAGAGCAACTCCAGAGTTAGATGTGGCATTCGGTCTAGAGTATGCCGATTTGGGAACGCCGAGCGTTGCGCATGAGTCAGGCTTGTTGGCGAGACCTGCAGGCGAGTACAACAATTCAGCAGTCGCTGGAGCGGTGTCAATGAATTATAAGTTTTAAGCATAAATATGACCGAGGGGTTTTATGAAGTTAGAGAATCTAGCTCGTTGCGATATTAAGTTGTTGGTTGCCTTACAAGTTTTACTTGAAGAGGAGAGCGTGTCTCGCGCCGCTGAGCGCTTGCACGTTACACAATCTGCAATGAGTAAGATGCTCACCCGTTTGTCGGACTTATTTGGCGAAGAACTGTTTTTTCGTGGTACGCAGGGAATTCGCGCAACCGAAAGGGCGCTTGAATTGCAAACACCTTTAAGAGAATTGCTTGAGCAACTAGGCCGACTTGTATCACCACCGGAGTTTGTTGTGAGTGATTGCGATCGAACCTTCAGGATCTCTTTGTTAGATAATGTCGCGGCACGCTTATGCCCGCCCTTGTTGGCGCGCATAGCAGATGAAGCACCCAAAGTGAACATTGAAATGAAGCCTTGGGGGAAAACAAGTTTTGATGATATGGCTAATGGGCAGCTTGATCTTGCACTTAATGTGGTTGAGGTCGATAAGGCGAATTTTTATCAACAAGTCCTTAAAGAAATTGATCTCTGTGTTTTGATGAATGTTCGCCACCCTTTGGCAAATAAAAAGCGTTTGTCACTCGATGAATATGTGTCTTACCCCTATATCAAAATCATCGTGCCAGAATTCAACGAGAACCATGTGAAGGATGAGCCTATTTTATTTAAACATGGTTTGTCGCGCCGTGTGGCTTTTAAAACAAGCAATATGCACACGGCAATGTCATGCCTAACTACCACAGATTATCTGATGCTTGGTGGGTCTGCAATGAGCGCACAAGCGTTAGCTGAACAAGGTTTAACGAGCGCTTTGTTGCCAGAAGAAATAGAGTTTCCACTTTTTAATTACAAGATGATTTGGCATCAACGGCAAAACAAGCCTGCAGAACACCAATGGTTTCGCTCTTTGGTATTGCGTGAGTTGATGGCGCTGGCACAAAAATAAATATAGAAGTGAGTAAGGAATACTATGAATAGATTTGGCGCAGTACTGTCGTTTTTTATGTTGATGACAGGTGTTGTATACGCAGATTCAAGCACATCTAAACCGTCTATTAACGTCGGCGCTCAAACCCTTCAGCTGTAAAGCAGTGGCATGCGAACTCGTATGTTCATAGATTTATATGTAGGAAGCTTGTATCTCTCTAGTAGCTCTGAGCAGGCGAGTAATATTGTTGAAGACAATGCTCCTATGGCAATTTGTTTAGAAATTGAATCAAGCTTAATTAGTAGTGACAAGCTTCAAGAAGCGACCCGTGAAGGCTTTGAGCAATCAATTGGTGATATCTCTGCTATGGAGCCAAGAATTGAACAACTTCTCTCAGCCTTTGATGAGCCTATTGATGTTAGCGATACCTTCTTATTGTCTTGGGACCCTGCAAAGTCAGTCATTCAGTTACATCGTAATAACTTTGTTATTTCAGAGGTGCCGGGTTTAGATTTTAAACAAGCATTATTTGGTATTTGGTTGGGCGATTCGCCCGTTCAAGGTTCGTTGAAAAATGAGATGCCTGGCTTGTCATCTTAATTCCTCTCGTTTTATCTCGGCACGGCACTAGGTTTTGAGTCTTCCTAGTGGCCAGTGCCTTTTTCTTTCTGGCACACTAGTCTCTCGTGTAAATTGATTGTTGGGTGAGAGCATTATGTGGCTTCAACGTACGATTCGGCTAAAAGCGCAAAAAAGAGGCTTTTATCTCGTTACGGATGAGATTGTTCAGCAAGTACCTGAGATAGCAAACTTCGAAGTCGGGCTTGCACACTTATTCATCAAACATTCTTCTGCGTCTTTATGCATTAATGAAAATGCAGATCCGAGTGTGCGCAGAGACATGGAACGTTACTTCTTAAAGCTTGTTCCCGACGTGGGGCAGGGGAGTTTTGTTTATGAGCACGACTACGAAGGTGCTGACGATATGCCAGCACATATTAAGTCGGTCATGCTTGGATCTTCTCTAACGATTCCGATCAATAATGGGCGTCTTGCTCTAGGCACATGGCAAGGTATTTATCTTGGTGAACACCGTATTTCAGGCGGACCGAGAACGCTCATCATGACCCTGCAAGGTGACTCTTAATCGCCAATAAATCCGCCAGATTGACGTTGCCATAACTGAGCATAAATGCCATTTTTGGCAATCAGCTCTAGGTGCGATCCTTCTTCAACAATACGCCCTTCATCTAGCACGATTAAGCGATCCATCGCAGCGATTGTTGATAAACGATGCGCGATCGCAATAACGGTTTTACCTTCCATTAATTTATAGAGGCTTTCTTGAATCGCAGCTTCGACTTCAGAGTCGAGTGCAGATGTCGCCTCATCTAAGACAAGAATCGGTGCATCTTTTAATAAGACGCGTGCGATCGCAATACGCTGACGCTGACCACCACTCAGTTTTACACCACGCTCGCCCACGTGGGCTTCGTAACCGGCGCGGCCTTTGACATCACTAAGGTTTTGAATGAACTGATGCGCTTCGGCTTGCTCTGCCGCCGCAATCACCTGTTCTACAGTCGCCTCGGGTTGGCCGTAGGCAATGTTGTCGCGCACAGAGCGATGCATGAGCGAGGTATCTTGTGTTACCACACCTATTTGCGCCCTAAGGCTTTCTTGTTGAACCGCACTAACGTTTTGCCCATCGACAAGAATTTCTCCTTTCTGAATATCGTGAAAACGCAGCAGAAGATTGATGAGTGTTGATTTACCAGCACCAGAACGACCAACGAGTCCGATTTTCTCTCCCGCTTTAATTCGCAGAGATAAATCTTTAAGCACTGATTCACCGGCATTGTATTCAAAACTGACCTGATTAAAGTCAATTTGGCCCTTAGCCATCGCAAGCGCGTTTGCATTGTTTTTGTCTTGAATTAGTTTGGGCTGTGAGATGGTATTGATGCCGTCTTGCACCGATCCGATATTCTCAAACAATGCCGACACTTCCCACATAATCCACTGCGACATGCCGTTCAAACGCAAGGCTAAACCAATGGCCACTGCAATCGCACCTGTGCTCACCGCATCAACGGACCAAAGATAAATGGATAAGGTCGCCACCGAAAACAGCAGCAGTGAATTCAGGAACCATACGCTGACATTTAGCTTGGTGACTAAACGCATCTGTGGGTAAACGGTTTGAAGAAAACCATCCATCGATTCGCGTGCATAGTCAGCCTCGCGGTTTGAATGGCTGAATAGCTTAACCGTTGAAATATTAGTGTAGGTATCAACGATGCTGCCGGTCATGGCAGAGCGAGCATCAGCCTGTAAGGTAGAAATTTGTCTTAGTTGAGGAATAAACAGACAAAGTACTCCAACGTATGAAGCAAACCAAAGTAAAAGAGGGATGCTTAGCGTCGGGTCATTCATGGCGAGCACACTGACCATGCCAATAAAATAAACGCTTACATAGAGCAAGACATCGAGCATCTTCATCACAGCTTCGCGCACGGATAACGCTGTCTGCATGACTTTTGTGGCAATTCGTCCAGCAAACTCATCTTGGAAAAAGCCAAGGCTTTGTCCAAGCAAATAGCGGTGTGCATTCCAACGAATGCGCATAGGATAGTTGCCAAGCAAGGCTTGATGAATCACGCTAGAGTGAAGAAGAACGGTGATCGGTAAAACCAAAAGAACAATGACGCCATATCCCGTTAGGGTAGAAGAGTGTTCTTCCCAGAGAGTAGCCGGTTTGCTTGCCGTTAGTAGGTCGACGAGCTCGCCCAAGAAACGAAACAGACTGACTTCCATTACCGCAATGCATGCCGTTAGACATGCCATTATTAAAAGATGCGGAATGACACCACGTGTATAGTGAATGCAAAACGCAACAAGACCTTTGGGTGGTGTTGTTGGTGTGTCAACAGGGAAGGGCTTAACGAGCTGTTCAAAAAAACGAAACATCAAAAATAATTCAATTACGTAAGTTATGGTTGGCGTTGGCTAGTATAGTCTTTTGTTCAACTATACTCACTTAAAGATCTTTGGAGACGTAGTAGTTGTTACCTTTTATTTCTGAAAAACAGGCACTTATATACGATTGGTTGATGCGTCCGGTAAGTTCGGACAAAAGCTCAATTGAACGATTAGGGCATCGTACAGCACGTGTATGCTTTGCGATTGTACGAGACATAATGCAAGGCAATGTCTCTTTGCACGCAATGAGCTTGGTGTTTACCAGTATTTTATCCGTTGTGCCGCTCTTAGCGCTGAGCTTTTCATTGCTGCGATATTTCAACGTACAAAATCACTTCATGCCTGCGATCGAGCATTTTCTCTTACCGATGGGAGAAAAAGGCCAAGAAATTCTGAACTCGATCCTTCAGTTTGTCGACAACGTGAAAGTCGGCGTTCTGGGTGCAGTTGGTCTGGTCTTATTGCTGTACACAGTGGTTTCCCTAGTACAAAAGGTTGAACACGCATTTAATCAAATTTGGTATGTCGCAAGTACGCGCTCAGTTAGTCGTCGTTTGAGCAATTACATGAGCATGATCTTTGTAGGGCCCATTCTGCTGGTGGCTGGTATCTCTCTCGCAAGTGGGGTTTTAGATAGCGCTATTGTGACAAAGCTTCGTCTTGTGGAACCGCTTGGCTTTGTTTTTTCGCTTGTTACCGCTGTTATGCCAGTTGTGGTGTTGATCGCAGCCTTTACTTTCTTTTATACGCTCGTACCGAATACGCGGGTCAAAACTTCTAGCGCCTTAATCGGTGCCATTGTTGCAGGCATTGCGTGGCAAATAGCGGGCAAAGCCTTTACGGCATTTGTGGTGAGTTCGGCGCGCTATGACATGATTTATTCTGGCTTTGCTGTCGGTATCGTTGCTTTGTTGTGGTTGTATGCAAGTTGGTTAATTTTATTACTAGGCTCTGTTATAGCGTTTTATGTTCAGAATGATAATTACATTACACGCTCGCTTGATATGCGCGGGTCACCCATCGCATTAGAGAAAATTGCCTTGCAGGTCATGGTCTCAATTACTCAGGCTCAAGAAAAAAACGGTAAACCGATTAAACAAGCAGAGCTTGAAACAACGCCAAATATTCCGGGCTTATTAATTCGCCAAGTTGTCGAAACACTGCTTAAGAAAAAGCTGATTATAGATGCGGGCTCAGAGGGCGATCGTTTTGTCTTAGCACGCTCTAGTGATTTGATTAGCGTGGCAGATATTTTATCTGCGATTCGAAAATCTCCGCCTATTTATCGCGCTTTTCCACAATCAGGAGCTCAGAAGAATATCGCTGATGTGAGCCAAGTATTAGATGGTTTCATCAAGGAAAAGTTTGCTCAAGTCAGTCTACGAGAACTCGCCGAAGGCAAGGTCGTCCGTTAAGTTTCTGCCAATCTAAGAAATCACCGAGCGTTTTCATTCTTTCAATCTATACTCAAATTATCGCGCCTAGAAGAGGCGAAATAATAACGATTGAAAGGATGAATCATGACATACATTAAAAAGAGTGCCTTGTTTGTTTCAGGCAGCTTTTTCTTTGCAGCACAAGCATTTGCAGGTGCACCAAATTTTATTGATAGTCGCGCGATGGCGATGGGTGGTGTAGGCGTTGCGTCTGCACGTCCTGCTGCGGCAGGCTTTTTTAATCCGGCTTTACTGGCGGTAAAACAGCCTGAAAAACGCGATGGATTTGGCATGTTACTTCCATCAGTAAACGCAATAGCAAGTGATGAAGCTGAGCTTCGCGATGTCGTGGATGACTTCGATGATGATTTCATCAAACCATTTGAAGGTGCGATTACTGACGTTGAAAACAATATTGCGGGCGGTGGTGCAGGCTTAGCCGCTGCTCAAACAGAATTAGCGAATAGAACGCGTGCACTGAACAACGAGCTTCAAAAAATTGATCAAGAACAAGCGCGTGTCGATCTCGGCATGGGTGTGTCAGCGTTGATACCTAGCCAGCGTTTCGGCGCAGGTTTGTTTGTCTCTGGTTCTGCTCGTATTGCAGCAAAAATCAATTACAACGATCAAACCACGCTTGATCAACTAGAAGACCTAGCGCGTAACACCGTGATTACAGACATCGATGATGTTAACGCTCTGTATGACACAGCGAATGACGCGGATCAGTTACAGTCAACCGTGCGCGCCGTTGGTTCAGCATACTCGCAAGTTGGTTTGTCGATGTCGCATAACTTTACGTTTTTTGGTCACGACTATGCGCTAGGCGTGTCACCTAAAATGGTCGATCTACGTGCTTATGACTTTGTAACGAGCGTTGATGAGTTTGAATCTGACGATCTTGAAGATACCAAAGTGAGTGAATCGAAATTCAACCTTGATCTAGGCGTGGCGAGTTTCTTAGATGATGACGAGCAATTATTGGTTGGCCTCTCAGTGATCAACGTTGTGCCAATGGAGATCACCACCAAACCGGGTCGAGACAACACTAACTTGGGTCCGGGTTTTGCACCGGAGGGAATCGATATTGAGCTAAAACCAAAAGTCTTGGCTGGTATTTCTTACCAAGGAGCATCTTACGAGTTAGCCGCTGATCTTGAGTTAACCAAAACAGAAGAAGTATTCGGTGAGGGTGATACGCAATACTTGGGTGTTGGCGCAGAATATGATTTGGCAGAGATTTTTCAACTTCGCGCAGGCGCTCGATATAACATTGCTGAAAGTGAAGATGTGCTGCTAACAGCTGGCTTTGGCTTGCGTGCAGCGGGCGTTACGCTAGAACTTGCTGCCTTAGGCAGTACAGATGCAAATACAGTCGGTGCAGGCTTGCAGTTTGGTGTAACTTTCTAAGCCTCAGTTAGCTAAAAGATAAGTCAGAATTTTTATTGCAAGAAACCGCTATTGGGAGACCAATAGCGGTTTTTTTGTAATGAGCATTTGTCGCATTGCCAATAAAACGAGACCATGTCAGTCCGACACTATTACTCATAAATCACTCCACTTACAGGAGATGTTGCCCATTCTTATGACCTGTGAGTGAACTTTGTCTTGCCCTGAACCGTAATCATTGCATGCGCCAGAATTGTTTTAGAAAGACACCTTAGCGCGCACGTTCTTGAGGATAAGTGAGCGAGGCGATATGCAAAACGAAGTAAGTTACTCACAGACAATGCCAAACGAACTAAAAATGGAATTGCGTAGCAGCCATGCTGGTGAGATGGGGGCCGTATTTATTTACATCGGCATATTGAGCGCAAGTTGCGATCCGTATGTTCGCGCCTTTGCTCGAGAACACCTTCGCACTGAATACCATCATCTATGTTTATTTGAGGAGCTTATCCATTTGTATCGAGGAAGCTTGGTGCTGCCTCTTTGGGTGATTGCCGGATTCCTGACCGGTTTCCTCCCAGCATTGCTTGGGAGAGATTGGGTGTTTCGTACTATCGAGACAGTGGAGACCTTCGTAGAAGCACACTATCAGTCACAAATTAATCGCTTTGAGGATTTCCCGAATTGGACGCACTTAATTACAATGCTGTCACAATGCCGAGAAGATGAGATGGCTCATCGAGATGATGCGGGCGCGAGAGTGCGCGAACCGGCGAGTCGCCTATGTCAAATTTGGCTCGCTATGGTAGCGCGGGGTTCAGCAGTGGCTGTGTCTATCGCAAAACGAATTTAGGGGCATTTTATCGATGAAAAATTCAGATAGATCTGGTGGTTGTATGCTCTGCGATCGTGTCGTTCCACTGACTTTTCATCACCTTATTCCGAAGAAAGTACATCGCAGAAAACACTATCGTAAACATTTCTTGAAGGAACAATTACAAAGCGGAATTTTCATATGCCGAGCTTGTCATAAGGCTATTCATACACTGTATGACGAGATGACGCTAGCAAAACAACTGAGTTCGCTAGAAGCACTGCAAGCAGATCGTGCATTGATTAAACATGTCTACTGGGTGCGTAAACAGAAAGCATGAGTGAGATAAAGGACACAGAGATATTGCCTCTGATCGACAAGGTGTTCGACTTTAACTCTATCTCTCTTGTCCAACTACTAAATTTGCGTGTGCTGCTGCATGATCAAGATCCAATGGTTGATCTTGAGCGGGATTTGAAGGAGCTGTCTCTATACCCCGAGCGCTTAACAGGAAGCTATCAATACGAATGGCTCACCTACTGCAGACGTGCTTTATTTAGTAAGTGCAAAGAGCAAAAATTCTCATCTATTGAAACGCTGAATACTTTTCTGCTCGATTACAAGCATACGTTGGTAAGGTTAGAGCATGTCACCTCGGACACCGAAGTTAAAATTACCCAAACCTTGAGGCTGCTGAATACAGAGAACATACGTTTATTTGAGTCAGCTGCGAGTCGACGAATTCGCGAATTTATCCAATCTTGAGAAGCACGTGTTTCCACCAGCCATAACCTCCGCTGTACTAGTTTTGTACAAGTTGAACTGCGAAATTTGAGCCTCTAATACAAATCCATTTGATACCCATACAGAGTACTTTATCGTCGAGTTTATAAACTCACTGACTCCATAACTAAGAATATGATGATGAAGACGATGATAGAAAAACATCGCGTCGCTCAGCGGTGCTTTTCGATAGGCCCTGTGTCTGCGGCTTATGAACTCATGGTGGACGCGGGGGAGGTGCGACGAGATGACGCGCAAGTCGCTCTAGCAGCAAAATTAGATGACTTGCATGAGTCTCTTGCCTCGCTCCCGCCAGTACCCTTGCTTACCGACGAGCAGATAGAGAGCAGCCGTTCAAGCAGCAGACCACTGTTACTGGCACGATCTATGGCATCCGCCCAGTCTTTTCTTCGAAAGAAGTTTCATTTATGGTCCTTTGGTCTACCACCTCGGGGGATTTACATTCATGGACCGGTCGGGGTCGGCAAGAGTTTTCTAATGGATCTCTTTTACGCGTTGGTTAATGTTTTTGATGATTCGCGCTGCAATAATGACAGATTCAAACACGCAAAAATTACCAAACGCCGCGTCCACTTTCATGAATTCATGCTAGACGTCCATCATCGAATCTTTGTCTACAAACAGAAGCACCCACGAGGTGATGCGATTCCCATCATTGCGCAGCAATTAGCACAAGAAGCCCAACTCCTGTGTTTCGATGAATTTCAGGTGACAGACGTTGCCGATGCCATGATTTTGAAAAGACTGTTTTTATTATTATTGGATTGCAATGTCGTAGTCGTGGCCACCTCGAATCGCTCCCCTGATGCCTTATATGAGGGAGGCATTAACCGGTCCCTCTTTTTGCCATTCATAGATATGTTGAAACATACGTTCGACATTATTTCGATGGAGGGCTCCACCAAGGATTATCGACTCGAAAATCGAGCGGATGGTCAATCCTATTTTTGGTCAAACAAGAATGTTCAGGGCGATAATAGTAGTAATAACGACATGCAGGCGCAGTTGGAAGAAATATTTGGTGGCACTGCATCCGGAGCTGAGTCTGAGATCATTAAAGTTCGCTTCGGTCGCACCGTCCAGGTCGCCCGATTGAATGACCGGTGCGCCTGGTTTGACTTTTCCGAGTTGTGCTATCAACCGCTCGGTGCGGCCGATTATCTTTCTCTCTGCGACCGATTTCCGGTCCTCATCATGGACAACGTCCCCCAATTGGATGCCAACCATCTCAACGAAGCGCGACGCTTCGTGACCCTCATTGATGCGTGTTATGAATCTCGCACCCGCTTGGTGCTAGCGGCACAAGTCCCACTCGACGAATTATTTGTCGATTTTGAAGCGCAAGTCGAAAGCAGTGATGGGGATGAAGAATTGTTTGTCAGTGAGAAGGGGGGAAACTCGAGTTCCTTTGCGACGACCATGATTCGCACCAAAGATGGGGAACATATGGAGTGGTCGGCGACGGGTCTAATTGGAGTGTCACTGGCACAATTTTCGTCCGCCAATGATCTCGCCTTTTCTTTTCGACGAGCCGCGTCTCGATTAGTAGAAATGGGTGGAAAGGAATGGGGGCGCGAATGACGGATCCGAACGTAGCTTAAATCCCGTCGAGCACGCAAGCGATCCGAGTCGCCTTTATATAAAGCTCGCTGCGTTTAGTTCTTCCTCTATATGAAACTAAAAACCGACCAAGCAGATTTGCTATGCGCTGCTCCAATAATAAATACATAACAGCTTAGCCCTGCGAGCAGGCCGACAAGGCGGTTGCGGGTTGTGTTACCCCAATGCAGTATCATCAAGCCAAATCCGATATACAACAATAACGCAATGATCTTCGCGACTAGCCAAGGCTGTTCGCTCGGCCACAATGCCCACGTTACCATCATGATTAAACCTGACAGTAGTATAAATGTGTCGATGAGGTGAGGGAGTATTCGGGTGAGCTTATGCTCGAGCAGTGCTCTTTGCTTTGATGAGAGAATGCCTCTTAGTAGAAAGCCTAATCCTGTGAGGTAGGCACAACTTACGTGAAATCGCGGTTGCTTAAATAGTACCGCAGAAATGCAAAAGTACGCTGGCGTTGCGCTGGGTGTAGATAACAGCGGGAAGACAATCTGGATTCATTAGTGCTGGAAATGCGCCAAGTTTATACGGCAAACATTGGTGAAGAGGGTAGAAAAGTCAGTGCATGCATCTGACTGGATAGGTTCACACTAAATCAACAGCGGACCAAAGGTTTATTACAAAACGCAGCAGTGCGAGCTTAGGCGTTCAATTGGATATGGATTATTTATCGTTATTGGAAAACGAGAACCCCATAAAACGAGTCAAAATAACGGAAGTTCTTGCAAGCGAAAAACTTACCATTACTTGCTTAAAAATGGTTAGCAAATGATTCAGGACGTGAAGCTGATTTTGAATAAGCTTTTTGATTAATCACCGGCTCTGAGAGAGTTGAGGTTATGTTGCTCTGTTGAAGCCTCAAAACAATCGACTTGGCCAACAATAAAACATCCGAATTATGCGCTCAAAAACGTGTATTAATTAACATTTGTAATGAAATTACAAAGAATCGGATTTACAACTCCTCACGAAACCTGTGAGATAAGATGCGTTTTTCCCAGACCTCCTTCTTATATTGTTTAAAAAATTGCTTAAAAGTTTGGTATTGAGTTTAAACGGCCCCTTGTCAATCCTAATCACTCTTTCTCGCAAAGAATATCTTGATTATTGGAGAGGGGATAATGTTTTAGTGTCTGATTTATTAAAATAAAAATTATTTTAATAATTCGTAGCGATGCAATATTGTCTGCAGTTTATACGGAATTATGTAAGATTTTTTGTTATGCATAAGAATATGGAAGAGAAAGCCATATTCATATTTTCAGGGCCATGTCTAAGAGTATTCCCAAGGATAGTTATATACAACTTTCTCCATACAAATGATGTGTCATCAATGTTAGAGAAGTTTGAATTACGCTATCTAGCTGAAACAAATGTAAATCTTATTTATGCAAAAGGTAGAAGAGGGAGGATCCACAGATATCGTTGAACACTTTAAATCCCTGATTGAAACCAATTTCTAAGCTTTACCGATAACGTTAAAGTGTTTATTGATCTGATTAAGGTACTTTTAATAAAGTTAAACAGTATTGGAACAAAGAGTGTAAAAGAGAGCGCTTACCAGAATTAAATTCAATTTTTGAAAAATCCTAGCACGCATAAGCTGCGCAAGTAGCAAGCTACATCCGATTGTTGGACAAAGTTAAAGCAATGTCATTAATGTGGGCGTTAGTCAAACTCAGGACAACTATTACGTGTCATATAAGATAGGTTGGATTAAAAACGGAGTTTTAGTCGAGTTTGTAGGTGAGACTTCGATAGAAGATATAGATGAGGCGAATCAAAAGCTTTACGAAGACGAGCGCTTGTATTCTTGTTTGTTTGTTGTTTTTAACTTTGATTCAGCAGACCTCTCAAAAGTCACATTAGAACAAGTAAGGATTACGGTCGAAAGTGATAGAAATATCTCTTTAGAGTTCCCTGATCCAATACTTGTTATTACCTCCAATCATCCAATTACAGATGCCCTGATCTTCTACTATCAGTTAACCGCAGAGTCGTTTGATGTAAAGTGGGATATAAAAAGATTTGGTAGTGTAAAAGATGCATTGCGATGGTGTTATGAATTGGCCTAACAAGGTCAGCTAGCATGCCATCTTTCCGTTTTCTTGGTATTTATATTGATAGGTCATTGTAGTTATTTGATCTTACATATGATCCTACGCTAGGTGTTAAGGATGTATTCTTGCAACTTGTTGGTAAGTTTTTTGATGCTAACTTAATCCAAACAAATCAATTATCGAAAAACTAGAAGTAACATAAACTCATTCTTTGAATGGATAAGCGTCTATAATTTTGATCGCTTTATTTCGCACTGGACGTTTGTACTAGGCAATGACTATATTCTTGTAGAGTTAAAACCCTTGAACTCTGTAATTCGGGTTATATAAACCATGATGACACTAATTTTTTTTATTTTGTTTGCTGCAATATTAGCTATATTCTTCGATAAGAAAGCACTGGGAAATGGGCTTTTTGGAGTTGCCTTAATAATCAGTTTATATTGGTTAAATTACCACGCTACAGACCCGCTTTCGATTCTGTTGTGAGGAATCAATTACAATGAACCGTAATCACATTATTGTTTTAAATATATTTGCTTTATTGGGCCTGAATATTGTCTTAATAGTGGGATTGGCGCTTCAGATATTGCTTAATGAGTTGCCTTGCCCTTTATGCTTACTTCAACGTATTGGCTTTGTAATGGTTATGTTTGGATTTATGCTAAATGTAAGGCACGGGATTGAGCAACGTCATTACGGTGTCATTCTTTTGGGAGCTATATTTGGTGCGGCGGCGGCACTTCGACAGATGGCCTTACATGTTATTCCTGACACTCCCGCTTATGGCAGTCCTATCTTTGGCATGCATTATTATACTTGGGCTTTTGTTTTGTTTAGCGCGACCGTACTCGGAGTCGCTATATTGCTAATTTTATGGAAAGAGGAATGGCAGTCAAAAACATATGAAATTACGATCTGTGGTCGTTGGGTATGTTTGCTCACTATTGCAACTGTGGGCGTGAATCTCCTATCAACTTTTGTAGAGTGTGGTCCATTTGAATGTCCGGCAAATCCAGTACGCTATTGGTTATTCAATTAGTCTCCAATCCAACGATTTAATTCTCTGTGGCATCTGATTTATCCACACTAACTGAATGTCGAAAAAATCGTAATTTATTCAATATATTTGCTGACTGTTATATTCGGAGATTATTTTAATTGCAATCCATTGCATTGCGACAGCAAATAGGAAAATAGAGATTTTCAATGGGTACTGCATTCGGTTTCTCATGCCCTGTCGTGCATTTTATTTCACTTCTGCCGTTATCACCAAATCTAAGCGAGAAATATGAATAATGATTCAAAAGGGATGTTATACGGTCTGATTGGTATTCTCTCATTTGGTTTGACATTGCCTGTCACGCGCTACGTAATAGAGTATTTTTCTCCGATGTTCATAGGCCTCGGTAGAGCTACCGTGGCTGGTATTTTTGCGGCATTATTACTCATCATAACGAGGCAATCTGTCCCTTCAAAAGAACAGCTATACAAATTAATTATTGTTGCACTGGGCGTAGTCGTCGGTTTTCCTGTTCTTTCATCCGTTGCAATGCAAACTGTTCCTGCGTCACATGGAGGGGTTGTACTAGCAATACTACCTTTAGCAACTGCTATTGTTGGAGTCGTGATATCCAATGAAAAACCATCATTTGGATTTTGGGTTACAAGTGTTTTAGGAAGCATGCTAGTCGTTATTTATTCAGTACTTAATGGCGCTAATGCTCTTCATTGGGGTGATATTGCGCTATTTTTCGCCGTATTGAGTGCAGCTATTGGCTATTCTGTCGGAGGGTTATTGTCGAAAGAAATCGGTGGCTGGAGAGTTATATGCTGGGCACTTGTCATATCTACACCGTTCATTTCTATATTTGCACTTTATCATTTCCCGCCAGAATGGAGCTCGGTACCAATAAATATTTGGCTGGGCTTTCTTTATCTTGCACTAGTTAGCCAGTTAATTGGTTTTTTCTTTTGGAACAGAGGATTAGCCATTGGAGGAGTTGTGAGAGTTAGTCAAACACAATTATTACAGCCCTTTGTCACCATTATTGCATCTGCTTTACTTCTTGATGAAATTCTTAAGCTTGAAACTGTAATATTTGCATTGTTAATAGTGATCCTCGTGGCGATAGGAAAGAAACAACCGATATCTGTAGTAGACTAGCTAATTAGTTAAGCTGATTTGAGAGTAAGAATGATCTCCCATGTGTAGGAAAAGTTATGATGCGTGATTATCTCCGTTATTTTTGGAAAGGTCCTAGGAAAGCGGGGTGATTATACTTCACGTGTAATTTGACTATGTGTTATGGATATTAGAAAGAGACCATATTTTTGTCGTAAATCATCAGTATTGTACGGATGTACCTAAGGATTTCGAAGTGACTAATACTTATCAGACTTTTAATTGACGGACTTTGTTTAGAGATATCAATCAATGACTCAAATAGATAGAAAAGATTTCGCGAAGAAAACACTTCTTGGTGGGGTGGTTATTCTATTACCAGTTGCTCTTTTGGTGATGGGCTTTAGATGGTTGTTCCAATTAGTAACGGATCTTATTAAGCCGCTCGCGAATCTAATCATCAATGTAGTAGGTATGCCAGAAATTTTTGCAGATATTCTAGTCTTAACAGGCATGGCTGGTTTGTGCTTTGTAACTGGGTGGCTGGTGACAACAGCTGGCGGTTCATGGTTCCATACGAAATTTGATACCCATTTAGCTCGCTACGCTCCAGGTTATCGTATCATGAAAGATATCGTAGGCCAGTTTTTTGGTGATGTCAGTAAATCCCCATTTGCTAAAGGAGAGGTTGCATTGGTCAAGCTTTTTGGAGACTGCACTACCGAAGTGACGGCACTTGTCACAAGTAAGCATGATGATGGACGATATACTATCTTTATGCCGACCGGTCCGAACCCTACTTCGGGAAATATTTATCATGTTAAGCAGGAACAGGTAACGCTTTATCCTGAGATTTCCGTGAGTGATGCAATGAGGACTATTATCGCGTGTGGTGCAGGCTCGGGAGAGTTAATAGCAAATACGAGTGCTGTTGGATCCAATGTAAGAACGTCGACAAAACAGGAAACCTCAAAAGGTGATAGTTCCTCCGATGATTTGGGGGATTTAATTCAAGATACGCTTTTAGATAAGCGCATTAAACTCTGCTTGCTTAAACACGGTATTGAAACTTTGAATGACTTGCGCCAACTAAGTGAGGATGAGCTGAAAAATATAAAAGGCCTAGGGCCAAAGCGTTTGGAACTAGTGAAGACTTATTTGAATGCAGTGTCTACAGAAACAAAACGTAAAAACTTTAATAAAAATGTCTGAGGTTCTCGGGGACCCTATTAATAATGTAAATGCTTGTTAGCTGACATGCAGGCCTCTCTAGTAAACGTGATCTGCTTTTAGCTTATTAAACAAAGTAAACGTGAACCATTAATTTTTGGTGTAGTCAGGATACTTAGCCTATCAATCGAGTTAGTATTTTGAATCGTCAATAATTCCATAGTTTCTTTTTAGTTCGATAAACTAGCAAATGAGAAGTATTTACGATGCGATATCGTCGCGTGCGAATGCGTGTGATTGTATGATTTTGAATATGCGCCTTCACTTTCTCAAAACTAAAAAATGACCAACTTACAGCAGCCGCAAACCATTTAGCATAACAAGGGCAATGCAAACTGGCGCTATGAAGCGAATTGCTAGGAACCATGATTTGAACCAAAATGTTAATTTCAATGCGAGTACTTCTTCGATTTCGTTTCTATGCATTCTCCAACCGATCAATACTGCGACAAGTAGTCCACCAAGAGGCAGCATATAGTTTGCTGTTGCGACATCTAAGAAGTTGAATACGTCGCCAGAAGCTGCAGAAGCGGCCGCACCAATCCACGCAATCGCACATAGACCTGTCACAGAAACAACACGCTTCACGCCTTTGCGCTCAAACCATGCTGCAGAAGGTTCGATCAATGAAATTGAAGAACTTTGTGCTGCGAGAGTTAGCAATACGAAGAACATAAGCCCGATGAACTGACCACCAAACATTTGGCTAAATGCATTGGGTAGTGTCACGAATACAAGGCCTGGACCTGCGCTTGGCTCTAGACCATGCGCGAACACAAGTGGGAAAATCATCATGCCAGCAATAAGCGCCACTAGTGTGTCGACTAAACCGATTGTTAATGCGGTCTTGCCGATGTTGACGTCTGTGCCCATGTACGCTCCATACGCCATGATGCTACCCATACCGAGAGATAGCGTGAAGAAAGCTTGACCCATCGCGGCTAGTACAACGTCCATGGTGATTTTAGAAAAATCTACCTTCCACATGAACTTCATACCACGCGCGACATCACCGGCGAATAAGGCGTAACCAAGCAAGATTAGAAGGATAATAAACAGGGCAGGCATCATCACTTCAACCGCTTTACCAATTGACTTTGCGCCACCGACAACCAACAAACCTGTTAAAACAATAAAGATAGTGAGGTATATAAGCTGTAAGCCAAAGTTAGAGGTGAGTTCGCCAAAGTGACCGCTGATAGCCTCTGCAGGTGCATTCATGTAGCTGCGGCTCAGCGAAGCAATGATGTAATCTAAGGGCCAACCAGCGACCACGCTGTAGAACATCAAGACCATAATGCCTGCGCATAAGCCCATTGCCGGTAGTAAGAACCAGTTTTTCGATAAACCATTATGTGCTGCATGATGCTCGACTGCATCAATCGGGTTTGCTTTAGCACTTCGGCCTATAGCGATCTCTGCCATCATGAGCGGCAGACCCAACAATAAAATAAACGCGAGATAGATCAGTACGAACGCGCCACCGCCGTATTCCCCAGTCATGTAAGGGAATTTCTAAATATTACCTAAACCGACGGCAAAACCTGTTGCTGCAAAAATGAACGTGAGTTTTGAGGGCCACGTAACGGTAGGGCTAGCAAACATAATCGTCCTTCTTTCGAGGTCTTTTAAACGCGAAAATAATAGTCTTGCTTGAGCGAAATTAAAGCCCGCATTGGTAAATAATAGAAAAAGCTTATTTTTTGATCAGATGCGTTATAAGCGCCTGAGCTCGTTAGGCTTTTTTTACATATTGTGCGGTCACCATCATTTCACCGGCGCCATCTACACGGCAGTCTAACTGATGGTCTTTTCCATCTTTGATACGCCAAATGAGGGCCTTGGTTCCTACTTTTAATATTTGAGAGCTGCCTTTCACTTTTAGATCTTTAACCAAAGTCACTTTGTCGCCTTCGGCTAATAGCGTTCCATTAGCGTCTTTCACTTTTAGCATGTCTTCTTCGGCTTGCTCGGCAGGGTTCCACTCGTATCCACACTCCGGGCAAATGAGTAGGTCTCGGTCTTGATAGACATATTCAGAGTTGCAACTAGGACAGGGCAGCAGTGACATGATTACTTAAATCTTCGATTGGGCGATAGGGTTGGGAGAATAGCGCAATCTATCGGGGCTTCCTAATATTAAGCGGATTCATAGTTTTCAGTAATAAAGCGAGGTGTGCAGATTGCCATAAAGATTAAGTCTTCTTCGCCAATGTTTGTGATGCGTTGTCGATCCATAGGGGGGATGCTGGCAGTATGACCTTGGCTGACTTCTCTTGTTCGGTTGTCACCAATCTCGACCAAACCAGTTCCTGAAACAATTACATAGCGCTCAGTTGTATCTTTCAAACGATGCCATGTGGTAGCAACGCCTGCCTAAACGCGAGCCTGAGTAATAGACACAACTGGGTCTTCAGGATTATTTGATAATTTTGTGATGTAACAGCATTCGGCTTCGAACAGGGGTTCTTGGGGTATATAGGGAGCTTATTGGTTTTTGTTCTGATTAAAGCATTGCACCAATCGCTACCCCAATAAATAGGGTCGCAGAGACGAAATCTAATCGGCGCTGGTTTTTAGGATTCATGAATAACCCCGATACAGATTTCGCCGCTAGGCCATAGCTTAATTTGCATAAGCAATCAGCTATAAACCACGATCCGACGATCACGGTAAGTTGAACGAGCAAGCTTTTTTGAGGATCAATAAACTGAGGCAGTAGGGCGATAAAAAACAAGATGTCTTTCGGATTACTAATCCCCATTAAAAATGCTTGATGAAACAGTGGCATTTTTTTATCCGGATGACTTATTTGATGAGAAGTTTGATGGGATGCTTGATTTGTTTCTGTTGTTGGCTCGCTTATTTCGCTGGAAGGTTGAATCAGTTGAATTCCTAAGTACAGCAAATAGGCTGCACCGGCGTAACGGATGATATTGAACAATAACTCTGAGCTGACAACGATCGCACCTAGGCCTGATGCTGAAATAATTAGCAATACGCTTGAGGCCAAGCTGCCACCGAAGAGCACTGGTGCAGAAGCACGAATGCCTTGTTTAAGCGTGCTGTTTACCATTAATAACGATAAAGGGCCCGGTATCGCGATGACGATGATGATCGCGGTGAAGTAGAGGAGCCAAGTTTCAATTTGCATTCGATATCCGTTTTCTGTTGGTGTCATGCCGGACGTGATCCGGTATCTTTCAGCCTTACAGGCTGGTTTAATTTAGTACTACTTATCTTGTTTTTATGTTCTTTCTTGCTCGCATAAGAAAGAACCAAAGAAGTGCGTACCTGCTCTTCGGCCCTTCGGGTTCATTCGTAACTTGGTTAAAAATGGCGCTGCGGAACTTATCCGCTTCGCGGATTTCGGACAGTCTTCGCTGTATCCATTTTTAACTTGCAGTTACTCATCCTTCGAGAAGGCAATTTTGCTTCGATAAAGTTGGTGATTACACCAATTTCCTTTCGCGACTCACCTAGTCAGAAAGGGTAGTGTAGGCTTCGATTAAGCTTTACGAATACTCCTAGCTTTATCGGAGTAGCCTCTTTCCCCATCTCGAAGGGCGAAAACTCGCTAGTTCAAATCGGATTAAGCGAGGACTGTTTGAGCGTAGCGAGTTCCGCAGCGCCGATTTGAACAAGAGTTTAAGCGTAGCCGAAGACCCTGAGAGTTTGGGTCGCCTTTAGATTCCAAAGATCTTTGGCGATGCAAAGGTCTTTGGGCGCGGTCGGCCGCCGCCGGCAGGATAAATGGAAATAAATCTGTCATGCCGCGAGCCAACGCATAGCCCTTAACTCGACCTTTAGGTCGAAACCTGAAATCGCATCCTGTGGCAAAGCCACAAAAATAAAAAAAGGGGCCAAAGGCCCCTAAAAATTATCAAGCTCAGGAGTTGTGCTTAATAAGGAGTCGTTAATAGCAAATGCTATTTAGAAGCCATCCAATCGATGATTTGCTGACGTTCTTCGTCAGTCATCTGAGTCATGTTGCCAAGAGGCATATAACCCGTTTGGGTAACTTCAATAAGTTTCTGTTTCATTGCAACAACCGTGTCGATGCTTTCTAGCTCAACGCCTGCTGGTGCGCCCGCTGCTTCAAAACCTGGTTGTGTTGGTTGCGCTGCGTGGCAGGTTGCACAACGTGCCGCCATGATATTCATTGCTTGCTCGTCGCTGATCACAGTTGCGTTCTCTGATGGAGCAACCACTTTTTGTGTGTGCGCCATAACGCCAGCAAGTGCTACAAGCATGACTGCTGCAATTACTAGGATCACAGGCTTGAACTCGCCACGGTGACGCAAGTTAAAGAAGTGACGTGCGAAACCAGTGATAAAGATTATTGCTGCCAATACTGCCCAGCCGTACTCGTGCGAGTAAGTCATTGGGTAGTGGTTGCTGATCATGATGAAGATCAACGGTAGCGTTAAGTAGTTGTTGTGCGTGGAACGCAACTTCGCAAATGCACCGTACTTAGGATCAGGCGCTTCACCACGTTGTACCGCTTCAACAAGCGCACGCTGTGAAGGCATGATGCCGAAGAATACGTTACCCGCCATGATAGAACCGATCAGCGCACCTACGTGGATGTATGCACCACGATCTGAGAATAGTTGGTCTGCAACCCAAGCCGAGAAAGCTAGGAAGGCAAATAGTACAAGACCAAACGCACCGTCTTTATGACGAAGAGGCGTTTTAACAAGAATCTCGTAAACTGCAAAACCGATAGCTATGAAGCCCATACCAAGGCCAATTGCTTCCCACTGGCTAAGTTCAAGCTTGCTGTTGTCGATTAAGAAGCTCTCTGCGCCAACGTAGTATATAATCCATAGCATCACCATACCGGTTAACCATGTTGTGTAGGCTTCCCACTTGAACCAGTGAAGGTTCTTAGGCATCGCTTCTGGCCCAAGCTTGTACTTGGCAACTTCATAGAAACCACCACCGTGGATTGCCCAAAGGTCACCACCGATGCCTTTGTCTTTTTTCCACTGCGGCGGATTTTCAAGGCTGTTATCAAGCCATACGAAATAGAACGACGCGCCAATCCACGCGACACCCGCGATGACATGGAACCATCGGAAGAATAGGTTTAACCACTCTAGGAAATAAGCTTCCATTGTAAATATCCCTTATTGTTTCTCGTGGGCAAGTTCGCCCGCGACATAAGTTGCTTTAACTGAGCGGTCGTCGCCCAAAATGATCATTGCGAACAGCTTCTCGAAGAGTGTTTTACACTTCGACTGCTTCAAACTCATCAATGGTGTTGAATCGTAATCAAGTACCGCAAAGTCAGCTTCGCGATCTGCCTGGAATGAACCAATTTTGTCGTCTAGTTGAAGTGATTTTGCGTTGCCTAAGGTCGCCAAGTACAAGCTCTTAAGTGGGCTTAATTGTTGACCTTGTAGCTGACAGATTTTGTAAGCTTCGTTCAAAGTTTGAAGCATAGAGAAGCTTGTGCCACCGCCAACATCTGTTGCAACGGAGTAGCTCACTTTCTCTTTTTCAAGCTTTTCTACATCTAGCAAGCCACTACCTAGGAATAGGTTAGAAGTGGGGCAGAAGCTCACGCTTGCGCCTGTCTCGCGAAGACGTTCGTGCTCGCGAGGCTCAAGGTGAATACCATGAGCAAACACTGAGCGAGGGCCTAGCAAACCGTACTGGTCGTAAACGTCTAAATAGTCTTTGGTTTCAGGGAAAAGCTCACGAACGAAAGCGACTTCGTCTTTGTTTTCACTGATGTGTGTTTGCATGAACGTGGTTGGGTGCTCTGCCATTAACTGGCCAGCTTTTTCCAATTGCTCATACGTAGAGGTGATCGCAAAACGCGGTGTGATCGCGTAAAGCTGACGGCCTTTCTCGTGCCATGCTTCGATCAACTCTTTGCTGTCTTGGTAAGAGCTTTCTGGTGTGTCGGTGAGGAACTCTGGCGCGTTGCGATCCATCATTACCTTACCGCAGATCATACGCGTATTGCGTTGCTCTGATGCTTCAAAGAAAGCTTCAACACTTTGCTTGTGCACCGTACCGAATACAAGCGCTGTTGTAGTACCGCACTTCAATAGCTCGTCTAAGAAGAAGTTAGCGATTTTAGACGCATATTTTTTGTCTTCAAATTGACGTTCAGCAGGGAAGGTGTAGTTATTCAACCAGTCTAATAGCTGTTCGCCATACGATGCGATCACTTCAACCTGAGGGAAGTGAATGTGTGTGTCGATCATACCTGGAATGATAAGTTTGCCAGAATAATCAACGACATCCGCATTGTCGTATTTGCCAGTAAGTGCTGAAGCTTCGCCAGTTTCTAGCACTTTACCGTCTTGAATTACGAGTGCGCCATCTTCAAAGTACTCATAAGCTTTCTCGCCGTCGACATCAGGGTCTGACAAGAAATGGAGAATAGATGCGCGATAAAGTTTGATACTCATAGTTTAATCTTTACAGCTATAGTGAAATTTCGATTTTTACGTCGTCGTCAAGGTAGATTTCTTCACAGTTGTGGCCGTCACCAGAACGGTCTACAACAAGAAAATCACAGACTTTGTATAGGCCAAGCACAGGGTGATGCCAAGTGTTCTTTCTGTAGTTCACACCTTGGTCTTTGGTTGCTAAGAACAGGTGTAAATTTTCCGGCTTCAAGTCTTCAACCGGATCGCCTACCAATACCAAGTAGTCTTCGCCAGAAAGTGGCTGAAATGATTGAGATCCAAATGGGTGGCGCTCCATCATCTTGATTGGCATTGGCAGCGCACGTGGTTGTGCACGGAAAATATTAATGATCACTTTGTCATCAGCAGGGTTCTCAACTTCAGTCGTAACCAAGTTATGAAAACGCTCTGTGTTGCCATCATTGATCATGATTGGCTTGTTGCCATCGCACTGAACCACTTCACCGAAAGGCGCAAATGCCTCAGCTGTAAGTGGCTTAGGTGTGAGTTTGTAAGTCGCCATGCGCTTAGCTGCCTCGGTACGTAGAGATGCCGTAAGCAGAAACTAGAAGTGGCACGTGGTAGTGCTCTTCAGGCTTCTCGATACGGAAGTCAAAGTTTACGCTTGGGTAGAAACAGGTTTTGCCTTGCTTCTCGAAGTAGCTATCCGTATCGAAAACGATGCGGTAGATGCCTTTTTCACGGTCTTGGCCTTCGAGCCAATCAGTGATGCGGCCATCGCTGTTAGTCACTCCAGAGGCGATCTTTGTCCACTCGCCGTCTACTTGCTTGAAAAGCTCAACTGCGATGTCTGCTGCTGGGCCGCCTAGGTTAGTATCTAGTACATGCGTTGTAATAGGACTTGCCATGGTAAGTTTTCCTACTTTCGTAAATTCTCGTTTGCTTTATAGAAGGCACCATATGCTTTGTTAAAACTGTACTCGCTCTGTCACGTACTTGCGTGTACGCTCCCTTTCTGCGCGCAGTTTTGCCTTGCCTATGGCGCTCCTATTTCAGCACCGTAACCTTGGGTGACAGTGCTTCTTTCAACTTGTTTAATGCTTTCTATCGCAGCACCGAAACTATCTCAGGACAGTGCTTAATTCCTTCGTCGTTCCCGCGCAGGCGAGAACATATCTGTCTAACTTTCGAACTATGCGCTTGGAAGCAACTTATCAATACGAATTGCGGTGATTAGTGCTTGCTGACCCGCTGCATTCTGAAGCTCAGTCTCACGGTCGTTCGGTAGACGTTGCTGAAGAAGTTCGTTCATTTCAGCGGCGCTTTTACCGGTTGCACAGACGATGAAGATAAAGCCAAACTTTTCTTCGTAGTCGGTGTTACCTTGCGCAAGCGCTTCAATCGTCGCGTCATCTGCTTCGTTTACTGAAGACTGTTCACCTGAAGCAAGCTTCTTGGTGTGCGCGTACTTTTCACGAAGACTAGTCACGTCACCAATTTTTGGGTGGCCTTCGAAGGCTTCCAAAAAGTCTGCTTCGCCCATGTTTGCCCAAACGTCTTTCGCCGCTTGATGACACGCTTCGATCGATGCGAAAGGACGTGCTTCAACCATGCCTGCTACCCAGCGTGAGCTGGTGCAGCAGTTTGTGAATGCGAAAGTTGCGTCTTCTGCGTTCAACGCGTTTAGTGCGTCGATTGTGTAAGTTAAATCTGCCATGTTCGTATCAGTCCCTTACTTCGCTTCTGGGTAGCCCCAGAGACGTAAGCGACTGATGCCACCATCTGGGTACATTTTGATGCGAATGTGCGTGAAGTTTGTTTCAGTGTTTTGAACTTCTGCAGTGAAGGTGTGCTCACGGTCTGCGTGAAGCACTGTGCGCGGCATGATTTCAGTCCACTCGATTTGGCTCGCTTCTTTACGACCAGCCGTCAATGCGTCTTGATGTGCATCTTGCTCAAGCATGTCAACGTCAGCAGATTGTTCTGCAGTCAGTACAGCGCCTTCTAGTGAGAAACCGTTAGGGTAGTTGCCTTTAAAGTGGCAAGTGTCTACCAAGATCTTGTTGATGCTGCCTTTTGTCGCAAGCTGAAGAACCAACCAGTCATTGTTGCGATCAACAGTCTCATCGCCAACAGTACGACGACGCTTAGTTTCCCAACCGTCACCCATGTTTACGCCACGCTCTGGCATCACAAGGTTTTGCATGTGGCTGAAGAACATGTCTGAACATACAAGAGGGCGTGCGCCATTTTTGATGTATGCAAGGTCTACTGGCTCGTTTGGTAGGAAGTGTGCAGGATCAACAACGACGTCACCGTATACACGCAAACGTGCAACACCACCGTCTGGATACATGTTGAAGCGAACGTGTGTCCAAACTTGCTCTGAAGATTGGTCAGCTACTTCGATAAGGTTTTCGCTACCTGGCTCAACCGCAGTTTTTGGGATGATTTCAACCCATTCAGTGCTGTCGGTAGGCTCGCCAACGATGATTGCAGCTTCAAGAGAAACGTGTTGTGGCGCGTTACCTAAAAAGTGGTTTGTGTCAGCGTTGATCGCTTTGATCACGCCTTGTGCACCTAGCTTGATGATACACCAGTCGTACATCAAGCCATCGTCTGATGATCCATCAGGAAGGAAACGACGACGGCGAGATTCCCAGCCGTCCATCCACTTACCACGATCTGTAAATTTGTCGTCGATAAATACGCCACGGCCTGGCTTAAGCAGGTTTTCCATTTCTGCGAAAAAGTCGTTACTGCAAGATAGCGTTTGACCGCCAAGACGACGCGAAGCAAGGTCGGTGTAACGTAATTCGAAACGGTTCATTTGCGTATGTGGAAGCATGTTCGTTGTTTCTCTCTATAAATAGGTGCTAGTCAATGTTTGTTGAAGTTGATTCGTCTGCACTTGGCGCATTGTTCTCAGTAGGCAGAGAATCAAGCTTCAAGCGATAACCTTGTTCTTGGTTATCTACCTCACCACCAAGCTCTTGCTTGATGTCTTTCCATGCGAGGCCGCGTCTTACTTCAGTTTGTTTGTCGCTGTTTTGGATGGCGATCAGCTCACCCGCAATCGAAACTGCGACTTCCATTGGCAACTTGCCCGGTACTTCTGCAAGTCCAACAGGGGATTTAATGGTCGCGATTTGCTTTTCGCTATAACCGCGATGCGCTAGGCGTTTTACAAAACGCTCAGCTTTTGTATCTGAACCAATCAAACCAATATGGCGCAATTGGCCGTGATCAAGCGCTGCCATACTTAGTTCGAAATCTAAAGCGTGGTTATGCGTCAAAATCAGAATGTCGGAGCCTGCTGGCAAGCTCGCGATTTCATATTGAGGTTCTTCGCTGACAATTTTGGTGACATTGGCAGGCATGGTTTCTGGAAATAGCTCTGGACGAGGGTCAATCCAAGAAACACGACAAGGCAGGGCGCCAAGAATTTTAATCAACTCTTTTGCGACATGACCTGCGCCAAATAAACCAATATGAAAACGGCATGCGCCAAAGGTCTCAATGAGCACTGTTGCGCTACCACCGCAGCACTGGCCTAAAGAAGCACCAAGCGGAAAGTGGTGAATTTGTTGACTGTCTTCATTGGCTGTTAACAGTTCACGCGCTTTGTTGGTCACCACAAATTCTAAGTGGCCACCACCAATGGTGTCGTAGGTACTGTCAGCTGTAATCACCATCTTGCTGCTGTTATCACGTGGCGTAGAGCCCGTGCAGCCAAGAATAGTCACCAAAGCATAAGCGCTGCCAGAATCCTGACATCGCTTTGCTGCATCGAACCATGTTTGTGAGCGCATATGAGTTACCTAAAGTTCCTTTGTCCTAATGTCGTATTAGGAGTTCGCTATGTGCTTGCGAGTTTCGTTCACCGCATTCAATACACACTCAGGCGTTGCTGGTGCGTTCATTGGCGGGCTGAACTTGTATTCCGCCATGCTTGAAACGGCATCGCGTAGTGCTGACCACGCTGAAATACCCAACATGAACGGAGGCTCACCCACAGCTTTCGAGCGGTAGATAGTCTCTTCTTTGTTTGGAAGTTGTTCCATAAGCTTCACGCGGAAGTCGATTGGTGTATCGCCAACTGCTGGAATCTTGTAGGTCGCTGGGCCGTTTGAAAGTAGGCGGCCGTTGTCGCTCCATACGAGATCTTCCGTGGTCAACCAACCCATGCCTTGAATGTAAGCACCTTCGATCTGACCGATGTCGATCGCAGGGTTAAGTGACGCACCAACGTCTTGTAGGATATCTACGCGTGTGACTTTGTATTCGCCGGTTAGGGTGTCCACAATCACTTCTGACACAGATGCGCCGTTTGCGAAGTAGTAGAACGGACGACCTTTACCTGTGTTGCGATCGTAGTGGATCTTAGGCGTTTGGTAGTGACCGCTTGAGAACAGTGGTACACGCGCCATGTAAGCGTTTTGCGTGAATTCCGCAAATGGTGTCCACACTTCTTCTCCGTCTGCTTTTACTGCAACAACGTGGTTGCTTTCAAAGCGAATCTTGTCTTCGCTTGTACCGTGAAGTTCAGCTGCGTACTTGATCATGCCGGCTTTGATGCGCAAACAAGCGTCGCGTGCTGCCATGCCGTTCAAGTCAGAACCTGAAGATGCAGCCGTTGGAGACGTGTTAGAGACTTTGTCAGTACGTGTTGCTGTGACCTGAATAGTGTCTAGGTCGACTTGGAATTCGTTGGCAACAACTTGTGCAACTTTCACGTACAAGCCTTGGCCCATTTCCGTCCCGCCGTGGTTTACTTGGATCGAACCGTCTGTGTAGACGTGAACCAATGCACCGGCTTGGTTAAGGAACTGAACAGTAAACGAAATACCGAATTTAACAGGAGTCAGCGCCAAGCCTTTTTTCAAGAACGCAGAGTTTGCGTTGAATTGCTTGATCTCTTCGCGGCGCTTCCAGTACTCAGAGCTTTCTTCAAGCTGAGAGATCAATTCTGGAAGTACTTCTTGCTCAACCGTTTGGCCGTAGTGTGTTTCGTTACGTGGGTCGATGCTGCCATCTTCCAAGCGCATTGAATCGTGCTTCACGCCGTAAAGGTTGCGCTTACGAATGGTAAGCGGGTCTTCGCCAAGGTGACGCGCAATGTCGTCCATCATTAGCTCAGCCGTGATCACACCCTGTGGGCCACCGAAACCACGGTAAGCGGTCGCAGATACAGTGTGTGTTTTACAACGGTAACCAGTAATGGTTGCATTGTTTAAGTAGTAGGCGTTGTCGCTGTGGAACATCGCTCGGTCAACGATCGCGTCTGACAAATCAGGCGAGTTACCACATTGGCCTGCCACATTAATAACGGCACCTTGAATAAGGCCTTGTTCGTTGAAACCAACTTTATAATCGTTTTGGAAAGCGTGACGCTTACCCGTCATGATCATGTCATCGCCACGAGACATACGGTATTTCACCGGACGCTTAGTGTGGTGCGCTAGCAATGATGCGATACATGCAAGTGGTGCTGCTTGGGTTTCTTTACCACCGAAGCCACCACCCATGCGGCGTACTTCAACGTTTACTTTGTTGATGCTGATATCAAGCACTTCTGCAACGAGCTTTTGTACTTCAGTCGGGTGCTGGCTAGATGTAAAGACATCCATACCGCCGTCTTCTGTCGGTACAACTGTTGAGATCTGACCTTCTAAGTAGAAGTGCTCTTGGCCTTTTACGTAGAAGTCGGCAGAAATAACATGCTCTGAATCAGAAAGTGCTTTGTCTGCATCACCACGTTGGTGTGAGTGCGTAGGGCGAACGAAGAACTGATCCTTCATTGCTTTATCAACAGTAAGTGTTGGCTCAAGTTCTTTGTATTGAATCTGAGCCAAACCAACAGCCGCTTTCGCTTGTTCGTGTGTTTCAGCCGCAATCGCAAAAATAGGTTGGCCGATGTATTCACACTCGCTTTCAACTAATACTGGATCGCCCGGGAAAACTGGGCCAATGTCTGTATGACCCGGAACATCTTTCACTGTAATAATTTTTACAACACCGGGTGCTTTTTCAACAGCGCTTAAATCCATTGATTTGATAAACGCGTGTGCGTATTGGCTACCACCGACCGCTACGTGCAGCGTGTTTGGCAGTTCTGGCATATCGTCAACATATACGGCAGTACCGGCAACTTGTTTCGCCGCACTTTCGTGCTTCATACTTTCGCCAGTTTTACCCTTTGCAGGACGCATGCGTTTGTTATCTTCTACATCAATCAACTTACGCATTGTTATTCTCCTGCGGGTCGTACGTGTTTACTACATCTTTCGCAGAAAGTGTGGTGGTAAAGATTTGCTCTACACGGCTAACGCTTTCTGGGTTAAGAATCTCTAATGCTGCTTTCTCAAGAAGACCTTGTGTTACCTGAATACGGTAACCTGCCGTTGCACGTACATCGCTGAATGGCTGGAAGTCTTCAGAGGCTTTTTCTCCTGCTTTGCGGAAGGTTTCAACCGTCATTGGTTGGTTGATCAATGCTGCTTCAATTGCTGCACCCGCTTTAGGGATGGCAGCCATGCCACCAAAGCCTGTGCGTACAGCCGTAATTTGGCCACCTTGTACTTTTACTTTGATCGCAAGAAGCACTGCTGAAATATCGTCTTCGATACGCTTAGAGATTTTGTACACTTTCAAGTGCTCACACGCTTCGCGGCGTGGAATACGGATCGCGCGGATGTATTCGCCAGTCTGAAGAAGTGTTTTCTTGTAGTCCAAGTAGAAAGTGTCTAAAGGAATCCAGCGATTGCCATTTGCACCCGCGATTTCGATATCTGCATTTAATGCAATTAATACTGGTGGCGCGTCACCGATTGGTGATGCGTTTGCGATGTTGCCGCCCATGGTTCCGTTGTTACGAACTTGGCGTGCTGCGAAACGCTCTAGTAGCTGAGCGAACTCAGGGAAGTGCGCTTCTAATACTTTTTCGCAATCAGTCAGAGATGCTGCACCACCGATGGTGATGTAGTTAGCGTCTTCACTAATTGTTTTCAAGCTATCGATTTGATTGATTGCAACAAGCTTATTAATGCGACGATTCATTTGCGTCACTTCAAGTGCTAGATCGGTTGCACCGGCAACGATTCGTGCATCAGGATGGTGCGCAAGAATCTCTTTAAGCTCTGATTCGGTGCGAGCACTCCAAGATTGACCTTCTTCATTGGAGGTTTCACCTTTGTTTGAAGGTGATGTGCTAGAAGGTGTCCAAATTTCTGCTTTCACTTTGCCTGGGTATGATTTCATTGACTTCGCTGCGTCAATAATTGGCTTGTAGCCAGTGCAGCGGCAAAGGTTGCCAGAAAGTGCGTCGTAAATTTCGTGAAGTGTAAAAGTCTTATCTGAAGGTGTGTTTTCAAATAAAGCGGTTAAAGACATGATGATGCCAGGAGTACAGAAGCCGCATTGTGATCCATGCTTATCTACCATTGCTTGCTGCGCAGGGTGAAGCTCTGAACCATTAGCTAATGCTTCAACAGTAATAAGGCTTTTTCCGTCAATCTGTGCGAGGAAAGTGATGCATGAGTTGATCGCACGGTAATGCCATTCACCATTGTGCATTTCACCCGCTAGTACTGAACATGCCCCACAGTCACCAGAGCCGCAGCCCTCTTTAGTGCCAGTTAAGGATTGGCGTGTTCTCAGATAGCGAAGAACGGTCATATCAGGCTGGATGTTATGTTCGCTAACTTCCTGACCATTTAAGAAAAAAGTAATCACGTCTTTACCTCAAGTTGCTGTAATGCGAGTAAGACTCGCGCAGCAATAGTTTTAGTTCGTTTGACGCCGTTCGCAAATAATACATATTTGTGAAATCAATAAAGGCGTTTTATGCATAAGTTTCACGAGTGTACATTAAAAAACTGACCGAATGGTAAGTGAAATTTGTAAATTCGTTATTTTTTTTGGCTAAATCCCGAACTAATCAACACTTTGAAGCTGTGATATGGATCAATCAAGTCTCAAAATTGAATCTATATAATTACAAATATAACCAAATGGTCAGCTAATTTTCTGAATTTTATCGAATCTCTTATATCTTTTGTTTATAGATGTTATGCGTTGATTTTGGTTTTTATGTGTTTATATTTTCTGACCGAATAGCCAAGGATGATGTGTTTATAAGGATGTAGTCGGTTGGTAGGAGTTGGCAAGGTACTTGCTTGTGAAAATAAAAATTAATTTCAGTGCCGCTGTCTTGACGGTTAGGTAAAACGATGAAACGCATACAATTAAGCGGAATCACCAAGCGCTATCCGGGAACGGTCGCGAACAATAAGGTTTCTCTCAATGTAGAGAAAGGTGAGATCCATGCGCTGCTTGGCGAGAACGGTGCAGGCAAAAGTACGCTGATGAAAATTATTTACGGAGTGGTCAAGCCTGATGAAGGTGAGATGCTCTGGGAAGGAAAACCTGTTTCAGTAAAAGGCGCTTCGCACGCTAGGGAACTTGGAATAGGGATGGTGTTTCAGCATTTCTCTTTATTTGAAACGCTTACCGTGGCTGAAAACATCGCACTCAGTATTCCGAAAGACCAAGTCGGGTCGATGGATGGCTTGAAGCAGCGTATCAGTGAAGTATCTGAACGCTATGGAATGAAGCTCGATCCAGATCGTTATGTTCACACCTTATCTATCGGTGAGCAGCAACGCGTAGAAATTGTTCGCTGCCTACTTCAAGACGTTAAACTACTCATTCTCGACGAACCTACCTCCGTACTGACCCCACAAGAAGTTGAAACTCTCTTTAAGACACTTCAGACATTGAGTGCTGAAGGCTGCAGTATTTTGTTTATCTCACACAAGCTTGATGAAGTGCGTGCTATTTGCACAGGCGCAACGATTTTGCGTGGCGGTGTGGTGACAGGTGACTGTAATCCGCAAGAAACAACAACGGATGAAATTGCGCGTTTGATGGTTGGCGATGACACTCCATTGAATCAGGACTACCAGAAAGCGGTCGGTGGTGATGTATTCCTTCAAGTTACTAACTTGAGTCACCAATCAGACGATCCATTCTCTACTTCACTTAAAAACATCACCATGGATGTGCGCAAAGGTGAGATTCTGGGTATTGCTGGTGTTGCAGGAAATGGGCAAGAAGAACTGCTCGATATGATCGGTGGCGAAGAGCTAGGTGAAGCCTCTGTCATCAAGTTTGAAGATCTGACAGTGGGTAAATTAGGACCTGCCGAACGACGCGCTTTAGGTTTAGGTTTTGTCCCTGAAGAACGTCTAGGACGTGGTGCGGTTCCAGATATGTCCTTGGAAGACAATGGTCTACTCACGGCATATCAAACGGGTGATTTGGTCAATAAAGGTTGGATTAATCGCTCCAAAGTCAAAGAGTTCGCCAACACTATTATCAGTAACTTCAAAGTAAAAACACCGGATGCGCAAGCGCAAGCGAAGTCTTTGTCTGGTGGTAATCTCCAAAAATACATTATCGGTCGTGAGATTCTTCAAAATCCTAAGTTATTAGTGTGTTCGCATCCTACGTGGGGTGTGGATATTGGTGCTGCGATTTTGATTCGCCATGAACTCATCAAATTACGTGATGCCGGTGCTTCGATCCTAGTAGTGTCTGAGGATATCGATGAGTTGTATCAAATCAGTGATCGTATCTGTGCGATTTGTGATGGTGAGTTGTCACCTGTTGCAGCGACAGAGAAGGTTAGCATTAACCAACTTGGTAAATGGATGGCGGGTGACAAGACTCCTGTAGAAGATAACGAGCAAGCGGGAGCGGTCGCATGATCTTTAAATTAGAAAAGCGTCCTTCAGACTCGAAGGCAATGGCCTATTTATCGCCAGTGCTGGCGGTGCTATTAACCTTGATTAGTGGTGCAATCGTATTTGCTTCCTTAGGGCATGATCCACTGGGTTCTCTCTATGTATTCTTCTTACAGCCGCTCGAGGACTTGTACGGTTGGACTGAACTCGGTATCAAAGTTGCGCCACTATTATTGTGTGCAATGGGCTTAATGCTTTGCTTTAAAGCACAGGTATGGAACATCGGTGCAGAAGGGCAGTTTATTCTTGGCGGCCTAGGCGGCGGTTTCTTAGCATTGCAACTGGGTGATGTTGAAAGTTACTGGGTGCTACCGGCTGTACTTCTATTCGGTAGTTTATGTGGTTTGGCGTGGGCAGCGCTGGCGGCGTGGTTAAAAACGCGTTTCTCTGCGAATGAAATTCTAACCACCATTATGCTCAACTATATCGCTTTGTACTTCTTATACTATGGCGTACATGGCCCCTTAAAAGATCCAGACGGATTTAACTTCCCCGAGTCGGCTTTATTCTCTGATTTCGCGATGCTTCCGGTTATTTTCGAAGACTATCGTTTGACGATCTCTATCTTATTCGCTTTGTTTGCCGTGGCCGTCATTTGGACATTTATGTCTCGTGCAATGCTCGGCTTCCAGATTAATGTGCTGGGTCAAGATCCTTCAGCAGCAAGTTTTGCAGGGTTTAAAGATAAAAAGCTTGTTTGGTTGGTGCTGCTAATTTGTGGTGCTTTGGCGGGGCTCGCTGGTGTGTCTGAAGTCACTGGTCCTGTCGGGCAGTTGAATCCATATATTGCACCTGGCTACGGCTATGCTGCGATTATTATTGTGTTCTTGGGCCGTATGCATCCTGGCGGTATTGTGATTGCCAGTATGCTTCTCGCACTCACTTACATGGGCGGTGAAATGGTTCAAATGGACCTGACACTTCCGAAGTCTATTACGGGCTTATTCCAAGGTATGTTGCTGTTTTATCTCTTAGCGTGTGACTTGTTGATCTCATATCGCATCGTTCGAGATCGTCCGGTTCAAACTAAATCATCTAGCAATCAACAAGAAACAGCGCAGGCGTAAGGGGCAGTCGTGGATATTGAATTAATCACTAACATCTTATTTGCGACCATTCGCACAGGTACGCCGCTTATTTTGATCGCATTGGGTGAAATGGTGTGTGAAAAGTCTGGTGTATTGAACTTGGGCCAAGAAGGCATGGTGCTAATGGGCGCAGTGCTTGGTTTTGCTGCCTCAGTGATCACCGGTAATTTGGGCTTGGGTCTTGTGGCATCAGTTATTGCTGGTATGTTTATGTCATTGCTATTTGGTTTCTTAGCGATTTCGCTGGTCGCAAACCAAGTCGCTACGGGTTTAGCCTTAACGATATTTGGTACTGGCTTAAGTGCCTTTATTGGCGCGAGCTACGTTGGGGTAGGCATCGAAGGTATTCAGGCGTGGACGATTCCACTACTGAGCGATATTCCTGTTATCGGCAAAATCTTTTTCTCGCATGACCCGTTGGTTTACCTCAGTTGGGTTCTGTTCGGCTTGGTGTTCTGGGTATTTAAGAGCACGCGTCTTGGCCTCACGATTCGTTCAGTTGGCGAAAATCCAGAAGCGGCTAACGCCATTGGTATGAGTGTATTCAAAGTACGCTACGGCGCAGTCATGTTTGGTGGTGCGATGGCTGGTCTTGCAGGTGGATACTTATCACTCGCTTATACACCTCTTTGGTCTGAAGGTATGTCTGCAGGACGTGGCTGGATTGCACTTGCATTAGTTGTATTTGCAAGCTGGAAAGCAGAAAGAATTATGTTGGGAGCTTATTTGTTTGGTGCGGCGAGCATCATGCATTTGGTTCTTCAAGGACTGGGCTTTGAAGCCTCACCTAATTTGTTAGCAATGCTTCCTTACGTTGCAACAATTCTTGTTTTGGTTGTTCTCGCGAACGATGCAATCAAAGCAAAACTAAGTACGCCTTTGGCGCTGGGTCAACCATATAGACCTCAGCTTTAAAGCGTCACGAGAGTAGCGTTTGATCGCTACTCTCTAGATAAAAAAGAAACTCAGGAGTTAATAATGAAACTAAAAACAATTAGCAAAGTGCTTGCGACGGCAGCACTAGCTGGTGGCATGAGCGTAGCGCAAGCGGAAGACCCAATTAACATCGGCTTCGTTTACGTTGGTCCTACTGGTGATGCGGGCTGGACTTACGCGCATGATGAAGCACGTAAGTATGTTGAAGAGCAACTTGGCGACAAAGTAAAAACAACTTACGTTGAATCTGTGCCAGAAGGCGCGGACGGTGAGCGTGTTATTCGTCAGTTGGCATCAAAAGGCAACGACCTAATCTTCACAACCTCATTCGGTTACATGAACCCAACTCTTAAGGTTGCTAAGAAGTTCCCTAAAGTAGCGTTCGAGCATGCTTCTGGTTACAAGCGTGCAGACAACATGGGTACTTACTTCACGCGTGCGTATCAAGGTCGTTACTTGACTGGTTTGATCGCAGGCAAGATGACTGAATCTAACGTACTTGGCTACGTTGCTTCATTCCCAATCCCAGAAGTAATTCGTGGTATCAACGCATTCACTAAAGGCGCGAAAGAAGTAAACCCAGACGTTCAAGTAAAAGTTGTTTGGGCGAGCACTTGGTACGACCCAGCCAAAGAGCGTGAAGCTGCAGAAACCTTGATCCTTCAAGGTGCAGACGTTCTTACTCAGCACACTGACTCAGCAGCAGTTATTCAAGCAGCTGAAGCGAAAGGTAAGTACGCGATCGGTTATCACTCAGATATGTCTGAGTACGGTGAGAAAGCACACCTTACAGCAGCTATTCACAACTGGGGTCCTCTTTACTTGAAGAAGGCTCAGCAAGTTCTTGATGGTACTTGGAAAGCTGAAGATCTATGGCCTGGTATCGCTGAAGGTACTACAGATCTAGCACCATTGAACGAAGCTATTCCGGCTGATGTTGTTGCGTTGGTTGAAGAGAAAAAAGCGGCCTTGAAAGCGGGCGAAATGCGCGTATTTGATGGTCCTGTTATTAACCAGGCTGGCGAAGAAGTTGTACCAGCTGGTAGCACCATGGATGACGGTGCGCTACTAGGCTTTGGTTTCTACATCGAAGGTGTAGAGGGCAAATTGCCTCAGTCGTAAACCGGGACGTTTAAAGTATCGGGAGCTTTGTTGAGCTTGTTGTACAGCAAGCTCCCATTTTCCGGAAAAAAGGCACAACTAAAAAGTGCCGTTATGAAATTACTAAGGTAGAAAAATGAAACAACTTAAGACTCTTGCAAGTGCAGCAGCACTTTCTGCAGCAGTAGTAGCTGCTCCAGCTCAAGCAGAACAATTCTGGGCAGACAACAGTATAACTGTTCTTCACAGTGCTGATTACTTCAATGTAGGTTACAACTTCGGTGCTCCGAATAAGACTCAAGAAATGACTGTGATGACAATTGAGCACGCTTCTGGCCACGATTGGGGTGATGCGTTCTTCTTCGTAGATCGTCTAAACGGTAAAGGTTCAGCTTCTAGCTTCAACGAAACTTACGGTGAACTTTCTCCTCGTTTCAGCCTTAGTAACTTAGCAGGATCAGACTTAAGTGTTGGTCCGATTAAAGATGTACTTCTTGCTACAACTTACGAATTTAGCTCTAACTCAACTGGTTTTAGTCAAGACAATTACCTTTACGGTGTTGGCTTGAGCTGGGATCTTCCAGGATTTGCGTTTTTCGGCACTAACGTTTTCTACGCTGATAATGAAAACAACAAGGATGACGTTCAGTTGACAGTTACTTACGGTGTTCCTTTCGCAGTAGCAGGTGTTGACTTCATGTTCGACGGTTACTTCGACTGGTCTTCAGCAGAAGCTGATCACGCGTCTGATTTCCACTTCAACCCACAGCTTCGTGCTGACGTAGGCAAGTTCATGGGTATCACCAAGTCTAAGCTTGAAGTTGGTATCGAATACTCTTACTGGAGCAACAAGTTCGGTGTTAAGAGTGACGAAAATGAGTCTGCAGTTAGCGGCTTGATCAAGTACCACCTATAAGTCGTACTTAAGGTTTGATAAAAACCGTCTTCTTTTTTGCTGCAGTGCCTCAAAGCACTGCAGCATTTTTGGAGCAGGAAGCTTATAAAAAGAACATGAATACAATTAAAAGTCCCAAATAAACAAAGTACTAAATTTTTAATTACTTACTTTAGGTAGTTGATCAATTAACTAACCAAAATAATTGATTGTGTGTTTAGCGAGGAAAGTAGCATGACGAATTCAGAAATCATCTATGGCATAGATGATCGACCGCCTGCGCCCGTCGCAGGACTCACCGCCTTGCAGCATGTGCTTGCAAGCTTCGTTGGAATTATCACGCCCACCTTAATTATTGGCGGGGTCTTAGGATTAGGTTCCGAAGTACCTTATCTTATAAGCATGGCACTTATCGTTTCGGGTGTAGGAACGTTTATACAAGCTAGACGCTTTGGCCCAGTAGGTTCGGGCTTGATGGCTCTTCAAGGCACTAGTTTTGCCTTTTTAAGCTCTATCTTAGCGGCTGGATTTATCGCGAAAGGTAAAGGTGGTGGTCCTGATGAGATCTTAAGCTTGATCTTTGGCGTTTGTTTCCTTGGCGCATTTATCGAAATTTTTCTAAGCCAGTTTTTACACAAGCTTAAAGTGTTTGTGACCCCTCTAGTGACAGGCATTGTTATCACCACGATTGGGCTCTATTTAATCAAAGTCGGTATGACGGATCTGGCTGGTGGTTTTAAAGCCCCAGATTTAGGTAGTTTAGAAAACCTAGCCCTTGGCGGTTCAGTGTTGTTGATTATTATCATATTGAATCAAAGTTCTAAGCCGATACTGCGTTCTGGCGCGATTTTCTACGGTTTGATCATCGGTTTTATTGCCGCTTGGTTTATGGGTAAGGTCGATTTTTCTATGCTTGCCGATATGGATTTGGTTGCGATACCAACGCCGTTTAAATATGGGTTTAGCTTTGATGTTGAAGCATTTATTCCTGTAGCTTTCATTTATCTTATTACGGCGATTGAATCTTCTGGTGATTTAACCGCTACATCGATGCTTTCTAAGCTCTCAATTGACGATGATAGCTATCGCCAACGTATCAAGCGTGGCGTACTGGGTGATGGTGTTAATTCTTTGATCGCAGCGACCTTTAATACCTTTCCAAATACCACATTTAGTCAGAATAATGGTGTTATTCAGCTAACGGGCGTTGCAAGCCGATATGTAGCATATTGGGTTGCGGGGATTTTAGTTGTACTTGGCTTATTTCCAATTATAGGTGGAGTATTCCAGCAGTTGCCTAAACCCGTTTTAGGTGGTGCAACTTTGGTAATGTTTGGTACCGTTGCCGCGGCAGGTGTACGTATACTTGCAACGGTAGAGATGGATAGACGCACGATGCTGATTATGGCGCTTTCATTTGGAATGGGGCTTGGTGTTGCTGCGGTTCCAGATGTGTTGCAAGAAATGCCAAAACTAATTCAAACGATTTTTGGTTCGGCAGTGACAATGGGTGGATTAACAGCCTTAATTCTCAACTCATTGTTACCAAAAGAAATGAAGTAAGTGAGCGTTTAATTTAGCGCCTTGCGAAGGGGACGCACAGCGTTCCTTTCGTTTATAATTTACGGCCAAGTTTGCTTTAAGCAGGTTTGGGGGAACTACCGTCATCAGTGGCGGCTTAATAAGAAACGAACAAGTAGTATTACCATGGATATCGCAGAAGCTCCGCAAAAAACAGGAAAAATTCGTGCACAAAATCGTAAGAATATTCTTGCAGCAGCAGAAGATTCCTTTGTAAAGAATGGCTTTAAGGGCACAAGCATGCAGTCAATTGCTGATGCAGCCGGCCTTCCAAAAGCGAATGTGCTGTACTACTTCAAAAGCAAACAAGCACTCTATCTTGCGGTACTTGATGAAATCATTAATCGTTGGGACGAAACGATTGAAGATATGAGTGAAGGGGATGACCCTGCTGAAGTTTTACGCGCGTATATCTGTGCCAAAGTCGACTTGGCGATTCAGTATCCAAGTGCCTCTAAAATTTTTGCTTTAGAAATCATTCAAGGCGCGCCAAATCTTCAAGAGCACTTGCGCACAAACTTGCGTACTTGGGTACGTGAGAAAAGCAAAATCATTCAATCATGGATTGATCAAGGCAAGATGAAAGCGATTGATCCTGAACATTTGATCTTCATGATTTGGTCAACGACACAGCATTACGCTGACTTTGATGCGCAGATTCTTACTGTGACGAATAAGCTTGAGTACGACGACGAAGACGTACAAAGAATTAAAGAACTGCTTTGCACAGTCATTTTAGGCGGCTGTGGTTTAAACGTATAACGAATATTGGGGTCAGAGTAAAAGTACTCTGACCCCAAGTTCAAGCTGTTCATATTTCATCGGCAGATTAACACGCTGCTCATTGAGCATTCCCTTAGGAAGTCACTGCCATCCTGTTCTATTCACAATAAATAGGAGTGACTTTTCATGTCTAATCCCAAAACGACTTGGATTAAAAATCCGCTTTCCGTATTTACCGCCAATGATGAAGATGCGCGTGGCGGTATTGTTGTTAGTGGCAATAAAATCGTGGAGCTTATTGCCCTCGGTCAAGTACCCCAAACGTCTTATCATGAAGTGTTTGATGCTTCAGAGTCGGTCCTATTACCTGGTCTGATTAATACTCATCACCATCTCTATCAAACGCTTACGCGCGCATTTCCGCCAGCACTTAACAAACGTTTGTTTCCTTGGCTTCAAACCTTGTATCCGGTGTGGGCGAGGCTTCAACCAGAGATGCTAAGTGCTGCGACTGAATTAGGTTTGAGCGAGTTGCTTCTTTCTGGCTGTACTACGGTTTCAGATCATCATTATTTGTTTCCTGAGGCATTAACTGAAGCGATTGATATTCAAGTTCAAGCCGCTTCAAAAGTGGGAACGCGCGTTACCCTGACACGCGGCTCAATGAGTTTAGGGCAAGACGATGGTGGCTTGCCGCCGCAATCGACTGTGCAATCTGACGACGCTATTTTGAAAGATTCTGAACGCTTGATTCGTCAGTATCATGATGCCTCAGAAGGATCTATGGTGAATATCGCGCTGGCGCCATGTTCGCCGTTCTCTGTCACTACTGAGTTGATGAAGCAAACAGCCTCTTTGGCGCGCGATCACGGTGTTCGATTACATACCCATTTGGCTGAAACTGAAGATGAAAATAACTTCTGCCTTAAAACATTTGGTATGCGCCCCGTGGACTATTTAGAGTCCGTCAATTGGATGAGTAATGATGTTTGGCTTGCGCATGGCATTCATTTTAATGACGACGAGTTGCATCGCTTAGGTAGGGCGGGTGTCGGCGTTTGCCATTGCCCTTCATCCAATATGGTGCTTGCTTCTGGGATATGCCGAACCCTTGAATTGGAGGAACACGGTTCGCCAGTCGGGCTGGGTGTTGATGGATCTGCATCTAATGATGGCTCAAATATGATCCAAGAAGTACGACAAGCCATGTTAATCAATCGACTGCGTTATGAGGCCGATGAGGTGACGCACTTCGATGCCCTCCGTTGGGCAACGAAAGGTTCAGCGTCTGTTTTAGGACGTTCTGATATTGGAGAGCTCGCAGTTGGAAAGCAAGCGGATATTGCCTTATTCAAATTGGATGAGGCACGATTTTCTGGAAGTCATGATCCTCTTGCTGCACTCCTGTTATGTGGTGCGCACAAAGCGAATGCAGTGATGGTCGCTGGTGAGTGGCGAGTATTGGATGGTGGTTTGGTAAGTGGTGATCTATCGGACTTGATATCGCGCCATTCAAGTTTGTCGAAGCGACTTGTTAGTGACTATTAATTGATTTCTTGCGTGAAATCAGAGCAGTGAAGATTTGGCGCGTCACTACTCTTTGATTGGTTTTAACTGGACTTAATACATTAAAAATGTGTCGTAGTCTCTCGAGATATAGAGTGCCCAAGCGGCTGCGAGCATAGGAAATGCTGCAAAGAAAAGCATGTTGTTCCAAGGGTCTATATACTTAGAGAAGGAGATAACGGTAGACTCTACATGCATTAAAAGTATGAGCCTTTAGGCGAGACGCTTTTTGTAGGCTACTAAAAAGCCAAACTCAAAGATTAGATGGAGCACGGCAACGATCACTAAAAGGTTAGAGCGGAGTGAAGCAAGCTCTTAGAACTTTGTAGATATCTTTGCGACAAGGACGGGGTTGACGATTCTATCAATTGACTAAAGTAAAAATGATTGAGATCTTTTAAATATTAATGATAATCATTATTATTTAATGGTGCGTAGGTAAAAAAGGAAGAGTTTTACATGTTAAATAAAGGGAGTTATAGGAGGTGGCGCCGTTGACTAGTCCAATTGAAATTGGGCTTGACGCAGCGTCTAAATAGTTAGGCAAGAAAATATTCAAAAAGTATCGCGAGTGGCAGTTATGAATCGATCGGTTACTTATATACTTTATGGGTAGTTTTAAAGAGAGAGCATATGATGGCTGATGTAAAGATTGGACTTAGGGATCGTATTTTAATGAATGTAAGTTTAAAGGCGAAACTGCTTTTACCTGCTTGCTTAACTTTGCCCTTGGTCGCATTTGCCCTGTATCAATATAATCAAGCTATTTCTGAGGCAAGCTCAGAGGGGTTAATGTCTACCTTGGAGTTGAGTATGTGGCTGTTCGCTGGTAGTGGCTTCATTATCTTTTTCGCGCATTCTGTTATGCACAATGTTATGCCTTTACTGCAGCATATTATTGGTGTGATGAAAAATATTTTATCGGGCAATACTGATGATCGTATTGGATTTAGTGGCTCGGATGAATTTGGTCAAATCGGCTCATCGGTAGATGCAACTGTCGGTCATCTTTCTACGCTGATTACTTCTGTGAATGAAGCGATTGAGACGCTCACTATTCAGGTTGAAGATATTGACGAACAGTGTCGGTCAAGCACGAGCGAATTGATGCTTCAAAATGATAGTTTGATTCGTAGTTCCGCAGGTATTACTCAAATGGCACAGATTGCTAAAGATGCTTCTGCACGAGCTCAAAGCGCCGATGCCTTAGCCCAAAGTTTGGGAGACAGCATGTCACAGACGGAAACTACTATTGATCAGTTAGTTGCGAAGATGCATGGACTAAGCGGGCGTATGTCAAACTGTTCAGATTCAAGTCATGCCTTACGTGAAACATCTCAAAGTGTGAAAAATGTGTTAAAGGTGATTACTGATATCTCTGAACAAACTAATCTTCTCGCTTTGAATGCTGCGATTGAAGCAGCCCGAGCGGGAGAGGCTGGTCGTGGTTTTGCGGTCGTGGCAGATGAAGTGCGAACGCTTTCAGTGAAAACCCAAGACGCGACGGTTGAGATTCAATCTATGGTCGCTAGCCTAGAAGATACAACTGATCATTTGATGAAAATGATCGACGAAAGCAGCACTGAGACAAACAATGTCAGTGAGCAGTTTGTGGCGACTAAAGAGCAGCTTCAGTCCGTGTTCTTAAATACACAGGAGTTGAAATTGATTAACGCTGATGCAGCGAATGCGGCCACTGAGCAAAGTGCAGCGTCAGATGAATTAGCGCGCGACATTACTGCAACGCAAGATGGCGCTCAAACCTGCGTAAATAGCATGCACACCATTGAGCAGGCAAACGCACGTTTGCGCGAGACTGCAAATAATTTAGCCCAGGGTCTGCGCAAAGGCGCTTAGGGAAGTAAATAAAAGCACGCTTTTGCGTGCTTTTATTTTTGTTCAGTAGTTCTGTATTGCTTGGGCGTTAGCCCTGTTTGTCTCTTAAAAAACTTGGCGAAGTTAGAGTTATCGCTAAAGCCCAATTGATCAGCGATCAGCTCGATGGGTAGTTCGCTAGAAGACAGTTTTTCTTTTGCCGTGAAAAGTCTCACTTCATTTTTTAAGTCTTGATAGGTGTAATCAAGCTCGCCTAGTTTTCTCTTTAGAGTCGCCGCGGACATAAAATTTCGTTCTGCCACCACATCAATGCTGGGAAGGGCGCCTTCTTGTAGAGTGAGAAAATTCCGGACGCGATCGACCAAATCTTGCGGTTTTACTTTTCTTAGCTCCTCTTCGCATTGCGCTAAAGCGGCCTGACAAAGCGCCGTGTTCGCACTTTCAAATGGGGCGTCTAACCATTGGGTAGGGAAGTGCATCGCGCATTGTTTTGCGTTAAACGTGAAACAGCAATAATCCAAAACATGGTGCGGAAAGCCAGCTGGTTCAGGTGCATCGATTTCAATAATGACTTGTCCCTCAAGTGCGCACGAAGCACCAAGAGAGAGATGAACACTCTGTGCCATGCTAACCATCGTACTTAAATCAAAGAAACGTTGTACGTCTGGTGAATGCCCCATACCTTTCAAATCAGTAATTAGCGTCAAAGATACATGTTCTTCTCCGATGACGATTTTCGGGTATTGCGCAGCAAGCCTAGTGTTGTAGTACTTCGTTAATAAAGACAATCCCGCGCGTAAGGATGCGGATGTTTGAATTGCAACACCCAAAGCTCCGTGGCTTGATGGGCGCACCTGCAAACCATAGTAGACGGCATCAGCAATGGGCTGTTTCAGTTTTGCGTAGAGATTTTGCCCAACGCGATTGACGATAAAGTTGCTGACGAGTTCGGGGGGCTGAATGAAATCTGCGGCACTGAGTTCGCTGCCTTCTAAAAGTTCAGAAGGTTGAATGCCTCGGCTCAATGCGAAATCGCGAACAACAGGCAAGTAGTCGCCCGATGCAAGTGTAAGTCCGACGTTATTGTTATTCATATCAATGCGACATTCCCTACATATGAAATGAGCTCAAATGACTTTTTTTTGAAACCTTATCACCTATTGTCAAAGGCTTCAAAAGCGCACTATAGCTTTAACGCAATAATGACTGTTCCATAGTTGGAAAGTCGCAGGTTTAGGTTGTCGTTAAAGATGGCCTGATAATGATTACGCAGCTTAAGGTGAAAGTGATGACAAATACGACCGCTTCCAACAAGACGCCTTTGGATGTCCGTCCTCGTCATATGGAGTTCCCATATGCAGACATGTCGACGCGGGACTTCTTTGATAATAATTGTTTAAAAAGTGCTTATATTGCTGCGATGTCAGCGACCTTTCCAGATGGAGAAGCGGAGTTTATTAAGTCTGTGCGGCCTTATCGTAATGATACGAAAGACCCCAATTTAAAAGAACAAATTAAGGGGTTTATTGGACAAGAGGCACATCACAGCTTGCAACATAAGCGCTTCAATGAACAGTTGCGTGACAAAGGCTATGACGTCCCGCGCTTAGAAAAGGTCTTTTTGAAGGACTTAGAATGGTCGATCAAACGTCGCTCAGATAAACAGCGTTTGGCATTTACTGTGTGTGTTGAACACTTAACGGCAGTGTTTGCCTGTGACTATTTGAATCATAGAGAGCACTGGGCTGGCATGGAAGAGAGCATCGACCAATTGATGCATTGGCATGCAGTGGAAGAGATTGAGCATAAAAGCGTCGCGTTTGATTTGTATATGGAAATTTTTGGAGATCGTCGCTTATTGAAAAAGTCGATGTGTATTGCTTTGATTCTGTTGCCATATCGCTTCATGAAATACCAAGCGCGTTTACTGTGGTGGGCGAAGCGCATGCCACGCTGGTCTGAAGTAAAAGGGTTTTGGAAGTTTATGTACGGTAAACAAGGCATGACACGCCGCATGGCACCGCATTTGAAAGACTTTTTTAGAGATGATTTTCATCCATGGGATCAGGACGATTCTCATTTCGTCGATGAATGGAAAGAGTCTGTCTATAACCCGGATTATGATTTAAAGGCTAAGGCGGCTTAAGTATCAAAAAGCGCATGATCAACATGCGCTTTTTTCTTTTTAAAGTGCGTACTGGTCTCCCCAATATAAAGCTAATCGAGCAAAGTCTTGTGCATTTTGTGTCGTTTGATCATCGATATACTCAACGCGAAGCATGAGGCCCTCTTGTATTGAGTAGCTATAAGAGAGGCTTGCTCTCGATGACGTATGATCCGCGTGTTGCAATCCAGCTTGCTCGCCGAGAATCGGAGCGCCAGGGCCGCTGAGTCCGTTATCGGTTGATAATTCTTCATAGCCAATCGACAAGTTGTGTTTCTGATATTGAATCGATACTTTTATGTTGCCACCACGCATACTTGCATCAAGGCTCGACACTCTTGTTGCATCAGATAACTCTCCATCACTGTGTCTCTGTAACGCGGAGATTTCTAGTTGATACGAAAGCTCCGAAGACTGCTGCCATTTAATGATGCTTTCAAGGCCATAAAGGGTCTCATTACCTGTAAAAAGAGTCGGTGTTCGAACTGTGCCTGATGAGTGAATGTGGTCATCGGGAATGTTATCTCTGCGACGTTTTACATCTGTGAAAAGACCCCATATACCAACAGTAGCTTGTAGTCGTTCAACGGTATGTTGGTAACGTGCAAACAGATCAAATGCAGGCTGATCGCTGTGATCGCTTCCTGGGTAATTCTCTCCATCCCAAATTTCAATGCCATAAGTACTTAAGCCCTGCGCTCCATGCCAGTTCATGAATTGTGCGCGGAGACCGATATTAGAGTATGTGCCTTCCAATGCGGTGAGAGCTGAAAGTGTTGGCTCAGTGAACGCCCGTTCATTAGGATGCTGGCCATTTTGTAGCGAAAAAGCGCCTTTCATTTTACCTGCTTCTAATTTGATATGTCCTGAAGTATGTGTCCAATGATAACCAAAGAAGGCTTGTTCGATTTCAGTTTCCACATCGCTTGAATGTTCATGAGCGCCAAGCTCTGTGTTTGTGAAAAAACCTGATTCATTAGCCCAAACAAAACCCAGTGTTGCGTCGTTGAGGCTCAAACCTTCTTCACTAGCGTGCATGGCTTCATTGCGGAGTATACCCGGGATATTCCAGTCATCGTTCTGAATATGATCTTGTGTTTGCCACGAAGCATAAATGCTTGAAGTGAGCGTTGCCTGTGGCATGTAGAGAAAGTCACCATGCGCATTGGCATTCATTGCCAAAAGCCCGTTAAGCGCACACGATAGCGTAATGCATATTGCCTGTTTTTTAGTGTCTATCATGTTAATTCCATGGGTTGCTAAAGCGTGGATCGCTTACGAAGCTGTTGTCAGTCAAGCTTTGGAGGAAGGCAATCACATCATTTTTGTCTTGCTCGGACATGTTAAAACCCGTCACAAAACTACTTTTGAAAGGGTTGAGTCTTCCATCTCCAGCATGAGGACCAGTTGTGATTAAACGTCCGCCGGCTGCATAGATTTCGAGGACTTCTCCTAATGTTGCCGCGCTACCATCATGTAAGTAGGGGGCAGTGAGAGCGACATTTCTTAGAGAAGGTGAGCGAAATTTTCCCATGTCGGACGGATCAGCTGTGATTTCAAATAGTCCTGTGTTGTCGTGCGGATAATCGCCCGTACCACCAATGTTGAATAATCCAGTATTGTGAAAGGGACGATTCACGAAGCTCATACTTCGATCCATCGTGGAGTCGCTGAGATGATAGCCGCCGTGGCAGTGGAAACACTCAAGCTCTTCGCTAAAGAACAATTGTCTGCCTCGATGTGCAGCAGCGCTTAGAGCAGTGGCATCGCCTTGTTCGAAGCGATCAAACGCTGAGTTGAAAGACACCATACCTCGAACAAAGCTCACGATCGCATCGCGAATGGTATTAAATGCGATAGGATCACCGAGCTCGGGATAGGCATCGTTAAACAAACTTTGGTAACGCGCCTCGTTTCGGATTCTATCAAGTACTTCTTCTTTGTTGCTGTCATCAATGCCATGCTCAATCGGATTCTCACCGAATAATGGCACAAGGGCCTGTTCTTCTAGGGTAATTAAGGCTGAGTTGGCCCAAGTTTGTGTTGCGTTATAAGCTACGTTCATTAAGCCCTGAGAGTTACGCGCTAAGAGTTCTCCAGTAGAACCTGTTGGCAATGCAATGCCATCACTAAAACCATGTTCTTGGATATGGCAGGACGCGCATGCTTGAGTGCCATTGCCTGAGAGGCGCGTATCGTAAAAAAGATGGCGGCCTAACTGGAACTTTTCTTCGCTCATTTGATTCGCGATGGGCTCGACAGGTAGGGGATATCTCTCTGGCAGATTCCATTCAAAACTTGTTTGGCTTGCATTGTGTGAGGTGTCGACAAAGTCACTTGAGCTACTGCTACATCCAGCCAGAGAAAGCATGAATATTGCGAAAAAGAGGCGCTTATTAAGCGCCTCTCTACAGACTAATAGCCGAAACATATTAACGAACACTAAAGACGGTTTGTGTGACGCTGCTATGCTCTGAGCCGATCGCGACATCTAGACCGAGTGCTTCAAATATTGATGCGCATTCTGGATCGGTCGCGCCTGACATGCACCCTGGCGCTCCATCTAGATCTTGAGTCAGATCTGAATTGCTCACTAGGTTGTCGAAGTTCAGTACGATTTGTTGGCTGCTTGGATCGAAGTTTGTTAAGGCTATTGGAGGGCGATTCGGACGCGCACATGTCACGGTTTCACCGAGTTGAGGATCTCCAGAACAATTGGTGCTCCCGAGATGAAAGTTCCATGAAGAAGCTGAAAAGCCAAGGTCGCTTGGTCGAATGATTCCGCCGACTGGTGCTACGTCGAGTCGCGCAAACTTGTAACCATTTTGCCAATTCCAATGCATGCTCGTCTGATCTAATGGTGCTACGGCCGTTGCTCTATCTGCGTGATTCAATTCAGAGGGAATGCCAAGTGAAAAGGTAATGCCTGTGAACGCGACATTGGCTGGAGCGCTCACGGTTCCTTCAACCTGAGTGTTTGTATTTTTCGTAGCGCCCGAACAGCTCGTATCTTTGTTCATGAAATCGAGCAAGCCCACGTTCTCGTGGTTCCAAGCGTTGTCTTCTAAGTCCAGTGCATACTCATTACTCTGATCATCTGTAAGTCTGATGTCATGCACATAGAATCTAAACTCTCTGATATCAGCATTGGTATTGTTTGTGCCTAGGCCTGTCAGTTGTGTATCGCAATCAATTGATACGTTATTGGCTTCTGCTGCAAATGCGATGGAAACATCTTGTTCTTGTAGGGCGTTGACGTTAGTAGAGCCGCCTGATGAGCAGGCAGCCAAAAGGGCGCATGTTGAGATAGCAGTAAAGTGTGAAAGTTTCATGATGCTCTTGTCCTAATAAAATGAATAAATATTGGCTTTAGGTGGAGCACAGGTCTGAATCTAGAGGATGTCTTCATCAAGCATCAAGCACAATGTATGCACGCGCATGCTTAGAAAAATAAGCAGGCTGACACTGGCTTAGCAATGAAGTTAAATCTAATTGTTGATGACTGTGCTCAAGAGAGCGTCATAGGAGGGGCGCGCGCGCGTTGAAAACTTGTTTTACGCGAAATCGCATTAATTGATCCTGAGCGGATGAAGTCTTGAGTAGGCGAGAATTGCGTGTGCGACAAGTTGCTCGCCAAATGGGCTAGGGCACCTGCCGAAAAGCTACATTGTTCATCTGCGTCGTGAACATTGTGGTTCTGTTCAGAATCACTATCTGTAATAAATACTTGTTTAATGCCTGCGTCGGCCGTACACAAGCTAACCCATGAACCATTTTCCGACAGTGAACCTGCCATTGTGCCTGTCGCGAATAAGGCTTTTTGCATAAACAGCAAAAGCACTGTCAGCACAACTTTGTACTGAAAATCGCTCTGGCGCATGGTGTTAAGGGAGAACTTCATTTTTATAGTTTTTTAAACTTAGTTCAATCTGGGTTCAAACAGACTAACGTGAAATGAAATGCGAATGCAAAATAAAAAAGTAGGAAGGCCGACATTGTCTACTGAATGTTAGGAGGCTCAATGTCGGTTTATTGGTGCATTACTTATCGAATGCGCCGAGTTCTTCAAGCTTGTCAGTAATCGCCGCAGACTCTGGACGATTTGCGATAAGTTCTTCTTTTGTTAAGCCATCTAATTCATGCGGGAATACCAGCCACTCATCGCTCTCATATAAGAAGTAATCTGGGATGCGATTAGTCTTGTTGTTCTTAGGCTTGTAGTAGGGGGTCGCAACTTTAATAGTTGGAGTGTTCTTTTTACAGCGAGCAGTAAGATCAACAATAGTTTGATCAATACTCAGACCGCTGTCGTGTACATCGTCAACAATTAACAGGTTCTGGTGGCTTTCAACGCGATTAATGAGATACGTTAAACCGTGCACTTTTACTTGTTTAGCGCGTTCGCCAATGGCCGTATAGCTCGAAGTACGAATAGCAATGTGGTCGCATTTGACGCCAAGCACTTCAAACATTTCTTGAACAGCGATGCCTACTGGAGCACCACCACGCCATACGCCTACGATGTAGTCAGGGCGGAAGCCACTTTCATAAATTTGAATTGCTAGCTTGAATGAGTCTTCAAGAAGTTGCTGGGCGCTGATAAAAGTTTTTTCCATTGTTCGTACCAAATACAAGTAATAAGTAATCGGCGCGAACTATAGCCAAAAAAGGATTAACTTTCATTAGAAATAAAAAAGGTCGGGTATTCCCCGACCTTATAGTACTGATCTAATGCGACACTTAGTCGACAGTGAAGATTACTTTGTCGATAACGTGAATCACACCATTAGAAGCTTTGACGTCTGCTTCTACTACGGTACTTCCTTCAATCATTAATGCATTGTTCATAATGTCGATGTTTAGGTTATTCATCGCTAAGGTTGTTTCTGTGCCACCGTTAGAGGCATAAGCAAGAATTGAGCTAACTTCTTTGCCGAGAATATGTTGGCTAAGAATTCCTGGAAGATCTGGACTAGCTAGAAGTTGTGCGTCAGTTAAACCTTCTTCGCTCAGAAGTGTTGCGAACGCGGCATCGGTCGGAGCAAACACTGTAAGCGTTGCATTCGGGTCAACAGCAGCAGCGAGAAGTCCTGATGCGCCAGCTGTTTGAAGAGCTGCAAGTAAGATGGTGAACTCTGCATCGCTCGCGCCTGCTAGCGCTGTAACGATTCCTCCGATTGTCGTTGACTCATCACTCAATTCGCTCGGTGGTGGTAGCAACACTTTATCGATTACGTGAATAACACCATTAGTCGCATCAACATCAGGAGTCACTACGCGGGAAGTGTTTACGTAAAGAACGTTTGCGTTGTTTTCGCTAGAGAGAGATAGCGCAACGCTTTCGGTGCCTTGCGTTGGAACGATATTTCCTGGTGCTGGTGTTTGTGCAACACTAATTGCGCCAGTTGAGTCTACTTCACCTACTGACGTTGCAAGAACGTGGTAAGGCAAAACTTGATTCAACAATGCAGTGTTACCAAGCAGTGTTGGTGCGTCTACGCCCAAGTCAGTAAGCAATGCTGCGAATGCATCATCAGTTGGTGCAAATACTGTCAACTCGTCATCGCCGCGAAGAAGTGCCGCGATTGAAGGGTCTGCAGCAACCACCGCAGACTCAAGGATTGTTGTGTTCGGATTATCGGTTGCAACTTCAAGAATGTTGCGTGTTTCAACAGCTGCTGCAACGTTGTCATCACTGTCACTACATGCTGAAATCAATGGGATTGCACCCAGAATCATTAAAGGCGCCCAGCGCTTCACGTTGGTGCCAAAGCTAATCATGCTCATGGTAAATTCCTTAAATTGTTCGGAGACGCGAAGCGAACTCCCTTGAATAAAATTGTTCTTATCTTTCACAACTTGATGAAGAACTTCGATTTTTATGAGCGCTCGGGTCGGGTTACGGGGGGGCGTTTAACAATGGATCACATTTGTTCGGAAAATTCGTTGCAAATCATTTTTTTTGTCAGATCGCCCTCAAATGAGGTGATTTGCATGAAAAATAGTCATCTAAGTAGAATCTAACTGCGTAACCAAGTTTGGTCTAAAGCAAGTGGCTGACAATGAAGCGCAGATACTTGAATCGAAAACGATATAAAACGCAATCGAAATAAAAGGGGTGACTATGAATATTGCTCGTGGGTTGGTCGGGGCTGCTGCGGTGGCTGTTTCATTAGGTGCTAGTGTTGCTGTGGCTGATGGGCACAGTATGAAGCACGCCGGTAAAAATGTTGATTTTGAGTTGAATGACACAGCGTATGAAAGCTACTTTGTTGCAGGCGATAATAAAGATGCACCGTTAGTTTATTTGATTCACGACTGGGATGGTCTAACTGAATACGAAGTTAAGCGTAGCGAAATGCTGCACGAACTTGGATACTCAGTATTTGCTGTCGATTTATTTGGTAAAGGCGTGCGTCCAACAGAAGTGGCTGATAAAAAACAGCATACTGGTGAGCTATACAAAGATCGCGAGAAAATGCGCGCAATCATGCAAGCAGGTTTAGCTAAAGCAAAAGAGCTTGGTGCTGATACAAGTAACGCTGTGGCCATGGGCTACTGTTTCGGTGGCGCAGCCGTGTTAGAACTGGCGAGATCAGGTACCGAACTAAAAGGATTTGCTAGCTTTCACGGTGGTTTGACGACCCCAGAAGGGCAAGGCTACAGCAATACAAAGGGCTCAGTTCTTGTGATGCATGGTACGGCAGACTCAATTATTCCAATGTCAGATTTCGCGAATCTAGCGGATGAGCTTGAGGCTGCGAAGGTGGATCATGAAATGGTGACTTATGGCGGCGCGCCTCATGCCTTCACTGTATTTGGTTCGGAAAAGTATCAAGAAAGAGCGGATACCCAAAGCTGGACGCTGTTCACTGATTTCCTCAAAATGGAAACGATGTAGTTTTATAGTCTAGGTACGATTCGTTACAGCCCTGCTTTGATGGTCTCAAGGTGGGGCTTTTTATTATTTGAATAATAAACATGCCTTTTGCTGCAGCATTAGGGTTCGTCTTTGGAAACCTGTCGTAGCTATGTTAGGGTTAAAAGACAGAATAACAATCAAATACAAATCAATCGAAAGGGGTCAAAATGAAGAAGTCTCTTGTCGCTGCGCTTTCTGCTGCAGCTTTGCTTTCAGCTTGTGGTGGTAACAACTCTGAAGAAACTAATTCTGTTCAAGAATCGGCATCAGCATCATCAGCTAATGAATGCGGATCAGTGACTATTGCTGAGATGAACTGGAACTCTGCTGCGTTGATGGCGCATGTAGATAGTTACATTCTCAAGAATGGTTACGGGTGCGATACGCAACTTGTGGCGGGTGACACAATGCCAACAGGCACATCAATGATCGAGAAAGGTGAGCCAGATATTGCACCAGAGCTTTGGAGTAATGGTCTGCGCGAACCTCTCGACAAAGGTGTTGCAGAAGGTCGATTAAAGTATGCGGGCAACTCTTTGTCTGACGGTGGTGAAGAAGGTTTTTGGGTGCCGAAGTTCATGGTTGACCAAGATCCTAGCCTTGCAACAATCGAAGGCGTGAAAGCGAATGCTGCATTGTTTAAACACCCAGAAGATCCAAGCGCAGCGATGTTCATGGGTTGCCCAGCTGGCTGGAACTGTCAAATCTCGGGTGAAAACTTGTTCAAAGCGCTTGATTTAGAAAGCGCAGGATTCAAAGTGGTTGATCCAGGTTCTGGCGCGGCATTATCAGGGGCGATTGCAAAAGCTTACGAGCGTCAGGAAGCTTGGTTCGGTTATTACTGGGCGCCAACTGCTGTACTTGGTAAGTACGATATGGTGAAAGTAGATTTCGGTTCTGGTGTAGACGTTGATCACTACAAAGCTTGTATCACACAAGCAGAATGTGCAGAACCAAAACCAACGATGTACCCACCTGCAGCTGTTCAATCTGTCACGACATCAGGCTTCGCTGAACGCGCTCCAGAAGCTTTTGAGTATGTTTCAAAGCGTGCGTTTACCAACGCAAAAATGAACAAGCTATTGGCTTGGATGGAAGACAATCAAGCTGACGGTGCAACAGCCGCAGAGCACTTCCTTATTTCTGACACGGCAACATGGACTGCATGGGTTGCGCCAGAAATCGCTGAGAAAGTAAAAGCGACACTGATTAATAAGTAAGTACCCCGAAGCCGCTTTTAATAGCGGCTTTTTTATTTCCCTTTATTTCGAGGTTTATATGTCTTTTTGGACGGAGTTTCCTGAACTGAGCCGTGAAACGATGGTTGAGTTGAGGAAATCCCTCGATCAAGGTTATCGAAGTTTTTCACGTGAATATGGTGAGAGTATCGAGGCCTTTTTCGAACCCCTGCTTCAGTTTCTAATTTGGTTTGAGAAATTATTGTTAGCAACCCCATGGCCCATTGTGATTGCGGTAATTGTTGCTATTTGTCATTTAGCTGCACGCTCGTGGAAATTGTCACTTGCTGTTGCACTTGCACTATACGGGATCGGCTTGTTTGGTATGTGGGAAGACACCATGAGTACCTTAAGCATTATCACCGTCAGTACTTTGTTATCGATCATTATTGGTATTCCTATTGGTATCGCGATGGCGCGTTCTGATCGTATTCAATCGGTTTTCACACCGATACTTGATGTCATGCAAACAATGCCGGCATTCGTGTACTTGATCCCAGTGGTGATGCTACTCGGCATCGGTAAAATCCCCGGAATGATCGCCGTTATTATTTATGCCATTCCTCCTGTTATTCGCTTAACAAACTTGGGTATTCGTCTCGTCGATAAAGAAGTATTAGAAGCAGCAGACGCCTTTGGCACGACCTCGTATCAAAAGCTATTTCAGGTTCAGCTTCCTCTAGCGATGCCAAATATCATGGCCGGAGTAAATCAAACTATTATGATGGCGCTGGCAATGGTCGTGATAGCATCAATGATTGGTGTTGCAGGCTTAGGGCAGCAGGTCTTGCGTTCGATTAACAACCAGTTCTTTGCTTTGGGCTTATTTAACGGTATCGCGATCGTGGTGCTGGCAATCATCTTTGATCGGGTATCTCAAGCGTATGCGAAACGCTCTCAAGCACATCTTGGGGGGCAGCAATGAACATGAGTGATACCTTCATTGAAATTAAATCGCTCTACAAGCTTTTCGGTGATCAAGCTGAAAAACATATGGATCTTGTTTTACAGGGGAAAACCAAAGCAGAGATTCTTGAAAAAACTGGACATACGCTTGGTCTTAAAGACATTAACATGGAGATCAAACGGGGTGAGATCTTCGTAATCATGGGGCTTTCTGGTTCTGGAAAGTCGACCTTAATTCGTCACTTTAACCGTCTGATTGAACCGAGTGCAGGGCAGATCATGTTTGATGGTGACGACGTGATGAAGCTTGATGCGAAACAGCTTCAGGAATTTCGTCGAACACGCATGTCGATGGTGTTTCAGCACTTTGGTTTGTTACCCCATAATTCGGTGATCGATAACGTCGCCTTTGGTTTGAAAACACAGGGCGTTGCGAAAGCTAAGCGACTACAGAAGGCTAAACAATGGTTAGCTGACGTCGGTTTAGAAGGGTATGAGGAACTATACCCATCACAGCTTTCAGGCGGTCAGCAGCAACGTGTTGGTCTAGCGCGAGCTTTGTGCACCGACCCAGATGTATTGTTGATGGACGAGGCTTTTTCTGCATTGGACCCTCTGATTAGAAGCGAGATGCAGGATCAATTGATTCATCTGCAAGAAAAACTCCACAAGACAATCGTTTTTATTACCCATGATTTGGACGAAGCCTTGCGTGTTGGTGATCGAATCGCGATTCTCAAAGATGGTGAGCTGGTTCAAGTCGGCGAGCCTAGTGAAATTCTTCTGCAACCCGCTGACGCCTATGTAGAAGCGTTTGTGCAAGACGTGAATCGAGCACGTGCTCTGACTGTTGAAAACGTGATGAAATCGCCAATGAATCGTATTACTGCAACTACGATCGGCGAGGCCTTAGAGCAAATGCGTAATATGCCGAAAGACTATGCCTACGTTGAATCGGATGATGGCTTTGAGGGAACTGTTCTGCAAGAGACCTTGGAGCAAGCTGTTGATAGCGAAGACGTATGTAGTTCAGAGCCTCTGACTGACGAGTACTTTGAAGAAACGGTTGAGATCTCACCTGACTCTCTTCTAGAAGAAGTTATTCCTGAAACACTCGACACTAGTCACCCTTTAGCTGTAGTCAGTGAGGAGGGAGAGCTTGAAGGTGTCTTGTCGAGAAAACGTTTAGCGAAAATTTTAGGTAGATAAACGCGTAGTCGAAAACTTGGACTAAACTCAGCTCAGTTTTAGTCCAAGTGAGGCCCGACGTTGATTACGGAAGAACAACAAGACGATGCGATATTCGAGTTATCTGCCGACTTGCGCGAAGTGGGTAAACAGATACTCAAGCTGCTGAGAAAAGGCGCTGTTGATGTGCCGCTCTTTCCCAAAATCGCAACGGACGTTATGCGTCTCGCAAAGTCTCCAGACACTGACGCAGCGACCTTAGCGGACTTAATTCAACGCCACACTACGCTGGCGGGGCACGTCATCCGTGTTGCTAATTCACCACTTTATACACCAAATGCTTCAATGGTCTCATTGCAGCAAGCCATCGCGCGCTTGGGTCTAAACGCGATATGCGAAATATCTTAGGGGATCGCCTTAAACGCGAAGCTTTTTAATGCACCAAAATTTGAAGATCGACTTGTTGCCATTTCACAGCACGGTTTTTGTTGCGCTATTTGGGCGAAAGAGCTGGCGCGAGCGCTTCAAGAGAGTGTTGAAACAGCATTTTTATGCGGCCTTTTGCATGGCATAGATAGACCCGCATTTTTGCAATTCTATTCAGACATGAGCTCCGCCGAACAGCTCAAATTGACGCCAGCTCAGGTATTGGAATTAGAGGACGTGTTTCATCCTCTATCCGGACAAGAGATTAATAAAGCGTGGGAGATGCCAGAGGCAGTGTGTGATGTTGCGCTATTTAGTCAGACGCCTTCTCAATCAGAAAAGTATCAAACCCAATGTGCATTGGTACAGGCTGCATCGTTGCTCGCCAAAGCGAGTTTAGAAGATCAAGATTTAGAACCTTTAAAAGCAAAAGCCATTTTTTCAACGCTAAATTTATACACCGATGTGCTCAACGATGCCTTGAGTAAACGTGATCACATCGTCTCAACAGTGAGGGCTAAGCAGCAATGAAGAGCTTTCATGTTGTCGTTATTGGTAGTGGCCCAGCTGGGCAGAAAGCAGCGGTTCAAGCAGCAAAAGCCGATCAGTCGGTTGCTATTATCGAACAGGACAAATTCTTAGGTGGCGCATGTGTTCATCGAGGCACTATTCCAAGTAAAACTCTGAGGGAAAATGCCTTACGTGTGAAAAAGATGCGTGAAAACGCGACGCTTTGTAATTTCGAGGTCGCTGAAGACACCGAAATGGCTACTTTGGTCGACCGTCTAAATGCTGTCGTTCAATCGCATGATACCTTCATGGTGAATCAAATAGAGCGAAATATGATTACGCGTCTGCATGGGCGCGCTCATTTCGTTGATGCCAACACGCTTAGTCTTGAATCACCGAATGGCTCTACCGAATTAATTGAAGCGCAAACCTTTGTCATTGCCTCGGGTTCTGTTCCGCGTCATCCTGAAAATATCCCCGTTGATCATGAGAATATCCTAGATAGCGACTCAATTCTGAGCATGTTGTACTTGCCTCCAAGTTTGATCGTTTTGGGTGGTGGTGTCATTGCCAGCGAGTATGCCTCGATATTTAAGGCACTCGGAGTCAAGGTGACGATGATTGATCGTTATGAGCGCCCACTTGGCTTTATGGACGAAGATCTTGTTGAGCGTTTTATGGGTACTTTTGCCGAAATGAGTGGCAAATGGGTGGGTGAGACGGAAGTTAGCTCTGTCGCTTGGAACGGTGTTTCTGAAGTAGTTGTCTCATGTGCTAATGGGAAAGAATATCGCAGCTCAAAGCTACTTGTGGCAGCAGGCCGTGTTGCCAATGTATCAGGCTTGAGTCTTGATAAAGCAGGCGTGGTGTGACCAATCAAGGGCATATTCAGGTAGACAACGAGTTACGAAGTAGTGTTTCCAATATATACGCGGCTGGTGATGTAATTGGCCCGCCATCTTTGGCTTTGGCTTCGATGGAGCAGGGGCGCCGTGCAAGTCGAAATGCCTTAGGTATTAGCGTTGGTAAAATGGCAGATTTGATTCCAGCAGGTATTTACTCCATTCCTGAAATTTCAGGCGTTGGGCTCACTGAACAACAGGCTAGAGCCAAGGGTGATGTCATTGTCGGTGTTGCCAAATTTGAAGAGATTTCTCGAGGTCAGATCAGTGGTATAGAAGATGGTTTGTTGAAAATCATTTGCGATGCACAAGGGAAGAAAATCTTGGGTGTTCAGATAGTTGGTGAAGGGGCTACGGAACTCGTTCATATTGGTCAGATGGCGATGCTATCCGACAGCACTGTTGATATTTTTGTAGAGAATATTTTTAACTATCCAACACACGCAGAAGCCTATCGTGTTGCAGCTCTATCGGTGTTAGGGCAAAGGTAAACGGATATGAATACAGATTGGGGTCAGAGTTTTTTCACTCTGATCCCAATCCAAGAGCGGATTATTGGCTCAATACAGCTTCAAGAAATTCTTGACCAGCTTGCGTGTGAACGGTACTGCTTGGGTGGAAACCATCAGAGAAAACAAATGCTGAGCAATCAGCAAGTGCGGGTACTGATTCAACACAAGGAGTTGTTGTGTTCAAACCGGCTTCTTCACCTTCTTCAATTGTACGATCTAAGAAGTCTTGTAGTGAGTATTCAATAATATCAATACCTGTTGCTGCTTCAATATTGCGAACTGATTTACGAAGTTTACGATTGAAACGATCCACAAGATTTGACACTTTTTCTGGGTACTCAAGAGCACGACGTTCGTTTTGGGGATTACCTGATGCTACAGCTGCTTGATACAGGTCGTTAACATTTGCTCTAAGAAGAGGTGTTTTGCTGATATCTGGAGCGTCTGCTACCGCGATAGCTGTTGCGCCAGTCGCGATCAAGGTTTGGATTTGATTACTGATTACATCTACTGCTGCGTCAACGCGATCCTTAGATCCTTTGCGAGCTGCCTGACGTTCTGCACCTGGAGCTGTAAATACGCCTTGTGCACGAATTTGCGCAGCAGCGTTCAAATCGTTACCACCGATAACAATAACGTATAGGCCGTTTGCATCTGCTACACCACCAGTCGACAACAAGTGCGCGCCAATCTGGATTGGAAGACTCGTGTCGTTGTTAGGATCTGATGGGATTGCGGCAGCGCCTCCGACAGCATAGTTAGTGCCGACGTTTTGGCCTAGTAACCACTTTGACGGGTTGTTTGTTAAACCCAGACCTGCAGCAAGCGCATCGGTTGCGATCGTTGCTTGTCCCGTGAACGGAGAAATATTGGTGAACTTAACTTCAACTGGCGATTGGAATACTTCCGTTAAGTTGCCAGAGTCAGATAAGCTGTCACCAAATACATACATGTTGTCATATGCGCTCGCACTTGCAGAAAGAACTGCGCCACCTAGGAAAGCGGCCATTTTTTTCATAGTAAATTTCATTTCAGTCACCTAATTATGGTTTTTATTGTTATCCAAAACTTGAATTTAATTTTTTTGGGGAAAGTCCATATTTATAAATGGCCGACTTCCACACTGTCGACATTGGAAGCTAAGTCTGCCATTACGTGAGCTTATTCGATAAATCTGAAGGCGTACTTTTTATGCTTACTGTTCGCTTTTCGCTTGTTATTTTAGTGGGTGAGTGTTGATTTGATGGGGTTGAGGGTTGGTTCTCATTCTTTAGTTAACTTAGACGTTGATTTTTAGGCGTAATTGAACGCTAAAGAAGTCCATGCAACATTGTTTAACAATCTGTCACGCGTTGGCTATTTAGCCCCTTAGCAATTTACAAAAGCATACGGGGTGACAACGGAAGGTTTTCGTTAGTAGTGCTGAACTTAAGGGTATTCATATATTAATACCTTTAAGCGATGTTTAAGATTCAAAATTCCCTAAAGCCTACTTCTTTACTTGCAAGTCTTACTTTACTGGCAGCGTGTTCATCTGGTGCACAAGATCAAAGTGTCGAAGTACACAACCTCAGTCAAACGGGTGCTGTTTCTCAAGGGCAAACGGCTAGTATCGAAAATCCAAGTTGCTTAACCAGTGAGTTAGATGACGAGCTATTGGTTGCTTTGAATGAGGCACGTTCACAAGCAAGATTTTGCGGACAGGATTATTACCCCGCGGTTGGTGCGGTGACTTGGAATTGCCAGTTAGAAGATGCTGGTTTAGCGCATTCAATAGATATGGGTACCAATAATTTCTTCAGTCATACTGGTTCAAATGGTTTGCGTGTCGGTAGTCGAGCAACTCAAGCGGGCTACAACTGGACCATGGTAGGTGAAAACATCGCCGCGGGCTTCTATACCGTGCCGTCTGTCATGCAAGGTTGGTTAAATAGCCCGAGCCATTGTTCAGCGATCATGAGTCCAAATTATGAAGAAGGCGGTGTGGCCGTCTACATCGCAGACAATGCCGATTATGAAGTGTATTGGACAATGGTGCTAGGAAAGCCGATCCCTTAATGAAAATGTTTAGGCAATAAAAAAGCACCTTTATACCGGGTGCTTTTTTATTGAATTGATTAAGCCACAATTTGTAGCTCAAGTTCCTTATAGAGTTCGTCAGTTTCGTAGTCTTCTTCTAACAGCTTACGCTGAGACTTTTTCAGTTTCTTCACAACGAGTGAATAACTGTGATCGATTAGCCGCTCGATTTCAGACTCTGGAATGCTTCCATCTAAAATGAGTGTATTCCAATGGGTTTTGTTCATGTGATGCCCAGGAACAATCGATTCATACATATCTCGAAGTTCTTCGGCGTGGTGAGGGTCGCATTTGAGATTCATGTGAGGAACCCCATCTTGCTTGGTTAAGGTGGCGAACATGCTACCTTTAATTTTAGGTACTAACACCGGAGGCCCAAAAGGATAGTCTTCCCTTGCTTCTGGTTTTCCTAATAAATATGCCTTTGCAGCTTCATAATTCATAGCTGTTTCTCCATTGCGATGTCTTATCGTTTTATGAGCAACAAACAACTACAGGTTGCTAAAAATATGGGTGACTCGAGGTCACAAAAATTTTTTTTCTCACGTCCAGTATAGACCCTGTTACACTTCTGTGTGGCGGATCGTACATTCTGTTACGTTTTTAAACATAAAGCCTTTCTAACTGAGATCGAGATCAAGGTTTAATCTGGAAGACTGTGTCGTTGGTGCGTTTAATTTGATGCACATATCATTTCTTATTGATGGATTGTTAGGAGTCAAAAAATGGCTAAGTCCCTGCAAGAGCAGTTGTTGGGTGCGGGTTTGGTAGACAAAAAGAAAGCCAAAGCCATTAAGCAAGAACAAAGAAAGACTAAAAAGCAAAAGGGTAGAGTGGGCTTGGAGTCTGAGGCAAACGAGAAGAAGCAACGTCTAGACCAAGAGCGTCAAGCGAAAGCGGAGAGAGATCGCGAACTTAACGCAGAGCGCAATGAAGAGTTAAAAGAGCGCGAAATTATCGCGCAGGTCAAACAATTGATCTCGGTCAATAAGTTGAGTGTTGATGGTGAGTTAGGATACCAATTCGCAGATGGTTCCAAAATTCAAAAACTCTATGTCGATGAGGCTAGTCAAACAGCTTTAGCCAAAGGGCGACTTTCTATCGTGCGCGATGCACAAAGTTATGCAGTGATAGCCAGCCAAGTCGCAGAAAAAATTAAACAACGCAAGCCAGAGTTTGTTGTTGTGTTAAACGAAAAGGCATCTCAAGAAGTTGATGAAGATGATCCTTATAAGGATTATCAAATCCCTGACGATTTAATGTGGTAAATCGCCTGATTTTTTATATTTGCGCTATCTTTAGTGCAGCGTTACAACTCGTCGCTTTTACTGGGCTTGTAAGACGGCGATTGACAATGATAGGTAGAAGATAAATATGTCTGAGAATACTCCATTAGATAGAAGTGTTTTTGATCAAGTAATGGTGCCGAATTACGCACCCTCGGTCGTGATTCCTGTTAAAGGGGCCGGTTCTCGTGTTTGGGATCAAAACGGTCGTGAGTATATTGATTTTGCGGGCGGTATAGCAGTGAGTGCTTTAGGGCATACGCATCCGAGACTTGTTAGCACCTTAAAAGAGCAAGCTGAGAAGCTATGGCATGTCAGTAATGTGATGACAAATGAACCAGCGTTGCGTTTAGCGAGCTTGCTGACAGAACGAACATTTGCAGAACGAGTGTTCTTTGCGAACTCAGGAGCAGAGGCAAATGAAGCTGCATTTAAGTTAGTGCGTAAATACGCGCATGATCACTACGGCGAAGATAAAAACGAAATTCTATCTTTCTACAGCAGTTTTCATGGCCGTACATTGTTCACAGTTTCTGTAGGAGGCCAAGCTAAATATACGGAAGGGTTTGAGCCTGTTCCTGGCGGTATTACGCACGCGAACTATAACGATCTAGCTAGCGTTGAAGCGGTGATTTCAGATAAAACCTGCGCCGTTGTGATCGAGCCAGTGCAAGGTGAGGGCGGTGTGATGCCGGCTGATCCTGAGTTTCTTAAAGGTCTACGCGCTTTGTGTGATAAGCACAATGCTCTATTAGTGTTTGATGAAATTCAAACGGGTGTCGGACGTTCTGGTGAGCTTTATGCGTATATGAAGTATGGCGTGATGCCTGACATTCTTACGACCGCAAAGTCTCTTGGTGGTGGTTTTCCGGTAGCGGCGATGCTTACGACCGAAAGTATTGCTCAAAGTTTTGGCATTGGAACGCACGGTAGTACATACGGCGGTAATCCTTTGGCATGTGCCGTGGCAGAAGCATTATTGCTCGAGCTTGAAGAGAAAAAAGTGATCGAGCAGGTCCCAGAAAAGAACGCACGTTTTGTGAATGCTTTGGAAGAGATTAATGCTGAATTCCAAGTGTTTAAAGAGATTAGAAGTTGCGGCTTATTAATTGGCTGCGAGATGAATGAGAAATATCAAGGTAAAGCGAAAGACATTATGGCTAAAGCGATGGAGCAAGGCTTGATGGCCTTGATCGCAGGTCCAAATGTACTTCGCTTAGCGCCATCATTGATTATCGAGGACAAGGATATCGATGAAGGTATGGCTTTACTTAGAACGGCTGTAAGGGAATTCGTTAATACGGAGGTGTAGAATGCACCTAGTGCGTCCATGCACACTTGATGATCTAAGCAGTATTGAATCGCTAGTTCGTGATAACCAAGCACGAATAGCGTCTCTTCCTCGGAAACGAGCTCGATTAGCGGAGCGCATTGAACAATCAATGCGTTCTTTTCAGTCCCCAAATTCGCCCAGCGATGAGGGGAAGTTCTTTTTATTTGTTCTAGAAAATACTCAAACAGGAGAGATTGTTGCCTGTTCGGGTATTGCTATGAATAACGAACTTAAGCGACCGTTTTATAACTATCGTTTGGGTGAGCTTATTCATGCCTCAGAAGAATTTGACATTCATACGCCAGTGTCTGTCTTGCATTTAACGCATGAGTTGACCGGCCGAAATGTCTTGTGTTCATTGGCTATACGCGATGACTTGGTTGATACAGATTGTTTTCAACTCATTGCGCGTGCTCGGTTGATGTTTGTGCGTCAATTTGCCGAGTACTTTAGTGATCAGGTTGTCGTTGAATTGCAGGGTGTTTATGGCGAAAAAGGGCAGTCTGTATTTTGGGATGATTTAGGACGAAATTTCTTCAACATGGATTTCGCAAGTGCGAATTATCATGTCGCGACAAAGAGTCGTACTTTTCTTGCAGAGCTGATGCCCGCGCACCCAATCTACGTGACGATGCTGTCTGAGCGAGCTCAAGCCGTATTAGGAAAATATGATCAGCATGCTGAGCCGGTTCATTCTTTGTTAATGAATGAAGGATTTAAGACATCCTCATTTGTCGATATTTTTGATGGCGGCCCGGTTCTATTGGGTCGCCTTGAAAAGTTGCGCACTTTCAATCAAGCACATCAAAAAACCACGCATATTGGTGAGGTAACGGCTGGGTCACCACATTTAGTCTGTAACGATCAGTTTGAAGATTTTCGATGCGGACTTGTTCCTTTGCCTGGGGGCACTCATGACGTGGTCCGTGTTAGTCAATCTGATATATCTGCCTTGAATTTGAATGGTGGCGCTGAATATTTCTTCAGTGCTCTTTAGTAGCTTTCTGTCTTAGGAGAGTAACTCAATGATGGTGATTCGACCTATCCATGGTCATGATCTGCAAGCGCTTGTTGACCTAGCTGAAGGGGCTGGAGTCGGCGTGACGACTTTACCTAAAAATCCCCCTTTGCTGGAGCAACGGATTTTCAATTCGGTACGCTCTTTTCGCTGCTCTCAACCTAAAGAACGCGGAAACTATGTTTTTGCTCTTGAGGATACCGAGACAGGAAAGGTGGTCGGAGTCAGTGCTATTGAAGCAGCCATTGGCCTCGAACAGGTTTGGTACAATTATAGAATCTCAAAAGTTATTCACGCTTCACGAGAAATTGGTGTGCATACATCAAACGACATGCTCGTGATATCGAATGATTTAACCGGAGTGTCTGAACTGTGCACACTGTTTTTAGATGCTAGCGCGCGGTCAGGGAACAATGGTCGTTTATTGTCGAAGTGTCGCCTTCTCTTTTTAGCCGAGTTCAAAGAGTATTTTAGTGAAAAAGTGATTGCAGAGATGCGTGGCTACTCTGATGAGAATGGCATCTCTCCATTTTGGGAATCCTTAGGTAAGAAGTTTTTTCAAATGGAATTTTCTTTAGCGGATTATCAAGTCGGGCTTGGTAACAAAGAATTAGTCGCAGAGCTGATGCCCAAGTACCCCATTTATTTGTTCTCTCTTACTAAAGAGGCGCGTGCAGTGATTGGCAAAACGCATGACAACACGCGTCCAGCATTAGAAATGCTCAAGAAAGAGGGTTTTCATTTTAACCAATTAATAGACATTTTCGATGGTGGCCCAGTCGTTGAGAGCTTCGTTGAAGATGTGCGCGGCGTTAGTGAAAGTGTGCTTTTGCCTTATCGCGTAGATACTAACTATGACGCTGAAATTGGTGCCCGTGACGATTGGGTTGTGTCTAATCGGCGGATGGAACATTTCCGTACAATTCTTGTCAGTAAAGATCAGATTCACGCTGATCATATAAGACTAAGTTCAGAACAATTCGATGCTTTGAATATCGATGATCAAGCTGAGCTTAGAGCTGTCCCACTTCGTTATATTTAGGATAAAGCTATGAGCCAATTAGGAGCTTTCATTGCAGGACAGTGGCATCACTGTTCAGGACCATCGTTAGTTAGCCATAATCCTTTTAATGGTGAGCTTGTTTGGCAGGCAAATAGCGCAAATAGCGATGATGTATCGCGTTCTGTTGAAGCGGCGAGAGAAGCGTTTTCAAGTTGGGGGCGCACCGCATTCGATGAACGTGTGGCTTTAGTAGAAAAGTTTAAAGAATGCCTTCAGGCACGCAGTGAAGAGTTAGCGATCGCGATCGGTAAAGAGACAGGCAAGCCATTGTGGGATGCGAGAACCGAAGTCGGCGCGATGGTTGGCAAGGTCGCTATTTCTCAGCAGGCCTATTTAGATCGTACAGGACATTCAAGTAAGGAATTGCCAGCAGGCTTGTCTTCTTTAAGGCATCGGCCGCATGGTGTTGTCGCGGTTTTTGGACCTTATAATTTCCCTGGCCATCTACCAAACGGACATATTGTGCCTGCGTTATTAGCCGGCAATACGGTTGTCTTCAAACCAAGTGAACAGTGCCCTTTGGTTGCGCAAATTACTTTAGAAATTTGGATTGAGGCCGGTTTACCTGAAGGAGTGATTAATCTCGTCCAAGGCGAACGACTAACCGGTGAAGCGCTCGCACAACATCCGGATATAGATGGACTGTTTTTTACAGGAAGCTCCAGAACCGGAGCCATTCTTCACCAACAATGGGCAGGTCAGCCCGCCAAGATCCTTGCTTTAGAAATGGGAGGCAACAATCCACTGATTGTTGATCGTGATAGCCCTATTGAGGCGACTGTCCATCACTTATTATTTTCGAGTTTTGTCTCAGCTGGTCAGCGCTGCACATGTGCTCGACGCGTTTTTATTCCGACTGGTGAGTACGGCGATCAGCTTGTATCTTCGTTAATTAGCTCAACACGCGCATTACAGGTTGGCGCATTTGATGCAGAACCTCAGCCTTTTATGGGATGCCTGGTTTCGGAAGGCGCAGCGCAAAGTATCGTGTCGGCTTATCAGAATTTATTGAGTATCGGCGCTAAACCCTTATTGGAACTCGCAAGAGATAATGAGGTGCCAGCGATGCTGCGTCCTTGTATCGTCGATGTGACGGGGCTTGACGTACCTGATGAAGAATATTTTGGTCCTTTGATGCAAGTCATTCGTTATGAGAACTATGAAGACGCGATCAAGCAAGCGAACGCCACGCGTTTCGGACTGGCGGCAGGTTTAATTAGTGAGAACGAATCACTATGGCAAGACTTTTTGCTAGATAGCCGTGCTGGTATCGTAAATTGGAATATGCCTCTTACCGGAGCAAGCAGTGCTGCACCATTTGGTGGTATCGGTGAGAGTGGCAACCATCGAGCAAGTGCGTTGTATGCAGCAGATTATTGCGCGTATCCTGTTGCATCAATGGAATCTAAACAAGCAAATGTACCGGCAACATTATCGCCCGGTATGACTTTGAAACCTTAATAAGTTCTTAACTACGTAAATCGCAATGGATGAGCAGAGGTAAGCAATGAAGGCATATGAAGTAAATTTTGATGGGCTTGTGGGTCCTACTCATAATTATTCTGGCTTGTCGTTTGGCAACATCGCTTCAGAGCAAAGCCTAAAAGATGTATCTAACCCTAAGTTGGCAGCTCAGCAAGGCTTGGCGAAAATGAAAGCCTTATCCGACAAAGGATTGAAGCAAGGTATTTTATTGCCTCACCATCGCCCTGAGATTGATTTGTTACGACAACTTGGTTTCGCGGGTAGCGATGCGCAAGTGCTTGCGCGTGCAGCCAAAGAAGCTCCTGTAATTTTGGGATCGGTGTATTCTGCCTCATGCATGTGGACGGCGAATGCCGCAACGGTGTCTCCAAGTGCTGATAGCCGTGATGGACGAGTACATTTCACGGCGGCTAATTTGAACGCCAAGCTCCACCGAGCGATTGAACACAAAACAACGAGTCGTATGCTCCAAGCGATCTTTTGTAATGAGAGCTTTTTTGCGCATCATGCTGCTTTGCCTAGTGTGAGTCAGTTAGGCGACGAGGGCGCTGCAAATCACACGCGCTTTTGCTCAGAGTATGACAAGCGCGGCGTGCAACTTTTTGCATACGGTCGGACCGCATTTAATGAGTCGGAATTAAAACCTAAGCGATATCCTGCACGTCAAACTTTAGAGGCTTGCCAAGCCGTTGCACGATTGCACGAGTTAGATGATGCGAACGTTGTATACGCTCAGCAAAAGCCAAGCACGATTGATGCTGGCGTGTTTCATAACGATGTTATTTCTGTAGGAAATAGAGATGTATTTTTCTGTCATGAACAAGCTTTCTTGAATCAAGATCAGGTATTTGCTGAGTTGCAGAAAAAGCTTGGGGATACAGAGCTGAAAGTTATTTTAGTGCCTGAGAGTGAAGTTCCGCTTGCAGATGCGGTTTCTAGCTACTTGTTTAACAGTCAGCTATTAAGTATTTCGGATGACAAAATGGCCTTAGTCGTGCCATCAGAGTGCGACTCTACACCTTCAGTTGCCGCCTATTTGAAGCGTCTTGTTAAAGCGGATAATCCGATTGCAGAAGTCATGAGCTTTGATTTAAAACAAAGTATGAAAAACGGAGGTGGCCCAGCATGTCTTCGTTTGCGCGTGGCACTAAATGAAAATGAGCTAGCAGCGATTCACCCGGGTGTCCTGTTTACAGATCAACTATACGAAACGCTGATGGCATGGACCGAACGTCATTATCGCGATCAACTAGCGCAGAGCGATTTGGCTGACCCACGTCTGATTGATGAATCTAAAACTGCATTAGATGAGCTAACGCAACTACTTGGTTTACCCGCTATTTATGCGTTTCAGCATTAGGCCTGCGCGCTGACCGATCGGCACTTTGCTGTTTGGAAAAATTAGAAGCTCTTCTGTGTTCTCCACTTCATAGATTTTGAGTGGAGACTTTTCCATTATCGTCCCCTGATTGTAGCGCGAGAAATTAGGGGCACCTTCATCAACATACAATACATATTCTGTATGGTCTACGATCAGCTCATGACACACTTCGAATTCATTGAGTTGATCTTGCGCGACAGTTATGAGCTCACCACAGATCATTGATTTAAGACATTGATAAGTGTTTGCGTATTCGCTGAGTTTGTTGAGCCCAAATGGGTACACTTTACCTAGCTCAACCGTGTATGCATCGGTGTTAAAGCTGCGCGCGGTAAAAGAAGAAAACGTTGTTGCTGGCTTATGCTGATAGACCAGTGCCGTACAGCCAAGTGCAGATAGAATCCCACGAGCTTCATCTGAAACATTGTTAGCGTGCTCGGTTTTAGGTTTGAGCGCGAAGCGTTCAACATAGGAATCGCGAATTGCGGTGTGAAGATCTAAGTGTTGGCTGAGGCCATAATCTTCAGCGAATTCAGAGACATATCTCTCTAGTAGTTTTGCTCTTCTAGCATCAATGCTCCCACAAAAATTATCTTCATTGTGAACTCCCATAAACAGCCGATTCATATTGAACTCGATAAAGCGGCTTGCTTTGCGCATTGCTTTGGGGTGCCCAAGTATTAAAAGAGTGGGGCGGGCTATGGAGATGTCTTTGCTAAGAAGCTCTGTAACGAGTTGATCAATTAACTCTATTGGAGCCGTTTCATTTCCGTGAATACCAGCAGATAGCAATAGACCTTGATGCTGCGCCGCTGTTTGAGTTTTGTTTTGCTTCGGAATAAGTCGCAGCATGCCTTCGGCGAGTAGTTGTGCCGTGAAACAAGAAGTCTCATACGTAGCTGAATTTGTTTTACCTGGATCTTGAGACAAGGTATGTGACAGAAATGAGTTCGCTGGAGAAAAGAGCGAGTTCAAATCTGTCATAGGAGCACACCTCAGTGGCGATCTTTTGATTAAGAGAGCGGCTTAGTATGCGCCATGATTTTATCTTCAACTTTTCGGAAGATATAAATCAAGGTAAATGTCATGCAGAGGTAAATAGCCGCAACGAATAGGAAAGCTTCAAATGGCGCATAATAGCGCGCGTAGATATCACGAGCTGCACCGGTCAAATCGACGATTGTTACGACGCTGGCAATTGAACTGGCGTGAAGCATAAAGATCACTTCATTGGCATAAGCTGGTAATGCTCGGCGCATCGCTCCAGGCAGAATAATACGGCGCATTCGTTTAGCGGCACCCATACCATAGGCTTTTGCAGCTTCAATTTCGCCACGAGGTGTTGCCTCAATGGCGCCTCTAAAAATTTCTGTTGTATAGGCCGCCGTATTCAATACAAACGCTATCAAGCAAGGGTAAAAGGCCTCTGAAAGTATGTCCCACAAGAATGTTTGCTGAATGCCTGTGATCTGCGCAGTGCCATAATAAATAAGGTAAAGCTGAACAAGTAGGGGGGTTCCTCTAAAAAAGTAAACAAATGCCCAAATAGGAAGGTTGATCCACTTGTTTTTCGAGGTTCGCAAAATAGCTAAAGGCAAAGAGATAACAAAGCCAATAAGCAGAGAAAGAAATACCAATTGCACTGTGGTCACAAAGCCTGACCAGTAGTGCATCAAAGTAGGCGGGTTAAAAATACTATTGTCTGCAAACAGACTTAAAAACGCTTCCATCATTAAGCCCTCGTTGTTCCGGCACTGTATTTAATTTTCAGTCTGTTGAGTAATAACTCTGAGACCGCTGTGAGGGATAAGTACACAAGCGCAACAGGGATTAAGAAAGTAAAGGGTTCGTGCACAGCTTTGGCTGCCTCGGAAGCAAGACGCACCATATCAGCTAGACCAATGATCGATACAAGTGCAGTGGTTTTCAGCATAACAAGCCAATTGTTACCTAGGCCAGGTAGTGCATGACGCATCATTTGAGGAAACGAGATGCGGCTAAATACTTGCCATCGAGTCATACCGTAGGCATATCCGGCTTCTATTTGACCTGCATTTACGGACTGAAATGCGCCACGAAATGTTTCTGCCATATAGGCACCAAAGATAAAGCCAATGGTGACAACTCCGGCAATAAATTCATCGATGTTAAAAAAGACATCGATATCAAATTCTTCATATAACCAATCTGAGAACTCATTCATCATCATTTGACCGCCAAAGAAGATGAGTAACATCAGTACAAGATCGGGAACGCCTCGAATTACGGTGGTGTATACCGTTGCGATAGCGCGAGGAATAGGGTTGCTTGAAAGTTTGGCGATCGCGCCGAGTAGCCCTAAAAATAAAGCCACAAGCAATGATAATACGGCTACTTCGATGGTTAAAATAGCGCCCTGAAATATAGATGGGCCGTAACCGTGAAGATCTATCATTGAGTAAGTTCCGTGAAAATTAATCGTCAATCAGACGTCAGGCATATAGCGCCTGACATCTGACTTTTAGCATTAAATCTTAATGCTGTAAGAGAAGTACTTGTTCATGATCTCATCGTAAGTACCGTCTTCTTTGAGCTTTTTAAGCGCAGCATTGAATTTTTCAGCAAGGTCTTTGTCACGCTTGCGGAATGCAGCGCCAACGCCCTCACCACCAACTTGCATGGTGTCGCCGACTGACTGGTAGTTTTCATCTTTAAGGATGGTTGATTCACCTACTGGGAAGTCTAGGAATACTAAGTCTAGACGGCCACCTGTTAGATCAAGAACAAGGTCGTCAGCCGTGGTGTAACGCTTGATTTCAACAGTGTCTGCGCCGATATCTTTTGTCACGTAATCATCTTGAACTGTGCCACGCTGAACGCCAACGCGAAGGCCTTTGAAGGCAGCCTTGTCAGTCACGTCCAGATCAGTACCTTTTTTACCAAACCATGCAGAAGGTGTGTTGTAGTAACCTTCAGAGAACAATACTTTCTCAGCACGCTCAGGAGTGATAGACATAGAAGAGAAGATAACGTCGTATTTACGCGCTAAAAGTCCTGGAATAATGCCGTCCCAAGCTTGGATAACCCACTCACATTCCGCTTTGAGTTCAGCACATACAGCGTTGCCAAGGTCAATTTCGAAACCAGTAAGCGTGCCGTCTGGCGCTTTATATTCGAACGGCTCGTAAGGTACATCAACAGCTAACTTTAGTTTGTCAGCTGCGAAACCAATGCTGCTGCTCGCAGCTAAGATACAACCCATTAATAGCGATAGTTTTTTCATAGTGAGGTCTTCCTCTTATTTAATGTCAGCTCTCTAAAGGGAGCAGTTTGTTTGTACTGAATATTAGTACTTCGGTTGAAGAAACTGTTTCACACGTTCTGAATCAGGATCTTCAAAAACTTTTTTAGGTGTTCCTTGCTCTTCAATTTTTCCGTCATGCAAAAATACAACTTGTGACGACACATCGCGCGCGAAGGCCATTTCGTGTGTCACGACAATCATGGTGCGGCCCTCTTCAGCCAAGCTGCGCATGACCTTTAATACTTCACCGACGAGTTCTGGGTCGAGTGCAGATGTCGGCTCATCAAATAGCAGTACTTCTGGTTCCATCGCTAATGCGCGAGCAATTGCTGCACGTTGCTGCTGGCCACCAGACATCTGACTAGGATAGTAGTCGCGACGCTCGTAGATGCCTACTTTGTTTAAGAGCTCTGTAGCGTGTTCAATGGCTTGTTTCTTAGGAATACCTAATACATTGACCGGTGCTTCGATGATGTTTTCTAGCACTGTCATGTGAGACCACAAATTAAAACCTTGAAATACCATAGATAGCTTCGAACGCATCTGTTCGACTTGCTTGGTGTCGGCTGGCATTCGTTCGCCGCGTTTATTGGTTTTGAATTTGACGGTGTCGCCGAGAAGTTGGATATCACCTGAGGTAGGAATTTCTAGGAGATTGATGCAGCGAAGGAAGGTACTTTTGCCTGAACCTGATGAACCGATCATCGAAATGACGTCACCTTTTTGGGCTTCTAATGACACACCTTTTAATACGTTGTGGCTATTAAAACTTTTATGGATGTCCGTAACCACCAGCGGTGCGTCTTGACTCATTCTTGGCTCCGTTGCCTACATTCAATTTCAGTGTTTAAAAATAAACTACAGAGGCAGTGGAAGCAAATTTATGGCCAATAAATACTTAGGCTTTAAGCATTGTTTTTAAATAGGGGTTCAATAGCTGATCATCTGGATCTATGGCCTGACGCACTTGTTTAAAATCTTCCCAGCGCTCGTATGCGTTTGCACATTGTTCTGGCGTAAAGGTGTTGAGCTTGCCCCAATGTGGGCGCCCGCCGTACTTTTGAAAAATAGGTTCAATGGCTGCAAATAAGGGGGAGTGGTCTTCTTCAAAATAACGATGTACAGCAATAGATATACTGTCTCGCTTATAAAACGGAGATAGCCAACAATCGTCAGCTTTTACAAAACGGCATTCAAACGGGAAAAAGACCTGCTGAAATTGAGATTCGATGAGGCGCTTTATTTCATCAAGCGCTTTGAGGCCATTCTCGACCGGAAGATGATATTCCATTTCGTTAAAACGCACGTTACGTTCAGTGGCGTAAATTTGATGGCTATGATCAATGTTTGTCTCATCACTTAGAGTTTTCATGTACGTGCTGAGTACGAGCTCTCTGAATTCGTTGCTCCAGCCGAGATAATCACGCGCTAGTTTGAGATCCATCAAGCCATTATTGCCATCAAATTCTTCGCGGGCAGTGACTGCTTCGTCTGTTTCATCCAAGGCATCGCTTAAAATCATTCCCGTAAAAGGAATGACATAAAACTCAAAGTTTCGATGCGCTTTCGAAAATGCTTCGGCTTGCGCCAAACCTTCTTCGTATTTGTGCCAGCGCGCTAATCGACGGAGTTTAAATGGCTCTCGGTTTTGCATTCGAATGCGCGTGATTAATCCAATTGTTCCAAGACCAACCTGAGCTGCTTTAAAGACATCGTGATTAGTGTCGTTATTGCAGGTGAGTAACTCGCCCTTCGCAGTGAGTAATTCAATTTCAGTTGTATAGGCGGATAAACACTGTAGCGCGCGGCCTGTGCCGTGGGTAGCTGTGCTAATCGCGCCGGCAAGTGTTTGTCGATCAACATCTGGCATGTTGATCATGGCTTGTCCCATCTCGTTGAGTGCCGGGCCAACTGAGCTTAATTGTGTGCCTGCTGCGATATCGGCTTGCATGATTTTATCGACGGCTTGAGTCACGCCGCGGATATAGCTCGTACTAATCAAGGTATGATCGGTTGGGACGAGTGCTGTAAAGGAATGTCCTGAGCCTACAGAGCGCATTTTTCCTTGGTTGTTGCGCAGCCATGTTTGCAGATCCGCTAAACTTTGCGGCGCAATACGTGCACTCGGTACGCAGCGTTGATTGCCTGACCAGTTTTTCCACGCCAGTGCAGAAGTCGATAACGCAATATTGGGTACGGCGCTCGATAAACATGCAGCAACCATCGATTTTAGTAAGTCTCTGCGCTGCATAGCTATTTCTCCGCTTCGTGTTTTTGAGTGTTTGGAGATTGCGCGAGATAAAGCACTAAATCATTTAAATCAGATTCTGAACAGTCAAAGCATTGGCCTAACGGAGGCATTCCCGCATAGCCATCAATGACCCGAGTCATAATTAAATCCATTGGCTTGCCGAAGACAATTTGCCAGTCTTGATACGCACCGCGTTGCGGTGCGCCGCTTGCTTTTTGTTCGTGACAAACTTTGCAGCTCGCTTCGTATTTATTGAGCTGAACTTGGCTCAAGCTCACATTAGGTATTTGAATGGCTTGTTGACTGCAAGCGCTCAATAATACGCCGATGGACAGCACACAAAGCATCGAAAGAGAGCGACGGTAATTCATAATTATTCATCTTAATTTTTGTATGTCGCCAAATATACCGAGCGCCATGATGAAGGCTCTAGTCCATTGCGGCCATTCTGTCCGAACTTATAGAGTCACTATGACTAACTTCAAGCCTTTTTCATTCTCTAGCTCTTCAATTTCTGGAGCGCGTGCAATGACTTCAAGTGTTGCTTTTCCATCGAAGTACTCGTCGAGGTCAGCCATAAATTGGTCAATACTGATTTGTGGATGGTTGAGACAACACAGCAATGTTCCACCAGGTTTTAAACCATGCTGTGCGTAGCGCAATAGCTTTAGATAGTCTTGCCAGCCCCGAAAGGCTTTCTTTTGATAGGGTGGTGGGTCAAGAACAATTAAGTCATAGGGTTCGCGAGACTTAAACCAAGATTGTGATTTAAGAATATCCCGTTTAATAAAGGCACTTTTACCATCATGCAGCTTGTTTGATTGATGATTGCGTTGCCCGATTTTCAGCACATTGGCCGCCATGTCGACGTTGTCGACCCATGTTGCGCCGCCAGAAAGCGCAAAGAGTGAAAACACGCATGTGTATGAGAACAAGTTCAGTACGCGTTTGTTCTCGCTATTTTTTTCTATCCATTGTCAACCAACATGCATATCTAAAAATGTTCCCGTGTTGAGATTAGTACCAAGCTTGATTTCACAGTGAAGGTCTTCGCTTAATTGAGCCTTATAGATCAGGGGAAGCTCTACTTCTTTACGACTAAACAAACTTTGCGTGACGAAGTCTGGCCATTCTCTGGATTGAATCAGCACAGCATCGATGGATGAGACTTCCTCAAAAACTATCTTTAACGCGTGATTTAGATCGTCGCTCAGAGTGTCGTTGAAATTCTGTACGAAAAGAAAAGGCGGATACCATTCGATATTTACATATTCATAACCTGCGTATTTTTTGCCACGGCCATGAAGGATACGTTGGCAATATGGCTGCTGCTGTATTCGGTCTATTAGCAATTGTGCTAATTCTGCTGCACTCAGTTTAATGGCGTTCATTCAAGTATTGTCGATTTTGTTGGGAGGGGAGAAAGACGCGAATCCTAGCATTATGTAATGGAATATTCCTGCAGTTTCCTTGTGATATGCCGACATATACCTAAGCTTTAAATAATAAGCAGTAGAGATGCGGTAAGGTAAAGATATGAAACTAAAGTTATCAACGTTAACGTGGTTCAATAGTGGTTTGTTGAGCTTAGTCGCAGTGAGTTTAGTATTTGCAGTCTGGTTTGGTTTAGCTGAGCTACGTAAACCTTATACTAATCTTCAAAATTTCATGGCTTTAGAGCGATCGGCAGAGATCGATTTACTGCAAAGCATTACCGCTTACATACAAGAAGGTGAAGATTTTCAATTAGAGCGCGCGCAACGCGAGTTCTCTTCTATCACCGCACTTATTGATACCTTGGCGCAATCTCCTGAAAACGACATGACCCTAATACAAGAGCAGGCGGATGGTGTTGGTGTTCTTATCGGCGAAACGATGAATAACGAAATGCGTTCCTATGCCTTAAGGGGCGCGGCGCAAGAGTTTAAATCAACGATTACTGAAGCAAGAGCTGGCACCTATGGGCAAATTGATAGTGCGTTTGAGCTTGTGCGAAATATGTTGGTTGCGACGATCGTAATGGTCATTGTTGTCGCGATTACTGTGGATTTAATGCAGCGTTTCATCGTTGGACGTCTTAAGTCTTTTGTTCCGGTTTTTGAGCGCTTCGCATCGGGCGATTACAGTGATCAAAATGATCTAGAGGCAAAGTCAGAAGAATTAAAAACTTTGGTAGCATCGACCAATGCAATGCGCACTGCTATGGTCGATTTGGTTGGAGAGATTCAAGATAAGTCGAACAGCGTCTCAAGCGTTAGCGAAGAAATGTTAGGTTTTGCACAAGGTCTTGCTTCGCAGAGTGACGCACAGTTTCAACAGACTTCTCAGATGACGGTGGCGATTGAAGAAATGTCAGCTTCGTTTAGAGAAGTTGCGCAAAGTGCAGCTGGTGCTGCCGTTGCTACATCGCAAGCAACGAAAGCGGTTGAAGAAGGGAATCAGTTGGTTCAAAACTCAGTGAGAAGTGTGCGTTCTCTTGTTGAGGGTGTTGGTCGTACGAGTGAAACGGTCAATAATTTGAGTCGTGATGCAGAAAACATTGGTGAAGTGCTTACCGTGATTGAAGGCATCGCTGAACAAACTAATTTACTTGCCTTGAACGCAGCAATTGAAGCAGCACGTGCAGGCGAAGCCGGTCGAGGTTTCGCAGTTGTAGCAGATGAAGTGCGTGGTTTGTCAGTGAGAACTTCTGAATCGACTCAAGAGATCAAAGACATTATTTCTCGCTTACAAGAGTCTTCCAATAGCTGTGTAGGGGTGATGGCGGAGCAAAGTTCATCAGCAGAGTATGCGGCTGAGCAAACTGAAAGTGCAGGGTGTCGGCTAGATGAAATCGTTTCTGCGATCACAAACATTCAAGACTTGAGTGCAACCATCGCTTCTGCGACAGAACAGCAGGTATCTGTTGTGAATGAAGTGGCTCAGAACGTGAACAGTATTCGTACTCTGAACGAAGAGAGTAATGAGATTGCGCAGCAAACAGATGCGAAAGCATCAGACTTGAACCTAGTGTGTGATCACCTTAATCAGCTAACCAAGAACTTTAAGATTTCATAGACGCTTGGTTTAGCTTCTTAACCTAAGGAACGTCTGAACCTATTCCGTTTGCTCTATTCCATGGCAGCGACTCTTGGGTCAGGCGTATCGTCTTCTACTAGGTCTCTGGCAAACGTGATGGTATTCAGGTCTGGTGTAGAGAGATCTAAGCCTTCAAATATAGACGCCTCGTAAATAGCAGTGTTGACTTTATAGGTCGTGCCCATCAAATGCTTGCGGGCAGTCGCCGTCACTTTGGTATTTGGAATACGCTGGAAATAGAACCACAAAGTGAACTCAAGGGCGTAGTCGCCAGCTTGTGTCAAAGCCCATTCGAAAGGCTTGTTTTTGTTAATTTTAACTGAATCATCCTCGGCACATCCTTCGAACGCACGATCAAACATATTGCCGACCTTTTTCATAAAGCGGTTCATTTCTTCAACACGGTCTTCGCCCGATCGACTCTCAAAAGCGGGATAACCAATATTGTAATGAATAGATGCACGCATGCCGTCCGTACTAGCGATTCGGCTGAGGTTGTCAATTTTGCCTTGTAAAAAGCGACTGTTCTTCACCAGTGCGCGGTGATTATTTCGAATGTCATAGAGGGTGACATAAACAAATGACACCTTGCTGATGATGTACTCGTTTGGAAAACCATCGATAACAACCACATCGCCATCATCCAAGATTTGGCTGTTGAGAATAATGAGGCCAGAGATGATATCCGGAGCCCAAACGGGAGAGGTAAACGCCAAGAAACCAATAAATATTCCCATTATCCCAGTCGTTTCTAGAAGACTATCAGCCCCCCAGATTTTGATGATGATATAAAACGCGCCAAGTGCAGTGGTTGCAACAAGCAATAGGTTAACAATTCGCGTTGAGTAGGTTTCAACGAAGACCTCTTTGTTATCAATGGTCTTGGGTGTTCCGAATCGCTTAAAAGAGTGATAGCTCGCTAGCGAGTATAGGTAGATGGTTACGTAGGCGGTGAGTATGGAAAGCCCTATTCGCGAGAACAGTTGCTCCATATCAATCGTGAAACGTAGCAGCACTAAATCAACTAATAGAAGAACGATGACTAAGAAGTTTAATGAGCGAAATACCTTCATCTTCATCATGGTGCTGGAGGTATTTTCGACCATGGCGAACAGTCGGCCTGCGAAGACAATCATGGCCATGGACCAAATTAAAATGGCAATGTGCCCGGTCCACTCAATGGTGCTCATGTTGGGTAAGAACCAACTCAGAACGCGTTGGCCGGCCTCATGAAGTTTTAAGAGATATACTTCGTCCATAATGTTCTATCTACGCCGTTATAAGTGTGTAAGGGCTTTTGCTTAGCCATGGTTCTAATTGATTCATCGGTAATGCGTCAGAAAAGTAATAGCCTTGTAAATATACGTCTCTGTGCCGTGTGCTAAATACGATTTGCTCTACTTTCTCAATGCCTTCAAATATCACTTGCGCGCCGACTTCTTGAGCCATCTCCATAATGGCATCGACAGCGATCTGGCAGAACCCATCCTCATCAATATGTTGAATCAAATGGCGATCGATTTTTATTCGATTGAAGGGGATAGAGTGTAGGTTAGATATATTTGTGTGCCCAGAGCCGAAATCATCGATGGCAATGTTGTAGCCTTTGAGACGCAATATATTGATGGTTTCTAGTTGATTGCTTGAGCTAATTGGAGATTGTTCCGTCAGTTCAAAAATAATGCGGTCGGGGTTGATCTGAGCTGCTTGCGTTAAACCATCAAGGCTAGCGGCAAGTGCGACATTCTCGAGCTGACTTGGCTCTATATTGAACGAGAGCTTAATATCGCTGTTCGAAAACACCTCGGTCTTAAACAAGGCGAGCGCCTTTTGGTACAAGCGCAAAGCTAAGTTATCAAGAAAAGGCGTATCTTCAATGTAAGGTAAAAACGAGACAGGCGATAAATATTGTTCTCGTTCTGGGCTATATATTCGCGCAAGACATTCAACGGCTTTGAGGGTTTGGCTTTCAAGATGAATGATTGGTTGGAAGAATGGCTCAATTAAGTCTTGATCGAAAGCTGCATGAATTTCTTCTTCGCTTAATAAAATGTTTGAACCGCGGTGCGTGGTTCTGGCAGGTTCGATGCACAGCATGAGCATCCGTTCGAGATCTTTGCTTGAGTAATCATTTGATAATGCACCGAGCATCTTGATACCTGATGACGCTGCTAAATTCACCGCTGTTTGAACAATTCGCCGTTCACACACGCTGTTGATTACCACGTAGCCTTTAAATCCGCTACGAGCAAGCTGCTGCAGTATTTCTTGGCCGTTTATCTCAGGTAGAACGAGGTCGAGGAATAAAATGATCTTGTCTTTACCCTGACTGAGAGCACTTAAACCTTCTTGGCCATTGTCAAAGCTTTGAATATCTTCGACACCTAAGGCTTCTAACAAACCATCTAACTTAGCTTGCTTAGTGGGGGTGTCCTCAATTATGACAACAGGTAGATCAGAAAATAGGTTCGACATTGGCCCTCCTTGCCCATTCGATGCGGAGTGCATGAAGGGTAGTCTAGGTTTCGTTTTTGGCTTAAAGAAGTCAATAAATAGGTATAAAAAAACCCCGCAAAGCGGGGTTTTTATGAACTGGTTCTAACTTAGAAGTTAGCACCGAATATTAATTCAAGTTGCGACATTTCCAGTTCGATTTGCTGATTTTGGCTCTGGAGCGAAGGATTTCTGCCTTTTGCCCAGTTGTCGCTGTCTGCGATAGGATCTTGTGAAAATCCTGCGAAGCTGCCAAGGCCTTTCGCTTTAAAACGCTGGTCACCAATATTGGTGTTCTCAGACACCTTGTATGCAATAGAAGTGTTTAAAAATACTTGTGATAGATCAACGCCTGTCTCGCCTGCATAGAATACTGACTCGTCATAGTCTGTATTCATGCCACTGTTAGCATATAGGTTAACGTTCAGCGCGAGATCATTGCTCAAGTCAGTCTTATAGCCGAATGAAGGGATATAAAACCAATCGCTTTCTGAGCGCGTGTCTTGAGGTGTTAAAGCAAACTCGCCAGGCATCGCTGTCATAGGGTTTCCGCCTTCAACAGTAAATCCACGATCTGGGTTAAACGCTGCAATTGCTGCGATCTAAATCGTGTCGATGTTGAGCGCAAGAGCTGGATTTGATGCACCCGCAATAGCATCTTGAGTTCTTGCAGTAGATGCACAGCTCATTGCAATGCTGTTCGCATTGTAACCTAGACGGAAATACCCATTTGTTGCACCTGCTGTACCAGATGAAAGAGCAAAGGCTGCCGTGATGATCGACAGGGAGAGTTTATTCGTTCGGATGTTCACTACCGCTATTCAATTCTTCAAAAGGGCGCGGTCCATACACCATAATTTTGAGCGGCAGCTTATAGAAAACAGCTATATAGTCAAAAGAATTAAAAGTTTAGGCCTTATTGCCGGCAGCACTATAACGTTTTATCACGATTGATCCTACAATGGCTGAGAGTAAAGAGCCTGCAAGCACACCGAGCTTAACACTGTCTGAGTAATTGCCTTCGATGCCTTCAAATGCGAGAGACCCGATAAACAAACTCATCGTAAAGCCAATACCACACAATAAGCAGACACCGTATAACTGCCCCCATGTGGCACCATTTGGCAGGCGCGCAAGGCCAATTTTGATGGCAAGCCAACAAGCGCCGAATATGCCTATTTGTTTACCGACGAATAAGCCAAGAATAATGCCAAGCGTGGTGGTATTCATAAAGGCATCAAGTCCTAAGCCTGTTAAAGATACACCCGCATTGGCAAACGCAAATATCGGCAAAATAAAGAAGGCTACCCAGGGATGGAAGTCATGCTCGAGTTCTTTCGCCAAACTTAAGCCGTTGTCGTTTGTTTGATAAAGCGGAATAAACCATGCGATAGCAAAGCCTGCCAATGTTGCGTGCACGCCTGATTTTAATACCGCGACCCAAACAACTGTGCCGACAAGCAGGTAGGGCGCAACCTTCGAAACTTTCATACGGTTGAAAGCAAACAATACGATTAGCCCCCATGAAGCGACGATTAATGAGGTAGTTGAGAGTTCACTAGAGTAAAAAATCGCAATGATCACGATCGCTCCGATATCATCGAAAATCGCGACAGAAAGTAAAAATAGCTTTAAAGACAATGGTAAGCTTTTTCCAAACAAACTAAAGAGGCCGAGTGCGAATGCGATATCTGTTGCGGATGGAATCGCCCAGCCACGAACCGACATCGGATCTTCACTATTTATCACCCAGTAAATAAGGGCGGGTATTGCAATACCGGCCACAGCGCCAATAGCCGGCAGAAGTACTTGATCAAAAGAAGATAAGCTGCCTTCGATCATTTCTCGTTTAACTTCCAAGCCTACAACGAGAAAGAAGATCGCCATCAAACCGTCATTGACCCAAAGTAGAAGCGGTTTGTTGATAATAAAATCGCCAAATGACACTTGGATCGGAATATCTAAGGTGCCGTAATACACGCCTTGTAATCTGGTATTGGCAAAAATAAGCGCTAACACGGCGGCTGCAATCAATAACACCCCGCTTAGGGCGTCATGATCGATCATGTCTTTAAAATCTTTGGAATCGTGTGTTTCTTGACGGTCTTCGTGGTTCATCCATCTCTCCGCTTGTTCCCAAGCAATAGGAATAGTCGAATATTTATAAAAAACATTCGGTTTTAACGAATTTTAAGCGAGGAAAGGGCTCCTTGGAATATCTAAAAACGTAATGTTGTACTTGAGCTTGTGAATTTTTGTACTTAGCTGTACGGCCCAAAATCAAAAAGGGCGCTGACATGAAAAAAGGTTTGATGGTGAGTTCTGTGATCGTTGGATTATTTGCTTGCAGCAGTAGTTCGGGACCTGACGCACCAGAGAGTATTCATATCAATACAGACTTGAGCGCATTGTTGAGTGATCATGCGAAAGTTGGTTCCACACATACTTTTTAAAGGCATGTTGACAGGTGTTGGTTGAATAATTCCGGAGCTATTTACCCACGCGTGAACTTATTTAGATGCTTTTGTTCTTTAGATATAAACCAAAATAAAGCATGGACTCGTAAAGCAAATTGGTTCTGGTATAGGCTAGAGAAGTGATACTTGGACAAGATGTTTCTGCTGTCTTCTTTAGCCAATAAAAACAAACTTCAGGGAAATCATCATGAAAGCCTTAAATGCGAATGGTCGTATCGAATGTAAAGCCGCGGTTGCGTGGAAAGCTGGAGCTCCGCTATCAATAGAAACTATCGAAGTGGAGATGCCGAAAGCAGGTGAGGTGCTGGTAAAAGTACTTGCATCTGGCGTGTGTCACACTGATGCATTCACTTTGACGGGAGAGGATCCAGAGGGTGTTTTTCCAGCGATTCTTGGTCATGAGGGCGGCGGTATTGTTGAAGCTGTTGGTGAGGGCGTAACTTCTGTAGCGGTCGGTGATCATGTCATTCCGCTCTACACGCCAGAATGCCGCGAATGTAAGTTTTGCTTATCCGGTAAAACAAATCTGTGTCAAAAAATTCGTTCTACGCAAGGTCAAGGTTTGATGCCTGACGGCACAACTCGTTTCTCGAAAGACGGCGAAAAAATCTATCACTACATGGGTACGTCGACCTTTTCTGAATACACGGTACTCCCTGAGATTTCACTGGCTAAAGTCAATAAAGAGGCCTCTTTGCATGATGTCTGCTTGTTAGGTTGTGGCGTGACAACGGGCATTGGAGCGGTGATGAACACTGCAAAAGTTGAAGAAGGGACAACCGTTGCGATTTTTGGTCTAGGCGGTATCGGATTATCAGCAATTATAGGTGCGCAACAAGCTGGTGCCTCGCGCATTTTGGCGATTGATATTAATGAATCTAAGTTTGATCTTGCGGAAGAGCTGGGCGCAACAGATTGCATTAATCCAAAGAATTACGATAAGCCGATTCAAGATGTGATCGTCGAGCTAACAGATGGTGGCGTAGATTATTCCTTTGAATGTATTGGGAATGTTGATGTGATGCGTTCGGCGCTTGAGTGCTGCCATAAAGGTTGGGGCGAGTCTGTGATAATCGGTGTGGCAGGTGCTGGCCAAGAGATCAATACACGGCCTTTCCAGTTAGTAACGGGCCGCGTATGGCGTGGTACGGCTTTTGGTGGAGTGAAAGGCAGAACTGAACTCCCTGACTATGTTGAAAAGTATCTTGCTGGGGATATCCCGCTCAAGAAATTCATTACACATAAAATGGAACTGGGTGAAATTAACGAAGCGTTCGACTTAATGCATGAAGGCAAAAGTATTCGTTCTGTGGTGCATTTTGAACCTGAAGCCAGCTAGGGAGACATTGCAATGAGCGAAGCCGATTCTGAATTGAAGATGTCAGAGTTAAAACTGCTTAGTCAGCAAAACTCTTTTGAAGGTCGTTTTATTCGTTATCAACATCGCTCTGCGGTGAACAAATGCGACATGATTTTTTCTGTGTTCGTGCCGCCGCAAGCGCTTAAAAATGAAGAGGCTTTAGCGCAGACTCCTCTTGTATATTTTCTATCTGGATTAACCTGCACGGACGAAAACTTTATGCAAAAGGCTGGCGCGCATCGTGTCGCTTCAGACTTAGGTTTAATTCTCGTAGCGCCTGATACCAGCCCTCGCGGTGATGGTGTGCCAGACGATCCAGATGCCGTCTATGACTTTGGTTTGGGGGCCGGTTTTTACGTCAATTCCACACAAGCACCTTGGGCAACGCATTATCATATGTATGACTACATCGTGGACGAGTTGCCGAGTCTACTTAAGAGCGAATTAGGAATGACGGGGGCTGCTTCAATTACTGGTCACTCAATGGGTGGGCATGGCGCGTTGACGATAGGTTTGCGCCATCCAGATAACTACCAATCTATTTCAGCCTTCAGTCCGATTTCGAATCCAAGCCAGTGTCCCTGGGGCGAAAAAGCATTTTCGAACTATTTGGGACAAGACAAGTCTACATGGCTAGCCCATGATGCTTGTGCATTGTTGATGGAGGTAGAAAGTCACAAACCGATTCTTGTTGACCAAGGTACCGACGATCAGTTTCTAACTGAGCAACTTGGCACGCCGGCTTTAGAAAAGGCTTTGTCCACAAATAGTAAAGGTGAGTGGATCTTGAATATGCGTGACGGCTACGACCATAGTTATTATTTCATCGCGAGTTTTATCGAAGACCATCTTCGCTTTCATGCGAATTGTCTGAATGCTTGAGTCATAAATGGTCGTGACTCCTGATAAAGAACAAAGAGAATAATATGAAGATTTACGAACAAAAAATTGCCCCTAACGCCCGTCGTGTGCGGGTTTTCTTGGCTGAAAAAGGTCTTCTTGATCAAGTCGAGTTTGTTGAATTAGACCTGCAAAAAGGCGAGAACAGAACAGCGGAATTTCGCGGTAAAAACATGCTTGCCAAAATTCCAGTACTAGAACTAGACGATGGCACGCATATTTCTGAATCAGTAGCGATTTGTCGTTATTTCGAGGCATTGCATCCAGAAAACCCATTGATGGGCAGTACGCCCTTAGAACAAGCTGAAATTGAAATGTGGCAACGCCGTTGCGAAATCTATTTCATGAATTTGGTCGGCATGGCATTTCAGCATACATCGGGTTTCTTCGCAGATCGTATGACGCCGATCAAAGAGTGGGGTGAAGAGTGTTACAAAGGTGCGAGCAAATTCATGCATATGTTAGATAAGCACCTAGCAGACTCAGAATTTGTCGCAGGGGACAGCTACTCAATTGCCGACATCACCGCTATGTGCACGGTCGATTTTGCACGTGTTGTTCAATTACGCCGCGGCGAAGAGCAAGTGAATCTAAACCGATGGTATGAAGCTGTTTCTGGTCGTGCTAGTGCAAAAGCCTAACAATGCACCCTTAAAGACAGCAAATCGAATTTCAAAGTTAAGGACCCTTTATGAGTCACGATGTATACGAACCACCTAAAGTGTGGGCTCCCGAAGAAGGAAATGGCGGCAAGTTTGCTAACATTAATCGTCCAACTTCTGGCGCAACACACGACAAAGAGCTACCTTCGGGTGACCATCCTTTCCAGCTATATTCGCTCGCCACACCGAATGGTGTGAAGGTCACGATGATGCTTGAAGAACTACTTCAAGCAGGTCACACCGGTGCGGAATATGATGCTTGGCCAATCAACATCATGGAAGGAGATCAATTCGGTAGTGGGTTTGTAGCGATTAATCCAAACTCTAAAATCCCAGCTTTGTTCGATAAAGAAGCGGACGTCCGCATCTTTGAATCTGGAGCAATTCTGTTTTATCTCGCAGAAAAGTTTGATGCCTTCTTGCCAAAAGAGACTAAAGCGCGCGCTGAGTGCATGAGTTGGTTGATGTGGCAAATGGGTGCAGGTCCGTTTTTGGGTGGCGGTTTTGGGCACTTCTATGCCTACGCACCAGAAAAATATAAGTATCCAATTGATCGCTATACCATGGAGGTGAAGCGCCAGTTAGATTTGTTAGATAAGCACCTTGCAGATAACGAATACATGGTCGGCAGCGAATATACGATTGCAGATATGACCATCTGGCCTTGGTATGGCGTATTGGCGCAAGGTAAATTGTATGAAGCCGCTGAATTCTTAGATGTCGAATCCTATAAAAACGTACAGCGTTGGACAGCGCAAGTAGCTGATCGACCCGCTACTGAGCGTGGACGCATTGTGAATCGTGCATGGGGTGAAACTTGGGAACAACTTCCGATTCGTCGTAGTGCTGAAGATATAGATAAGAAATTAGCGTCAAAGTAGTTTAATTACGATTAAAAAGTCTGAATCTTTCAGGCTTTTTTCTGTTCCAAATCTCTGAAAAACATTTTCTCTCAATTCTCAAATCCAAATTGTATTTCCATCGTAAGAATACAAAAGGAGATAACTATGCTTTCGTTTTTCAAATCAGACCCCACTAAAAAGTTAAAGAAGCAATACTTGGCGAAACTTGAAGAAGCCATGAAGGCGCAGCGCAATGGCGATATTCGAACTTACTCGCAACTCAGCGTAGAAGCCGACGCCTTAGCAAAGCAATTAGAAGCTTTGGAAGAGAGCAAAAGCTAGCTTGATTTGATAGTCTAAGGCGTTAACTAAAATAATTATCCTGAGCCTTGCTTATGTCTCAATTCACCCTAAAGATTCGTGTGCGCTATAACGAATGCGATGCGCAAAATGTCGTGTTCAATGCCCGCTATGCGGATTATGCAGACCTCGCCTCAACGGAGTTTCTTCGTGCATCACTCGGGGGCTATCAAGAACTCGTGGCACGCGGATTCGAGAATCAAATTGTTAAGCTTTTAATTGAATGGAAGGCTCCGGCTCGCTTTGATGATGTATTAAATCTTAATGTGTCGGTGGGTCGTATCGGAAATAGTTCATTTACACTTCACACAGAGTATGTTAATGCGCAAACGAATCAAGTATTAGCTACTGCCGAAGCAGTGTATGTGTTTGTTAACGCTGAAGATTTTACGAGTTGTCCAATTCCTGACTTTGTTAAATCAATGTTTGAGCATTCGAAAGATTATGGTGTGATGGACCAGTCTGGTAGCTAGCAAATTGTTACACTATTATGTCAGTTGTAACGGTTTTGCAAATCATTGAAAATCTGAAAATATAGCGCGTGCATCGTGGGTGTTTCGAGAGTAACGTGCAGGTCGCCGAGTTTGGCAACACACTTTATTTATTGCAGGAGGTGTTAAGGATGTTCTTCTTAATTCCGAATTCAGAAACGATAAGTAAGGATGCTGTCCCTCACTTTTGTTATTCCGACAAAGGCGACGCTTTGGAGGATGCCAAAGCAATGTTCAATAAACTTCATCTCGACTTTTCTGTCGAAGAAGATCTGTTATCTACGACTTTCGTTAGTCCAACTGGTAGTGAGTTAGCGGTTATCATTCAACGCTAACGATGGACATGAGAGCTCCTTAGACTTGGGGCTCTTCCTAGCTTCCTTCACTTAGGCTGATTCAAGCCAGATAAATCAGTTCTGAGCTTCACTTGCTACTTACACTTCTTTGTAATTATTTTCTATCTCATTGCGGTTGATTTTCAGGGTTGGTGTGAGCAAACCATGTTTCACTGCTAACAACAATGTGATCAATTTATTTAGTTCGGTTCTAAGCGTTAATATATTTTTAATGGCCAGAATTAAATCTGAATTCAGTTTGTTGTCGCAGCAATCTGTATTTTTAAAGATCGAATAAGTTGTTAAAGACTGTAATAATATTTTTAATGAACATTTTTCAACCATTTGTTTAGCTCCAGGAGCAATCATGAAAATAATAGTGATAGTGCTCTTCTTATGGATATTCTTAGTTTTTTCTGCAGAATCTGAAGAGGTTTTAGTCAATAAACCGCAGTCCGAAAACGATAGTAGATATGACTACCCTCACAAACTATTAGAAATGATCCTTAAAGAAACAACGGGGGACTACAAGCCCGCATCAGTAGCTCATTCACAGTTTGCAATGACGAGAGATAGAATGTTGTTGTCACTGATTAAAGGAGATCTGCTGCATGTTGTTGCAGAAGCTCCCAAACAAGAATGGTTGGAAAAACTACTTGTCGTTCGTATTCCTATACGAAAAGGAATCCAAGGATATCGATTATTCTTCATAAACAAAGACGACCAAGCAGTTATTGCTAAAACAAATTCATTGCAACAATTTATGAAATTCCCAACGGGTTCAGGGGTGGGATGGTCGACAGCTAAAATAATGGAAAATGCAGGGTTCGAAGTTGTCATAGGAAATAATTATGACGGATTGTTTGATATGCTGGATAAGAAAAGATTTCTTACTTTAGGAAGAGGAGTAAATGAAATTATTTCTGAATACAATATCCAGAAAAAATTTCACCCCAACCTAACTATTGAATCTGGGATAGCAGTTTATATTCCCCTACCCACGTACTTCTTTGTATCACCTCAGAAACCGCAGTTGGCGAAGCGCATTGAAACAGGGCTTCATAAATTAATAGAAAAAGGGAAATTCGAACAATATTTTTTGTCTTATCATGAACAAATCATTGGGGACACAAATCTTAAAAATCGGAAAGTTTACTCGATATCTAATCCAAATTTGTCTGAAGCAGATCCACTACAGGATAAAAAACTTTGGTACCGTTTTTAATTTACATGGTGTGAGGGAGTGCTGAGGGTATAAGGTTGGTGTTTTCTCTAGGTTCGGTAAAGCAAAAAAGGAGACAGACGGTATGGTCCTAGAAATCTAAACGTTCTCTAGTTTTCTAAAGTACTATTCCTTATAGTCCTGAGGAGACGGGCCATGATTCCGTATCGAGTTTTAGACGCCTTCGACATGATCGAAAATTTCAGCTTTCACAACGTTTCCTTTTTAGACCTTGCGCCGAAAGAGCTCTTTTTGTAGAAGCGATAAGAAACTCTCCGCTAACGTATTGTTCCGACAGTTTCCTCTGCGACTCATGCTAACTTCCAGATTATTATCTAGTAAGGAGTCTCGCTAGTCTTTCGAAGTATATTGAGCACCTTGGCTGGAATGAATGAGCACTTTATCTTTCGATCTTCATTGTGAAACTGCCATTAACGATGCATCAATGACTAAGTCAGATTTAGGTGAAGCCTTCATCGACCAATCAATGACTTTGCGCGAAAACAGATCGATGACAACTGCAAGATATAGCCAGCCTTGATAGGTTTGTATGTAAGTAGAATCTGTCACCCATTCCTTGTCAGGCTAATCTACTTCGGATTCTCGATTTTAATGATTGTTTTTTGTAGCACAGAATGAAAACCTTCTCTAAGTAAACAAATTTATAATTCAGACGTTATTGAGGGGGAGAGGCTTAAGATCTTAGTAATTTGGTTATTCTTAACCATTTATAAATTGTTGTTCAAATGTATGGAGAGTGCTTCGAATAAATCTAAACGTCAGTAACTAAATCCATATCGCCACTTTAAATTAAGCCTTCGATTATCACGCTATTGTCGAGGTCTTGTCTTATAATCTATCGTTTACTGTTTCAAGATTTATAGGGCTAGCCGTGAGCGATATCGATTTAACTGATCTTCCTAACCTTGTTGAAGATTGTTTTAAAGCACCTCAACAAGATGAATTAACGGTTGCTGAGCACAGCACGCATCCTCCTAAAATTTTGCTTCTTTATGGGTCTTTAAGAGAGCGCTCATTCAGTCGTTTAGTGGTTGAAGAAAGCGCGCGCATACTCGAAAAAATGGGCTGTGAGACTCATATTTTCGATCCATCTGGACTGCCTTTACCTGACGATGAAGATGCCTCGCATCCTAAGGTGCAAGAACTACGCGATCTAATGACCTGGTCTGAAGGGCAGGTGTGGTGTTCGCCTGAGCGTCACGGTTCGATGACTGGCATCATGAAAGCGCAAATAGATTGGGTGCCATTGTCTCTTGGTGCAGTGCGTCCTACGCAAGGTAAAACGCTTGCGGTCATGCAGGTTGAGGGTGGTTCGCAATCTTTCAACGTTGTGAATCAACTGCGTGTGTTAGGTCGTTGGATGCGCATGATCACGATTCCAAACCAGTCTTCGGTTGCTAAAGCATGGTTAGAATTTGATGAGACTAACCGCATGAAACCTTCAGGCTTTTATGACCGCATTGTAGATGTATGCGAAGAGCTAGTGCGTTTTACGCTACTTACGCGTGACCGAGCTGATTACTTGGTGGATCGATATTCCGAACGTAAAGAAAGTGCTGAAGAGCTAATGAGACGCGTAAATCGGAAAGTTATTTAAGGAAGGTCTGATTAACTTTCGAAATCGATGGTTTTATTTGGAAAGGCACGCTTAAGCGTGCTTTTTTGTGTAAGGCGTATGAGATTCCAATCGCTGGCTATGTGAAGTATTTACGGTTTAAGCTAAAAAGAGAGTGATTAAATACGACACGTTAAAAAAACTAGCAACAGGGAAATCCCATGAAAACAAAAATAATACTCTCTGCCGTCTCTCTTGCACTGGTTGCAGGCTTGGTAATTTATTCAACGAGCAACAATACATCAACCGCACCTGAGGTTCCGGTCGCGAGTACTGAAGAACGTTTGCAAGACATGCAAGCAAAACAGACTGAAAACGTCAGAGCACTTCCAGACCACCTTAAAAAACGTGAGATGCCAGAGGCCGATGAACTGGTTATCGAACTCAGCAAACGCATGCGTGAGGAGTTCGCGAACAATATTGAGGACATTGTCGTTCAAGTACGATTGCGGGATTTGCTGATCAGCTTAGAGCAAGATTTTCCAGGGCAGGGGCGCATGATGTTCGAACAGATCGTGCGAGCGGCGTTTCCTGAACTTGCCGATCAAATTATTGCTGCGGTCGACAAAATGGGCGATTACGAAGATTGGCTTGTTGATAGCTACCTCGACCTTGAAGCGCTCAACGCGGTGGCCAAAGACAACACCATTTGGAATAAGCGGATTGAAATTTTTGGCGAGTCTGACGCGCGTAAAATTTGGAACGAACAGGTTGCGCAAGAAGAGCAGAGAGAGCGCAATGTAAAAGTAGTATTGAATGAATTAAGCACCGATCCAAATGTGCCAATGGAAGAGCGAATTTATTTGGTTCAATCAGCCATGGAAGAAAATTATGGTGACACGCCCGCAGGCTTAATGATGGGTACGGCGAGTGTGACAACGCAACTTATTTTCAGAATGGATGCTGTTCAACAAGAACTAGCAGGAATGGACCCTGAGGCGCGTCAAGAGACGATCAATCAAATGCGCTTGCAGCTTGGCTTTCCTGAGGAACGAATTGCGCAGTTGGAAGAAGAAGATCAACGTCGTGATGAGCAGTGGACGAAAGGCTATGCCTATATGGAGGCGAGAACCGCACTTCTTGAGAGTTATACCGGAGAAGATTTAGAAACCGAGTTAGATATTTTGCGTCTTACGCATTTTGATGACCGTACCGCTTATTCGCTTAAGCAAGAAGAAACCATTGGAATGATGCGTTTTGACCGCCCTAGAGTGTATGGCATGAATTAATTTATCCTGCCCTCTTTAAAGAACACGCGAAAGCGTGTTTTTTGGTTTATATCTAACGAATTTTTTGATCTGACTTAACGGATCAACTAACCTGCAAATGATTTTGTGATGAGCTTCGCATTAATAATGTAAACATGGCCATTATTGATAGGTTTGCATAAAAAGCGAACAGATGGTTGAACTTTGTTCGTGAACTGACTCCAACTGTGAATTTTTGTTAAGTAGGATCTTCGCTCCACTTTAAATCTAAAAATAAGGAAGGTTGGAGAGAACAATGACTTATCTTAAATCAGTAATAAACAAGCTTGCTAAAGCAGCAACTGTCGCTGCCGTAGCTTTCACTGTAGTAGGTTGTGTTGGTAATCCCTATGATGAGGATGTATCAGACCGTGGTGGACGTAACGACGTAATCAGTGTGGGTGACTCGATCTTTGACTTAAATGGTGTGATTCAAGAGACTCTTGAAGCAAACATGGGTCAAGAGTTCCGTGATTACACGCAATCAGGTGCTGAAATCACTGGCGGCCTGATCGCAACTTCAGTAACAAATCAATATCGTGATGCACGTGCAACAAATCCGAACATCAACGTTGTGTTGGCTGATGGTGGCGGTAACGACATCTTGATTCCTGCAACACTTCTTGACCCATACGGATGTCGTACTCAGTGGTACCGCTGGAGACCATCAAGTGCTTGCTACAACTTGTTGGAGGATACTGTTCTTCTTGGCATAGACCTAATGAATGAAATGGACGCTGATGGTGTTCAGGACATCGTTTGGTTGGGTTACTACAACCTTCCACGTGGCAATAGCAACCTTAACTCTATCTTGAATACAGGTGGCGATTGGTTGAACTACGCATGTGAAACCGCAACAACTGCAAGCTGCTCGTTCATCGATACGCGTGGCACTGTTCCAGCAAGCCAAGTTGAAAGTGATAACATTCACCCAACTCCAGCAGGTTCTGTAAACCTTGCAGGCCAAATCTGGCCAGTATTCAGCACTAAGCTATAAGCATTAGTGCCAATCTACACGGTGCAACGTCGTGTAGATTCGTTGTAGAAAAGCACGCCTCGGCGTGCTTTTTTGTTTCATCTTTAAGTTAAACCTAAGATCGTCTTCCTAGCTTAATTCGTTATTAACCGTCTACGTTTCGTAGCCGCTTATTTTCCGTCAATGTGTTTTTTATTACGAATTTACCTTACTAGTACTGGCCGACATTGTTCATGATTTGGCCTGTCATGTTCATATTTTGACCTCTAATTGTTAGGTCTAAATTTCTTAGTTTATTAGTATGTTGCGCGCCATATGCGAGTATGGCGACATAATAAAAAGCTTGGAGAGAACAATGATAAATCTAAAAAAAGTTGTATCTAATGTAGTAAAAGCAACGGCAGCAACTGCTGTTGTATTAAGTGTTGTGGGTTGTACGGGTAGCCCATATGAAGAGCAAGTAAATGGTCGAAATGACGTGGTGACTTTAGGTGACTCTATTTTCGATTTGAATGGTGTAATTCAAGAAACGCTAGAAGCTAATGCCGGCACACAATTTCGTGACTACACGCAGTCAGGTGCTGAATTACAAGGTGGTAGCTTGGCGCCATCTGTGTATGAGCAATATGCCGCTGCAAACAGCTTCAATGGTGATATCAATACCATTCTTATGGATGGCGGCGGTAACGACATCTTGATCCCTGCTACACTTTTTGACCCTTACGGATGCCGCACGCAATGGTATCGTTGGAATCCTTCTCGTTCATGCAGAAACTTGATTGAAGATCAGCGTATTAACGCAGTGAACTTGTTGAATCAGATGGATGCAGATGGTGTTGCTAACGTTGTTTGGTTGGGTTACTACGAGCTTCCACGTGGCAATGCGAACTTAACGAAAGCTTTGAACATTGGTAACAATAAGCTTCGTAGCGCTTGTCAGAGTGATTCTGTAGCGAGCTGCCAGTTCGTTGATCCACGAGGCACTGTTCCAGCGAGCCAAGTTGAGAGTGATGACATTCACCCAACACCAGAAGGTTCAGTGAACCTTGCAGGACAAATTGAGCCAGTATTGTTCCCACTTCTATGATAAGAAGTTGAGTCTGGCTTACGGCTAGATCGGTTTAATGTCGAAATAAAAAGCACGCCCTAGGCGTGCTTTTTTGTTTATGGCTCTAGTGTTTTAAAGGTGCCATCAAGCCAACCCTGAATTTCTGACATATACCATGGAGAGAATGGATTATCAGAAACGCCACCTGCTGTGCGGGTATGAAGTATTTGTTCACTCATGTCTGCCGCGATGCGCACTGATGCGGCGAAACTCGTTTTGCGGCCAGCAGCTTCATAAAGCTGGCCTTGATGTGGTGTTGCTCGTCCACCGATCATTGAAACAGGTTTACTGTCTAGAGCAAAGAATAGAGGCAGCTTGCCTTGCAGCAAAATGTTTGTGAATTGGAAGGTGTTGGTTTGACCCCACGTTCGTTCTTCAAAGTGCGTGCACACGTTCAAAAACGCCTGTTTAAAACATTCTGCTTGGTTGTTGTCTTGATACCACACTGAACTTGGCTCAAGTAAGCAGCGATCAAAGTTTTGATAAAAGTCGATAAATAAACAGGTTTGTTCGCGTAAGTGTTTGGTGAGTTCTGGGCTAATTTGTTCGTCTTGAAATACAAGGTGGCGAAGCTCGGTGTAGAAACATTCAAATAGGTTTGCCGCAATCGAGTCTTTGTCGTAGCAGAGATCCCAATTCAGCAAGCTTTGTGCGAGCGGCTGATCTGAAAAATTCTCCTCTAATACTGGCTTGAGTACATCCATAAACTCCTTCGCTTGAAGCGAGAAGACATCCATCTGAATTGCTTGCGTGCTTAATAAGTCTTGTTCTGCGTTTTGCGAGAGTAGGTCGTTAATACGACGTGCGCGATGATCCGCCATTGGCATATTGATGGGGGAGGTCCTGCCAAAGTCATTCAAGTCTTGATTTGCTGTGACAAAATAGCCGCATTCAGGATTAAAGCTTCTGGGTAGATCTTTAATCGGATGAAAACCTTTCCAGTCGTAGCTTTTGTCCCAGCCTAAACCAGGTACAAAACCATTCCAGTTATTTTCACGGATAGGGCACAGACCTGACATTTGATATCCAATGTCGCCATGGCTATCTGCGATCACCCAGTTCCATGCACTTTCAATCGCGCCCAAGTGTATTTGTGCTTCGGCTACGGTGCTCACGCTATTTAATGCGAATGCTGCATTTAGCGTGGTGGCGCCAGATTCAGCCGGCGCCCAATGCGTTGCAAGGTAATACCCTGTTTCGGTGGGCAATCCATCAAGAACACCATGATGGTTTTCGTAGAAGGTCTCGCGGTGGTCTGCGTGTTTTTTACGAGTAATTAGCTCCTCTCGCTGGGAGAACTTAAACCACTCATCTTCAACACGGTATTGCCCCTCTTTGCAGTCTTCGATCCAGCTGTCGACGGTATCTGCGAAGGTATAGGTTGCGCCCCAAGACAGTGTTTTATTTCTCCCGATCAGAAGGCCAGGTAAGCCTGGCATGCCATAGCCGATCGTTGATTGCCCTTGGTAATTTATAGCGGCCTCATACCATACATTGGGTAGCCGATTCACTTCTAGATGCGGGTCGTTTGCCATTAATGCCGCACCCGATGCAGTTCTTTTCGGGCTAACCACCCAATTATTCGATGCCATCATTCTCGGCGCAGCGCTCTGCCATAGTAGCTCTAAAGGTAGATGACGATCACCTAACTTGAGTTTCTCTATTAAGGCGCGATCGATATGTTGGTCATGGATTGGGAATAAGCTTTTCAGTTTTTCATCACTCACTCCATTTTGAATGAGTTCGATAAAAAGCCTTTCGGATTCAGCTTGAGTTTGGGCGAGGGTCAGATAGCTCGTCATGCGGAAGGTCAGCATAATGTCGCTTGGTGTCCAAGGCTCATGTTTTCCAATTAATAGGCGCATGAGTCCTGATGTTCGATGCTTCAAACCAGCATTAATGCCATCACATAATGCTAGTAGCCATTCATGTGTTTCTGAGTTTAATTTACTGAGTTCTTTTTCTGCGCCTTGCTGCCAGTTCATGCGGCGAAAGAATATATCAATCTCGAGGTTGTCATTCGTATCATCAAGCAGTTCGCATAAACGACCTTGCCCTAAAATACGCATAAATTGGAGCTGCATACCACGATCAATAGCGTGGCAGTATCCGAGCCCCCATGTGGCATCGTTTAAGTTATTTGCGTTGATATGTGGCACGCCGTTGGCGTCGCGTTGAATGCTTAGCCCATCAGGGAATTGGCCGCGGATTTTAACACTCGAAGATTTTGGTAGTTTGAACATAAGTGACAGCTTGTGATTATTTTTTTGCCCACTATATTCTGTTTTCTGGATTGCAACAACGGAATGCACGATGTTTATCGCTTGCAGTGAAATGTTCAAAATAGGTGTTGGGCCATCAAGCTCGCATACTATGGGGCCAATGAGCGCAGCGCATGCATTTCGTTCAACTGTATTAGCTGATCACAAGCCATATCTGCAACCTAAGGAGGTCTATGTTCGTTGCACCTTATTTGGCTCTCTCGCGTTTACTGGCAAAGGGCATGAGACCGATCAAGCTGTTCGACTGGGTTTGAATGGTTATTTGCCTCATCAATTGGTTGACGTAGATCTTCGTGTATTAAAGTGTCAGATAGAGGCTTCAGAACAGCTATCAGGCACGGAGATTTATTATGATCCTGCCGTTCATCTTATATGGAATACCGATCGATCTGATTTGCCGCATCCTAACTTTCTTAGCTTTGAATTAGTGGTTGATGATGAGGTGTTGCTAGAACAGTCATATGCATCAATTGGCGGGGGCTTTACTGTTGTTGAACAAGAGCTTGATCAGCATGTGTTGAGCTTAAGTCAGGTCGATATCCCTTTCCCATTTTGCAACGCGCAAGAAATGCTAAGCATGAGTGGAGATTCGGCTTTAAGCATTGCTGAGATGAAACTGAAAAATGAACTGTGCTTTCAAGAAGAGGCGACGTTTTCAGAACATGTTTTAACAACATGGCGGGTAATGCAGAGCTGTGTTGAAAAGGGACTACAAGCAGAAGGTGAGCTTCCCGGAGTTTTAAGAGTACAACGACGAGCCGCGACACTTTTTCAAAAACTCGTGAAAAGCCCTGTAAATATAGAGTGTCATGAATGGCTGAGTGTTTACGCGATTGCCGTCAATGAACAAAATGCGGCAGGAGAGTTGATCGTGACAGCGCCGACGAATGGTGCGGCGGGCGTTGTGCCAGCGGTGTTGTATTATATGGATAATCACTATTTTGAGCATGGCTTGAGTGATGCTCAGATCCTGACATTCTTGTTGAGTGCGGCAGCGATTGGCGGATTGATCAAACATAATAGTTCTATCTCTGGTGCAGAGGTTGGCTGCCAAGGTGAGGTGGGGGCTGCATCGGCAATGGCTGCTGCAGGAGCTTGTGCTCTAAAGGGTGGAACGCCTGAGCAAGTAGAGCATGCGGCAGAAATCGCTTTAGAGCACCATTTGGGAATGACGTGCGATCCGATTCAAGGCTTGGTGCAAGTGCCTTGCATAGAAAGAAATGCTTTTGGAGCGGTGAAAGCATGGCTCGCATCAGATCTCGCTCGCAATGCTGAAGGCGAGCATATTATGTCGTTGGATCGCTGTATCAGTGCGATGCACGAAACCGGTTTAGCAATGTCGGACAAGTATAAAGAGACATCGTTGGGCGGTTTAGCTGCGTCTTGGGTCGAATGTTAGCCGATTTAGGCGCGGGAGCTTCCGACTTCTGACGCGGCAATAACCTCTTGTTCGTTTGTTGCTGATGCGCTCCATGCCTGCATGGCAGGTAAGGATAGCAGGGCATCCATATACGCGAGGCTGGTGTCAGAAACTTCAATGTTGTAAGTGGCGAAGCGTGTCGCGACTGGTGCAAACATGCAGTCAACAATACTGAAGTTTCCAAACAGAAAGTCGCCATCATGACGATTAAGGGCGTCTTGCCACATGCCGTCGATACGGTGGATATCATGCTCGCATTTGTCACTAATCTTAACGCGACGCATGGCTCTGATATTCATGGGTAATTCAGTTCTTAATGCTGAGAATCCAGCATGCATTTCTGAGCAATAAGCTCGCGCTAAGGCACGGTCTTTTATCGAGGCGGGGTAGGCCTGCCCATTCAAATAGGTTTCGTTGATATATTCGCAAATCGCCATGGACTCCCAAACAATCAAATCACTATCGATAAGAACAGGCACTTTGAAGGACGGAGAATACTCTGCGAGTAACTCATGCGTTCTAGCTTGTGCGAGCGGTATGCGTGTTTCTTCAAAAGGAATATTGAAGTAGGAAAGTAGTAACCATGGCCGTAAAGACCAAGAAGAGTAGTTTTTGTTTCCTATGACTAATTCCATACTCGTTCCCTTTAGTCGAGTTATCCGCCCGAGCGTATTACAGTATAGCCCTTATCTTCCAAGAGCTTGACCAAGATATCGCGCTGGTCTCCTTGAATTTCGATAGTGTATTCTTTTACTGCTCCACCAACGCCACATTTCTTTTTCAATTCCTTCGCAAGCGACTTCAATTTATCACTTGGTTCGAGAATGCCATCAACGAGCGTAACGCCTTTTCCGCCGCGGCCTTTGCGTTCGTATCGAACCCGTACGATGCCATCTCCTTCAGGAATCTCGTCCTTACTGCAGGCACAAGCTGAGATTGCTTGCTCGCAATTTGGGCAGGTTTTGCCGTGCTCAGTGGAGTAAACCAATCCACCAAGATCTGAGAGGGAGTTTAATTTCTTCGGCACGGTTAGTTTCCTTAGCTTATTAGGCGCGCATAAGGGAGCGTGTCCCGATGATGGCGCCCAATCCAACAATAAAGTTTGAGAGTGCGGCAGCAATATAGATGCCATCTAAATCATAAAAGTACTGCCCAACAAAGGCGAGTGGTACGAACAAGCCAATCAATCGCATAAAGGACATGAGCAAAGATGGAGTTGGCTTACCCATGCCATTATATGTTGAAGAAGTGATCATAATCACTGCAAGGAAAAAGTACGACCAGGGTACCAATTCTAAATAATGCGCTGATGATGAAATAACAGCCGCGTCGTCAGTAAAGAACATTGATAGCTCATGACTGAACATCATCAAAATAATGGTGATACCAATACAAAAGAGAAGGCTAAATGATTGGCTGAGCCTGAGTGCTTCTGCAACACGTTCTTTACGTTTCGCTCCCCAGTTTTGCCCTACAAATGGACCCATAATTGAAGAAATCGCCATGATGACAACCAGGCACAATGATTCAATCCGAGAAGCAACGCCAAAACCTGCGACTGCGCTTGCGCTATATCCTGCAACCAGCCACGTTGAGAATGCCACGGAGAGCGGTGCGATAAGATTGGTGCCAATCGCGGGAATAGCAAGATGAAGAATCGCTTTCCAACTTTCGATAATTCTGCCGCGACAATCCTTGAGGCTTAGAAAGCGTAATTTAATAGCCAATAAATACAGGCCAATGATTAAGGCAAAAGAATAGGAGATGACGGTCGCAATGGCCGCGCCTTGCAAGCCTAAAGCGGGAAGTCCGAAATAACCAAAGATCAGTATCGGGTCGAGAATGATGTTCACAATGGCGACGACGATCATAATCACACTTGGAATAAAGGTGTTGCCAGCCGCGCGCAGTGCAGAATTTCCAACCATGGGAATAACGACGATAAAACTGCCTAAGAACCAGATGTCCATAAACTCATGGATTAACGGCAGTAGGGTGTCTGGCGCACCTAAGGCGATAAAAATTGTATCAATATTGTGATAACCGATAATCGCGAAACTCAGCGCCACGCTCAGACCTATGAAAAGTGATTGCGTGGCATAAAGACGAACGCGCGTCGTATCACCTGCACCAATTGCACGAGATATCAACGATGAGCTACCGATGCCAATGCCGAATGCGAGGCTCAACAATATTGAGACAACAGGGATGGTGAATCCCATTGCGGCAAGGGGTTCGGTACCCAGTTGTGCGACATACCATGTGTCGACGATGTTCATCGACATGATCGATAAAATGCCCCAAATCATGGGTATCGTCATCTTGCGCAGGTGCGGGCCGACAGGGCCGTTTGTTAAATCAGATTGAATCATTCAATGAGAACGTAGTGTTGAGAGAGTAGTGAATACACTGGTGTTGGGGCACAGACTTAGGACTTTTTCTCTTGCTCTTCTACGAAGTGCAAGGCCATATTAAATGCTTCTCGTGTATAGGCGAGTACGTGGGCAAACCCTTCGTCGCTCAATTCGCGTGCACTATCTTTGGAGCGCAGTATGTTAATGAATTCACGCTCACGCTGATATTGCAGAGGAAGCCTCCCTGCACCCCAATCATGCAGTAGTCGCCAAGTCTCAGGTGAATACGTTCGGCTGTACTTCAATATAAAAGGAATTGGGTCGTTACGAGCCAGCAACGAGCTTAAACGTAAAATTAATTCGAACGATAGGGTAGCAGTGCCATTTTCAACTGCTTCAATAAGCGATTTGTCTTTGAGCTGAAGTGCTTCGTTTAATTCGTTGATTGTAAGCCCGGCAACTTCTCGTAGATCTTTTAAACTCTCACCTGCGGCTACCATCAACTTCAACTGATCTTGAGATTGAATGAGTGCCTTACCGACTTTGTAGGAGGTATCTGTTGTGCGTTTAGCTATCCTAAAAGCCTGGCCAGCAGCAGATCCAACACGATCAAATAGCCCTGCAATGGTTTCTTCACTAACCCATGGCTCAACTGGTGTATGTTGATCATTTGATTTGTTTGAGGGTTTTTCTGAGCTAGAGGGCGTATCTTGATTTTGGCTTTCTGGTGATGCATCAAGATCTGTAGGTTTTGAATCAATGTCTTGCCCGACCTTTTCGTCGGGCAAGTGTCTTGAGGAAGGCTTATCGTCGCTGGTCATTACTGCTGACTATGAGGCTTTTGCGATCGAAGCTTTTGCAGTTGCTTCAATGAAATCAAGCAATACCTCGACGCTCTCGTCAACGATAAAGTCTACTTCGAGTTCGTCGCTCTGTGTCTTGCTTGCCTGAGCTTCGACGTCATCTTCCCAAGCCTTGAAATCAGCATATGGTTCTTTGCCTTCAAAGCTACGACGCTTGTTTTCTAGGTCGAGTTGCTCTTTTTCAGCTGTCTTGATTTCTTTTTGGCGAACTTCTTTATTGAGAGATACGCGATCTTTTGTGCGTTGCTTATCGAGCAATGCAATCTCTTCAAGTAAGACTTGGTATTCTTCGTTTTTCGCAAAGCGCTCTTCATGGCGTTGATTCAATACTGTTTCAACACCGTCGTTGCTAGCGAGTTGTTTAAAATCGGCCGCTGCAATAGCATCCCAAGGAAGAGCGTTTTCAAGAGAATTTTCACCTACTTTAGTCGTATCGACCGTATCAGGGATCAGAATGTCTGGTACAACGCCTTTGTGCTGTGTGCTGGCACCGGAGATGCGATAAAACTTAGCTTGAGTGATTTTAAGCTGGCCGTGGTTTAAAGGACGAACAGATTGAACGGTACCTTTACCAAAGGTTTGAGAGCCCATCACGATACCGCGATCGTAGTCCTGAATGGCGCCTGCAAAGATTTCTGATGCAGAAGCACTCAAACGGTCAACGAGAACGAGTAAAGGGCCGTCATATACTAGCTTTGGATCTGGGTCAGTTAGCACTTCGACGCGGTTGTTCGCGCTACGGATTTGAACGGTAGGGCCTTCATCAATGAACAGGCCGGTAAGCTTGTTTGCTTCGTCTAATGAGCCACCGCCATTGCCGCGTAGATCAATGACCAGACCATCTAGTTCTTTTTCGGCACGCATTTCATTCAACAAAAGCAATGTGTCGCGTGTTGTGCTCTTGTAGTTTGGATCGCCGTTTTGCATGGCTTGGAAGTCAGCATAGAAGGTTGGAATCTCGATAACACCAACGCGCTTAGTTTGACCGTCGCGTTCAGTCTCGATGACAGAACTTTTCGCTGCTTGATCTTCAAGTTTTACTTTGTCACGAACAATCGCGATCACGCGCGTGTCTGTGTCGACTTTTGCTTCGGATGGAATAACTTCGAGGCGCACCGTTGATTTTTTTGGACCACGAATCAATTGTACAACTTCGTCTAATCTCCAACCTACAACGTTAACCATTTTCTCGTCGCCTTGAGCAACGCCGACAATTCGGTCAGCAGGGCCAAGCTGGCCTTGTTGTTGCGCAGGACCACCTGCAATCAAGCGAACAACTTTTGTAAACTCATTGTCGGCTTGTAGAACCGCGCCGATTCCTTCAAGCGACAAACTCATGTTGATGTTAAAGTTTTCTGAAGAGCGAGGTGAGAAGTAAGTCGTATGTGGATCATAAAGCGTTGTAAACGCATTCATGTAGGCTTGGAAAGCGTCTTCGTTACGAATCTGAAGCGCACGCTTTAGTTGCGACTGGTAGCGGGTACGCAAAGTGTCCGCAGCTTCTTCAAGTGACTCGCCAGACAATTTTAAAGAGAGTGCACCACTTTTAACGCGTCGACGCCAAATATCTTCTAGTTCAGCTTCTGTTGTTGGCCACGCTTGCTCAGAGCGATCAGACAGAATGAATTCGTCATCATCGAAACGCATGTCTTTTAAGTCATTCTCTAGAAGAGAAATTTTATAAACGAGACGCTGAATAACGCGCTCTTGATAGCGATTAAAAATCTTGAATCCTGGTTCTAGTTGGCCAGTTTTCAATGCACCATGGAGACGGTTGCGGTAAGGTTCAAATTCTTTGATATCTGATTGAAGGAAGTACAGGCGCTGTCCATCAAGAGAATCTAAGTAGTGCTCAAAGACACGTTTCGACAATTCGCGATCGATATCTTGTTTACGATAGTGGCTTAGAAGGAGAGAGCGTGCGATATGAACACTTGCTTCACGCTGTGATTTTTCTGGAACTAATTCTGGTGCCTGTTCTGCTTGTGCTAGCAGTTCTTCAAGGCTTTGCTGTGCCGCGTGGGTCAAGCCGAACGACATCATTGCGATGACGGCGACCAATACGTGGGTAAGTTTCATTGCTTTACTCTTTTCACTCGTTGGTCTGAAAGATTGTATGTTATCACTCTTAGCCCTGCCACTAACCTTGCCAAAGTTTATGAGTAACTGTGTCTCGATCACACTTTGTGGTGACACAGTTTGTAAGCTGCACACTTATTACTTAATTTATCATTCTGTTGGATGACTAATTGGATGCTTAAGAGGGAATCAACTTATGTCGGTACTAGACAGTATTTTTAATTACCATGAGCGCTTGGTGGTAGATGAAATGTCTAAACAGCTTAAAAAGCATACGTTTAGCGAAGCGCAATTGAGTGATATTGCGTGTCTTGCTTTGAATAAAGTGCCCGCCAAATACATCAAACATAGCGTGGATCGGGCGTTTTACACGAGCGATGTAGAAAGGATGGAAATCGCGGCAAAAATTGAAAAGGCTGTTGCTGAGGCAATTGCTTACATCGCCTCAGCAAAGCACTAGTTTTTGATATTTATGCGGGTTCAGCGGTTTCGCTTGCTAGCTTTTGGCTCGCTAACTGCGCTGCGCCAAATACTTGTTTGATACAAGCATCAATACGATTTGTATAGATCTCACGCGTTTTTGTATCGAATACATTTTCAGCAAACCATGCAATGAGCAATTGTTCTAACTGTTCTTCTCTCGATAAGCTGGCTGCGCCACTCAAACCTTCTGACAGACGAGTCACTTGCAGTTGCATACGTCGCTCTTGCGCTGACGCCGGAGATTCAAGCCCCGCAGCAATCTCACAACGAATACATAACTCTTGTGCGAGATCGTCATCGCTGATAGTCAGTTTTTGCGCTTTTGATGCTTTGGCCCGCGCTTGGAAACGTTCTTCTAGGCGCTTACTTAATTCAACGGTACTCGCAAAGTTTGCATCGATTTCCTCTTTATTTTCGGCGGCAATCGCGAGAATGTCGGCTTTACGTTGTGCTTCGTTCCATTGAGCCAGAATGCGTTCGAAATCCAACTGTTTAATTTGATGCTTCAAAGCTTCAATACAAGCGTTGTAGCGATCAAGAAGCTCTGTTCGTTTTTTCCCATTAACGTTAGTCACTTGTTTTAGATTGGAGCGCAAACTTGCTAGGCTTGTCTCGGCGTCTTTTACTGAAGAGAACGTTTGCTTCACTGTTTGTTCAGCTTCGTTTACGATCTCTTCGGTCTGAGCTAGCTTCTCGTCATTTTCCTGTTTTGCTTTATTACGTTGAGCATCTCGTTGGGCAAAAATTTTGTCGCAAGCAGCGCGGAATTCTTTCCAGAGAACCCTGTCTTTCTTGTGTTCGGTAATACCCACTTTTTGCCATTCGCTTTGAAGGTCTTTGGCGCCTTGCATGGCTGTTGAGAGCTCTTCGCTTTCTGCAAAAACCTGAGCACGAGATACGATATCTTGTTTGATTGCTAAGTTTTGCCCTCGTTCAGCGTCAATTTTATCGCTCAATTTTGCTAGCGTTTGATTGAATTGCTCTTGCAAGTCACGCCCGTGTCTGCGATCAACTGGATGAGCTTCGCGCCATTCGTTGCGAGCTTGACGATTTATTTTTTCTACTGCTTTCCAATCCACTGTTTCCCAGTTGATTTGCTCGACAAATTCAGCAAGTTCAGCGGCAAGCTTTTTACGTTTTTCGAGATTGGCTTTTTTCAGCTCGCCTTGCTCAGAATAATATTCAGCGCATGGTGCAAATGCTGCCTCAGCCGCATTTGAAAAGCGTTGCCATAGGGCAGGGTCTTGCGCGCCGCCAAGACTTTTCCAGCGTTCTTGAAGTTGCTTTATTTGGGCTGACTTTTCTTGAGGATCTATATGCTTATCAATCAGAGCTTCCATCGATTCACATAATCTTTCTTGCTCTGGCGATGCAGCAAAGCCTTGCCAATCTCTCAATTCATTCAGTTGATCACTGCGTAGTTTTAGGGCAGATGTGTAGTGATTTTGTCTTTTCTTAGTCAGCTTTTTATGCAGTTTTCGTACTTGTTGAATCTTTTGTTTGGATGCGTTGAGCTGCTTTTCGTCAAGAAGCTTGTCGAGTGCGGTGAGCGATTGGTTTAGCTCAGCTTCAATCTTCGATTGTTCTTGCTCTTTTGCTTGCTCGTGCTCTTCAGATTTTGCCATCACCTCTGACGCCGTGATCAGTAGTGCGGGGAGGGCGAAATTGTCGGGCCAGCTTACTTTGTCGAGAATGCTCTTAAGTTCTTTATATGCCTCGTATGATGACTGCTGTGTCAGCGATTCAATGCGCGCTTGTTGTTGCGATAATTTTTGCAAGGCGCTCAAGTATTGTCGAAGCGCCGACATTTTTTGTTTGTAAGACTTTTCAGTTTCTTTATCGACAGCTTCTTCTTTGGCGCTTTCAATCCAGCGCGTTTCTTGCGTTTTGATAATGGCATCGATCGCTGAGGTATCCTGAGGAGCTGCGGCTCTCTCAGATAACTGACTCAATGTATCTTCCAAGGTGTTAATTGTTGCGATAAGTTCTGAATCTTGCTGCTCCAAGCTGATGTCGGAGGAGGGGCTTTCTTGATCTTCTGGTTGCTTTGTTTCTGCGCTAACAGAGGCAATTTTTGCCTCTTCAACTTGAATTGCTTGCAGGCGTTTTTCGCAGTCGATAACCAGTGATTGGTAACTACTAACCTGATCATTGCTTGCGACTTCAATAAGCGCGTTACAGCGTTGTTTCAAACTGTCTAACTTTGCGGAGTAGAGGTTAGTGTCGTCTGTGTTTGCGAGTTCTTTGAGATTCGCGAGTAAACCAGAGAGTTGAAGCTTTTGTTGTTCGACTTGTTTTTTGTGTTCACGAATATGGCTTAATTTACTCTTTGCAATTTGAAAGACTTTTTTGTCTTTTGATCGCGCTGTTTCAATAACTTTATCAAGGCATTCTTCAGATTCGATTAGCTCGGTGGCAGCTTGTCTTAGTCGACTTAGCTTCGCTTGTTGTGCGATGAGGATGAGCGCCTCCTCATCTTGAATGCGTGCAAGGCTATTTAGGAATTCATCTGGAGATTCAGTGGCGATTATAATTTGCGCCAAAAAGGTTTTGTCTTCGATGAGGTCAAATAGGCTAAGGCCTAAAGATTCACTGAGCTTTGTTAAATGTTCAACCGCAGCGGGTTTGTCCGCATTGTTTAACTTCGCGTAGAGTACAATAACGCGCGCTGGATCGCTTGTTTTACTCAGTGCTGCTTGTCTTACAGAAGGGTTTTCATCATTTAAGAGCAGAGATTCGATAATCTCACGTTGCTCATTGTTATGTGGATCAAGTTGCTGCAGAGCTTCTAATCGAACTTCGGCAGATTTGTTTTGCCATTTTGGTTTAAAAAGCTTGGATAAGAAATTAGCCATGTCGTGCCTGTATTCTTGGAACGTAGCAGTTGCCTGCCACGGTAGTCTTTGTTGTTAGATGATATTTTTGTTCTTGTTGAGCAAAAAGTAGTCGGAGTAGTTTAACCTTGAAATTGCTAGCAAAGAAGTGTTTATTCGACGCTTGTTGTTAGGTGATGCATAAAGTGTGATGAGTGTGTATGAGTGAGCAAGCTGAGCTGCTGCAAAAACTAAAAAACAAAGCCGTTGATTTGTTAGCGAGGCGTGAATATGCAATTCACGAGTTGAGAGATAAGCTCTTACGGAATTTAGATGAGGACGAACAAGTCCTCGTTGATGATGTGATCGAGCAAATGATCGAAGCAGGCTACTTATGTGAGCAACGTTATGCGGATATGTTGCTGCGATCACGTGTTATGAAGGGCTACGGTGCGGCGCGGGTGAGGCAAGAGCTCGCAGTGCAAAAAGTCGATTCTGAAGCGGTGATGCTTGCGTTTGAACGTGATGATACAGATTGGTTTGAACTCGCCAAGCATACGCGACAGCGTAAGTTTGGTGATTGGGATCGCGCCTTTGACTTAAAGCAAAAAGCGAAGCAGCAACGCTACTTATATAGTCGCGGTTTCAGCAGTGATCAGGTCAATTATGCCTTTGAGCTAGATGAGTGAATTACTTTTTGAGGTGAGGCTTAATGATCTCGTATAGCTCTGGCCTGTTTTCGGCTATTTCTTCATGACTCAAACCTTCAAGCGAGTGCGGATATTTAAGCCATTCTTCGGTTTCATGTAAAAAGTAATCTGGCACAATATCAGTTTGATTACGTGTAGGCTTGTAATACGGTACGGCCACTTTTATTTCTTGCGGCGTATTTCTTCTGGCGTGAGTTTCAAGATGTTCAATTACCGCTTTAATGGTATGCCCTGTATCAAATACGTCATCGACGATTAATAAGCGGTCCGTATGTTTCACGTGTTTGATGAGATAGCTCATGCCGTGAATGCGAATCTCATTTGAGCGACCATCAATGGCAGCTGCGTAGGAAGAGGTTCGAATGGCGATATGATCTGTTTCAATTCCGTGATACTCAAGCAGCTCTTGTACTGCTGTCCCAATCGGTGTTCCGCCTCGCCATAGTGCAATAATAATGCTTGGTTTGAAGCCTGAGTCTAGAATTTGCGTGCCTAAACGGAACGAATCTTCTAGTAATTGTTGTGCGCTAATGTAGGTTTTAAGAGTCACCGATTGAATCCCAGTATGCTCAATATAAGTGGCTTGATTATTTACTTTTTCAAAAACATTTTGCAAGCTGAGTATCGTATATCGAGTATAAATAGGATGGGTAAAATGGCCGGGCTAGAACAGCAGAAGCAAGCGAAAAAACGATATGTCGAAGAGCAGTCGTTGGTGGAAGATAGCTATCGTTTGGCGGTCAAAATATATGAAAGTGGTTTTCGTCCAGACTTTATTGTCGGTATTTGGCGTGGCGGGTCGACAGTAGGTATTTATGTGCAAGAGTGTCTACAAACGCTGGGGGTAGAAACAGATCATATCGCTATTCGAACCTCATACCGCGGCATGGAACAATACTTTGAAGAGTTAGAGGGCAATCAGGGTATTCGTGTTCATGGTATTCAATATCTGCTTGAGAATATGAATTACGACGACAAACTGTTGATTGTCGATGATGTGTTCAGCACTGGGCGCCATATCGATGCGGTCATTCAGCGTTTATCAAGTAAAGCTAAACGCAACATGCCTGAAGATACACGTATTGCGATGCCATATTTCAAAGAGGGCTTATCTGAGACTGGCCGGAAGCCAGACTACTTTCTCCATAAAACGCAAGACTGGTTGGTGTTGCCATATGAGTTAACTGGTCTAACCCTCGAAGAGATTGAGCAGAACAAACCTTGGGTGAAGCCTTTCTTACGCCCGGACCTGTAGTATCGAGATCGTTAGTGTGAGAGCTCATTTGCTGTCTTCGGGAGTGTTTCTCGCTGAAGTGAACTCGCCTTCAAAGAAAGATTCGAGCAAGGCATGCTTGTCGATTCCGTAAGTGAGTTTGTTCGTTAGGTCTAGTACGACGATGCCATGTATTGTCGCCCAAAATAAATGAGCTAGTTTTTCTGGTTCGCCTTTTAAATAACCTTGTTGTACAGCGTCTCTTACTGAGTTTCGCAGTGTGTCGAAAGCGCGATTCCCCATTAGCGTAAGATGGTTGCTAGGCTCGCTCGGTTGGTCTAATTCAAACATTAAACGAAATGCATCGGTATGTGCGGCTGCGTAGTCTGCATACCCTTGGCCGAGTGCGTTGATTCGTTCAACAGGGTGGGGATGGGCTTCAACAATCTGTTCGTGAAACTCGGCGAATCGCTCGAAGGCGCGAGCGCGACAAGCATCAAAAATCGCTTCTTTGTTTTCAAAATAGCGATATGGCGTCATGGCGCTGCAACCAGTCGCCAGGGCAATAGCTCTAATTGATACGTCACGGTATCCGTGTTTCGCAAATAGTATGAGTGCTTGGTCCATAAGCTTTGCTCTGAACTCTGCCACTTCTTGTTCGTCTAGTTTTCTTCTTCCCATGAGTCATACGATAAGTTAAAAAATTGACAGTGTAAAATTTACAGTGTAAAAAATAAATCCGAAAGTGTGGACTCGTTCGTAGTTCCGGTAGTTTTTTTAGAAATCCAATTAAGTGAGGAATAAATGCCATCCATTCAAAGGTTGACCAATTCACCCATTTTTCTTGTTTCGGTGTTTTTTGTTTTCCTCTCGGCAGCACTCGGCGTTAGTCGAATAACACATTCTTCAACGAGCAATGACATTGCTGCGTCAGCCGTTTTGGTTGAGACGCTTGGTGATGGTGGCGAGATTTTCGTGCCAGAATATGAGCAGTTTGTTGCGCGCGTTGAGGCTGCACAGCGCGTAGAGCTAGGCTTTGATATCGCAAGCCGGCTTGTCTCTATTTCAAAGAAAGAAGGTGAGGCCTTTGTTGCCGGGGAGATTCTCGCACAGCTTGATACTGCTCGCTTGCAAGCAAGACAAACCGAGTTGCGTGCGACGCGTGATAGGGCGGTTGCTTCATTAGATCTTGCTAAGTCATCTCTCAAGCGAACAAAAGGGCTGCGCACAAATAGTAATGTTTCTGCTCAGGCTTTAGATGAAGCCATCCGACAACGACAAGCAGCGGAGGCTGACCTAGCGTTCGCGAATGCACAATTGTCATCGATTAAGTTGGAATTGCAGAAATCTGTACTCAAGGCGCCTTTTGATGGGGTGGTGATTGAGCGTCTTAGCGACGTCGGCAGAACAATGAGTGTTGGCTTGCCAGTTCTCTTGGTCGAGCAAAGCGCTATGGCAGAGATTCGAGCAAGCTTGCCTTTGCGAGTCGCCCAGAAACTTGCTGAAGGGCAGGCGGTTCGTCTTGAACACTCTGCTGGAGTGTTTGAAGCCAAGGTTGATCGCATCAAGTTTAGTCTTTCGGGCAATCGAGCGTCAGACGTGTTTCTGCACGTTGCCGATATAGATGAACGAGGTTTAGTTCCCGGTGAAATCTTGAGTCTGCAATTACGTAGTGATCGTCAGCGCTCTGGTTTATGGCTGCCGATAGAGGCACTGAGTGAATACGGTCGCGGTTTATGGTCAGTGTATCTTGCTGAGCCGCTTGCAGTGGAAGGTGAAGCGAATTCTGTAGGTGATGCAACCGCTGTAATCTCTCGAAAAACGGTGATGATCGATCGCTTTGCAGGCGACTACGTTTTGGTAAGGGGCGGACTCGCGAAAGATGATTTGCCGAACGTTGTGCTCAGAGCTACGCATAGAATTGTGGCGAATCAAAAAGTCCGATATGCCGATCAAAACGCCGTGATCGTAGGAGCCCAGTAATGCAGAAATCTGGATCACGCTTAAGCTCTGTCAGTGCTGCGTTTTACGAAAATCCCCATCTTTTGTTGATGACCTTGATTGTGATTTGCGCCGCAGGTTTATCTGCTTGGTTTGCGCTACCTAAGATCGAAGATCCTCGTATTACACAACGCTTTATTTCTGTTGTGACAGAGTTTCCGGGTGCATCGGCAAGGCTGGTTGAATCTTCAATTACTGAAGTGCTTGAGTCTGAGTTAGCGAACATTTCTGAGATCAAAACGATTAATTCAACGTCTCGTAGTAATGTTTCGGTTCTAGCTGTGGAACTCGAAGATAGAGTTACCTCTCAAACCAACCAACAGCTGATTTCTCGCGTGAGAGATCGCATTAAAGATGCGAGCCGTAAGCTCCCGCCACAAGCTTCTGTTCCAAAGATTATCGAAGAAGAGAACATCGCATACGCATATACCTTGATTACAGCTGTGAAGTGGCAGGGCGAAGGTGAGCCTCAGCTCGATATTATGAATCGCATTTCGCAAATATTGAAAGATCGCATTGAAGCGGTTCCAGGTACTGAGTATGTCAGTGTACATGGCGCGCCAGATGAGACAGTGCAAATATATGTAGAACCCTATGAATTAGCCGAACTAGGGATGACGGTTCAAGAGTTAGCGGCGATTGTTGAAGCATCCGACTCCAAAGAAGTTGCGGGTCGTCTGTTGAGCGACAAAGTATTTAGCGCTATAGAAGTGCGTGGCGAGTTTGACTCGCTTGATCGTATTCGACAGTTGCCAGTGAAAAGCACCAGTGGTGACCTATTGTTGCGTGATATAGCTACTGTCGAAAAAAGTTACTCTAAACCAGAAGATAACATCATGCGTGTTGATGGTGATCGCGTCATATTGGTCGCAGCGCGTATCGAAGTTTCAAGTCAGATTAATCCTTGGACTGCGTCGGTTAAAAATGTGCTGAGGTCAGTTGAGGCAGAGACCGGTGGGGTTGTCTCCTTGGATGAGGTGTTTGAGCAGGCGAGCTATACCAAAGATCGTTTGCAGAGCCTTGGTCAAAACTTGATGGCGGGCATGATTGCCGTATTACTCGTTGTGTGGCTGTTTATGGGCTGGCGCTCTGGGTTAATCGTGGCGTGCTCGCTGCCGCTCGCAGCGGCTTGTGTCTTGTTTGCTTTAAATGTGTTGAATCTCCAAGTTCAGCAGATGTCGATGTTTGGCATGATTGTCGCGATTGGTCTGTTGATCGACAACGCTATTGTGATGACGGATGAAGTCAGCACTAGAATAAAGCAGGGTTTCGCGTCCTCGGAAGCGATCCGACAAGCTTTTGATCATCTGTTTATGCCTCTACTAGCATCAACGCTCACTACTATTCTTGCGTTCATGCCAATCCTCTTGATTGAGGGTAATGCCGGAGACTTCATTGGTACGATATCAGTGAGCGTGATATTGGCTTTGATCGCTTCATTCTGTTTGTCCATGACTGTGATTCCTGCTATCTGTGCCTTGCTTGAGAACAAGCTCGCCAAGCCAAATGAGTCTCGCTGGTGGCAGGTTGGTGTTAGCTCAAAAGAAAAATCAGAAGGCTATCAGCGTTTTCTCGCGCACAGTTTGCGTAAGCCATGGTTAGCGGTTGTGACTGCACTTGGTTTGAGTATTTTTGGTGTGCTTTCTGTTGGCTCTTTGCCAAAAGTATTCTTTCCGACCGCTGATCGCGACATGTTCGAGTTACGCGTTTGGTTTGAATCAAATACGAGTGTTCCTGCTGCAGATGCCCTAGTGCAGGAAATAGACGCGTTGATTCGTAATAAAGCAGAGGTAAAACAAACGGTTTGGTCTATTGGGGATAGTGTTCCGGCGTTTTACTACAACCAATTGATGAATAATCGCAACCAGAACTACTACGCCGAAGTGGTGGTGACTGCTGAGGATGTCGAGGCATCATCAAGCCTAATAGATGAGCTTCAAGTTGAGTTAAGCGAGCGCTTTACTCAAGTTCAAATTGTTGCCAAGCCTTTCTCTCAAGGACCGCCTGTCGAAGCGCCAATTGAGTTTCGGGTGTTTGGCCCTGAAACGGATGTGTTAAGAACTTTAGGTGAAGAGCTACGAGCAATTATTTCTCAGCAATCTGGTGTGTTGCATACCCAAGCATCAGTAAAACCGGGCGCTCCGAAGATTGAGTTTGATGCGAATGAAACTGCGCTCGGCGAAATGGGGCTTCAGCTCGACTCGGTAGCTGCTCAGCTGCAAGCTGCCTACGAAGGCGTTCAAGCAGGCAGCATGTTAGAAGACATTACGCAGTTACCGGTAACTGTGAGCTATGAGAATAGTCAGCGTGCAAGTATCGAACAGTTGCGCGCGTTCCCGATTGTTCAACCAGATGGCCGATGGGTGCCAGCTAGTGCCTTTGGAGAATTCAATCTAACGCCCGACGCGGCCTCAATTACTCGTCGTAATGGTGAGCGAGTAAATATTATTCACGGTTATCTTTCACAGCACGTGACCCCGATAGATATTACCAATGCCGTTGTTGAACGACTTGAGTCAGGTGGTTGGGTGCTACCTGAGGGGTATCGCTGGTCTGTGGGCGGTGATGCGGAAGAGAGTAAGCGAGCAAATGCATCACTAGCGGCCAACCTACCTGTTTTGGTTTTATTGATGGTGACTTGCTTGGTTTTAGCATTTCGCAGTTTTAGGTTAGCAACAATCATTGGCATGGTCGCATTACTTGCTGCGGGCTTTGGCTTTTTATCGCTTTGGATTAGTGGATATGCATTGGGCTTTAATCCTTTGATTGGTATCACTGGTCTGATCGGTGTGGCGATTAATGGCTCCATTGTCGTGATCGCTGCAATGGAAGCCAATGAGAAGGCTAAAGCCGGAGATCATCAAGAGATTATCAATGCGGTGATGTCTTGTACGCGACATATTTTGAGTACAACGCTCACCACGATTGCTGGATTCATACCGTTGATTCTGCTTGTTGGTGGGCAATTCTGGCCGCCATTAGCGGTAGTGATTGCAGGCGGAATTGGCTTCTCGATTATCTTGTCGTTATGGTTTACGCCAAGTATTTACGTATGGTGGATTGGTCGATCGGGTGCCGCAGCGCGTCTAAATCCTGGACATGCTACGAGATATCGAGAGCCAATCTCAGCCGAATAGAAAAGACTAAAGGTAAGTGTGGTGCGAATACATGTGCGATAACAGGTAGGGGAGTTTCTCTACGACTATCGCACTAGGTTTTCGTCGAAGTTTATGGTGTTTTTGGGGCGCTCTCTGCGTTTACTCTCATCTAGCCAACGCAATACGTCATAGTAACGACGAATGTTTTGCACGTAGATCACTGGCTCTTTACCGCGCGCATAACCGTATTTTGTTTGTGAGTAGTATTTCTTCTGTTGAAGAAGAGGTAGGAAATCTTTCACATCCGCCCACTTGTTTGGGTCCTTGCCACCTTTCTCGGTCAGCATGCGGGCATCTTCAAGATGTCCGAGACCAACATTATAAGAAGCCAGCGCAAACCATGTCCGATCGGGTTCCTGGACGTCTTCGGAAATACGTTTGTGTATTTTAGAGAAGTATTTAGAGCCGCCTTTGATGCTTTGAATCGGATCAAGACGATTTTTAATGCCCATTTCTTTAGCGGTGACCAAAGTGAGCATCATCAAACCTCGAACTCCCGTTGGTGAGACGGCATTAGGTCGCCAGTGAGATTCTTGGTAACCCATTGCGGCCATCAAACGCCAGTCGGTTTCGTATTCGGTCGCGTACTTTTTATAGGTATCCTCATACTTTGGTAGGCGTTGTTTTGTGTGGCGAATGAAGGTGCGCGCGCCCACATAGTTCACTTGCGCTAGATGGCCATAATAGCGTTCTTCTAACTGCATCAATGTGCCATCTTCATTGGATTGATGGATAAATGCATTGGCTGCGTTAATCAGAGTATTGTCACTGTTGTTTGGGAAAAACCAAGCAATGCCTTTGCTTGAGCCAAATTCAAAGGCTTGGCGGACGCGAGGATAAAAAGCGCGGTGAAGTTTCAGTTCTAGTGAGTAAACGAGGGCAAGATCAACCTCTTTGTCTTGAACCATGCGTATCAATTCTTCGGTGTCGCTGTTTACGGTTTCCCATTTTAGATCGGGATGATTGAATATCAGCGATTCAAGTTCAGTGACCAAGTCACTGTCGCTCACAACAGCAATCGTTTTTCCGGATAGATCCGCGATAGAACGTGGGCGTTTTGAGCCATATCGATACACAATCAAAGGAGTTGTTTCTAGAAAGGGCTCGCTGTGTTTATACTTTGAGGTATTGGCTTCACTGAGTACCATCATTGAAGCGGCCATGTTGGTGTAGTTGTTGTCGAGTGCGGAGCGTATCTGAGCGCGTGTGCCGGCAACTTTGACGTCGAGATCTAGCCCAAGATTTTTGGCAAAGAGTGAAGCGAACTCATACTCAAATCCTTCACTCGTATCGCGCCCCTCATAATAAATGCCCGGTGCGTTTCTGCTAATCACGTGCAGAGTCTTACGTTCTTTGATTTGCTCGAGTTGGCTGGGTTGTTCGCAGCCGACTAAGCTAAGCGCAAGAATAAGGCAGCAAAACAGATAGTTTGCTTGCGATAATGATTTGCTAAGAGATTGATTCAAAAGAATACTTCAGACAGTAATTATTAAATTTATAGCTTAATCAGTATAGAGAATGATGAACATTTGAGCGAGCATTGATCTATGCACGTTAAATTGTTAACAGTGAAATGCGTTTGAAGTATCATACGCGCCTTTCTACATCTCACCCAATGAGGCTTGGTCCGAATTATGATGGAACTCCGCGGTGCACCTGCTTTATCCCCCTTTAAGCAACAGTCTCTACTTGCCCAATTACGAGAAATAAATAATGCAGTCGAATCGGTATATGCCGAGTTTATGCATTTCGTAGACGCAGTAGATACCATTGGTGAACAAGAACTCAGTGTATTGAATCGCTTATTAACATATGGCCCGAAGAGCCAATTGGAAGCGACAGAAGGCAAATTGTTCTTAGTTGTGCCTCGTGTCGGAACGATTTCCCCATGGTCGAGTAAGGCAACAGATATCGCCTTAGGTTGTGGGCTTGATCAGATCAAACGAATCGAACGTGGTATTGCTTACTATGTGCGTGTTGATGGGAATCTTGATGCAAATACTGTCGGTGCATTGTCTGACGTGCTTCACGATCGCATGACACAGACTGTATTCCATGAGTTTGCGGGTGCAGAACTTCTGTTCAAACAGTCAGAGCCAGCAGCGCTAAGTACGGTCGATGTGATTGCCTATGGGCAAGATGCCTTGACTGAAGCCAACAAGCGAATTGGCTTAGCGCTCGCGGAAGATGAAATTGAATATCTGACCAAAGCATTTATCGATCTTGGGCGTAACCCTAGCGATGTAGAACTGATGATGTTTGCGCAAGCGAACTCTGAGCATTGTCGTCATAAGATATTCAACGCGTCTTGGGATATTGATGGGGAAGCTCAAGATAAATCGTTGTTTGCGATGATCAAGAATACAAATCAACTGAGCGGAGAAGGGGTTTTATCTGCGTATAAAGATAACGCATCAGTGATTGTAGGCTCGAAGGGCAAGCGATTCTTTCCTAATCCAGAAACGAAGGTCTACGAAGGAAATGAAGAAGATATTCATATCCTGATGAAAGTAGAGACTCACAACCACCCAACGGCGATTTCACCTTTTAGTGGTGCATCGACGGGTTCTGGTGGTGAAATTCGTGACGAAGGTGCGACGGGTAAAGGCTCTAAACCTAAAGCGGGTTTGACTGGTTTTACGGTTTCTAACTTGAATATTCCGGGCTTCAAACAGCCGTGGGAGCAAGATTTTGGTAAGCCCGACCGCATTTGTTCCGCATTAGATATTATGTTGGATGGGCCGATTGGTGGTGCTGCGTTCAATAATGAATTCGGTCGTCCGAACCTAACGGGATATTTCCGTACGTTTGAACAAGAAGTGGCAAGTCCACTAGGACGTGAAGTCAAAGGCTACCACAAGCCGATTATGATCGCTGGTGGTCTTGGAAATATTCGTGGCGAGCACGTTGAAAAAGGCGAGATCAAAGTAGGTGCCAAACTAATTGTACTGGGTGGCCCAGCAATGCTGATTGGCCTAGGCGGTGGCGCTGCCTCGTCAATGGACTCTGGCTCAAGTCACGCAGATTTAGACTTTGCATCTGTGCAACGTGAAAACCCTGAAATGGAACGTCGTTGCCAAGAGGTGATTGACCGCTGCTGGCAACTTGGTGATCAAAACCCGATTGCTTTCATTCACGATGTGGGCGCTGGCGGTTTATCTAATGCCTTTCCTGAATTGGTGAAAGATGGTGGTCGTGGTGGTCGCTTTGATTTGCGCAAAGTGCCAAACGATGAGCCGGGTATGGCGCCGCATGAGATTTGGTGTAATGAATCCCAAGAGCGTTATGTGTTGGCTGTTGAGGATAAAGACCTAGCTAAGTTTGAAGAGCTTTGCGCTCGCGAGCGTTGTCCTTATGCCATTGTTGGTGAAGCGTTAGAAGAGCATGAGCTGACGCTTGATGATCCGCATTTTGAGAATAAGCCTGTTGATTTGCCGATGTCGGTATTGTTCGGCAAACCGCCTAAAATGCACAGAAGTGTGGAGTCGGGCAAGTTCACGAAAGAAGTTTTCGATTCTACCGGTATTGATATTAACGAAGCGGTAGATCGTGTTTTAAGTTTGCCGAGTGTAGCGAGTAAAAACTTCCTGATTACAATCGGCGACCGCAGTATCACAGGAATGGTTGCCCGTGATCAGATGGTTGGGCCTTGGCAGGTACCTGTGGCAGATGTCGCGGTAACGAGTTCTGATCTTGATGGGTACGCTGGTGAAGCTATGGCGATGGGTGAGCGTACTCCGATCGCCGTGATCGATGCAGCAGCTTCCGCCCGAATGGCGGTTGGAGAGGCAGTAACAAATTTGGCTGCAGCATCGATTGATCAGTTAGGGGATATTCGAATGTCTGCTAACTGGATGGCTGCGGCAGGCCACGCAGGTGAAGATGACAACTTATATAAAGCTGTCGAAGCTGTGGGTATCGAATTGTGTCCGGAGCTAGGCATTTCGATACCAGTCGGTAAAGACTCGATGTCTATGAAGACAGTTTGGAAAGAAGACGGCGCAGATAAGTCAGTTGTGTCGCCAATGTCTTTGATCATCTCAGGGTTCGCACCGGTTGTAGATGTTCGTCAGACCCTAACGCCTCAGCTGCAAGTATCTGATCAAGCAACTGATCTGATTTTGATTGACCTTGCAAACGGTCAAAACCGTTTGGGCGGTTCGGCTTTGGCTCAAGTATATTCTCAGGTTGGTGCGATCGCGCCAGATCTTAATGACTCTGAAGACTTAAAAGCCTTCTTTGCTGTGATTCAGGGCTTAAACAAACACGGTAAGCTATTGGCTTATCATGACCGTTCAGATGGCGGTTTATTCGCGACTTTGGCAGAGATGTCCTTCGCAGGCCATGTGGGTGTTGACATCAAACTCGATCAGCTTGCTGAAGATGATTCACACTTTGCCCGTGAATTGTTTAATGAAGAGCTTGGTGCGGTGATTCAAGTCAATGCTGCCGATACCGAGGAAGTGCTTCAGCAGTTTACTGCTGCAGGATTAGGTGAACACACGCTAGTGATCGGCACATTGAATGATGACGACATGGTGCGTTGTAGCTTTGACGGTAAAGCGGTCATTGAGCGTTCTCGTTCTAGCTTGTGGCAACTGTGGTCTACAACCAGCTATAAAATGCAAAGCCTGCGTGATAATTCAGAATGTGCACAGCAAGAGTTTGATGCTTTAGCTGATGCCAACAATCCTGGTCTACATGCTGAATTGAGCTTTGATCTCAATGAAGATGTTGCTGCGCCTTATATTAATACAGGGGCCAAACCTCGTATTGCTGTATTGCGTGAGCAAGGCGTAAATGGTCAAACAGAAATGGCTGCAGCATTCACGCGAGCAGGATTTGAAGCACAAGACGTGCACATGAGTGACCTCGGCGCTCAACGCGTAGATCTAGCTGATTTTAATGCGCTTGTTGCATGTGGTGGCTTCTCTTATGGCGACGTACTTGGTGCAGGTGAAGGTTGGGCAAAATCGATTTTGTTCAATGAGCAAGTTAAGAATCAGTTCCAAACATTCTTTGATCGTGATCAGACCCTAGTCTTGGGCGTGTGTAACGGCTGTCAGATGTTGTCGAACTTGCGTGAGCTTATTCCTGGTGCAGATTTATGGCCGCATTTTGTGCGTAATCGCTCAGAGCAATTTGAAGCGCGTGCAGTGATGGTTGAGTTGTTAGAATCAAATTCAATCATGTTGCAAGGAATGGCGGGAACGCGTATACCGGTCGCTGTGGCGCACGGAGAAGGGCGCGCTGAGTTTAGTAATGACAATGCACTAGCTAGCTTACAGGCACAGTCTCAAGTTGCATTGCGTTATGTTGATAACTATGGTTCTGCGACGGAAGCTTATCCGTTTAACCCTAACGGATCTCCTGAGGGGATAACGGGTTTAAGTTCTTCTGATGGTCGTGTGACGATTATGATGCCGCATCCTGAGCGTGTTTATCGAACACTTCAGAACTCATGGCATCCGCAAGGTTGGGGTGAAAATGCTCCATGGTTGCGCTTATTCCAGAACGCTCGAGAATTCTTTAAATAACGAATGCTTTTAATTTAAATGGGGTTAGAGCTTTGCTCTGACCCCATTTTTTTTGCCTATATAACTTAGTGCTTTTAATTTGTCCTGTTTTCTAAAAAACTTGTCTAAAAATAAACATGCAAATGTAAAGTTTTGTGCCATACTGAAATCCCGTTGCGGCCTGAAAGTACTTTTTCGCAGCATTTATGATAAGAAATACGCAGTCTCTATTTCATCTAATCTTCACTCTGTCAATGCATTTTTTTGGTGCGTTGGAATTCTTATGCACAAACTTGGCTGTTTACGGCAAGGTGTATGGCGACTTGTGCATAAAAAAAGTATTTTGACACATTGACAAATCTAAATTATTGATTTTATTGATTTATTTATTTTTTGATCAAAAAGCCCGCAAGCTGTTTCAAAAGCTTATTTTATGCGGTTTTGACGCAAGTTAAGACTAAGTATCCCCAGAGTTATCCACAGATCTTGTGAGTAAGAATATGTCGATAAAACCAGATTATTTTTTGAGCTTTTACGTGCCTGTAACGGATTGTGATTTCGTAAAGAAGTCTGTGTTTGCAGCTGGTGCGGGAAGGATAGGTAACTATGAACATTGCTCGTTTGAAACGCGAGGCATTGGCCAGTTTAAGCCAATCGGTTTGGCAAATCCTACCATCGGCGAAGTAGATCAATTAAGCGAAGTCGAGGAGGCTAAAGTCGATATGGTGTGTAGTGCAAAACATATCGCGGACGCAGTGCAAGCATTAAAGAATGCGCATCCTTATGAAGAACCCGCTTACCATGTGATAAAACTCGAGACGCAGTTTTAGCGCACCCAGTCTTCACCCAGCGTTGCTGCAAAATCGATCTCTCTCGGTTCTCGGAATGCATCAGACACGTGCGTGGGAAATTTCCCTTCTTTCCTACCCGCAAAATAACGCTTCAAAGTACGTTTAACGGTAGGGAAGGCTAGCTCATCCCACGGGATTTCTTCTTCTGTATACAATGCGCACTCAAGGCTTTCCGTTCCAACGCCGAACTCGCCATCAATGAGTGTGGCCAAGAAGTACATATGGACTTGATTGATTTGAGGAACGTTGATAACGGTTAACAGGGAGTGCAGCGTTACTTTTGCTTCGGCTTCTTCCCATGTTTCTCGTGCTGCTGCTTCCATGGTCGTTTCTTGGTTTTCCATAAATCCTGCAGGCAGTGTCCAATAGCCATAGCGCGGTTCAATGGCTCGCTTGCAAAGAAGTACTTTATCTTCGAATACGGGAAGTGTGCCCGCGACAATGTTTGGATTTTGATAGTGAATGGTCTCGCATTGAGGGCATACGTATCGAAGTCGACTATCGTCGGCTGGAATTTTCTGTTGAACGGCATGGCCGCAATTACTGCAAAAGTTCATATCAAAATGTGCCCATTCTCTATTTTTGGCTAGCGCGACATTCTCTAGCACACAGACTCAATTAACAATCCCTAAACCCTATGCTAAGGTGCCCAATCTCAAATTTATTGAACTACCTCATGAGTCTTATACAGCAGTTCGAAAGTCGTCTTAGTGATTATCAACCTAGACAATTAGGTGCTGAGCTTCCCAAAGCTGGCGTGTTAATGCCAATTACCCGCAATACTGCTAGACCTGAGGTTATTTTGACGCGTCGTTCGTCGCGTCTCTCTACGCACAGTGGTCAAGTTGCCTTCCCAGGGGGTAAGTTCGATCACACCGACGAAACTCTCATTAATACTGCATTGCGTGAAACGCATGAAGAACTAGGTATTGCGCCGAGTTCGGTCGAAGTCATTGGTGGCCTGAGTCAGGTCGTTTCTCTTCATGGTATACAGGTAAACCCTTTTGTTGGACTTGTTGACCATGATATTTCAGTGGTACCCAGCCCCTATGAAATTGAAAGTGTCTTTCGCGTTCCATTGGACTTCTTTTTAGATGCACAACCTATTCGTCGAGATAAAATGACCTACAAAGGAACCTCTCTTGCAGTTCCATCGTATGAGTATGACTATCAGGGTATCCGTTATGAAATTTGGGGGCTCACAGCGATTGTGCTGGTTGAGTTTTTGAATGTCGCAATGGATGCAAGAATAACAATATTTGATGACTACCTGAAGGATAGAGATGAAATTCAGCCTAAACGATAAGCAACCTGTTCAACATGGTGCTCCAGGCTTTATCGCGCCTAATGCGAGCTTGATTGGTGATATTGAATTGCATGAGGACGCGAGCGTTTGGTTCAACGTTGTAATCCGTGCAGATAATGACAAAGTCGTTGTTGGCCCGCAAAGCAATATTCAGGACGGGTCGGTATTGCACATCGATCCCGGATTTCCTCTTAATATAGGCAAGGGCGTCACTATCGGTCACAATGTCATGTTGCATGGCTGTACGATCGGTGATTACAGCTTGATAGGCATCAACGCGGTAGTGTTAAATGGCGCCAAAATTGGGAAGCATTGTTTGATTGGTGCGAATGCATTAATCACAGAAAATATGGAAATCCCTGACGGTTCAATGGTGGTAGGAAGCCCCGCCAAAATTAAACGCACTCTCAGCGACCAGCAAATGAAAATGCTGGAGCTAAGTGCAGCGCATTATGTGTCGAATTCTCAGCGCTATCAAAAGCATTTGAAACAGCTAGAAGATGCATAGTTAGTAAAACTATGGGGTGATTTTTAAGATTTCCTCTCTGTGTTAGAAGTAAAGAATGAGTATAGAAAGTAAACCGATTGCCTCTCCTTGCGTGAGTATTTGCGCCCTAGACGAAAATGACGTGTGCGTTGGATGTCACCGTACCGGCCAAGAAATAGCAGGTTGGGGAATGAAATCAGAACCTGAAAAAGCTGAGATTATGGAACGCGTTCGCGAGCGCGAAAAAGGCTCTTACATATAGGTCGTGAGCGACAACAAGGAAAACAACAATGACAACATTAGGAACGGCGCTGACTAGTCACGCAACAAAAGTACTTTTTTGTGGTGCGGGTGAGCTTGGTAAAGAAGTGGTGATTGAACTTCAGCGCTTGGGTGTTGAAGTTATTGCAGTTGATCGCTACGAAAATGCGCCCGGCATGCACGTGGCTCATCGTTCTTATGTTGTTGATATGCTTGACCCCGTCGCATTGCGTGCGGTCATTGAAAAAGAAAAACCAGATTTTGTTGTTCCTGAAATTGAAGCGATTGCGACGGCTGAACTGCTTAAACTCGAAGAAGAGGGCGTGCATATCGTGCCTTCGGCTCGCGCAGTGAACTTGACGATGAACCGAGAGGGCATTCGCACCTTAGCTGCCCAAGAGTTGGGTTTGCCAACCTCTACCTATGAGTTCGCTGATAACATTGATGATTTTAAAGCCGCCATTGAGCGCATCGGCTTCCCTTGTTTCGTCAAACCTATTATGAGCTCTTCTGGCAAAGGGCAGAGTCGTTTAAGCGAAGCGGATCAGATTGAATCAGCTTGGGAATACGCACAATCCGGTGGTCGCGCTGGAAAGGGCAAAGTCATAATTGAAGGCAGTGTTGATTTTGACTACGAAATCACCTTGCTAACTATTCGCCACAAAGACGGAGATGATCTCACGACAAGTTTCTGCGCGCCTATTGGCCACGTGCAAAAAGATGGTGACTATCAGCAGTCATGGCAGCCGCAAGTAATGTCTGATTTGGCACTAGAGCGTTCTGAGGTCATCGCAGATAAAGTAACGAGTAGTTTGGGTGGCTGTGGGCTGTTTGGTGTGGAATTATTTATCAAAGGCGATGAGGTATTCTTTAGTGAAGTGTCTCCTCGTCCGCATGATACGGGCTTGGTGACGCTCATTTCGCAAGACCTGTCAGAATTTGCATTGCATGCACGTGCGTTTTTAGGTTTGCCGATTCCGCATATTTCTCAACTAGGGCCTTCTGCGTCTTCTGTGGTGTTAGTTGAAGGTGAAAGCCAAAACGTGGTGTTTACTGGCATTCAACAAGCCTTATCTGAGCCGCTTACTGAGCTTCGATTATTTGGAAAGCCTGAAGTGTCAGGCAAACGACGAATGGGGGTAGCGTTAGCACGAGCTGATGAACTTGAAAGCGCCTTAGAAAAAGCGAAGCGCGCCTCTAGCTCGGTTGTAGCAAAGCTCAACTAGTTTTCTTAAACCTCTATGCCTACTTCCCGTTTGCTTGATCATGCGTTTTCTCCGATTGAAAGCGCTAGCACACGGGTCTTGATTTTAGGCAGTATGCCGAGTCAAAAATCCCTTTCCTTACAGCAATATTATGGTCATCCGCAAAACGCCTTTTGGAAGATTATGGCAGAGTTTTCAGGCGTTCCTTATGATTCCGCTTATTCTGAGCGAGTTAGCGCTTTGACTGCTCTAGGTATAAGCGTATGGGACACGATTGCTAGCTGTCATCGTCCCGGAAGTATGGATTCTGATATCGCGCCTGATACGGTCATCGTTAATGACTTTGATGCATTTATCGCACGACACCCAGACTTATCGTTGGTGTTGTTTAACGGACAAGCATCAGCAAAAACTTTTTTTAAGCACATGGGAAAGCAATATCTTAACGATAAGGGCATTGATAGCGGTGTCATGCCTTCGACGAGTCCTGCCTATGCGGCAATGTCACTCAGTGAGAAAAAAAGAGTATGGCTAGCGTCATTAAAGCGCTAGGCACATGATAAAGAACTTAATTTCAGCAAACGCCTATTTAAACGAAAGGAGTTGGAATGAAGTATAAATCTGTCGTTGTACTGACGGGAGCTGGTATCTCAGCAGAATCTGGTATCCAAACTTTTAGAGCGAGTGACGGTTTGTGGGAGGAACACCGTATTGAAGACGTTGCCTCTCCAGAGGGTTTTGCACGCAATCCTGAACTTGTTCAATCGTTCTACAATCAGCGTCGTCAGTTTTTACTTTCGCCAAATATTCAGCCCAATCTAGCCCACAGGGCATTAGTAGATCTTGAACGTGCGATGCAGTTAGCAGGCCATTCATTTTTACTCGTGACTCAGAATATTGATGATCTGCATGAACGTGCAGGCTCTCAAAATGTATTACATATGCACGGAGAGTTGCTTAAGGAGCGTTGTCAGTCTTGTGAATCTGTACAGGAGTCACGCGTCGATACGACACCAAATTCAGTATGTGAAAACTGTGGTGCAATGGTTCAAATGCGTCCGCATGTCGTTTGGTTTGGTGAAATGCCTTTATATATGGATGAGATTTATCAAGCGATTGAACAATGCGATGCCTTTATATCGATCGGTACCTCAGGTCATGTATATCCTGCGGCGGGATTTGTTGAAGTCGCTAATCATGCAGGTGCAGATAGTATTGAGATCAACCTAAAGCCCTCTGCCGTGCACTCGAGTTTCTCTCGCTCCATTCAAGGCAAGGCTGGTGAAGTGTTACCGAGCTTCGTTAAAGATCTGTTGGCGTAGCGTGCTTTTAGCTATTTATGAATTTAACTATTCATAAATCTAAGTGCTAAGTATGGAGCGACACAGAAGATTAAGGTCATGATTTTGTAATTCGCAAGGAACTTAAAATAACTGGTGCTCAATGCCGTTGCATTTAGTCCAAACAAGCGATTGTGTATCGCAAGCATTTGCGCTTTGAATACGACAACGGCGAAAGTCGCTAAACCTAGGTAAGCGAGGTTGATCGCACTAACCCAGCCAAAAAATGTCACCGCATCATCTAAGTTCATCGAAATCCCTCCTTAATAAGTGATAATTTAAATCTAGCTTATCTTTACTCTCTGATCTTGTTTAAGATCAACATTGCTCTGTTTTCTGCGTCTGCATTAAAAAAATCGACTAGCCTTGTTAGCCATGACTGGTCGTTTTGGAAAACTTCTAATGTGTAATCGATTTATCTGCTTGTTTGTAATGCTTTGCGTGAGTCTGACGGCTCATGCGGAATATCAGTGCTCTTTCCAAAATGGTCTTCGTTTGGAGCAAGCAAAAAACCTTTTGGAGCTCAGTGTGCTTGATCAGCCGCCTTTTCTATACGAACGGCAACTGTTAATTCAAATGGGCGCAGATAATGAATACTGTGAGCCTTTAATCGATATTAATACCTTTCTCAGTCAGCCGGATGATTCTGAAGTCGGCCAATTTTTATTGGTCGCCTCAGAAACCTATAACCAAGTTGAGGGCAATCCGAAGGAAGGTAAAAATCAGTTAGCATCTAAAATTGATCGCTTCCGCGCGGCACTTGGTGCGATCAATCCAGTAAGCGTTAATGATGCGATTCCTGGTTATCAAGAATTACTCGAAAGCTGCACTTCTGAACCGACGGAAGTTCAAACTGACCTACCCGACTGGACATTTCAGTATGAACAATTTCGCTTAGCCGTCGATGCTGTAGAAGCCATCGTGGCGGGCTATCAACGTATTTATCAAGACGAAACCTATACGCGATTCAGAATCAAACAGTTGTTTCTCGAATCATACGATAAGGCAATTGCTTATTGTGCAAGCTAATAGCTATAGAGCATAGACCTTCTATTTCTAATACTATTTGGTGGTAAAACTGCCAGATTTATTAGCGCTTTAGCGAACTCTGACTATACTCCGGCGTAGTTTGTCTGCGGAGCAAGTAATGTCTGATCAGCAAGAAACTCAAGTTGTTGTTATACCCTCTAATCTCGAACACATCTCTACCACTGGGCGCGTTCAGGAGGATGGAAGTGTTGTCTTGTCCCCAGGCGATTTCATACATGCACGACAAGCAGTTCTTATTACTCATTCAGATGGTCAGCAAGCAAAGCTAGATCAAGCAGAGAAGATATCGCTGACAGACAGTCTCGTATTTAATAGTGAGATTGATGAATCAATTCTTGATCTGGTTGAAACAGAGCTTGAAGTGGAAAAGCCTTCAGAAGATGTCACGCTGAGCGATGGTGGTTCTCAGGTCGCAATTCATGACTATCAAGCGGATCTAACCGACACTGAGGCGGGATACGTCACATCTGCGAGAGGCTTGGGTAATTCTGAGCAACAAAATGAAATTGAAAAGCCTGGGTTGATTCAGTCGGCAACCAACACGTCCAATACAGTGATTGAAGATCAGTTGCTATCGGTGACTGGACAATTCCAGAATTCAGCCAGCTTCGTTAGTTTTCAAATCGTTGGACAGGCCAAGGATCAATACGGTGAGCTAGTGCTCGATGGCAAAAGAGGGTGGACTTACCAACTCGCTAATAACTCTATGAGTGTGCAGTCACTCGCGCAAGGCGAGAGTTTAACGAAGACTTTTCAAGTTGAGCTCGTTGATGCATACGGGCGTACACAATTTGTTCCGATCAACATACAAGTCCAAGGCACGAATGATTTACCTCAAATCAGTGGAGCTTCAACAGGATCCGTTGTTGAAGATGTGCTGAAGAACGTATCGGGGCAGTTAAACGTTTCGGACGTGGATACACTGGATTCACACACCTGGTCTGTCTCTGGAACAGGGCAGGGCAATTATGGTTCGCTGTCGATTGATACGCAGACTGGAAAATGGATATACACCCTAGATAAAACAAGCCAAGCAACACAGTCTTTGGCTTTCGGCCAAACGGTCACCGAGTCATTTATCGTCAATGTCGATGACGGGAAAGGCGGCGTTGTGCCGCAATCAGTCACTATCACAATCGATGGAACGAACGATACTCCGATCATAAGTGGAACAACTCAAGGCACCGTAACCGAAGACGCTCTGCTGACCAAAAGCGGACGTTTAAACGTCAGCGATGTGGATGCTGGAGATACTCACATTTGGTTGATGAATAGCTCGGGAACAGGTAGCTATGGCAGCTTTAATATTGATGCAAAGAACGGTCAATGGACATACACGCTTGATAACTCAAATTTAGCAACCCAAGCGCTCAGCCAAGGGCAAATCGTCAAAGAAGTATTTTATGTAAGCGTTGATGATGGCAATGGAGGCATCACTACTCAGAGAGTGCTTGTCGATGTGGTCGGAAGCAACGATCGCCCAACTATTTCTGGTACAGCGAGTGGCGCTGTAACCGAAGACCAAGTTGGCACGACATCAGGTCAACTTCGTGTCCATGACCTTGATGCAAATGATGTGCATGCCTGGAGTATCCAAGGTAGCGGCCAAGGAGCATTTGGTAGCATTAGCGTCAATGCGCAAACAGGCAAATGGGAATATAAACTCGATCATTCAAATCCTGCCACCCAAGCATTGTCTCAAGGACAAATTGCAACTGAAACCTTTTATGTGAAAGTGGATGACGGGCAAGGTGGTACAAGGACTCAAGCTATTAGCGTTCAGGTTAATGGTACCAATGACACTCCTAGCATTTCGGGCACTAGCACTGGCGGTGTTATTGAAGATGCATCAATCAATATCACATCGGGACAATTACAGGTTCAAGACGTCGATAAAAATGATGTTCATGCATGGACACTAAATGGCTCTGGGCAGGGTAGTTATGGTCAACTCAGCATTGACCCTAATACTGGCCGATGGACCTATACGCTTGATAATAATCTGACGGCAACACAGTCAATCGCCAAGGACGATGTGAAGACTGAGAGTTTTACAGTTGAAGTGAGCGATGGCCAAGGCGGAACGGCGACACAGCTCATAACGGTAAATGTAACGGGCACCAATGATGCGCCCGCCGTGATCGGAGGTGACTTAACAGCGACCTTTACCGAAGGACAATACCCGACCATACGTGGTAAGACGCCCATTGTTCAGGATGTAGATACTGGTGACACCTTGAGTTTTAGTTGGGAGAATCAACACAGTTCTAGTAATGGCACCGGCCTCGTGTTAGGAAAATGGGGCAATTACATTATTGACGAGACCACAGGAACTTGGGGCGCAAATTTCCATAATTCTTTGGTCAATACGCTTTCAGCAGGCGAAGTGGTCACCGAGACAGTCATGATGAAAGTGACTGATCAACATGGCGCTACAACCGATCAAGCTATTACCGTCACCATTATTGGTACTAATGATGTACCTCAGATCATTGGGCAGTTCTCAGGAATAGTGACGGAGGATTTAGTTAATTCTGCGAAGGGAAATCTGCAAGCGGTTGATCCCGATCGATTAGATACGCATTCCTGGGCGCTTCAAGGAAATGGGCAAGGAACATACGGGTCTATCAGCATCAATCCGCAAACTGGAACATGGCAATATCAGCTCGATAACGGCCTGCTTGCAACGCAAGCGCTTTCTGCAGGGCAAATCGCATCTGAAACATTTATCGTTCAGGTTGATGATGGGCATGGTGGCACTGCAACGCAACGCATTACTGTTGACGTAACGGGTACCAATGATCGTCCTAATATCGGTGGAACAAGTACAGGTTTTGTATCTGAAGACGGAAAACCTAGTGCAGGAGGCATGCTTCGTCATGGCGATGTGGATGCAGGTGATACACACACATGGAGTTTGGGTAGTGGTCAAACAAGTTTTCAGGGTCAATACGGCACCTTCACGATTGCGAGTAATGGCGTTTGGCGTTACCAACTTGATAATTCTCATCCTGATGTACAGAAACTAGCCGCTGGTGAGTCACTTACAGATTCAGTTATCGCCAATGTTGCAGATCAGTTAGGCGCGACAGACTCGCAATCGATAGGCATCACGATCAATGGTACGAACGATAACCCCGTTATTGCAGGTCAAATTACTGGTCAAACAAAAGAGGATACGATCAAGCACACATCAGGACAGTTGACGGTGACTGATGCTGACGCGTCTGATACTCACGTATGGTCGCTTGTTGGAACAGGTCGTGGAACCTATGGTGTTCTTCAGCTTGGGCCGAATGGGCAGTGGACATATGACATGTTTGATGGCTCACGTTCAAAAGCAGTGAACGGCTTGCGAGAGGGTGAAACGCGTACTGAGACCTTTCAAATACAAGTCGATGATGGGCACGGTGGGATCGTCACGCAAAGCGTTTCTATTATTGTTGAGGGTACAAATGATTCTCCTGCCATTAGAGGGCGAGCAACTGGCAGTGTGATAGAAGACCAAGTCGAAACGGTGAGCGGAAGACTACGCGATGGCGACCCTGATCGTGGCGACACGCATACTTGGTCAATTGATGGCGGTGGTGCCGATCAATATGGGCAATTGACGGTAGATCAAAACGGACGCTGGCGTTATACCTTGGATCGTACAAGCCCTGATACGCAAGGGCTTGGTGACGGGGAATCTGTCACCGTCCAACACACGGTGAGAGTCATTGATTCTCAAGGCGCAGCATCCACAAAAGTGGTATCTGTCGTTATTAACGGTACGAACGATAAGCCGCTGATGGCGGGCCAATTTAGTGGTACGGCAAAAGAAGACGTTACGCCGACGATTAGCGGTCAGCTGACGCCAGACGATGCTGACAAAAACGACACACATAGCTGGCGAGTGTTAAATCCCAACGCCTCATACGGAAGTTTATCGATAGATGGGCAAGGGAAATGGACATTCTCTCTGCATCCTAACTCCGAGTCTGTGAATGCTTTGTCTGAAGGCCAAGTCATTCAGCAGACATTTCGTGTCGAGGTGAGAGATCAGCATGGTGAGCGAACCATTAAACAAGTTGTTATTGATGTTGAGGGAACGAACGATCTACCTACCATTCGTGGACAGAACACCGGTTCAGTTACCGAAGATTTGATCGGTCAAACCTCAGGTTCGCTCACTGCAGTAGATGTTGATGCCTTAGATACGCATACATGGAAGGTTGTTGGTTCGCAGCAAGGCCGTTTTGGCGGGCTGACGATAGACCCAAACAATGGAAAATGGACGTTTGTTCTGGACCATAATTCTCCTGATACAAAAGCTCTGGGGCATGGGCAGAAAACGACTGAGTCGTTTATCGTCGAGGTAGACGATGGACATGGCGGTAAAGCGCAACAGATCATTACTGTCGAGATAATAGGGAATAATACCGCGCCAAATATTGGTGGTGTTAGCTCAGGTTTCTTGAAAGAGGATGTGCAAACTCAGGTTTCGGGCAAGCTGACACATGGCGATCCTGATATAGGTGATACACACACTTGGAGTCTCGTAGGTACAGCAAAAGGAAGTTATGGTTCCTTATCTTTGGGTCCAGACGGACAATGGACTTACAAAGTTGATGGGCGCATAGATCAACTCCGAGAGGGGCAGGCAAAAACAGAAACCTTCACGATCATGGTCACCGACAGTTATGGCCATAGCTCTCAGCAAACAGTGACTGTGAATTTGGAAGGTACGAACGATGTGCCAAACATTGGAGGAGTTCAGGCTGCGAGTACGGTTGAAGACGCGCAAAACCCGGTCGGTGGCCGACTGCAAGCGGGCGACCCAGATCGCGGGGATACCCACACTTGGACCGTTGGCGGAGGCGGCCAGAGCATTACCAATAGCTTCGGTACATTCACGCTACAAGCTAATGGGCAATGGAGCTTTTTAATAGATAACCGTTCGCAAGACGTTCAGACCTTGAAAGACGGAGAGATTAAAACGCTGAGTTTTCCTGTTGAAACGGAAGATTCACAAGGTGCCAAAGCAACATCTTTTGTCACGGTGACTGTGACAGGCACCAATGATGCGCCGCTTATCATCGCGCCGCCTCCAAGTCAGATGACCCTACTGGAAGACGGAGCGCAAACTCAGTTATCTGGAACGCTGAGCACGAGCGATGTCGATAAGGGCGATACTGCGACGTTTACTCCAGGCACTTTCAAAGGCACCTATGGCACTTTCACGATTGATGCCAACGGTAATTGGACATATACCCTCGATAACGGTGCAAATGCAACGCAAGCCTTAGCGCAGGGGCAAATCGCAACCGAGAGCTTTGCCGTCGTGGCGACCGATCAGTCCGGTGCGTCGGTATCAAAAGTGATTTCCATGAATTTAGTTGGTACCAATGACGTACCAACTGTCAATGGAATCGCGACGGGCACGACTGTTGAAAATCTTCAATTGAATGCAGTTGGCTTCTTGCAAGCAACGGACGTAGACACAGGCGACAAAATTACCCAATGGCGCGTACTCAACCCCAACGGCACTTATGGCTCGCTTTCTATCGACCAAAATGGCAAGTGGATATATACCCTCGATAACAATGACGCAGATACAAAAGCCTTGAAGGCAGGTCAAACGGGTCAAGAGGCGTTTCAAGTTGTCGCGGTTGATTTAAGCGGCGGCACTTCTCAACCCTTCTCGATTAATGTCGATGTCATCGGAACGCAAAATAGAGCTCCAGGGGGCGGAGGCACTCCTCCGAGTGGCGTAACCACGACGCACCCTACGATTGTCGCGAATGTTATTGAGAATACCAAACCCAAAGATAGTGGCTCATTTTCTGGCGCACCGGGTACTGCCTTAAAAGACCCAGAGTTTAAAGCACCTGATGAAAATTCTAGTCCTACTCGTGTTGGCAATAATGCAGACAATCACATTAAGGGTACTAACAAGCAAGATTTTATCGACGGACGCGGAGGTAACGACCGGATAGACGGAGGCGATAAGGATGATCGAATTCACGGAGGTGATGGCAACGACCAATTGAAGGGAGGAAAAGGAGATGACGTTTTAAGAGGTGGTAGCGGAAATGATCTGTTAGATGGCGGATCGGCTAATAAAGGCGATACCGCTGAGTTTACTGGAAGTCGAAGTGAGTATCGTATTGTCGATTTGGGCAATGGTCAGTTTCGAGTTATCGATACCATACCTGGGCGTGACGGCACAGATACCGTTAAGAACATCGAATTTTTTAGGTTTGCAAATGGCACCTATACAGATAGCAATGTTCAGTCTGGTTCGCCAATTCCTTCAACCGTTGGAAGCTATCAATCTGTCTCTGCGCATCCTGTTGTAGGCGGTGCATATGGTGCCCTGACCGTTGATGCCAACACTGGAAAATGGACCTATACGCTCAATAATTCTCCGCAAACCGAAGCGCTCGCTGAAGGTCAACAAGTTACTGAAACGTGGAAGATTGTCATGATCGATGCCAACGGTCATCGGCATGAGCAGACCGTTAACGTCGACATTCAAGGTACCAACGATGCGCCAACCATTATTGGGCAAGACTCGGGACGATTGGTTGAGGGCTCATTAACCCAATCGAGTGGCTCACTTGCTGCACTTGATCCAGATGCAGGGGATACCCATACATGGTCTTTGAATGGCGGTGGGCAAGGCAACTTCGGCACACTGACCTTGAACCCTAATACCGGACAATGGGAGTACAAACTCGACAGTAATAGTCCTGCAGTGCAGGCGCTTCAACCCGGTGTGACAGTTCAAGATGTCTTTACAGTGCAAGTCACCGACGCGAATGGCGATACCGCGACCAAACAAATTGTGATGAGTATTGATGGGACGGCGCAAAACCAAGTGGTAAGTAGCGGCCAGATCGTTGATACCGGTGCAGCCATTGAAGACAACAAAGTAACAGACCAAGGCTCTTTGCCAAACACATTTAATGGCACGCTAGTGACGTGGACGCTTGTCAGTGGGCAAGGGCAGCTTGGCTCAATGAATTTCGATAAGACTACAGGCAAATGGACTTATACCTTAAATGGTCAGGTCGCAAATAGTATGCCGGAAGGTTTAACAACGAAAGAAAGCTTCATGGTGATTCCTGTCGATCAATTCGGTAAGACAATGGTCGACAGCAATGGGCAAGCAGTCACAGTCTTGATTGAAATAGACGTCACCGGTACTAATGACGCTCCAGATATTCAGGGGCGTCTAAACGGCTCAATGAAAAATGCAGAAAGCTCGGTAGAGGGGCAATTGCAAAGTGGCGACCCAGATCAAGGCGATACGCATACTTGGTCTCTTAACGGAAATAATGGTAGCTATGGCTCGATGCAACTAAATGCATCAAGCGGAAAGTGGGAATATACCTTAGACAAGAATCATCCTGACGTACTGGCCTTGGGTAAAGGGCAAAGCCTCACTGAAACCTTTATGGTTACAGTAACGGATCAGCATGGTGATAGCAGCACGAAAGCCATAACGCTAAACGTGACGGGAGAGAACAAAGCGCCTGTTATTTCGGGTGTTACAGCAGGTGATGTCAAAGAAGATGTAAAAGGTCTGCATACCGCGAAAGCCAATATAACCGATCCAAATACGGGTGATACGGTTGAGATCATTCCAAAAACACAGAATGGTTTGTTTGGTCAATTTACCATTGATCAGCAAGGCAACTGGCAATATCAGATTAATGAGAATGCAAGCAATGTTGATGCATTGAGAGAAGGTCAAACGCGCACAGAGACCTTCTTAATTCAGGGTAAAGATAATCACGGTGCAACTGTATCTCAGGTGATTACTGTCACGGTTGAAGGTACCAATGATGTCCCTCAAATCAGTGGTACGACCACGCAATCGATGTCTGAAACGCAGAGCACCTCAACTGGTCAACTGATCGCTGTTGATCCCGATATTGGTGATTCACATACTTGGAGCGTTAAGTCGGGCGGCAGCTACGGTACATTGGTCGTGGATGCAAATGGCAAGTGGACGTACACCTTAGACGCCAGCAACCCTGCGGTTCAAGGTTTAGCGAGTGGTCAATCGATGATTGATCACATTACTGTTGAAGTGCGAGATGCGAGCTCAGGCGTAAGTACGCAAGTTATCGATGTCACGATTAACGGCGCCAATTCACAGCCCAATATTCAAGGTGTTGTTCAAGGTCTAGCGGTTGAGGATCAATTAAATGCTGTCACAGGTCAACTTCAGCATGGCGACCCAGATCAAGGGGATACCCACACCTGGTCTTTGGTGGGAGGAGGTCAATCACCATGGGGGAGTATGCAGGTTGATGCGAACGGCAAATGGACCTTTGTCTTAAATCAAAACAAGGCGCAACACTTGGGCGATGGCGAAACGCACGAACTTGCGTTTCAAATTAAAGTGGCTGATCAACACAACGCAAGTGACACCCAAACCGTTAAGGTTGTGATTAATGGTACGAATGACGCACCTCAGATTTCTGGTGTCAGTATCGGGAATGTTCAAGAAAACGGCACCCTCAGAGCGGAGGGTCAATTGCAGCATGGTGACGTGGATGCCAACGACACACACACGTGGAAAGTATTGGCTGGCGGCTTAGGGGCCTTCGGAGTGATGACTGTCGATGCGCAAGGTAAGTGGACTTATGTGCTCGATCAGAACAAAGCACAAGCCTTATCAGATGGGCAAACAGCCACCGAAACTTTTCAGATTGAAGTGCAAGATCAACATGGTGAGCGCTCGGTGCAGACCGTAAATGTGCATGTCGATGGTGCAAATGATGTTCCTCAAATTACCGGCACTGATACAGGAAGGGCTATTGAAGGTTCTAGTATTGCAGCCGCAGGTTCTTGGACGGCTGTTGACCCTGACGCGCTTGATCAACATACCTGGTCCGTCGCAACGCCTGCTCAATATGGCACGCTGACAATTGATGCCAATGGCAATTGGTCTTATGTGCTTCATCAGCCGAATCATGCTGATATTGATCAGCTTGCTGATGGCGAATTAAAAACAGATACCGCGATCATTCAAGTAGATGATGGTCACGGGAGTATCGTGACTCAGCAAGTCACCCTCACGATTACAGGTACGAATGACGCGCCGAATATCAGTGGTGTGTTAAGCGGAACAGTTCAAGATGGTGGCACATTACAGGCATCTGGTCAGCTTTTAGATGGTGATGTGGATGCAAGCGACATGCACACTTGGAACATCTTAGGCAGTCAGCAGGGTCAATATGGGGTGATAAGCCTCGATGCCAGTGGCAAATGGGTATATCAGCTTGATCCTGCAAAAGCTGAATCGTTGGCTAAAGGCGAAACGGCTCAAGAAACATTTCAGGTCGAGGTGCTTGATCAACACGGAGAGCGTTCTGTCGCTCAAATCCGAGTCGAGGTTGTGGGCAGTAATGATTTACCGAGTGTTGCTCCTGTTGTGCAGCAGTCGGTGGCCGAGAATGCGACAACGCCGATATCTGGAACGCTTCAAGTGATCGATCCTGATGTCAGTGATCAGCATGCATGGCGATCAGTGAATACTAGCCAGTACGGACAGTTCTCCTTGAATGCCCAAACGGGAGCTTGGGAATATCGACTCAATACAGCGCATCCTGATGTGCAGAAATTGCTGACGGGGCAGACGCTCAGAGAGAGTATTATTGTCGAAGTCGATGATGGTCTGGGTGGTACGGCAACGCAAACCATTGCCATTGAAATTGATGGGCAGGGTAATGCGCCTGTTGCCGTGATCGATAATAGTCACTTGAATGCTGGTGGTATCGATACTGGGAATGTCTTTGCGAATGACCAGGCTGACACGTCCTTAACACTCACTGGAATTAACGGACAGAGTCTGCAGTTCGATCCCGTAAGTGGTTGGTCTCAGGTATTTGATACAGGGCATGCGCTTGTTCAGTTCAAGGCCAATGGAAGCTTTGAAGCACAAGCGAAAACGGGCAATTCAAATTTGCAAACCGTAACAGAATCTTTGCAGTATGAGGCTCAGGATCAATCTGGCGTTACTGCTACTGGGAGCATGGATGTCCATACCGATGCTGCACAGCAAGTGATCGCACCACCTCCGCCACCCCTAGCACCGGTTTCTGGTGATGTGCCGGCGGTATCGTATGACTCAGACCCCTTGTTACTTCTTGATCAAGTCACCGCGCCGAGTGGTAAGTCTGAAGCGACTCGTTCATCGTTTATTCAAGAAAGCTTAGTTGACTTGGCGCCCGAACTTGAGCCAAAAGAGTCTGTGAGTGACTTGTTATCTGGGCTGCCAGAATCTTCGAATGATAAAGACTCTGCGGGTAATGCTGATACCGCTCAAACAAATGAGCAGGAAAGCAACAGGAAGGCGGGAGCATGGGATGTTGGGCATTCCGTAAATTTAGATAGCCTGTTGCCCGATAACCGATCCAAGGATGATTTTGAGTGATGAATGCTTTCGTTTTCAGATTATTCAGAGGGTGAAAAGGCCTTAGTTTGAGCCTTTTCAAGTCGTTTATGTGGTCTAAAAAACGAACAAATCTTTACATTTACGGCACTAATCTCGACTAGTGTTTAGCAAGCATCTCAAACTAGAGAGGTCGTTAAATTGCCTAGTTTTTACGCACTTCATAAACAGCTCATACTCATTTCATTATGCGCAATGACATCAATGTTGGGTGCAAGCAGAAGCTCTTCGTCTACTTCAGACTTAACAGATACAACTCGATTGAATCTTGGCGGCCCGGTATATTTGAATGACGCCTCCGTGTTGTTAGTGAATGTAACGGCACAGGACCTCGCTATTTGGCGTGATTTAAAAAATGAACTTGGTGGATTCGTTGACCTTCAAGCCTACACCACAATGCCAGACGATAACGCTGGTGTTTGTGCGCCGGGTAGCTTAAGCCAACTGGCTAAAGATCGCTCCTTAGACGTTATGAATGCTATTCGCGCTTTACATCGATTAAAACCGGTGGAACGGAAAGCTGGCAATGACGTTGATGCCGATCTGTTTGAACAACAAGTTCAACAGATGGCGATCATGACTGGGCCAACGCCGAGTGTGCATGGTGCCACGGCTGCAAGCGCTTGCTTTATCCAAACCGGCAGTGATGGGGGCGCAAGCAGTAATATTGGGCAGGGTGGTGACAATGTTGATCCTGCACAGCAGATCATTGGCTGGAACCATAACTGGAATCACTCAAGTTTCAATGGAAACTACGACCCAGGTCATCGCCGTCACGTCTTAGACGAGAAAGAAAAATACATGACCTACGGGCAAGGGCCGCAATATACAGCACTTAAAGTATTCGGCTTTACAGGCTTGAGTGGCCAAGCAGATAGCAGCAATATCGATTTTGTCGCCATGCCTTATCAAGGCTATCCCTCGTTTTTATTGAGTGGCGCAAAGACCGTATGGAGCTTTCGACCAGTGAATGCCACTACGGTCGATTATTCATCTGCCACCGTCACCCTTAAAGATCCAAACAACGTTGCTCAAACCCTCATCGATAAGGTCGCCTCAGATAGCTACAAAACGGATAACGGAACACTGCGCGGAGATAACGTATTCGTAAACAGTTCCGCGAAACAAATCACTTGGTATTTCAACTACGCCTGCGACACGATTTACACCGTTAATATCGATAATGTGCTGGTGGATGGTTCGAGTCGCTACTATCAATATCAGGTCAATATCATTTATGACAAAGCCGTTGGTTTGACGGATGCATCGGCAGTCGTTGACGAAAACGTGTATCTGCATGACATCAACGACCAGCGCATGTGGTACGACGTAACCCCCATAAATCAAAAGGCGTGGTCAGGAGCAAATTCCACATGTGGCGGCACGACAGTTAATAACCTCGGTGATTGGCATTTGCCGCGAATTAATGAGCTCCGCGACTTCATCTACATCCTCAATAACCTTCCAAGCGTTGACTTAAAAGCAGGCATTCAAGACGAATATTGGACCAATGTAGAAAACAATACTTATGTTGTTCGAAACCCTGTGTCTCCGTGTTCGCAAAATGGCTTATGCAATTGGGGAGCAAGCTTTAGTCGACCCTTCATGTGCATCAGAGACAGCTTAAATGATTGGTTTATTCTTTCGCATGTTGAGCTTTGAGTGAGCCCCGTATGGTGAATGGTTCGAGTCTAGCACCAAAAAGTAAGCGTTCATTTCTCGAATGCCTCATAGAGCTTAGTCGTTTGTTGGGTCGAGCGCAAAGCGCTGCATCGTTGCTTTCTGGTGTTCCGATAAGTGAAGAACGCCTCTCGTCATCATTACTACCACGCGCTGCACAGAACGCAGGCCTAGAGATAGATCTTACAGAGCGCGATATTTCGGCGCTCGATCCTGCGACACTGCCATGTATTGTTGTGTTGGGCGAGCAGCCTGACGAGCATGGGGCGGTACTCTTAGCCATACAAAACGGCATGGCTTCAGTGTTTGTGCCTGACAAGGGTAAGCTAGAAATCAGTCTTGATGAGTTGAGCGCTGCCTATTCGGGCCAGTGTTTTCTTGTGAAAACGATATACGAGATAGATCGTGCTGAGACAGATTATCAACACAAGCGTCAGCATTGGTTTTGGCGCAGCTTGTGGGTGTCGAAATCGATTTATCGCGATGTGCTGATAGCAACAGTCATGATCAATCTCTTCGCGCTAATGAGCCCCTTATTCGTTATGAATGTTTATGATCGCGTTGTACCGAATAATGCGATAGATACACTTTGGACGCTCGTAATTGCGGCGTTTATTGTTTTCAGTTTTGATTTTATTTTTAAGTTATTGCGCAGTTACTTTTTAGACATCGCGGGTAAAAAAGCGGATGTCATTTTGTCGTCCACGATTTTCGAGCAAGTACTAAAAATCAAAGAAAGCCATAAGCCGAGATCAACAGGATCGTTCGCTAAGAACTTAGCAGACTTTGAATCAGTGCGAGAGTTCGTCACCTCGGCGTCGATCAGTAGCTTAATTGATTTACCTTTTCTTCTCGTTTTCCTTTTAACGATTGCAGTCATTGCAGGGCCTTTGTTCTTATCTCCACTGATTATCATGCTTGTCATCTTGCTTGTAAGCCTTCTGATGAGCATCAAAATCAAAGCGGCCATTACGCGAAGCTATGCCGCAAGCGCGCAAAAAAATGGCTTATTAATTGAGGCCCTCAACGCGATTGAATCGATCAAGCTATTCCGCCAAGAGGGTAAGCAGCAACGCCGCTGGGAACAGGCTACCGCGGATATTGCGACATGGTCAGAAAAGTCACGCTACCTAACGCAAGCAACGGGTTATTTCGTTAGTTATGCCACGCAATTGAATACCATTATCGTAGTGTTTTTTGGGGTGTTCTTAATCTACGACAATGCTCTGAGCATGGGTGGTCTGATTGCGACCGTCATTCTTTCAGGTCGAGCAATGGCACCTATGGCGCAGCTATCTAGTCTTATTTTGCGTTTTCATAATGCGAAGGTGGCTTACGAAGGCCTCGATAACATCATGCAAATGCCGGTTGAACGTCCGTCAGGAAAGTATTACTTGGCACGAGAGTCCTTTACCGGTGCTTTCCGTTGCGAGAATCTGAGTTTTGCTTTTCCTGAGAAAGAGCATGCATTTATTAACGATTTATCTATTGAAATAGAAGCAGGTGATAAACTCGCGGTGATTGGTCGTATTGGTTCTGGCAAGACAACATTAATGAATCTTTTGACTGGTCTTTATGAACCCTCAGCAGGCAGCGTATTGATCGATGGGATTGATCTAAGACAAATCGACCCTGCTGACTTGCGCAGAAACATTGGTGTAGTCACGCAAATCCCGCAGCTCCTATCAGGCACTATTCGCGATAGCATTGTTGCGGCGCTTCCTAGCGCTACTGACGAAGATATCTTAAAGGCTGTTGAACGATCAGGCGTTGGTCACTTTGTGAATCAAGATCCCGAAGGGCTTGATAGAGATATTGGTGAGCAAGGACGATTTCTCTCGCTCGGACAACGTCAAACCCTTGCCATCGCGCGTGCTTTGCTGCCTGATCCGCCCATCCTCATTTTTGATGAGCCGAGTTCAAACCTAGACAAGTCGTCTGAGAAAAAACTGATCGATCAATTAGCCGTCGTAGGGGAAGGGAAGACTATGATTTTTCTGACCCACAATCTTGAAATGCTCAAGCTTGCAAACAAAGTGCTCGTACTTGATGGCGGGCGAGTCGCAATGATGGGCGATAAAGAGGAGGTATTGGCGCGACTGAAAGGTTTAGGCGAACAGCCAAACACTCAATCGGATGCGGGAGGTGAGCATGTCTGATATCGATCATAAGCTCAATCAAGCTGAGTCACTCGAGAAGCAAGACGGAGGCTATGTCACAGATGCTATTCTTGCGAGTTTGCACCAACGACCTAAAGTCAGTGCATGGATTCTGTATGCCTTAAGTGCATTTTTTGTGATTGCACTAGTGTGGGCTGCATTAACCAATATGGATGAAATTATTCGTGGTGAAGCGAAGGCGATTCCATCGGCAAGCATTCAAAAGATTCAGAACCTTGAGGGCGGCATTCTTGAAGAAGTGATGGTACGCGATGGCCAACTTGTGGAAAAAGGTGCGGTATTGCTTGTCTTAGATGATACACAGGCATCGGCGAATCTTATTCAATCTGAAACGGAATACCTAGCAGCCTTAGCCAAAGCGGCTCGAATCGAAGCTGTCGTGAATATTACCGACCCCGTCTATCACAATTCTCTCTATAACAAAGCGCCGCAGTTTATTGATGCTGAAAACCAGTTGCTCGAAATTCAACTCAATGAGCACAACAGTAATTTGCGCATTATTGAACTGGAAATGGAAGAAGCGCAACAAGAGCTCGCGAGTGCTAATCAAGCCTTACGCAGCTATCAACAACAACTACGTTTATCCAAAGAGCAACGTCGAATTAATGCACCGCTCGTTAAACAAGGAGCTGTGCCGGCAATTGAGTTGTTGAATATCGATCAGCGTATTTCTGAACTAAATCTTGAAGTAGGTAGAAGCAAATCGGACATCCCTCAGATCAAAAGCAAACTGATGCGACTTGAGCAGAAGAAAAGAGCGGTTGTCGAAGAGTTTCGTGGCGAAGCACAAAAAGAGTTAGCGGATGTGCGCGCCAACATTGAGATTGCCAATGCAGATATTAGCAGACGCGCCGACCAGCAAAGACGAACACAAGTGACAGCGCCTATTACTGGGGTAATCAAAAAAGTACATGTGTCGACGGTGGGTGAGGTCGTACAGCCAGGGATGACGATGATCGAAATTGTCCCTGCCGATGATGAAATTATCTTTGAGACCAAAGTGAGGCCCAAAGACATTGGCTTTGTGAAAGTAGGTTTGCCTGGAAAAATTAAGGTCAGTGCCTATGAGTTTGCAACCTATGGTGGGCTGGAAGGCGTGGTATCGAATGTGAGTGCAGATACTTTATTGGATGAAAAGACAGGCACGAACTACTATCTGGTGAAACTTACTGTCGCCAATATGCTGACCGACGTAGCTGGAAATGAGTTGCCTATTATTCCCGGGATGCAGGCAGCGGTTGATATTCAAGTTGGGCAAAAGTCGGTGTTGGAATATTTCTTTAAACCCGTTCTTCGGATGGTTAAGTCATGAGTCATTTTTCAATTCTGTGGCGCACTTTACTTATGATCTTCGTGTGCCTATATGCGAGTAAAGGCATCACAGGAAGTTTAGAAGCTGTTGTGCAAGAAAGTTTGTCGACGAACCCTCAAGTTCGCTTTAGCTTTAGCGCCCTAAAATCGGCGTATTATCAAGATAAAAGCTCGATTGCAGGGTTTTTGCCAACCTTACGTTTAAGCGGCGATTACGGCCGAGAATATACAGACAATGACCAACGCAGCAGTACTGATATGACGCGTCGTCAGGCACGTTTGCAGTTGCGCCAACCTCTATACCGAGGAGGACAATCTGCGGCGGAATCCTCTCGTACTCGAGCGACCTTTATGTCGGCTAGCTATCGAGTGAAAGAAGCCTCTGAAAACTTCGGTTTAGAGATCGTTGAAAACTATTTGAATGTGCTTAAAGCCAAAGAGCTGGTATTACTCGCACAGGAAAATCTCGATATGCATTACAACATCAAACAAAAGGTCGATGACAGGCACGAACAAGGTGTCGGTGACAAAGCAGATATTGCACAAATTAATGGGCGTATTAGTCGTGCGGAAGCGAACTTAAACAATGCCCGAAATGAATTGATGGACACCCGCAGCCGATATATTTCTTTGGTCGGGAGCTTGTCCATCTCTATGAACAAGCCTCAAGCTGACAAATCTTATATTCCTGACTCACGCTCACAAGCGCAGAGCGTGGCATTGGCAAATAATCCGACCATTTTGTTATCAACCTTCGATGTGAAAGCAGCTCAAGCGCAGTACAAATCGCGCAAGTCGGGTTATTACCCGCAAGTCGATTTGGTCATCGATGGTGGACAGAAAAAGAATGTGTCTGGGTTTAATGGCGAAGAAGAGGATGCGAGTGCCGTTGTCGAGTTGAATTGGAATTTATTCAACGGGACGCGCGATGTAAATGAAGCTAAAGCTTACTACTACAAAGTGGAAGAAGCGCAGATGATCTCGAACAATGCGCGCCGCCAAGTGATGGAGCGTATCGACTTGATCTGGGGTGGCTATTTGCGCGATCAGCGCAATATCGAAGTACTCCGAGAGTATGTTGTGTCAGCCAAACAGGCAGAAACACTTTATAACTCCCAGTTTCAGGTCAACCGTCGCTCATTGCTTGATTTGCTTGATAGCTCCAACGAATTGTTTGAAGCGCGAAAGTCTTACTTAGATACTGAATATAGCCTTTTAACAGACCAGTACAGACTGATGCATATTCAAGGATTTTTGTTAGAGAGTATGCGCATCAATATTGAGAAAACGATCAAAGAGGAGGTTGAGCGATGAAATGTTTAGTCGTGAGAACCTGTATGGCGTTTGCCGCGATCTTGTTTATTTTGGGGTGCTCAAGTACTCCTACTGAAGAGTCAAAAGAAGATCTTTTTGGTTCTGGGTTGGCCTCTGCTGAAACGAGTGATTGGCGCGGTTACGAGCATGATCGTTTAAACATCAAAGCCGGAAATTTGATTGATCATGATCGCGATGGTGTCATCCATGAGCGAGATGATTGTCCAGATACATTGCGAGGCGGAGTGGTTGACAACAAAGGTTGTGCGCAGTTGCTAAGCGATATTCAGCAAAGCTTTCTGCAAATCAATTTTGATACTGACTCGGCGAAAGTGAAGCCGGAATATATCGAAAATATTGGCACTGTTGCTTATGAATACCATGACCTTGTTCAAGCGACCGATGATCCTCCCTTTATTCTCGTTGAAGGACACACCGACAACGTCGGATCACGTGCATATAACAATGCTCTATCTTTGCGTCGTGCTCGAGCGGTCGCGACGGTGTTGATTGAAAAGTTTTCGGTGAACAAAGAACACATTCTGATTTCAGGGCAGGGGTTCGATTATCCAATTGCTGATAATTCAACCAAGCGCGGTCGCGCAAAAAATCGCCGCATGATCACTTATTTCGCAAAGCATGACCGATTCCAGAAAACGCAATGGAACATATGGACGGTTGAATTACGCTCGAATCAAAACGACAGTGAAGATAAACGTCGTTTTCAAACTGTTGATATCGAAGAGGCGTTATAACTATGGCTTTTTCAATTAAGAGATGCATTGGCGTTGTATTGCTCTTAAGTTTGCTAGCAGCTTGCGCTAGTAATGACGTGAACACCGAACCGCAGCATGAAGAGCGGGCATCGGAACAATCTGCTGATGATGCTGTGAACACAGAGTTGGTCAGTGCGCCTCAGGAACGAGAGCTCAGAATTGGAATATCTAATTTTGCCGAGCAAGATCTAATCTATGAACTAACCAAAGCATGGTTGGCGAAAAACACAAAGACTCAGCATATTCGTTTAAAGGCCGTGAATTTCGAGAACTTCACAGGCGCGGTAAATGCGATGCGTGACGACAAAATTGATCTTTACTGGGGTTACACAGCGTCATTTTTGAGTGCTTACAATATCAAAACCTCACCACCGTACGACGCTAAACTCGTCTATGAGAGAGTGAAATCTGTTCTAGCAGAAAACGAAAGCCAGTTTTCTCTTCTAGATTACTCTCCTTTGCATAATGATTATGCCTTTGTTGTGCGCAGAGATATTCAAGATTTTGTCGCTGTGCGTGACTTATCTGAGGTCGCGAGCTCAAACCGAAAGTGGGTGTTTGGCATTGAACCAGATTATCTCGAGTATCGGGATCATGACGGATGGGAAGCACTCGCCAAGTTTTATGGATTTAATCTCGCCAACATCGAGATTAAGCAGATCTACGAGCGTGAAGATTTATACCGTGCCTTGAGGCTTGGTATGGTCGACGTGGGATTGGTGTATAAGACCGACCAAGAGCTGGATTTAGGCTACTTGCGCTTGCTTGAGGACGACAAGTTATTTTTCTCCCCTTACAACATGGTGCCCGTACTTAGAACAGATTTGCTAAAAGCAGAACCGGCACTAGTTAGTTCATTGAATGCCATATCAGGAAGTTTGAGCAATGAATTGATGCGCTACCTTTTGCAGCGTTATGAAATAGACGGTGTTGAGCTAGAAGTCATCAGTGAAGAGTTTTTGCTTTGTGTTGATGATCGTCATCATAGCGAAGATGCGGATAGTAGCTTGGCCCACCAAGGCGGTACCTCGATTTGCCATGAGTCATAAGCGTGTTTTTGGGCAAAACCAAGCTTTAGGTTAGTTTGGTTTTTCTGCTTCACAGCTCCAACAAATTTCAAAAGCAGGCGGGTTTTCTTCTGTACAATCAGGACATCGCCAGTGAGTTTTATCGTTGGCGCCGTGCATCGCTTCTTCAATTAATTCAGCGGCTTTATCTGTTTGGAGTTCATCAACCCATATCTCGGGCCACACCTCGATAGGCGGTACTTCGCCGGCAGCACTGCCGCCAAAAACATTTTTTAGTTCACAGCCGATACCGTTATTCTCAAGGATGTTTTTGATGTTATGCACGACCATAGAGTTGTCGTGGCTAAATATTCGAATCATAGTTTTCTCGTCAGACATCTGAACTTAGACGATATGTTTCTTGTTTGGTTCTCAAATATAAATACAAAGCGAAGCCGACTGCCACGCCCGGTACTAATCCTAAGGCCATACATAGCGGGCCATATTTGTACCCGAATTGCTTGCGTTCGTAAAGGATCCAGGCGCTCATAATGAACCAGCACATAATCACGTCAGTTGAATAACCAGCCGCGAAAGGGTTAACGAAGCCTGCTGTAAAAGCACCGATTATATCGCCATCAACCAAAGCGGCAGGTGCGGTATAAAGTGCGAACACGGCGAGGAAGATTGCTGCTGAAATACCGATACTGAGTTTGAAAGTGTTTTCGTTCATGGGAAATGAAGTCCGTGTTGTTACTTTCTATTTCTTATTTGATGTGCGCTTATAAATTTGGGATGTCGCCAAAGAAACCTATTACGCTAGCGACTTGATCGTTATTGTCTATTTCGACGACATCAAAGCCTTTTAGTACCAGTTTGTCGCCTTGGTGAATTGCCCAGTGATAGCGTAAAAACCATGCTGTGCGTCCCAGCCGCTCGTTCGAGAATACACGGCATTGGGCAATTCAGTTTTTACTTTATGAACATTCAGTTCAAAGCCATCAATACCTGTCACATCGATCATCGGATCGACAAAACGAATTTCCGGGTTTAGTGCGAGATCAAGATGCGCGCGTACTTTCGATGGGTCAGGTTCGTTCCACGCAGCAAGCATATGGTCAAGCGATTTAGGGTATGTCGACATAGTGATTCTCTTTTATTCTTATTCGAAAAATGTAGTGTCTTACAGTAGGCTTCATTTTGTATCATGCGAGCCTTAAGGTTCGCAATTGTGTATGCGGTCAATCTTGGCATGTAGAGGTATGTGTGATGGAATTCTTTCCTTATACAGAGGGATATAAAGATGCGTGCTTGGCACTGTTCGATGCAAACTGCCCACAATATTTTGCTGAGAATGAACGTGCCGATTACGCGCAGTTTTTAGATCCTGTTCCTGATGGGTATCGCGTTGGCGTTATCAATGATGCTGTTACCGCAGCCTACGGCATGCGCGTTGATGAAATGACGGCAAGAGCCCGCATCGTTTGGATCATGGTTGCGCCGTCAAGTGCTGGCTCGGGTGTCGGCACGGAGATGATGAACAACGCAAAATCCTTTGCAGTGGAAGCGAGTGCGCCAGTCATCGATATTGCAGCAAGTCATTTATCGGCGCCATTTTTTGCCAAGCATGGTGCGGTTGTTCTGAGCGAAACTCAAGATGCCTGGGGGCAGGGCATGCATCGTGTCGATATGGAATTAGCACTCCCGAGTGGTTAGCGCTTCTGATTGAAAGTGGTCACAAGATAAATTAGATCTGAGTATTAAAAGAGTTATGTGTGAACTTCTGGCGATGAGCGCCAACGTCCCAACCGATATTTGTTTTAGTTTTACAGGATTGTTGCAGCGTGGCGGTGCGACTGGGCCGCATAAAGATGGTTGGGGTTTAGTGTTTTATGAGGCGAATGGCGTACGCGAGTTTAAAGATCATTTGCCTAGTTCAGAATCCTTGATTGCGCGCTTTCTTCAAACCTATCCAATTAAAAGTAATACGGTGGTTTCGCATATTCGCCAAGCTAATGTTGGTGAGGTGTCGTTGGCCAACACCCATCCATTTCAGCGCGAGCTATGGGGTAAGCCTTGGACCTTCGCACATAATGGTCAGCTTAAAGAATTCAGCCAGTTTGAACTGACACGTTTTCGCCCAGTTGGCTCCACCGATAGCGAGCATCTGTTCTGTTGGTTGATGGGGCAGTTAGACGAGCATTTCTCGTGCTGCCCGAGCTGGGAAGAGTGGGTGCCTTTTGTGCATCAGTGTTGTTTGAAAATTCACGAAGCCGGCATCGCAAATATCATACTGAGTAATGGCGATGCGCTCTTTACCTTCTGTTCTACCAAGCTCAGTTGGATTACCCGCCGTGCACCGTTTGGCGAAGCGAAACTTGCTGATACCGATGTCACCATCGACTTTTCAAATGAAACCAGTGAAAACGATGTAGTTAGTGTGGTTGCGACCGAACCGCTCACCGTGGATGAGACTTGGACCAAACTCGAACCGGGGAGTTGTTGTGTGTTTGTTGATGGAGAGTTAGTTGGATAGAAGGTTGTTCTGTCGAATGATTGCTAAGCACTCTTATCAACTTGCACATTAGCTAATCGTTATTGCTTCATTCTAATACGTCATTTCCGCGAAGGCGGAAATCCATTGTGTTGATCTTTGGTTTTTTGTAGAAAAATCCTAGTTTCTACTCTTCTTTTCCTGTCGGTGGCGACCGACTGCGCCCAAGGGTATTTGTCTCGCCAAACACCCTTGGATCCCAAAGGCGACCCGGATCGCTTGCGCGCTCGACGGGATAAATGCTTCGTTGTAGTTCCTCATAACTTGGTTTTTTCGTTGTTTTTCTTTTTGATATAACTAAATTACCGAAGTATAAGGTGAGTAAAAAGTCTGCATTGCATACTCTTGCACTCGGTTTTGCAGAGAAGAGTACTTTTCTTATGCAGATTCAAAAATAATAATTTTTAAGGAGTAGTAAATAGATGGATTTAGTCTATAAAAATGAGAAAAAACTCTTTGCCATTGCGGTTACCATTTCAGGGTTATTCTGGTTGGCGTTGGTGCTCGGGACTATTGGGATTGCTCTGATCTATTTTTTGTTTGGATATTTATTTTTCCTTTTTGCCCACTCAGCTTTTATCACACATATAAAAGGTACGGGGGTTAAAATAAGCCAGGAGCAATATCCTGATTTATATAAAAGTTTGGTAAATAGTTGTGAAAAAGTAGGGCTAGAAGTTATTCCTGATGCCTATTTACTTAGAACGGATTTCTTCAATGCCCTTGCGACTAGATTTTTAGGGAGGAATTTTGTCGTTTTATATACTGATGTAGTAGATGCGTTAGAAGATCAATCAAGTGCTGTAGATTTCTATATTGGGCATGAGTTAGGTCATATTCATCGCAATCACCTTTTGTGGAGTTTTTTCATACTTCCAAGTTCGATACTTCCCTTGCTGGGCGCAGCGTTAAGGCGAGCAGAGGAATATACTTGTGACCGTTATGGTGTAGCGTGTTGTCAATCTGAAGATGATATCAAGGCAGCAATTTCTGCTATTGCAGCAGGTGATACTCGCTGGAAGTCGATCAATGTTGATGCCTATTTAGCGCAAATATCCGAAACAAATGGTTTCTGGATGTCATTCAACGAATTAATAAGTGATTATCCTTGGTTAACCAAAAGAATGGCAGCTGCGTTGGCTATGAACGAGGGACGAGAGATCAATCATCCATCGCGCCATGCATTTGCTTGGTTTTTATCTCTGTTCGTACCTAGATTTGGCTCTGGTGGCGGTATGGTATCGTTGATGATTACTATTGCGATAGTTGGTATTTTGGCTGCCGTAGCAATACCTGCATATCAAGACTATGTACAAAAAGCTCGATATACAGAAGTTTATATAGATGCAGAAGCTGTGAGCAAAGAAGTAACAGAATATGCCGTGGTTAATCAAGCGTGGCCTGAGTCACTTCAAACATTGGGCTATTCAGAAAACTATATTTCTAATGCAACCCAAAGTTCACAAATTGCGATCTATGAAAATGGTGTTATAGGAGCTCAAGTTGGCATAAATGAAGAGGGGAAGGAACAATACATAGTTCTGGAACCTTATGTTGAAGAAGGAAATGTATATTGGAGTTGTTATGGAGAAAACTTACTAGTAAAGCATCTTCCTTCAGAATGCCAATAGGTTTTGACTATTCTTGATTAATAGCCGATCTAATCTATCGATCGGCTGTCTTCGCTGTTTTTAAGCAATAGAGCATTCCGTTAACAGCCTAATGGCTTTTCAAATATTACTCTTCCCCAAAAACCTCAAATATCCTCTCCCTCATCCATTGATGCGCACGATCATTCTCATGCCGTTGGGCCCAGTATAGGTGCCAGTCTAGCTTTGGAATGGCGAAGGGTAGTTCGAGTATTTGTAGTTCAGTGCCTTGTGTCAGGCTTTCAGGAATGGTGAGGAGCATGTCTGTTTGCGCGACGATTGGGCTCGCTGCGCGCGAGTGTTGAATACGTAGTTTAATTTCGCGTTGAAGACCTAATCGAGCAAGTACCGCATCAATTTGGCCACCTCCTTTTCGTCGACTCGATACATGAATATGCGCTTCTTTCATGTATTGATCGAGGCTCAGATCACCTTGAATGCGCGGATGTTCTGGGTGTGCGACGCATACATAACGGTCGTCAGCAATTGGCGTATTGACGAGATTGCTGTCGTTAATGATGGGTACATCAAGGGCAAAGTCGAGCTCACCGGCGCTGAACGCGCGCACCATATCGCTACGCGGAATACTGTAACTCTCGATTTGAATATTCGGGGCTTCTTTTTGAAGTACATGCATTAAGCGCGGTAATACATAGGCTTCTGATGTGTCGTTCATTGAGAAACGAAAAGTTCGCGTTGACTGCAATGGGTCAAAGGCATCATGTTCGTTGAGACTGCTTTGCAGTGAGGCGAGGGCCTCTCGTACGCGCTCAATGATGTTTTCAGTGAGCGGGGTAGGGACCATTTGCCCCGACTGGCGCACAAACAATTCGTCATTGAAATGCGCACGTAAGCGCGCAAGAGAATTACTGACTGCAGGCTGCGTAATATGAAGCACTTCTGCTGCTTTGGTGAGCTTGCGTTCGCTATAGATCGCATCGAGCACGATAAATAGGTTCATATCAATTTTGTTCAACAGCATCTGAGAAACCTCAATATTTGACTTAGTATCACTAATTTTTATTTAACGATATAAATAAAATAAACTTCAATGATTTTATTTCGGTTTTTAAACTGCTTGCCACGTAAATAAGAATCACTGAAGGCAAAGAGCATGGATTTTGAGTATTCAGATCGCGTTAAAAAATTGATGAAAGAGGTGCAAACCTTTCTCGATAATTATCTTTATCCCATTGAAGACGAGCTCAACCGAGCCATTGAAGAAGGTGAAAATCGCTGGACCATTCCTCCTCAGATTGAAGAGCTAAAAGAGCTCGCGAAGAAGCAGGGTTTGTGGAACTTGTTTTTGCCTGAATCAGAATACGGTGCAGGTTTGACTAATCTTGAATACGCACCGCTTGCTGAAATTATGGGCCGCACGCGTTTTGGTTCTGAAGTCTTCAACTGTAGTGCGCCAGATACCGGCAATATGGAAGTGCTCGTGCGTTACGGCACTGAAGAGCAAAAGAAACAATGGCTTGAGCCTCTATTGGCGGGTGAGATCCGCTCTGGTTTTGCGATGACGGAGCCAGATGTAGCATCGAGTGATGCGACCAATATTGAAACTCGCATTGAACGTGATGGCGATGATTACGTCATCAATGGTCGTAAGTGGTATATCTCAGGTGCATGTGACCCGCGTTGTAAAATTCTGATCGTGATGGGTAAAACAGACCCTGACAACACCAACAAATATATTCAGCAGTCTCAGATTTTAGTCCCGATGGATACGCCCGGGGTGACTGTTGTTCGTCCAATGAAAGTATTTGGTAATGATGATGCGCCAGAAGGGCATGCAGAAATTACTTTTGAGAACGTTCGTGTACCGGCAAGCAATATGCTTTTGGGTGAAGGTCGTGGTTTTGAAATCGCGCAAGGTCGTTTAGGGCCGGGGCGTATTCATCACTGCATGCGTTTAGTGGGTGCTGCGCAACGTGCCTTTGAAATGATGTGCGCACGTGCTGAGTCGCGCACCGTTTTTGGTAAGACGATGAGCCGCCAAGGTTCTGTGCGCGAGAGTATCGCTAAGTCTTACTGTGAGATCGAGCAAGCGCGTTTGTTGACGCTAAAAGCCGCGGATCAAATGGATCGCGTTGGGAATAAAGGTGCTAAGGCGCTTATTTCAATGATCAAGATTGTTGCACCTCAAATGGCCTGCACGGTGATTGATCGCTCTATGCAAATCCACGGTGCAATGGGTTTAAGCCAAGACACCTTCTTGCCGCAAGCCTATCAAATGGCGCGTGTAATTAGATTGGCTGATGGTCCGGACGAAGTGCACATGATGCAGCTTGGTCGCGGCTTAGCCTCTGGCTACGCCATGCTGGCAAAGAAATAGGAGGCGAGCATGTCAGACGTCGATAGTTTAGATATTGAGCTTCTTGATCGCTATTTGAGTGAGCATATCGAGAGTTTCCATGGCTTAAAAAGCGCAGAGAAATTCTCAGGTGGCCAATCTAATCCAACCTTTAAATTGAGTGCGGCTAGTGGCGAGTATGTATTGCGTCGCCAGCCACCGGGTAAATTGCTGAAGTCAGCACATGCTGTAGACCGTGAGTATCGTGTTTATAAAGCGCTAGAAAATACGGATGTGCCGACGCCTAAGATGTATCACCTGTGTGAAGATCGCGAAGTGATTGGCTCGATGTTCTATGTGATGGAATATTGTGAGGGGCGCATTTTTTGGGATGCTGCATTACCAAAACTGGCATCTAACGAAGAACGCACACACGCGTATTCGCAAATGGGCAAAGTGCTCGCAGCGATACATTCAGTCGATGTTGAAGCGGTTGGCTTAGGTGATTATGGCAAACCGGGGAACTACTTCGAGCGCCAATTATCGCGCTGGACCAAGCAATATCGTGATTCAGAAACACAAAAAATTCCGGCAATGGATCAGCTGATTGAATGGCTCGAGAGCCATATTCCAGAGGATGATGGTCGTGTGTCGCTTGTGCATGGCGATTACCGTCTCGACAACATGATGTTTGCTCCGGATGAAGTCCGTGTAATAGCGGTGCTTGATTGGGAGCTTTCTACCTTGGGTCACCCTTTTGCTGATTTAGCGTATCAGTGTATGCAACTACGCATGCCAGCTAACGCTGGTGATATGAGTGGTCTCGCGGGTGCAGATCGTGGCGCGTTGGGTATTCCAACCGAAGCTGAGTATGTCGAGACTTATTGTGAAGCGATGGGCATTGAGAAAATTGACCATTGGGCCTTTTACCTCGCATTTAGTTATTTCCGTTTAGCGGCGATAGCGCAAGGTGTCGCGAAGCGTGCTTTGGATGGCAATGCTTCTAGTAAGCAGGCGAGTAAGGTGGGGGCCTACGTAGCCCCATTAGCGATGGGGGCTCTGCACGTTATCAAAACTGAGGGTTAGTTCTGAAATAGCTATTGCGATCACTTAAGCATTGTTAAAAATTCACTCAAAGTACTCATTTACTAGTCTGTAAACTCCGTCTTTCGTGAATTTTTGCCTCGCCTAAGTTTCTCTCATAACGCTATTTAATCGGTGCTGTCGTCATTGCTGTGTTGTTTTGATCATTGGGAACGACGACATAATTTTCTAGCTTCTAGCGAACAAAAAAGAGAACAACAATGAAAGCAATTGTATGTAATGAATTCGGTCCGATTTCGGATCTTGAGTACAAAGATATTGATGATCCAACACCGGGCAAAGGTCAGGTGCGAGTGAAAATTCTAGCCAGTGGTGTGAACTTTCCTGATGGCTTGTTAGTGCAAGGTTTATATCAAGTGCGTCCTGAGCTTCCGTTTGTTCCGGGCATGGAGTTTTGTGGCGAAGTTGTTGAGTTAGGCGAGGGTGTTAAGCATCTTAAAGTTGGCCAACGCTTAATCGGCTCTAGCCAGAAATATGGTGCTTTTGCAGAACAGGTGATCGTGAATGCCATGACGGTGTTACCTGTTACAGATGATGTTACGGATACCGATGCTGCAAACCTAATGTGCGCACACGGCACAGCACACCACGCACTCAAGCAGCGCGCTCATTTGAAGAAGGGCGAAACTCTTGTTGTTCTGGGCGCGGCAGGCGGAACGGGTATTGCGGCGGTGCAGATTGGTAAAGCAATGGGCGCGCGCGTAATTGCAGTTTGTTCGTCACAAGAAAAGCTAGAGATGGCAAAAGCGAATGGCGCAGATGAGCTGATTAATTACAGCGAAGAAGATCTTAAAGAGCGCATCAAAGAATTGACTAAAGGCAAAGGTGCGAATGTTGTTTATGACCCAGTTGGCGGGGAGGCATTTGCAGCCTGTTCTCGTGCAATGGCACGTAATGGCCGTTTATTGGTTGTAGGTTTTGCATCGGGCACTATCCCTGAATTGCCTGTTAATTTGGCACTCGTAAAAGAGTATTCCTTAGTTGGCGTATTTTGGGGTCAATTTGTTATGCACGAGCCTATGGTCTTTATGCAAAACATGCAGGAACTATTTGCTTGGTATCGCGATGGCGTTGTTCGCCTTGAAACTGATGAAGTTTTCCCACTATCTCGTACTGGCGATGCGCTTGCGAAAGTGATGAATCGCGAAGTGAAAGGCAAGGTTGTGGTTGTTCCAGACGCGCTTTTGTAAGTCGGACCTAGGGTTTAACAAAATATTGGGGTCAGAGTAAAAGTACTCTGACCCTAGTTTAAGAATGTAGGAAATAGGATAAAAAAGATGGCTACTAACTTATTTAACCTGGAAGGCAAAATCGCCCTAGTTACTGGCGCAAGCCGCGGTATTGGTGAATCCATCGCCAAGCTGCTTGCAGAGCAGGGCGCTCACGTTATTGTGTCGAGCCGTAAGATTGATGATTGTCAGAGTGTGGCGGATGCGATTGGTGAAGCGGGTGGTTCTGCAGAGGCATGGGCTTGCCATGTTGGCGATATGGATCAAATTAAAGAGACCTTTGAGTACATTGGCAATAAGCACGGCAAGTTAGATATTTTGGTCAACAACGCGGCGGCTAACCCTTACTTTGGTCATATTCTTGATACCGATATTAGCGCTTACAACAAAACGGTTGATGTAAACATCCGTGGTTACTTCTTTATGTCTGCTGAGGCGGGCAAGTTGATGCGTAAAAACGGTGGAGGCGCAATCGTGAACACGGCATCTATCAATGGTCTTCAGCCGGGCATGATGCAGGGCATCTACTCGATTACTAAGGCTGCTGTTATAAATATGACCAAAGCGTTCGCGAAAGAGTGCGCTCCATTCAATATCCGAGTGAATGCTTTGCTTCCGGGTTTAACCAAAACAAAATTTGCAGGCGCTTTGTTTACCAATGAAAGCATGTACAAAGCGGCAATGCAGATGATTCCAATGCATCGTCATGCAGAACCAGATGAAATGGCTGGTACCGTTTTGTATCTCGTGAGTGATGCATCGAGCTATACCACAGGTGAATGCATTGTCGTCGATGGCGGCTTTACGATTTAAGGGAGATAGTAAGATGGATAAGCTTCTTGATTTTAATGGCAAAGTTGCCTTGATTACGGGTGCGGCAAGTGGTTTTGGCGCAGCACTTGCCATAGAGCTTGCTGAGCGTGGCGCAAAGCTAGTGATTGCCGATTACAACGCGGATGGTTTGGCTGAAACTGTCGAAAAAGTAAAAGCGCTTGGCGCAGAAGTAGCGAGTGCTGTTGGGAATGTTGCTGAAGAATCGCATGCTGAAGAGTTAGTTGCTTTGGCAAAGTCTACCTTTGGTGGTATGGATATTGCGGTAAACAATGCGGGTATTGCTCCGAAGTTGATGCCGTTTACGCAGATCGATGAGAAAACCTTGCAGCACCAATTGGATGTAAATCTAAAGGGCGTTGCTTTCGGTATGAAGCACCAGATGCGTATGATGGCTGGCCAAAAAGATGGGGCCATTTTAAACGTAGCATCAATGGCAGGTTTAGGCGCGACGCCAATGGGTGGTTCTTATGGTGCCGCGAAGCATGCTGTTGTAGGTATGACAAAAACGGCTGCTGTGGAAATGGGTGCAATGAATGTGCGAGTGAATGCGATTTGCCCATTCTTTACTTCAACGCCAATGGTGGATAACCCGATTCTTAATCCGAATGGTGATGAGAAAGAATTAAACAAGACGCTTGCGCGTGGTTGTCCGCTTAAGCGTATTGCGCGTGTTGAGGAAATCGTAAACGTGATGGTGATGATGTTGTCGCCAGCGAACACGTATATGAACGGAATAGCGGTTCCGGTCGATGGTGGTATGTCTGCTATGTAGTTAAATAGCTACTGTGATTGCTTAGGCTGTGTTGAAAGCTTGTTCGCTTTGCTCATTTACGTATATGTAAACTCCGCTTTCTCACAAACTTTCGCCTTGCCTATGCTGCTCTTGTGACGCTATTCGGATACTGCGTGCATCATTTCCGCAGACAAGGTGAATCGCGAAGCGAGAGAGGGCGCCCTGGGGTGGACGGGAACCTACTGTTTTATAAAGAGGTAAATTCAGGATCACTTGGAGTGTTCCTGAATCATAAAAGAATTATTCGAGCGTTTATCGTCTCTCGTAAAGCGTTCTGCATACATAACAACTGGAGAAAAATAACATGTCAGATTCACGCGAGTATGACGTCATTATTTGGGGTGCGAGTAGTTTTACTGGCCGCTTAGTAGCCGAATTTTATTTAAGTACTTATGGCCTCAATGGCGAGCTTAAGTGGGCGATGGCTGGACGTAATCAAGCTAAGCTCGAGGAAGTTCGTGCAGGTCTAAATGATGGCCAAGGCACTAACGATATACCAATCCTAATTGCGGATAGTCACGACGAAGCTAGCTTGAAAGACTTAGTCAGTAAGACGAAAGTTATTTGTACGACTGTTGGTCCATATGCTTTGTATGGGAACGAGCTTGTTGCGGCTTGTGTTGAAGCCGGTACGGATTATTGTGACCTTGCTGGTGAAACGCAGTGGATTCGTCGAATGATCGATCAACACCATGAACGCGCTCAAGAAACGGGTGCGCGTATTATTCATTGTTGTGGCTTTGACTCTATTCCATCTGACTTGGGCACTTACTTTGTTCAGAACAAAGTGAAGGAGCTTAAAGGCGAATACGCGAAAGCGATCAAGGTTCGAGTGAAGTCAATGAAAGGTGGTGCGAGTGGTGGCACGATTGCAAGTATCAATAACGTGCTCGCTGAAGTAGCGGATGATAAAGAGCTCTTTAAGTTATTGAATAACCCGTACACTTTGAATCCTCGTGATGAGATGGGTGGCGACGATAAGCGCGATTTGCAAAGCGTGAAGTACGATGACGATGCAAAGAGCTTCCTTATGCCGTTCGTCATGGCAGCGATCAACACACGTGTGGTGCGTCGTAGCCACGCTTTGGCGGGTTTTCCTTATGGAAAAGATTTCACCTATGATGAAGCGATGCTGACTGGCGATGGCTTCTCTGGCCGTTTGAAAGCGATTACTGGTTTGGTTGGTCTCGGTGCAATGCTTGGCGGTAAGCCCGGTGGATTCTACAAAAAGATTACTGCTAAGTTTTTACCAGCACCGGGTGAGGGGCCATCTAAGGCAGAGCGCGAAGCTGGCTTCTGGAAGTATCTTGTGATCGCTAAAATGCGCGATGGCTCGATCGTGAAAGGATTTGTTAGTGGTGATCGTGATCCTGGTTACGGGTCTACCTCTAAAATGCTTGGTGAAGCGGCAGCGTGCTTAGCGCTTGATAAAGACAAGACAGCTAAAGTGGCAGGAATGCATACGCCATCAACTGCGATGGGGGATGTGTTGATTGAGAGATTAATCTCGAAAGCTGGACTTCAATTCGAAATCCATTCTTAGCTACTGCGATTGCTTAGGCTGTGTTGAAAGCTTGTTCGAAATACTCATTTACTTATATGTAAACTCCGTGTTCTCACAAACTTTCGCCCTGCCTAAGCTGCTCTCGCAACGCTAAGAAGCTGCGAGCTTTCGTTCATTTTCGCCGCGTCTTATCGTCGCTTGTGAGGTTAGGCGTTTCGTAAGCTGTGTTGAAAGCTTGTTCGCTTTACTCACTGGCTTTGCCAGAACGCACTTTAGTGCGGTCCGTAGGGCGAGCTACGCGAGTATTTACTTATATGTAAACTCCGTGTTCTCACAAACTTTCGCCTTGCCTAAGCTGCTCTCCTAACGCTAAGTAGCTGCGCGTTTTTATTTGTTTTTGCCTTATTCTAAATTCTTTATTGACCCAGCTTGGGTATGTCTTACTCGAACTTTTAAAGTTTTCGTATATCTAACCTCTTCTTTCAAAGGCTTTGTGTCTAATCTACGCATCTTCATAACGCGTAAGACATTTTGTCTGAGGTCTAAGTTGAATATGGTAAATCAAGAGGTTTCGATGCGAAGTATATTCACTGTATTGGTGTTAAGTCTTGGTCTAGTGCTTACGGGGTGTAGCACCGGTAGTTGGCGAGACGCGAGCCGAGACTCTGCGAATTTATCTCCACTCCCCGGTGATTATTCTGATGCCATCGTGCAAGTTTACGCTGCAGATGCTTGGGGATGGCGAGGGATATTTGCAGTGCATACATGGATATCTGTTAAACCAAGCAATGCAGATCAATACACTGTCCTAGAAGTGATTGGCTGGCGCGCTCGATGGGGTGTGCCGGTTCTTCGCATAGAGAAAGACTTGCCTGATCGCTATTGGTTTGGGGCAAAGCCAGAGTTGGTATACGAAAAGCGTGGTGAGGGCGCTGATCAGCTCATCGAAGATATTCTTCGCGTTTCACGTGATTACCCTTGGGCAAATGAATATACCGTGTTCCCAGGTCCCAATAGCAATACCTATCCTGCATGGGTTGCTAGTCAAATCGAAGGCTTCGAATTAGATATGCCATTTAGAGCGATTGGCAGTGGCTGGGAGCCTTAACATCGATTTCTATGTGATTACGCGACTAGCTTAGAGCAAAATCCACCGCTGTTTCTGCATGAATAGCGGTGGTGTCAAAAAGCGTCACTTCCGTATCCTCTTGCTTCACCAACAATCCAATTTCTGTGCAACCTAAAATTACAGCCTGTGCACCTTGGGCCTGTAGTTTCTTTATGATATCTAAGTAACGCTCTTTGGATGACTCAAGCAGTTGGCCTTTGCAGAGTTCTTCGTAGATGATTCGGTGCACTTCAGCACGATCTTCCTCGTTAGGCGTAAGGACATCTAGCGAGAATTTGTCTTGTAATCGTCCTTTGTAGAAGTCTTGTTCCATGGTGAATGCGGTGCCAAGCAGACCTACTTTAATAATATTTGCGTTTAGAAGTGTTTGGCCTGTGGCATCAGCGATGTGTAGTAGTGGTATGTTGATTTTTTCTTCGATAGTTGGAGCGACTTTATGCATAGTGTTGGTGCAGATCAGCAGACAGTCGGCGCCAGCGGATTGGACATTTAATGAGGCTGATAACAAGATTTGCGCGCAGCTCTCCCAATCGTTTTGATGTTGTAAGTGCTCGATCTCTGCGAAGTCTACGCTCACCAAAACTATTTTGGCCGAGTGTAAACCGCCAAGCTTAGCTTTCACTCCTTCATTGATCGCTTTGTAGTAGCCTTGCGTACTTTCCCAACTCATGCCGCCGAGAAGGCCTATTGTTTTCATTTGTTGGACTCCGAGAAAATTGATCTGACAATCAAAACATATTTCGTCTAGGCTTGTCTTGAATTATGAAATGTAGGACTGAGTGGTGACTAACGAGCTAGTACTTGTTGATGAGATGGGAAAGAAGTTAGGCCTTGCCGATAAGCTTGAGGCACATCAAAAAGGCTTGTTGCATTTGGCTTTCTCTCTAATGGTCTATCGAGTTGTTGATGGTCAACGCGAGTACCTTCTCCAGAAACGTGCCGCGACTAAATACCATGGAGCAAACCTATGGAGTAATACCTGTTGTTCCCATCCTTTTGATGAAGAATTGCCAGCTGCGGCTGTTCAGCGCAGAGTCGGAGAAGAGCTTGGAATAACGCAAAAATTAGATCTTAAGGAATTAGAGCCTGTTTTGTATCGAACGGAAATGCAAAACGGTCTTATTGAACATGAGTATGACCATGTATTTGTTTCTAATGACACAATCTTCGACTTTGAGTTGAACCCTCAAGAAGTCAGTGAAACAGCATGGGTATTAGAATCGGATTTAAAGACTGATCTTGTGAAGAACCCAGGAAAATACACGCCTTGGTTACCCTTCGTTCTGGGTCGAATTCCTTCCTAAGTTTAAGTTGCGAGTACTTTTGCATTACTAAGAGCCTGTATTACACTTTGTGAAGTGGCGCACGTTTTAGTGCATATTCAAATATGCGATGAAGGTTACGGATAAACCGATATGGCGATTGCATGGTTAAGAAAAATGTTTGGTGTAAGTGCAGTTACTGAACCAGTCAGTAATCAGCCTGTTTATCATCTCACCGAACGACAGAACGCTTCTGAAGATACGCATGGGGCGACGAATTCTGAAACGACTAAGGCGAAAACAAAGCGTTATCGTGAATACTTGCTCGAATTAGATCACGCCTTTTGTCAGAGTTTGTTTGGAACCGAACATTCTTATGAGATGCCAACTGAAACTCAGAGAGAAAATGCCAAAAGCTACGCAAAGCAGCTGCTTAGTAACGAATTAAGCTCTGAAAAAATTCCCAGAAAACCAAGCTCTTTGCCTCTCTTGTTGAAGCTTCTGAAGATGGAAATGGTTAATAACGATACCGTGGCGCAATTTCTAATTAAGGATCCGGCGCTTACTTCACAAGTGCTTAAAATTGCAAACTCTCCATTTTTCAGATTGAATAATCAAAGTGTTGAATCATTAGATGAAGCAATTCGACGCCTTGGCATTGCCGGTATTAAGCGTGTTGTTTCTGCTGCAACGATGATGCCCGTATTCCAAGCCAGTGGTGGAAATAAAACGCTAAATGAGACGGTATGGCGATGGGCTTTGTGTTCCGGAGCAAGCATAGAAGCATTGAGTATTATTCGTGATCAAGATGGGCCATCTAACTATTTGCTTGGCTTGATTCCAGAACTGGCCATGTTGATTGTCAATCAAGAGCTTGACCGCCTAGAAGGATCTTTGCCGGAGGAGGAAAAAATCCTTCCAATGCAGCGCCTTAAGGTATTTAAGCGAGTTGCATGGAAAATTTGTATCCAAATTCGAAAAGAATGGGGTATGTCTGAGGAGTTTGATCAAGCGCTCTACGATATGGGAGATGCCATGCGTTTGCGCAAGTACTCAATTGTCTATGATGCGATCATTCTGGCGCAATATTCTGCTGTTGAAGCCTCGGCTAAACCTCCCATCAGTATAGAAAAACTTTCTCTGCTGACTGAGTCGGACGAGTTTGTAAATCAAACGGTTTTGTTATCGTTGAAATCAACAATTGAAGGTTAGTTCGACAAGACTAAATGCATGTCGTTCCAGCGTAATCCTCCGTGACTCGATTCTGACGTCCCGTCATCAACAAACCCAAATTGTTGATAAAAACCGACGAGCTCCTCTTGGCAGATAAGATACATTGCTGACTTTTGCATCGCCTGCATCATAGCAATAAATTCGTGCATTAATGCAGTGGCATAACCTTGGTGCTGGAAATCAGGATACACAACCACTGACATGACAACGATATTTGGGCCTATTGGATCATGACCGATGAGTTCTTTGAATTCCTCATCACTTAGGGAGACGTCAAAACATGCTCCGCAATTGATGAAACCGATGATTTGCGACTCTTTTTCTAGAACGAGAAATCCCTCGGGATAAGTCTCAATACGTTGTTGGATTTTTTCTCGAGTGGCAGCTTCATCGCCCGCATAGCCTTCTTGTTCTATTTGAAAACAACGATCAGTGTCGGAAGGTGTCGCAGAACGAAAAGTCAGTGAAGAATGCATAAGTGCCTCTAAGCGATGAATAAAGTAATACTAAGCACCAAGGGGCTTACAATTGCGCTAATGACGTTAATGCAAGTGCTTTTGGATTATTCGCAATATCATCACTAGACGCTTCGCCTCAATAAACGCGTACATGCTCAATGGCAAGGTAATCAAACTTAGCAAAGTAAGAATCGGTAGCTGTGATAGATAAACGCTAACTGTTATGGAACCATAGCCGACTAGGTAGAATACACCGAGCATATATGTGCTTAATTGGGTTCCTTATACGATCGGGAAGGTGCGTCGACCAACGTTTTTGTCTGCGTGAATATCCGGATATTGAGTAAGTAAAAGCAAGTTATTACTCAAACAAAATGGTAGCAGCAGAGCTAGATAAGCGAGTTGATCATAAGTCTTCGCGATCACTAAGAAGTTTCCGGCGACTATAACAATTCTAAATCCTGCGCCGGGCGCAATCAAGCATACCCATGGTAATCGATTAATCCATGGTGAATACAAGGCACCAAGGCAATACCAGCTATTCCAAGCGGTAGAAGTATGAGGCCTACAGAATAAACAAAATACAAACCGATCAGTGCGGTAAGACTTAGGCTGACTAACCCAAGGATGAGAGCATGCTTCAGAGCGCTAGGATTATTTGGAAGAGCGCCACTGCCTCCACTAAAAGGCGTGCGTTCAGTCTTAAGATCAAGACCAGATTTAAAATCGATGTATTCGTTCAGTGAATTGACGCTAGCATGTGCCAGAAGAGCTGCAGCAAATATTAGAATGAGGTCGATCAGTTTAAAACTATACCCAGCCTGATAAGCCAAACTTAACCCCAATAAAACACAGACTGGCGCTAAGATAAGAAAGGGTGGTCTGGTTGTTTGAATGGCGCTTTGTAGTTTCGAAGGGCTAGGGTTTTGTAGGTTGACAGACATGGAGGCTCATCCACTGTTTAAGAGTTTTAAACTCGTTACATGAGCTGTTTATATTAGATAAGAGATCAGTAGATGTTAAACAAAAAAGGCGAACCGTTTAGTTCGCCTTTTTGCTGGATCGTAAACAGTATTAATTACTGTGGAACGATGTTCTCAGCTTGTGGGCCTTTCTGGCCTTGTGTTACTTCAAAATCAACTTTTTGGCCTTCAGCCAATGTTTTGAAGCCTTCGCCTTTGATTTGACGGAAGTGAGCGAAAACGTCTGGGCCATTGTCTTGAGCGATAAAACCAAAGCCTTTAGTTTCGTTGAACCATTTTACTGTACCAGTAACTGTATTAGACATATCTATATCCTGAAAAAAATCAATTAAAACGCCTGTATGCGGCAAATGTGCTGGAAAAAACAAACTGGGCGTAACAACTGCAGGACGAGGAATACGAATAACAACGACATGTAGGATGTAAATACACGGTGTGTCTTACTAGCTGAGGCGAACTCTATACATACATTGATCAAAAGTCGATCAAAATTTTGTGTATTTTTATTCTTGCTCGTATCCCCAATTATGGAACTAAAACGACTCAATAATTGGTTCGTTTCCTTTGATGCCAAAAACAAACAAACCCGCAGTAATCAAAGCCGTCGCAAGTGTCGAACCCCAAGCGATAAATTGAATAGCGCCACCCCATGCAGACCATTCCCCGCTTATGCCGTAGTAAAGAAGGAATAAACAGCCGCCACCATCTGACTACGCCAACATAAATGGGGTCATTAAACGCTTGCCTTTTAGTGAGGCTTGTAAGCCCATGAAGTAACCAACGCATAATGCTAAATAGGCCCAACCCAGCATACGAATAAACATGTAGCTATCTTGTGCAGGAAACCCGAATTGCTCTAAAACAGACGCTGGAAAAAGTAAGAGAGGGATGCACCAAACCAACACGGTGCCAAGAATTTTAAAGATAAGAACTTTGCTGAGATGACTCATAAATAAGTTGATCATTGGTTAGTGATTAAAGTGATCCTATGAGATTTGCATAAGTTTTTTAGCTTCAAAAAATAGAAATCCGGTTTCGCTTTCTTTGGAGGGAAGCTTGTTGAAATAAAACGAGAAGCAATTCACTTGCGATTTAAATAATAACGATTATCATTTGTATTACTGTAAATAGGAGAAGATACGATGGGATATTACATATATGCGTGGTTAGAGGAAGGAAATCCGAACTTAGAGATCGTCGACGCTGAGTCAAAGCGAACGTGTATGAGGTGGGCCTACTCTGAAGCACGTCAGAAAGGAAACGTCGCAGATAAGAATGAAATTCAGAAGTTATTTCGGCAGCTATTGCTACTCACATGTCAGCAAGAATTGAGTAATTGCCGGGTGTTTGGGATGCAAGATGTATTTGGCGACCCCGAATTAATGCTATTGGAAAGGATTGATCGCTGTGGATATTAACTCAGCTATGTACATAGCTATATCTGCCACTTGGAGTTTAAGGGATATGCAGTAGACTGCTTTTCGATATCAGTATTCTAGTTGTGTGATTACAAGCTAAATAACGGCTGCAAAGCACTCTAATTGAGGAGGACTGACATGTAGCTCTTTTGAAGATGGGCCGCCCGCATTTGCATGCGCTTTACGAAAAGCTTCAGATTTGGTCCATGCGCGAAATGCTTCTTCCGACTCCTAAACTGCACGTGATGAGATCAAGGTGTATTCTTCGGTAGTTTCGCCTTGCAGTAAATTAAACGATTTAAATCCTAGTACCTCGCTTAGAAAGGAATCGCGATTCTTCCAGATCTCGATAAAGTCTTTCTCACAACACAGTTTGATTTTGAAGCGGTTCATTGCGATGTACACGTTTGTACTCCTAAGCTATTTATTAAGGACAAAGACTACGCCTTGTTATTGGTTGAGGTGAAGTTCTTTTTGAAGTTTGTTGGTGAGGTTTAAAGAGGCTAAGCGATGTGACTCGCTGAGATAATAACGCAGCTCTTCTTCATTTTGACGGTCGGTGCATTGAATCCACTTCGTTCCTCGATTCGCAAAATAGGGAGCAGGTCGGTAACCACCTTTGTGCTGTATAAATTGAAAATCTAGTTCGGAAGTCTCAAATGAAAAGGTAGGCGTTTTGTTTGCCCCATTCCAACCTCCGATTGCGAAAAGTTCTAAACATGAGCGCCTCCCCATTGCATACCATAGTTCGTGCAGGGTAGATTGGCGCAAAATCGATTGAACTGGTTGTAGGTCATATGGGTATTTGGATCTCGCAGCCTTATTTTTCTTTCTGAACCAAAATACTAATCAAGGCTAGGAGGGCGGACCCTAACATCAGAAACAACGACACAGCGTTTAAGACTGGTGTCGATCCTTCTTTAAGTCTGTCATACATCGCGATAGTTAAGGGGGCATCAGAGCCGACTAGCATGAGTGTTGTATTGAAATTTTCAAAAGACATCAAGAACGCGACAACGCCTGCGCCGAGCATGGCTGGCCTGAGGTAGGGTAAGGTAATAGTACGTAATACTTCAAAGCGACTTGCGCCTAGATTGTAGGCGGCTTCCTCAAGTGATCTATCAAACTTTTTCAGCCGAGCCGAAATAACTAAGGTCGCAATCGTAGTTATAAAGGCGAATTGGCCAAGCACTACGAGTAATAGCCCTGGTCTAAGGAACTCAAGATCCCACCCAATATGATCTTCAACTCCGTTAGCAAGCGTGTTTGAAAATACGAGAATAGAGATGCCGAGAATGACGCCCGGAATAACCAGAGGCAGCAACAACAATATGTATGCGAATTGTTTGAAGCGAAACTCATAACGTTCAAATAAAAAGGCATTGCTTGTGCCGATCGCAATGCTCAGTCCAGTCACACAGCATGCAACAAAGAATGAAACGCCAATGCCGTTCATTAGGCTACGATCATGAAATAAGCCTAATTTAGGTTGGGTATCGTTAATAAACCAATCCCATGTAAAGCCTTTCCATGGTAGTGACGGAAACAGGGAGTCGTTAAAGGCAAAGCTCGCGACGACCACTAATGGCGCAATGAGGTAAACAAAAAATAGGAAGATATAGAGCTGATAGCTCCAGTTGTAGCGATTTGATCTGGGTATAGTAGGAAGCATATAAAGTCCTTAGCTTTTCGCTACTGTCGAAGCGAGCGTTTGTCCGGATAGCTTCAAACCAAGCCACACGATGGTGGATGAAACGATAAGTAATAAAAAACAAAAGGCAGCGCCGAGCTCCCAATTAAATCGGGTAATAAACTGGGTATAGATCTGACCGGTAAACCACATACTCGATTTACCTCCGAGTAGAATTGGTGTGAGGTAATTACCGAGCGTTAGCATAAATACGACAATGCAGCCGGATATTATGCCCGGCATTGAATGTGGGATAACGATCTCTTTCAGGATAGAAAGCTTACTGCCGCCAAGGTCATAACCCGCTTCAATTAAGCTGTCATCTAAACTATCTAAAGTGCTTACCAACGGCACCACCATAAATAACATGGAGGTGTAAATTAAGCCCATCATCACGGTGACATCGTTGTATAAAAATTCGATTGGACCGTCGATCAGTCCAAGCCACTGCAGAGAGGAGGAGATAACTCCAGTTTCTCTGAGAAGGATCATCCAACCAAAGGTGCGCACTAATTCGCTAACCCAAAACGGCAACAGGCAGAGTAAAAATAAGATGCTTTTGGTTTTTCCACGCAACATCTTAGCTATGTAATACGCTACGGGAAAAGCAATAATTAGTGTAAGCACTGTGGCAAGTATCGACATAAATGCCGTTCTCGCTAAGGTATTCCAATAGAACGGCTCAGTAAAAAATTCTGCATAGTTTGCCAAGCTTGTTTCATAGGTTCGAGGGGCAACTTTTTCTCTAATCGATAAGAAGAACATATCGATATGAGGGATGATCACAAGTAAGCCTAGCCAAAGTAAAAAAGGACTAAGCAGGAGTATCAGGGTGAGTCGTGTCTGGCTTGAGTTCATTTTATCTTTCCTAAAACGCTCAAGCTTGGTTCGTAAATACTTTGGCGATATCTGCTCGCCAGCTTAATGATAGTTTGTCGCCTGCCTTAAGATCTGAAAACTCACCTGTCTGAGGTAGGGAAACAATAATCTCTTCCGCATCGTTGTTGGTCATGATTGCGCGGCTCTTAGCACCGTCGAACAATACACTCTTTACAGATGCCTGGAGTTGATTATCCGCTGTAGTTTGCTCTTGTCCCAATGTGATGGATTCGGGACGAAGATAGATATTCACTGTTTGTCCGATTTCAAGATTGCTTGTCGTTTGGGTTTGAATCGATAAACCGCTCGTGGTGGTTAGTGTGGTGCGTTGAGAATCTTGTACGCTGACTGTAGCCTCCCAATGGTTACTTTCTCCAACAAAGTCGGCGACAAAGGGCGTTTGTGGTTCATAGTAAAGTTCTTGGGGCGTACCGACTTGTTCAAAGCGACCATGATTCATGACCGCAACTTGATCAGACATAACAAGCGCCTCTGACTGGTCATGCGTGATGTACACAAAGGTGGTATCAAACTGGCTTTGTAGTTGTTTTAGTTCAACCTTCATATGCTCGCGAAGTTTTAGATCGAGTGCTCCGAGCGGTTCATCAAGAAGAAGTACGGAGGGGTTGAGAATCATACAGCGTGCAATGGCAATACGTTGTTTTTGCCCGCCAGATAATTGATCAATACGTTTACTTCCTGCGTCTGGCAAACCAATACGCTCTAATGAATCTTTTACACGCTGATCAATCTCGGCTTTCGCCACTTTTCTGCGGCGAAGACCGTAAGCAATATTTTCTGCAACACTCATCATCGGGAACAGCGCTAAGTGCTGAAAAACGAGATTGACAGGGCGTTTGTTAGGCGGTGTCGAAAGGACAGATTTGCCTTTAATTTTTATGTCGCCCGAGGTCGGCTCGTAAAACCCTGCGATCATTCGTAATAGCGTGGTTTTCCCGCAGCCAGATGGGCCAAGAATTGAAAAGAAGGAACCTTTGGGTATGGAAAAAGATACATCGTCAACGGCAGTAAATTTATCAAATTGCTTTACTAAGTGTTGGCATTCTAAATCGCAGGACATTCGGGCGTTCCACTACATAAAAAGAGAACGTCGAGGTCTTTCGACCTCGACTCATTGCTTAAAATAATAGTCGTCGTAGTGACTATTTAGCGGCGTTGATTCTATCGAGGGCTTTACCTTCCATCGTTTCTAAACCAGCAGGTACGGTCGGGTACCATTTAATATTATCGATGTCAGCTTGGCTGAACGATGCTTTGAAGCGTTTTTGTAACTCGGGGTCTACTTCAACATCACCACCTTTAGATGCTGTGAAGTTACCTGCCACGTTCGTGATCATACTTGCGATTTTTGGTTGCATTACAAAGTTGATCCACTTGTATGCCGCGTCTTCTGCTTTGGTTTTACGTGGCAGCACAAAGGTATCGATCCAGCCGAGTGCACCAGAAGTTGGTGCAACGAAAGTAACGTTAGGTAGCTCTTTGTTTAGCTTCCAACCGCCTGTATCCCACGCCATTGCTGCAGTCGCTTCTCCAGAGCGGAGGAGATTCATGAGTGCATCACCTCCAGACCAGTACGTTTTAACATTGGCTTTACAAGAGATGAGCTTGTCAGTGACTTGATTGATGATGTCTTGGTATTTAGCTGTGTCGCCATATGCAGCAAATGGATCTAAGCCCATAGAGAAAGCAAAGCCAATCAGGGTAGGGCGCTTCAAACGATAAGAAACTTTACCCGCAACATCCGCGCTACATAGGTCCGCATAGTCTTTAACGCTTGCTGCCATTTTTGTATCAAGAACTAAGCCGCTAGTACCCCAAATATGCGGCACACCGTATACATCTCCGTCGAACATCGTGGTATTTTTTGTCGCTTCGAGCATGGAATCGATAAACAAGCTATTGTCGATTTTGCTCAAGTCAATCGGCTTGTAGATATCAAACTCCGCTTGCGCACCTGAAATACGATCTTGGCTTGGTTGCGCAAGGTCGAAACCAGATCCACCTGTCGCACGCAGTTTAGAAATCATATCTTCGTTGTTTGACTTAGTTACCTCAACGTCAATGCCAGTTTCGGCTTTAAATTGTGCGATAACTTCATCTGGAGCATATCCGCCCCAAGTTAAGAGCCGAAGCGTTTCCGCACTTGCGAATTGCGACGCTCCAAGCAAGATGGCTGCAGATACTGCACCAGTGGTAAGTTTCTTTATTGCTTTCATTCTGGATATTACCCCTTTTTATCGTATTGATTGCAGCCTCAATCGGTTGCTAGTAAAGACGACGCATCCGTGTTGGGAGGTTTCCCTATACAGCATAAGACACAAATGAAGCGTCGTGCCGAACTATAGTCGATAACATAGACAGTTTTGTGACAGCGAAAATGCGGTGATAAAACTATTTGGAAAAGATTATTACTTGTGGAGTTCGTGACTATTGGTAGTTTAATTCATCTGAATAAATACATTAAAGGAGGTATCTTTTGGAGTATGTCTAGGCAGGGACAAAAAAGGGGTATTAAGAGTCGCCACTATGGCTCTTAATTTGGTAATGGCCGTACTTAATGAAACTAATTTTTTGGGCTTTGAATTCATTGCTTGTGCTGTCCATATATTGGATTACGACTCACCGCCTGAGCCGGGGAAGAATAAATCAGCAAGAATTAATTTTCTTGATCATAAAGTGGCTGGACTGCTTATTTAATTTATCTTCTTCCGTACAATCGTGCAGTGCGAAGCAGCAGTGAATCAAGCGATAGCAGTGATTTCGATAGTCTAAGTAGTCATCAGCAATGAGTTCTTTCCATTGGCTAAATATATTTTCTAGCAAGGGGATTTCGGATGATATTTGCATGCTTATAAGCTCTTAAGTGCGTCTTTAATTTCATGTTTAAAATCGGTGGCGTCACATACCCATACGCTTGTATCAGCACCTGGGAACACACCAATTTCTATCTTTGCTTGATCTAGCTCTTCAGCAAGGTCATCAATAAACGTATCAACAGGAATCGCGATGGCCGTTACCTCTTGATCAAACTCAGAAATAGCAACGGCAGCTTCTTTACTCGGCCACATTGGAAGGTAGCTAAACGCGTCTTCTTCATAGTTGATCGTAATAAAGTCTTGCTGAGCATTAATTAATACCCAAAGCTGTTTATGCTCTAATATTTGTTCGATGGTGTAATCGTAGCGATCTTCAGGTTCCATCGCGCTAAGTTGTTCGAGGCTTTGTTTAGTCATGTTTTTTCCAATTTTCCCAAGGCGAAGGGGATGGGGTGTTAAAAGTAGACAAATAAAGCTGTTCTACTTTAGTACGAGCCCATGGCGTGCGACGCAAGAATTTTAGCGATGATTTAATCGATGGATCTTTCTTGAAGCAATTGATACTGACGCGGCTCGCTAATCCATCCCAACCATAATGCTCATAAAGTTTTTCTACAATCGTAGCCAGCGTGATGCCATGAAGAGGATTGTTTGGTTGTTCCTGACTCATGTGAGTGTCGTTTTCCTTTTGTTGAATGCAAAACACTATAGCTAAAAACAGCCGGTTCGTTGAAATTGCCTAGATTCTAAGTGGCGTAGAGGTCTTGCGGCAAGTGATGCATGAAATCGCTTATGCAAGAGGGAATTAGCATAGTTAACTAAGTGCTTGTATTCCTTTAGCGTCTAAACAGCATTTCTTTAAGTAAAAGTGATCTAAACAAGTGAATCTGATTGCGACTATCTTTATGTACTGTAAGAACGGAGCCCAGCGGAGGAGCTAACTATGTTGCTTTCACATATGTTTGGATTGGCCACTCACCCTACTAGAGAGTGGCAAGAAATCAAAAAAGAGCATTCCATGCCGACAAGGATCTTTGTCGCGTACACCTGCATATTGGCCGCCATCGGGCCTCTGTGTGCTTATTATTCTACCACTGTAGTTGGTTGGACAATCGGTGATGGGGCCGTCACGAAGTTGACCGCAGACAGCGCATTCCTCTTGTGCGGGTTAACATATCTAACGATGCTGCTGGGAGTATTTTTTATTGGCTACATGATCGACTGGATGGCTCAGACCTACGGAGCTGAGCATGACGAGCAAGCTGCAAACGGAATTGCACTCATGGCATACGCATGCACGCCTCTATTTTTAGGTGGTTTTTCGCTGTTATATCCTGTCTTTTGGGTCAACGCCTTAGTATTTGTATTTGCTGCCGCATGCGCAGGGGTTCTTCTACACAAGGGTCTTCCGATCGTGATGCGTATTTCAGAAGATAGAGCGTTTTTCTTCGAAGGGGCGATTCTCGCAGTCGCGCTCGTTTATCTTGTCTCAACGCGTGTCGCAACGGTAATTATTTGGTCGTTGGGTATAGGGCCAGAATTTATTGGCGGATAATAGGTAGAGACTAAATCGAGCCGCAAATGCTCTCATGAGATTTGCGGTTTTTTTATACCTAAGATTCGTAGCCGGCATTGTTTTAAACAATATATTGTTGTTTGTTATTAAAAATGCCTATATATTGTGTTTTGCATTGGTTCACATCTACTAAATAGACACGTAAGAATGTCTCTGAATTAGTTGTGCTAAGAGAGAATCTGGTGAAAATCCAGAACTGACGCGCAGCGGTAATTGGGAACGAAAGCGACATAATGCGAAGCAAGATAGCTACACGCATTAGGCACTGGAACGTAAAATTCTGGGAAGTCGTCGCTGTAGGATAATCGTTAGATTTAACACACGCCCATAAGTCCGAAGACCTGCCAAAGCAACCCATTTATCACAAGATAAATGGGCTTTCATACCTTCGCGACTATAGGGTGATCGAAAGACAGCATTATTGGCAATGGCAGCTTTATTGGTTGTCTCACTGTGTGTGCTGTTCATATAGATTTTTATGGCGAAGGGTTATTGGTCTAGTTGACCGAAACGCGATGAGAATTAATTATGACAACTCCAAATGCACTCTCTGATCCTAATATCAAACCAGTCTCAAACACTTCTAATTTCCAGCTTAAAGTGATCAAGCGCGATGGGACTCTCGATTCATATAATAGTGACAAAATAGCAGTCGCAATCACCAAAGCAATATTGGCCGCAGAGGATCATGATCATGCGGATGCAAGCCACGTTAAGCAGCTTGCCGATCAGATTGTAAGTGGTATTCATGGTCGCTTTGAAAAGCAATATCCATCTGGCGGCTCGATCAATATCGAGGATATACAAGATCAAGTTGAGCTAGGCTTGATGCGCCAAGGGATGCAGAAAGTTGCACGGGCTTATGTTTTGTACCGTGAGGAGCACGCTCAGCAGCGTAAAGATCAACAGCCTAGCGAAGAGGCACATCCTCACTTCAAAATGCAACGTAATGATGGCTCTGAGGCGCCATTAAACATTGGTCGTATTCGCGCTTTGATTTCTCAGGTGTGCAGAGGCCTTGAAGGCGTTGATGTAGATCATTTATTAGATTTGAGCTATCGCAACCTGTATCACGGCATTAAAGAGGAAGATATTGGTACAGCGCTTATTATGGCTGCGCGACCTTTGATCGAGTCAGAGCCGAATTATTCGTTTGTTAGTGCAAGGTTGTTGTTGGATTCGTTAATGAGCGAGGTGGGTAAGGCATTGAATGTTTACTTGCCTGCTGCGATAGAAGATGCGAGTAATGCGTATGCTGAAATATTCGAAGCGGGCATCCGTTTTGGCATTCAAGAAGAGCTTATCGATTCTAAGTTAGATTCCTTCAATATAGAGATGCTTGCCGATGCGCTCAAACCAGAGCGTGACAACCAGTTTACCTATTTAGGGTTACAGACTTTATACGATCGTTACTTTATTCATCATGAAGAAACGCGTATTGAATTGCCGCAAACCTTTTTTATGCGAGTCGCAATGGGGCTCGCGCTAAATGAGGATGACCCTACAGCGCGTGCAATTGAATTTTATGACCTCTTGTCATCGTTTGATTATATGAGCTCAACCCCCACCTTGTTCAATTCCGGAACGTTAAGACCTCAACTATCATCGTGCTATCTGACCACTGTTCCAGATGACTTGAGCGGTATATATGACGCTTTGCGTGACAATGCCTTGCTCTCAAAATGGGCAGGTGGATTGGGTAATGATTGGACTAATGTTCGCTCGCTAGGCGCGCACATCAAGGGAACTAATGGCCAGTCTCAGGGGGTCGTGCCGTTCCTTAAAGTTGTAAATGACACGGCTGTTGCAGTGAACCAAGGCGGTAAACGCAAAGGAGCCGTTTGTGCATACCTGGAAAGCTGGCATTTAGATATCGAAGACTTTCTCGATCTTAGAAAAAATACAGGGGATGAGAGACGTCGCACACACGATATGAACACCGCTAATTGGATTCCAGATCTTTTTATGAAGCGCGTGTTTGAGGAGCAAGATTGGACCTTGTTTTCTCCTAATGATGTTCCAGACCTGCACGACTTAACTGGTCAGGCATTTGAAAAGCGTTATGAAGAATATGAGCGTAAAGCTGAAATCGGGGAGATTAAACTCTCTAAGCGTATTCCCGCATTAGATCTATGGCGTAAAATGCTCTCGATGCTATTCGAAACTGGGCATCCATGGATTACTTTCAAAGATCCTTGCAACATTCGTTCGCCGCAGCAACACGTTGGCGTAGTGCATTCTTCCAATCTCTGCACTGAGATTACGCTCAATACCAGTGAAGATGAAATCGCCGTGTGCAATCTTGGTTCTATCAACCTTGTGAATCACATTCAGGACGGCGAGTTGGATAGAGAACGTCTCCAAAAGACGATCCGAACTGCTATCCGAATGCTTGATAATGTGGTCGACATTAATTACTACGCATGTCCACAGGCCGAAGCATCTAATTTACGACATCGTCCTATCGGCCTCGGTTTAATGGGTTTTCAGGATGCTTTATATAAACTGGGTATTCCTTACTCGAGTGCTGAAGCTGTTTATTTTGCTGATCAATCTATGGAGCTTATTTCGTACTATGCACTAGAAACTTCGAGTGCATTAGCAAAGGAACGTGGAGCCTATGAAAGTTTTGAAGGCTCACTATGGGATCAGGGCATTCTTCCTATCGACTCGCTTTATAAACTCAGCCAAGAGCGCGGCGAGCGTTATACCGTTTGTGATTACAGTCAAACCTTAGATTGGGATGGCCTGCGTCAGAAGATTAAAAAGGAGGGAATACGCAACTCAAATGTGATGGCTATCGCGCCAACCGCGACGATCTCCAACATTATTGGTGTGTCGCAATCGATTGAACCGACCTATCAAAATCTATTTGTTAAATCCAACCTGTCCGGTGAATTTACGGTTGTGAATCCATGGCTTGTTGAGGCGCTCAAACGTGAAAATCTTTGGGATGCAGCGATGGTCAATGATCTTAAATATTTCGATGGCAGTGTTAAGAAAATTGATCGTATTCCAGAGAACATCAAGGCACTGTATTCAACTGCTTTTGAGATAGAACCGCATTGGTTAGTGGAAGCGGCAGCACGTCGTCAGAAATGGATTGATCAAGCACAGAGCGTGAATCTTTATATGTCGGAACCCTCAGGTAAAAAGCTGGACAACCTCTACAAAACTGCGTGGAGCCGCGGTTTAAAAACGACCTATTACTTACGTTCGCTGGGTGCAACGCACACTGAGAAAAACAGCACGCCAGTTGATCAAGGGGTTGCTGAGCAAACTTCGACGGTAGTTGGAAGTGCTAGCCAAAACGAAGTTCAGGGAAGCTTATCAAATCACAATCCGCAGACTACTCAGAAAGCGGGAGATGATTTTGAGTTGGCGAAAGGGCAAGAAGCGCCAAAGATGTGTTCAATTCTCGAACCCGACTGCGAAGCTTGCCAATAAGTTTGAGCGCATTGAAACCGAATTATATTTGAGGACCTACTATGTCATTCACCAACAAAAAAACAAGTACAGCAACGCCAAATTGGGATGACCCGCTTGCAGCGGCAATCCCTTCACAGGCACAACCAAGTATCGTCACGAACATCGCAGATCATGCGAAAGAAGAGGAGTTCGTACTCGAAGCGCTTCCTCCCGTGCGTATGGAAGATAAGCGCGTTGTAAATGGCGAAGCTGATGTGAACCAACTCGCGCCATTCAAGTATCCTTGGGCTTGGCAATATTTCTTGAACGCTAACAAAAATCACTGGACGCCTTTAGACGTAAATATGTCGCAAGATGTTCATGACTATCACCATAAACTTACGGTCGAAGAGCGCCATGTTTTTGAGAACGTACTCGCGTATCTGACAACCTCAGATATCTTAGCGATGCGGAATATTGGCCTTGCGGTCATGGAGAAAATGAGCGCGCCAGAACTACAAATTTATCAAGCACGTCAGGTGTTTGAAGAGGCGATGCATACATGGACGTATCAGCACTGTATCGAAACCATTGGTTTGGATCAGAGTGAGATATACAACCGCTACCGTGTTGTTCCTGAAATCTACAGCAAGATTCGACTCGCAAATCGCCGCTTAAATGCAGTGTTGACGACAGAGATGGATCTTAAAAATCGTGATGATCTCGAACAGTTTATGCTCTCATATACGTTCTTTGCTGGCGTATTCGAAGGGTGTTGGTTTTATAACGGATTTAGCCCGATTTTTGCACTTCAACGACGTGGCTTAATGAAAGGCACGGCAGAGCAGTTGCAGTACATTATGCGAGACGAAGTAATGCACGCGGCCTTTGGTATTAAGGTGGTTAAACAGATTATGGTGGAAGAAAATATTTCTCTTGATCCAAAAGCTGTGAAACTAATGTGGGAAGAGTCTGAAGCGGCGGAAAAAGCCTATGCGGGTTATTTACTTCGAGATCCGATTTTGGGCTATACAGCAGAGGATCACGTTGAGCAATTCAGGTTTATTGCGAACCGAAGAGCGAAACAGTTAAAACTTGAGCAGCCATTCCCTGGAGCTCAAAACGCCTTACCTTGGCTGGATGAGCAAGCTGCCTTACGCAAAGAGAAGAACTTCTTTGAAACGCGTGTCACTGAATATCAAACCGGCGCTTCATTATCGTGGTAGCGAACCATTAGAAGGCTGCTTAAGCGATTAATAGCAGATAAACTTAGTTGAATTTCGCAACAAGTTTATCTGCTACTAAAGATTTGCTAATTTTTCTTGTAGATCTTTTTTGAGAACATTTGGCTCTGTGACCCATATAGTCGAGTCTGTGCCAGGAAATACTCCAATCTCTAGTCCATCTTTTTCTAGACCGACGACCCATTTATTAAAGAAGTCTGGAAGAGATATACTCAAGGCTTCAAGCTCTGATTCATTTTTTGCGTAGGCCAGAGCTAATTCTTCGGTCGGCCAAATCGGCAAGTACTCAAAATTTTCATCTTCAGAAAATATCTTTAGAAATTGCTTATCATTGTTCACGAGAATCCAGATCTCACGTTCCTCAACCACATAGCTTATGGTGAAGTCATAGCGACCTTCGCTATCCATTTCATAGATTGCTTGCATATTCTCTTGATCCATCTTTTAACTCTCTTTGCGATATACTTTTTAGCGAAGCGAACAAACGCTCGATACGTTTTAAATTTAAGTGGGATTATACGGCTTAGGCGACCATCTGCATCGCTATCCAAACCGCTTTTAAGGCAGGTTTCTTTTTGCCTTCAATTTCAATCGTGACATCCATTTTAAACATATAACGTCCCGGTCCTTTTTCTTCTGCATGTGTTAGCTTTGCTTGCGCACGAATACGACTACCTACTTTTACGGGATGCATAAAGCGTACTTTGTCGAATCCATAGTTCACACCCATGAAAGTACCCTCGATCATGTATGCAAAGCGTTGCGCGAAGTGCGGCAGTATCGATAGCGATAACAAACCATGAGCGATGGTCGATCCGAAAGGTGTGTTTTTCGCTTTCTCCTCATCAACGTGAATGAATTGGTGGTCGAGAGTGCAGTCAGCGAATTGATTGATTTGTTCTTGGGTTACGGTGAACCAGTCTGTCGGTGACATTTCTATACCGATGCAGTTATTCAGGTCTTCTTTTCTTATTACTTTCATCAACCGTCTCTGTATATTTTTTTACTGGTTTAGTTGCGGCGCGGTTAAGTTCAATATCTTAAATTGAGTGGCATGAAGTTAACGACGGCATCAACACAGGTTGGGAGCCTCGGGCGGGGCTGGCCGCTGTCAACTTGCGTGGAAATTTTTATGTTATTGGTGGGCGGATTCCCAATCAGTTTCCTTTGACTTTTGGCGATAGCGAATTTCGTAATGATGTCTGGAAGAGTGGAGATGCAGGCCAGACATGGTTGCCTGCTTCACTCGAAGGAGAGGCGCCTTGGGCCGCGCGCGCTTACTTTCAAGCTGTAACGAAAGGGCGTTACATGTATGTGATCGGGGGCCAAGATTCGACGGCAGTGCCGAATGATTGTCCACCAAGTGATGGAGGTCAGCCACTGTTTGATATTCCTAGCGATGGTGGATTCCCAAGTGACGGTGGGTTCCCTGGTGATGGTGGATTCCCTGGTGATGGTGCCAGCGGGCCTCCTGCGTTTCCATGTTTCCCTTTTAAACTGGCTTCAAACTTTTTCAACGACGTTTGGCGTAGTAAAGACGGCGCAAATTGGCAGCTCATGACAAATGATGCCGCTTGGTCTAAGCGTGCAGGCTTAAGCGCGGTATCGCACCGTGGCTACATCTATGTAATGGGTGGATCGTTTAATGATGATTTGTCGATTATTGTTCCAGCGGGTCCTTAGCGTATCTACTACAACGATGTATACCGTTCAAGAGACAGCCGAAATTGGGAATTGATGACGGATTCCGCGCCTTGGACTCCACGTGCTGGTGGCATTGTTGTCAGCAAAGGCAAGTACATGTATATGCTTGGTGGAGAGGATGGCTTTACATGTGATTCGGGCGATCGTTGTCCGCCATATTACAACGATGTCTGGCGTAGTAAGAATGGTAAGCGCTGGGAGTTGTTAACTGCTGACGCAGGTTGGGCTCCACGGCCGGGACATCAGTGCGAGGTACTCTTTGGTAGTTGTGTATGCTTTGGTGGCTTTGGTTTGAGTACTAATCCGCAGGACCCATTTGCAGTGGCTAATCCTATCGATGTTTGGGTGAGCAAAAATGGCCGAACGTGGAAACAGCTCTCAGGTCCGGCTGAACAACCTTGGAATGCGCAGTCACCAGAAGATATTAAGTATGATCTAGCGGCATTTCCTGTGTATTTTGCGAATTGAAGGTTCCAGCCGAGTATCTTTACATTTGGTGGTGATCGAGAAACCTTTGATCCATTCGATCCCATTGGATTTACGAAAGTCGATAATGATGTTTGGCAGTTCCGATATGACTGGGATTGGTGGAGACGATAGTACGTATACAGAGGCCGCTGAAAAGCGGCCTTTTTTGTTTACAGGAAGTATTGGCTTAACCAATAACACACGATACCTATTTGCGCGCAAAAGCATAGAAAACGACACTGCACGATGATGTTACTTGATGAAGCTGCATGAAGAAGCGACTGTGCAATGCGCGCGGCTAACAAATATAGCGCGAGGCTGTTGGTGATTTCTTGGCTTGCTGTAGAGATAGAAAAGAGAAGAGTTCCACCTAGGAAGGGAAATGACTCATAGCAATTCGCATGGGCTCGACTGAGTCTTTCCATCAAGGGGGATATGTCGGCACCACTCAATGAGAAGCTGTTCACTGCTTTACCTGTTTTTACAACGACTATTGTTCGGTATATCTCAATTGCAATAACTAGAAATATAAACCAGCTGATAAATCCGAGAAGCGCGAGTTCTGTTTGTGTCATTACAAAGTCCTTGAATAAAAGAGCCAATGTAATGAGTGTCGCTAAAAAGTGGAGGGAAAGAAATTACGTGAGAGGTAATATTTTTGAGTTTGAGCTTTAATGGCTGTGGTCAGAGTGAAAGCACTCTGACCACAATCTAGGCCTACAAAATTTGAGAGCTAGACTAGTCGTTTAACTTCTTCGCGAGAATTTCGTTAAACAGTTTCGGGTTACCTTGACCTTTAGAAGCTTTCATTAATGGGCCCATAAAGCTTCCCATCAATTTCTTGCGTTTCTTGTCGTCGGCTGCTTTGTACTGCGCGATTTGATCAGCCATACCTGCAAGCACTTCATCAACCATTGCTTCAAGAGCACCCGTATCAGACACCTGCTTCAAGCCTTCTGCATCGATGATTTGATCCACGTCTGAACCTTCTTGGCTCCATAGTTTCTCAAATACTTTCTTAGCGCCCGAAGAAGAAACGGTGTTGTCCTTCACGCGTAGCACTAATTGACCTAATGCTTCACCAGAAATAGGTGCATTGGCTGCGCTAACATCATCTGCGTTTAAGCGAGCACTGAATTCACCCATTACCCAGTTAGCAGAAAGTTTTGCATCGCCTGAGATGTTTGCTGAAGTCTCGAATAGAGAGGCTAAACCAGCATCTGCCGAGAGAATGCCAGCGTCGTAATCACTTAGTGAGAACTCAGAGATAAAACGCTCTTTACGCGCAGCCGGCAGTTCTGGCATTTGAGCACGAACTTCTTCGATGTACTCATCTGTCAACACTACTGGCAGGAGGTCGGGGCAAGGGAAGTAACGGTAGTCGTTTGCTTCTTCTTTGCTTCGCATAGAACGTGCAACGTGTTTGTCGCCATCGTACAAGCGTGTTTCTTGAACGATTTCTCCACCTTCTTCAAGCACATCGATTTGACGTTCAACTTCGAGAGCAATCGCTTGTTCCATAAAGCGGAAAGAGTTGAGGTTTTTGGTTTCAGTTCGCGTGCCAAATTCCGATTGGCCTTTAGGACGCACAGAGATGTTAACGTCAAAACGCATTGAACCTTGCGACATTTCACCATCACAAATTCCAAGTGAAGTCACAATGCTGTGCAGTGTTTTAGCAAATTCTACCGCTTCTTCCGCATTGCGCATGTCCGGTTCACTCACGACTTCGATCAATGGCGTTCCAGCACGGTTCAAATCGATGCCTGACATGCCATGGTAGTCTTCGTGTAGTGATTTACCCGCATCTTCTTCAAGGTGTGCATGATGAATGCGGATGTTCTTCTTGCTGCCATCTTTCAGTGTGATTTCAACAACACCTGCACCAACGATTGGCGCATCAAGCTGAGTCGTTTGATAGCCTTTCGGAAGGTCAGGGTAGAAGTAGTTTTTACGCTCAAATACACTGCGCTTGCAGATGTCGGCATCGATCGCTAAACCGAACATGGTTGCATAGCGGAAAGCCTGCTCGTTTGGCACAGGTAATGTACCAGGTAGTGCTAAATCAACTGCGCTTGCCTGTGTGTTTGGTTCTGCACCAAAGGCAGTTGATGAGCCTGAAAAAATCTTTGATTTAGTAGCGAGCTGAACGTGTACTTCAAGCCCGATGACGGTTTCCCATTCCATAGTTGTCTCCTCGGCTTAAGCGCTTAGCTCGGTTAGTGAATTTTCAGGACGTTGTTTGTGCCATTCCGTTTCTTGCTGGAAGGCATAACCAACGTTGAGCATGCGTGCTTCGTCGAAGTAGTTTCCGAGCAATTGAATACCACAAGGAAGGCCGTCTACTGTGCCGGCCGGTAGAGACATTGCCGGAATGCCTGCAAGGTTTGCCGTGATGGTATAAACGTCTTCTAGGTACATTTGTACGGGGTCGTCGCCTTTCTCGCCAAAACCAAAAGCAGGTGATGGCGTAGTTGGGCCGAGAATAAAGTCGACGTCTTTGAATGCATTTTCAAAGTCGTTCTTGATCAGGCGGCGAACTTGCATTGCTTTGTTGTAGTAAGCGTCGTAGTAACCGGCTGAAAGCGCATATGTGCCAACCATAATACGGCGTTTTACCTCATCGCCAAAACCTTCAGAACGACTGCGTAAGTACATATCCATTAAGTCATTCGGCTCTTCACAGCGGTAGCCATAACGGACGCCATCAAAACGGCTTAGGTTAGCGGAGGCTTCTGCTGGAGCAATGACGTAATACGCTGGTACACCAAGCTGGCTGTTAGGAAGCGAAACTTCTTTAAACTCAACGCCTTTGCCTTTAAGAACTTCAATCGCTTCATCGAGTACTTTTGCGATTTCAGGATTGAGGTGCTCGTTAAAGTACTCTTTTGGAAGACCAATTTTCAGACCGCTCAAATCACCAGATAGAGCCGCCAAGTAGTCTGGCACTTCTTTATCGATACTAGTTGAGTCTTTTGCGTCATGACCCGCCATAACTTGCAGCATTGCCGCACAGTCTTCAGCAGTTTTTGCCATTGGGCCACCTTGATCAAGGCTCGATGCGAAAGCAATCATGCCGTAACGTGAAACGCGCCCGTATGTTGGCTTTAATCCAGTTAGACCACAAAAGGCTGCCGGCTGACGGATCGAGCCGCCGGTATCTGTGCCTGTTGCAACGGGTGCCAAGCGCGCGGCTACTGCTGCAGCTGAGCCGCCAGATGAACCGCCGGGAACGAGGTGTTTGTCACCGCTCCACGGGTTAATCACTTTTCCGTAGTAGCTGCTCTCATTCGTTGAGCCCATCGCGAACTCATCCATGTTGGTTTTCCCCAAACAAACCGCGCCTGCATCGATGAAGTTTTGAGCGACTGTCGCGTTGTAAGGTGGTTCGAAGTTATGAAGCATTTTTGAACCACAGGTAGTTAGGGTGCCTTCCGTACAAAAGATGTCTTTGTGTGCGAAGGGAATGCCCGTCCATAAACCGGTATCGCCAGCGGCGATTTTCTCGTCAGCAGCTGCTGCATTAGCAAGTGCTTGTTCTTTTGAGACGGTAATATAACTATTGATTTTGCTGTCTAGTTTGTCGATGCGATCAAGATAGGCTTGAGTGAGTTCTACGCTGGTGAACTCTTTGTCGCGCAGGCCTTTGGCCAGCTCTTGAATTGTAAGTTCTAACATTCTTTATTGCTCTTTCGTCGTAGCGTGTTTTTAAACAGAAGGTGTTCTAATGCGTCACTATGAAAATTAGTGAGGCTCACTCGATAACTTTCGGCACGAGGAATAGGCCGTCTTCAGTTGCTGGTGCTACGCGTTGATATTTGTCACGTTGATTAGTCTCTGTCACTTGATCTGCGCGCAGGGTTTGTACTGCGTCCAAAGGGTGCGCCATCGGTGCAACATTGCTCGTATCAGCCTGCTGAAGCTGATCAACTAAACCCAAGATGTTATTAATATCGCCGCTTAATTTTTCCACTTTGTCATCTTCAATTTGAAGACGAGAGAGGCGCGCGATTTTTTGAATGTCATCAGGACTAATCGACATGTTTTAAACCTTAATTTATAAGTCTCGGCTCAGAAGCTTGCCTTAGAAGCTAGAACGCGAGGAGTTAAGAGATTTATAGTACGTGAATTATGCTGTGAAGCATTTAGCCGAGCATCATACCACTTAGCTATAAAAAGTGGATATGCTCGCGAATCGAATAAGGAATGAATTTGCATAGAAATGCAAAATTTCGCACTAAGGACATAACTGTATGGGTGAAAAATGATCAAATGTTTAGCGGGAATCTTACGGAGCAATGGCTGAACGTTATCTTGTTTGCAATAAGGTCTAAATGAAGCTTTTGTTTCTTGCTCTAGTACCGCGCCATTGTTAAAGTTACGCGATAATTATATTCATAAATTCTTCAGGTTGAATTCCTTCCATGCTTAAGAAACTACGAGGCATGTTTTCAAGTGATCTGTCGATCGATTTGGGGACTGCAAATACACTTATTTATGTGCGCGAACGCGGCATAGTTTTAGATGAACCTTCTGTTGTCGCGATTAGAAATTCGGGCGCTCAAAAAAGTGTTGCTGCGGTGGGTGCCGAAGCAAAACGAATGCTTGGTCGTACCCCCGGAAACATCACTGCAATTCGTCCGTTAAAGGATGGCGTGATTGCAGATTTCGTAGTAACTGAAAAAATGCTTCAGCATTTTATTCATAAGGTTCACGAGAATAGTTTTATTACGCCGAGTCCTCGCGTGTTGGTCTGTGTACCAAGTCGTTCTACAAAAGTTGAACAAAAAGCGATTCGTGAATCTGCATTAGGTGCCGGTGCACGTGAAGTGTATTTGATCGAAGAGCCTATGGCTGCAGCGATTGGTGCAGGATTACCTGTGGAAGAGGCGAGTGGTTCGATGGTCGTTGATATCGGTGGTGGTACAACTGAAATCGCGATTATCTCATTGAACGGTATCGTCTATGCAGATTCGGTTAAAGTCGGTGGCGACCGCTTTGACGAAAATATTGTGACTTATGTGCGTCGCAACTACGGTAGTTTAATTGGTGATGCGACAGCAGAGCGTATTAAACAAGAGATTGGTTGTGCTTACGAAGGCTTGGAAATTCGTGAAATCGACGTGCGTGGACGTAACCTAGCTGAAGGTGTTCCTCGTGGATTTACTTTAAATAGCGACGAAATCTTAGAAGCGTTACAAGAATCTCTAGCTGCAATTGTTCAAGCTGTGAAAGGCGCGCTTGAGCAATCTCCACCAGAGCTTGCTTCAGACATTGCTGAACGAGGAATCGTACTAACTGGCGGTGGTTCACTACTTCGCGGTCTTGATCGTTTGTTAAGCGAAGAGACTGGCTTACCAGTTATTGTTGCTGAAGATCCGTTGACATGTGTTGCTCGTGGCGGCGGTAAAGCGCTTGAGCTTATCGATACAAACGGCGCAGATGGTATTTTTGCTGTCGAATAAGCAAGCTACCTAAATCCTGCTATAGAAGTGGGCTTAGTTGCTTTGCCATTAGGAGTGCGCCATTAGTACTGTATTTGTACAAGGTCCGTATTTGGGCTATCGCTTGATACTGGCGGTTCTCGTTAGTGTCGTGCTGATCGTTGTCGATGTGCGTTATGATCAGCTCGATCCTGTTCGGCGTGGTGTTAGTACTGTACTGACACCATTTCAATGGATGAGTGATGTACCGCGTCATATCACTGATGGTATTGGTTTTCTTTTTACTTCCCGTTCGTCACTCGAAGATGAGTTAGATTCCCTCAAAGCTAAAGTTCTTGTTCTAGAACGCCAGTCTCAAAAGCTTGCTAGTACAACCGCAGAGCTGAATCGTTTGCGAGAGTTATTGAATGCTTCTCGCGTTCTTGACGATGGTGTCGTAGTCACCGAACTTGTAAGTGTGAGCCCTGACCCAAACAAACATTATATTGTGATTAATAAAGGTCGCAGCAGTGGTGTGTATGTTGGGCAAGCTGTATTAGATGAATATGGCTTAGTTGGCCAAGTGATTGATGTCAGTGAGTTTCAAAGTCGGGTTTTGTTGATATCAGATGATCGTCATGCCGTGCCGGTGCAGGTTAATCGAAATGGTGTTCGCGCCGTTGCCTACGGGTTTGGTTCGCTATCCGCCTTAGAGTTAGCAAATGTTCCAGATACAGCAGATATTCAGGAAGGAGATTTACTTGTGAGCTCTGGTTTAGGTGGGCGCTTTCCGTCAGGCTACCCTGTAGCGACCGTGACGAAAGTTGCACACGATCCAGGAGCAGCATTTGCGACAGTGAAAGTCACTCCGCAAGCTAATCTTAACCGCAGTCGTTTATTGTTATTAGTTTTTCCAAATAAAGATGATGCGCCACAAAGCGGTGTTGAGGTGGCTCAATGATTTATCAGCCTAGTATGTTGGCCGTGGTGATCACCTTCATGTTGTCGGTGATACTCGAACTCATTTATTTGCCGGCAATGATTTCGTTGTTCAGACCAGAGTGGTTGGTCATGACAGTCTTCTTTTGGACTCTGCGCTCGCCTAGTACTGTTGGTATAACTGTAGGCTTTTTTATTGGTCTGCTGCTGGATGTAATCAGTGGTGTATACCTTGGGATCAACGCCTTAGCCTTGAGTATCGTGTCGTATCTTGCGATAGGCATGCACAAGCGCTTTAAGCTTTATCCTTTGTTGCAGCAGTCTCTTGTTGCGTTCGTTGTTGTCATTATTCATTTGTTGATTGTGAACACCTTTACCTCTCTGTTAAGTCGAGCTGAAGCACCTTCAGATTTGTTGCTTCGGGCTATGTTTAGTGGGTTTTTATGGCCTATTCTTGTTGTTGTATACGACAGAATTAGCTTTGCTTTGCGAGGGTAGGTAAGTGCAATTAGTGTTAGCTTCGGCTTCGCCTAGACGTTTAGAGTTGTTACAACAGCTAGGTTACGATCCATTAAAAAGCCCCGTTGATATTGATGAGTCAGTTCATGACTCTGAGAAGCCGTATGCTTATGTTGCTCGCATGGCAAAAGAGAAGCTAGTAGCGGCAGCACATCAGTTTTGTCTTTCTAATTCTTGTATTGATGGTCGAGATTACTTAATGCTGGCAGGCGATACTGTTTGCGTGCATGGTGAGCAAATTCTGATTAAGCCGGAAGATTTTTCTGATTTTCAACGAATGATGCGCGTGATGTCAGGTGATCATCACACGGTCGCAACTGCCTATGCTTTGGGAGTATTAAGTAATGGCCAGCTTAGCGAAGTTCAGGAACATATCGTTAAAACTAAAGTCTTCTTTAGAGGGCTAAGCGATCAGGAAATCGCTGATTATTGGAAAACCGAAGAGCCTTTCGATAAAGCTGGTGGTTACGGCATCCAAGGCATCGGAGCGGTACTGGTCGATAAAATAGAAGGTAGTTACAGTAATGTTGTTGGCTTACCCTTAACGGAAGTTCACCAGAGTTTGAAATCGTTCGGTCTAGAATCAAAACTTTAAAAGGATAGTGTTTTGAGCGAAGAGTTGCTTATTAATGTTACCCCTGTTGAAACGCGTGTTGCGGTTGTAGAAAACGGGATGTTGCAAGAGGTATATATCGAGCGATCCAGTCGATTAGGGATTGTCGGTAATATCTATAAAGGCAAGGTTGTACGCGTATTGCCAGGAATGGAGGCAGCTTTTGTAGATATCGGTCTTGAGCGTGCGGCTTTTATTCATGTCTCTGACATCGTCGGGCCCGCAGAGAAAGATACTGCGCAACCTGATATTGCGCATTTGCTTCGTGAGGGTCAGCCTCTTGTTGTTCAAGTCACTAAAGATCCTATAGGCACTAAGGGTGCGAGATTAACCACTCAGTTATCTGTAGCGAGTCGCTATCTTGTGTACATGCCTAGCGTCCAACACATTGGTATTTCTCAACGTATTGAAGAAGAGTCAGAGCGTGATCGTTTGCGTTCCTTAGTGACGAAAGCCACGAAAAGTGAAGCTTTTTTTGCTGAGCGTGCTGCTGAGCCGAAGTCAGCGACTGAGCAAAATAATGATGCTGTTGATACAGAAGCCGGTGATAGCGAATCGAAAGATGAAAACGGGTCTGGATTTATTATTCGAACAGCGGCAGAAGGCGCTGGCGAGGATGAATTTGAAGCGGATATTCGATTTCTCATTCGGCTCTGGAGCAAGCTAGAGCAGCGCATTAAAAATTGTGCTGTAGGTGAGGTGATATACCAAGAATTACCGCTTCATGTGCGGGCTATAAGAGATTTGGTAAAACCGCAGACAGAGAAAATTCGCATCGATTCCAAAGAAAGCTTTGTGAAGGTAAAAGAATTTTCAGAGAACTTTTTGATTGATGTCAGTTCGCGATTGGAATATTACCCAGGTGAGCGTCCGATTTTCGATCTGTATAGCATTGAAGACGAAATTCAAAAAGCCTTGGGTAGGAAGGTTCAGCTGAAGTCTGGTGGCTACCTGATAATCGATCAAACCGAGGCTATGAGCACAATAGACGTTAATACTGGTGCTTTTGTTGGCCACAGAAACCTCGAAGAAACTATCTTTAAAACCAACCTCGAAGCGGCTCGAACGATAGGAAGACAGCTTCGTTTGCGTAATCTTGGTGGGATTATTATCCTCGACTTTATTGATATGGAAGACGAAGAGCATCAGCGTCAAGTCTTGCGTATGCTAGAGAAAATGCTCGAGCGCGATCACGCTAGAACCACGATTAGTTGTGTGTCAGAACTTGGTTTAGTGGAAATGACGCGTAAGCGAACAACAGAAAGCTTAGGGCAAACTTTGTGCGAGCCTTGCCCTGTTTGTGATGGCACCGGTTCACTTAAAACAGCTGAAACCGTCTGTTATGAAATCTTGCGAGAAATCTTGCGAGTTAGTCGCGCGTACGATGCGCAATCGATCATGGTGATGGCATCTCAAAGTGTCATTGATCGCCTGTTGGATGAAGAGTCTGATAATGTCGCAGATTTAGAAACTTTCATCGGCAAGCAGATAAAGTTTCAGGTTGAACTAATGTACAATCAGGGCCAGTACGACGTTGTTTTACTCTAGCGTCACTCCCTTAAGATAAACGCATAGGTTTTTCGCTTTGAATCGAACCTACAAACTGCTTAAATTCAAAGCGAAACTGCTTGCGTATGCCGCATTAATAGCGGTCCTCGTCTATGTTGTAGCAGGGCGTTTAGTCCTCTCACAGCTTCCAGATTATCGCCTTTCTTTGCAAAGCTACCTAAGTTCTGAGCTGGAACTGCCTGTTGTGATCGATCAACTTGGGGCAAAGTGGAGTGGCTTTGATCCAATTCTTGAGATTCGCGGCATATCAGTCAATGGTGCACCCAACGCACATATAAAAACGGCACAGATTAAGTTCGCGTTCTTGGATACTCTGCTCAATCAAGCGCCGCGAATCAAATCTATTAAGTTAGACCAAACGAACCTTGCTCTGCATCAGGATAGTCAAGGAGGGTGGTCGCTTGCCGGGGTCGATTTATTTAATTTGCAAATAGACGATGACAGTACGTCTCAGTTTGCGATTGAAGATATTTTAGATGGCGCAAACCTAAAGCTTGTTGATGCATACGTGCGCGTGACAGTGCATGGCAAAGAGGAGCGTGTATGGCATCTTCCATCCTCAAGTTTGACGTATATTGATGGACAAATATTCGCGCAAGGTAACGTCATTCGTCCAAATGGATTGCAGCCCTTAGCGCGATTTGTTTATAACAGCGCTGATTTTGAATCTAGTTCATCGACTGCCGGAAAACTCTATATTGAGGCGCGATCTGCTGACTTTCTGGATCGTTTTCTTGAGGCTTATTCTTGGAAAGGTTTAGTAATTAACGACTTGGATGTGAGCGGTCGCGTATGGCTGGATCTAGCTGGTCTAAATGTTGAAGGGCTTTATGCCGATGTTCAATTACATCGTCTGAATTGGAGTGCCGATCAAAAAACTTTATTGCCGATAGTGAATTCATCCGCGCGTTTCTCTTGGCAAGGCAATGAAAACGGGCATCGGGTTGCCCTGGATAATCTTGTCTATCAATGGAATGGGCAGCGATGTTCAATTCCTGGAGCTGTACTTGAATCCTCCGAAGCTGGACTGGATGTCTCGGTCAGTCAAATAGACCTAGATTGTACCGGCGAATTATTGCGATCGGTCGATCTATTAGATAGCGATCTGAGTGAGCGACTTAGGGTTAGTGATCCTAGTGGTCTACTTAAAAACATGCATATTGCTTTGGATTCAGAAAGCGATGATTTTTCGTTTAAATCAGAGCTACACAAAGTATCTTTGAAGCCATTTAGGGGTACTCCTGGTGCAACGAACATCGACGGTTTTATTGAAGTTAATGAGAACCTAGGTTACGTCGATTTTTATAGTGAAAAGTTCGGCTTATTTTTCCCTGATTTGTATTTAAAGAGCTTTGATAGTTATAGCGCGTCAGGCCGGGTTCAATGGTATGAAGATGGCGATGACTATGTGGTCGAGTCGCAAGGCCTGTCGTTGAAATTGTTCGATGATGCAGAAGTGACTGGCGATTTTGTTCTCCGACTTAATGACGATTCGCAAGAGGATTACCTAGGTTTGATGCTCGGTATGACAAATGTTGAGTTATCGAATGTGATTGATTTTGTACCGTATTATGCTGTTGATTCGACCTTACATCAGTGGCTCGCAGAGTCGCTTAAAAGCGGCATTGTAGAAGATGGGCGTTTTATTGGGTATGGAAGTATCGAATCTGACAGCCCCAATAATAGCTTTAGTTCAACCTTGGCGCTCAGAGCGAAGCCAGCCGAGCTAAAATTTGACGAGTTATGGCCGTCACTGACTGATCTCGATTTAACTCTGAATTTACACAATGACAGGCTGATCGTAGAAGCTGAAAGTGCACAGATAAACGGTGTTTCTGTTCGTAATCTCTCTGCCGTTATGCCGGGGGTAAGCGAAGAAGAGCCCGACTCTCGTTTACAGGTTGATGCTGAATTATCCCTTGATGGCGCGGATTATGATTATTGGCTTTCAGAGTCTCCCATTGCTGATGCAACCCGAGGTGTTTCAGATTTACTTAGCTTTGAGGGGCCTGCGGAGGCGAATCTGGGGCTGAATTTAGTTTTTCAGGATGAACTGCAGACCGATTACAGCATTGACGTATATGCACAAGGTTTGAAAGCGAGTCATCGAGATAGCCACTTATTTGCGGAAAACATCATGGGTAAGTTGGAGGTGGATTCTCAAGCAGGTATTAATGCCGATATGTTATCGATGCAGTTTATGGGCGAGGCTGCATTTTTAAATATAGAGAATCGTTTGGATATAGCGGCAACAGAGTTGAAATTATCTGGGCAGTTAAACCCCAGTAAGCTATTTACGGATGAGAACAAGCGGTCCAGTAATGTTCCTTTTTATGGCGTAAGTGGTCGTACAGCCTTTGAATCCTCACTGATTATTCCTGATGCGCAAGAGCCAGCACGTTTTGAGATGACGAGCAATATGCAAGGTCTTGCGGTTACTTGGCCTGAACCTTTTGCCAAAATATCTGAATCTAAAAATTCCGTGCAAGTAAATGCTTCGATTAAAGAGAAGCAAGCGGATGTCAGTATCATTCTAGATGGTCAGGCGCTACCAAAAGGAAGTGGGCAGCTCTTGTTTATTGATGAGCAACTGGAGTACGGAAAGCTTGTGCTGTCATCATCATTAAATCCTCTAGACTTCGGGGCATATCGTTTTACTGAAGAGGGCTTGGGTGTTGCTGTCGCGCTTGATCATATTGAAGTTGAGCCATGGATAGATTTCGCTAGCGAGACCTTTACTGGTGAGGCGGGTGAAGCGGGAATATTGAAAGAGATTTTTGTCAAAAGTCCTGTCGTAGATATGTTTAACCATCGTGCTCTAGATGTCGAGGCGAGAATCTCACCATCCTTATCTAAGACAAATATCGTTTTGTCAGGTGAGGGCGCTGAGGGTGAAATTGTTTTTGCCAAAGGGGCTGCACCAGTTTCCGTGAATCTGAAGCACCTGCGTATAGAAGAACCTGCGGAGAGTCTTGATGGAGATAGTGTTGCAGATGTAGATCCAAGAGAAATAGAGGCAATGTCATTCGCGGTGGATGACTTGTATTTTGGCGGTACTGCTTGGGGGGCTTGGCGCTTTTGGACAGATTCTGACGACTATGGAATGGTGTTTAGGGAATTGCGCGGTGAAGTGTCAGGGAGTGTTCTAGAAGGGCAGCTGTCATGGCAATATGACGAAGGTCATAGCCATACTATCTTAACGCTTGATGTTGCAGGAGCGAATGTTAAGCCTGTACTGGAGTTGTTTGGTCAGGAATCGCCACTAACGAGTGGGAAATATAAATCGGAGTTGGCGCTAGTATGGCCAGATCAGCCACAAAACTTCGCTTTATCAAAAGTATCTGGCACTGCTTCTATGACATTTGAAGATGGAGTTATCTCGACTGATAATCAAGCAACCGGTATTTTGCGTTTGTTTGGTGTGTTTAATGTCGATGCTTTAGTTCGTAGATTGAAATTGGATTTTTCCGATTTGTACAAGCAAGGTATCAGTTATGACAGCCTTAATGTCAACGTCGTGATGGATCAGGGCGACCTTCGCTTTGTTGATCCATTAAAGATCAATGGTCCTTCAAGTAACTATACGCTCAGTGGTCATGTGGATTTAGCGGAGCAGATGTTAGATCTGAAAATGTTGGTTGAACTACCTTTATCTAGCAATGTTCCTATCGCAGGCCTGATGTTAGGAAACCCCGCTATAGGCGGAGCAGTATGGCTGGTTGATAAAATCTTAGGGCAACCCTTATCAAGGCTTTCGACTGTGCGCTATGCCGTGAAAGGGAATTGGGACAACCCAGATATGACGCTCGAGCAGGCCATCAATGCCAAGTAATACGCAGTTGTGTTGCGCGGTCGTGCAAATGAATAGTTCAGACGACTGGCGCAGTAATTTCAATAATGCCTTGATGTATATCGAAGAGGCCAGTGCCTCAGGTGCTCGGCTCGTTTTATTTCCAGAAAACTTTCTCTGTTTTGGGCAAAGTGCATTAGCGCAATTTGCTCCGCATGTGGATGCTTGTATTGAGCAGTTTCAATCTTTGAGCAACAAGACAAATATGACGCTCATTTGTGGCTCAATTCCAGTCGAGAATGGCGAGGGTAAGTATTACGCTCGTAGTTTAGTGATTGCACCAGAAAAAGACACTGAATACTACGACAAAATCCATCTTTTTGATGTGGATGTAGATGATGGCGTTGGGGCTTATCGTGAGTCAGATACCTATTGCGCGGGGGATGACCCAAAGGTTGTTTATATAGAGGGCGTCGGGCTCGGCTTAAGCATTTGCTATGACCTAAGGTTTCCTGAGCTTTATCAGCATTACGCGAAGCAGGGTGTTCAATTGATAACTGTTCCTTCGGCCTTTACTTATGCGACAGGGAGTCGTCATTGGGAGTTATTGCTTCGTGCTCGTGCAATAGAGACACAAAGCTTTGTGTTGGCTGCAAATCAATGCGGAGAGCACCAAAAGAGCCGCCGTACTTGGGGGAACAGTATGATCATTGATCCCGATGGGAATATTTTAACATCAGCCAATCATGAGCCGGATATTATTGTTGCGAACTTAGATCTTTCCTTTTTATCCGAGATCCGCAAAAAGATGCCAATTGCCCAGCATAAGCGTCTTTAGTCTTTACTGCTGCGCTTTGTAATTTTATAGAGCGCTACGATTTAATTCAGAATATCTTCTTCGTATTGCTTCAAGAACTTGAAAAGCTTTTTGGCTGCGCCGGTATTCTTTTCGTTTTGACGATCTTTATTCGTGTTTCTCACAAGCTGGCGTAATGTCTGTATCTCAACGCTTGGGTGTTTTTCGACGAATTCAGTTAATGCCGCATTACCTTCGTTGATCAGTCTTTCTCTCCAAGCTTCGAGCATATGTAAGCGTTTCGCGTATATATCGCTAGATGTATCGAATCGATCGAGTACTATCTGAATGGCATCAATGTCTTGGTTGCGCATGACTTTGCCAATGTACTGTAATTGGCGTCTTTTGGCTTCCCGTGACGAGATGCGTTTGTAGGTCGCGATGCCTTCTTCTAATTCTTCTGAGATAGGTACTTGTTCAAGGTGGGAAGCTTTTAATTCACAAAGCTGCTTGCCGATTGCTTGTAACGCTTCCATCTCGCGTTTAATTTGGCTACGACTTTTAATGTCTTCGTCGAAATCTTCGTTGTTGCTATCGAATGGGTCGTGCTGACTCATAAAGTACCTGTGATCAAATTTATGCGTAGGCGATTGAGGCTAGGCCTAAAAAGGAGAGGAAGCCTACAACATCAGTGATAGTAGTCAAGATCACGCCACCTGCGAGTGCTGGATCAATGTCGCGCGATTTCAAAAAGTAGGGGAGTACGGTACCTGCTATAGCGGCTACAACGAGATTAATCATTAAGGCTGATGCGATTACGATTCCGATCGTGATGTCTTTGAACCATAGCATTGCGAGGCCTGAAACCACGGCAGCCCATAATGCGCCGTTAATCATGCTCACAGTGAACTCGCGATTGAGTAGCCACTTTAAGTTGCCACTACTGATTTGACCGACTGCCATACCACGTATCACAAGTGTAAGAGTTTGGCTTCCTGCTATGCCGCCCATACTGGCAACGATTGGCATTAGCACTGCTAGCGCCACAACTTTTTCAATTGTGTCCTCAAACATGCCAATCACGGCAGAGGCAATAAAGGCGGTGACTAAGTTTATGCCCAGCCAAACAGCACGCCTTTTGGTTGTTTGCTTCACCGGTGCGAAGGTGTCTTCATCTTCGTCGAGACCCGCCATACTCATCAATGAGTGATCGGCATCATCCCTGATGACATCGACCACGTCATCAATGGTGATACGCCCAAGCAATATATTATCGTCGTTCACGACTGGTGCGGTGACCAAGTCCTGACGTTCGAATACATTCGCGACTTCGCTATCTGGCATGTTGACGTTGATTGTCGTGATGTCTGTTTCCATGACCTCACGAACCGTAGCACTTGGGCTAGATACCAACATCGTAGTTAGTGGAAGGATGCCAACCAAAACGCCGTTGCGGCTAACGACGAGAAGGCTATCTGTCATCTCGGGTAGGCTTCGGTGTCTGCGCAAGTAGCGTAGAACAACATCCATTGTGATGTCCGCACGGATAGTTACCGTGTCGGTGTTCATCAGACCGCCGGCAGTGTCTTCCTCGTAGGCGAGGACTTCCTCGACACGTTCCCGGTCTTGGCTGTCCATGGAGTCTAGGACTTCGCCAATGACAGCTTCAGGTAGGTTCTGCAGTATGTCTGCTAGGTCATCTGTATCGAGATCTTCGGTGGCGTCGATAAGTTCTTGCGCATTTAACTTGCTCAAGAAATAGGCTTGGACGTCTTCGCTTAGGTCTTGAAGAACCTCTCCGCGATAATCATCATCGACGAGCTGCCAAATAATATTACGCTGTTTAGGTGGAGAAGACTCGATGAGGTGAGCGACATCGCTCGTCGATAAGCTCTTATTAATAATGCGAGCTACTTGCTTCAGAGAGCCGGCTTCAATGGCATCCGAAATGGAGCGCCAGTGTTGCTCTGGTGTCTGATTGTTAGAGTAGCTTGCCATGGGAACGCCGAAAGTTTGTTTAAGCTATGAGTATAGCGTATGGCGTGCAGATCGGTTGATTAATTTCTTAAGAAAACAATGGCTTAATAGGATAAGTTATAACGAATTAGAGTTAACTTTCTTCATCAAACCGATTATTGATCAATGTTTTCAAGGCATTCATGGCTTGCTCTTCATCCGCGCCATCAACAGTAATCGTTATCTGGGTGCCCTTGCTGGCTGCAAGCATCATGACAGACATGATGCTTTTTCCGTCAACTTCTCTATCGTCTTTTGTGATGGTAAAACTGCTTTCAAAATGACCGGTGCATTCCACGAATTTGGCTGCTGCTCGGGCATGCAGTCCAAGATCATTGATAATTTCGACAGTTTCGCGAAGCATTCGATTCCCTTTGAAGTCTCAGTGTTTTCTTAGAATTTATTTTATTGGGTTTTCATTGGAGCGGATAGTTCTTTGTGGCGAATCAACACGCTTTTGTGAGATTGCTTAAAGTATGCTCCGATTTTTTCGCATAAATAAACGCTACGATGCTGGCCGCCTGTGCAGCCAATGGCAATTGTCATATAGCTGCGGTTATTTGAGGCGAATTGATCAATCCACTTGTCGAGGAAAGTAATAATTGAAGACTCCATTTCCTCGACTTCTGAATGTGAACTTAAGAAATCTTCAACAGGTTTGTCGAGCCCTGTGAATACGCGTAGAGATGGGTCCCAGTACGGATTAGGGAGGCATCGAACGTCAAAAACATAATCTGCATCGCTAGGCACGCCGTGTTTGAATCCAAACGATTGGAATAGTAGGGCCATTTCTTGTGTAGCTCTGCCTGCTACTCGTAGTTTGATATGGTCACGCAATTCATACAAAGACATGTCGCTTGTATTTATATTGAGGTCAGCCTGCCTGGAAATGGGTTCTAATAAAACGCTCTCTTTGTTGATGGCTTCGCTTAAGGAAATGTCGGGAGAGCTTAAAGGGTGTTTTCTTCGTGTCGCATGAAAGCGCTTTATGAGTGTTTCGCTATCCGCGTCAAGAAAGATAATGTCTGTTTCGATATTCTGATTTTGAAAGGCTTGATAAAAAGCAGGGAAGTTTTCTATGCCGCTTTGTAGGTTGCGGGCATCAATGCTCACGGCAACTTTTGCCAAGCGCTCATCTGTTTGTCTTGCTGATTGTGAGCCAAGCTCTAAGAGCAAACCGACAGGTAGGTTGTCGATGCAGTAATAGCCTAAGTCTTCTAAAACATGGAGGGCAGTACTCTTACCTGAGCCCGATCGGCCACTAATAATTACGAGTTTCATGGTGCCTCCACAGTAAGGCAGTTAGCTTTCAGTCATTAACGTATAAAGCTCAGAATCAGATGATGCAGCACGTAGTTTATTGCAAAAAGAAGAGTCATTAAATCTTTCCGCTATTTGGCTAAGTAACTCTAAATGTTCGCTGCTTGCTTCTTTAGGAACGATCAGAACAAACAGTAGATTAACTGGTTGGTTGTCGATTGCGTCAAACGCGATATCTTGTTCAAGTGTAAATAATGCGCCTATGACTTTTGAGCACCTCAACATTCTGCTGTGAGGGATGGCAATTCCTTGTCCGATTCCAGTGCTACCTAATTTCTCACGGGCAATTAGATTTTCGAATAAATCTTCTTCAGACAGCTCGGGGATTTCTTGTGAAATTGCAGCTGCGATATGCTCTAGTGTTTTTTTCTTGCTAGTGCCCGGGAAACTGACGCGAGTCAGTCCCGGAACAAGAATAGAGCTAATAGTAATTGAACCTTCGTTCATTTTTCTTCCAATACTACGAGTAGCTACGCGGCCCCATGCGAGCGCGCAACTTGTTTTTCTTTGTGTTTCAGTATCTGTCGATCAAGCTTGTCTATAAGCTTATCAATAGATGTATACATATCTTCGTCTTCTGCAGTACCGTGAATGTCTGCGCCGCTAATGTGAAGTGTGGCTTCCGCAATTTGTCTTAGCTTTTCCACTGAAAGGGTGACCTGCACATTTGTTATACCGTCCACGTGACGCTCAAGCTTCTCTAGCTTGTCAGTAACGTAGTTTTTCATTGAATCTGTTAGTTCAACGTGGTGACCGGTGATGTTTACTTGCATAAATGTCTCCTTGTTGGTTTTTTGCGGAAGAAATTTCCGCGGATGCTTCTAACAAGTCTTGCGAATATACAGCTTCTTACATTAAACGCTTCCTTTCGTTAGAAGGCGGGATTGACATCGCTTCGCGGTACTTTGCAATAGTACGGCGAGCAACGTTAATGCCTTGATCTTTGAGTAGGTCTGCAATTTTGCTGTCGCTAAGAGGTTTCTTAGGATTTTCAGCAGCAATTAATTTTTTAATGATAGCGCGTATTGCCGTCGATGAGCATTCGCCGCCAGAAGTCGTCCCAACATGGCTTGAGAAGAAGTACTTCAGCTCAAAGATGCCACGCGGTGTGTGCATATACTTTTGCGTTGTTACGCGAGAAATTGTGGATTCATGCATATCAACTGCTTGGGCTATATCATGGAGAATAAGCGGTTTCATTGCTTCTTCACCATAGTCTAAAAAGCCTTGTTGATGTGCAACAATTTTGCTTGCAACTTTGAGCAAAGTCTCGTTTCTGCTTTGGAGGCTTTTTATAAACCACTTAGCTTCTTGAAGTTGGTCCTTCATGAAGTTGTTGTCGTTGCTATTATCTGCACGTTTTATAAATCCAGCGTAGCTGTTGTTTACGCGAATCTTAGGTGCGATTTCTGGATTGAGCTCTACTTTCCAGCGCCCATTTACCTTTTTCACCACGACGTCGGGAACAACGTATTCTGGTTCCGCTTGAATCACTGACTCGCCTGGGCGAGGGTTTAGCGATTGGATCAAGCGAAGAACTTCTTTCAAATCGTCTTCTTTAAGACGACTTCTTCTGATGAGCTGTGCGTAATCGCGACTACCCAGCAGATTGATATAGTGGCTGACGACAAGCTTGGCTTGCGGTAGCCACTCAGTGTCGGGATCTAGTTGACGTAACTGAAGCATTAGACATTCTTGAAGGTCTTTTGCGCCCACGCCTGCTGGGTCAAAATGTTGAACACGCTTCAGAACTGCGTGAACTTCTTCTAGTTCGACTGGATCTTCATCTTCTTCGTTAAATAGACCTTGATGAATATCTTCAATGGTATTTTGTAGATAGCCTTCCATGTCAATCGCATCAATAATTGTTTCTGCAATTAAACGATCGCGGTCAGAAAATGGTGTTAGATTAAGTTGCCATAGCAGGTGATCATTCAGAGACTCGCTAATTGAATTTCTGCTTTCGAAATCGCTGTCGTTCTCATCTGGCATTGTGCCAGAGCTTGCTGGGCCACTTGTTTGGTAGATGTCTTCCCATGCAGTATCGACAGGTAAATCGGTTGGTATCGAATCGCTAAATTCATCGCGTTCGCTTTCGTGAAGATCTCGTGATGGCTCGACTTCTGAATTTGATACTTCGCTAGATTGTTCGTTTTTTGAATTTTGCTCTGACTCGCTATTTGGCGTCTCAGGACTGTCTTCAATCATTTCTAGCATTGGGTTTGATTCCAGTGCTTCTTGGATTTCCGCCTGAAGATCTAGAGTCGATAGCTGAAGCAGTTTAATAGCCTGCTGCAGCTGGGGCGTCATTGTAAGACTTTGCCCCATTTTGAGTTGTAGGGATGCCTTCATTACCATCAGTCGGTCATCCTAACTTTTTCGGTGTTTTTGTCATTGTCGAACGAATTCTCTATGTGCTTGTCCAGCACGTAATGTCATATCTTCTATTTTAAGAACTTCCGAGAAGAATTTGAACGAGTTTTTGATGAACTTAGTTAAACCTTTTTTCACTGGTAATTGCACAGGGAATTTGGTTTTAAATTGTAAATTCATCGCCAAGGTAAACCTCGCGCACCTTTTTGTTCTCTAATACTTGCTCAGACGAGCCTGATGCAATGATGTGTCCATTGCCAACAATATAGGCTTGTTCGCAAATGTCTAAGGTCTCTCTCACGTTGTGGTCGGTGATAAGTACGCCAATATCTCGGTCGCGAACTTGTCGCACTATTTGCTTGATGTCGCTTACTGAAATTGGATCAACCCCTGCAAAAGGTTCATCTAGTAGAATGAAATCTGGCTCCATTGCGAGAGCTCTCGCAATCTCGACGCGACGGCGCTCGCCCCCGGATAAAGCCATGCCTTGGCTGTCGCGAATATGTTCTATATGAAATTCTTTTAGTAATTGATCGGCTTTTTCGCGTTGTTCGACCTTGCTTAATTCTTTTCTCGTTTGCAGAACGCTCAGAATATTTTCATATACAGTAAGTTTTCGAAATATTGATGCTTCTTGTGGTAAGTAACCAATACCGGCTTTTGCGCGCCCATGCATTGGCATGTTGCTAATGTCTCTGTCATCAATGAGGATTTGGCCCTTATCCTTGGATACCAGGCCAACGATCATGTAAAAGCAAGTAGTCTTACCCGCGCCGTTCGGACCAAGCAAGCCAACAATTTGTCCTGTTGTGATTTCAAGCGATACGTCGATAACAACTTGTCGTTTTTTGTAGGCTTTAGCAAGATGCTTAGCTTGAAGTGTCTTCATTAGGATTCGCTTGGTCTAGATTGTCATTGGTTTGTGAATCGGAGTTTTCACTTGAAGGCTCAGATGCTTGAGGGAAGTACTGAATCTTCACGCGTTTGCCACTATCTTGATCCCCTTTGGCGCGAATTGCTTTGTCCATGATGTCGTATTCAATGCGATTTCCGGAAAACGAATTGGTGTCCTGGGCGAGTGTGGCGTTGCCGTTAAAAATCAAAACAGCATCTTTTGCTTTGTACGTGATTTGTTCAGCTTGGCCGCTGGTGTTTTGAATATTGCTACTGGCATCTGTTTGCTTGAATGTCGCGGGTGTACCATTCGCAATGATTTGCGTTACGGCGCGTTCACGAGCAAAAACACTGATGTTATCTGCGGTGAGTGTTGTCGAACCCTGGCGAATGATAACGTTGCCGCGATAGGTCGAAAAACCCTGTGAATCATCGATCACGGCACTGTCGGATTCAATTTCAATAGGTTGGGTTCGATCTACGTCAATGCTGTGAGCATTGTGCGTGGCAGTGAGTAAAAATAAAGTGACTAGAGCTAGGCTATTAATTCGCCAAGTCATAAATACCTCTAACGCGTTGAGAGAGTTCGATTTTTCGATCGTTGAGCGATGCTTCTAATCCGATAGATTTAAGCGTGCTTTTATCCTGAGTAATACTAACTTCGCGATCAGTAGATATAAAGTCATTGCGTGTATCGATATTCAGGTCTTGGGTAAGGATTGTTGTGATTTGTCCTTCTGAGCTAGTACGAGAAAGCTTAACCCGATCCTCTAGATATAGGTTTCCAGTATCGGCGTTAAATTGCCCTGATTCTGCGTTAAGTCTTAATTTATCGCCTTGTTCATTGGTATACCAAATGGTTGGAGATTCTGTCGTAATCAGGGCATCATCGTTAAAGTAGAAAGACTTATCTGCTTTGACTTCTAGTTCTAGTTCGCCTGATTCTCCGAATTCCCGTAGGTAGGTATTGTTAGCGAAAGCAAAAGGTTTCTTTTCATTGCTGAATAGTTCTGGCGTCTCAGTTTGCGTAATGTCGCTGGTGTAGAACAGGCTTACCCCGACCAGTAAGATGACCGCCAATAATGAGAATTTTGATCGTTTAAAGGTTTTGCTCATATCAGTTTTTTAAAAATGATTGATGAATGTCGTCGAGTAAACCTTGCGCTGACAGTATGAAGTCGCATGCCTCTCTTACGGCGCCATGGCCTCCGCTTGTTTGCGTGCACATGTCTGCATGTTCTTTCACAAAGCTATGCGCGTTCGGGACGGTGATGCCAAGGCCGCAGTGCTTGATGGCAGATAGGTCAGGCAAATCATCTCCCATATAGGCGCATTGCTCCCAGTCGAGTCCCAATTCTTGGCGAATATCATCAAGTGCAATCTTTTTGTCTTCGCGTCCTTGAACTAAATGCTTGATACCTAAGTCTCTTGCTCTGCGGGCGACAAGAGGCGAGTTCCTGCCCGTAATAATGGCAACTTCAATACCGTTTTGTTGGAGGAGCTTAATGCCGTGGCCGTCGAGTGTGCAAAACGCTTTTAGCTCGTCGCCTTGAGCAGAAAAAACAATTTTTCCGTCGCTTAATACGCCATCAACGTCGAGACCTAAAAGTTTGATCTTGTTTGCAGCATTTTTCGCTGCTTCGTTTATTGAATGGTTCATACGACACCCGCTTTCAAAAGGTCGTGCATATGGATCACGCCAACTAGTTTGTTCTCTTCATCAGATACCAAAAGCCCTGTGATCTTGTATTCTTCCATGACTTGCAATGCTTCGGCGGCGAGCGCCTTAGACTGAATCGTTTTGCAGTTCTTGGTCATTACTTTTGAGATCTCTGTGTTGTGAAGATCTAGCTTGTCATCAAAGGCGCGTCGAAGGTCGCCGTCTGTGAAGAGGCCTTGAATCTCGTTAGCATCATTCACAATCGCTGTGAGGCCAAAGCCTTTATCCGATATTTCAAATAGCCCTTCGGTTAGGGGTGTAGCAGGGCTGACTTTTGGAATTCTGTCACCTGTGTGCATCAGTTGCTCCACGGTCAATAGCAACTTACGCCCAAGGCTTCCGCCTGGATGAGAGAAGGCAAAGTCTTCTTCTGAAAAGCCTCTAGCTTCAAGAAGTGCAACAGCAAGCGCGTCACCAAGGGCTAGCGTCACGGTTGTACTTGATGTTGGGGCAAGTCCCAGGGGGCAAGCTTCTTTGCTGATGCTTATATCTAATGAAACATCACTAGCTGTCGCGAGTGCGGAGCTTTGCTTGCCTGTCATGCTGATGAGTGGCGCGCCCATGCGTTTGATTAGAGGAAGAATAGTTACCACTTCTTCCGTCTGGCCCGAGTTAGAAATGGCAAGCACAACATCTTGTTTGGTGATCATGCCTAGATCGCCATGGCTTGCTTCACCGGGGTGAACGAAAAATGCAGGTGTGCCTGTGCTTGCTAAAGTGGCTGCAATTTTGTTGGCGATATGACCTGATTTGCCCATGCCTGTCACAACAATTCGGCCAGAGCACTGAAGCATTAACTCACAAGCTTTTTCGAATGAGCTATCGATTCGTTCGAGCAAAGCGTTTACTGCATCGCGCTCGATTTCAATTGTACGTTTTCCAGAGTCTATATAATTCATGCAATTGTGCTGGCTGAATCCTGATAAAGAACGAATAGGTAGATAATATAGCTGCTTAGCATCACTGTGCCGGCAAGTTTTCCAATTTTCTCTCGTTTAAAGAGGTGGTTGATAAAACATACAAGAGCAAGGCCGAAAGTGAGCGTGAACATGAATCCATAGTCGCGAATCAAGTTTGCTTGCTCGATAAATGGCGGTGCAATCAGTGCTGGGATGGCTAGCACTGCGAGTAGGTTAAATAAGTTAGAGCCGATGATATTGCCAAGAGCAAGGTCATGGTGACCCTTCAATGCGCTAGCAATCGATGCCGCTAATTCGGGCAAGCTTGTACCTATCGCGACAATGGTTAAACCGATGATCAAATCGCTAATTCCAAGCGAACTTGCTATGCCACTTGCCCCCCAAACGAGCATTCTTGAACTTAAGATAAGGGCTGCAATGCTTCCGACCAAAATCGTGATCGCTTTGGTTTGAGCCATGGGTTCATTGTCTTGTACTTCCTCAGGTAATTCTGAAGAAGAGGAAGAGAGTTTAGCGAGTGCGATGAGCGAGATGAGGAGTATGCCAATAAGGATCAAGCCATCGTTGAAATCGAGCAGGCCGTCGATGATGACAATCGTTGCGAGCGCTGTTGCGATCAAAAGTATAGGTAGTTCAATTTTTAGTATTCCGAGCTTAATCGGAATAGCAGAAATGAGCGTAGTTACACCGAGCACTAGTGCTATGTTCGCAATGTTGGAGCCGAAAGCGTTTCCAACGGCGAGTGTGCTGGCTCCTTCGAGGGCTGCCATGCCTGATACGATAAGCTCGGGAGCGGATGTGCCAAATGCGACGATGGTTAGACCAACAAGCATCGGTGTCATGCCAAGGTTGAGTGCCGTGGCTACCGCACCTTCAACAAATTTGTCCGCACTCCAAATTAAAATTATCAAACCGATAATTACGGCTAAACTGAATACTAACAATGGGTATTGCTCTTATAAGGTTTTGTTAAAGCGCGCATTTTGCGAGACTTACCGGTACAGTGCAAGTAATAAGACCTGTAATTGCTTTGTTTAGTTTTTACTTGTAAATGCTTTCTTGAGGTCGCTACAATCAGACGCCTCAAAGGAACACTAGAATAAATTAGGAAATCGCTTGTCCTCCTATATAGAAGTCGAAAATCTTAGCTTCTCCCGCGGGTATAGAAAAATCTTTAATGGCCTCAGTCTGAGCATTCCGAGAGGAAAAGTGACGGCGATTATGGGGCCTAGTGGTATTGGTAAAACAACACTCCTCAAGCTCATTGGTGGTCAGCTGCGACCAGAGGGTGGTCGAGTATTGGTAGATGGCCAAGACTTCCAAACCTTAGGTCGCGACGAGTTATTTAAAGCGCGCGCCAAAATGGGCATGCTTTTTCAGAGTGGGGCGCTTTTTTCTGATTTGACCGTCTATGAAAACGTCGCGTTTCCTTTGCGTGCCCACACTAAACTTCCTGAGGATATGATTCGTGACATCGTGATCATGAAGCTCAATGCTGTGGGTTTGCGTGGTGCGCGTGATATGAAGCCTTCAGAGCTTTCTGGAGGTATGACTCGTCGTGTTGCTCTCGCGCGTTCAATCGTTCTTGATCCTGCCTTAATTATGTATGACGAGCCTTTTGCGGGGCAGGATCCGATCGCAATGGGAGTTCTTGTGCAGCTAATTCGTTTATTAAACGACACCCTAGGTCTCACGAGTGTTCTTGTCTCTCATGATATTGCTGAGTCATTGAGTATTTGTGATCACGCAATTGTTATTGCCGATGGTCGAGTGATTGGAGCGGGCTCTCCTGAAGAATTGCGTCGTTCAGATTCTGCATTGGTTAAGCAGTTTGTTAACGGTTTGCCTGATGGACCTGTGCCATTTCATTTTCCTGCGCGAGATTATAAAGATGACTTGCTCGGTGTAGATGATTCGGACCTGCTCGGTTTAGGGGGTGGTCGTGGTTGAGTCCATTCAAAAGCTCGGGCGTACAGGTATTGAATTTATTTCGGCGCTCGGCCGTTCGGGTGTGTTTTTATTACGCGCCATTATGGGTTTAAGTTTCACTCGTAAAGGGGTGGGGCTGTTGGTGAAACAGTTCTATCAGGTCGGGGTGCTCTCTCTCATTATTATCATTGTATCTGGCATGTTTATCGGCATGGTTCTCGGCCTTCAGGGTTATAGCATTTTGGTGGACTACGGCTCAGAGCAAGCGGTAGGGCAAATGGTCGCGTTAACACTTGTAAGGGAGTTGGGGCCTGTCGTGACTGCGCTTCTTTTTGCTGGGCGAGCTGGTTCTGCTTTAACGGCAGAGATCGGGTTGATGAAAGCAACGGAGCAGTTATCGAGTCTTGAAATGATGGGTGTTGACCCGATGCGTCATATTATTGCACCGCGTTTTTGGGCGGGTTTTATGTCTTTGCCAATACTAGCTGCAATTTTTAGCGCAGTTGGGATTTTCGGTGGGATGCTTGTGAGTGTCGACTGGTTAGGCGTATATGATGGTGCGTTCTGGTCAAATATGCAGTCGGCAGTTGAGTTTGATGCTGACGTGGTCAACGGCATGATAAAAGCTGTAGTGTTTGGTTTGGTTGTAACTTGGATCGCGGTTTTTCAAGGTTATGATCTGATTCCAACTTCTGAAGGAATTAGTAATGCGACGACCAAAACGGTCGTTTATTCGTCATTAGCTATCCTTGGTCTAGACTTTCTGCTTACTGCAGTAATGTTCGGTGGTCTGTAAAGATCGCTTTGATGGAACTAAAAGAGAATATGTATGTATAACAAATCAGTCGAATTAGTTGTGGGATTGTTTATGGTCGCAGGAATGGCCGCTCTGATGTTTCTCGCATTGCAAGTTAGTGGTCTGTCGCTCGATTCACAAAAAGACTCTTACCGAGTCTATGCCCAATTTGATGACCTGGGTGGTCTGTCTGTTCGTGGACGTGTCTCGATGGCTGGTGTGGCGATAGGTCGCGTGAGCGATGTAAGTCTTGATAAAGAATCTGCAATGGCTTTGGTGGAAATGGAAATTTACGCCGAAGTCGATAACTTGACGACTGATAGTGTTGCGTCAATTCAAACCTCTGGGTTGTTAGGAGATAAGTTTGTCGCAATAAGTGTTGGTGCTGATGAAGAGTATCTGCAAGACGGCGATACTATTTTTGATACGCAGTCAGCCTTAAATCTTGAAAAATTGATCGGTGCATTCGCATCGGGTCAAGCAGACATTTAAGAGAGAAAATATGTTTAGTGCACGATTGGCGGGTGTTGTTTTCCTTCTCGTTGCCATGTTCACAGCTAAGGTTCATGCGGATGAATCGGATGTTGTAAAGCAAGCGGTTGAGCAAAATGTTGCTCAGATATTGGCGACCTTTGAAGCGGAAAAAGAGGGTTACGAAACAAACCCAGAAGTGTTCTACGCGAACATGGAAAAGGCTGTCAGTGGTATTATCGATTTTCGTCGAATTGCTGCGCGCGTGATGGGAAAATATGCAAAACGTGCAGATAAAGATCAGCGTAATCGCTTTGTCGAAGCTTTTAAGTCAAGTTTATTTCAGACTTATACGAGAGCTATTATCGAGCAAGGATCCTTCAATATGAAGGTGGTTAAGGCAACGATGAATCCTCGCAGTGATAAGCGTGCTTCCGTCGATATGGAAGTGATTACGCAAAGCGGAAATGTCTACCCAGTAACGTATTCAATGTACAAAAACAAAAGCGATCAATGGTTGATGGAGAACGTTATTGTTTTTGGTATCAATATAGGTTTGGCTTTCAGAGATAAGTTCGAAGCTCAAATGCGTTTGCGCAAAGGAGACGTAGATGAGGTTATTGCCAACTGGTCAGTCGATTTAAATATTGATGTAGATGAAGTTGTTGCAAGTCAGGCTGAGGTGCAAGAGAGCTAATGTTTCAGGTTTCGATGTCAGATAGTGAGCTTGTATTAAGCGGCGAGTTTGATCGTGGACAAACTATTGAAGCGAGAACGCAGCTTGAAGAGTATGTTAAATCCTCTTCTGCAGCAGCAATGTCGCTTAATTTAGAAAACCTGACCACATTCAATAGTGAAGTACTTTCACTCTGTTTGTGCCTCTTGCGCACGGCAAAGCAATGCGGTATTGAGCTTAATTTTGTTAATGCTCCGTCTCGTTTATTCGATATGGCGCGAGTAGGCGGCATGGAGTTTATTTTCAGCCATTAGGCCTTTCTTTTCTTTTAAAGCTAAATTCTTAGCTTCTTCTTTAGTGCTTGCGGTGAATCCTGTATCATACGCGGCCGATTCTTCTCTATATTTTTAAGATTTACAGGTTGTTTGTATGCAAGCAAGCGAAGTTGAAGCGCTCGTCAAAGCGCAATACCCTGAAATGGATGTCGTTGTTGAAACAGATGGTTATCACTATCAGCTCAGAGCTGTTGGTCAAGAGTTCGCAGGCCTCAATAAAGTAAAAAGGCAACAACTCGTTTACGGATGTTTAAATGCTCATATCGTTGATGGAACGATCCACGCGGTGATTATGCAAACCTACACTCCTGAAGAATGGGCTGAACAAAACAGCTAAGCGATTCGAGTTAAAACGACAAGGCAACTATGGATAAATTAATGATTGGCGGCGGTGTCGCGTTAGATGGCGAAATTCGCATCTCTGGCGCAAAAAACGCAGCCTTACCAATTCTCGCGGCAACTTTGCTCGCCGATGAACCTGTTTCGATTGGCAACTTGCCACATCTTCATGACATCACCACGATGATTGAATTGATGGGACGTATGGGTGTTGAGTTATTGATTGACGAGAAATTGAGCGTCGAAGTCAATGCGACAACGATTCAAGACTTAACTGCGCCCTATGATCTAGTCAAAACTATGCGTGCCTCTATCTTGGTGCTTGGTCCTTTGTTAGCTCATTTCGGTAAAGCACACGTTTCGTTACCAGGCGGTTGTGCAATTGGTAGTCGACCTGTTGATCTGCACATCAAAGGTTTGCAGGCAATGGGTGCCGATATAGTAGTTGAAGATGGCTATATCAAGGCAAGCTCAAATGGACGCTTGAAAGGCGCAACCATCGTATTCGATGTCATCACCGTAACAGGTACTGAAAACTTATTAATGGCTGCTGCGCTCGCTGAAGGCAAAACGATCCTGAAAAACGCTGCGAGAGAGCCAGAAGTTGTCGATTTGGCAGAATGCTTGATCGCAATGGGTGCCAAGATCACAGGCCATGGTACTGATGTTATTGAAGTGGAAGGTGTCGAGAGTCTAAAAGGCACGCATTATGACGTAATGCCGGATCGTGTAGAGACTGGAACATACCTCGTTGCAGCCGCAGCAACACGCGGTCGCGTTAAACTAAAAGATACACGAGCCGATTTGCTGGATGCTGTATTAGTTAAGCTTGAAGAGGCGGGTGCAGAAATCACAACGGGTGAAGACTGGATCGAGCTGGATATGAAGGGTAAACGTCCGAAAGCAGTTTCGGTTAAAACAGCGCCTTATCCTGCTTTTCCCACGGATATGCAAGCGCAGTTCGTATCAATGAATTGCGTCGCTGAAGGTTCAGGCTCAATTACCGAAACAATTTTTGAAAATCGTTTCATGCACGTGCAAGAGCTACAGCGTATGGGTGCTGATATTAAGGTCGAAGGCAACACTGCGATTATTACAGGCGTTGAAAAACTTCATGCAGCGCCGGTTATGGCAACAGATTTGCGTGCTTCTGCAAGTCTTGTAATCGCAGGATTACTGGCTGATGGAAACACCTTAGTTGATCGCATATACCACATCGATCGTGGCTACGAATGTATTGAAGAAAAACTGCAATTGCTGGGCGGTAAAATCCAGCGTCTACCGGGTTAATGCTCGGTTATATTGATTGCATAGCGGATTTAAAGAATGTCTGATTCATTGATCATCGCTCTATCTAAAGGGCGTATTTTGAAAGAAACCTTACCGTTGTTAGCGGAAGCGGGTGTTGAGCCTCTAGAGGACTTAAGCTCTAGTCGTAAGCTAATTTTTGATACAACGGTAGAAAATATTAAGTTCATTATTATTCGCGCGACTGATGTTCCATCTTATGTTCAGTATGGTGGTGCTGATATCGGTGTGACAGGTAAAGACGTGCTAATGGAGCACGGCGCTGAAGGTTTGTATGAGCCTTTAGATCTGCATATTGCTAAGTGTCGTTTGATGACAGCGGGTAAGAAAGGCGAAGACACGCTAGCCGGTCGAATTCGAGTTGCAACGAAGTTCGTTAATTTGGCGAAGAAGTTTTACGCGGAACAGGGCGTTCAAGCCGACATAATTAAATTGTATGGTGCAATGGAACTCGCTCCGATACTTGATCTTGCTGATGAGATCGTTGATATCGTCGATACAGGAAACACGCTCAAAGCCAATGGTCTAGAGCCACGCAAACATATTCACGATATTAGTACTCGCTTAGTTGTTAATCGTGCGTCTATGAAAATGAAGCACGCACAAATCCAACCAATTATTGAGTTGCTTGCAAAGGCTGTTGAGAAACGCCTGTAGTTGTTGAGAAATAGAAGTTGTTTTTGGAGATTTTATGTTAACTATCAAACGCTTAAGTTCGAAAGATTCGGATTTTAATGACAAGCTGGCAGATCTAGTCGCTTGGGATGAGGCGCTTGATGAGTCTGTGCATCGTACAGTTAAAGATATTATCTCAGATGTGCGTAAGCGCGGCGACGAAGCTGTTCTTGAGTTGACGAATCGCTTCGATCAAGTTGGAGCTAGCGCGTTGTCAGAACTTGAAATGCCTCAATCTCGTTTGCAAGAAGCTTTAGAAGGCTTGCCTACGGATCAACGCGAAGCTCTGCAAGAAGCTGCAGCGCGTGTACGTAGCTATCATGAAAAACAAGCGACGGGTGGCAGTTCTTGGGAATTTACTGAGGCGGATGGTACCAAACTTGGTCAACGAGTTTTGCCTGTAGATCGTGCTGGATTGTACGTTCCGGGTGGTAAAGCGGCTTATCCATCATCTGTGTTGATGAATGCGATTCCAGCGAAGGTTGCTGGTGTTGAAGAAGTCGTGATGGTGGTGCCTACTCCAGGCGGCGAGGTGAATCAGCTTGTGCTGGCGGCTGCAGCTGTCTGCGGCGTAGATCGCGTATTCACGATCGGTGGTGCACAAGCTGTTGCAGCATTAGCGTATGGTACAGAGACGATTCCAGCGGTTGATAAAATTGTTGGTCCAGGAAACATCTTTGTTGCCACTGCGAAGCGTGAAGTCTTTGGCCAAGTCGGTATTGATATGATCGCAGGTCCTTCCGAGATTCTTGTTATTTGTGACGGCAAGACCGACCCTGATTGGATTGCGATGGATCTGTTCTCTCAAGCAGAACACGACGAAAATGCGCAATCAATTTTGATCTCAGACGATGCTGATTATCTCGATGCTGTCGAATCTAGTATCAATAAGCTAATCGATGGCATGGAGCGCAAAGATATTATTCGTGCATCCATCGAGGATAGAGCGGCATTAATTCAGGTTGAATCTCTTGAGCAAGCGGCTGAAGTGAGTAACACCATCGCGCCAGAGCACTTAGAGTTGTCGGTTGAAGATCCAGAAGCCTTAGCTCAGCATATTAAGCACGCAGGGGCGATCTTTATGGGGCGTTATACGGCTGAGGCCTTAGGCGATTATTGCGCCGGGCCAAACCACGTTCTACCAACTTCGGGAACCGCGCGTTTTTCATCTCCTTTAGGTGTGTATGACTTCCAGAAACGCTCATCGTTGATCTACTTCTCTGAGCAAGGGGCGAGTGATCAAGGCAAGGTAGCGTCTGTATTGGCGCGCGGAGAAGGTCTTGAAGCGCACGCACGTTCTGCGGAATATCGTATTAAAGAATAAATTTGAAAGGGCGTCGTGATGTCATGATCGGCGCCTACGCCAAGCCTTAAGCAGGTAGTTATATGTCTAATTCTCTTCCTCTTCAAAGTGCAGCACTTGTTGAAACCTTGGTTCGACCTGAAATCAGGGCGATGCACTCTTATTATGTTCCAGATTCTTCCGGTTTGTTGAAAATGGATGCCATGGAAAATCCCAATCTATGGCCCGGTGAATTACAACAAGAATGGTTCGAAACACTTAAAGGTTTGGATGTTAATCGTTATCCTGATCCGTCTTGCGCGGAGTTAAAGGCAGGCATCCGCGAGTTGTTAAAGCTAGATGCTTTGCAAGAACAATCGGGTTTTGATTTGGACATATTGCTTGGTAACGGGTCCGATGAAATTATCCAAATCCTAGCTATGGCGCTTTCTACACCTGAACGTGGCGTGTTGGCAGTTGAGCCAAGTTTTGTGATGTACAAAATGATCTCGGCTTTTGTTGGTGTGCCATATACTGGCGTGGATCTGAACGCCGATTTCTCAATTAATCTAGCCGCTACCTTATCGGCAATTCAAGAGCATGACCCAGCTCTTATCTTTTTAGCTGCGCCTAATAACCCGACAGGCAATGTGTTCTCTGAAGAAGACTTGCAGGCGATTATCGACGCCGCAAATGGCCTTGTTGTGCTTGATGAAGCCTACATGGCATTTACCGATAGTGACTTATTGTCTTACGTGTCGCGTTACCCAAATGTTGTTGTAATGCGAACCTTCTCGAAGGTCGGTTTAGCAGGTTTGCGTCTTGGCTTCATGGTGGGTAGCAGTAATTGGCTTAAAGAATTTGAGAAGCTTCGTTTGCCATACAATATCAATGTGTTAACACAGGCCAGCGCTAGTTTAGCTATCAAGCACTATGACAAACTAGCGGCTCAATGTGAGTTGCTTAAGACTGCTCGATCTGAGTTACTCGCTTCCTTGGCGGATATTGATGGTTTGGAAGTTTTCCCTAGCGAAGCGAATTTCGTGCTCGTGCGCTGCAGTAATGGTGGAGCACGAAGTGTTTTTGAAGCAATGAAGGCTCAGGGCGTGCTCATAAAGTGTTTGGATGGAGGGCATCCTCTACTAGCTGAGTGTTTGCGATTAACGGTCGGTACTGTCCAGCAAAACGAAGAAATGATTGCGGCGCTCAAGAAAGCATTGGCTTAGGGATTTCGGAGGGCAAGAAATGATCGAACGTATTGAGTTAGAGAAATATTTAGCAGACCTTCTCAGTATCTCGAGTGTTCGAGACTATTGCCCAAATGGTCTTCAAGTCGAAGGTGCTAGCCAGATTTCAAAAATCGTCGGTGGTGTGACTGCGTCTCAAGATCTAATTGATGTTGCCATCAAAGAAAACGCCGATGCGATCTTGGTTCATCACGGTTACTTCTGGAAAGGTGAGTCAGAGGCTATTACGGGTATTAAGCGCAATCGAATTAAGGCCTTACTTGATCACGATATTAATCTATTTGCGTATCACCTTCCGTTAGATGTGCATCCTGCACTGGGCAATAATGCCGAGTTAGGTCGTTTGCTTGGTTTCGAAACCAGCGGCGGGATGGAACCAGATAATAAGTTTAGTGTTGGGTTAGTGGGTTCTCTACCAACACCTATGGTGTTAAGCGATTTAACTAAGCATGTGAGCGCTGTGTTGGGACGTGATGCGCTGAGTATTGGTGCTTCAGATAAAGAAATCAAAACGGTTGCTTGGTGTACCGGTGGTGCGCAGAGCATGATTGATAAGGCAGTTGCGCTTGGTGTAGATGCATATATCAGTGGTGAGATTTCAGAACCGACTGTGCACATTGCGCGTGAAACGGGAGTGGCTTATATCTCGGCTGGCCATCATGCTACCGAACGATATGGCGCAAAAGCGCTTGGTGAGCATTTACAGGATAAGTTTGATCTCGATTTCGTTTTTGTTGATATCGATAATCCAGTCTGACGCTTAAGCGTCAGACGTTGGGCGTTTTTGTTCTTCGCCTTTATATTGCTGCTCTAAATCTTCGTTAAATTCATTAGGCGTATTTTGTTGCCCTTCAAAGCCATAACCCTCAGACAGCGTACCTTCTTCTTCAGGCTTATCTTTCGGTGCGTAATCCATTGGTGGTGTAACGTCATTATTAGCTATGTCGATCGTGTGGCCTCGGTGAGAGGGCGTTTTGCTTGCGTTAAAGCTTAGCGATAACACGCTTTCTATCTCGTCATCTTCGCACAACTTACGAGCACCACTCGCAAGTTGTTCGTGAACGTCTTTGTAGCTTTTATTCAGTGTTTGCACCTTGCGTGCAGTGTCCATGAAATGGGCAGTTACATCGGCTTGATAACGCGTAAAGCGTTCTTCGGTTTCGTTGAGTTTTGCTTGGAGGCGAGCAATCTTTCGGCCATCGCCTTTAGTGCTTCGTTGCACGAGAACGCCGATAACTAATCCTAAGCTAAATAAACCTAACGCTGCGATAACTTGAATGCTCGTTTCTGTCACAAATAACCTGCTTGTTTCTTTAATTGACGTGATTGGATACTAAAACCCTTTGTCTTACATGACAACACTGCTCAGTATGCTTTCCAAGAATATGAGAAATATTGGCCTTTCTCTTTGCATCACGGCAGAATATGCGCCGTTTTTATTGTAGCTGCAATCCTTTGATTGTCTTTAATCCTTACGGTGAGTTGTTTTATGTCTTTAGCGTCTCTTTCTCCTATTCAGCGATATGAACGTGATCTACAAAAAGATGGATTTATGGAAGATCCAGCACAGCGTATGGCTGTTGAAAAGCTGCAATCTTTGTATGACGCGCTGATCGAAGATGAGAAGCAAAGAGCAAAGAAAACCTATCGTTTTTTTGGGAAGTTCAAAAAGAAGAATATCGAACCCGTAAAAGGTTTGTATTTTTGGGGCGGAGTAGGTCGTGGTAAGACTTACTTGATGGATAACTTTTATGAAAGCCTACCTTTTGATCGCAAGATGCGTATTCACTTTCACCGCTTTATGCAGCGCGTCCATGCTGAACTGACCACGCTTAACGACACGCCTGACCCGCTATTGGTTGTTGCTGATCGTTTAGCTGATGAAACACGCATCATTTGTTTCGATGAATTTTTTGTTTCTGATATCGGTGATGCAATGATTCTTGCGGGCTTGATGGAAGCCTTGTTTGCACGCGGTGTGAGTTTGGTTTGTACGTCAAACATCGTACCTGACGGCTTGTATAAGGACGGCTTGCAGAGAGCTCGTTTCCTACCAGCGATCGCCTTAGTGAATAAACACACCGAAGTGGTCAATGTCGATGGTGGAACAGACTATCGTTTGCGTACTCTGCAGCAAGCTGAACTATTCCATCACCCTCTCGATGCGCAAGCAGATATCAATCTTGAGAAATACTTCTCTCAACTTGCAGTAGAAGCGGGTGAGCATGGTCTGTTGTTGACGATCAATGGGCGACCGCTGAATGCTCTGCGTCATGCTGATGACGTAGTGTGGTTTGACTTTAAGGAGCTATGTGATGGCCCAAGAAGTCAGAATGATTACATCCAGCTCGCGCGCGAGTTCCACGCTGTTATTTTGAGCGATGTTCCAACAATGGGCTCAGAGAATGACGATCAAGCTCGACGCTTTATCAATCTGATCGATGAATTCTATGATCGAAACGTAAAGCTGATTATTTCAGCTGCAGCGCCGATTCATGCCTTATACGCAGGTGGTCGTTTGAATTTTGAGTTTGAGCGAACCGAGAGTCGATTGCTTGAGATGCAGAGTGAGGAGTACTTAGCTTCTGAGCACCGCGCTTAAAAACTCATTCAAAGCTATTCCAATTGCAAATACTGCGTTAAATATGCGCTCAAACTGCTCACTGGCTTTGCCAGAACGCACTTTAGTGCGGCCCGTAGGGTGAGCGAAGCGAATATTTATGGATTTATAAACTCCGCGTTTTCGCGCATTTTTACCTTGTCTTTGCTGCTTTCATGACGCTTTGCTTTGAGTTTTAACCAATTTTTGAGCTCAATTCATTATCATTCCCGCGCAGGCGGGACAAAAGCGTTTTAGCGCGTTGAACGACCAATGGTCGGCCCGAAGGGTAAGCGGAGCGCATCATCTATTGTTTAGGCGGAAAGCACGGGGCTAGATAATACCTGTCATTGGGCGTTTTCTGGGATGGCTTTAACTTAACTCTTCTTTTCCTGTCGGCGCTGGCCGACGGCAGGTCGGGGTCTTTGTCTCGCCAAAGACCCCAACACCCCAAAGGCGACCCGGATCGCTTGCGCGTTCGACGGGGTTATCCCTTCGTTCCAGTCCGTCATTGCCGCGAAGGCGGCAATCTATTGTTTAAAGTGTAATGCTCGGAACTAGACATTAGCGGCTGTTGCGCTAATTTCCACTTTGAGGTCTGCTCACTCGAACATAGCTGACGTAGTATCGATTTAGAAAGGGCTACCCGCAGATAGCCCCATCGAACGCGGTGCTTTAAATCTCTATGTTCTGCGCAAGTTCCAATGCGTCATCAACCTCAATTCCTAAGTACCTGACTGTACTTTCAAGGCTTGTATGTCCAAGGAGGATTTGCACCGCGCGTAGGTTTTTAGTTTGCTTGTATATTATCGATGCTTTGGTACGGCGCATGCTATGAGTGCCGTATGCACTTGGGTCCAAATCTATGCTCGTCACCCAATTCTTTACGATACGGCCATAATGACGAGTTGTAATATGCTCGCCTGATTTTGATCTGCTAGGAAATAGATACTCTAGGGAGCTTAGCGAACGACTTTCAATCCAGTTCGCTATTGTCTCTCGGGTCTTTCTTGTGATTTCAAAAACGACTGGATGTTGTGTCTTTTGTTGGATGACTTGCGCTCTAACCATCACTTCGGAATTACGGGCGATATCTCGAACCATGAGTTTAACCAAGTCGCATCCGCGTAGTTTGCTATCTAAAGCCAAGTTAAATAACGCTAAGTCTCTTAGTTTTCCAGCCATCTCCAGCCGTGTTCTGATTGCCCATATGTGCTCTTGTTTCAATGGCAGTTTTTGGCCTACCAGTTTCCCTTTGTTCCAAGGTGCGCGTTTCGATTGTTTCTCAGAGAAATACATAACTTACCTCCAAAACTTCGTTCATTAATGTGCCTTACGATCAAGCACGAGAAGCATTATGGACAATACTAAAGTTTGGCATGCTGAAACCTTTTAGGTTACACTTGCGCCATGATTAAAAGCTTCCTCCACAAAGGGCTTCAGAAGTTTTATGACTCTGGAAGTACCTCCGGCATCCAGAAAAAACATGAGAAGAAGCTTCGTTTGATTCTGACTAACCTTGATCAGGCTGAATGTCCCGATGATATGGATTTGCCCGGTCTGCATATGCACCCGTTAAAAGGTGCGCGTAAGGGTGTGTGGTCAGTAAGAGTAAGTGGCAACTGGCGAGTGACTTATCGCTTTGATGGCCGTGATGTTGAGATCGTGAATTACGAGGATTACCACTAATGTCTATGTTTAATCCCGCTCACCCCGGTGAGGTATTAAAAGAACTCGTTATCGAATCTCTTGGATTAACGATAACAGACGTGGCAAGTCATCTAGATGTGAGCCGAAAAACTTTATCTAAGGTTCTAAATGCACGCGGATCTGTAACGCCAGAAATGGCAGTAAGGCTAGAGCTAGCTTTTGGAAAGCCTTCTGCAGACCATTGGCTGCGTCTACAAAACGCCTATGATCTGTGGTTGGCGAGGCAGAACAAAGATGCACTTCATGTTTCGCCGTTTGATATTGAGGCGGCGTGATTTTTTGCTTCAATGTCTCTCGCGGACTTTATAGTATTGGAATGTAAAGCAAACTCAAAGCCGTCGTTTGACGCAATTGCAAATGGAAACGTAATGCCCTTCCTTAGCGTTAAGAGCTTATCTAAAAATCTGGATGATTATTTTGTCGAATTTTTATCTGGTCAAGGTCTTCTGAAGCGTCAGCAAACGCTCTACAGCGTGTGGAAAGGACCTATTTATTACGAGTTTTTCTGCGGCGTTATTCGGCGTGGTGGAGGCAATATTATACGACCACATGGGAGGATGGGGTTTAAGTTTCCGGGTGAGATATATAGAAGCTTTATTTCGCAAACATCAGACAAGACATCTGAATTATTATCAGCTACGGATCTAACTATTAGCTATGCATACTATAAGCGTAATAATGCCGCGCGGATACAATGTGACCAGTTGCATGATCTTGAAGGGGCAAAGATAGAATTGTCCGAGTTTTATTCTAACTGTGTTTCACCTTGCTTCAAAACATACTCAGACCCTCGCTCGCTAACTATGCTATATGTCGATAAAAATGATTTTATGACATTAGATCATAGTTTATTGAGTTGGAATGGATATATCACTGCTACGAAGGGGCTAATTTTGTCTCGATTATATGCTCCTGAATATTATGAACTGTTAAAAGAACGTTATGAGCCGGTGTTCTCAAATGAGCCTTTGAAACAGGAAACCTTGGATAACATAGCTCGACTAATCGATTATTTAGATCAAGAGAAACGTCCTGAATTAGGTGTTTAGTTTCGCCGAATTAGCTGGTGAATTATGAGCTGGGACCGCACCTTTGTTAGAAGCACGCATTAAAACTCAACTAAAAAGTAGCCTCTCAACAGCCGCTAATGTCTAAATTCTGATATCCCTCAAGCCTCTTCCCAAATCCCTAATGCTATCTCCATAAATGCGCTGGCGGCGCTGCCTAGATGTTTCTTCTCATAACTGACGGCGCCGAGCTTGCGCTCAATGACAGGGTTGCGAACGGGGAGTGCGTGAAGGTCTTCGTCGATCATTGTTTGTGGCAATACCGACCAGCCCATACCAACGCTGGCCATCATTTTCATGGTTTCTAAGTAGTTGGTTGGTATCTTTGCTTTTAGTTCAAGTTGGTTTTCTTCAAACACCTTGGCGACGATGCGATAGGTGAGCGTGGATTCTGAGGGAAGAATCGCATCATGTTGTGATAACTCCTTTGGGCCGACGCGCTTTAGTTTTGCTAATGGATGTTGATGTCCGCATACAAAGGCCATCGGGTCATCCCAAACCAAATGCGTTATGAAATGTTCCCGACGTTGTTCTGGAATCGTTATAAAAGCGATATCGGCGTTGTTTTCTTGAAGCAGGGCATAAGCACTTTCGGAGTCGAGAAAATTCAGGTGCAAATCAACTAAAGGGTGCCGTTTGGAGAACTCGCGCAATATCAAAGGTAATCGATGCAATCCAATATGGTGACTTGCCACAATTCTTAAGTCGCCTTTTACTTCACCACTTGTATCTCGTACTGCCTGTTTTGCGTTGTCGAAGTTGTGCAAGATGTTTAAGGCGTGTGGCAGTAATGCTTTGCCTGCATCAGTCAGGGTGATCTCGCGTTGTAGTCGCTCGAAGAGTTTTACATCAAGCCGGCTTTCTAAGTTTTGAATCCGTTTCGATATGGCGGGCTGGGTAATATGCATGACCTTAGCTGCCTTAGAAAAAGACCCTTCGTTGACGATCGTTATAAATGCGAGAAGCGCTTCAATATCCATAGTATTTGTTAAATAACGTGATACAAACACGTATTCCTATTAGGAATCGTATTTATAAAAAATATGACTTTGTTTTATTTATAGGTTGAGAATACAATTTATTCAATAGGTAAAGAAGCCCTTGTTTGGCAACGCTTTACCGTATCTAGATTCATTAAGTGAGAGTTTACGTAAATGACAAATAAAACCCTTTACGACAAGTTGTGGGATGCGCACGTTGTTGCAGAGCGTGATGACGGTTCTTCATTGATTTACATTGATCGTCAGCTTCTTCACGAAGTAACTTCACCGCAAGCGTTTGAAGGTCTTCGTATTGCAGATCGTAAGCCTTGGCGTATCGATGCAAACCTTGCAACGCCAGATCATAACGTACCAACAACTGAACGTAGCAGCGGTGTGCAGGGTATTGAAGATCCTGTTTCGCGTATTCAGGTGCAAACGCTTGACGACAACTGTGATGAGTTTGGAATCGTTGAATTTAAAATGCTTGATGAGCGTCAGGGCATTGTGCACGTGGTTGGGCCAGAGCAGGGTGCAACCTTGCCGGGTATGACAGTTGTGTGTGGTGATTCGCACACGTCTACGCATGGTGCGTTTGGCGCACTTGCGCATGGTATCGGTACTTCTGAAGTTGAGCACGTGCTAGCAACGCAAACGCTTGTTCAAAAGAAAATGAAAAACATGCTTGTTCGCGTGAATGGCAAAGTTGCTCCTGGTATTACAGGTAAAGACATTATTCTTGCGATCATCGGCGAAATTGGTACCGCTGGTGGTACTGGCTATGCAATTGAATTTGCGGGCGAAGCGATCAGTGATTTGAGCATGGAAGGTCGTATGACCATGTGTAATATGGCGATCGAAGCAGGTGCTCGTGCGGGTATGATTGCGGTGGATCAAACGACTATCGATTACGTGAAAGGTCGCACTTACGCGCCTAAAGGTGAGATGTGGGATCGAGCGGTTGAAGCATGGGCTGACCTTCACAGCGACGAAGGCGCGCACTTTGACAAAGTGGTAGAGCTTGATGGTCCAAGTATCGAGCCTCAAGTGACGTGGGGTACTTCACCAGAGATGGTGTTGCCGGTTAGCCATAACGTACCAAATCCTGCGAATGCGACTGACAGCGTCGAAAAAGAAGGCATTACACGTGCGCTTGAATACATGGGCTTAGAAGCTGATCAAGCCATTACGGATATTCAGCTAGATCGCGTCTTTATTGGGTCGTGCACGAACTCGCGCATCGAAGACTTACGCGCTGCGGCGGAAGTTGTTAAAGGTCGCCAAGTGGCGAGCACCTTGAAGCAGGCTTTGGTTGTTCCGGGTTCTGGCTTGGTGAAAGCGCAAGCGGAAGAAGAAGGTTTAGATAAGATCTTTACCGAAGCAGGTCTAGAGTGGCGTGAGCCGGGTTGTTCTATGTGCTTGGCGATGAATGCCGACAAGTTAGGTCAGGGCGAGCATTGTGCATCTACCTCAAACCGTAACTTTGAAGGTCGTCAAGGCTTTGGTGGCCGTACGCACTTGGTAAGTCCTGCGATGGCAGCAGCGGCTGCAATTGCCGGTAAGTTTGTTGATGTTCGCGAATTTGTAAGCGCATAGGGGAGGCGAGAGAAATGAGAAAGTTTACAGAATTAAAAGGCCTTGTTGCTCCGCTTGATCGTGCCAATGTTGATACGGATATGATCATTCCTAAGCAGTTTTTGAAATCTATCAAACGCACTGGCTTTGGTAAGAACTTGTTTGATGAGTTGCGTTACTTAGATGAAGGCAAGCCAGATCAAAGCTGTGAAGGTCGTCCACTAAACGAAGATTTCGTCTTAAACCAAACGCGCTACCAAGGTTCAAGCGTGTTGATTGCACGTCAAAACTTCGGTTGTGGTTCTTCGCGTGAGCACGCGCCATGGGCTTTAGATGATTACGGTTTCCGTTCTGTGATCGCACCAAGTTTTGCGGATATTTTCTTCAATAACTGTTTTAAAAATGGTTTGTTGCCGATTGTGTTAACAGAAGAGCAAGTTGATCAGCTATTCAATGAAGTTGAAGCGACAGAAGGCTATGAGTTGGATATCAATCTTGACGCGCAAACTGTAACAACACCAAGCGGTGAGAGCTTTAGCTTTGAAGTCGATGCATTCCGTAAGCACTGCTTGTTGAACGGTTTGGATGATATTGGCGTGACGCTAGAGAGCGAAGAGAAAATTAAAGAATACGAAGCACGTCGTCGCCAAGAAACACCTTGGTTGTTCGATGCGATTCAAGGTGCTTGATAAGCGCAAGCATACGAAAGAATTTTAAAGTTTATTGGAAAGTTAGATATGTCTAAAAAAGTTTTGTTATTGCCAGGTGATGGCATCGGTCCTGAAATCGTTGCGGAAGCAGAGCGCGTTCTTGATCTTGTAAATGATAAGTTAGGTCTTGGTTTGGAGACGGACCATGCTTTGGTTGGTGGTTCTGCGATTGATGCGACAGGTGTTCCGCTTCCTGATGAGACGCTAGATAAAGCAAAAGCGTCTGACGCGATTTTACTTGGTGCTGTAGGTGGTCCTAAGTGGGATGAGCTTGATATGTCTATTCGTCCAGAGAAAGGTTTGCTTGGTCTTCGTTCAAATCTTGAGTTGTTCGGTAATTTACGTCCGGCGATTTTATATCCGCAGCTTGCAAGTGCATCAACCCTGAAGCCAGAAGTTGTTTCGGGTCTTGATATCTTGATCGTGCGTGAGTTAACGGGCGGCATTTATTTCGGTCAACCGCGTGGTGTACGTACCCTCGAAAATGGTGAGCGTCAGGGTTACAACACCTATGTGTACTCTGAGAGCGAAATTAAGCGCATTGCAAAAGTTGCGTTTGAAGCAGCGCAAAAGCGTAACGGTAAGCTTTGTTCTGTAGATAAAGCGAACGTACTTGAAGTAACGGTGTTGTGGCGTGAAATTCTTGACGATATGGCGAAAGACTATCCAGATGTAGAGCTGAGTCATATGTATGTTGATAACGCAGCGATGCAGCTCGTTCGTGCGCCGAAGCAGTTTGACGTAATGGTTACAGGCAACATGTTTGGTGACATTCTGTCTGATGCGGCAGCAATGCTTACTGGCTCTATCGGTATGCTTCCATCTGCATCGTTAGATGAGAACAATAAAGGTATGTACGAGCCGTGTCATGGTTCTGCGCCTGATATTGCTGGCCAAGGCATCGCAAACCCGCTCGCAACGATTCTATCCGTTGCGATGATGTTGCGTTATAGCTTGAGCGAGAACAAAGCCGCTGATCTGATTGAAGATGCAGTGAGCAAAGTGCTTGATCAAGGTTTGCGTACTGCAGATATCTTCTCTGAAGGTTCAACAAAAGTCTCTACAAAAGAAATGGGTGACGCGGTTGTTGCGGCGCTTGAGTCTTTGGTTTAAATCACTGGTTTAATAAGGTCGATAGAAATGAAAAAGTTAGGAATGGTCGGCTGGCGTGGCATGGTTGGTTCCGTGCTTATGCAGCGTATGCAAGAAGAGAATGACTTCTCTTTAGTTGAGCCAGTGTTTTTTACTACATCACAAAAAGGTTTACCTGCTCCAGATCTAGGGCAGGGGGAATCAGTATTGCTTGACGCAAATGACGTGAGTGAGCTGGCGCAAATGGATTTCATCATTACCTGTCAGGGTGGTGATTACACAAAAGCGGTTTACCCTAAGTTGCGCGAAAGTGGCTGGGATGGCTACTGGATTGATGCGGCTTCAGCCCTTCGCATGGAAGATAACGCTGTCATCGTGCTTGATCCTGTTAACCGTCACGTGATCGATGAAGCACTATCTAATGGCGTGAAAGACTTCGTCGGTGGTAACTGTACGGTGAGTCTAATGTTGCTTGCTCTAGGAGGTTTGTTCGCGGAAGACTTGGTGGAATGGGTATCACCGATGACATATCAAGCGGCATCAGGTTCAGGCGCTAAGCACATGCGTGAATTGATTACTCAAATGGGTGAGATCAAAGAAGCGGTTGCGAATCAGCTAGACAATCCAGCGTCAGCGATTCTTGAAATTGATAAGTTGGTAGCAGAGAAAATGCGTTCAGACGAATTCTCGACTGACCAGTTTGGCGTTCCGCTTGCGGGCTCTTTGATTCCTTATATCGATACGCAGTTGCCGTCAGGCCAAAGCCGTGAGGAGTGGAAAGCAGGTGCTGAAACTAACAAGATTCTCGGTACGCAAGATCAAGCAATCCCAATTGACGGTTTGTGTGTACGTGTTGGTGCTATGCGTTGTCACTCTCAGGCGCTTACCATTAAGTTAAAGAAGGATCTGCCTGTCGAAGAAATTGAGGCTAAATTGGCTGCAGCGAATGATTGGGTCAAAGTAATTCCTAATGATCGCGAAGCATCTATTAACGAGCTTAGCCCAACGGTAGCAACAGGTACCTTGAGTATTCCTGTTGGTCGAATCCGTAAGCTTGAAATGGGTCCTGAGTATATCTCAGCGTTTACAGTTGGCGATCAACTTCTTTGGGGTGCAGCCGAGCCATTGCGTAGAATGTTACGGATAGTTTTGGAAGCTTGAGACTTAGCTTCACTTGCCGATAAAGTCGGTAAGCAGATTAAAAGCCCGTCTGTGAAAACAGATGGGCTTTTTTATTGGCAATAGGAAAGGAGGCAGAACTCAAAAAGCTGACTATTGTTAATAGTTATGTAGTAAAAGTTCAGTTGATAATTTTGGTTTGATGATCGATACTTACCAAAATGTAAAATTTTATTTTTCTCAATAAAAGCAAGTGATTGTGGCTGTTTTTTAAACTGCTTTATAGAAGTATTTTGTAGCTGTAGCTAATTGAGATTGAACCGAAAATTTAAGGGAAAGGCGTAATGATCCGCAAACTGGCTATTGTATTGACCTTGGCGTCCGCAGGTTATGCAGGTTTAACTCATGCTTTGGGTTTAGGCGATGCAAAGGTTAATTCTAATTTAAATCAGCCTTTGGTAGCTGAAATTGAATTGGTGAATACAGGTGGTTTAACAGACGCAGAAATTTTGCCTGGTTTGGCGACCCGAGAAGAGTTCCTTAAGGCAGGAATTGATCGAGTCTATTTCCTTTCAGATATTCGTTTTGAAGTTCAGCGCAATGAGAGTGGCGAGCCAAAAGTGGTTCTCACAACCAAAAAGCCAGTCCGTGAACCGTTCATTAACTTTCTTGTTGAAGTAATTTGGCCAAGCGGTCGTTTATTGCGTGAATACGCTTTGTTGATCGATCCGCCAGTTTTCGCAGAAGACAAACCTGTCGTTGCTAGCCCTGCAGCCTCTCAACAAGCAAAACCGCAAGTTTCTGCACCTGCATCCGTTGAAAAAGGAGATAACTTGGCAGTGCGTTCTAGCGTGAAACCGAAAGCCGGTGCCTTGGCTGGTAACGAGACGTACGGGCCAACTAAATCAACAGATACGCTTTGGGATATCGCGACAGGCATTCGTCCAGATCGGAATGTTAGTCCGCAACAAGTGATGCTTGCGATTCAGGATTTGAATCCTGACGCTTTTATTGATGGAAATATCAATAAGATGAAAGCGGGCCAAATTCTGCGCTTGCCAACGCGCGATCAAATGACATCGCGTAGTGCTTATCAGGCGATCAATTCGGTTATTGAGCAAAATGCTGCTCTAAGAAAGCCAAAGACCAAGACTCCGACTTCTTCCTCTAAGCCTTCAATTCAACCAGCTCCGAAAACACAAAAGCCTGCGGCGAATCAGGATCAACTTAAGCTAGTTGTTCCAGATAAAGATTCAAAAGCATCTGATTCAGCGGGTTCAGATCCTCAAGGTTCAAACGCTACTGGTGTGTCTCAGGGTGAAATGAATATTGCTCTGGAGCAGCTCGATAAAGCGAATCTCGAGAACGAAGAGTTAAGCGGTAAGGTTGATGCGCTTGAAGAGCAACTTGAGACCCTTCAGCGCATACTTACGCTAAAAAATGATCAGCTAGCGAGCTTGCAGTCGCAGATGCGTGCAAGTGAATTAGACGCAGCGCAAGCAGAGGTTGACGGCGGGCAGGGTGCTTCTCAAGCGTCAGTTGAAGAAACTGCAGAGGTTGCTGAAGTCATTGTTGAGCAAGTAAAAGAAACGGTAGTTCTAAACGAAGATGGCTCAGTGATCGCTGAACAAGTTGAGGTGGCTGAAGTTGTTGCAGGGATTCAAGTAGAAGAAGTAAAACCTGCGGAAGCTGCGCCTGCTGAAGCTCCAGCACCAGTTAACTTTCAAGAAGATTTGCTGAACAAGCTTATGACTAACCCTCTTTACCAAGCTGGTGTGGCGGGTATTTTGATTCTTCTATTGATTGCGTTGTGGTTGATTTCCAAGTCGCGTGCAAAGCGAGAATCTGATGACTATGAAGAAGAATATGAGACGGTTGAATCTGATGAGTCTGCTGAACTTGAATCGGCTGATGAAGAGTTGGAAGAACCTGCCGGAGTTGTCGAAGAAGAAGCGGATGAAGAGTTTGTAGAGGAAGATGCGCCTGCTTCACCAGAAGAGGACGTAATTGCAGAGTCTGATGTATATATCGCTTATGGTCGCTTGGATCAGGCAGCTCAGATTTTAGAAGATGGTATTTCGAACGATCCGGTTCGTGTTGATTATCGTCTTAAATTATTAGAAGTGTATCGCGACCTTGGCGATTCAGATTCGTTTGAAAAGCAGTTTAGTGAGTTGTCGGCTATCCAGGATCAAGATGCGCTTGAAAAAGCCGCACAGATTCGTGTTGAGCTGAATGAGCGTTTAGAAGAGCTTGCAAATCAGAAAGCAGATGCTGGTAGTGCAGAAGAAGTAGAGCATTTGTTAGATGAGGATGAAGAGCAGGCGCTTTTATCTGGAGACGATAACAACTTTGACTTCGATACGGTTGAGCAGGAAGAAAGCGAAGTTGCAGAAACTATTCAAGAAGAGGTGCTAGACTCTGAGTCTCCTGCAAGCTTGGAAGATTCCGAAGACTCATACGCTGAAGAAGCGCTTGAAGAGGTTGCTGGTGATATAGATTTTTCTTCAGAAGATTTAGATATCGATTTAGATATCGATTTGGAGCTTGATGAAAGTGATAAAGAACTAGAAGTTGATCCAGGTATCGATTTCTCATCAGAAGATTTAGATCTTGGTGGTGACTCTGACAAAGCAGAAGAGCTTGAGTTGGATGCTGACAATGATGCATCGGTTGCAGATGCAGCTTCGTCTCATCTCGTAGATGAAGACGATGAATTGTCGCTAAGTGATGCAGAGTTAAATCACGAAGCTGAAATTGATTTGGATTTGAGTGATGAGTTATCACTTGATGATGAGGCTTTAGGTCTTGATGAAGATGCGGGTGCAGCTTCTGAAGCTGAAAGCCTTGAGTCGGCAGTGGAAGAGGTAGATGCGGATGATCTTAGCCTAGAGTTGGACGAAGCCTTGGATTTAGATTTTGACTCTGAATCTGAAGAAGAGTTGTCCTTAGATGCTGAAGAGCTAGATTCCCTAGAATTGGATGATTCTGAATCCGAGGACCTTGGAGATGCTCTTGATGAGCTGGATGATTTGGAGCTGGAAGATTCGTTGACTGAAAATGCTGAAGCAGACGAAGGTGCTTCAGATGTCCTTGATCTAGGAGATGACGAACTCACCATCACAGACGAGACCCTAGATGAAGCGGCTGAAGCGTTGGGCGATGCAGATGATTTCGAGCCGGAATTAAGTGATGACGAAGATTTCGACTTCTTAGAAGGAACCGATGAGGTGTCTACTAAGTTGGATTTGGCGCGCGCTTATATCGATATGGGTGACACCGAAGGCGCTAAAGAGATTTTAGTTGAAGTTCAGCAAGAAGGCTCTGATCAGCAGAAGCAGCAAGCGAATGAACTGATAGATTCTATTTCTAAATAAGTATGGCAGATATCAATATTACGGCCGGTAACGATCACGTTACTGGCCGCATTGCGTTAGGATTGATGTACAAAGGGAGTGCTTATTGTGGCTGGCAGTCTCAAAAAAGCGGTGTCCCCTCTGTGCAGGCTGAATTAGAAGCTGCGATTTCTCGTGTCGCAAACCATACTGTCGAAGTTGTGTGTGCGGGTCGTACTGATAAAGCTGTTCATGCGAGTTATCAGATTGTTCATTTTGATACCACATCTGTAAGAACTGCGCGCTCCTGGGTTTTTGGTTGTAACGCAAATCTGCCGTCAGATATTTCTGTTTCTTGGGTGCAGCCGGTTTCAGATGAGTTTCATGCACGTTTTTCTGCGTTTAATCGCCGCTATAACTATGTGATCTTTAATCATCCTATTCGACCAGCGCATTTTTATGACGAAATGACTTGGTGTCATTACGCTTTAGATGAGTCGCTGATGCATCGAGCGGCACAATGCTTGGTGGGCGAGCATGATTTTACTTCGTTTCGTGCCGTTGGATGTCAGAGTAAATCGCCGTTTCGGCATATCGACCACGTTCGCGTAAATCGTTTCGGTAATATTCTTGTGCTGGATATTCAGGGCAATGCCTTCTTGCATCATATGGTGCGTAATATCGCGGGCGTCCTTATGTCGATAGGTGCGGGTCGAAATCCAGTGGAGTGGTGTGCTGAAGTGCTTGCGGCGAAAGATCGTACTAAAGCCGATGTGACTGCTCAGCCTTATGGTTTGTTTTTAACGGATGTGGGCTATCCCGATCAATATGATTTGCCCCCCTCAGGCGGCGCGCCAAGCTTGATTCAGGCAATGCTGGCGATGTCAGACTCTAATAAAGTTGATTGGGATGTTATTTCTCCTGCAGATATGTGGGATATCGCGCGACAAGGAAATAATAAATAGCGGTACTAATCTTTGGTCGATTAGTCCACATGCCAAAGGTTTATTGTTTTTACGATCTTCTGTAAAAAGCTTCAAACAGTTATACTGGCCTGCTGCGGGCTTCACACTTAGTGAAGATTCTCTCGATTTATTCTGATAAGTGTTTGCTTTTATGCTCTCTAATTCGCGCGCACGAACAAAAATCTGCGGTATTACTCGACCTGAAGATGCCCTTGCTGCGGTATCTGCAGGAGCTGATGCTATTGGTCTGGTTTTTTATGCGCCAAGCCCTCGTTCTGTAACGGTTGATCAAGCGAAAGAGATTTGCACCGTACTACCTCCGTTTGTTGGTGTTGTCGCGTTGTTTGTAGACGCAGAACCCTCTCTTATCCATCAGGTGTGTAAAGAGTTGCCAGTGACTTTGCTCCAATTTCACGGGGATGAAAGTGAATCTGATTGTCAGGGTTACGGCGTACCATACATTAAGGCGTTGCGTGTACGTTCATCTGAGGATGTTACGAACGCCGAAAATAATTATCCAACCGCGACCGGTATCCTCGTAGATACCTACAAAGCTGGTGTGCAGGGCGGAACTGGCGAAACATTTGACTGGGATCTTTTACCTGTTCAGCGATCTAAGCCGCTAATTTTAGCGGGTGGTCTTACTCATCAAAACGTGGCGAAAGCAATTGCGCACGTTCAACCATACGCGGTTGATGTGAGTGGTGGTGTTGAAGCATCAAAGGGCATCAAGTCATCACAATTGATACAACAATTTTTACAAGAGGTGTCCTGTGGGAGCAGAAGCTAACGCTAAGTTTACCGAACAGTTTCTAAGTACTTTACCAAGTGATACTGGCCACTTTGGGCCTTACGGTGGTCGCTTCGTTTCGGAGACTTTATTCGCGGCATTGAACGAACTAGAAGCAAAGTACCGCGAACTTAAAAATGATCCGGAATTCGTTAAGGAATTCGACAAAGATCTTGCTGATTATGTTGGTCGTCCTTCACCTTTATATTTTGCTGAAAGACTGACAAAAGAAGTTGGTGGAGCCAAGATTTACTTCAAGCGTGAAGATCTAAACCATACTGGCGCGCACAAAGTTAATAATACGATTGGTCAGGCATTGCTTGCTAAATATCTTGGGAAGCCTCGTGTTATAGCCGAGACAGGCGCGGGTCAGCATGGTGTGGCTTCTGCTACGGTTGCTGCGCGAATGAATCTTGATTGCAAGGTCTTTATGGGTGCCGAAGACGTTCAACGTCAAGCTTTGAATGTATATCGCATGAAGCTGCTAGGTGCAGAAGTTGAAGCTGTAACGAGTGGTACGAATACGCTTAAAGACGCAATGAATGAAGCGTTGCGCGACTGGGTAACTAATGTCGATAACACTTTTTACATCATCGGTACGTGTGCAGGCCCGCACCCGTACCCAATGCTTGTGCGTGATTTCCAGTCGATTATTGGTCGCGAAGCGCGAGCGCAATGTCTTGAGAAAGAAGGTCGCTTGCCTGATGCGCTAGTGGCTTGTGTTGGTGGTGGCTCGAACGCCATCGGCTTGTTCTATCCCTTTATTTGTGACGAAGGTGTAGAGATGTACGGCGTCGAAGCGGGTGGCTTTGGCATCGAAACAGGGCAGCACGCAGCGCCACTTTGTGCTGGCCAACCGGGTGTATTGCACGGTAACCGTACGTATTTGATGAGCGATCAGAATGGTCAGATACAGGGGACGCATTCTGTGTCTGCTGGTCTTGATTATCCAGGTGTAGGGCCTGAGCATTCTTGGTTGAAGGATGAGAAGCGTGCGAATTATGTTTCTGTTACAGATGATGAGGCGCTAGAAGCGTTTAGACGTCTTACTTTGGTTGAGGGCATTATGCCTGCTCTTGAGACAAGCCATGCGATAGCTTACGCAATCAAAAAAGCGGCAACAATGAAGTCAGACCAGATCATGATCGTTAATTTGAGTGGTCGTGGTGATAAAGATATTCATACCGTTGCAGGCATTGATGGAATTTCAATTTAAGCGAAAATAATATGAGTCGTATAAAATCTACAATTGATGCTCTTAAAGCTGAGGGCAAAAAAGCGCTAATTCCTTACATTACTGCCGGTGATCCACAACCTTCTTGGACGGAAGACTTAATGCACTGCCTGGTAGATTCAGGCGCTGACATCATTGAGTTGGGTGTTCCATTCTCAGATCCCATGGCTGACGGTCCGGTTATTCAGTTGGCGTGTGAAAGAGCTTTGAAGCACAACACTAGCTTGTCTGACATCTTTGATATTGTCCGTTCTTTTAGAGAGAAAAATACCGACACCCCTGTCGTATTAATGGGATATTTGAATCCCATTGAACGTATGGGCGTTGATGCCTTCCTTGAGAAAGCTGCGGAGTCTGGTGTAGACGGAGTGTTAACGGTCGACTTACCTCCTGAAGAAGCAGAAATTTTTGCGCCAAAAGTTGCTGCGAAAGGTATGGATTCGGTGTTTTTGGTTGCACCTACTACGACAGATGATCGCATTCGTAGCATCTGCAAACATAGCTCTGGCTACGTTTACTATGTCTCGGTGAAGGGTGTAACGGGATCTGCTGCACTAAGCACGGATGATGTCGCTCAAAAAGTTGCGAACATTCGTTCGATTGCAGATATTCCCGTTGGTGTAGGTTTCGGTATTACAGATGCTGAATCAGCAAGTGCAGTTGCTAAGGTGTCTGACGGAGTTATTGTAGGAAGCGTATTGGTAAATACGATTAAAGAAAATCAAGAAGACTTGTCGGGTATAAAAGATAAACTAGGCTCAGTACTATCTTCGATGCGTCAAGCGATGGACGCTTAATCTATCCTAAGGTTGGAATAGTAAATGAGCAGTTGGCTAGACCGAATTAAGCCTAGTGTAATTAGATCTGAATCCAAGACTCGAGGGAATATTCCTGAAGGTGTTTGGAAGAAGTGCCCTAAGTGTGGATCTGCACTTTATTTGCCTGAGTTGTCTAAGAATCTAGACGTATGCCCTAAGTGTTCACACCATTTGAGAGTGAACGCGCGTCGTCGTGCTGAGATATTTTTAGATCCAGGCTATGAAGAGCTGAGTGAAAACTTAAAGCCTGACGATTTGCTTAAGTTTAAGGACACGAAAAAGTATAAAGATCGATTAGCTGCTGCCCAAAAAAGTACCGATGAAGATGATGCCTTATTAACATTCAAGGGTTCCTTGCAAGGCCTTGATGTAGTGATTGCTGCTTTTGAATTTAATTTCATGGGCGGATCCATGGGCTCCGTTGTAGGCGGAAAGTTTGTTCAGGCAGTGAATTGTTGTATCGAGGAGCATCGTGCTCTTGTGTGCTTTAGCGCCAGTGGCGGTGCGAGAATGCAAGAAGCATTAATCTCATTAATGCAAATGGCAAAAACATCCGCAGCCTTAGAAAAGCTCAAGGAAGCACGCTTACCATATGTTTCAGTTATGACTGATCCTGTTTTCGGTGGCGTTTCAGCGAGTTTGGCAATGCTGGGCGATGTAAATATTGCAGAGCCTAATGCATTGATTGGCTTTGCTGGTCCGCGCGTCATAGAGCAAACTGTTCGAGAAAAGCTACCAGAAGGTTTTCAGCGCAGTGAATTTCTTTTAGAGCACGGCGCAATTGATATGATTGTCGGTCGCGCGTCCTTGCGCTCAACCATATATTCACTTCTAAGTATGTTGACCATTAAAGAGTTGGTGAGCGTTAGCCATGCCAATGAAGATGAGTCGGCTAGTTCTGATGCGTCAGCCTCTAACCCTGAGTAGTGGCGTAGATCATCAAAGCATAACCACGAGGTTGTTGTGATGACACTCAATGAGTGGTTGAGTGAGTTAGAAAAACGTCATTCGCAAGAAATTGATTTAGGCTTAGACCGTATTCGTACGGTCTTCGATGCTTTAAATATTGCTGACAAGCTTCCTAGAATTGTTACTGTCGCTGGAACAAACGGTAAGGGATCAACGCTCCAAGCTATCGTTGAAGGCTTGCACTCAGTTGGCGTACGCACTGCAAGTTACATTTCCCCTCATTTTCATCGCTTCAATGAGCGCATTGTCCTAGGACATTCGGAGCTCGATGATGAGTCTATTGTTGCCGCTTTCGAGCAAGTAGAGAAAGCGCGTCATCAGGTTTCACTCTCATACTTTGAATTTACAACACTAGCTGCGTTTGTCGCTTTTTCTAAGGAATTTCTAGCTGGTCGCTTAGACGTGGCTGTGTTGGAGGTTGGCCTAGGAGGGCGTTTAGATGCAGTTAATATCGTTGATGCTGATGTCGCAATCGTTACTAGTATCGGGCTAGATCATCAGGATTGGTTAGGTGATACCTTAGAGCAAATAGCGCGAGAAAAGGCAGGGGTATTTCGTAAGCATCAAGCATCCTATATAGGTGAGACATTCCCACCAAGTGTTAGGTTAGAACTAAATAATAACGATATCTATCCCGCTATGTATTTGCGAGAATTCGGGAGTTGGTCAGTTTTAAGCGAAGGCGCAGTATTTGATTATAAGGGTTCAGAAGTCGTTTTGAATTGTTTCGCTTATAATGATTTACCCCATAATAATCTCGCGCTTGCGATGCAGGCATGCTTGAAAATCTTTGAGTTGAGTCAACAAGAGTTTGAGTCCAATCAGTTGGAGTTATGTGCGCAAGCAATTTCAAAAACTCAGGTCTCTGGTCGCTTAGAGCGTGTCTCAGAAAACCCTGAAATCCTATTCGATGTGGCGCATAACGGCGCGGCGGCAAAATTACTTTCTAGTCACTTAAAACAAAAATATTTGGGCCGAAAATTGATTGCTGTGTTTTCGTGCTTGAAGGATAAAGACTTACGTGAGATTGTATTGGCGCTCGACGGGGTGATAACCCAATGGCATATCGCTGAGCTTGATGGGCCGCGCGCGCGTCCTCTCGAAGAGATGTCTTCTCAAATGATTGGCATGTCTCAGGAGGTTAGTACGTTCAATAACCTTAAAGAGGCGTTTGAGGGAGCTAAGTCCATAGCGATGTCGAGTGGTGCAGTTGTTGTAGTATTTGGATCCTTTTTTGTGATTGAAGCGTTGAGAGCGCAGGTTAAATCTTAATGAGTGAGTCTGTAGATGGTTTGAAGCAACGCCTCGTCGGTGCGTTTGTTATTCTTTCCTTAGCGGTTATTTTCTTACCTATGCTATTTGATAAGCCGCATCGAGAGGGTGCTGAGGCTGTTGAACTAGTGCCTGAGAAACCTCAGATGCAGACCGTGGTCATTTCAAAGCCAAATCCCAATGTGAAAAAGAATGCACCGGCTTCCGAGTTGAATCCGGATTCTGAGCTCCCTAAATTAGTCCCTGCAGCGGAACCGATTAAACCGACAACTCAAACGGACGAAAAAACCGTTAACTCCTTGTCAGAGAAAGCGCCAGTGCCAGTTGCTGTCTCAACTCCCAAAGGTAAAGAGCCTTCGTCTTCAGTAGTCTCTAAGCCCAAAGTTTATAAGAATGTTTGGATGGTTCAGTTGGGCACGTTTTCGAATAAAGAAAACGCGTTTAAATTGCGAGATAGACTTCGTGAAGCCGGTATTGACGGGCATACAAAGTCCTTGAAATCGGGCTCTGCTATTCGTGTATTTGCTGGTCCATTCGTCACTAAGAAAGAAGCGATAAGAATAAAAAGAAAGCTGGATTCTCAATTTAAAGTGAATAGTTTGGTTGTCTTTTTTGAGGCTTAATTTGACCGTATGGTTAGGATAAGTACCTGTTATTTAAGAAAAAAATAGTCACTGTTTTGTGGCTTGTATAGGGGATGAGTAAGGTGTTTGTTATGATGCGCCCGAATCTGATAGAGAAGGTTTTGTCGGAGGCTTTGTGTTTGAGCTAATGTGGGCGGATTGGGCTCTATTGGGGATAATTCTTTTCTCAAGCCTAATCAGTATTCTTCGTGGTTTTACTAAAGAAGCGCTTTCACTGGTTATTTGGGTGATTGCTTTTATCGTGGCTAGAAGTTTTCAGCCACAAGCTCAAACTTTGTTGTCTCCACATATTGCTGACCCCGTGATGTTATTAGCGGCCTCGTTTGCAATCCTTTTTATTGTGACCTTGCTGGTTGGTGCTGTCGTTAGTCATCTTGTCTCGATGCTGATTAAAGTGACTGGTTTGAGCACGCTTGATCGCGTTCTAGGTATGGTGTTTGGGATGGCTAGAGGTGTTGTGGTCTGTATAGCGCTTGTCGCGATTGTGCGTTATACGCCTTGGTCTAAAGAAACTTGGTGGTCAGATTCTGTAGTTATCGAGCAGTTAACAGTGGTTGAATATTGGACTCGGTCTGTTTTTGGATCCGGGGTCGATGAATTGTCATCTTTTATAGCGAATACAAAATTCTGAGGAATGCGATATGTGCGGTATTGTCGGCATCGTGGGGAAGTCTAACGTAAACCAAACTCTCTTTGATGCACTGACGGTGCTTCAACATCGTGGCCAGGATGCCGCGGGCATCGTTACCTGTCAGGACGACCGTTTTTTTCTGCGTAAAGACAACGGGCTCGTGCGCGATGTTTTTCGTACTCGTCACATGCGCCAATTACAGGGTAATGTAGGTATCGGGCATGTTCGTTATCCGACGGCGGGTAGTTCTAGCTCAGCCGAAGCACAACCTTTCTATGTGAACTCGCCTTACGGTATTACGCTTGCGCACAACGGTAATTTAACGAATACCATCGAATTGTCTGATGGTGTTCTTAAATCAGATCTTCGTCATATCAATACGACTTCTGACTCTGAAGTGCTTTTAAATGTTCTAGCGCATGAGTTACAAAACCAAGGCAAGCTAATTCCAACGCATGTCGAAATTTTTGCAGCCGTTAAAGAGGTGCATAAACGTGCTCGTGGCGCTTATGCCGTGGTTGCCATGATCACTGGGTATGGGGTGCTTGCATTCAGAGATCCGAATGGCATTCGACCAGCCTGTTTTGGTAAAAGAGAAACAGAATTTGGTACAGAATATATGGTCGCTTCTGAAAGTGTTGCCTTGGATGCTGCTGGCTTCGAATTAGTTCGTGATATTGAGCCGGGTGAGGCGATCTATATTGAAAACGATGGTTCATTTCATAATGAGCTTTGCGCTGAAAGTGCGACCTTAACGCCTTGTATTTTTGAGCATGTGTATTTCGCGCGCCCTGATTCAATGATTGATGATATTTCTGTATACAAAGCGCGTTTAAGAATGGGCTCTACTTTAGCGAAGAAAGTCCTTAAGCTTCGCCCTGATCACGATATTGACGTCGTTATTCCAATTCCTGATACAAGCCGAACGAGCGCGATGGAAATGGCGAATGAGCTGGGTGTGAAGTATCGCGAAGGTTTCATCAAAAATCGTTACATTGGGCGTACCTTTATTATGCCTGGTCAAAGTCAGCGTAAAAAATCCGTTCGTCAAAAGTTGAATCCGATTGGTCCAGAATTCCAAGGCAAAAACGTATTGCTTGTGGATGATTCTATTGTTCGTGGTACGACGTGTAATGAAATTATCCAGATGGCACGTGATGCCGGTGCGCGCAATGTGTATTTTGCGTCAGCAGCGCCACCTGTGCGTTATCCAAATGTATATGGTATTGATATGCCTGCGGCGAACGAATTGATTGCACATGATCGTTCGGTAGACGAGATAGCTGAGATAATCGGTGCAGATTGGTTGTTGTATCAGGATCTAGATGATTTGGTCGATGCGGTGAGTGCTGGTAATCCTGAGATCACTAAATTTGATTGCTCGGTGTTCGATGGTAACTATGTGACTGGTGATATTGATGACGCTTATCTAGAGCGTTTGGAAAGAAGTAGAAATGATGCCAGTAAATCTCAAGAAGCAAGTATACTAGAGGGTGAAGAGCAATTAAGCCTGCATAACGCAGGTTAGCCCAGTAATCTAGAGATACATAATGCCTAAAAGCAAGAATTTGAAGGCCACCATCCCTGAACCGAATCTTGAAGGTTTATCGGTGGAGACCTTAGCGATTCGCTCTGGCCAGATTCGCAGTCCTGAGCTTGAGCATAGCGAAGCTATTTTTCCAACATCCAGTTTTGTTTTCAATTCCGCGGAAGAAGCCGCGCAGCGATTCTCAGGTGATATTCCTGGAAATGTTTATGCCCGCTTTACAAATCCAACCGTTACTATGCTAGAAACGCGCATTGCTGCCTTAGAGGGTGGTGAGCGTGCAGTGGCAACAGCCTCAGGTATGTCTGCAATTATGGCGACCTTTATGGCTGTTCTTAAGCAGGGCGATCATGTTTTATGTTCGCGTAGCGTTTTTGGAACCACAACGGTTTTCTTAGAAAAATTTATGTCGAAATTCGGCGTTGATGTCGAGTTTGTTGACCTAGTTGATTATGAGGCTTGGGAGTCCGGGCTGAAGCAAAATACTAGAGTTGTATTTGTCGAAACGCCGTCCAACCCTTTATGTGAAGTGGTCGACTTAGAGCGACTTCGAAGCATTATTGATTCGAAAAGCTTTGATCAGCAGTGTTTATTCATTGTTGATAACTGCTTCTGCACGCCTGCGCTTCAACAACCTTTGTCGATGGGGGCGGATATTATTATTCACTCTGCGACCAAATATATTGACGGGCAGGGACGTTGCTTAGGCGGGCTTGTTGTGGGAAGTAACGAGCTGATGGCGGAAGTGCATGGTTATATGCGTTCTGCTGGCCCTGCGATGAGTCCGTTTAATGCATGGGTGTTCCTGAAAGGCTTGGAAACTTTGAGTCTCAGAATGAAGGCGCACTCTGAGAATGCGCTTAAAGTAGCTCGCTGGCTCGAGCAGCAGCCGCAAGTAGAGCAAGTATTTTACGCTGGTCTTGAATCTCATCCCTATTATGAGTTGGCAAAACGTCAGCAGAAAGGTGCAAGTGGTGTGCTTTCATTTCGAGTGAAAGGTGGTCGCGAGCAAGCTTGGAATGTCATTGATGGCGTTGAGTTCTTGTCGTTGACTGCTAACTTGGGTGATGCGAAAACCACAATTACTCATCCTGCGACAACGACGCATGGTCGTTTAAGTGATGAAGAAAAGGCGCGCGCTGGAATTACCGAAAATCTAATACGTGTTTCGGTTGGTTTAGAGTCAGCCGATGACGTCATTGCAGATCTTGAAAAAGGCTTGGCATCAATTTGATGCCAAGTTGTTAAAATCTAAGCAAATTCTATATATTTCAAATAATTAAAGTTAAATCTTAAAACTTTTCTATAATAATGATTAGTGTTGCGTAAATTCCATAAGTGGGATTTACCTTTGCTCGTATTTTAGAAAGGTGATTGTTTTGAGTGCTAATCCCGCCCTGGGACAAAAAGTAACAAACTCTAGCGATCAGAAGTTCCATGCTTATGTCTCTCAAGGCGTGCGTGAAGGTGCTCTGATTCTTACCGTTGCTTTATGTGCTTTCTTGTTAATGGCGCTAGGTTCTCATAGCGCAAACGATCCCGGTTGGACGAGCACCGGTACGCAATCGGTTCCACTAAATTACGGCGGCCGTGCAGGTGCATGGCTGTCAGATATCTTGCTGTATTTCTTCGGTTATGTAGCTTATTTATTCCCAGTTTTGATCGGTTTTAGAGCTTGCTTAATTTTTAAGTATCGCAAAGAGGTTCGCGAGACCTACTGGCCGTTAGTGAGTATTCGAGTCATTGGCTTTGTTGTGACTATGCTGGGAGCGACGGGCATATTGGCTATGTACAGTATCTCGGGGCTTGATGATCACGCTGGCGGAATTTTGGGATATGAGTTTGCGGCTCTGATGCTGCAAACGTTTAATCCTTTGGGCGGCACTTTATTGTTGGTATCAATGCTGCTGTTTGGTTTGACTGTATTTACGGGTATTTCTTGGTTGGGGCTAATGGACCGTACCGGAGCCTTTACGATTGCCTGTGGTCGAGTCATTGGAAGAGGCTTAAATCGAGTCTATAGCTTTATCAAAAATTATTTAGATGTTAGGCGTGATCTGCGTGCTCAGCGAAAGTTGGAGCAGGATATTATCCGCAGACAACAAGAGCGCGAAGCCAAACACGAGGCCTTGAAAGAACCGGTCAAGACATTGTCTGAGTCGAAGTCGAGCGTCGAGAAAGTGAAAGAGAAAAGTGCTCCTGCGCTTAAAAAGGTCTTAGGTTTAGCTAAGAAAGCACCGACAGAGACTGAAACTCAGGAAAAAGTCGAACCAAAAGTTTCGCCAAGCACTGATACCGTTGTGATTCAGCAAAAGAAAAAGTCTGCGGCTGAGGCAGAATCAGATGGTAAGTCTATTAAAATTTCTCCGTTTGTTAAGAAGAGCAAACAAGGCAAGCGCCTCGAAGAAGAGCAACAGGGTAGTTTGTTTATTGGACAAGAGTCTGCTTTACCCTCATTAACGCTTTTAGACCCTCCTGAGAAAAACAAAAAGGTAGGGTATTCGCCCGCAGACCTTGAAAGCATGTCGCGCTTGCTTGAAGTGAAACTAGCTGATTTTGGGGTGAGTGCAGAGGTTGTCGAAGTTAACCCCGGCCCTGTAATTACACGTTTTGAAGTTCAACCCGCGCCTGGCGTGAAGGTGAGTAAGATTAGTAATCTTGCGAAAGACCTTGCGCGTTCATTGGCAGTAATGAGTGTTCGTGTTGTCGAGGTTATACCTGGGAAGTCAGTGATCGGGATTGAGATACCGAACGAGCATCGTGAGATCGTTCGATTTAGTGAAGTATTGAGTTCTAAAGATTACGATGATGCCGCGTCTCCGCTAAGTTTAGGACTAGGCAACGATATTGCGGGTGACCCTGTTGTTGCAGACCTTGCTAAGATGCCACATTTACTTGTTGCAGGTACAACCGGTTCAGGTAAATCAGTTGGTGTAAACAGTATGATTTTGAGCATGCTATTTAAGTCTTCGCCTGATGAAGTGCGTTTCATTATGGTCGATCCAAAGATGTTGGAGCTTTCTGTCTACGATGGGATCCCGCATCTCTTAACGCCTGTTGTAACAGACATGAAAGAGGCGGCAAACGCCTTGCGTTGGTGTGTTGCTGAGATGGAGCGTCGTTATAAATTGATGGCATCTCTTGGTGTTCGAAATATCGCTGGCTATAACCGCAAGGTGAAAGCTGCAGCTGAGGCAGGTGAACCAATCCTCGACCCTCTATGGCAGCCAGATGAAAATCTACTAAATGAAGAGCAGCATCACCCAGAGTTAACAAACTTGCCCTTTATTGTTGTCGTGATTGACGAGTTTGCTGACATGATGATGATTGTCGGTAAAAAGGTTGAAGAACTCATTGCCCGTATCGCGCAAAAAGCGCGTGCAGCAGGGATACACTTGATTCTGGCGACGCAACGTCCATCGGTTGATGTGATCACAGGCTTAATTAAAGCCAACGTTCCGACTCGTATTTCTTTCCAAGTTTCGTCAAAAATAGATTCAAGAACGGTTCTCGATCAAGGTGGAGCAGAGCAGTTGCTGGGTCATGGTGACATGCTATATATGCCGCCGGGCACAAGTGTTCCAGTTCGGGTACACGGCGCATTCGTTGATGATCACGAGGTGCATAAGGTAGTTGATGATTGGAAACAGCGTGGCCAGCCTAATTATCTAGAGGAAGTCCTGTCTGGCGGAGAATCAAGTGACCCGATCGCTGCAGCCTTCGCTGAAGACTCTGGCGCAAGTGAACAAGATGCTTTGTTTGATGAGGCTGTTGCCTTTGTTACGACAACACGACGTGTGTCAATTTCATCAGTTCAGCGTAAGCTGAAAATTGGTTACAATCGTGCGGCAAACTTGGTCGAAGCGATGGAACAAGCCGGTGTCGTAAGTGAGGCGGGTCACAACGGCAGTCGTGAAGTTCTAGCTCCGCCACCACCTGAAGCATAAACTGTTTATTGGCTAACAAAGCCTTAAGTTTTTCCATTTCCTCCTGTGGTATGCTCTTTTCTTTTTTTTGGAGAGCATACCTTGCTGAAATCCCTCTCTTTACGGTTTTCTCTCGTAACGATTTTAATCATTGCCTCTTTTGATCTGTTTTCAAAAACACGCACAGACGCAGATGAATTGTCTGCATTGCTATCTGAATCGGCGGATATTCAGGGGGCATTTATCCAATTTGTCGTTGATGGCAGAGGTACACGTGTTCAAGAAACACGGGGTGAATTTAAGGCTAAGAAGCCAGATCTGTTTTATTGGGAAACAAAAGCGCCATTAGCTCAGAAAATATATGTATATCAGGGTGAAGTAACTGTCTACGATCCCGATCTAGAACAGGCAAGTGTTCAGCTGCTTGGCGATGATCTCTCTGCCACGCCAGCTATGTTATTCAACGGTGATGCTGCATTAATCGCAAATAACTTCATTGTCGAGAAACGCGATGGTGAGGGTGACGAAGCACAGTTTCTTTTGTTTCCCTCTAGTGAAGGGAGTCTCTTTGAAGTGCTTCGTGTTCGTTTTAAAGGTACAACCCTTTCTGACTTAAGAATTACTGATTCATTGGGTCAAGATACGACCGTGAGCTTTATCTCTACATTCGTCAATTCAGGACTGACAGAGAAAGATTTTAAACCTGATCTTCCTGAAGGTACTGATGTGATTCGTCAGGGTGAGTAATACATGTCTGACTTATTCGAACAGACTAGTGCGTATAAACCTCTTGCTGAGCGTTTGCGGCCAAAGAATATCGATGAGTATTTAGGGCAGGAGCACTTACTCGGGTCCGGCGCTCCATTGCGTAAAGCAATTGATATGCATGTGTTGCATTCGATGATTTTATGGGGGCCGCCAGGGGTTGGTAAAACAAGTTTTGCACGGTTACTCGCAACACATTTCGATGTGAATTTTCTCGCGATATCTGCGGTCTTGGGTGGAGTGAAAGAAATTCGCGCGGCCGTTGATAACGCAAAAGCAGTGATGTCAGCGAACCAGCGGCCGACTTTGTTATTTGTTGATGAAGTTCACCGCTTCAACAAAGCGCAGCAAGATGCGTTTTTGCCTTACATTGAAGACGGAACGTTTATCTTTGTCGGCGCAACCACCGAGAACCCCTCTTTTGAATTAAATAATGCTTTGTTATCACGTGCCAGAGTCTACGTGTTAAATGCTTTAGATGAGTCTTCACTCAATATGCTTATTGATAAGGCTTTGACTCATCCAGAAGGATACGAAGGGCAGAATGTTGTATTTTCTGAAGATTTGCGACTGGCTCTCCTGAAGTCTGCACATGGGGATGCCAGAACATTACTGAATTTCCTAGAGCTTGCGATTGATCTTGCGGAGCATTCGGGCGACGCATTGGTTATCTCTGAAGATACGCTTGCTGCTGTGATGCAAACGAGCCTTAAGCGCTTTGATAAGGGCGGTGACGTTTTTTATGAGCAGATTTCTGCATTACATAAGTCTGTTAGAGGATCGGATCCAGACGCGTCTCTGTATTGGTTACAGTCGATGTTGCAAGGTGGCTGTGACCCATTTTATGTCGCTCGCCGAGTAGTTCGTATGGCTAGCGAAGATATCGGTAATGCGGATCCGAGAGCCTTAACGCTCGCACTGAATGCGTGGGAGGCGCTCGAACGATTGGGTCAGGCTGAAGGCGAACTCAGTTTGGCGCAGGCGGTCGTGTATCTTGCGGTCGCGCCGAAGAGTAACGCTGTTTATACGGCCTATAAGGCGAGTCGTTCCTTCGTGCAGAGTGATGTGTATCGTGATGTTCCAATGCATTTACGTAACGCACCAACTAAGTTGATGGCGGAAAAGGGAATGGGGGAGGGATATCGCTATGCGCATGATGAACCTTTTGCCTTTGCTGCAGGGGAGTCTTATTTTCCGGAGGAGATTGATGGTACTTGTTTTTATGAACCGGTTGAGCGAGGTTTGGAAATTAAGATTTCGGAGCGTGTGAAAGCTCTGAGAGAAGCCAATAAGACATCAAATAACCAGCGATATTCCTCTGATTAAGGTGGTGCTGCGTCTGATGTATCGACACACGCACATTTTTCATTTCATTACTTCAGTATACTTTTTCCGTTTTTGTTCTAGGAGATTGGTCGCTTCATGAAGCGCGTAGTAGTTGTTTTTTTAGCATTTAGTTCCTTAGTCGTTTCCGATGTTCATGCAGCGCGCGGCGATTATCCTTATTACGGCGGTGTAGAGCTGTTTGCAACGAGCTCGGAGTTAGTGAGTGCAGATGATCTAGACAACACAGTTGCCTTTTTTGTCGAAGAAGAAGGTTTGGGTACTCTGGAGAATCAGCGCCGAATCACTTTTGAAGACGCGGGTCATGGTAAGCGCATATACATGGGTGTTTCACCTCATGTCGATTGGGACTGGGAGTGGGGTTATATCGACTTTGGTAAGACACATGGTGGCTATCAAGGTGATTCTTCATCAACGTCTTTAGATATGCGCATGGATGTAAAATCTGAGGGTTGGTTTTTACATGTTCAATATTCACCTCAAATTGCTGACAAGTGGGAAGCTAATATAAAGCTTGGCGTTTTACGCTGGGATGGTGAACGCTATAGCCGCCTCGTGACTGAAAATAATCTTCCTTTTGAAAAGTTCGAAACGGTCGCAGGTATCGATCAGTATTATGGCGTTGGCGTTATGTATGAGTTGAACGAACGCTGGAAACTGCGTGGCGATATTAACCGTTACACGTTTGGAGACGACCTAATAGACACCGTCGGCATCACTGCGCAATTTTGGTTTAGTGGTCGCCTAATCAATAACATCTTCGATTACTAATTCTAGTGATCGAACTCTCAAGCGCTAACTGATTGTTGGCGCTTGAAATTCAAAACCTTGCTTTTCTAACAACTTCGAGAAGTGAATTAACTGATTTTCGCTATGATGTGATGCTGCGATTGACACACCAATCGGCAGGCCGTATTTCTCGTCGATTCCTGATGGCAAACTCATCACTGGATTGCCCAACAAGTTATAAAACATCACAAAACCAAAGCAATAATCTGTGTAGTTATAACTCTGGCCATCGAATTCTATATTGTTGTGTTTGTGATTGTGCTCGAACGCTGGACCTATGCTGGTTGGCGATAAGATAAAGTCGTAATCATTAAAGTAGCGAGAAAACTCAGCAATGCATTCTTTTTGCTCCCGCAAGGCTTTTGAATACTCTCGGAAGTTCATGCTTAGGCCTTTTTTAAGCTCTTGTTTGGCATCAAAGCTAGATTTCTTAAGATCTTTTCCGAATTTAAATTGAAGGATCTTTCTTACTGGCCATGCAAAGTCTTGGGAACAAACGAAACCAAATAACTTGACCCAGGTCTTCAGCGTTTTGTCGGCTAATTGCTCATCAATGCGAATTTTGCTTACTTGCGCGCCTTGATCTTCTAAGCATTTTACGACACGCTGAAGCCCTCGCTGAGTAGGGGCGGAGCATTGAACTCCAGCCAATTCATCGTAATAAGCGATTTTATAATTCGCGAGCTTGTTGTGAATCGGTGTGGATGTCTGAATGTCTAGGTATTGTTGGTATTCAGGTAAGGGTTGATAACAGACCTTATAAATTTGCTCAATGTCGCTAGCGCTTCGCGCCAGAGGGCCGGTGCTGTTTAGCGCTGTAAAACCGGTTCCTCTGTTTGGTAGAGGTGGAACATGGCCATCATGTATATGTCCATTGGTAGTCGGCTTTAAGCCAAACAATCCGCATAAGTTAGCTGGGTTTCGAATAGAACCGCCAATATCGCTGCCAATTTCTGCATAACTCAATTGGGCTGCAAGTGCAGCGGCACCACCTCCTGTGCTTCCACCGGGAGTTCTACGAAGATCGTAGGGATTGTTTGCAGTCGGGTAGAGCGGACCAAAGGTCTGACAATCTGATAGAAGCATTGGGACATTGGTTTTACCTAAGATGATCGCTCCAGCATTTTCTAATCGCTGAGCAAGTACTGAGTTGATGTCAGGCGCATAAGATTTCAGTGGCGGGAAGTTGATCGTACAGGGTGAATTTCGATATACGAACGATTCCTTAATCGTGACCGGTACGCCATACAAAGGTAGATTTGATGGGTCTTCATTCACTAATACCTTTGCTCTTGCAGACGCTTGCTCGCGAAAATCGTGAACGATCGCGTTTAACTTTGGGTTCAAAGCGTCTATGCGTGTATAGGCCCGATCTAGCGTCTCGATAATCTGTTCAGGCTTGGTTTTGTGCTCTGCACTTAGTTCATGGATTTTGTACATCATAAAGCTCGATGAAAGGTCATAGAGGCGTAATTACCAAGGAATGCGTTTTATTAGGATGTCTTTAAACATCACCCAATCGCCAATGAAGCTGTAAAGAGGGTATTTAAAGGTTGCAGGTTTGTTTTTCTCAAAGAAAAAGTGCCCAACCCAAGCAAAGCCATATCCGATAAGTGGGAGTAAAATTAACGCGCTCCAAGCACTATTTAAAATGATCCATGCTAAGGTAAGGATAACTAAGCTGCTTCCAACAAAATGCAGGCGCCGGCAGGTTTGGTTGGCATGTTCAGATAAATAGTAAGGGTAAAACTCTGAGAAGCTCGCAAATGATTCTGTTTTATTATCCATGAGGCTACCATTGTTGTTTTTTTAATTACGGGGTATACGCGTTTTATATTACTGCTAGATCTCAATGATCGCTAGCACTACAGGTTGATCGTTAAGAACTTAAACCTCAGATCTGCTTTTGATTCTCGCTTAGTGATAGTGGTGATTAAGAGTTCAATCTTGGAGATTTATATCTGGAGGCGAGTGATGAACTTGGTATGATGTTTTCAATACAATATCAATAAGAAGACTTTCGATGGAACAGACTAGAAAAAGACCTTTGGAAGGCGTCCGAGTTGTCGAGATGGGACAATTGTTAGCGGGGCCATTTACCACGTCAATCTTAGGATATTTTGGGGCAGAAGTAATCAAGATCGAACCGCCCGAGAAAGGTGATCCGATTCGGGGATGGCGACTCACTGAAAATGGCACATCTTATTGGTGGTACAGCATCGGCCGTAATAAGAAGTCTGTGACTTTAGATCTCAAGTCAGACAAGGGTCGGGAGATCGCGGGCAAGCTTATTGAAAAAGCAGATGTTTTGGTCGAAAACTTTAGACCGGGCACGATGGAAAAGTGGGGCTTAGGTCCAGAACTTCTTCGCGAGAAAAATCCTAGTTTAATCTATACACGAATATCGGGTTACGGTCAGGATGGACCGTATGCAAACAAGCCTGGTTTCGCTTCTGTTTGTGAAGGCTTTGGCGGGTTTCGCCATGTGAATGGTTTTGAGAACGAAGCTCCTGTCAGACCAAATCTAAGTATTGGTGATACTTTAGCTGCCATTCACGCGGCCCTCGGGATTGCAATGGCAATTATTGAACGACATAACAATACCGACGGTCTCGGGCAAATTGTTGATGTCGCACTTTATGAGGCGGTATTTAATTTGATGGAGGGTGTAGTGCCCGAATACTCAGGGTGTAGTGCGATTCGTGAACCCTCAGGAACAACCGTGACAGGTATTGTCCCTACGAATACTTATCGTTGCGCAGATAAGAAATACGTGATTATTGGCGGCAACGGCGATTCTATCTACAAACGTTTAATGCATGCTGTAGACCGAGTAGATCTGGCGGAGCATGAGGAAATGCAAACTAATGCCGGTCGGGTTGTTCATCAAGACACCATTGATCAAGCGATAGGGCAGTGGTGTTTGGCGCACTCTTCAAGAGAGATTATTGATATTCTTGAGGCTGAACGCGTGCCCGTTGGGCCAATTTATAACGCCCAAGACATGTTTGAAGATCCACATTATCAAGCGCGTGGCTTGTTCGAGAAAGTTGAAATAAACGGGAGAGAGCTAGAGATTCCGGCCATTGTTCCAAAGCTTAAATCAACGCCAGGTAAAACCGATTGGCCTGGAGCAACGCTGGGCGAACACACAGAAAGCGTGTTGGCTGAGCTTTTAGACTTAGATCAAGCTGGGTTCGCTCAGTTAAAAGAGGAAGGCGTGATCTAATCTTTCCTCCCTCTATTTTCATTGAGCTTAACTTGCTTTGCTCGATAGTACATACATCTCGTCGGCCCAAACAATAGGCTCTTTATTACTGCACCAACCTTCATAATGAGTGCTGTAAGTTTGGTCGACGACATGACGTTTAAGCTTAAGTGTAGGTGTAAAGAAACCGCAGTCTTCAGCCCATGGCTCGGGAAACACGATCATATGAGATATTTTTTCATGGCCATCTAAGCTTGCGTTCACTTCTTTGAGTGTTTGCGCCAAGTTGCTTGTAATATCTTCTTCAGACACATCAGCAGCAGATTCACTTAGATTGATAAGCGCGATTGGTTGTGTCAGACCAAAACCCGTGACCATGACTTGACCGATATTCGTGTTTGCTCCCATTTTATGCTCGATGGGAACAGGCAGAACAAATTTACCTTTGGCCGTTTTAAATGTGTCTTTAACGCGACCCGTAATGATCAATCGTCCTTCATTATCTAAGCGTCCTGTATCGCCAGTTCGATACCAGCCTTCAGGTGATAAGACCTCCGCGGTTTTTTGAGGAGATTTATAGTATCCCTTCATCACCCATGGAGCTTTGATTAGGACTTCTTCGGTTTCTTCATCAATCAATATTTCAACACCATGAAGCGGTCTTCCGACAGAACCGGGGGTAATGTCATCTAAGGTGTTATAGGTGACACCGCCACATAGTTCTGTCGCGCCATAAACTTCTTGGATATTAATGTCGAGTTGTCCGTACCAACGCAGAAGTGCAGCAGATAAGGGCGCGGCGCCCGATACCGCTGACTGCACCGAGCTCAATCCCAAGCCCTTTTTGATTTTGTGCTTAATAAACCGTCCGACTAGCGGAATTTTAAGGAGTTTCTGTAGTTTCTGTTCAGGAAGCTTAGACAGAATACCTTGTTGAATTTTTACCCAAATACGCGGTACTGCAAAAAACTGTGTCGGTTGTACCGACTGTAAATTTGCTGCAAAGCGATCTAGAGACTCACTAAACGAGACTTCAGAACCTGCAACGATTGGACTGACCTCTGACACGACGCGTTCGGCGATATGGTTTAGTGGTAAATAGGACAAAACACGCTCGGAAACTCCTTGATACACACCATAAGCAGGTTTAGCACGTTCGTGTTTCATCACTTGATTCGCACAAGCGTAATCCAGCATCACACCTTTTGGGGTGCCTGTCGTACCGGAGGTATATATGATGGTAAAGATTTCATCTGCAAGAGGCTGATGAGGGTCCGTACAGGGAGCGAAGTCTAATATGTCATCCCATTTATAGTTACAGCCATCTAAAGGACTATTACCTTCAAAGTGAGGGAAGGCAATTGTAGTAATGCTACTGTTAACGCCATGACGCTGCTCTTCCCAGTTTTCGAGTTTGCCGACAAACAATGCTTTTATATCGCTTAGCTGAACGACCTCGTCTAAATCCTTTGCTGACAAGGTCGGATAGAAGGGAACAGATACATATCCACCCATCATGATCGCGATGTCTGCGACAATCCATGCAAAGCAGTTTTTAGACAGCAAACCAATATGATCACCAGGCTGTAAACCCATGGACCGCAGAGCTGTCACGGTACGGGCTGCCATGCGATAGACTTCACCCCAACTGAATTCATGCCAGTGTTCGCCATAAGCTTGGCGTAGATACGTTTTTTGAGGATGCAGTTTGGCTCGTTCGTAGAAAATTTCTAAAAAGCTAGAAGCATTTCGAATGCGGTCGTTTTCGATAACGGATACTTTGACTGGCGGAAGATTGCTCGTAGCGATGCTTTGATCGCCATGCACAGAAATATCAATACTAGGTGTCGCTGACATGATGCTTTCCTATGGCTTATTTGTGTTTATTGGCAGCCGATTAGAGACAACATCAAAATGTCTCATACAAGGCATCAGTTGTTTGATGCCTTGCTATTCTTTTAGAGTTTATTCGACAAAAAGGTCTTTCATCAAGGGCTTCGTGTTTTCGTCTGAATAACGGTATTGGTCGAAATCAGTGACACCGCTATTTCTAAGAACTGATTCATCGATTAACAACTCACCTGTTATCGATAGATTCTCCGAACGAACGACCTCATATGCCGCATCAGCCATGATGGCTGGAATACGACCTTTTTCAAGGATACTTTTACCGCCCCCTTCGAATTCTACCGCAGCCGTTGCAATAACCGTTTGAGGCCACAATGAGTTTACAGCGATGCCATAACGACGATACTCCTGTGCCAAGCTAAGCGTCAGCATCGACATTCCATACTTTGTGATCGTATATGGTCCGTAATGTGCGAACCATTTTGGATCTAAATTCAATGGCGGAGACAAACTCAAGATATGCCCATGCTCTGATTTCTTCAGAAACGGAAGAGCTGCTTTGGACAATGACAAAACAGCACGCGTGTTAATTTGATGCATCAAATCAAAACGCTTCATAGGAAGGTTTTCGGAGTTTGTAAGTTTAATGGCGCCTGCATTGTTAATAACAACATCAATACCACCGAAGTGCGCGGCAGCGCTTTCGACCGCAGCTACAACAGCTTCATCGTCACGCACATCGACCTGTATTGGGAGCGCTTGTCCACCGGCCTGAATAACTTCCTCTGCAACCGTATGTATCGTGCCGGGGAGTTTCGGGTGGGGATCTGCAGACTTTGCCGCGATCACTATATTAGCGCCATCTTGGGCAAACCTAAGCGCCATTTCGCGCCCAATGCCTCGGCTTGCGCCGCTTATAAATATAACTTTATCTTTTAATGTGCTCATTGTGTTTACTTATACTTCGCTCGATTCAACTTCAACAAGTAATTGGCGCAGCTTGACCTGATCGCCTTCGGTGACAAGCACGGACTGAACCGTACCATCAACATCAGCTTTTAGCGGATGCTCCATTTTCATTGCTTCTAGGATAACAAGAGTGTCGCCTTTGCTGACAGCTTGACCTGCTTCGGCAAACACTTTGATGATTGCACCATCCATACTTGCTTGAATTTGGCCATTGCCTGCTGCGCCCGCGGCATCTTTAGCGACGTGCGTTGTATCTTTAAACTGGAAGTCTTCACTGTCAATGCGCAAGAAAATGTCATCGCCACTCACGAGCTTCTGACACGTCTGTCGAATGCCATCTTGCTCGATGACAATTTTTTCTGAATCGCAGCTGATCAGTTTTATGCTGCTTGTCTCTTCACTATCTGCTTGCTTGATCGTATATAGATTATCGTTCTCTTGAACTTGAAGCTTAAGTTCTTTGTCTTGGAACTGTAAGGTGTAAGGCCACTCGCTAGCAGCGCTGTTGCTCCAACCTAGTAGCATTGAAGAAACGGTATTTTTGGTTTGTTTGCTCTTATGAAGGCAAATACAGGCAAGTGCTGTTGCAAGTGGGTTGCTTGCTTGCTCTTCCATGCTTGGATCGGCATTGAAGTCTTGCTCAATGAAAGCTGTTGTTGCTTCGCCATCAATAAAGCGCGAATGCTTCAATACTTCTGATAAGAAATGCGTATTGACGTTCACGCCAAACAGTACGGTTGCTTTGAGTAACTTGATTAAGCGGCGACGCGCTTCCTCACGATTGCTGCCGTAAGCAATCAGTTTGGCTAGCATTGGGTCATAGAACGGAGACACTTCTTGGCCTTCAAGAATCCCTGCATCTGTTCTAGTTCCCATCGCATTGCTGACGCTCCAACGTTGGATTTTTCCTGTCTGCGGCAGAAATTGATTGCGCGGGTCTTCTGCATATAAACGCACTTCAATCGCGTGGCCGGTTAACGTGATCTCGTCTTGCGTTAACGGAAGTACAGCGCCCGCCGCGACGTTAATTTGCCATTCAACTAAATCTGTTCCCGTGATTAATTCAGTAACAGGGTGCTCAACTTGTAAGCGCGTGTTCATTTCAAGGAAGTAGAAGTTTTTCTCTGCATCGACCAGGAACTCAACTGTACCTGCACCCACATAGTTACATGCTTTTGCAGCTTGCACAGCGGCTTCACCCATGCGCTTGCGAAGCTCTGGATCAACGAACGGTGAGGGGGCTTCTTCCACGACTTTTTGGTGGCGGCGTTGAATCGAACAATCGCGTTCACCCAAGTACACGGCATTGCCATGTTGATCGGCAAACACTTGGATCTCGATATGGCGTGGGCTAATGACCGCGCGTTCAAGAATAAGCTCGCCACTGCCAAACGCATGTTCTGCTTCTGATTTGGCGGTGTTGATTTGTGATTCGAGCTCGCTCTCTTCATGAACCAGGCGCATCCCGCGGCCGCCACCACCTGCTGAGGCTTTGACCATTAACGGAAAACCAATACGCTTGGCTTCGCTTAGAAGAGTGTCTAGGTTTTGATCGCTACCTTCATACCCAGGAATACACGGAACGCCTGCTTCAATCATTGCGATTTTAGAAAGACGTTTGCTGCCCATCAATTCGATGGCAGGAGCTGGTGGTCCAATAAATACGATGCCTGCATCAGCACAAGCTTGAGAAAAGTCACAGTTCTCAGACAAGAAACCATAACCGGGATGAACAGCTCCTGCGCCTGTGCGTTTCGCCGCATCCACGATTTTGTCAGCGACTAAATAAGATTCTCCAACAGACGCTGGACCAATACATACCGCCTCATCAGCCGCGAGGACATGTGGTGCGCCACTATCGGCCTCACTGTAGACCGCTACAGTTTCAAACCCTAAATCTTTTGCAGTGCGTATGACCCTTACTGCGATTTCGCCACGATTAGCGATCAGTATTTTGTTAAACATTTTTCTTATCTTCTCCAATACGCTTGTCGTTATTCTGCCCAACTGGCTTTTCGTTTCTGGATGAACGCCATGGTTCCTTCTTGTCCTTCGGCGCCTTGCACGGCTGACGCAAAATTTTTCGCTGCGCCATCAAGTAAGGATTCAAGAGGTTGGTGTCCGACGCTTAAGATCAGTTCTTTAGTTGTTCGATTCGCTTGTGGCGCACAATTTTTAACTTGAGAAAGAGCAGTCTCAAGCGCCGTTTCTAAGGCTTCGTTTGAATCTAAACATTCATGAACAATGCCTAATTCTTTTGCTTCAGTACCTTTAAAACGCGCACCAAATAATGATAAGCGTCTTGCTTGTGTTAAGCCTATGCGTGTCACAACAAAAGGTGCTATTTGCGCTGGTGGTATACCCAAGCTTGTCTCTGGCAAGCCAAACTGCGTGCTATCAAGGCACAACGCAAGGTCAGAGATGCATACTAAGCCAAAGCCACCGCCTAGTACTGCGCCTTCAGCCACAACAATCAAGACTTGCGGGATTTGGTTGACAAAGGTAATCATGCGCCCAAATTCTCTGTTTAATGCGTAGAAAGGGTCTTCATCACCTTCAGCTTTTTGCCCTAGCGCTGCACGTGCATTTGCCATGTCTTTGATGTCGCCACCAGCGCAGAAATGACCCTCTGCGCCGCGCATGACCACAACGCGAATATTTTGTTCATGCTCAATAGCTTTGAATACCGACATCAATTCTTGAACCATTTGAAGGCTCATCGCGTTGCGTGTCTTGGGTCGGTTCAGCGTGATCTGCAAAACATGGTCTTGCAGATCAATTAGTAAGGTTTCGCATTGCGGAAGCGTTGTCATTCAGTCGCTCCTTACTTCTTTTTCTTCGGTAGGGTGCCCATCAGCTTACAAATAATGCCAAGCATAATTTCGTCAGCACCACCGCCGATAGATACCAAACGAATGTCGCGCATCGCACGCGAAACAGGGTTTTCCCACATGTAGCCCATACCACCCCAATACTGCAAGCAGCTGTCCGCAACTTCACGGCCGAGACGGCCGGCTTTAAGTTTCGCCATAGAGGCTAGCATCGTGACGTCTTTTTTGTTGATGTATCCTTCAACGCCTTGATAAACCATGCAGCGCAGTGCTTCGATTTCTGTTTGAAGTTCGGCTAAACGGAAATGAATCACCTGATTATCTAGCAGAGGCTGTCCAAAGGTTTGGCGCTCACGACAATAATCAATGGTTTGGTCAACGCATTGTTCGAGCCCTTTCAAAATGTTTGCAGCACCAAATAAACGCTCCTCTTGGAATTGAAGCATCTGCATCATAAAGCCTGAACCTTCTGCGCCAATTCTGTAACGCTGCGGAATACGAACGTTATCAAAGAACACTTGTGCGGTTTCAGAACTGCGCATACCAAGTTTGTTTAGGCGTGGCGCTACTTCGATACCAGGCGTATTCATTGGAACAACGATTAAGGACTTATTCAGATGTACTTTGTCGTCAGAGGTGTTGGCCAATAGGCAGATATAGTCTGCTTTCGGGGAGTTTGTAATCCACATTTTTGTGCCGTTGATGACATAGTCATCACCGTCTTTTTTTGCAGTAGTTTTGATCGCGGCGACGTCTGAACCAGCGCTTGGTTCTGATACACCAATACAACCAATCATGTCGCCACTGATAGATGGCGCTAAGAACTCTTCGCGCAACTCGTTTGAGCCAAAGCGCGCGAGGGCAGGGGTACACATATCAGTTTGAACACCGATCGCAAGTGGCACGCCGCCACAATGTGCCGCGCCAAATTCTTCGGCCGCTACGATGTTGTAGCTGTAATCAAGGCCCATGCCGCCGTATTCAGTAGGCTTACTGATCCCAAGAAGCCCTAAATCGCCAAGCTTCTTGAACATTTCTTTCATTGGGAACTCGCCCGCTTTTTCCCACTCATCACAATATGGGTTAATTTCGTTTTCTACGAAGTTCTTAACGGTGCGTCGTATCTCGTTGTGCTCTTGTGTAAAAATCATGTGAATTGCCTCTTACAAAACTGTTTTTATTCTGTCGGTTACCAAGCTTAAAGTCGTGCCACGCCAAAGGTGTTCGGGCGTAGAGTTCGACGTTTTTCTTCGTCACAAATATCTAACAAAAATGCTAATACTTTTCGGGTGTCACGGGGGTCGATAAGTCCATCATCCCAAAGCCTTGCCGTGCCATATAGTGAGGTTGAACCTTTATCCAATTTGTCGGCAGTAGCTTTTTCTAGAACGTCTAACATTGCGGGATCTGCTTCTTTACCCATTTTAGCGTGCTTGTCTTCGGTAACAATACGCAAGACCTTGCCAGCTTGCGCTCCACCCATTACAGCCGTTTTACTGTTTGGCCAAGCGAAGATAAAACGAGGGTCTAATCCGCGCCCACACATTGCATAGTTACCTGCGCCGTAAGAGCCGCCAACCACGATGGTAAGTTTCGGTACGCTTGCGTTAGCCACGGCTTGCAGCATCTTAGAGCCGTGTTTGATAACGCCATTTTGTTCTGCATCGGTTCCAACCATAAATCCGGTTGTATTATGGAAGAACAATAGGCTTGTGCCGGACTGCTCGCATAGTTGGATAAACTGCGCAGCTTTTGCCGCACCTTTTGGTGTGATTGGCCCATTGTTACCGATCAGCCCGCATGCATGGCCTTCAATTTTTAAGAAGCCACAAACGGTTTGATTATCGAACTCGGGTTTGAAATCGACGAATTCAGATGAATCCGCAATACGCGCAACTATCTCACGAACGTCATAAGGTTGTTTGCTATCACTTGGAACAACGCCGATAAGCTCGTCAGGACTAAATTTTGGTTCTTCCCATTGTCGTTCTGCTTTAGAGCTGAGTTGCTCGTTCCATGGTACTTGTTTGACCATGTCGCGCATCATACGAATGCCGTCGGAATCATCTTCAGCGAGAAACTCTGCGGTACCTGCGGTTTGTGCGTGCATCTCCGCACCACCTAGCTCCTCATCGGTAGCAATTTCACCGGTTGCTGCTTTAAGTAGAGGAGGTCCTGCTAAGAACATTTTGGCCTGTTCTTTTACCACAATAGAGTAATCGGAAAGACCTGGTTGGTAGGCTCCACCTGCCGTCGCATTACCATGTACAATCGTGAACTGCGGGATACCTGCTGCGGACAAACGAGCTTGATTCGCAAAACCGCGCGCACCATGCACAAAGATATCGGTTGCATAGTTTAAGTTGGCGCCGCCACTTTCAGCCATCGTGACAATCGGCAATTTATTCTCTTTTGCGATCTCTTGAAGACGCAATGTTTTCTCGAGCCCCGTAGGTGATATGGTGCCACCCTTGATCGCGCTATTGCTTGCTACGACCAAACAGCGGATGCCGCAAACATACCCGATGCCAGCGATGACGCCACCGCCAGCCATAGAGCCGTCTTTATCATCATGCATTTTATAACCAGCTAAGGAGCTGATTTCTAAAAATGGTGTATTGCGGTCTAGCAAGAGATTGATGCGTTCACGAGGTAAAAGTTTTCCACGTTTCTGAAATTTCTCTTTTGCCTGCAGTTCTTTATCGAGAACCTTCTGTTCGATTTCACGGAAGCTATCGATATGGGCCTGCATGGCATCTTTGTTTGCCTGAAACTGCTCTGAGTGAGCATCAATCATTGATTCCAAAATACTCATTAGTGTTTGGCCTTTTTATTAGTCTTTGAATATGTCGGGCGTTTCGGAACGGTGGAAACCGTCGTAGGATTCTGAGTTTTTCGCATTCGGTAATGGGAATACGCGACCACCTTGAGAGGCGCCGCCATCAATGCGTAGACAATCACCGCTAATAAAATTAGCGCCGTCGCTTAGTAAGAAGCAGATCGCAGCACTCACCTCTGCTTCGGTTCCCATGCGTTTGACAGGAACGGCGTCTCTTAGACTGCGAATCCATGGTTTCAATGCCGGAGGGTAGCTATCCATACCACTCGACATGATCCACCCAGGCGCAACGGCATTCACGCGAACACCTGAGTTACCCCATTCCACAGCTGCGGTTTGAGTGAAATTCACCATGCCCGCGCGTGCGGCACCGGAGTGTCCCATATTTGGCATGCCACCCCACATGTCTGCGACGATATTTACAATCGAGCCGCCATGTTTTTGCATGCTGGCTAAGTACACTTCTTTAGCCATCAAAAAGCCGCCTGTCAGATTTGTACGCACGACTGTTTCCCAACCTTTTTGGTTAATACCCGTAAGAGGGGATGGGAACTGGCCGCCAGCGTTATTCACTAGGCCGTGGATGATTTCGTTATTTGCTTTGATGGCTTTGATACACACTTTCACGGCATCTTCGTCGCGAATATCGCAGGCATGTGCTTCAGCGCTGCCGCCGTCTTCAAGGATTTCTGCTTTTACGCTTTCGAGCTTTTCAATTTTTCGCCCAATGAGCACAACGTGAGCCCCAAGCTGAGCAAGTTCGTGGGCTGTGCAACGTCCGATGCCGCTACCGCCGCCGGTCACGATCATGGTTTTGCCTTCAAACAGGCCTTCTTTTAATACTGATTGATATCCTGACATCGATTTACTTCTCTAAACTTGCGTATATTTCTTGGGAAACCGGAATTGGGAACTCTAATAACTGTTGGCCGTAGGCTTTACCTTGTGGGTCGATGCGCAGACTTGCGACACCGCCTCCGCCAAGGCTGTTTTCGAGTAGGAAATTCATTGCGCTGAATCCGGGCATATTCCAACGCGTTACCTTACCGGTTTTAGGATCTAAGGTATGTCGCATAAAGTTTGCGACAGCGTCACTGCGTAGTGCTGCTTTAATGAATGGCATATAAGCTGGCTCTCTTGCGATCACGCCAATATTGGCATGATTGCCTTTGTCACCACTGCGAGCATAAGCAAGTTTGATTAACGGAACGGTGTGAGGTGTTGCTGTTTCGAGTGCGTCACCTACATAGTTTTCGCTCGGGCAAAGTGCTTCAAAGTCTTCATGAGGCAGGTTGACTACGAGTGTTTGCTCATCAAACTTCACTACAAGATCGACAGTCGACTTAGGAATCAAACATGAATAGAGGCGTATCTTCGGCCAAACAGTAGGGCGACCTCCGACAATGCCTGTAATACCCGGAGCCATGCCAGTTGCGGCTTGAGCAATTTCTTTTGAAAACAATACAAGCGACTTTTTGTCTGGGCTAGCGACAGAAATCTTCACAACAATCTCTCGACACATCTCAGCCTTGGCATGCTCGCCGTATGTGGCTTCAGAACCGAGTAGTTCGATACTGGTTTCCGAATAAGGTCTTAAGCCTTTTGCTTCGATCATACGGGAGGTTTTAGACAAAATGGCTTTGGCCACGGCTTGTGCTTTTGCTTTTGCATTGATGCCAGCAAGTAAAAATGTCACGGTACATTTAAAACCGTCGGGGTAGGTGGCCGATACTTTGTATTGATCAGTTGGTGCTTTACCTAGGGCGCCAGATACCCGAACGAGATTGTCTGCGGCTTGTTCTAGCTTCACTTGTGTAAAGTCACACACAACATCAGGAAGGATATAGTTTTCTGGGTCGCCGATTTCGTAAACGATTTGCTCTGCAACCGTTGCTGTTGTGATTAAACCGCCCGTTTTTTCAGGCTTTGTGATAACAAATTCTGCGTCTTGATCTATTTCTACAATAGGGAAGCCCATGTCATCAAACCCATCTTTGACCAGTTCCCAGTCAGTGAAATTACCACCAGTACAGTGCGCTCCACATTCGATAATGTGTCCAGCTAGAGAACCTTGAGCGAGTTTGTCGTAATCGCTCCATGACCAATCAAATTCATGCATCATGGCGCCGAGAACGACTGCACTGTCGACTACGCGACCGGTAATGACAATATCAGCATCTTCAGCAAGAGCAGCCGCAATGGCTGGAGCACCCAAGTATGCATTCATACTTACGAACATAGGAGGCATAGGTGTGCCAGAGAACATTTCAACGACGCCTTGATCAGCGAGCTTTTTCTTTAATGGAAGGACGTTGTCTCCATCGACCATAGCGATCTTTAATTCGATACCCGCTTTTTCTGCTATCGCTTTTAATGCTTCTACGCATGCTGCTGGATTTACGCCGCCGGCATTACTGATCACTTTAATGCCTTGGGTTTTGATTTTCTCAAGAAGAGGTGCCATGACCGTCTTCACGAAGTCTGGTGCAAAGCCAGCGCTCGGATCTTTCATTTTCTGACCAGCCATAATCGACATGGTGATTTCTGCGAGATAGTCAAAAACCAAGTAATCGATGTTGCCTTTATCGACGAGTTGCTGTGCTGCGGTTTCGGTGTCACCCCAAAACGCTGATGCGCAACCAATTCTTATTTTTTTCGCTTCTGCCATTGTGCGTTTTTTCCTGTCTAAGACGGCGCTACTCGCGACGTGAAACTGAGTTAAAAAAGCAGATGAGATGGGTTACTCATTTTTGGTGTCAGCACCTTACCAAGCAAGTGCTTGGTTTGTAAATAGTTCGCAAGCTCGTTATTATCACTTTTTTGTAAATACTTATTTCTAGGGAGTGGCTGGTGGCCGTTATTGTTGAACAAGAAAAACTTGATTTAGTCGATGATCTTGTCGAGCAAGGTGAGGTGACAGACCCTAGAACGCCTAAAGGACGATTGCTTGCAAAAGCGGCGAAGCTATTTCGTGTCAAGGGATACGAGCGTACGACGGTAAGAGACTTAGCAGCGGCTGTCGGCATTCAATCTGGCAGCATTTTTCATCACTACAAATCGAAAGAAGAGATTCTGTTAGCGATGATGAAAGAGGTTGTTATCTACAACACGCATTTAATGCGTCGCCGTATAGAAGAAGCAGACAGCATTGAGAGCAAACTACTCGCGCTCATCAAGTGTGAGATAGATGCGATCAACGGCGTAACTGGCGATGCAATGTCTGTTCTCGTCTATGAATGGCGAAGTCTTTCAGAAGAGAAGCAAGACTACATTCTTGGCTTACGCAGTGAATATGAAGGCATTTGGATGCAGACGCTTGAGGCTGCCAAATCAGATGGCAAAGTGCAGGGTGATACATTTGTCTTAAGACGCCTATTAACCGGGGCTATTAGTTGGACGACGACATGGTATGATCCAACAGGGTCGATGGATTTAGATGCCTTGTCGGTAGAGGCACTCCATTTGGTGATTAAGCAGTAGCTTGTCGCTTATTGTTGATAATCGATAGGTGCTAAATATGTCTAAGCAAAAAGAGATATCGAGTGACCCAGATGCCAAAGGGAATGAGATGACCCTGTGGCAGACGACGCAAAGTGTTTTGTATGCAATGCTTGGTGTTCAAAAGTCGAAAAATGCCAAACGCGATTTCAGCAAGGGAAAAGCGAGTCATTTCATCATTATTGGTATTTTGTTTGGCGTATCGTTTGTGATTGCACTCGCGTTACTTGTGCGCTTTATTTTGAACCAAGTTGTTGTTTCGTAATCTGCAGCAGATCAGCCCCGCAAGTCCAAGAAGAAATAATCCAAATGAAGACGATTCATCGACCTTTGCGATAGGTTTTTGCACCGGGTTCTTTATTCCTTCGAGTTGAATATTGTCGAGATAGACCGTCTCGGTTTGGCTATTTACGTCAAGCGCAAAGCGGATAGATGTAATGGCAGCATCTGATAATAAAATGCTGGCGTTATAACTTCCTGCAGTTTCGAGGGTCGTTTCAAAGATAATGCTTTTCGCGGCCGTATTCATAAGTTCTACTAGCAATGTGTCGCTCTTTTCAGTGCTGCTTAGCACTTGCCAATCAAAGCTTAATTCAAGGCTTGCGAACTTATGCGTGTCGATGTCGATTTGAGCGAATGTGAATCCGGCACTAGGTATGTCTCGTAAACGAAGTCGTTCAAGATAGATTGCAACATCGTTGTCTTGCGCTTCGTTAGTAAGCCATGCAGGCCCAACATCGTCGCTATTGATGCGTGAAAAATCATCTTGGAAGATGATTGCGCTATGCGCGTTGGCAGAAATTAAGAATATGAACGTGCACAGAACTGCACGAAATGTGTTTTTCGTTGTCATATTTCATCCTTGAAATAGTGTTATGGTCGGCTTTCCCTTGCCTCAATGCATAGTAGCAATGGTGTTCAAGGGATCTCAAGACTGTAGTTGACGAAAATTTACTTAATTGAGCGATATTTATGATGTGTTGGCGATGCTCCGCAGAGATATTTTACTTGCTACTGCTAGACTCAAAATATAATGAGCAGCATGTATGTTGTTTCAATCGTCTTTTGAGTAGAACTAGATTGTGATTTTGAAGGATTGGTCTTTACAGGGTCGTATCGGTGGGTGGTGCATAGTGCTCGCTACTATGCTTCTGACTGCTTGTGGTGGCGGTAGCTCTGAGGCTGACGGCTCGCAAGGTATCAACGGCGGTTTAGTGGCAGGAGGTCCTTCTCAAGCGCGAACGATTTCAGGCACCCTTCGACTCACATCATCTATGGCGCAAGATTCTGACACGCAGGTCGCGGGCTCTTTCGCTATCAATCTCAATAACAATTCCTTTTCCCAAGCGCAGAGACTAAACAACCCAAGCTCTGTTGGTGGCTATGTCAGTGCAGCTAATGGCGCATACAGCAACGGGCTTTCTTTCGCTCGTGATGATAGCGATTTCTATTCCTTGCCATTATTGAATGGACAAACACTCTCGCTTGAGGCTTATCCGGCTGACACAGGTACAAACCAGTCTATTTACTTAAGATTCCAAGTCTTCAAATCGAGCAATCAAAGCGCGCCAGTTTTTAGTGAAGATATACGTTGGGCCAGACAAGTTGAATTTGTTGCAGATGAAGACGCCGAATACTATGTATCTTTACGCTCTATTGCCCAGTCTCCTGTTAATTATCACCTTCGCTCTTCACGATCGTTAGCTGCTGGTGAGAGTTTATCGCGAGCTGGTTATGCCAAGCTCGCATCAGCTAGGGTCAATATAGTTAATGCATTTGGCGAGGTGTCGCAGCTTGATGATGGAATTCATAGTGATTTAGCTAAGCTTAAAGCGCTGCGTCTAGCCTCTCAGTTGCAAGGGATGCGCGGTGTTGCTAATGCGGAACCGGATTATTTAGTGACTGCCTCAGGCTTATCAGTGAATGATAGTTTGCGTTCGTTTCAGTGGAATTTAGATCAGTTATCTTTTCCTGAAGCATGGCAGTTTGCGTCGGGGCAGGGTGTTCGAGTAGCTGTGATTGATACGGGTGTCGCACCTAGTCATGAAGATGTTCAATCCAATATCTTGTTCAGCGACGGGTATGACTTTGTATCGGACGTACTGAATGGTGATGGGGATGGTCGTGACGCGGATGCCACAGAAGTCGCTTTTGGAACCTTTCATGGCGCGGAAGTCGCTGGTGTGATTGCAGCAGACACTGACAATGCTAAAGGTATTGCCGGTGCCGCCTTTAATGCGAAAATCATTCCTATTCGAGTGCTAGGCAGTTCGGGAGAAGGATCTGCGTTTGATATTGCTGATGGTATTCGATACGCAGCGGGTTTGCGCACAACAGATGGTCGTCAGATTGCTGATCCTGCTGACATTATCAATTTATCGCTTGGTCTTAACATCAATAGTTTTGTCATTGAGGATGCGATACGTGATGCGGCAGCGACAGGTGTGATTATCGTTGCAGCCGCAGGCAATGAACAATCTGATCTCCCTTTTTACCCAGCTTATTACCCGGAGGTTTTTGGTGTTGGTTCCGTCAATCACACAGGGTTTAGATCATTATTTTCTAACTTCGGTGACAACGTTGATGTCATGGCTCCCGGTGGTACAGACATTAATTCGATTTACTTTGATGGGGTGGATGATGACGTCATCGCGCCAAGTAGATTAGATCGGTATGAGTTGTCGATCGGCACATCTTTCGCGGCGCCGCATGTTGCTGCGATTGCGGCGTTAATGAAGGAACTGGATCCATCTTTAGATAACGCTTCGTTTATGCGTGCACTTGAGCGTGGTGAATTGACTGAGCAAGGGATGCCTGAGCAATTTTATGGTGCTGGTTTGATTAATGCTCAGAAGGCGGTTTATGCGGCAGGCGCTGATTCTTTGAATGAGCTAGAAGTGTTTCCGTCTAATTTGAGCTTTGGTAATTATGCGAGCTCTGCAAGTTTGTTTATAGGAAATGCAGGGTCGGATGATCTTACTATTGAGTTGATTTCGGCAAATGTTCCTTGGCTAGACATTTCCTTAGATAGTGTCGATGCGCAGGGCGCTAGTCGTTACGTGATTACTGTTGATCCCAACCAAGTCAGTGATCAAGCTCAGCAAGCAATGATAGAAGTTGAGTATCGTTTGGATGGCGGGGTTTTGTTGAATGAAACGGTTCCTGTTTTCAAAGCAGCCGCTGATGTTGCTGGGCAATTGTCTCGGGTCTATGTGTATTTGTTGCGCAAACAAGAAGTGAATGCGGCTGCGGGTTCATATGACATATACAGAGCGCAGCGTTTTGATGATGTGAATGCGACGGCGAATTTTCAGTTCTTTGATGTTCCTGAAGGTGAGTACTACTTAGAAGCGAGTACGGATAGTGATGGTGATGCGCGTCTCTTCGACAAGGGAGAGGCGGTAGGTGCGTATCGCTTATCAAATAATGCTTCATCACTCGTTGTCGATCGCGACAGAATCGACGTGTCTTTCGAGATTTCATATCAGAACGTTGCTGAACAATCTGGCTTCGCTAACACAATTGATCCGCAATTAGACCGAAACCTGCGTTCTTCGCAATAGGCTTTGTTTCTTAAACATCCCCCATCTTAGTCCTTAGCTATTGGCGCAAGCGCCTTAATTGTTTAAGCTCTTGCGCAATTGTATTTCAATAGTTTGTCCTTCTCATTATGTCTGAAAGCTCATCCGCAAATAAGCAGTACACCGCTGATTCGATCGAAGTTCTTAGCGGTTTAGATCCAGTAAAAAAACGTCCCGGAATGTACACCGAGACGACGCGTCCAAACCATCTTGCTCAAGAAGTTATTGATAATTCCGTCGACGAAGCCTTAGCAGGCCATGCGACCAAAATAGAGGTTGTGCTGCACGAGGATGGCTCGTTGTCGGTTACCGATAATGGTCGTGGCATGCCTGTTGATATTCATTCCGAGGAAGGACTACCGGGTGTCGAGCTAATTCTTAGTCGATTACACGCGGGCGGTAAGTTTTCTAACGATAACTACAACTTCTCTGGCGGATTGCACGGGGTTGGGGTGTCGGTTGTTAATGCGCTCTCCACAAAACTTGAAGTCTTTATCCGCCGCGATGCTAAGTTACATCGCATTGCATTCGCTGATGGCGATAAAACCGATAGCTTAGAGGTGATTGATAGCGTTGGTAAGCGAAATACCGGAACAAAAGTGCATTTCTGGCCTGACGCTCAGTATTTCGATTCGGTTAAATTCTCTATTTCTAGACTTCGACATGTCTTGCGCGCAAAAGCCGTTCTATGTCCGGGTTTGCAAGTTATTTTTCAGAACAAGCAAACGGATGAGAAGGATGAATGGCATTACGAGGATGGCTTAAAAGATTATTTGGTTGCTGCGACAGATGGCTTTGAAACTTGTCCGAAAGTTCCGTTTACTGGGTCGATGGCTGGCAATAGCGAAGCGGTTGATTGGGCAATACAGTGGTTAACCGAAGGCGGTGAAATCACTCAAGAGAGCTACGTAAACCTAATTCCAACAGCGCAAGGTGGTACGCACGTAAATGGCTTTAGAACGGGCTGTTTAGAAGCAATGCGAGAGTTTTGTGAGTTTAGAAATTTATTGCCGCGTGGCATAAAGCTTGGCCCTGAAGATATTTGGGATAAAAGCTGTTTTGTTTTATCTGCGAAGTTAGGTGACCCTCAATTCTCAGGTCAAACTAAAGAAAGGTTATCTTCACGCGAGGCTGCTGCGTTTATTTCGGGTGTAGTGAAAGACGCATTTAGCTTGTGGCTTAACCAACACACTGATGAAGCGGAACAGCTAGCGACGCTATGTATTAGTAATGCCCAAAAGCGTATGCGAGCAAGTAAAAAGGTTGTTCGTAAGAAAGTGACTTCAGGGCCAGCACTGCCAGGCAAGTTGGCGGATTGTTCTGGGGCAGATGCATTGCGTTCAGAGTTGTTCTTGGTTGAGGGTGACTCTGCTGGTGGTTCCGCAAAACAAGCACGAGATCGTGAGTATCAAGCCATCATGCCGCTTCGCGGTAAGATACTTAATACCTGGGAAGTAGATTCTGCCGAAATTCTTGCCTCCCAAGAAGTCCATGATATTGCTGTCGCAGTGGGCGTGGATCCAGGATCAGATAATCTAGAAGGATTGCGTTATGGCAAGATTTGCATTCTTGCTGATGCGGACTCTGATGGTCTTCATATCGCGACACTTTTATGTGCTCTATTTGTACGCCACTTCAAACCACTGGTTGAAGCTGGCCATATCTATGTTGCGATGCCTCCTTTGTATCGTATCGATGTGGGTAAAGAAGTGTTTTATGCTTTGGATGAAGCTGAGCGCAAGGGTGTGCTTGATCGAATCGAAGCAGAAAAAAAACGTGGCAAGGTGAATGTTCAGCGCTTTAAAGGTTTGGGTGAGATGAATCCAATGCAGTTGCGTGAAACAACAATGGCTCGCGACACGCGTCGATTAGTTCAGCTAACAATCGATGATCATGCTCAAACTGTCGAAAACATGGATATGCTGCTTGGTAAGAAGCGAGCAGCGGATCGTAAGTCTTGGCTTGAATCCAAAGGAGACATGGCCGAAGTATAAGAGATAATTCGCGGCACTTGCGGTTCACTTAGATAAGGTTTGTGATTAGTGGCGTGGTAGTCGTATTCGTGTTGTTTGATGCCAGCACAGATCAATATCAGCTAGACAAGGAAATATTGCAATGGAGTTTCGTAAAGGAGAAGGCGAGGCGACTTACTTTCGCTCTGAACGCCTTCAAGTTATTGATGGTCAGTATTACATTGCCACACGAGAGGGTGAAGACCTTGGTCCTTTTGGCACGAGAGTTGAGGCAGAGAGAGGCTTAGCGCGCTTTATCGAGGCAATTCAAGATCATGACAATTACAGGTTGGCAAAATCTGCGGCATTAAACGGCGCCTGGGCGACGAATAATTTTCGCTAGTTGGCCGCAACGCATATCATCTGTTGCGAGTTTTTCGGCCAGAATTATCATCCTTTAAAACGTGACGAAGTACTCGCTCTTCCTTATGTATCAACATCTTACTTAAGTTTGTTGGCACAATAGCTAGCAGTATTCAAAAAAGCTTTCGTTTGTATTAACAAAAATAATGACGAGTCAGTGATGAGCGATATTTCAGCTAATTCAGATCCATCTCCAGTTTCATCTTCTCCTTTTTCAAAATTTAAAAAGATATCTCAAGCTATTCTTACAGGAATTATTTTGCTGTTATTGCTCGGCACCATTACATCCGGTACGAGTGAAAATATGCATGCGCAAATGCTTAAACTTGGTGCATATTTGTGGGATGACTATTTTGTGTTGCGAGGCGATCGTCCGATTACGGAGTGTGACCCACAAGAAGACATAGACAGTCGCTTAGATGTTCTAGAGCAAGAGCATATTGCTGAAAATGAAGCGTTTTCGCTGTTGGCTGACGATTTTGATAGAGACTCGGCACGAGAGTCATTGGTGCGACAGCTCAGGGTTTGTCAGAAGAAGCATGATGAAGCCGCTATTTACGATCAAAACCTTACTCCTTCAGTTGAGATATTCCGCTCCTTGGAGCACGTGTTTGCTGACATTAGTTTGTTTGCGATCGCGCATCAGAAGCTGACCTTAATAAGTCTATTAATGCTCGCCACGATTGTGGCAACCGCTAAGCGCAGCCATATTGCTTTTAGAGCGGTTCACCATTTTAAAGATCACTATATTTCGACTACGGCGCAGTTTATTTCTCATGTCGGCCTTGGCGTTTCTGGGTATGCCTTCTACATAGGGTCGTTGAATTCAGGAACCGAAGTGACCAATCCAGAGTTGTTCTTTGCGCTCATGGGAGGCTGTGCGGTGTTGTCTGCGATTAACGTCTATCAGTTCTTCACTCCGCGTCGTGATGAGTTAGAAGAGGGTGGTGGATGGCTGCGCTCCTTACTTACGATTCCAATTCAAACCTTCATGTTACTCGCAGCGTGCTTTCATTTCTTTATTACAGAAGGTCATTTGCCGGGCATCGCTATTTATTTCACGCAGATCTTCCAGCTCACCAATCTTCATTTGGCGATTGGTCTTTATATTCTTGCCGGCATGATGCTAAAAGAAACACTTCTAGGTGCGAAGTTGTTTGATGTATTCCGTCCTTGGAAGCTTCCGCCCGAAATGATGGCATTTGTGGCAATTGCGTTGATGGCATACCCAACGGCTTACACAGGAGCCTCAGGTATCATCATTATCGCTATGGGTGCAGTGGTTTATCAGGAGATGCGTCGTGTCGGTACGCGCAGGCAGTTGTCACTTGCCGTGACCGCGATGACCGGCTCTGGTGTTGTATTACGCCCTTGTTTGTTGGTCGTAGGTATCGCGATTCTTAACAAAGAGGTCGTGACGGACGAGCTGTTCCATTGGGGCTTTAGGGTGTTCTTGTTAAGCATGGTGGTATTTGCTGTATTTGCATTGATTACCAAAAAAGAGCCTTTGAATCCTGCGCCGGTGAGCGAAGCATTGATGCCGTCTTTAAGACTTGCGAAGCCCTTGATTCCATATATTGCTATTTTGGCTGGTACCTTAATTGTTTACGCCTATTTGCTAGATACCTATTTGGATGAATTTTCTGCGCCGATCGTTTTACCTGTGCTGGTAGCCATTGTGTTGATCTGGGAGAGAAAGTTCAGTTCAGACTTTGAAGAGCGCAATAAAACGGCTATGGCCGCACCGACAGTGTCGTCGGCGTTTCATAAGGCTGTAGATAATTCTGCTATTCAGATTGGTGCTTTGCTAATGCTGATGGCGTGTTCATTTACAGTTGGCGGCATCATCGAGCGTGGGGGCGGCGTACTAGAAATTCCAGAAGTATTTGAATCGCAATATGCTGCAATGATCTTTATGGTCTTGTTCTTAGTGCTGATCGGAATGGTTATGGATCCGTTCGGTGCGTTGATTTTGGTGACGGGTACCATCGCGCCGGTAGCTTATGCTCAAGGGATTCATCCTATTCACTTCTGGATGACCGCATTGATGGCGTTTGAGTTGGGTTATTTGAGTCCGCCAGTGTCATTGAATCACTTGTTAACGAGACAGGTTGTTGGTGATAAAGAGGTGACATTGGCATTACAAGAAGGTGACACTTTCTACTATCGTCATGAGCGTATTATCTTGCCATTACTCGTTATGGGGACAACCTTGATTCTTGTGGCATTTGGTCCGCTTATTTACTTTGAGTTTTATCCATTGCCATAGTGCTCTATATAGAGCAGGAAAGTAGAGCTTTATTGTTACGGGATTAAGTACTTTTCCCTTTATTTGGAACATAAAAAAACGGCGCTAAAAGCGCCGTTTTTTTATGTCTGGGTGTTTGGCTCGTTATGCTGCGCCAACTAACTTTTTGATGCTACCAACAACATTGTCGCCTTTGAATGGCTTAACAATCCAGCCTTTTACGCCAGCCGCTTTGCCGCGAGCCTTCATGCGTGGGTCGCTTTCTGTTGTGAGCATAATAATATTTACGCCTTGGTTGTTAAGGTCGCTACGTACCTTTTCAGCCATGGTTAAACCGTCCATGTTTGGCATGTTCACATCTGAAATAACGAGCTTAATTTGACTGTCGCGCTGTAGCTTATCAAGACCGTCTTTACCGTCTATTGCTACTTCTACACTTAGGTCATTAGCGGCTAAAAAGCTGCTTACTTCGTTACGTACAGTTGCTGAATCATCAACTACTAGTATTTGTGCCATGATGCTTTCCTCGCGTTTGCTTCTGCTGAAAGGCCAAGCCTTTCTTTTTCTTAATTTTATTAGTACTGCTTAATTTTGATTATAGCTGTTTCGCTGTAAGTGCAAGTTATTGTTTAAAAAAACTCCAATTCGCCGTTATCAACGAATTCATCGACCGCTTTTTCACTCTCTGCGAACTTCTCTGGAGACCAGCTCAAGTTGAAGATTAGGCGCTGGTATAAAGTAATATCCGGGAAGCGCATTTGCGGGTCATGCAAAGTAAACTTGAAGCATAACTGCGGTTCTGTTGAGCCGAATGAAATGTGCTTGCGTTGGTGGTTGACCATGATAGGGACTTGTGTGCGAAGGCCTTCGCTGCTGACTTCATTTGTGAAGTAGCGTGAGCGAATGCTTCCCCAGATCAGGTTTGTTGCTTCGTTGAGAATGCCGTTGCTATCGCGCGAATCTGGTTGCGTTTTTTCAATATGAGATGCGCCAGATCGAATTAGGTCTAATACTTCGTTTTCTGTTGTTTGAAGCATCATATAGCCACGGCACCAGTCGCTCTCTAGCGGAATTAGGCTAAACAGCTCTCCGTATATAATTTGATCTTTAACCAAGTAGGGTAGATCGTTACGTACTTCTACTCCCGGAATGATGCTTTCAAATGCTTCCTTAGATAGATCAATCACACCGCTAGCAAGCTCTGCAGGGTAGTACATGCTGCAGATATAGTTGTCGACAAGTTCATTGAGTTTGTCAGCTTCTTCGACTTGGTAGCAGCCAGCTAGAGCTTCTTGAATTGATGGAGGAAGGTCATCCATGCTATCGGTATGTTCACGACGCATAAAAATAGGAAGTTCAGGGCGTGCTCTATGGATCTTTGTGCATAGCTCCAAGCCGCTAACGCCATTTAAATCTTTGGCTTCTGATAAAAATACAGCACCTAAATCTACGTTTGATGCCATGACTTCGCTAATTTCGTTAGAGGCGTCGCGCAGGCCAATTGTGTTGTTGCCGGTGCAAACCTTTAAACCAATAAGGTTGTGCTTTGTGCATACATCTTTCAATACACTTAGGGCGTCATCATTGCATTCGTGTACTAATACTTTACTGACAATCTGTGTTTCTTTTGTCATTACTGCCTCTTCTTATATTTAAAATAGCTCTAGTTCACCGCACTCGGTGTCTTCAATTTCTTCTTCTGCAAAAGAAACTGGCTTAATCTCGTAATTCAATTCTTCTTTGTTGCATACGTAAACGCTGCATTGAAAAAGTGTTTGTCCATTTATCTCAACATGTTGGTGTGCTTCATAGCTTGGTCTTTGAGACAGCATGTATTTCATGCTGCCAGCTTCTAAGCGATTCGGCGTAGACATGCCAAGGCTCGGAATAAATGCGTTGATTCCTCTTTTGATTGAGCCACACAAGGTGTTGCCAAGCTCACCAATAAAGTCATAAAAGCGTTCGTCGCCTAGGCTTTCGCTTGTAGCATTCAGCTTTTGCGCTACGTAAGCACGGCTCTGATCGTCGTGATTGAGATGAATCAGCGTGAGCACACGAAATTCCTGAGAAGAGATCGTGAGCATATAAAACTGTTCGAATTCTTCGTGCGTTGATTGGTTAGTGTCACTGCTGACTACATCGATGCCTTCACTCGAGTAGTAGGTTTCATCCATCGCAGATTTGAATAATCGCTGAATTTCTCGGTTGAAATCGAGTTGACTCATCTTTTATACCTCTTGTTATGCTACTTGCACGCGACTAATGAGGTCTTTCACAATTTCATTCGTTGCAGATACATCTGTCAGAATCATTTTTCCGCCAGCTTGAATGTCTTGGAATGTTGTCGTGGTTAAAAAGTCATTCTTGTTAAGATTTTCTTTATAGCTCTCACTGAGCTCTTGGCTGCGCATGGCAAGGCTTCGTACTTCGTCAGCAACGACAGCAAAGCCTTTGCCATGCTCTCCAGCGCGCGCAGCTTCAATCGCGGCATTCAAGGCAAGAATCACAATCTGCTTAACAATGTTGAAGAACTCTTGGTTTTGATGATGCATTTCGGCGTTGTGTTCCATCAACTGTGTCAGGCTTTCGTGCCAGCGTTCAAACGTCACTAGAAGGTTGGTTAGTTCTGCCAAGTCTTTTTCTACGTGCTCTAATTTTTCTGTGAGGAAGAATTGCTCGCGTTCGTGTTCATGGCGAAGAGATTGAATCTGCGCTTCGTAGTTCTGTGCGAGCTCGTTCTTTTCGTTTAGAGAAAGTTCTTTGGTATGTGCTAACTCGTGCTCTAGCTCTGCATACTTGCTATTCATACTTGCTTGATCAAGTTCGAACTCTTGTTTGAGGGTATCGAGTTCTGAGGTCTCAATCATTGAGCTGATGCTGTTTTGTAGTGCGCTGGTCTCGGCTACTTGTGCTGAGAGCAGCTTGCTTGTCTTGATACTCTTTACAGCTAAGAAAATAATAAGAGCAGTGCTTACTACTAATGCAGAAACTAGAATTGTGGTCATGGTTACTCGCTGAACTGATAATGAAGCTATTGTTTTTTATTTTGCGCGTTTTTTATTTTTTTACGGTTATAAAATTAGCCTAGCACTATCTATACAAACTGCCTTTTTTTTGACCTTCTTTGTAAGCTTTAACGATAAAACAAGGACTTACGTCACTTTTTTACTACGGCGCGACGTTATTTTTATAAAACTAATGAAAATATTGGTCAAAATTTCGACTTTCTCAAATTTTAATCTAGAGTGAATTTTGAAGGCCAAAATAATAAACAGAGGCAAATTTAAAATGTTTCAGCTGAGTTTTAACCAGAAAGTCGGATTTGGTTTTGCGTTCATTATTATCTTGATATTGAGCTCAGGACTCTCATCTTTATGGAATTTAAATGACATCAACGAATCGACGTCGCGCGTTAACCAAACCGCGGTACCGGTCGTAAAGGAAAGTAATCAGGTTCAGATTCAATTGCTAAAACTCGCGAAATTAAGCGGTTTAGCATTCAACGCTGAAGATGCAGATAGTATTCGCGTTTATAAGCGTAAGTTTGATCAAGGTGTTAAAGACTTTGGCGGTCTTTATGAGAGCCTGGAAGAACTTGCAAAAGATGATGCGGATATGAAAGCCCTTGTTATCGGCATTAAGAGTAATTATGACTTTTATCGTTTCGCAGTAACTGAAATGTTCGAAGCAAAGTCGGCTACTTTGCTGGCTAATGAGCAAATGCATAACGAGGCCGGGACACTTTTCGATATGGCTGATGCGCTAGGTGGCTCATTAGTCGATCTACAGTACTTCATGGCAGACGGTAAAGATGCCGAGAATATGGAGCTCGTTGCTGGATTCGCAAACCAAGCAGATGCGAATGCTCTTTCAATCCTTAAGACGGTAGAAGAAGTGCAGCGCACGACAGACCTGAATGCTCTGTCTACCATGGATGACTTTAAGTTTGCACTGCAAGATTCCAAACTTTGGTATGACAAAGGTGCAGACGTCTTTAAAACATTCGGCGATGTGACCCTGCTTGATACAGTTGAACAATCATACGCAGAGTTGAGTGCTCACTTCGATAAAACGCCTTCAATTATCGATTACAAGATGACAGAGCTTGAGCAAATCGAACTGGCTCGAGCAAAACTTCGCGAAGCGGATGCTGCGGTATCGCAATCCGTTGAAGGTCTGGATGAGCTGCTTAAGAGTGCAGATGTTCAGTTCAGCTTCTTGCAAGGTGAAGTATTGGGTAGTTTAGATTTTGGCTTTAAATCATCCATTGTTCTTTTAATTGTTCTCGTATTACTCGCGGCGCAAAACTTTAACTCTATGCGGTCTGCTATTCAGAAGAAGATGGCAGATCTCGCAAAACTTAATAAAATCGGCGGTACCTTAGCCGGTGCGCAGAGCCAAAACACTGCATTGGAAGAAGTACTTCAGAGTATGCATGAAAAGATGGGCGTGAGTGCAGGTTCGGTTTATTTAACTAACGAAAAGCAAGAGCTAGTCGTTAAGGCGCATTTCCCACCGAAAGCTATTTCAGCCGATGTTGAGCCTACAAGCTTTGAGCTTGGTGAAGGTATTATTGGTAAGGCTGCAAAATCTAAGCAAATTATCTTTGTTCCTAATACTGAGAAAGACAAGTCTTATGTTCAGGGTGAGCAAGAAGTAGCACCTAAAGCACTTTTATGTGTTCCGCTTATAGATAAAGACATGCTAGTTGGTGTGATCAATTTATCTGGAGACGTAAAGCAGGTGAGTTTTGCCGATAGTGATTATGAGTATGTGTCCTCTGTTGCTCAGTCACTTGTTACAACAATTAAAAACATTCGTATGCGTGAAGTGATCGAAGAGCATAATCGTACTCTTGAAGCGAAAGTTGAGGAACGTACGGCTGCGCTTCATCAAAAGAACCAAGACATCGCAAATATGATGGCAAACATGCACCAAGGCCTATTTACAGTGAGCGAAGGTGGTGTGGTGCACAAAGAGTATGCGGCGTATCTGGAGCAGATTTTTGAAACAGATCGTATCGCTGGACGAAATGTAAATGATCTTCTTTTCGCGAATACAACACTAGGCTCTGATGCGCGAGATCAGAACATTACAGCAGTTGATGCGATTGTTGGTGAAGACGAAATGATGTTTGAGTTCAACTCACATTGTCTTGTGAATGAGATGACCATTGGTTTCGATGATGGTCGTGAAAAAGTTCTCGAGTTGGACTGGGATCCAATCGTGAATGATGATGTGATCGAGCGTCTGATGATTACTGTGCGCGACGTAACTGAAATCCGTGCCCTAGAGCTAGCGGCGCAAGGTCAGAAGCGTGAGTTGGAATTAATTGGTGAAGTGCTTGCGATCGATGCAGCGAAATTTGCTGAATTCCTCCGTAGTTCTAAGCAGTTCATGGCGGCATGTCAGCAGGCTATTAAGAACAACGCTGGAAAATCTGCGGATGTTATTGCCGAGCTATTCAGAAATATGCACACCGTTAAGGGTAATGCGCGTACGTATGGTTTGAGTTATTTGACTGACGTAGTGCATGAAGTTGAATCTACTTATGATGCTTTACGTAATGATGATTCGCGTGAGTGGAAGCAGAATGAATTACTCGAAGAGTTGCGTGAAGCGCAGGAGATTCTTGCTGAGTACGACACGATTTATCATGACAAGCTAGGTCGTGATGGTGTTGCAGCACAAGGTGTAAATCTAGACTCAGAACGCGTAGCTTCGTGGTTAGATAGCATTAAGCGTCTTACTGAAAAATCGATGGACAACGATGTACAAGAAGTTGTTTCAGAAGCCTATAGCATGTTGCTTTCTATCGAATCTAAAACCTTGTCTGAGGTGATCTCTGAGCCTTTAAGTTCGCTCGCGTCAATGGCTGAGCAGCTTGATAAGCCCGCACCAGAAGTTCGTGTAAAGGATGCAGAGTTGTTTATTGATGGCCGCGTTCACAGCATGATGAATAATATCTTTATGCATGTGTTGCGTAATGCAATGGATCACGGCATTGAAGGTGCGACAGAGCGTGCAGAGAAGGGTAAGAACGAAAACGGTCTTATCTCGATTAATACGCAAGTGAATAAACAGAACGCCGAATTCATTGTTTCAGACGATGGTCGAGGTATCGCGATTGCGAAAATTCGTTCATTAGCTGTAGACAAGGGAATTATTGAGCAAGATGCAGCACTCAGCGCGCAAGACATTGCGAACTTGGTATTCACTTCAGGATTCTCTACTGCAGAAGAGGTGAGCAACTTGAGTGGCCGCGGTGTTGGAATGGATGCAGTTCGCCAATTCCTAGAGAGCGAAGGTGGGTCAATCGAGCTTCGTTTAACAGGTGGTAACGATGGCGATGACTTCCGAGCCTTTGAGACGGTCATTACCTTACCGGAGCGTTTCTATAGCCAGGCTTTAAGTTTTGCAAAAACGGCTTAAGAGCTAAGTGGAATTAAAATACCCCTCTACTGAGGGGTATTTTTTTGCCTGCTAAAAAGTCAGCTGCGTTCGATAACTCAATACCCGCAGAAACTATGGTGGAAGTAAGCGTCTAGTTTTGGCTTTTCTGAAGGATGATTTAAACATCCATATCGAGATTATGCCTGCCAGCACATTGCCTACGGCAGCGCCTATCATTAAGCCCATTAAATCGCCGAACACAGAGCCAATGAACAAACATGGAAGATAACAAATAAATAGTCGGGCGAAGGAAATTTTTAAGCCATCCATTGCGCGGCTAATAGCATTTGCGGCAGACACTAAGACCATACAAATGCCAAGAAATGCATAGCTAAACGGAATGATGACGATATACAGCGCCAGTAATGAAGCAATGTCCTCATTGCCCGCAAGAGCATGGCTGATGCTGGAGTCAAATAATACAAGGATCAACGCAAGTAAGAGTTGCCATGCGATGATTGTCTTCACAGCAAGCTTGAGTAATATCTGAATGTCATCAAAGTTCTTCGCGCCATAGCTCTTTCCTATCATTGGGGGAAGAGACATTGTCATTGCCAAGACTAAAATGATTGAGAAAAACTCAACACGAATGCCGAGGCCCCAAGCAGCAACGCTTTCCGTCCCATGTTGGGCAACAAGCATCGTGGCTAGCATTGAAGAGAGAGCTGGAAGTAATTGGCTAGTCATAGCAGGTAGGGCAACCGCTAAAATTTGTTTGATCTTTTCAATAGCGTTTTCAAATGCATCACTGAAATGCAGCCAATTCTTTTTCAAAATAAATGGATAAACAAAAAGGCAGCCGATACTAAAAGAGCATAATGTGGCCCATGCGGCGCCGGCTAAACCTAGATCAAAGGTGAAGATGAATATCGGGTCTAAGGCAATGTTGAGCAGGCTAGTGCCAGCCATGCCTAATCCTGGAATGAGCGTATTGCCGTTAGCTCGGACAATGCTGTATCCGAAATACAAAAATCCGCCGGCAAAAGCGCCCACTAGCCATACTGCCCAGAATGCATCAATAAACGGCATTAGCTCTTTAGTCGCGCCCAATGCTCGAATAATCGGGTATCTAAACAGCCAAGTTAGTACGGCTAAAAATGCAAAGCAAGCGGAGCCAACGATTACGATTAATCCGGCTAAATCGCGGGCCTTACAGTCTTCTCTGGCACCAATGAGTTGCGAGATAAGCGCCGTTGTCGCAATGCCAATACCGACCTGAATACCAATAAAAAGTTGGTAAATAGGGATGGTGAAGCCAACCACTGCCAGAGGCTCAACGCCTAGCCGCGCAATGAAAACCGAATCCACAAGTTGGAAGCTCATTAGCGAGACAATCCCAATCAACATGGGCCACGTCATTTTTGCGAGTTCGATGAATTGTTCTTTCTTGTTGCTAATAGTTTGTTCGGGTGCAGATGTCATGACGCAAATGCATCCTCAATGATTGTCAGAGCAGCGCGGTGATCTTGATAATCAAGAGGCAGCTGCATGGCTTGCTGATCTTTCACCAAAATCCAAGACGGAAAACTATTCCCTCCAATACTGCGGGCGAATCGTATTTCATCATGCAGGCGTTTTCTGGTTATATCGCTAGGCAGATCAGTCTCGAACTGTTCTTTCTCAAAACCGATGTCTTCAGCTAACTGACACAAAACACTCGTGTCTGAAGGATTCATTGCATTCAAATAATATGCTTCTTGGATCTTAAGGTTCCTCTGTTCTTCTTTGCCTTGATCCCGTGCAATTAAGCCTGCTCGGCAGGCTGGATAGGTAGAGCGATGTGGCGTATTTTGTTGCCAAAACGCGTGATTGAATTCGGTACCTAGCAGATCAGAAATTTTGTACCAGTAGCTTTCGATGGCTTCGCGCATGTCTAAGGGCATCGATATATCACTGTCTGGGGCAAAACCACTCAGTAGCTTTGTGAGTGTGATACCTCGTTCTTTGAGCGATTCAGTTAATGCGAGATAAGTCGGCCGATAACCCCAGCACCACGCGCACATGGGGTCATAAACGTAATAAAGCTTGGGAGTCGTATCTTGCATTAGTAGATTTACTTCAGAGGATGATTTTCGGGTAATTGTTTATGCAGCCACAGAACGAGCTTATGCTTCATTCGTGGCGTATCCATATCTTGCTTTGCCAGCGGTTGAATTTGTTTGTCGTGAACCAAAAGCTTGTAGATATATTCAATTTTATCGTCTTGCTTATCATTCGCTTCAAACTTTACAACGCCACGCTTCTCGCAATACATCACCCCAATGCGAATAGCTTCTTTTAAAAGTTCAGCTTCGTTTTTTAGTTTTTTTATAGCCATGCTGCTTCCTCTTTGATGAAGTTATTCGAGTTACGCGAAACGTTGTTTTAGATATTCATATACCGCTCGTAAGCCCAATGCTTCACCTCCAACTGGACGGCTTGGGAGGCCTCTGAGGTTCCAAGCCATGACGTCGAAATGCACCCAAGGGGTTTCATTGCTAATGAATTTTTCGAGGTATAGTGCAGCTGTGATAGCGCCACCGAATCCGGTTTCTGCTGAATTCAGGGTATCGGCAAAATGGCTTTTAAGCATGTCGTTGTAGGCTTGGTGCAACGGTAGGCGCCAAATAGGATCTAAGCAATCTAGAGCGCTTTCGTTCAGGCCTGCAGCCACTTCTTCATCGTTACAGAAGAAGCCAGGGAGTTCTGTGCCCAGTGCTACGCGGCATGCGCCGGTCAATGTGGCAAAGTCAATAATCAGCTCGGGGCTTTCGCTACATGCATCATCCAATGCATCGCAAAGAACTAAACGACCTTCAGCGTCGGTATTGTCTATTTCGACCGTAAGGCCTTTTCTAGATTCAATAATATCGCCGGGTCTAAATGCATTACCAGATATAGCGTTTTCAGCCGCAGCAACGAGAACACGTAATCGAATTGGAAGGTTTTGTGCCATGATGAGCTTGGCCAAGCCAAGCACGTGTGCAGCGCCGCCCATATCCTTTTTCATCTGACGCATGAAGTTGCCAGTTTTAATATTCAGACCGCCACTATCAAAACAGATACCTTTACCAACTAGTGTAATAGCTGGCGCGTCTTCGTCGCCCCAAACGAGTTCGAGTAGGCGAGGCTCATGCACAGAAGCTCGGCCAACAGCGTGAATAAGTGGGTAGTTTTGATCTAAAAGTTCTTGGCCGATAACTTCACTGAAGCTGCCTTCGTAAGCACTTGCGAGAGCTTGCATGGTTTGCGCTAGATCTTCGGGCATCATATCTGAGGCGGGAGTATTGATTAGATCGCGCGTAAGTACGATAGACTCGACCATATTATTGGCTTCTGACAACAGGCTCTCATCATCGATGGCAAGCAAGGCTTTTTCTTTACTTGTTTTTTTATACTGAGAGAACTCATAGGCGCCTAGTCCCCAGCTAACAGCAAAGCGAAAATGCGTAAGTGCTAAGGTTTCTTGATCGACATTGCCGTAATGTGTCAGTGCACTTAGATCAATTTGATAAGTATGCAGCGGCAATTGTTTCGCGAGATCTCCAGCTAGAAAGAAGTTATTTAGACTTGGTATACAGCAAATGATCTTTAAGGAATTATTCTCAGACGGTAAAGTCGAATGTCCTTTTCCTTCAAACTTAATACTTTCTAACCACAATTGATCATTGTTATGTTGATCACTAAGCCAATCTTTGTAGTTATCTTCGAGTACTAAAATAATATTGTTTTGAGCTTGGCCTGAAATGAGAGCTGAGCGCATTGTGTTTCCTTTTATCAATAAAGCTGCTTAATCCGTCGTGAGAGTGGCTGCAATCTGACGCCATTCTTCGAAACCGCCATCTAGGCTAAAGGTTTCTTTAAATCCTTGTGCATTAAAGTAGTCTGCAGCGCCTTGGCTTGAGTTGCCGTGATAACAACAAACTACCAATGGTTTGTTAAGGTCTGTGTTTGCAATAAAGTGTTCCACATTTGAATTGTCGATGTGAGCAGCACCGTTTATATGGCCTTGCTCAAAAGACATTTGGTCTCGAATATCGATTACGGTGACCGTGTTTTCTGAATCACTCAGCCAAGATGCGAGCTGAGCACAACTAAGATGTTTAAATGACATAGTAAAGTTCCACTTTTGCGATGAAGCATTATAGACCTTACGGGCGCTACTGCGTATTTGGGTTTGGTAATGCTTGCATTGTTTTCGCGACTGGGATTAGTCTTGATGCTGGAAAAATAAAAACTAAGGAGTGATGAATGTCGTTAACGGTATATGGTTACCCAAACACCCGCACTTTGCGTGTGACTTGGTTGCTCGAAGAGTTGGGCTTGGATTACAACTTCCAACTTGTCGATCTCATGAAAGGTGAAGCCAGACAGACGTCATTTCTAGAGCTCAATGCAGGGGGCAAGGTGCCTGCCATTCGTGTTGATGGAGGCATTATCACTGAATCCTTAGCGATCATGAATTATCTCTGCACATTGAAGCCCGAGGCAGAACTGATTCCAACATACAGCGCTTTTCGTCGTGCTCAGTATGACCAATGGAGCGTATTTGCAATTGCAGAACTAGAGCAACCTCTATGGACCATGGGAAAGCACAAGTTTGCTTTGCCGAAAGACTATCGTGTGCGCGAGATGGAAGCGACGTCGGTCTATGAGTTTCAGGTAGCTTTGGATTTGCTGAGCAAGGGCTTAGGGCAGCAAGATTATATTTTGGGCGATTCATTCTCTGCCGCCGACATACTATTGGGGCATTGCTTGTTTTGGGGAATGAGTTTTGGTCAAAGCATCGAGCAAGAAAACCTTAAAGCCTATATTGGGCGCCTCGGAGTAAGACCGGCTTTAGGGCTTGCGCGTCAGAAAGAAAAACAGGCGATGAGCGACTAAGCCTATCGCCTGTTTTAAAGAAGCTGGAACAGAAGTTTCGTCTGTTCCTTTATCGTTTTAGATTTCAAAATCTGTACGAAGTTTTTTCTCGATGACCTTGTTCACGAGGTTTACATAACGTGGCATACCGGCATCGTCATAAGGTGGGTAGTCTTCACCTTGAATAAGAGGCGATAGGTACTCTCGACATTCCGCCGTAATGCCATAGCCGTCATCGGTAATATAGTGAATAGGCATTTTCTTTTCTTGGTTAGCAACTTGGCTTAATGGTGCTTCGCCAATGCTCCATTTGTATGGAGCAGAGTTCTCGCGAACGATAATTGGCATGACTGCATTTTTGCCGCTAACCGCAAACTCAACAGCTGCTTTACCCATCGCATATGCTTGCTCGACGTCAGTTCGGCTAGCAATGTGGCGTGCTGCACGTTGAAGGTAATCTGCTACAGCCCAGTGGTACTTGTAGCCTAATGCTTGTTTCACCATGTTTGCTAGGGTTGGTGCAACACCACCCAATTGAGTGTGACCAAATGCATCTTTCTGGCCCGCATCGGCAACAAAGCGGCCATCTTCATATTGCGCACCTTCTGATGCTATGATCACGCAGTAACCATGCTTCTTAACGGCCTCATCAACGCGAGCCAAGAAAGTTTCTCTGTCGAATGGAACTTCTGGGAATAAAATGATGTGTGGCGCTTCATCGCTGTTCTGACCAGCCAACCCGCCAGCAGCTGCGATCCAACCCGCGTGGCGACCCATTACTTCTAAAATAAATACTTTAGTAGATGACTCACACATAGATTTAATATCCATTGCAGCTTCTTTTGTAGAAATCGCAACGTATTTCGCAACAGAGCCAAAGCCTGGGCAACAGTCTGTAAATGGTAGGTCGTTATCCACTGTTTTAGGTACACCGATACAAGTAATTGGGTAACCCATTTTTTCACTTAGTTGGCTTACTTTGTATGCAGTATCTTGGCTATCGCCACCGCCGTTGTAGAAGAAGTAGCCAATGTTGTGTGCTTGGAATACTTCGATCAAACGCTCATATTCACGCTTGTTTTCTTCAAAGTTTTTTAGCTTGTAACGGCAAGACCCAAATGCGCCACTTGGTGTGTGCTTGAGTGCAGCAATATCTTCTACAGATTCAATGCTTGTATCGATCAATTCTTCACGCAATGCGCCAATGATACCATTGCGTCCCGCATATACTTTGCCAATTTTATCGCTATGTTGGCGGGCAGTTTCAATAACGCCACAAGCAGAAGCGTTGATAACGGCAGTAACACCGCCAGATTGAGCATAAAATGCATTCTTGATCGACATTGATAAACCTATAGGTCATGAGTATGAAATTTGCGCGCATTATACGCGAATATATCGATGTGTCATGGTGAGAAAGTAAAGCCTTATAAAAAATTTCAATCGCGAATTTACAGGCTGTATTAATGGCTATAAAAATAATTAGATTGCTTCACCTAAGTGCTAGCCGATATAGTTTCGCGCTGAGACTTTAGGTCTCTAGAAATCTAATTGGCAAGGAATGCCAAATCATAAATTACTCTCAACAAAAGGATCTTGTGTGAGTCATTCTTCGTGGACGAGTACCGCTCAGTCGGTCGACTCGGGTTTAGTTTGTTTAGTGATGCTGGCGCGGTTTTATCAAGTCGCAGCCGATATGCTCCATCTACTGATCGAGTTTTTTATGTCCCCCTTGTTGCGATATCAGCATAAAGGCCTTCGGGAGCGTTAGCAGTTGAGTGCGTGCTAAAGGCACACTTATGCATGTGTAATGAGATCTAAATGTTCGGGGCTGCTCAAGTGCGACACATGATTAAAGCTAGAAACGTATCTTTTATCGCCCTTAATAAATAGCTCCGTAACGCCGGTGTTTCTGCTCTGTAAATTAAGATCAATCATTGTCTCCGCATTCAGACGCATAATGTGTTTGATCGCCATTGAAATCGCTCCGCCAGAACTGAAAACGAAAATGTTTTTATGATCTTGTGTGTTCAGTGAATACAAAGCCTGTTCTACGCGGCTCTCAAATGCATCCCATGTTTCGGGTAGTTGTGTTTGAATTTGGTTCTTAGACCACGCTAAGAGGGCCGCGCGTAGAGCGCTAAAAAATTCACTCGGGGTGCGAGGTTTTGGCGCATCTGGACCTAATTGTGAAAGGTAGGCGCGAATCAAGGTTTCAAAGTCAAACTCGTTCCAATCGGTGTCTATCACAGTATTTGCTTGGCCGTTTATTGATTCAAGCGCAAACTGAGCTGTTTGTTGATGGCGCTTCATATCGCCAGTGATCACCAGGTCAGGGCTGATAGAAAGCTCCCGAAAATAGCGATTCAAAATTTTAGCTTGTTGCTCACCTTTACTAGAAAGTTCGTCATAGTTTTCTTTGCCAAGCGATGCTTGGCCGTGTCTGATCAAATAAATTTTACTCATTGTTATCTAACTTTACCTTTCCTAGTAAAAACCGTACTAGCCTATGTGCTGGAGAATTGTCATGGCAAGTTTATTTGAGTGATGAAAGTTAATTTGCATCTTTTATACATGTGGTTAGTATGCGCAACCGGATTGTTACAGCAAGATGACAGTAGCGACGCCAAATCGACGAGTTAATTGTTAAGGAAGTGCTCAAATGAGTTCTAAAAAACTATCTGAGACCGATACAGCTTTAGGTTACGCCAACAACGAAATTTTGAAGATGGGCGTAAGCTTTGTGTTCTTAGTTTCTGTTTTAGGTTACGTATTAATGCAAATGCAAGGTATCCCGGGTGGATTTACGCTTGCAATTTCTGCAGCTATTGGCGGTTATATGGCCATGAATATTGGTGCAAATGACGTAGCCAATAATGTGGGTCCGGCAGTAGGTTCAAAGGCATTGACCTTGATTGGCGCGATCGCGATTGCCGCCATCTTTGAAGCCGCAGGCGCATTGATCGCAGGTGGTGACGTAGTTAGTACCATTAAGAAAGGGATTATCGACCCTTCCGCTATCAACGATAGCACGACCTTTATCGCCTTGATGCTTGCAGCATTATTTGCTGGTGCCTTGTGGCTTAATCTTGCAACCTTCGTTGGCGCGCCTGTTTCTACAACCCACTCGATCGTAGGTGGTGTGCTTGGTGCAGGTATCGCAGCAGGAGGTTTTGCTATTGCGAACTGGGGACAAATGAGTGCAATTGCAGCGAGTTGGGTTATTTCACCTGTTCTTGGCGGTTTGATTGCAGCGGGCTTCCAGCTTTATATCAAGCGAAATATTATGCACAGCGAGAACATGTTACAGGCCGCTAAAAGTTACGTGCCTGTCTTGCTTGCGATTATGGCGTGGTCGTTCTCAACGTACCTTGCGTTAAAAGGCTTGAAAAAAATCTTCCCAATGTCATTTGTTGACGCTTCAATTTTGGGCGCAGTCATCGCTATTTTTGTGTATTTCTTAAGTCGTAAAGCAGTCGATAAAGCGTCTAAGAAAAATAAGAATAACCGCGATGGAGTGAACAACTTATTTACGATTCCTCTTATCTTTGCTGCAGCACTATTGAGCTTCGCACATGGTGCAAATGATGTAGCGAATGCGGTCGGTCCGCTCGCTGCGATTGCTGATGCGATTCAAAACCACGGTGTTTCTGCCAAGGCAGCTATTCCTCTTTGGGTCATGATTGTGGGCGCAGTTGGTATTGCTCTAGGCTTGCTTTTGTTTGGCCCTAAACTAATTCGTACGGTTGGCACTGAAATTACTGACATCGATAAGTCGCGTGCGTTCTGTGTAGCTCTCGCTGCATCGATCACTGTAATTATTGCATCGCAACTAGGTTTGCCGGTGAGTTCAACGCACATTGCGGTAGGTGGTGTATTTGGTGTTGGTTTCTTGCGTGAGTACTTGCGCTTCAACTCTGCTGTGAAATTGCACAAGATTGCTGAGCAGCATGAAGGAAAAGAACGCCAGCGTTTAGAGAAGTTTTTGGAAGACTTCCAGAATGCAGATCTAAAAGAAATGGAAGATTTGATTAAAGAAGCAAAAGCGAAGAAGGAAAAGCTTGGTATCAACAAAAAAGACCGTAAGCGTTTGAAGAGTGTTTACAAAGAGCAGCTCGTAAAACGTTCAGCAATTAAGAAAATTGTGACGGCTTGGATTGTGACTGTGCCATGTTCTGCAGCACTTGCAGCATCTATTTTCTTCTTGATTAGACCATGGATTTCTGTCTAAAGTTGACCAAGTGGTTGATATATATAGAGTTCTTGCGTTTACGGTCAAATTGACTAAATTTTAAGCAGTGTAAAATAGGTAAATTACTCTCCCAATTTGTGATTTACCTCTCTATAATCCGCGAGCACTGCTACGCTTAGCCGTGGAAATCCAGTATTTAATAGTGAGTCTAGTTTCATAATGCGTATTGAGAATGACATCAAACTTGGTTTTAAAGACGTTTTATTTCGCCCAAAACGTTCAACCTTAAAAAGCCGTTCACAAGTAAGTCTTGAACGAACGTACAAGTTTAAAAACAGCGGTCAGACATGGACAGGCGTTCCAGTTATCGCTGCGAATATGGACACCGTTGGCACATTCGAAATGGCTGAAAGATTAGCCAGCTATAAAATGTTAACGGCAATGCACAAGCATTACACCGTTGAAGAGTGGACTGAGTGGCTTGGTAAGCAAGAAGATTCAATTTACGATCACATCATGGTGTCTTCAGGTACGTCTGATGCTGACTTCGATAAAGTAAAGGCCATTGTTTTAGCGAATCCTAAGCTACGTTTCATTTGTATTGACGTTGCGAACGGTTACTCCCAGCACTTTGTTGATTTCTTGCGCCGTGCGCGAGCTGATTTCCCAAGTATGATTATCATTGCGGGTAACGTTGTAACGGGTGAGATGGCAGAAGAGTTAATTCTATCTGGTGCGGATGTTGTTAAAGTCGGTATCGGTCCTGGTTCTGTTTGTACAACACGTGTGAAAACTGGTGTGGGTTACCCGCAGTTGTCTGCAGCAATTGAATGTGCTGATGCGGCGCATGGCCTTGGTGGTCACGTGATCTCTGACGGTGGTTGTACTTGTGCGGGCGATGTATCAAAAGCATTTGGTGCAGGTTCTGATTTCGTCATGCTTGGCGGTATGCTTGCGGGTCACGAAGAGTCTGGTGGTGAGCTAGTCGAGCGCGATGGCAAGTTGTATAAGCTGTTCTACGGTATGTCATCATCAACTGCAATGAACAAGCACTCTGGCGGCGTTGCAAACTACCGTGCGTCAGAAGGTAAAACTGTTGAAATGCCATTTAAAGGGCCGGTAGATAACACAGTTCAAGATATTCTTGGTGGTGTTCGTTCAACATGTACCTATGTTGGCGCAGATAGCTTGAAAGAGCTTTCGAAGCGTACAACTTTTATTCGTGTGCAAGAACAAGAGAATAACGTTTACGGAAAAGAGTAAAGCGTTCTGTAGTATTGCATTGAAAAAGCTCCTGTTAAGGGGCTTTTTTTGTTTTTGGTGTGTTATTAACGGTGTAAGAATATGAATCTAAAAATAAAGCATTGCTTGCCGATTTGCGCGCTAATGTGTGCTTCTAGCATTAGCCTTGCTGAAGAGTCTACTAACACAAGTGCGACAGCGGTTGATAACTCATGGACCTATATTGGCTCGGACATTTATGTGGGTAGTTCTGATTTGTCGTATGAGCCTTCTCGCTCAGGGTCTATTTATGACCAAACCGAAGACGGTGATATTGTCGGTGTTCGACTTAAGCTAGGTACTAAAAAATCTTCGGGCTGGCGCTATCAGGGAAGTTTTTTTGTTGAAGACTTTGAAGCCTTTGATAATGTCACTAAAGGACTTGGTTTCTCTCTAGCGAAGTCTTTTGGTGAAGGTGAGATAAAACCATTTGTACGTCTTGGTTTCTCTTACGGTAGTGTAGAAATCGATGATACGCCGTTTATTAATTTTGCTGATGATACGCTTTACTTCTTCGGCATTGATGCAGGTGTTGGGGGAGAGTACAACTTTAATCAAGACACTGAATTGGTATTTGGTGTGGACCTTGGAACGCGCGCTTGGCAGTCGATTGATATTATTGGCTTGGGCACAAATACCACGCTTGAGCCAGAAGATGACCCAGTTACGGTATATGCTGGCGTGAACTTTAAAATCTAATATACAGATGAGGAGTAATCCGTGTTACTCCTCATCAAATATACTTAGTTCTCTTTCATATCTTTATACGTTCTGAATATCTCTTTCAAAGGTCGTTTTGGCGTAAAGCCAAATTCCTTTTCAAACGCGCTTCCATCGATGACCACAGGATAACGGAAGTAGTTAATCAAATAAGACGGAAACGACTTTAAATTCAGTACGCGCGAAATTAATCGTGGCAGCATTGGCGGGATTGACGGTACAGGGATAGATTGGCAGCCCGACAAAGCAAGTGCATCCTGAAATGCCACCCAATCTCTCGGTGCTACGTTATAGACGCCTCGCTTGTGTTTTTTGTGCGCAAGCTCAATCGCATCGGCCATATCTTCAATGTGAATAAACTGCATGACAGGAGAGAAACCGAGTAAGCTAGGCGGACGTTTACTAGAAAGCAGTCGACTAATAGAGTTATTGACGCCAGGCCCGACGATATTACAAGGACGGAGAATCGTGATGTTTAAATCAGGATATTTCCAAAGGTAAATATTGGCGAGGTTTTCAAGCTCGACTGAATCTACCAAATCCTGCGTTAACTCTGCTGCTTTGAGTGGTGCAGACTCATCGATTAGTGCTGGGTTGTATGCGTCAGCACCATAAACATGAAACGTCGATAAAATAAGCACATGTCGAACACCGTATTTATGACTCAAATCCATGAGTTTTTGTGTGCCCAGTACGTTGGCGTTATAGCGACGCTGCATAGTGAGTTCGCTACTTTGGATACGGCCAAGGTGGATGACGTAGTCGAACTTGTAGGTTTTAAATAAATCTTCAAAGACGCGCTTGTTATAGTCCAGCTTATAGCTAGGAATATTATCGCTATGAAAGGTTTCTTTTCTAAAGTCGACGGCAATGATCTGACAGGATTTTCGCAATCGTTGAATCACCTGTTGAGCCAAAGCCCCCGCTGCACCGGTAACAAGAACAATCGGTTTGTTGCGCTTACTCGCTTGAGATTTAGTTGTTGTTTTACTCATTTAAAAAATACTTTTTCTCTGTTCTAGGCCTTTCGCGATGAGCTGCCCGATAGATTTTTTCACTTTTTCAACGCGTCGGATCACCTGATCTTCGGTGAGCTCTTCGTTTTCAAAATAAATTGGCTTACCAAAATTAAGGTGAACCTTTGCAGGAAAGATAAAGGGCAGGGCAACCGGTACATATGGCACACCCAGAAGTTTCGCTAATGGCTTTATATTTGCGATGGCAGGGATCGTTTCTTCACACCCCACGACACCCACTGGTACGATCGGCGTGTTATGTTCCATCGCTAGACGCACAAAACCATTGCCAAAACGCTGCAGTTGGTATCGGTCTTTGTACATCTTTCCTGAGCCACGAATACCCTCTGGGAACACAATAACGGCTTCGCCATTTTCGAGCATTTTTGCGCAGTTTGTAGGGTCACCCAGTACTGCGCCCAATTGATTAAGAATGTTTCCAATATAGGGCACAGTGGGAAAGAAGCGCTCAATCATTGCACGAGGATAGCGCGGTGCATGATCGCGATTCGCAACGGCATAACCAATTAAGGTGCCATCAATAGGGAGCTGTCCGCTATGGTTGGCGATAATTAAAACAGGGCCATCATTAGGTATGTGTTCAAGACCACTTGTTTCAACACGAAAATATTTGTCGTAAATGTTGCTAAACAATGAGAATACGATTTTGTTCGTATCGGTGTTAAACCCCCATGGATCATAGCCCAAGGAGCCAACAGGCTTTTCAATGCGATCTAGCTTTTCATCCAGTTCTTGAGAAACCAGTTGCTTTTTAAGGAACGACTTTAAATTCATATTGTTCTTGTCGAGATACTGAGCACACGGATTTGATTTTAATTAACCAGAGCCACGTTACATACTGATTAAATTCTACGCCGCTTATGATTATCGTTAAAATATTGGCGCTATTTGTTTTAATTGTTTCGTAAGCAGATATTATTCCATAACCTAATGCTTATAAACTTTTTCTTTTCCTGTTCTATTGTCAAAAGGTATCAATACAATGTTACAGTGGTATTTAAAACAGTTTGCCGAATTAAGTGTTGAAGAGCTTTTGGGCATTCTAAGACTTAGACAAGACGTATTCATAATCGAGCAAGATTGTATCTACCCTGATATTGATGATCTTGACCAATCCTCGGTGCATGTTTTTGCAAAAGAGCAGGGCGGTGCCATCGTGGCATGTACACGCCTTGTTCCACCGGGTTTAAAATATAAAGAGCCTTCGGTTGGCCGTGTTGTGGTCGCGCAAAGTCATAGAAAAGATGGTTGTGGCGTTGAGCTCATGCAACGCTCTATCGCAGAGAGTGAACGTTTATACCCGTGTCAAGGAAACCGAATCGGAGCTCAACTTTATCTCAATAAATTCTATCGCTCATTAGGATATGAGAATGTATCTGATGAGTATGATGAAGATGGCATACCACATATCGATATGTTCAGAGCGTCTTCGATGGAGTAGCAGTAGAGGGTGATTTTAGACATTAGCCGACCTTGGCACTGATCCTTTCCCGATGCCCGCTTCAAGAGAAAAGCCGACGAAGTTATTGAATCGTCGAATAACGGAGATTTTGTGACAGTTTTATGAAAGGGTCCGCTTTTTCCTACTCATGCACATCTTCGCTGCATCCTTAAAACGTTGATTTAACTAGAAAAGCTCGGATATGCGCGTAAGCCAAAAAAGAAAAATACGAACAAATGGTCCGCATTTTCCAATGACGGGTATCGCATCAAGTATCGTAAATAACTGATATGATTGCGGAAACTGAAATAAATAAAATCACAGATAAAGTGTTTAGCGGACCGGAGGGTTCGTTAAACACACTGTTAGCTGTATCAAGATGGATGTAATCGAAATATACAAAGCTCAATATGAGGGCGCATTTAACGGTCCGGAAGCTGAAGAGGCAGTCGACGAGTTACTGGCTCAGTTTGGTGTTGTAAATTCCGTTTATCGCTCGTGGCTTGTTCAAACAGGTGGCGGCCCAATTGGGGCCGATTGGTATGATGGCCTCGCCGAATTAATGCAAAGCCAAGAGAAACTGAGAAACGAAGATTGGTCTATCTCAGGTTTTGTTATTGGCTGGGATGGTGCAGGAAACCCAATAGCTATAAATAACAGTGGCCAAGTAGTCACCGAGGATCACAATTTTGGTGGTGTTCATCAACTGGCACCGAACTTTAAAAAACTGCTAGCAAGCAATGTCAGCAGCTAACAAGTGCAGCCTGCCTCGCCCCAGCAAAAAGACGCTGGGGCTGGACCTCGCTTCGCTCGGCCGCAGCTGCAGGCGTTGATGCGTGCTAAGAATGAAAAGCGGACATCAGCTTTTACATCCCAAGTAGATAGAAGCAGATATAAGGTCGATGGTTATACCGCCGCTCAATTTGCGAGCAACGCAACTGAGCCACTTTGTATGGACTGTTTTGTGGCGCGTTTCTGTGGATGAATACCTTACTGCTGCGCGCGCTTCCGGATATAGTTATCGAAACAGAGATACGGCGTTTAACAAACAATAGGATGCATTGATCACACTGTAAGACAGAATATGAGTATCAAACGTGTAACCTATTTTATTGTCGCTGCAATATTATTTAGTGCCTTGTATGCATCTGGGACTAATACCTGGAAATTTGCATCGGATTTTAACGGCCTAGTTTTGCTTGTATCTACCACAGATGACGATCGCTCTTACAACCCATTTTCAGATAATTTCTTCTGGATATCACAAGATACAGCTTTCTTCATTATCAAAAATATGGAGTACCCATACCGACAATGTTCATCGTTTTCTCGGCAGCTAGAGGCCTGTGATCATCCAAGAATTGATTATGCCGCGAGGTGGATCGCCATGTTTGAACTTGATGCAGAAACAGAAGCAAAGATGATTGATGTCATTAAGTTCTTAATTAAGCGCGGAGAGCCCGTTGATGCATATAACTCTGAAGGGTTCACTGCCTTACAATCAGTAATCTTTGCAAACAGACCAAGATTAGTATCCTTGATTCTTGAGGCTGGAGCTAACCCTTATCTGCCAGTAAAGGGCGAAAGTAAATACCAAGGTAAAAACTCCGTTGAAATGGTCGAGTTTTTATCAACTGAAAATGTGGATCGATTCCTTAAACTAAAAGTGAGTTTTTACGAAAAACTTCCTACCAATTAAAGAAAGAAGCGCAAGTAAACGAGAGCTTGTTCTTGAAGCAGATCGAGTCTGCTTTTTCAACAATTAAACTCAGATATAGCAAAAGAATTCTTCATCTGGATTTCCCGCCTTTTCCCAGAAATCGAAGGACTCTAGCGTCGTACAATGTCCGCTTCTTTGTATCAGGTATTTTCAAAGCCTGTCAGAATAGACCCATAAGAATGAAAAGCGGACTAAACGAGATATTCAAATTTAGTCTAAAACTCTCTCAAAAGAAGATGAAGCGTATGGCGGACCGCATTGTGCGTCAGATGCAGTTTAGGAAATGATGCAGGACGAACTCAGAGATCCTTTTCGCGGAGTGATGATTGAAGATTGCTTTGTTTTCGGGTGGCGTCTCGAAGGGAAAGCTTTGGAAGTTGAGTTACTACTTTCTTTGTGGCCCTCTAACGAACACTACGAGCGACCAAAAGCAGGTGAATGGACGTGCTATAAAGAGGCTACGCTTACATTAAAGAATGTATGTAAGTTGGAGAAATTCGTGCACGTAGACGATGCTATGATTTTTCGGGATCCTGACGGATCAATTGATTATGGCTGCCTTGATGCAGCGATCATAGAAGGCGACAGTATAACCATTTACGGTCCGTTTGGTGGCGCAAGTCTAAAGATCAGCGATCTCGGTTATGTGATTAATGAGACCTTAACCGAAGTAAAGTAAGTAGTGACGGAGCAGGATAGCCCTTTTGCGAGGCTTTCATACCCGCTTTCTAAATTGAAGTCGTTGGAAAAAAACCATTATTCTCGCTCTTCAGGATGTCCGCTTATTTGTATCAGGTATTTTCAAAGCCTGTCAGAATAGACCCATAAGAATGAAAAGGGGACATTGGTTTTCCATTCGCAAATAGACAACTGCAGACGTTGGCGCGGGTCAGCTCACCATGCCCGCTTCAAGAGAAAAGCCGACGAAGTTATTAAATCGTCGAATAACGGAGATTTTGTGACAGTTTTATGAAAGGGTCCGCTTTTTCCTACTCATGCACATCTTCGCCGCATCCTCAAAACGTTGATTTAACTAGAAAAGCTCGGATATGCGCGTAAGCCAAACAAGAAAAATACGAACAAATGGTCCGCATTTTCCAATGACGGGTATCGCATCAAGTATCGTAAATAACTGATATGATTGCGGAAACTGAAATAAATAAAATCACAGATAAAGTGTTTAGCGGACCGGAGGGTTCGTTAAACACACTGTTAGGTGCTCTCATGATTGAGATTCAGGGAAATAAAATAAAGCACAACGGAAAAGACATTGAGCTTCAATTCAATGTGCTTGAGGCAATAGAATCAGATGGCAATATTCTTGTCATTTTCGATTACATGCAGTTTCCTGCCAATGAGCCCGCAAACAATTTAATTTGCATCGATACATCAGGTAAAAAATTGTGGGTAGCTGAGAGCCCCTCAACGCAAAATACAAATGCGTACACAAATTTTATGGGTACGGTAAAAACAGAAAAAGGTTCTGTAGCGGTAAACAACTTTACTGGTTATAGCTGCATTATTTGTTTGTCTACAGGTAAGTTATTAAATGCAAGCTTCACTAAATAATCACCTAACAAGTTTAGCCTGCCTCGCCCCATTGGGGCTGGACCTCAACTGCTGCGCAGTTTCGGCCGCAGCTAAAAGCGTTATGTATCAATATAGTGAACTTTATGATTCCAAATAAATTTAGATCTTTGGTATTCTCATTTTTTATGGCTCTATTCATGTCATGTTTAATGTCTATTGTTATAACAATCTTTAATGTCGGAATGATTAGTAATTTTCTAGTAGTCTGGTTAAAAGCATGGGGGTTCTCATTTGTTGTTGCCTACCCAAGTGTTCTTATAGTTGTCCCAATAGTTAATAAGCTAGTTAATAAATGTGTCGAACCCTATAAAAGTGAAACATAACAAGTTTGGCCATGTTCGCCAGCAAACTGGCTGCACCTCAATTTCACGGCTTCGCCGCTCCATTGCGGCCCATGCCAAAGGCGTTAGGTTTCTCAAGGGCTAGTAGCCAAGAAAGCTTATGTTTCGGATATCAACACTTAAATGTTGCTAGATTATAATCCTACTCAAGGAAAAGTCGCAGACGACAGCGCCTATAAAACGCAGCAGCCATTGCCGCCGTTAAATCGTTGGGTGCAATCGTATTGGCAGCTCACAGTTCCCAATGGCCAGTCTCAATACCATAGTGTGCCGGATAACTGCGTTGATTGGATCATTAATCTAGATTGTTTCGAAGACAATTTTCTTATTCCGCCATTTATCTCATCTACTTTATTTCATATCGATGGTCCAGCTTGCTTTTTTGCTATTCGTTTTCGAATTCTAGGGCATAAAGGCTTGATCTCTATGCCTTTAGGGGAATGGGGTGAGGCTGGTAGTGTAAAAGCGGAAGACTTATTACCCAGAAATGTCCTTTATTCTGTATTTGAAGTCATTGTTAACGCAACATGCTTTGGTGAGCGCTGCAATAGTTTATCTGCAGTAATACTTTCTGCCATAACGTCTACCGACGTTGACCCTCGCCTAGCTCGTTACATTCGATACTGTTATGAAAATGTCAGCTCTAATCTTGATCTGTCAGAGAGCCGGATTTCTGAATTTGGAGTGTCTGCACGCCAGCTTAGACGTTTAGCCAAACAGCGCGTTGGCTTGCTTCCTAAAGATTTTGGCAAGGTGTTAAAATTTCAGAGTGTTCTCAAAGCAATGAATGCACCACAACACAACAATGCCTACCTAGATCATTACTACGACCAGCCCCATTTTGTGCGTGAGTTTAAACGTTTGTCTGGAGTTACGCCGGTACAGTTCAGAAAAATGTCCGTTTTATGCAATCACAACTCTTCTGATTGAAGAATAATGTAATTCAGCTAATCAATAGTAAGAGGTTAATAAAATGATTGAAATAGACGCGATGTTTCCTGTGATGGTAACGGCAAAATTAGATGCGGTGAAAGCATTCTATGAATCCGTGTTTGGCTTTAATGCCGTATTTTACGACGCTAGCTTTTATTTGCATTTGGTGTCACCCAATTCAGGGATTCAGCTTGGTTTCTTGTTACCCGAGCATGGAAGCCAGCCAGACTTTCTCCGACCATTAATGTCTCCTGATGGCTATGTGATATCACTAGAAGTTAAAGACGCAACTTGTGCCTATGCCGAAGCACAAAAAATGGATTTAACGATTGCGATGGAGCTCAAAGAAGAAGTTTGGGGGCAGGTACATTTTATGCTAGAAGACCCCGCAGGTTTCCGAATCGACGTGGTTCAACATTTAGAAGTTTCAGGTAACTAGTCAGAGCAAAATCTGACAAGGCGCTGCACTCGGAAAAATTACTCGCTACGCTCTTAATTTTCCGGTGAGCGCAGCGTTATGCTCAAATAGGAGGATCGAAAAATAATGATTAAAGGAAGCTGCCTCTGCCAAAAGGTTAAATATGAATACAATGAGCAAATAAATGAAGTCGCAATTTGTCACTGCAATCAATGCAAAAGGGCGCAGGGTACTCCATTTGTTACCAATGCCCCAATCAACACAAAAAGCTTTGCTTTCACTCAAGGTACGGAGCTAGTCAAAGAGTTCTTTTCTAGCCCAAATAAAAGGCGCGTATTTTGTGGTAATTGTGGTAGCCCTTTTTTCAGTCAGCGCACCAATATGCCAGAGGTTATTAGGCTTCGTTTAGGCACGGTCACCGAGGGTCACATACCCGAGCCGGACTACGAAATATACTGTGAGTCAAAATCAAATTGGTTTAGTACAATTGCGAATCGCCCAAACTATCAACAAAACAAAGCATAATAAGACTAGCCTGCATCGCCTTAGCGAGCTCGAGCTGGCGGCGTTAATACGTACTAAGAATGAAAAGCGGACATTAGTTTTTCATTCGCAAGTAGACAAATCCGGACATTAAAGACATCTAGTTAATAGATCATTATCACGATAAGTAATAACCTAGATCAATCGATCATGTTTCATCATAAATCTCATGTTGCGAAATCATATTCGTCCGATACAGTTAAATATGGATTAGTAAAATAACCAACAAGGAAAAAATACATTATGTTCAAGAAAAGTGCATTAGCTGTTTCACTATCACTTGCATTAGTTGGGTGTGGCGGAGGATCGTCAAGCAGCTCTACATCTGCCGCAACCACAGAAGTATCTGGTACTGCAGAAGCGCCTGGAGGCGTTATTGCTCAGTTTGAGAAAGAGTCAGTATTTGAGATCGCACTAAATTTCGTTTTTGAGCCTGCCGCTGCAGCATTATCGGGGCTCCAACCAATTCAGGGTGCAACGGTAGAACTGATTAGAGTAGATGCGAATGGTGATCAAGTTGGCGACGTATTAGCTACAACAGCAACTTCGATTACTGGTGACTACACACTTACTTTGCCAGCGGGTGTAGATTTATCTGGTGATTTAATCGTAAGAATTACTGGTACGAATAGTAAAGAGCTACGTGCACAAGTTGTTGAGCAAGATGTCGACATTAATCCAGTCTCCGAATATATCCTTCAGCGTTTTGTAGATAATGGAACGGATCTTACGGCACTCGAAACATCAGCCGTTGTCCAAATTAGCAACAAGGTAGAAGCATTTGATCTTGTCGCTGGGGGATCGGCAGACATCGATGCAGTATTAGCTCAGCTTGAAAACGAACTAGGCGATTTTGTTGATAATCAAATTAGTTCTGTCACGCAGCCGGTGGCCTCAAACGACACATTGGCAGCAATAGCAGGAGACTATCGAAGCACTCTTTTGACAGTAGGTTTGCACGATGATGATCAACAATACGGTGTTGGTACTTTTGCTACTGATCTGACGAATACAGACTTTACATTGGCGAATGGTGGCAACAGTGTGATCGACTTCACTCTGAACGGTGAGGAACAAGCATGGTCTAACTTTATGGCCAACAATGGTTATACACTTACTTATGTTGCAGAGATTGATCAAGAAACAGAAACATTTACTAGCACACTAAGAGAGAATGGCGTCGCATCTATTGAAGGTGATTTTGAAGAAGATATTGATGGTGATTTCGGTTTTCGCTTTCCTCCAACGACCTACAATCTTCAAAAGGTTTCTGACAAAAATATCTTTGCGTTAGCCTCTGCAGAGGCTGCTGTTCGATACAGAACCATTGATACCAATGAAGATAATGTGAAAGATGCTGTTGACCCTCAACAAAGAGAGGGTGATGAAATTATGCGGTCAATTGAACTCTTCGCAAAAAAACCAAGCGGCATGTCTGATGCTGATCTGCGTGGTGACTTTGGTCGAGTATATATGGGTATTCAAGCGGACACCTCTGGCTCATTGATAGTCGAAACCGAGCACAGCACAATGAGTTTTGATGGCGCTGGCTCTGTTGATATAGGTGAAGCTGACTATCAGGGTCTTGATCGTATTGCTGACGAGAGTTCAACATATAGCTCTAACACATCTTCCGCAGATGCGGGACTTTCTGTAACGGTGAGTGCTGATGGGGACATAACCAGTATCGGGGGACAGGATAGCGATGGATATGTTAACGATACATACGATTTGGTCGTTTTCGGTGAGAGTGATGGCGTAAACAATTCTAGCTCCGAGTTTGCAAAGACCATATCGGTTAAGCTCCCTACGTCACAACTTGATATCTCAAACAAGCAATATCGGGTTCAAATCCTTCAGGTGGGAATGTCATCAGGATCGCTCGCATTGACAAGCTTTGGCTTTAACTCAGTACTTTCAATGAATAACGCAACGACAGGGACTTTTAGTGGGACTGAGAGCTACGTCGAGAAAGCTGGGACACTCACGGCAGAAGTAACGGTTGAACGAAATACGCTAAGTCAAACAGCAACGGTTAGTGTTGGTGCCAATGGATTTACAACCATTACGATCCCTAATAATGATAGCGCCCAAGTTTTCAAAGGGTGGCTAAATGACACAGGATCAATGGGCGTATTCGCCACTTACTATCAGGACGGTCAGGCAGATCCCGATGCACTTGGCCTAGCAATTCTCACAGAAATCACAGAGTAATTTCTCTCCTGGTATCAGAAGCCTCGCTAAGCGGGGCTTCTGTTTCTTATGTCCGCTTTTGTCTAACTCCGTGCATTGCACTTTAAACAATAGATGATGTGCTTCGCTTACCCTTCGGACCGACTTTTTGTCGTTCAACGCGCTAAAGCGCTTTTTTGCCGCCTGCGCGGCCGTGTCTTGATAGTAAACACTACGTATTACCTCATTCTCAAAAGTCGAACGAAGGGACAATCCCGTCGAGTTCGAAGAACTCCGAGTCGCCTTTGGGGTGTTGGGCTCTTTGGCGAGACAAAGACTCTGATCTGCCTTCGGCCAGCGCCGACAGGAAAAGAGAGATTAGCTCGATGTTAGCTCAGAAAAATTTTAGTGGCTGATGTTGGCTCAACAAACGGCACAGAGATCCATCTCAAAACCTAAACGCTAACCCCACATATTCTTTATGATTGCATTCAGCGCATCATACCTTTTAGGTAACTCTCTATTTTTCTTTCTAATCAAATATAGGTTTTCCTTCACGGCTTGTTTCGGCTTTAAAACTTGCAGTAATTCTGGGCTATGAAAACTGTCGATGGCGCTTTTAGGCAGCACTGTGAAGCCAATACCGCGAGTTAAGGGTTCTAGGATTTGGCTGATTTGGTTGATTGATCCGACGACGGGGATTTTAGCGATGTCCAATTGCTTTAGTTCTGGCTCTTCACATTTTCGAAAATACAGCGACAAATAATGTTCTGCATCTGGGTGAGATATTAGTCCTGAGTCTAAGAGCAGTTGCTTCCAGCTTTGCTTGATGTTTGTTTTTTTGGGGAGTACCAAGCACAGCTCCTCTTGGCCTAGCTTTTCGAAGTCAAAAAAACTTTCGTTAGGGATGTCTGTCACGATTCCCTGATCGACATGCTCGTTCTTAATGTCGCTCAATATTAGCTGGTTTGGAGCCGCTGTGAGATTTAGATGAATATTCGGCTGTTGCTGTTGAAGCGTTAAGAGCTGTGGATATAGAAGCAAAGCCAGTGAACCTGAACAAGCCAAGGAGCATTTGCCTGAGTCGGGGTCATCAAAGTTCAATTGCTCAAAGAGAGACCTTTCATCGCTCATGCGTTGTTTCGCGAAGCGATAGACTAATCGACCCTGTTCCGTTATTGCGAATGACTTGTTGTTTCGTTTGATTAAATCATGACCGCAAGCTTCTTCTAATTTATTGACGTGCTGGCTTACGCCGGGTTGTGTCATAAACAGTTTTTCGGCGGTTTGTGTAAAGTGCCCCGTATCAACGAGCGTTATAAAGGTTTTTAGCCAGGTCGGATTCAGCATATTTAAGTAAATAAATTTATATTATTAATCTGATAATAATTGATAATTTTTTCTAATCAATCATTCTTTCTATCATTCTCTTATCAACTACATTAAACGGGTCAGAGAGAGTTAGGAGTCAGTGATGAAAATGAATCATGTTGGGATTATGGTTGGCGATATGGATCAAGCGGTTGAGTTTTACACCAAAGCGCTAGGTCTTAGAGTGGTTATGAACAATACGAAGGTCATCGAAGAGCGAGAGTCTGCGATTGGTCGTATGTGTATTGCGGTATTTGGGGAAGGATTTAAAGGCTTCAGTATTGCTCATCTTGTTACAAATGATGGTATTGGTGTTGAGTTGTTTGAGATGGTTGATCGCGAGGAGCGTCATAACGTGGATTTCTCTCGTCTTGGCATTTTTCACTTCTGCCTTCAGCTGCCAAAAGAGCAGTTTGATACAGCGATTAAACGCGTAGAAGAATACGGTGGAAAGGTGCGTATGGATATTATGCGTTACCACCCTGAAGACGAGCTAAAACAAGCGCAGATGGTTTACTTGGAAGATCCCTTCGGTAACTTGTTCGAGTTCTATTCACACTCTTATGAAGATACTTATGCTTCAGACTACGAGTAAAACAAAGGGGGGGTAGACAATGTTCTACCCCTTATTTTGCCCACCAATTTTCAACGCCTAATTTGTAGGGGAGTGGTTCGGGTAAACGCTCAAATCGGTCCCAATATGCAACGCGGTGTACTCCAATATGCCAGTTAGGCACGATGTAATGCTCATTGAGCAATACGCGATCTAGAGCATGCATGATGGTAATAACTTCTCGTTCGGAAGTTACTAGGAGAAGTTGAGCGATTAGCGCGTCGATTGCTGGGTTATTAATGCCTGCGTAGTTAAAGCTGCCTTCTACATCGACCAGATCGCTATGGTAGTAGTCGCGTTGTTCGTAGCTTGGTGCATTACCTTGGCTAAGCACAAAGGTCATCATGTCGAAATCGAAATTATCGAGTCTGGCTTTGTACTGCGCGCTTTCCACTAGGCGTGGGTTAGCTTTAATGCCAACACGCTCGAGGTTCTTAATGAAGGGCAGAATGATACGTTTCAGTCCTGCTTGACGATAAATGAATTCAAATTCGAAGGGCTTACCTGTTTCGGTATGAATCAGTTGCTTACCGTCTAATTTCCAGCCTGCTTCTTTCAGTAGATTCATTGCTGCACGCATCTTCTTGCGTATATTGCCGTCGCCTTTGCTTTGCTCGAAGCCAAATTCCTTATTAAACACGCTCGCTGGAAGTTGGGTTTTAAATGGCCCAAGTAAGGCAAGTTCTGCTTCAGAGGGAAGTCCTGAACTTGCATATCGTGAGTTCGGGAAGTAGCTCAGATTGCGCGTGTAGGCATTATGGAAAAGGGCTGCGTTGGTCCATTCGAAATCAAACAGGTGTGAAAGCGCTTGGCGCACGCGTCTATCAGAGAATAAATCGCGACGCGTGTTAAAAAAGAAGCCTTGTGTTCCTGATGGAATCGAGTGCGGGATGGCTTCTTTGATGACTTTGCCGCTATTGAGAGCAGGGAAGTCATACCCCTGTGCCCAGTTTTTTGCGGTGTAGTCATAGAAGATATCAAACTCGTCTGACTTAAACGCTTCGAATGCGATGGATTGATCACGGTAAAAATCAAAGCGCACTTGATCGAAGTTAAACCGGCCTTGGTAAACGTTTAAGTCCTTACCCCAAAAGTCTGGTACGCGTTCTAAGGTAATGCTTGATCCGATATCGACCTTTCCTATTTTATAAGGGCCGCTCAGCAGGGGAGTAACTTCTGATGAGGTCTCAAAATCTTTGCTTTCCCAAAAGTGCTTTGGCAAAACAGGGAGCTCGCCTGTTCTGAAAATTGCTTGTTTGGCTGCGCCGCTTTTTAAAGTGAAACGTACGGTGTCGGTGTCGATCGCTGCCACGCTATCTACATCTAATAGGCTTTGTTGGTAGCGTGGGTGGCCTTTCTCAATGAGTGTGTAGAAAGAATAAACCACGTCTTCAGCATCGATAGGGTGCCCATCATGAAAACGCGCTTCGTTTCGAATGTCATATTCGACCCAAGCATAGTTGTCGGGGTAGCGAATGGTTTGCGCGATTAATCCGTAAGCGGTTTGAACTTCATCGGCAGAAGAGGCGTAGCTGCCTGTTCCTGCCATGAGCGGTTCATTCAGCTCGGAAAACTCATACATAAACAAACCTGGCGTATTGAACGGGCTTGTACCTTTAAGTGTGTAGGGGTTGAGTGAGTCAAAAGTGCCGAAGCCCATTAGACGTAAAGTTCCGCCTTTTGGTGCGTTAGGGTTTACCCAGTCAAAATGTGTAAAGCCTTCATCGTATTTTGCAGAACCATAGAGAGAAAGCGCATGCCCTGAAATGATTGTTGGCTTAGGAGCTTCGGATTCACTGTGCGCGTATTGGCTCAGTAATAGAAGGCTCAAAAGAATGAAAAGAGTGTTTGCCATAGTTTGAGCCTTAGGTCCTTTTAAGATGCTTAAAGTAAGTCGGTAATAGGGTTGGAAGACCAAGGGGGAGTATACAGGGCTTCCATTTCCGAGGCACTTACAGCACTAAAGTGTGCGTGTTGCCATACTGGCTTTTTGTCTTTATCGATCAAAAGCGCTCTAACGCCTTCAGCAAACTCTGGGTGGCGCACAAGGTTGGTTGCAAGTATTAACTCAGAGCTGAATACTTCTTTCAAACTTGCGTATCGGAAACGTCTGAGTTGCTCGAAGATCACTAACATAGATTGTGGTGAGCCTGCATTCATCGTGGCAATCGCTTTGCTCAACCAAGGGCTTGCGTCTTTGATGCTATTTAGGTCATGAACAATATCGCCAAGCCCTCCTGTTTGGCATATGCCCTCGAGTAAACTCTCATGCTGCGATAAGTTCGAATCAACTGAGTTTTCGCAGCCAAGTTCGTCGATGATTTGGCTAACAAGCGCATGGTTATCTTTGGTTTTCCATGATGCAGCAGCCAAAGCGCTTTGTAAGCTTTCGAGTTTTTCGTTTGCAATGAAATGATCTGCGATGCCAAGTGTCAGCGCGTCCGTTGCATTAATACTTGCTCCTGTTAGCGCAAAGAATATTCCCAAACCACGTGGCATTCGACTCAAGAAATAAGTACCACCTACGTCAGGAAACAAACCAATGGTAATTTCGGGCATTGCGATGCGAGAAGTTTCCGTGATCACACGATGACTGGCTCCAGCCATCAACCCAAGTCCACCGCCCATGACAATGCCTTTGCCTAAACAGATGATTGGTTTTTCATAGGTGTGGATTAAATAATTGAGTTGGTACTCTTCTAAGAAGAAGGTTTCAGCGTATTCGCACACGCCATCTTTAGGGTTAAGGGAAGATTCATACAGAGCCTGCACATCTCCGCCGGCACAGAATGCTTTTTCTCCGCTGCCTGACAGAATGATACAGGCAATTGTTTTGTCTTCACGCCATGTATCAAGCTGCTCACGCAAGAGGCGAATCATTTCAAGATTTAAGCTGTTGAGTGCTTTTTCTTGATTCAGAATAAGACGGCCAATACGTCCTTTTTTGGCTTCAATTTCTTCAACAATGACTAGCGGAGATGACATTCCAAAACCCTTATTATTATGTATTCAAATGATATTTAGTTACGACCACGATGGGCTACGTTTTTCTAGGAAGGCATTGGTACCTTCGAGCTGATTCGCTTCGCCAATTAGATCAATGAATTCGCTGCGTTCATCAATTAGCCCTTGAGCAATCGCCTTTTCGCGAGGAGCAGTCATTAAACGTTTACAGGCGCGAATGGCATCGGGGCTTTGCTCTGCGGTTTGTTTCGCTAGTTCTATTGCGCGCGCTGTTGCCGCACCTTTGGAAGTGGTTTCTTGGGTTAGGCCAATTGTTAACGCGCGCTCTGCATCGATGCGTTCACCCAAAAGAATAATGCGACTTGCCCACGCTTCGCCAACTAACCACGACAAACGTTGTGTGCCGCCTGCACAAGGGAGTAGTCCTACTTTCGCCTCTGGGAGTGCAAGCTGTGCGTGTTCTTCTGCGATACGAATGTCGCAAGCTAGGGCGCACTCGAGCCCGCCACCCATCGCATAGCCATTAATCGCCGCGATAGTCACCCCGCTAAACGAAGCGAGAGCCTCAAAGGCTTCACCGAATGCTTCGGCCACTTCTTTTGAATAAGCTTTGTCGCCACCGGAAAATTGCTTCAAATCTGCACCTGCAGAGAAGAATTTTTCACCTTGACCATACACAACAATGGCGACGATTTCGCCAGACTCTTCAGCTTGTTCTACGACTGATTTCAGACCGTTTAAGCTTTCAATAGTCCAGGTATTTGCAGGTGGGTTGTTGATTGTGATGACTAAAACAGAGCCTTGTTGCTCTGTTGCAATAAGAGGTGTGGGGCTGTTGATGCTCATGTTCACTCCTAACTTGATTTATTATAAAACACTTATGCCTAGGTTCATGCTCGAGCTTACATCTGAACCAGGGCTAGGTTTGGATCGTTGAGTAGTTTGCGGGCAATAATGACGCGCATGATTTCATTCGTGCCTTCGAGAATTCTATGCACGCGGCAATCTCTAAAGTGACGTTCTAAGGGGTACTCTTTGATGTAGCCGTAACCGCCATGAATTTGCAGGGCTTCATCACATAGTGTAAAGCAGACATCCGTTGCGAAGCGTTTAGCCATCGCACAGTATGTGGTTCGTTCAGAGTCTTTTTGATCTAGTTTGTAGGCTGCAAGGCGAATCATTTGCTTGGCTGCGGTCAGATCCGTCAGCATGTCAGCTAGCTTGTTTTGAGTACTTTGGAATTGTGCGAGCGATTGACCGAACTGTTCTCTCTCTTTTGCATAGTTGGTGGCGGCGCTTAGTGCTGAGATTGCTGTGCCGGTTGAGCATGCGGCAATATTAATTCTCCCGCCGTCCAAGCCTTCCATCGCCAACTTAAAACCTTGGCCTTCTTCTGCTAGGCGATGAGATTGTGGAACACGTACTTGATCAAAATTTATTTGACGCGTTGGCTGCGCATTCCAGCCTAGTTTGTCTTCTTTTTTTCCGTAGCTAATGCCTTCGCTATCGGCAGGAATCGCAATACAACTCACGCCTGATGCACCTTGCTCGCCGGTACGAACCATGGTGATCAGTAAGTCGGTAGACCCCGCGCCAGAGATAAATACCTTACTGCCCGATATGATGTAGTCATCGCCATCTTTGACTGCGCTTGTAGTGAGTGATGCTGCATCAGAACCTGCACCAGGCTCAGTAAGACAATAACTTGCGAGTTTCTCACCGCTCGCTAAGGGTTCAGCCCAGTCATTTATTAAGCTCTCTTGGCCGTAGGTGCTGAGCATTTTAAAGGCCATATTATGAATGCTGATAAAAGCAGCCGTTGTGGTACAGCCAGTCGCAAGCTGCTCCATAATTAAACAGGCATCTAAGCGGCTCAGACCAATACCAAAATGTTCCTCAGGCACATACATTGCCATGAAGCCAAGCTTGCCGGCTTCGATAAAAGCATCCTTCGGAAAAATGGCTTCTTCGTCCCACTGTTTTGCATTGGGAGCAAGATGATTTTCAGCGAATTTACGTGCGGTGTCTTGGAATGCGGTTTGATCGGGACTTAGTTCAAAATGCATGCGTTGCTCCATACTGCTTTCGTTTTTATGCTTGTTTTTGTACGACGTAATTTATTATTCGTTTTGTCTGTCGCTTGATACAGCGAGCATTCAAACTCTGATAAACTGCGCTGCGCCATGATTATAGGGGCTGCTGCCTCAGCATTTCTATACTTGTGTCCGAGTTATTCAAGTTTTCTTTTTTCTCTACAGGCACCGTTGAAGACCCCGTTGTATGTTAAGCCAAGAACAAAAAGCCTTAATTCAATCCAGTTATAGCAAGTTCACCGGCCGAGATGGTTTTCGTCCGCGCTATGGCCAGCGATTGATGATCGCTGAAATCGCTAAGTATTTGGGCTCAATTAAAAGTAATGCCGAAGGCTTAAGAAATAGCGCGCCGACCACTTGCGTCGTTGAAGCTGGCACCGGTACTGGAAAAACACTTGGCTATTGCATGGCAACTCTGCCTATCGCGATTGAACTCGGTAAAAAACTCGTTGTATCTACGGCAACGACAGCGCTTCAAGATCAAATTTTGAGTAAAGATTTGCCTGAACTCGCCAAACACTCTGGGATCGATTTTTCGTATGCTTTAGCAAAGGGTAGAGGTCGCTATGTGTGCTTGAGCAAACTAGAGCAACGCATTGAGTCGTTCTCGGCCGATCCAAACGATGCCACTATCCCGCTTTTCTTGCTTGATCAGGGCAATGACGAGGAATTATCAGAAGAGCAGTTACAGGGATTTTTTAGCCGTTATGCCTCAGGTGCATGGGACGGTGATCGAGACACGCTTGAAGAGCAGATCGACTCGCGTGCTTGGTCGATGCTGACCGCAGATAATCAGCAATGCTCTAACAGACGTTGCAGCTATTTTAGTAGTTGCCCTTACTACGAAGCGCGAAATCGTTGGGACGAAGCGGATGTTCTCATCGCTAATCATGATTTATTGCTATCAGATTTAGCCTTAGGCGGCGGTGTTATATTGCCAGCGCCTGAGCAAAGTATTTATGTGTTTGATGAGGCGCACCATCTACCCGATAAAGCGCTTGGGCACTTTATGGTGACAAGTGGTTTAAAAGCATCGCAGTCTTGGTTGAAGAGTTTGAGTAAATCTTTGGCAGAGATGCTGCCAGCCATTCAAGCCGGTCATTTTGTTGCTTCTAATATCGAACAGATTTCTCCCTTGAGCATTACTCTGCAGCAAAAGATTGATGCCTTTTATATGAACTTGGCGGAAGGTTTAGATTGGGATCAGGAAGAGGGCGCATCAGAAAGTCGATATCGGTTTACAGATGGAATATTACCCAATGAGGTGAAAGAACAGGCCTATAACATCAAACTAGATTTTGCATCGCTATGTCGTTATCTCGATGAGATTCGTGCTGAACTAAATCGTAGTGTGGACGAGAAATCTGACTGTGGTTTGAATAAAGAAGAGGCAGAGCAATGGTACCCAGTGATCGGTTCGCACTTTAACCGTGCCGATGGGCACTATGCTTTGTGGCAGTTCTATTCAAAAGATTCTAAGCCCGATGATCAGCCAGATGCGCGATGGGCGACCTTGCGTGACTATGAAAATGGTTCAGACATCTATTTGTTTGGCAGCCCACTGAGTGCAGGCGGCTTGTTAAATATTGCGCTTTGGAAGCGTGCTTACGGCGCCGTGTTGACTTCTGCAACACTCACTGCACTCGGAAAGTTTGATCATTTACGACACAAGGCAGGGCTTCCTGAAGGCTCGGTGTATCATCGCGTACCAAGTCCATTTGATTTTCAGCAAGCGGGTCTATTAAGAGTACCGCCGATGCGTTCATTACCGAATCAAGCACAGGCGCATACGCAAGAGTTGATCGATGATCTTGAAGATTGGATCGAAGATCATAAAGCAGTGCTTGTGTTGTTCAGTTCGCGCAAGCAGATGAATGACGTGTTTTACGGAGTCGATCGTGACTTGCGTGAAGATATGTTGACCCAAGACGATATGGGTAAGCAGGAATTGATTCAGCTGCATAAGAAAAAAATAGATCAGGGTAAGCGCAGTATTTTGTTTGGTCTGGCGTCACTTGCCGAGGGTATCGATTTGCCAGGTAAGTATCTGACGCATGTTGTTATTGCCAAAGTGCCGTTTGCTGTGCCGAATGATCCTTTAGAGCAAGCGATTGCTGAGTGGATTGAAAGTCAGGGGCGTAATCCCTTTATGGAGATCTCTGTTCCTGAAGCAAGTTTGCGACTGATTCAGGCATGTGGCCGTTTGATCAGAACAGAGCAAGATTCAGGGCAAATTACGATTCTCGATCAACGATTAATCACCAAGCGTTACGGCAGCTTGTTGCTTGATGCTTTGCCACCTTATCGTCGTCAGCTGGGTTCTTAGTTTAAGCAATTGTCTACCGTTCAATCTTTTGCGCATAAATTGCATGAGCAGTAATTTGGCCCACCACAATTGCTGAAAATATGAGGGCTGCCGACTCACCAACACTTGGTATCGGCAGTACTGTCGCCTCATAAAAGTTTTGCCCAGCGCTCACTAATATACGGCTGCCAGGTACCATCAAAATGATGCCCTGGACCATGTATATATTTCCAATGAGTTTTAAGTTCTTCGCCACCTATGTCGAATACAAGGTGATCAATGTGGCAGTGATCCATGTTGCTGCGACCCAGCCATGATCGAAGCTGAATAGAGTGGGACCCCACGTGCCTAGGGCGATTGCTGGAACACCTCGCCAAATATCTTTAGGTCGAATGTTAAAGAGAATACCTATGCTTGTTGCCAGTAATACTGCGCCGATGGCGGAGCTATAAAAAGGTAATTCGTTGGTGTAGGGCACCGCACTCGTATTAAGCAGAGCATCGCAAAAACTAATGCCGATAAATATGCCGAAGAAGAGTTTAATGACGGACAAGATGGCTTGCCCTAAAAAGCTCATCCCCGATACAAGATCGTTGAAAGCGAAGCATTCTAAAGCGTTGGATATCGAGAGGCTTGGTACAAGCAGCAGAACAGCCGCGATACCCATCGTCCAGACCGAGATATGAAAGCCAATAGAGTTAAGATACTCGGCGATGATTGCGACGAAAAATGTTGAGAAAAACTCAATGGCGACGGCGCGCCTGCCTGTTAGCTCTTGCATGCACAGCCATACAACTATGCCAAAAAGAGGGCTGAATGCTAGTGCTTCTAAAGAGCTACCAACGAGTAACAGGTAGGCAGGTGGTACAAGTACGCACGACAAAAACTCCATAAATCTGCCGGGCGGTTTGCTGTCAATTGGAATGGATTCATCATCGCGCACAATCCGGTTTATTGTTTGTGCAAGGAGCGTGAACTCGAGAGTCGGAGTTTTTAGACGTTTCATGATGACGCTATTCGTTTCATCATGAAATTGAAAATTAATGAAGTTCGCATATGCCATTATGGTAACTGCAATGCCCCTATTCCTCGCGTAGTGGTCAACATACTTTTCAAGCTTGTAGGGCGGGCAACCGGCGCTATGGAGTGTTTCTCCTATATCCACGATTTTAGTTACTAAGTGGTGGTCGTACATAAATTCTGCATTCCGGCGTTATTGTCGTTCACTAAATATGTGCCACTTTCTGACTTAGTCCATTTATGAAACGGGCTTTTTCAGTGCGTATATTTGCGCGCTAGGTATAAGTGTTTAAGATGCGTTTCTCTGTCAAGAAACCATAAGAGGTATGTCGGTGAATTTTGATAAGTATTTGGCGCAGATAAATAAAGAACCTAGCGTTGTAGAGTTGATTCCAGATTGGATGCAAGGAAGAGCTGGGTTCGGCGGAATCGTTGCGGCATTGGTCTTTGAATCAATGCGCAAGCAATTGTCACAACCTGTGCCGGTGAGGTGTTTGCAAATTTCATTTGTTGGACCAGTTGATAGCAGTCCGCTAGAGGTTTCTGCCGAAGTTCTGCGTGAAGGTAAGAGCGTGTCGCATGTCGTTGGAAAAGGCGTGCAGGATGGTCAGGTGAAGGTCCTTATTCAAGGGAGCTTTGGTGCCTCAAGAGAGTCTGCAATTCATGTCGCCGCAGAGCCTTTAGTGTTGACAGGGGGTGTTGATCAGACACAGAAGCTTCCGTATATCAAAGACATGATTCCCGAATTTACAAAGCACTTTGATTTTAGGTATTTGACTAAATTTCCATTCGCGGGCTCAGATGAAACCTCTCTCGAAGGCTATGTTCGTTTTTCTGAAGAGCCAGAATCCGTGAGTGAAGCGCATTTATTAGGTTTGATTGATGCGTGGCCCCCAACAACCCTGCCTATGATGAAAAAGCTATGCATGGCGAGTTCTCTTAGTTGGACGGTCGAATTCATTCAGCCATACCAAGCACCCCGTGGAGATGAGTATATTGGTTACAAGGCCGATATTGTGGATTCGCAAGACGGTTATGCCTATGCACGAGCAAAAGTGGCGAACGATAAAGGTGAGTTAATTGCCATTAGTCAACAAACAGTAACGCATTTTGGCTAGCTTGTTCTTAGCGTCTAACTGAGCATAAAAAAGGCAAAAAAAAGCGGTAGTTAGTGCCGAACTTACTAACTACCGCTGCAATGTAGGGCAATATGCCCTGATCGGAAATGCTGGTTGAGGAGAAAGGCCTGAATTCTCGCCTCAACACAATGTGTTTCGATGGGTTTAATATTAGGGGCGTAGGGGGCGTAATTTAATCGTCCTAAGGGAGTAGTCCCTTTGTGAAAAGCCGTAAAAGTGTGATTTTTTTCTCACTTTTAGATGATTTTAAAGACTTTTCCCTAAATAACTTCTAGTTGACGGGCTTTTGAAAGTGCCTCTGTGCGGCTTTTTGCACCAATCTTTCCGTAGATGTTTCGAATGTGGGCTTTTACTGTCGCTGGTGCGAGTGATAATTTTTGTGCAATTTCTTTATTTGCTAAGCCTTGGTCTATCAATCTGATCACTTCTAGCTCGCGCTGACTTAAGGGTTCGAGCAGTTTAAGATTTCCTTCTAACGCCGCTGCACCCGGAAGCTGTGTCTGACCACTTGTTTGCGCGGCTTTTACGCCCAGTTCTTCACTGAGCTTTTTCAGATAGGCATCGGGAATATTGGCGGGTTTACATAGCGCAAGGACATTCGGAGTGTCTTCATCCTCGTGTACAAAGACACGAGTCATTCCTTCCCGTCCTGCAAGCGTGAGCGCTTCGGTAATAGCTTCTGCTGCTTCATCATTGTGTTTTGATTTGAACAGGCATAATGCTTTGATAAGCAGTGCTTGGATTAAATGATAAGTATGATTTAGGTCTCTCGCTTGGATTGCGATACGCTCGCATATTTCTAGCGCAAGGGCACTGTGCTTTTGTTTCAGATATAAGCGCGCTTTGCTTAGATTGATATCTTCAAAATTTAGGGGCAGCTCGTTGATCGCCTCTGCGTCGATAGATTTCAGCACGACGTTGGCACCTTCAAGATTATTTATGGCGACAAGGCAACGCGCTTTCATCGCTCTTAAACTCGGGGGCGTATACATCATCGCGTCTTTTTTGTGTTCATAGACGTTGATGGCATCATCTAGGCGTTCTATCGCTTCGATAAACTCGCCTTTCGAAAACAATACATTAGCTTGCGTGTATTGAATTAATATATGCAGGCCGGGCTCTGTTCCGATATTGATGTGCTTCAGCAAGGGGTTAATGTAGGCCGACGAAATAGTAATCTCACCTCGTTCGAGGTAGATCATCGCCAGAATACTGTTTTGCCAGCACGATAAAATTCTTGGTTGTGATGGATCGTGGAAGCTATCTATCCAGTGTTGATTCTGCATTCCCGTTTCAAGCGCCGCATCAAGTTTGCCTTGGTAGTAGTAGATCCAACCAAGTAAACCGCTACTAGAAAGCACGGTCGTGTATTTCTTTTCTCGCTTGCCGTGCTCTATAGCTGCTTTTAAAGCTGTCTCAGCAGACTCTAAATCACCCACCGTGAAGCTGTCTAAGCCAATGCCATAGTATGTCACTGATTTGAGTGGCATATTAGTGCTGTCTAATTCCTCTAATACCTGCTTAGTCAGCTGACTAGCGCCACGTAGATCTGATTGCGAACGGGCGATATAAGAGCGAATTAATGAGATTTCGCTATGCAGATCAACAAGCTCGTCAGTACTGGTCTCTATGTTTGCTAGACGCTGTTGATCGATTAATGCTTCTAATTCATCAAGCAGAGGTTGGATGACCTCGATTTTATTACTGAAAAATAGGGCCCAAATTCGCAATAGAAGAATTCTGGGTGAGCGAGATTTGAGTTGCTCTGGAATGGCAGCTATCCATTCGAGCATCGGCAGATGATGCCCTTCATGAATTAAATTGTTGCCGTTGCTTTCAAGTAGTCTTGCTAGTAGTTCCCACTCTTGAAGAAGCACAGCTTGTTCGATGGCTTCATGTGGTTGGTTATGCTCGATGAGCCAGTCTATAGCGCGAGTTTGTAGCTCAATTAGATGTGCTTTTTGGTTCTTTCGTAATCGTTTGAGTAGTGAGTCTCTAAACATCTCGTGGTAGCGAAACCACTCACCTTGGCTATCTAGCGGGATCAGGAAAAGATTTTTTTGTTCGAGTTCTTGCAGTATTTCTCGACTATTTTTCGTCCCTCGGATGTAGTCGCATAGCTCAGCGTTTAAGCGCAGTAAGCAAGAGGAGTCTAGTAAAAAGCTTTGGGTCTCTTCAGGCTGCAACCCAAGAATTTCACTTAACACATAATCTGAAAAATGACGTTCGTCAGCCAGTAATTTCTTCGTGCTAATATAGGCTTGTTCGTTATCTGGCTTACCTGATGCAGACAAGGCTGTCAGCTGCATTGCTGCAATCCAGCCTTCTGTCCGTTGAAATATGTCTTGGATTTGTTTGTCGGTAAATGCAAGTGACATGTAGTCTTTGAAAAAAGCTTTTGACTCGTCATAGCTGAATACGAGATCAGAGGCGTATATTGCGTCTACCCAATTTTTGACGCTCCAGCGAGATATCGGCAATGCAGGTTCAAACCGAGATGTAAGAATGATTTCTACATTAGGTGGAATGAAGTCAACTAAGTAAGCAAGGCTGCGCAAGATTTCTGGGTCGGTAATATTATGAAAGTCGTCGAGAACTACAGACAATTCGTTACCGGCCATAGACCAAGTTGTTAACTCGTTAACGAGAGAGGTTACAACGGCTTCGCTTGGTTGATGCTCAGAAATTAATTGATTGGCTTCTTCACCGAAATTATCAATTGCGGTCGCAATACTGCCGATTACATATTGCCAGAATCTCTGGGCATTATTGTCGTGTTCATCTATTGAGAGCCAACTAACACGGCGGTCTTGCTGGTGCAGCCACTGTAAAATCAGGGTTGTTTTGCCGTATCCAGCAGGAGCAGATACAAGTACTAATTTTCTTGCGGATCGAGAAATAAGACGGTCTAACAATCTAGGACGTGAGACACTCTTAGGATTAAATGCGGGAGCAAGGAATTTAGTTGTGAGTAGCATTTTGGCTATGTTTTAACTCTCAGAAAACGTGACAAATACTGCGAAACTATATCCTATGGCATTGTCTCAAAAAGTAAACTTAATCACCGTTCATGAGAGAGACTTAAAAGAACGCGTATTTCATTCCGATACCCAGCAATAACATTGCAAGAATTGGCTGCAAGATGTTGCCTGGTACACGTTTGCTGTATTTAGACCCCCAGAATATCGCCGGGATTGATCCGCAAAGCAATGACGCGAGAAGTACGAAATCGATGTGGCCTAATTGCATGTGGCCAAGGCCGGCTATAAGTGTGAGCGGGACGGCATGAGCGATATCGGTACCAATAATGGTTACCGGGCTCATACGTGGATACAAAATCATTAATATGGCCGCGCCAAATGCTCCGGCGCCCACAGAAGAAAGGGTGACGCACACGCCTAAAAATACGCCCATTGAAACCGTTAGTATGGTTTTATGCTTTTCAACCCATGCAGATTGTCCTGCGCTCAATGAGGTTGATTTAAGTATTCTGTCTTTGATCAGAATAATGACTGCGGTGAACATCAACATAATGCCCAGCGAGGTTAATAATATGTGTTGATATTTTTCGATGTCGCCAAAGACGTATTTAAGAACAAAGATCGTGATGATGGAGGCGGGTATGCTCCCGGCTCCAAGCGTAAAGACAACACGCCAATTAATGGTTTGTTGTTTCGCATGCGCAATAATGCCACCCGCTTTGGTGCCGGCGGCATAGAATAAATCAGTTCCAATCGCGATATGCGGTGGGTAATTGAAGAGAATGAGCAGGGGTGTCATGAGTGATCCGCCACCGACGCCCGTAAGGCCAACGAGGAATCCGACACCGGCTCCAGCCAGAACATATTGCAAAAAATCGGCTAAGGCCACAAATTCCATATTTTTTAGTCTATATTGTTAGCGGTCTGATAGAGCTTAAGTGAATGAGTAATATATAGGATGTTTTTATTCTTCAAAATAATAATTACTTATAGCTTTATAATCGAATGTTTTATCAAGGGATGAAAAAATGAAGCTACAGCAGTTGAGATATATTTGGGAAGTTGCCCATCATGATCTAAATGTCTCGGCAACAGCGCAGAGTTTATTTACGTCACAACCAGGGATTAGTAAGCAGATTCGTTTGCTCGAGGATGAATTGGGCGTAGAGGTATTTTCAAGAAGCGGTAAGCACCTAACGCGAATAACGCCGGCCGGCGAGAAAATTTTGGCGGTTGCGGGTGATATTTTGTCGCATGTTGAAAATATAAAGAAGATTGCAAACGAATTTAATGACAACCGCACAGGTGAGTTAACCGTTGCGACGACTCATACTCAGGCTAGATACGTATTGCCACCCATTATAAGCAGGTTTATGAAGCGTTATCCTGATGTTTCATTACATATGCATCAAGGTACTCCAGCGCAGATTTCTGAAATGTGCTCTGACGGTGCGGTTGATTGTGCGATCGCAACGGAAGCACTTAGCCAACATTCTGATTTGATTATGATGCCATGCTATCGATGGAATCGCGTCGTTGTATTGCCTAAAGATCATCCTTTGCTCTCTGAGTCGACACTGACGCTTGAGAAACTAGCGCAGCATCCAATCGTTACCTATGTGCTTGGTTTTACTGGTAGAGAGAAGTTGGATCAGGCATTCGCAGCGGCCGGTTTAGAGCCGAATGTGGTGTTTACCGCTTCTGATGCGGATGTTATCAAAACCTACGTGCGGCTCGGTTTGGGCGTTGGCATTATTGCGTCCATGGCATTTGATCCTGTTAGAGACTCAGATTTGGTGGCGATTCCAGCCACGGATTTATTCCCAGATGCCGTAACAAGCATTGCGTTGCGCAAAGGGACTTTTATGCGTGGGTTTATGTATGAGTTTTTGGCGGAGTTTGCGCCGCATCTGACGCGCGATTTAGTTGACGAGGCATTCTATAGTCATGCTCATCGTGAGGATGTTGGTAAGGTGTTCGAGGGAATTGAGATCCCTCGATATTCAACTTAGCGTTCGAAAAGGGCGGTTTACTTAATGTGTAGGCCGCATTCCTTTTGAGTTTCTTCTTCCCACCACCAACGACCTTCTCTTTCGTGTTGGTTGGGAAGTACAGGGCGTGTGCAAGGCTCACAGCCAATACTAATAAAGCCTTTATGATGAAGTTCATTAGTTGGCACTTCACTCATTCTTAAATAATCCCACACTTCTTTTGATGACCAATTCGCTAAAGGATTGAACTTAACTAGAATTCCTCCTTCTTTGGCATTGGCGTTATCTAGTTCAACTACGGCAACTTCTGATCGCGTGCCAGGGCTCTGATCTTTTCGTTGACCTGTGATCCATGCATCTAAGGTGGCAAGTTTTCTACGCAGTGGACGAACCTTTCGAATAGAACAACATTCTTTGTGCCCATCTTCGTAAAAACTAAACAGGCCTTTTTCTTTTACGAATGCTTCTAGTTTATCTTGATTCGGTGCCATGAGTTCAATATCGATGCCATAATGCTTTCGCACTTGATCGATGAAGCGATAGGTCTCTGGATGCAGGCGACCTGTATCAAGGCTGAACACCTTAAGGTCATCAGTCAATTTGTGAGACAGCTCAATGAGTGCAACATCCTCCGCGCCGCTGAAAGAGATCGCCGCGTTGCTGAAGTTTGAAAGCGCAAATTTTAAGATCGCGCGAGGCGACATTTCTGCGAGTTCAGCGTTAAGTTCAGCAATTGCTTCGGGAGTAACTGTTTTTGGTTTGCTGAAATCTATGCCCATGTTGGCTTGTCCTACAGGAAAGTTATAAAGCGTTGGATTTTATCGATCATTTATCAATATGCAAGCGCAGGCCTTTTCGTTAGAATGGCGCGCAAATTTTTATGAAGAATAAGTCGGAGTATTAAACCGTGGAATTAGTTTGTCTTGATCTTGAAGGGGTATTGATCCCAGAAATTTGGATTGCCTTTGCTGAAAAAACAGGAATTGAAGAGTTAAAAGCAACGACGCGAGATATTCCCGACTACGATGTGCTTATGCAGCAGCGTCTTCGTATATTAGATGAGCATGGTTATGGTCTTAAGGAGATTCAAGAAGTCATCGATACGCTTGATCCTTTGCCTGGCGCGAAAGAGTTTGTTGAATGGCTAAATCAACGTTTTCAATTGATTATCCTATCCGACACGTTTTACGAGTTTGGTATGCCGTTTATGGCTAAGCTTGGTTTTCCAACGCTGTTCTGCCATAAGTTAGAGGTGAATGAAGAAGGTAAGATTACGGATTACCTATTGCGTCAGAAAGATCCTAAGCGTCAGTCCGTTCGCGCATTTCAGTTATTAAATTATCGTGTGATTGCTGCGGGTGACTCCTATAATGATACGACAATGCTCAAGCAGGCTGAGGCCGGTATTTTATTTAAGTCTCCTCAAAACGTAATTGATGAGTTTCCTCAATTCCCTGCTGTGCACACTTATGAAGATTTAAAGGCTGAGATTGTGAAAGCTAGCCTTACACAGTCTTCTTAATTTTAATTGGGAGTATTGAATGTCTGAGCCTTCAGGCGAACGAATTCAGAAAGTCCTTGCGCAAGCAGGTTTGGGGTCACGTCGTGAAATCGAACGATGGATTGCGCAGGGTAGAGTGAGCGTTAATGGTGAGACGGTGACTTTGGGTGCTCGTCTTATCCCTTCTGATGCCGTCAGAGTAGATGGTAAGCCAGTTAAGCTTAATGTTGAGACTGCATCTGATCAGCGGGTGATTGTTTATAGCAAGCCTGAGGGTGTTATATGCTCACGTTCTGATCCCGAGGGGCGTCCGACTGTTTTTCAGAATTTACCACGCTTGAGAAATCAGCGATGGATTTCCGTTGGTCGTCTTGATATCAACACGAGCGGCTTGCTTATCCTTACTACTGACGGTGAGCTTGCAAACAGGCTAATGCATCCGTCTTATGGTGTTGATCGTGAATACGCAGTACGGATTCATGGGCAGGTCGATGATGAGATGATCGCTCGTCTTAACGAAGGTGTACTGCTTGAAGATGGTATTGCGAGATTTACGGATATACAGTCAGCAGGCGGAGACTCAACAAATCAGTGGTTTCATGTCGCGCTGATGGAAGGTCGTAATCGCGAAGTTAGGCGCCTTTGGGAATCTCAGGGTGTTCAGGTTAGTCGTTTGAAGCGTGTTCGTTATGGCTGTATTTTCTTGCCTAGCCGATTGAAAGTTGGTGCTTGGGAAGAGTTAAACAACAAGGAAATTAACGACCTTCGTTCTCTTGTCAATCTGCCTTCTATTCGTGTTAAAGCGAAAGATCCAAAGGTGCGTCAAGATGATCAGCGTCGTCAACGACGAGCGTTTAATTCTAAATCACCTCGTCGTCGTTAAGCAAAAGAAGCCTTTGCTAGGCTTCTTTTGCTGATTGCTTGTATAGATCTTGCTGGGTTGTGAGTTCGTTGATCTGAACGGTATTGCGTCCCATCTTCTTAGCGGTATATAGCGCTTTGTCTGCGCGCGTTACAAAACTCTTTAGTGTTTCTTTATGGTCGAAGCTCGTACAGCCGAAGCTAGCTGTGAGTTTGATTGTCTTGTTAGCAACACTAAAATTGTGAGCCTCTATGATCTGTCTGAGTCGTTCTGCTGTAAGGGCTGCGTTGTTCGCGGAGCTGTCATCGAGTAATAGTAAAAACTCTTCCCCGCCATATCGGAAACTAAGATCAGTTTTACGAAAGTTCTCTGTAATTAGTGTTGCGAATTGCTGAAGTATTTCGTCGCCTGCAGAGTGGCCATATGTGTCATTAATGAGTTTAAAGTGATCGATATCGATCATAATGGCAGACAGTTCTTGTTGCTTACGTATGGCTCTTTCAGCTTCTCTGTGCAAGCTACTATTTAGAGCACGTTTGTTACCTAGCCCAGTCAATTGGTCGAAAAGCGCTGCATTGATGGCTTCCTGATACATCAAAGCATTCTTTAACGGGAACACTACTGTGCTTGCCATGAACTCGATAATTGAAATTTCATCATCAGAATAACGTTTCTTTCTGCATACGCTTAGTTTTCCGAGGCGAGTATTCTCAATAATCAGATTGAATTGGCAGTTGTGTGCCCCCGGATTTTCACCCAGGCAGTATGTGTTTTCGTTAGGTGCTTGATATCTAAGCTGGCCAACGTCCATTAGATTGCTAAGTTCGTCGTAAAAGATATCGACAATGCTCGCAATATCTAAGGTAGTTTGTAGGCGTCTGATTGCGCGCGTGACTACATCATTGGTATCGACGATTTGGCGACTTAGGTCTTTATATGTGGATGCGACTCTTGCACGATTAAAATCGATTGGTTCTGCTGCTTTTTCGTTGCCGTCCATAAAACTGCCTTTAAACTTCTGTTTTGGGTTTGATCAGGGCTGTTAAGCGAGGCGCGTGCCATAAAGAAATTTTATATTTATATCAGTAAGTTATCGTTATTGTGATAGTTTGAGTGTCAAAAAAGCGGCGACATGCATCCGCTTTTTTATATTGCGAGTGTTAAAAAACTGGCGTATCGATTTGATAGCTTGCAAGACGCTGCGTAATTTCGGAACATGTTGCAACTAATAACGAATAATATTCTGGATACGCTTTTTTAATGCGCCTCAAGTCAATCAAGCTGGTCGGCTTCAAGTCTTTTGTTGATTCGACGGTTGTTCCTTTTCCTACAAACATGACCGCAATCGTTGGTCCAAACGGTTGTGGGAAATCTAACGTTATTGATGCTGTTCGCTGGGTAATGGGCGAGAGTTCGGCTAAGCACTTACGTGGCGAGTCGATGACAGATGTTATTTTTAATGGTTCCACACATCGTCAGCCGGTAGGAAAGGCCTCTATTGAGTTGCTATTTGACAATAGTGAAGGGCAGTTGGTTGGTGAGCATGCAGCATTTACTGAAATCTCTATCAAGCGTCAGGTCACGAGAGAGGGTGTATCTCAATACTACCTAAATGGCGCAAAGTGTCGTCGTCGAGATGTAACGGATATCTTTCTCGGTACAGGCATGGGGCCTAGAAGTTATGCCATTATTGAACAGGGAATGATCTCCCGCTTGATCGAGAGTAAGCCCGAAGAGTTGCGCGTTTATCTAGAAGAAGCTGCAGGTATCTCCAAGTACAAGGAAAGGCGGCGAGAAACCGAAAATCGAATGCGCCGGACCACTGAAAATTTGGATCGACTAACGGATATTCGAGAGGAGTTGTCTAAGCAACTCGCAACACTCAACCGTCAAGCGAATGCTGCTGAACGATACAAAGGGTTCAAGGCAAATGAACGTGCGCTGAAGGCAAAAATATCTGCTTTGCAGTGGCTAGGTTTGGATGAGCAAAAACAGGAGTTGGAGATTAAGTCGGCTCGTTGTGAGTCGACGGTCGAAAGCTTGGTGCTTGATAAGGCAACTGGGCAATCAAAAATTGAGGTGTTGCGTTCGAATATAGAAGAGTCTGCCGAAGCGATGCAATCGGTGCAGGCTCGTTACTATCAATCTGGCGCCGAGATCGCAAAGATCGAGCAAGAGTTGAAATTTGAGAGTCAGCGTCTGCAACGAGCTGAGTCTGAACGCATTCGTCTTACTGAGCAGATACGTCTTGCTGAAGATCGCTTGCGGCAAGGGTTGGAAGAAAGAGAGCTTGTTTCCGAAAGTATCGCTGAGATAGAGCCCGAAATGGAGATCGTGATTGAGCAGCAAGAGGCGGCTGAATTAAAGCTTGAAGAATCTGAGATGGCGTACGCCTCTTGGTTAGATCTTAATCAGCAAATGCAAGAAGCTTACACGGATGCGCGACATAGTGTGGAGGATGCGAAGTCGAACTTGTCGCGTTTCCAGCGCGAAGCAGATCAAGCAAAGGAACGCGTTGCTTCACTTGATGATGACAAAAATCGCCTTTCAGAAGAATTGGATGTGTTGGGCTATCAAGGTGTGGGTGAAGAGTTAGCTGAGTTGACGTGCGTTTTGGAAGAATCTGAATCAAGCGTTCTCGCTAGGCAAGAAGATGTTGAAAGGCTTGAGGCCGTTGTTCAAGAAAGTCGTGAAGCGACTGCAGAACGAAAAAGTGAAATTGCCCAGAAGCAGGCAGAATTGGTTTCATTAGAAACGATTCAGCGCGATGTAGTATCTAAAGGTAATGTTGGCGCAGGTCTAACTGATCTGCATGCTAAGGCTAAAGGCGAGCTTGAAACCTTAATAGAATCAATTCAGGTCGAGCCAGTATGGGCGCCTGTCATTGAGGGTTTGCTTGGGGATCGGCTATACGCCTATTTATCTAACGATGAAAAAATGGCCGGCTATCTCTTAGATCGCTCTGATAATACTTTCGCTTTATTTTCGAATGAGCAGGCAAGCTATCAAGTTAACGATGGCTCTTTGGCAGAAAAAGTCGAAGGGTGTTCTGCGTTGATTCCGTTTTTGAATCGTTATATTTGTGCTGCGAATTCTAGCGAAGCCTTTTCTACTCGTTCTCAGCTAGAACTTGGTCAAGAATTCGTGACCACTGAAGGTGTATTGATAGGTCGGGATAGTGTTCAATATCTTGCCTTGAGTGGAATTGATGATGGTGTTGTCGTTCGTCAAAAACGAATAGATAGCTTGGTTGATGAGCTGAGTATTGCAGATGATGACGTGGCTAGATTGGAGGCGGGGCTTCAGGCTAATCTGAATGATTTGGCTGCGGCTAAAACTTCGTTAGTCGATGCTCGGGCAATAGAGCAGAGTGCTCTTAAGCGTCACGCGCAATTAGTTGCTGATGAGCGGGGGGCGAAAATCAAGCGTGAGCAACTTCAGTTGCGTATAGCTCGGATAGATGATGATTTGAATTCTGAAAGAGAGCGTTTTGCCCAAAGTTCTGAGCAAATTGAAGCGTGTGAGCAAGAGTTGTCAATATTATCTGAGGTTTTGGAGAGCGCATCTGAAAAAAGAGAGCTTGGAGAAGGTGACAAAGAGCGTTTGAAAAATGCGATATCTGAGTCGCGAGCGCAGGTTCAGGATTTAGCTTCAGTGTTAATGAGGTTGCGGTCTGATCAGCAAGGTTTTCGAAATCGCTTAGAGTTGCTAAATCAAACTCTTGATGGGCAAGTAGTTGAGATTGAGAGGTTTAACGAGGCGGTCTTAAATATTGATTTCGAGCCTGGCGATGAAGATTTGATTGAGGGTTTAGAGTCCCGCTTGCAGGATGAATTAGTCGCTCATGAGCGTGATCAGAAGCGGCTTGGGCAGGTGCGAACAGAGCACGAGGCGTTCCAAGGTCAATTGCGTGATTTGGAACAGGCAAGGGAGCGCTCTGAGACAGACTTGCTGCATGTTCGAGAAAAGCTAGAGCGGGTGCGTTTGAGGATTCAAGCATTTGCTTTAGAGCAAGATCAATGTTTCCAAAATGTGCTGGAGCAGGGTTTTGTGTTTGAAAAGCTTGTTTCAGCGCTAGCTGATGAGGATGTTCAGCAAGATGCGTTGGTGAAAGATTTGGAGTCAATTGGACAAAAGATCGCTCGTTTGGGAGCGATTAACTTGGCTGCTGTCGAGGAGTATGAGACGCAGCTAGAGCGAAAGACGTATCTTGATGAGCAGAATGATGAGTTAATTGATGCCTTAGATGTGTTGACGCAAGCTATTCGAAAAATCGATAAAGAAACAAGGCATAGGTTTAAGGAAACTTATGATCGCGTCAATGCAGGTTTGCAGAATTTGTTTCCAAAGATATTTGGGGGTGGCAGCGCCAAACTTGAGCTGACCGATTGGGATTTGCTTGAGACAGGGGTGAGTATTATTGCTAGGCCTCCAGGAAAAAATAATTCAACGATACATCTCCTTTCTGGCGGTGAGAAAGCTTTGACAGCCCTTGCATTGATTTTTTCTATTTTCAAACTTAATCCGGCGCCATTCTGTATGTTGGATGAAGTAGATGCGCCTTTAGATGATGCGAATGTTGGGCGTTTTGCTCGACTTGTCAAAGAAATGTCCGATACCGTTCAGTTCATATATATATCGCATAATAAGGTTTCTATGGAGATGGCTGACCAGCTTATTGGGGTTACTATGCACGAGCCTGGAGTCTCTCGATTGGTGTCCGTGGATATTGATGCGGCTGCTCAGTTAGTCGACGCTTAAAAGGCTATCCAACAGTTAATTTAGGTTTAATCTTGAGCGTTGGTCTCCTTGTTGTTTTCTAGCTACTATATGCCTTGATAAAAAGGCTATCCTAGCCTTTATGTTCTCAGATTATCTATACGTGGAATGAGTTCTTAATGAGCCTTAGAGAGTGGTTAATTGTAGTTGGTGTCGTCATTATCTTAGGGATTTTGATCGATGGTCTTCGTAGAATGCGTCTCGCAAAGCAAGACTCTCTTAAAATGTCCCGAGATTTAGGTGGGCAAATAGATTCTTCCCCCCTTGATGATGATTTTAATCCTGAGCTTCCTGGAGGCGGTGTTCGAGTTGTATCTGCAGGAGCGGATTCTGTTGAGAGTGAACTTGATGAACAGAATTTACTGTCTATTTCGGCGCAAGACGATTCAGATTTATTTGAGTCTAAAGTTTCAATTGAATCGGATGAGTCTGAGATTGAGAAACCTTCTTCTAGCAAGCCTAAGCAAGCGAAAGCTAAGATTGATGCAACAACAAAGCCCAAAGAGGAAACTGTAGAATCAGATTCAGCAATCGATCATGAAGTCATCGTGATTAATGTTGATGCGCAACCAGGTCAAAATTTTGCGGGCGCAGATGTAAATAAACTTCTTGTAGCGTGTGGTATGAAACATGGCGAGATGTCTATTTTTCATCGACATGAAGAGGACTTGTTAAGTCCTATTCAATTTAGCGTCGCGAATGCTGTTGAGCCTGGATATTTTGATCCAGACAAGCTCGAGACCTTATCCACTCCGGGAGTAAGCTTCTTTATGAGTATTCCCGGACCAAAGAATTACTTGCAAGCTTTTGACTTTATGTATGAAACGGCGAAGTGCTTTGCAGATAATTTGCAAGGTGAGTTGAAGGACGAGCATCGCAGCGTATTGACTTCGCAGACTGTTGAACATTATAAGCAGAGAATTAGAGAGTTTGAGCGCAAGCAGTTGTGCAAAATGCGTCCTTAAGGTTGTTTCGTGTCATTCGATAAAATTCGAGATGAGATTGCAGAGTTATCTGAATCTCTAAATACCTATAATCGTCTTTATTATTTAGAAAGCGCTCCGACTATTAGCGATCAGGAATATGATCAGCTATTTCAACGACTCAGATCGCTCGAAGAAGAATATCCGGATCTAAAAAGATCAGATTCCCCTACTCAACGTGTGGGAAGTGCACCTTCTGGTGAGTTCTCGCAAATTGCTCATCGTATTCCAATGCTTTCACTCGATAATGCTTTTTCTAACGAGGATTTGTTGGATTTTTATAGTCGCATTGGTCAAAAAGTAGATGGTGAAGTTTCTTTGTTTGCCGAACCGAAGCTGGATGGTATTGCGGTTAGTCTGATGTATATCGACGGGGTTTTGGCTTATGGCGCCACGCGTGGTGATGGTCAAACAGGTGAAGATATTACTGCAAACGTTAAAACAATCGCGTCTATTCCTTTGCGTCTTTCAGGTGATGATCTTCCTAGTGAGTTGGAAGTGCGCGGTGAGATTTTTATGCCGCGTAGTGTATTTGATGAGCTCAATCTTGAGGCTCAGAAGCGTGAAGAAAAAGTATTCGTAAATCCACGCAATGCTGCATCGGGAAGTTTAAGGCAATTGGACTCGCGCATTACGGCTAAGCGAAAACTGATGATGAATGCTTACTCAGTGGGATATAGCTCAGAGCCAGATCGATATCGTCTTCATAGTGAATCTCTTTCTGATTTGCGGCGTTTAGGTTTTGTCATCAATCCATTGGTCGAATGTTTAGATTCGACAGAAGCTATCGGTAGTTATGTTCAGAAACTTACAGCCTTAAGATCTGAGCTTGATTACGAAATCGATGGCATTGTTTTTAAGGCGGATAAGCTGGCAGATCAGCAAACTCTTGGGTTTGTAGCCAGAGCTCCACGTTGGGCTATTGCATATAAATTTCCAGCTGAACGGGCAGAAACAACCTTAGAGGATGTGGAGTTCCAGGTTGGTCGAACTGGAGCAATTACACCTGTTGCGCGTTTGAGCCCCGTTTTTGTGGGTGGTGTGACGGTAAGTAATGCGACACTTCATAATATGGATGAAGTTGCACGTTTGGGGATCAAGATTGGCGATCGTGTTGCGATTCAGCGAGCGGGAGATGTGATTCCTAAAGTTGCCGCTCGAATAGGTGCGGGAGCCTTCGGAAGAAATATCGAGCTGCCTAGTCATTGCCCTGTTTGTTCGTCAGAGATTGAGCAAGAAGGCAGTATCGCCAGATGTTCTGGCGCGATGCTTTGTCCCGCGCAGCTCAAAGAATCAATTAAGCACTTTGTATCGCGAAAGGCATTTGATATTGATGGCTTGGGCGATAAATTGGTTGACCAGCTTGTCGATAAAGAGTTTGTGCTATCGCCGATCGATATTTTTGATTTAAATACTCCTAACCTCGTGCTGTTGGAGCGTATGGGGCAAAAAAGCGCTGAGAACTTAATTTCAGCGATTGAGTCCTCAAAGCAGATCGAATTATCCCGATTTATCTATGCGCTCGGGATAAGGGAAGTGGGAGAAACGACCGCGTCAACCATTGCGCGTGAGTTGGATGACGTTATGGGGCTCTTCTCGCTGACGCCAGATGTATTGGAATCTTTAGATGACATCGGTCCAGTAGTTGCTCGCCATGTTATGGTTTTTACCTCAAATCAAGACAATCGTTCTCTTGTTCGGCGACTGCTCGAAAAAGGTGTTGAGTGTCAGATGCCTACGCAAGTACGGGAGTCTTCAGAGAGTGTATTTGCTGGGAAGACGGTTGTGCTGACAGGAACTTTGCCAAACTATAGTCGTGATGACTTAAAGGCTCTTCTCGTTGCGGTTGGAGCAAAAGTGAGTGGTTCAGTTTCAAGCAAAACCGATTATTTGGTCGCGGGTGAGAAAGCGGGCTCTAAGCTAAAGAAAGCGACTGAACTTAATGTGCAAGTGCTGGATGAAGCTGCTGCTCTAGCATTACTCAATCAAAACTGATCTTTATTGTGATGTAAGGGGCGTTTCTTATTGCCTCTTCTGTCAAACCCTTCTTTGTTTTTATACTATTTGCATCGTTTAAGTTTTTCATAATAAGCCTTTCTGGCCATGAGTGCGTGTATTTTGAAACATCTAGTTCAAAAACTGTGTGTTGTTATTTCTATTCTTGTGCTAGCTGCGTGCGAAACAAATTTGAGTACGCCTGATTTACGAATTGTAAATGAAGAAGCTCTTCCCACAGAGATGACTTGGTATTCACCTATTGATATTCCGATCGAAATTGCGGGTGGTGAAGGCGGTTTTAACGTTCGTTATATTCAAAACCCCGAAGCAGGTATGAGTGAAGAACTTACCGAAGATGCAGAGGGGAATAACACGATTAGCCTCAGTGTTGTGAAGCAAGAGGGAACACAAAAGAATACTTTTCGATTGCAGGGAACACCTATTCCGGCGGTTGGGGATAGCCCCGTCGCACTTGATAGTGATTACTGGCTCGAAGTAACTGACGGCAGCGAGAGCTTTATTACTAGGTTTCCTTTTACTATAGGGCCTGTATCTATCGAGTCATTTGCGACTTCCAGTAGTTTTGATGAGGGAGGCGCTAATTTCTCTGGGGTTGAAGGTAGAAATATTCGAGGGAAGCAAGTTTGTACTCAGCTGGGTTCTTTGCCACAAAATTCAATTGATAAGGGTTTCGGATTAAGCTATCCGAATGCAGTGTTACTTACATTAACGGAACCCGTATCCATTCCGCTTGTTTTTGATTATGTTATTTCTGAAGACGATAGTGGAAATTCTCCGGCATCACCACTTTCTGATTTCGAGACTTCTACTGGGCAAGTTAGATTTGAGCCTGGAGATACAGCGTGTGGATTTGTTTTGTACTTAATAGACGATTTGGTGATTGAGCCGCCCGAGACCTTCAAACTAGATTTATTAGCGTCTCAGACAATAGTTTCAGAATTTGAAAACCGTTCAGTGGTGGTAAATATTGTTGATAATGAGCCACGGCTTAAACAGGAAAGTCTTTCTTTTATTGCTACGCCTGGGGATGCGAAGACATTCTCTATTGAATTAAGTAGGCCTGCAGAAAATACGTTGTTAGTTCCCTTTACTGTGAACGAGGATAACTCTACGTTGTCTGCCACTGACTATTCGATTACTCCAGCATCTCAGGTAGTTGAGATAGGAGAGGGTGAGATACTTGGGCAAGTTTCTGTAATGATTGAGTCAACCATTACTAGCACTGAAGCTGATCCTCGGTTCTATATCGAATTTCAAGGTGCCACTGTAGCAGATTCCGAGCCTCAGGTAGAGGTAGAGTTTATTGTGAATTCATTCATAAATACTGAAGCGGTTTATTCTTCAGAACCTGTCGATTTCGTGGTAATTGGTGCAGACCAAAACGTGTATCTTGGGGGCGGTGATCGAACTAATTCGTCAAGTGTCAGGTTGTATAGCCTTAATAAAAAGGGGGAGGCTCGATCAGTAAACTTTAACGACTTCTACGGCATATCTTCTTTAAACGGCGTGTTAGCCTTGAAGGAGTTAGTTACGCTAGATACCTCAAATCAGACTGAGACTTTAGCACTTGTTATGGAGGTCGAGGGGCGTTTTGACGCTGTCAGCGATGCGTGGGGAGGCCAAGATTTTGTATTGATGGTTCTCGAAGTTGAGGAAGATGGTCGGGTTAATCTTGTACATCAATCCCAGCATGGTTCAGAGTCGGATGATTTAATAACGAATATTGACGTAACTGAACAAAACGAATTGATCGTATCAGGTTATACACAAGGCCGCTCTTTAGATGGTTCATCAATTATTCCGTCACAAGGTCAAAATGAGGGGTTTGTTTATAAATTTGATGCAAATTTTGATATCGATTACGCTCGGTTTATTGGTGATTCGTTCGATAATGAGACAATAGCTGTCTTGGCTGATGGGTCTTCAGTGAATTCTTTTTTTACGAGCGACTCAGGTATTTTTTCAAAGACTTTAGATGATGACGGTTTTGTAGATATAGATATTGAAACTGTCGAGTTACCTCAGCCGTCAAGTTTTTCTGTTGGTGGTACTTTGAAATATGAAGAAGGTTTTTTTGGAGCTTTTGTAACATCATCATTTGATAATGACCAAACTGCAACCCCGTCTTTGAGTAATGACGTCTTTTTCTATGATTTTGTAATTGGAGAATCGAGCGAGGTAAGAAAGCTTTTTTCTGTCGCAACGAGTCAGGACGACTTAGGTGTAGATTCCGTCTATTTCGGCAAAGAAGACTCAGAAAGAATTGGCGCTATCGGTGAAACGCTTGGCGTGTTTGGAGACCAGAGCTCGCAAGGTGGGCGAGATGTATTTTTCGCATCGATAAATGCACAGGGACGACCTGAATTGATTAAGGTCAATCAGTTTGGCACTCCAGGCGACGATTATGCGATTGATGTCATTGCTGATAGCGAAGACAAATTTTTAGTTCTTTGGAAGGAGGATCACTCGTCAGGTGACGGTACCTTCCGCTACAGAATCACGCCATTTTCTCCAGATGGTGAAAACCTACTTCCTATTAATTAGTTGAATAAAAATGACCTTTCTTGAGGCTTTTTATTAAGAATCGCGCTGGTGATAGTTGTTTTGCTTGTTCGTGTGGAAGTCCGATACTTGAACTAGAAATTGTATCCACAAGAAGTCTTGCACTTAAGGGTGAGTAGGTGAGTCCCTTCGAGCCGTAAGCTAGGTTTAAGTATGTGTGATCGTAGTATCTGCCTTGTATTGTTTCTTGTTTGGCGTTTTTTGTAAGAAAACTATATTGCTTGTTCATTGCACTCGTTCGAGGTAGTTTCCCAACGATCGGAGTGTAGTCGTTTGACGTTGTCCGAATACCTGCATGTCGGCCTGAAACCTGTTCATTCAACGTCGCTTGATCGCTCCATCCTTTGAGCCAAGTCACGAGTTTTTCGATATTAGCGTGATCATCTTCCCTTGATTCAAATGGTTCTGAATTATTCAAGTCGTAACTGGCACCAATATGCAGTTCGCCGTGTAATGTAGGGCAGAGATAACCCTCGCCACATAGAACTGTTTTGGGTGTCGCGAATGACTTGGATGACAACTGAGTTGTTTGCCCTCTTAGGGGTTTTATTGGTAGTGGGTAGTTTATGTCTAGATCTTGGTAGGAAACTGCATTACATATTATCGTTGCATCTGCATTCATCGAGTTCAGTAACGCATCGCTCTCCCAATCCTGATGTGTATATTCACGCTTATTGATTAGCTCAATGTTGTCATGTTCTAGTACATGTTTAGAAAATGCCTCTGTGTCTAACCAACCTGCTTGTGGAAATACTAGCCCGCTGTCTTGAATATCTAGTCCGCTCAGGTCTTTGAGTTTATTTGCATCGGCCTGATACATGAATGTCTCAGGCAGTTCAAAGCGATCTACAACATTTTGCTGTTTAGCTCGTTCTTTTTCATTCCATGCTAGGTGAACAACGCCGCAAGTATGCCAAAATCTGTTTCCGCTTGAGAGTTGCTCTCTCGAGAAAAAGGTTTGAGCGTAGAGCTGTGCTTGAATCAGTAGTCGTGCTTCTGGTGTATATTGCTGAGGGAATTTTCCATACATGATCAACTGTTTTTGACCGCTAGCGCCTTGCAATGGGCCCTCTTGCTTCTCAATGATGGTGGCTTTAAAGCCTTTGCGGGCTAGAGTAATAGCGGTGGTGAGTCCTGCTATCCCAGCGCCTATGACGAGTACGTGGCCATGCTTGATGTTTGGGGATGAATTTTCGCTGATATGCCATGCTTGATCAGGCAAGGCCTGAGTTTTCGTGGTGCTTTCTAAGTGACGCGAAGCAGTAATCATTTCACGTTTTTGTTTGAAACCAGATATTTTGGAAACGATGAATCCCGCATCTATAAGGTTTCTTCGAACAAACCCTGCCGCGGTAAATGTAGAAACTGTCGTTTGGTGATTGCTATAAAGCGCCATATGATCGAACAGTTTGCTGTTCCACATTTCTTCATTTTTAGAGGGGGCAAATCCATCAAGAAACCATACGTCGCTGAAAAACTGATATTTATCGAGTGCATTATTGAGTTCTTCGAAAAATAACTTTAGGCTGACTCTTCCAGATTCAAACTCTAAATAGTGAAATCCAGTAATAGGGCTTGGATATTGATTTAGCAGCTCTTTATATTCAAAGCCTAATTCAGGCCAGATTTTAGACGCTAACTTCAAGTCACTAATGCTAAGTGGAAACCCTTCTATGCTAGAAAATTCAAGGCGTTTTTTGGGTTCAGGAAGTGATCTCCATAGCGCATAGGAGGCTATAAAGTTAAGTCCGCTGCCGAACCCCGTTTCACAAACTCTAAGTGTATCTTGATCGTTCGTTGCGTTTCGCAGGCGTTCTTTGAGGCGGTTGGCCTCTATAAAGACATACTCAGTTTCTGCTAGCCCATCGTTAGCGTTGAAGTAAATATCATCGAAGTCCTTGTGATAAGGGATGCCATCTTTCCATTCAATGTTAGCGGTTGGGCGTTGCATAGTTAGATGTTTGTGCTTATTTGTTGATGCGTATTTCTTCAATGATGATGTCGGTGACAGGCACGTCTCCGTATGGTCCACGTCTACCAGTTTTCGTTGCGCTAATTTGATCAGCTACTTCCATTCCACGAACAATCTCGCCGAACACGGCATAACCAGCTTGTGAGCTTGATTTATTGAGGAAATGATTGTCTACCACGTTGATAAAGAACTGAGCCGTTGCTGAATTTGGGTCGTTGGTTCGTGCCATTGATAGGGTGCCACGCTTGTTTGGTGTGGTGGGTTTTGCTTCGTTTTGGATCGGGGCATTTGTTGGTTTCTTAACCATTCCCTTCTCAAAACCGCCACCTTGAACCATAAAGCCCGGTATTACGCGGTGAAAAATCGTATCGTTATAAAATCCGCTGTTCACATACGCTATAAAGTTTTTGGTCGTAATAGGGGCTTGTTGATCATAAAGCTTAACTTCCATTTCGCCGAGGCTTGTCTTTATGATCGCTGTTGTCGCTGCGTTTAGGGTGGTGCTTAACAACAAAGCTGTTGCGAAAATAACGAGGGACTTTAAGTTCATACGGGGCTCGCATTGTTTTTGTTAAAGAAGCGGAAATTGTAGCTTTCGTCTTATTTAAATAAAAGTGAGCTCTAGTTCACCAAATTTCATATCGTTACGTAGGGGTTACATCCCCTTACCAATACGAGTGGCTAGTTTTTAATCGATGAACCATGCTTTGAGTGTGATCCAAATTTGCGTTTTTTACATTTTAGAGGTGGTGGGCAATGGGCAAGTCTGTGCAGCAATCAAGACTGGGTCGTGTTCTTGTCAATAAGGGCATTATTACAGAGTCTCAGCTTAATTTCGCGCTTACAGAGCAGGGTAGAAGTGGTAAGCGATTAGGCGAGATTCTTTTAGATAACGGTTACATTAGCAATAATCAGTTAGAGAGTGCTTTGAAGCGCCAAGATCTATTGCGCCGTGTTGCTGCGTTTACAACAATCGCGTGGGCGCCGTTTCATGCGGTTGCGGGCTTTTCAGTTCCTTCCATGGTAAAACCTGTAGTTCCATCAGTTAAAACATCTTCAGAAATACAATTTGCTAATTTGCCTGCTGGGTTCGTTGCATTAAGCGATGCAGAGTTAGAAAGTGCAGAAGCGCAAGGACCTTTTGTGTTAGGTAGCGAACTTTTGCCACAGTTCGGTTACGAGATGCCTAGCACTGGGGCAGAAAACAAACTAGAAGAGGATGACGAGGATACCACTGAGGAGCAAGTGGCTTTTCAAGCCATGGACGCGGTTACAACCGTTATGGGATTTGGTCCGTTGTCTAACTTTATTGAAGCTGATGTGACTATAGATGGCTTTCGTCGTTTCGATGATATGCCTGCCATGACAATCCTTGATGACGGTGGCGTAATATTCTATACAGGTTTCGAAGCTGATCGAATTAGTATTGAAAATGTTCGTGTAAAAGGGAGTTCGAGCCCTGACACTATCGGAAGTTTTTATATTTCAGACGTGAGTTTCGATCGAGGCTCAAGCTTAACAATTCGTGGTGAAGAGGCTCGCTGGTAATCTAAATTTGCTCACTAGCGTTTCTTCTATGGGAGGAATACTCGGAATAAGCCGCCTCCCAGTTGACCTCCGTTTTCAAGGGAAATTCTTCCTCGCTTGCTCCCTTGTTGGTGAAGTGATGCGACTTGTGACGCGAAATAGAGCCCAAGCGATGTGCTGCCAGATTTGAAATTAATGTTATTAAGCACTTCATCAGGTTCTATCTCAAGGATGCTTTTGGGATAGCCTTGCCCATCATCATTAATACTGATTTCTAAATATTCGTCAGCGTCGATCGTGATGGATTTCGCCGTAATTTTTATCTTTGCCTTTGTGTAGCGGCTGGCATTATTCAGAGCGTTGTTAATGATTCCACTAACGAGCTCTCTATCAAAAAACCAAGCCAAATGATTCGGGCATTCTATTTCTAAGCTAATACCCTTGTTGGCAAGAATTTCTTGATATTGCGCTCGTTGCTCTGAGCATATGTCATCAAGATAAAATTCGTCTAAGTGTGCCGCGAGTTTCTTTTCTTTTATTCGATAGATACCTAGTAAGTGAATTAAGTCGTTATTGACTCTTTCTGCTTCATATCTGATTGTGCTAACCCCAAGGCCTTTCTGCTGGTCTTCAGGGAGTTGCTCGCAAAGTGTTTCTACACTGTGAATTAACATGCCTAAAGAGTTTTTCATGTCGTGAACGGATGACGCTAAGATCAATGAAAAGTCAGCAGTTGCCTTAGGGTTTTTGCTCATATCTGGTTTTCTCTTAGGATGTTTTGAACATTTTTTTTTATATGTTGTAAACGACGAAATTGCTTGTGTTGTTTAGGAATGTGCTGAATTCGTTCTATACATTCCTGCGCTAAATTCAAAGTGTTTGGCGATGATTCATCTTTATATAACTTAAGTGCAACTTGTGCCAAGTTAAGATTAAGTGCGGCGTGCTTTGGAGTGAGAGCTAGGGCTGATGTAAACGACTCAACAGCAGACTGAAGTTGCCCACTTTCAAATAGCTGAATGCCGGTTTTATTGAGACTCTTGGCTTTTATTCTAAGTTCAAAAGGTTCGGGTTCATCTAGTAAGGCTTCTATCTTGCCTAGGGCTTGAGGGGCTGATTCGAATTTTTGAGATAGCTTTATTAGCAAGTTCTCGGCTTCGTCTTGCCGACCTGCGGTATAAAGGCTGCGGCTTAATTCCAAGCCTAGGTCAACGCTAAGATCTTCGACATCGATTAAAGATTGTACTTCATCTATTAGCAGTTGCGCTTGCTCGTGCTTGTCTCGGCCAATTAGTACTCTAGCTTTTACTAAATTAGCGCAATGACACGCTTCCTCTTCATAAGAAAATTTGTCAAGAATAGTCTCAAGCTGAATGTTAGCCTCGTTCGCGAGAGTGTTGCCCTGATTAGTCGTATCTCCGATTGATAGGTCACTTAAACAACGCCCGAAATCTAAGTAGAGGGTAGGTGTTTCGTGAACGGTATTCTCTCCAAACGTGATCGCTTTTCTGAATGCTTCGCTTGCAGAACGCAGATCATTATTTTCAACGCATAAACTCGCCAATTTAGACTGCCTTTTGACCATCCTAGGAGAAATAGTAACGGCTTCTTGGAGAGCTTCTTGGGCTTCTTGTCTTTGTCCTAAGTGCAAGCACGCGTCACTAACTCCTTCGTAGGCTTCTACCATCATTGGTGATTTTTCAATGACTTGCGAGAATACTTGCTTGGCTTGATCGTATTGCGTGGTATCTAGAAGTGTATGGGCTAGACCTAGTTGAGCCCAGTCTATGTGGCGCTGGCTGAGAACCTCTTTATATATTCCTTGAGCGCTCGATGTGTCTCCTAGTTTTCTATAGAGGCTTGCCATAGTTTGTAGGCACCAAGAGCGGTATCGTGTGCCGTTTTCGATTTCTTGCTTACAAAGACTAATCGCCTTGGCGTAATTGTCGATATCAATCTCTCGATTGATTGGTTTTAAAATGGCTTGCTGGGTCATCAGTTGCAATAGCCGCTCTTCAAGCATATTACGAGTGACAGGCTTTGCTATATAAGCATCTGGTTGGAACTCTCGTGTTCCAAGTACTGTTTCTTTTGATGTATCTGCGGTGACCATAACGAAAAGGCTCGTATGTTTTATCCGCTTCTTCATGCGAAGTTCTTCTAAGATCTGTTGTCCATTTTTGCCGGCCCCAAGGTTAAAGTCACACAAGATGATGTCATAGCTGTCATATTTAGCTTGGTTCAGGGCTTGCTCGGCGTTAGCGACAGTATCGACAAATGCTGCACCAAAGCTTTTCAGCATGAGGCGGAGAGAGGTACGGAAATTTTCGAAGTCATCTAAAATCAAAAACTTGCTGTTTTGGCAAAGTTTTCTTAATTGGTGTTCATTCACGTGTTTCTTTACCTAGATCTATTGCTTTGTTCTAAAAGAACAATGATCTCGTCAATGAGTTCATTAACTTGATGGATTTGTTGCTGCGTTCCTTTGTAATTTTGATCAATTTTTTGAGTAGTCAGCCAAGCAAATGTAGATGCAAATAGCGCTAGGGCAAGAAAAACTGTAAACAAAGGTTGTGGTAGCGCTATTTTGGATCGTTTGTTCGTTTCTTCTGCTTGTATTGAAGCCCAGCGCGATATTTCTGTCTTCATTTGACGATTTTCTTCGAGTAGCTCTTCGTAACTTGCTTCTAGCGTTGAGATTCTTGCGTAGAGTTTCGCGTTACTTGACTCGTTTTCAATAGTTTCGTTTACCTTACTATGCACTTCGTTAAATACGAGAGGGACGTCGTCATTCTTAGGAGTGCATATCCGATCAAGCATTAAATAGAGCTTATCTCTATCGATTTGTTTTGATATGACGCCCGCAGCTCCAAGCTTATGAGCCTCTTCGTAGTAATTGTGCGCATGCTGGGATGTATACATGATGACAGGGATATGCTTGGTTTTATCGTCATTTTTGATGCGCTCTAGTGTTTGAAAGCCATCAAGGCCTGGCATCATATGATCGAGAAAAATATAGTCTGGATGAAACCACGATAATTGGGATAGTGCATCTTCACCCGAGCAGGCTTGTTCGCAATGAACGCCTTTCTTTTTGAGTATTTTTGTGAGTAAGGTTCTTGAGGTTGACGAGTCGTCTACGACTAGTGCGCTTTGGCTTGTCACAATGGGTTCCAGATGTGATTTTTCTTTATAAATAATAAGTTTAGCAAGCTCTGGGCGTTTGGCTAAAAATAATACTTTTATTGGCTCGGTTAATTAATTGCCAAGCGGTCAGATTATCTGGATAATACGCGGCCTATTTTATGTGCGCACATATACAAAGAGGTGTGAAGCGTGAGCAACGAAAACATTCAAAACCATTTTAACGATTGGACTCAACGAGAAGCTGCTGCAGAAGCAATGATTCCTTTGATTGGCCGTCTATATCGTGAGAACAATTTAGTGACGTCGATTTATGGTCGCGCAATCATCAATCAGTCTGTGATTGGATTGCTTAAGTCACATCGTTTTGTGCGTCAAATTGAGAATACAGAACTTTCTGCGCTAGATACGCTAGAAGTTCTAAAAGTGCTTGATGGTTTGAATCTTGGTCCAGCACGCGTTGATATCGGTAAATTAGCTGTTGCGTTCAAGGCGCAGAGTGATGCTTCTTTGGAAGAGTTTTTGAAAGCAGAGCTTGCAGACGTTATTGGTAAAGGCGGTGAGCAGGCGAATGCTGAGTCTAAAGACGTTGTTTTATACGGTTTTGGTCGAATTGGTCGTCTTCTAGCGCGTATTTTGATCGAGAAAGCGGGCGGCGGTAATAACTTGCGATTGCGTGCGATCGTTGTTCGTAAAGGTAAGGCTGATAATGACTTAGAAAAGCGTGCAAGTTTGTTGCGTCGTGATTCTGTTCATGGTCCATTCGAAGGTACGATTTCAGTGGATAATGAAAACAATCAAATCATTGCAAATGGTAACTGCATTCAAGTTATCTATTCAGACGGACCTGATCAAGTTGATTACACTGAGTACGGCATTAACGATGCACTAGTGATTGATAATACTGGTATCTGGCGTGATGAAGCAGGTCTTGGTCTGCACTTGAAATCAAAAGGTGCAGCTAAGGTGTTATTGACTGCTCCTGGTAAGGGCGACATTAAGAACGTTGTTTACGGCATCAATAACGATGTGATCGAGTCGAGCGATACGATTCTTTCTGCTGCTTCTTGTACAACAAATGCGATTACGCCTGTATTGAAAGTTATTAACGATGAATATGGCGTGGTAAATGGTCACGTTGAAACTGTGCATGCGTTTACAAACGATCAGAATTTGATTGATAACTACCATAAAGGTAGCCGTCGTGGTCGCAGTGCTCCTCTGAATATGGTTATCACTGAAACGGGAGCAGCAAAGGCGGTTGCGAAGGCGCTTCCAGAAATGGCTGGTAAGTTGACTGGTAATGCTATCCGGGTTCCTACGCCTAATGTTTCTATGGCTATTCTTAGTTTGAATGTTTCGCGCGAAGTGACTATTGAAGAAGTAAATGACTTCTTGCGTCACACAAGCTTGCATTCAGAGTTTTCAAAGCAAATTGATTTCACGAACTCGAACGAAGCAGTTTCAAGTGACTTTGTTGGTAATCGTCGCGCGGGTATTGTTGATGCGCAAGCGACTATTGTCAGTGGTTCGCGCATTAATTTGTACGTTTGGTACGATAACGAGTTCGGTTACAGTGCTCAGGTGATTCGAATTGCGAATCAAATGTCTGGTGTGGAGTATCCTACATTCCCTATACAGCCATAAATAGCCGCTCAAGATATAAAAAAACCGCTCAATGAGCGGTTTTTTTATGCCTAATTTAAAGGGGTTAACTGACAATTGGTGATTATAGTCAGGAACTTACGAACTATAGCTAAGCTTTATTTTACTTATGTGGTAGCAAAATAGTGGGCGCGTCTTTATAATTGGCGCGATTTTTTGGTTCATCTATGCGTAATTGTGCCTGGTCATTTTTGGTTAGGGATCTTATTTCGCTGTAAGTCTCTGTTATTCAAAGATTTAGATGGAAAATTCATTTTTTGTTTATGTTTAGGCGGGATTAATGGTCAAGATTAAAAAAGGCCTCGATCTTCCAATAACTGGCGCTCCAGAACAAAAGATAACTGACGCAAAATCGGTCAGTCGTGTAGCTCTTGTTGGGTTCGACTATGTCGGAATGAAACCAACAATGGCTGTGCAGGTTGGCGATGTCGTTAAGAAAGGTCAGTTACTTTTTGAGGATAAAAAGACCAGCGGTGTTCGTTACACTGCGCCAGCCAGCGGTAAGGTTGTAGAAATTAATCGCGGTGAACGACGAGTCTTTCAATCTATCGTTATTGAGGTAGAGGGAAATGATGCAGAGTCATTCGATAAGTATGATACTGCGGCGTTTGAGTCGTTGACGCGCGATCAGGTACGCGACAATTTAGTTGCATCAGGTATGTGGACAGCTCTACGTACACGCCCTTTTAGTAAGGTGCCTGAGTTAGGTAGCGTTCCAAATTCGATTTTTGTAACTGCAATGGATACAAATCCTCTTGCAGCAGACCCTTCAGTTGTTATCTCTGAGAAAGCCGAAGCATTTTCAAGCGGTTTGACAGTCCTTTCTAAGTTAACTGATGGTCGTGTGTTTGTGTGTTGTGAGGCGGGCAAAGAGCCTAGCGTTCCTTCATCAAGCCAAATTGCTGTTGAGACGTTCTCGGGCGTTCACCCAGCAGGTAATGCTGGCACGCATATTCATTATCTTGACCCTGTTAGTGCTGAGAAGACTGTTTGGACTATCTCATATCAAGACGTGATTGCGATCTCTGAGTTGTTCGCAACGGGCGAGCTTTCAGTTGAAAGAGTTATTTCGCTAGCTGGCGAAGGTATTGCTCAGCCTCGTTTGGTTCGTACTCAACTAGGTGCTTGTGTAAGCGATTTGGTCAACGGCGAAGGTGACAATGTTACCTGTCGTGCGATCAGTGGTTCTGTGTTTGGCGGTCGTACAGCGCGCGATTCAGTTGACTTCTTGGGTCGATATGCACAACAGATTTCAGTCATTCCAGAGCCTCAAGAACGCGAGTTGTTCGGTTGGTTAAACCCGGGCATGAACAAGTTCTCTGTCATGAACATTTACTTATCAAAATTAATGGGAAGTAAACTGTTTAGCTTTAGCACCACTACAAATGGTAGTGAACGCGCGATGGTTCCTGTTGGTGCTTATGAACGTGTAATGCCATTAGACGTCCTTCCTACTCAGCTTCTTCGCGCATTGATTGTTGAAGACACTGAACAAGCTCAGCAATTAGGTTGCCTGGAGTTAGACGAGGAAGATTTGGCATTATGCACATTTGTATGCCCAGGTAAGTATGAGTATGGTCCGATCCTTCGGTCCAACCTAACGCGCATCGAGAAGGAGGGCTAATATGGGCTTACGTAGTTTTTTAGATGATCTTGAGCCGCACTTTCATAAGGGTGGCAAATATGAAAAGTTCTACGCACTTTATGAAGCCGTAGATACGATTTTTTACTCACCTTCAAGCACAACTGCTGCGACATCTCATGTTCGCGATGGCGTAGATTTGAAGCGTATTATGATCACAGTTTGGATGTGTACATTCCCAGCTATGTTTTTTGGTATGTGGAATATCGGTTTCCAAGCAAACGATGCAATTGCAGCAGGTCTAGCGACTGCTCCAACGGACTGGCATAGCTTGTTCTTTATTGGTCATGACCCAAGTAATATTTGGCATAATATGGCTTATGGTGCAGCTTACTTCCTGCCTATTTACGCGGTTACCTTCGTAGTTGGTGGTTTTTGGGAAGTGTTGTTCGCAGCTGTTCGTGGTCACGAAGTTAACGAAGGTTTCTTCGTAACATCGATTCTATTTGCTTTGATCTGCCCACCTGATTTACCACTATGGCAAGTTGCTTTAGGTATTTCATTTGGTGTTGTGATTGGTAAAGAAATCTTTGGTGGTACCGGTAAGAACTTCTTAAACCCTGCTTTGACTGGTCGTGCATTCTTGTACTTCGCATACCCAGCTGAAATTTCAGGTGACGTCGTGTGGACTGCAGTTGATGGCTTCTCTGGTGCTACTTCACTTAGCCTCGCGGCAAGTGGTGGTGTCGAAGCGATCATGGCGAACAACATAACTTGGTTGGATGCATTCTTCGGTACCGTTCAAGGGTCGATGGGTGAAACATCAACGCTAGCGATTTTGATCGGCGGTGCGGTTCTTCTCGCAACGCGCATTGCCTCACTTCGTATTGTGATGGGTGTGTTCTTTGGTATGACTGCGATGTCTACCTTGTTGAATCTAATTGGTTCGGACTCTAACCCAATGTTTGATCTGCCATTCTACTGGCACTTCGTTATTGGTGGTTTTGCTTTCGGTATGATCTTTATGGCAACAGACCCTGTGTCTGCTTCTATGACCAATACCGGTAAGTGGTTCTACGGTGCTTTAATTGGCGTAATGACGGTTCTTATTCGCGTTGTAAACCCAGCTTTCCCAGAAGGCATTATGTTGGCGATTCTGTTCGCGAACTTGTTTTCACCGTTGATCGACCATTACGTCGTTCAAGCGAATATTACGAGGAGGTTGGCTCGTGTCTAGTAAAGAAACCATGGGTAAAACCTTTACTGTTGCAGTTTTGTTGTGCCTTGTATGTTCAATCATTGTTGCGGGTTCAGTTGTTATCCTGAAGCCAACTCAGCAGGAGAACAAAGCGCTCAACTTGCAAGCAAACATCTTAGCGGCTGCGGGTTTGCTTCCAGCAGGTGCCGATAAAACTGCAATCCAAGAAGCGTTTAAGAAAATCGATGCGCGCATCGTTGATTTGGATACTGGCGAATATGCAGAGCCAGATCGAGTTAATAAAGAAAATGCACTTGATTACGACCAGCGTAAAGCTCAAAAAGATCCTAAGTTATCTAAGGCGATTGCGGGTAGTGAAGATATCGCAAGTATCAAGCGTCGCGTTGACTACGCAAAAGTATACCTTGTGCGTGAGGGCGACGAGATCAAAACAATCATTCTTCCTGTTAGTGGTTACGGCCTTTGGTCAACACTTCACGGCTTCCTAGCGCTAGAAGCAGATGCTAACACTGTTGTTGGTTTTGGCTTCTATGAGCATGCGGAAACTCCAGGACTTGGTGGTGAAGTTGATAATCCAAACTGGAAAGCTCAATGGCCTGGTAAAAAGGTTTACGATCTTGACGCTTCTGAAGCGCCAAAAATTGCGTTGTTAAAAGGTGCAGTTGATCGTTCAAACCCAGAAGCAGAGTATCAAATTGATGGTCTTTCGGGCGCGACTCTTACAAGTCGTGGCGTGACAAATCTCGTTCAATACTGGACAGGCGAGCACGGTTTCCAAAAGTACTTGCAGAAATTGCGTCAGGGGGTATGAGGTGAGCACAGCATCCGCTAAACAGGTTTTATTCGAACCTATTTTTAGTAATAACCCAATTGCCCTCCAAATTCTTGGTATTTGTTCGGCACTTGCGGTTACCACTAGCATGCAGCTTTCAGTTGTTATGGGCTTGGCAGTATGTACTGTTACAGGCCTTGCCAACTTGGCTGTATCTCTTATTCGAAGCCAGATTCCTTCGAATATTCGTATTATTGTTCAGATGACAATTATCGCGACCTTGGTAATTGTTGTAGACCAAGTACTTCGTGCTTACGCATACGAGCTTTCGAAGCAGCTTTCTGTATTCGTTGGTCTGATCATCACTAACTGTATTGTTATGGGGCGTGCAGAAGCGTTCGCGATGCAGAATGGCCCAGCAATGAGTTTTGTTGATGGTGTTGGTAACGGTCTTGGTTATGCAGTTATCCTGCTGTTCGTAGCATTCTTCCGTGAATTGCTTGGCTCAGGTAAGTTGTTCGGTATTGAGATTCTACCGCTTGTGAATGATGGTGGCTGGTATGTGCCAAATGGTATGTTGCTACTTCCGCCAAGTGCATTCTTCTTAATTGGTATCTTTATCTGGATTGTTCGTACTTGGGATAAAGGCCAAGTTGAAGCGCCGGATTACAAGATGTCAGCGCACCGTGTTAAGGAGGCATTCTAATGATTGAGCATTATTTAAGTCTCTTTATTAAGGCGGTTTTCGTCGAGAACATGGCTTTGGCCTTCTTCTTGGGAATGTGTACCTTCTTGGCGATCTCTAAGAAGATTCAAGCAGCGGTTGGTCTAGGTATCGCAGTTATCGTTGTATTGGCCGTAACCGTGCCAGTGAACAACTTGATCTATACCTACGTATTAAAAGAAGGTGCGTTGGCATGGGCGGGTTACCCTGAAGTTGATTTGAGCTTTTTGGGTCTGCTTACCTATATTGGTGTAATCGCCGCACTTGTACAGATTCTTGAGATGGTCCTAGATAAGTACTTCCCAGATCTTTACAACGCGCTAGGTGTTTTTCTTCCGTTGATTACGGTGAACTGTGCAATTATGGGTGCGTCTCTATTCATGGTAGAGCGTGACTATAACCTCGGTGAATCAGTGGTTTATGGTGTGGGTGCAGGTGTTGGTTGGGCTCTAGCAATTGCAGCTCTGGCTGGCATCCGTGAAAAGTTGAAATACAGCGACGTACCAGAAGGCCTTCGTGGTCTTGGCATAACCTTCATTACTGTTGGTTTGATGTCACTTGGTTTTATGTCGTTCAGCGGTATTTCACTGTAACTGTTAGACGAAGAGGTTTAAAAGGGTAATCCTATATGAATGCAGAACTCGTTCTAGGCGTTGTCATGTTTACCGTCATCGTTCTAACGTTGGTTGCGGTAATTTTGGCAGCGCGAGCTAAGCTAGTTAGCTCGGGCAATGTTGCGATCACTGTAAATGATGATCCCAACTCAAAAATTGAAACGCCTGCTGGTGGTAAGTTACTTCAAACGCTTGCGTCTGAAGGCTTATTCCTTTCATCAGCTTGTGGCGGCGGCGGTACCTGTGCGCAGTGTACTTGTAAAGTGCTCGAAGGTGGTGGCTCCATGCTTCCTACTGAGCGTACTCACTTTACTCGTCGTGAAGAAGCAGAAGGTTGGCGTTTAGCGTGTCAGGTTCCTGTTAAGCAGGACATGAAAATTGAAGTTGACGAAGAAGTCTTTGGTGTTAAGAAGTGGGAATGTACGGTTGAATCTAACCCGAACGTTGCTACTTTCATCAAGGAACTGACGCTTCGTCTTCCTGAAGGTGAAAATGTCGATTTCCGTGCAGGTGGTTATGTTCAGCTTGAATGTCCTCCACACGAAGTTGACTACAAAAACTTTGATATTGAAGAAGAATATCGGGGTGATTGGGATAAATTTGACGTTTGGCAATATAAGTCAAAAGTTGATGAAACCGTTATCCGTGCTTATTCGATGGCGAACTATCCGGAAGAGAAGGGTGTTGTTAAATTCAACATTCGTATCGCTTCTCCACCTCCGGGAACTGATCATCCACCAGGACAAATGTCTTCTTGGGTCTTCGACTTGAAGCCGGGAGATAAAGTAACTGTATACGGTCCATTTGGTGAGTTCTTTGCGAAAGAAACCGAAGCTGAAATGGTATTCGTTGGTGGTGGTGCTGGTATGGCGCCAATGCGTTCGCATATTTTTGATCAGCTCAAACGTATCGGCTCTAAACGTAAGATGTCGTTCTGGTATGGCGCTCGTTCATTGCGCGAGATGTTCTATCAAGATGAATATGATGCGCTTGCTGCAGAGAATGACAACTTTGAATGGCATGTGGCACTTTCTGATCCTCAGCCAGAGGACAATTGGGAAGGCTATACAGGCTTTATTCATAATGTTCTTCTTGAGAACTACTTGAAAGACCACCCAGCGCCCGAAGATTGCGAGTTCTACATGTGTGGGCCTCCAATGATGAACGCTGCGGTTATCGAGATGTTGAAAAATCTCGGGGTCGAAGATGAAAATATCATGTTAGACGATTTCGGTGGCTAACTGATCTCATAATAAAAAATGCCAGACTTTGTTCTGGTATTTTTGTTTTATGGTTATGGAAATCGAGAGAATGAGGATGTTTTGTTGATACTTCGTTTTAGTGCTTTGCTTAGCTTTTTGTTTATCGTTGGTTGTTCTGAATCTCCTGAAACATTTAAGTTTAGCGGCCATGTGATGGGTACAACTTATTCAGTCGTTCTTGTTGAAACGGATTTGGCTGATTCATTATTTGAAGAAACTAAAGTTGGCGTTGATGAAGTTTTGTCTCGTGTAGATAGGGATTTATCCACGTATAAGCCTGACTCTGAGATTATGCGCTTTAATAACGCGGATGTCGGTCAAACCTTTATGTTTGGCCCGCATATGCAGCATGTTACTGACATTTCAATTGATGTGTTGGAAAAGTCGAAAGGGTATTTCGACCCAAGCATAGGGCCTTTGGTTTCTGCATGGGGCTTTGGTGTAAACAGTCAGACTTCAAAGCCAAGCAAAGAAATTATCGAGCAATTAAAGTCGCAAGCGAATATGAGTCCCGTTTCTTGGGACGGAGGGCGTTCCTTTAAGAAAGTTGGAGTTGGGTTTATAGATTATTCGGCTGTCGCAAAAGGTTATGGAGTAGATCTTGTTGCTGATTATCTTCGCGAGCAGGGGTTTAAAGATTTTATGGTAGAAGTCGGAGGAGAAATCAAAGTTGCTGGTAAGAACGTTGAGCGTATTAATTGGCGTATGGGTATAGAGCAGCCTGATTTAATGATGCGAAAGGCGTATAATATTGCATATATTACAAATGTCTCAATGGCGACGTCTGGTGATTACCGCAATTACATAGACGATGAAGATGGCAGATATTCGCACACGATTAATCCGATATCTGGTTATCCCGTCAAAAATGATATTGCTTCGGTTAGCGTGATATTGGAAAGCTGCGCATACGCAGACGCTTGGGCAACAGCTTTAATGGCAATGGGCAGTGAGAAAGGAGTGACTTTCGCGTCTGAACACAATATTCCCGCGTATTTTATTTTGAGAGAGAGTAAGGGCTTCTCGGCGATTGCTACTAAGCAAATGAAGTCTTATTTGAATTAGACGTAACTTATTTTAGGAGTGTCATGATGGAAATTTTTCTTGTCGTTTTCATTTTTATGGGTGTGTTAGTCGCTCTAATGGCAGTTGGTGTGATCTTTAGTAATAAGCCGATTAGCGGTTCATGCGGTGGTATGAGTGCACTAGGAATGGACGTTGCCTGCGATATTTGTAAGGGCGATCCTGCTAAGTGTGATAAAGAAAGTGAAGACGCTGCGAAAGGCAATACTGATTTAGCTTATGAAGCCAAGACTAAGTGAAAAACATAGTCTACTCTGAATGTAAGTGTATGAAATTTATAATGATGTAATGGAAGAGGGACGAAGGAAGTATGGCTGAGTATCGCTATGATGTAGTTGTTATTGGTTCGGGGCCTGCAGGAGAAGGGGCTGCAATGAATGCCGCAAAACATGGGAAACGTGTCGCGGTGATCGAAGAGAAACAAGTCGTTGGCGGTAACTGTACCCACTTAGGGACGATTCCTTCAAAAGCATTGCGTCATGCTGTTAAACAGATCATTAGTTTCAACACCAATAGTATGTTTCGTGATATTGGTGAGCCTCGTTGGTTTTCGTTTCCTCGTGTTTTGAAAAGCGCTGAAAAAGTTATTCATAAGCAAGTGAAACTCCGTACTCAGTTCTACGCGAGAAATCGGGTTGATCTGTACAATGGCCGTGCGTTCTTTCTAGATAAAAATCGAATTGAGGTAAGAGATAATCAAAGCACGGATGTATTGATTGCGGAAACGGTCATCATAGCAAGTGGAAGTCGGCCTTATAAACCTGCCAATGTCGACTTTAGTCATGAGCGTATATATTGCAGTGACTCGATTCTTACCTTAAGTCATACGCCTAGAACCATTGTGATTTATGGGGCTGGAGTAATCGGTAGCGAATACGCATCTATCTTTGCAGGCCTAGGTGTGAAAGTCGATCTAGTTAATCCTGGTGAAAAGTTACTGTCATTTTTAGATGACGAGATTTCTGATGCTTTGAGCTACCACCTCCGCAATAACGGCGTGTTAGTTCGTCATAACGAAACATATGAGTCTGTGGTCGGTACTGATAATGCGGTTGAGGTGACGTTTGCATCGGGTAAAAAAATTCGGGCGGATGCTTTTCTTTGGTGTAATGGGCGTAGTGGTAATACCGATAATATGGGGCTCGAAAACACTGGTTTGAAGCCTAACTCACGTGGACAGCTTACGATCGATGATCACTATCGAACTGAAGTAGAGGGTATCTATGCCGTTGGAGATGTTATAGGTTGGCCTGCTTTGGCGAGTGCTGCTTACGATCAAGGTCGTGCTTCGGCGGCGGCAATGTCAGAGGATCAGTACTTTAGGTTCGTCGATGATGTGCCTACTGGCATTTACACCATTCCAGAGATTAGTTCAGTAGGTCGAACTGAGCGTGAATTGACTGAAGACAAGGTCCCTTACGAAGTGGGGCAGGCATTTTTTAAAGATTTAGCCCGCGCGCAAATTACAGGTGAGGCGGTTGGGATGTTGAAGATCTTGTTTCACCGAGATACCAAAGAAATATTGGGAATTCATTGCTTTGGTGACCAAGCGGCAGAGATCGTGCACATTGGGCAGGCTGTGATGAACCAAAAAGGAGAGGCGAATAGCCTCGATTACTTTATTAATACGACCTTTAATTATCCGACAATGGCGGAAGCTTATCGAGTGGCTGCATTGAACGGCTTAAATCGTATTTTTTAACATTGTTTTTCATGCTTGAGATCTAGTAATGATCTAGGTCTCGTTTCCTCATTTAAACGCGTCTAATAGTTCACGCTTCTATCTCTCGTTCATTGTTCTTACTTGGTGCATTTTGTACCATGCCAAAAGCCTATTTCTCCATGATTGGAGAAGTTTTTTCTGTAAGTGAATGGACCATACTTTCCTCATGCTTCTAAGCTTTACCAGCGTTAAAAAAATTAGTCTTATCTCATGTTTATCTTTTGTGCTTGCTGCATGCGGTAGTGGGAGTTCTGACGTTGTTCCACTAAGTGATGAGGTTGAAGCGCCGGCTCGTCAAGCAGATCTTAGCCTTAACGTGAATGTTGTAAAAGGTCCTATGGCCGGGGCAAGAGTAAACTTCTACAAGGTTGATTTAGAAGAGGGGGCTTTTGGTGAACTAACAAATGCTTTCGAGTATTTTATTGATCAGTTATACGATTGGGGTGTTCGTTATAACGATGGAAATATTGAGTTTACGACACTATCTGACGGAGAGGTATATAGTTTACTGCAGCAGCTAGCGGCTCGTGATGCTTTAGTTGGTGAGATACCTCAGTTGGTTTCTAATGTTAATGCGACTAATTCTGTCGTGGATGCAGAAACGATCATTAATGATTTCATTAGTAATGAGACCAATGCGTACCATAGACAGTACGTTGAAAATATCTTATCGGAATATGCAACTTTGTCTGAGCTTAAAAACCTTGTTGCTGCTATTCCTACAGTTACTTCTCGCTTAGATGATGAATTAGATGAAGATGATGGCGAAATTAGCTTTTCGGAAGTAAAAAGTATCGCCAATGTTTTTGCGTCGCGAGAAGAAAATCCCATCAAATCACAAGGTTGGCAGCTTCTTTTAGAAGACATTAATGCGATTGAATTGTCAGTGCTTTCTAAGACTGATGTCGCTAAGCGGATTGATGACCTGTTTGATGAGGCGGAAGAAAATAACTGGTTTCGTACAGATCTCGTAGCGCAGCGTAATTTGGTTCAACTAGAGCTTAAGGTCGATGACTCTGATGATGTTTTTGAGTTAGATCGTATCGTTTTTCAAGCGTATCAAAATGAAGGTAATGAAGATCTTAAAGCAGCATTGCTAACTTTGAGCAATGATGTTGTTACGCCACTTGATGGAGTGGACTCAATTAAGCAAAAAGATGCTTTGTATAATTGGCGCCTTAACGATCTGTTAACGACTCATGCAACTTCAAATGCTGTCGTAACACAATTTATATCAGATTATCAGTCTCGATACCCTTCAGCCATTCAGGAAGCATTTGTTAGTCCTGAGCTAAATCCAGGTAACGGTCGCCCTGTCAACTGGGTTGCAGAGCAGGTTTCTAATTCCCAAGCCCAAGTTCCCGCCGTTGCATTCGAGGATTTTGATGGCTTGATCTATCTCGAAGCAGACTTGTCTGATGCGATTGATCTCACTTCTGGTCAACGATCGATTCTACCAACGCTTTCGACAGTTGTTAGTACGGCTGAGATTCGTGGTGCCGGAGATAATTCAAAAGAAGATGTTGCCGCTAAGTATTATTTTGAAGGTGAGTTGTTGCGGTTTGACGACGGTACGCTGGTCCCAAGTCTTACGGATGAAAGACTTTCTATAGCTCAACGAGTGCGATTTACTAATGCCGAACTAATCTCCCCTACGAGATCTGTAAGTTTGATTTCTCATATTTCGATCATCTCTTCTTTAACGTCAGTCGAATCTTCATTGTCTTGGTTGAACGATTTAAATTTTGCTGGTGGTTTAAAACCTACAGAGGTTATTTCACAACCTTACAGTATTTATGGAAACATATCTGAAATCTCTGATGTTATTTCAACGAGTTTCGATGGATTCTCGCCGGTAATTGGACAAGGAGTATTATCTAGACCATTAATCTTTACCAGAGAATCATTGCTCGAGCCTATTCTACAAAGTCCGATTGTTACAGCTCGTTATTTAAATGAGTATACAGGGGCATATGCATTTCGCTTATCAAATGACAATTCAATAACTCTTGAAGAGTCTATTAACGGTATAGCTAGTGATATTATTGACAATGAAATTGATGGTTATGCGTATGATAGAGAGTTGTTTAATAAATCTGACTTATCTAAAGCAATTCTCCAAACTGGACCTTCGAACTTTAACATCATACGGTCTGGGGCTTTGGTTTCAGATACTCCTTCGGTAATGCGAAGTGAATTTTCAGATCTGCTTCCTGAAGAGATTATTGACGACTTAGTCGTATCATCATCGCAATTTAACTTTTCAATTCCTGTTTCCGGAATAGATACTGATGGAGACGGAGTTTTAGATAATCAAGATGCCTTTCCATTTGATCCGAACAAATCGGAAATGGATATTCCGGTTGGCTACAAAGGGTTAACTTCTTCTAACTTTGACGAGCTTGTTAGTTTAACGGCACGTTTTTCTGGAGAGGTAGATTTCTCTGTAATTATTGAGGAAACCAATGGTCAATGTACTTCAGATAATTGCCTTGGGATAGGTGACCAGATAACTCCAATTATTGATAACTGGGTTATCTCTGACAAACCCCTTGGTTCAAATGTGACACTCACTGAGCCAAACGATCTGATGCAAGTAGGGCTCAACTTCGTAGCCGACACTCCTGGAAGCTATAGAGTGCTTGGGAGTTTTTCTACTACCGAGTCGCCTGTTCGTAGTTATTCTGTAGAGTTAGCTATTACTGTGCCAGACTTTGAAGAATATGAGTTTTCAGTTAGTCCTATGCCTAGTAGTCTCGGTGAACTACCCGATGTCGCTATCAGGGCAACGGCAGAGTTATGCACAGCCTACAGTGTTTGCGTTAATCCGAACGGTGGAGAAGATCTTGATATTTCTCTTTTATTGGGTGACTTATATAGTTCTTGGATTGATAGCAGTGGCCAAAGTCTTGAAGAACTTGATATTAGTGCCGTAGAGAGCGCTTCCGCAGACTACGGTTCGACTTATACTCTATCGGTACATTTAATCGATACGGCACGCAAGGTTGATGTTTTTAACTATGATTTCGGTCTTGACTTAGATGACGATGGTGATGGAGTCAGTAATAGATTCGACGCTGTACCAGGAGATGATGCGTGTAGTACTGTAGAAGAAAGCTTCAATCTTACCACTTTGGTTTCATCAAGAGTATCGGAGTTTCAAGCTTCTAATTCCCTTCCTATGGGAGAGCTTCGCTATTGTCGATCTTCTTATTTATCAGCTAAAGGAATTACCTCGCCTAGTTTTACCTTAGCTGATTCGAGCTCCGAGCTATTCTATGATGGCTCTTTAGGTCTTCTTTTTATCCAAGGTCCAGATGTTACTAACAGTGTTTTGCAACTGCCTGCGTCAAGAGATAGCAACGACGCATTTGATAACTTTACGCCGGTTAAATTTGTTGAAGATTCGCTAAATCAATTCTTATATGTCGCATATTCTAATGGTCAAGTTGATCGTTACAGTTTTACTGATGGATTGTTTACCCGTTTTGTTGAGCCTAAACTGGGATATGAGCTTTCTAGTACATCTATTCCGATAAACACAGTCGCGGGTTTTTTGTTCTTAGCTTTGGATGCTACCGATCCAAATTATGAAGATGTCGTTCTAGTCTTTGATTCACAAGCTGTGGAAGTCCCATTAAATTTTGGAACTAGTTATTTGAGCTCCGGACAACGCGTCGATCTTTTTCTTGGGGGTAATACCCTCAGATCCGTTTCCGAGTTCAGTGCAGTTTGGAGTGTCTCTCGTCTTGTTGAACAGGGAGCACAAACGCTTGTTAATGAAATCGCTTCTCTCCAGACGACTAGTTTTGAGAGATCACTTCTTAGTGGGCAAATTATTCTAAAGGACTTTGTAGAGGCGGAATTAAAGGGTTTTGATAATTCGAATATTCTCTCAGTTCCAATATCAGTTGAAGCTCCTGTACTTAATATACCTTCTTGGACTCTCAACTCGCCATTCTCTCCGCCAGGCGATTTTATCGGATTCCAGTTCAGTGAATCTTTGAGTGATCTCGATGGTGTGATAGAGATGCAATGGTCTATAAATAACGCCGCTTCGGAATATTTTAGGCCATTTAGTACATCTGCTGCTTCGCCGTATATTTTGGATGCTGGCATAACTGCAATCGGAGATATTGTTAAGGTCGACATCGCGTTTCGTCTAGACGATAGTACCGATGTTACTAAAAGCATAAAATTAGACTTAAAGTCGATTTTGACCTTGGTAGTTAGTGATCCTTCCGCTATACCGATTGCTGTGCAGAATGTATCAGTAATTGGAAGAAGTATATCTGCTGAGCTTGATAAGTCTGTCGTTCCTAATAATCAATTTATAGATTTATTCTTCGAACCTCGATGGTATGCAGGTGGAACTGTTTTACTTAATGAAAATCTAGATCCCGTTAATGGCTACGATATCCAAACAGAGCTCTTATATAATGAGGAGTTAGCAGTTGGATATTCTTATCGTATTGGTGAAATAGAAGGTTTAACACCTGCTGTATCTGTAGCTACAGTTCCTTTAAACGCAGCCTCTATTCTTGAGTTTGACAATAGTTTTTATGGGCAGGGCGATATAATTTCGGTTGCTGAAACTGTTGCATCAAGTATTTTTGAAGTTTTGATACCTTTATGGTCTGTCGACGGTCAATTTGTTGCGGATGATGAAAATTTCCAGCCGCAATTAAGTATAGAGTCTTTACCTGTAGGTAGTTCGATCCAGTTTTCTATCCATCAAACAGACCCATCTAAGTCTAATAATGTGGGTGACAAGTTCGTCGATGATTTTGCTTCAGCAGTAATTGGCTACGGTTTTGTACCATCAACTGATCAAGATTTTGACGGGGATGGAGTTAAAAACTCGCAAGACTATTTTATTTATGATCCGGCGTGTAGTGCGAGAGACCAAGGGAATCCCGATGATTTTGATATGGATGGCATTCCTAATCTCGATGAGTTAAGTATTGATCTCGCAAACCCTTCAAATAGCCGAGTTGTCTCTTATATGCGTTCAGCGGACAGTGATGGTGACGGTTTATCAGATGCAGATGAATTGCTTGCCGGCACTGATCCTCTAAACCCAGATACCGATGACGATGGTAATTCTGACTACTATGAAGTCAAGCTCAGAGGTGGCGGCGCTCTTAATCCATCAGTTTTTGTTAATTTAGACGAAGATCTTGATCAAGACGGTCTGCTAGACGTTGATGAGTATGCTGCGGGAACAAGTTTGAAGCGAGCTGATAGTGATGGCGATGGTCTACCTGACGGTTACGAAGAGAATGTTAGCTCAACTGATCTATTGAACAAGGATAGCGATGGGGATGGTTTGTCCGACGGCGCAGAAGAGCTAATAACAAATACAGACCCAAATGTTGTCGATTCCGACGGTGACAATTTGGGAGATGGCTTTGAAGTCGCTAATGATTACAACCCTCATGATCCTGACACACGCAATAATGGTGTTCAGGATGATATGGAACTTAGCGATGCACCCGTGTCAGACCTTATTGAGGTTGGTGATTTAGCTAACTACCGATATGCAGAAGACTATAATCCTGTTCCAGCAGGGACTTGTTATGCAAGTTGGCTTTATCAAAAACAGCCAACTTTGACTGCCGCTTCATTAAATCTCCAAGATGGTGATTCTGATGACATAAGTGATACTGATATTAAAGTCGCTTTGGCTGGAGGAGATCTTGAACAGTTATATCTCATGGATGGCGCAACTGGTCTTTATCTTACACCAATTACCGCTAATCAATTAGTTGACTCAGTGAGCGCGTTGACGTTTGCCTCAGATGCTTTATCTAGCGATACCTTATTTGTAGGTTATTCAAATGGGGTTGTTCGTGAATTTGATACAAGTGCCGATCCTGCGGTATTCACGCAATTTTTTGACACTACAACCTCAGATCCAGTTAGTGCGATTTGGGATCAAGGTACTTATTTGATCGTTGAAACGACGAATTCAATGGGTAACTTGTCTCAAACGATTTTTAACAAAGGGTCTCGTGCCATTGAATCGTTGACGGTTACTCAAGTAAGTGTCAAACATGCTGTGTGGGACGAAAAAAATACACGTCAAGCTTTGTGGGCACTAGATGACTTGAACGATACTTTCGTGAGCTTTGATTATAGCGGGCTGCCAACAGTAATTGAGTCGCCTAATTTGAATAGTTCAGACTTGGTATTGAATGGACCGTTATACATAGATAATGCCCTATCGATCAGACGTTTGCGTTTTGCGTCCGGTCATAGCTATTTGCCTGATGCAACGCCCCCTGATTTCGAATCAGCAAATGCTGATTTAGATAGAGCATTCGTGTTAGCGGCTCAAAGAGATACTTCTGATCGACACACTACAACACTCGGGATTGATGGAAAATTAGCGATTCAGTTATACCCGAATGCAGCAAATGATAGCGAGTACTGGAGATATGCAAGATCTGGTTTTGGTACTCAGGCTTTGGCATTGTTTAATGCTCAGGAAGATATTGTGTTGCTTCGTCAGGTTGAAAATAGCGCATCCCCTTCTTTAGGTTATTTGCAGTACCTGCGTGAAGAAGTTGGTGATTCTGATAGTGATGGCTTGCCAGGTTGGTACGAACATTACTCAAATTCTGACGACAATCTAAGTTCTGATAAAGATCAGTTATTAGGTGGAGTATCGCGACTAGATCGTTTTAATAATTTTGATGATATTTCTGATTTCCTCGTAGATTCCGACGGTGATGGCTTGAGCAATGGTGAAGAGTCGGGCGGTGATGAGTATAAGAACGACAGTGATAATGACGGACTGAATGACAGTGTCGGCGCTGGAATTATTGGCTCTAATGATGATGACAATGATGGCTTAACGAATTTCGAAGAAATTAATATATATGGCACGGACCATAACTTAGCTGATACAGATAGCGATGGCGTCAGTGATTATTTTGAAATTTTTGTGTTATTCACTGATCCCACAAACCCTACGTCTCAAGACTTCGATTTGGATGGAGTGTTAGATAACGATGGTGCGAGTGATTATGATCGAGATGGTCGCACTAACGCTGAAGAAGAAACTGACAAAACTGATCCATATAACCCAGATACCGATAGCGATGGTTTGGCTGATGGAGAGGAGTTTGCATTAGGCACTAATCCTTTATCAGCAGACTCGGATGGTGATGGTCTGCGTGACTTCGTCGAATCTAAGGTGGCGGGCCTTAATCCTAATGATGGTAGCGATGTAAACAATACAGATACTGATTCTGACGGTTTGAAAGATTGGGAGGAAGCAATATATGGCACAGATCCTAGCGATCCCGATAGCGATAATGATGGGATTAACGATGGAGACGAGGTACGTCCAGCTAGAGTCGTTGGACAAACATACTACACCACAGACCCTCTATTGGATGACACAGATGGTGACGGACTAACTGACAAAGAAGAGCGAGACGGAATTACGCATACCCCACAACAGCAAGTTGAATGTAATGGCAATACCACTCATCTAACCTCAATTAAAACGCGTGGCGATTTGGCTGATACCGATGGCGATGGCCTGAGCGATTATTTTGAGTTTGGTCTCGACGCGCAAGCGGTTGCACGCGGTTTCTTTTCCGATCCGACTAAAGCTGACTCCGATGGTGATGGATTAATAGATCTTGAGGAATGGGAATTTGAGTTTACATACTCTAATGATGATTTGTTGGAATTAGGTTTTGACGTTACTAATCCTCCAAATGGCTACATAAGCGCTCTCAAGTGCGACTCAGATAATGATGGCTTGTCAGATTTTGATGAAGATGCGTTAAATATTAATCCTGGCTTTGCTGATACAGATAATGATCTTTTACTTGACGGAGACGAAGTACGGCTGAACCTAAATCCAAACAATATAGATAGTGACTTAGATGGTCTCAGAGACGGATATGAAGTCTATTTGACATTAACAGATCCTAATTCGAAAGATACGAATTTAGACAACACCGCCGATGGTGAAGAAGATATAGACCTGGATGGTATCTCTAATGTTGATGAATTAGAGCTCGTATTTACCTTGCCGAGAGATGCAGACACTGGGTCCTTAATAAATGACAAAGGCAAGCTAACTAGTACGTTTTTAACTTCTGATGGCCCAATAACTAGAGTTTGGATACAGGATTTGTCTACCATTGTTCCTAACGGCAGTGTCGATGGGTCAGGAAATATACTGAACGAAGATAGTTCGATCGCCTTCCCTGATCAATATGAGTTCTTAACAACCTTAAATGGTTTGAGTGACGCCAACGAGGATGCTGATCTTGATGGTTTAACCAATATTGAAGAATTAGTGTTGGGTACAAATCCTTGGATGCAAGACACTGATAATGACGGCTTGACTGATTTTGAAGAGGTAAGAGGCGATCCTAATAATGTCTCTTGCGTTCAAGATGGTGGAGCTAGTTTAGTGCCTTGTACCAGTGATCCCTTGGAAGAAGATACTGATGGTGACGGATTAAAGGATGGGGAGGAAAGTGATGGTGATGCAAGTGGAAACAAAACTAACCCTAACATTAGAGATACTGACGGTGACGGCTTAGATGATGGTCTAGAGGTCTCTGCGGGCACTAATCCAACGGTCATGGATACAGATGGAGATTTTCTGATCGACGGTGTTGATGATAATCCTCTGAGTGTCGACGGAGATAACGATGGGATACCAGATTTTGTTGAACTTATAACAGGCATTGATCCAATAAGTATAGATTCTGATGGGGATACTATAAATGATGGCCAAGAAGTTTGGGTTTTTGGTTATAAATCAGATGATTCATTATTTTATTTCGGTGAAGATTTGAATAATGACAACATTCCAGACGAGGTATTAAACAGTAAGGCCTTGTCTCCTGGTTGGGTTCCGTCACCACGAGTTGACTTTCATAATCCGCCATTTAGAGAGGTAGTCACGGATTTCGGTGGTTTATCAGTTCCGGGCCTAGATAGACTATACGTTTGGTACATATCAGACCCGCGGTCAGAGGATGGTGATGGTGATGGTATTTTCGATCTTGAAGAGCTGCTGACCATCGAAAATAAGGTTTCACCTATTGACTTTGAAGCTCCTATTGATTTGTCAGAGACAGATATGTCGCTTCCTCAATCGTTTGAAAAAATGAGAACGGAAAGTCGTTTTATACATAGCAATCCATTAAGTATGGATTCAGATAATGATGGAATTCCCGATGCGAATGAAGATTACGACAATGATTATGCAAGCAATTTGTTAGAGGCTGAACTTTCTGACTCTAATTCAATTAAATCTGATTCGGATGGAGATGGTCTGGAAGACGGTATAGAACTAAATATACTTTCAACGCTGGTTCAAGAAAAAGATACTGATAGTGACGGCGTAACAGATGATGCGGAGCTTGCAGTATCTTTTGTCACGCCAGATGCGGCGACAGAATTTACGAATCCGCGATTAGAAACTGGGCCAGGAAAGTGTTCTTCGACTGAAATAGAGCACAGTGTAAATGGCGCAACCTATTGTTTTACTGTGAGCTATATATCGTTGCCGACAATCGCTGATAGCGATAATGATGGTGTTAATGATGATATTGATTCATATCCATTAGATAGTGCATGTTCGAGCTTGACGAATGGTTTTCAAAGAGCGGATCGTATGCGCTGCTACGCTAGCTGGATGGCTGAGCAAACTGAAGTAGGCAAAGTAGCATTTATTGATAATGCCACTTATGAGCAGTTTGCGTTTTACGCATCGAATTGGGATTCTTTGATCCGTTATGATTATGCAACGGGCAATTATATTAATCATATTGATGTGTCTTCTTCATCTGTAGATTTTGCCACATATGAATCTGCGCAAGACAAGTTAATTCTCGTCGGTACAAACGGATCACTGCGCTCAGTTGATCTCGGGTCACCTTCAACCGTCAATACTTTGCCTTCGTTAAGTGTTGCGAATGGTTCAATCTTTGGTTTGTTGTCTGTTGATGACCATTTTGTTGTGCAAGAAAGTGATGGGCCCGGCTCTAAACTTGCGATGTACGATTTAGCTGGTGGCATTGTAGGGCGAGTCGATTTGGATAATGCTCAATTGCGCAATGCAGTCTGGGTAGCTGGGCAAGGGATTTATATACCGATTGGTTCGGATACTATCGAAGATGTGGCCTTAGTCTCTGTAGATACATCTGGCTCTCCGTCGATTGGTAATACAGTTTTACTTGCTAATGCTGGCTGGGTTGGTTTACCAGAAAGTAAATTGAGTGTTGGCTTGGTATCTAAAACAGGGGAGGCCGCTGCCTCTCGCGTAATCATACCGAGCGGTTTTGCTCTGAGCCAAGATCTATCTGAAATATTACCTTTAAATCAAACCGTATTGAGTCGGCATTTCAGGTCATCGATGTATGAAATGCTTGTTCAGCAATCAACTATTGATAGTCTTAATGAAGAAATATATACGGTTTCTTCTTTCTTAGATAATTCAGGGCTAGATGTCGCACCGAGTAATTTTGTGCAAAATAGTTTGCAGATTCATGTTAACTCTCTGGCTGCTTCTGGGCCTGATCCTGATCCTAATCCTAAACCTAAGGTAGAGAATGCATTTAATTTCGCTGCGACACGTCAAGATGAGGGTATCTGGGGGCTAGCTCGGATTGGTTCAGAGGTCGTTCAAGTTAAAGAGTCAAATGGTTTAGTGATCGTTCAAGGTGTCGGGTTGTTTGATGGTAACCCGATGCTTACAGATGACGGGGATGGAATTCCTTGCTTCTATGAACGTCGTTACGACTTAATCGACGATATTCATTGTGGTGTCTCAACATCAAATCCAGGGACTGGGCGTTTCGGTGATGCTGATAACGACAGATTAGTGAACTTGGAGGAATACGAGAATCTTACAGATCCTAGAAGTTCGGATACGGATGCAGATGGTTGGAATGATTTGGATGAGTTGCTCGAGAAAACTGATCCTCTAGATCCGACTGATTTTTAAATCATACAAGATCGCTAACACATAGCCTGTAGGTATTTATGGGTTAGCGATCGCCTTTGACGGGATGTCAGTAATAACGCTGTTAACGCCCATTAATCGCAGCTGATCAATACGCTGTAAATCATTCACCGTCCATACTGAGATCTCTTTTCCTGCTGATAGTATGTCTTTGGTAACGGTTTGATTACAGAACTTATCGTTAAGAGCAATGAGCTCTAGATCTAAATTTTTAGCAGTTTGCAGGGCTGTGTTTCCATTAAAATCGGCAACTAAACCGCGCCGAATTTTTCTATCGATCCGATGTATTTTATTTAGAAAATACGGGCTAGATGATGTAACGCTTACTCTCCCTAATTTAAGATTATTTGTTCTGAGGTATCGTGCAAGCTTGTAGGCGAGGATATCCATTCTTTGTCTACTCGTAGGTTTTACCTCGAATTGCCAGTCCCAAGTTTCAGGGACGGCATCGACAACTTGTTTTAAGGTTGGAATGAAGCACGATGTTGAGCATAAATGATCTGCTTTAGCGTTTAGCGTCTGAAGTTTCAATGATGGAATGTGGTTTATATTTCCCCGGTATCCCGTCGTTCTGTTTGTCGTAATGTCATGAAATACCATCAGTTCATGGTCAGAAGATAGCCTGACGTCGAGCTCAAAAGCGAAGCATCCATTTTGTTGGGCGTGAACAAAGCTAGGCACTGTATTTTCAGGAAGTTCTGCGCGTGCGCCCCGATGTCCAATGATATACGTCATGGTTTTGCTACATGCTTTGCTTCTGTGAACCTAGCGTGATCAAGATAAATGAGTTCGGCCACTCGGCGAATAATGTGCTCTTCGTATTTGTCTATTGATCCATCAGCATACGCTATTTTCCATAAGCCAACGATGAGAGCGAATTTGTCTTTCTCTTGCAGATGCTCGTGAATGGTTGAGGTGAATTGGTGCAAAGAAGTTGAGTCATGCGCTGATTGCTCAGCATCTTTGATGATGTCTGAAATTGTTGAATCGTCTAGGCTAAAAAGTTCTTTGCCAAGCTCTTTGATTGTTAGTCGTTCATTTTCATCAAAGTCATTGTCGATATTAGCGATGATGCACATTAGGCTAAAACAGCATAGCTCTATGGAACTTTGCTTAACTTCAGGATTCGTTTGTGTAGCGAGTTCAGTAAAAAAAGCTTTTAGCTTTGATATCATCTAGTGCTCACCCTTTGAGTATTTGTTCGAGCTTCAGCTGATCAACAGCGAAATTTCTAATGCCCTCGGCAAGCTTTTCTGTTGCCATAGCGCTGGCGTTCAACCCCCAGCGGAATTGAGATTCTGAATAAGGAGTCGTGGTCGTTTCTGTTGATTTAGTAAACAACTTTTGTTCCAGTGGGGCTGTGTCGTTTGATAACTCTTCTAATAATTGCGGGCTAATAGTAAGCCTATCGCAGCCCGCAAGTTGCTCAATTTCCCCAGTATTTCTAAAGCTGGCACCCATGACAATAGTATCGTACCCGTTGCTTTTGTAGTGATTGAATATTTCTTTTACTGATAAAACGCCTGGATCTTCGCAAGGCTCGTATGTCTGTTTATCTGTGTTCGATTTGTACCAATCTAGTATTCGACCAACAAAAGGAGAGATTAAATATGCACCAACGTCCGCTGCAGCTTGCGCTTGAGAGAAATCAAATAAAAGCGTTAAATTGCAGTTAATTCCTTGTTTCTCAAGAGCTTTTGCCGCTTGAATACCCTCCCAAGTTGAAGCTAATTTAATGAGAACTCGTTCCTTTGGGATGCCGGAATCTTCATACATTCCAATAATTCTTAGTGCACGAGCAACTGAGCTTTCGGTATCAAAAGAAAGTCGAGCGTCTACTTCAGTACTAATTCTTCCTGGGATATGCCCTAATATTTCTTTACCAATAGAAACCGCCAGATGATCACAAGCTAAATCTAGTTGGTCTTGACTTGACGCTCCATTTTCAAGGCCGTGACTCTTGGCATTATTCAATAGCTCAGCGTATTCAGTAAGTGAAGCTGCCTTAAGCAATAGCGAAGGGTTGGTTGTTGCATCTTGAGGCTTCCATTGTTTAATTGCTTGTAAATCACCTGTGTCGGCCACAACAACAGTCATCTTTCTTAATTGGTCTAACTTGTTCGACATAATGAAACTCAATGAGTAATGGGATATAGGTAAACGTAAACTAATGCTCTAGATAAAAAACCGATTTGCTTCACACTAAGAGTCATTGAATGCAAATTATTATTTAACGTAAGACAATGCTTTTTCTAGGACCTCAATGCCTGCACCTAGCTTGTGCGCCTCTTCGCTTATATGCCTTCGAAATTGTTTGCCTCCCGGTTGTGCGTGGTATAGGCCTAAAATATGGCGGGTAATGTAGCTAAGTTTCTGACCATGTCCTAGCTGTTGCTCAATGTAGGGGTACATCTGCTCAATAACTTCATGTCTTTTTAAAACCTTGGATGGAGTGTTGTATAACCGTTGATCCACTTCCGAAAGTAGCCACGGGTTATGGTAAGCCTCTCGACCAAGCATGACGCCATCTACATTTTTAAGATGATTTTCTGCTTCATCAAGGTTTTTAATTCCTCCGTTTATAATGATTTCTAGGTCTGGAAAATGTTGTTTTAAACGATATACCCAATCATATTTGAGGGGAGGGATCTCTCTATTTTCTTTCGGGCTGAGACCATCCAAAATTGCAATTCTGGCGTGAACGATAAATGTAGAGCATCCGGTTTCTGCGACAGTGCCGACAAAATCACTCAAAAACTCTTCGCTATCGAAGTCGTCTATACCAATACGATGTTTGATTGTTACAGGAATGTCGCATGATTCTCGCATTGCAGAGATACAACTAGCAACGAGGTCTTTATGCCCCATTAAACAAGCGCCAATCATATTATTTTGCACTCGATCACTTGGACAGCCTACGTTAAGGTTGACTTCGTCATAAGCACGCGTCTTAGCTATTTTGGTACATTTGGCAAGATCTTTAGGGTCGCTGCCTCCAAGCTGAAGAGCAATAGGGTGCTCTTCTTCGTTGTACTCAAGGTGCCGATCTTCATCTCCATATATAATGGCGCCAGTCGTGACCATTTCTGTGTACAACAGCGAGCGCTTCGTTAGTAAACGAGCAAAGTAGCGCTGATGTTTATCCGTCCAGTCCATCATAGGAGCAATCGAAAAGGTGCGATCAAGTTGCTTGGTCATAGTCCACTTAAATGAATTGTTGATGTATTGAATAATCTTTTTCGGTAGACCGCATATTGTACATGATCTAGAAATATAAAGACTTGTCTTAAAAACTGTGTACGGACTCTCTAACAATAATTGAAACATCGATATAATCTTGGGTTCAGAAAATTATAGTTGGAAATTGTTTTGTCTCTTCGTGCACTCGTTTCTTCATTAGCTTGTATTGTTTTTATCTCTGCGTGCTCTCGTACCTATGACGTTGATGCAAATCCGGTTTTAGTTTCTCCTGATGAACCGGATTGTTCGATTGCTCCATTAGCAAGCCCCGTTGTCAACGAGATTAAGTTAGTGTCTAAGGGAGTAGATTTATTAGAAGCTCAGGTGCTATACGAAGCGCAAAGTTTGGTTGCATCAAGTCTTACAGAAACCTTATTTTTAGAGCCTGCTAGCGACCAATTATATATATATTTAGATTTTCTTAGTCCAGGTGAAGGGGTTGCTTTATTTGATGGAACAGCCGCAGATATTTCGAATTTAACAGCGCTTATTAGTGACAGTAGTGAGCAGTTAGACCCAGTTACATTGGAAAATAAAATTGAGGCTCCTTATGGCGTGCTGTCTGCGACCTCTCAACTTGATGTTAGATTTGATTTAGCTTACCGATTTGAAGAAACTCGATCGGAATGTGAGCCTTTTGGGACGATTGAAGTAGAGGAAATAATAGACCCAGATGGAAATATTGAAGAAGTTAGTCGAGTAGTAAGAACTCAATTTGAGACTTTCGATATAACCCTTGTTATTGAAAGAAGTCCTTATAAAAATTCGATTGAGATTTCTCAATTCAATTCCAATTCTGATATCGAAGATAAAAAAGCAAGCTCGGTGTCGGGTAATGGATTATATCTAGCGGTTGGAGTACCCGGGGATGATGGAGGCGATACTAGTTTCGTTCCTGCATCTGACACGGTATCTAATACAACTACTTTAAATAGCGGTGCTGTTCAGCTCTATCAGCGTGATTTAGAGAATGGTTCACTAGAGTTTTGTGGTTTGGTCAAAGCAAGTAATGGGCGAGAAAATGATGCATTTGGCTCGAATGTCCTTCTGCGAGGTGATTACTTGTATGTTTATGCTTCTGGAGAAGATTCTGACGGGGTTGGGGCATATTCTTCAGCGGCTGCAAGTTTGACCTTAAATTATTCTCAGATAGATAGCGGAGCAGTCTATGTCTATGAAATTTCGGATTCATGTGTTGCGCAAGAGGTTGGTTATATAAAAAGCCCAGATAATGCCTTGAATGTTGTTGATCCTAAAACCGGATTTGGATCAGCTTTGGCCGAATACAATGGTGAGTTGTTCGTGGGGGCGCCACAGCAGCGCGAAAGAGCAGGTAGTGCTCGACAACTTGGTAAGGTTTATCAGTTTTTTAGAGAATCAGGAAATACGTGGCTTACGCAAACCAATACTTACCAGCATATATTCGAGCATCCCGGACAAGCTTTCGGTGCTTCTTTGGCAGTCAATGATCGCTTTGTATTAGTGGGAGTACCGAACGACTCCGCTTCACCGAGCGATCTGGCATTGTCTAACGGAAGAGCTAGCGATTTGCAGGATCTTATTGATAACCCGGTTGCCGCGACCCTTGTTAACTCTGGAGCTGCGCTAGTATTTAATCGGGCTCCAGTCAATAATTTACCTGTTGTTAAAGACTACCTAAAGTCTAGTTTCAATGATCAGGGTGATCGATTCGGTTCAAGTGTTGCTTTAACGGATACTACTTTATTTGTGGGAGCTCCGTTTGAAGATAGCAACTCCTCGGTTATTAATACCGGAGAAAATCAGAATAATGCGCCGGTTGGCGGAGGACCATTAGACGGTAATTATGGTGCGGTTTATCAGTATATGCTTGATGAGTTTGATGCTCTATCGATTAGCAATTACATCAAGGCTAAGCAACCCGTATCGGGGGCTAATTTCGGTGAGGTGATTGCTGCGGAAAATCGTTACTTGGTGATTGGTCAGCCGAGTGCCAGTTTCGAACTCAATAGCTCAACAATTCCTGCTCATGTAGAAATATATGATCATCAAAGTATTAGTGAAGCACCGGTATACCTGAGTGTATATGATGACGAACAAGCTTTACGTGGTTCAGTATTGAATGCTCGAGTTAAGTCTCTTTCATTGTTCGCGGGTATGTTAGCAATAGGTTTGCCGGAGGCAACGATTGATGGAGACAAAAATGCTGGTGCGTTTGCTATTTGGGATTAGCCTGAGTTATTGAAGGCTATATCTCTGTTTTCAACGCACCAAGCATGACGAGTTTGAGTTGGCTTATAGTGTTGTCTCTCAGAGCTCGTTTTTTAGCTTTATCTAAAAATGTAAACTTTGCTCCCATTGCAATAATAATCGCGATCATTGCTTCAGCTATATTTTGCGTGTCTATATTTCGTGTAGCGCGAGACTGAAGATAATCACATAGCTCATTGACGAAATTATCTACTTCCAGACGAACAGCGCGCCTGAATTCATCGGAATAGCCCACTTGTTCTTGTAATAGAATACGAAAATGCACGGGATATTGTTCGAGAAACTCAATAAATGTATCGGTGGAAATATCAATTGCGCTGTCCGTATCATCGATACGTTGTCTTGTTTTTCTGAGCATCTGTCTCAGAAATAGACCAGCTTCCTCGACAAGAGCTAAACCAAGCTCTTCCATATCTGCGAAGTGTCTATAAAAGGAAGGAGCAGCGATACCTGCTTCGCGAGTAACTTCTCTTAGGCCAATGCTATCAAGGCTTCTTTGATCAGATAGAATTTTAAGCGCGGCATCTAAAATGGCTCTGCGTGTTCTAAGTTTTTGTTCTGCACGCGTCGTCATTAATAGTTACCTTCAGATTTATGTTGTTTCGATTTCGATTCTTGGCAGGTTTGGTTCTTGAAGCGAAACTTTGTCAGTAGGGGCTGCAATCAAAGAAGTGCCAGTAATAATCTCAATATTATCCTGATTTCTAACCGAGCAGTCCATCTCAACACGGTTGTGTGCTAGCTTCTCTTTAACAGTTAGCGTCACTGTTAGTGTGTCTCCGAGTCTAACAGCTTCGTTGAACTTTAAATTTTGCTCCAGATGTACTGTCCCGGGACCTGGAATAACAGTAGATAAAGCCGCAGAAATAAGAGAGCCTGCCCACATTCCATGGCCTATACGCTCTTTGTAAGTGGTTTTTTTTGCGTATTCCGCATCCAAAGTAACGGGGTTTACATCGCCAGAAGCAGCAGCAAATAAAACTAGCTCATCTTCCGTTAATGTTTTTGTGAATGTGGCATAATCCCCGACGTGTAGTTCATCGTAAGTAATGTTTTCGATAACCCGCATAATTGGCTTCCGCTATAAAAAAGTCTATTAAAGTTAGAATAGGCCACAATCAAAGCGAATCAAACGTCATCGTGTAAGCGTCTGTATCTAAAGAAATTAAAGAGAACCTAGTGTCTGTTTCCGATCAAAACAATATTCAACAATATGATTTGTCTAAATGTTTATTGCGCGATGCGTATGCGATAAAGCGTAAACTGTCCCATGCGGCAAAACTTAATGACAGTGATCGCCAAAAGCAGCTTCAAAGCTTGGACGAAAAGTATCAGAAATCATGTGATTTAGTTGAGTCGAGAAAGCAGACACCTGCCACTATTACATATCCCAAAAATTTGCCCGTCTCACAACAGGTTGACGAGATTAAGGATGCTCTTCAAATCGCTCAGGTGGTCGTTGTCGCTGGTGAAACAGGTTCCGGTAAAACGACTCAGCTTCCGAAAATTTGTTTGGAGTTAGGCTTAGCTAATCGTGGATTAATTGGACATACCCAACCGCGTCGTTTGGCCGCCAGAACCGTTGCTAATCGAATTAGTGATGAGCTCAATACAGAATTGGGCCACGCGGTTGGCTATCAGGTTAGATTTACTGATCAGTCCTCGGACCAGACCTTAGTCAAGGTCATGACGGATGGTATTTTGCTTGCCGAAATTAAAAATGACCCGTTTTTAAACAAGTATCAAACGCTCATTATTGATGAAGCGCACGAACGTAGTCTGAATATCGATTTTATTTTGGGCTATTTAAAGACCATTTTGCGAAAGCGAAAAGACTTGAAGGTAGTGATTACCTCCGCGACGATTGATGTAGAGCGTTTCTCTCGCCATTTCGAAGATGCTCCTGTTATCTCAGTGGAGGGACGAACCTTTCCTGTAGATGTGAAATATCTCGATGGTGGGCGCGATAATGAAATGTCTTTACCTGAAATGGTTCAGCGCGCTGTAGAAACCTTGCAAGACGATGAAAAGGAGCGGGGGTGGCGCATTGGTGATGCACTTGTTTTCCTTCCTGGAGAACGCGAAATTCGGGAAGTAGCAAAACATCTGCGAGATATGGATTGGCGTGATACGGAAGTAACGCCGCTATACGCTCGCCTAAGTAACGAAGAGCAACAGAAGATATTTCGAAGCCACTCTGGTCGTCGTATTGTGCTTGCGACGAATGTTGCGGAAACATCGATTACCGTGCCAGGTATTCGCTACGTGATTGATAGCGGTTTAGTGCGAATGTCCCGCTATAGCGTTCGTTCAAAAATTCAAAGACTTCCAATTGAAGGAATTTCTCAGGCAAGCGCGAATCAACGTAAGGGGCGTTGTGGGCGTGTTGCAGAAGGCATATGTTATCGGCTGTATAGTGAAGACGACTTTAATTCCCGCCCCGAGTTTACTGATCCAGAGATTCTAAGAACAAACCTTGCTTCAGTTGTCTTGAAGATGTTGGATGTAGGTTTGGGTGACGTAAAGAAATTTCCGTTTTTGGACATGCCAGAATCGAAGCTTTGGAATGATGGTTTCAAGCTTTTATTTGAACTTGGTGCAGTCAACAAAACTAATAGAATTACTCGTTTAGGTAGAGAAATCGCAAAACTGCCAATCGACCCTAAACTCGCGCGCGTTTTGTATCAAGCAAAACAACAAAACTGTCTTGATGACGCCCTGATTGTTGTGAGTGGCTTGGCTATACAAGATCCTCGCGAACGCCCAGTTGAAAAACGTCAAGCTGCGGATCAAGCCCATGCTCAGTTTCGAGATAAGGACTCGGATTTTGCATCACTAGTACTCTTGTTTAAACATTACGAAGAGCAACGACAAGAACTTGGTTCGAGTGCCCTAAAGCGCTATGCGCAAAAGAACTTTTTATCGTTTATGCGCATGCGAGAATGGCGTGAGATGCATCGTCAACTAGTCATTGCTTGTAAAGCTTGGCGTACACAAACGTCTGATGTTGAAGCATCAGACTCACCCGCGACAGACGATCAAAAATCCTTGAAGTATCAAGCGCTGCATGAATCGTTGCTTTCGGGATTTTTATCAAACATCGCGCGTCATGATGAAAAGCGTGATTATCTTGCCTGTCGTAACAAGAAGATTCAGATATATCCTGGGTCTGATATCGCGAAATCCAAAGTCAAATGGTTAATGTCTGCGGAACTCGTTGAAACACAACAAGTGTTTGCGCGTATGAATGCGCGCATTGAAGCAGGTTGGGTTGAACCTCTTGCTTCGCACTTGATTAAGAAGTCTTGGAGCGAGCCGCATTATCAGCGCAAGCGCGGGCAAGTATTAGCGTATGAAAAAGTCACGTTATATGGACTTGAAATCGTTGCAAAACGGCTCGTTAATTTCAGCTCTGTGAATGAAGTTGTTGCGCGAGAAGTTTTTATTCGTAGCGCATTAGTGGAGGGTGAATATCGTGGGCGTGTAAAGGCGATCAAACTCAATCACGCTGCCTTGCAAGAGCTAGAAAAAATAGAGGATCGTACGCGAAGAAAGGACGTTGTCATTGATGATGAGGCCCTATATAGCTTGTACGATGGCCTACTGCCAAAACATGTTGTGAGCGATGCTGCGCTCGAAAAATGGTATCGCCAAGCAAGCGAGAATGACAAGCTCCGTCTTGTCTTTAGTGAAGAGCAACTTAAACTAGATAATGCCGCGAGCTTTGATGCTGGGATGTTTCCAGACACCCTAGAAAACAATGGTATCAAGTTTCCTTTAACATACTCCTTTAAACCAGGAGCTGCGGAGGATGGGATCAGTATTAACGTTCCAGCGCGCGCAGCAAGGCAGGTTACGGCCGCGCGCCTTGAGAAGTTAGTCCCTGGTTTACTTAAAGAAAAATGCACGCAGTTGATCAAGAATTTACCTCGAACACTGCGTAAACACTTTGTACCTGTTCCGGATACAGTTAATAAAATCTTTGAAAAAGTCGAATCCAGTACTGATCCCTTATTAGAAAGCTTGGCTGCGCAGCTCAAGTATCTAACAGGCGTTAATGTGCCTATTGAAGCGTGGAATGTTGATTTGCTCGATGATCATTTACGTTTGAATATCCGAGTGCTTGATGACAATGGAAAGTTAATTACTCAAGGAAGGGATCTCGTTAAAGTTGTAGAGAAAGCTGATGAGTACTTAAAGGATAAGCCAGATGCAGACGCTCAGGATTCAGTGCGCAATGAACAAGAGGTATTAGCGTGGGATTTCGATCTGCCAGAGTCTATTGAAGTTTCCCAAGCTGGTATCAGACTGAATGTATATCCTTGCTTGATCGATAAGAAAAAATACGTTCTTAAGACTAACGAGAATGATGAGCATAAAGCGCAAGAACAAAGCCGTTTGGGAATGGCGCGCCTTCTGTTTTACAAGTTAAGTGATCAAATCGCTTTGTTGCCCAAAGAGATCCCTAACTATAAACAAATGGGCTTGTATTACGCGCCAACCGGAAGAGCTGAGGCTTTGTATGATGATTTTGCTCTGTCTGCGATTGCACATCATTTTCGTTGCGATGAAATTCCAAGAAGTTCCGCCGAGTTTGAAGAACGCTGGCAGGCGGGTCGAGGAGACTTTGTCGTTGAGGCTAAAAAACATGCTCAGTTAGTGAATGAGATCCTCAAGGAATACCATGAATTGATGAAGCTATTAAAGGGAAAAATCAATTTTACGGTAGCCATGTCTGTCGCAGATTTAAAGTATCAAATACAGCACTTAGTATACGATGGATTCTTGTCGCAAACTGATTACAAGCAGCTAGAACATTATCCGCGTTACTTGAAGGCTTGCACATTGCGCTTCGAAAAGATGGGGCGTGAGCGAGCACTTGAGAGGAAAACATTGCCGTTGTTAAAAGACTGGTGGGAGCAATACCGAAGTCGCTTAGACGCACACAAAGCGCAAGGTATTTCTGACCCAGAGTTAACAAGATTTCGTTGGCTAATTGAAGAGCAGCGCGTATCATGGTTCGCCCAACAATTGGGCACGGCTGAGACCATCTCCGAAAATCGTATCAATAAACAATGGCAGTTGGTGCGACGAGTTTAACTCGGCGCTTAGAGGTGATTGATTTAAGTTGTTTATTGGTGTCTTCAAGACTAATGTCTGATGATGCTTCTTAGTGGTGCGCGTCTCTGACGAGAATAGATAATTTATAGAAGGGGAAATTAGTGTATAAAGCGGCGATAACCGGCACAGGTTTGTTTACTCCAACGCAGTCAATTAGTAATGATGAGTTGGTAGAAAGCTTTAATAGTTATGTTGCGGCATTTAATGCAGAAAACGCAGCTGCCATTGAAGACGGAAGCGTCGCACCCTTACAAGAATCTTCTTCTGCTTTCATAGAGAAAGCTAGCGGAATTAAAAGCCGTTATGTGATGAATAAAGAGGGTATTCTTGATCCAATGCGCATGGCGCCGAATATCCCCGAACGACCAAATTCTGAGCCGAGTGTTTTATGTGAAATGGCAACAGCCGCCGCAAAAGACGCGCTGGCTCAAGCCAATAAAACGGTGGCTGATGTTGATGCCGTACTTGTAGCTTGTTCCAACTTACAGCGAGCTTACCCAGCAATATCTATTGAAGTTCAACAGCAGCTTGGGATTGACGGCTTTGGCTTCGATATGAATGTTGCATGTTCGTCTGCCACATTTGCTCTTCAAACTGCGCTTGATTTGGTGAAAGCCGGAACAGCGCGGTCCGTACTTGTTCTGAATCCTGAAGTCTGTACAGCTCACCTAAATTTTAGAGATCGCGATAGTCACTTTATTTTTGGCGATGTTGCGACTGCTATTCTTGTTGAAAGACAAGATTTGATGTCTGTCGATACGTATTACGAAGTGGTCAGCGCAAAATTAAAAACAAGTTTCTCGAATAATATTCGTAACAATTTCGGTTTTATGAATCGTTGCGCTCCAGAAGCGCAAGCTAACGCAGATAAGTTATTTGTTCAAGAGGGGAGAAAGGTATTTAAAGAGGTTTCTCCAATGGTTGCCAATATGATTGTTGAGCACCTCGCAGATAACGATTTCACTCCAGACCAGCTCAAGCGAATGTGGCTGCATCAAGCTAACTTAAATATGAACCTTTTGATTGCGAAGAAGGTCTTAGGTCGACCTGCAGAGGAAGGCGAGGCTCCTGTGATATTAGATGAATATGCTAATACGTCATCTGCAGGATCAATTATTGCCTTTCATAAGTACCGTGATGACTTGGCCGTTGGTGATACTGGTGTGATTTGCTCGTTTGGCGCAGGTTACTCAGTTGGCAGTGTTATTGTTAAGAAGTGTGCGAAGGTCTAAAACTAGAATACTAATAAGCTACAAGTTATGTACGGAACCACATTGATTAAAAAATGGATTTTTATCTCTCTCGCCTTAATAGCCTGCTCGGCTAGTTCTGTTCGAGCTGAAGAACTTTCAGAAACTGAAGTAGATCCCTACGAGGGTTTTAATCGAACCATGTTTGCGTTCAATCAAGAAATTGATCGCTATGTGTTAAAACCTGTTGCCCAAGGTTATAACTACGTGATGCCTAAGTTTATGAATATAGGCATCACGAATTTTTTTAATAATCTTGATGATGTAGAGACGTTTGCAAACAGTATTCTGCAAGGGAAGCTCCACAATGCAGTTGTGTCGCTTAATCGCGTAATTTGGAATACAACTTTCGGGTTGGCTGGTTTTATTGATGTCGCGACCTACTTCGGCTTGCAGAATCAAGAGGAAGATTTTGGGCAGACCTTAGCGTTTTATGGTTATGAAAATAGCAGCTATATCGTTTGGCCTTTTTTAGGTCCTTCCACCTTTAGAGATACCTTAGGGCGCGCAGCGGATACTTACTCTGATCCGCTTTATTACACAGATGAATTATCGAGTACGGAAAAGCTCGCATTAACAGGGCTCAAAGTTCTTGATATTCGAGCAGATCTCTTGAAGGTTGAACACTTAATGGCTGGATCTGATCCTTATGTCTTTGTTCGCAATGCCTATTTGCAAAATCGTAACTACCTCATACGTGATGGTGTTGTGGAAGATGCCTTTGCGAATGACGACTTAGATTTGGAGGACTTTTAAGCCTTTAAAAAAATGCGCAACAGTTAAATATTCACTTCTCTTTTACATTCCTTCACATCAATACTCATCAACTCCACAGATGTCTTAATTGCTGTCCGCTATATTTTTTTAAAAGACGGCAGGAAAAGGTTTCTCGTGGAAAACAAGCAAGCGTATATAAAAAAACTAAAAGGCTACTTAAATGAGTCAACAAGCTATGCGCAATGGAATGAGATCGCTTTAACCTTAGATCACACGCTCGACAATCAGCAATGGAAGCTGGAACCCTATTCAGATATTTATAATTTTGATGTGCTTTCAGAGCGGATGCATGCCTTGCGTAACTTGCGTTTGCGTGAAGACTTAGAGGGTTTAGGTCGTGCTCTTCGTGAAGGGCTTCATCACGACTTGGGGAATATGGGAGACCCAAGGCTATATTCCGTTTGTTACGTCGGCACTAAACGTCTTATTGATGAGTATGTCGAAGAGGTATGCGTCGCGCTACAATTTCTTTGCCGACACCCTAAATCTTCGATGCTTCCAGCTCAGCAACTTGATTTTTTCAAAGCAATTCTCCTTAGTTATGGTCGACCGGCTTTGTTGATGAGTGGTGGTGCCTCGTTAGGAGCATTTCACTTAGGTGTAGTTAAAGCGCTTTGGGAACAAGATCTTTTACCTCAGGTTGTCGCAGGATCAAGTGCAGGGTCTATCATTGCTGCCTTATTAGGAACGCATACTGATGAAGAGCTGCCAGAGTTTTTCGACCCTGAGAATTTGAACCTTAAACCCTGGAAATGGGCGGGTATCTTAAATGGTCTTCGTGGTCGCGGGTTTATGGAGCAAAGTAAACTACGCGAGTCGATTCATTACTATATCGGTGACTATACGATGCAAGAGGCCTTTGAGAGAACTGGCCGCAGTGTCAATATCACCGTGTCCCCTGTGAAGCATCAGCAAAAAGAGAGGCTTTTAAGCGGTTACACATCGCCTAACTTAATGATGTGGAGCGCGGCGCTGGCGTCTTGTGCTGTTCCTAGTATCTTTCCTCCTGTTCAGTTGCAGCAAAAGGATGAGAAGGGAAATCATGCGGCCTATATGCCAAATATGCGTTGGGTGGATGGAAGTGTGGTTTCTGACTTGCCGATCGAAAGGTTGATGCATTTGCACGATGTTAACTTCAGCATCGTTAGTCAAACAAACCCGCATGTTGTGCCGTTTCTAAAAGAAGAGCATGCCGACAAGAATCGTTTACGCGATTTACCGGGTAAAATCTTGAAAGGAGAGCTTCGCTTCCATGGTCAAGCTGTGTCTGATTATCTTCGTAAGCACAACCAAAATGAAATTGTTAGACAAGGCGCAGGCCAAATCTATTCCATGCTTTCGCAACGTTATCAGGGTGATGTCACTTTATATCCCAAATATAAGTTGAGTCATTATGCGAAGGTTCTTTCAAATCCATCAAGCGACTTTATTTCAGAGCTAATGATGCAAGGTCAGCGCGCTACTTGGCCGCGTTTAGCTATGATTCGAACTCACGCAAAAATTAGTAAGACGCTCGAGCAGTGTATTACTGATCTGAAAAGTGAAGTCAGAACACATAAAGCGAAGTTAAGAGTTATTGCTTGAATCTTGGCTTTTAGTTACTCTTTGTTAATTAAATAACAATGTTTGTTCTTGGAAGCTATGTATCTCGATTATTTCGGCTTAAAAGAAGCGCCGTTTTCTATCGCTCCTGACCCCCGTTATTTGTTTATGAGTGAGCGCCATCGCGAAGCCTTGGCTCACTTGCTCTATGGCGTTCAAGGCCAAGGTGGGTTTATTGTTCTTACGGGTGAAGTGGGAACAGGTAAAACCACAATTTGCCGTTGTTTTTTGAATCAAGTTCCTAGCAACACTGATGTTGCTTTTATCGTTAATCCTAAACTTTCCGCACACGAGCTTCTCGCCTCTATTTGTGATGAGTATGGAATTGAGTATGAGAGAGATGCTTCGATTAAATCTCTCAACGATGCATTGAACGCATACTTATTGGATGCTCACGCAAAGCAGCGCCACACGGTATTGATTATCGATGAGGCTCAGAACTTAGCGTCTGATGTGTTGGAGCAGTTAAGGCTCTTGACGAATCTAGAAACGTCAGAGAAAAAGTTATTGCAGATCATCCTTCTTGGGCAGCCTGAGTTACGTGACATGTTGGCTCAAACTGAGCTTCGTCAGCTGGCTCAGAGAATCACAGCGCGTTACCACTTACAGTCTTTAAATCGCGTTGAACTTGGTACTTACGTGTCTTGTCGCTTGGCTGTTGCTGGTAGGAAACCGCGCTTGTTTAGTGATAAAGCCTTGAACCGACTATACAAGCTCAGTGGCGGCGTTCCGCGTTTAATAAATTTGCTCTCTGATCGAGCGCTATTAGGCGCCTACGCAAGCAATTCAGATCAGGTTGAAGTTGAACATATCAAACGAGCTAACTACGAAATACTCGGTGAAAGTCGTTCTGCGTGGGAGCGTTTCGTCTTTCAATACGGGTATCGAGTAGTGGGTACCGCGTTGGGGATCACTTTGTTTGTTGGTCTCGGCGTATGGTCTAAGCCGTTTTTGGATAGCATCACGCCTTTTGTTGATTCGTCAGTAAATAGTGTCGTCGAAGTGACAAAATATCCTGAGAAAACTATCTCGCATATAAATGATCAGAAGGATGAGGTTGATGTCGATCAATCTTCTGCACTTCAAACTCATGCACTTGTTTTAAAGCCAGAAAACGGAGAGCAGGTTTATATCAATGACTTTGAAGAAGCTTTGTCTTCATCACCAGAGTCGTTAGTAGCATATGTAGAAGCTCCTAATCCAGATACGCGCCTGCTACAACAGGTAATGGAGAAGAGTGCCCCTGAATCAGCCGGAAGCATCCCTCTTGCTGCTGTTAGTGTTGATTTAGGTGGCCGAGAAAAAGGTAAGAAAGATAAGTTACAAGCATTTCAGTCGCTTTTTGAAAGTTGGAATTTAAACTACGTTGAAGAGCCTTTCCAATTAGCATGCGAGTTTGCCCAAGTGAACGGACTTGCGTGTCTTCATAAGCAAGGAAATTGGCGTAGTTTGATACGTATTGACCGTCCTGCCGTACTCACATTGTTTAATAATCAAGGCCAGAAAATTCATGTTGCCTTGTTAAAGATCGAAGGTGATTTTGCTCTGGTAGAGCATTCGGGTGAAAAGTTTAGAACCTCTCTAGATGATATTGATCGTTATTGGTTAGGCGAGTATTCAGTGATATGGCAACTCCCTCCTTATAAGTCTGGAATCGTCACACCGGGACAACTTAAAGAAGGTGCATGGTTGGAGAAAGGCTTAGCCGAAATTAACCCTGAGACCAAAGACTTAAGCTTGCAAGAGCAAGTGATTGAATTTCAGCGTTCTATGGGGCTTGTTCCTGATGGTATCGCCGGTAGTCTGACCTTAATTCAAATGAATAATTTGTTGGAAACCGACGCACCAAAGTTATTAGGAAACTCATAACAAATGTCATACATACTAGAGGCCCTCGAACGCTCAGAACGGGAACGTCAGCAACAAGGCCAACCATCTTTTAGACAAGATCAGCACTTGTTGCATCTTCGCCAGCAAAAACGATTTCCTTGGATAGGGTTACTCGTAGCGGTTCTTTTCTTAAATGCACTGGTGTTTTTGTATATTCACTTTTCGTCTTCGTCTGTGATAGTTGAAACGGCAGCAGAGCATAAAACGCAGGCGCTAAATCAAACTCCAGTTGTGCCAAAAGCTAAAATAATAGGGGCGATTGATCAAAAGTCTATTGAGCAGAATCCCCATACTTTGGTTGACGATAAATCGGTAAATCGACAGAAGTCTGAAGACGTAATCGTTCCGGTAGTAACAAAAGCCCAAGTGTCCGATCAAAATTCAGTGGAAGAAAGGCGATCAATTCTTATTGAGCCGAGACTGCTGTCAAATCAGGATGCTAATCATGAAGAGTTGGACTCGGGTAGTAATATCTCCGCGCTTGATAAGAAAATCAATCAATTAGATAAGGAACGTTTAGAATTGAGCCCTTTAGTTCAGTTGTCCGATGTTCCGCTCGATAGTAATGACGAAAGTGTCAATGATGTTGGGCTCTCTGCCAACTTGGAAGGTGAAGATAGCTCTTCTTTGCCTTTATCCTCATCGCAAGTGCTCGAGTTAAATAATCAATATCACGATGTCCTGTTTTTACATGAAATAAGCAATTCTGCGCGTCCTCGTGTTCCGAAGCTTCTGTTTAATAGCCATATCTATAGTTCTGATCCGAGTGCTAGACGTGTCATGATCAATAATATTTATCTGAGAGAAGGGCAGATGTTTGAAGGTATGACTGTCTTGCTGATAGATGAGAATCATGTGGTGTTTGAAAAGCAAGGTCAGCAATTCAAAATTGCTGCTATGCGAGATTGGTTGGGTTAAACGCGGCGTTTAATCAGAGATATATTTCGCTGTGTGTCTATTGGGCGTTTGTTCCGCTGTTTGATGCTAAGAAATTAAGTAGTGTTTTGCGCGCTTTTTCATATGCCAGGCCTTGCGTGTGTAAGCCCAATGTTTGATAGCTAGTAATATTAAGATCGTTTTGTTTAGCGATCGCTTCTAATTGCGTGAAGTGACGATAGTCGACGACAGGATCATTTTTGCTGTGCATCAGTAATATCGGAGTTTGTTTCAGTTCTGAGATATGTTTTTCAGGGTTATAGTCGCTTTCAATTAGACTCGCTGGAACTTGCACAAGCCACGTCAACCAGTGTTTTCTCATTGCTTCTCGCGCTACTTGGGGCCAGTTGGCCGGAGCAGATTCGCTGATTAAAGCGTTGATAGTTCGTAGATCTTCATCCGTCTTATTTATGTTCGCTGCATAGGTAATTGCTAGGGCTCCCCCCATACTCTGACCAAATACAAAGAAAGATTGTTCGGATCCTGCGAGCCGAGTGCTTATCCATCGGTGTGCGCTTTGTATGTCGATAAATGCGCTTCGTAGTGTCGATCCACCTTCTGATAAGCCATAACCGCGGTAATCTAAAAGAAATACCTCATAGCCGAATTTAGTTAGCCATGCGACTGAATTGATATGTGTGCTGATGTTCTCCCCATTGCCATGCAGATATAGGATTGTTCCTTTCGGGCTTTGTCCTTTACTAGGTTTGATCAGCCAGTTAACAAGTTTAAATCCCTCCGATTCAAGCGTAACAGTCTCATATTCGACGTTGAGATCGTTTGGGGTTTTGTAGTGTTGCTGGTGGGGAAAAAACAAAAAGCTAGATAGGTTACTGCAGCCCACGCTTGTTATAAGCGCAAAAATTAATAATAGACGAATAGGAATAGAACTGATGTTATGAGCTAGATTAGAAGTACCACGCAAGGCCGATTTCTCCCGCGGTTTGATAGTCTTTGGTGATGCTTTGATGTCGTTCTAAGTTAGATTCTGAATACGATACCCCGAGACGAAGGCTGGTATTAGAAAACGCAGCGACACCAACTCCAAGGTAGGCTGTTTGCTGATTAAAATTTGCTCCGAGTAGAGAGTAGTGACGCTCCCAATACGCATTGAAATTAATGCTTCCAGTTTGTATTAGCCAGTTGAGTTTAGGACCGCTATCGATGGTAAATCCTTTATCGATATCTGAGTCGATGTATGCGCGTGAACTGAGCAACACACTGCTAAGCAAATCGATATTGCTCGTAATAGGCGTGCGATAGCTGACGCCGGGGCCGGCATTGAGATACGGCATTAGTTCGTCAGATTGATAGATGTTGCGCGTCAGGCCTGTAGAAACAAACCAAGAGATAGGTTTGATGAAATTATCTCTAGGTGAGAAAGAGCGAATATCGATGGCTCTAAATTCTTCAAGTTGAAATTGAGCGTTTGACTCTGGCTTATCAAGATAAGACTTAAACTTCGCGTGAATGATTTCGAGTTGAGCTCCTGGGATATATCCCAGTACAGGGTCTAAGAAATCATGATAAGACATCCGAAGATCAAGTCCGATGTAATTGCCATCTATGTCATGACCGGAGCGCGCTAACCAGCGGTGAGATCGATGGCCTTGGTCATCACGTGTTTTAGGCGTCGGTGTACTCGTAAAGCTTTGATCTACGTTAATTTTACTTCGCTCGGACAATAGTCTGATTGTACGCTTATTGTAATACGCAGCTTCATCAGGCTCTTCTTTAGCTCGGTATCGCGCGATGGATACTGCAAGTTCTATTGCCTGAGCTTTATGTTTGTCACTTAACACTGATGTTGATGTGAGCTCTGATACTTCCCGATTTCGTTCATTTAATAGCTGTTCAGCAAATTGCTGTGTCGCATAAGAAGTTTGATTACGGCGGTGCTTTAATGCTGTTTGCATCGAAGGTCTAAACCTTGCGCTCTTAATGAGTCCGGCTTCTTGCAAGGCTCTAACTGTATCGGCTGGAATTACATCTGTGCTGAATTGTTTTGATAACTCAAATCTTGTACTAGAAGCATCGAGAAGTGTTAGAAGATGATACGAGCAGTTCTCAGTAAAAAAGTAATAGTCGAAATGCGTATCTTTAATCTCCCAGACATGGAGCATGAATAGCTGCAATTCCTGATTGTTTATGTCTAGTTCGTATTCCCACACATCTCGGGATTCAAGGTAATTGTATTCTTTTACTTTTTCATAATACGGCAATACCGAAAAAACACCTGGGTAACCTCCACTCAGGCCTTTGTAGCTAAAAACAAGTTCGTTATCGTTCGGGTCGGCGTTGGCAGCATAATTAATACTGTACGAAAGTAGATCGCTTTTATGTGTAGAGCTGTCGATACGCATTAGGGTATGACCAAACATCGATGAAGGGCTGTTCAAATATGCCGCAGGAAAGATCAGTGTTAAACCCTGCGCTGATACATCTTGAAGAAATTGCTTGAGCTCAGGACAGTTTAAATTTTCATTGGTTAAATAGCCGTGGCTTTGAAGCCAGGTAAAGCGAGCAGGATATTTACATCGGTATTTGTTGAAGTCTGTTCCGAAAGTTGACATCGCTTCAATGGTGGCACTGAGTTCACTTTTGGGATTGGTTTGTCCGTCAGGACTCAGAAAAAAACTAGGATCGTCGACTTGGCTTCCTTGCTCGGAAAGAATGCCGACCTGATGATAGTGTAAGAGGTCTAGCCATTTTCGATCATTAGCTAGTTGGGTTAGATCAGAAGCAATACTTTTCGTCGCTGGAAGTAATACAGCCAAAAACACGAGAATAATTACGAGTAAGCGCATACATCCATGCCGCACGAAAATATTATTATTTTAATAAGAAGAACCCTCTTTCAGACGAAAGAAGGTTCTTCTTTAGCTCTTTTTATGTTGTTAGCCGAGGTATTTCGCTAAACGAACATTTTGCGTCATGATGCTTACGATAGCGTCATACACTTGAGCAGATGAAGTCTCTTCAGTTGGGAACATTTGATCGAAGTTATGTTGAAGTGATACACGGAATGCACGCTTGTCAGCGTCTTCAATTCCGATCATTTCAGCTAGAGTGTCAATTGTTTCACCTTGACCAGTAGCTGACTCCATCGCGATTAAATCGATGTTCTCATCAATGAAATAGTCAACGCCTGATGCCAACGGGCCGCCAGCTGCTTCACAACCTAGTGTGCCAGAAGTCATACCAAAAGTTTGGTTGCCAGAACTACCGTTCGTTGTTGCTGCTAGAACGTGCTCAACCCACGAACTTGGAGATTTAAATACAACAGCTGTACCCAGACCACAACCCGCAGGACCATTTGCCATTGCAACGATTGGTGCAGACGCGATAACAGCGCCAAGTAGTAATTTCTTCATGTAAGTATTCCTTCATCTGTCCATAAATGTATCGATACTTCTTCAATGCCCAAAGCTTGCGCTAAAAAGCAATACAACGAAGAACGCTTCTAGTTTAGACTAATTAATTAGTAGACAAACAGTTTTATGATATTAAAAAAGAATAAAGTATGGGGGTAAGGGGTGTCTAAGATCGTTTCTGGAATTTTGAAGTTTAAGAAAGACGTCCACAGCAAAAAGAAGGAATTATTTGAAAAACTGTCTCAAGGTCAGGCACCTGAGGCTTTGTTTATTACCTGCTCGGATTCGCGCATAGATCCTAATCTATTAGTCCAAACCGAGCCTGGTGAGCTGTTTATTATTCGAAACGCAGGAAATATTGTCCCTCCGCATAGTAGTCAAACAGGTGGCGTGACAGCCTCGATTGAATATGCTGTTGCGGCCTTGCAGGTCAAGCACATAGTGATCTGTGGTCATTCATGTTGTGGCGCAATGCAGGGTGTTATGAATCCTCAGGCTGTCAGCGAGTTGCCTCATGTCTCACAGTGGCTGTCTTTCTCAAATGCGGCACTACAAGTAGTAAAAGAAAAATACCCTAACGATTCCGATCAAGAGCAGTTAAACCACTTGATTGAGCAGAACGTACTTCTTCAAATTCAGCACTTGGTGACGCATCCGCAGGTTGCAGCAAAACTCGCAACCGGAAAAATAACTTTGCATGCTTGGTATTACGATATTGGCAGTGGCGATGTTAGAGCATACGACGAAAGTTTGGCCAAGTTTGTGTCGGTGGAAGAAAAGTATAAAGATCTAGCAAAAGCAATGATCGTTGAGCGAGATCAATGCTGCTCTAATCACGATTGCTAATGGAAGAATAACTATAGAGCAAAAGCGCTCTGCAAATACAAAAATAATAAGGTAACTATGACTGACTTACCCCAAATTACCCATAAAAGAGCCTGTCATTTGTGCGAGGCCATCTGTGGCTTAGATATTGTTACACAAGGTGATCAGATCCTCAGCATTAAAGGAGATAAAGATGACCCCTTGAGTCGAGGTCACATATGTCCGAAAGCGATTGCGTTGCAAGATTTACATGAAGATCCAGATCGTATTAAAAAACCGATCAAGAGAGTGGATGGCGAGTGGGTAGAAATTCCTTGGGAACAGGCGTTTTCAGAGATCGCTGAGCGAGTCGCGGCGCTTCAAGGTGAACATGGTAACGACAGTCTTGCCGTGTATGCAGGTAACCCAAACGTCCATAACTACGGTAATTTAACGCATGGCAAATTACTCAGAAAGGCATTACAAACTAAGAGTAATTTTTCGGCCACTTCATTAGACCAATTGCCGCATCACTTCGTTGCTTTGTATTTATTTGGACATCAGTTCTTAGTGCCAGTACCTGATGTTGATCATACAGATTATTTCCTTATGTTTGGTGCAAATCCTGTTGCGTCAAACGGCAGTATGATGACCGTTCCTGACATAAAAAAACGTTTGAAGTCGATTCAAGAGCGGCAGGGTAAGGTCGTCGTATTCGACCCGAGACGCAGTGAGACCGCCGACGTTGCAGACGAGCATTACTTTGTTCGTCCGAGCAGTGACGTATACGTTTTATTGGCGATGCTGAGATATGTTCTTGAGAACAAAGATACGCCGATAGATTTAGGCGTCGAAGTGCTTGGTACAGAGCAGCTTTACGATATGCTTGCGTCGTTCTCGATAGAAAAAGCGGCTCAACAATCAGGTATTAGTGCTGACGAGCTTAAGCATGTGTTTGATGCGTTTTTGAATGCTGATAAGGCTGTTATCTATGGGCGAATGGGTGTGTCTACTCAGCGCTATGGGACAATATGCCAGTGGGCGATTCATCTAATCAATCTCTATAGCGGAAATCTCGATAAGCAAGGTGGCGCAATGTTTCCCTCATCGGCAGTTGGGTATGTGAAACCTGGTGAACCTGGCCGTGGTCATTACGCGAAATATCATAGTCGAGTATCTGGGCTTCCTGAATTTGGAGGGGAGTTGCCGAGCACTGCATTGGCTGAGGAGATTTTGACGGAGGGAGAAGGTCAATACAAAGCCTTGTTTACCATGGCTGGTAATCCTGTGTTATCTGCTCCGAATGGACGCCAACTTGATGAAGCATTTAGCCAATTAGATTTGATGGTCAGTTTGGATTTTTATCTAAATGAAACGACACGCCATGCTGATTACATTCTTCCGCCGACGGGCCCTCTTGAACACGATCATTACGATCTTGCTTTCCTTCGCCTGTCTGTTCGAGATTATGCTCGTTACAGCGATGCCATCTTTGAGAAAAAAGAAGGCTATATGCATGACTGGGAGATCTTAAGCCGGTTAGCTAAGGCAATATCCATTGCTAAAGAAATTCCTTTTAAGCCACTTATCCCTCCACATATGTTGATAGATATGGGCTTACAAATGGGACCTTATGGCAAAGCTGCTAATCAAGGATTAGCCTTGAGTTTAGATAAGCTTAAATCAAATCCTAGCGGGATCGATTTAGGACCGTTGAAATCTGGGTTGAGCTCGCGCATCTGTACTGAAGACAAGTGCATTCATGTCGTTATTGAAAGCTTGTTGCCAGAGATTGAAGCTCTCGCAACGCGAGAGGAAGGTCGAGATGAAAGTTGTGACTCTCAGACAGAGTTCTTGCTCATCGGGCGTCGTCATATCCGAAGTAATAATTCATGGCTACATAACTCCCAGAGACTTGTTAAAGGCCCTCGACGAGATCACGCCTTACTAAATCCTAGCGATATTGATAGCTTGGGGATGGCTGAGGGTGAACGAATAGTGGTTCAGTCTCGAGTAGGTAAAATAGAAATAGACGCGTTTTCATCAGACGAGATCATGCCCGGCGTGATTAGTATTCCTCATGGCTGGGGGCATGATCGTAATGGTACTAATTTATCGGTCGCCCAAGAGTGCGCTGGTGTCAGTGTGAATGATATCGTGGACGATCAGTACTATGATCCATTAACAGGGAACGCGGGGCTTAATGGCGTTCCGTGCTCTGTCCGTAAACTCTAGCGACGACAAACTCTGAGCTTCATACCACTTTTGTTAGAAAGGATGATTTGAGGCTCTGGTTCAATCTTTGTTTGCTCGCATAAACTGAAAGAGAACTGCTGAACAAAGACGGCCAAAATAATTTTATTTTCCATCATGGCAAACGAATTGCCGATACACACTCTATTTCCTCCTACAAAAGGCATATAAGCATATCTCGGGATCTTCGCTTCGTTTTCCGGAGAGAAACGCACCGGATCGAAAACGTCTGGGTCTGGGAAATACTTGGGGTTGTAATGGTTGATGTAGGGGCTCACCATGACATGTTTATCTTTTGGGAAAAACACGCCATTGATTTCGATGTCTTTGTTCGCTTGACGAGTATTTAAAACCCAAGCGGCGGGATACATTCGCATCGCTTCTTTTACAACTTGATCTGTGTAGCTAAGCTCCGCTAAGTGATCAAAGTTTAACTCTCGCTTTCCCACTACTTGATCTATTTCATCGAACAATTTTTGTTGTATGTGAGGGTGTGATGCGATTAAGTAAAATACCCATGTCATGGTGTTGGATGTGGTTTCATGCCCAGCAGAAAGAAGGGTAATTAATTCTTCCATAAGCAGCTCTTTTGGCATTTTAGAGCCGTCTTCATATTCAGCTTCCATTAACATGGAGAGCAGATCGTCTCCGAAGACAAAGGATCCATCATCTTGTCTTCTAGCGTCGATCATCGTTTCAATATTATGCATCAATTTTGATTTAGCTCGAGCAAGTCGTTTTTGTCCCGGCATCGGAATCCACGATGGCAATACAAACATGCTCTGGAAGCCTTTATTCATGATGAATTGCAATTCATGAATCAGCGCGCCGATTTCGTCAGATAGTGCGCTCATATGCTCCATATCATTATTGAAGAGTGTTTTAGATACGATATACAGCGTGAGTTTGAACATATCATCGTTCACATCCCTCACTTCGTCTTCTTCCAGCGATGTTGCGTAGCTATACGAGTAATCGATCATCGTTTGCGCATAGTTTTGAATTCGGCGAAAGTGAAAGCCAGGTTGGGCAAGCTTTCTCTGTGTCTTATGTGAGGAGTAACTGTTGTTTGTTACCAAACCGTTGCCGAGCACATGAGCCATCACGCCTACATCACATTCAGCCTTGCGAAAATCAGTGTAGTGCTTCACAAGAATCTGGTGGCTCATTTCTGCGCTAGTAACAAAAGATATCCGCTAACCAGGTACGCGCCAATCAGCCACATGTTCTCCGTAATTAACGGCGGAACGAACAAACGCTAAGGGATTTCTAGCGAAATCAAATAAGTTCCCAATTAATGGGCTTGCCGGCATCACACCTTTAAGCGGAGTAGGGACGGGAGAAGTATTAGTAGGATCGCGGAACATGAAAGCTTTTCTTATTAGTCTTTATTTGAGGGTAATAATAATTTCACTTCATTGGCATCACCTCGCGCTTGTTTTGCGTGCTTCTGTTTTATACGGATATAAAAAATTATTCTCGATCGCGACATGTTTTGTCGTTTTCATGCGTATAGTTAATCTCGTGAAGGCAGACGAAGCCATGAAATAAAACTGAGAAATAAAAAACTGGACAGATGCAAAGAAGCTAAACATAATACTGATCATCTATACAGTATTATGTGTTTGCAAGGACGCAAACAAAGAAAACACAACGATAGGGGAAACATAATGGAAGGCAATAAACAAAAAGCGTTAAACGCTGCGTTATCTCAAATTGAAAAGCAATTTGGTAAAGGTGCAGTGATGAAAATGGGTGATCAACCACGTGAGTTGATCCCGTCAGTCTCTACTGGGTCACTCGGTTTAGATATCGCTTTGGGTATAGGTGGCTTGCCTTACGGTCGTATCGTTGAAATTTATGGCCCTGAGAGCTCTGGTAAAACAACGCTGACGCTTCAAGTTGTTGCTGAAGCCCAAAAGCAAGGAAAGACTTGTGCATTTGTTGATGCTGAACACGCATTAGACCCCATCTACGCCGAAAAGCTAGGTGTTAATGTAGATGAACTATTGGTGTCACAGCCAGATACTGGTGAGCAAGCTTTAGAGATCGCAGACATGCTTGTCCGCTCTGGAGCGGTCGATGTCATTATCGTTGACTCCGTTGCAGCACTTACGCCGCGTGCGGAAATCGAAGGTGACATGGGTGATTCCCACGTTGGCTTACAAGCGCGTTTGATGTCTCAAGCACTGCGCAAGATTACAGGTAATATCAAGAATGCAAATTGCCTATGTATCTTCATTAACCAAATTCGAATGAAGATTGGTGTGATGTTTGGTAACCCAGAAACAACAACAGGTGGTAATGCACTTAAATTCTATTCTTCTGTTCGTTTGGACATTCGTCGAACTGGTGCCGTTAAACAAGGCGACGAAATCGTGGGTAATGAAACCCGTGTGAAGGTAGTGAAAAATAAGGTGTCCCCACCGTTTAGACAGGCTGAGTTCCAGATTATGTATGGTAAAGGTATTTATCATATGGGCGAGGTGATCGACCTAGGTGTGAAAGAAGGCTTGGTCGATAAATCAGGTGCTTGGTATGCATACAATGGCGACAAAATAGGTCAGGGCAAGGCGAATGCTGCTAAATTCTTAGAAGAGAACCCTGAAATCGCAAATGAAATTGAGCAGAAGATTCGTGATAAGTTCATGCCTAAGATCGACGAAAAAGGCGATGGCGAGCCTAAAGAATTAGAACTGGAAGTTTAAAAATCCCCCCTCCGTCTTAGTGTTTTGCTAAGGCTAGTTGTATTGCTAATGTGCAGCCCGCTTTCGAGCGGGCATTTTTTATTCTACAAACTCTACCTCATCAAACGCTTGCTCTACGCTTTCTTCGCTCGAATAGTCGTCGAATGAGTTCTGTGCTTCGTCGTCATCAATACTGGATTCTGACCATGGAGCGTCATCTGGACTGTCGTCTAAGTACAGACTATCCAACACTTCTAGTACTTCAATCGATTCATCGTCATCACTTCGTGTATCATCAATGTTGAGATCTGTAGCTTGTTCAGGCGCTTGGCTCCCTGCAAGTTTGGCATTACTGACCAATAGCTCAATGAGTTCATCAATGGTGGCGGGAATAATTGGTGTTTCTGTTATTTCGTTTGATAAAGCGAAAAGCTTTTGTTTTAGAGCTATTAAATAGTCTTCTGTGTCAGATTCATCGAATTCAACTAAGCGTTTACTATCAAGTGCGGTTTTGTATGCATGAAGTGCTTCGGTATCTGCCTTTTGAGCTCTGTATGCGATACCGCGTCGGTCACGGTAGTTACCACGAATGTATATTTCCGTGTCGGCGATAAGTGCCTGAGCTTGGTTAAAATAGTAAGGGGAATAATTTTCGGCTTCAGCTTTTTCTGCACGATCGAGTGTTTTTCGTGCTTGATTCAAACTCGACACGAGAAGAGTATTAATCTCTAGCTCATACATGCTTTTGCGAACACTTGGTTCAAGCTTCAGAGCTTTCTTAATTCGATCATCCTCAATCAGAAGCACTAGCTCTTTCATTTCTTTTTGTAGGTCTTTCCAGTCTTCGGGTTGCCATTTTGATGCCTCTAACTCAACCAGTAAGTTTCGATGCTTTACGAAGTCTTTCAGATTTCTTTCGACCGCAGTTCTGGTGAATTGTGCTTTTTCTAAAAGTTTTCTAGCAGCGATAGTTGCTTGTGCAACGGACGGTTGTTTGTCTCTAGGATTGTTCAGAGATCGCTCAGCATCTTTTAAAGCTCGTGTTGCTGAGGAATAGTATGTTGGAGAATAGAACTCCAAACCTAGGTTCTCTGGTCGAGCAAACAATTCCGCTGTCCGTTCATACATTGCCCTCGGGTTATCTTGCTCGACTTGTGATGTTTCAATGCTTTGGTAGTCATTCTCTGGTTGAGACGCACAAGCTCCAATTAGTAGTGCGATAAGAACGGGAAGTAGGCGTGAGATGATCATGTTTGTTTAACTTTGAATTGTTTTGGCGAATTGTACGCAGGTTTATAATTTTATTGTGTGATTCATCGGTAAGTTTCTGAGTTCGTTCTTACACGAATCGTGTAAATAGTTTCTGGAATTGCTAAGCGTTTGATGCACGTAGTTTATTGCAGTCTTGGTACTGTTCTGCAGGTCATTGCCCAAGGCTATGTTTGCGGCAATCGCTGACGCGAGAGTGCAACCGGTACCATGAGAGTTAAGCGTACTAATTCTTTCATGACGGATTGTTAGTACATCGTTTTTGTTGATGAAAGAATCCGTAACAGTCGTTTCATCAATTCCATGTCCGCCTTTTATCAGTATCGCTGTATTAGTATTTTCTGAGATACTCTGGAGATCTGATATTGAATAATCGGGGAACAGCCGCGATGCTTCCACAAGATTTGGCGTGATCATTGTTGCGCGAGGTAGGAGCAGGTTTTTTATTGCTTCGACGAGTGTATGACTCTCCCATTCGGTGCCCGAGCTACTACCCAATACTGGATCAACAATCAGTGGAATTTGCGCATAGTTGTTGAGTATGCACATAACGCTCTCGATCTGTTCGGCATTGGCAAACATTCCTGTTTTTATTGCAGCCACGTCGTATTCGTCTAGTAAAGTGTTTAGTTGAGTTTCAACATGTGTGACCGGTATGGGGTGCATCTCGTTGATTGCCAGATGGTTTTGGGCTGTCGTTGCTGTAATAACGCTCATGCCATAGCATTGCAGAGTTTGAAAGGTCTTAAGGTCTGCTTGTATTCCTGCGCCAGCGCAGCTGTCAGAGCCAGCAATCGTCACGCAAATTGGGTACTTCTTCACCTTGTTAGAGATCCATTTTTAATCAGTTAGAATATCGAGTAATAAGTGAAACACATACTAAAGATGGGTGGCAAACTGGGTGTTTAAATTTAGGAAAACAGTACTGGCATTTGCTTTTGTGTCATGGGTTCCTCTATCGAATGCTGTTCAGCCAGAGGATATTCTAGGTGAATATTGGAATGACCCTTTATTTGGCATTGCATCTGCAGATATTGTGCAGCGAGTTGAGGTGCTTCATCGTTTGCTGTTTCCAAATACAATCGAAATAAATGCGGGCGAAGTCGTTCGTTTTGTTTTCGAGAACAAAACTGATGAAGCGCATATTATTTTATTCTCGCAAGATCCTCAATCGGATCTTTTGGATGGAGATTATATGGATTTTGTTCACGATGAGCATCATCACGCGACTATGCCTCCAGATAATACCGAAGGACACAAGCATGCGCACAACACCGAATCTGATGATGCTAAATCCATTGTCGGCACGTTAAGCGATCGCCCGACAATGGCTTTAACTGCATTTGATAAACGTGAAATGATCCTTAGTTTCGATAGCCCTGCTAAAGTTGTTTTGAAATGCATTCTAGAGGGGCACGAAGACCAAAACCACGAGAGCATCGTTTGGATCAAACCATCTAAAGGTCAGAATGAAAAAGAGCATAGTTATGAATGAAGATGAATTGCTTGCATGCGAGCAAACTAAACAATGGTTAGAAGAAGTGGTTATTCGTCATGACTTGTGCCCATTTGCAGCGTTGCCGTTTAAGGTCGGTCGAGTTGGTATCTATGCTTGCTTTGAGTCGTCGTTGATAGAGACCTCTTATTTTATCCGTGATGAAATAAACCGCCTGTTCGAATCAGACACAGAAGAACTCGAGACAAGCTTGCTGGTGTTAAGTCCCAATACAATTTCGCAGTTTGAGATGTTCTTAGACTTTGTTGATGAGTTAAATGACGGGGTTGAGGACTCTGGTTTGTCTGATGAATTGCAAGTCGTTGCATTTCATCCTGAGTTTGAATTTGAAGGTGAATTAAAAAATGCTCGATCTCACTACACAAATCGTAGTCCTTACCCAATGATTCATTTGATCAGGCAAGAGTCTATGGCTAAGGCAATACTGGCTTATGGAGAGGACAAAACGGAAGATATTCCTCATCGAAATATTGATTTTCTTGAGTCGATGGATGAACAGACATTTGCGCAGATTAGGGGATATGTAGAGCTCAAATGAGAGCCAGATCTTGCATCAAGAGCTTTCAATCACGATTTGGCTTTTTCCGCTGTTTTTAGCTTCTGATAAATTCCGGTCAGCTTTTTTCCAGGCTGAATCAACGTTGTCCGTTTGACTCACAACGGAGCCTCCGATCGACAAGGTTGTGTTTATAAACTCGCCATTACTTGTCATTATTTTTAGTTCAGAGAATTCTTTGAGTAGCCGGTCCGCATATATTTTTGCTTGGTTGATCGATGTGTTGACTAAAAGCACTGAAAATTCTTCGCCGCTCATTCTTCCTACGATGCTTCGTCGATAAATTTGATTATGCTTGTCAGCGATCAACTTGGATGTAAATTCTTCTCGTTGAGATCGTGATTTTAATAGTGTCCCAAATTCAGAAAGTATTTTATCTCCGGTCAAATGTCCGTAGCGATCGTTGAAAAATTTGAAATTATCAATATTTATCGAAAGCCATACAAGTTCATGCGGCTGAGTTTCCAGTTCATTTTTTACGGTAGCTAAGAACCCGCGGCGATTATAGATCCCAGTCAATTCATCGCGTTCGCTTAACGATTGGTATTTTTGGAATTCCCGATTAAGTTCTTCACTGGTTTCTTTAAGGAAGGTGTAGCGATGACTGAGTACTAATGATAGTAATGCGATCTTTATGGAAACGCCTAGCAATAAAATATGTGGCGAAGTAAGTGTGGGTTCGACATAGCCAACCCATACTAGCGCCCATGCCAATGCAGCGGCTAAGAAAATAGACCAGGCCAGCACAAAGATCCGTGCTAAGGGATGACCCTGTTTCAAAGCAATCAATGAGGTGATTAAAATTAGCGTGATGGAGTACATTGAAACTGTGTCATTGAGAACGAACGCGAAGAAGTCATTGATAAATAGACTAACCATCAGAGCTGCAACGACGCCGGCCTGAGAAAATTGCAGTAAGCGATCTAGTGACTTGCCGGAATCGCGCAAGTTGAAGAAGTCTCTCGTTAACACGATGCCTGTGTACATCAGAACATAAACCGCTGAACGCGCGACAGCACCAAGTCCACCCCAGTCAGGGAACACAATGCGCAGATACCCCATATATACGATTGTCCAAAGGAATGTCGATGCAACATAGGCAGCGAAGACAATGTAAATACGTTCGCCGGCACTGATACCTATCACCAAATTATAAAACAAGGATAACAGCATGGCGCCGAGTACCATTCCCGTTATGAGGTGGCGAATCAGGTTCTCCCATATCCAGTTGTTTTCGGTGAATACATTCAAACTAAAATTGAATACTTGGCTTGTATTGAGTTTTAAGTAAGCGAACTTTACTTCACCGCGTGGATCCATTGGGAATGTGAGGTAATTGGTTGGTAGCTCTTGGTCTCTATTTGGATTGCGACCTTCGGCTGAAATCCACTGCCAGCGATTATCAATGTTCTGAACGAGAATCCCATCAACACCTGTATTCGGCACGATTTCCAGCAGTAGTCGAGACTCTTTGATACGTCGTGGGATTTGAATTTTAAGCCAGAGAATAGGATGTTCGTCTAAGCGCCAAAATTGCTTGTTGAGCGCATCGAGCTGATACTGATTACCTTCAAGTGCATCCCAACTTTCGTTAGGCAGCTCAAGTATGTGCTGTAATGCTAGGTTGTCATGATCAATGAATGACCAGTATTGAAATTTGGTATTGTAGGAATTGGATGTAAACGCCCATACGCCAGCCCAGCAAAAGAAGGCAATAACAAGCACATAAAAGCTTGGGTTCTGGTGAAGTTTGTTTGTCACTATTTTACTGCTTTTACATCTAATTTAATGGCGGCGAAGTTGATAAATCCCTTTGCTTCGCGCTACAACTTGTCCTTGAGAATCAGTTAGATCACCGACAAGTTCGAATTCTACTTTTTCATTATCCATACATTGGGCCTGATAAGCTTCAATGTCTTCAGAGCTAAGACCGATACGGATTTGGATGTCGCCAAGAGCGGGCTTTAAATAATCGATCGTGAAGCTTTTAAGTATGGGATAGCACTTCGTAATATCGAAGTTCGCAAGCCATAAAGCACCGCCAGGAATTTCCGCTAAGGTAAATAATGCACCTGCATACATCGCTCCAATGTGATTTTGATTTCCCTTCGCAGGCATTAAGCAGGTTACGTAACCGTCTTCCGCTTCAATGAGTTTCAAGCCACTTCGTTTTACGAAATCAATTTTCTCTTCGACAGCCATTTTTATTGTATTAAGGTCTGACACTGCTATTTTCTCTTATTATTGTTGGGAATATATGCGCTCAATGCGCGACAGAGCATTATCTATTTTACGACTGTATTGTTTAGTGTCCGTCGCATAACAAAAAACTAGACTAACACGAAACCCATCCGGTTGTTCAATGCAGGAACTGACGCGCGCTTTGACGTTCGACTGAACGATGTATTTACCTTTGAATTGAAGTGAAATTACGGTGCCGGTTCGTAGGGGGCTAGCTATCAATGCAGCCATGCCGTAGCGATTGAAATCAAGGCACTCAATGGTCTTCGTTGGCTTGAACCAGCCAGAAATACCTGTATGAGAAAGCTTACAACGAAGGCCCGGCGCTTTGTGCCGTAGTTTAATTCGTTTTTCAGCCCAATTGATTAGCCTGTTTGATTGCATCCGTACGATCTACTTTGACTTAAAACTCGCATAACATGACTGTTTAGGTTAACCGATTACGCCTGACATACCAACGATTAAACGCTTATATCGATATTTTGACCAAGGTTTGATTCGTGGTCTTGAATGGCAGCCTTTTGATCTTGTTTACGTCTGTCTTTTCCTTCCCGACGATCTTTAAAATTTATGGGAAGGTTTTTATTCCGACGGTCTTTTGTTTTACGTCTGTCTTGGTGATCTTGATTAGGATTCGCGTCGTTTTTTATGAGCGCAACACGCTCTCGCGCTTTGACTAGCGTTTTTCTGATTTGAGGTGTGAATCGTTCAATATGCATAACCAAATCTCTAACAAGACTCTGTGGTTAATATATCGTCAATTACTTAATGTTCTTTAATAATGTGCGCTAGGCTTTTGCGCGTTGATGCAAATTATTGCAGAGTGTAGATTCCTTCGCTAAAACGACTCTCACCTTGTGAGTAAGGTTCTGTCTTGAAAAAGCTTTCTTACACTGACGTATACGCAGAGTGCGCAACAGCTAATATAGCTGCCCCTTCAACCAAAACACTTGAACCACTTGAAGATATAGTTGGCCAGGAACGGGCGCAAGAAGCAGTTCGTTTTGCAATGGCGATGCCTGGTAGCGGCTACAATATTTATGCGATTGGCCGCACTGGTTTGGGCAAGCGTACAATGATTCTGCGTTATCTCAAGAACAAGTTGACGCCCAAGAATCATGTATCAGATTGGTGTTATGTCGTAAATTTTGATGAGCCTCGTAGCCCTAAGATTTTAAAGTTGCCTGTTGGGTTTGGCGCGCAACTGAAAAAAGACATGGAGGCTATGATTAGCCGGCTTGCAAAAGCCATTCCTCAAGCATTCGATAATGATAGCTACTACGAACGAGCAGAAAAGTTAAAAACTGAGTATGCAGAGATCCAAGAACAAGCTCTCGAGAAGTTTGCCGCTCAAACAAAGAAAAAGGGCGTGCAGCTGAGCGTTACGACACCTGGAGGATATCGTCTCACCGCCTTAAACGGAGACGAGCCTCATACGGTTGATACCTTTGCTGCCTTATCACAGGAAGAACAAGATAAGTTTGATGTTGTAATTAACAAGCTAGAAGTGAAGTTGCGCAGCACGATCAGGCAACTTGCTGCTTGGGAGCAAGAATTTGTTGATAAGCAACAAGCGCTTAATGAAGAAGTAGTCGTGGGCGTGTCGAAACATCATGTCGATGACTTGCTCGAAAAATACGGTGAGCAAGACGATGTCGTTTCGTATCTGAAGCGATTGCAGCAAGATCTGATTGATAATTTTGATGTGTTTTTGGAAGAGGGTGAAGAGCAGGCAGCATTGGCAGACGCCACGCTTGATAAAAAGCTTCCGCGTCGTTATCAAATCAATGTTCTCGTCAACCACAGTAATAATCGCCCGCCGGTTGTTGTTGAAGAAAACCCCAATTACCACAACTTGTTTGGTTATGTAGAAAGCGTGACCTACAAAGGATCTGTATTTACCGATTTTAGCTTGATTCGTTCAGGCTCTGTCCACAGGGCAAACGGTGGTTATTTACTTATTGATGCTGCGAAAGTGCTTGAGCAACCCTTTGTATGGGATGGCTTGAAACGCGCTTTACGTTCGCGTTCTCTGCAAGTGAATTCTTTGGAGCGCGAAGTTACTTTATCGGGGACTATCTCTCTTGATCCAGAAGCAATGCCTTTAGACCTGAAGGTCATTTTACTGGGTGATAGAGAGACTTATTTACTGCTTCAGCATTATGATCCTGAGTTCACAGAGCTCTTCAAAGTGGCTGCTGACTTTGAGAACGAAATGCCTAGAACGCCAAGCTCTGAATCTCATTATGCGCAGTTCATTTCAAGTTTGGTTCACGAGAAGTCTTTTCTGCATTGTGATCGCAAAGCGATCGCTCGAGTGATTGAACATAGTTCACGACAAGCAGAAGACCAAAGTAAGCTTTCTCTGCACGCGTCGGATATCGCCAACTTGTTGCGTGAAAGTAATTACTGGGCCCAAGAACAAAGCTCGAACATGATTCGTTGTGCTCATGTAGAGAGGGCTTTAGAAAGTAACTTAATGCGTAACAGTCGTATCAAAGATCAAATGTTTCACACCCTAAGCAATGGTTCCACTTTGCTAAGTGTCGAAGGGGCTGTGATCGGACAAATCAATGCGCTCTCAGTTTTGAGTACAGGTGGAGCCGAGTTCGGTATGCCGAATAGGGTGACTGCGAATTGCTACTTTGGTGATGGCGATATCATTGATATTGAGCACAATGCGCGTCTAGGCGGAAATATTCACACGAAAGGTGTGATGATTCTTTCATCTTATCTTTCGACTTTGTTTGCGAAGTATAAGCCGATGCCTTTGTCTGCAAGTATTGCCTTTGAGCAGTCTTATGGAGAAGTTGATGGTGATAGCGCATCGTTGGCTGAATTATGCGCGTTAGTTTCTTCGTTAGGTGAACGGCCAATTAAGCAAAATTTTGCTGTAACCGGCTCGGTGAATCAATTTGGTGAGGTTCAGCCAGTTGGCGGTGTGAACGAGAAGATTGAAGGCTTCTTTGATGCATGTGAGATTCTTGGTTTGACGGGAGAGCAAGCTGTTATCTTGCCCTCTACTAACCAGATCAATTTGATGTTGAGTAAAAAAGTTCGCGATGCAATCAAAGCCAAGCGCTTCCATATCTACACAGTTGAACGGGTAGATGAAGCGCTTGAATTATTGTTAGGAGAGCATCCGGGGGTTAAAGATAAGGATGGAAATTATCCTGTTCGATCAATGTATGGATCTATTTTGCAAAAGTTCGATGCATTGCGTACTGCAGAAAATGAACAAGAAGGTGCGTAGCGCCTTAGTTGATTTTGCGAAATGTTAAATTGATTCGAGGCTCTTTTATATGTCGTTGTTTGGGTATCTGATGCTTCCAGTGAGTTTGAACGTCTGGTGACATCACCAACAAGGTGTTGTGTTTTAGCTCTATCGACTGTTTGGTTTCGATGCCATCATTTGGCTTGAGTTCGAACTTTCGTGTTATACCAAGCGATACCGATGCGATTGGAGTATCAGAGTCTAGCTCTGACTCATCGTCGCTATGCCAAGAAACGGAATCTTGCCCGTCTCGGTACTGATTGATCAATACTGAGTTGTAAGCGCAACTGGTCAGTATTTCGACTCGCTCTTTGATGGTTAACACTGCATCATGCCAAGGTGTCGGCTGGAATAATTTGCCGGAGTAGTTGTAGCTATTTTCCGCATCTCCCATCCAAACTTGCAGCCTTGGAATACGTTGATAGCGGCCATAAACTCGTATTTCTGGTTGTTGCCAATTCAGTTCATCCAATAGAATTTGAAAAAGTTGCCCGGCTGTATGGTCATCGAGAAACGGCGAAAAAAATGAAAGATTACCTCCTGACAACTGAATCAGTTCTGGTTCATTTTGCTTTGGAAGGCTTTCATTAAATAAACTTTCCTGATTCATTGTGCGATCGCCTCAATGCATGTTGGAGAATAACTGTTAGTTAGGCGTGAGTTTTTAAGTAGGTCAGTATTACATGAATATACTTGTTTTTATTCTTCTTGGTTTATTTTCCGTTCAATCATATGCGCTTGAATATCACGGGGTATTAACTCAAGGCGGCGTGCTCTTTGGGAAGAGCTCAGATGGTGGTGAAATACGTTTAAATGGCCGAAGGGTAGAGGTGAGTGACTCTGGCTATTTTGTTGTCGGTTTTGGGCGGGATGCGCAGCTAAACCAAATGCTGATTCATTCTACTGAACAAGGTGCACAAGAGTATCCTCTGACCCTAAAAAAACGTGATTATAAAACCCAATATATTGAAGGAGTCCCGCAGAAGACTGTCAATCCACCACCTGAGCGTTTAGAGCGAATCCGTAAAGAAACGGCTTTGGTCAAATCAGCGCGCAAAACAATGCTTGATCGAACCGATTTCATTACAAAGTTTGTGGTGCCATCAGAGGGGAGAGTTACGGGTGTATACGGAAGTCAGCGTGTATATAACGGTGTCCCTAAGCGGCCTCATTACGGCATTGATTATGCCGGCCCAACAGGTGATCCGGTAATCGCTCCAGCGAGTGGTGTTGTGACGCTAGTTCATCCTGATATGTATTACTCGGGCGGAACGCTTATCGTTGATCACGGCTACGGTCTGAGTTCCACTTTTATTCATTTAAGCGAAATCTTGGTGGAAGAGGGTGACGAGATTCGCCAAGGCGACGTGATTGCAAAGATTGGCTCAGGTGGTCGATCTACAGGGCCTCACCTTGATTGGCGTATGAACTGGCTGGACCAACGTGTTGATCCAGCCATAGTGCTTGATATTGATTTGCCTAAAGGTTTTTAGCGTCCTAGCAAACTTTGGCCGCAAACGCGCACAACATTACCGTTGATCGCTTGTGATGCTGATTGGCACATAAAGGCGATGACCTCAGCGACGTCAATTGGTAAACCTCCTTGTGAAAACGCGTTTGATCGGCGTCCTACTTCTCTTGGCACAAAAGGTACCTTGCTTGTCATTCTGGTTTCTATGAACCCTGGTGCGACAGCATTAATGGTCATGCCGTTAGAGAGTGAGCTTGCCATAGCCTGTGTATAACCGGCTAGCCCACCTTTCGAACACGCATAATTTGTTTGGCCGAAGTTGCCAGCTATGCCAGAAATAGAGCTGACGCCGACTATTCGTGCATTCTTTGCGAGTGCTTTTTTCTCTATCAAAGCTTCATTAATTTTGATGATCTTTTCAAGATTGAGGTTGAGCACGCTATCCCATTGCTCCGGTCTCATATTTCGCAAGGTTTTATCGCGGGTGATACCTGCGTTGTGCACAACAATATCAATTACTCCCAACTGAGATGTGATTGAACCAAGTAATTCTTCAACTGCATCTGTGGTTGTTAGATCAAGCGCTATCGCATGTCCGCCGATGCTTGAAGCAAATTGCGTAAGTGGTGCTTGGTTGATAGGTATGTCTAGGCAGACAACGATCGCGCCGTCTCGTGCAAGTACGCGGGCTGTTTCAGCGCCGATGCCAAATGCTGCGCCTGTTACCAAGGCAATTTTTCCTTTAAGGGGTTTATGCCAGCTTGGGGCGACCGTACGGGTATTAGAAACAGTCAGAGATTGACCAGTAATGTAAGAAGATTTTCGCGAAAGCAAAAAGGCTAGAGCTGGGTAGCAGTTTTTATCTGCGCCGCTCTCAACTTCTATAAGATTTGCACTTGCGCCTTTTGCGCCAATTTCCTTCGCTAATGATCGAACAAAGCTTCGCGTGCCCTCAATGCAGGCGTTGTTTTCAGGGCTTTTTTCATCGCTAGTGCGATTTGTAATGACGATAACTCTGCCGTTCTGCTTTAAATGTTTCAGGGCGTGATGAAAGTAGACATAAAGCGACTTCAAGTCGGACGCCGTCTCAAACCCAGTAGCATCAAATATAATGCCTTTGAATTTATGATTTGATGTTTGTGCAAAGTTGATGAGCTCAAGCTTTTGCTTGGCGCTATTGTGTTTATTAAATAGAGCGGCTTTCTTAGGGTCATCCCAGTAAGGGCTCGCGAGTTTAATTTGATCAGCTTGTAATTCGTTGATCAATTTACGGGTAGCCTTAGCGCGGATGCCGCCACCAATCAAAATTCGTCCGCGTGGTTGTTCCATGGAGTTATCAGGAGAGCGTTTTAAAATCGGAGGGCTAGGCAAGCCAACGCTATCGAATATAGTCTTACCAAAACTGGACTGAGCAATACGGGTATAAAAATCGTGCATGTTTCTACTTTTAAATGAATAAGTTAGCCAATTGTTGTTAGCGTGCTAGGCTATTAAGTAATAGTATTGTGAACTTTTTAAAACTTAAATGGTAGAGATGCATTGTCGGCATTTCAGGTAATAATAAATGATGAAACCTAATAGCGAACTAAATATGAATGATATGGCTAGCGAAGCGGTCGCTGAGCAATGGTTTACGTATTTAAAGAAGCAGAGCCAGGCGCGCTTGATGATAGCTGCAGTGCTTTTTATCGCTTTATTGTCGAGTGTTGGATTCGGTCTTAAATTCTACATGGATAACCAAACCTTAAATTCTGAGCTCATTCAAAAGATTAGTCAGATTGACGGTTTAAAAACGAATTTGTCTGACAAATCGGCTCAACTTGTTGAAGTAACTAAAGACCTCGTTGAGTCCGAAAAGAAAAGAGTTTTCTTAGAGCAAATTAAAGGTGATACTGCTTCTCAGCTTGGCGTGGCTGAACAAATTATCGATACGCAAAAGCAAAAAATCATCTTGCTGGAATCGGAATATCAAAACAGCATCAATGTGACGGCAGAGCTTGAGTCACAATTGCAAAGTGTAGAAGGGCAGGCACAGCAGTTGGCCCAAGACTTAGATGCATCCCGCAATGAATTGGGGCAGCGATCTTCAGCCTACAAGGCTTTAGTTAAACGTCAGAAAGATACGCGTCTTGAGGTTGATCGCCTAGCAAAAGAACTCGAAATGGCACAGTCGAGTCGTGAGATTTCGCGCAAGGCATTGGCTCAGTCGAAAATCCAAGTGTCTAAACTCAAAAAGGACCTAACGAGTGTTAAAGCTGAACTTGCTCAAATAAAGGCGGATAATATTGCTGAAGAAGAGCAAGTTGTTGAAGTTGAGTCAAAAGCTGAAGAACACTTATCGCTTGCGGTTCAACCTATTGTTGCCCAACCAAAAATAGGGCCTGCTGGTGATATTGTTGATCCCAACGCGCTAATGATTCCATAGTCAAAATTGTATTTAAGAAGCGGGCTTAAGCCCGCTTTTTTTATGTCTGTTTCGCTCTCTAGTTAGTCCTTATAAGAATTAAATTGTGAACTGTCTTAGCTTGTTCTTTTTTACTCTAAACATAACTTTGTAGAACTTAGATATCTCACCTACAGTTAAGTGAGTAACAAGTTTTCATGCGTTGAATTGATCTTGATGAATTTTCTATTTTTTGTTCTAGAACCGTGTATTCGGTTGTTGTCTGGAGACAAATGTTAATGGCGACAAGCAAACATTTACAGCCTGAGTTTCTCATTACTCCTGAAGCAATTATTGAGTCTGCAAAGGGCTTAACTTCTTTCTATGGTCCTTTAGAAACTATTACTGGCTCTAGTGACGATTTCTGGACTGAGCTTGAGCGCTTCTGTGTTGAGTTACTGCAATATCCTCAAGCTTTGGAAGCTCTCTCGCGAATCTATGCTAATTCGATACTAGATTTTGAAAGAGGCTTATTCTGCGGAATGTTTAGTGTCTTAGTAGCACGTCGCTTAGGAATAAAAAAGGCGCGTATTCGATCCTTGTTTTATGCAGCTTTGCTGCAAGACGTAGGCTCATACATGGAAGACTATGGGATTAGCGATTACTTCAATATCGTGCGTGCGAAATTGGGTGGTAAGCCGAGCGTGTCTACCTCGAGTCAAAACCGAAGTCATGCTTTGGTTGGATCAAGTCTCATTGAAGATGTTATGTCTGATGATTCTCTTGTCGCTGAACTTGTTCTTCATCATCATGCAAAAGATGATGGCACAGGGTATCCGACTAACGTCGGCGAGAATCAACTTAGCATTGAACAGCAAATACTGATTGTTGCTAACGAAGTAAGCGATCTACTGGCTGAACGAGGCGGGTTCGATGATTTATATGATTGTATTGCCGAACTAAAACTCTCGAGTGTTATGTATTTTCGCGAGGTAAATGGTGCTGCGTATTCTTTATTAGCAGAGGCTGCGAATTCGAGCCATTATCATGCTCAATTATCTACCTCAGACGCTAAGGCATTGATGCAACTTGAAGCAATGTGTTCTTTTTCTGCAAATGCCTTGGCTTATAGTTCAGATTTGCTCGAGTTTGAGCATTACGCTTCTGTTCGACAACTGCGTGCATTGATCAAAAAGCTTGATTTACTCATGCGCGATACCGGTTTTGCACAAGCATTGGATAAAAAGTGCGGAAATAGCGTGGCAATATATTTACAGGCTTTACCAAACTTTTTAGAAAGAATTATGGCGAAACTCAAAACAGTTCAAAAATCATTGCCTCAAGATGCGGCAAGCAAAGCGAGTGATTTGAACAGTGAGTTAAAATCGCTTATTTCGTCGCTTAAGCCAAATAAGGCATTCTCGTTATTTAGCTAGTCAAAAGTTCATTAGTATCGCCTATCGACATACTGTGGAAGGTGTATCAGAAATGCTCTTAAAACTTCTTTATTGTTGCTGCCCAACAAGAAATTGATCCTCAAGAAGTTTTAAGGGTATCCAATGCAACAAGAGTTTGTTCGCGCATCTCAACTTCATCAGCAAGGCAAGCTTGTTGAAGCAGAAAACATATATCGAAGCTTATTAGATAACGATAAAGAGAATCCTCAGTTAAATGCCCGCTTAGCATCTGTTTTAGTTCAAACTAAGCGAGCTACCCAGTCTCTTTCGCATTTCTCTATTGCTATTGATGGTTTGCCCGATGAAGATGCATTAATTCAGCATGCTGCCGATGTGGCAGCCAAGCTTGGTGAAAATGTATACGCGTCTAAATGGATGGGTTTATTGCTTCAACGCCACCCCAATAACTTAGCGCTAGCAGGTCAATATGTCGGTGTTTTAATTGCTAATCATCAAGAGCAAGAAGCACTAACTCTCGTCAACGAACTAATTAAAAAACAGCCCCAGAATCCACAGTTTCTGAACTTCAAAGGAATGGCGTTGAGCCGCTTAGGTGAGGGCGATAAAGCATATAAGTTTTTTGAAAAAGCCTTGCGACTTAATCCCGGTCAAATCGGTATCGTGCGCAATCTTATTATTCATGGAAAGGGAAAGAAGAAGCCTTTACTTGATGAGATTATTCCCCAGTATGAGCAAAAGCTTCGTCAGGGTGGTTTGCCAGCTGATGCGAAGATGAATTTGGCCTATGTTGTCAGTATGCACTATGACAAAAAAGGCGATAAGTCGATGAGTTTTGAGTATTTGAAGCAGGGTAACGACTTAAATCGTTCTGGCTACCAATATGCACATACGCAGACGCAAAGCATGTTCGCGATGCTGCAGAAAGCAATGACTCCCGAGCTGATAGAAGCGTTGGCTAATAAACCGAAGATAGAGGATGGAGCTGCTCCAATCTTTATTCTGGGCATGCCTCGTTCGGGCACTACTTTGATCGAACAGATTTTGTCGAGTCATTCAAAAGTAGGGGCTGAAGGTGAGTTAAAAACGCTTTCAGAGTGTTTTTCTAAGCACAACGATCGCATTATGCAGAGCGACTCCGTCGATGAGATTGCGACTGCATTACACGCGGCGTTTGCAGAGTATTTAGGGCAAGTACGCGCAATGCAATCTCAGCGTGATGAGCTCTTGCCGGTCTACTTTACCGATAAGATGCCCTACAACTACATGATGAGTGCTTTTATTGCAGCAGTGTTGCCAGAGGCGAAGATCATACATTGTACGCGTAATGCGAGTGAAACATGTTTCTCTATCTATAAACAAAACTTTAGTGGGAATCATGGCTACACAAATGATTTACGCGAGCTTGGTATGTATTACAACCTCTATAAGCAGCATATGGAGTTGAGTACGTCTCTGTTTCCTAAGCGAATTTATGAGGCAAACTATGAAAATATGATTGCTAATTCTGAGCAGGAGATTGCGCGTCTACTCGAGTATTGTGGGCTTGAAATGGAGACAGACTGCTTAATGTTCCATAAGAACAAGCGCGCAGTACGCACCGCTTCTGTAGCGCAGGTTAGGCAGCCAATTTATAAAGATGCAGTAAAAGCATCGAAGCCATTTGAAGAGCAGCTAAAACCTTTGAATGAGGTGTTGGAGAGTGGCGAAGGACGCTTGTAAGGTTTGCCAGAAAACAAAAAAGCCGACTCAGATAGTCGGCTTTTTTGTGCTGAGCAACAAAGACTAACGACGTCTAAACAAAGGCGTAGGTTGCTCGTTAGACGCTTGATAAGCTTCTGTAAATTCGCCAAGAGAAGATAGCGCGAGCTCTGTATCGACATCGTCACGCATATCAAAGGCATTAAAACCGCAACGCTTAAGGTATGACAACTGGTCCAGCAGTACGTCACCGATTGCGCGAAGTTCGCCTTCAAAGTTCAAACGCTCGCGAGCATAACGTGCAATTGAATAGCCACGACCATCCATAAATTTAGGAAAGTTAATCGCGATAACTGGCAAAGTTTTCGCTGTTTCGGGTAGCTCTTCTGGTTGCTCTTCACTGTCGATCCAGATGCCCACGTTTCCAGCATTAAGAACAGCTTCTCGGTTCGCCATAAAAAACGCCATCGGTACGATGGTGTTTGCTTTTACGTCACCTTCGTAGTCTTTTGCAAGCAACTCAAAAGTATTTGCTTGATCGCCGGTAAGATTAATCAGCTTTGGCATATACGCGCTCCTTGAATGGGTCCATGCCAATACGGCGATAAGTGTCGATGAAAAGTTCATCTTCGCTGCGATTCTCAACAAAAACATCAATCAACTTGGTGATAACATTCGGCATGTCTGCGCGCGCGAACGATGGGCCAAGGATCTTGCCGATGGAGGCATCTCGACCTGAATCACCACCTAGGGACACTTGGTAGAACTCTTGGCCTCGCTTATCTACACCTAGTACTCCGATGTTACCAACGTGATGGTGACCACAAGCATTCATACAGCCAGAGATGTTTAGATCGATCTCTCCTAGGTCATACAAGTAATCCATGTTGTCGAAAGTAAGCTGAATTTGCTCGGCAACCGGGATAGATTTTGCGTTGGCTAGGCCACAGAAATCACCACCAGGGCAGCAAATCATATCGGTTAACATGCCAAGGTTTGGTGTCGCGAAACCGACGGCTTGTGCTTCTTTCCAAAGAGCATGTAATTGATCTTCACGAACGTCAGCAAGAACGAGGTTTTGATCATGGGTTACACGCACTTCTCCGAAGCTGTAGCGGTCGGCTAGATCAGCAACAATATCAACTTGGCGATCTGTAGCATCACCCGGTGGAATGCCTGTTTTCTTGAGCGTAAGCGTAACGATGCGGTAGCCATCAACTTTGTGATCGTTTGTGCAGCGTTTTATCCAGTTCGCAAAGCCTTTTGATTCTTCTTGCGCAGCGACAAACTCAGCGCAGTTGCGCTCGAGATTCTCATAAGCTGGTGCAGTAAAGAATGCTTTTACACGTGAAATTTCTTGCTCTGTCAGCTGGTTTTCTGAGTCTTTCAGGAAAGCCCATTCAGCTTCGACTTTCTCTTTGAAAACAGCCGGAGTAAGCGCTTTTACTAAGATCTTGATACGCGCTTTGTATTTATTGTCACGACGACCATGACGGTTGTAAACACGAAGGATCGCTTCTAGATAGGTAAGAAGATCTTTCTCAGCAACAAAGTCATTAATCAATGAGCCGATAATCGGAGTACGACCCAAGCCGCCGCCGACAAATACTTTAAAGCCAACGTGGCCTTCAGCATTTTTTACGATTTCTAAGCCGATGTCGTGAACAGCAATCGCTGCACGATCTGCACTTGGACAAGCATTTACAGCAATTTTGAACTTGCGAGGTAAGAACGCGTATTCAGGGTGTAAGGTTGACCACTGACGAATGATTTCGCAGTAAGGGCGCGGATCGACGACTTCATCATCGATGACGCCAGCGAATTGGTCTGTAGTGGTGTTACGAATACAGTTGCCACTAGTTTGAATAGCATGCATTTCTACGTCAGCAAGCTGGCGAAGCATTTCTGGTACGTCTTTAATTTCTGGCCAGTTGAACTGAACATTTTGACGTGTAGTGAAGTGCACGTAGCCTTTGTCGAAATCACGTGATAATTGCGCGAGCTTACGAAGCTGTGTGCTGTTGATCATTCCGTAAGGGATCGCAACACGAAGCATTGGCGCATGACGTTGAACGTAAAGACCGTTTTGAAGGCGCAGTGGCAAATACTCATCTGCCGCAAGCGTGCCTGCAAAGTAACGATCGGTTTGACCTTGAAATTGGGCAACGCGCTCTTTAACAATGCGCGAATCCACTTCGTCGTAAATATACATACTGGCTTTTACCGTTACTGACGTAGTTATAAGTTGTAATGTTGGAGCTAATACTAGGGGCGCGATACTAGCAGTTTTGATAAAGCATCAAAACTGCTAAAAACTAATAATTCTATGCGTTTTAGTAATTAAACTCTTAAAGCCGCCTCATTTTCTCTTAAGCGTCGTAATTGAGCACCGGCGATAGCCACTTTTCGCATACTTCAACGCTCATATTTTTACGTTCGGCATAACGAATGACCTGATCCTTCGTTATTTTCCCAACAGAAAAGTACTTTGACTCAGGATGCGAGTAATAAAAGCCACTGACTGATGCCGCTGGCGTCATCGCGAAGTGTTCGGTGAGCTCCATGCCTACGTCTTGTTGCGCATTCAAAAGAGCAAATAGCGTTTCTTTTTCGGTGTGGTCAGGGCAAGCTGGATAGCCCGGCGCAGGACGAATGCCTTGATATTTTTCTTTGATCAGCGCTACGTTATCAAAGCTTTCTTCAGATGCATAACCCCAATGCTCTTTGCGAACTTTTTCATGCATATACTCGGCGAATGCTTCGGCCAATCGATCAGCTAGCGCCTTGATCATAATCGCGTTGTAGTCATCAGCCGCAGCTTCGAATTCATTTGCAATCTCTTCAACGCCAAGACCCGCGGTAACTGCAAATCCTCCTATATAATCTTCAATGCCTGAATCGCTTGGTGCGATAAAGTCAGCGAGGGACATCGTAGGGCTAAGCTGGCCTTCGACTGTTTTCTCTACCTGCTGGCGAAGGTGATGTAAGCGCGCGAGTTCTTTCGTTCGGCTTTCATCTTTGTAAACCACGACAGTATCATCATCTTCAGTCGCGGCAGGCCAGAAACCAATCACGCCACTTGCTCTGATACGTTCGTCTTCGAGCATTTCAGTTAGCATGGCTTGTGCATCGTTATAAAGACTCGTAGCCGCTTCACCAACAACCTCGTCTTTCAGGATTTTTGGAAACTTGCCTACTAAGTCCCAAGATATGAAAAACGGTGTCCAATCAATGTAATCGACGAGTTCTTTGAGGTCGATGTTTTCAAATACTCTTGTGCCGGTAAATGCAGGCTTCGGTGCTTGATAATTGTCCCAGTTTAAAGAAACTTTGTTGTCGCATGCTTTGTCATAGCTAAGCATTGATTTCTGGCTAACTCGGTTGGCACGGCGGACGCGCACTTTCTCATATTCGTCTCGAATGTTTGCAACAAACTCATCACGTTGGCCTTCGCTAAGTAGTGAAGTCGCAACGCTTACTGAGCGGGAAGCATCCGTTACGTAGATAACGGCATTGTTGTCGTATGCCGGTTCAATTTTAACGGCTGTGTGCGCTTTAGATGTTGTTGCACCGCCAATCATTAATGGTACGTCTAAGCCTTCGCGCTGCATTTCTTTAGCGACGTGAACCATCTCGTCAAGCGATGGAGTGATGAGGCCGGATACACCAATCACATCAACGTTATGTTCTTTCGCTGCTGCGATGATTTTATCGGCAGGAACCATGACACCAAGATCAATGACTTCATAGTTGTTACACTGAAGTACAACACCCACGATATTTTTGCCAATATCGTGTACGTCACCTTTAGCGGTCGCCATCAAAATTTTGCCCTTGCTCTTCTGGCCTTCGCCTTTTTCTTCTTCAATAAAAGGAACAAGGTGTGCAACAGCTTGCTTCATTACGCGTGCGCTCTTTACCACCTGTGGAAGGAACATTTTGCCCGCGCCGAATAAATCACCAACGACATTCATGCCATCCATTAATGGGCCTTCAATGACTTCAATCGGGCGATCCGCTTCTATCCGTGCTTGCTCAGTATCTTCAACGATATAAGTGGTAATACCTTTTACCAAGGCATGCTCGAGTCGTTTATTAACGGGGAGTTCTCGCCATTCGAGGTTCTCGGCTTTTGTTTCGCCGACTGCACCGCGGAACTTATCGGCGATGTCAAGCAAGCGATCCGTTGCGTCGTCACGAGTATTAAGTACGACATCTTCAACGCGTTCTTTTAGTTCAGGGTCGATTTCATCGTAAATAACTAATTGTCCCGGGTTTACGATGCCCATATTCATTCCAGCTTTGATTGCGTGGAATAAGAAAACAGAGTGGATGGCTTCGCGCACTGCATCGTTTCCTCGGAATGAGAACGATACGTTACTCACACCACCAGAAATATTGGCGTGAGGCAGATTTTCTTTGATCCAGCGTGTTGCTTCGATGAAATCAACGGCATAGTTGTTATGCTCTTCGATACCTGTCGCGACGGCAAAGATATTTGGGTCGAAGATGATGTCGGCTGGTGGCATACCTAAGCCAACAAGAATGTCGTAAGAGCGCTTACAAATTTCTATTTTTCGCTCGAATGTGTCAGCTTGCCCAGTTTCGTCGAAAGCCATGACGACCACGGCAGCGCCATAGCGCATACACATTGTGGCGTACTTAATAAAAGACTCTTCGCCTTCTTTTAAGCTGATCGAGTTTACGACAGCCTTACCTTGAACGTGACGCAAACCTTCTTCAATCACTTCCCACTTAGAGGAGTCAACCATGATCGGCACGCGTGCGATATCAGGTTCAGAAGCAATTAGGTTCAAGAAAACTTTCATTGCGTCGGCAGACTCAAGCATGCCTTCGTCCATGTTGATGTCGATGATTTGTGCACCATTTTCTACTTGGTCACGCGCGACATCTAAGGCTTCTTCAAATAGCTCTTCTTTAATTAAACGCAAAAAGCGGCGAGAGCCTGTTACGTTGGTGCGTTCTCCTACGTTGATGAACAGTGAGCTTTCATCCGCAACAAAAGCTTCTAAGCCAGACAAGCGTACTTTGGGATCGATAACGGGAATTTTACGAGCAGAGTGCTTGCTTACTTTTTCAACGATGGCGGAAATATGCTCAGGAGTTGATCCGCAACAGCCACCAATAATATTGATCGAATTACTCTCAGCGAAGGTTACTATGATGTCTGCCATTTCTTCAGGTGTCTGATCGTATTCGCCAAACTCGTTCGGTAAACCTGCATTTGGGTGTGCGCTTACATATGTTTCTGCCTTCGCTGATAGCTCTTCGATATAAGGGCGCAAGGCGTCAGCACCGAGCGCACAGTTAAAACCAACACTTAATGGATTACAGTGATCAACAGAATATAAGAATGCTTCTGCGGTTTGACCTGACAAGGTGCGGCCCGAGGCATCTGTGATAGTGCCGGAAATCATGATTGGCAGTTTAAAACCAGCGTCAATAAAGTATTGTTCGGTGGCGTAAATCGCAGCTTTTGCATTCAAAGTGTCGAAAATAGTTTCGATTAAGATGATGTCTGAACCGCCTTCAGATAAGGCTTTTACTGCTTCATAGTAATTGTCATAAAGTTCTTCGAATGTGACATTACGGTAGCCCGGATTGTTCACGTCTGGGCTTATTGATGCAGTTCGAGATGTTGGGCCTACAGCGCCGGCAACAAAGCGCGGGCGAGATGGATCTTCAGCGGTTTTCTTATCAGCTTCTTCACGAGCGATGCGAGCGGCTTCAAAATTTAGCTCATACACTAACTCTTCCATGTTGTAGTCCGCTTGAGACACTTTGGTGGAGTTGAAGGTGTTGGTTTCGATAATATCGGCGCCGGCGTCCAAGTACTGTCGATGAATCTTCGCAATGGCATCGGCTTGAGTAAGGCATAAGAGGTCGTTATTGCCCTTTACGTCTTGATCAAAGTTTTTGAAACGTTCACCACGATAATCTTCTTCGGTGAATCCGAGGCGTTGAATCATGGTTCCCATCGCACCATCGAGAATCAAAATGCGTTCATCGATTGCCTTTAATAGGGCGTCAGTGCGTAAAGCTTTGTTCGTCATGCGTGTACCTGTGTGCCTAGATTCGTCGGCCTAAGAGCTCTGTATAAAGGGAGTTCGGCTATAAATTTCGCGCAATATTACCTGATTCAAAACTATATTGAAATATTTTGATATAGTTTATACCTGACTAAATTACTAAGGCTTTTATCTTGGGTCCAAAAAGCATAGAATTACGCCAAATTTTCGAGGGTATTTATATGGTTACAGTTTCCGAATCGGCACAAACCTACTTAGGGCAATTAATAGGGCGTCAAGACGAGCCTGGTATGGGCGTTCGTATGTTTGTGACGCAGCCTGGTACTAAGGGTGCTGAAACTTGCTTGGCGTACTGTAAGAAGGAAGATATTGTTCCTGATGATACGGTAGTTGAGCTTGAAGGTTTTAAATTGTACGTCGAAACTAAAAGTATTCCTTACTTGGAAGAAGCGTTTGTTGATTACGCCGAAGAGAAAATGGGCGGGCAGTTAACGATCAAGGCTCCAAACGCAAAAATGCCACGAGTTGATGAAAACTCAAGTGTTGAAGAGCGTATTCGCTATCTGTTAGTCACTGATATTAATCCTGGCTTGGCATCGCATGGCGGTGAAGTAAGTTTGGTTGAGCTGACTGAAGATAATGTCGCTGTACTGAAGTTTGGTGGTGGTTGTCAGGGGTGTAGTGCTGTATCAATTACACTTAAAGATGGCGTTGAGAAGCGTTTACTTGAGGTGATTCCTGAGCTCTCTGGCGTTAAAGACTCTACTGACCATACTGTTACAGATAACGCGTATTATAAATAGTCAGAGCGCTTGAAAAGACGTTGGCAGCCCGACGTCTTGCGCGTTAAATTAAAACCTATCTTTTTCTCGGTCGTCCCAAGCTTTTTGTGCTTTCTCAAGCGCTTTTTCTTGGCTTATATCTTTCTCAATTTGTTTCAGTGCGATCGCCGCTGTAGATACGACAGCAGCAACGCTATATTCGTCGTCTGTTTTCCCTCGCCAGAGCGATACCATATCTTCAAACGAAAGTTCGCTCGGCTTGACGTGACGTTTTCCAAATAGTTTTGGCCAGGTCTCTTGGTTCAACTCTCCATTCAATAAGTTAAATGTTGTGCAGTCGTTATCTGGATTGCGTTCAATTTCGCCACCCTCTCCTTTAAGGGTGATGCAGCTTGAATAATCTAACAGTTGCGCAGCTTCTTGATGTAAAGGTAAGTAAGGAGGGTGGAAAACACCTTGAATTACATGTTCGCTATCGAGAGGGTTGATCAGTCGTGATAGTGAGTGAACAGGGGAGCGCAGCCCGAGTGTATTTCTTAAGTCAATAAGGTCGGCGAGTCTTGGGCTGATAGCTTGCAGAGGCATATAGCAGAAGTTGCCCTCATTAAGCGCACTTTCGCACTTGCTCCAGTTTTCAGCTTTTGCTAAGCCAAGTTTGTCGATGATGGTTTCGGTATAAATGCGATTGTTTGTGTGCCCGCTGACGCCGTGCATGAAAACTCTATATCCCATGCTTGCGACTAAGTATGCGGAGTAGACAAACCAAGGGAGATGTCTGCGTTTCCCAGCATACGAAGACCAGTCTATATCAGCATTAATATGTGCAGGTGCAGCAAGAGCGTTTTTAACGGCACGAACGAAACCAGCAAGTTCTTCTGATGTTTCTTCTTTGACGCGAATAAGCATTAAAAAAGCGCCGATCTGAATGTCTTCTACTTCGCCGTTTAGCACCATTGTCATTGCATCTAATGCTTCTTCATACGTGAAAGAGCGGCTGCCTTTTTTGCCTTTGCCTAGTATGCGCACGTATTGCGCAAAGGGATGCTCTTCTGCGCTTTGTCTAATATTGTCATGGATACGGACATCGTTACTCATATAAGCTACTTCCTTATTTGTATGAGGTTAGAGGCAGTTGGTAGGCTTTGGTAGGCCTGCTATTTTACTTGCATATTTCGCGGGACTTCCTGGGAAAAGTTGCATCAGGTAAATACTATTGCCTTTCTTTTCGCCAAGCTGTTGCTTCACGGTCTTAACTAAAATGCGCATGGCTGGGGAGAGCTCAAAATCTTCATAGAATTTGCGCAATAAAAAGATGATTTCCCAATGCTCAGGGCTTAGCGTGATGCCTTCTTCTTCAGCGATTTGTAAAGCAACATCTTCATTCCAATCGTTAAGGTTGACTAGAAATCCTTGAGGGTCTCGTTCAATCATGTTTCGTCTTATCGGGTCCAGGAAATAACTTTAGTGTGCTCACAGCTTAATTGGACAAACATTTCGTAGTTACAAAGTATGACTTGCTTGTTCAGCGGCGGCTCTAATCCTCTCGACAAGGTGTCGCTCTCAAGAGTGTATATCTGCGGTATGCGCTCAAGTATGCGATTAACTAAGGACAAGTCTGTCGTTGCATAGCAAGCGTCCTCGATTAGTATTACGTCGTCAGTGTCATTGAGGCCGTTGATGAGAGTTTCCCAATCGCTTTTTGAGGATGGTGGCAGATTGATTGAATGTAAAGTGCTCATATAGCTGGCTCTGCTAGAAACGAATAACGGTGTCAAATTTTTCGAAAAGGCTGTTTAACTCGTTGTTCGCTACTTCAATAATGTTCTTATGTTCGGCATGGATCTTTGCTTTCAATGATTCTTCAGTGTTTCCCAACAGGTAGAGATCTTGAATTCCATAGATGGGGAATGCTTTAAAAGCTTTAGGTAAGTTCTTTCGTCCAACCGATTCAGGCGTTTGATTTGGAATGAGTTGAAAGGACGCGTCACCCTCAAATAATAAACTTACTTCTTGCTCAAAGCTGGCCGCTGCTAGAGCTAGGTCGACAGCCTCCTGATTAGCCGAATTAGCCATCGGGGCCTTGGTGAGATAGATCAAAATAGATTTTGTATTTGTCATGCTTAAGCTCCAAAGGTGATCAATCGATCAGCTTGGATATTGGCCTCTACAAGTTGTCCGAGGCCAGATAGCTCGAATGCAGAATGTATATTGTATGAGTCTTTGTTGTGACGCTCTGCTTCATTTTGATCAATGACGCCTCTGCGTGCAGCTGCTGCAATGCAGGTCACGGCATCAATGCTATTTGCTTCAATAAAGTCGGTCCACTCATTGAAAATGTTGATTTCATCTTGAGGTGGTGTAGCTAATCGATTCGATAGTTGTATGCCGTCTTGATATAGAAAAACGCGATAGATTTCATGGCCTGCAGCTATTGCTGCCTTGCAATACTGAAGAGCGGAATAAGGTGCTTGGCTGCTATAGGGTGAGCCTGTAATAAGTATGACTAGTTTCATAGAAGCTATTGTAGCGATGTGGTCGTAGTTTGTTGAGGATGAAAATGAAAAAGCCCCGCGAAAGCGAGGCTTTTTGCTGATGATCTATTCGAACCTATTCATCGCCAGCAAAAGCTGTCAGCAATTGAAGCAAGCTCAGGAACAAGTTGTAGATTGAAACGTACAAGCTGATTGTCGCCAATATGTAGTTTCTTTCACCGCCGTGGATAATCGCACTTGTCTGGAAGAGGATCGCAGCAGAAGAGAAAATAACAAAGCCAGCTGAGATCATAAGCTGCAAGCCCGGCATGCTCGTAAAAAAGCCAATTAGCATTGCGCCTAACAATACAAAGAAGCCGATTGTTAAAAAGCCAGCTAAGAAGCTGAAATCTTTACGCGTAATCAGTGCATACGCAGAAAGGCCAAAGAATGTGAAGGCTGTTAAGCCAAGTGCGTTAGCAACAATTGGCATTGCGCCGGCACCAGCGAACATTCCAATGATCGGGCCAAGCGTGTAACCCATGAAACCTGTTAATGCAAAGGTGCTTACCAAGCCCCAAGCGCTGTTGCTTAGCTTTGCAGTTAAAAAGAATAGGCCGTAGAAGCCAACAAGAGTAACGATAATGCCAGGGCGTGGTGCATCCATTGATAGGTATGCAACTAATGCTGAGAACGCAATAGTTAAACCCAAAAGCATGTAAGTATTCTTCAATACAGAAGACACGTCTGCGCCAAGAGCCGCTTGGCTGTTACCCATAACTTGCGCTAAATTATCTTGCTCAGCGGTCGCTACTTTTGACTGAGGAAACTGTTTATCCTGCATGAAATAACTCCAGTTTTATGGCAGAAAATGATTCATAACTCCTACGTCATATAATAGGGCTATAGATCAAAAAAACAACTCACAAAACTTTCAGAAAAATCGAAAATAAAGCGTTGACACCCCCAAATAAATCATTAATATACGCCTCCGTTGTCGCAAGTCGGGCAATGTCGAAATGCGGTGAGCTGCCAGAGTGGTTGAATGGACTGGTCTTGAAAACCAGCGAGGGTTAATAGCCCTCCCGGGGTTCGAATCCCTGGCTCACCGCCATTTTCTCTCTACTTTTCAGTAACTTACGATTGATAAACTGATTTGGTGCGAAAATGGTGCTGAAATCAGGCTTCTTTTTCCGACTCTGTACGATCAAATTCTTTGCTGATTCCCATTATTCCGCAGATTAGCTTTGCCATGTTCGCGCGATCTTGAGGAATAATGCTTACGGGTGGTTTCTGTACTACTGTGACCTAGTAGTGTGGACACTAAATCAATTGGAACATATTTCGTGAGCAACATAGATGAGAATGCATGCCGACACTGGTTTGCACCTCGATGTCCAACGCCAGCTTTTTTTAAGATCGTCGTATAGTCATTTTTTACAGCGCGTTTTTACCAGATATCATCAGGATACTCACAGGCGTCGTACCGAAATACAGATCGCAGGTTCTCGGTTCGGATAGTAACATTATTTCGTCGTCGCATACGAAATTTTTCAGCAGGCAGGTCGTGTGTAAGTGTGAACTGCTCTTTTAGAATGTTTATTGCTGGCTGCAGAAGATGTATGGTTTGACTTCGCAAAGGCTCTTTTGGAACCTATACTCCTCTGTAGTACGCGCTCTGCGGACCGTCAGAGTCCAGTTAACCTGGTCTAGGCCTTCCCAGGCTACAGTCGTCTGTTCTAAAAACAATAAACCCATTCAGTATTTGAACAGGAACATATTGATGGCCTAAGGGCGGTAATAAGCCCCACTTTTTTAGAAATTCGATTTTATCCAGTTCAGCGGATGTAAACGGATCAGCTTCGCTTTCTTTATCCTCATCTTCTTTTAGATTTTTATTCGAGTTGGAAGATTATTTTGATAATGCTCGGGTCTGTGGTTAGATTCCGCTATCGGCACCACTGTTTAAAGCCAGAACCCGCTTTTATAGCGGGTTTTGTCGTTGTAGGGCTTTTTCCCATTCAACACCTTATATCTCACTGTGTCGAAATTGTGACGTGAAAGGGAAGTTTGATTTATTTAGTGCTTCTTTATTGCCCAATGAAATCTCTAACTTCATCTTCAGTTAGTACTTCATATGGCCAGCGAGGGTATGTGTATAGGAAGTCGTTGCCACCCTCTTTAATTTTAATCGCTGCTTGTATCTTAAATTATGTGCCTACCGCATGCTTTTTTCGCATCGCTGACGAACATTCGACAAACATGTTCTCATCAAAGCCTTGTCCCTTAACGGGGCTAGCTCAAATCGCATGTTTTGAGCCACCAGTTGTGTGATTGTAAGTTTTTACAATTACTTCTCTACATGTGGGCATATCCCTTGTCCTTTGTTTTGTTAATTTTATATCTTTGCTTTGAATCCCAAACTAAACACAACGCCCCTGCCATCTTCTCGGTTATTGGCAGTTAGCTCTGCTTGGTGTTTGTCTGCTATGAGTTTCACCACATGAAGTCCAAGGCCGAGATGAATGTCTTTGCCCGTTGAGCGTGTTGAAACCATGGGGCTGAATAGCTCCATGGATTTCTCCGTCGGGAGTAGGGGGCCATCGTTGTCTATCTCAACTACCAGTTGCTCATTTTGGTTTTTGATTCGCACAGTAATGTGGCCACCTTCGGCGCAAAAACTCTGTGCGTTATCCATAATCTTGTCGAACATTTGTTCTAAGCGCGATGCATCACCGAGAGTCTGAAATTCCTCGTCTACTTCAAACTCGACGTGCACCGGTTCTTCCCAATGATCAAAGTAACGATGCAGGAACTTAGTTAGATCTAAGCTGGAGAGCTGTTCTGATTGCATTGCGCTCTCTAAGCTCGCGGCCTCAGTAAGGTGCGCAGTGATTTGATGAAGTTGGTCCGCGCCTGCATCGATCCGTTCCAAGTAACGATTACCTTTGAGTTCTGGTTGCGTTTCAGTCAGTAATTCAATCGAGGTTTTGAGTTTATTTAGCGGGTTTGAAATCTCGTGACGCAAGGTCTGCGGTATACGTTCTAAGAACGAAGTATATGCACGTTGTTTTTGAAGCAGTTGCGTAATCGCGCGCGATAGATCGCCGATCTCGTCGGGGAAGTTTTTACTCGCCTGAATCTCTGTTTTTTCGATACGCCCATGTTCGTCAATCGAGCGCTGTGATTCTGCGTTTAACTGAGTAACACGGCGTACCAAAAAGAATGCGTATCCCACGAAAATGAGTATCACAATGCAAATAGCAAATGCCAAACGAAAAGCGATGGATCGTACTTTATCTTCTTCTTGAGCGAGCACATGACTTGCTGACTCATCAATCACTACAACACCTAGCACCTCGGCGCTTTCGGTAATCGGGAAGCACGAGACAATCTGCCTTAGCTCACCGTTATGATCACGCTTAAATTCAACAAGATCGTCACTTTGCTGCAGGGCGTTTTGCACGCACTGGGAGTCGAAAGGTTTTGGTTTATCACCCTTGTATGCATCGCGGCCTCCATAGGCCCATTCGCGCCCTTGCTTGTCGTAAATCCATAGTCGCGAATAAGTGGTCTGCAGCTGGTCGATTACACGTTGTAATTCTCTTGCATGAAGGCCCAAAGGATTGAGTTTGTCCTCCATCTGTTTGGGTAAACTCGCGGCAATGGCGCTAGGTCCAAAAGCAGGATTGTCGTCAATGTCTACGACGGCTAAATGTAATCGTGCATCTTGGCCATCTAGGTCATTTTTGTTGATGCGCAATTCAAGGTTATAGCCCCAATAGGTCTCGCGCCAATAGCCTTGAATACCGGTTTTGTGGCTTGGAATGTATTCACCTGAAACAGGGTGTTTGGCATCAATACCGTACTTCCATTCGAGGTTGGTAAAATAACTTGCAAGGTCACCTTCACCTTGCGCTGGAATAATCACGCGGCGTAGCGCACCGAGTTGGTCACGGAAGGTCAGTTGAATGTGATCGTTATAATCTAAACGTAAGTGATTGGGCTGGCGTGTTTGTACGTTACGATCCAGCACTGATAGCGCAATATACAAGTATTGTTCGTTTTGGGTGAGCGCCAAACCAAATTTGGTTTCTGTTGCCATGTTGGTGCTAGCGCTCCAGAGAGGAAAGCTGGAATTATGCGCCTCGATGATGGAGGTCTGATCACCCCAATCATCAAACTGTCCATCTAAGCGAATAGGGCTAGAGGTAGTAGGAGCGCTAAGAGCGTACTTTTCTAGTTCGCTGTCTTCATTACCCGCTAACAGTTTTGATATGTTGACCTGGGTGGCCACCAAACTTGTCGCAATGGCCTTGGTTTCAATCAGTTGAACACGGCCCTGTGCAGAAATAGCGGTTTGCTGAATCTCCTTCCAGTACGACCACGTCAGTACAGGAATGACCAGTAACAGAAGGCTAAGAAAACTGATCTGCGCTTTAATGCCGAATCGTTGCATTAAGCAAGTTCCCAACGATAGCCGAAGCCGGGCTTGTTGCGAATCGCATTAAAGGCTTCGTCAATTTCATTGAACTTTTTCCGAACGTTCTTCACGTGAGAGTTGATCGTACCGGTCGTTACAACGCCTTGTCTGGTGCATGCGCAAAGATCATCATAAGAGCAGCCGGCGGCTCCCGAATCGACAATGGTGACGAATACTTGAAATTGTACTGCAGTGAGTGCAATGCTCTTGCCTTTCCATGTCACATATTGACGGTCGTGGTCTATGACAAGATCAGCCTCTGGCTGCAGAGCTTTTGTCTCGTTATTGATCGGAACACGACGCATATTGAAAATACGCATCGTGTTCTTCAGTCGCTCCGCTAAGAGGGATAAAGAGATGGGCTTAGTTTGGTAGTCCCACGCGCCTATACGAAAACCAAAGCCTTGATCGATTTCTTCACTTCTATCCGTTAAAAATACAATCGGTATATCCATACCTTGGTCTAATAAGGTGGTGCAAACAGTAAAGCCACCGTCATGATCGTCCTCTAATACAACATCTAAAAGTGCGATATCTGGATTAAGCGCAGGAATGCCTTCTAAAGCCGCACTGACATTCGAGAAACAATGGGTTTCAAAGCCTTTTGATTGTAAGTATTCCGCATAGTTTTGTTGTTGATCGAGATCGTCTTCGACAATGGCAATAACGGTGGACATAGGTGTGTTCTTCTTCTGTTTTTGTTGGCCTTACTGTAACGCAAAACCAATGGCCTATGGAGCCAAAATCCATAAATCCATAACTTCTCCATAATGCATCCATAGTATTGCTAGAAATGGGCGTTTTTGTCTTAAAGCTCCCAACCTTCCATAACGCCTCCATTGTGCTCCAGTGCCTCTCCATTACTTAGTTTTATCAAAACCGTTCAATAGCACTACGCCCAACGAAGCAAGGAACGAGCACTTAGCGCTACGTCATCTGCAAGGGATGCAAGTTGGGCGACCAAGCAAATACTTAAAAATAATGGAGAACGAAATGAACACACATTCAATAAAGAAAACCGCATTCGCCGCTGTACTTGCAACTGCTATGAGCCAGGCCGCTTTCGCACAATCATCAGCTTCAAGTGATGCACCATTTAATGAGGATTCAAATTCAGGAACCTACTGGGGTGTCGGTATTGGTACAGCACTAGGCGCGATTATTGGCGGCCCTGTTGGCGCGGCAGCCGGTGCAGCATTGGGCGGTAGCTTTGGTTATGGCCATGACCAAGGTGAGGCGTTAGAGGTGAGTGAGAATCAGCTCGATGCGCAGACCATGACACTCGCTAAGCTTGAATCTAAGTATGTGCAATCACAGCGCACCATCAGTAAGTTAAAAGTAAAGAACGCCAACATCACACGTGAAAACGCACTGCAGGCATCAGAGCTTGCCGACCTTCGCGCCCAAGAGATCACGGAGCGAGAGCAAGCGGAGATTCTATCGAATATCGCGAAGCATTATTCGCAAGAGATCTACTATCGCCACAACGAATCCTCGATTCCAGATTACGCGAAGGCGCGCATTGATGAACTCTCGGGCTTCATGCAAGTCCACCCAAGTATTGCCATCAACTTGCATGGGCATACCGATTTACTCGGGCCAGAACAAGCGAATCAGGCTTTGTCGCAAGCTCGTGTCGATGCACTGAAAGACTACTTAGTTGAGAGTGGCATTGCAGCGTCCCGTATTCAGACCAACGCGCATGGTGAAGCGTTTGCCACGGTAACGAGTGGCGATGCAGGCAACTATGTCTTGGATCGTCGTGTTGCGATTGAGTTATCGATGCCAAGTGCTGAGCCCCAGCCGGTTGTGATGCACGCAGGCGACCGTTAATGAAATGCTTTATTGCAGTAGATGAAGCAACTTTGCTTCGTCTATGGCTGAAAGATCCTGCATTGATTCAGCCATTCACGCGTCCTTTCTATCCTATTCGTCGTCATCACGAAGCGGCAAATGAAGTAGTAAGCCGTTTAGAGAATGTAACCCTGAGTGCGACGCACGATACGCAAACAGAGAGTCTTGAAAGCACGCCGTCTTCCCAAGCGTAGCTCGCACCTTTAGGCCACTCCATGTGGCCTCTTTTTTACAAGGGAATAAGCCATGACAAACATAACAAAAACATCAATTCAACGCCTTGAGGAGCGCATCTCACTCATCGGCGTAGTGCTCTGTATTGTCGTATTTTGGTCGATGAGTGAAGCGGTATTAGCCGAGAGCAACGAGCCAAAAGGTCAGCTTCAATTTTATTCAGAAGACATGCGTACCGCTTTGGTTGCGCCTCTGGCTTTAGAAACCAATATCACAGGCAACATAAGTGGTCCTATCTTTCGCGCTAATGTTGCGCAGCGTTTTAAAAACCCTTCAGACCAATGGTTGGAGGGGGTGTATACCTTCCCGTTACCGACTAACGCGGCGGTCGATCAGCTGAAAATGTATATCGGCGAACGCGTGATTGAGGGGCAAATCAAAGAAAAACAACAAGCCAAAAAGACCTACGACAAAGCTAAAAAAGCGGGTAAGCGCACAGCATTGCTGGAAGCGCCCAAGGGGAACTTGTTTACAACACGCGTGGCGAATATCGCACCACAATCAGAGATCGTTATTGAGTTTAGTTTCCAGCAAACCTTGGATTTTAAAGATCATGGCTATGCGCTCCGTTTGCCGATTGTGGCGACACCCCAATTTGAAAAACAAAAAAGCCTAGTGGTTAAAAAGGAGCGGGTGAAAGGTGAGCGGGTGAACGTTGATCGAAAAGCATCGGATGGCGTTGAGCGTATTGCCTATCGAGAAACTGATGAGCCCAATGCCAACCCAGTGAACATTCGTATTGATGTGAATGCGGGTCTGCCATTTGATCGTGCTTGGAGTGATAGCCACGCAGTGCATATCGAGCCCTCTACAGACAGTGCGTTTAGAGTAACTATGGATGGCGGGCCAGACGAGGCAAGTCGTGATTTTGTTCTGAACTGGTCGTATCAAGAACAGACGCATACTCAGCTCAATGTGTTTACCGAACAGAAGGACGGAGAGTATTACAACATGCTGATGTTGTTGCCGCCGGCATCATCTGATGATGTTGCGCAAACACAGCGCGCCGCGCGCGAGCTTATCTTTGTGTTGGACGTATCAGGAAGTATGTCCGGCCAGTCGATTCGTCAAGCAAAGGCTGCACTTAAAGAGGCGATGCAGCAGCTTAACGATCATGATCGTTTTAATATTATCTTCTTCAATGATTCTGCTTGGCCTGTATTTGATAGGAGTAAAAAAGCCTCTACAACGAACTTACTTAAAGCACGCTGGGCGCTTGAAATACAGGATGCTAAGAACGGCACGCATATTCAAAAGGCCCTAGCCTTAGCGCTTAAACCTTCCAAACAAGATGCGTTGCGTCAAGTTGTTTTTATGACCGATGGCACAGTGCACGATGAGGAAAGCTTGCTTGATTATGTACGTCGCAATCTTGGTGATACACGTTTGTTTACGGTAGGAATAGGTTCTGCACCTAACGGTTACTTCATGCGTCGGGCAGCGGAAGTCGGACGTGGCACGTTCACCTTTATCGGTAGCACGAATCAGGTGCAAGAAAAGGTAAGTCGGCTTCTTAAAACCTTGAATCATCCAGCGCTGACAGATTTGGATTTAGCGGTTGATACCGAGTATCGCGATCTCTTACCAAACCCGATTCCAGACTTATATGTCGATGAGGCTTCTTATCTACTGTTTAAGACCCGCGAAGCGCCTAACTCTCTCATCATCAATGCCAAGAGTGGCAATGAAGCGGTGTTCTTACAACACAATATAGAACCCGGAGCGATTAAAAGAGACATTGCAGTTGAATGGGCGCGACGCAAAATCCAATACTTCACCGACAAAGCAAATCGCACAAGCGAAGGCGTCAAAGCACGTTATCAACAAAGTGCAACAGACTTAGCGCTGCAACATCATCAGCTCAGTCGCTATACCAGTTTAGTCGCGGTAGATGTTACTCCCGAGCGCACGCAAGAAGCACTGTTGCGACAGAAACTGAAGTCAAATCTTCCTAAAGGCTGGCAAAGTAAAAATCCCGATGGCGCGAAGTTGTATCTTGCTCAGACGGGCAACGGAACAACTTGGTTACTTACCATCGGTTTTCTGATCGTAGGGCTTACCGTTTTGCCTTTGCTAGCTTTTAACTTACTTGGTTTAAGTAAGAAGGGAGTGCGCTATGAAACAGCTTAATAAACTAGCGCCATGGGTCTTAACAATTGGTTTGGCGTTAGGTTCGCTATTCGTTATGCAAGGCGCATGGATTCATGTGAAAGCGCTAACAGGGCAGTGGTTGATCGAAAACGCTTGGCTTAAAACAGAGCGTGACGGACGCAATTATAAACCGTGGCCGTGGGCAGATTTTTACCCCGTCGCACAGCTCAAAATACCATCCATCGGCGAGTCTTTGTTTGTACTGAATACACCCAGTGGGCAAGCACTCGCCTTTAGCCCTGCGATGACTGTGCATGTGGATGAAGAAACAGGCAAACAAATATTTCTCATCCAAGCGCATAACGATACGCACTTTAAAAATTTGCCATTGCTGGAGAAGGGGGCGTCGCTTCATCTCCAATCGCTAGAGTATGAGCAAGATTTTTCTGTGCAACATACCAAGCACGTAGACTCGCCAGTCCTGCAATTAAATCATGCGTTGGAGAGAGATCGTTTGATCCTCTCTACGTGTGATGAAGATGATTCTGAGAGCCGCAGATACTTGGTTTTGGGGGGGTGATCGCGATTTTCAATTTAATCGATATTAATGCTTTAGATATCGTTTAAACAGGCGAAATAGCACAAAAAGAACGTGCGTATAAGTCGTTGAAATAATCCAGAAGAATTCAAGAATATGCGAGGCACTCTTTTTAGAGGCTGTTCGTTAGTCAGCTTCCCTTTGAGCAGTCTGATTTAGCTGCTATTGTCTTTTGATTAGTGAAGCGTATTATTGTTGGGCTGCATGGTTCTCTGCCACGACCTCAGTCAAACATGCATGGTCAAAGAGGGATTATATTAGCTTGTGATTCTCGGTATTTTAGCGAAAAGTATGGTGAAAACGCGCAACCCATACCTACATATTGTTTGATTAAACTACCAAATTTCTCGCTACTTGGAATTGCAAAACGTTCAGTCGATCAAGTAATTTTAGTGGTATTAAGGATTTTCTGAGTATGGCTCTAATTAGGTTATTACGAATTTGCTCTTGGTTCTTGTTTCCATCATTGCTGATAGCGTGCGACTCGAGCTCTATTCCAACTACTTATTCAAGTGAAAGTAATGACCCAATAAGTTTGAGATCGGGGCTTGTTTTTTCTGATGAAGCGTTTAGCGAGCGAGACGATCAAACGGGAGCATTCAGAACTCACTGTTTGGAATCACATGAAAGCAAGGATGATCCCTTGCTTTATCCTAATATACCTCGGGCTACTCATTCCCATGTTTTTTTTGGTAATCCCGATGTAGATGCGTTTACAACTTCAGATAGCCTGAGAACATCGATAAGTACAACATGCGACGGTCTTATATTGAACCGCTCAGCTTATTGGGTGCCGGCACTTTATGATGCGTTTGGTGAGCGCATAACTTATGTTGAACCTCTTTTTTACTACAAAACCGGTTATCATGTTCCAGCTCGATCTATTCAAGTTCCACCACCAAATTTAAAAATGATTGCTGGACAAGCCATGACAGATGCTTTGCAAAGCACTCAAGTAGTGAAATTTCGCTGTGCTAGCTGGGTTTCAAATCAGATATGGTTTGATCCAGGCGATCCTCTAGATCATATCGCTTATATTCCTGATTGCCCGGTCGATGATTTACTTGAAATACGCATTGTCTTTCCGCAATGCTGGGATGGTGAAAACCTTGAATCATCTGGTTTCCGGAGTCATATGGCTTATCCTATTGAGGCGACGCCACCGCAGGCTGGCACAGGTAGTTGCCCTGCAAGCCACCCAGTTGCAATTCCAGAGATATCATATAACTTCAATATTTACGTTACCGAAGATACTGGTCCGTCCTCCTCTTGGTCATTGTCCTCCGATATGAACGACGCATTGCCGGGTGGGTATAGCGCGCATGCGGATTGGATGAACGGCTGGGACGAAGAAGTAATGCGGGCAGTTGTCGAAAACTGCTTGAATCCAGCGTTTGAATGCAGCGTAGGGCTATTGGCCGACGGCACACGCTTAGTTTCGGTAATTGACGAATAGAAGCCACAACAAAAGCATGTGATTTAGGTGTCTCCTCAATTAGCGCTCTACTCATAAGAATTAAAGCGAACCCTAAGTTGATTCAATTTATGCATTCATCGAGAAAGTTAAATTGATTTCTCCGTTAACTTGGCTTTTATTGCTCTGTTTTTTTATTATCACGCTGTACATATCTTGCACAGCTTTTGTTCGCCAGATGCTATTTTTGCTTCTGGGGCGCCGTCCATAAATTCAAAACTTAGTTGCTCTTCGCGCATTGTTTTCTTGTTGCGCCTTTAAAATTCATAAATATCTGTTTGCTATAGACAAGCTCGCGATTTGATTTACCTAATCAACTTTTAACGTTAATTGATGAGAAATACCCGTTTTGGAATTAAGTTATTAAACCCTATACCCGCATGGTCTATGAGGGCGTTATTAGTCAGATCTCGGAATCAATCTACCAATAGGTACACTTGTTAGTAGGTCGAGAAAATAGATTTAGTGATGATGAATATGATTTCAAATGCCTGATGGCTTATTTTAAAGATGCCTGTCGCAAAAGACATAAAGTACGCGTCGCAGCATCTAAGAGAACCTCACGAATAAAAACTCAGAATTCCTCATTTTCATTTAATGGCTATAATTAATAAGGGCTTTCCTCTTCAGTAATAGTCGTGTTTTTCGATTATGGAGTATGAAGTAAAGTAATATTTTGATGGAGAGTGGTATCTACGGCGGTTGGGGTGGCTATTCGGTGATAGTCATTTGGTACTGCGCATGTGCTGCAGTTGTTCAAGCAGCAAAACATACTACAGTTTAGCACTAGCAAGTAGATTTAATTTTAATTGTTCTACTGTTGCAGAAAAAATGTGCGACGAGCATAGGTTTTCTACGTTGTCTATTTATAAAGTTGGATAAACGGAAGTTGAATGACGTGAGTAATGTGAATGATGTTAGTAATGTGAAGAAAAGGCCGTATCTAGTTGTAGATGACGATGAGACCTGTCTAGAGCTACTCAAGTACATACTTTTGGATTACGGTGATCATATTCGCTTTGAGTCCTCATCAACCGCTGCCCTGAGTTACGTGGAAAATAATGAAATCAAGGTCTTGCTCACTGATCATCGAATGCCGACGTTGAGCGGGTTAGAGTTGATTCGTCGAGTGAAGCAACTGTATCCCGAATGTTATGTGGTACTGATGAGTTCCTTTGATGATTACACAGAAGTGATCACTGAGTTCAACAACAAGCTACTTGATCAATACCTGTCCAAACCAGTTTCAAAGCCTGACCTGTACAACGTCATGGATAGAGTGAGACGAAATCTGCGCGGGCAAAAAGAGGTTTATAACTACGGTTTTGTCAGTCAGAACAAGAATGTTTTAAAACTGTTAGAAATGGTCCCGCGAGCGGCAAAATCTGGTTTGCCCGTAATGATTGTTGGTGAGACAGGGACTGGTAAAGAGTTAATTGCTCACGCTATACACGACCATAGCGCGCGTAAAGAGGGTGAATTTTTAGCATGCAGCTGCCCAAACTTAGTTCCCTCTTTAGCGGAGTCTCAGTTGTTTGGATCTGTGAAAGGTTCCTTTACCGGAGCTGACCGCGATAGTACTGGGATTTTTCAACAGGCGAAAGGCGGCACGATTTTCCTCGATGAATTAAACTCCTTAGATATGGCAATTCAAGGTAAATTACTGCGCGTTTTGGAAACTGGGAAGTTTTCTCGTTTAGGCGATCATGCAGTGCTTGATTTTGAGGGTGAGATTATCTCAGCGATTAATTTACCGGTTGATCAGGCGGTAGAGACAGGCTGTTTGCGTGCAGATTTGAAGTATAGGATGGACGTTGTCCGAATCAGTCTGCCTCCGCTGCGAGAGCGCCGTGATGATGTTTTGCTATTGTTCAGACATTTTGCCGAACGATTAAGTCGCTCGCTCAAATGTACTGACGATGTGGAGCAGTTTTTGACCCACTATGATTGGCCCGGGAATGTTCGGGAGCTGGAAAATGTTGTCCGTTATATTATAGCTATGCACGATGATGAGGTCGTTACTCGTCAACACTTGCCCAGTTATTTGCAGGACTCAACATTATTCGGAAGTGATTTACCCACCCATGCTGGAGCACGCAAAGATCTTACTAAAAACGACATTATCAGCGCGCTCAAAGAATGTAACTTTAATAAAAGTGATGCCGCAAGCGCTCTAGGTGTTAGCCGAATGACGTTATGGCGGAAGATTAAGGAGCACAACTTATAACAGTGATACGGTTGTTACGCGTTTTTTATTCGTTGATACTTTTTTGTTACATTTTTTCGGAGGGAGTCAGTTGTAAGTTATTGATATTTATGTGATTTTTATTCTGGCCTTATCTTTGCTAAACAGTTCTATATGTTTAAGCCAGAGAGTAGTCGGTCATGGATCATACAGTCAGCCAACATCACACGAAGCACTCTAACAAATTTGTATTCGATACGGTCATCTCCACCGTTTTAATCCAGTTATTTGGTTTAGTTCTACCCTTATCAGTATTGGTCGTATACGACAAAATTATTCCCAACAACGCTGTCGAATCGCTCATCGCTCTCACGGTTATCGTTCTCATTGCAGTCGCTGTCGAGTGTTTCTTACGCTATATCCAAGAAGCTGGGGTCGCCTACTATACGTCGAGAAATGACTATTTTTTCAAGAATTTATTTTTGGGAGCGTTGACGACGAATTTCCGTCATATCAGTAGCGAGAACGTCCGAGCCGCAAAACAAATTCTCTCAAGCGATATCTCTTCTTCAATCTCTTTGCCCGTACGAAAGATTATTGCGTATGCAGAATTTCCATTTCTTATTTTATTTCTGATCTTAGTTGCGTATATCGCTTCGTGGGTAGTTTTAGCGCCCTTAATAACAATACTCGCATATTTTACGATCCTGAATTTTGCGTTGTCACTTCAAGCGGACGCTAAGGAAAGCAATGGTTCTCAACAGGAAGGTTCTGACATTATCGTCCAGGAAGCTTTGGGCTGTGTAGAGACGATTAAAGCATGTGGCTCTGAACAGCAGCTGTCTTCCGAATATGCGCGTCTTTCCCGACCAGCGCTCAAAACAAGACATATTTTCGATATGGTTTCTGTAGACGTGATTACACTCACCAATGTGTTTTCACAACTGATAATCATAGCTACAGTCTCAGCGGGCGCTGCAGCCTATTTTGGTGATCACATCTCCATTGGAAGCATCGCAGCTGTCACAATCATCAGTGGTCGCATGATCCCACTAGCTCAAAGGGTAGCGCTTACTTTTCAAAGTCGTGATGGTTTGAGCGCCGTGCAAAGTAAGTTTGATCAACTTCTCTCCCCTTCGTCAGAGATTCCCGAAGACTTCACGTTGGATGAAGACATTACTATCAGTATTGCAGGTTTAAATTATCCAGATCACGAAAGTAGCGAAGATATTGAGCTGAAGAAAGGTGATATTTTAGTAATCAGCGGAGCTAATAATGCTGGGAAATCAAAATTATTATCTTCCCTAGCAGGGCTTTGTGAGCACGATCAAGCGGTCATTAGTTACTCTGGTATCGATGTTAGAAAAATTGCCAACCGAGACTTAACACCTTATATCTCACTTTGTCCGCAACAACCAAAATTAGTCAAGGGTTCGTTTTTAGACAACATCACGTTACATAACAAAAGCAGAGAATCATCTGCCTATGACGTGTCACATGAAATTGGGTTGACGAAAGATTTGGCCAAGTTCCCTAAGTCTTTCGATGAGTACCTTGATAATGTTGACTATGGTGTTTTTCACCAAGGCATGCGACAGAAAATCGCGATCGCAAGATGTCTCTGTTCCAATACGCCGGTTTTACTGTTTGATGAGATCAACTCTGACATGGATCCGGTATCTAATAATCTATTTTTGGAGGCCATAAAACGCCGTCAAAAGGACCATATTATTATTCTTGTAAGCCAGCAGTCGCAGTTTATTAACTTGGGCACAAAATATCTTTGCGTTTGAGAAAAATACAGTACAGGGGCAGATGAATGAATAATTACCATGAATATGACAGCGACCGTTTCGATCCACTCTCAGACGGATCTGACGGACATCGTTTCTCCCTCGATGATAGTGAGAAAGAAACCCACAACAATATAAGGGTATTGGTTAGGTTTTTGAAAAATAGAGCTTTCGAGGGTGACAGTTTAACTGTAAGACGTGTCCTTGGTTATAGAGACGCATTTGTTCGGACTGATCAACTTGCAGAAGTGTTAGGGCGGCTTGGATTTTTGAGAAATTATGATGAGATTTTTTCAAGCCAATCTGAATGTCGACGATTTCCTTATTTTGTTGTGGATGATGAAAAGCTGTTACTAGTTGAATCAATTGATCGTGATTCCATTTACCACGTTTTCGATGGTGATGATTACCTTGAGATGCGAGAAAGTCAGCTGCTTAACAAGCGGATGATGTACTTTATTTTTGACGAAGAGAAAGAGCATCTTGAAGCAAGAAATATTGATTATGTTCGAGAAACATTTGCACGATTCAAACCTTTAAAAACTCATGTACTTTTGACTAGCGTGTTAACTGGATTTTTTGCGTTGTCAGTACCACTAATAGTCATGGTGGTTTACGACCAGGTTTTACCCACGGGTTCTTACCTAGTTCTCATTGGCAGTATTATCGGAGCACTGATACTACTCGGATCTGAGTTTGTGATGAGATTGATTCGTGGACGTATCTTGTGTCAAGTGTCTACACGGTTCTCATCCATCATGAAGCCGAAAGTACTTAATAGGATTGTACGCCATCGGCTAATCGATTTGCTCAACTCTGAACTTTCGACCAAGTCACAGCGCGTTGCCGAAGTTGATAACATAAGCCAGTTTGTTACCCATCCTACCGCGCAGGCAATATGTGATATCCCAATTGTAGTTATTTTCGTTGTTCTGTTAACAATATTATCTCCTGGACTCGGTGTTATGGCTTGTCTCGGCATCGCTTCGATGTTGATCGTTGCTTGGAGTTTACGCCGAATTGAAGGGTCTTTGAGCCTTCGTGTTAGTCGAGAGAATACGAAGTTAAATGATCTAAGCTCCGAGCTAGTTGATTGCTTTGCTGAATTATCTAACTCGGGATCCGTAGAGCGTTGGCGTTCAAGATACCAGAGGGTTTGTCTTAACCATGATACTGCTGTTTATGCTGAAGGCCGCCGAAAAGCGATGTTGAATGGCTTAACTAGCCTGATTCTTGCCATTACTGGTCTAGGTGTCTTAGTCATCGGCGCCAGCGAGATTATGGCAGAAAGAATGAATTTTGGTGTTCTGATCGCAGCCATGATTTTGATTTGGCGTTTGTTATCTCCAGTCAAACAAATCGCGATGAGTTTTGATTTGATCGGTAGCGTCAGACGAGCGGTTACTTCAGTAAATCAGATATGCAATAGTGTGATCGAAAGCATATCTACTAATCGTGGTTACTGTAAGGAAGATCTGTCCTCAAAAATTTTTCTGCAAAATATAGCTTTTCGTTATCATCATGATCACGCTATGGCGCTTCAGATCCCTCAGCTATCTCTGCCTGAGAAAAGCACTATCATTGTGTCTGGTCACAGTGGGGCGGGAAAATCTACCCTATTGAAATTGATAGCTGGACAATTTCAACCGCAATCTGGTTCTGTGCATATAGGGGGCCTGGACATTCGCAGATATGCCGCGTCTGAGTACCGCTCTTCGATTGCCTATCTGTCTGAAGAACCCCAGATTCTAACAGCCTCTCTTCGTGACAATTTACTGGTCGCTTCGGTTAATTCGAGTGATGGGCGATTGCGGCAGGCATGTGAAAAAATGGGCTTGTTTGACGATGATCAGCTACTTCCTGAAGGTCTTGACACTCCGATGGGTGGAGAGCGCCAATACCCCGCAAGTTTCACCAAAAAGATAGGGTTAATTCGTCTTTTTCTTAGAGATGCGAGTTTGATTATCCTTGATGAGCCTAGTCGTAACCTTGACGAGTATTCTGTCGGGTATTTGATGGATTACATCAAATCAAAAACGTCTGAAGCAACAATGATTATTGTCTCCACTCATCCTTATATCCGAAGGTTGGGGCAGCACGAGGTTCTCATGGAAAACGGTCGTGTGCAGGAAATTAAACGTTTGAATTCTGGTGATTTTGTGTAAGGAGATGGCAATGAAGAACCTTTATCAGTCAATTAGCCGAGCATATGGAAAAAATAGCGAGCAAACCTTGCTCTACAGTTCTGAATTTGACAAAGAGAATCCGGGGAAGATGTTCACCCTCGCCCCAAAATTGATTTTAGTGACTTTAGTGTTGTTATTACTCTGGGCTTCGATCGCGCAGGTTATCGAGGTAACTCGCGCCAACGGCAAGTTGGTGCCTTCAGACTCAATCGTACAGATCCAGCACCAGAACTCTGCTGAGGTCATTGAGGTCGCCGTTGCAGAAGGAGATTTAGTAGAGCAGGGAGACGTACTTTTTATGCTCGATCCAGTATTGATGGCTTCGGAATTGTCTCAGTTGCGTGCACGGCATGCTTTTTTATCGATAGAGTCTGAGCGGTTGCACGCGTTGATAGAACGTAGGAATCCAGATTTCTCTAATTTCGTGGATAGTTATCCGACTGCTGTAAAACACAACATCGTTGCATTTAACAGTCAAAAAGACGTCTCTTTGTCGAAAATAAATGGCTTGAAGTCTAGAGTAGAACAGAAAAAGCATGAGCAGCAATATTTAGAGGAACAGCTGAAAGTCGAAGAGAATCATTTGGCTTCTATCGATGAGAAGGTCAGCATGATTAAAACGCTAAAAGAAAGCGGAAATCAGAGTAAATTATTGTTGATTCAAGCATCGCAGGAGCGCGACGAGATGCTTTCAAAAATGAGTAACGTAGTTGGTCGTATAGCTTCTGTGAATCAAGAGGTAATGGAGGCAGAACATGAGATTGCAGAAACTTATGCCGCGATAGATGAAAAAGCAACAATGCGCTTAGCGGCAATTGAGTCCGAGCTACACGAACTTTCACAGACCCTAACTAGAACGGAACACTCCTTTGATAACCTCGTAGTTCGCTCACCCATCAAAGGGTTTGTTACAGGTTTAACGATCGACGCTGTTGGCGAAGTAGTTACACCTGGAGCAACGCTAGTCGAGATTATCCCCTACGACTCTCTAGTAATTGCAGAGGCAAAAATCGATACCAAGGATATCTCATCCCTAAAATTGGGCCAAGATGTCAATGTTAAAGTGACAGCATTTGATTTTTCTCAACATGGCATGGTTACGGGAACGTTACAGAAGGTCTCTAAAAACAGTTTTCAAGATGAAGACGGTCAACCTTACTACAAAGCTAATATAGCACTGGATGACCAGTGGGTCGGGTCTGAGGGAAATCGCCTATTGCCCGGCATGGTGGTTCAAGCTGATATTTTAAGTGGTGAAAAAGCGGTGATTCAATACTTGTTAAAACCACTTCGCCTCGCCTCACAGCGCGCCTTTACTGAAAAATAAGGAGATTTGTGATGAGTTATACACCTTATACTGACGGTCAGAATACATCCCGTAAAGGTAAAGTCTCTGGGTCATCTAATCAGACTTACAATCAGCACGTAGATAAAAGTGTCGACGAAAAACAGGATAAACCCATTTCTCCTGAAGCAGATCCAGTAGTACCGCGTCAATCGGAACTGCCAACCAAACCCCCGGCTCAGGAAGCTGGAAGAGATGTCACAACGGACTCTGTCGGGCCAATATCAAGCGGCACCACCGCACCATCGCCTGTCACACCGACTAGAAATACTAGTAACTTGGAGAATGAAGGCAATCAGATTGATCAAAGCACATTTGGAGAGCCGTTGCCGCTCCCCGACTATGATACCGGTGCAGGTTTGAACGGCGGATTTAACGGTGTCGCAGGCGCTTCTGTTTCAGGTAACAATAACGAAAATCGAATCGACGAAATGGGCAGTGAGGCTCAGGATGCACCTGTTGACTTGGACGTTCAAGTAGGTGAAGCGATCGGAATCGAAGATACCGCTATTGCTCTTGATATCGACATTACTCCTGGCGATTTGGCATCACCAACAACAAAAACACTCATTATTATAAGCGATTTGCCTGAGGGAAGTCGTTTGTCAGCAGGCGTGGATAATGGCGATGGGAGCTATAGTTTAGCTCCAGACGATCTTGATGATCTATTTTTTATCCCAAGTCCGCATAGTGGCGATGACGTTCGTTTATCGGTCAGTGTTATTGAGTATGAAGAAATTTCATCCGACCAAGACACGTCTGTAAATGACGAGGTTACCCTTACTCAAGAGGTGGCAGCTGACAGCGTGTCTATCGTTGAGATTGGTCGTGTTGATACGAACCTTGATGTAACAGTTGAAGCTATCGCCGATGCTCCGGTTGTGGTGACGCAACAGGCAGAGGGTAACGAGGATACTGCTATCGATCTGAATATCTCGACATCTTTAGTTGATGGTGATGGTTCTGAGAAGATTACGTCGATAGTGATAGCTGATGTTCCATTTGGTGCGAGTCTTTCTGCTGGAATAGATAACGGCAATAACACCTGGACGTTGACTGAGAGTGACCTTTCGGGCCTAACCATTACACCTCCCAAGGACAGCAATTATGATTTCACATTAACAGTCCGAGTTACGGTTGAAGACACTGATGCTGATTCGGGCGCAAAGACTTCTGCTGAAACGGTCACGCCATTGCCTGTAACTGTCATAAACGTTATTGATGAGATAACGCTCAGGGATGGGCATACAGAGGTAAATGAAGATAGTTCAATGCAATTGGATATCTTCAGTATGATCATAGGTAATGTCGACCCAGATAGCATTGTGAGCGTTATGTTTTCGCAAGTGCCAGACGGCGCAGTGTTTAGCCACGGTACGGTCAATGCTGATGATACAGTGACCGTATTGGCTGAGGATCTAGCAGCGCTGACGTTAACGCCTCCGTTGCATGACAGTACTGACTTTACGTTGGATGTCATGGTGACGCATCAGGATGAAGATCCAGATAGTGGTGTGATTACAGAAGCAAGTAGCACCGCACAATATCATGTTTCAGTTATCCCAGTGGCGGATGTCCCAACGTTACAAGCGAACGACATTAGCGGAAATGAAGATGAACCGATTAGCCTGGATATAACGGCGGATCTTGTCGATCTAGATGGTTCTGAGTCGATTACTGCGGTGCGTTTCGAGGGTGTTCCGGAGGGCGCGCAGCTCTCAACGGGTGCCGATCAGGGTAGTGGTGTTTGGATCGTGAATATCGACGATTTAGCGAGTCTAACCATACAGGCACCGGCACATAGTAGTGATGATTTTATCTTGAGTGCGACGGCATTGGTGAATGATGTCGATCCTGAGTCAGGCCTCGTTAGCCAAGTGAGTGACACGATTAGTTTTAATGTAGAAGTGTTGCCCGTGTCAGAACAGGCTGTCGTAGTGGCATCAGCACGTGGAGATGAAGATACAGCGATCGCGTTAAATCTTGATATTAGTCAACCTGACGCGGATGGTTCGGAAAGCATCACAGACATTGTGATTAGTGGTGTGCCGGCTGATGCCTTGCTGTCTGCTGGCGTCATGGATGCGGATGGAAAATACCATTTAACGGTTGGAGAGTTAGCGGGATTAAGTTATACGCCTAGTCTCCATGATAGTCAGGATATCACCTTAACTGTTGAAGTGACGACCGAAGATGTTGACCCTGAGGGAGTGAGTCAGAGTGTCGAGATCAGTAGCCACCAAATTACGGTGCAGGTTGATGCTGTTGCGGATGCGCCAACCTTGGTGATGACTCCTGCGACAGGTGATGAAGATACGGCTATTACACTCGATATTATGGCTAGCTTGGTGGATCTTGATGGTTCTGAGTCAGTGCAATCGATAGTAATCAGCGATGTGCCAGTGGGTGCGACGTTATCAGCTGGCGTTGATAATGGTGACAATAGCTGGACCTTAAGTGTCGATCAGTTGGTCGGTCTAACGATTACGCCACCGTTGCATGATAGCGAAGACTTCAGCTTATCGGTGTTGGCGAGCGTGGCAGATGTCGATCCTGAGACAGGAGAGGTGAGTACGTCTGAGACCTTGTCGACGATGGATGTTGAGGTTAACGCGGTCGTGGATACGGCGACACTGGTTGATAGTCATGTTGATATCAATGAAGACACTGCATTCAATATTGATATACAAGCGCTTTTAGTCGATCAAGATGGTTCTGAAAGTATCGTTAGCGTTACGTTCTCGCAAGTGCCAGACGGGTCTGAGACCTTGTCGACGATGGATGTTGAGGTTAACGCGGTCGTGGATACGGCGACACTGGTTGATAGTCATGTTGATATCAATGAAGACACTGCATTCAATATTGATATACAAGCGCTTTTAGTCGATCAAGATGGTTCTGAAAGTATCGTTAGCGTTACGTTCTCGCAAGTGCCAGACGGCGCAGTGTTTAGCCACGGTACGGTCAATGCTGACGATACAGTGACTGTATTGGCCGAGGATCTAGCAGCGCTGACGTTAACGCCTCCGTTGCATGACAGTACTGACTTTACGTTGGATGTCATGGTGACGCATCAGGATGAAGATCCAGATAGTGGTGTGATTACAGAAGCAAGTAGCACCGCACAATATCATGTTTCAGTTATCCCAGTGGCGGATGTCCCAACGTTACAAGCGAACGACATTAGCGGAAATGAAGATGAACCGATTAGCCTGGATATAACGGCGGATCTTGTCGATCTAGATGGTTCTGAGTCGATTACTGCGGTGCGTTTCGAGGGTGTTCCGGAGGGCGCGCAGCTCTCAACGGGTGCCGATCAGGGTAGTGGTGTTTGGATCGTGAATATCGACGATTTAGCGAGTCTAACCATACAGGCACCGGCACATAGTAGTGATGATTTTATCTTGAGTGCGACGGCATTGGTGAATGATGTCGATCCTGAGTCAGGCCTCGTTAGCCAAGTGAGTGACACGATTAGTTTTAATGTAGAAGTGTTGCCCGTGTCAGAACAGGCTGTCGTAGTGGCATCAGCACGTGGAGATGAAGATACAGCGATCGCGTTAAATCTTGATATTAGTCAACCTGACGCGGATGGTTCGGAAAGCATCACAGACATTGTGATTAGTGGTGTGCCGGCTGATGCCTTGCTGTCTGCTGGCGTCATGGATGCGGATGGAAAATACCATTTAACGGTTGGAGAGTTAGCGGGATTAAGTTATACGCCTAGTCTCCATGATAGTCAGGATATCACCTTAACTGTTGAAGTGACGACCGAAGATGTTGACCCTGAGGGAGTGAGTCAGAGTGTCGAGATCAGTAGCCACCAAATTACGGTGCAGGTTGATGCTGTTGCGGATGCGCCAACCTTGGTGATGACTCCTGCGACAGGTGATGAAGATACGGCTATTACACTCGATATTATGGCTAGCTTGGTGGATCTTGATGGTTCTGAGTCAGTGCAATCGATAGTAATCAGCGATGTGCCAGTGGGTGCGACGTTATCAGCTGGCGTTGATAATGGTGACAATAGCTGGACCTTAAGTGTCGATCAGTTGGTCGGTCTAACGATTACGCCACCGTTGCATGATAGCGAAGACTTCAGCTTATCGGTGTTGGCGAGCGTGGCAGATGTCGATCCTGAGACAGGAGAGGTGAGTACGTCTGAGACCTTGTCGACGATGGATGTTGAGGTTAACGCGGTCGTGGATAGCTTGCGTATTGAGGGAGACATTACAAGGTTATTTGAAGACTATTCTATCCCTTTACAGATGTCGGTTCAGCTGGATGATCTTGACGGATCGGAGGCTATTAGTGCAGTGGCAATCAGCGATTTGCCCTCAGGCGCGCAGCTCTCTGCGGGTTATGATGACGGTTACGGTACATGGATATTGACCGCTGCTGAATGGCAAGGTCTAGAGATCATTCCTCCTGAGCACAGTAGTGATGATTTTGTGTTGAGCATCGAGTTTACGTTGACTGATACTGATCCGAACACGGGACTAACAAGTGAAGTACAGCAAACGTTGCTCCACACTATCTATATAGATCCAGTAGCTGATACACCAACATTGACTGTTGAAGACGTTGAGGGCGATGAGGATTCGGCTATAGCGCTTTTAGTTAGCACTGATGTGATTGACGAAGATGGTTCAGAGGAAATAACCCATATCGAGTTGGCCGGCGTTCCTGCGGGTGCGCAATTGAATAAAGGCATTGATCGTGGTGAAGGCATTTGGGAGGTGTCGGGGTCAGATTTGACAGGCTTAACCATTACTCCTCCTCCACACAGTAGTGATGATTTTACATTAACCATTACTACATTTATTGATGACATTGATAGCGACACTGGCCTGATTTCTAAAGCTGAGACAAGTGACACGCTGACTGTTGTTGTTAACGAGGTTGCTGACACAGCGATAATTGTCGCTAACGATGTGAATGGAGTAGAGGATAGCGCAATTGCTCTTGATATTTCGGTGGCTGTGACTGCCGGTAGTGACGAAACAATTGCAGACATTATGTTATTGAATGTCCCTCTTGGAGCGCAACTATCCGCTGGCATTGATATGGGTAATGGCGAATGGATACTCACTGCCGATGATTTAGTAGGCTTAACATTTACTCCCGTAGAGCATGATAGTGCGGACCATACTATAACAGTTGTTGTTACTACTGTTGATCAAGATGATGATGATCTATCGAGCAGCCAGTTCGAGACACAAGCTAGCTTTATGATCAACGTTGAGGCTGAGGCAGATGCACCTAACGTCACAGCCGAGCATGCATTAGGATTGGTTGATACTCCCATTGAGCTTAACCTATCTGCGGATCTGATTGATCTTGATGGTAGTGAGTTGTTTAGTTCATTGACTTTGAGTGGATTGCCCAGTGGGGCAACGCTGTCCGCAGGAATAGATTTGGGTAACGGTAGCTATACACTTACAAAGTCTGATCTAGAGGATCTAACTCTCACTTCTGCACCCGGTGATAGCGGTAATTTCAGCCTTACCTTAACGGTGAACAGCGAAGATACCGATGCAGAATCGATGTTGACAACATCCGCTAGTAGCGTTGTTGAATTCGATGTGAATGTCGTGCCGTTATTCAGCGCGTCCATTGATGAGGATAATATTCTTACGATTGACACAGCGGATATTGATACCGAGGTGATCTCAATTGACGAGATGGTATTGGATGATCCAAGCCAAGCGACTGTCAGTCCCCTTAGTGATGGCAGTTTTGAATTTGTGCCAACTTTGCATCTTGATGGTGAAATGGGATTCATTGTTACCATCACTGATAATAATGGTAATCAGCTCAGCGCACCAGGCGTCGTGAATGTTGCAGGTATTGCTGACCAACCGCTGGTAAATATCATTGACTATTTTAGTCTCGAGGTGCCTCCTGAGCCAGTAAGTGGCGGGCTCGATATGAGTAGTAGCGCTAATCCAATTAATATCGACTTGACGGATAATGATTTCCAGATTATCGCGGATGGGGTTGAGGGTGATTACTATGACTTAGATGAGGTCACTGGCAGTCCTGGTGATGATACCTATTCGTTTGGGCAACTTGAGGATGGGGATAGCTTTACCATCAATAGCGGCGGCGGAAACGACACACTTGATTTCTCTAACTACATATCCGAGCAAGTTACGATCGATCAAATTGCCGGAATAGCCTCGATAGATCTTGGTAACGGAGAGAGTGCTACCGTCTATTTTAACGATATCGACCTTTTTTCATTCTCTTCAGCAGTTTTTGACGGTAATCCACATTTCGTGTCAGTCCAGGCAAAAGAATGGGAGTTCGAGGGTAAGAGTTTCGCGATTAACTCAATTAGTGACGGTGCTGATCGAGCGACAGCTTTGATAGGCTTTGCCGGCACCTTGGCTGAGTCTTTTCAACTAGAGACCACGGTCGCAACATATAACCTGCCGGGGCCGGAGTATAAAAATGGGGCCATAATCTTTGATTATGTCGATATTAATAATTATAAAGCCGCTTACATGCGTGTTGGTAAACAAGGTTGGGAGTTCAATCAGATTGAAAACGGTATTGAAAATAGCGATATCGTCGCTGACACCTTTGTTCCGGAAACAATTACTGTTGGTGAGCCAAATGCGATGACATTGGTCGTAGATGGCAGCGTCGCGTCCATTGTAGTAGATGGTGTTGTAAAAACAGCTTATGACTTCGGAGAATTACTGAACGATGGCTCGATTGGTATTCAAAATCACAATGCTGAGTCAGATTTTACTATCTCGATGGCACCGTCGAATTGGGCTCCGTCACTCTTGGATCAGCAGCAGTCTATGCGCATCGACCAAGGGAGTATAGATTCAGATAATGTCATTACTACAGCCACAGATGCGGAGGGTGACATTCTTATCGTTCAATCATTTACTCAGGGCAGTAACGGAGCTGTTCTTGATAATGGTGACGGCACATTCACATACACTCCAGTAGATGGTTTTCTCGGTCGAGACAGTTATCAAGTAACGATATCCGATGGGTTTAATGTATCAGTAGCCACTGTGGTCGTTGATGTACTTCCTGATGCAGCTTTGGTTGTTGAAAATTGCGCTAATTATGGTCTGAATGCAGAGGCTTCATTGGTTGATATCGATGGCTCAGAAACTCTGTCTGTAATGTTATTGGACCTGCCCGTAGGATCTATAGTGACGGACGGAGCCCTCACTGCTGAGGTGATGGTAATCGACGGTATTTCTCAAGCACTACTTACAGGTTTTGATTTGGGCAATCTCGAAATATCCCACCCAGAAGGCTTTAATGGCAGTTACGATCTATTAGTTAATGCAGTTGCCAGCGAGAGCGATACTCAAGCTTCAGCATCGACAACACTATCAATAACGACTCTCTGCGACCATGGTGTGTCGGTCTCTGCCAGCAGTATCAGTGAGGTGGAAGATACAGTAATGGCTCTTAATATTGTTGTTTATAAGGGGGCATCCGAAACAGCAGTGGTTCAGGGTATTACTATTAGTGGTGTGCCTGAAGGTGTGCTGCTATCTTCCGGTGTAAATCAGGGTGGTGGCGTTTGGTCGTTAACAGAGGCTGAGCTAGTCGGATTGACCTTGACGCCAATTGAGCACCAAGATGATAACTTTACGCTTACAGTTGATGTCACTACTGACGATATCAATCATCCCTCATTGAGTGACAGTGTCGAGGTTGATATTCGCGCCCAAGCAGATCAACCACAGCTGACCGTCTATGATGCTCAAACGTCAATTAACCAGTCCGTCGAACTGAATATAACGCCCGCGTTAGTTGATATGGATGGATCTGAACAGATCGATCATATCGTTATTACAGGCTTGCCAGAGGGGGCAACACTATCTGCTGGTTCTGCACAGTTGGATGGAAGTGTTCACTTAACGGAAGCCGAATTGACTGGACTGACCCTGCAACCTGCCACGGATGACGATAATGATTTTGTACTCTCGGTGCAGATTCATATAACTGACACTGATAGTGACACAGGAGCACAGGACAGCGCTTATATAGAGGCTGATTTAGCAGTGAGTTTCAACGATACGTCTGTGATTGATGGTCTGCTTGGCGATCCCCTTAATAGCAGTGTTAGCACTGATGAAGACACGGCAGTAGCGTTAGAACTTGGTCCGATTACACCTGCGGACAGTGATGAGACGTTATCGTCTTTAACTATCAGCAATGTACCTTTATTGGCGAATTTGAGTGCAGGTATTAATAACGGTTTCGGTAATTGGTCGGTACCATTGTCTGATGTTGATGGGCTGATATTTACTCCCTCCCCGGACAGCAGCGCAGATGTAATTCTTGGTACTGCTTTGACAATTAGTGAAGGCACTACAACTGAGGTATTTACGGGAGAAGTTTCGGTTGAAATCAATGCAGTGGCGGATGATGTTTTGCTTGATACTGAAATTACTCGCTTATTTGAGGACTACACTATTCCGCTTCAAATGGATATTGGTTTGCTTGATACAGATGGATCAGAGACCTTTACCCTAGTCAGCGTCAGCGATATTCCGGGTGGTGCTACCCTTACAGCGGATACTAATAGTTGGTCGGATGTGAATACTTTTATGATTACTCCCCCAATTCATAGTAGTAGTGATTTTACCCTCAGTGTTAGCGTTCATTCACAAGATACTGATCCTGACACCGGAGTTATTTCTTCAAAAGTAACGGATTCGACACTGACGGTGTACGTCGACCCAGAAGCAGATGTGCCGACGCTTACATTGCTTTCCGGAGAGATAAATGATGACAATGAGATTCCTTTACAGATCGATGTTGCTCTCGCCGATAATGACGGTTCAGAGCAGGTTAGCGAGGTAATTCTGTCTAATATTCCACAGAGTTCATCTTTGTCAGCAGGGCATGATTTAGGAGATGGTCGCTGGTCGCTTACTGTTGATCAACTCGTTGATCTAAGATTCATTCCTGATGGAATTTTAGCTGATCCGATATCAATCACCGTGACAGCTTATATTAAGGATACTGATCCAGATACCTATTTGATTTCTGAGCTGTCTCACTCAGGCGAATTGATTGTTTCGATGTTGGACGATTCTGGAATTGATGATCCGGTCATTACTGTAATTGATGGTCCTAACCCGGTTGATCCAGTTGATCCGACCGACCCAATCGATCCATCGAACCCTAGTGCTGACGGTGATCCACTGACGGGGGCTGTCACTGTAGCAGAAGACGCAGTTTTTGATCTTGAATTGGGTCCGTTAACTCCCATTGATGTTAATGAAACAATGAGCAGTGTCACTATCGGTGGTGTGCCAACTGGAGCGATTTTGTCAGCGGGTACGAATAACGGTGATGGCACCTGGACAGTAGAGCCTGCTGATCTTGACGAGTTGAGCCTTACGCCAGTCGAACATTCCAGTGATGACTTTACATTAACGACTGAAGTAACGTTTACAGAGGGCGATGTTAGTCAAGTTTATAATGGTTCGGTGGAGGTTACTTTGGAAGCAGTCGCTGATGCGCCTGCGGTGAGTGCGAGTGATGTAAATGGTGATGAGAATAGTGCTATTGCCTTGGATATCACTGGTAGCCTAGCAGATAACGATGGTTCTGAGTCAGTTACCGGTTACACCATCAGCGATGTGCCGTTAGATGCTACGTTATCGGCTGGCACTGACAATGGAGATGGTAGCTGGACGTTGACAGCCGCTGAGCTTGCCGGTCTCACGATCACGCCAGCAATAGGCCATCTAAGCGATATCGTTCTGCAGGTCACGATTCATAATGAAGATGTTGATCCCGATGATAGCAGCCAAGTCGATAGCAATAGTGCAACGACGTCAATGACTGTAACAATTAATTCGGTTATTGATGGCCCGAACCCGGTTGATCCAGTCGATCCGACCGATCCAATCGATCCATCGAACCCAAGCGCTGACGGTGATCCACTGACGGGAGCTGTCACTGTAGCAGAAGACGCAGTTTTTGATCTTGAATTGGGTCCGTTAACTCCCATTGACGTTAATGAAACAATGAGCAGTGTCACGATCGGTGGTGTGCCAACTGGAGCGATTTTGTCAGCGGGTACGAATAACGGTGATGGCACCTGGACAGTGGATCCCGCTGATCTTGACGGTTTGAGCCTTACGCCAGTCGAACATTCTAGTGATGACTTTACACTAACGACTGCAGTAACGTTCACACAGGGCGATGTTAGTCAAGTTTACAATGGTTCGGTAGAAGTTACTTTGGAAGCAGTCGCTGATGCGCCTGCGGTGAGTGCGAGTGATGTAAATGGTGATGAGAATAGTGCTATTGCCTTGGATATCACTGGTAGCCTAGCAGATAACGACGGTTCTGAGTCAGTTACCGGTTACACCATCAGCGATGTGCCGTTAGATGCTACGTTATCGGCTGGCACTTACAATGGAGATGGTAGCTGGACGTTGACAGCCGCTGAGCTTGCCGGTCTCACGATCACGCCAGCAATAGGCCATCTAAGCGATATCGTTCTGCAGGTCACGATTCATAATGAAGATGTTGATCCCGATGATAGCAGCCAAGTCGATAGCAATAGTGCAACGACGTCAATGACTGTAACAATTAATTCGGTTATTGATGGCCCGAACCCGGTTGATCCAGTCGATCCGACCGATCCAATCGATCCAACGAACCCGAGCGCGGATGGCAATCCATTAACAGGAACGGTAAGCACGTTAGAGGATACTGAGGTCGATCTTGAACTGGGTCCATTAACCGCTGTTGATAGCACTGAAACGATCAGCAGTGTCACGATCGGTGGCGTGCCAACTGGAGCGATTTTGTCAGCAGGTACGAACAACGGTGATGGCACCTGGACAGTGGATCCTGCTGATCTTGTTGGTTTGAGCCTTACGCCAGTCGAACATTCTAGTGATGACTTTACATTAACGACTGAAGTAACGTTCACACAGAGTGGTGCTAGTCAAGTTTATAATGGTTCGGTAGAGGTTACCGTCGAGGCGGTTGCCGATACGCCTATTGTGGCGGCGGCTTCTGACGGCGTTTCAAGTGGCGCTGCAACTGGACAAAGTTTATTTACTAACGGAGATTTACAAGGAACGCCAACTAATGGGGTCCTTGACGGAATGAATCTCTCTGGTTGGTCTACTGAATTTGGTTCACCAGATGTCAATGATGAAGATAATGCTGCAGGAGGTGCCGCTGACGGTAGCTGGATCAACACACCTATAATCTCTGGCAATGGAGGAACTTGGGTTGGGATGGGCATCATGGAAGATTTCAAAGAGGGTATCTCTCAAACCGTATCTCTAGCAGCAAATCAGGACTACATCATTAGTTTTGAACAGGCTAGTTTTGGGTTGCAGACGGGCCACCTCATGTTTGAAAACAATGCTTATATCAAAGTGAGTTATACAGGCCCAAATGGCGTAAATACTCTTATAGGTTCAAGTTCGGTTATTAGCGCGCCTACATCTTGGGATATGCAAACTATGACCTTTACTGCGCCAGAATCTGGTAGTTATGAAATCATTTTTGAGATAGCCAATCCGGGTGCAGCTGAGTTGGCATATCTTGAAATAGATGGTCTGGAAATCACTGAGGTAGACGACGCCTCCATCGCTCTTGATATTGCCTCTAGCCTGACGGATAACGATGGGTCTGAGTCAATTACTGGGTACACGATCAGTGGTGTGCCACTGGACGCAACGTTATCCGCAGGTACTGATAATGGTACAGGAGTATGGACGTTGACAGCAGAGGACGTTGCAGACCTCAGTATTACGCCAGCGGCGGATTACGAGGGTGATATTGATCTGCAAATAACGGTATACAACGAAGATGTTGACCCAGACGATAGCAGCCAAGTCGATAGCAATAGTGCGACGACAACCTTGACCATATCAGTGGAAGCTGATGAAGATGCTCTAGCACCAACGTTAAACTTTACCTTGGGTGATGAACAAATATCTGTAGTTGGCAGCATCGAGATCGATAATTTAAACCTTATTCATCAAGGTGTTATCCAGATGAATAGCAACGTTCAAGGCACTAATAATGCCGATTATGTGATAATCACGGGTACGCAAAACAACGCCGGCGGTGTGTCAACGTTTAATGGTAATGACTTGATTTATGTACAAGGTTGGGGGAATGCGCAGAACGTCTCTGTTGACGGCGGCGGTGGCTCCGGTGATACGTTGATGCTGAACATGTCCGCTGTCCAAAGTCTCGCTCCTAGTGGTACAACCTCGGGTTCTGTGACATTTGTTGGAGGCGGTAACCTAATCTATAACAACATAGAGACTCTTGTTCAGGATACCTCTGACACTGTAACGATGACAAGGAGTTTGTCACTAATGGCGGATTTGGCTACCGATGATGGCAGTGAGAGCTTATCACCAGTGACCTTCTCAGGCTTTCCCAGTGGTGTCGAGTTGTTAGAAGGCAACACTACTTTGGCGGTGAGTGATGGCAGTGATTTTGACATCGCAGTCAGTGCAGGTGTTAGCCGCTCCATGACTATAGAGCATGCAGCCAATGTCAATGTTACGGTAAGCGCTAGCGTTAACGCGACTAATATCGCCTCTGGAGATACAGCGACAACTCAAGTTTCGCAAGTGATTGACGACATCCTCGTTGGTCTTGAGTATGAGACTAGCTCGGGTGCAAGAGGTGTCACCGACGCAGAGGGTATTATTAGCTTTGATCAGCGCGATACCATTCGATTTAGCGTTGGCGCGGTAGTGATTGGTGAGTTAATAGCGGCAAATGTTCAAGGCAGAGCAATTTTTCTGACTGATTTCCAACCGGTTAACGGTGCTGTCGCAAGCAGTGATTACTTGACTAATATGGCGGTGTTCTTGCAGTCTATTGATAGCAACCAGCTGCCAGATGATGGGATCGTTATCGAGGCAGAGACTCGACAGGCGTTTGCCTTGAATGATGCTGATTTGGCGCTCCTATCGCTTAATGAGGTTAATGTGATGTTGGTCGAAAAGGGTTTCCAGCCGGTGGAGCCTGCCCAAGCATTGCAACATGTGTCTGAGAATCTGGCCGAATACAGTGCAGATAACACCGCAATCAATATGGTAGAACTAAGTTTAGATGCGCTAGGTTTGAATTATGCAACTGAAGATGCCGCTCTTAATCCGGGCCAGACTTTGCAAATCGAAGGTTTGCCAGAGGAGGCGATAGCCTCTGATGGTAAGTGGGTTGACGGCGTTTTGACTATAGAGCAGGCCCATGCAGAGCAGGTGGCGGATCTGAAAATTATCTTACCTGAGCAAGTGGTTGCGGAACTTGAGGTATCTGCGACCATTAAATTAAGCCAGCAGGACGAGACCGATTTGCAGCTCATCGATAGTGATATAGTAATGGTTGAGGAGGAGAATGCTATGGCGTTGATGGAGCCTGTCTGTGATTGTCAGCTTTATCCTGATAGTGATGAACAAATAATCATCAGCGCCAGTGAAGAGGTGCTTGTGGGCTAATTGTTACTCAGAGAGTGTCCCTGAAACACTCATCGATATACTAATTAAGGGGGGCACTCTTTTGTTGATCGTTTTTTATAAACAACTACTCGGCGCATGATTAGGTCTTTTTGTTCGAACATATTGACTGGTCTTTATTTGGCAAAAGCCTCTGATTTTTAAGTTTTTAGAGGAAGGTTTCGGTGTCAAAATTGACGTGTTTTGACTTAATTTGTCGGAACGCATACTTTGTAAGTTATTGATTTATCAGTCTAAATGGCTGTATAAGTCCTCAGTTTCAGCGTTTGAATCCCTGGCTCACCGCCATTTTTCATTGAAGTCGAATGCCTCCATCTAAGTTGCTTAACTGATAAAACTCTTCGTTATTTGCGTTAATGCTTAGTTTTTAATTTCTCAGTTATCTGAAAATAAATACTTCATCAGTTTGTCTATCGTTTCATCGAATGATTGCTCCGTCCTCGATGAATATTCCTTGAGCATGATGAGGGCTTCTTTGGTTACTTGTTCTGTTGAGGGTAGTTCTATCCCGCATAGTTTATCGATTTCACTAACTGGCTCATCTAATGTTAATAGCGACTCAAGTGCGTCAAGTTCGTTCATTGTTTGACAGCCGGTTATTACGTCGGAGCTTGTCATAGCGACATTAGCTGCAATGCCGATGATTGGAACCGATGAAGGTACTAATGCTGCGGTGTTGGCGGTTATATTTTTCGCTATTCGGGTTTTAGCGCGCGAGCTGATTGCTCTGGCGTGTTTTGCATTGGCTTTGATTCGCGCTTGTTGCTTTTTAACCTTCGCGTTTTCTGTTTTAAGTTTCTTATTCTCTTGTTTTATCAATTTTGCTTGCGCTGATTTACTATCTCGCATCAGGTTAGATATCGGGATGTGGGTCATAGCACTCGCTAACAGGTCGTAAAACTTAGAACTGGTGATTGAGAGAATGTTCGTTGCTAACAGAGTGAATAGCGTCGCTGCGTAAATTGATTTTTTCATAAATGATTTTCGATCCATAAATCAAAATTGGTTTATACAGTGCAATTGCTGACTTTCATACTATATACATCGTACTGTTAAATTTATTGTTTCATGACGGATGTTCTCCGGAATTTAAGTCTTGGATAAATCGGAGAGTGTATGAATAAGTTAATCAGCTTAGGTATAGCGTGTTTGGTCGCAGCACTTAGCGGCTGCGCAGTGAATCAGGAGCTAGTGAAAGATATAAGTTTGGAAACCGAGAAGCATCCAAGAGCAAATCTGGCGGGCTACAAAACTTACAGTTGGATAGGGTCGACTGCTTTAATGATTGATCCTGGACACAAAATTCATTCTCGGGGATTTAATGGAGGTCTCGAGTTTGAATACCTAGTGAATAAAAAAATGCGAGAGCTTGGCTTTTCGCAATTAGCGCAATCACGTGAGCTTGGGATTGCGTATACTGTTGGCGTTGTGACCGATATTCCTGAAATTCCTAACGAGACAATGAAGCAGCTTAAATTACTCGGTGACAAGCCTGCGATTGGCCTTCGTATCGTTGCGGTTGATATGGCGACACAAACCCCAGTATGGGCTGGTGGAGTAGTCGGGAATCTTATGCAGGAACGATCGGATGAAGAGGCTCAGAAGCGATTGGAATACGTCGTTGATGGTTTGTTCAGTGACTTTATACAGCCTGCTTCAGAGTATTAACGGTTGTCGAGAAGTAAAGGGCTTCAATCGCTTTATCGTATTGAAGCCCCGGTATTTATTTAATCGGATATACGTATTTCAGCCAGCCCAGCATTCAGAGCAAAATCCTTCGAATGGCTGATACGTGCATTTAGTCATCTTCATAATTTAGGGCGACGGCCTGTCCTTGAATGCCAAGAGGCAGGTTATAGTCATTAAGATCTTCTTCAAATTCTATAATTCCGATAGCAAAACCATGTTGCGCTATTCTGTTTGTCGCTATGAGTGCGTCTGCTGCTTGGATTTCACCTTCTGCCATCGCTGGTTGTAAATCCACAAGCTTGCCTTCAAATACATGACCAGACACTGCATCTAATATTACTTCAGCCTCTAAGCCAACTTTCATGCGTAGGAGTGAGTTTTGCCAAAATCTGGCAGCGATACGTATTTTTTCTGTAGGTATGAAAGACATTGCCGGGCGCAAGGGTAGTGCTGCTGCAAATGTGCCCCGGCGAATGCCTACTTGTACTGGAGTGCCATCTGACGGTGCTCTAATGATTGTACGGTCCAAGTCAAGTTGTGCACGGTTTCTAGCTTCAATGAGCTGTGCAACAATTGTATTCTCGCCGGCTATTATCGACTCTGCAATCAGTTCTTGGCGCTTCTCATCAGCTTGCGCTGGGTGATATGCCGCTTTTGCTTCTTCAAATAATTTCTTTCGGTTATCGACTTGTTGTGAAAAAGGGGATGCGGAGCCTGCCGATTCGTGGCCTGTTTTGAAGCGCAAGTAGGTAGTTTGTGCTCGCTCAAAATTTGCCTTTGCCTTCTGTGTCACGGCTTTAGCACTTTCTAGCGCTGCGTCTTTTTGCGAGACACTACTTTAAGCGTCGGCTAAAGCTGCCTCGGCTTTTTTAAGGGCAATTTGTTGAGCGCTGTTTTCAATTGTGTACAGGATGTTGCCTTGTTTAACGGCAACATTTGGGGTGATGTTGACGGTTTCGACAATTCCAGAGACTTGGGGAACGATAGGGACCGTGACAAATGCTTCTTTAGCGTACTTCGCGTACGGGTGATTGTAATTCATGACCATCATCAGAGTCGCGACAATTGCAATACCACCTAACACCGCTGTTGGAACGGTCCACTTATTCATTGGGATTTTGAAAATCTTGGATATAGCGATGCAGATTGCTATATAGGTCATAATAATTAGGATATCCATTAATGATCTCCTTTATCTGACGAAGTGAGCGACGAAATTGTTTTCTTTAACTCCGATATTTCGTCTTCTGAGTTCGGTATTCGATGGTTGTTTGATTTGATCCCCCATCCGATTTCTTCGTTGTATAGCGTTGCCCAAATCCACAAAAAAAGGCCAGATGACATGCAGTGTGAATAAGCTGCCCCAGCCTGATACATGAATGGCATCTTGGTGGGGTGGTTCCGATGGTAGGCAATCTCGTCTGGAATATCGTGAATGATGATCACGCCATAACAGCACACCAGACTAACGAAAAAAAAGAAACAAAGTGAATTAATCAAGCGTGATTTTTCTCACTTTTTATAGCTAAAGTACTTTTAAAGTAGCACAGTATGTTTTGTAATTCTCGTCCGTTGAATTGTTTGGGCGTGCTTTATGGTTAGAAGGTTTGCTGCCGATTGATCTACTCTGGTAGCGTATAGGCACAAAACACCACAATAAAAAGGATTGGTGCAGAGTATGAAATTTCAATGTAAGGCGGCGGATATCTCGTTTTTAGAATCTGCGCCAATCAAGCTGTCTTATTCTATTCGCATTAGCTCAGACGCAAAGAGCGTTTATGACGCGCTAATTAATCCGAATACCTGGCCTCATTGGTTTCCTGGGATGACGAGTGCAACTGCGTTATTGGAGGAGGCAGGATGCTTATCTCGGATTGTAACCCTGAATTATTTTATTCTGTTTAGAGAAGAGTTTTTGATTACTCAGCCTAATCAAAAGGTGGCATATCGTGTCTCAGCTGTTTCTATTCCATATGCAGATGAATTAGTGGAAGAGTTTTCAATTCAGCAAATGGAGAAAGAGGTTGAAGTAAAATATCGTATCGGTCTCCGTGTCCACCGTTCTTTATCTTTGCTCAGTGGTTTAGTTGAGAGAATAGGTGCTCGTTCTTATCAAGCTGCTTTGAACAACCTGAAAACGTTCATAGAAAAATAATAAAATTAATGGGTGCCGCTGTCGCAACTGGTTAGGTAGAAGAGGGCGGTAAGTTATTTGTTTTCAAGATGCTTGTATGAACTCACGGTTTGTTTCTTGGATTTTTAATTGCTTAATCCTGCGCACATTTTGAACACGTCTTCCTGAGATTATTTCTAAGATATGACAGTATTAGAGTATTAGCTCTATATTGGTCGGAGCTGTTTGCGATCCTATAAAAATAAGCAAAATGAAGGAAGAACTTTGGCATGGAATAGACGAGCGCAAGTCCGCTACTTTATTTCTGGGAACAACGTACTCTCTTTATCGGTCGACTTACTGATCCGCTAGATATCTCCACTGGCGCTGCAACACTGATGTTTGGTTTGCATAAACCCATTCGGTTTATTACCAGTGAGATGACTCAGCCAATCGAGTGCAGTACCTTGCTTCTTCCAGCGGGTATGCCAGTCATTATCGATACGCAGGGTGAGCTTTTTGCAAATTGCACTTTAGATCCATTGGGAAAAGACTATCGATTACTTTCTAGTTTGATGAATGCTAACGACGGTACCGCGTTTTATGACGCTGAGAGCGAAGATATTTATATCAATCGTTTTCTAGAGTTGAGTTCCGCGCCCTTTGATTCTCAGGAAATTCTTCATTCCCTATCGCTCATTTTGCGAACCAACGAAATTATTGGTGTTAAGCATAATTATTGGCTTGATAAACGAATTAAGAATGTTATCGAACATATTCAGTCAACTATAAGTGAAAATCTATCCCTCTCTGATTTCGCTAATGTTGCAAACTTATCTCAATCGAGGTTGATGGAACTTTTTAAAAAGCAGACGGGAATACCCATTAGGCGCTATAGACTTTGGTGCCGTTTGTATAAGCCTACGGAAAATGTAGGGGCAGGGATGACATTGACCGATGCTGCGGCTGAAGCGGGCTTTACTGATTCTTCTCACTTCAACAAAAGTTTTCGGTCGATGTTAGGAATGAATCCGTCGCAGATTTTTGGTCAAACAAAGCAGCTTCACGTTATATTGCCTGACCAAGAACGAAGTGCTTCGCCCAAATTCGAATTAAACGAAACACTAACTGATTAATTTGAGTCGCTAAAGGTCATTTGGACATGAAAAAAAGGCTAGCGATGAGTGCTGGTTTGGCGAGTGTAGGAGTGCTACTTGGTGCGACATTCCTTATGTCAGACAAGCAGTCTTCGGATCTTGGATCTCAGCTTGAAGATACGCCAAACTCTAATGCGTACCTCGCTGAGAAGTGCAAGAATATTCAAACTCCCTTGAATGAATCTACAGAAATCCATGAAATTTATCCGAATGAGCAGGGCGACACATATTCGTCAGCTTACGGACCTTTAGCAAATTCCTTACGTGGCACAAGCATACTCGGTTATTTTGCGCTGACGGATTACGGAGACTTAGTCGTCACGCCTTCTTTAAAATCTATGATCGATTACTTTTTAGCAGCGCTTGGTGAAGAGCCAATCGAAACTATTATCGGGCGCATCGAAGAGTATTTTACTAGACACCTCGAAGAGCCAGCACGCTCTCAGGCGATTGGTGTTTTGGCTGAGTATATTTTGTATAAAGAGGCTCTAATTGATTTAAAGGGGATTGTCGCTGGCAACAATCTTGTTGCCCCGTCTGGACATGACTACTTAACCCTATTTGAATACCGTCGTGATGCACGAATGAATAGCTTAAGCGCAGATGTTTACGAGGCGTTTTTTGCTGAAGAAGATGCGCTAGACGCATACACTGCCGCGTTACTACAGCGTAAACGAGATGCGAGAGAGGATAGCGTTCGGTCAGGAAGTTTGGTTGATCTTGAAGGCCTCTTGCACGAGCAAGAACAGAATCTAAAGCAGCTCGATCGTGACAGGAAAAGAATACAAGCTGTTAAGGAAGCCGGAGCTACAGCACAATAGCTCCATGAACTGCGTCGTAGAGTATATGACGAGAAAACTGTTCAACGATTTGCTGAAGCAGATCAAAAGCAATCTGCTTGGGATGCACGTTTTGCTGAGTATCGGCAAAAAAGGGAATTAGTGTTGAATACCAATGGTATGTCAGATTCTGATAAGCAATTAGAAATTCAGGCCTTGCAAGCATCTATGTTTGATGTGAATGAGCGCAAGCGCTTAGCGACCTTAGATAAAATGGCCGATAGAGAAATCTGAGCCGTTTATTCTTGTTTAATTTTCTTAGGCATTCCAGCCAAATAGTTGCACATTAATCTGATCTCGTCCGCCTTGAACCCCAGTTTTATCTTATATTAAGACTATAAAAAAGCCGCTTCTGGTCACCCATTAGCGGTTTTCTAATTTAAGAGAGGTCAGGTATTTCGATAGAAAAACTGACCTCAATTAGTACAGCAATTGCTATTACAAACCCATGCCTCGGAAACGATCAGCGTGGTTTTTGTATAGCGTCTTAGGATCAGTCTCTAAAAGATTACTCAGACCAAATAGCATATTTGTAGCATCTAAATGGTTCATCCGGTAATCGTCACGAATGTTCTCACCCCAACGTTGCGAGCATTTAGCAACTAAGCCATCTGTCTGTTCGCCATTGTAGTACCCAATGCGTCAGTAAGCACGAATAAAGCATCATTTATGTCTGCGATATTGGTGGTTGTGCCAATACTTCCCCATGAGTAGTAATGAATGCCGTTAACAAGGTTGGCGCCGTTACCACAATAAGTTGTTGGCTCTCCGTCAGGAAACTCTTCTGTGAAAGCTAATGCGCCTTCAGAAGACATAAACTTAACGGTTTCTAGCGCGTCACTGGCATATTCAGGATTACCTGCGAGTGCGTCGAGTACGTCTCCGGTTAAGTTCAACAAATCTGCCGCTATGCCTTCAAGCGGTCCACCAATAATGTTGTCGACACCCCAATCCGCAAACCCAGAGCCATAGTTGATGCCGTTTACTGATGTCACAGATGACACAATATCAGGGCTGACTGCTGCAACATAGCGTGATGTTGGTGAGCCTAAGCTGTGACCGATCAAGTGTACTTTTGATGCGCCTGTTTCTGGCAATACCGTATTATTGATGTAGTCTAATAGCTGTTCACCACGTTCTTGTGCGGTATCCCATGCGGTTACATTTGGCGTATATACAACTGCGTTTCCTGAGCGCAGAACTGTTGGAATATTCTGGAAATACTCGACAACTCCGATGATTTTGTCGAATCCAGACACGCCGTGAACTAACACAATCGGATACTGCGTGTTGTAGCGATTGTCGTAGTTAATGGCATTCACATTAGCTTTTTCGATAAGGTAGCCCGCGTACTCAATGTCGTACGCGACATGACATACGGGTTGATACCATTTACAGGTGTTAACTGGTGCTGTTGGTAAATCGATAGGCGCAACATAACCGCTGTGCGCATCTCCAAACGCCATAGAGCTAATACCTAAAGAACCCGCGACTGCGAGTAATGATGGTTTAGCTGTTATTTTTAAGTTGAACATGATCTCTCCTTTTATTGTTGTATAAAAATTATTCAACTCGGCCAATGTAAGGAAAAACATGGAGACAAAATTGTATGAAATGACGGAATGTTTGTGATTAGTTTGAAGGTGGCCTGATATGACGAAAAAGCTGCGGTGCGTAAATAAAAAAACGCACTTCAGAAGCTCCGAAGTGCGGTTTTGGACTTTCTATAACTAAGCTTTGTTTAGAGCTCTTTGATCGCTGAGGTCGTTGCTTGAAGGACTTCTTTTGCGTCGCCTTTTACCATCAAGCTATTGTCACGAATGAATAGGCTGTTTGGTATGCCGGCAAAGCCCGGAGACAAGCTTCGCTTAACGTTAACGACGGTCTTCGCTTTATGCACATCGAGAATAGGCATTCCGAAGATAGGCGAATTTGGATCCTCAGCTGCAGCTGGGTTAACAACATCATTTGCGCCAAGTACGATTGCCACATCAGCCTGAGGAAGCTCAGGATTGATGGTATCCATGTCTTTTAGTTGATCATATGGGATCTCAGCTTCTGCCAACAATACGTTCATGTGGCCAGGCATACGTCCAGCAACAGGGTGTATCGCATAGCTGACTTTAGCTCCACGTGCTTCAAGCTGATTAGCAAGCTCTTTCACTGCGTGTTGCGCTTGGGCAACCGCAAGTCCATAGCCTGGAACCATCACAACGCTGCGCGCACCGTCTAAGAGTAGTGCAAGGTCATCTGGCGTTGCGTATTTCACTTTGCCGTCATAAAACTCGCTGTCGTTTGACTTCGACTGCGTATCAGCCTGCGGCCCAAATGCACCACCAAAGAGAACGTTTGGTAGTGAACGGTTCATGGCTTTACACATTACTGCAGTCAGGATAAGACCAGACGCGCCAACTAGAGAACCAGTGATGATCAAGCCTTGGTTTTCCAACACGAAACCGGTCGCTGCGCCAGCAAGACCTGAGTAGGCGTTAAGTAGCGCAACAACAACTGGCATATCGGCACCACCAATTGGTTGTACTAGACCGACACCTAGTAACAAGCAGAGGCCGACAATAGCGAGTAGTACAAGGCTAGACAGTTGGCCTTCACCAAACATCATGCTTGCGCATGCAAGAATACCCACGAGGCTCGCTGCTGTAATAAGCTGCCATTGTCTTGCGCGCTTACTGTCACCGATAGTTCCTTTTAGCTTAAGAACGGCGACCACTGATCCTGATAGCGTTATTGCACCGATGACGATCGAAGCAAGGATGGCTGCTGACCATACGCCGGTTACCACTGAATTTGCTGCGATTGCAGTTAACCATGTGCTACCAGCAACTGCTAGAGATGCCCCGCCGCCAACGCCGTTAAGGCTTGCTACAAGCTCTGGCATAGACGTCATTGCTGTGCGTTTTGCCAGCAATGCACCAATTGAACTGCCGAGTAAAATACCAGCAATGATCGTAGTGAAACCAATGATGTCGTGGTGAAGAAGTGCTGCGGTTACTGCGATCAACATGCCGATAGCTGAAAGCTGATTTCCGCGTACAGCCGTTTTAGGTTTGGTCATGCCTTTTATGCCGAGGATAAAAAACACAGCCGCTGTTAAGTAAGAAAGATTGACTAAAGCAAACATCATTAACCCTTTTGCTTAAACATGTTGAGCATACGATCTGTCACCATGAAGCCTGCAACGATGTTGATGCTTGCGAGAGTAACAGCAATAAAACCAAGAACACTTGCAACAGTGGGAGACAAGTGATTTGTACCAGCACTAACAATTGCACCGACGATAACGATGCCAGAGATCGCGTTAGTGCCGCTCATCAGAGGTGTGTGCAAGGTTGGCGGTACTTTGTTTATCAACTCGACGCCAACGAATAAGGCCAAGATGAATATGGTGAAGCTAAGAACGAGCATTTCCATTTATGCATTCTCCTCTTGGTTTGATTGAGCAGGTTCAAAATAAATACTAGTGCCACGAGTCACCTGAGTTGCCGTGACAATTTCATCTTCTTGATTAGGAACAAGGCGACCACCTTCGGTCATGTTCTTAATGAAGTTGATAATGTTTCGATTCAATAGCTGCGATGCATGCACAGGCACACGTGAAGGGTGGTTTACGTGTCCGACTAAGGTGATGCCGTCTAACTCGATTTTTTCGTTCAAGACTGTGCCCTCTGCATTACCGCCTCGCGCTGCCGCAAGGTCAACAATGACGGAGCCGCGCTTCATGCGCTGCATCATTTGTCGCGTGATGAGCTTAGGTGCTGGTTTTCCAGGTACCGCTGCAGTTGTGATGACAAGGTCCGCTCGAGCAACACAATCACCTAGCTGCGAACGCTGAGCTTCGTAGAACGCTTCGGTTTTTGCTGTGGCATATCCATTGTTATCAGAGCTTTTCTCTGAGTCTGATTCTTCAACTTTGATCTCAATAAACTCAGCGCCAAGACTTTCGACTTGTTCTTTCACTTCTGGGCGTAAGTCGTATGCTTCAACGACAGCACCTAAACGACGTGCCGTTGCGATTGCCATCAAGCCAGCAACACCTGCTCCGATCACTAAAACACGTGCAGGGTGAATGGTGCCCGCAGCCGTCATTAGCATCGGGAAGTAACGAGGCAAAGACATCGCGCCGCGCAATACTGAGCGATAACCACTGATGCCAGCCATTGCGCTCAATACGTCCATAGATTGAGCACGCGTTGAGCGTGGCACAAGGTCAAGGGCGAACGAGTCGATAGAGCGTGCTGCAAGATTTTGAATAAGTGGAACGTTATCCCACGGGTCCATAATGCTGATCAATGTCGACTCAGGACGAAGAAGCTTTGCTTCTTCTTCTGTAGGTGCGAGAACCTTCACGACAATATTTGCTTGTCGATACAGTGACTCTGCATCATCAGCGATAATTGCACCGCTATTACGGTACTCTTCATCGGTAAAGTGTGCGCCGTCGCCAGCACCTTGTTCAACGATAACTTCGTAACCGGCCTCAAGCAGTTCTGGCACGCCAGCAGGAATAATCGCAACGCGATTTTCTTGTGCTTGAGATTCTTTTGGAATTCCGATCAACATAAGGTTGACTCCATATGAGGGTTTGATTCTAAAAAGCTTGGCACTGTGCTTACTGAATCTGATAAGCCCAGTGTTGAATGTGTAAATGCTCTAACATTTGCTAAGAGTTGAGCATCGTTTTTCAATGAGTGTCCGTAACTTGGAATTAGCGATTGAAGCGTGACTAAGTGACTGCCTTGAGTCAGTTCAGGCATACAACGTTCAATGACATCAAGCATTGCTGATACACAGGTCGACGCACCTGGGGAGGCACCCATAAGTGCCGCCAAAGAGCGATCTTTGGTTGCTAATACTTCTGTTCCAAATTCCAAAGAGCCTTTTCCTTGTGCTCCTGTTTTAATGATTTGCACGCGCTGACCCGCACGGCGTAACTGCCATTCGCTATGATCAGCTTGTGGTAAGAACCCATTTAAGTGAGTAAGTCTTGCGTTACGTGAACTGAGTGCTTCTTCTACTAAGTACTGCGTAAGAGACCAGTTGTTACGAGCAACCTGTAAAAGGTTGACAATATTGTCTAAACGCACGCTACGAATAAGATCTAGGATGTTGCCTTGTTTTAAAAATTTCGTCGTAAAGCCTGCAAACGGTCCGAACAGTAGTGCAGGCTTACCATCAATGTAACGTGTATCTAAATGAGGTACAGACATAGGTGGTGCACCTACCTCAGCTTGACTATATACCTTCGCGTTGTGAGACAACGCAAGCTCTTCGTTCTGGCATGCTAACCAAATACCTGAGACTGGGAAGCCTCCATAACCTTTAGCTTCCTTGACGCCAGATTTTTGCAGTAAAGATAAGCTAGCGCCGCCAGCACCAATGAATACAAAACCTGAATTAAATACCGTACGTTCACCAGACTTTACGTTCTGAACTGTGACATGCCAGCGATCACCTTGTTTATCTAGGTTTACGACGCGGGAACTTACCCTTACATCGACATTATCTAGCGAGGATAAGTGTACCGCCGACATACGCGTAAGCGCGCCGAAGTTAACATCAGAGCCGTGCTGGACTCGCGTCGCGGCCATCGATTCGTTGCTTGAGCGACCAGCAGTAATCAGCGGTAGCCATTGATTTAGCTCAGAAGGATCATTGGAATATTCCATTCCGTCGAATAGCGCGTTCTTTGATAATGAACGATGGCGTTCAGCTAGAAATCTGGAGGCTTGCTCGCCTTTGACCCAGCTCAAATGTGGTACTTGCTTTATGAAGTCTTCGGAGCGAGCGAAAACACCTTTTTGGGTCAGTGAACTCCAAAATTGTAGAGAGGTTTCAAATTGCTCATTAATAGCGAGTGCTCGATCAGGAGCTACGCTTCCATCGTTACTTTGCGGTGTATAATTGAGTTCGCAATATCCAGCATGCCCAGTCCCTGCATTGTTCCATGCATCTGAACTTTCGTTACCGAATCGTTCCGCTTGTTCGATAAGTGTCATAGAGCGAGTGTTGTCTAGCTCCGAGACTAATGTTGCGAGCGTTGCACTCATGATGCCGCCGCCTATCATTAATATGTCTGTTTGAATCACGATATATGCCTCTACTACAAGGTATGGTTGCGCGCATCGTAATGGCGGTTTTAGGGATGAACTATTCGATAAAACCTGATAAATCGATCGAGATCATCGAATTAATTGAATTGCACGTGTGACGTAGTTCCGGATTTATAGTTAAGTTTCTGATTTATTTAAAATTTTATTTCTTATATAGGGAAAATTATTCTCTTTATAAGAAAAGTCGATGTGATCATTATGACTATCACTTTTTCTTATGGTTTGTATAAATGCCTTATGTGGTGGGGTTTTCAGGTGGTTTTAAACTCGTTTTTGACGATAAAACAAGAGAGGTAGCGTTTTAGTTTTGCAAGAAATTACAATGAGAGTAGTTATTATTACTTCAAAATTTCTTGTGCTTCAGAGTGGTTATTCGATTCGTTAGAGAATTGGCCAACAAGTTCATGCAGTTGAGATGCTAATGACGCAATGTCGTTCCCAATCTCTTGGATTTGATGGGATGCCTTCGTTGACTCAGAGGTAATTTGCGTTGTTTGGTCGACATTCTCTTTGATGTCGTTGGCTAAGTTTGTATTGATGTTGGTATTGTATTTGATTTCTCGGTTAATTCCGGCGATGTAATCACTCGATTCTACAACTTGATCAAGTGATTTGCCGGCGAGTTGGGATGACTCAGTGCTGCGTTCGCTGCTTTCTTTACTAGCACGCATGACGGCAACCGCGTTCTCTGTTCCGACTTTTAGATTGTTAACCGTCGTCGTAATGGCTGCTGTTTCATGTTGAATTTTGTGGGACAGACTGCGGACTTCGTCTGCGACCACAGCGAACCCTCTGCCATTTTCGCCGGCTCGAGCAGCCTCAATTGCTGCGTTAAGTGCGAGTAGATTGGTCTGCTCCGAGATCGAATCAATCACCGCGAGTAGGCTTGCTACCTCATTTGTGTCGTTTTCTACACCTGCGAGAGCTTCTGCTGCGTTTGTAATCTCTTGCTCGACATCTTGAATTGATTCGACCGCCCGCTGCGTCGCTGCTTTGCCTTTTTCAGAATTAGACTTAGCCTCGTTGGCAGCATCTGACGCTAGATTTGCGCGTTCGGCGTTACTAGTAATACTATCCAGAATTTGGCTGATCGCAGCCTGAATATTCGCAATCTGTTGACGTTGTTGTATGGCTTGTTGGTTTCCTGTTCGCGATAAGTCAGTCAATTGATTTGCTTGGCTGCTTAGGGATCGAGATGTTTCTTCAGTGCGTTCAACAAGTGTTGCAAGCTTTTCAACGAAAACATTAAAGCTGTTAGCAAAACCGGATATTTCATTGTCGCCGTCTTCATTCAGACGACTAGATAAGGTCGCATCGCCATGCGCAATGTCATGCATTTTATCGCCCATATTTTCTAATGGCTTGAATAAAAAATTAGCGCTAAACCAAATAAGCATGGCGGCAAGCGCTGCGACAATGATGGTAAGTAACAAAAGGCTTACGCTTAAGTCCTGTGCAAGCGCAGATGCTGTAGAGAAGGCTTCGTTTTTATCAATTTCGCTAATGATGGCCCAATTGAAACCCTCAACATTGATTGGAGCATAGGCGGACAACACTTCTCGACCATCTTGTTGAGTGATGCTAGCAAAGCCCGATTTGCCCGAAAGAGCATTCTGTGTCGCAGTAGTGTCAATAGTGTGTAAGCCGATTCCGGAACCGAGAGATTTAATCTGATCAATCGTGTCGCTATCTATGCTGCTTGCTTGGAGGTGCTCGAAGTAGCGCTCAGGGTTTTCGTCGTTGAGACGCATTGTGTTGCGTAGCTTTGAGTCAGAACCTACTAGATAGGCTTCGCCGGTTTCACCAACCCCTACTTCTTTCCATGCATGATCATTTGTCATGATTTGGTCGATTTTGTCGATAGGGAATTGAACAACGATAACGCCACGTACGCGTTTGAACTTAATGATAGGCGTGGCAATGAACGCGGCTTGCGCTTCGAATAAGGGGGTATAAGCGCTAAAGTCCTCGAATACTAATTGACCTTGTTCGGCATTCAGCGCACCGTTGAACGCGCGTCCTAATCCTGAGCTCGCGAACGGCCCATTTATGATATTCGTGCCTAGCTCAAAGCCTTTTTTTAATGAGTAGTTTATTCGGCCGTCTGGGCCAATGAGGTAGACGTCACCAAAACCTAGCTTTGTAGAATATTCTAGAAATGTATTGTGATAGCCACTGTGTGCGGCACTATACGATGAGAACTCGTTGCTAGGGCTCTCCATTTTTTGCTTCTCACCGATAGGGTTAGGGTTCGCGGTGATGTAATGGTATTGCAGTATCCATTGGTTTTTTGTGAAGTCTTTGAAATAGGTGTCTGCATCAATCGGTGACTGGCCTAAACGTTCAGTATATGGGGTGAAAAAGTGTTCAGTGAAATAATCTCGTCTTCAGACTTTTCAGCGTTTAAAATACCACTAGATTGCTCAAAGAATGGAAAGGTCGAATCAAAATGAAAGCTAGCAGCACTTGCACTTTGGTCTTTCGACATAAGCTCAAACTGCTGAATGAGTCCCCTTAAGTAATCTTCAATATGTGACTTTTTAAGCATCAGCGTCGACTCAAGCCGGCTTTCGGTTAATTCTTGAATGACTTGATTTGATTTGCTGATTGCTAAATAGATAGAAATGAAGCCAACTAAAATTAAGCTCGCAACTAATAGTGCAAGTGTCCCACTGATTTGTTTGGTTTTTATCTTCATATCCGTATCGCTAGCGACTAGGTTTTCTCGCCATGCTCCCAAGAGATTGTCTGGTGCAGGTTAGTCGATAAGTGCAGGATTTAAAGCGCGATTCTTTGTGCTGCTTTCCTATATTGATCAGGTGTTTGATTATTCCAGCGTTTAAAAGCTCGGCGAAAATTTGAGCTGTCGTGATAGTTCAAAAGGGTAGCGATAGCCTCTACAGACATTCTGGAATTGCGTAAATAGTCTTGTGCCTGTTGACATAAAATATCGTCACGTATCTTTCTGAAGCCCGAATTTTCTCGCTCTAGATAACGGGCCAATGTTCGCTTACTGACGAACATAGCGGCTGCGGCATCGTCTTCTGATAAGGTTCCTGGAGGGTGTGAAAGCATTAATTTTTGAAGTTTGTATGTGTAAGAGCGTTCATCAGAATTGATGGTAGAGAGCATCTGTTCGCACTGCTTGAAAGCAAGTTGATAGTTTTCATGATTCGCAGAAACGTTATGCTCTCTGCAAGCTTCAATTGGGATTTTTACGATGGTATGAGTTTGAGAAAATAGTATTTCTCCGGGAATGCAATCGCTATAGCGTGCGTTGTAGTTTGGTTTCGGATGAATGAAGCTTGTAATCGCTGAATTAAGCGGGTGCCCCAGCAAGTGTTCTGCGCAATCAAAAAATGTAATGGCAGACGCCTCGGTAATGCATCTTAAAATTTCTGGCTTGAGATCTAGTTCGACGTGATAGTAAACGGATAACCAGTCGCCTTCAGCGCGAAGATCTAAGCTCACAAAACTCATTCTTGTTGGGGAGAACGTTTGAAACCCTTGTAGGGCAGTCATCAAGTTTGGGCTGCTATTTACAAGAAAACCCATCGCTCCATGGGCTGCTGGGGTCAGCATTTTTCCAATCGCTAATCCGAAGGCTTCGTCTCCAGAAATTGAAAATGCATTTTCAAGCAAAGTGATTTGTTGGTCTGCCGTGATAAGCGTACTTTCATCTAAAAACTCATCGACGGTTAAGTTGGTGTGCGCCAGCAATTTAGGGAGATCTTGAACCAAGAGTCCTAATGCACGGGCTATCAGTCTTGAATAGTTCGAGGGGATGGTTGCGGCTTCGTTCATCGTTATCGCGATCTCATGTCACTGTGGTGGTGGATAACGCCAATAGTGGTCGTCTTTCTTATAGTGTCTTTAAATGACCCTGCAATGTCAATAAATGACTCTCTGATGGCAATAAATGACCTGCCTTGTATGTGTTTGACACTCTAATCTTTGCCTAACTTAATCAGAATCGCACGTGAAAATAATAAGAGGTAAAGCATGAGCACGATAACCCTGATCGAACACGATGGGACAGAGCATTCTCTAAGTTATGAGAATGGGCAGTCTGTAATGGAAGTGGCGACCGAAAATATGGTGCCGGGTATTGATGCGGATTGTGGTGGGGAATGCGCGTGCGGCACGTGCCACGTGTTTATAGACCCACAATGGCGTGATCAATTGGGTGAAATCAATTTAGAAGAAGCTCAAATGCTAGATATGGCGCCAGAGAAACGAGAAGAATCACGACTTGCATGTCAGGTTCGACTTAGCGCTGATGACAACGGGATGGTCGTCAAACTTCCTGAATTCCAGATGTAATGTCACATAGTGCAACGAAGGTAAAAGACCAATGAAACTGTTAGAGCCTGTGATTGAAAAGAGTACCGCGCTTGTTCCTATGCATCTGCAAATTAAGGGAGCGCATGCCTTTCAAAAATTCAAAAAGCGTTTGGGTTTAGCGCGCGCTATTCCGACATTTACTGAAACCCTAATTCCTCCTGTTGCTGATCTTTCATTGGGTGAAATTGATGTCAGCAATCCTTTTTTGTTTCGACAGGGGCGGTGGTTGGAGTATTTTCAACGTCTACGAGATGAGAGTCCGGTGCACTATCAAGCGAACAGTCCATTTGGACCTTTTTGGTCGGTGACACGTTTCGAAGACATTATGTATGTTGATAAGCATCATGAGCTTTTTTCTGCCGAACCTATTATATCGATAGGCCCGCAGCCTGAAGGTATCGAAATTCAAACCTTTATTGCGATGGATCCCCCTAAACATGATGTTCAACGACAAGCTGTTCAAGGCGTTGTTGCTCCTCAGAATTTAAAGGAAATGGAGTCCTTAATTCGTCAGCGAACCTGTGATGTGCTTGATAACTTGCCGGTAGATGAGCCTTTTGATTGGGTGGACTGCGTATCAATAGAGTTAACAAGCCGCATGTTGGCAACTTTATTGGATTTCCCCTACGAAGAACGTCGTAAATTGGCTTTCTGGTCTGACGTGGCTGCAGCATCCCCCGAAACCACCGGTGGGACGGGGTATACCGCTCAAGCCTTCGAAGTTGCTGGTGCCATGGCAAAGGGCTTCTCAGAGCTATGGCGCGAAAAAGAGGCGCGCTTGAAGTCAGGTCAGGCTCCGGGATTTGATTTAATCAGTTTGCTGCTAACCAATGAAAACACGAAAGACATGATTGATCGACCTATGGAGTTTTTAGGGAACATGGCTTTATTGATTGTCGGTGGGAACGACACAACGCGTAATTCCATGACTGGCGGTGTCTTTGCGTTGAATCAGTTCCCTGATGAGTTAGCAAAACTAAAAGCTGATCCAAGTTTGATACCTAATATGGTTAGTGAAATCATTCGGTGGCAGACGCCTTTAGCTTATATGCGCAGGGTCGCGACGCAAGATGTTGAGTTACATGGTCAAACGATTAAAAAAGGCGACAAAGTCGTGATGTGGTATGCGTCGGGGAATCGGGACGAGCGTGCGATTGAGAATCCAGATGCATTCATCATCGACCGTAAAAATGCACGCAAACATTTGTCTTTTGGATTCGGCGTGCATCGTTGCATGGGGAATCGACTGGCTGAAATGCAACTTAAGATCCTGTGGGAAGAGTTGCTATCACGCTTTGATGATATAGAAGTGTTATCAGAGCCCGAATATGTCCAATCGAATTTCGTGAAAGGCTATACCTCTATGCAGGTTAAACTGACCGCTAAGCAAGGCTAAGCATTTACTGCTCGCAATAGAGTTCTTCAATCGAGGATGATTCAAACCCGTTTTGGTCATCCATCCATGCTGTCATGTCTTTGAAAACGCGCGGTGCTTGTAGGTCGCGACTTAGCATATGGTAGCCATTGGTATAAAGTTTAAGCTGATGGTTAACTTGGCTTTCCATTCGTTTGAGCATTTCGCAAGTAGGTGTTTTGGGAATGACTTCGTCCTTGAGCCCGTATAGTACGAGGGCGGGTGTTTGTATTGCTGACGCGTTCTCAAGCGCTAAGTCCATCAAGTTAGTTAATCCATAAATAGCATCAATTCTCGTCTCTTTGATAACGAGAGGGTCTTGGCTCATCGCGATCAGCGCTTCACCATTATCGGTGGCAACCACACCAAGACTTTCCCCTTTAGGTTTCCAGCCAGGGAATGTATGTACGGCGACAAACAGCGCAAAACGCTGATACCAGGGTTGAGTGCTCCGTGCCCAGACTGCAGGGGCTAGTAAGATAATTCCATCTATATGCGAGGTCTTGTCGTTATTTTGAGTGAGCGCAGAAATAATGACGGCGCCGCCCATACTTTCACCAACAAGATAAAGTTCTGCATTTGGATATTGCAGTTTTAGTGACTTGCTCATTGTCATTAAGTCAGACTGTAGCTTTCCTTTTTGCGGCCAGATACCGGTTTGTTCTGTCGCACCGAATCCTCTTTGGTCATAGGCCATGCAAAGGGTTTTTGTAGAGTGTTTATCAGTCATGAATTCGCAGAGCCCACTGAAGGCATTTGAGTAATCATTAAAACCGTGTAGTGCGAGGATAATACGCTCAGGTTCTTCTGCAGCTGGCCAGCTTTTAAAAGGAAGTTTGTACCCGTCTTGCGCAATGAAATGCGTTTCATCAAAGGTGGGAGTTTGTATGCGGGTTTGGGCTAGTTCATTAGACGCTTGTGTGCTTGGTGTGACGCAGGACGCCAATGGTACTAAGGCGAAAATAGTCAGGAGACACCTAAGTTGTATCGACATTTATTAATATTCCATATGTCTTTTATCTACGCGTGACTCTAGCGATCGTGGACGCTTTGCGATGGAAACTCTATCACCGTTGCCTTTTGATTGTCGCCTTGATGAGTCTCTTGTTTTAGTGGCAAATTTGAAGCAATTTGCTCACTTTCAAGTAAGGCTTCAAATTGAGGGATTTGATTTACCAAGCGTTGCACGTTTTCGGCGGCAAGCATATGTCTATAAGCGAGATCTAGCTCAATATCTTGCAGATCTTCATGAATTTGGTAGTGACTCAATCTCAGACCAGTTTCGGAATTACGGATGCCAGCATCAACTTGTGCTTGAAAGCGCTTAAGCTTTGCAACAATGTCATTCAGTATTGCTTGGGAGGCACTTCCAGTCTGACGCTTTTGAATTTGCAGTTGTGTGTTGCTGGTAAGTATTGAGCGAATCAGGTTCATTCCGAATTTGTCGGATGTTTGACGTTTGACTGAAGGTGCTTGTCTCTTAACTGGGAGGTCTACGGCAAATGCAATGTTGTTTCCGAGTTGCGCATGCTTATTGCGCTCAGCTTTACTGTTTGACCAGTAGACGTCTTGTTTGCATTGCGGGCAAAAGAACTTGTCGGCTTTGTCTGTAGGCTCAAGACCGTCTATAGATCGAGGGCAATCGTTTTGCCAGCTGAGTGAACGACAGTCGATGATTGTGTGTGATGTTTTTGGGTCAAGATGTTCGCGACGAACGAAAAAACCTTTCGCCTTTGAATCTAATCCGCGTAAACCGATCGCTTCATCATGGCTGATGCATAGCGATGCAGCGCTTTTGCGTTGCAACTTAACTTGATGAATAACAGATGCCAATTTGGGGTGAATCACCGGCGCGGATTTATCGTTTGATTGGTCGTTACTGCTCATAAACTACTCACTCATTTTTCTGCACTTTAACGAGCGATGTAACAGTTTGTAAAGTTGGTAAGGCCTGAAATGTCTACTTAGATAGCATTTAGAGCGCAAAAGACGCTAGATTTTAATGAATATTACGTTTCGGAAGATAAGCTTGAGTAAGTTAAGAATATGCATGCAAAAAAAGGCCGGTTGTGCAATGCACAGCCGGCAATAAGTGCGAGTAGTATCCATGAAAGTCTTTCTATTGCTGACGCATGAATAACATCAGCAACCCAATATTGGTACAGATTTTTGGTTATGCAAATAAAAAGATGAAATTATTTTGCGTTCAATATTTCTGATGCTCTAAGTGTTTGTTTTTGCGTCAAACGTTGGCAGAATTACGTTGAAGAATTTTTATAAATAATAAAAAAATAGGTGTATCTGTGGCCGTCATCGAACCAATATCCAACCCGCGCTGTGCTCAAATTAGTCAGTTTGCTGAAGACCCCGTTAAAGGTGTCGAGAAGAACTTACATTTGGTTTCTCAAGTAAAACCCAATGTACAAGATCTAGTAAGTCATGATGTATTGATTCAAGTGAAAGCTGCCGCGCTTGGCTGGGTCGATCTACTCATGACAAGCGGACAGTATCAGCATATGCCGCCTTTACCATATACCCCAGGCTTAGAATATAGCGGGGTGATTGAATGGGCTGGTAAAGAGGCGAAAGCAGAGGGTTTGTCTATTGGTGATCGCGTATTTGTAGATGGGTTTGTGACCGGACCAAGATCTCCGGGAAAGTATCAGCAATATGGAGGGTTCGCTAACTACGCGGTTGCACCTGCTGAAGCTGTTAGAGCAATTCCTGAGGGTTTCAGCTTTGAACAAGCGTGTAACCTTTTAGGAAGTTATGAGACTGCTTATCACTGCCTCGTAAAATGTGGCGAATTAAAGCCTGGTGAGACCGTTCTCATTCATGGCGCCTCAGGCGCAACGGGTTTAGCTGCGGTGCATATGGCCAAGTTGTTAGGCGCTAAGGTCATTGCAACTGGGCGCAGTGATGAAAAATTGGCAGTGGTTAAAGAGCAGGGTGCAGATTGGGTTATTAATACTTCATCATCTGATCCTGATTTCGGTGTGAGTCGCTTCAGAGATGAAGTGAAAGCACTTACCAATGGTGCCGGGGTCGACGTGGTTTACGATGGCGTAGGTGGGGATATATCGCTTGAGAGTATGCGTTGCGTTAAGTTCGGAGCGCGGTTTCTTATTGTTGGTTGGGCATCAACGCCGTTTGTCGCAAAAGGAAAAGGCCAACGTGGAGCGCCTAATGCGAATATGCTCCCCACTAACTTAATTATGATGAAAGGGCTCAAAGTCTTGGGCTGTCCTACTGTCATATCCGCGCAGCAAGATCCATCTATTCGACAAGAACGCTTATCACAGATTATGTCATGGGTACGAAATGGTGATATTCAGCCGTTTGTTTCAAGTGTTTATGACTTGGAAAATGTTAAACAAGCAATGAAAGATAAATGGACTGGTAAAATTATTGGCGGCGCAGTGCTTAAGCCAGAATAAATTGATATTGAGAGTAAGTGCACGAAAGTGTAATGAGTGCCTGATTGTATGAGAGCGTTAATTCAGAATTTAGAGGAAAGTGCGGGGCGCTGAGTTGAAAGTGGTTTGAGAGAGCCACAATGAAACTGTGGCTCTGCATTCTCAGAGACTATGGAAGGATGTTTACGCTAGGCTTAGCTGCTTTTCACCCTGTGATGTTAGAAATACGTCGATTGGGTCTTCGAAAGTATCGTGTGCATCACCTTCAAATTTGTTTTCCCATAATAGGTAGCTTAGAAGAAGCTCTTCACCTTTCATTTCATTTTGAGCTTGAGTTGTTTTAACTGTTTCAGTGTTGTTAGAAGCTACGATAGTAAGCATGTTCAATCTCCGAGAAAAATAGTGTTGTTTTTGCAATGATGTGTTTAAAGCAAAAACCATGTACAGAGTTAAAAATAGCTTTTAAAAACAATTGTTTATATTTAATTATTTTAGCTGATTATCAAGTTTCAGGTTGCGGTGTCAAAAGTGTGACGCATGTTTCTGGCAACGTGTGAACTAAGTATATATGAGGTTTTTGTTGAGCTCGGTAGTGTTCACAATTGTTCTAATTGCTGTGCGAATTTTCAGCGCATTGTTTCGTTGCTGAACAATTCACGAGGTGAAGTCATTCGCAAGCTTGGTGAGTTTTATTACTTCTGTAAATTGCTTCTCTTGAATAGTCTGTGCTTTTGTCGCGTTGTCATACTTTTGTACCGCTGAGTCTTGGATTGTGTGAACGTTCCGATTAATTTCTTCACATACCATACTTTGTTGCTCTGTTGCCGAGGCAGATTGAATCATTGCCGCAAGTGTTTCTTCAGTCAGGTTTGTGATTTCTGCTAACGCTTCTTTTGCCTCTGTAGATTGACGAGTAGTGGTGTTTGAGCTTTCAAGGGTTTGATTCATTAGATCGACAGTGACATCGACGCCTTCTTGTATCGCCGCAATAGCTGCTTGAATTTGCTCTGTTGTGGTTGCTGTGCTGCTCGCTAAATTCCGCACTTAATCTGCTACGACGGCAAAGCCACGACCTTGTTCGCCTGCACGGGCGGCTTCTATGGCCGCGTTTAATGTCAGTAGATTGGTTTGTTCAGCATTGCCATGAATCGATTGAACCAGTGTTGAAATTTCTTGGCTGGTATTACTGATACTTTTGATTTGTTCTGAGGTTGTTGAGAGCTTCGAAGCCAGTTCTCCGACTACTTGTTGCATTGCTTGGCTTGAGCCTTGCGCGACGTTATTTTGAACCGATTGCATTAGGCTGCTCACGTTTTGGGTGTTCTGTGAGACCTCTGTTATAGATGTCGACATCTCATTGATAGCGGTGGCAAGTTGCTCAAGTTCTTGTTTCTGACGTGCTGTTTGCTACTCCGTATCACTCGCCATATTCGCAGATAATCTCGCACCATCTTCTACGTTTTTGGTGCTGTCCACCACTCCCCAAAGGGCGGTTTCTAACTTATTGCGCATAAATATTTTACTAAGCTCAATACTGCCTAGTTCATCCACACGGCCCGTATAAATATACTACGCGAGTGTTTCGGAATAGGTTGTTGCCGATTCTTTTGCTGCTTGTCGTATGTTGTGTGTGATGAAAAAATTAAAAAGTGTCATCACTCCAAGAAAAGCGATTGTGGAAGCGGCTCCGATTAAAAAATGTGTGATGGCCAAACAAATGGCAATAGGAAGTAGTAGGGTCGTGGTCGCTGTATTCAATTTATAGGCGATTGGCCAATGTTTAGGGTGTCATAGATGGTAGGGCTGTTTACCTTCATTAATTAGCTTGTAAGCATGCGTAGCGCGACTGATTTGATCACGACTTGGCTTGAATCGAACGCTTTGCAGGTGAGCTTCACCGTCAGTTTCATCCGCATTAGCCATCACGAAAGCATCGACCCAATAGTGATCCCCGTTTTTACAACGGTTTTTAATGATGTCCATCCACGGTTTTTGATCCGCCATTGCGTCCCAAAGCGATTGAAACGCGGCTTGTGGCATATCTGGATGACGAACAATGTTGCGTGCTTGCCCAAGCGCTTCTTCTTCGGTAAACCCTGATATTTCAACGAAGTCTTTATTGACGTATGTGATCACGCCTTTAGACGTGGTTGTTGAAACAATGCGAGCGTGCTGGTCATATTCAAGCTCGTTTTGAGTAACGGGTTCGTTAATGCGCATGGGGATTTCCTAATTAGTAAACTGCCCAAAGAGCTTAGTAAGCGCAGGCATAGCTTGCTGAGCTTTTCGAATATGCTGGATCTAAATCAATTAACTTGAAGGGAGCTATCATGGAAACGGATCATCACATCAACTAAGGTTTGGAATCTAATCCAAGCAATGACGCGTACTTAACGCTGGGTTTAATCAAAGGAATCTTTTATGTATAGAGCGTATGCAGCAGAGACCGCAGGCGGAAAGTTGGTTGAAGTAGGGAGAGAACTTCAACCTTTAGGTGCGAATGATGTTGAAATTGACGTGATGTATTGCGGTATTTGCCATAGTGACGTGAGCATGCTCGACAACAGCTGGGGGATGTCTGTGTACCCTATCGTAGCAGGGCACGAAGTCATTGGCCGTGTTGCAAGCGTTGGCGCGGAAGTTGACGATACCTTAGTTGGTAAAAATGTAGGGCTTGGTTGGCATTCTGACTATTGTGGTCATTGTAAAAGCTGCCGAAGTGCAGATGAGAATTTATGTGCAGAAGCTCAAGGCACGATCGTCAACAGAGATGGCGGATTTGGTGACAAAGTCGTTGCGAGCGCGGCGAGTGTTGTAGAAATTCCTGAGGGCATGGACCTGTCTAAGGTAGGGCCTTTGTTATGTGGTGGTATTACCGTTTATAACCCTCTAGTTCAGTTTGATGTTAAACCGACTGATAAGGTTGGCGTCATCGGCATAGGGGGCTTAGGGCACATAGGTCTGAAGTTTTTAAACGCGTGGGGATGCGAAGTTACCGCTTTCACAAGTTCTGACAGCAAAAGAGAAGAAGCCTTAGCTTTGGGGGCGCATGCAACGATTAATTCTAGTTCTGCGGCAGACCTTGCTCGGGCGGTGGGCCAGTTTGATTTTATTATTTCTACCGTCAACGTGAAGTTAGACTGGAACGCTTACATTGCCTGTTTAGCTCCAAAAGGCCGACTTCATTTTGTGGGAGCGACAACAGAGCCTCTCGATCTAGCTGTCTTTCCACTGCTAATGGGACAAAAGTCTGTGTCGGCTTCGCCAGTAGGGAGTCCTGCAACGATTGATCAGATGCTAGCGTTTGCGGTAAGGCATGACATCGAACCACAGGTTGAGATGTTCCCGATGTCTGATATAAATGCGGCCATTCAACATTTGAGAGATGGCAAAGCGCGGTATCGCGTTGTGCTTGATAATACTTGAGGTTTTACGCTGTAAATAAAAAGGGCGTGAAGTGAATACTTTACGCCCTTTTTTGTATCTATTAACTGTCTAGTCGTTAGCGGCAACGGTAAAGAACAAAAGTTTGACGGCCGTCTTCAATTTCTGAGATGGGAGTAATGGTGTTCGCCTTTTTTGAGTAGGCGGCATTTCGAGCTAGTGTTGAAAGCTCTTGCGCCATTGTATCTTCGTCACGATCAATGCCAGCAATACTGGATAGTACTTTTACCTCGGTTTCGCCAATGCGCTTACATTCTGCCGTGTCGTGGCTAATGATCACCTTCTGACTGCCGGGCACCGTATCAACAAATGAACATCCGACAAGCGTGATCGATAATATAAAAGCAGGCGCAATGCTTGTAAGAATACGTTTAGGTGTGAACTGCATGAAGAATACCCATGAATTTGTTGTTAGAAGCCGGTTGATATTAACAGGTCTTTGTCGATAATACCTCGCACAAACTTCATTCTCTGATTTCGAACGAAAGGCGCTGTAATGGCATTAAAATACGAAATTGTTCCGGTTACGCCATTTGAGCAGAACTGCAGTCTTGTTTGGTGTGATGTGACGATGTCTGCTGCGGTTGTAGATCCAGGCGGGGACTTACCTAAAATTCAGGCACGTATTGATGCGCTTGGTCTTAAACTAGATAAGATTATTTTGACGCACGCGCATATCGATCATGCTGGTGCGGTAGGGGAATTGAGTACATCTCAAAACCTTCCCATTGAGGGGCCGCACAAAGAAGACCAATTCTGGATTGATATGCTGCCTCAGCAATCTCAGATGTTTGGCTTTGCGCCAGCTCAATCCTTTACTCCAAATCGGTGGTTAGAGCAGGGTGATACTGTCGAGATCGGACAGGAAATTCTAGAAGTCTTGCACTGCCCAGGCCACACGCCGGGTCACGTTGTTTTTTATCATCGTCCGAGCGAATTGTTGTTCGTCGGAGATGTTCTCTTTCAAGGCTCTATCGGTCGAACTGATTTCCCGAAGGGAGATTACGACACTTTATGTAAATCTATCCGCGGCAAGCTCTGGCCTTTGGGTGATCAGATTTCTTTTGTTCCTGGTCATGGCCCTATGTCTACGATTGGACAAGAAATTAAAACAAACCCTTTTGTTGGTGGTTACGGTTAGTCGATAAGCTAACGAAAGAATTTTTAACCACCCATATTATTTATTGAACGACTGGAAATTTTAATGACTCAAACTGTACGTACTCGTATTGCTCCATCTCCGACAGGCGACCCGCATGTCGGCACTGCTTATATCGCACTGTTTAACATGTGCTTCGCGAAGCAACATAACGGCAAGTTTATTTTACGTATCGAAGATACGGATCAGGCGCGTTCTACGCCAGAGTCAGAAAAGCAGATTCTTGATGCCTTACGTTGGTTAGGTCTCGATTGGGATGAAGGGCCTGATGTGGGCGGTTCTCATGGACCATATCGCCAAAGCGAAAGAAAAAATGATTACGGCGCGTATGCGAAACAATTGGTTGAAGAAGGTAAGGCTTTCTACTGCTTCAGAACACCTGAAGAGTTAGATGTTATTCGTGAGGAGCGAAAAGCAGCTGGTTTGAATCCTGGTATTAAAGGTGATTTGGAATTGCCAGCAGATGAAGTTGAGAAGCGTTTAGCTGCAGGCGAGTCTCATGTTATTCGTATGAAGGTGCCAGAAGAAGGTACATGTGTCATTGATGATATGTTGCGCGGCACGATCGAGATTGATTGGGCGCAAGTAGATGCTCAAATCCTGTTAAAAAGTGATGGAATGCCAACTTACCACTTAGCCAATGTTGTTGATGATCATTTAATGGAAATCACTCACGTGATTCGTGGCGAAGAGTGGATTAATTCTGCGCCAAAGCATCAGCTTCTATATGAGTACTTTGGTTGGGATATGCCAACCCTATGTCACATGCCTCTGTTGCGTAACCCCGACAAGAGTAAATTGAGTAAGCGTAAGAACCCTACCAGTATCACCTATTATGAACGGGCTGGTTTCATGTCTGAGGCTTTAACAAATTACCTTGGCCGTATGGGTTATTCATTGCCCGACGAAACCGAAAAATTCTCGCTTGATGAAATGATCGCGACATTCGATATAAAGCGCGTTTCACTAGGCGGACCAATCTTCGATGTTGAAAAACTTAGTTGGTTAAATGGTTTGTGGATTCGAGAAAATCTTTCAGCCGAAGACTTTGCCGCGCGTGCTCAGCAATGGGCATTTAACTCAGATTATGTGAAGCCAATGCTTGAGCATGTTCAAGGTCGAGTAGAAACTTTTGCTGATATTGCGCCACTTGCTGGATTTATGTTCTCAGGAATGCTGAATATTTCTAAAGACGACTTTGCGCATAAAAAATTAGAAGAAGGGCAGGTGAAGCGTGTGCTCCAGTTTGCTTTGTGGACGCTTGAGGCGCAGCGTCATTGGAACAAAGATAATATATTTGGTGATGTAAAAAGCTTGGCAAAAGCAATGGAAATAAAGATGGGTGATTTCATGCAGCCATTATTCGTGGCAATTGCTGGAACGCCTAATTCGTGGTCTGTGGTTGAGTCGATGGCCATGCTTGGACCGGATATGACGCGAGCGCGATTGCGTCATGCCTTAAATGTTTTGGAGGGTTTCTCTAAGAAAGAAGGTAAGCGTGTTGAGAAAGAGTTTGCTGCACTGCAAGAAGTCCTAGCAGGCTAATTTTAAAGCGTTATTTTTGAGAAATTGATCAACGATTGTGCGATCAAAAATAATCTCGAAAAAGTTCAAAAAAGCGCTTGACTCACCAAGGGGGCTTCTTTAATATTCGCCCCCGTTGTGAGGCACTCATCGCAGATGGGGCCATAGCTCAGCTGGGAGAGCGCAACGCTGGCAGCGTTGAGGTCGACGGTTCGATCCCGTCTGGCTCCACCAAACATCTAGGCAGTTTGGTGAGATGAAGGAAAAGAGTTCACAACAACGGCAATAAATTGCGAGTTGTCAAAAAGGTTTATGTCCCGTTCGTCTAGAGGCCTAGGACACCGCCCTTTCACGGCGGTAACAGGGGTTCGACTCCCCTACGGGATGCCAATTCTGCATTAGCAGATAAAAACCGCTTCAGGAAACTGGAGCGGTTTTTTTTTGCCTAAAATATTTAGGCGTAAAAAAAGGGAGTCATGACTCCCTTTTTAACTGATTGTATTTGAATCTTTGGTGTTATTGGCTTTCTGGTACATTAATAGTGAGGTCGAAGCCACCGCCTGGGCGGGGAATTAATTCGACTGGACCACCGTCTTGAACCGCTTCAGGGATATTAATTTGATCAATTCCTGGCAGGTTGCCAATAGAGAACGTTAGCTTATCGCCCTGTCGGCTAAGTGCTAAGTCATCACCAATGTATGAGAAGTCGAAGTCACCTTCTGGTGGACGATATCGTTCATCACCAAGAATATCGGCAACCGGCTGAGTGTTGATCTCCTCATAGGTGGGAATGTCAACTTCAATCTCAGGGATAAATACAGCATCAACAGAAGAGTTTCTCAGGGTTTCCTCATCAAGAGCAACGGCGTTAATCAAGCCTGTTTGAGATTCTTCCTGCTCGATCAGTAACTCAGAGTCGGTGTCTTCACCTTCATATGGCGCAATTGTGACACTTGAAATTGTTCTCTGTTGGCTCAGATTACTTTGTTTTTTCGGGGTGATAATAATCGTAGAGTCTTCAATGTACGTATCGGTTAATTCTGAGCTCGTTAGTGACTTAACTTCAGCCTGAACGCTTGAGCTAAGTGCGAAGACGCTTCCTGCGACTGTAATGAACGCGCTTTTTCCTAAAGAGCGAAGAGATAGACGATCAATCATAAAGTCTTTACTTCTATGTGAATGCCCCATGAGTATTTACCCAAGTCTCGTTTATTGCAAGTTGACGCGCTATTTATATGCTTCTTTTATCAGGTGTTTATGCTGTAATTAGATGCAGTTAAAAAAATTGGAGAATGACAATAAAAAAGCTATTTAGGCGTTGGCTTGAACGTCGTACGCAAAGGCGCTCCGAGTACCTTCTTACCCAAAAGAATATTTATATATTTCCGAGCAAACAGGGTTTTTTCTTTCTGTTGATGTTGCTAGTGATGCTAATCACAGCGATCAACTATCAGAGCAGCCTTATTTATTTATTCGTTTTCATGTTGGGTGGCGTGTTTGCAGTCTCGATTTGGCTTTGTTTTTTTAATATGCAAGGTTTGACTTTGCGACTCAGCGAAATGTTACCGGTTGAGGCTGGAGAAAAGGTCACAGTAAATGTCGTTGCAGATACGGCGGGTAAGCAGCGTTCTGGGTTTTATGCTGCATTTGAAGTAGGGCCAGAATCGATATGGCGTATGGAGCAGAGTTTCGATGTAAAGGTTCAGACTCAGTCATTTGAACGAGGCGTGCACTCGTTATCAGGTATTCGTCTTCAAACATACTTTCCTTTCGGTTTAGTTCGAGCATGGACATGGATGTGGTTTGACGAAGCTGTGTACGTTTATCCTAGACCCTTACCGTCACCCGAACATACAAGCCTAGAGCGCAATGCGGTTTCAGGATCGGGGCAGGTCTCGGGGCAAGAGCTCGATAATGTTAAGGCTTATGATAAGGGCGATAATGTTCGAAGAATTCTCTGGAAGCATTTTGCTAAGCGTGATGAGCTAATAGTTCGCTCGCCAGAGCTTCTTAGCGCGGATCCTGTCCATCTTGAGTATGACTCATATATGCACTTTGGTAAGGAGTTGGCGCTGAGTTATTTGTGTTTCGATGTTTTTGAGTTACATGAAAGTCGTCTTCCGTTTTCGTTATCCTTGCCAAATGTACGTGTTGGCGAAGAGCAGGGCGAGCTGCATTTGCGACGCTGTTTGAGGGCTTTGGCGGAGTGTGCTTAATGGCCGAAGTGCAAGTATCCCAAACTGAGGTTCTTGAATTAAACGGCATTCGGCACGGAGTTGTTGGTGTCATGCTGCTTCAGGCCGTGTCATTTTTATCGATCGCGCCAATATGGCTCTTCTCGTGCATCGCCCTGTTTATCGCTTTAGTTGCATTACCAGGTCTGGTTGGTAAGCGCTTGTTAAATGTGATTGTTCTCAGTGCGTCAGTCATTGTTTTCTTCCTTGACTATCGACTGGATTATTCCGTTGAAATGGCAGCTGTGTTTCTCTTGTTAGTCGGTTGTATGAAGTCACTAGAGTTGCGTTCTCAGCGGGATGTGCTCATTTTCGTTTATGTGATGTTATATTTAAGCGCAGTATCGATGCTGTTTGAGCAAGGTATCATGCATGTGGTGCTGCAGTTTTGCTCACTTCTCTTTTGTTTGGCGCTGCTCATGCGTATTAACGATAGTGTGATAGGAAGCGTGCGCTCTCAAATTGGACGAGTGTTGAAGATTGTTTCTTTGGCGTTTCCGTTGGCAATTTGTCTTTTCATGTTTTTTCCTAGAATTGCGCCGCTGTGGTCGATGCCAATTAAAACAAGTTCTGCACAAACCGGGCTCAGCGAGACACTTCGTCCTGGTGCTATTGCCGATCTCACTCAGTCCGCGGAAACGGCATTTCGTGCCACATTCTTTGGTTTGCAGCCAGAGCGAGAAACCTTGTATTGGCGAGCGCTTGTTTTAGATCGATTCGATGATGATGCTTGGTCGCGTGATCGTGAAGCGCTTTTGGTGGAGCGAGGGCGTGCTGGCATTGCTTCAGTTCAGGCACAAAAGATATATCAGCCGCAATCTTTGAGTACGCCATATTATGATGTGATCCTGGAGCCGCATAACAACCGATGGGCTCTCGCATTGGCAGGTTCAGAATCTGCATCAGGAAACGTATTTTCTATAGGGATGGGGGTTAACGAATTTAACTACTCTCTTAACTCTCCAACACCATACCGAATGAAAATAGATGGGGTGGCAAGTTCCTACGAGGGTACGGCAATTGCTTCTTTGCCTGATGTATCACGTAAGGTGTCTAGTTCATTTCAGGATGTGCAGTTGCCGGCTAATGGAAACCCACGCGCTCGTGACTTAGTGACTCGCTTTTTATCCGATGGTACCACCGAAATCGAACTGATATCTAAAATACTGGATTTTTATGCTTCTGAGGGTTTTGCATACACGCTTAAGCCGCCATTACTTGAGCAAGATACAGTCGATGGTTTTCTATTCGATACAAAGCTTGGTTTTTGCGAGCACTATGCAAGTAGCATGGCTTTTTTGCTGCGTGAGGCGGGTATTCCTTCAAGGATTGTTTTGGGATACCAAGGCGGAGAATTTAACGAGAGTGCAGGGCACTGGACGATTCGCCAATATGATGCGCATTCTTGGGTTGAAGCCTATGTTCAAGGGCATGGTTGGTTGCGTATTGATCCGACAGCCTATGTGGCGCCAGATCGCTTGTCTTTCGGGCTCGAGGCAGCAGTACAGGCGGAAGGAACTTTTCTTCAGGATAACTACTTAGCTTCAATCGGTTATCGAGTGGGTGCGTTACGCTGGCTGATTGAGCAGGGTGATGCAATCAATTATCGTTGGCAGCGTTTTGTCTTAGGGTATGGAGAGGCTGATCAAAAAAAACTGCTTCAAAGTATGTTGGGTGAGTTTAGCTGGCGACATTTAGTGTATTTGCTTATTGGTATTCTCTCTGTGTTATCCGCCGCAACGATGCTTTATTTATATCTTGGACGATATTCGAGAAGTTTAACTCGCGTTGAACGTCGCTATTTGCGTTGTGTGTTAGTGTTGCGAGTTTTTCGCGTCGAGCGTTTGCGCGGTGAAACGCCGATCAATTTTTATAAGCGTGTGAGTGATGCTTTGCCGACATATATAAAAAAATATCTTGCCGTTCGTACTCGCGAGCTGCACAAAAAACTATACAATGCGGATCTGTCTTTAGAGTAGTGAATTATGAATATCATGCCTTGGCATGCTGAGTTGGTCGAGACCATCTCAGATTTAGAAAAAAGAGACGCATTACCTCATGCGGTTATGTTATCAGGCGGAGAAGGCTTAGGTGTCGATGTGCTTGCGCATACTCTAGCTAGGGCATTGCTGTGTGAATCACCTGCTTCTGGTTATCCCTGCGGACAGTGCAAAGCTTGTCATTTGATGGAGGCAGGGAGCCACAACGACTTTTTGTCTCTTGAGCTAGAAGAGGACGCAAAGCAAATTAAAATTTCTCAGGTGAGAAGCTTGGTTGATTTCGTTAGCGAGTCTTGCATGCGTGGTGGACATAAGGTTGCGGTGATCAATCCGGTCGAAGACTTAAATATCGCCGGTTCAAACGCCTTACTAAAAACGCTTGAAGAACCAGCAGGCGATACGATTATATTTCTCGTTGCGCAGCGTCAAGAAGCTGTATTGGCAACTATTCGTTCTCGTTGCCAGATCTTAAACATCCAGCCGCCCTCACATGAAGATGCTTTATCGTGGTTAATGCAGAGTTTGCCTGCTGCAGATTCTGATGTTGTTCATTCATGCTTGAGTATCTCGAATGGCGAGCCAGTTACAGCGATGCGATTTATTGAGCAAGACGCTTGGGGTCAGCAAAAAACTATGATTGAAGGGCTTGGTGCGGCCGTTAAGCGTAAAAAAACAGTCAGCGATTTGGCTGAGTCATGGGCGGATGACTATTTGCAGGATCGACTCGTTTGGCTGATTCAATGGATCGAGCAAATGATTCGTTTTAGTTCGACGGAAGATGAGAGCGTCTTTTTAAACGCTGATAGCGTTGCAATGCTTAAGTATTTGGCAGGCAAGGCGGGTTCTTCCGTATTGTTTGAATTGCGCGAAGCGCATTTGGTGCAATTGCGTCTATTGATGGGAAGCACAAACCCCAATCCGCAGCTTCTTTGTGAGTCGCTGATTATTCTATGGCAAGACCTAATGCGAAGTTCTCGATAATGTTGCGCTAATTTCACTCGCAGAAATGCGTCATTGCCCTATACTTCAAAAATAGACGTTATTTTTCAGGAATTTAAAACGATTATGTCAGCTGGGTTCGGAGCGCGTAGCGGTATATTAACGCTAACGATCAAAGATAAAGCAGTACTGTATGCTGCGTATATGCCATTTATTCAAAATGGCGGCTTGTTTATCCCGACAGGCAAAAACTATCACCTGGGTGATGAGGTGTTTTTGCTTCTCAATCTAATGGATGAGCCTGAAAAAATTCCGGTAGCAGGTAAGGTTGTTTGGGTGACACCAAAAGGTGCGCAAGGAAATCGCGCAGCAGGTATTGGCGTTCAGTTTAGTGCTGAAGACGAAACAGCAAAAAATATTATTGAGAAGGAATTAGCTGGGGCATTAAGTTCGGATCGTCCGACCCACAGTATGTAATTCGTTCTTTTGTAAATAAAAAAAGGCGCACATCATGATGCGCCTTTTTTGTGTTCGCGTTACACTGGCGCGCATTATTTGTGTGTATTCGAGTACTTATGTTTATAGATTCCCATTGCCATTTAGATCGATTAAAGCTTGAGAAATATGAGGGTGGATTAGCAGATGCCATATCTGCAGCTCGTGACGAAGGTGTGAGTGAAATGCTTTGTGTTGCGATTGATCTTGAGCACATCGAAGATGTGTTAGGCGCGGCAAGCTCCTTTGATAATATTTATGCTTCGGTCGGTGTTCATCCAACAAGTTATGAGGGCGAAGAACCGAGCGTTGAGCGTTTATTAGAGCTATCTAAGCGAGAAAAGGTCATTGCGATTGGTGAAACGGGGTTAGATTACTACTACAGCGAAGATAAAAAAGAGCTTCAGCAAGAACGCTTTATTCGACACCTAGAGGCAAGCACGCAATGTGGCAAGCCTGTGATCGTCCATACGCGAGATGCAAAAGAAGATACCTTAGAGATTATTGCAAAACATGGTGACCCTAGTGTTGCTGGCGTGCTCCATTGTTTTACCGAAGATCTCGATATGGCCTTACGCGCGATTGAACTCGGTTACTATATTTCGTTTAGTGGTATCGTCACGTTTAAGAATGCAGTTGAGCTGCAAGACGTCGCTAAGTCGATTCCGCTTGAGCGTATGCTAATTGAGACAGATTCGCCTTATTTAGCGCCTGTTCCGTTTCGCGGTAAGCCTAATGAGCCAAAGTATGTTCCTAAAGTGGCGGAGTTTATAGCCGAGTTGCGCGGTATTTCTGTTGAGGAAGTGGCCAAGAAAACCGCGGAAAATTTCCACGCTCTGTTCACGCATGCAAGAGCGTAAGTGTATTTTGAATTATCAGCACTTTTCTCAACAAACCGAGCGATTGACGCTTGCGGGCTTCCATAACGGACAAACGCAGGGCCGGCCTGTGATCATGCTTCATGGGTGGCTAGACAATGCGGCGACCTTTGAGCCTATGCTCGAAAGGCTTCAACTAGAGGGGCGTCCTGTGTATGCATTGGAGTTGCCTGGTCATGGGAAGTCACAGCATCGCGATAAGTCAGCTCAATATCACCTCGTTGATAATACGATCGATGTCTTGGCGTTTGTTGATAGTATTTCTGAAGGAAGTGATTTCGATATCGTTGGTCATTCCATGGGTGGCATTATCGCGACCTTAGTTGCTGCTTCAGTGCCCGAACGAGTTAAGCATTTGGTGTTGCTAGATAGCTTAGGGCCGCTGACTGATGAAATTGAAAATGTGTTGCCGCAACTCAAAAGAGCGGTGAAGCGTGCATCCTCGTTGAGAAACTCAAAGCTTAATGTTTATCCTACTAAAGAAGTGGCTGCCCGCGCGCGAACGGCAGGGGTCGGTAAGATTTCTATGCCTGCATCAAGACTTCTTGTAGAGCGGGGCACGATAGAGGTGGAAGGTGGTTGGACGTGGTCATCTGATCCAAGGCTGTTAGAACCGTCACTTTTGCGATTTTCTGAAGCGCAGGTTGAGGCAATAATGGGAGGCATCGAATGTCCTGTGCTATTGCTTGTTGGAACGGATGGTTATTTCAAGCAATATGAAGCTATTAAGAAGCGGCTTGCGTATATAAAAACGTTAACGCAGCATCAAGTAGACGGCGGGCATCACTTCCATATGGAAGGTGACGTTGCGCTGACAGCTCAATTAGTCGGTGACTTTGTCACTGAGTAACTACATCGAACCAAAGGGGTTTAGTGAATGCAAAACAGGTTGGCTCGTTCAAGTTGGATGAATGTACACGTGTTTTTGGTCTCTATGCTTGCGATTGCGCTAGTACAAGTAGCGCATGCGAAGCAATTTAGTTTTGAGGCGCCGGGCTTGGAGTTTGTTTCGAAATCGGAACAGGACGTTGCTTTGCATCCGTTTCCTCTTAGTAGCATTAAACGGGTGAGCAATAGTTTACGTGTTGACCGCCAAACTAGCCTCGAAGGTAGTCGAGCTAATTATTTATACCGTGTTGCGAGTTTTTCGAGTCGCGATAAGGTCTTGAGTTACTACCGAAATTTGCTTTCATCAAAGGGAAAAATTGAATTTGAATGTGCCGAGCGTAACTGCGGATCGAGTAATGATTGGGCTAACAAAGTGTTTGGCATTCGAAACCTTGCGGGACGAGACAATAATCAATCTTACTTAGTGGGGCAGGTTGATGATGGTGTGGAGCAAGGCTGGCTTAGTGTTTACGTTGTGGAAAATGTTCGTCGCGAGAATATGGTATATCTGAGCTTCGCCGCGGTGCCTCCAGTAGATTTAGTTGCAGACATGAAGCGCGGTTTATTGGTCAGTGATTCGATGCTGAAGCATTTCAATGCGGATGCGCTTAATGATTATTTGACGAAAACCGAGGGTGCTAAGGTTGTTGCTATGGCTTATTCGAGTGTTGAGAGTGAAACGCAAGTTGAAGCTTTGGGCGCTGCCGAAGCCTTCGCAAGGCCCTTGCTGCAAGATATCTATGCCCAAGGTTTGAAAGCTGAAAATGTTGAATTTCGAGCGATGGGCCGTTTAGGCCAAAAGCCACTCTCTCTCGACGCTAGCCAATGGCTATATCTATATCTCGTAGATTGAGGCCTCTTTTTTATAGTTTTTACGCTTGAGTAGCCAGCATGCTTAGCACTCTGGCTCCATTCCCTATATAATTGCGCGGTTTTTCTACCTTGAGGCGATGTTGTGGCGGCGCAACTACACACAATTGCAGACTTTATTCGATATAGCTTTACGCGGCTCAATAGCAGTGATGTCTATTTTGGTCACGGTACAGATAACGCGTGGGATGAAGCTGTCGCATTAGTTTTACAAACCTTGTCTCTTCCATGGGATTTTGATCGTGCACTTTGGGCTTGTCGTGTGACGGATGAAGAAATTCTTCGCCTCACTAAGAATCTCAATGCGCGCATTGATCAACGTATTCCTTTGGCTTATTTGACCAACAAAGCTTACTTTTGTGGCCTAGAATTTTACGTTGATGACCGCGTTCTCGTGCCACGCAGTCCGCTGGCACAGCTCATTGAGAATGGTTTTTCTCCTTGGTTATTGGATGAACCGCAACGCATTATGGACCTATGCACAGGTAGTGGGTGTATTGGTATTGCATCAGCACTTCTATTTGAACAGGCGCAAGTTGATTTATTAGATATTTCTGAAGACGCATTAGAAGTATGCAATAAGAATATCTCGAAGTTTGCCCTGCAGGATCGCGTTACTGCAATGAAGTCAGATTGTTTTTCTGCGCTAATTGAGCGAGATCATCACACTTACGACTTGATTGTGTCTAACCCTCCGTATGTCGATGCAGAAGATATTGGCAGTATGCCGGACGAGTATCGCAAAGAGCCGATGCTGGGTCTCGCATCAGGCAATGATGGCTTGGATTTCACAAGAGAAATGTTACGTCAGGCTGCTTTATATTTATCGCCAACAGGCGTCCTGATCGCTGAGGTTGGAAATAGTTGGGTTGCGCTAGAAGAGGCGTACCCAGAATTAGAATTTACGTGGATTGAATTTGAGCACGGCGGGCATGGTGTATTTATGCTCACGGCAGACCAACTTCAAGCCGTTAAAGAATAAGCAAAACGAAAGAGTTATACGATGTCAGGTAATACCTTCGGAAAGTTATTTACGATAACCACCTTCGGCGAAAGTCACGGTAAGGCACTCGGTTGTATCATCGATGGTTGTCCTCCAGGAATAGAGATTTCTGAGGAAGATATTCAACACGATTTAGATCGTCGTAAACCCGGGACTTCGCGCTTCACCACGCAACGTCGCGAAGCGGATGAAGTAAAGATCTTGAGTGGCATTTTCGAAGGAAAAACCACAGGGACATCGATCGGTATGATTATAGAAAATACTGATCAGCGCTCAAAAGACTATTCAAATATTGCGGATACCTTCCGTCCTGCACATGCCGATTATGCCTATACGCAGAAGTACGGTTTTAGAGACTACCGTGGCGGTGGTCGTTCCTCCGCGCGTGAAACAGCGATGCGTGTCGCTGCGGGCGCTGTTGCTAAAAAGTATTTAAGTCAGGCTTTTGGCATCGAAATTAAGGGATATTTGTCTCAACTAGGCCCGATTAAAGTTGAGAATGTTGACCTGTCTATCGTTGAGGGAAATCCTTTCTTCTGCCCAGATGCGGATAAAATTCCGTTGATGGAAGAGTACATGAAAGACATCAACAAAGAAGGTAATTCGATCGGTGCAAAGATCACGGTGATTGCGACAGGAATGATGCCGGGCTTAGGTGAGCCAATCTTTGATCGTCTTGATGCTGAAATTGCTCATGCTCTGATGAGTGTTAATGCAGTAAAAGGTGTGGAAATCGGTGCTGGTTTTGATTCCGTTGAGCAGAAGGGTACTGAGCATCGCGATGAGATGACTCCTGAAGGTTTTCTTTCCAATAATGCCGGTGGTGTCGTTGGTGGTATTTCTACGGGGCAAGATATTGTTGCTCACATTGCTTTGAAACCAACATCAAGCATGCGCCTACCTGGCAAGAGTATTGATCGTTTCGGTAACGAAATTGAGGTAGTGACACATGGTCGTCACGACCCTTGTGTTGGTATTCGTGCAACGCCAATTGCTGAGGCGATGTTAGCGATTACATTGTTGGATCATGTTATGCGTCATCGTGCTCAAAATGCCGACGTTAAATGCGAAACACCAATTATTAAGTCTGAAGCAAACTAAGAGGGTACATGAAGGTTTCTGATTTCGACTTTGAATTGCCAGAGTCGTTGATTGCAAAATATCCACCGAAGGTAAGAGGGGAAAGCCGCTTGCTGCATGTTCAAGGCGCAACCGGCGCCTTGGCAGATCTTCAGTTTGCTGACTTACCTAATTTGCTTAGGAAAGGCGATCTTCTCATTTTCAATAACACGAAGGTCGTTCCCGCTAGGATGTTTGCAAAAAAAGAAACCGGCGGGGCACTCGAAATCTTGTTCGAACGTAAAGTCGAAGAGCAGGTTTTTTTAGCACATGTTCGTTCGTCTAAATCACCGAAACCTGGTTCCAAGTTATATACAGAAGGCGGAAGTGAACTTGAAATGCTTGGGCGCAGAGGCGCGCTGTTTGAATTGAAAGTTTGCGGAGATCAAGAGGTGTTTGCGCTTCTTGAGTCGGAAGGCCATGTACCGTTGCCACCATACATCGATCGTGAAGACGAGTCTCTTGACGATGATCGTTACCAAACTGTTTACGCCAAAGAACCTGGCGCCGCCGCTGCGCCTACTGCGGGTCTGCACTTTAGTGATGAAATGATCAGTGATCTTGCTGAGCAAGGTGTTGAATCGGCTTTTGTCACCTTGCATGTTGGGGCGGGAACGTTTCAACCAGTAAAGGTTGATAGTGTCGAAGACCATGTTATGCACAGTGAGTGGATTCAGGTCACCAAAGAAACAGTCGACAAAATTCGTGAAACGAAGGCAAATGGCGGTCGCGTCGTATGTGTCGGTACAACCAGTATGCGAAGCCTGGAGGCAGCTAGTCAATCAGGTAGCTTAGAGCCTTTCGAGGGCGATACTGATATTTTTATCTACCCAGGGTATTCGTTTGTAACTGTCGAAGCCTTAGTCACAAACTTTCATTTACCGCAAAGCACGCTATTAATGTTGGTCTCGGCGTTTTCTGGTCAAGAGAACATGATGAACGCGTATGCTCATGCGATTGAGAATAAGTATCGCTTTTTTAGCTATGGTGATGCGATGTTCTTAGAGCCTCAGTGCTAATCACAAACTATTTTATTTATTGGAGAAGCTATGTCTCGCCCTGAATGCTTTATGTCGTTCGAATTAAAGACGACAGACAAAGTTGCGCGACGCGGAGAACTGAAATTCCCAAGAGGAACGGTTCAGACTCCGGCATTTATGCCTGTAGGTACCTACGGCACGGTTAAAGGTATGCTGCCTCGTGACATCAAAGAGATCGGTGCAGAAATTATTCTAGGTAATACATTTCATTTGATGTTGAGACCAGGAACTGAAGTTATCGAAGAGCATGGTGACCTTCATGACTTTGCGCAATGGGACAAGCCAATTCTTACAGACTCAGGCGGTTTCCAAGTATTCAGCTTGGGCGACATGCGTAAGATAACCGAAGAAGGTGTGAAGTTTAAAAGCCCTATTAATGGCTCTGAAGTGAATGTTACGCCTGAAGTGTCTATGCAGGTTCAGCGTAGTCTCGGCTCAGATATCGTGATGATCTTTGATGAGTGTACGCCTTATCCAGCAACATGGCAGGAAGCGAAAGATTCGATGGAGCGTTCTATTCGCTGGGCGCAACGTAGTAAAGATGAGCATGGTTCAAGTCCTTCTGCACTATTTGGTATTGTGCAGGGTGGTATGTACGAAGATTTACGCGATATCTCTTTAGAAGGCTTAACCGATATTGGTTTTGACGGTTATGCAATTGGCGGTCTTTCTGTTGGTGAGCCAAAGGAAGACATGATGCGCATACTCGAGCATTTGCACGACAAGATGCCAGAGGATAAGCCACGTTATTTAATGGGTGTTGGTAAGCCAGAAGATCTCGTGGAAGGTGTTCGTCGAGGCGTTGACATGTTTGATTGTGTGATGCCTACGCGAAACGCACGAAACGGACATTTGTTTACGCACAGTGGTGTTATAAAGATTCGCAATGCGGTACATCGTCATGATCTAGGTCCAGTTGATTCTGAGTGTGATTGTTACACTTGCAAAAACTTCTCACGAGCATATTTGCATCACTTAGATCGCTGCAATGAGATGCTCGGGGCGCAACTGAATACCATCCATAATCTCCGTTATTATCAAAATCTTATGAGTGGTTTGCGCGAAGCAATCGAACAAGGTAAATTGTCCGACTTTGTTGACGACTTCTATGCTGCGCTAGGGCGCGATACGCCCCCATTAGACATCGAAGATGCGTTTAACGACGCTTAAAACACTAATTTTTTAAATATCCTAAATAGTTAAGAGGAAGAAAATGAGCACGCTTATTAAACAACTTTCGTTATTGGTTCTTATGGTTATGTCAGGTGCGGCATATGCAGAAGGCGCAGCGCAACCAGGTGAGCCTAGCGCGCTTATGCAACTTATCTTCTTCGGTGGTTTCATCTTGATCTTTTACTTCTTGATGTGGCGCCCACAGTCTAAGCGAGCGAAAGAGCATAAGAATCTTGTAGCTAGCTTGAATAAAGGCGATGAGATCGTTACTAACGGCGGAATTGCGGGCAAGATCACAAAAGTATCGGATGACTTTGTTTCGGTCGAGGTTTCTGAAGGTGTTGAATTGAAAATTCAGAAAGTGGCCGTATCTTCTGCTTTACCGAAAGGGACGTTGAAAGGTATTTAATGGAAAGCCGGGTTCGCCCGGCTTTTGTTTTTTGGTGCGCAGTAACTTCTTAGTAACATCCTACTCAAGTTGCATGTGATTAGACACAACAATTAGAAAGGCATTTAGGAGCTCACATGCTCAATAAATATCCGGCTTGGAAATATGCATTGATCGCCCTGATTTTGGTGATCGGTGGTATTTATGCAACGCCTAATTTATTCCCAGACGATTTCGCGATTCAGGTGACGGGTACTCAAAGTACGACCGTTGCTGATCAAGAACTTGCGAACGACATTAGCGAAGCGCTTGAACAAGCAGGTATCAATCCCAAAGCGGTTGAATTGCAAGACCGTCTTGTATTGGCGCGATTTGATTCACCTGAACAGCAGCTGAGTGCGAAAACTGTACTTCAGGATGCGCTTGGTGATGATTTTATTGCTGCGCTGAACATGGCACCAACTACGCCAGATTGGTTGAAAGCGCTTGGTGCAGGGCCAATGAAGCTAGGTTTGGACTTACGTGGTGGTGTTCACTTTTTGCTTCAAGTAGATATGGAAAAAGCGCTAAGTCAGCGTTTGTCTGTATACGAAAGTGAAATTAAGAGTGCGTTGAGAAATGAGCGTATCCGATATAGAGCTTTCTCGATTGACGGTTTGGACGGTATAAAGATCAAATTCCGTACCGCTGAAGAGCGTGATAAAGCAACTTCTTTTGCGGCGACAGAATACCGCGAGTTCACACGCACCGATCAAGATGAAGAAGATGCGGCTTACCTCATCTTGCGTCTTTCAGAACAAAGCGTGAAAGAGATTGAAGACTATGCCGTTCAACAAAACTTAGTCACGCTTCGTAATCGTGTTAACGAGCTGGGCGTTGCAGAGCCATTGGTTCAGCGCCAAGGGCGTGATCGTATCGTAGTTGAGCTTCCAGGTGTTCAGGATACTGCAACAGCTAAACGTATCATTGGTAAGACGGCTAACCTTGAGTTCCGTTTGGAAGCCAAAGCTGGTGCGCCAAGTAGCCAAACTCAGCGTTTTAACTTTAAGCAAGACGAAAACCGTAGCGCTATTCTCGAAAAAGATGTGATCGTTACGGGTAGTAACGTATCCAATGCGAATGCTGGTTTTGATGAAAATGGCGTCGCGCAGGTAAATATTTCGCTTGATGGTAACGGCGGCAAGATGATGCTTGACGTTACGAAGCGCAGCATCAAACGTCGTATGGGTGTTTTGTTTATTGAGCAGAAAACAGAAACTCGTAAGCGTATTGTTGATGGTGAAGAGGTGGTCGAACGCCGCAATCGTGAGATTCGTAACATCATCAACCTTGCAACAATTCAATCTGCCTTTGGTAATGCCTTCCGTATTACCGGTCTAGATTCCCCGACTGAAGCGGCTGAGCTTGCATTGTTATTGCGTGCTGGTTCATTGGCGGCACCAGTGTATTTCGTTGAAGAGCGTACGGTTGGACCAAGCTTAGGACAGGCTAACATCGATGCTGGCTTGTTGTCCGTGCAGATCGGTTTTGCTCTAGTACTATTGTTTATGCTTGTTTATTACCGTGTATTTGGTGTGATTGCGAACATCGCGCTATTAGTTAACGTTGTGCTCTTGTGTGCATTGATGTCTATGATATCGGCGACGTTAACTTTGCCGGGCATTGCAGGTATTGTTTTGACGGTCGGTATGGCAGTTGATGCGAATGTACTCATATTTGAGCGTATACGCGAAGAATTGAAAGCAGGCATGTCTCCACAACGAGCGATTGATGCGGGTTATGGCAGAGCTTTCGTTGCGATTTTAGATGCAAACATCACAACCTTTATCGCAGCGATTATTTTGTTTGCTGTAGGTACCGGACCAGTTAAAGGCTTTGCGGTTACCTTAGCGTTAGGTATTTTTACCTCAATGTTCACTGCAATTTTCTTGAGTCGTGCCATTACTAATTTGGTTTACGGTTCACGTAAAGTTGAAAAGTTATCCATTGGTTAATAGGTAGTAGGAAACAAAATATGAATACGATTAACTTTATGGGTAAACGCAAACTAGCAGCGCTAGCTTCTATTTTGCTTCTTATCGCATCGATAGCTTCTATTGCTACACAGGGCTTGCAGTTAGGTCTCGACTTCACCGGTGGCACATTGGTGGAAGTGGAGTACGAAATGGCTCCTGATCTAGAGGAGGTTCGAGCGACCCTTAATGATGCAGGTTACGACAAGCTTGTTGTTCAGAACTTTGGTGCAGATACCTCTGTCTTAGTTCGTTTGTCACAAGGCTTTGACGACACAGTTGGTGTGCAAGTGCTGAATGCCTTGTCACAGAGTGGTGAGAAGGTAACGCTGGAGCGCGCAGAATTTGTTGGCTCACAAGTCGGTGAAGAATTGCGTGAGCAGGGCGGTCTCGGGTTGTTGCTCGCACTTGGTATCGTGATGGTTTATGTTGCCTTGCGCTTCCAATTTAAATTCTCTGTGGGTGCCGTAGCGGCCCTTATCCACGATGTAATTATCGTGGTGGGTGTTTTCTCGATCACGCAGTGGGATTTTGACCTGACAGTATTGGCGGCATTGTTGGCGGTCATTGGTTACTCTCTAAATGACACGATTGTTGTTTCGGATCGGATCAGGGAAAACTTCCGTAAGCTGCGGAAGTCGGACTCCGAAGAAGTCATCAACATTTCTTTAACTCAAACCCTGTCGCGTACCTTGGTGACCTCGTTGACAACGATCCTAGTGTTGGTTGCGTTATACATTGTGGGTGGAGAGATGATCAATGGCTTCGCTAAAGCTCTTTTGATTGGTGTTTTAGTAGGTACATACTCTTCAATCTATGTGGCAAGTAATATCTTGCTTGCAATGGCGGTCACCAAAGAAGATCTTCTTCCCCCTGTTGATAAAGATGGAGAGGAGTTTGACGAAGGTCCAAGTGAAGCGGATCTGAGAAAGCTTGAGGAACAAGATCGCAAGCGTGCTGAACGTGAAGTGCAACCTTAATCACCAAATAGTGATGAACAATAAAAAACCAGCTTCTTAGCTGGTTTTTTATTGTTTGGAGTAAAGCAAAGCTATTTAACTTTGTAACTTACTTGCATAGCCGCTAAAGCGCTGCAGTGTTGTTTTGAACAACTTAGGGTTGGCTGCAACAACGGAACGGCTATTTGAATTAATCATTCCAGTAGCAAGGTCACCAACGAGGGCGCCAGCTTCTTGGCAGATCAACAAAGCAGCTTCAAGGTTTTCTGATTTTGCCGACGTAAGTATGGCTGCATCAAGTTGGCCTGAAGCGACTAGTGCCAAATCAAGTGTAGGGCAGTTACTGACACGAAAATTGATTCCCGCGTTGCCCATGTCTGTGATCAGATCGCTAACAACATGATCGGTGCTGCTGTTGCCGAATTGATTGACGACATCACTTGCAAAATATGCGGCGTCTAGATTACGTAAGCTGTTAACGCGGCAACGATGGTCATTGAATGTTGCACCGCTTCCTCTTACTGCAACGTATTCTGCGCCGGTAAAAGGGTTTACGACTGCTGCGCTATGAATCTTTCCGTTTTTCTTGTGCACAAAGCTGTACGCAGTGTCAGGAAGTTTGCGAAGTAGGTGTTGTTCATTGTCGAAGCCTTGGATGAACCAGGCATCTTCTTTTATTTCACTAATTTTCTCGCCAACTTCAGCAACGTAGTGTGTTGGGTAGCCTTTTTTCAGCGCGTCCATAAGTGTTTTGAAAAGCACTTCTTCTAGGTGACGAACCAATTTTAGGTCTTCCTTGAGATCGTTAGCGTTATGCTCTTTACGATCGATGCTTAAGTTCACGTACTCGTTAAATTGTCTGGCAGCGCGGAGCGCGATTTTCAGAATCGGTTGCATTCTTTTCACCTAGTCCTAATCTTGTGGCGCGCATAATAGCAAAAAAGAGTTTTATTGCAGCAAAAAAGCGGTTTTGTTCACAATATATGAATATACTTGCCGCTCAATTATAGTCGCAGTTCTTTTTATTGGAGTGGTTAAGGGTGCAAGAGCCGGAGTCTGGTCTCGATATTTTAAATTATCTCAATGACAACGTTGCCGTTATTTTGGTCGGAACGACGCATGCTGGAAATATTGGTGCCGTTGCGCGAGCGATGAAAAATATGGGCTTAAGTGACTTGCGTTTGGTGAGTCCTCAAGACTTTCCCTCTGATGAGGCGGTAAGCAGGTCTGCAGGTGCTGTAGATATTATTGAGAATGTTAAGGTGTTTGATAGTCTCGCTGAAGCCTTGAAGGATCGTCAGCATGTGGTTGGCGCTAGTGCACGTGTTCGAAGTTTTCCTTGGCCAATTGTTAACCCTCGTGTCGCCGCTGAAGATACTCTGGACTTGATTAGTACGAATACAGCCCCAATTAAGGTTGGCTATGTATTCGGTCGTGAATCGAGCGGCTTAACGAATGAAGAGCTACAGCAATGCAATAGCCATGTAAATATCCCAGCCAACCCGAGTTACTCTTCATTGAATTTGGCAATGGCTGTTCAAGTTATTACGTATGAATTGAGAATGACCGCATTACAAGGTCTCGATTCGCAGTTGCTCAAAACAGTACGTGATGGCAAATCAGGTGACTGGGATGAAGAGTTAAGTTCACAAGAAGAAGTTGGCGGTATGCTAGATCATCTGATGCGCGTTATGGTTCAGACTGGTTTTTATGACCCCGACAATCCAGGTCAACTTTTACCAAGATTACGACGATTGTTTCAGCGTCGCCATCTCGACAAAATGGAAGTTAACATTTTGCGGGGTATACTCAAAAGTGTTGAGAAAACGATTAAGTAGGTAAGTAATGTTCAAAGCGATGAAAGAAGATATTCAAAGTGTGTTTCACCGTGATCCGGCGGCACGGAATACATTCGAGGTTTTGACAAACTACCCTGGGCTGCATGCTCTTTGGTTCCACAGGATCGCTAATAGCTGTTGGAGAAACGATTTTAAATGGTTGGGGCGTTTTATTTCTTCAGTGAGTCGGTGGTTTACAGGGATTGAAATTCATCCAGGCGCGACCATTGGGCGGCGGTTTTTTATCGATCACGGCATGGGTGTTGTGATCGGAGAGACAGCTGTGATCGGTGATGACGTCACTTTGTACCAAGGCGTGACGCTTGGCGGGACTAGCTGGAATAAAGGTAAGCGACACCCAACCTTGAAAGATGGAGTGGTTGTCGGTGCAGGCGCCAAGGTTCTCGGCCCCTTTGAGGTTGGTGAAAATGCAAAAGTTGGTTCGAATGCGGTTGTAACGAAAGCAGTTCCTGCAGAAGCGACGGTGGTTGGTATCCCTGGGCGAATCATTTTGAAGTCTGTACCGACTTCAAAGGCCAGCGTTGATGAATCGAAGCGTAAAAAAATGGAAGAGAATTTCGGCTTCGATGCATATGGTTTGAGCGAAGAAATGCCTGACCCAGTGGCGCGATCTATCAGAAGTATGCTTGATCATATGCATTTGGTTGATGAGCGTATGAATCAGATGTGCAAAGAGCTCAGAAAGCTTGATAACTCTTTCGTAAAAGAAGATTTGCAAGGAATTAACGAGCAGGATATCGACTGCTTCAAACAAGCAAAGTAAGGGTATGCTTAGTAGTTGACTGATTTGGTCAGGTATTGAATAATGCGATTAATTCCTATTTGATGTCTGACTATGCGTTTAACTACAAAAGGGCGATATGCCGTCACAGCAATGCTTGATCTAGCGCTTCACAGTGCATCTGGTCCGGTTACCTTAGCAGACATCTCTGGCAGGCAAGGTATTTCATTGTCATACCTCGAGCAGTTATTTTCTAAGTTGCGCCGACGCAAGCTCGTCGCAAGTACGCGCGGCCCTGGTGGCGGATATACGCTAGGCGAAATGGAATGCTCTGTGTCGATTGCGGCGATCATAGATGCAGTAGACGAGTCGATAGATTCAACGAAGTGTCAAGATAAAGGCAATTGCCAGCAAGGTCAGAAGTGCCTTACTCACCATCTGTGGTCCGATCTGAGCGAACAGATCCACTCTTTTTTGAGCGATATTACACTAGAACAGCTTATGTCGAAGCGTGAAGTGATCGAAACTGCAGAGCGACAAAATTCTCTTGCGGGTCTAATATACGCCGAGCAGTGAAATATCTCTTGTAGAGCGAAACAAATGATTTATCTCGATTATGCGGCGACGACGCCAGCAGATCCTCGTGTTGTTGAAAAAATGTTGGCTTATTTGGGCCACGATTCTTGTTACGCAAATCCAGCATCTCGCTCCCATATGTTAGGTTGGCAAGCTGAGGCAGCCGTCGAAAGTGCACGCAAACAAATTGCGACAGGATTGCATTGCGATGTAAGAGAGTTGGTTTGGACGAGTGGAGCGACGGAAGCAAACAATTTAGCTATTAAAGGTCTGGCTGAGTACTTTGCTGATCAAAATGACCCACGAAAACATATTGTAAGTTCTGCTACCGAGCACAAGGCAGTCTTAGATGCATGCACGTACCTCGAGACAAAAGGTTATGAGGTGACGTTTGTGCGTCCAGATGATCAGGGTGTTGTTACCCCAGAGATTCTGGAAGAGGTTGTACGGCCAGACACTTTGCTGGTTTCAGTCATGCATGTGAATAATGAAACAGGCGTGATTAATCCTATTAAGGAATTGGCAGAGTTTATAAAATCGAAAGGCATATTCTTCCACGCGGATTGCGCACAAAGTGCGGGAAAGTTGCCGTTAGATTTATCTGAAATTCCTGCTGATTTAGTCTCTTTGTGCGCGCATAAAATTTATGGCCCAAAAGGTATAGGTGTTCTGTTTGTTCGTCGGAGCGCGGATTTTCAGTTAGTGTCACAAATACACGGTGGCGGACACGAGCGTGGTATGCGTTCGGGTACCTTGCCTACTCATCAAATCGCTGGGTTTGGTGAGGCATTTCGCTTGTCACTAGATGAGATGGACGGCGAGCAGAGTCGCATCGAATCACTTAAAAAGCGTTTTGTCGATGCGCTTCAAGGTGTCGATATGATTGTTAACGGGGAGGGCGCAATGTCTGTCGCTGGAATCGTTAATTTGAGTTTTCCTGGTGTAGACGGGCAGATGTTGTTAACAGCTCTTCCTAATTTAGCTATTTCTTCCGGTAGTGCGTGTAATTCTGCAAGCATGGCTCCATCACATGTGCTTAAGGCAATGGGGTTGTCTGATGAACTTGCTTTGAGTTCATTGAGGTTCTCTTTTGGGCGTTTTACGACGGATGCTGATGTTGATAATGCTGCGGCGGTATTGAAAGATGCGCTGCTTAAAATGCAAAGTTAACAAAGTAGCTATAAGTTTTACGAAAGTAAGCGGAAGAAAGATATATTTTTGCTTTAATCGGCCTTATAATTCCGCGGCAAATTTTTAACAGCTCATATTAGAGCGCTAATACATAATTTATGGGGATAATATCATGGCGGTAGAACGCACCTTATCAATCGTTAAGCCAGACGCAGTTGCTAAAAACGTAATCGGCAAAATCTACGATCGTTTCGAATCAAACGGTTTGCAAATCGTTGCTGCAAAAATGGTTCAACTTTCTCAAGAGAAAGCTGAAGGTTTCTACGCTGAGCATAAAGAGCGTCCTTTCTTTGGTGACTTGGTGGCGTTCATGACTTCTGGTCCTGTATGTGTACAAGTTCTTGAAGGCGAAGGTGCGGTTCTTAAAAATCGTGAGTTGATGGGCGCAACAAACCCACAAGAAGCTGACGCTGGTACTATCCGTGCAGATTTCGCTTCTTCAATCGATGCAAACGCTGTTCACGGTTCAGACTCTACTGAATCAGCAGCGCGTGAAGTTGCTTACTTCTTTGCTGATGAAGAAATCTGTCCTCGCGGCTAATTTCTTTTTCGCAGGTAGACAAAAGCAGGGCTCTGTTTGGGGTCCTGCTTTTGTGCGTATTAGGACATCGTATTTTAGGTGACAAACATGACTGAAGTGACAAGCACTCCGCGTAAAAATTTACTTGGAATGCCAAAAGCTAAATTAGAGGCATTTTTTGCTGAAATTGGTGAGAAGCCGTTTCGAGCCAAGCAGGTCATGCAATGGATTCATCAATATGGTGTGTCAGATTTTGATGAAATGACTAATATTTCCAAAAGCTTACGAACTAAACTTAAGGAAATTTGCGAAATTACGCCGCCCGAGGTAACTTACCAAAACATTTCTGCTGACGGAACGCGCAAATGGGTTATGCGTATGCCTGGTGGTAGCAGTATAGAAACTGTTTTGATTCCTGAGGGTAATCGCGGAACGTTATGTGTTTCATCTCAGATTGGATGTGCGTTGGACTGCAGTTTTTGCTCAACTGGCAAGCAAGGCTTTAACCGAAACTTAAGTACTGAAGAAATTGTGGGGCAGATTTTCAATGCGATTGCCTCATTCGAAGGGATTGATCGAAACAAAGAGCGTCCAGTTACAAATGTTGTGTTCATGGGTATGGGCGAGCCACTTCTAAATTTCGATAACGTCATGGATGCCGTAAATCTAATGATGGACGATCTTGCTTATGGGATTTCTAAGCGGCGTCTTACGGTGAGTACTGCGGGTGTAGTGCCTGCGATTGATAAAATGAGCGAAGTGACGGATGCAAGTATCGCGATCTCCTTGCATGCGCCAAATGATGAGTTACGAAATGAATTGGTACCTGTAAATAAAAAGTACCCAATTGACGTGCTAATGACCTCGGTAAAGAATTACCTGAGTGGATTGCCAGACAAGCGTAAAGCGACCATAGAATACACATTGCTCGCTGGCGTGAATGATCGTAAAGAGCATGCCCAACAGTTAATTGAAGTATTGAAAGGTTTGCCTTGTAAAATCAATTTGATCCCATTTAACCCGTTTCCGCATAGCGGGTATAAAAAGCCAAGCAATAACGAGGTGCGTCGTTTTCAAGAGTGGCTGACAGAGGGTGGGTACATCACGACAGTTAGAACAACTCGTGGTGACGATATAGATGCTGCGTGTGGCCAATTAGTCGGGCGCGTTGATGATCGTACTAAGCGCAGCGAACGATACATAAATATGAGACAAGTGAACGAGTAAATTTAACTATGATGAGCCGTATTATAATAATTCTCGGTTTAACAGTTTTGTTGGCTGCATGTGTGACGACAAATGATAGCTCCTTGTCTCGCAACGCAGATCCTGAGGTTGCACTTGAACGCTACGTTAATCTTGGCTTTGAGTACATCAAACGAGAAGACTTTACGCGGGCGAAGAAACATCTAAATAGAGCTTTAGAAATTGATGATGATAATGCGCCGGCTAATAGTGCTCTTGGCCTTATTTATTCTCGTCAGGGCGATAAAGAAATCGCCGAAAAAATGTTCAAGAAGGCAGTTGCAGCGGATTCAACGTATACGCGCGGCCGCACTTACTATGCAGCGTATTTATTTACGGAAGGACGTTTTGAGACAGCGCTGGAGCAATTTTTAATCGCGGCGGAAGATACTACATTCCCTTCTAGAAGTCAGTTGTATACCAATATCGCTTTGTGTCAGATTCGCCTCGATAATCCTGATGCAGCAATCTTAGCTTACGAGCGCGCTTTGCAGCTTGATCGATTTAACTCGAACGCATTAGCTGGAATGACAGAGTTATTGCTCACCAAGAACGACTTTAAACGTGCGCAGTTTTACTACAATCGACTTGTGAATCAAATTGCACAACAGGCGTTGACTCACTCGGCTCAGACCTTGTGGCAAGGCGTACGTATTGCCAAACATTTTAATGCTGTAAAGCAGGCCGAAAGTCTAGCTGCACTTTTGCGTGAGTTATATCCAGACTCACAAGAATATAAAAACTACCTAAGTCTATATTTCGGTAAATAAGCATGAGTGAACAAGAAAAAGTCCAAGAAATTACTCATCCCGGACCTATTCTCAGGGCGGCAAGAGACGAACTTCGTTTGTCGATCGATGAGGTGGCAAGTCAGCTTCACTTGCGTCCAAGTGTTGTCGCAATGATCGAATCCGAAAATTATCATGATTTTTCCAGCGATGTCTTTTTGAAAGGGTATTTTCGATCTTACTGTCGTTTAGTTGGTTTGCATGAAGAGCGCATGGTGGAATTGCTTGAAAGACAGCTCACAGTCATCGTGGAAGAAAAGAGGCAGCTAGACAAGCAGCAAGCTGACGAAAAGCTCAAAGCAAAACGTATTCATTTGATGAAATTGACTGGTGTTGCAGGGTCGATTGTGGTGGTTTGCGCTTTACTGGTCTGGACCTTGATTGGTAGTGAGAATGAGCATGAGCTTGAACAGCGTTCAGATAGTTCGTTGGAACGTCCAGGGGCGGTTGTTGAACCCCCGGCAGCGCCGGAGGAAGTGGCGGAAGAGAATGATTCAGTAGAGCTTGTGTTAGTTGATGAGAAACAGTCCGCTGCTGAAACCTTAGGCGAAACGTCTGCAGTAACTGATGTAGCTATTCAATCATCGAATCTAGATGCAGAAGATCAGTCTTCTGAAAGTCAGCCTGTGGATGAAGTTTCAGCGCTTTCAAATCAAGATCAACCTCAAGTCAGAGGGACAATTTCAATCACTTTTACAGGTGACTGTTGGTTTGAAATATATGATGACCAAGATAATCGTATCAGCGCTGATTTGATGCGTGATGGTCGTAAGTTTGACTATGAATTTTCAACGGCACTTCGCGTTGTTCTTGGCGATGCAAGTGTTGCGCAAGTGTTCGTAAACGATGTCCAGTACGATATTTCGTCCTATGTCAGCACAACTGGACGCGCAGAATTTACTGTAGAGTAGAGTTATGAAGTTTGAGTCGCCGATAAAGCGAAGAGTTTCCCGTCAAATTATGGTGGGTGATGTGCCTGTGGGCGGAGATGCTCCGATTGCAGTGCAAAGTATGACGAATACTGAGACCACCGACGTCCAAACGACGCTCGGGCAAATTCAAGAATTAGCCGATGCGGGGGCGGACATTGTTCGGGTATCAGTCCCAACGATGGATGCCGCCGAGTCATTTAAGTTAATCAAGCAAGGCTCGCCAGTACCTTTAGTTGCAGATATTCATTTTGATTACAAAATTGCACTTAAAGTTGCTGAATATGGGGTCGATTGTTTACGTATCAATCCCGGAAATATCGGTAAAGAAGAACGTATTCGTGAGGTCATTGCGAGTGCTAAAGACCACGGGATTCCAATCCGAATTGGTGTGAATGCAGGGTCGCTAGAGAAAGACTTGCAGAAGAAGTACGGCGAGCCAACGCCTGCTGCGCTTGTTGAGTCTGCGATGCGTCATGTCGAGATTTTGCAGAGACATAATTTCGATAACTTCAAGCTGAGTTTAAAAGCGTCTGATGTGTTCATGACGGTTGCAGCATATAGAGAAATCGCTCGATTGATTGATCAGCCATTGCACTTGGGTATTACAGAAGCGGGCGGTTTTAGGGCTGGAGCGGTTAAGTCTGCAGTTGGTCTTGGCATGCTTTTAATGGATGGTATTGGCGATACGCTTCGTGTTTCGCTGGCAGCAAATCCTGTTGAAGAAGTCAAAGTCGGTTATGACATTCTTAAGTCTTTAAAGCTTCGTTCAAAAGGTATCAATTTTATTGCTTGCCCTAGTTGCTCGCGACAAAACTTCGATGTCGTTAAGACAATGAATGAGCTTGAAACACGTCTCGAAGATATTTCAACGCCGCTCGATGTTGCCATTATTGGATGTGTTGTTAACGGTCCTGGTGAAGCTAAAGAAGTAGATCTTGGGTTAACTGGTGGATCTCCGAACAATCTCGTTTATGTCGATGGCAAACCAGATCATAAGCTTTCAAATGATGACTTGGTTGATCAGTTAGAAAAACGTATCCGTGCGCAAGCTGAAGCTAAGCAGGCGCAAGAAGAAAATGTTATTGCGAAAGCTTAGTTTCGCGTTTTAATAAAAGGTTTATTTGTGGCAAAGATTCAAGCTATCCGTGGAATGAATGATTTACTTCCCGGCCAATCGTCAAAATGGCAATACCTCGAAAATATCGTCTCTGACTTATTGAGTAAGCATGGCTATCAAGAGATTCGTATGCCGATTGTCGAGCAAACCGAGTTGTTTAAACGCTCGATTGGTGAGGTCACGGATATCGTTGAAAAGGAAATGTATACCTTTGAAGACCGCAATGGCGATAGCCTGACTTTGCGTCCGGAGGGCACGGCGTGTTGTGTTCGTGCAGCGGAGCAACACGGCTTGCTTTTTAATCAAACGCAGCGCTTGTGGTATCAGGGACCTATGTTCCGTCACGAACGTCCTCAAAAAGGTCGTTATCGCCAGTTTCATCAGATTGGTGTTGAGTGTTTTGGGTTTGAAGGTCCAGATATCGACGCAGAACTTATTGCGTTGACAGATCAATTATGGAAAAAACTAGGAATCCGTGACTCGGTAGAGCTTCAGATTAACTCCTTAGGTTTGCCCGAAGAGCGTTCGGCATTCAAATCTGCTCTTGTGGTTTATTTATCTGATTTCAAAGACCAGCTTGATGAAGATAGTGTTCGCCGTCTTGATACAAATCCATTGAGAATTTTGGATTCAAAGTCTGAGCTGACTCAAAAAATACTTGAGCAGGCGCCTGTTCTCACAGACTTCTTCGGTGAAGATTCGAAAAAGCACTTTGCAGAATTAACGGCATTTTTGGATGGTTTAGGTATTCGCTATGTAGTGAATCCTAAATTAGTACGTGGCCTAGATTACTACTCGAATATGGTGTTCGAATGGGTTACCGATGCGCTTGGTGCGCAGGGTACGGTTTGTGCGGGTGGTCGTTATGATGGCTTGGTAAAACAGCTTGGTGGAAAGGGTTCTCCTGGCGTTGGTTTTGCGATGGGTGTAGAACGTCTTGTTCTTCTGCTCGAAGAGCTTAAGGTATTCCCTGAAGAGCTTGATGTGGTTGCGGATGTTTATATTGTCGCCGCAGGTGATGGTACTCAAATTAAAGCCTTCGAATTAGCAGGTCACTTGCGATCTAAAGGTGCTCTTCGTGTGTTGCAAAATATGGGGCAGGGCTCGTTCAAATCTCAAATGAAAAAAGCGGACAAGTCTGGTGCGCGCTATGCGGTTATTCTTGGCAGTAACGAAATTGATACCGACACAGCTTTGGTTAAGCCTTTAAAGAGTGATGAAGAACAAAAAAGCGTTGCTCAAAGTGATTTGATTAAATACATCGTTGTTTGAATGCAGTAAACTACTGCGCGGCTGATGAGCTGCTAATAAGAAATTGAGTTAAGTGGAGTAATTTGTGGACGAGTTTAAGACCGAAGAAGAACAAATCGCAGCGATTAAAAACTGGTGGAAGAATAACGGTAGTTCTGTGTTGCTAGCCGTTGTTGCTGCTCTTGCAATTGTATTTGGTTATCGTGCATGGCAAAACAACGTAGAGCATGATAAAGCGACAGCCTCTGCGTTATATCAGCAGTTGGTTAGCATCTCTACCCAGCAAGCAGGCTTAGGCGACGACCAGTCAGCTAGCTTTATTGCGAACGAGCTTAAAGAGAAATTTACAGATTCTGAATATGCGCGTTTTGCAGCATTGTTCTTGGCGAAACAAGCCGTGACTGCCAAAGATTACGATACCGCGCTTGCAGAACTTGATTTCGTTTTAGAATCAAATGAAGACCCGCGTACGATCCACATCGTTAATGCACGTAAAGCTCGCATTCTATCAGCGAAAGGTGAGTATGAAGCTGCGCATGCTTTACTCGATGCATCAGATGAAGCATTCGCCCCTGCATATCTTGAAATTAAGGGCGATATCTACATTCTTCAAGGTGATCGCGAGTCAGCAAAAGAAAGTTATCTAGCGGCGTTTGATATGGTGAAAGATGCGCCACAACGAGCACCACTTTTAGGTGTCAAATTGTCTGACTTGGGTGTGGACACACAGAGCCTTTAGTCACCTTCATGGATCATAGTATGACAAAGAGACTTATACAGTGTCTTGGCTTGAGCGCGGTTTTTACCGCGCTTTTTGCTTGTAGTTCTGACACTGGAAACATTCCTACAAAATTAACACGTATTGAAAACCCGATTTCTGTTGATAAAGCGTGGGACGCTGATGCAGGTTCTGGTGATGATGAATTACAACTACAGCTAGAGCCCTTCGTTAGTGGGCCCAGCGTATTCACAATCGACATAGATGGTGAATTACAATCTCGCTCCACAGAAACTGGTCGTTTAGAGTGGGAAGTAGATTTAGATCGCAGGGTTAGTGGCGGTGTGTCGGGAGATAGTCGCCAGCTCTATGTGAATACGTTCCAAGGGCAACTTATTGCTTTATCTCGTAGCAATGGCCAAGAATTGTGGCAAGCGCGATTAAGTTCAGAAGCACTGAGTGTTGTAGCAAGTGACGGGTCTACGGTAGTTGTGCATGCCAGCGATGGGAAGGTATTTGGGATTAACGCTGATACTGGAGCACAAAGGTGGCGTTATGATAGCGATACGCCAGTTCTTTCTCTGCGCGGCACATCTTCTCCTTTAATTAGCGGTGACTCAGTATATGTGGGTCTCGCTAATGGGGCCTTGATCGGTATTGCGATTGATTCGGGTCGTAAGCAATGGTCTGTTAACTTGGGAACACCAAGCGGACGCACTGAGCTTGAACGTCTAGTAGATGTCGATGGAACTTTTGTCTTAAGCGGAAGAACACTTTATGCAACCGCTTATCAAGGCGACTTGAAAGCCATCAGTCTTACTACTGGTGAAACCTTGTGGTCGATGGCCTTATCCTCTTATTCAGGCGTAGGTGTGTCCGAAGATGGGAATACTATTATTTCTGCAGATTCCGACGGAAGAGTTTTTGCGGTCGAGGCATCGACAGGCAAAGAGCTTTGGGAAACGGAAAAACTCCTATACCGACGTTTAGGTGCTGTTACGACAATTCTAAATTATGGAGTGGTCGCTGATTTTGAGGGCTATGTTCATTTTCTTGATTTAAGCAATGGCGAACTTGTAGGGCGTGTTCGCCCCGATAGTGATGGCGTATTAGGACGCATCAAAGTCGTTGAATCCACACTCTACGTCTATACTCGTTCTGGCGATCTGTACACCTACGAATTAAATCTTTAAGCGGAATACGATTAAATGGTTCCTGTAATAGCTCTTGTAGGGCGACCAAATGTTGGGAAATCAACTCTCTTTAACCGGATGACAAAGTCGCGCGATGCGATTGTTGCTGACTATCCGGGGCTGACTCGTGACAGAAAATATGGCGAGGGTCACCATGGCGATAAGAAGTATATCGTTATTGATACGGGTGGTTTGACGGGAGACGAAGAAGGCATCGATATGGCGATGGCCGAACAGTCATATCTTGCGATTGAAGAAGCGGATTTGGTTCTGTTTGTTGTATCAGCAAGAGACGGCTTAACGCCCGCCGATGAGATCATTGCGAAGTCGATACGACAGTCAGGTAAGCCGTGCGAACTTGTCGTAAATAAAGTTGATGGGTTGAGTCAAGACGCAGTGGAAGCTGATTTTTATAAGCTTGGTATAGGAACCCATCACTTAACTGCAGCCTCACAAAATCGTGGAATCACGTCTTTGACTAGTGAGATTATCGATAACTTTCCAGAAGCTGATGAGGTGGAAGACCAAGAGCCTCATGGTTGTAGTATCGGAATCATTGGTCGTCCTAACGTTGGTAAATCAACCTTGGTGAATCGCTTACTGGGGGAAGAACGTGTCGTTGTTTTCGATATGCCTGGTACAACGCGAGACAGCGTTTATATTCCTTACGAACGTAGAGAGAAGCCCTACACCATAATCGATACTGCAGGTGTTCGTCGCCGAAAAAATGTAAAAGAGACGGTTGAGAAGTTTTCAATTGTAAAAACACTGCAGGCGATCGCTGACTCCAACGTAGTGGTATTAGTGATCGATGCTCGTGAGGGAGTTGTTGAGCAAGATCTTCACCTACTTGGCTTTGCAATGGATGCTGGACGCGCGATTGTTATTGCTGTCAATAAATGGGACGGCATGACTGGTGAAGAAAAAGACGCTGTAAAAAATGAGCTCTCTCGCCGATTAGTCTTTATGGATTATGCAAATACACACTTTATTTCTGCGAAGCACGGAAGTGGTGTGGGTGACATGTATAAGTCTATAGATCAGGCATACAAGTCAGCATTTGCTAAATGGCCAACAAAACGACTGACAGAACTGCTTCAAGATGCAGTAAGCGATCATCAGCCACCTGTTGTTCGTGGACGTAGAATCAAATTGCGTTTCGCGCACCAAGGCGGTTCAAACCCACCTGTTATTGTTGTTCATGGTTCTAAAACCGATGACTTGCCAGATAGCTACAAGCGATACTTGGAAAATACGTTCAGAAAAGTATTGAAAGTAAAAGGTACGCCGATTCGTTTTGATTTTAAATCGAGCGAGAATCCGTTTGCGAATCCTACTAATAAGTTATCGGCAAAAGATAAAGTCAAAGCGAATCGCAAGAATGAAGCGAAGGCGTTTGAAAGTCGCCGCTCTAAGAAAAATCGACGAGGTTCGAAGGGTAAACGATGACGAAAATAGCATTAGTTACAACCGGCGGTACGATAGATAAAGATTACTTTGATGCGCTTAGCGATTATAAAGTTGTTGAGTCAATCATCCCGGAATTGTTGGCCCGTATTGGGTCTGGCGTTGAAGTTGAACAGCATGAGATTTGTCGCAAAGATAGTTTAGAGTTAACGGACGACGACCGCGCGGCGCTGAAGGCGTGCATAGAAAGTCTTGAATGTGACAAAGTGCTTGTGACACATGGTACAGACACGATGGTCGACAGTGCTCAGGCGCTTGGTGATATGCCTGGAAAAACGATTGTTTTTACGGGAGCTATGCGTCCAGCACGTTTTCTTGATAGCGATGGTCTCTTTAACGTTGGTGTGGCGTTAGGTGCGCTACAAAGCAAGGAAAGCGGTATTTTCATCGCAATGACGGGCCAAGTATTTACGCCTGATGCGGTGAAAAAGAATCGCGCAGCGCAACGTTTTGAAAGTACGAGTGAATAATAAAGCTGTTTGCCCGTCTTGCGGCAACGAAAACAAATGCGGTATGGCTGCGCTGGACGCGGAATCGAATCTTTCGCAAGTGAGATGTTGGTGCCTACCTGAAGGTGGTTTTGATTTGGATTCAGTGAACGCTGAGTCAGTGTCGGGTGCTCAGCACTTGTCTTGTTATTGCAACCAGTGCTTAAAAGATAAGAAAGTTGTTGAAGGCAATAGTGTAATCACCGAATAAGGTCGGTACACTGCGTCTACAATCAAGAAGGGAGGTTCAGGGAAATGAAAGTGCTTATTGGCGTTGCCATAGCAGGCGCAGTTGGCGCACTATTACGTTTCGGTGTCACTCTTCTTGTCGGCCAGCGTTTTTTCCCTTGGGCGACTCTTTCCGTCAATGTGGTTGGGTCGTTTTTGATGGGAGTCGCTTATGTTGCGATTGTCGAAAAAGCTATTATTCACCCAGACTTGAAACCTGTCATTATGGCGGGAGGCCTTGGTGCTTTCACGACCTTTTCCGCGTTCTCTCTAGAGGTGTGGGCTTTCATTGAGAAAGGTGCGCTTTCGTATGCGCTACTTTATATTTTTAGTTCAGTGTTGTTGTCTATTACGGCACTGTGGTTGGGTATTGTAATTAGTCGTTACTGCCTCGCATAAAGAATTGAACAAAATTAAACGAAGTTGATTAGTCATGTTAGATCCAAAACTTATTCGTAGCGATGCTCAAGCAATTGCAGAGCGCCTTAAAATCAAAAAATATGAGCTTGATGTAGCCGGATTTGAAGCTTTAGAAGAAAGACGTAAAGCGATTCAAGTGGAAACTGAGACCTTGCAAAGCGAGCGTAATGCCCGTTCGAAGGGAATTGGTAAAGCTAAAGCGGCCGGCGAAGATATTGCACCACTAATTGCTGAAATGGATAAGATGGGCGCTGCTTTAGAAGAGAAAAAAGCCGAGCTTAAAGTTCTTCAAGATGAGTTAAATGCGTTGTTATCTGGAATGCCAAACATTCCTGACGAAGAGGTTCCTACTGGTAACGACGAAAATGATAACGTCGAAGTCGCTGTTTGGGGCGAACCAACTACGTTTGATTTTGAAGTGAAGGATCATGTTGCGTTAGGCGAAGGCTTGGGCAAATTAGATTTCGAAACAGCAAGTAAGCTAACCGGATCGCGCTTTGTATTGATGCGTGGCGCCTTAGCTAAATTACATCGTGCTCTTGCTCAATTTATGCTTGATACGCATACCGAGACTAATGGCTATGAAGAGCTATACCTGCCGTACATCGTCAATGACGAGTCTTTGTACGGTACCGGTCAGTTGCCAAAATTTGCAGAAGATTTATTTAAGCTCCATGCAGATAGAGAGTTTTATCTGATTCCTACTGCAGAGGTTCCTGCGACAAATATTGTTCGTAATGAAATTGTTGAAGAAGCTGAGCTACCATTACAATTCGTGTGTCATACACCTTGTTTCAGAAGTGAAGCAGGTTCTTATGGGCGTGATGTGCGAGGTATGATCCGTCAGCATCAATTCGATAAAGTTGAACTCGTTCAGGTGGTAAAACCAGAAGATTCTGACGCCGCGCTTGAAACCTTAACGTCGCATGCCGAAGGTATTCTTCAGGCTTTGGAGCTTCCTTATAGAAAAGTGATGCTTTGTGGTGGTGATTTAGGTTTCTCAGCGGTAAAAACCTATGACTTGGAGGTTTGGTTACCAGGTCAGCAGGCTTATCGTGAAATCTCGTCATGTAGCAACACGCGTGACTTCCAAGCTCGTCGCATGCAAGCGCGTTACCGTGACCAAGCTAGCGGGAAGCCGGCATTGGTGCATACCCTGAATGGATCAGGTTTAGCGGTAGGTCGTACCATGATTGCGGTACTTGAAAACTATCAGCAAGAAGATGGTTCGATTAAAGTGCCAGAAGCACTTAAATCATACATGGGTAATATCGACGTTATTCGCTAAGAGACGCTCTTATGAACTGGCTTCCGTTGTATTTTAAGCCGCAAGGGCAGTCAGTTCTTGTCTTTGGTAGTGGTGACGTTGCGACTAGAAAAGTTCGATTTCTACAACGAACAGAATTTCCGATTACCGTAATTAGTATTGATGAGACTGCTAAGGATAGGTTTACTGAGTTTGAATCGGTGGATGTTATTCATAGTACAGGCCTTGATTCTCTTAGCTCTCAATTGTTTGAAAACGTTATTTTTGCAGTTGCGGCATCTGAAGATCATAGCGCTGACGTCTTTTTTGCTCAGCAGGCTCGCCAAGCTGGTATCCCAGTTCATGTGGCACATTCCATAGACGATAGTGATTTTTTGCTTCCTGCTGTAATTGATCGAGGCCCGATATCGGTCGCGGTATCGAGTGCAGGTCAGCATCCTACCTTAACTCGCCTTGTTCGTAATCGTATCGAATCCGTATTGCCGGCAAGGCTCGAAGCTTTGGCTGAGCTAGCATTACGCTATAAAGATAAGGTACGAGAAAAGCTCTCAACTATTAATGCCCGTCGTGCTTTTTGGGAGCGTCAGCTAGAAGGTCGTGTTGCAGATCTTGTATACAGTGGACGTGATGAAGACGCGGAGCGTTTGTTACTAGAGAGCTTAGATAGCATAACGAGTTCCACGCAGGGCGTTGGAGAAGTTTATCTCGTTGGTGCAGGGCCTGGTGATCCTGATTTACTTAGCTTTAAAGCATTGCGGTTGATTAGACAGGCAGACGTCGTGTTATTTGATCGTCTTGTGTCGCCCCAAATACTCAACCTAGTTCGCCAAGACGCGGATATGATAGATGTCGGTAAGCGGCGTTCTCATCATACGATGCAACAGGAAAGTATCAACGAATTGCTAGCTAAACTCGCCAAACAAGGTAAACGTGTTCTTCGCTTAAAAGGCGGAGACCCCTTTATATTTGGGCGGGGTGGGGAAGAGATCGAAACGCTCTCAGAGCATGGCGTTCCATTTCAAGTTGTTCCGGGTATTACTGCAGCTGCAGGGTGTGCGAGCTATTCGGGAATTCCATTGACGCATCGAGATCATGCTCAATCTGTGCGTTTTGTGACTGGGCATTTGAAGAATAATAGCTCGGAGTTAGATTGGCCTAGCCTTGTCGCTGAACAGCAAACGCTCGTATTCTATATGGGCTTGGTCGCTTTACCTCAAATTGCAGAAGGTCTACTGAATCAAGGCATGTCGCAGGATATGCCTGTGGCAGTTATTTCACGCGGAACCTTACCAGACCAGCGTGTATTGATTAGCTCTCTGTCTCGCGTAGCGGCAGACGTTACGGCTGCTGAGCTTAAAGCTCCAACGATTATTATTATTGGTACTGTCGTGAATCTTCACGAAAAGTTGGGATGGCAGTCTTAACTAAGTGTGTAATTGTGTGAATCGAAATGTAGCGAATTGTTTTTCATTGCTGCGCTTCACGCGCCCTAAGATAACCATGACCGACTGAAACTGACATTAAGTGTCATAATGAATCTAGTAGTAACACTGTTAGGCACATTATGAACATCATTCCTAAATCTGCAATTCGTATCCTAGAGTTACAAAACGTATCTCTCCCGAGCGTCGGCTTGAACGAGCCTCAAACCACAATTAATAAGGTCAGCAAATCAAAAGGATTGCTATCCCGTTTTTCGAAATCAAAACAAAAGTCTACAACTGCCCTTGATAAGAGAAGCCAGCAGCATAGTTTTGAGGTCGCGAGCTGGCTGAGGTTTGGCTTTTCGGAGGAGTCTCGCTTGGTTACGCTGTGTCTATCTTATTCCGATTCTAGTGGCGATTATGTAGCCCTGGTCGAAGAGCAAAGTGTAAACGATAAGGCAAGTACAATGATGTCTGCCGTTATTGATTTGCAAACCAAAGGTCCGATACAAAAACTGGCAGTAGCTTGTGCGGGTTTAAAAGTTGAAGATCGCTGTTATATAGAAGATTTAACGATAAAAAGAATAACTCAAGAACAAAAAATTAGTGCATAGAGAGGTTAAGCGCTGCTGAGATAATGAAAGCAGCGCTTGAGATGCTTAGCGTGTAGGAAGAACGTCCTTCAATTTCGCATGCATATCTAGAATAGCTTTCTCTGTGGTTTCCCAATCAATACAACCATCTGTCACAGATACGCCGTATTCCAGCTCTTCTAAGTTTTCAGGAATTGATTGATTCCCGAAATTAATATTACTTTCGATCATCAATCCAATGATTGACTTGTTACCGTCAATAATTTGATTCGTAGCGTCTTGCATTACCAGTGGTTGCAATGCTGGATCTTTGTTTGAGTTTGCATGGCTACAATCAATCATAATATTGCTTGCCAGATTTGCTTTCTCTAGAGCTTGTTCGCAGAGCGCAACGTTCACGGAATCGTAGTTTGGCTTACCGCCGCCGCCACGCAATACAACGTGTGCGTATGGGTTACCTTTTGTACGTACAATTGAACATTGGCCTTCATGGTTGATTCCCAGGAAGCTATGAGGGTGTGCGACTGATCCAAGTGCATTGATTGCTACACCAAGTCCACCATCTGTTCCGTTTTTAAAGCCAATAGCAACAGACAGACCAGAGCTCATTTCACGGTGTGTCTGCGATTCAGTTGTTCTTGCTCCGATTGCAGACCAAGAGATTGTGTCTTGAAGGTATTGCGGAGAAATCGGATCAAGCGCTTCTGTAGCAGTCGGTAGGCCGATTTCTGCGATGTCGATCAGAAGCTTACGACCAATATGAAGACCATCTTCGATTTCAAATGAATCGTTTAGATGTGGGTCATTGATCAATCCCTTCCAGCCAATCGTTGTGCGTGGCTTTTCAAAATAAACGCGCATGACTAGGTAAATAGTGTCGCTTACTTTGTCTGCCAATTCTTTTAGCCTTAGGGCGTAATCTTTGGCAGCATCAATGTCATGAATTGAACAAGGACCGACAACAAGGAAGATACGCTTGTCTTTGCGATCAAGGATATTATTGATCGTTTCGCGACCTTCAGTGACAACTTCTTTCGCTTTCTCGGTAAGAGGGATGTCTTGCTTTAGTTGTGCGGGAGTAATAAGGAGTTCTTGGCTCGCAACATTTATATTATCTAATTCAGCGCTCATTTATTTAACCTACTGATATCGTTTCGTTTCCGACAGGTTATTGTTTTAACAACAGAAAGTTTGTCTTTGTGGGCACGATGTTGACCTAAACGTTAATGCTTTGCAACGACATAGCGAATGTTCCGTGAAACATTATGAAAAAACCTGTGATTATCGATAACCTTTTGAACATCGCTGTCTATACTTTTGTTATTCAAAACAAAAACAAGCTTCGGTAAAGGAATATATGATTAGGTATTACAGTGATGACGAGCGGCGCCGCGAAGCACGGATGTATCGCAGTGGCGAAATCTTTGTTGAACTCGTTACACCGACACCAGATGAAACTTCGAGCCCTGAAATTGTTCGCTGTGAAGTGCTGGACATCTCTGCAACGGGCGCTCAGTTGCTAGCCGACGATTCAATGAAAGTCGGAGCGATTCATACGCTTGTGATCGATCTTGATGAATATGACAAAAACTATCGACTAGCAGGAGAAGTCCGTTGGGTACGTACCCATAATGACGGCTTTCTTATAGGTTTTGAGTTTTTGGATTCTGAACAAACAGGTATTGATGATTGGAAGGGCTTGCTCGCTAATTTCTTAAATTAACGAGCGGTGTGCTTTTACTTATTGCTCGTCAGTCATTTCTGGTAAGCCATCACCAAATAAGGCTTCTTTATCACCTACAGAATTAACCGCATCTTGTAAGGTGAAGGAATCGCGGCCTAAGCCTTCGAGAGTCGGCAGAGGTTCGTCGTTTATGAAAGCAATTAAGTCATAGGCAGAGTCTTCTGCATGCTCTTCCATCGCCAAATGCCCGATTCCTTTATACTCAACCATCATTGCATTTGGAACTTCTTCCACCCATCTCTCGGCGTGCTCGAAGTCACCCCATTTGTCTTTACTTCCCCACATAATTAGAGCGCGATTTTCAATGTTACTCAGAGTCTCTTGAGTTCCGTACTCCATCAGCTCGCGCGCTAGGCTGGCGTGACGTACATTTGTCGCATGCGCTCCTGGGCCTTGCAAAAGATGGATGTAACGCTGGAGGGTGTCGGGGGTGATTTTTTCTGGATTGGCGTAAAAATCATCTACCATTGTGGTAACGATTGTTGATGGTTGAAAATACTCGGAAAGTAGGCCTGTATTATCTAAGTATCGGACCATGAAAGGGGGCTCTTGCTGCATGCCAAGAGGCGATACCAAAGTAAGAGTTTTTACTTTATTTGGGTTGTCTATAGCGTAACGTGCAGCTAAATATCCGCCGTAAGAAGCACCGACTAAATGAAAGTTTCGGAGCTCGAGATCTTCAATTAGGTAGGTGAGGGTATGACTCAGGTAATCACGACTTAAGTTTTCAGGACATAGATCTTCTGGTGAGCGAATGCAGCGTGGTGCCCCCGTTAAACCTGAGCCAGGTAAATCAATCGCGATAACACGAAATTCTTGGCGAAGTATTTCGACCCAGCGGTTCCATGTGTGAACAGAGGAAAGCTCGCCATGGATAAGGACAATGGTATCGCCTTCGCCTACATCACGAAAATGCACAGGTAAGCCAAAGTCATTATCGCGATAGTCTGAGTCAGGATAGGTATAGCGGGAAGTGATGTACCAATCAGGTAATTCCGAAAAACCTAGAAAACTAGTCAGAGAAGTCGAGGATTTAGATGCACCCTTCATATTCGTACACGCGCCAAGCAATACAATGCTCAAAGTGACTAGCGCAACTTTTAAAATGCGAAACATACGCAGTTGTTTCTCTCTAACTTCCCAGTAAAACCGTAAGCATACGCAAACTAGCAGACTATTCAGTGAACTAGTGCTGTTTACGTTAGCTAACTTAGTTAGGCATCGTCCAAAGGATGCATAGCGGTGGTATTAAATCCGCCATCAACGAACAATATCTCTCCACTAATTCCACTCGCTAAGTCGCTACACATAAATGCAGCCGCATTACCCACTTCTTCGATAGTAACATTGCGCTTCAATGGGGCTTGCTTAGCGGTTTCATTCAACATTTTTCTGAAGTTTTTAACTCCTGAAGCAGCTAATGTTCGAATCGGACCAGCGGAGATAGCATTCACGCGAATACCATCTGCGCCCAAGCTATTCGCCATGTAACGAACATTGGCTTCAAGGCTCGCTTTAGCAAGGCCCATAACGTTGTAATTCGGAACGACCTGTTGTGAGCCAAGATAAGTTAATGTAAGCAATGAACCGCCTTTTTCTTTCATCAAAGGACGAGCGTATTTAGCGAGCGCAACGAAACTATAGGCGCTGATATCATGGGCGATAGCGAATCCTTCACGAGTGGTCGCATCAACATAATCGCCTTCTAGTTCATGAGCAGGCGCATAACCAACTGAATGCACCACAATGTCGATAGAACCCCACTGCTTTGAAATCTCTTCAAAAACGGCTTCAATTTGCGCATCGTCAGATACATCTAAGGGAAGAATTAATTGGCTGTTCCATTTTTTCCCAAAATCAACAACCCTTTTTTTCAGCTTCTCTGTTTGGTAAGTCAGTGCAATTTCAGCGCCTTCGCGATGCATAGCGTCTGCGATGCCGGTAGCAATGGAAAGCTTACTTGCTACACCGATAATAAGTACTTTTTTACCAGCTAAAAAGCCCATAGTGATCCCTTAGAAATAATCTGTTTAAGCGGTCGCCGGATTGTGTCCGTAAAAGAATGCGGCATCAAGCAATTCTTTTGTGTATTCATGCTGTGGAGATGAAAAGAGCTGTTCACAATCGTTTTGTTCGATAACTTGGCCGTGTTGCATGACCATAACGCGATGACTTAATGCGCGGACAACAGCCAAGTCGTGACTAATAAAGATATAAGCGATCTGATACTTTTTCTGGATATTCTTAAGTAGCTCGATTACTTGAACTTGGATACTTCTATCTAGCGCCGATGTCGGTTCATCCAAAATAATGATTTCAGGCTTGAGGATCAAAGCTCGTGCAATAGCGATACGCTGGCGCTGTCCGCCCGAAAATTCATGTGGATAGCGATGTCGCACTTCTGGGTCGAGCTCAACTTCAGTTAGCGCGTCGATGATCATTTGCTCTCGCTCAGATTCCGAGCCAATGCCGTGAATATCAAGGCCCTCAGCAATGATCTGGCCAATCGACATTCGGGGGCTTAGGCTTCCAAATGGGTCTTGAAAAACGATTTGAATTTCACGACGAAAAGGACGGAACTGGCTTTGGTTTAACTGGTCAATTCGTTTTCCGTTGAAGGTGATTGAACCCGTGCAATCGAGCAACTTTAGTATCGCCATTCCAGTCGTAGTTTTGCCGCTGCCACTTTCGCCAACAATACCTAGTGTTTCACCTTTTCTTAATGACAGGTCCATTTGCTTTACAGCCTGAAAGCTGCGTGTCGGTTTGCCGAAAACATTACGTCTAAGAATAAAATCAACACTTAGCTGTTCTGTTTGAAGAATCGTATCGGCATTCTCTTCGACGGGGTATGGAGAGCCGCTTGGTTCTGAGTTAATTAGCGTTTGCGTGTATTCTTCTGTAGGGGAGTTGAATATTGCTTCGGCATTGCCATGCTCTACAACGTGCCCATATCGCATAACGCATACGTGATCTGCATATTGTCTGACGACATTGAGATCATGCGAAATGAGAATGATGGCCATATCTAGTTTTGTCTGTAGATCAGCGATTAGCTCTAAAACCTGCTTTTGAACAGTTACATCTAGCGCTGTTGTTGGTTCATCGGCAATGAGTACCTCTGGTTCATTAGCAAGAGCGATAGCAATCATTACGCGCTGCTTTTGTCCTCCAGAAAGCTCATGAGGGTAGGCGCTTAGTCTTCGTTCCGGTTCTGGTATTCCAACCAAACGTAATAGTTCAAGGCAGCGCTCTTTGCACTGGTGAGCGCGAAGTCCTTGATGTATCTCAAGCACCTCACTAATTTGTTTCTCAACTGTATGTAAAGGATTAAGAGAGGTCATTGGCTCTTGGAAAATCATTCCAATTTTGTTGCCTCGCACACCTCTTAGATGACGTTCGTCAGCTTGGAGTAGGTCGTGACCTTCGAAGGTGATTTTACCTGATGTGTAACGAACACTTTGTTTTGGAAGGAGCTGCATGATCGCATTCGTACTGACAGATTTACCAGATCCACTTTCACCTACAAGAGCGAGTGTCTTTCCTTTGAATACATCGAAACTAACGTTGTGAACTACGGTTTGCTGAACATTCTTATGTTCAAAAGCGATGCTCAGATCTTGGACGGAAATAATTGGTGTAGTCATGATGAGTTCCGTTTAAATCTTTCTCGGATCAAAGGCATCGCGCACTGCTTCGCCGATAAATACGAGTAATGAGAGCATAAGAGCAAGTACGATGAATGCTGTCATTCCAAGCCAAGGTGCATGAAGGTTTGTTTTACCTTGCGAGATCAGCTCGCCAAGTGAAGGAGATCCGGGAGGTAGGCCAAATCCTAAGAAATCGAGCGAAGTAAGAGTTGTGATAGACCCCGTCAATATGAACGGCATAAAGGTTAAAGTTGCAACCATCGCATTCGGTAGTATGTGGCGAAACATAATGCCTGCATTGTTCAGGCCTAAGGCTCTAGCCGCTCTAACATATTCAAGATTACGTGCGCGCAGGAACTCGGCACGAACAACATCGACTAAGCCCATCCAGCTGAATAACAGCATGATTCCAAGTAACCACCAGAAGCTCGGTTCAATCATGCTTGATAGAATGATTAGCAGAAATAGTACTGGTAGCCCTGACCAAATCTCTATGAATCGCTGGCCAATTAGATCGACTTTTCCGCCGTAGTATCCTTGTAATGCGCCAACAGCTACTCCAATGATGGATGAGAAAATTGTCAACGCTAAGCCGAATAAGACAGAGATCCTAAAGCCATAAATTACTCGCGCAAATACGTCTCGCGCCTGATCGTCTGTGCCCAGCCAATTATCAGACGTGGGGGAGGAGGGCGCTGGTTCACTCAAGTTATAGTTATGCGTGTCGTAGCTATAGCGAATAAGTGGCCATAGCATCCAGCCTTTCTCTTCGATTAGCTCGACGACGTATTCATCACGATAGTCGGCTTCTGTTTCAAATTCCCCTCCAAATTCGGTCTCTGCATAGACTTGGCTAATCGGAGAATAGAAGCTCCCATCAAAATATATAAGCAGAGGTTTGTCGTTAGCGACAAGCTCAGCAAACAATGAGAAAAGAAATAGCGCCAGAAAAAACCATAGAGAGTAATACCCGCGTCGGTTTGCTTTGAAATTTTCTAAGCGACGACGATTAAGAGGCGACCAATTGTCGGTATTGAGTAACTGCATTATGACTCTCTACTTTCAAAGTCTATTCGCGGATCGATGAGCACATAGGTCAAGTCACTAATCAGCTTCAGCAGCAATCCGACAATGGTGAATATATAGAGGGTTCCAAACATGACTGGATAATCTCGATTTAGAGCCGCTTCGAAACCTAATAGTCCGAGACCATCTAGAGAGAATATGACTTCGATAAGCATGGAGCCGGTAAAAAATATACCAATCAGTGCGCTCGGCATTCCCGCAATAACAATAAGCATCGCGTTTCGAAAGACATGGCCGTAAAGCACTCGATTCTCAGTGAGTCCTTTCGCGCGCGCGGTTGCGACATATTGCTTATTGATTTCGTCTAAGAAGGAGTTTTTGGTGAGCATCGTGAGTGTTGCGAAACCGCCCACTACGATTGCTGTCACGGGCAAGACTAAATGCCATGCGTAGTCGAGAATCTGCTCTAACCACGAGAGTTGGTCGTAGTTGCTTGAGGTAAGTCCGCGAAGGGGAAATAGATCCCAGTAACTTCCGCCGGCAAATAAAACGATAAGTAACACGCCGAATAAAAAACCTGGTATCGCATAACCGACGATAATGACGCTGCTCGTCCAGACGTCAAACCGGCTGCCGTCATTGACAGCCTTTTTGATACCCATTGGTATCGATAGCATATAAATGATTAGCGTAGACCAAAGCCCAAGTGATATAGATACGGGCATTTTTTCGAGAACAAGATCGGTGACGCTTTTATCTCGAAAGAAACTATCTCCGAAATCAAAGCTGAGATAGCTTTTTATCATGATCCAAAAGCGTTCATGCGCAGGTTTATCGAAGCCATAAAGCTTCTCGATTCGCTCAACGAGTTCTGGGTCGAGGCCTTGAGCACCTTTGTATTTGGAACTAGAGCTTTCACTAGTTGAGCCGCTCATGGCAGTATCAGAGCCGCCCCCTAGACGGGCTTGGACATCTGATTCCATTCCTTGGGTCTGAGCGAGCATGCGTTCTACAGGGCCGCCAGGAGCTGCTTGGACAATCACAAAGTTGAGAAGCATGATCCCAAACAGGGTAGGGATCATAAGAAGCAAACGCTTAAATATGTAGGCGGGCATTTCTGTTACTTCACCCACCAAGCGTCTAAGTAAATGCCCGATTTTGGTGTAACTTCGGGATGAGCAAGCTTCTTGCTATACGCGATGCGATCAACTGGGTTGTACCAATTTGGAATCGCGTAATGGCCCCAGAGTAATACTCGATCTAAAGCTCTCGTGCGAGTGATAAGAGATTGTCTATCTGGAGCGCTAATAACCATTTCAATTAGTTCGTCGACAACTGGGTCGTTGATACCTGCATAATTACGTGATCCCGGCACAGCAACTTTACTGGAGCTCCAATACTCACGTTGTTCATTGCCTGGCGAATTAGATTGGCCAATGCCACTGACAACGACATCGAAATCAAAATCGCGCAAACGATTAATATACTGAGTTGTATCAACAACTGTAATTCTTGCATCAATGCCTAGTCTTTCTAAATTCTTAATGAAAGGCTGAACGACTCGTTCAAAGTCTTTTTGGAACATTAAGAATTCGAGTTTAAATGGTTTTCCATTTTGATCAACGCGCTTGCCGTTCTTAACGTCGTAGCCAGCTTCCTTTAACAAGCTCATCGCTGAGCGCAGATTTTTGCGAATAGAGTTTGGTTTTGCTGTGCTTGGTACAGAATAGGGCGTGGTAAATACTTCTGCTGGAAGCTGTTTCTTAAATTTTTCTAAGATGGCAAGTTCTTCGCCTTCTGGGACGCCGGAAGACGCCAATTCAGAGTTTTCGAAATAGCTCGAAGATCTTTTATAAGCACTGTGGAATAAGTTGCTGTTAGTCCATTCGAAATCAAAGGCATAAGTGAGCGCGCGTCTTACTTTAGGATCGCTCAAGTATGCTTTGCGGGTATTGAGAACGAATGCCTGCATACCCGATGGGCGTTCGTGTTTGATTTCTTCTTTGATTAGCTCGCCTGAATCGAACAGCTTACCTTTATACTGTGTGGCCCAGTTTCTAGCTGTGGTCTCGGTTCTAAAATCGTATTCACCCGCTTTGAATGCTTCGAGAGCAACAGTGTTGTCGCTGTAGTATTCGTAAACGATTTCATCGAAATTATATTTACCTTTCGCTGTTGGTAAATTTTTTGCCCAGTAATCGGGGTTTCTCTTGTAGGTGATCGAACGACCTGCTTCAAAGCGGTCAATAACATAAGGGCCGTTACCAACAGGGACATCTAAGCCCGCAGAACCAAACCCGACTTTTTCCCAATATGCTTTTGATAGCACTGGCATCTGACCAAGAATTAGAGGGAGTTCTTTGTTTTTGTCGTCTTTAAACTTAAATGTGATAGTTCTACTGTCTTCAATAACTACATCAATCACATCTCCGTAGTAAGCCGCGTAAAATGGACGTGCGCGCTCATGCGTGGTGAGCATGTTAAATGTATATTTCACGTCTTCTGCGGTAATTGCAGAGCCATCACTGAAGGCTGCGTCTTCGTTGATAACAAAGCGTACCCAGCTGCGATCAGCAGGCATGATAATTTGTTCGGCTATTAATCCATATTCAGAGAACGCTTCGTCTTCGGAGTGATTAGTGAGTGTTTGATAGAGATAAGAAACCCCGGCGCCACTGACACCTTTTACGACGAATGGATTGAAACTATCGAAGCTGTTAGAGCGCACGCTTAAGCGCAGCGTTCCGCCTTTCGGAGCGTCAGGATTAACGTAATCATAGTGCTTAAAGTCGGCACCGTATTTTAGGTCTCCGTGCATCGCAAGGCCATGCGACGGCGCAGGGTCTTGATTCGCGTTAGCAATGCTGGTGTTTAAGGAAAGAGAGAAAACTAAAGCAATAGATAAGTGCCAAGTTCGCATAATATAGGGCCGCGCTTGTTAGTGTTATTAATAGAATCCTAAAGCGATTTGACTCAAGCGTCTAGCGAGTAAAGGCTGTTTTATGGTTGGTTTGAGTCAGAGGTCACGCGAGAGCTCGCGGGTTGCTTAAAAGCTATACAGTTTTATGCTTTTGCGATTCTGTTAGTGCCGGAGTACGTGCTTTCGCCGCCTTTCTCACCGTAAAGCTTTGGTTTTTGATGTTTGCCTCGAACCATATCCATAATTTTTTGATTTCGCGATCGTGAGCGCTCAATGACTAAACCGTTTACTTGGTTTAATTCCTTGCACTGTTCGAGTTGATTAAGTGATTGCGACCAAAGAGTTGACAGCTCCGCGTCACCAAGCGCGTCTATCCCCATCTTTACTTTTCCAGCTTCGATAGGTGCTCCAGAGGCAGTGATGAGCTTAACTTTGGCGCGAGCTCGATCTTCAATGTTCTTAACTAGTGTGCCTTTGGTTTTTGCGATGACTTCAATTTCGGTGCTGTTACGATCTTTCAGAGCTTGGGCTTCGTTTAAAAGTGTCGTATGCAATTGATCAAGATCAGAAAGATCTTTATCGATAAGTTGCTTCAGCTGTTTACAGAGGGCAGGTTTGCGTTGTTCGAATGAAGAAGGGGTGTTAGCCATTAGTGCTTGCCTCGAAAAGAATAAATCTATTCGAGATCAAGCATTTTTTGAGCCATGTTTTCAGGGTTTGATTTGTATGTTCCGTCTTCAATCGACGCGCGTAGTTCTGCAACGCGCGCAGCATCAACATCTGGCTCAGATTTGAGAGAGTTCTCTGCTCGGCTAAGAATCTGAGCAGTGTTGCTTAATCTAACTTGAGCGGAACTGGCCTGAGGAGCAGGGCTTGAACTAGCAGTCTCTTTGGTTTGCGCAGGCGCGTTTGTTTCATTGCGTTTTGCGCGCAAATTCTCAAGATTGCCAGAATTTAAACCATTAATGTCGATGTTCATATTTCATACTCTAACTGCTTTACGCATAGTTTATCGGAAGCTAGTAAAAAAACTTTAATGAATTTTCGTATAAATCTCGTATTTTTTTAGAGAACAACTAAAACTTTACCTCTTTCAAGGACTTGGGCTCGGATAATTCTCTCAGAAGATAAGTTTCTAACACTAATTTGCTCTCCGAGAGACCCTGCACTCAAGGCTTCGCCTTTCATTTGAATGCGGATGGCGCTGTTTGATGCGCTTATTAGAACTTCATCTCCGCGCTGCACGAGCATAGGTGCTTTTAACTGGGTTGGGCTGATGACTTCGCCTTGACGAATGCTACGTTTAGTAATCATTCCCACGAGATGATCTGGATGTCCGTAGCTACCACGCCTATTGAGATTTACCTGCTGTTCCATCGTACCTAGATGGCTTTCTCTAATGGCGGTGTTCTTAGGAATGCTTTGCAGCGCTGTAATCACTTTCTTGTATAGCGCGGCTTTGGCAGAAATATGAATTTGCCAAGTTGGACTTGCACATGACATGGCGATTGTATTGTTCGCTGTTTTGAAAATATCTCTACGTAATTCTTTCTTAATTTCACTTTCACATACTGGCACACTAAATTTCGGTGAAACTTTGCCGATCTTATATTCAGTGCGGAAGCCTTTTGCCTCGTACGTACTGAGTTCCATAGTGAGATATGAGTATGCTTCAGTAATAAGATTTTCTGCATTTAAGGTCTGCGCAAATGAACTATTCGCAGCGATAGAGGCTAAAAGCAGGGTAACTATTGTGTATAGATGGCGTTTCGACATGCGCTTTAATGACAAATAATCGTTATTTGCGATATTTACTGCAATCTATAGGCCTACTTTTTAATGATGGTCTATTATTGATTTGATAAGACTTTACTAATTTCTCAATTATCGAGGTGTTACCTTGGCTGGTGTGTTAGATAGCGTAAACCAACGAACGCAGTTGGTTGGCCAAAATAGGCTTGAGCTTCTGTTATTTAGGTTGGCTGGGCGTCAGGTATATGGCATCAACGTCTTTAAGGTAAAAGAGGTTCTTCAATGTCCTCGTCTTACGAGTCTGCCTAAAAGTAATCCTGTTGTTAAAGGTGTTGCTCATATCCGGGGCGGCACTATTCCAATTTTAGATATGGGTATGGCGACTGGTCAGCGTTCTGTCGCTACAGACGATCTTACTGAACAATTTATTATCATCACGGAATACAACCGAAATACACAAGGCTTTTTGGTCGCAGGCGTCGAACGTATCGTGAACCTAAATTGGGAAGAGATTCATCCGCCACCGAAGGGTTCTGGAAAAGAAAACTACCTTACCGCCGTTACTGAAATAGACGACAAATTAGTTGAGATTTTGGATGTCGAAAAAATCCTCTCTGAAGTCTCTCCGATGGATGAAAGTGTCAAAGAGAGTACGCTTGACGGTCGCGACAAAGAAGAATTTCAAAAGCATCGAATTTTGGTTGTCGATGATTCTGTGGTTGCGCGAAAGCAAATTCAGAATTGTTTGCAGACCATTGGTGCTGAGGTAGTGCTCAAAAACGATGGGCGCCAAGCCTATCAACACTTAAGAGAAATCACCGAAGATGGCTCTCGCGCGAGTGATCACTACAGTATGATGATCTCTGATGTGGAAATGCCAGAAATGGACGGTTATACCTTGACGGCTAAGTGTAAATCGGAAAGTTCGTTATCTGATTTATATATTATGTTGCACACTTCTCTGAGTGGCGTATTTAATCAAGCGATGGTCAAAAAAGTTGGGGCAGACGACTTTATGGCGAAATTTAGTCCCGACGAATTGGCTGAGCGTGTAATGCAGGCAATTGATTCGCATATTCAGCAATAAAAATTCAGGGAAGTTTTTGTGATTAATAGTCAGTCTTATGATGCCTTTTGTGAGTTTTTAGATTCCGCTTGCGGAATTGTGCTTGGAGCAAACAAAGAGTATTTGGTGAACAGCCGACTACGCGCAGTGTTTGAGGAGAATGGTCTTGAGTCATTAGACCAACTTCTAGAAAAACTAAAATTTGGCAATCACATGCTTCGTCAAAAGGTTGTTGATGCGATGACAACAAATGAGACTTTATGGTTTCGTGATGATCATCCATTTAAGTATTTTAAAGACGAGCTTTTAGAGCAGTTGTATTCAGTGGCCGGCGCTAGAAAACCAAGGATTTGGTCAGCAGCCTGCTCTAGTGGTCAGGAGCCTTATTCGCTTTCTATTTGTGCTAATGAGTTTGCCAAAGCTAAGCCTCTTCTTGGTTCGAGGGGCTTAGATATCGTCGCAACAGATATTTCATCTTCAATCTTAGATGTTGCAAGAAAAGGTGAATACGATCAGTTAGCTTTGAATAGAGGTATGTCAAAGGAGCGTCTTGAAAAGTATTTTGATCAAGGTGCTCATAACACTTGGACCGTTAAACCTAATATCAAGCAGAGCATTCAGTTCAAGTCGCTTAATTTACAAGATAGTTATATCGCCTTGGGCGGAAAGCTCGATATGATTTTTTGTCGTAACGTGCTTATTTATTTTTCCCCTGAAAATAAAAGGCAGATTCTCGAAAAAATGCATGCTCAGCTTCGCCCGAAAGGTTATTTAATGTTGGGAGCGTCTGAGTCGATTGGTCCTGCCGGAGAGCTGTTTAACATGATTCAGTATCGCGGCGGCATTGTTTATCAAGCAAAGTGAACTCCTTCTTGCTTTTGGTTTATCCCTAATATAAATTACGCCGCTTCTCAAATGGGTCGTCGGTCTATTTGTGTTGGTGAGGTGGCCGAGTGGTCGAAGGCGCACGCCTGGAAAGTGTGTAACGGGAAACCGTTCGAGGGTTCGAATCCCTCCCTCACCGCCAATTTTTCCCTTAAAAATCAACAACTTACGAAGCTGCTAATTTCAAATTGACCACATTTTGTCCATTGCTTAGCGGGTTTAAACGTGTTGCTTCTTCTAAATGTTCGGGCGCTAGGTGGGCATAACGCATTGTTAAATTAATGCTAGAGTGTCCTAAAATCCGTTGAAGAGTGAGAATATTTCCGCCATTGATCATAAAATGGCTTGCAAATGTATGGCGCAATATGTGAGTGGCTTGTCCGGCTGGCACGTTAAAACTGCAATAACGTAATGTGCGCCTAAATGTTTCTTCTGAGTTGGTGAATAACTGGCCTTTTCCATGGGCTTTGATTTCTTTTTCTAGTTCGGCGGTAATTGGTACCGCTCTATTTTTTCCGCTCTTAGTTTTTGTGAAGCTGATGCGCTTGTTTCTGATCTGATGACTTTTTAGGTTTTGCGCTTCACCCCATCTGCAGCCAGTCGATAGACAAATTTTTGTGATCAAAACAACGTGCGGATTGATGCAAGTGTTTTGCAGTACTTCGAATAGCTCTTTAATGTCGTCATGCTGTAAGTAGCTTAGCTCTCTGTCTTTGATGCGAATTTTTCGAATATCAGATAGCGGGTTTTCGTAATCAATAAGCTTGTTTCGTTTGAGTTCATTAAACACGGCACACAAATAGCCTTGCATATTGTTGACCGTTTTGGGGTTGATGCCATCGGCGGTGCGTTGTGCGCGGTAAAGTAAAAAATCGTTGGGTGTGAGTTTGGCTGCAATTGGGTTGCCCATTGCAAGACAGGCCGCGTTAAGTAGGTTTTTAAGCTTCTTTTCGTCCGCTAGAAATTTACCGTGGGTGTCGTGCCATAAATCAATAATTTCTTGTAGCGTGCGTTTGTCGCGTGCGTTTGGGTAATGAAAGGTTTTTCATCATTACTTGAATACTTCGAAGTTGACGATGCAGTTGATGCTGTGCCCGTTCATTTAGGTGGCGGTATGGTGAGAGTGTTGCTTCCTGTTCTGTTTGTTTCTGAGTTTTCGTTGCTGCCTCAGCTTGTTGGCTTGGCAATCGCTGTGGTTTGGGGTTTTGGTTTAACGTATGCGGTGATGCGATTAATTAACCGCTTTTGGACTCTCAGAATTAGTAAGGAGGCCGACAAGCTTGGGCTCAATATTTACGAGCACGAAGAGCGTAATGATCTGTCGGACATGATCGAGTCAATCAGCCACAACCATGAAAGCGGAGAACTAACGAAGCGATTGCCTGAAAATGAATCCACCGAAGTTGGTTTGTTAGCGGGGCATTACAATGGTCTTCTAACAAGCATAGATGCTCAGCAGCAAGAGCTTCAAGATTTACTGCGTGAGTCGCGGCGTCTCCAAGGTGTAAAGGATGAGTTTATCGGGACGATGAATCACGAAATACGAACGCCTATTACTGCGGTTATTGGATTCGCAAAACGATTGGTGTCTGGTGTTAGCAATGCTGATGAATCACGTGATTTGTCTAAGCGCGTGCTTGAAGCGGGGCAAAGACTCGATGCACTGTCCAAGCAGTTGTTAGATGTTGAGCGCGTAGATGGTTTTGAACACGGTGTTAGTTGCCAAGCTTACTCGTGCGAAGCTGTTGTACGAGAGGTGGGGGTTCAAGCGCACCTTATGTCTGATGAGCTTGGTGTCGGGATTAAGGAATCTGTTCCCAAAGAGCTCGAAGGTCAGGTTTATATAGATATGCAGGTCTTGTACGACGTGTTACGTGAGGTTTTTGATAACGCGCGTAAGTTTGGTGATGGCGTATCCATAGAGGTTAATTACAACTTCGATCAGCGGAAGAGTTTTGTTTGTTCGATAACCAATTACGGCTCTGAGCTGTTACTTGCTCATGAGCCTTATGAGAAGTTTTGGCAGGCTGACTCGTAATTGAGTCGTTCTCATGAAGGCTTAGGTTTTAGGTTTGTACTTATCGCGTCAACTTCTAGGTGCTATGGGTTGTTCTATTCGTCATGAGTCATCATCAAAGAGTGAGACATTCTTTCTCTCTTTCCCCTTGCAAACTGATAAAAAAGAACCCGAAGAAATACTTGAATATTTGTCTGAAGGCCTGCAAAACGAGTTGGCAAATGATCATGTTGTTTCCTATAAGGGCAAGCGATGTCTTGTTGTTGATGACACGACGGATAATCAAGTGTTGATTGAGTTTGCCATGGCTGACCTTTGGTTTGATTGTGATACGGCAGATAACGGAGAGATCGCTGTTGAGAAGGTGCGCGCTGAGCAGTATGACATTGTTATGATGGATATGCAGATGCCTGTTATGGATGGTGTAACGGCAACGCAAAAGATTCGGAATGAGCTAGGCATCGCTGATTCGGAGCTGCCTATTGTGGCTATTACCGCGAATGATTTAGACGAGCATCGGCAGCAATGTTTTGATGCTGGAACGAATGACTTCTTAACGAAACCTCTTGATAACGAGAAGCTTAAGTCAGTTCTGTTAAACTTGCTCACAGATCAATAATTTTGCTGCTGGGCTGTAAAAAGATTTAATAAATTAAAAAAATGTGCACTTCCGTGCAGGCAGTCTCTTTAGTAAGCCGTTCTACTACTGCCCAAGTCCTCAAAATTGTTTATACTACCGCCCCTTTTTTAAGCGTGAATAGTTAGCGCTAGAAAGTTTTCGTCTGTTTTTCAGTAAGAAGGTGTTTGATGCCAATCTATGAGTATGCTTGTAAGTCGTGTGGCTTTCAGAAAGACGTACTTCAGAAATTAAGCGATGAACCGTTAACAGCGTGTCCAGAGTGCAATAACGAAACGTTTTCTAAGCAGATTTCTGCGCCGGGATTCCGGTTGTCGGGCGGCGGCTGGTATGAAACAGATTTTAAAACTGGCAAAAAGAAGAATTTAGCAGGTGATGCTGGAAAAAGTTCGTCATCTAGCTCATCAAGTAGCGATAGCGCTGCATAACGGTATTAGTAAGAATATAAGTAGGACAGGACTATGCGCAGTCAATATTGCGGTCAAGTAACAGAAGAATTGATCGGACAAGAAGTTACCATTTGTGGTTGGGTTCATCGTCGTCGTGACCACGGTGGTGTTATTTTCCTTGATATGCGTGACCGCGAAGGGATCGCCCAAGTTGTATTTGATCCAGATACTGAAGAAAGCTTTGCAGCGGCTGACCGTGTTCGAAGTGAATATGTTCTTCAAATTAAAGGTCTGGTTCGTGGTCGTCCAGAAGGCACGATTAACGAGAATATGACGACTGGTAAGATCGAAATTCTTGGTAAAGAGCTTGTTGTTCTTAATAGTGCTGAGACGCCTCCATTCCCGCTAGACGAATTCGTAGACGTTGGTGAAGATACGCGCCTTAAATACCGTTTTATGGATCTTCGTCGTCCTGAAATGCTTAACAAACTTATGTTCCGTTCAAAAGTAACGAACTACATTCGTAACTACATGGACGGCAACGGCTTTATGGACGTTGAAACGCCAATCCTTACACGTGCGACGCCAGAAGGTGCGCGTGACTACTTGGTGCCAAGTCGCACTCAGCCAGGTAACTTCTTCGCACTTCCTCAGTCACCACAGTTGTTCAAACAGCTATTGATGGTTTCTGGTGTTGATCGCTACTACCAAATCGCTAAATGTTTCCGTGATGAAGATTTGCGTGCTGACCGTCAACCTGAATTTACACAGGTGGATGTTGAAGCTTCATACATGAGCGAAGAAGAAATCATGGCGAACATGGAAGGCATGGTTGGTTCAATGTTCAAAGACTTGCTTGACGTTGATCTTGGCGAATTCCCTAAAATGCCTTATTCAGAAGCGATGAGCAAATACGGTAGCGACAAGCCTGACTTACGTATTTCGCTTGAGATTGTTGATGTTGCTGACTTGATGGAAAGTATCGAGTTTAAGGTGTTCGCAGGCCCAGCAAAAGATCCTAAAGGTCGCGTTGCAGCACTTAAAGTTGATGGTGGTGCGGAACTTAGTCGTAAGCAAATTGACGAATACACCAAGTTTGTTGGAATCTACGGTGCGAAAGGTCTTGCTTGGATTAAGGTTAACGAAATCGAGAAAGGCGTTGAAGGTCTTCAGTCGCCAATCGTTAAGTTCTTAGGCGAAGAAGTTGCAATGCAAATTATGGATCGCCTAGGTGTTAAAAATGGCGATATTGTATTCTTCGGTGCAGATAAAGAAAAAGTTGTAAACGAAGCGCTTGGCGCACTGCGCTGCAAAGTGGGTGAAGATCTCAATATGTTCACAACAGAGTGGGCACCACTTTGGGTTGTTGACTTCCCTATGTTCGAAGAGTTGGATGATGGAGGCTTAACAGCAATTCACCATCCATTTACAGCGCCTTCTTGTTCACCTGCTGAATTGCGTGATGCGCCTGAAAAAGCATTGTCACGTGCGTACGATATGGTACTTAACGGTACTGAGCTTGGTGGTGGTTCTATCCGTATTCACGATGGAGAAATGCAAAGTATTGTATTCGATATTCTTGGTATCGACGCAGAAGAACAGCAAGAGAAGTTTGGCTTCTTATTGGATGCATTGAAGTTCGGTTGTCCTCCTCACGGTGGTTTGGCATTTGGTCTTGACCGTCTTGTGATGTTGATGACGGGTGCAAGTTCTATTCGTGAAGTGATTGCCTTCCCGAAAACACAGAGTGCTACTGACGTACTAACTAAGGCGCCAGGTGAAGTTGATAAGAAGCAGCTTCGTGAGTTGAGCATTAAGCTAAACCTTCCTGAGCCACAGAAAGAAGAGTCTAACTAAAGCTCTTTAATCTTCTTAATTAAAGTCATGACGGACAGATGTAATCGTGTGATTGCTAAGTTCGTCATGTCTTAACTAGTTTTTATTACTATCTTTGTCTTCGACCTCATTCTGTTTGTGTCTATATTCTCCTAGTTCGATTCTCCCATTTCTTATATTTAATGGCGTGTCACGTTATACCCCTTTAAACTCGCCTGAATTGTTTTGCTTGTAAGATCTTTATGTCAATTATCTTAGGGATAGATCCTGGTTCTCGAATTACCGGTTATGGTTTGATCGAGTTTAAGGCCGGTAAAAGCTATTACATAGGTAGTGGGTGTATTCGCGTTCAGAAAGATTCGCTCGCTGACAAGTTGGGGTTGATTTTCAATAGTGTTACGCAGCTCATTCAGCAATATAGTCCTGATGAGTTTGCGATTGAAGAAGTGTTCATGGCGCGTAATGCAGATTCAGCACTTAAGTTGGGTCAAGCAAGAGGTGTTGCTATTGCGGCTGCTAATGTTGCTGGCTTGCCAACTAGCGAATACGCTGCGCGCAAAGTGAAACAGGCTTTGGTAGGCAAGGGATCAGCAGATAAATCTCAAGTCGCGCATATGGTGGTCAATATGTTGGGTTTGAATGCTACGCCACAGGCAGATGCAGCGGATGCTTTGGCTGTTGCCCTGTGTCATGCACATATGCAGCAAAGCTTAATAAAAATGACCGGTGCGACGCGCAGTCGACGCGGTAGAGTAAGTTAATAAGGCTTGGCTGAAAGTCTGTTTTGATAATTTAGGAAGTATTTTGATTGGAAAAATAAAGGGTGTGCTTGAATCTAAAAATACCCATCAAGCACTCATTGACGTCAATGGCCTGTGTTACGAGTTAGATGTTCCGTTATCAACTGCATTCTCGCTGCCAGAGATTGGCGAGCAGGTAGTGTTGTATACGCATTTTGTTGTGCGTGAAGATGCTCAATTGCTTTATGGTTTTTCTTCTCTCTCGGACAGAGATGTCTTCCGAGTACTCATCAAGGTGAATGGTGTAGGGCCTAAATTAGGTGTCGCGATTCTGTCTGGTTTAAATGCCTCAGATTTGAAGCGCTGCGTTGAACTTGAAGATGTTAGCGCGCTGGTAAAGCTTCCGGGTATCGGCAAAAAAACAGCAGAGCGTTTGTTGATTGAGTTGAGAGATAAGCTAGGCGCTGTAGCAACCGAAAACGATGGCCTTGGAGAGATGGAACAAGCTGCCGTTGCTTTACCAGAAGAGTCAGTCGAGCAAGAGGCAGAGGCAGCATTAACCGCATTAGGTTACAAGCCGAGTGATGCGGCGAAGCTCGTGAAGAAGAGTTTTGAAGCAGGGATGTCTGTCGAGGATCTTATTAAGCAGGCCCTCCGTTCGCTCAGCTAGCTAGTGTGTTTGGCACTGTAACTGATATTTAACTTTCGTCAGTGTGCTTGAGATGTACACTAGTTTTATTCATCACTCTCTTTTAAGCCATGATTGACGCAGACCGCCTAATTTCCGCCGCGCCCAATAGCGGCGGCCGCAGTAAGCAAGAAGAAGCACAAGATCGTGCTATTCGCCCGAAATTACTAGCTGACTACGTAGGTCAGCCTGTTGTCAAAGAACAAATGTCTATTTTCGTTGAGGCAGCAAAAAAACGAGAAGAGGCACTTGATCATGTTCTTATTTTCGGTCCGCCTGGCTTAGGTAAGACAACGCTCGCGAATATCCTCGCTAATGAACTTGAATCTAACATTCAGTCTACGTCTGGGCCGGTGCTCGAAAAGGCAGGCGATTTAGCGGCCTTACTCACCAACTTAGAAGAAGGCGACATTCTTTTTATTGATGAGATTCATCGTTTAAGTGCGAATGTCGAGGAGGTTCTTTATCCCGCGATGGAGGATTATCAGCTCGACATTATGATTGGTGAAGGCCCAGCAGCGCGGTCTATTAAGTTGGATTTGCCCCCGTTTACACTGGTTGGCGCTACCACGCGCGCCGGACTATTAACGTCACCACTGCGTGATCGATTCGGTATTGTTCAGCGCCTCGAGTTTTATAGTGTCGCTGACTTGGCGAGTATTGTGGAGCGTTCTGCTCGCTTATCTGGAATTCATATTGAGTCACAGGGTGCTGTCGAGATTGCTAAGCGTTCTCGTGGTACGCCGCGTATTGCTAACCGCCTTTTGCGTCGCGTACGAGATTATGCGGAAGTTAAAAGTGACGGAAGCATTACTCAGAAGGTCGCTGATAAGGCCTTAAATATGTTGAGTGTAGATGAATGCGGTTTCGATCATATGGACCGAAAGTTACTGCTCACGATGATTGAGAATTTTGGTGGTGGTCCAGTAGGCGTTGAGAGTATGGCTGCCGCAATAGGTGAAGAGCGAGGAACGATCGAGGATGTTCTCGAGCCTTATTTAATTCAGCAGGGCTATATGATTCGCACGCCTAGAGGGCGAATGGCCACTGAAAAGGCATGGTTGCATTTTGGTTTAACGATGCCTGTAGGGGAATAGGATAGATGGATCCTTTTTCACTGCCTATTCGAGTCTATCTCGAGGATACCGATGTTGGTGGTGTGGTGTTCTATGCCAATTATCTAAAGTTTTTCGAACGTTCTCGTACTGAATTTGTCCGTACTCAAGGGTTCGAAATGCGGCGCTCGCTTTCAGATGGGGTGAGTTTTGTCGTTGCTTCCTTGAATATTAATTATCGAAAGTCAGCTTATTTAGATGATGAGTTGCTGATATTCACTGAAGTACTAGAAATAAAACGATCATACTTTGATGTTAAACAATGGGTTGAGCGCGTTGGTGAAAAGGGCGTGACACTCGTTGAGGCGCAAGTGCGTGTAGCCTGCGTTGATCTTGATAGTGGTCGGCCACAAGGTATGCCAAAACAATTAGTTAGCGCTCTGCAGGGCGTGTCTTAGGGGATTTATTTTGGAAAATCAGATTTCTGTTTGGGGCTTGATCGCAGACGCGAGCTTGTTGGTGCAATTGGTTATGCTGGCTTTGTTGGCTGCATCCGTTATTTCTTGGTATCTAATTTTTCAGCGTAAAGCTTACTTCCAAACTGCTAAAGCAAACCAAGTTGAATTCGAAGAGCGATTTTGGTCTGGAATGGATCTCAGCCGTCTCTATCGAGAATCCGAAAATGTGCCAGGTCTCGAGTACATATTTCGGGCGGGTTTTAAAGAATTTAATCGTCTTCGCCAAAATGACATGGATGCCGATGCGATCATGTCTGGAACGCAGCGAGCGATGCGCGTCGCCCTAGCTCGAGAAGCAGACCGACTCGACGCAAATTTGTCTTTTTTAGCGACTGTTGGCTCGACTAGTCCTTATGTCGGCTTATTTGGGACCGTTTGGGGGATCATGAATTCGTTTTTGGGTTTGGCGCAAGAGCAGCAAGCGACACTAGCAACGGTCGCTCCAGGTATTGCTGAGGCACTTATTGCAACAGCAATGGGCTTGTTTGCGGCGATTCCAGCGGTAGTTGCATACAACCGATTCTCAGCACATTCGGATAAGCTATACAACACTTACGAGACCTTTGTTGATGAGTTTGCAAGTATTCTCCATCGCAATGTTTACGCGACAGAAAAAGCAGAATAATAGCGAGGTTTAGGTATGGCGCGCAGCAAACGTAAACCGATGTCCGACATTAACGTCGTTCCATATATCGACGTGATATTAGTGTTATTGATCATCTTTATGGTCACCGCACCTATGTTGACGCAAGGCATTAAAATCGATCTGCCGCAGGTCGAGTCAGCCCCTGTGATTGTCGAACAAAATCAAGAGCCATTAATCATCTCAGTTGATTTAAACGGGACCTACTACATGGAGATGAGTTCGTTATCGCAAGACCCGTTGGAGCTAGATTTCTTGCTTGAGAAAACTGAGGGCTTGTTATCTGCCAATCCTCAATTAGCTGTTTTAGTTCGTGCGGATAAAAATGTTGAATACGGTCTTGTCGTTGAGTTGATGGCGGCGCTGCGTTCGGCTGGTGCGTCAGGTGTCGGTTTGATAACAGAAGATCTATGATCAAGAAAGCGAATCGCCAGCAATACTCTCAAGTTTTAAGAGAAAGCATTGCATTGCTGAAGCAGTCTTTAACTAAAGGTCATCGACGTTATCTAACAGCGAGTGTGGTTTTGCACTTGGTCGTTGTGATTGTGTTGAGTTGGTCTTGGAGTGCGAGTGAGGCAGTCAAAACCTATGTCATTCCTGCAAGTATCGAGGCGCGAGTGTTAACCGCTGAGGAAATTGATCAACTACCGTACAAGAAAAAGCAACGTCAAGAAGAACAGGCGCGTCAGAAAAAGAAACAAGATGAGCTAAGAAAGAAAAAAGAAGCGCAAAGAAAGAAAGAGTTGGCTAAGAAAAAAGCAGAGGCTGAGAGAAAAAAGAAAATCGCCAAGGCTAAGCAAGAAGAAGCTAAGAAGAAAAAGTTAGCAGAGCAAAAGCGAAAGGCAGAGTTAGAGGCGCAACGAAAGAAGCGCGAGCAGAAAAAGAAACAAGAGCAGGCGAAGCGTCAAGAACCGCCTAAACCGGTAGAGGCTCCAAAGCCTGATCGACGTTTAGAGAAATTGGCTGAACAAAGAGAGAAAACGCTACGAGAGCAGCGTATGGCAGAGCGGCTTAAAGGTATTCAAGATCTCAAAGAGTCTGCGCAATCTCCAGAGCCTGTTTTTGATTTGGATGAAAAGACCAGATATTTATCGATTATTCGTAGCCGTATTGAATCTCGATGGTTCAAGCCGCCCGGGGCTCAAAACGACACTGTAGTACTGCGTATTCGATTGTTTCCTACGGGTGAGCTGCAGAGCGTAGATGTAATAGACAGTAGTGGTAACTTTGCTTTGGATCAAAGTGCATTGGCGGCGGTTAATGCGGTAGGTAAGTTTGAAGTGCCAAAAGAAACGGCATTCTTTGAAAAATATTTTAGGTCTTTTCAAATGAGCTTTAAGCCAGAAGCTTAGTTGGTATATGTGCGAGGTTAGGGTGTTGTTATTTCTATTTAGAGTTTTTTTGGTGAGCGCCTTTTGCGTGCAGGCAGTTTATGCTGAGCTTCGTATTGAGATTACCAAGGGGTCGGACGACGCCGTTCCAATTGCTGTTGTTCCATTTACTAATCGCACGAACCTAGCCCTTCCTGCGGATATCGCACGAATTATCGATGCGAATTTATTGCGTAGTGGAGATTTCGTTACCTTACCGACCAATAAAATGCTGAGTCTTCCTGATAAATCAGGGGATGTGTATTTTCGTGATTGGAAGATGCTAGGGCAGAGTTTTGTGCTGGTGGGGCAGGTTAGCTCAGATGCAGCGGGTAGGCGATTTCACGTCCAGTACGAGCTAATGGATGTATATAATCAGAAGCGCGTTGTCGGTGAGCTGATTTCTTCTAGTACGACGGGGATGCGACAGTTAGCGCATCGTATATCGGATAAAATTTATGAAGCGATCACGGGTGTGCGTGGTGCATTCTCAACCAAAATCGCTTATGTCACTTTAGATCTAAAGGGTGACGATGCTGAGTATCGACTTCAGTTAGCTGATGCGGATGGACAGCGTTCCAAGACCTTGTTTAAAAGTGCTAAACCAGTCTTGTCGCCTTCTTGGTCAAACGATGCAACACGTATTGCATATGTCTCTTTCGAGAGCGGTCGACCGGCGATCTATATTCAAAACATTAAAACTGGAAAGCGTAAGCAGATTACTAATTTTCGTGGTTTGAATAGTTCGCCTATGTGGTCGCCAGATGATAAGAAGCTGCTAATGACTTTGTCGAAAGATGGGAACGCTGAGATCTATTCCTATCATATTGCATCGGCGAGTTTGGATCGCTTGACCAATCATTATGGTATTGACACCGAAGGTAGTTGGTCGCGCGATGGTAGACGAATTGTGTTTACCAGTGATCGTTCTGGCACGCCTCAAATCTATGAGATGGATCTTGTCGAAAGACGTCCCGAGCGCTTGACCTTTAAGGGCCGTTATAATGCGCGTCCGCGATTTAGTTATGATGGTGAGAAAGTTTATTTTGTTCATAAGTCAACGCGTGATTACCATATCGCATCGATGAACGCTGACGGAACGGACCAATATATTTTGACGGACACACCTTTGGATGAATCACCTAGTGTGTCTCCTAATGGGCGTATGATCATTTATGCCACAAAGAGAAATGGTAAGGGTGTGCTCGGTGTGGTTTCCGTAGATGGTGATTCAAAGTACTTTTTACCGTCGAGTCACGGAGAGGTTCGTGAGCCGTCTTGGTCGCCTTTCTTAAACTAAACTAAATTTATACTAAGCTTTATTGTATGAAGTAAGGGGCTTGGTTAGACTGAGGCCAGTCCTCATGCTGTGCGTAGCGCTAATTTTTAGCTGATGCATTGGTAAAAAATACAGAATTAGTCTGTAATAAAACTATATTAAAACAGACATCAATTATCGTAGATCTGACAAAGGAAGAACAATGAAATTAGAAGCGTTCAAGCACGGTTTAGCACTTGTGTTGGCAACGACCGTATTGGTTGGTTGTGAAACGACGAGTACAAGTGATCAAGAAAGCGCAGAACCAACAGCAGAGCAAGGCGCTCAAACTAGTGGTGCTGCAGGTGATGAGCAATTGACTGAACAGCAACTTGCTGAGCAAAAAGCTCAGGCTCAAGCTGAAAAAGAACAATCGGCGATGCGCGAAGTGCGCACATTCTACTTTGATCTAGACCAATCTAGCGTCAAGGCTGAGTTCCGTGCTCCATTAGCGGCACATGCTTCTTATCTTGTGCAAAACCCTTCAGCGAAAATTGTGTTAGAAGGCCACTGTGATGAGCGCGGTACTAAAGAATATAACATTGCACTCGGTGAGCGTCGTGCTAACTCTGTCGCCCAATTCTTGAAGGTGAATGGTGTATCGGCTTCTCAAATTGAAGTTGTTAGTTACGGGGAAGAGAGTCCAGCTGTTGCAGGTTCAAATGAAACAGCATGGTCTAAAAACCGTCGTGTAGTGCTTCAGTACTAATTAGCATATGTTGAAGTATTCAAAACATAGAAAAGGGCTTCTTACGAAGTCCTTTTTTGTATCCCTTTGTTTTGCGTTATCTGCAAGTGTTTCAGCTAAGACACTTATCTTTCAATCGAAAGATAATAGTGCCTCCGAGCCTGTGTATGAGCAAGAGTCTGGCTCGCAAGTTCAAGCGTCTACTCCATCTGCGCCAGTCGCTCCTGCGGTTGGGCAAACTTCAAATATCAATTCTGAATTGTTCTTTATTGTCGAAGAGTTGAAGCAAGAGGTGATGTCGCTCAGAGGTGTTGTTGAAGAGCAGGCATTTGAGATTCGCCAGCTGAAGCGTCAATCTCTTGATCGTTATAAGGATCTAGATTCTCGGCTTCAGGAAATGGCAAAAGCGCGCGCTGAGTCGGTTAGCGTCGTTCAAAAACCAGAGCTTGTGACAGCTTCGCCAAATATATCAAGCGTTCAAGGCGCGGCGGTTGTGCCGGTTGTCGTTCAGGCTGATGTGAAGAGTGCCGCTGCTCCAGCAGAGTCTGCTCCGTCTGTTGATCAGGATCAGCAGAAGTTAGATTATCAAAACGCTTATGCTTATGTGACTAAAAAGGATTTTCCTGCTGCGGTCGATGCATTGCATGCCTTCGTTGAGAAGTACCCTGATGGAGATTTGACTGGCAATGCTTTTTATTGGCTCGGAGAAGTTTACCTTGTGTTGCCTCAGCTTGAGCAAGCAAAGCAGGCCTTTAGTATCGTCGTGAAAACGTTCCCGGGGCATCGTAAGTTGTCCGATGCGACGTACAAGTTAGGTGTTACATATGATCGTCTTCAGCAACCTGCCGAAGCCGAGCGATACCTGAAAATGGTTCAGGAAAAATTTCCAAATAGTACAGCTGCGAAACTTGCTAAAAGCTATACAATATCGCGCTAACTAATTGAAAAATAACAAGTTAAAGATTTTTTTTAGAATCGTAAAAAAAACCGTAAATTTGGCTTGTTATTTTTTTTAGAATCATTACTATATGCGCCTCGTCGGGTCGTTAGCTCAGTTGGTAGAGCAGTTGGCTTTTAACCAATTGGTCGCAGGTTCGAATCCTGCACGACCCACCACTTTTATATTTTTGAAGTGGTGGTCGGTACAACGAGCAGTGTCTGACTTTCCTTTCTAGGAATATATACTAAGGTGTGACACCAACCACGCCGCTCATCATGATGGTGATTCTTGGGTCGTTAGCTCAGTTGGTAGAGCAGTTGGCTTTTAACCAATTGGTCGCAGGTTCGAATCCTGCACGACCCACCACTT
>JAKVBL010000003.1:688510-733728 GCA_022447365.1 Oleiphilaceae bacterium
AATTTCTTTCTCAGTACAAACTCCTATTTACCACTTGGTCACGCGACAACTAACTTTGTTCGTCCAGGATGAGAACCGTTAAGGTCCGAGCCGAGCAGCTTTGCTGCGAGACAACGTTGGCGCGCGCTCGTCACGACAACGACCCGAAGGGCGAGCGAAGCGAGTAATCCGCACGACATACCACTCTCTCTATCAGTAAAAAACAATCTTATTCTAAGCTCAGTCACGTAAGCGTTACTTATTTCCTTGCGAGATAAGAGCCGTTAATTTTTATGCTGCAGCAGTACAGTGTTCTTTTTACGAATAGCGCAGTAGTCCTAGCGCAGTGACTTTACTATAATATGCGCCGATTATTTCCACCGGATATATGTAATACATGAGTGACTTTCAAGACCGCGTTCTAGTACAAGAGCATTTAGCGCACGAAAAAATCCCACAAGCGATTGATCAAGCACAGGTAGATCAACTCACAGCAGAAATAAAAGGGCTGTTGAAACAGAACAATGCTGTGTTGATTGCACACTATTACACGGATCCGTTGGTTCAAGGCTTAGCTGAGGAAACCGGTGGGTGCGTGTCCGATTCACTTGAAATGGCACGCTTTGGCGCGAAGCACGAAGCTGAATCTGTGGTCGTCGCAGGTGTGCGCTTTATGGGTGAAACAGCCAAGATCTTAAGTCCTGAAAAGCGTGTATTTATGCCGACTCTTGAGGCGACCTGTTCATTAGATATTGGTTGTCCTGTTGAGGAGTTTTCTGCATTCTGCGATCAGCACCCCGATCGCACGGTTGTCGTGTATGCAAATACCTCTGCTGCGGTTAAGGCGCGGGCTGATTGGGTTGTTACGTCGAGCATTGCTCTTGATGTTATTGAGCACCTTGATCGGAAAGGCGAAAAAATAATCTGGGGCCCAGATAAGCACCTTGGTGGGTATATTCAAAAACAAACTGGTGCGGATATGTTGCTATGGGACGGTTCATGTATCGTGCATGAGGAGTTTCGCGCAAGTGGCATTAAGGATCTGCTAAAAATTCACCCTGACGCTGCTGTGCTGGTTCACCCTGAGTCGCCCGATGCAATGGTCGAGCTGGCTGATGCGGTTGGTTCGACATCGCAACTTATTAAAGCGTCTCAAACTCTTCCGAATGACAAATTTATCGTTGCTACAGATAACGGTATTTTTTACAAGATGAAGCAGCTTAGTCCTGAGAAGATGTTCATTGAAGCGCCAACAGGTGGAAGTGGTGCGACATGTCGTAGCTGTGCGCATTGCCCTTGGATGGCGATGAATGGCTTGGAAGGTATTCGTGACGTTTTAAAAGATGGGGCTGGCTGCGAGGTTTTTGTTGATGATGACTTGCGCAAGCAAGCCTTAATTCCTCTGGAGAGGATGTTATCGTTTAAAGCTTGATGATGTTTATCATCCAGTGAAAACAGATTTGTTCAATCTGTCATTGATTCTTAATTATTCCCGCTTTTTTGTTTAGAAAGGCGGGTTGTCTTTTAGCTGGTAAGCGTAGTCGAGTTGTCGTTTCATAATGCTCGCTAATCTGCTTTCTGGCTTCGCCTTCTTAATTCCTATTTGAAGTTGCTCTATAGCTTGGTTGAGTCTGCCAGTTAGTAGGAAGAACTCAGCACGAGCGCGATGCAGGGCGACAATGTTGCCAGCTTGTCCGTGAATTTCTGCGAGTAAATACCAGATAACAGGGTTATCCGCGCGCGTTCTACTTTGTGCGATGAGGAGCGTCTCCGCTTCGGAATAGCGTTGTTCTTGCTCGTAAATTTCTGCGAGTAAGATCGCGGCAGAATAGTTGTTCGGATTGAATTCGAGCAGCGTTTTAAGTCGCGCTATAGACGCTTCAGCATTCCCAGAAAAATATTCTGCTTCTGCTAAAAATATGCTGATCACTGGGAGTGCTGGATACTTGGCATGTAGTTTCGTCAGTATTTCTAAAGATTCTTTAGGTTTGCTATCAAATAAGGCGTACGCCAGTGCGAATCTTGTCGCATCGACATTTTTATGCTGACCTTTTTCTATAGTTGATCGATAGTATTTGATCGCAGACTCTTTCGACTCTGCGAAATCTGTTGCGACGATCGCTTTAGATATATGAAATTGAAAGTTATCACGGTATTGCTTGATGGGATATTGTTCGGCGCGGTTTTTTGTATCGGCAACTCGATTTTCAGATAAGGGGTGAGTTGAGAGATATTCGGGTGGTGAAGAGCCTTGTAGTCTTGCATTTTTGAGCATGGTTTCGAACATGCGTGGCATTGCTCTTGGATCGAAATTAGATTTGTACATGGTTTCGATGCCAATTCGGTCTGCTTCTTCTTCGTTCGAGCGTGAATAGCTAAGTGCTTTTTCTACAGACATCGCTTGGGTTGATGCAAGTGTCGCGATTCCTGCCTCGGCGCCAGTTGTGGCTGCGATTACAGCGCTTGCCAATATGCCTGCGAGAGTTAGCGGGGTGCTGAGCTCCTGCTTTTGAAGTCGTCGTGCGTAATGGCGTTGACTCAAATGCGCCAATTCGTGAGCAAGAACAGAAGCAAATTCTTGTTCATTCGCGGCATGTAAAAATAGTCCCGCATTGATACCGATAACGCTTCCGGGTACCGCGAACGCGTTTAACTCTGGGCTGTTAAGGACGACAAAGCGAAATGATTTGTCAGCGACTGTAGAGTTCGGGGCGAGAGAGTAGACAAGTTGTTCAAGATATTCCTCGACGCTAGGTTGTTCATAGGTGCGAACTTGGCCTCGTAGCGCAGATAGCCATGCAGTGCCTAACTTGCGTTCCTGTTCGATCGAAATGATTGTAGAGCTTGCGTTTCCAAAGCTTGGAAGCTCGGATTCATTTGCTTGAACAGAGAGTGAGAATAAGATTGCTGCAAAGAAAATAGAGCGCTGCATTTGAGCTAGTTGATCTCGGTGTTAATGTTATTGTGTTCTTTATAGTAACTGTACGTTGATTCCTAGTCACGAAAGCTTATTATTGCAAACCTTAAAATATCATTACCAAGAACAAATATGAGCGATTACGACCACCTTGTCGATGCGCGAGGAGAGGCTTGTCCAATGCCTTTGTTGCGCGCGAAATTGAAGTTGAATGAAATGTCACCAGGACAAACTGTCAAGGTGATGGCAACAGATGCCGGGTCTGTGCGAGATTTTGAAGCCTTTATTGGGCTAACTCCTCACGCTCTAGAAACATCGCATTCTGATGACGAATACGTTTATTTAATTACGAAAAGAGATAAATAGAACCGTATGTTGAAGATTGTACAATCTTGGGTGGAGCGTTATTTTTCTGATGAGCAAGCGATTGTTCTCGCGTCATTACTTGCCATTGGATTTGGTGTCATCCTGCTGTGGGGCGATATTCTTGCACCTGTTTTAGCATCGATAATCATTGCGTTTGTATTGCAAGGAGCTGTTTCTTGGTTGAACAAACGTGGGCTACCGCAATTACTCTCTGTGACAGTGGTTTTTAGTACCTTTTTGTCCGCGATTTTCGCTTTGATATTTGCTGTTCTCCCTTTGGTTTATTCGCAGTTTGAGTCTTTGGTAAATGATTTTCCCAAAATAGTGAGCACGCTACGTGTCTATGGGGATGATCTGCAGGAACGTTTCCCCGCGTTCTTCCAAGGTGATGAAATAACGCTCGCATATCAGCAGCTATCGGAAGGCTCAGCGCAGGTCGTTCAATGGATATTCTCTCATTCACTATCAACGCTGCCAGTGATTGTAAGTGTGATGATTTATCTCATTGTTGTTCCGATCTTAGTGTTTTTTCTCTTGAAAGATCGCACGAAAATTTTGATGTCGATTGATGCAGCGCTCCCGTCAAAGAAAGGCCTAATTCAGCGAGTCTCGCTCGAAATGAATGAGCAGTTTTCTAACTATCTGCGTGGCAAAGCGATAGAGATTTTCGTTGTCGCCGTTTTTACCTATATTGTGTTGCAGTATTTCGGTCTTAATTACGCAGCGTTGTTGTCAATGCTTGTTGGCTTGTCGGTGTTGATTCCCTATATCGGAGCGATAGTTGTAACGATCCCGGTCGCCTTGATTGCTCTGTTTCAATTTGGTCTTACGGACGAGTTTTACTACGTGTTGATCGCATATTTTGTAGTGCAAGCGATTGACGGTAATGTGTTAGTTCCTTTGCTGTTTTCTGAGGTGGTTAATCTTCACCCGATTCTCATTATCGTCGCTGTATTGTTTTTCGGTGGTGTGTGGGGTTTTTGGGGAGTGTTCTTCGCGATACCTCTGGCAACGCTGGTTAAGGCAGTTTTAACGGCATGGCCAAGGGTGGATGCTGAAGCTTAGAAGGAAGTAAAACGCTATACCAAAAGCGAAGAAGGTATAGCGTTATTAGTTTTACAGAACTTGGTCCAATTCTGCTAACAGATCCTCGTGATGTGATTTCGTTTTAAACTTATCCATCACTTTCAACAGTTTGCCATCTTTACCGATAATGAAGGTGGTGCGAATGAGCCCCATAAACTCTTTGCCCATAAACTTCTTTAATCCCCAGCAGCCATATTGTTCCGCTACGGCGTGATCTTCGTCTGAAAGGAGAGGGAAGTTTAGGTCGTGCTTTTCGATAAACTTTGGAAGTCGCGCAACAGGGTCTGGGCTAATGCCAAATACCTCAACTCCTCTTTCCGCTAACTCTGCTTTCGTGTCACGAATGCCGCAAGCTTGTGTGGTGCAGCCAGGCGTCATTGCTTTAGGATAAAAAAACACAACAACAGCGCTTTTGTCTTTGTAATCTGACAAGTTAATTACGTCGCCGTCTTGATTGTTCAGCGAAAAATTTGGCGCGGTTTCGCCGACGGTTGGATGAGTCACAAAAAGTCTCCTTGTTATAAAGCGTTTACCAAAGTCTTGTTAGCGTTGCGGTTCGATGACAGCATCGAGATTTCTGTCGTCACAGAAGTCGATAAAGTTTTCGCGCAAGCTAGCAATATGCGTGTCGGCAGGAATGCGGATTAGCATATTTAGGTTGAACATTTGGGTTCCAGTGTGTGGCGCGCTATATGTTCCTGTGGAAAGATCATCAATATTGATTTGTGCAGATGAGAAAAACTGCGCGATTTCATGAACGATTCCAGGGTTGTCGAGGGCGACCACGTCTACGGTATACGAGAAAGCTTGCGCACTTGGACGTGCCACCGTGTGTTTTATTGTGGTTGTTAGGCCGAGCTCATCGGAAAGTGCAGGAAGGGCCTCTTCTAATTTTGTAATGCTGTTCGGCTGGCCAGAGATCATCATGATGACGGCAAACTCTCCACCAAGAACGGTCATGCGACTATCCACGATATTGCATTGAGCTTCTGCGCAAGCCTTTGCGAGCTGATTTACGATGCCTGGTTGGTCAGTGCCAATACTTGAAATTACTAAGTGAGAATCTTGAGTGCTTGTATTCATTATTATTCAATTCGCCATATAAAAGAGTTGTATTAAGAGTATAGGTATATCAGTAAGTTCTACCAAGCTTTCGGGCAATGTTTCCGCTTGTTTAAAATCGTTGCGAGCATTAACATACGCGCTTGGAAATACGCGCGTAAATTCTTATCGCGCAAGACCTTGTTTGCTCGGAGAACTCTATGATAACTGGCAGTATTGTTGCCCTCGCAACCCCAATGCACAGTGATGGCTCACTTGACTGGGACCGCCTTGACCAACTTGTTGATTTTCACATCGAAAACGGCACAGATTCAATTGTTGCTGTTGGCACAACCGGTGAATCAGCAACATTAAGTCCTGAAGAGCACTGCAAAGTTATCGAACGAGTTGTAAAACGTACCGCGGGTCGCATTCCAATCATCGCGGGTACTGGAGCTAATTCTACTCTTGAAGCTATCGAGTTGAGCAAAGCTGCTAAGCAAGTTGGCGCTGACGCTTGTCTCTCTGTTACGCCTTACTACAACAAGCCAACGCAAGAAGGTTTGTATCAGCATTTTAAGGCGATCGCAGAAGCAGTGGATATCCCTCAAATTTTATACAACGTTCCGGGTCGTACGGCTGTCGATATGGCAAACGAAACTGTGGTTCGTTTATCTAGTGTCGAAAACATTATTGGTATCAAAGATGCGACAGGTGACGTGGCGAGAGGGATCGAACTGATCAAGTCCGTGCCTGAAGGTTTCGCAGTTTATTCTGGTGATGATCCAACTGCTTATGAGCTAATTCTGAACGGTGGTCAAGGCAACATTTCTGTTACCGCGAATATTGCGCCAAAGAAAATGCACGAACTATGTGTTGCAGCAGCAAACGGCGAGGCAGAACAAGTCAAGGCAATGAATGATAGCTTGATGTCTTTGCACGATGTGATGTTTGTTGAATCTAACCCAATTCCCGTGAAGTATGCGTTGCATTTGATGGGCTTAGCTGAAACAGGCATACGACTCCCGCTAACGGTTCTTGATGAGTCCAAGCAGCCAGAGTTGAAAGCTGAATTAGATAGCGCAGGCTTATTGTAGTTTTTATGGTATTCAAACAATTTTATAGGGCTCCTTTCGGGGCTCTCATTTTTTGTGCATTAACGAGCTGTGCTTTTATTGGTGATCGTTCGAGCGAGTATAAAGACGCTGAAGACGGTAAAGCTCTTGTCGTTCCTGAGTCATTGAGTGATGACCTCCTACAAGAAAGATATCGTATACCGCAAGCGCATTCCGAGTTGGTTGTTCCTGGCAAATACGTGTTGCCACTGCCGCCTGATGCAACTGCGAGTTTAAGCGATGATCCATACACTATCGTGGCACACGATAATGACGTTTGGTTAGAACTGCCCATGTCGCCAAGTAAGGCGTGGACTTTAATCGACGCGTTCTGGCAGACAAATGGCTTTGATGCGCATGAGGAAAGTGTTGCAGCAGGATATTTTTCTAGTGAAGAACTAAACGAACAAGGTTCTCATCAAAACTTTATGGAAGCCTTGGAAGCGACTAGTCACGAGCCGATTGTTATCGAGGGTACGGCTTTCCAAACGCGCTTGCGACAGGGCATACGTCGAAATACATCCGAAGTACAAGTTCGGGCTTTGTTCCCAGATGCCTCGGATACAATGCGTCGTGTATGGCAAAGTCAGCCACATGCACCAAGAGTTGAACGCGGTTTGCTTGAGTTTATGGCCGAGTCGATTACTTCTCGAGATCAAGCCGATTTACGTTACTCGCTCAATGCGGTTGAGATCGGCGATGAATCATTGGTCAGAATTCTAGAAGACGAAGCTGGATATCCATATCTTGAATTGCGAATCAATTTTACGCGTTCGTGGGTTGAAGTGATTGATGCTCTGAATGCAAGTTCAGCATTAATTTCATACCGCGATAAAGACGAAGGTGTGGTGACCATTAGCTATCTCAGCCAAGAAGATATCGAAAGCTGGTACACCTTTGAGTCAACGATCGAAGAGTTGAAATCTGAACGCAATATCGAACTTAAATTCTACGCAGAAGAGCAAGACGTCATTCACGTGCGAGCCAAATTGCTGAATGATCGATTAGAGCCAGAAAGCGTTCGTGAGCTGATTGAACTCGTCTTTGAGCATATTTCATAGATAGAAATTTTTAATTTGTATAGGGTCAGGGCAGAGATGCAAAAGCAAGATTTATTGTACGCAGGAAAAGCGAAGTCTATTTACAAAACAGACGATCCAAATTTTATGGTCATGGAATTTCGTGATGACACCTCTGCATTTGATGGTGAAAAAATGGAGCAGCTTGACCGTAAGGGCATGGTTAACAATAAGTTCAACGCTTTTGTCATGCAGAAGTTATCTGAAGCAGGTATCGAAACCCATTTTGAGTCGTTGCTCAATGACAATGAGAGTTTGGTAAAAAATCTCGAAATGCTGCCTGTTGAATGCGTTGTGCGTAACCGTGCCGCTGGAAGTCTTGTTCGTCGACTTGGTGTAGATGAGGGTGCTGAGCTAAATCCTCCTACCTTTGAATTGTTTTTGAAAAACGACGCTTTGCATGACCCAATGGTGAACACTTCATTGTGTGTCACATTTGGTTGGGCGACTGAAGACCAGCTTGCTGACATGAAACGGCTGACATTAGCAGTCAACACAGTATTGTCTGAGCTGTTTAAGTCGGGCGGTATGATCTTAGTAGACTACAAACTTGAGTTTGGTTTGTTTGAAGGTCGCATTGTTCTAGGTGATGAGTTTAGCCCGGATGGCTGTCGTATTTGGGATGCTGAAACGCTAAATAAAATGGATAAAGATCGATTTCGTCAAGGTTTGGGAAGCGTGATCGAAACCTACGAAGAAGTTGGTCGTCGAATAGGTATCGAATTTTAAAATAGTGTCTAAGCTTAAGGTGTTAAATATAGAAACACCTTAAGGAATTCCTATGAAAAACTCGTCATTGTTCTCTCGTAAATCTTTATTACCAGCAGCGGTGCTTGGTGCTTCACTTGCAGCAAGCTCTGCCTCTGCCGATGTTATTGGCGGTGAAGTCTCCGTGTCATACTGGAACGCGGGTTATGGTGGTGATGTAAATGATCGTGTGGCGTCAGCACAGAAAATTGATTTACAAGACGATTTGAATTTTGACGACTCTGATTTTGTAGAGTTCTCTGCTGCGATTGAACACCCAGTCCCAATTCTTCCTAACGTTAAAATCAAGCACATCGATTTAGATGAATCTGCGAACGGCAGCTTGAGTGTGAATTTTGACGGCGTAACGTTTGATGGTGATGCAAAAACAGATTTAGATTTGACGCATTCATCTGCGATTCTTTATTACGAAGTCTTAGACAATTACGTGAATTTAGATCTTGGTTTAGACGTCAAACTATTTGATGGTCAGTTAAGAATCGAGGACGTTGGCACAGGTAGTGTTAGTGAAACGAAGATCGATGATCCCATTCCAATGGCATATGTCGCTGCAAGTGTTGAGTTGCCGTTAACCGGGTTGAGTTTTGGTGCTCAAGTGTCTGGTATTAGCTACTCTGGCGATAAAGTGATGGATGCGAAAGCAGGTATTCGTTACGACATTAGCCTGTTGTTTGTTGAGGCAGGGTATCGCTCAATGATGATTCAAGTAGAAGATGTTAATGATATTGACGTCGATGCCGATTTGAGTGGCGCGTTTATCTCCACGGGTATCGACTTTTAATCAGCACTTTGGTGCTTAACGGTTTTATAACTTAATAGATAGTAGGTTTGAGTGTGAAAGTATTAATTACAGGGACGGCGGGTTTTATCGGTAATGCCTTAGCGATACGTTTGTTAGATCGCGGCGATACCGTCATCGGATTAGATAACGTCAACGATTATTATGATCCGAGTTTAAAGGAAGCACGACTCGCGAGAATTAAAGATCACCCAAACTTTACTGAAGAACGTGTTTCTCTCGAAGGTCGCGTTGAAGTTGAGCGGGTCTTTGCTGAGCATAAACCACAAAGAGTCGTGAACTTAGCTGCGCAGGCTGGTGTTCGTTATTCGCTCGAGAATCCGCAAGCTTATATCGATGCGAATATCGTTGGATTCACGAATATTCTTGAAGGTTGTCGTCATCACGAAGTTGAGCATCTTGTTTATGCATCAAGTAGTTCCGTATATGGTGCTAATGAAAGTATGCCGTTTTCTGTGCATGACAATGTCGACCATCCAGTAAGCCTGTATGCTGCGTCTAAGAAGTCGAATGAATTGATGGCACACACGTATAGTCATTTGTTCGGATTGCCGACGACTGGCTTACGGTTTTTCACGGTATATGGCCCTTGGGGACGACCTGACATGGCCTTGTTTATGTTTACTAAGAATATTATCGAAGGGAAACCTATCGACGTATTTAATTATGGTAAGCATCAGCGTGACTTCACCTATATTGACGATATTGTCGAGGGCGTTATTCGTACCTTAGACAATACTGCTGCTTCAAATCCCGATTGGTCTGGAGTAGATCCTGATTCAGCCACATCTAGAGCGCCTTATCGCATCTATAACATTGGTAGCAATAATCCATGTGAATTGCTCCGTTATATAGAGTTGATCGAAGAAAACGTTGGTAAGAAAGCAGAGAAAAATCTTCTTCCAATGCAGCCGGGTGATGTACTTGCAACCTACGCCAATGTCGATGCATTAATCAAAGATGTTGATTACAAGCCGTCAACGCCCTTAGAAGAGGGTGTTGCGAACTTTGTTGAGTGGTATAGAGACTTCTACAAGGTTTAAGTTAGATAGCCTGCCATATCTTTCTTGATATGGGCTTTTTCTTACAAACTTCATCTCATCTTAAAACGCCGCGAGTGAGCCTTTTACAGGTTCTTGCTTGCGGCGTCGCTAGTTTCAGGCCATGAATTTGGTAAACCAATAAGATCTCAACTATTATATTTTGAGCTGTATATTGGCCGCACTAACAATTATTGTCAGGGAAAGTAATATGAATCATGTCTATTCTGCGATCGCTCTGATCGGTAGTTTTGCCTTCAGTACACTTTTGCATTCTGCGCCATTAAAACCAATCCCTAAAGAGTCTGGCTTTAGTGGTTCAGTCGTGGGTGGTGCTTCTGCTGTTGAGTATTCAAGTAACTTAGTTGCGGGCACGAGTGGCAAGTTAAGTGACCAAACAATTAAAAGCATTAATGCAGATCCGGAAACAGAATCGAGTGTGGCTCCTTTCATTACTGGTGAGGTGAATTACACCTTTGCTGAATCCCGCACACAGGCCTATTTGGGTGTCGCACTGGAAGACTTAGTACGTTACGACTTGGCATTCCAATTGGGAGTGAAACAAGAGCTTTCTAAAAAAGGTATCGTTTATGGTGCGTTTCTTTTTAGTGCGTTACCAACTGAAGTCTATGCGGACCCTTATGTTGCGAATGTAGCAAGAGCGCGCACTGATCGATCTTCTACAGGCGCGCGACTTGGTTGGCAAAACGTATTAGGCACGGGATTAGGTCTGGAGGTAAGTTCTCGTGAGATCGAATTAGATGAAGAAAATGCCGGCGCCGATTTGGTTACAAATAATGTAATTACTGCCGATGAGCAAACGCTTCTTAATCGAGAAGGAACACAAACCGAGGTCACTGTGAGCTACTTGTTCAGAATTAGCAAAGGCCACTTGGTTGTTCCTGAGTTAAATTTTGATCGTTTTGATCTAGACGGTAAGGCGCGTGCTAGAGATCGAATGGGAGCGACGCTCGCATACTTTTATACTCGATCGACTTGGTCATTCGTGGGTACACTGTTTTATTCAAGCTCTGACTACGACGAGCTCAATCCAATATATGGAAAGAAAGAAGAGGTTGATACTATTGGGGCTAGTTTAGTGCTCACATATGGTCAACTGTTTGGGTACAAAGATCTGTCTGTGTTTGGCTCCGTTGCTGCAGCAGAATCCGATTCGAATATTGATTTTTATGATCAAGATGCCTCAAGTGCAATGCTCGGTTTAATTTATCAGTTTTAGTGAGGTTTAAGAAGCGAACTTCTAAGTCTAAACACGCCGAAGTTTAAGGAGATTTGTAAGTAAGAATTAAATCGTGATTTCTTCTTGCGTCCGATACACGGCTTTGTTAAATTACGCGCCGTTCTCGAGTCGAGAAAAAAGTTTTATACGACCGTAGCTCAGTTGGTTAGAGCACCACCTTGACATGGTGGGGGTCGGTGGTTCGAATCCACTCGGTCGTACCAATATTTTCTAGGAAATATTAAAGGCTTACAGGTTTTAAATTTGTAAGCCTTTTTTCGTTTTCGAGCCGGGTGCCCATTCTTTGCCCAAGTTGTATTTTATTTTGATATTTTCGCGCAATGAATGACCTTTACCCTTTTACTGTATAGCGAATCAACCCAACAAATTAAGTCGTGGGCTTGTTCTCAAGTGCTGTTCTCGACAGCGTCATCCAGAAGCTACTTATTAATCGTGAAGCTAGGCAACAGTAGACACAGTTATGTTATGCCTTAAAGCCCTACTTGAACAGCATCCAGTTTTTTCTGAATATGATGCCTTCGTTTATCTTTTAGACAGATATTAAACGACATATGTATTTTGGTTTTAACAATGCTATTTCTTGAATTCCCTGAAAGTAGGTAGTTATTGTCATGTGAGTAGTGGACAGCGATCATGACATACATTGGATACCTTTTTCTTCGAGAGCATTTTGTTTAGAAATCGGGCTTATAATATCTTTTCTGCGGTGTGTGCTCGGGTAATACGCACTGCATCTTAACTCTTCGATTTTAGTTTGCATGTTGTGCTAGCTGATCTAAACTTGAATCGTTATAAAAACTCAGATTCTGAATAAAGAACTGGATATCAACATTGAATGTGTACAAGAATTTGCAATGTGATGAGTGAATCTAACCTTTAATATTTCGGATATGGACGTGTTGCTAAAGAAAATTCTTTCTTATCATTTTGTTTTTGTAGTCGGCTTTCTGCCTAATTCATTGTTTGCGCTTGAAACAGATAAGATCTCGCTCAAAGCTGGCTATTCGCGAGCAATTGAAGACCTTAGTGATATAAATGGCGGATCCAGTGATGCGCTTGATCCGGGCAATGATGGTTTTATTATAAACACCACTGCAATGTTCAACAGCCAATACAGTGATTACTTTGATACCTATCTAGATTTCGCGTGGCTACAGTATACTGACCGAAAAGTTATTATCCCGGGGCTGGGTATCGTCCACTCGGCTGAATTGGAGGATTCTGCGATTCAACCCTTTATCGGTGCCGGCGTCGGATATGCATTTATGTATCTCGATGATTCACCATCGGCTAAGCTGGATTCAATTGACCGCAATGGGCAGTCTGTTGTGTTTACATTACAAGCGGGTGCTGATATCCCATTAAGCGAGTCGTTGTCGCTCGATCTTACCGCGCGATATGACATGTATAACATTGACAGTAGCTTTTTGCAGGATTCCGGTTTAACTATCGTGAAAGATAGAGGCGCTCTAAGCGTTTTAGCAGGCCTAAGTTACCATTTTGATTCCCCCTCTCGAAGCAATTATGTTGATGAGGACTTTGACGGTGTCACACGAAACCTTGACCGCTGTCCCGACACCTTGATTAATGTGCCCGTCAACGAGGCGGGTTGTCCTCAATACCGTTTCAATATCAATTTGTCTTTTAACTTCGCCAAATTTGGTATAGACGATATTGTTGAACACCCTGATTTTAATGCAGCTGAATTCTTGAAGAAAAACACGCAGTACTCGGTCCGCATTATTGGTTATACAGATAGTAAAGGCTCTGCTTCTTTTAATGAAAAACTCGCCAAAAAGCGCGCCATTGAAGCCAAACAATACTTCCTTGACAAAGGGGTTTCGGCCGAACGTGTAGCGATTCTCGGGCGTGGAGAGCGCGAGGCACTTCGTAATAGCAAGGGAGAGGATAGCGATCTCGCTAATAGAAGAATTAAATTGGAATTCTATCGAACGGAGCTAGGTGCAGAATGAGCCCCTTAATGAAACTTATCTTATTCGTGGCATTCAGTGTTTTGATGGGATGCACTGATGACAATCCCATTTTTGCCAGTTCAAGTAATATAAATAGACAACTGACAATCGTTCCGTTGCAAACGACTCTAAACAAAGGTACCTCACAAGTTTATCAAGCCTATGTTGTTAGTAGTGACGGCTCACAGCTTAACGTAACAAGAGATTCTGTCTGGAGTGTTGATCAAACAGCACTTGCTGCGATTAGCCAAAGTGGTCTTTTAGAGACTTTAGAAGCGGGAGAGCTCACGGTTTCAGCCCAATATCAAGAGTTGGTGGCCACAGCAAATCTTATTGTCACTGACAAAGTGATCACAAGTTTTTCTGTATTGCCACAGGAAGTGATTACGTTAGCAGGTTTAGAGCGTCAATTTTTAAGTTTCGTTGAATTTGATGATGGATCTAATCAAGATGTGACAGTCGATACCCAGTGGACGTCCTCTGATCCTGACATTGCAAACTTTCCTGGTCGACCGGGCAACGCGCGAGCGATTCTAGCAGGGCTTGTAACAATATCGGCTGAGTTTAATTCCTTCTCTGACACTGCTTCGCTAGAGGTCATTTCTGGAGAACCTACAGAGTTTTTAATTACACCTCCTGTCAGCTACGTACCAATCGGTGTTAATGAAAATTATTCAGCAAGTATTGCACTTGCAACGACCCCTGTTGAATATCTAGATGTTACCGAACAAGTGGTATGGTCGGTTGATGAGCCAAAACTCGCTTTCATTTCAAATGATATTGGACTGAAAGGCCAAGCTACGGCGAAAAGCGAAGGCGTTGTTATTGTCTCTGCAAATCTCAGTTTCGCCGGTCAGTCTGCTGTCGCGAATGCTGAATTAAACGTTATTCCAATTCAACTGGAAAGCATCGAGGTTAACCCTGAAAATATAACAGTTGTACGTGGTACTGATGGGCAATACGTAGCAACCGGTATATTTAATGATCAGCAAAGTAGGGACATCACCGATACGGTGGTATGGTCTTCATCCAACGACACCGTGGCAAAAATTGAGACCTTTGGAGCAAATAGTGGTCGTGCTGTAGCGATTAATCCCGGCAAGACAGATATTACGGCTGCGCTTAATGGTCTAAGTGATACTGTGACGGGTACCGTTGTCGCGCCCGAACTCAATACACTGCGCGTCTATCCACAAAACGCCTCTATTCCACTTGGTGAATCACAACCTTTTAGTGCCTTCGCCGATTATAGCGACGGTACTTCGCAGGACGTTTCGAATCGTGTCGCTTGGACTAGTTCGAATACAACGCTTGCAACATTGAATTTACGCATACCGGGTCGCGTGGATTCAGACCCAACATTTGCTGGGCTCCTGCCCGATACTACTGATATTTCGGCATCATTGGGCGGCGTAGATAGCAATATAGCTGTACTCACCGTAACAAACGCAACGCCTACAGCACTCCGTATCGTGCCGGGTGATAGCGACTTGCCACTTAGGGTCGATGCAAATTATGAAGCAATGCTCGACTATTCGAATCAGACAACGCTTAATGTGACAGACCAGGTAGTCTGGTCATCGAGCAATCAAGAGATTGCTTCTATAAGCAATTCACCGAGTAATGAAGGCCGTGTGCATACGGTTAAGACCGGCACTACGGTCATAACGGCCAAATATATTGATGGCACCCTAGATTTGTCTGACTTTGTAAATCTTGATGTCACGAGTGATTACGTAACGTTTATAACTCCGAGTTGCGAGCCTTCCGATCTATTAGTAGGTGATTTTGCAACATGCTCTTGCACCGCTAATTTGTCAGGGGGAGGTAAGTTCGATTGCACACCCTTTGCTAACTTCACGCCAACACCTGGCGGCTTAGCTTTATTTGGTAGCGATTCATCAGATCGAAATATTGCGGAAGCCATTGCGGCAGGTAATGTAAATGTTTATATCGAGTTTAGTAATTCTAGTGGGAATGCTAGCCTCAGAATAGAGTAGAAGGGTATCTAATGCTGACCTTTTTATACAGTTTTCAGGAGATCTGGCATCACTTGAAATCTAGCTTGTGAGAGTAGTTCGATTTAAATATAAATCCGGCATCAACTTTACTGACAATAAAAAGGACTTACCAAAATGCGATCTAGACTAAATACAATCATGGTTGTCGTGCTCTGTTTTCTTTGTCCAAGTGTGTTTGCTTGTACCGGAATCATATTGCGGGCACTTGATGGAACAGCCGTTCCGGCGCGTACAATGGAGTTTAGTTTCGATGTGCACTCAAATATCCTAGTCGTTCCAGCAGGCACAAAAATTGAAAAACTCATTATGGACGAGAATCTCACTGGTGGCACTTATGTGACTAAGTATGGCGTGGTGGGAGCCAACGCCCTAGATAAACCCATTGTCGTTGATGGAATAAATGAGGAAGGTCTTTATTTTGGCGCATTTTACTTTAACGGTTTAGCAGAGTACGAAAAAATTACACCGGCTAATCGTGTAAAGGCCATCTCAAGTGAAGAGCTCGGCACGTATATTCTTAGTCAATTTGCGACGGTAGACGAGGTTAAAAGTGCGCTGCCTAACCTTACGATTGTCGGCACATGGATTAAAGAAATTGATTCGTTTGCACCTTTTCACTATGCAATCACTGACCGAAGCGGTGAATCGATCGTTGTCGAAATTACAGCAGACGGCTTAAAAATATTCGACAATACAGTCAACGTAGTAACGAATAATCCCACTTTTGATTGGCATTTAACTAATTTGAACAACTACGTCGGCCTCACCGCAGAAAATCGCGGGGCACAAATTGTCGGCCGGCACAAAGTAATGCCTTTTGGGGAGGGTACCGGACTTTTTGGACTGCCCGGTGATCACTCGTCACCCTCGAGATTTGTGAGAGCAACAGCATTCGCAAACTCCGTATTGCCGAGTGAGACGGCCGAAGATGCCGTATTCTCGGCATTTCACCTTTTGAATCATTTCGATATTCCAAAAGGTTCGATTCGTGAGAAGGTTCAAGATGAACTGTTCACCGACTACACCGTTTGGACTTCAGTAGCCGACACAAAAAACAGGATATACTATTATAAAACTTATCAAACGCAGCAAGTTGAAAAAATAGATTTAAAATTTGTATTGAAAAATCTACACGAGCCAAAAGTAATAAAAATGGAGTCAGGATTTTCAGTTACTGACCGCTCACACGACTGAGGCTAAACGCTTCTGATTGCATAACGTTTGGAAAACTAAATTCCTTTGGACGTATCTCTCGTCGCAGACGCTTTACAGGCCAATTGCAAGGCCTTTATTTCAATAGCCTTTTTGTTTGAGCCATGAAGCTATTCTGTTGTACGGGGCGCTCTTTATTTGAAAGAAATAGTGTTTATGAAAAGTTTTTAACTAGAATATTAGTTTCAAGGCTTACGTTGCCACAAATCCAGACAATTCCACTTTAGTTCATTTATAACAGCGATATATACATATTTATTTGTGACGAAGGGATAATGCTTTTTCGGGATATATTGGTATTTTTTGACGAACTTTGATCAACCTTCACTTATTATTTTCACGTTTCTTTTAGTGTCTGTGTTATTCGGGCTAGAGCAGAGCGAGGGCAAGTTTACAAAGAAGCTCAATGAAGCGTCGAACCAAGAGTTTGCTGGGGATTGTATCGCTGGCGCGCGGAAACCACTGACGTCAATATCATGCGTTTTAACGCTACATTTTAAAGGGGCTTCAGCCCCTTTGAGAAAGTTTTACAAGCTGGATTAATTGGGTTGTATCCTCACACACGTACTCAATAGCGACCCCACGGCAGAAACTGGCTCAGTTGTGACTTCGGCTAATGAAATTGCTTTACCAGATCTATCAGCAATCCAAAAGTTGGTTTGGGCTGGCCAATTATGTTCGGTAAAAAATAGGTAGTCAGAGTCGTTATTTGAGTCATAGTAAAATATCAGCCGGACTAAATCGGAGTATCTAGCTAGTTCCCAATCGTTGTGACCGTCTAAATTGAGATTGTCGCAGTAATCAGCCGCGACGCTAGCATTGCTGTGAGTGATGAAGTCAAACTCAGGGCCCCTGATCCCATCGCCTCTGGAGGTTGCTCCATAGCTAATTTGAGCATCAGTGGCTTCGGTATCTCTAAGCGGGCAACTGAAGTACATTACGCCTGAGCCACCTGGGCGAGGATTAAGAACCTTTAAGCTTGGGCAGCCAGTGGTAACTATCGGACTGCTGTCGCGAATATTATCGTTCTCAGCCTTCACAGCACCATTGCCAGAACCTAAACCGATCACACGTCCATCAGCAACCACCGCAATACTGCTATCTAGATTGTCTTGATCATCGACAATGGTCCAATGAGTATCGTCGCTGAGCGTAATATCCTGACTACTTCCATCTTCATACGTTGCCTGTGCTTTGAAGTCAGCGGCAACGTTATCAATCTGCAATTGATCAATCGGTACTAGGCTTTCAGATTTCGAGACAATCATCGGCAAGTCTGGGTTGCCGTCAACGGTCTCAACGTCGATGTCTGTGATTCTAGCCTCAAAAACGTCTAGACGCCCACTGGGATTAGATTGAAGCACCTCATTTGTGTCTGCTGAGCTAGACACTTTCAACACAGCAAAGATCTCGGCTTGGCCCTCATGCAGGCCTCTTATAGTATTGCCATTATATACCTCGGCTACGCTGCTATTGGAGCTATACCAATCGACCTTTTCAGTGTAATCGGCTTCGGTTCCGTCTGAGAAAGTTACCGTGGCGTTATAATCTATTTTGCTGCCCTCAACGATAGAAGCCTCAGCTGGTGAGACGACAAGGGACTCTACTGTGGCATCATTGACTACCAATTCAGCCTCAGCTTGAATCAAATCCAAGCTCACTAATACTTTGGTTTGGCCATCTAGGTATGTGCTTAACAAGCCGTCTTCTGAGATGCGAGCAATGCGATCATCTTCAACCGACCAGCTTACTTCAGGGATATCAATTAAGATCGAATTATCCGAGTAGACACCTGCAACCGATAGCTGTTGATTGATCGCTTTGGGTAAGCTAAGAGAGCTTGGTGAAATCAATAACTCGGTGAGCACGGCATCGGTAACCGTCAAAATTTGTTGCACGGCCACATTCGTTTGTGCTGATTGACTGGGATCACTGACATCCACAGTTAAAGTAGTAACCCCCAAAGATTGGCCCGTCAGTTTAACCTCAAAATCCTTAGGCTCGACCGTGACAATATTGCTCTGATCGACCGTCCAAGAGAGGTCTCGAGTAATATCGACCAATTGTCTACCGTCTGAAAAATTCGCCAGGCCCGCGACACTGATAAACGTACCATTAGGGATCCTGTAAGGGCTGCCTAATATGTCAACAATCGGCGTAATAAAGAGCCCGGTCACACTAGAATCGTTCACGTTCATTGTGAAGTTAGCACTAGTCACGCTTTGTGAATCGTCATAACGGACGGTAACCGTTGCAGATCCTGTTGCCAGGCCCTCAACAATGCCTTCGGGCAATACTTGAATGATCCCCGTCTCGCCAGACTGACTCCATGTTGCTATTGAGGTGACGTCTTTTGAAGTTTTGTCGTTGTAAATTGCAGTGACTTTAAGTTGAGTGCTAAAGTTAGCGGCTATTTCATTGTCTCCAGAAATTTCAAGGCTAACAACACGTTTGCCATTCGGGCTATTGCCGCCACTACTGCAACCCATCAATGTAAAGCTTGCTACAAAAATATAAAGCAACAAGTTCGAAAATAGTTTAGTTGATTTCATAGGGGACCAGATAATTTCAGATTATTAATCTTGTGAAGGTATCAGGTGGAGAGTGCTGTGGCAAATCTTGCAGCGTTAAGTTTATTCTTTTGGGTAAAGTTAACGCTAGCTCAACATCTTAGAAATTATCTAGTTATCTGAGTACTCTTACTGAGCTAACACTAGAATATTTTTGAGAATCACGGAAGGTGGTCGAGCTGAGCGCGTCTTCAGACATATGTCTAACATTTTTCCTCATACTGCTAATTAGCTTTTATACTTTCTCTATATTGCTTAGGCATGAACTTTCTAAGGGTCTGATTCGTAAGACCCCCTAATCGTGATTTGTCTTACCCTCAACTGCAAATAGGAGTCGATTATTTCTAATTCATACGCGGCTAATCATCGCCAATTTTGGTACTTACCTTTAGGTGGAACTGGAGAAATTGGCATGAACATGAATCTCTACAGTCATGATGATGCGTGGTTAATGGTTGATTGCGGCGTAAGTTTTAGCGAGAGTCTCAGTGCGATTCATGCCAATAATCCGCAGAATGACGAAGACGCGCTTACAAAGAAGTTCGACAGAATAAGTGCAGACCCAAGTTTTATTGCACAGCGTGCTGATGCCTTAGCAGGCATCGTAATCACACATGCGCATGAGGATCATCTCGGAGCGTTGGTCGATCTATGGTCTCGATTCAAATGTCCAGTGTATACAACTCGATTCACCGCCCTATGTTTGCGTCATAAATTAGCGGAGTCGCGCAAAGAATTAGATATACCTGTTCATATCGTCGATGACGGTTCGACAGAGCAGATTGGCCCATTCGAGGTTCAGTGGTTGGCATTAACGCACTCAATGCCTGAGTCATATAGTCTTATGATCAGAACCAGAGTAGGTTCAGTTTTTCATACCGGTGATTGGAAAATCGATTTTGATCCTGTCGTAGGCAAGCCCTTTGACCCGCTACCTTTTAAGCAATTAGCGAGTGAGAACATTGCTGCAATGGTTTGCGACTCTACCAACGCTGACCGTTCTGGTAGAAGTATTTCCGAGGGCGCATGTTATCAAGGCTTATTTGATCACGTCAGTGAGCAGTCGGGTAGAGTGTTGGTGACGTGTTTCGGAAGTAACATCGCGCGCTTAATAACGCTATTTAAGGTTGCCAAAGATACCGGACGCTATGTTGCCTTATTGGGGAGATCTCTTCATACCATGCATCGTCACGCAAAAGCTGCTGGTTACTGGCCTAGCGAGCTTGATGGCTTGTTGTATTCTCCGCATCAGATCGGGTATTTGCCGTCAGAAGAAATATTGATCATCGCGACAGGCAGTCAAGGCGAGCCGCGTGCGGCACTATCACGACTGGCAAGGAATCAATTCCGAGATCTTGAGCTGGAAGAGGGTGATACTGTGATATTTAGCTCTATTGTGATTCCAGGGAATGAAGAGCATATTCATCGTTTGATCGAGCAATTGGAACAGAAAAAGATATCCGTGATTACGAAGTACAACACATCTAGAACGATTCATGCGAGTGGTCACCCAAGTGAGCAAGATTTGCTTGATTTATACGGATGGGTGCAGCCTTCTCTCGTCATTCCAACGCATGGTGAGCAGCTGCATCTTGCTGCTAACGCAAAGGTTGCTAAGCAAGCTAAGGTGCCTCGCCAGATGACAGGCTTTAATGGTGACTTGTTTGAGCTTGTAGGAACGAAACGCGTGCATAAAGCATTTATTGAACCTGGACGCATACCATTGGAGAGTAATTAATGAACCCATTGGAAGAGCAGAATACTTACTGTCCGTATTGCGGCGAACCGATTCAATTACTGCTAGACGTTATGGATTCAGACTCCGAATACACTGAAGACTGCCAAGTGTGTTGTCGGCCCATTGTAGTCAAAGTACTTAATGGGCAAGAACTGGTTGTCATGAGAGAGGACGATGCTTGCTAAGCTTGTCTGAATGAAGGTATGCCTGCGTCGATAATCTTGCAGGCATAAATGCACATGAAGACTTATTTGGCTTTGTCTATGAGCAGGCTTGCAATGGCTTGCATACCACTTTGATCGATACCCGCGCGCTTTTCAGCATCATTATTATAGTTTGTATTGGTGTTGATATCGTAAACCAACAAATCACCGATTTCGTTCTGAATAAATTCTATCCCTGCAATATCAATTTCTTCTTTGCTTAAGAATGTTTCGAGCTGATTCATTAGGGAGTGATTATCGAAGGTATCTATCAATTCAAACTTGCTCTCAGGGGCGCTGGTTGGACAAAACGCATCAGAAATATCACATACATCCGCCGGACATAGTTCAAAGCCTCCATCAGTTTTGACTTTGACCGTGTATAAGAATTTCGCTCCTACAAATTCAGCACGAACAATAAAGGTTTGGTCTGACTTTATGTACTCTTGGATCAACCATGTTCCATCCAAGGGTTCTTCATAGTCATCACTTTCAATAAAGTTTTCTAAGTCAGAGATGTTATGAATGAGTTTTACGCCTAAGCCTTTACCGCCGCGATTAGGCTTAATAATAAACGGGATTTGATCGAAGTCTGTCGCAGCCTGTATCAGGTTTTCTTTACCGACTACGGCATGGGTAAGCGGCGTTTTGATACCATGCTTTTGCAATGCACAGTACTGAGAAAACTTGTCCACTTCATAGTATATCGCTCTTGGACCATTTATGATCTCGCGGTTATGCAATGTAAGCCAATTTAAGGTAAGCCGTGTTAACTCTGGTGCATAGCGATTCCCACGTGTATGCGAAGACGCACTCATGCGATTGTAGTAAATGCCTTCAGGTGGTGTTTCATTAAGGTTAATGACGCCTTGGTTTAAAAACCATTCTTTGGCTTCAACACCGCGCTCAGCAAATGCAGCGCGAAGTGGTACGACCCACTCTTCATTTTCATGGATGATATAAATATCTTGCACGTTATCCTCGTTTACCGTTTTGTCTGGTTGCGCAGTGTACTACTTTTGATCATGTTTTTATTTCTTGTTTTAACGAATAAGCTAAACGGAAATGCCGGCAACAAATTCCACAAAGCAATAGTTTAAGAGCACTAAAAAACGTAGTTCTCAAACTGTCGAAAAGTTTTACACGAGTAGTGGTTTATTGATTTTGGTAAAAGTAATAAGCATCTGTTCAATATATCCGATGCGTTATCTAGATCAATTCTTGCTGTAAATCTTGTCTCGGCGATGTAGTAAATTAGGGAAATAATTGATGTTCTTCAGTTATAAAATCCTTACTTAGAAAGAATAACAAAAACAATATTATATGAGTTGGTGCTGTACGTTGGCTAAAAGAGGCAAGCGGACGTTACGGTATTCGTGTTGAGAGGCTTTTATTGGTTATTAACTTAGTAAAGTTGTAAACAAGTATATCGTTTACCATCACTGCCGATTAATAATAAGCGCGTCTAAATCGCTTACTTTATAAAGGAGTACTCTTCTGTTCTGTGTATAACACTGCCCATATAAAAACTTGATCATTTCCCAATCCTGCATAGTTCATCACGTCGCTCCTACTGAATGAATGATAATCTCCGGCCCCCTAATAAAAACACCGGTGCCGATTCAGCACTGTACAAATAAACCATATGGAATTGATAAGGTAGTACACATGAAAACTCAAATTCGAAAAATACTTGCTGTTGCCGCACTATGCTTTAGTGCAACATCACAAGCGGGTCCTATCACTGACTACAGCTTAAGCGGAGATGTTGTATCAAACTCTGTAACAGGAAAGCAATGGCTCCAATGGACATCTACAGTAGGAATGAATGTCTCAGATGCGCTCACAACATATCAGCCTATGGGTTGGCGTGTAGCGAGTAACAAAGATGTAGCTGATCTGCTTAGCGATTTCTTTCCTACTGTCTCATGGAGTGATGACGAAGAAACTAGTAGTATTTATGGGCATTTCAACGGTGCTGTTTTTAATGATGGCATCGACTTCGTTAGAGTATTTGGTGATCTCTTTGGTTGGACTACTTACGAAGACAGTATTCAAACCGGTAACGGTGTGGATAAAACAGACGATTACACAGGCTTAAGCTTGACCTCCGCTCGTTTTGGACTTGACTCGAATGATAACGGTTTGGTTAACTTTCTAACCCTCAGCACTGAGTTTACTAACCACCTTGTTCCAGAAACTAACACAGAAACAGTTCAAAAGTTTAGAGATTTGTTAGACCCTAATCCGGCTTTTGGTACCGCGGGAATTGTATTGATTAGAGATAAGCAAGTGGCAGTTTCTGAGCCAGCTTCGTTGTCTCTATTGATGCTGGGGTTGGCGGGTTTAGTCTATACAAGGCGCAAAACATCCCTGTAAATAACCTATTGTCCTCCACCTTTATTTAGGTGGAGGACATTATTCTGTTTTGTATCACTCTCATAAGTACATCTAGGACTATAGCGTCACAAAGAATACTCCTCTATTTCCCGAGGGGTGTCCTGAAAAGTTCTGTTTTTCACTAGCGATGCTCGCAAGATATACAGTACTTTCCCTTAAAGCAAAACTTCTGCTTTTGTCTAGCAGCAGAAGTTTTAAGCGATGAAAGCATGACTTACTTTTCATGAATTTTGCTAGCGCTGAGTCTCGATTTAGTGCAGTTAATTCTCTTCTTGCAGCTTATAATGTTGATCCTTTAGAGCCCATATTTGAGTTCAATAATGCTTAGAAAAAACCAAGAATTCCTTACAATATTGAATTCTATTAAATTCAACAGCTTACAAAATGTAAGCCTTACAAAGGTTGCTTAAGACATGATAAACAGAATGAAAGCGCTTTTAGCTCCAGCTTTACTAGCGGTTGCTTTACCTGCGCAGGCTGTTTTGATCGATTTTACGTCAACTGAATGGGCTGGTGTAAATGGTGAAGAAACATATACAAATGATGTTGCAGGAATTGGCGATGTCACACTAAGAGCAAACGTTGGCACTTTTACGTTTAATGGCAACGAGGGTCCGGGTGCAATCGGTGGCCTTGGTGTTGGATTTGTTTAATAACGAATATCTTGGTTATCGTTTGAAGCCTGGCCCATATGCTGATTCGCCATTTATTCCTGCAGGTCCTGGTAGTGCTGGTGGTGCTGGCTTCTTAAGCATTCTGACTGGCTTTGATAGCACAGATCGTACGTCTTGGATCCAATTCACTGTACCTCAGGGTGCTGGTGACGACTCTGATCAAGACTTCGCTTTAGCAGGTTTAAGAGTGACTGCTGTTCCAGAACCTCGCACGTTAGCGCTCTTAGGTTTGGGGCTTCTTGGTCTAGCTCGTATCCGAAAGCGCGTTTAAGCAACGACTTTGCCTAGAACTAGATCTTACGTCGTTGAGTAAACGAAAAAGCAGCCAATTGGCTGCTTTTTTTATGTCTTTTTTCGTTCTTACACAGGTTTTCTACTGAATACGCCGAGGATAGGCGTACCTTGTTTTCGCAATATAGGCTCGATATCACTATAAAGCGCGTGGTACTTGTAAAAAGGCACGCGAGGAAACAAGTGATGAATAGCGTGCAGGTTTTGACCAACCCAGATCCATTCAAAAGGCTTCAGCCAAACTGGAACAATTAAGTTATTGGTATTGCGATAACGCGCCGTTTCTTGATAAGGGATATGTGGTCTGTAAGCGAACCAGTAGGCCGTGAACGTACCACCTAACAGGAAACCTAGAACCAAGACCAACGCTAATTCTATACTTGGCGCATAGGCGAGTAAGGCAACTCTCCAACCAAGGCTAAACATAAGCTCCGCGCAATAAATTGCGCGCTCTTTTGTTGGTGCTGTATCCCACTTTACGCGCGCGAAGTAAGTGATTTGCATCCAAATAAAAACTAGAACGGTTTTAATGAACGATACAAAGCCATGTTGCATGCCGCTGATGACAAAGTCAGGGTCCTTGTCAGCTTGGTTAGTATGTCGATGATGATTCATGTGCTCATATCTGTGCGACGCGTATGGCACTGAAATAAGTGGTGCGGCGAGGTAACCGCATAGATCATTGAGCCACTGAAGCTTTTTGTTATTCCCGTTAATGTTCCCATGCGCCGCTTCGTGCAGTGCGCTATAAGAAAAATAAGTCAAAGCTGCTAGACCAACGATCGCAGGAATAAGAGGAATATCACCTTGCGAATAGAAGTAGAGAAACGCAATTGTTCCGATCACAACGCTAAAAGTATATATGACGGTAAGCCAGCTTATTTTGCCCATGTATTTTTGAGCTGACGCGATAGCTTCTTTGTTGAGTTGGGTTAAGTCGTCTGACATATTAGCTCCATTACTATTCTTTTTTGGTGCTTCGCTTGGAGTGTCTATTACATGTCTTAATCAGACAATTTAGAACACTATGTCACGCCATAAGCTCGTCAATATCTGCCATCTAGTGCTACCAAAAAGAAGATTTTTAGCGCTCGTAGCATTATTTATTTGAGAAGTGCCCTTTATAAACTGCGCGAAAGCCGCTTTGCCGTAGGTCTGTTTACTTATGATTTTAAGTTCCTCATCAAAGATGAAGTAATCAACGCCATGCCAGAAAAAGGCACTTCCGTTGCGCATTTTAAGCGCTTTAAACAAGAATTTATTGGGAAGGTTGAGACTCGCACTAGAAAGCATTTCATGCTGGCATGTCCACACAAAACTGGCCTGTCGTTTTTCCTGGTCGACAATCATGTTTTTTGGGATAAATGTGACCTCGCCATAAGCGCCATCAAAAAGACGTTGAAAAGCTTTTTTAATAGCGTTCTTTCCCTTTGCTGTTTTTCCGTTGAGATCTTTAAATTCTGACTGTTCAGCGAAGTAACTCATTACTTGGTCAAGGCGTTGGCTAGAAAAATCGTCATTAAAGCGTTCGATGAGTTCTTCAAGGTTGAATGTGCTTGGCATTAGATTTCCTATGTTTGGTATCAGATGATGGGCGAGAGAGGATGATGAGAGCCATGTTGTATTGTCACAAATACATCATGATCGACCTTGTGTTTGTTGAGGGCCTTCGTAAGTTGGATCGGTGGCTCATTCATTGGCTCATCAGTAAGAATAAAACTCCCCCAATGCATGCTAATAGATTGTTTAGACTTAACGTCTAAATGAATGCGAACGGCTTCTTCAGGATTAACTTGCACTTCCTTAATAAACCATCGGGGTTCGTATGCGCCAATAGGAATGAGCGCGAGATCAATAGGACCATGCTCATTACCTATATCTTTAAAGTCTTTGGAATATCCCGTATCTCCGGCGAAGAAAATTTTATGAGGAGTTTCATTAGATAGAGGGTTAGATTCAATAACCCAGCCCGCCCAGAGGGTAGGGTTAGGCTTTAATCCTCGTCCAATAAAGTGTTGTGTCGGTACACAATGAAATTCAATATCCCATATCTTGGTAGATTGCCACTAATCTAATTCAACCCAATTGTGGATGCCGCGTTTGTCGAACCAAACCCCACATTTAAGCGGGAGGATGAACTGTGGTTTGAAGTGTTCGTTGAGCTCAAGTACTGAGTTTTCATCAAGATGGTCGTAGTGATCATGCGAGAGAACAACGTAGTCGATTGGAGGTAAATCTTTAATAGCACATGCTGGTGGTGTCGCGCGTTTTGGACCGACGACTTGGGAAGGGGATGCGCGATCAGAGAATACTGGGTCGGTCAGAATATGCTTGCCGTTAATACTGATCAGAAAGTGGCATGCCCAATCCATGTGGTTCCTTCACCGCGGTTCTTAATGTCATCAACTGATACAATCGGTAATTGTTTTGGTATGACTTTGGGCGCGTGTAATTTCCATCTAATAATATTGCTGAGCTTGGTATGCAGATTTCTTGTAATGGTGTTATTTCGAAATCGGCCTTTGTAATGGTGTTGTGGCGTGGTCATAAAGTTTGGGTATTGATGTTTTTATGATGACATCATATAAACGTTTACATGACAGTGTTTCTGAAAAAACTTGCTCGGGTATGACAATAAAATGAATAAGCCTGCGTTGTATGAACGCGATTGAGAGGGGCGCGTAAACTTTTTCAATACCTTGATAAGATTGTATCGACTTAAGATTATGAGATGAAAAACATCAATGATTACGCGTCGATCTCCTTGTTGCTTAACCATAAGGCTGCGTCTGCATGTCTCGTTGAATATGGCGGAATACCTCGAGCATCGAAGCTTACTGGTATCTCCTCATCAACCTATCACAGGCGCATTAAAGCGCTTGAGGCATATACGGGCGTAAAGCTCGTGGAGCGCATCAGAAGACCTCTTAAGTTGACCCATTACGGCATGGCCTACTATCACTGCTGCAGCGCGATGTTAGAACATGCAAAGGCAGCCAATAATGTGTTTGAATGAGGTCACTAAGGTCAATTATTGCCTTGTTAAAACAATAAATATGAGAATCCTATGACGTATCAAAACCTGAGCTTTACCGTTAGTGGCGCTGTCGCGACAATTTGTCTTCAAAGGCCCGATGCTGGAAATACCTTTAATCTTGAGCTGGCGAAAGAGTTTGAGAGTGTTGTTCGAGATTGTATGTATGCTGAGTCCGTGCGCGTTGTTGTGATAACTGGTTCGGGAAAGCTGTTTTCGGGCGGTGGTGATCTAAAGTACATGCAAGACAATTCAAGCTCGATCGACAAAGCTATTAAAGAGCTTGCAGACACTCTGCATTCGGCCTATTCAATGTTGGCACGCATGGAGAAACCTGTTGTGGTGGGTGTTAATGGCACCGCAGCAGGGATCGGTTTGAGTTTAGCTCTTCTTGGCGATGTCATCATTTCGGTAGACAAAGCAAAGTTCGCTACCTCATATGTAGGTATTGGTTTTAGCCCAGACGGTGGTCTGACTTATACGCTTCCGCGCTTAATCGGAGATAAACGAGCGCGCGAGTTAATTCTTACGAATCGTGTGCTGGGCGCGCAAGAAGCATTAGATTGGGGAATGATTACAACAGTTGTGACATCGGATGAGTTCGAGCCAGCACTTACGTCGCTAGCGGATAAATTAGCGCGTGGTCCGAGTAAAGCCTTGGGTGATGCGAAACGCTTGCTTCGTAATACGTATAACGAAACGCTCGAGTCCCAAATGCATCTAGAAGGTTTAGCGCTAGCATCTAACTCTGCTTCGCCTGACGGCAGGGAGGGCGTTGATGCCTTTGCAAATGGACGTAAACCAGAATTCAACAAGTAGTCGATGCATACAGCATTGACTATGTTTCGCGAGTTGGCCTTGTATATGGTCGAACGCTTCCACTAGTTAGCGACGCCTTGTGCGTTGCGTATAGAGAATGAATATGAAAACGAAAATTACAGAATTGCTCGGTGTTGAACATCCGATTATGCAGGGCGGCATGCATTACGTCGGTTTTGCAGAGTTAGCAGCGGCTGTATCTAACGCCGGTGGCCTTGGAACTATCACGGGTTTAACACAACGCTCTGCTGCCGATTTAGCGAACGAAATCGCAAAGTGTAATGACCTAACAGACAAACCATTCGCAGTTAACTTAACCTTTTTGCCTACGGTTAGCTCACCAGATTATCCGGGTTATATTGATGCGATCATTAAGGGCGGCGTTAAAGTCGTTGAAACAGCTGGACGTAGCCCCGCTCAGTACATGCCGATGCTAAAAGATGCGGGTATCAAAGTCGTACATAAATGCACCTCAGTGCGTCATGCTTTAAAAGCTCAGTCTATTGGTTGTGATGCTGTATCGGTCGATGGTTTCGAGTGTGGCGGTCACCCAGGGGAAGATGACATCCCGAATATGATTCTGTTGCCTAGAGCGCACGATGAACTCGAAATCCCATTCCTGTCTTCCGGCGGAATGGCCGACGCACGCTCTTTGGTTGCATCATTGGCTATGGGTGCTGAGGGCATGAACATGGGCACACGTTTTATTGCAACAAAAGAAGCACCGGTGCATGAGAATGTTAAGCAAGCGATTGTTGCTGCGACAGAGCTTGATACGCGATTGGTCATGCGCTCGCTCAGGAATACAGAGCGTGTGCTCGTAAATCCAGCGGTAGAAAAGATCTTAGAAACCGAAGCGAAGCTAGGTGCTGATCTTAAATTTGAAGATATTGCCGACGAAGTAGTAGGCGTTTATCCGCAAGTCATGATGGAAGGCACAGTTGATGCGGGTGCCTGGTCATGCGGGATGGTTGCAGGTTTAATTAATGATATTCCGACCTGTGAAGAGCTTATCTCAGGAATTATGGCGGATGCCGAAGCCATGATTTCTGAGCGTCTATCTAAGCTGCTTTAACGTAACTGTCTTGTCCTGAAATAAGTCGACACTTATTTCTCTTAAAACGCCTGATGAATTTCATCGGGCGTTTTGTTTTTTAAGGCTGTGCGTGGTTTGACATAACTTTGAGCATTGCTCAATGCCTCGCCCGGGATGTTCGCGTTGTATTCATCAATGTTTCGGTAGCCATTACCTTTTAATCCACTCGCTGTTAAGCTCTGTATACAGTGTGTATTGATTAATACGAACTTGTTGTATGTATGTAGTCTTAATTCTGATTGTGGTTGCGATCGTGCTAGGTCCTAGTCTTTGGGTGAAGCGCGTATTGGCGAAGCATGGTAAAAACATTCCAACTATGCCTGGTACTGGTGGAGAGTTGGCTGATCACCTTATTAAGCGTTTTGGATTGGGTGACGTAAAAGTTGAGCAAACTGAACTCGGTGATCATTACGATGATAACGACAAGATGGTTCGCCTTACTGCACCGCACTTTCAAGGGAAGTCATTGTCCGCGATTGCAGTCGCTGCGCACGAAGTAGGGCACGCCATTCAGTTTCACCGAAATGAACCGATTGCTCGACTACGAAAGCGCTTAACCCCTGCGGCAATAACAGTTGAGCGCGTTGCTATATTTATTTTGATGGCGGCACCTGCCGTCGCTGCGGTGTTGAAGGTGCCTCAAAGTGGCTTGTTGATAGCGGCCGTTGGCGTCATCGCGATGCTCTCTTCTGTTTTCATTCAGTTATTAGTGTTGCCTCTAGAGTTTGACGCTAGCTTTAATAAAGCTTTGCCGATTCTAATTGACGGTGAGTATATTACCGATGATCAAGTTGAGGCGGTTCGAGAAGTGCTTAGAGCGGCTGCATGGACCTATGTCGCTGGTACGCTCGCTAGTTTGTTACGTTTTGGTCGCTGGTGGGCAATCTTACGCGGCGTAACATAAGTCGCCTATTCCTTACCCGTTAATCTCCTAGACTTAATAGCTTCTATAACCGTTTTTGCTACTCGTTCTGATTGCTTGGCGATACAAACGCTTAGTACTCAATTTGCATTGGACTCTCCAATTTAGGTACCAAAAAGTGGCAACGATAGTTAGGATGGAACACATTAATCAAAAAGACAGTTAATAATTAACTGTCTTTTTGATAAGAATTTCTTTGAATAGTTGTTAGGTCTCAGAAAGCACACTGCTAAGTTTTATTTCTAGGTCCCTTGATAATACTGGATTGAATTTAGCTTGGTTAAAGGAGGGAGGGCCAGATTGTCCTTTCGCGTTATTCGAGAAGCCAATGGGTTCGATCGGTACGCCGGCAAAGCCGGTGCTAAGTTGCCCATTGCCGTCTTTGTCGTAGAAAACACTAACCGAATAGAAGTGGTTTTCCATGCCTGACAATTGAAACTGTACCTTGCCGTTTTCATCGACCTCTTGTCGCAAGGACATGAGAGGTTTTCTCAAATGATCAGAACTTGATTCAAACAATGAGAGTATTGCGGAGCCTTGATTAGGCGATGCGCCGCTCACTGTAATATTGACACTAAAGTCTTCTTCTCCGACAGAGTTGAAACTCAAAGCAAGTAAGCCAACAAGGCTGATAAGTTGACGCTTCATAGGCGTTCCTCTTTGTGTGACGCCCTAAGCGTAGTCAAAAAAGAAACAGCGTATGTAACGGTTTGCAACGGCTCGAAATATGGTGAAATAGCTGATTACGCTGGTTTGAACTTTAAGATCGCCGCGATACCAAGCAACACGATCCCAACGATATCAATCAACATGACTTTCTTTAAGGCTGCGTTATATTCACCTCCACCCAGCATAAGTACCAAAAAACCAGCCATGCTGATTAATGCCATCAACATCGCTGCACTCTGATATTTTGGTTCGAAAGCAGCGTATAAGATGAAGCCACCTAGTATCCCGAACAGTAAAGCCCGATGTCGCATAAGAAGTATTAGATCGTTTGATACAAGCTTGATTGCATAGGCATCATTGAGCTTTGCAGCACCCAATAAACCTAATATTGGAGCAAGATTAATGAGCCCTACGAGTACCAAAAGAATAGTGATGGCGTTCATCTGATTTCTCCTATTCCACGGCACTAGCTATGAAGACTGTGTCACCGCTTCAGACTGATCTAACTGATATTCTGGGGCGAGTAAGTAAGCCAGTGCTGCTATCGTGCCGGTCGTACAAACCGCGATGACCCAAGGCATAGGATTGATACCCCGGGCTTTTGCGTCACTAATCATCCAGCTACATATCAAGAAACAGCCAATCACCAAGTCGAGCAATATTTGCAGGCTTCCGCTTGATACAAAGCCCGCTTCCCATACACCGAAGTAACCTACTTGGAGCATGACCCAGATGCTAAACACAGAAAAGCTCGTCAGTGTTATCCAGAGAAATGGCTTACGAATTGATGAACGCTGTTGTTTGACTACCGCTGTCGCGCTTGGGTTAGTGTTTCACTCATAATGGCTTCCTCGTGTTGAAGGTTTGAAAACGCATAATCAGTGTTGGCTAGGTAAAGAATATAAACAATTACCTCAGAGGTAATTGTTAGATGGCCATTCAGTCGTGGTAATCTGAATGCTCAATGAACCCGCATGTTTTTTAAAAATGATGAGATGAGTATGGTGCAAGATGCCTTACCAATGAACCTGAAGCATCATGAACCTTACCCCGCAATTGTTGCAGACAGAAACTGGAATCTGCTGATGGCTAATGACGCGTCTCTGCGTTTAGTTGGCTTGTTGGGAGAGGTCGAAGATGTATGGCAAAAGGTCGATCCGAGCGGTGATAAAAATGTGTATCGCATGACCTTCTCAGAGCATGGAATGCGTCCGTTTATCTCGAATTGGGATGAGATGGCAATGCACATGATGCAGCTATTACAACGTGAGTTGAGTGCAGATCCAGAGAATGACTATCTAGCAGCCTTGCATAAGGAAATTGCTGCCGATTTTCATTACGAAGATAAAATAGGGCTGCTCGGAAATCCCACTCCGATTGCTCCGATTTTACCAATGCACATGACCGTTGGTGACGTGACGCTTAAAACCTTTAGCATGATCTCATCTTTTGGTACTGCACAAGATATCACCGCTGAAGAGATTAAGGTTGAAACCTTTTTTCCTGCTGATGCATTTACCGGGGTGTTCTTTCAGCGATTGGCTGAGAATGGATAAAATCAAGTTGATAGTAGTTTATGGAGAGTCTCAATGATTTCCTGCCAACAATACGATTACATTGAAATTGCTTGTACTTATAAATTACGCGTTCAGTTGTTTCTCAAGGATGCAGAAGTGGTGGAGGGCGTTGTGGTCGATACCGCTTATGATCAGCACCGAAATGAATGCGTGAAGTTGCGTATGGAAACGCAAGAAAACCTTGTAATTTTAGACACTGTGAAACGCATGAGGGCTCTGGATGAAAACCCTCACTTTCATGAAGTTGAGTTTGCTTAGACGAACTTTGCCATTCGAGTTACTAGAATAGCCTCTAGCGCAGTGCGTATTTTGTCTGGGATCGGGACAGGCTTGCCGCTTTCTCTATCGACAAAGACGTGGATGAATTGGCCATTTGCGGCTGCTTGATTTTCTTTTTCGCGGAAAATAGCAATTCCATAAGTTACGGAGCTGGTGCCTAGCTTGTCGACACGTAAGCCAGCTTCAATCTTTTCTGGATATGCGATCGCACTGTGGTAGTTACAGTGCGAGTTAACGACATAGGCGATCGTTGATCCATTGTGAATATCTAGACCGCCTTCCTCGATAAGATATGCATTTGCGGCACTATCGAAATAGCTGTAGTACACCACGTTATTCACGTGGCCATAAAGATCATTGTCGCGCCAGCGCGTAGTGATCGGGTGAAAGGATTTATAGTTCTGCCTAACTTCTGTTTCTTTATTTGCCACTGGTATGACGTCCTTAATAATTAAAATGCTGCGTGATAGATGGCTAAAGCATCTTCATAGCTTACGTCTCGCGGATTATTGACGAGTAATCGGGTTTGTAGCATCGCGTCTTTGGCTAACGTAGGTAAGAAAGATTCTTCAATATTCATCTCGCGCAATGTCGATGGTAGTCCCAGATCTTTAATTAAGTTCTCAATTTGATCAATCCATTGCTCGCAAATATCTTGGTTCGTCCCCGTAAAACTTTGATCAGGAAACATGACCGGAGCGAGTTGCGCGTATTGCTCTGCTGCTGAGTCGACGTTGAAGCGCAGCACGTACGGCAACACTAAGGAATTACTTAATCCGTGTGGAATATGAAAATGTCCACCCAATGGGTATGCGAGTGCATGTACCGCTGCGACGGGCGAGTTAGCAAATGCTTGTCCTGCATAGAGCGCCCCAAGTAACATTTTTTCGCGCGCTTCTAGTACATGGCCATGATGCGTTGCAGTAAAAATATTAGCAGTCAGCAGGCTAAGTGCTTCGCGGGCTAGCATATCTGAGATAGGGTTCTTTTTATGAACGCTGGTGTACGCTTCGATTGCATGTACCATGGCATCGACCCCCGTTGCGGCAGTCACGTGAGGGGGTAAACCGATTGTTAGATTGGCATCAAGCAAGGCTAGGTCGGGTAAGAAAATAGGCGATACCGCGCCCATTTTCGTTGTATCGCCTGTTGTAACGATGGCAACCGGCGTGACTTCAGAGCCCGTGCCTGCAGTTGTAGGAATTTGGATTAGTGGAAGTCGTATTCCTTTGGCATTTCCAACGCCGTAAATATCGTTAAGGCTTTGTGTACATTGAGGATGTGCTAATAATGCGATGAGCTTTGCAACGTCCATGGAGCTCCCGCCCCCAAAGCCAATAATGACATCAACGGATAGTTTTTTAGCCTGTTCTATGGCTCTTAGTACGACTTCTTCTGCGGGGTCTGGTTCTACTTCGCTGAAAAGGGTGTAAGAGATCTTGTTTTGTTCAAAACTCGCTATAGCTTTATCGAGCAAACCAAGTCGTTTGATGTCGAAATCTGTAACGATCATTACATGGTTATAGCCATGCTCGACACAGAGTTCACCTAGGTTGTCTGTTAGGCCGTTACCACACCTAATGTGCTGGCTAGTGGAAAAAGTAAAGCTGTTCAAATTGGCTCTCCGGTCGTTTGCTATGTTTGTTTTGCGGGAAGCTCGTCGTCTATTGATTGTCTTGGTGCGTATCCTCCATATCCTACAACAAGTCGTTCGTTATAAAGTATTGATCTGAAAAAATAATAGGAGCAACGCGCATGTATAAAACAATCAGTTATGTCATAGATGCTGACGGCATTTTAACGATTACTCTAAATCGTCCAGAGCAAATGAATTCATTTACCGTTGAGATGAGTGGTGAGCTTCGCGAAGCATTTATTCAGGCTGATGGGGATGATTCAGTGAAGGTGGTCGTTGTGACGGGGGCTGGCAAAGCTTTTTGCGCAGGTATGGATTTATCGGCGGACGGTAATGTATTCGGTCTTAATGAAGCGATACAACCTACTTTAGATGATATGAATGACCGTCTTGATGCCCCTGAGATTCATGACGGTATTCGTGATGAGGGTGGCAAGTTAACGCTCGAAATTTATAAATGTCGTAAGCCGATTATTGCTGCAATTAACGGTGCCGCGGTTGGTATTGGTGCCACAATGACTTGCGCAATGGACATTCGTCTCGCGTCCGAAAAAGCGCGGATTGGATTTGTGTTTAACAAGATAGGCATCGTTCCTGAAGCATGCTCCTCTTGGTTCTTGCCCCGTATTGTCGGTTTACCAAAATCATTAGAACTTTGCTTTACCGGTGACATTATTGATGGTGCTGAGGCAAAAGATATTGGATTTGTGACGAATGTATTGCCAGCTGAAGAGTTGCTTAATGAGGCTTATGCTCTAGCTCGTCGAATTGCTAAGCATAGTCCTGTTGCGCTAGCGCTTACTCGCCAGATGCTGTATCGAAATTCGGCAAAAGGACATCCTTTAGAAGCACATAAAATTGATTCTCTAGGGATGTTTTACCAAAGTATTGCTGACGGTAAAGAGGGCGTTAGTGCTTTCTTAGAAAAGCGGCCTGCTGAATATAAACAGAAATGCTCTACGGATATGCCAAGTTTTTATCCGTGGGAATATTGATTTGGCTTGCATTTAGTTGAACAAAAACTGCATTGGTTTCGACGTATTATGGCCGCTCTCATGACCCTGATTGTCTAAGTTTATCTAAGAGCATATTGATCTGACCGCGAAGCCAAGAATGTGCCTGATTATTGCGTTTGTCTCGGTGATAGATCATATATGCTTTGATTTTATTGGTCTCGAAGGGGAGCTCATAAGTTTCGAGTGGAAGCGTTTGTTGTGCATTTGCGGCAACTCTTCGTGGCACTGTACATAAGCAGTTAGTGCGTGCCGCGATAGCTGGCAGGCTCATCAATGAGCTCGCGCGTATTTTGATATCTCGTTGTATCTGTTTTTTGCCAAGAATAATTTCGGTTGGGCTGCCTTTATCACTACGCGGATGTAATGCGACATGTGGTGTAGATCGATATATCTCGGCTGTCATGATTTCATCCGTAATGTACGGGTTTCCCTTGCGTGCCATCACGACAAGATCTTCTTCAAATACATGTTCACAAATGAGTTCTTTGCTTTTGGGCTGTATGTAATCGATCGCAATATCTAGCTCTTTTAAGCGAATACGTTCCGTTAGGCTTGCGATTGAGTCGGCTTCAGGGTGAAGGTCAAAACAGATATTTGGTGCAACTTGTTCTAGATACTGAAAGAAAGCCGGGAATACGATGGATTCTGCGTATTCATTGGCTGCTATGGCGAAGGTGTTAGAAGCTGTTTTGGGGTCGAATTCTGCTTCAGGTTGAACTTGCTGCTGAATAGCAAATAAGGCATCACGTATCGGTTGTTTTAGTTCTAATGCTTTCGGTGTGGGACGCATGCCGCCGCGTGTTTTGACGTAAAGATCATCATTAAAAATTCCACGTAAGCGTGTTAATGCATTACTAACAGCCGGTTGGCTCATATGCAGCTTTTGCGCTGCGTTAGTGATGTGAGGGTCTTCTGCTAATACATCTAATACTACTAATAGGTTTAGATCTATCCCACGTAAATGACGTTGCATATCTTGTGCACCTTGAATCTTGATTATCTATATTTCATATAACCTAAATATTATAAATCCATTAGATCAATAACAAGACCTTGCTTATCATTATGTTTAATTGGTGACAGTTCATTCGATCCTGATTATGGGATCAATGCAGGAAATAAGCGTAGGAAAGACTTATGGAAACGATAGTAACGAGCATTTTTTTAGTGTTGTTCATTATTTATGAGTGGGCAACGGGCAACTATAAAAAAGGAATTCTGAGTAAAACTGATTATAAGATGATTGCTATTTGCGCGGGGGCTATTGCCTTGATACAACGTCCATTAGTCATGTTAATGGTATTTGGTCTGGCAGGGTTTTGGATGGCGCCTTTAGCGGGATCGTTATCCTTTTTAGATGAACAATATTTTTGGCCAACATTGCTAGCATTCATCATGCTAGAAGAGTTTTTTCATGGTCTGGGCCATTGGTTTGCGCATAGTCGAACACCTAAAACTCGACCAATGCAGTTCCTGCATAAGCTGTTTCGTACCGCACACCGTCCACATCACTTGATCGGCAATGACGATGAGAAAGCTCGTTTAACTGTCGGGCAAAACTTTGTTGAAGGTTGGACATACTGGTTCGTCATGCCAAACATTTGGTTTAGTTTTATTGCCTTGTATTTAGGGTTAACAGAAGTGTTTGTGTACGGCATGATCTTTAAAGGCGTTTGGACGCTACATGTTCATACAAACTGGCAATATGATCTGTATTTCTTGAATCATAAGAATCCTATCGTACGCAAAATTGCTTACGCATTAGCACATGTATTTACTTTTCCGAATCAGCATCACCACCACCATGCACGCGGGCGTAACTCTGGTAAGAATTTGCAAAACGTTTTGTCGCTGTATGACTGGTTGTTCTGGGGAACACGTGTGATCGAGCTTGAGCCGCCAAAGCGGTATGGCTGGCGTCAAACAGAAGAAGAGAAAAATTCAGCCTTATATCGTTTCTCTGGAACTCTACGTTAAGCCTTGTGGTAAACGATAAAACCCGCTCATTGAGCGGGTTTTTTTATGTCTGCGTATTTTTGAACGGGGCATAGCTACCTCAATAACAATCTCTCATCAAAACAAAATCTGTAACATTTTTGGGCTTGCCAGTAATTAAATTTAAACTATATACTGTATGTATATACAGGTGTTTAGTAATGAGTGATTTAATTAATTTAGTCGATGTTTTGCAGCAAAAACGATTGCTATGGCAAGGGCGTGAGCAACCATCAAGCCCCGTATTGGCTTCGTCTGGCTATGCCGTTTTTGATGAGAAATTAGCAGGCGGGTTTCCTGAAACAGGGGTCGTGAGTATTGAAAGTCAGGTAGGCATTGGTGAATTAAGGTTTCTTTCATCAAGGATATTAAAGGAGCAGAGCAAGAATAATGACACGCGTTTATTGGTTTTTATCAATCCCCCTGGCGTGTTATGCGCTGAGTTTTTTCATCATCAAAATTTTGATGTGAGTAAGATCTTATTGATCCAACCTAAGCAAAAAAATGATGCACTTTGGGCTGCAGAACAATGCTTAAAGAGCGGTGCTTGCGATGCTGTGTTGTTATGGCAAAACCAATTTGAAGTGCATCAAATAAAGCGTTTACAGCTGGCGTGTGAAGAAGGAAAGAGTTTGCAGTTTTTAATGCAGACGAAGGCGCAAAGTGGTCTATCGTTACCGGTGTCATTAAGCATGTGTTTGACTGCAAGCCCGCAAGGTTTAAACGTAAGAATCAATAAACGTAAGGGAGCTTGGGACTTACCTGCGTTTACCTTAGATATGTCTCAATATTGGCCTACGTTTTCTCTGACACAACAAAAGCCTGCTTCTAACGTCATCCGTTTTCCGCAAACGCAACATCGCCAAGGCTTGTAAAAGGTGTTGTATGTCTCTGTGGATATATCTTCATTTTCCGGCCTTACAGCTTAACGCGCTCCAGTCTTCACCGAATGGTGATGCACTTAATACATCGCAAGGCATGATTGTGGTGGAGGGACGTAAAAACGAAATCATTCAGATGAACCAACGTGCCTCAGAGAATGGCGTCTGTTTAGGAATGGGGCTCGCGACAGCTGCGTCTATGTGTGAAGGGCTGTATGTCATTGAATATGATTCGGCACTTGAATCGGAAAAGCTTAAAGAGATTGCGCATTGGCTGTATATGGTGACGGCTAATATTAGCTTGGTGCCTCCGAATGGCATTCTGTTGCAAGCGAGTAACATGTTAACGCTTTACGATGGTCTAGCTAACTACTGGCAAGCTTTGGTTGATCAGCTCAAACATTTACCGTTTGAGTATTCCTTTGCTTCAGGGTTTTCCCCTTTTGCGGCACGCATGTTAGCCGGGAAAAGCTTTAATCAAATTTCTCAGTCTGAGCGTGCTTTATTTCAGGCAGTAAAGCAGTGTGATTTGTCAGAAACCGAGTTGAGCTCAAAACATATTACAACCTTAAATCGGGTAGGTGTTCATAGCATTGCGGATCTGCTACGTATTCCTTTGCCTGATATTGCTAAACGTTTTGGGTCTGATTTGGTGAATTATGTGGGGCGACTAACTGGGCTGTTTCATCATGTGATCGATTTTTACCATCCACCTAAGCAGTTTCAGCGAAGGTTCGATTTGTTATTTGAAATTATCAATCTGAAACTCTTGGAAAAGCCTTTACTCAAGCTACTCGCATTGCTCGAAAGCTTCTTAATAATGCGTGATCAATATGCGCATGAGCTGCAACTAGAGCTGTACTTGCGCGATGGCAATACTTCTACAGTGTTAGTGACTTCTGCTGCCGGTGAATACCAAAGTAAGGCTTGGTTGAGTTTATTCGTATTGAAACTTGAGTCCATGAAAGTGGCTTCTCCAGTGATACGTATTAGTTTGAGTGCTGTTCGTGTGGCGGCTAAGCAAGGCGAGGTCAGTGATTTATTTGATGGTAAGCAGGGGGCTTTATCGCCTTTAGAGCTTTTGTCTGTGCTGCAAGCTAAACTAGGTAATGAGTCTGTGAAAGGCATACAGGTGACGGAGGACCCACGGCCGCATCTTAGCTCTGCATTGTGCACACCATTGGAAAAAGCACCGTCGACGGTTCAGCCTGATCAAAGCTTGTTACGACCAAGTATTCTTCTGCCACGCCCGAAACCTTTGCGTGAAAAGGTCGCCATCATTAAAGGGCCTGAGCGTTTGTCTACTGGGTGGTGGGATGGTCAGGCAATGATTCGAGATTACTTTATTGCGCGAGCTGAGAACGGACGTTGGTTATGGGTATATCGAACGCCTAAACAGCAGTGGTTTTTGCATGGGATGTTTAGCTGATGTACGGACGATATGCGGAGCTGTTTTGCCAGAGCAATTTTTCTTTTCTTGAGGGTGCATCACATCCTGAAGAGCTCGTGATGCAAGCGAATTTTTTGAATTATGACGCGATCGCTATCACTGATGAGTGCTCGGTTGCTGGTGTTGTACGCGCGTTTACTGCCATCAAACAACATAAATTAAATGTGCAATTAATTGTGGGCAGTTTGTTGCGATTAGATGATAGCTTGAGTCTTGTTTTGTTATGTCCGAATCGTTTGGCATATGCAGAGCTATGTCGTTTGATTACTAATGCTAGACGACGTGCACATAAAGGAAGCTATGAATTATCTGAGTGGGATTTGATGTCTATCAAACACTGCTTTGCGATTTGGCTGCCGAAGGGAAATGATCATGACGCACATTGGGGAGCATGGTTAAAGAAATATTATCCTGAGCGTCTCTGGGTGGGTGTTCAGCGTCATTTGCAGCACAACGATAAAGATTATACACAGCACTGTCGTGCACTCGCTGAACACTTCCATATTCCGATTACAGCGTGCGGAGGAGTGCTCATGCATTCTGCTACGCGCTTGCCTTTACAGCACACTCTCACAGCGATTTGTCATGGCATAAGCCTGCAAGAGTCAGGGCATTTGTTGTTAAAAAATACGGAGCGTTCTTTGCGCTCTAAGAAAAAACTCAATGCCATTTTTGATGAAGCTCTGCTATATGAAAGCGTGCTGATTGCTCAGCATTGTGTGTTTGATATGGCGGAGCTGCGTTATGAGTATCCACACGAGTTAGTTCCTAAAAATGAGACGCCAATGTCTTATCTGCGAAAACTCGTCGATAAAGGTATCGCATTTCGATTTCCTGAGGGCATTAGTGACGAGATTCAGGCGATTATCGACAAAGAGCTTAAGTTGATAGAAGAGCTGAATTATCCGTTCTTTTTTCTAACGATTCATGACGTGGTGATGTTCGCTAAGCGACAAGGGATTTTGTATCAAGGGCGTGGTTCATCCGCGAATTCGGTTGTGTGTTATTGCCTTGAGATTACCTCGGTTGATCCAAGCCAAATATCTGTACTGTTTGAACGATTCATTAGTAAAGAGCGGGATGAACCACCAGATATCGATGTTGATTTTGAGCACGAACGGCGTGAAGAAATCATTCAATATATTTATCAAAAATATGGTCGAGAGCGCGCTGCACTAGCCGCAACAGTGATTAGTTATAGATTCAAAAGCGCCGTTCGAGATGTTGGGAAAGCGCTAGGCATCGCTGAAACACAGTTGGATTTTTTTATTAAAAATGTCAATCGGCGTGACCGCTCTTTGGGCTGGCAGGCGCAAATTATTGAACTAGGCCTACAGCCCGACTCTTTAAAGGGAAAACAATTCATTCAGCTGGTCAATGATATTGTTGGTTTTCCTCGTCATTTATCACAGCACGTTGGTGGCTTTGTCATTTCCTCTGGCCCCTTATATGAATTGGTTCCAGTTGAAAATGCCAGTATGGCAGAACGTACAGTGATTCAATGGGACAAAGACGATTTAGAAAGTTTAGGCTTGCTGAAGGTCGATGTGCTTGCGTTAGGCATGCTAACAGCGATTAGAAAGTCATTTGACTTGATACACCATTACTATGGTCGTCGTTTGAGTTTGGCAGATTTAACACGCATGCAAGACGATCCAAATGTTTATGCCATGATCCAAAATGCAGATACGGTTGGTGTGTTTCAAATAGAGTCTCGTGCACAAATGAGTATGTTGCCGCGCTTAAAGCCTAAAACCTATTACGACTTGGTGATTCAAATTGCAATTGTTCGTCCGGGGCCGATACAGGGCGATATGGTGCACCCTTTTTTAAAGCGTAGAAACGGCGAAGAGCCTATTGAATATCCCTCCGATGCTGTGAAAGAAGTATTGGCGCGCACACTGGGAGTGCCGATATTTCAGGAGCAGGTCATCAAGCTTGCCATGGTCGCAGCAGGTTTCACTGGTGGTGAGGCTGATCAATTGCGTCGCGCGATGGCAGCTTGGAAGAAGACTGGGGAGTTATTTCAGTTCAAGAATAAGCTGATAAAAGGAATGTTAGAGCGTGGCTACGAGTTGAGCTTTGCTGAGAAAATTTTTGAGCAAATTTGTGGTTTTGGTGAATACGGTTTTCCTGAGAGTCATTCTGCCTCGTTTGCGGTGCTGGCCTACGCATCTGCATGGCTGAAATACTATTATCCTGAGGCGTTTTATACCGCACTGCTAAATAGTTTGCCCATGGGCTTTTACAGTGCTTCGCAATTGGTACAAGACGCGCAACGTCATCATGTTTCTATACAGCCTGTATGCATTAATCGATCGATGATTGATCATGATCTACAAGGTGAAAACGCGAAAGTTATTCGCTTGGGCTTTCGTTTAGTAAAAGGGTTAAGCGTCGAAGGGCAAAACTTACTTGTTCGTGAGCGACCGCCCTTAGGTTTTAAATCTGTGAGCGAAGTGAAAGCGATCGGTCTATCTCGAAGAGATTTAGAGTCTTTGGCTTCTGCAGATGCGTTTAGATGTTTATCGGATAATCGTTATGAAACACGTTGGCAATTAATGAACCCTGAAAGTTCATTGCCATTTATGTCGAGCACCGTTGCAGAGGAGCCGATAGGTGATTTCAGGTTTAAGCCAAAGGATATTGAAAATCTCACGGAAGACTATGCCTCATTAGGCTTATCTCTCGATCATCATCCGATAACCTTAATGGAAAAAGCGAACCTACTGGGAAACTTTGTGCGATCGAATCAGCTTAGCCGTGTTGAGCATAAAAGTTTTGTGGATGTCGTTGGCTTGGTGACTGGCAGGCAATCACCAGGTACCGCTTCAGGGGTTACATTTATGACCCTAGAGGATGATACCGGGAATATAAATGTTGTTGTTTGGGCTGGCACCGCCAGAGCGCAAAAGCAGCCTTTTTTGATGGCGAAGGTGCTCAAAATTAAAGGGATTCTCGAGCGAGAAGGGGATGTTGTGCATGTTATTGCAGGTAAATTGACTGACATGACGCAGCATCTTAGTCAGCTTCGTGTTTCATCGAGAGACTTTCATTAGTTGGAAGATAAGTTAAGCTTATTTTTAGATAAGAAAAATAAGCTTTTTTATTCCTAATGAATGAAGTTTACTTACCTTTCAGTGCAATATTTTAGTATTTACTGACTAGGTAAGGATAAATATATGTTCTTCAGTTATAAAATCCTTACTTAGAAAGAATAACAAAAACAATATTATATGAGTTGGTGCTGTACGTTGGCTAAAAGAGGATTGCAGACGTCGAGATTTGAGCGGCGGTTGCTTCCGCCGTTAGACATTAGCGGTTATTGAGAGGCTTACTTAGTACTGAGTTTGAATGCGTACTTCTACAAAGGAGCGGACATTAACAATTTGAGTAATTAGCGGGCTGTGATCTTTTTTTCGTACTTCAACGAGCCTATACCCATTGGGAAAAACAACAAAGCTACTGCCGCAAAGATATAGCCCGCTTTATTGATAGCCCCGCGCTCAAGTTTGATTACCTCGGGATCACTCGGTTTATAGAACAAGCTCAAATTGCTCCCTTTTTCGTAGCCTGAGAGTTTCTTCGCAGCAATGGGTTCTGACTTGCTGCACGGCGCAATACTAAGGCTAATTCGCTTGTTTTTATACTGAATTTCATTAGCTTGATAATCAACAAGCACACGTGGGCAAAAACGATTTTTATATTTATAAACCTCACTAGTTACTATTGTTGAGGAAACCTCTGGCCAACTTCGTGAAGAGATCGCTTCGTACACGATAAAAGGCATCATCAAGAGCGAAAATGATGCCACCACAATCATGAGCCATGCCAGACATCGAGTAAATAAACTCCTTATAGCTTCCATGGTTTCCCTACCTACGTATTAGCTCTGCTAGCAAAATTAAATTGCAGCTTCCGTCCGCTTTTCATTCTTAGTACGTATTAACGCCAAGCTTTGGGGCGGGCTACGCAGTAGACCGTCCCAGCAACCGTAGGTTGCGATAACAGCGCCTTGTTAGGCGGATGGCTCAAAAACAAACTCATAGTGGGTTATTTCCTTGGGATCTAGGGCTAATGAGCTCTTAGCCTCTGATAACGTCGGCAAACTTCCTTTGTTAAAAGAAGCGCTAAATCCGACATGAGGTTGCCTTTTACCATCAGGATGAACAGTAAAAGCATCGTATCCTAAAAAGTAGTAGCCATTTTCATAAATCATTTCTAGAGCATCGGTTACATACTCTTTAGCTATCAACACCCCGCTTCCTATCTGGATGCTAGGAAGACCCCATTTACTGTAAACCTCTGCTCGATTCATTCTCGACGCCTAACGCCTGCCACACGGGCTGACGAAAGCCGCTAGGCTTTTGGCAGTCCGAACAGCGAAGCTGTGATTGTGCTGGCACTTGTTATATTTGACGGACATTGTCTTTTTGATAGAGCTGAAGTGAGTAGAAAATAACCCAGCAAATAGACCAAATAAAGCCCAAACCCAAGCTTTAAGTTTGGCCTCTTTTGCTTCTATATAAAGCCATATTGCAGCCGCTATATTTGTCAAAGAATAAATTAATGGACTTATTGTTTTAAATAATACTTCTATGCTTCGCGTATATTCATCAAGCGCCATAAGTTGTGCAATGTAGATGCCTTTAGCAAGATTCGTAAAGCTTGATATGAATATGAGGACAACAAATATTAGAATTACTTTTTCATGTTTTGTCACTTGTTCAGAATCCTTTCAAAATATAACGCTTGTAGTTGCGGACGGAGCTTGGTGGCGCTTTTTGTGCCCCGCACAAAACGTGACAGCAAGCGGAGTTCCGCAAGCTGCACTTGTTAACCATTAAAATAACGGCGGTGGGTTACCAAGCGAAATGTTTATTGGTATGCAAAAGTTTGTGCCTGTTTTATGAGAGTCATCAAACCTTACCGAAACCTCTTTACCCGACATATAGGCCGCGAGGACCATTGAATAAGCTTGTTCACTGTCGGCAACAAAAAGAACATTGCCGTTCCATGCTGGACAATTGCCAGCACTTGTTACCCCATTTAAAGTAAACCAAAAAATGGGTGGAGCCCAAGCCTCTTGAGATTTATCTGTGGTACGCACGTACTCGATCGTACCGCTTTGGTACCCAGTTTCAGAATGTGCTGAAACAGAAAGCAAGCTAACGGCAAATAAGAGTATCAATTTAATTTTTTTCATATTCCCTCTGAACTTAAACATTTATGGTTAACGCGGCTATAAAGGGCAGGCAATGCGCAGCATTGACTGTCCAGCCCAACTTGTTGGGCGATCTTTGATAGCCTG
>JAKVBL010000004.1:0-148773 GCA_022447365.1 Oleiphilaceae bacterium
TGATACACGAGGCGCTACCTAAATAGCTTTCGAGGAGAACCAGCTATCTCCGAGTTTGATTAGCCTTTCACTCCTATCCACAAGTCATCCCCTGGCTTTTCAACGACAGTGGGTTCGGTCCTCCAGTCAGTGTTACCTAACCTTCAACCTGCTCATGGATAGATCACTCGGTTTCGGGTCTAATCCTAGCAACTGTGCGCCCTATTAAGACTCGGTTTCCCTACGGCTCCCCTATACGGTTAACCTTGCTACTAAAATTAAGTCGCTGACCCATTATACAAAAGGTACGCAGTCACAGAACAAGTCTGCTCCCACTGCTTGTACGCATACGGTTTCAGGATCTATTTCACTCCCCTCACAGGGGTTCTTTTCGCCTTTCCCTCACGGTACTGGTTCACTATCGGTCAGTCAGGAGTATTTAGCCTTGGAGGATGGTCCCCCCATCTTCAGACAAGATAACACGTGTCCCGTCCTACTTAATATGTAACTAAAGCTGCTTCGTGTACGGGGCTATCACCCTCTATCGCCACACTTTCCAGAGTGTTCCACTACAACTTTAATTATCGGCTGTTCCCCGTTCGCTCGCCGCTACTAAGGGAATCTCGGTTGATTTCTTTTCCTCCGGGTACTTAGATGTTTCAGTTCTCCGGGTTCGCTTCTTACACCTATGTATTCAATGCAAGATAACCGCCTTATGACGGTTGGGTTTCCCCATTCGGAAATCGTTGGATCAAAGCTCGTTTACCAGCTCCCCAACGCTTATCGCAGGTTTCTACGTCCTTCATCGCCTCTGACTGCCAAGGCATCCACCGTATGCGCTTAGTCGCTTGACTATATAACCCAAAGAGTCCTCCAGGACGACCTTTTACCATCCCAGTCTTTGTGTCATACACGACCAATCGTAACGTTTCGCCGAATAACGCTTGATATGAATCTCATTTCTTACATTATCCGAGTTAAATGTTTTGCCGCTGATATATGACAAAACAAATAACCTTAGCAATGTTATTAATAGTCATCACAACTACTAACAACGTTTCTACTATCACATTCCAAATTGTTAAAGAACATTCTGATTCTCTGATCAGAACTAAAAACACTCAAAGCAACGCTTTGAATATCTTTAGTTATGAACAGAAATTGGTGGAGCTAAGCAGGATCGAACTGCTGACCTCCTGCGTGCAAGGCAGGCGCTCTCCCAGCTGAGCTATAGCCCCATCTCTGGACTCGGCCTTCTGATAATTGGTAGGCCTGGGCAGACTTGAACTGCCGACCTCACCCTTATCAGGGGTGCGCTCTAACCACCTGAGCTACAGGCCTATTGTTCTTTAAATCTCAACCAAGCAATTCGTGTGAACTCTGACCGAAACGTGCACGTTTCGTTTAAGGAGGTGATCCAGCCCCAGGTTCCCCTAGGGCTACCTTGTTACGACTTCACCCCAGTCATGAACCACACCGTGGTAATCGTCCCCCCGAAGGTTAGACTAACTACTTCTGGTGCAATCCACTCCCATGGTGTGACGGGCGGTGTGTACAAGGCCCGGGAACGTATTCACCGTGACATTCTGATTCACGATTACTAGCGATTCCGACTTCATGGAGTCGAGTTGCAGACTCCAATCCGGACTACGATAGGCTTTCTGGGATTAGCTCCACCTCGCGGCTTAGCGTCCCTTTGTATCTACCATTGTAGCACGTGTGTAGCCCTGGTCGTAAGGGCCATGATGACTTGACGTCGTCCCCACCTTCCTCCGGTTTGTCACCGGCAGTCTCCTTAGAGTTCCCACCCGAAGTGCTGGCAAATAAGGATAAGGGTTGCGCTCGTTACGGGACTTAACCCAACATTTCACAACACGAGCTGACGACAGCCATGCAGCACCTGTCACCGCGTTCCCGAAGGCACCAATCTATCTCTAGAAAGTTCGCAGGATGTCAAGACCAGGTAAGGTTCTTCGCGTTGCATCGAATTAAACCACATGCTCCACCGCTTGTGCGGGCCCCCGTCAATTCATTTGAGTTTTAACCTTGCGGCCGTACTCCCCAGGCGGTCTACTTAGTGCGTTAGCTGCGCCACTAAGGAATCAAGTTCCCCAACGGCTAGTAGACATCGTTTACGGCGTGGACTACCAGGGTATCTAATCCTGTTTGCTCCCCACGCTTTCGCACCTCAGCGTCAGTATCAGTCCAGGTGGCCGCCTTCGCCACTGATGTTCCTTCCAATCTCTACGCATTTCACCGCTACACTGGAAATTCCACCACCCTCTACTGTACTCTAGCGAACCAGTTCCAAATGCAGTTCCCAGGTTGAGCCCGGGGCTTTCACATCTGGCTTAGTAAGCCGCCTACGCGCGCTTTACGCCCAGTAATTCCGATTAACGCTCGCACCCTCAGTATTACCGCGGCTGCTGGCACTGAGTTAGCCGGTGCTTCTTCTGTAGGTAACGTCAATCCTCGCAGGTATTAACTACGAGGCCTTCCTCCCTACTGAAAGTGCTTTACAACCCGAAAGCCTTCTTCACACACGCGGCATGGCTGCATCAGGCTTGCGCCCATTGTGCAATATTCCCCACTGCTGCCTCCCGTAGGAGTCTGGGCCGTGTCTCAGTCCCAGTGTGGCTGATCATCCTCTCAGACCAGCTAGAGATCGTCGCCTTGGTGAGCCATTACCTCACCAACTAGCTAATCTCACGCAGGCCCATCCAATAGCGAGAGCCGAAGCCCCCTTTCCTCCGTAGAGCGTATGCGGTATTAATCCGGTTTTCACCGGGCTATCCCCCACTACTGGGCAGGTTCCTACGCGTTACTCACCCGTCCGCCGCTCGTCAGCATCTAGCAAGCTAGATCTGTTACCGCTCGACTTGCATGTGTTAAGCCTGCCGCCAGCGTTCAATCTGAGCCATGATCAAACTCTTCAGTTTAATCTTCAAGTGTCATCCCGAAGGACAACTAAATTTGTCTCAAGTAAAACTACTGTAATTACAATAAATGAATTCACAGAACGTTGACTTGATAATCTCTTAATAGCATCCAAAAACTTAATGTCTTCAGTGCTTTACGTGACATCATCTCAGTCAGCGCCCACACGAATTGCTTGGCTAATTTTTAAAGATCGTTGCTTGATGACCGTTTCCGTTCCCTCAAGCGAGGCGCGTATTCTACAGAGCCTCATTTGATTGTCAACACCTTTTCTTAACTTTCTGAATTTAATTTTCTAAGCAACTAACTTATTGAAATCAAACTCAAAATTAGGTGTTAACTTCTCGCTTATTTCCAACCCTTTTGAAGGACCTTCCCTCAAGCGAGGCGCGAATTATATAGATCTTAATTCGCCGGTCAACTACTTTTTTTTGATCTTCCTGATTTTATTTTTGAGCTCGTTTTCAACACTTATATCAGCAGCAAAAACATCTCAAAAATCACCAGAAACAAAGATCAAAAATAACGCTAGAAGACCTTCACTTCTCGCCTCAATTTCGACTCCCTTAGGTGCCTCCCTCAAAGCGAGCGCGCATTATAAATATATAAACCAAACGGTCAATAAGTTTTTGATAATTTATTTAATCGAAACTCGAGCGATTTTTTTCTTGCCAGCCTGAATGACGAAACGACCACGCACCTTAATCATTAAAGATGCTTCTACCTTTTGGCCATCAACGTATACAGCGCCTCGCTTCAACACATCTTTTGCCGCAGCACCATTCTTAACTAGACCCGCCATACGCAGGACCGCCGAGATTGGCAACTCTTCCTGACCGTCATCAGCAGCCACTTCGACATCTTCCAAATTCTCTGGTATTTCACCTAGTGCCACCTGATTCCCAGCACCTTTGTGCGCTTCAGCTGCGGCAGCAGCGCCATGGAACCGTTCGATAATTTCGCGCGCAAACAGATCTTTCACTTCTTGAGGATTACGCCCCGCCTCTATTTCAGCCAATAAAGCCTTAACTTCATACATCGACGTAAAGCTTAACAATTCAAAGTAGCGACCAATCATAGCGTCTGGCATTGACAGAAGTTTAGTATACATCAAACCAGGAGCATCACTCACACCCACATAGTTTTTTAAGGACTTAGACATTTTCTGAACGCCATCAAGTCCTTCTAAAAGAGGCATTGTCAAAATAGCTTGCGGATCTTGACCTGCATTTTTCTGCAAAGCGCGACCCATCAATAAATTGAATTTCTGATCAGTACCACCCAATTCAACATCCGCCTCCATAGCAACGGAGTCATACCCTTGGACTAAGGGATAAAGAAATTCATGGATAGCAATCGATTGCTCACCTTTGAATCGCTTACTAAAGTCATCACGCTCCAACATGCGCGCAACGGTATATTGACCAGCAAGGCGAATCATATCCACCGCACTCATCTTGCTCATCCACTCAGAATTGAACATGACTTTTGTTTTGGCTGGATCAAGAATCTTGAAGACCTGCTCTTTATAGGTTTGAGCATTCTCTTGAACTTGCTGCTCAGTTAAAGGAGGACGTGTCGCGCTTTTACCAGTCGGATCACCAATCATTCCGGTAAAATCACCAATCAAGAACATCACTTCATGCCCGAGATCTTGGAACTGCTTTAACTTATTAATAAGTACGGTATGACCTAAATGAAGGTCTGGCGCAGTCGGATCGAAGCCCGCTTTCACTCTCAGCTTCTTGCCTGCTTTTAGTTTTTCAACAAGCTCTTCTTCTACAATTAGCTCTTCAGCACCTCGCTTAATAATTGCTAATTGTTCTTCTACCGACAACATACCTTACTTCTCCAATATCACGCCTTGAAGGCGCCTGCACACAAGTCAAAAATTCAAAAGTGCGGCATTATACCAATTTTAATGGTGAAGTAAGCCACCTTTGCATTCATTCACTTTGCGCGATGGGATTACATAGATATACTAAAAATTAGATGTTCACTTTTAGTTATTGATTGTAGGCAAGTTTTGTTTCACGCATTTCCAAAAACGCACGTTCTCGCAGCAGGCACAGTTGGCGTTCTCATTACCCTTATTTTACTTATCAGCCCTAGTAGCAAAGTTAATGCGACGAAAAACACAACGATCACCATCGACATTCCAAAAGAAGCAACTATCAACAGCGCTGAACTTGCCACTCCTCAAGATCACGAACTACAAATTGAACCCTTAGAAAACTGGCAAACCTTCTCAGTGAATGAAGGCGATACTCTATCAAAGCTATTTGCTTTAGGCGGGTATAATGACACAACCATGTACAAAGTACTTGGTGCAGGAAAACAAAACAAAGAGCTCACACGAATCTTCCCCGGCGAAAAAATAGCGTTTCTGAATGACGATGCAAATCAATTAAGTCGAATCAAGCTATCTCGGTCTCTCACTGAAACTGTATTTTTAGATCGTCAACAAGACGGCTCGTTCGTAACGGAAGTTGTTACCAGAGAACCAGAAGTTGAGCTAGCATATGCCGAGGGCACAATCGACTCATCCTTATTTCTTGCTGGTCAAAACGCAGGTTTGGGGCAATCTCAAATCATGGGTCTCGCCAATATCTTTGGCTGGGACGTGGATTTCGCCCTAGATATCCGCAAAGGCGACAAGTTCAGTCTGGTATATGAAAAGCTATTTGTAGATGGCCAACCTTATAAGGATGGTCGAATACTTGCGGCCAACTTCAGCAATCAAGGACGTCACCTAGAAGCCGTCATTTATACTGACGCGAATGGCGTTTCAAATTACTTTACACCCTCAGGTGAGAGTATGCGCAAAGCGTTTATCCGAACGCCTGTAGATTTTGCTCGCATCTCTTCTCACTTCAACCTGAAGCGCAAACACCCTGTACTTCATAAAATCCGCGCCCACAAAGGGACAGATTATGCAGCTTCTCGCGGCACACCAATTAAAGCAACGGGTGACGGTAAAGTGACATTTGCTGGCCGAAAAGGCGGATATGGCAATGTAGTCATACTTCAGCACGGCCAAAAGATCACCACACTATATGCACACATGCATAAGTTCGCTCGCAACGTAAAAGTTGGGAAGCGCGTCAAACAAGGACAAATCATTGGTTACGTTGGCAGCACAGGTTTAGCATCAGGCCCTCACCTTCACTATGAGTTTCGCGTGAATGGCGTACACAAGAACCCTGTTCGAGTGAAGCTACCACACGCAAAACCAGTACCTAACAGTGAAGTTGAGCTCTTCTCGCTTCAAACAAAGCCTCTCTTAGCGCAACTAGATACCCTGCGTGAAAACTTTCAGCTAGCGCTGAATGATCAGTAGCCTTGTGACCACCAGCCAACAACTCTATATAGGCTGCATTTCAGGCACTAGCATAGACGGCCTTGATATTGCCCTCGTTAAATTCGAGGACAATAAGATCCATACAGTTCAATCTGATTGCATAAAACTACCGGAAAAATTGCGACACGCCTTATCCCAACTCTGTGATTCAAACTCTGATGAAGAGCTAGAGCGTTTTGGTCGAGTAGATCATGAACTGGGGAAGTTCATTGGTAAAAGCACGAACGACTTCCTAACTCGCCTAAACATCAATCCGGAAAGCGTTACGGCTATAGGAAGCCACGGACAAACCATCCGCCATCGCCCAGAAGGTCCAACACCCTTCTCCATCCAAATTGGTAATGGACATGCCATCGCGGAACACTCAGGCATTATGACGATCAATGACTTCAGAATGGCAGACATGGTCTGTGGCGGCCAAGGCGCACCTTTGGTCCCCGCATTTCATGAGGCTATATTTTCGAGCAAAGACGCACACCATTTCATTATCAACCTAGGCGGAATTGGCAACATTAGCGTGATCCCAGAGGGTCACATGCATAACAGCTATGGATACGATATTGGGCCCGCAAACACTTTGCTTGATCGTTGGATAGAGTGCCACAAAGACAAAGATTATGATGAAAACGGCGCATGGGCTAGCTCTGGAAAAGTGATTCCTAGCTTATTAAAGTGCTTATACAGCGATCCGTTTTTCTCCGCCCCTGCTCCTAAAAGCACCGGTCGAGAATACTTCAATCTTCATTGGCTGAATCAGCATGAGATTCAAGATTTAAAACCAGAAGATGTTCAACGGACCTTGCTTGAATTAAGCGCCGTTAGCGTGGCAGACACAATCAAGGCAGAAAAACAGAATCTAGTTGGGCCGGTGAAGTTTTATGTTTGCGGCGGCGGCGCTCACAATCAACTTCTTATAGACAGGATTGAAACGCTCAGCAACGAGCATATTCAGTTTACAGATGAGCTCGGAATACCAGTCGATGACGTTGAAGCATGTGCTTTTGCATGGCTCGCCAAGCAAACAACGGAACGAAAAGCTGGAAATCTAATCAGCGCGACCGGTGCATCACGTCCAAAAATCTTAGGCGCGATACACCTCTCTTAAAGACCTTGTATCTAAACAGTTTGCTCTGTTTCTTGCGCTTGCGGTGAAACACCTTTTTTAAGAAGCTCTGTCACTTTATTTGCTTTCAAGCCCATCATTGCCATTGAGGTCATAACCCCTCCCATCAATGCACCACCCACACCAGCAGTTACCACATCAGAGCCTGTTAAATAAAAGTTTTTAATCTCGGTCTTTGGATGAATCCAACTTTGTCTAAAACGCTCGACATCATGCTCGATACCATAAATCTCACCACCTTCGTTCCATTGGAACCACTGAGTGGAAAGAGGCGTAGACAACTCAACGTAATCCAAAGCACCTTCAAGTTGAGGCATATGTTGATACAACTTTGCCATGAGCCGACCTGTAAGCTCCTGCTTAAGCGTCTCATACTCATCACCCCGCTTACCCCAAGTTGTGCCTTGCCATTTTTCAAACCACTCAGGCTTGCACACGGTGACGATTTCGACCGTCGACTTTCCGGGATAGCGCTCTTCCCATTGTGGATCTTTTGCTGAAGGGAACGAAATATAAACCAGAGGAAAGTCCATATCTTTACTAGCGTAGAAGTCATCAACCGCTTTATCGTGATCATAATGCGGGTATAACCAGAAATTTTTCTTAGGAATTTGCAAAGACTCTGCAGAGCCTTTGAAACCAGCATATATACAAAGGTGCGCAGATGAAGTCTCTACCTTGGTGACAAGCTTATCGTAACCATTCTTTTTCACTGACTCTTCTGGCAATAGCTTGTTCAAAGTCGGCACTAAACCCGCACAACTTACTATCTCATCTGCATAAAGCTCATCACCTTTCACCAAACGAACACCATAAGCTTTATTATTTTTGACAAGCACCTCGTCAACACCTGCATAGGTAAAGACCTCGCCGCCAGATTGCTGAATAACAGGAATAATTGTTTCTGCTATTCTCGCTGCACCTCCGACTGGGTAAGCACCACCGTTGAGATAATGCTTCGCGACCATCGCGTGCATAATGAACGCCGCCTTTTTCGGTGGAAGACCGTAATCCCCCCACTGCCCTGTAAGAACCGCGATCAATTCTTGATTTTGAGTTAAGCCGGACAACACCTCATAGGTCGTTTTGAACATATAATCTGGGAGTACCTTATCCCGAAACTTGTTATACAAGGTACCGGGAGTTTTAGGTAATGCTTGCCCTGCAAAGAACTTAGGCACCTTAGAGCTCGTTTCGTAAAGCAAATCGACATACTGATCGATTGCATCTGATTCCTCTGGGAAATTAAACTTCATTTCTTCTTTGAAGTTTTGAGGACCCGCCATAAAGTTGTATGCCTTGTCTCCGATGTATACCTGATCGTAGAGCATGTCCATCTCCGCCCACTCAAGCTGACCGTCAGTGATCACATCAAAAACTCGACGCAATGTACTGTTTGGCCTATGCACCTCCCCAATATAGTGAACACCTACATCCCATTCATAGCCTTCACGCTCATAAGCATGTGTATAGCCGCCAGCAGTATAATGTTGCTCTAAAACACAAACTTTCTTACCTAACTTAGATAGAAGCGCAGCATTTGCGAGCCCACCAATTCCAGAACCGATAACAATGACGTCATAATGATCTGCTGCTTTTTTCTTTCTAAAGCGAGTACCTGTTCTAACTGTGCTCATAACGAAGTTACCTTACGATGTTGGGATCTACATAGCTCTTTTAATAAGAGCTTTGCATATTAAGCAAATGAAGATTAATATGCAACAAATTGCATATGGAGTCTCTTTTGTCATTAAAACACGCCATCTTGGTCATGCTGGATCAAAAACCACATTCAGGTTACGACTTGCTTCAGCAGTTTAAAGAAAGTGTCGGATATTTCTGGAATGCAAAGCACCAGCAAATATACAGACAACTTAAAATCCTTCATGACGAGGAACTCATTGCATTTCAGAGCGAAATCCAATCAGGAAAACCCGACAAAAAAATCTATGCCATCACACAACAGGGAAAAGATGAGCTTTTGCGTTGGTTGAAAGAGCCCGTCGCCACAAACAAAATCAACGATGCATTACTGGTGAAAATATATGGCGCCGATTCCGCGCCGATAGAAGATATCGCATCAGAAATTGAGCGTCATATAGAGATCCATCAAAATACCCTTAACTACTTACTTGCTCTTGAGAAAAAATATCTTTCTCTTTCTTCAAACGAACAACTAAACTTCCGCTATCCTTACCTTACTTTGCGTCGAGGAATACTCGGCGAAGAGGCTTGGTTGAGGTGGGCTGAAGAAGCGACACAATTGTTCAAGAAATAATCAGAGATTTTTCTTCCACTCACGCGTATACTCCCGCCTCTTTTTATCACCTCCCAATTGAGGAAAATCTTAGTGAGCGAAGCCTCCAAAACATTTCATGAACTTGGTCTAACCGAGCAATTACTTAAAGCCGTTTCAGAATTAGGTTACGAAACAGCATCTCCTATACAAGAACAAGCCATTCCGGTCATTCGAGAAGGCCGCGACATTCTAGGTCAAGCGCAGACAGGTACTGGTAAAACAGCTGCTTTCGCTCTTCCAATGCTTTGTGAAATTGAAGCGAAAAGCTCACTACCTCAAGTTTTAGTTCTCGCGCCTACTCGCGAGCTAGCGATTCAAGTCGCAGAAGCATTTGAAAGCTATGCGAAATACTTACCTGGCGTAAATGTTCTGTCGATCTACGGTGGACAGAGCTACAGCATACAACTGCGTCAACTCAAACGCGGAACGCAAATTGTTGTAGGAACACCGGGTCGTGTAATGGATCATATGCGTCGCGGGACTCTTAAGCTAGACAACCTAAAAACACTGGTGCTGGATGAAGCCGATGAAATGCTACGCATGGGTTTCATTGATGATGTTAATTGGATTTTAGAGCACACACCTGAATCTCGTCAGATTGCATTGTTCTCTGCAACGATGCCTAAAGAGATCAAACGTGTTGCCGATGCGCATCTTAATAATCCTGCGCACATAAAAATTGCATCTAAAACAGCTACAGCAAGTACTGTTCGCCAACGTTACTGGATTGCTCAAGGACTCAATAAATTAGATGCGTTAAGCAGGATTCTAGAAGTTGAACCTTTTGATGGCGTTATCATCTTCGTCAGAACTAAGGTTGCGACAGAGGAGTTAAGCACAAAACTTCGTGCCCGCGGATTTTCTGCAACCGCACTGAATGGTGATATTCCACAAGCAAGCCGTGAGAAAACTGTCGATAAGCTAAAAAAAGGCGACATCGATATTCTTGTTGCAACGGACGTTGTTGCTCGAGGTTTAGATGTTGAACGCATCAGCCATGTTGTAAACTATGACATTCCATACGACACAGAAGCTTATGTTCACCGTATCGGTCGAACTGGGCGCGCAGGTCGTTCAGGGGACGCTATTCTGTTCGTCGCACCACGCGAAAAACGCATGCTACGTGCTATCGAAAAGATTTCAGCAAAGTCGATCGAACGCATGGAAATACCAAGCGCAGCTAAAATCAATGAGTTGCGTATCGAGCAATTCAATCAGCAAATTATGGAAACGATCGAGTCTAGCGATTTAAGTTTCTACCAAGAATTAATCGAAAAACTAATCGACGAACGTCATGCAGATCCAATAGTCGTTGCAGCGGCACTCGCTAAGCTTTCTCAAGGCGGCAGAAACTTATTGCTTGACCCTAAATCAGATCGAGCGATGCAAGATGCTGAGAGCAGAGATAGAGATCGCAGCAAAGGCGATTCAAAATCGATTAAAGAAGGGCCGATTCGACCTCTTCAAAAATATCCAGATGTAGAATTAACTCGCTACAAAATCCAAGTCGGCCGTGTAGACAAGATCAAACCGGGACAAATCGTCGCTGCCATTGCGAATGCGGCAGAACTTTCAAGCGACTACATTGGTCAGATAGAAATCTATGACCGCTTAACAACCGTCGACTTACCATCAGGAATGCCTAACGACTTGCTTAAGCTATTGCAAAAAACTCGTGTGGCGCAACGCCCAATGAAAATGGTGCCGCTAAACGAGAACTTTGCGAAGAATGATTCGAAACGCAAAGAAAACAAAAAGCCCTCGAGCAAGCCGCGTAAGAGAAAAGTCAGTAAAAGCTAGTAACAAAAAGCCCGCAAAAGCGGGCTTTTTTATTTAACTCGTTACGATTACTTGCTGTTATCAACCATGTACTGAACCGCATTTGCGATGTCATCATCAGAACATGTTGAACACGTGCCTTTAGGAGGCATAGCGTTGATACCATTGATTGCATTCGCAATCACTTGATCGATGCCACCAGACATACGTGCTGACCAGTCTGATGCTGAGCCTAGCTTTGGAGCACCTAGCGCGCCAGAAGTATGACAAGCCGAACACACACTGTTGTATAGCTCTTCCGGATCACGAGGACCAGACGCCACAGCTGCGGTCGCTGCACCACAATCATCACCCTGAACACAAACACTGCCTACAGGTTTAATGCGCTCACGAATACTGTCGTCGTCCATCGCTGCAGTTGCTGTAAATGCAGACACTACTAACGTTAGGGCAGCAAACATACTCATTACTAATTTTTTCACTTCACACCTCATCTTTGATTATATCTGTAGGGAGGAACTAATTTGATCCAAAGTATAGGCGAAGCCACTCACTTCTTAAAACGGAAGTCCTCTTAATTTGTGCGGGATTTTAACCGCCAAACCATACTTCAAACAAGAGCAATCCTAATTTCGAAAAATTATATGAACTTTGGTTATTTATAAATTCTAAACTAAACTAAATATATTCTGCGCAAAGACTTGCACTGAAACGCAGAAACCATTGGACGAAGAATAATTATCAGGGACAGCCCCACAATATTTTTCACGTTCAGCAATGCTTAAAATTTAGTACTTATAGGTTTAATAATGTCAGAAAAACGTTCCGGAACCGTAAAATGGTTTAATGAATCCAAAGGATTTGGTTTTATTCAACAAGAGTCAGGTCCAGACTTGTTCGTTCATTTCAGCAATATCTCTGGTGAAGGTTTCAAAACCCTCACTGAAGGTCAAAGTGTAACCTTTACAGAAGGTGAAGGCCGTAAGGGCCCGCAAGCTGAAAACGTAAGTGCTGCTTAAGCATTCTAGCGACGGTTAAGCCGTCGCTTTTAATTCCCTTTGTTCTTTCCTCTAAACCTCATCACTAACTTATACAAACTCTCGTTTAATTTAACCCGCATTTTTTGCCAAGCTGAATATTCAATAACTCGACGCTGATATAAATGCAGGCTGACATAGCCCCATACTTTATACCAACGCAACGGCCCCATACCCTGACCACAAATGCCCGTATTTTTATCGAGCATCATAACCTGCATAACAACATCTTCATTTCTTGGATTTTGAAAGTTCAAGCCTAAACCTTTAAAGCCCATGTACCTATAGTGCTCTACTAGCTCTGGAGGACTTCCTACCAGTATGTAGTTTTTGCCTGCCGTCAGCCCTTCTCGATACATGTTTTCAAATACACCCTGCAAAACATCGGTATCTTGATAATGTCGCTCAATACAGACTTCCGTAATTTCCATAATCTGCTGGTAATCAGGCAATACAGAAAAACTTGTCGCGGGTAACACCGACTCAAGCTCTAAAGGCTTTGCATTACGCTCGCCAAAAACGAGCAGAGCTGAACCAATAACACGCGCATTATGGAATGCGATCAATATTCGTCCATATGCATCTTGCTCGAGTGCAAATCGCGCAATTGGCTCGTCTTTATCGCAGAGTCCCAGCCTTGCATATGACTTACGGCGAAGCTTTAAAACCGCTTCGTATTCTGCCTGTGTTTCAACAAAACGATACTGAACGAAATTCTGGACATGATTTGCCTCTATTCCAGAAAGAGAAATTTCTTGAGGCGTTTTTTGAGCAAAGTGAAAACAGTGTTGCGATAATTCTCGTTGAGCACTCGGTGAAAACTCATCCACGGCAATAAAACAACGAATCAAATTCTCTTCGGTTAGGCCAATATTACTCACCGTACCAAAGACCTTTTGTAAGCCGTGAACTGTCCCCAAACTAAATTCCACTCGCATACCATCGAAAAGAGTGAAGTCAGAATTAATATTTGAAGCGACAAAACCATGAAGCGATAAACTTTCTACTTCGAAGTATGAACTTTGCTTGTAAGCAAAGGGATGAACAAGCTGGCCTTTTAAGCTTTGTTCTGCGTTGAGTAATATCGGTTGAAAATTACCATGTGGATTACTCTGCTCATGCTCTATGACCGCTGAGACCTTAGTTCCTTGCTGTCGATCGGAGCGAATATCAATGACAATGCCACGTAAATCATATTCGTAACCAATCATTGGACTCACTCTCAATGAGACAGGCCCACCTACTTGCAGATTATGCTGGCTATGATGAGGAATATTGATTGCGAAACCAATACTAGAAAAGTCATTTAGGGAGGCCTCGATTTGCCCCCCTGGCATTAGAACGCTCGCTCGGAAACCATGTTTACCGCTAAGAGCCTGACGTGCAATACGCCGATCTTCATGCCGAATGAAGCGAGTCTGAAATTCCATATGCCTAATCTACCCTTATGATTTTTTTATTTCTGGTGGACTAGGGACTAGTTTAAAGCAAAAGTTCGCGAATATCAGACAAATATTTAGCTATGACGCCACTAAATCTTGCAGCATCTGCTCCGTTTACTGCACGATGGTCGTAAGACAACGACAAGGGCAGCATTAAGCGCGGGTGGAATTCACCGTTAGAGTATATCGGTTTCATTTGCGCCTTTGAGACACCGAGAATTGCGACCTCAGGTTGATTAACAATTGGCGTAAACGCAGTCCCTCCAACACTTCCCAAACTAGAGATAGTGAAACAAGCCCCCTGCATGTCGGCTGGGGATAATTTGCGGGCTGTGGCTTTTTCAGCTAGTTCAACAAGCTCTGCAGTTATCTCCCATAAATCTTTATGTAGCACGTCTTTGATCACTGGGACAACCAATCCATAGCTCGTATCTACTGCAATACCGATGTTGTAATAATGCTTCTGAATAATCTGATTATTCGCCATATCAAGTGAAACATTAAACTGAGGTAGATCCTTCAGCGCATGTGCACATGCTTTGATCATAAAGGGCAAAGGCGTCAACTTAAGGCCTTTAGCCGCTGCCGCATCTTTTTTCGACTTTCTGAAAGTTTCTAACTCGGTAATATCTGCTTCATCAAACTGCGTAACATGTGGAACATTGTTCCAACTCGACTGCATATTCTTAGCAGTTAACGCGTGTAATTTTTCAAGTTTACGTATTTCAACTTCACCAAACTTACCAAAGTCCGGAAGCTCTGGCTGAACTGGCCCTGAAGACACGATTCCATTTTGCGCAGCTTGAACTTGCGCTTTTATATAGGCATTCAAGTCATCTTTCTGAATTCGCCCCCTCGGACCAGTCGGACTGACTCTATCCAAATAAACACCAAGCTCTCTCGCTAATTTTCGAACGGCTGGCCCTGCATGCACACTATCATTCTGCTCATGAGGTTGCATTGCACTCGATGGAACTGATGAATTCGTTTGGCTCGACGGCTTAACGCTCTTAGCTTCCGAAGTTGAAGTCTTTGCGTTTTGCTCTTTTAAAGGTGGTGTCGCGTTGTTTTCTGGTTCGCTAGTAGATTGCGTTTTGATCAAAGCGATAACATCGCCTTCTTTGACTTTGTCACTAAGAGAAACTTTAAAATCTAGAATCTCTCCCGCTACGGGACAAGGTATATCCATCGAGGCCTTATCAGATTCAAGCACAATGATGGCATCATCAGCATTAAGGTTTGTCCCTACACCAGCGCAAAGCTCAATGACCTCTACCTCATCGGCTCCGCCAAGGTCAGGTACAATGACTTCAGTAGTTGTCGATTCTGAAACTGCTTTCGGCACATTTTTCTCTGGCGCAGCTTCCTGAATTTCAGCAATAGGCTTTTCTTTAACATCCTCTTTCTGTTCGCCGCTTTCTGGTTCATCAGAACTCTCTGCAGATACAGATATTAGAGTATCGCCTTGTTTTACTTGGTCACCGACTTTCACCTTAATGGCATCAATAACACCAGCACTCGTTGCCGGTACTTCGATGCTCGCCTTATCTGATTCAAGCACGATAATCGGATCATCAATCGCGATCGAATCCCCTACATTCACTAATAGCTCAATAACTTCAACCGCGTCTTCGGTACCTACGTCAGGAACGTAAATTTCTATACTATTCATACGTTCCTCCTATTACCGCAACATTGGCGCAATACTACTGCGATCAATTTTATATTTTCGCATGGCCTCAAGACTTACACTTGAGTCAATTTTTCCTTGTTTAGCGAGACTGTCGAGTGCTGCGATAACGACGTAATAACGATCAACCTCAAAGAATTGACGTAATTTCTCTCGCGTATCGCTGCGCCCAAAGCCATCCGTTCCTAACACTGTATAGGGAGCATCGACATACGCTCTAATTTGTTCTGCATAAAGACGCATGTAGTCAGTTGAGGCGATGACAGGGCTTTCAGAGCTTCCTAAACATTGCTCTACATATGATGACTTAGCTTTCGCATCAGGATTAAGCAGATTCCAACGCGAACATAGCTGGCCATCGCGCGCGAGCTCATTAAAACTCGTTACACTCCATACACTAGAGGCAACGCCATAATCATCTTTTAATAACTGTGCTGCGGCAGCGACTTCGTTATAAATAGTACCACTACCCAGTAATTGAACATGAAGATCACCGTCAGAATTTAGCTCTTCACGTTTATACATGCCGCGAAGGATTCCCTCTTCACTGCCTTTGACCAAAGGAAGCTGTTTGTAGTTTTCGTTAGTAATTGTCAGATAGTAATAAACAGATTCATTGTCTTCGTACATTCGCTTCATGCCATGCTGAACAATTACTGCCATTTCACATGCAAATGCTGGATCGTAAGCTAAACAATTCGGGATAGTTGATGCTAATACATGGCTATGCCCGTCTTGGTGCTGCAAGCCTTCACCATTTAAGGTGGTTCGACCTGCGGTGCCGCCTATTAAAAATCCTCGAGCACGCATATCACCAGCCGCCCAGGCAAGATCTCCCACACGCTGAAAACCAAACATGGAGTAATAGATATAAAACGGGATTAGCGGATAATCGTGCACACTATAAGATGTCGCACAGGCAATCCATGCAGCCATTGCACCGGCTTCATTAATGCCTTCCTCTAGTATTTGACCAGCTTGATCCTCACGATAATACATGACCTGATCACGATCATTTGGCACATACTTTTGCCCTTCAGAGGTATAGATGCCTAGTTGTCTGAACATGCCTTCCATACCAAATGTCCGAGCTTCGTCTGGAACGATTGGCACGACTCTTTTTCCGATACGTTTTTCTTTAGTGAGAGAAGAAAGCATACGAACGAAGGCCATTGTCGTTGAGATTTCTCTATCACCTGATCCATCAAGCTGAGCTTGGAACACATCAAGCCCTGGAACTGAAAGCGGTGCACTTTTTTGTCGACGTTTTGGAAAGAAACCACCAAGTTCTTCACGACGCCTTTTCATGTAGATCGCTTCAGGGCTATCTGGTGCAGGACGATAATAAGGAACATCCCCTATTTTTTCGTCACTAATCGGAACGCCAAATCTATCCCTAAATGCTTTTAAGGTATCGATATCAAGTTTTTTGAGAGAGTGGGTTGTATTCGTCGCCTCGCCCATTTTACCGAAACCGTAACCTTTAACAGTATGCGCTAAGATAACGGTTGGCTGACCTTTATGATGCACGGCCTTATGATATGCCGCGTAGACTTTATATGGGTCGTGACCTCCACGGTTTAGCTGCTCAATATCTTCATCCGTTAGATTATCTGCCAACTTCCCGAGCTCAGGATAACGACCAAAGAAGTGCTTACGTGTATACGCGCCGCCGTTGGACTTAAAGCTCTGCATTTCTCCATCAACAAGCTCATTCATAGCTTGTTGCATTGCACCATTTTCATCCTGCTCAAATAGCGGATCCCATTTACGCCCCCAAACAACCTTTAAAACATTCCAGCCTGCGCCTCTAAACACACCTTCTAATTCTTGGATGATTTTACCATTGCCACGCACCGGTCCATCCAAACGCTGCAGATTACAGTTCACAACAAAAATAAGATTATCGAGTTTTTCTCGACCTGCTAAGGCAATTGAGCCAAGAGTTTCAGGTTCATCCGTTTCACCGTCACCAATGAAACACCATACTTTTCTCTCACCTTTATCTGTTAAGCCTCGGCTATGGAGATACTTCATGACATGCGCTTGATAAATCGCCTGTAAAGGACCAAGCCCCATAGAAACCGTCGGGAATTGCCAATAATCCGGCATTAACCATGGATGCGGGTATGAAGATAGACCATCCCCATCCACCTCATTTCTGAAACGATCCATCTGACCTTCGTCAAATCGTCCCTCTAAATATGAACGCGCATAAATACCTGGAGATGAGTGCCCTTGGACATACACTAAGTCAGCTTCTCGCTTGTCATCACCGGCATGAAAGAAATAGTTGAAACCAACATCGTATAGCGTCGCGCTAGAAGAAAATGACGAAATATGACCACCGAGAGCGCCCGGACGATCATTTGCGCGCAATACCATTGCCATCGCGTTCCACCGAATCAAGGAGCGAATACGACGCTCCATGAATAAATCACCAGGCATTCTGGCTTCGTCTTTTAGCGGAATCGTGTTGCGATAGGGAGTAACGACAGAATGCGTTGGCAATAAACCACTCGAAGCGCCTAGGTCTTGCAGTCGAGAAAGGATATACTGCGCGCGTTCGAGCCCTTCAAACTTAATTAGTGAGCTGAGGGCATCTAGCCATTCTTCAGTACCATTTGGGTCCTGATCTGAGTTCATAATTACTCCGTAGACTTATGTGACTTTGCATATATGGACAAAATGTACTGAAATGGCCGACAAAAACATTCCAATTCCGCGCCAAATTGCTCATAATTTAAACAAACGCAATATTTGTTCCGACCTTTCGGAACGAACACAAACGGTGGAATAAAAGAGTAGTCGAGAATTTTTTTAGTGCGTGTTCGCGAAAATTTAAATCTTGCCCAACTGGTTAACTAAATATAACGACAATCTAGCAATTTACAATGAAATACTTATACTCAACATTCACATTATTGATGAGCTTCTCATTTTTTGCCTATGCGGTTGAGCCGCTGTCTGAAAATGACATGAGTGATCTAGCGCTAGACTCTGGAAGCGGGCTACTCCAAATATACGGACCAACTGCTGCGGGCTTGCGTGTCGAAGCTCTTGGCAAGAATGAGGAACCCCCCGAAAATGAGTCCACTGACGATACATCCATCAAATCTGCCGAATCGACGATAAAATCACTGGAAGATCAGTTGACGGAAGAGTTCCAGCGAGAGCGTCCTGACTTAGAGTTTGACCCAAACCTACAAGCTATCGTTAAACCTAATGAACGCGTAGTGGGTGATGCCGCTTCTTTTGATACCTTAAGTCAGATTCAGTACAACAAAAGCAATTTTAAACATGAAGCTACGTTCAATTCAGATGGAAGCGTGCAACATGATAGAGACCTTCAGATCGACTTGCTGAAGTTTGAAAATATTGGGGGCGATGATTTGAACGACCCGAGTACGATCGGGAGTATTTATATCTCTGACTGGACGTCTCAAGGATCTACGACAACTCAAGTACGATAGTTCTAAAAGCCAAAAACAAAAAAGGCGCATCAAAATGCGCCTTTTTTATATGTCGCTTACGTCTATCTCGTGCCGTATACAACCATCGTCTTACCTTTCACTTGAACGAGACCCTGCTCTTCAAGTGTCTTTAGTACTCGACCTACCATTTCACGAGAACAGCCAACGATACGTCCGATTTCTTGACGCGTAATTTTAATCTGCATGCCGTCTGGGTGAGTCATCGCATCTGGCTCCTTACACAGATCAAGTAGTGTTCTTGCAACACGTCCTGTCACATCAAGGAAAGCTAGATCTCCAACTTTGCGAGTAGTTTGGCGTAGACGGGACGCCATTTGCTCACCAATGAAGTAAAGAATACGAGGATCTTGATTAGAAATCTCTCTAAATTTGGTATAGCTAATTTCAGCTACTTCACATTCTGTCTTCGCTTTGACCCAAGCACTGCGCGAGTCCATGTTATCGAACAAGCCCATTTCACCGAAGAAATCACCAGTATTCAGGTAAGCCATGATCATCTCGCGACCATCATCATCTTCAATAATGACAGTAACTGAGCCTTTAATGATATAGAACAAAGAATCACTTTTATCACCGGCATAAATAATCGTACTTTTGCTTGGGTACTTACGGCGGTGACACTGACTTAAGAAAAAGTCCAAGTGCTTGGTTTTACTTTCTACTGGTTTTAAGATTGTGGACATTCGACACACCTTTTTATGCATATATGCAAACGAGCTACTCGGCTCACTTCGCTTTTTTATATTATGCCTTCAAGACCGAATAACACCTTTGTCGATGTTTAACTGCTCTCGGCAACTTATTGATAGTTAAAAGTATAGACTAATAAATCAAATACACATTTATAAAAATAAACTCTGTTTTGTGGTACTCTCGCGCCATAGTTAAACGCATTATTTAGGCAATTTTATGAAAGCAGAAATACGTTGGGGCAGCGACGCTAAATTCGTAGCAGAATCTGGTTCCGGCCATACAATCACAATGGACGGTCCTCCAGATCATGGTGGCAAGAACCAAGGTCCTCGTCCAATGGAAATGATTTTACTTGGCTTAGGTGGCTGCACTAGCTTTGATGTAATGAGCATCCTCAAAAAGTCTCGCCAAGACGTCACTGACTGTGTTGCTAACATCACGGCCGAGCGCGCTGATGAAGTTCCAAGCGTGTTCACAAAAATCGATATCCATTTCACTGTTACTGGAACAAAGCTTAAAGAGAGCCTTGTTAAAAGAGCTGTAGAACTTTCAGCTACTAAGTACTGCTCTGCTTCAATCATGCTTGAAAAAGCTGATGTAGAAATCACCCACAGCTACGAAATTAAAGAAGCTTAGTCCTTAACTGTACTCTTTTGCTGGCCCGACTCGCTCTCCTTGAGCGAAGTCGGCTCCTTGTATTTTTGCTTTTTGCATCGCAATAGCTGAATCAACATTAGAAACAATCACCAATTTACCGAAGTGTTGAGCCAACTCAATCAGTGATCGCTCAGTCTCTTCTAACTCTTGCGAAGACTGCAAAGTATTCGCTGCCATCGTCACCGAATCAATCGGTAACAACTCTACTAAGTCGGGCGAGCATTGCTTAGTTCCATATCCAGCCAGACTAAATTTCACCCCTAAGTTCTGAAGATCCATCATTAAATCAGCTACTAAATAAGGATTAGACACACTGTCTAGGTCATATATCTCAAACCACAAATCATCTGCGGCTATATGCCCCTTCATCAATACCTTCTGCAAAGACTGACTAAAATTCTCATCAAAAAATGCTGAACTATGTATTGGAATTCTGCCAACACCTATATCATTTTGATTTAAGCGAGCATCGATGTAGTTCAACCACCAGGAGTTAATGCTCACTCCTTCGTCTTTGTTTACTGCTAGATAGTTACTGTCCGCATCCGACTCGATACAGCTCAACGCTAAATGGTCTGAAATAGGATTGTTCGAAAGGTTTTTAACAGGCTGTGCCATCACCTGGAAATACGACAAATCATCAATCGCAAATCGAGAAGATGCGCTTTCTGTTTGAGAAAGTTCAACCTGAACATCGCCAGATACTTTACGATCAATCTTCCTTAGGCTCTGCTCAGCACTCGATAACAAGCTGCGCTCATTATGAAAACCTAGATAGCCCCGCACCTCACTCGACAACACAACAAACGGCGTATCAAATTCGACACCAATCTGTGCTGTACGCCCCGCAATCTCTTTTGCTTGTGCAATTTGTTCATTCAGGGTTTTACCAGAAATAAATATCGCAAAGTCATAGCGATTTAGACGTGCGACCGATGCTTGGTCTGCCTCAAAATTACGAAGAACCTCGCCAATCGCTTCTACGGCTTTATTCTCTAAACTCTCGGGTAATTCACCCAACAGACAACGAATTAGCATCATCGCACACGGGGAAGTTCTCTCTCCGCTTTGCATTCGGCGACGAACATTCCCTCTAAATTCATCTTCAGTTTGAAGGCCTGTTAGTTGATCTGTCGATGCGCCTAACGCAAGTCTCTCGTAAACATCCTTAACCATATCATCGAGCCCCTGTTTAACGAGAGACTGATCATAATTAGGGTCAGGAGTAATCGATTGGAGCTTTAGATATTCCGACAATTTCAAAAGCCCAAGTTCTATAACTTTTAAACCTTGGTGATTCACAAAAACAAATTTGCTATATCCTTTCGCAATCCAGACTAAACGAATGAATTGAGTCGACTCACCATCCTTGTCAAACCTCATCCAAGCATTTAGGGGGATAGATTTCGCACGCTTAATCCACGGAACCAAGCGTTCTGATTTTTCTTTGTTGGTATTCTCTCGATCGGCTTTCTTAATATCGCTCACGAGTGGCAAGGTCTGTCCAGGAATCATCTTGTGCTGATTATGCTGAGCATCAAGCACTAAGTTTTTAAGAGATTCTCGGACTGACTTCGCAACATCTTGCCCGCCTGAAATCTGCATTAATCCTTGTTGAATAAACGGAACGTATTTCTTAGCCTCAAATCCACTCTCGGGCTTTCGGCCAAATTGAATCAACGCATTTAAGGCTTGAAAGCCATTTTTTACTTGGTCGCTATCAATGCCATGCTTAACAGCTTCTAACTGCAAAAAGTCTAACCAACCCGAATTCAGCATTTCTTCGACAGCAACAGGTACGTCCCCATCAAGGAGATACACTATGCGTTGTTCTAATTCAGCACGAATATCTTCTAATCGATGTGCATTATCCGCTGCCGTAGCAACCCGCTCTACATTTTTCAGATACTGAGAATGCTGCTTGACCATTAGCGCATCGAGTTCAGTTTTAACCTCATCAATAACGCCCGGGTTTTCATTTAACTCCGTACTAATTCGTTCAAGCAACGCTGAAATTTTTTGATGCCCTACACGTCCCAAACGGTTGCCTTGTGCACCGAGTTTGGCAATACGATTAAGCACATCACGAAGAGGGCTATTTTGATCTTCAAAGAAAGTATCGTTTTCCAAAAGTTGGCGTAAAACTGGTATTTCTAATCGAAACAGATGTTGTTTGCCTTCAGAGCTAATACGCGGATTATTTTGTAATGATCCAAAGAAACGATCAATAACGTCTACTTGTCCTTGTTGCTCATGCGATAGAGCTTTCTCTTCATCTTCTCCAGTATTTAAGCTTTGAAGAACACGAGACAATAAGCTTAAGGCTTCACCGTCGCTATCAAGAGAACGTGTTGGGATTTGCTTCTGCGCAAGCCCTTCGTTCAACTCATTCGAACTAAAAGCTGAGACAGAATCATCAATTTGTGCGGTCTTCTTAGATGAGAAGCTACTCAAGATATTTCTAAAAATTGAAAAGGACTGGGCTTCTTTAATCTGTTCTTGGTCAACACCTGGCTCGACAGGACTTGATTTACCAGTAATGTTGCTAGCAGAAATATTACCTTGATCAACGCCAGCATGATTCAATGATTGCTGGCGATATCCAAAAGGCCTGTTAGCTTGAGAGGACGAGGGCGATTGTTGAGAAGAGTTGCTTTCAGAAACAGAGTCGACAATAGGGCCACTTGTTTCTGAAGCGGGCTTTGCATTAACAGACGCATTTGATGCAGTAGTCTGAGCTGAATCATTAAGAGCTTCGTCTTCTACCGAAGGCTCGGAGTCTTTGCTTTCTGGCAGATCGGGTGAAACAACTTTCTCTTTGGCCAGAGAGCTAAGACTCTTATCCGCTAGAATACCTTCAGCTTCAAGCGTGCTATTGAGCTTTTGATATAGCTCATCCAGCACACCATGCAATGCCTTTTCGTATAGTTTGAATGCAAGCTTTTCCAGAGTTGGGTCATTAACGAAATGATGTATCGCTGAACGAAATGCGTAAACCGCTCGTTCTGGACCTAAGGGGCTACTGCTCGCAATCGGACTATTATAATTCATTGCATCCGTGCGCATTTTTAGCAGCAATAAATCTGTACGAAAGTGCGATTCTAAACGCGTAATGAGCACCCGCGCGATTAACCAATCTTCAAACTCTACTTTTTCGATAATACTTAAATTCGACTCGTTTTCTTCGTGTTGAGAAAACTCTAAAGCTAAACTGTCAAAGCTAAGAATATCGTTGCGAGCTTTGGAAATAATACTCGAACTATGCTTCTCAACGCGCTCAGCAATACTCATGCGCGCATTTGCATCTTGATCAGTCGATGCTTTGATTGCAGATTGTTGGAATGACTGTACGATTTCTGGAAGAACGCCCTCTAACGCTGCCGTAATCGCTATATCTGATTGTTGTAAACAACGCTCGATCACCAGGCGATGAACAGCTGATATATCAGGCGTTTCTCGGTTAGCAAAGCGCTTAGTTAAGTTTTCTACGACGTGAGGATAGCTGTTTAAAAAACGCAAACCAGCCGCCTGCGATGTCACGTGTCTTGGCTCAGCGTTTACAAAAAATTCTTTCCCTAACTCATCGACAAAACTCACACGTATGACGCGATTATCTTCAGATAAACCAAGTGCATTGGCCGTGTAAGTGATATACATCCCTTGGCCGCAAAAGTCGGCAATAACACAGGCATAGCTTTCACCAGATTCTAAATACAGCGTGGCGGCTTGTTCACTCGATATACGTTCTTGGGTTCTTCGTTCTGTGATCATTGGACCGTTACTTCAGTTTTTTCCTTAAAACTTTTGCCTTGCGGCTAACGTCATATTGCTTTGAATCAGGCAACTCCGAGTAAGCACTCATCTCAAAACCTCGTTCTAAAAACCAATGCTCCGTCTGAGTGGTTAGAACGAACAAATACTCAAGATTTTGAGCTTTCGCTTGATTTGTAATCTCTTCAAGCATGTAATCACCACGCCCTTCTTTACGATACTCAGGGTCGACAGCAAAACAAGATAATTCTGCACACCCTACCTCAGGATATGAGTACAGAGCAGCGCACGCGATAATAGCATTGTCGCGAACATTAACGGTAAATGCATCTAGCTCGGTCTCGAGAACTTCACGAGAGCGACGCACTAAAATCCCTTGCTCTTCTAAGGGCTGAATCAATTCTTGAATGCCATTTAAGTCGTCCAAGGTGGCGGCTCTTACCTCATCATAACTTTCTGCGCTAACCATGGTACCAATACCATCTCGCGTAAATAGTTCTTCAAGAATCGCACCATCAGAGGCATAACTTAAAAGGTGAGTTCTCTTAACGCCAAGATCACAAGCACGTTGAGCTAATGCCAATAACCTTGCGTTATCATCGTCGCTTGTCGAAGAGACTAATGACTGTGCGACATCCGGGGTTATCTGTCTACAGGTTTCACCCGTCCCATCATCTATCGCTTTGTCGCTACCCAGCATAATGAGCTTTTCAGCATTTAGTGCCACGGCAATGTCTGTTGCCAACTCTTCATAAGACAGATTAAAAATTTCACCGGTCACTGCGTAACCATGCCCTGTTTGAAGAACCAGTGCACCGCTTTTTAAGTGACCGTTAATACTTTCACTATCAACCTTACGCACTTTGCCGGTCCAGCCATAATCAATGCCGTTTAAGACCCCCATAGGCTTCGCCGAAATGAAATTACCACTCACCACTTTAATCGAAGAGCCATGCATTGGTGAGTTGACCAATCCAATAGAAAGTAAGGCTTCTACTTCACTTCTTACCTTGCCATATGCTTCGAGCACGCTAGGAAGTGCTTCCTTACTCGTAACTCTTAGGTTTTCCTCAACAACAGAACTCAAACCACGCGACATTAAATTTCTGTCGATCTGAGGACGTGCTCCTAAGACCAGCACCACACGAATACCTAGGCTACATAGCAAAGCAATATCATGAACGATGTTAATAAAATTCTTATGCTCAATCGCCTCACCACAAACGCCGAAAACCATGCTGCGATTTCGGTGTTGATTGATATAGGGTGAAGCGTGACGAAACCAGTTAATCCAATCTTGCATGTTTTATTATCTCTCGTACTAAGGCTGCGCGATACAATAACTATTGATCAGCGACGAAAGGACCTTAGCCATTTCTCCAACTTGTTGCTCGGCAAGAAACTCATTGGGTTGATGAGCTTGATCAATTGATCCAGCGCCCATTACAACTGTCTCCATTCCCATTCCACTCAAGAAGGGGGCTTCCGTTGCAAAAGCTACCGCCTCTGCTGGAACTCCAGTTAAGCGTTCACAAGCTTTAACTAGCTCCGCATCACGTGACGTTTCAAAGGCTGGAACTGGCTCTATCATATGGCGATGTTTTACATCGATCTTGTATTTGTAGCCTGTCTGTTTCGCTAACGCATCTATCTCAGTATGAAGTGAAGAAACGGACATCCCAGGAAGCGGTCTGATATCAAAATTCATCTGACAGTGTCCACAAATCCGATTAGGGCTATCTCCCCCATGTATTGTACCGACATTTAATGTAGGTCCCGAAACTTCAAAATTCGCATTCTGATAGTTTGCCTGCAAACGGGAACGAAATGCGAAAAGCTCTCCTAAAAATCCGTGAACTGCATTGACGGCACTATTCCCCAAGTCTGGATTCGAAGAATGCCCAGAACAACCTCTAAATTCGACCGCCTCCATGAGAATACCTTTATGCATTCGAATAGGTCGAATACTTGTTGGCTCCCCAATAACTGCCGCTCGGGCTTGAAGTTCACCTTGCTGAGCGATCAGTCGCGCTTCCGCCATTGAGCTTTCTTCATCAGCAGTCGCAACAATGATTAAGAACTCATTTAACTCCGCTTGATCCATACTCTTTAAGGCTTCTACTATGATAGGGAAGAAACCTTTCATATCGCATGTCCCTAAGCCATAGTACTTGCCCTCAGAGAAACTCAACTTAAAAGGGTCTGAGTTCCATCTTGCCTGATCATAAGGAACCGTATCAGTATGCCCAGCCAACACTAAACCTCGACTGCCTGTTCCAAGCGTCGCGATAAGGTTGTACTTTCCCGCCTGTTGATCAACCGGAATTACTTCACAACGAAATCCTAAACCCAAAAACCACTTTTCTAATTCTCGAATCACGGATTCATTACTATGATCCCAAGAGGAACCACTAACGCTAATTGAGTTTTCGCCGACAAGTTTCGCTAACAGCGTTTCAAAGCTGGGTAATTCCTTAGGAATATGCAATTTCATTGAATTTATTTCCAAACCTCTAGGACACTTAACTCAACGCGTTTAAACGTAAACGAAACACTTCCGTCTCCATTGAGAGGAGTGATCACAAGTAAGTGCTCATCAACCTGACTAAGCATACCCTCGGATTGTTTGCCATTCAGCAATGTGATGCGCACCCGTTCTTCTAACATCGCGTCAAGCTCTGTAAGCTCGACGTTCAAATATTGCGGCTCTATTTCCACTGGTTTACTTTCAACAACCGGCTCAGCTTTCGGTTCAGGAACATATTTCTGAAGCCCAAGTTCAACGCCTTGATCCGTATTCACAGCAAGCTGCGTCCCACCGTATTCCAAGACAGGTAACCAACCATAAGCCTGTTCAATCGCCATGTCATGAGAAGACAAGCTGACATTCAACACTCCGCCTTTTGCGATATAAGCAGACAATGCCATCGCGGCTGCATCCGAGACACGAAACCCTTCTTGAAGTAACTGAGCTTTCCAACCTTCGATCACGGACATTGAGAATCCGGCTAGGTCTAAGTCCTCTTGGACCACAGATTCACAACTATTTAAGAGCCGCTTGAAATATCCATTTTCTATATATTGAAATGAAACCAAATCTAAGCCACGAGCTGTACTGAAGCGCATAGCTAAGGAACCTAAGTCATCAGTAACAAGTTCAAGCTCTATGTCATCTGAATGATTCTGAACAGAAGCATTGCCTGTAATGGCCGCGACAGAAATAACTTCAAACAACTGTGTACTCGGTACGCTTTGGCCATCGCAGCTCAACCAACCGAATAAGGCATTCGCAGGTACTGAAGTCTGCTCATTGAAGTGATCGATTAAAGTTTGCGATGGAAGGCTTACGGCCACACCTTGAAGAGAAACGGATTCGATGACTGAATAGTCTCCACTAAGCTTCTGAGTAAGGCTTAGGATTAAATCGAAAATACCATCAAAATGAAGCGTTGCCGCATCAGCCGATATGTCTTGCTTAGACTTAAAATGCTTAAAACTTGGCTGAGACACAACTATCTCGCCATCCAACAAGGATGTCTTCACGCCTGAGTATTGGAAAGACCCAACGTTCACCAAATCATCTTTGGCTTGAACCAGCACCTGGTTTGAAATTAGCACGAGAGCCAATTTCAAAAGCACGCCAACGACTATCAGTATCCCCGCTGTAATTATCAACTTACGCTTCATTGTTTTTATTCATCCAAATCTATGTACTCTCTAAACTATAGCAAACATCAAATACTTAGAAAGTTGAGAAATATAAAGCACTTATCGATAAAAGTTATAATGAACTTTAAAATCATGCTATACCTAAATATACCGATTCAATTTTTTACTAATTAACTTCGTAGATATGATGCAAACAAGTAGTGATATCGGGCTTGCGGTGAGCCTTCTAAAACAAACTCTACCCGAAATGCAAAAACGTAATATTGCAACAACCCCCGAGAACTATGCCGTATGGTATGAGTATGTCAGCGGGCGCAATGCGGAATTAGTTAATGAAATCAATCTATTAGATTTAAATCGCAGCTCTTTTACTTCTAATGTGCATAGAGAGTTATATCAAAAACATATTGCTAGCCAACACGAAGCGACAGTGAATCAGCTAAGTGATAGCGTCAAACAAGTTATTAACGAATTCTTACTTCGCTCTCGTCATGAGGGTGAAGGTCTGAGCGTTTACAGTAAAGCGTTAAACGATATCAGCTCAGAAGTGAATACAACGCAAGATATCGCTGAGCTTAAGCTCATGATCGCTCAACTGATTGAGCATACTAAAGAGCGAGAAGCCGCCACTTGCGCAATGCAAGAGTCACTTGAAAGCATGTCTAATGAAATGCAGCGTCTAAAAAATGAAGTAGCGCGATTGAGTGGCGAAACAAGCGTAGACCCTCTAACACGTATTTCGACGCGGGCTACATTTGATGAAGACTTAGCAATGCACATATCTATGAGTCAATCTCAAGACGAAGCACTTTCATTGGCTATTCTAGAAGTCGATCAGTTCGATCAATTCAGAGATAAGTTTGGCGATACGATTGGCGATAAAGTCTTAAAATTTATCTCCACACTATTCAAGAAGCACTTAAAGGGTAACGACTTAATTGCGCGCTATGATGAGTATAGTTTCGCGCTGCTCTTACCAGATACTCAACTTGAAGGTGCAATTACCGTAGCAGAAAATTTGCGCCAACGTCTCGCAAAACAAACACTCTCGGACAGTGCAGAGAAGTTACAGCTCGGCACTATTACTGTTTCATGCGGTGTCGCAGAGTTAAACAAGAATAATGATATTAAGAGCTTTAATAAACGCGCGGAAGCTTTGCTAAGCGCAGCGCGTTTTGAAGGAGGTAATCGCGTCCAGAGCTAACGCGATTACACGTTACTGATTAGTGTTCCTACGCCTTCATCAGTAAATATTTCTAGTAAAGTTGCGTGGCTAACACGGCCATCGATGATGTGCGCACTTTTAACACCGTTTCTCACAGCACTTAAAGCACAAGCGATTTTCGGCAGCATACCGCCGTAAATCGTGCCGTCCGCTATCAATTCATCCACTTGCTGTGTATTTAGCCCTGTCAGAATCTCACCTTGTTTATCTTGTAAACCAGAGATATTGGTAAGCAGAATCAGCTTCTCTGCATTCAGTTCTTCCGCAACCTTACCAGCAACAAGATCCGCGTTAATATTGTAAGAAACGCCATTCTCGCCTACGCCAATTGGTGCAATTACAGGAATAAAGTCGCCTTGAACAAGCATATCAATTGCTTCAGGGTTGATTCGACTAACTTCTCCAACATGGCCAATATCGATAATTTCAGACTTCTGAATTTCTGGCGAAGCACTCTTCACCTCAAGCTTACGAGCTCGAATAAAATCTGCATCCTTACCCGTCAAACCAATTGCTTTACCGCCATTGCGATTGATCAATGCTACAATTTCTTTATTAACCAAGCCACCTAATACCATTTCCACGACGTCCATGGTTTGAGCATCTGTCACACGCATACCATCAACGAAGCGACTTTCTATATTCAAACGACTTAACAAATCACCTATTTGTGGACCACCGCCGTGAACAACAATCGGATTAATACCAACCAATTTCATCAACACAACATCACGAGCAAAGCTGTTTTTTAGCTCTTCGTTTTCCATTGCGTTACCACCGTATTTAATAACGATAGTTTTACCCGCGAAACGTTGGATATAAGGCAGAGCCTTATTCAATACAGAAGCGACTTGAATCGCACTGTCTTTATCTAAACTCATTTATTCGAACTCTTAACTAAAACGGGATATTTAAACTGCTATCAACAGCTAATAATTGCTCTTTAAAGCGCGCCTGAATGCGTGCAATTGCCGACTCGTTGTCTGCCTCAAAACGGAGAACCAAAACCGGCGTTGTATTCGATGCGCGACATAGCCCCCACCCATCTGCAAAATCAACACGTAATCCGTCGATGGTAGAGACACTCCCATCTTCAAATGCTGCAGCACGCCCACAAAGCTTTTCTATCAATTCAAACTTTGTTTCGTCCGTCACGGTGATATTAATTTCTGGTGTACTGGTATCTTCTGGGAATTCCGCAAACACTTCATCCGCCGAACGGTCTTCAATACCAAGAATTTCAAGTAAACGAACGGCGCTGTATAAACCATCATCAAAACCGAACCAACGCTCTTTGAAGAATATATGACCACTCATTTCACCAGCGAGTAAGGCGCCTGTTTCTTTCATTTTAGCTTTGATCAATGAGTGTCCAGTTTTCCACATAATAGGACGACCACCAAAGCTTGCGACCAAACCATTCAAACGACGCGAACACTTCACGTCATAAATGATATCAGCGCCAGGATTACGCGAGACAACATCCTTTGCGAAAAGCATCAACAAACGATCTGGCCAAATAATCTTGCCACTGTTTGTCACAACACCTACCCGATCACCATCCCCGTCGAACGCTAAGCCTAAATCGGCATTCTCTCGCTGAACTGCCGCGATCAAATCTTGTAAGTTTTCCGGTTTGCCTGGATCAGGGTGGTGATTTGGAAACGTTCCATCAATTTCGCAAAACAATGGCACCACGTCACAACCAAGCTCTTCAATCAACTTAGGCGCAAGCTCGCCCGCAACACCATTACCAGCATCAACAACGACCTTAAGTGGCGCAGCAACAGCCACATCATTAACGATTGTGTCTTGGTAGGCACCATCAACATTTTGCTCACTGACCGTGCCACTGCCACTAGCTAGATCACCATTTACGATACGATTGTACAAGGCTTGAATGTCTGGACCGGAAAGCGTGTTGCCAGCTACCATCATTTTGAATCCGTTGTAGTTACTTGGATTATGACTACCGGTAATCATAACGCCAGTTCCAGTATTTAAATGATGTGTCGCAAAATACAAAACAGGAGTAGGAACTTGGCCAATAACAATTGCGTCAGCCCCTGCGGAAGTAATACCTCTGCAGATTGCCTCACAGTATGGTCGGCTAGATAAGCGCCCGTCATAACCGACACACAGAGTACTTTGTCCTTGCGCCAAGGCTTCAGATGCAAGCGCTCGACCGATTAACTCGACGCTTTCGTCAGTTAAAGTTTCATCGACGATTCCACGAATATCATAAGCTCGGAAAATTGAAGACTCGATTGAATAAGTTGTCTTTTCTTCAACAACAGTTTCTGTAGTTTCGTTCAAACCCAACTCCTCATCTAGGTCCAAATCATCAAAATTTAGCTCGTCACTTAGGTCGTGCTCAGGCTCTAATTCTTCATCAACAACAAGTTCGGCAAGAGGCTCATTTACAGGTAGCTCTTCTTCCGCCGCAGGTGCTGATGGTTTAGGTTTCTTTGATACCTTTTGCTCTTGCGTCGACAGCGCTTGATTAGCATTTGTAACAAGTGAAATGGTCTCGGAAAAATGCAAACGCTGAGTTGATTTTCGTTCACCAGAAATGGCTGACTGCACAAGTGAATCCGCTAATACCACGTCGCTATGAACTTTTTGCAATCGAAATCTGCATACCAGATAAACAAGCACGAGCGTAGATAAGGCAGCGCTGCTGAGCATAATCCAAAGCAGTGTTCTATCTATGGCAACAATAGCTGACGAATTAGACAGATATCTAAGCTGCCAATTACCTATATTCAGAGATTTACTGATCTCTTCTCCACCAACACTACTACCAGCAGAAAATACTTTAGATGCAGATTGATCAACTCCACCATAGATGGTGAGACTACCTTGCAAGGCTTGAGCTTTAATCTGTACTTCCTTCGATATCTCGCTCAAATCAAAGACAAATAAAACAACAGCAGGATCATTGTTCTCAACACGCACCGCTGCTTGATAGAACCAACTCTTTCCGTCAAAAAACGCATCAAATCTTAGTTTATCAATATCTTGCGCTTTTCTAACGGCGTCGACACTCGCATATCCTAAATCAGGGTAAATAGTACGCGCTTGCCCAAGCTGTGATTCTGGAATGACATAAAGACCTACTAAGTCACTAAAACTTGCCTTCATTAATTGATGACTTGTTTTGTCGCTAGAGAAACCATTCATCAATACATTATTGGTCGCGACAGATTTTAAGGCATCTAAACGTTCTTGAATCATAAAGTTCAAGTCGCTCTGAACAAGACTTGCGTAATTTTGATTGATATCGTTTTGCTGATCTTTCTCAACACTTTGCACAAAGTAAAGTTCGATAAGTAGAGCCAACGCGATAACACTTATGAAAGCTATCGCTGCGGGCTGAAAGCTCCAGGCCGCGATGGACTTGCCTTGATTATCATCTGCAACCTTGCTCTTCCCTTTGCTTGTTACCTTACCTTTTTCTCGCTTCTCAGTTTTCACCAGCGCGTGCTTTTTCTTGAGCCCCAACATGAATCCATCCCGACTTAATGTGTTTCTTATTTTGTACCCGTTGAACCAAATCCACCGGTTCCTCTATCTGATTCTTTAAACTCGTCGACGAGATTAAACTCGACTTGCACGACAGGCAAAACAACTAACTGAGCGATACGTTCACCCGGCTCTATACAAAATGTTGTATTTCCTCTATTCCAACACGAAACCATCAACTCGCCTTGATAGTCAGAATCTATCAAACCAACGAGATTCCCCAAAACAATCCCATGCTTATGACCAAGGCCAGACCTAGGTAATATCGTTGCCGCCAGCTGAGGGTCTTCGATATAAATCGCCAATCCAGTAGGTATCAGGGTAGTTTGGCCAGGTTCTAAGTTAATCGATTCGTCTAGGCAAGCTCTCAAATCAACACCCGCAGAACCATGAGTTGCGTAACTAGGTAAGGGAATAGTATTCCCAATTTTGTCATCCAAGATTTTGATTTGTAATGGTGTTTTCATTTACTTTTTCTTTTTTGATTTAATTTTTCAGATAGTCGAGTCACTAATTCTTGAGCCAAGGAAGCTTTAGATGTCAAAGGCAATAATTCTTCACCATCTACAGTAACCAAAGTTACCTCATTGTTGTCACTATTAAATCCAATTTCTTGATTCGAAACATCATTCGCAATAACGACATCTAAGCTCTTCCGCTTAAGCTTAGATTTAGCGTACTGAATAACATCGTTTGTTTCAGCAGCAAAACCAACAATTAGAGACTGACTAATTTCTCTCATAGCAGAGACGTTAGCAATTATGTCAGGATTCTGAGTAAGCTCTACTTGAATATTATCGCCGAAATCAGTCTTCTTCATCTTCTGTTCAGAAACATCAATTGGCCTGTAATCGGCAACCGCAGCAGAACCAATAAATACATCTAATCCAGTTCGTGCTTGTCGCATTGCTTGCTCATACATCTGTTCCGCAGACGTCACATCAATACGTTCAATACCACTGCTACATGATAAGTTAACAGGACCGGAAATTAAGCAAACATCTGCACCCACTGCATGGAAGGCTTCTGCCAAGGCATATCCCATCTTGCCTGAGCTATGGTTTGAAATATATCGAACAGGATCAATCGCTTCTCGCGTTGGCCCTGCCGTAATAACGACTCTGTACTTACATTCTCGCGGTGTTGATTCCTGAGAAATTGCCGCAACAATATCGCTTGGTTCCATCATTCGACCAAAACCAACATCACCACATGCTTGTTCGCCTGATGCAGGCCCTACTATTTGGAGTCGCTGCTCATAACTTTCGATGAGATTCTGGAGATTCTTTTGCGTAATAGGATTTGCCCACATTACTTGATTCATTGCCGGCGCGATCGCTATCTGCGCCTCGGTCGCTAGCACAAGCGTTGTGAGAAGATCATCCGCAAAGCCATTAGCTATTCTTGCGATGCAATTTGCACTAGCAGGTGCGATCAATATGAGATCTGCCCATTTTGCGAGTTCGATATGCCCCATTCCTGCTTCAGCATCTTCATCAAGAAGTGCTGTAGAAACAGGTTCGCCACTTAAAGCTTGGAAGGTCAATGGTTGGATGAATGCACACGCACCCTGCGTCATCACAACGCGTACTTTCGCACCGTTTTTCTTGAGTTGGCGACAAAGGTCGGCAGATTTATAAGCAGCAATACCACCACTCACGCCGAGCACAATATTACAGTCTTGAAGTGCCATACTATTTTCGGTCTATCAGATAAAAACAAACCCGCTGTCGCAAGCGATAGCGGGTTCGTAGAATTTCGATCGGGTTATGTCCTACTTAGGAACAACCTGCTCAGCTTGTGGGCCTTTTTGACCTTGGCCTACAGTGAACTCAACTTCTTGGCCTTCAGCTAAGGTTTTAAAGCCTTCAGACTGGATTGCACTAAAGTGAACAAAAACGTCTGGACCGCCGTTTTGCTCGATGAAACCGAAGCCTTTTGACTCGTTAAAAAACTTAACCTTACCTGTAACTCTTTCTGACATAACCTATTCCTGAATATATAACGTAATTGAAACGCTCAAAACGTGGATATAGGTATGTACAAACAAGCATTCTCGATGCCCAATGTCATAAAAATAGCCGTGTTTTTAAGGCTTCCTTAGTTATACTAGCTGACTTTAATTACAAACACCAAGAATTGTTTTAACAATGAACAAAAGCATTCGCACAGAGATCTTCACACGCTTTCGAAACGACAATCCAAAACCTGAAACAGAACTGAATTACAGCTCTCCTTTCGAGTTACTTATTGCTGTCATTTTATCTGCCCAAGCGACCGATAAAGGCGTTAACAAAGCAACTGACAAACTCTTTCCTGTCGCAAACTCTCCCGAAAAAATATACGCGCTGGGAGTAGATGGCTTAAAGGACTATATAAAAACCATCGGCCTATTTAATGCTAAAGCAGAAAATGTCATCAAGACATGTGAGATGCTCATTTCTCAACACAACTCAGAAGTACCTGAAGATCGCGAAGCCCTAGAGGCACTCCCTGGCGTTGGAAGAAAAACCGCTAACGTTGTGCTTAATACAGCCTTTGGCCATCCTACAATGGCGGTCGACACACATATTTTCCGAGTAGCAAACAGAACGAAGATCGCTCCGGGCAAGAATGTACTGGAAGTCGAAAAGCGCTTATTACGCGTTATTCCAAAAGAATTTCTTGTGGATGCTCACCACTGGCTGATACTTCATGGACGCTACACATGTATGGCACGAAAGCCTAGATGTCAGAGCTGCATGATCGAAGATTTATGCGAATTTAAAGACAAGACCGGCGAATAACCCTGCGATTAGAAACAAAAAAACCGCCATCTTATTCAGATGGCGGCAAATAATATTAGGACCTAGAACAAGTAGTGGCTATTTAAATAACATATCGCCACTCAAACCTTGCTTTTCAAGAATGTCGCGTAAGCGCTTAAGTGCCTCTACTTGAATTTGGCGAACACGTTCACGGGTCAAGCCGATTTCGCTACCAACCTCTTCCAAAGTACTCATCTTATAACCGCGCAAACCAAAACGGCGTGACAACACCTCTTGCTGCTTGCCAGAAAGCTGATCCAACCAACCATCAATCGAACCTTGCAAATCGTTATCTTGCAAGATTTCGGCAGGATCCGAAGCATTTTCATCTGCAACGGTGTCTAGTAACGATTTATCGCCATTCACACCAATCGGTGTATCAACAGAAGCTACACGCTCATTAAGACCAAGCATCTTCTTCACATCAGCAACTGGTTTGTCGAGAAGATCCGCAATTTCTTCTGCTGATGGCTCGTGATCAAGCTTTTGTGTCAATTCACGTGCTGCGCGCAAATATAAATTCAATTCTTTCACAACATGAATCGGCAAACGGATGGTGCGTGTTTGGTTCATGATTGCGCGCTCGATGGTTTGACGAATCCACCACGTAGCATATGTTGAGAATCTGAAACCGCGCTCAGGATCGAATTTCTCAACCGCGCGAATCAAACCTAGGTTACCTTCTTCAATGAGATCTAGAAGAGTCAAACCGCGATTAACGTATCGACGCGCAATTTTTACAACTAAGCGCAAGTTACTTTCAATCATGCGCTTACGACCAGCTTCATCTCCTTTTTGAGCAAGGCGCGCAAAATGCACCTCTTCCTCAGCTGATAGAAGAGGAGAAAAACCGATCTCATTTAAATACATTTGAGTCGCATCAAGTTGACGACTTGCGGCTGCATCTCCGCGATTTCCTGTACGACGGCTATCGATAGATGTAACTACCGATGCAATATCTTCTTCATGCTGTGAATTTTCATTGTCTGAACCAAAACCGAACTGCTCTGCTTCAAATAAAGTATCTCTTTCTGCTGCCATGGTGTTTCTCCGCTTTTTATTGTCTATTCCGTTTTCAGGAATAACCTAGCTGTTTCTTAATCGCCCTCTTATGAAGGCATCTATCTTTTTGGCAAGTACTTTTCCGGGTTGACCGGCTGACCATCCTTACGAATTTCAAAATGAAGCATAGGCTTTTGGCCTTTCGTACCCATTGTTGCAATTCGTTGACCACGCCGGACAGGTTCACCCTCTTTTACCAGCATCGTCTGGTTGTGCCCATAAGCACTTAGGAATCGATCGCTGTGGTTAATGATTATAAGATTTCCATAACCTAAGAGACCGTTCCCTGCATATACAACTTCTCCCGAAGCTGCTGCATTAACGTCATCGCCGACGGCACCTCCTATATCAACGCCTTTGTTGATATCCCGACTGCGTGAGTTCACAGAATACTTCGCAAGGATCAGGCCAACATGAGGCCACGCCCAAGTTATGTTATTGGAATTATTGAGATTTTTGTTCTTTGTCGATTTGTAACGAGATTCAGGTTTTCGTTTACGTTTTGTTACATTTGAAGAACCAGAAGGCGAAGAGCTGGCAGAATTTGAGGCCGACTGGATGGCTGAAGCACTCACTTCCAAGTCTATTTTTTGACCAACAAAAACGGTATATGGCGATTTTATGTTGTTAGCACTTGCTAACTCTTTGTAGTCACGTCCGTAGCGCCACGCGATCTTGTATAGCGTTTCACCGGACTGAACCACATGAGTTCCAAAATACACCGGAGGGTTAAAGTTTTTATTGTAGTAAATGTCTGGAGAAGTGCACGCCGATAATGCAAAAAAAACCAAGATACATTTGGTTACAGAAAGAGCTTTGCGCCAAAAGACGTCAATTTCTCGTACACCAAACATAAGTTTTTCGTTCAACATATCGACCTTAAATATAACCTAAAGAAATATAAAAATATTTTTATATTTCTTTATATTTTACATAAGTAGAGTTCGTTTTAAGAAGTGCCGCTAAGTATCTATTATTTAAGTACTTTTTTATTTTGAAAACAATTGCAAAAGTGTTACCAAAATACTCGAGTGTTCCGTTACGTAACACTAGTTTGCATTCCGCTCTAGTCTATTTATAACAACTAATATGAGCAAAATTGAGCCTACTCCAACAACAAACCAAATCGCTGCCAACCCTATTTGAGGATCGCCGACTAATTGAGCATAGTCTGCTGGCCATAATACGCCTTCTAGATGAGCAACATTCTCGCCCTTACTATTTAATCGGTAGCTTAGTACTTCTCTCCAAGGCCAGATCTTCTGAATTGACCCCAACATTAGTCCAGTCAAAAAACTGAGGCATATTGTTCTGTATAGATGTAACAGATGAGCAATAATTCTTGCCCCCAGAATTAAACCCAACAAACACCCCAAGACAAAACAAGCGAGAACACTTAGTTCAAAACTTTTCACTGAGCCAAGGATGAAAGTGTAAGTACCTAGAAGTAATAACAAAAAGCTCCCCGACACCCCTGGCAACAACATTGCAAATATCGCAATGAAACCAGAGATAAACGCACCCAAAAGATTGAATTCAAGCGAAAAAAATCGACCGCTCGCAATAAACATCGCCAACCCAACCCCTAATACCAGCGCAATGCATTCACTGCCTCTCCAGCGATCCATACTGCTTCCCATGATCCACACTGAAGCCGCAATAAGACCACAGAAAAAAGACCATAAAGGAATAGGGTGACTAACAATAACTTCAGAAATAAAGGAAGCGAGCAAAAAGATACTACTGAGAATACCCGAGAGCAAAATCAACAAGAACAATGCGTCGATCTCTTGAAAAAACTGCTGAATAGACCTGTGTTGTAGAAGCTTTCGCAGGGCAGGAAGTACAGAGTTAATACTTGATAGCAGTCGCTCGTATATCCCAGTTATAAATGCAATTGTTCCACCGGAGACGCCGGGTACTATATCCGCTGCGCCCATCATAATGCCACGCAAAAATATTAGCACCCAATGCATAGATTCTCCTTTAGCTTAGCGAACAACACCCGGCAAAAATGGTACAAACATTACCGGCTCAATGACGTCTTTCAAGAATTGCTCACCTCTACGCGTCACAATAGTCAAATTTTGCTGCACATCGCCTAAAGGCACGATCATCTTGCCACCATCTTTCAACTGACGAAGTAACTCAAGGGGAATCTCTTTCGGTGCGGCAGTCACCATAATTGCATCAAACGGCGCTTGCTCGGGCCAACCAATGCCGCCATCAGCATGACGGCTGTATATATTGCGATAACCTATTCGTTCAAAACGCTGACGCGCTTTATTCAATAATGGAGAGATGCGTTCGACCGTATAAAGCTCATCAACGACTTGAGACAAAATAGCGGCTTGATATCCAGACCCTGTTCCCAACTCCAGTACTCTACGAGGCTGATGCTGAACGAGTAACTCCGTCATTCTTGCGACAATATATGGCTGCGAGATGGTTTGATTATGTCCGATAGGTAAAGCAGTGTCTTCGTATGCTCGATGCGACAGCGCTTCATCTAAGAAAATATGTCGAGGTGTATCAGCGATCGCATCCAGAACACGCTCATCAGCAATATCCTTATCGCGCAAACGCTGAACCAACCTCAGACGCGTTCGGCGAGAGGTCATGCCGATGCCTTCAATACTCTGCTCTGGCATTAAGACTTCTCTTTCACGGCTTGTTGTAAAGTCGCAAGCGCTGTATGCGAAGTCATATCGGCATGAATAGGAGATACAGACACGTAACCATGAGATACTGCGTGAAAATCAGTACCTTCCCCCGCGTCATCACCTTCACCAGCAGTAGAAATCCAGAGACGCTCTTTGCCTCTTGGATCTGAAAACTGCTCAGGCGGCTTCCCTTTTGCTCGGTGACCAAGACGCGTGATCTTTAAGCCATTTAGCTGTTCATAGGACACATCAGGGACGTTAACGTTAAGAATAGTCCGTGGAGGTAAAGTCGAGAAAATGTCGTTTTCCAATATATCGCGAACCACTTTTGCGACAGTCTCGTAATGCCAGTTTCCGCGATTTACAAGTGATGCGGCTACGGCAGGTTTTTCTAAAAACCGCCCCTCTAAAGCAGCCGCAACAGTCCCTGAATAAAGTACATCATCACCTAAGTTCTCATGGGTATTGATGCCGGAAACAACTCGCTCAACATCTCCATTAGTCAAAGCAGTCAAACCAACGTGAACGCTATCAGTTGGCGTACCATCAACACATTGAAAACCATTTCGAAGAGTCGTGACTTTTAAAGGTCTTGATAAAGTGAGAGATCCACTGGCTCCACTATGATCACGATCAGGAGCAACAACAGTAATGTCGGCTATTTTGCTAAGCTCGTCAGCCAAACAGTGCAAACCTTCTGCATTCACACCGTCATCATTAGATAGTAACAATTTCATTTTAATTCTCTATCACTGCTCTGCCATCTGACGTGTTGAGGCATCTTCTAAATCAAATAGTTCACTCAACAAACTCGTAGCAAAAGCGCCTGGCATTAAATTGAAATGAAGCGTCAACGCATCATTATCAAAACTCCAGGAAAAATTCTCAGCTGGCATTCTATATGGCCGCCTAGCTAAGGTCATTCTATTCTTATGCAATCCTCGCACTAGTTCAGGATATTGTGCAAAAAACGCATTTTCTTCGTCCGTTTTAGGAGCTAGCCCTGACGCATCATCTCCGTACAAAGGGCCATCCGAGGCGACAAGCCAGGTACCGTCTTGTACTTTTTCCGCCAGCATAATATTAAACAGATAGGAGCGCACAGCCGATAGGTAAAACGATCTTTGCGAACGCGAGACTTTTATTTCGCCGGCAAACCAAAGCTTAGCACGCTCAAGATTTTGATTATCACGCCCGAAGCGCTGAACACCAAAGTAATTAGGAAATCCATGCTCACGTATATATTCAAGACCAGACGATAAATCAGCAGTTTGCGAAACTCCACGAATGACTAATCGAAAATGATTGCCGACATGCTCACCACGACGAAGTTTTTTATTATGCCTCGCAAATTCAACTAACCGAACACCCTCTATTCCGCTAAGATCTATCGAATCAAACTGACGATTGCGCACATACACGCTAAACCATTGACGAGTCACGGCCCAGCGATCTTTCATGCCCGAATAACTGACATCCATCGCCTTAACGCCGAAATAATTCGCCAACTGCTTGGCGATGAACTCAGTATTCTGACCAATCTTTTCGATAAACAAATATAAATGCTCACCCTCACCAGAAAACTCCATCGTCATTTGCTCTTCCACATAAAAATCTTGTGGCGTCGCCTTATATGTAGCTTTTAACCAAACGCTACTGCTTGCTCTTGGGAGAGAATTCACACGCTTACCTGCCTCATAAGCATGACGCTCGCATCACAGGCAATACCCTCTTTTCTGCCTGTAAATCCGAGCTTTTCAGTCGTCGTCGCTTTAACACTCACACGATTCACATCTATTCCCAGATCTTCAGCGATACATTGACGCATATTATCAATATGGGGCGACATCTTAGGCGCTTGGGCGATAATCGTGCTGTCCAAGTTATTCACCGAAAAGCCTTTTGATTGAATCAAATCATTTACCGCTCTGAGTAAAGAACGGCTATCTGCTCCCGACCATTCGTCATCAGTATCTGGAAAATGCTTACCTATATCTCCTAAGGCTAAAGCACCTAGCATTGCATCACAGATCGCATGCAACAACACATCACCATCTGAATGCGCCTTTAAACCAAAGCTATGAGGAATTCTCACGCCGCCAAGAGTAACGAACTCTCCATTCTCGAACGCATGTACGTCATAGCCCGTACCCACTCTAAGATCAGGTGTCATATTTGTTTTCTCATTTACAGTATTTGTACTTTCTAGTGCAGCCAAATCTTCAGGCTTTGTGACCTTAATATTGCTCGACCGTCCTTCTACAAGTAGCGGAGAGTGCCCTGCAAGCTCCATCGCTGAAGACTCATCAGTAATTTGTACTTCTTTCTTTAAAGCAGAGCGTAAAGCATCACGTAAAAGCGCATAAGGGAATGCTTGGGGAGTCTGTGCGCGCCAAATTATGTTGCGATCGAGCGTTGAATCCACCCGACCATTCTTGGAACATTTAATTGTATCAACCGAGGGAAGCGCTAATAACGAACCATCTGGTGCATCCAATAATGACTTTTCTAGTAACTCTAACTCATGTTCAGTAATCAAAGGACGAGCGGCATCGTGAACCCAAACCCAATCATGATCCGCAGCCTTATCAGATAAAGCCATTAACCCTGCTAGAACGGTATCTGCTCTTTCATCACCGCCAACAAACCTTATGCACTTGTTGGTAACATCAACAGGTAGAGAATTAAAATAGGAGTCGTCAGACCTTAAACCTACCAACACGGTTTCAAAGCGAGGTTTTGCAGTCATTGCTTCTATTGTTCGAGCAATGATCGTTTGTCCTTCAATGTTAAGATATTGCTTTGGAATGGTGGACCCCATTCGAGATCCGATACCAGCGGCGGGTAGAATGAGCCAGTGCTTCGGCTCAGAATTGCGTTTTACCATGCAGAATGTTCATCAATGATCGCTTGAATTGACCACCATAAAGAAGGTCTCGTTTCGACCAATCATACCAAGGTCTACGCGTGCGCGCTCCTCTATTACTTCATAACCTTTCTTAAGATTTGTTACTTTAGCGTCTAAGCGCCCATTTCGCTCTTCCAGCTCAAGATTCGCAACACGCAATACATCTACTTTTTCTTGCAATTGCCACACCTCAAATATGCCGCCTTCGCCAGCCCACAGCCTGAACTGAAGCACGACCGTTGCCAACAACAAGAAACCCCACAACAACTTCATTTACAATCCGATAAAAACTAAAAATATGGTGAACAAAAATAACAAACCTATGAGTTCACTCTAGCCTAGAATCGGCATCACGCTAGCCTAAAATTCATGTCCAAATTGAAATAATTCTCTACTAGCGAGAGCTAAAAAAAGGGCTAAACTGCCCTTCTTTTTTGCTTAAAACTAAGCTCACTTAAAGCGCTAAGCAAGCTCAGTTTGAACAGGCCAATTATTGGCCTTTGATCTCCGAACGACCTTTATAAGGTGCTGCTGAGCCAAGTTTTTCCTCAATACGCAGCAAGCGATTGTACTTAGCAACACGGTCAGAGCGACATAGCGAGCCTGTCTTGATCTGACCGGCACATGTACCTACTGCCAAATCAGCAATAGTCGTATCTTCGGTTTCACCTGAACGGTGAGAGATCACTGCGGTGTAGCCTGCATCTTTCGCCATTTGAATTGCATCAAGCGTCTCACTCAAGCTACCAATTTGGTTGAACTTGATAAGAATTGAGTTACCGATGCGCTCATCGATACCACGCTTAAGAATCTTAGTGTTAGTCACGAACAAGTCATCACCAACTAGCTGTACTTTGTCACCAAGTACTTTTGTTTGATAGGCCCAACCAGCCCAATCAGATTCATCTTGACCATCTTCAATAGAAACAATTGGGTAAGCATCACAAAGCTCTGCTAAGTAATCAGAGAAGCCTTCAGCAGAGAAGACTTTACCTTCACCGCTTAGATCGTACTTTCCGTCTTTGTAGAATTCAGAAGATGCACAATCTAGCGCGAGTGTAATGTCATCACCTAGAGCGTAGCCGGCATCGGCAACAGCCGTTTTAATGACTGCCAATGCATCAGCATTAGACGCTAAGTTAGGCGCAAAACCACCTTCATCACCAACAGCTGTGTTCAAGCCTTGAGATTGCAACACTTTCTTCAATGCGTGGAAAATTTCAGCACCCGCACGAAGCGCTTCAGCGAACGTAGGCGCAGATACTGGTTGCACCATAAATTCTTGGATATCAACATTGTTATCTGCGTGCTCACCACCGTTCAGGATATTCATCATTGGAACAGGCATCGAGTATTGACCAGACGTACCGTTCACATCAGCGATGTGTTCATACAATTCAACACCCTTCGCTTGCGCTGCTGCTTTTGCAGCCGCAAGAGAGACTGCCAAAATCGCATTTGCGCCAAGCTTTGCTTTGTTCTCTGTACCATCAAGATCAATCATGATCTGATCAAGTTCACGCTGAGCCGTCACATCTTTACCGACTAACGCGGCACGAATGTCTTCGTTAATACCAGCAACCGCTTTCAATACACCTTTACCAAGGTAACGCGACTTATCACCATCACGAAGCTCTAAAGCTTCACGTGATCCAGTCGAGGCACCAGAAGGCGCACAAGCCGTACCAACAACACCAGACTCAAGAATAACGTCGGCTTCCACTGTTGGGTTGCCGCGTGAGTCCATAACCTCACGGCCTTTAATATCAGCGATCTGAAACATTTGTACTTATCTCCAAGTATTACTTTTATGGACTGTTAAACAGTATCCAAAGGTTCAAAATTCTTCACGAGTTCGTCAATAGCTTTGACGCGCTCTAAAAATGGTTCTAATTGCTCAAGTCGCAATGCACAAGGGCCATCACACTTAGCTTGGTTAGGGTCGGGATGCGCCTCTAAAAATAATCCGGCCAACCCTTGCGACATACCTGCGAGCGCTAAATCGGTCACTTGCTCGCGACGACCACCTGCAGAATCAGCACGTCCGCCCGGTTGTTGAAGTGAATGCGTCACGTCAAAGAAAACTGGATATTCGAAGCCCTTCATCACGCCAAAACCCAACATGTCCACAACAAGATTGTTGTAGCCAAAGCTCGATCCGCGTTCACATAAAATCAGCTGGTCATTTCCCGCTTCAACACATTTATTCAATATGTGCTTCATCTCTTGAGACGCGAGAAATTGTGCTTTCTTAATATTAATAACTGCATTAGTCTGAGCCATCGCGGTCACAAGGTCTGTTTGGCGCGACAGGAATGCAGGCAATTGAATAATGTCACAAACCTCAGCAACCGGTGCTGCTTGATAGGGCTCATGCACATCTGTAATCACAGCAACGTTAAACGTGTTTTTTACTTCTTCAAAAATACGGAGCCCTTCTTCCATACCTGGACCACGGAACGAAGTAATCGAAGAACGATTTGCTTTATCAAACGACGCTTTAAAAACGTAAGGAATATTTAGTTTTTGGGTGACTTCTACGTACTTTTCAGCAATTTGAAGTGCCAGATCTCTTGATTCCAGCACATTCATCCCACCAAATAACACGAAAGGTTTGTCGTTCGCGATTTCGATATCGCCAACCTTCACTACTTTTTGGCTCATACCGCCTACCTTATCTCTCTCGCCAAAGCCTCTAAGCTTTTTTGTTCTGAATCGCCGCTTTAACGAAACCTTCAAACAAACCGTGGCCATCACGCGGAGTAGACGTGAACTCTGGGTGGAATTGGCACGCAACGAACCAAGGATGTTCTGGTGCTTCCACAACTTCAACCAACGCACCATCCATCGAACGACCAGAGACAATAAGTCCGGCCTCTTTTAGCTTTGGAAGTAAGTTATTGTTTACTTCATAACGATGACGATGACGCTCATTGACAACTTCTTTGCCATAAGCGGTTGCAACGGTAGAACCAGGCTCCAAGCGACAGTCCTGCGCACCTAAGCGCATGGTACCACCAAGATCAGAACTATCAGTACGTTGTTCGACACTTCCGCTCTGGTCTTGCCATTCAGTGATCAAACCAACCACTGGATTAGCACTTTCTGAATCAAACTCCGTACTGTTTGCGCCTTCTAAACCTGCAACATGGCGCGCATATTCAATAACTGCCACTTGCATACCCAAGCAGATACCTAAATAAGGCACCTTATTTTCACGCGCATATTTAACCGTTTGGATCTTTCCTTCTACACCACGATTTCCGAAACCACCCGGCACCAGAATCGCATCGACATCTTCGATCTGCCCAGTTCCGTTATCGATAATAGTTTCAGAGTCTACGTAGCGAATATTAACCTTCGTGCGATTACGTAAGCCTGCATGCTTGAGCGCCTCAATCAAAGACTTATAAGCATCCAAAAGCTCCATGTACTTACCGACCATCGCAATCGTAACTTCTTGCTCTGGGTTCGCTTCTGCTTCAACAACACCATCCCACTCACTTAAATCAGCAGGAGCAGCATCAATATTAAAGCGCTCGCAAATAATGTTATCTAAACCTTGTTCGTGCAGCATTCTCGGAATGAGATAGATGCTGCTTGCGTCTCGCAAAGGAATAACCGCGCGCTCTTCAACATTCGTGAACAAAGCAATTTTGCGGCGAGATGATGCATCAATTTCATGATCAGAACGACATACCAGAATATCGGGTTGAATACCGATAGAACGCATTTCTTTTACAGAGTGCTGCGTCGGTTTTGTCTTAGTTTCTCCCGCAGTCGCGATATAAGGCACTAAGGTCAAATGCATAAACATCGCGCGATTAGAACCAACTTCAATCTTTAACTGACGCACAGCTTCAAGGAAAGGCTGGGATTCTATATCACCTACGGTTCCGCCAATTTCGACAAGCGCAACATCGTAACCGCTTGCACCTTCAACAACACGACGTTTAATTTCATCCGTAATGTGCGGAATTACCTGAACAGTTCCGCCCAAGTAATCACCACGACGCTCTTTACGAATGACATCTTCATAGACACGTCCACTCGTAAAGTTGTTGCGCTTAGTCATTTTAGTGCGGATGTAACGCTCATAATGACCAAGATCTAAGTCAGTCTCTGCTCCGTCTTCAGTAACGAATACTTCGCCATGCTGAAAGGGACTCATCGTCCCTGGGTCAACGTTAATATATGGATCCAGCTTCAGCATTGTGACTTTTAGTCCACGAGCTTCTAAAATTGCTGCTAGGGAAGCAGAAGCAATACCTTTACCTAACGAAGAAACAACGCCGCCGGTGACGAATATAAAACGAGTCATGTAAACCCTGTCGATTCAAAAACAAAACCAATCACGCGCCTAATGAATTTCATTAGCACAACAACGTGACTACCAATATCAGTAAACTACTAGCAAATCGCTAAAAATTTGCGAAGAAAGGGAGGCGAATTAGCACCTCAAGATGGGGCGCCAGAATACCAGAACATCTACTCCGTCACAAACTAAATTGTCCGTTTCACGCTAGTTTACGTATAACTAAATATGCCCGCGAAGTTTAGTAGAGCAGCTTGCATCATGCCATTTATTTGGGGACTTAAAAGTCTGCTCAATTGTTGAATGATGCTAGACTGTTTCAATACATTGATTTTTCAAGAATTGTTCAAACTTTAACCATGCTCTTTTTATTGAATCACAGACTCATTACGGCTGCTTTTATTCTATATAGCATGGCATTTTCATCCGTAGCCTCTGCGCAAGCGCTCATTTTTGGCATCACACCTCAAACACCTTCACCGCAACCTATTTATGATCAACGTTTTGAAAATGCGGACAGCAAGGTATTGAAGACTCGCGTTATCTACGAGCGACGCACGGATACACCAACAAAGTCTCAAGTCTGGCAACAACTGCTCACGCAACTTGAAGATAAAACAGGCTTAAGCTTTACCTTAGTCATTGCAGACAGCCAATTAGCATTTGAGCGCGCTCTTGCTCAAGGTAAGTTTGATCTTGCTTATCTGACACCGTTGCAATTTTTATCGGCGATTGAGTCTCAAGGTTACAAAGCCCTCGCAAAAAGAAAAGCTCAACTACTGAGATCACTGATCGTCGTTAAACGCCTAGACAAAGCAAAAACACTCCGCGACATTGAAACGTCTGTCACCGGCTTTGACTCCTTACTCAACTACACCTCAAGCGTTATACCGCGATACAGCTTAAAGCGTTTAGGCTTTGCGTTGCCCATGCGACTCTATCCCGACACAAAACAGTTAGAGATGGCTCTGACCGAAGGAAAAGTACGCGCCATTAGCCTAGCTGAATCAGACTTTTATGCTTTGTCTCCAGATCGACAGGAACAATTAAAAATTCTCTGGGAAACTCCGGGGTTTAGTCCATTTGCCTTTGCAACCCATCCTCGCGTACCGTTTTATTCCATTAATAAGCTTCAGCGAGCCATGGTGAACTTGAATCGTCGAGGCAACAACGCCGAACTCCTACAAGCGCTAGAAGCACGTAATGGCTTTGAGGTAGCAAGAAACAGTGACTGGATCGATGCACAAGATATCAATGTACAAGAATTAAACATGCATCTTCCACTTGCAGAGCCCGCCCAAGAGTAAATGAGGTATGACACAACAAGTCGTCTTTTTTTCTAGCTGCCTTGTTGAGCATATCTATCCACAAGTTGGCTTAGACAGCGTCGCATTAGTAGAGCATTGCGGCTTCGAAGTGCTGTTTCCCAAATTTCAAAGCTGTTGCGCCCAACCGGCATATAACTCTGGCGCCAAGGATCAAGCGCAAGAAGTCGCAAAACAAACCATTGATTTACTGAGCAAATACGATCTCCCCGTAGTAGTACCTTCCGCTTCATGCGCAGACATGATTAAAAAACACTTCCCTCTATTGATGAATAGAAGACTCTCACTACTCAATGCTTGCAAAAAATCTGTCTGAGAGGTGCTTTGAACTGATTCAATTCATTTCACCATTCCTACCATCCATGAGCGATGAAAAAGAATCTATTGCTCTTCACGTGTCATGCTCTGCAAGACGTGGAATCAAGAGCGAAGAGTCTTGGGTAACATCACTTCAAAATTCAGGACATGTAGTCGAGCAACCAAATTATCAAAATGAGTGTTGCGGCTTTGGTGGCACCTTTTCGGTGAAAGCACCCGAAATATCGTCTGTAATGGCTGAAGATAAATGCAAATCTTTAATGGCATTATCCCCGACATTTACATCTGGAGATTGCGGCTGCCTGATGCATTTAAACGGATATGCCGACAAAAACAAACTAGTCCTAAAAGGGAAGCACATTGCAAGCATACTTACAGAACGTTATGGAGTTTCCGATGTCAGATAACTTCAGAATTCGGACTGTTGATGCGCTATCCGACGATTCGTTGCAGAACAATTTTCGTGGAGCGATGGATTTTCTCCAAGACAAAAGACACCAAGCATTTCAAGACTTAGAGTTCGAAAAGTTACGAAGTGAAGGCGCAGATATTCGAAAAAATGTAATTGCTCACTTACCCGATCTTCTTGAGAAACTGGAAAGGAAGTGCATCGACAATGGTATTCATGTGCACTGGGCTGAAGACGCCCAACAAGCTTGTCGAATCGTCGAAAGAATTGCCAAAGACAACGAGGTTAAACAAGTCGTTAAAGGCAAATCAATGGTTAGCGAAGAAATCGAATTGAACCAACACCTTGAGGCACAAGGAATCGAGTGCATTGAAACCGATATGGGCGAATACATTGTTCAACTTGATCATGAAAAGTCATCTCATATCATCATGCCCGCCATCCATAAGACAAAAGAGCAAATAGCCCAACTCTTCGCAGATAAGCTTAATGAGGATTTTGGTAAACCTCCAAAAGACGCCACTGTAGATGAACTTATTGGCGTTGGGAGAAAAGTACTCCGACAAAAATTCATGCAGGCCGACATGGGTATTAGCGGGGTTAATTTTGCGATAGCAGAGACCGGAACACTTTGCTTGGTAGCAAATGAAGGAAATGGTCGCATATCGACCGGCGTACCAGATATTCACGTTGCGTTAATTGGACTTGAAAAAGTTATTCCTTCATTCGCAGAACTGCCAACCTTGCTCAAATTACTGACTCGTTCAGCAACGGGTCAGATTATGACAACCTACCTCAACATGATCAGTTCACCACGCAAAGATCAAGAGCTAGACGGTCCGTCACAAGTTCATCTCGTAATTATTGATAACAAGCGCAGCGCTATGTACCAAGATGATGTACTTCAGGAAACGCTCACCTGTATACGATGTGGCGCCTGCATGAATCATTATCCCGTATACACAAGAATCGGTGGCCACGCATATGGAAGCACTTATCCAGGTCCAATCGAACAAATCGTCACTCCACAAATAGAAGGAATAGAACACGCGGGAGATCTTCTTGATGCATGTTCTTTAAACGGAGCTTGCGGTGAAGCTTGCCCTGTTAGCATAGACTTACCTGTAGTCATCAGAGAGCTCAGGAACAAGCAGACTTCTCTCAAACCTCCACATCGAGTGATATGGAATATATGGCGCCAATTTTATCGTTCGACGAAACGACACGCGCTACTCTCTAAATTCGTTAGTTTGTGTTCACGCTTACCAATGCCAACACCGAAAGCTTGGAGCAACACGCGCACCTTTCCCAAACCCGCCCCCGAGAGCTTCTCGACACTTATAAAAAAACAAAAAGAGAATGAGCGTGAATCAGAGTAAAGCAAATTTCTTAAATCGCTTACGCGTATCGCAACAAATGATCGAAAGTACTGAAAGCGAAACTGAAAAGAAATCAGCCATAAATAACGCTTCCGGTAAGGAAGTACTCACAAGATTGTTAGAAAATAACCGTGCTATTCTCATAGAGACTGATTACAAAGAGCTTGCTCAAAACATCAACACGCAGATAAAACAGTTACAGCCTGTCCAATACATTGTGAGCGAACATCCACGACTAAAAGAATTGCTTGGAAATGAGCTTACGGAATCAAATCAATGTAAATTGGCGGACACCTGGCGCGAAGCGAAACAGCAATTATTTGAAGACATTGAGCTCAGCATTTGTTTTGCAGACTCGGCGTTATGCGAACAAGGAGCTCTGCTACTTAAAGCGGATAAAAATCAGCCACGAAATCTGAGCTTAATTCCTGAAACGAGTTTTATCGTAGTGGAAGCTTCGAATATCTTTCCTGACCTGCAGCAATGCGTTCAAAGCGCGCATTTTGATACCCGAAACCTACCAAGTAATATGGTGCTGATCTCAGGCCCATCAAAAACCGCAGACATTCAATAAACTCTGGCCTACGGTACGCATGGTCCAAAACGACTGTTTGTTTTTTTAGTAAGTTAAGCGCATTATTTATTGGTTAATCGCACGAGTTCCAAATAATAACTCCCCCTTAAATAAAACCTCGAGTAAGAAGGATTACGTATGGGTATTTACAACAAATTTGCTTTTGGCGCTGCACTTGTTGCGGCATCGTTTTCAAGCTCTCTTATTGCTGCAGACAATAAGCACGTCGCGATCACGCAGATCGTTGAGCATCCCGCTCTCGATTCAGTCCGACAAGGTGTACAAGATGTGCTCGCAGAATCGGGATTCAAAGCAGGAGAGAATTTAGAGTGGGAATATCAGAGCGCACAAGGAAACCCAACCACTGCCGCGCAAATTGCCAAAAAATTTGCGGGCAATAATCCAGATGTCATCGTGGCAATAGCAACACCGTCTGCGCAAGCGATGGTCGCCTCTGCCCGCAATAGCAACATCATTTTTTCAGCGGTAACAGATCCTGTCGGCGCAAAGCTCGTAGCGGCATGGGATAAACCAAGTCCGAAAGTAACTGGGGTATCAGACCTAACACCTGTCGATAAACACATGGAGCTGACTAAGCAAATCGTTCCAGATGCCGCGAAGGTTGGTGTGATCTATAACCCTGGCGAAGCGAACTCGGTCTCTTTGGTTGAGCTAGTGAAAAAACATGCACCATCACAGGGTATGGAAGTTGTTGAAGCTGCTTCACCTAAATCAGCAGATGTGCAAACTGCTATGCGCTCACTTGTTGGAAAAGTAGATGTCGTTTACTTACCTACCGACAACACCGTGATATCTGCGCTAGAAGGCGTTATCAAGATTGCGGAACAAACTGACATTCCCGTTATCGCAGCAGATACAGATAGTGTTAAACGTGGCGCGATCGCCGCTCTAGGCTTTAACTATTATGACGTTGGACGTCAAACTGGCGCAATGGTTGTCGAAGTGTTAAACGGCAAAGCGCCAGGTGAACTTCCAGTGCAAGGAGTCGAGAAAACAGAGCTTTATCTAAACCTACCAGCAGCAGAGGCCATGGGCGCAACCATTCCTGAAGCGCTATTAGGACAGGCGAAAGAAACCATTGAATAGGTTGCCAATTAAACCTCTTTGAGAAGTAGGAAAGTCAATGATTAGTAGTTTTGCGTTTTTCGGTGCATTAGAGACCGGTTTTATATTTGCGCTCGTCGCTCTTGGGATATTTATATCGTTTCGTATATTAGATTTCCCAGACCTGACAGTCGATGGATCGTTCCCCTTAGGTGCGGCTGTTGCAGCAAGTACGATTGTGGCTGGCTTGCACCCTTTACTCGCAACATTGCTAGCATGTATCGCCGGCTCAATAGCCGGCGTTATTACGGCGCTGCTAAACGTAAAACTTAAAATACTTCACTTACTTGCTTCGATCTTAACCATGATCGCTCTTTACTCGATCAACCTGCGTATCATGAGTGGACCCAATCAAGCCTTGCTTGGCGTCGAGACCTTGCTCACGCCTCTGGACAACCTCGTCATCGCAGGCACGGAAATCCCGTATTATATTGCTTACCCCATCGCCTTTGGGGTTTTAGCGCTCGTTGTATTGGGACTACTCGTCGCATTTCTAAAAACCGAGCTGGGTTTAGCCATGCGTGCGACCGGTTCAAACCCAAGAATGGCAAAAGCGAATGGCGTTAACACAAGCGCGATGATCATTCTAGGGATGGCTATTTCAAATGCCTTAGTTGCGCTAGCGGGCGCTTTATTTGCTCAAAGCCAAGGCAGTGCTGACGTCACAATGGGCGTCGGGGTTATCGTTATTGGACTAGCTTCTGTTATTGGCGGCGAAGCGCTTCTATCCACTCGCACAATTCTACTTTGGGCATTGGCCTGCGTGGTAGGTTCTATTCTGTATCGCATTGTGATTGCCTTTGCTTTGAATGGCGAAGTCCTCGGTCTACAAGCTCAAGACCTGAATCTAATTACAGCGGTACTAGTTACTCTCGCCATCGTTGCACCGACGCTAAAATCAAATATGAAATCTAAGCTCAATGGAGTGCGACGATGATTGAAGTGCAGGATTTACGCATTACCTTCAACGCTGGTACTCCACTTGAGAACCAAGCATTGAAGGGCATTGACCTTAGCATTCCAGAGGGTCAGTTCATTACGGTAATCGGCAGTAACGGCGCCGGAAAATCCACCTTACTCAATGCACTAGCGGGGGAATTTCTTAGCCCTAAAGGGTCGATTTCACTAGATGGAAAAGACATCAGTACTTGGTCAATGGAAAAACGAGCGCCTCAAATTGCGCGCGTTTTCCAAGACCCTTTAATGGGAACCTGTGAAGACCTCACCATCGAAGAAAATCTCGCGCTTGCTCAAGCTCGCACCAAGACGCGCGGTCTAGGCACTGCTGCGAAACGGCAGTTTCGCCAACACTTCATGAACAAGCTCAAGCTACTGCAGCTTGGACTTGAAAACCGTTTAGAAGACAAAATCGGGTTATTGTCAGGCGGGCAAAGGCAAGCAGTCAGTTTATTAATGGCCTCGCTACAGCCAATGAAATTACTCTTGCTTGATGAGCATACCGCCGCGCTTGATCCCAAAACGGCGACGTTTATTCTGGAGCTGACGAAGAATATTGTAGAGGAGTCGCAGCTTACCGCATTAATGGTGACCCATAGCATGTCGCAAGCCCTTTCGGTCGGCTCGCGCACGATCATGCTCCACCAAGGAAAGCTTGCTCTAGACGTTCATGGAGAATCACGAGAAGGCCTAAGTACTCAAGACCTACTTGCTCAGTTCCATAAAAACTATGGCGAAGTCGATGACGACGCGCTGCTACTAAGCTAATTAGTGATAGCCGCGGTAATGCTCAATCACGCTTACCGCCTGCTCTAAAGTTAGACCATACTCGTGAATGAGAAATTCAGCCTCATGCTTTTCTGATCTAGATAAACTAATACTTTTCAGAGCGTCTTCATCGAGCATATCCTCACCACGCCTTCGCGCCTCTAAGCGACGATCGCGCTCTCTTTCTCGGATCAAACGAACAAACGAAGACGCAAAAATACCCGCTGGAATTGCAGCAATACCGACTCCTGCGATCATAATGACAGAGCCGAATAGCTTTCCTGCCAATGTGATCGGGACAATGTCACCGTAACCCACGGTTGTGAGCGTTACTAGAGCCCACCACATTGAACTTGGAATACTCCCAAAGGCATCTGGTTGAACGTCTTTTTCAAAGATATAAACACCGGTAGCCGCCGTAAAGCTCAATAGAATCATGATAACGGTTGCCGCTAACAAGGTTGAAAAATTCTCTCTGTACACGGCTGCAAGTATGGTGAGAGAGCTAGAGTATCGGGTCAGTTTCAATATTCGAATAATTGCTAAAAGCTTCAAAAAACTCATATCTGACGAGTTGCTTTCGGGAAGTACCAGCAAAACCAGACCAGGCAAGAATGACATTAAATCGATAATGCCCATCGGCGAGCTCACATAACGCAATCGCCGTTTTAGCTCGGTCTCGCCATGCTCTTCCGGCGCATCTGCAGCAACCCAAACACGAACAAGGTAATCAATCAGAAACAACAGAGTGAATAAAACAGAAAGATATAGCGAATCCGCTTCGCGCGGCTCATCATCGACCGAAACAAGAAGCGCTTCAGTCATATTGAAAAAAATAGCAATGGCAATCGATAAATAGATAATCCAGGCTACGACCGATTTATGAGATGGCTCATTTAAATAACCGTACCAACGTTGGCGATGTGACAAAACGTGCTTCCCTTACTAGAACCAGAACTGCGATGCAGCGATTTATGTTGATTTAAAGCATTAGAATCAACTTTTTATTGGTCTTTCAAGTTTAAAAATAGCATTTCAACGACCATAATACGCGCGACGAATCACTATTGAGAGCCGATAGATGGGAAAACATATAACTCAAACATTAGTACCACTAAATATCAGCGTATTAACCGTATCCGATACACGTTCGTTTGATACAGACACGTCGGGGCAATATTTATGCGACAGCCTTGAGGAAGCGGGGCATACGCTCTGCAAACGCAGCATCGTAATAGACGACATTTACCAGATCCGAGCACAACTTTCAGCATGGATCGCAGATGATGAGTCTCAGGTTGTCCTAATCACAGGCGGCACGGGTTTTACGAGTCGAGACAGCACGCCTGAAGCTGTTAGCCCCCTGCTGGATAAGTTGGTTGATGGGTTTGGCGAAATGTTCCGACAGTTGTCTTTAGAGCAGGTCGGCACATCAACAATTCAATCCAGAGCGCTAGCGGGCATGGCAAACGAAACACTTATCTTTTGTCTGCCAGGCAGTAACAATGCGTGTAGGACCGCGTGGGAAAATATCATCGTCTCACAAATTGACAGTCGCCATAGCCCCTGTAATTTCGTACCTCAGCTTAAAAACATCGATATCGATGCATGCCTAAGTCGCGAGCAAGACGAAAACTAAGCATTGATCACTACTAATCAGCAATTCATAAAATAGAGACACCATGGACCAAATTACGATCACGACACCAGACGACTTACATTTGCATTTCCGAGACGGAGACATGCTTAACGAAACCGTTCCAGCAACAGCACGTTGTTTCGCTCGAGCAATCGTAATGCCGAATCTTGTACCACCGGTTACCAATGGAGCCGATGTTGCTGCGTACCGACAACGCATCGAAGCGGCGCGTCCCGAGGGAAGTAACTTCACACCATTGATGACGATTTATCTTACGGATAAAACCACACGTGAAGACATTATTTCTGCAAAACAAGCAGGAGCGGTCGCTGCGAAATTATATCCAGCAGGTGCAACAACTAACTCAGATGCTGCCGTATCAAGCTTAGAAAGTTTAGACCCTGTGTTTGAAGCCCTTGTCGAAGAAGGCATGCTTCTGTTAATTCACGGGGAAGTCACTAGTCACGATATCGATATCTTTGACAGAGAGAAGTTGTTCATTGAGCAGCATCTGCGCCGCATCCATGAGAGCTTCCCAAAACTTAAAATCGTTTTTGAGCACATTACGACAAAAGAAGCGGTTGAATTCGTTCAGTCGACCAATGAGCAAGTAGCAGCCACCATTACGCCACAACATCTTTTATTGAACCGTAACGATTTACTCGTTGGAGGCATTCGACCTCATAACTTTTGCCTACCCGTTTTGAAACGCAACATTCATCAACAGGCTCTTAGGGCTGCGGTGAAATCTGGGTCACCTAAGTTTTTCTTGGGAACAGATTCGGCTCCGCACGAGAAACATCGCAAAGAAAGTGCATGCGGCTGCGCCGGCTGTTACAGCGCATGGAGTGCAATTGAACTGTACGCAAAGGTGTTTGAAGACCTAGATTGCTTGGATCAGTTCGAGCGCTTCGCAAGCTTCAATGGTCCAGATTTTTATGGTTTACCGCGCAATACCGGAACCATTACTTTAGTGCGCGAACAATGGACTGTTCCTGAGATCATCACCCTACCTGATGGTGGAGAAATTGTTCCATTTTTTGCAGGCGAAACACTGAACTGGAAGCTTAAATAAGACCTTACACGATAGTAAGGTGATGTGATTAAGAATTAATCATTTAAAGTCCAAGTTCGCGGTATGATACGTAGCCTAAAACAATAACGTTCATTCCGCGAATTCCCAAAATGCGTTTCGAAAACCCCTTTCACATTGCCGTAGTCTTCCTTTGCGCTTTTGCGCTATCGGCCTGTCAATCAGGCGAGGATGAAAACATGCTTCAAAGTACGGTTCGCGGTAAAGCTATTAAAGGGGTAATTAGCCAAGGCGTCGTCAGCACATACCGAGTCTCCGAAGAAAATGGCAGCCTAAGTTTATTGTCGACAACGTCCACAGATTCAAATGGGCGCTTCTCCCTCAATATTAATCACGACGAAGAACAGCCTTTACTCATTCAAATCAGCGCCCAACCAGATGTCACTACCATGACCTGTGAGTTGCTTGAGGGCTGTATTGCCGAACACTCAGGTGCCTTAAGTGCATTTGGAGAACAAAGCTACGTGGACGACAGCTTTCAATTGTTAGGGCTGATTGCAACAGATAGCTTCGGTGAAAAGCATGCGAAAGTCTCTGCGCTAAGTCATCTAATCGTAGCGACTGCGCTTAATCTCCCGGGAGGCTTAACCCGTGGCAATATAGAATTTGCAGAACGCTGGGTTATGGAAACATTTCAACTCAGCAACTCGCCTCTGATTAGCAAGCTGATCGACATTTCAGATGATTCCGCCCTTGCTCAAAACGATTCTGATGACGTTATTCAAGCAGTCATCGGTGCGAGTTTTTATAATCTTTCTCAAACACAATCTTGGTATGACGCCAGCATTACTATTGATAACTTTCCAATCAGCAGCATTCTCGAGCAAGCTCAAGTTTTGGCTCTAAGTGTTAATCACCACCTTCCTGTTACTGATCAACATCCTGAGCTTATAGCAAGCCCAAGCTCTCAGAATAAAGCTGACATATTCTTGCTTTCATCACCTACTGACGCCAATGTTAATCAGTATTCCCCGTTTTTCTTAAGAGCTCAGGCATACTCAAATCAAGTACTCCAATATCAATGGCGTTTCAACGGAGAAATTATCCCTGGTGCCAATGATGCAATTTACGGAAAGACACATGCCTCATTAAACGACGCAGGCGTCTATGATGTAATCATTCGCAACGCGCAAAATCAGATCATTTCATCTTCCGCTTCTCTCAGTGTGGAACCAAAAGAACTTTCACTTAAGATTACTAAGCAACCACAATCACAGTCGATTGTCAGTGGCCAATCTATTGAACTCAATATCAATACAAATGCAGGCTCTGATGCGAATGTGTCTTGGCAGAAAGGTGCCAGCGTTTTAGCGAATAAAAATAGCTCGACACTAGTCATTTCAAACGCAAGTCAAAGTGATGCTGGTGATTATCGTGCCATCATTGAATATAAGGGTGAGGTGCTCTACTCGTCCTTTGCAAAAATCACAGTAACAGAAGCTCTCAACACTCTCAGAATCTCACAACATCCATCTGACCAAGATGTATTAGCAGGACATAACGTTCGTTTTGAGATCTCGGCTGAGGGTGGAGGTTTCATGCGCTACCAGTGGTTTAAGGATGGCAAAGCGATTGAAGGAGCAACGAACGCAACGCTTGCAATAGAAAGCGCAACACAAACTGATCAAGGCAACTACACGGCACAAGTCACAAGCTCTACCGGCAATCTAAATTCAAAAGCAGCTCAACTACGTGTGATAGCTCAAAACGTCGCTCAAACCCTAGTTGAGCAACCACAGTCACAACAGGTTTACCTTGAAGACTCTTTCCAATTTAGCGTTGCTAGCACACTAGCAACGAGCCATTCGTACCAGTGGTATAAAGACGACAAAGCAATCAATGGTGCAACAAGCCGCATATACGAGGTCAGCACAGCATCGAGTGCAGATGCCGGAACGTACTACGCCACGGTTAACAATGTGTTTGGATCAATTCGTTCTAGCTCTGCTTCATTAAACGTGAAGGCCAAGCCCTCATTATCACTATCATGGGCAATGCCTACGGAGCGCGAAAACGGCGAGGCTCTAAATCAATCTGAGATATACGGATATAAACTTGCCTTTGGCAGCAGCGAAAACTCACTAAGCAATAGCGTTGAAATTGTAGGCGCGCAAAACACAAACTTTACACTTTCAAATCTTGATCCCGGCAGTTTATACCTGCACATTGCTACGATAGATTCAGACCGAATCACAGGCCGTTTCTCTCAGCCTATTGAAGTCATTCTTCAATAAAAAGTAAATGGCCCATTATTTCTCAAGCGACAATGTGAAACTTCATTACCGAGACATCGGTAACGGGCCAGCAATTATATTCCTTCACGGCTTTGGCATGCATTCTGGCCACTGGCTTCCTTACGCATATCCTTTATCGCGAAAGTATCGCGTCATCATCCCAGATCTTCGGGGTTTTGGACGATCTCATCATGCACACTTCAAGCAAGACTGCGCAGTGAGTAATTATGCCGATGACGTCGCCGAACTCATCTCAGAGCTCAATGTCTCCAGCTTCAAACTAATCGGCATTTCGATGGGTGCACTCACATCAATCAGTTATATCGACAAGTATAAGCCAACAGGTTTAGAGAGGTATTTGCACATCGATCAAAGCCCGTGCTGTGTTAATAAATCCGATTGGAGATGGGGGCTATTCGGGCATGAGCATGATGATCGAATGCAGCGCGCAAAACAGTTGTTGGATGAGCTTGAGCCATACCTAGAGCAAGGCTTTGAATACAAAGAGCTTCCCAATAACTTACGTCAACAAATACAAACTGAACTTTCTGAATTCTTTGCTTCAGCCATGTCATGGTCAAGCTTTAAGCAGCTTTCACGGCTTTTGTTGAGTAAAGAATGGATATTGAGACAACTGCTGTCCGTTAAGAACTGGGGGGCATATATGCATTGCCTTCGAGCTTACATCGATCAAGGCTATGATTTCAGACAAGCCATTGAAAATTGCGAAACGCCCATTGATATTCTAGTAGGCATGAAATCGGATATGTACCCAGCCACAGGTCAGCTTCGTATGGCGGATCTGAATGAAAGATGCTCAGTCTTACCGTTCACTAAAAGTGGCCACACCCCCTTAATTGACCAACCTTTCAAACTGACACGAGAGTTGCACCGGTTTGCGACCGCCTAATGGGTGCTGCGTTCCTGCACAAGAATCCAAGGTTTAATCACAACGGCCCAGAGTAAAGTATTGTCTGCAGACCAACGCATGGCTTGCTCATCAGAAACTTGTCCGACTTTTTCTTCAGCCATCCACTCTTTCATAACAGGGGCGTTATCTGCAACGATTTGTTCTGCGACGATAAGCATATCAAGGTCAGATGAAACGCAAATCAGCTTACCTCCAGCAAAGTAAGGTTCAAGCTCCTTCCAAGAAATCTGTGCGGTTTCTAGATTTAACTTTTGCGCTAAAGGTACTTTTTGTTGATCAGTCATGATGTGCTTGTTGCTCTCTAATAAAGAGGGCGAATTCAAGCACTCATGATGATAAAAGGCAAGTTGTTAACCAATCACCGTTGGTTGAACAAGGTCTTCGATGTAGCTAGCAACAATATCTGTTCGATGTAACTCAATTTGCGCTACAAACTGAGAAACTATGCGCTCTGGATTAGGCAATAGACGTGAATCACCAACCAAGCCAAACTGTATTTGACCGCCATAACTGATGATACTCAAACCAATACCAAGATCGCCTGTTTGAGGAACCCAAAACATTTGCTCCTTGATCTTTGATCCTGCGATGTAACGTGCTTCGCGAGGTCCTGGAACATTCGACATCACTGCAGTTGTCTTATTCCCGAAGCTCTCAGTAAGCGCTCTTTGCATAGATTTTGGCAGCATGCCTGTCGCATACAAAATGCCATAAGACAAAGCTGGCTGAAGTGATTGCTTAAGCGCAATCATGTCGTGCTTTATTTTATATACGCGCTCTAAAGGATTCTCGATATCAACAGGCAATGCAGCAAACACAGTACCAAACTGGTTACCCAGGTCATCAGGATTTTGACTTAGATCCATCTTATCCATTGGACGAATATTAACTGGAATCGTCACATGAACATTGCGCCCTTCTAAATTCTCACCCGCGCGAATCAACTCTTCACGAAAAGCGCCTGCTACACAAGACATGAGTAGGTCATTGATCTTACAGCCGACAACCTTCGCAATCCCATGAAACTTCTCAAAGCTCACCGGCTCAGACCAAGCACATGTTTTTCTAACACCAAGTTTGCCTTTCAAAGTACTACGCGGATCCGCGGGCATGGTCGCTAGTTGCGCTAACTCTGTCGCTGCACGAACACCATCACCAACAATACCGCGCATAGCATCTTGATCGCGCAAAATACTAATACCATCGCTCGATATCTTCTTAGCAAATTTGGCGTAGCGGTCTGCTCGTTCTGAAGCATTATCAATCAGACGTTGATACTTCGGCCATTCGTAGTTCAACTCCTCATCTGGAGTCTCTTCATTTGACGCTGCTTGAGCCACCGAGAACGGCGCGACATTCGCACTACCATCGGTAATGGAGTTGAATACAGATATCAACGCTAAGCCATCAGCATAGCAATGGTGAACACGCAAAATGATTGCTCGGCCACCTTGATAATTCTCAGCGAACAAGATTTGCCACAAAGGCTTAGAATCATCAAAAGGCATGCTCAGCTGGTCAGCAAGATAAGTTTGCAATGCTTTCTTATCTGCTTTGCCAGGTAAAGCTACTTTTTTGACGTGATTAGCAAGATCAAAGTAAGGGTCTTTTTCCCACACATAATCACCAGACACTTGCACCGGTCGAGTTATAAAACGAGGAAAACGCAAAAAACGATTAATGATCGTATTTTTAAAATCTTTGAATTCCATATCTTCCGTGATAATCATTGCATTAATGATCATCAGGTTGGTTGGCGAATCCATACGCAACCAAGCGATATCAACCCCAGTTAGAGGTTTGCTGGCATGATCATTCATACCGGCTCCTATTGTTTATTTTATATTTTTTGTTAAGCGTGCAATTTGCTAGACAAATGAGAACGCCCTAGAAACGATAAAACAGGGCTGTATTTAGTACGCATGTCACAAACAGTATCACAGATAACAATTTTTAACATCGTCGTTCCATCTATCTGCCATAATTAAATCAACGTGTTATTACAGACTGTTAAAGAGCTTTTATATAGTTACTGATCTATATTTAGTCAAACACTTTAATAACATTAATAATGAAAGCTAAGGACAGCACAAATATCGCTAGATAGGATGAATTACTAGCGGCGGTTATTACTGGGGAGATTAACTGCTGTGCAAGCCACTCACGCTCGAAAACTAATAAAGCCTATCGCACAAACATATACTGAGATGTTCTCAGGCAAAGTGTTTACAGTCGGTAAAGGCGCTGTCAGTGTTCGGAACCATGCGGACGATGCAACACACACCGTTATTGGCGTTCATGGGTTCTTAGAAAACCATTGCTATTTTACACAGTCATACCAAGACCCTAGCACCGAACTCATCCTCATCACCTGTAGTAACTATCATATTCCAGTCGAAGGCCCTTTACCGGAGCCGGCAAGTTGGGAAATCCCAATTAAGTATTTGGAAGGCACAATAGAATATGATGCATGTATTCTTACACAAGCTTTAGAAAACCTTCCCACCACGAACAAGATTAGAATTCATGGCCACTCTCGAGGTGGAGCCGTCATTCTTGAAGCAGTTAATCAACGTCCCGATCTTTTCGAGCACGTTGAAGTTATCCTTGAAGCACCAGCACTACCTGGCGGGAAGACTCACCCACTCGTATCTGCGCTGCTTGAGCCTGTAAGTCATGGAATGTGGCCTTGGGTAATTCGTTTAATCAATAGCACGCCCTCTTCGTCTTACGGGCAGATGTTCTTCGGCAAACTAAACCCACGAAAGAAAAAGTTATTACACAAGCTATTTACGGCAACAAAAGACCATCTCACTATTGTTCGTAACATTGAAAACTTATTCGCATGGATGGATAAAGCCGACTATTCAGCCTATGCACATCTGCGTCATGGAACATTCTTAATTCCTAAAGTAGATAGAATTCTCAATAGAAATCTGATGTTAAAGAGCGCTCTAAAAAGCCCAACATCTATCAGAGTGATCGAAACAGAAGCGTTAAGCCATTTTGTCACGCTAGATGATCGCAAATGGATTCCATCATTCGAGACCACGCCATCTGCTGAGCGAGCCGAACAGATCAAGCAAACCAAAAAGCAGCTCCGCATCGCTAATAGCTAGCCCCTACCCAGATCAAACCCCTTGCAACATTTGCGAGGGTGTTTACACTCTCGAAATCTTACATTTGTGCGAGTCAACATGTACCGAGAGCGTATAGCGGAAACACCAGCCAAAAGCCCTGAAGCTCTGCATCTAAAATCGTTGATGCTTACTTACCACGATTACCAATTAAATAGCTTGTCGCATCAAGGTAGTGCAATGAAGTGCCGTCTTGCAGAATGGCAAACTGAGCGATTGAAAGCGACTCACGCAGATTTATACGACAATCTTAACTTTCGCAGCGGCATCGACTTTCTGTTAGAGGAGTTATACGGCGCACACGATTTCTCTGCCCGAGATCGAGACTTAGAGCGTATCTTCCCCAAATTACTTAAGCTTCTGCCGAAGAATTTAATCAATACGGTGGCCAATTTAGTTGAATTGAATTTACTTACTCAGCAATTAGATGATCAACTCGTACAATATTTAATGAGCATAAATGCTAGCGACATCAACGAGAGTCTTTACGTAGAGGCCTATCAGAAAGCCTCCACCGCACAGCAACGGCAGCGCCAATTAGACCTTGTTAAGGCGGCTGGAGAACTCTTAGACAAGCATGCACACAACCCACTACTTCGACTAACTCTTAATTGGACAAAAAAGCCAGCAAAGAGAGCAGGGCTCGAAGAACTCCATGGTTTTCTGTTAAGAGGGCTAGACGCATTTTATAAAATGAGTGATGTGGACGTGCTAATGCAAACTTTGATTGAACGCGAAAGCCATATACTATCCAACATCTTAAATAATCGTCCCAACCCATTTCAGTCATGAGCTGTACGGATTTTTTATGTCAGAAACAATAATTAAAGATCGAGTTAAGATCGAGATCAAAGACCAAATCGCCTATGTCACCTTATCTCGCGCAGACAAGCACAATGCCCTAGATATGCCGATGTTTGAAGCAATCGTTAAGGCAGCGAAAACAATATCCAAAGACAAGAAAGTTCGCGGCGTCATCTTGTCCGGCGATGGCAAATCTTTTTGCTCTGGTATCGACGTAAAAAGCATGTTCAAAAACCCAATGACGGCCGTGAAATTGCTCATCAAACCGGGCACTAAATTCGTTAATCTTGCACAAGAAGTTAGCTACGTATGGCGTGACCTACCTGTTCCCGTTATTGCTGTGACCCATGGCAAATGTTGGGGCGGAGGGATGCAAATAGCGCTTGGAGCAGACTTTCGCTACACATCTAAGAACTGCACATTTTCGATCATGGAGACGAAATGGGGACTCATACCAGATATGGGCGGCTCGATCGCATTAAGAGAGCTTTGCTCGATCGATAAGGCAAAAGAATTAACGATGACGGCAGAAGTATTTGATGCCCAAAAAGCAGCTGAGTACAACCTCGTGACGCGCATATGCGATGACCCAATGGCGGAAGCAACTGCTTTCTTGAAAGAGATTGCAAACAAATCGCCAGATGCCATCAGCTTAACCAAGAAGCTCTATAACGGCGCATGGCTATCAACCATTCGCCAAGCTTTGAATCTCGAAACAAAACTGCAACGAAAACTGATTGGCCGTCACAATCAAAAAATCGCTGGTGCGGTTTATAGCGGCGATAAATCAGCTAGCGAATATTCAGATCGCAGCCAATAAGCTTTCGCTTAGAAGCTATGCTTTGATGACATAATATCTAGGTATAGCGACTGAGTTAGCTCTTCAAAGTTGCTTTGTTTCGGTAATCGAACAAACACCTTACTACCGCAAGCCTGCGGATCATAAGCGTCTTTTTTCAGAGGCGCTTTTTTATATTTGTGCGTACCCGTTGATTCAACCTCATCAACCAAACGAATAAAGTGAGGGATCGCGTAATCTGGTACGTGTGCCTGCAGATATTCATATAGCGCTCGCCCATCAAAAGACTGCCCGCTCTCAAACCGCAAGGCTGCCATTCCTGCGCGCCCGTTAGTTTTTGGAATTTCGACACCATAGACAATCGCGTCGATGACTCCACTATATTGACCCAGAACATTTTCAACTTCTGTCGTTGATACATTCTCGCCTTTCCAACGGAAGGTATCCCCTAGACGATCGACAAACTGAGCATGTCGAAATCCTAAGTCACGCATCATGTCGCCAGTGTTAAACCAAGCATCGCCCTGCTTAAAGACATTACGCAAAATAGTTTTCTCTGTTTTTTCTGGCTCGGTATACCCATCGAAAGGAGATTTTTCATTAATTTCACCGAGCAACAATCCCGCTTCGCCTCGACTTACTTTTCTCATATAACCATTAGAAAAACGACGCGCTTCTTCTGCATCGAGGTCATATTGGACAATGGCGTAAGGAACAGGAGAGAAACCGACGGTATTGTCTAAATTGAGCACATTCATAAAGCCGACATTGCCTTCGCTCGAGCCATAAAACTCATGCACGCGATCAATATCAAAACGCTGTTTAAATTCGCGCCAAATTTCTGGCCGAAGCCCATTGCCAAACATCACACGCACTTTGTTTTCACGCTCAATATCGCTCGGAGCTTGCGCCACTAAGTACCGGCACAACTCGCCGATATAGCACAAGGCAGTCACTCCTTGCGAAACCACATCATGCCAATATTTACTTGCCGAAAACTTTCTTACCAATACTAAGGTTGCACCACTCGATACGATACTAGACCAAGCCACAACCATCGCTGTCGCGTGATAAAACGGCAAGGGAACATAAACGCGATCATCACTACGCAACTGAATACACGCTTCCCCAATTCCACCGTAGGCTTTCATATATCGCCCATTGGTTAATATGGCGGCTTTCGGTAAGCCCGTTGTGCCCGACGTGTAAAAATAACAAAGAGGATCATTCGCTCGGATGTGTTCACTATGCGGGAGGTTCTGCTCACTCTGGTTACCAGCGACTGCCATCAAATCATAGGCATTTTTAGGCGTATCATTCGTAGCTTTATCAGCGACCCATAACACACTTTGATCGCCATTAGGCAGCGCTGACTCAACAGCCATACAAGCGTCGAACAACTCTTCACCGACAATGATGCGCTTGGGCGAAACCAAACGAATACTATGTTCAAGAACATTGCCTCGCTGCGATGTATTGATCAGCGCAGCAATTGCCCCCAACTTCGCTAACGCCACAACGCATAGTAATAACTCAACACGATTTTCCATCATGACAACAATCGTATCGCCCTTTACCGTCCCTGTGCCCTCTAGATAATGCGCAATTTGATTAGCTTTGCGATTGAAGTCGCTATAACTCAAAGACTGCCCTTCAAACATCACCGCGATATTGTCTGGAAACTTTGATGCTGCCAGCTCAAAGCACGAAGCTAAATTATTAACGGGATTCTTACGCTGCTGCGCGACACGATATAAACCGCGTAATTTCTTTGGAAGGCCTCTAAAAAGCTCGGGAGAACGAACGATAAGATCACGTGCGCTTAAAGCACGCTGATTGGCTATTTGAGTCATAAGGATTCTTATTTTTGTTAGATATCGGTAGTTTTATTTTGCAGCAAACGCGTCGAGGTATTTATGCACTTCCTGCTCAATTCGTGTTTTAAACGGTCGCAAAACAAAACTAAGCTCTAAAGTTAACGCGATACTATCCGAAGCACAGTGAATTTCACCTTTCGCACCAGATCCTTTAAACGCAAGCGTCTCACCTTGCCAACCGTATTTGAGCCCAAACTTTTCAGTTAGATCTTCCGCTAAACTTTCCGCTTCTTGCTTTGCAGCGTCTAGTCCTCGGTTATGCGTTCTTTCGATGCGAATTGCGCTCATCAAAAAATCCTATTGCTGATTAGTTTTACAATTTGGCAAGTCTAACCGATATTGCACAAACCCAGAACAATCTAATTGATTTTCAAGATAGTCTTCGAGCTCTGTGAACGATAGAATAGGTGGAGATTTAGTCTTGCAAGAGCAACTTAGCGTGAAAGAAACCCAAGCAAACAACGACACCAATCAAAACACCACTCACTTTGGTTTTGAGAACGTCAACGTCGAAGAAAAAGCCGGCAAAGTCGCAGACGTATTTCATTCTGTCGCTACAAAATACGACATCATGAACGACTTAATGTCTTTTGGAATCCACCGTTTATGGAAACGTTTGACCATTGAGTCCTCTGGCGTACGCTCTGGTCATAAGGTACTAGACATTGCGGGGGGAACTGGAGATCTCACGATGCAGTTCTCCAAACGCGTTGGAGATCAAGGCAAAGTTGTACTCGCTGACATTAACGCCTCTATGCTCAATGTCGGACGAGACAGATTATTAGACAAAGGCTACGGCAGCAATATTGAATTTGTACAAGCGAATGCAGAATGCCTTCCCTTCCCAGATAATTACTTTAATGCCGTATCGATCGCGTTTGGCTTAAGAAATGTCACTGATAAAGATAAAGCTATCCGCTCTATGTTCCGCGTATTGAAACCGGGCGGCAGACTTTTAATATTGGAATTTTCAAAACCCACTAACACAGTGCTTAGTGATGTGTATGACAAATACTCATTCACCGCACTCCCTATGATGGGCAAGCTCATCACAAATGATAGTGAAAGCTATAAATACCTAGCTGAATCTATTCGTATGCATCCAGACCAAGAAACCTTGAAGGGTATGATGGATGAGGCAGGATTCGTTAATACGCGCTATCAAAATATGACTGGCGGCATTGTTGCTCTACACACCGGAGTAAAGGCGTAGTGAACATCTTTAGCCAACCTTTATTCCAACAGTTCGCACCTAGCGTTGAGAAAACACTCAACGCTACCTTATCTATGGATCCAGGTTCAGAACAAAAACTAAAGCCTCTTAATGGCTGTGTGCTCGAACTACGTATTAGCAATCTAAATCAATCGCTATTCATTGGCGCAAAAAACAATCGCATCTTACTTTTATCTGCAGAGCAAGCTCCAACAGTCACCATGACCGCCAGCCTGTCAGGACTATTAAAATTGGCCGCTTATAGAGACACTGCCACTCTACTGAACTCAGGCGACCTTGCGTTTACTGGTGATGCCGTACGCGCACAACAAATTCAGCGTTTTGCAGATAATTTAGATATCGACTGGGAAGGCTTGCTAGCTAACTTCATTGGCGATACACCAGCAAAATTTATCAGCAGCGGCGCAAAACAAAGCATCACCATTGCAAAGACCTTCAGCAAAAACTTCGTGAAAGACCTAGAAGAGTTCGTAAAATACGAACTTCGTTTACTTCCTTCTCGCGCATTAGCCAACAAGCAATTCGAAGCGATAGACCAACTCCGTTTGGCCGGAGATCGTCTAGAAGCAAGAGTAAGATCACTTTCGAAACGCATCAAGCGAGGTTAGTTTGGCTGCCGACTTAGGAACTAAAAAGTTAAGCAGGGCCTTCAAAATATTATGGGTGACTTGCCGTTATCGCTTAGATGACTTTCTTCCACTAACTTCGCTTCCTACCTCACTGCGATTACTGCTTATTCTGGCTCCTTGGCAGTTGTTTCCAAGACCTAAGCATTCAAAAGCCGTTCGTCTGAGATTAGCCATTGAAACTCTCGGCCCGATTTTTATTAAATTTGGGCAGCTGCTTTCAACACGTCGTGACTTATTAGATGACGAGTTAGCCAATGAGCTGAAAAAGCTACAAGACCAAGTACCTCCCTTTAGTCAGAAAGAGTCGATTCTACTTATTGAAAAGGGTTTAGGCCGACCTGTCTCTGAGGTGTTTTCACGATTCGATGAAGACGTCATGGCCTCAGCGTCTATTGCTCAAGTGCATAGTGCGCAGTTGCCTAACGGACAGGAAGTGATTGTTAAAGTCATTCGTCCAAACATTAAGAAGACTATTCAGCAAGATTTGTCGCTCATGAAGCTATTTGCATACTTGCTTGAAGCTTTATGGAAAAACGGCAAACGCTTACGCGCTCAACAAATTGTTCTCGATTATGAAAAAACCATATTCGATGAACTTGATTTGCAACGCGAAGCAGCCAATGCCTCTCAAATCCGCCGTAACTTCTTAAACTCAGAGCTGATTTATATCCCAGAAGTATATTGGCCTTATTGCAATCAACATGTGCTCGTGATGGAACGCATATATGGCACTCCCGTTGCCGATATCGAAACGCTAAAAGCACATCATGTTGATTTAAAAGTTCTCGCTGAACGCGGTGTCGAGATTTTCTTCACACAAGTTTTTCGCGATAGTTTTTTCCATGCAGACATGCATCCCGGCAATATTTTTGTTTCAACAAAAAATCCGCAAGCAGCTCAGTATATCGCCGTCGATTTCGGCATTGTCGGTACTCTTGGCGAAGAAGACCAGAACTATCTTGCCCGCAACCTGCTCGCATTCTTCAATCGCGACTACCACGAAGTAGCACGCTTACATGTTGACTCTGGATGGGTGCCATCGACAACACGCGTGGAAGAATTTGAAGCGGCAATAAGAACAGTCTGTGAGCCCATTTTTGAACGACCGTTAAGCGAAATTTCATTTGGCCAATTCTTAGTGCGTCTTTTCCAAACCGCACAACGCTTCGATATGGAAGTACAACCTCAACTCGTTCTTTTGCAGAAAACCTTAATCAATATTGAAGGATTAGGCCGACAGCTATACCCAGATCTGGATCTATGGAGTACAGCAAAACCCTTTCTAGAACGCTGGATGCGCGATCGACTTGCACCACCAGGCGTATTCAAGCGACTACGCGAGCAATTCCCAGATTTAGTACAGCAGTCACCAGAACTACCTAAGTTAATCTACGAGACCATGGACAACCTAAGTCGTCTCGAGGCCCCAAGGGCACAAACAAGCTCATACCAAGGCGATACACAAAAACCAAACAAGAAACGTAAAGTACTTGCTTGCGTATTGATTGGCACAGGCTTAATCTCAAGCAATGCGGATTGGCTCAACATCGCGCAAACACTGTCAGCCGCCTCTGCACTAAGTATCGCGCTAGGTGCCTGGCTACTGCTTACATCAAAGTAATTGGAGAATTGAATTTAATGTCTGACGTATTAAAGCAACTACAAGAAGTTTTGGATGCACGGCGTTCAGCAGATCCAGAAAGTTCATACGTCGCAAGCCTTCACAATAAGGGACTAAATAAAATTCTCGAGAAAGTTGGCGAAGAATGCACCGAAACAATTTTGGCAGCGAAAGATGCGCAAACTGATTGTAATAAACAAGATCTAATATACGAGACAGCAGACCTTTGGTTTCATACTATGGTTATGCTATCTCACTTAGACATTACGAACGAAGAAATACTAAATGAGTTGGAGCGACGCTTTAACCTCTCTGGCTTAGAAGAAAAAGCTCAACGTAAGAAGGAGTCTTAATATGGGAATCAGCCCTACTCAGCTACTGATTATTTTAGTGATTGTTGCCTTGATATTCGGCACCAAAAAACTTCGCAATATGGGCGGAGATCTTGGCGGCGCAGTAAAAGGCTTTAAAAAAGCAATGAAAGACGAAGAGCAAGCTAAACCGCTTGATAAGAAAGATGATGACGTGATCGACGTTAAAGCTGAAAAAACAAATTCAGACAATAACAAGGCATAGATAAACACCTATGTTTGATATTGGCTTTCTTGAAATTATCATCGTTGCCATTATTTCGCTGCTCGTCCTGGGGCCAGAGCGTCTTCCTAAAGCAGCCGCGACAATTGGCAAATGGATTGGCAAAGCTCGACGACTAACCAGCACACTTTCTCAAGAAATTGATCGTCAGGTAGAAATAGAAGAACTTCGAGAGCAACTTAAAAAACAAGGCAACAGCTTGGATATCAATGATGATGCAAACAAAATTCATCAGACAGTTTCGCAAGCATTAGCCGACGTTGAAAAAGAAAGCCTTAGCACCAGTCAGCCATTGGAATCTTCAACCGCACCAAGTAAAGAAGTATGAGCGACAACGATTCAAGCGCGCCTGAAAACGATCAGGCTCAACCTTTAATGGCTCACTTAATTGAGCTAAGAAATCGTATGCTTAAAGCCGTGATCGCGGTCATAGTGGTATTTCTATCTCTCTATTATTTTGCGAACGATCTTTATCAATTATTATCCGAGCCACTTCGTGCGCTGATGCCTGAAGGCACAACCATGATAGCAACAGAAGTTGCCTCGCCTTTTCTAACCCCTTTCAAGCTTACTTTCTTCGCATCGATCTTTATCGCAATGCCTTATGTGCTTTTCCAGATTTGGGGATTTATCTCTCCCGCTCTGTTCGATAAAGAAAAGCGCCTAGCAATGCCTTTATTATTCTCAAGCGTGCTGCTGTTTTATCTAGGAATGGCCTTTGCCTACTTTGTCGTATTCCCATTGGTATTTGGATTTTTTACCTCTGCAGGACCAGAAGGTGTTGCGGTGATGACTGACATCAGTCGCTATCTCGACTTCGTCATGAAGATGTTTTTCGCGTTCGGTTTTGCTTTTGAAATCCCGATTGCGATTATTATTCTCGTGTCAGTGGGGGCGACAAGCACAGCCAGCCTTTCAGAGAAGCGCCCTTACCTCGTTGTTGGCTGTTTTGTTGTGGGTATGCTTCTGACTCCACCTGACGTTATTTCTCAAACATTGCTAGCCCTTCCAATGTGGCTTTTGTTCGAAATCGGTTTACTGTTTTCAAAACTTATTGAGAAAAAACAAACGGAAAATGAGCAACTAACAAACTAGTAATGAACCTGCTCTTACTCTCTCCAAACAATATTATCGATGAGTCGACTGCCGTCATTAAAGGACGGCAGCTCGAGCATATCCACAAGACCTTGCGCGCGAAAACCGGTGATACGCTGAGCGTAGGCATTGAAAACGGTTTGATTGGGAAAGGCACATTAATCGAGCTCAATCAAGTACAAGCAAAGCTAACATTTCGCTGTACAAAGCAAGCCCCAGCACCATTACCGATCAAGCTCGTATTGGCGCTACCACGGCCTAAAATGCTTCGTCGCATCATTCAAACTGCCGTCACGATGGGAGTCAAAGACTTCACCTTTATCAATGCCTGGAAGGTAGAAAAGAGTTATTGGCAGACCCCTTGGTTAAACGAGGAATCACTGCGTGAAAATGCGCTCATCGGCTTAGAGCAAGCCAAAGATACGGTGATGCCCGTATTCAAAACAAGAAAGCTGTTCAAACCTTTTGTAGAAGACGAATTAAGCGACCTAGCGGGAAATGACCTCAAACTCATCGCACATCCGCACACTGCAACGCCGTGCCCTGTTCAATTAGATCCGAAACAGCCAGTAACCTTAGCAATTGGTCCAGAGGGAGGATTTACAAAATATGAGGTCTCGAAATTTTACGAACAACAGTTTGAGTCTGTGCATCTAGGAGATCGGATCTTAAGGACTGAAACTGCCGTCCCAGCACTACTATCAAGGCTTTACCCAGCATAAGCTGAGCAAAGCCTTAGTCCTAACTATGAGTAGCTCTGTTGTGCTCGCAGGTCTGGCACCTCTTGTTCACGACTCTTCACAATTACTATCGATCCCATCACGGCTGACAACAACGAGCCTAACAAAACTCCTAGCTTAACGCTCTCTTGATATGCTGCATCCATGCCTTCAAAAGCAAGCGACCCGATAAACAAACTCATCGTAAAACCTATGCCGCAAAGAATACACACACCATAGAGTTGTAACCAAGTCGTTCCCTTAGGAAGCGATGTAATACCTGACTTGATTGCTAACCAACACACACCAAAAATACCGATTTGTTTACCAACAAATAGCCCAAGTGCGATGCCCATCGTAACGGGATGGAACAAGTCTTCCACTCCAATACCTACCAAGTTCACACCCGCATTAGCGAACGCAAAGACAGGCAGGATGAAAAATGCGACCCATGGCTGAATGCCATGCTCCATTTGCTTGAGCATGGAATGCCCGTGCTCAGTCTTCACATTGAGAGGTATAAACCAAGCGACGATGAAACCAGCAAGCGTCGCATGCACGCCTGACTTCAATACGGCCGCCCAGACAACCACACCTATGATGATATACGCAGCTTGCGCTCTCACCTTTAAACGGTTCAAGATAAACAATCCGACTAAGCCAAATCCCGCCACAGACAAAGAAAGACCTGACAAATCCGCAGAATAAAACAGAGCGATAATAACGATTGCGCCAATGTCATCGAAGATAGCCACAGACAGTAAGAACAGCTTTAAGGTTAAAGGCAAGCTCTTACCAAATAAGCTAAACAAACCCAGCGCAAAGGCAATATCGGTCGCCGAAGGAATCGCCCAACCTCTTAGCCCGACTTCATCGCCAGTATTAAAAAATACATACACTAAAGCCGGAGCAACGATCCCTGCTATTGCCGCTATACCAGGAAGAATAATTTGATCCTTCGATGACAAATGTCCTTCTAGTATTTCGCGTTTTACTTCTAGACCTATAAGGAAGAAGAACAAAGCCATGAGTCCGTCATTGATCCATAGCAACAGCGGTTTCGCTATTTCAAAGCCACCTAGTTGCAAGACAACCGACATGTTAAGGAAGTCGCTATAGAACATGTTGATGCCCGAATTAGCCATGATAAGGGCCAATAGGGCAGCAAAAATCAACAACACACCTCCAGCAGCATCATGCTGAACCATCTCTCGAAAAACTTTTGTCACAACGATCTCCATTGTTAGCTTGTTTAGCAATCCTTTATACGCATCAGTAGTACGCCGAAAAAGTCGAATATATCTCTAAATCATCGATAAATTCTGTCTATAAAAACGAATCCAAAAAAAGCGTAAAGCACGTTTGGGGAGTTGCTTTACGCTAAAGGTGGAGATGATTAATAGACGAAGTAATTAACTTTCTCAAAGGCCTCCAAAATTAAGCTCTCAATGGTAAATACAGCGGTGCTTTAGCTTCTTGCGCTATGGTGGATGGGGCTTCGTTTCCAGTAGAAACAATCTGACGAGACACCTGAAATACGTGATATGCCTCGGGAGCATAAACATCGACTGTCGTAGCAACATGCTGACTTAATACGGGAACAGGGTCGCCAGATTTCACAATGCGAAAGGTCTCATTTACCGAAGGCGTTTCCGCCGGCAAAGGTTCTTCTACCCACAAGTAAATGGCTTTATCAACTAATACTCGCTGACAGTGAAGAACCTTGAATCCTTCCTTAAGCTTTAAGGTTGTGTCCTTGCCTTCATTCTCGAGAAGGTATTTATGTACAGTCTTCATTTACGAGTCTCCATCGTTGTGAACCGTAGGTGTCATCCTGTCATCCACGTCACTTCGAAAAAAGAAGATTTATTCGTCTCGAAAGAACGAAAAAAATGATCATAAAAGCGAACAATTATTGATCGAAGTATTCGAACTCATCGTTGATTAATAACTGATGGAAGAAGCTATTTCGCATTCAGTAGCATTGGTTAAACGCTGAAGAGGAGGCTCGTAATGCTGTACCTAAACGTGAACGAAAAAGTATTGGCATATTGGGAACGCACTATAGATCTGTATTACAACATCCATCTAGGGAGTCTTGTAGACGATATTGAGTCAGTGAATCTATTTATTGACAAACAAACGAGCGTTCAAGACACCGTATATCGCTGTGAGCTCGATGTAATACCAGCGAATGGTCAGAAGATATCTATTGCACTCGAACTTGAGAATTGTGGCGCAGCGATCGAGCAGATCTTCGCCAAAGCGAGACGCTCAATGCTGCGTAGAATACGAGGAATCAATGAGCCTACAACAGTCGCTCAGACTGGTTGATCGAAGCTAGATTTGAACGCGCGGTTTCGGTAACCGACACCACCGCAGGATGTTTTAACTTTCGCTCTGGCGAAATCACGAAGAAGTGCTCTGATATATCAGACACTTCTCCAATTGCCTTTACCCCATACATTGTTTCAACTTGTCGACGCATAGCACTTGGCGCTGGGAAGAAGCCCGCGCCTGCCTCTCCAAAAGCTTTGAGTAATGCACTATCATCAAATTCAGCGACGATTTTCGGAGTAATGCCTTCTCGATCAAACCAATCATCGAGACTGCGACGCAAGACATGATTATTCACTGGCAACAAAACAGGCGCATTATCTAAGAATTTGGGGAATGAACCTTCGTATTGCGCGCACAGGGCGGGTGTTCCAAAAAAGGTCAAATCACTTTCGCCTAACTCATGACTGTAAGCTTTTACATTTAAGCCTGTTGGAATACTTCGATCAGACAAAATCAAATCAAGTTTATGGACGGCTAAGTCACCTAACAGCGTCTCTAGCTTTCCCTCCATACAAACGATTTTGATCGGCTGCTCAAAACTTAGAGCAGGCTCAAGAATCTTGTATGCAATTAATTTAGGTATCGAGTCTACGATCCCAACATTGAAATTAATGGGAGTGCCTGGCTGCTTACTCTTCACTCTCTGAGTCAGTTCAGACCCAAGAGAAAAGATCTCATCTGCATATTGCTCTACAACGCGTCCAGTCTCAGTAATAGCGAGTCCTCGTCCAACACGCTGAAATAAAGGTTCTCCGATACTGTCTTCGAGCACTTTTAACTGACCACTGATAGTCTGTGGCGTCAAATGGAGGATATCGGCAGCTTTCGCAACGCTACCTTCTTTCGCAACAGTCCAAAAATAAAGCAAGTGGTTGTAATTCAAATGCCGCATTGTGATCTCCACTGAATCAATAACATTGGCCGTAAGAGTAAGACAAGCCAATTGAAAGATATATTCGAATAATTAGCCGTTTAATATCGGCTATTACGAGCAATTTTTGAAATCGGATTTACAAAGAAAAACAAATTTATTGCGTCGTAGGATGTCTACGTAGCATCTTCACTTGTTAGATGTTTCAGCCATTTATTCTGCACTATATCCATTCTTTGGCATAATCATCTAAAATAGACTTCGTGACCCAATGAATAAAGGAGATTAATCATGCAGCTCAGTAAGATCGACCTAAAAATATTGCGCGAATTACAAAACGATGCGCGTATTAGTTTTGCTGAACTGGCGCGGCGCGTAGGCTTGTCTAGTTCGCCATGCTTTGAACGTGTAAAAAAGCTCGAGCGCGAGGGCATCATCAAAGGTTATCACGCTCAGCTCGATCCAGAAGCCTTAGGCGCATCTCTACTAGTGTTTGTTCAAATTCGCTTGAACAGAACCAGTGACGATATTTTCAAACGCTTCAATGCTGCGGCCCAAGCACTTGAACAAGTGCAAGAGTGCTACTTAGTGTCGGGTAACTTTGACTACCTAATCAAAGCGCGAGTAAACGACATGAATGCCTACCGAATTTTTCTGGGGGAAACACTTTTAACCTTACCTGGAGTCTTAGAATCAACGTCTTATGTAGTGATGGAGCAAGTCAAAGAGACCTTAGATTTATCGATCTAATAAAATCATTACATGCTTCTCAAATTAAATAATAAAGAACATATAACCAATAAAAATATAAATAACAGACGGTTAGCCTGAAAAATTTTCTTTCAAGCTACAATTAAGAAGATAATTCTGTTCGTTCTTCTCTAACATTATTCGTATTTGAACATGACACGAATCAAGAGGAAGAGAACATGCTTATCGGTGTACCAAAAGAGATTAAAAATCACGAATACCGCGTTGGCTTAACGCCAGCGGGTGTAAAAGAGCTTATCGCAAACAACCACTCTGTTATTGTGCAAAAAAGTGCAGGCGCCGGCATTGGCTTAGAAGATGAGCAATATATTGCGGCAGGCGCACAAATTGTAGCGACTGCAGAAGATGTGTTTGCGCAAGCTGAAATGATTATCAAAGTAAAAGAGCCTCAACCACAAGAATGCGCGCTCCTTCGAGAAGATCAGCTTCTTTTCACATATCTACACCTGGCTCCAGACCCAAAGCAAACTGAACTTCTTTTAAAATCTGGCGTAACAGCAGTTGCATATGAAACAATTACCGATGACAAAGGCGGCCTACCTTTACTTGCACCAATGTCAGAAGTAGCAGGCCGCATGTCTATCCAAGCCGGCGCGCATACTCTTGAGAAAGCACAAGGCGGTAATGGCATGCTACTCGGCGGCGTTCCGGGCGTAGAACCTGCAAGTGTGGTTGTCATTGGTGGCGGAGTTGTAGGTCTAAACGCAGCTCGTATGGCTTCTGGACTTGGCGCTAACGTAACTATCCTTGACCGTAGCATTGAGCGCTTGAAGCAAATTGATGACATCTACGGCTCGCAAATGAACACTGTATACAGCACCGCAGATGCAATCGAAAAACACATTAAAAACGCAGACCTAGTGGTCGGCGCCGTGCTGATTCCTGGCGCAGCAGCTCCAAAGCTCATTACCCGCGACATGCTTAAAGACATGAAGAAAGGCGCTGTCTTGGTGGATGTCGCGATTGATCAGGGCGGCTGTTTCGAAACATCAAAAGCAACAACGCATGAAAACCCTACATATGAGGTAGATGGCATTGTTCACTACTGTGTAGCGAATATGCCTGGGGGTGTCGCTAGAACCTCAACCTTTGCATTGACCAATGCGACACTTCCATACGCGATTTCATTGGCAAACAAAGGCGTATATGCGCTGACAGAAAACGCACATTTACTCGAGGGGCTTAACGTCCACAAAGGCATGGTTACTAACGAACCCGTCGCTGAAGCACTTGGATACGCTTATGTATCGCCAGCTTCTGCACTAGCGATGAAAGATATTAAGAAAAGCGCGTAGTTAAAGAAGGTCTGATTAATATTTAGGGGTCGAAAAATCGGCCCCTAAACTTCACATTTTAGTTACCCTCTCCCTCCTCAAACCGCATACAAACTATTACTTGTCACAACCTCTTAATCGTGCAAAACTGCACACATGTTGTAAAATATATCAAACGGTTTATTCATGTCTCATTCATCTCCAAATACCGCACGATGCGGCGCGTACTATACCGCTACAGTCAACCAAGAAAGCGATTACCCGAGCCTAAACCAAGCAATCGATGTTGATGTTGCGATCGTCGGCGGTGGCTTCACCGGTGTGAATACAGCACTTGAGCTCGCAGAAAAAGGCTTGAACGTTGCGTTATTAGAAGCGAACAAAATTGCTTGGGGGGCGACCGGACGTAACGGAGGTCAAGTTACCGGTAGTTTGTCTGGCGACGAAGCAATGCGTAAGCAAATGCGTAACAAACTAGGCAAAGATGTCGATGACTTTATTTGGAATCTGCGTTGGCGTGGTCATGACATCATTAAAGAACGCGTTCAAAAATATAATATCGATTGCGACCTGAAATATGGCCATTTACATGCAGCTTATAAACCAAGCCACATGAAAGAACTCCAAGCAAGTTACGACTTAGCTCTCGCAAATGGCATGGGAGACCAGGTCAAGCTTCTACTGAAGAACGATATTCCTGACTACCTAGAGACAGAGATCTATCACGGCGCGCTCTACAATAAAAAGAACATGCATCTGCATTCTCTCAATCTATGCTTGGGAGAAGCTGCTGCCGCTCAACAACTAGGCGTACAAATATTCGAGAACACACTGGTTATGGACATCAAGCAGGGCCAACGCCCTCAAGTTATTACCGAGAATGGTGTCGTCACAGCAAATACCGTCTTGTTAGCCGGCAACGCTTATCATCGTCTTCAACGTAGCAAAATGAGTGGAAAGATCTTCCCTGCGGCAGGAGGTATTGTTGCTACTGAGCCCTTAGGCGAGTTAGCTGAGCAAATAAACCCGAAAGATCTTGCTGTGTATGATTGTCGTTTCGTGCTCGACTATTACCGCATGACAGCAGACAAACGTCTCCTATTCGGAGGTGGCGCAAATTATAGCGGCAAGCCTTCACGAGATATAGCTGCTGAATTAAGACCTGCGATTGAACGCACCTTCCCTGCCCTCAAAGGCGTTGGCATCGACTATCAGTGGAGCGGCATGATGGGCATCGTTATCAACCGCATTCCTCAGCTCGGAAAGCTATCTGAAAACGTTTTTTATGCGCAAGGCTACTCTGGACATGGTATCGCAACAAGCCACATTGTCTCCGAAATTATGGCTAATGCCATCACTGGTCATCTGAATGAATTTGATACCTTCGCTCAATGCTCTCACATCCGCGTACCGGGTTCTGAGTGGCTCGGCAATCAGTTCTTAGCCATTGGCATGTGGTACTACCTTTTGCTCGAGAAGTTCAAGTAAAACACTTCAATCAATAACGAATACCCGCACAATCTGTCGCGGGTATTTTTTTGTCTAAAATAAGTGCGATGAGTCCCCCCTAAGAATTTTTAAGCCATCTCTATTGGGCGCTCGATAAGTCTAAAAATAAAAAAGCCCCCATTGAAACAATGGAGGCCTAGAAGTTCCCTATGTATAAGAAGCCTTATTAGCTCTTCATAGGTATCAATTCACTGCTCGTATTATTTGCCGCTCTTAAGCGCTGTCCACATGCGTGAACCGGCACGGTCAAATTTAGGAGCATAAACAGGAAAAGTGAAAAGATTCTTTTCTACTTCTGGCGTTGGGTAAATTGATGGGTCAGATGTAATTTCCTCATCAATCATTTCCTTAGAGCCAGGGATCGCATTTGGATACCAAACGTAGTTTGAGATACCCGCCATCACATCTTTACGCATCAAGAAGTCTAAGAACTTGTGTGCATTTTCTGGGTGGCTTGCATCCTTAGGAATCGCGAGCATATCAAACCAAAGACCTGCGCCTTCCTTAGGAATTACGTAAGATACTTCAACGCCATTTTCAGCTTCGTCAGCACGATCCATCGCTTGAAGAATGTCGCCAGACCAACCGACTGTCACACACACATCACCATTTGCTAGGTCGTTGATATATTGCGAAGAGTGGAAGTAACGAATGTGTGGACGAACTGCACTAAGGGTGTCTTTTACTTTGCCGTTCAAAAGCGCTGTATCAGTTGATTTAGGGTCTTCGCCCAAGTAATTCAATACGGTTGGAACAACTTCGTCCCACGCATCAAGCATTGTGATACCACAGTCAGCTAATTTAGCCGCAATCTCTGGGTTGAAAACCAGATCCCATGAATCAGCAGGCATGTCTTCGCCTAAACGCTCTGTAACTTGTCCCACATTGATACCAATGCCTGTAGTACCCCAAAGGTAAGGAATAGAGTAAGCATTGTCTGGATCATGCGAAGTCAACTTTTCCATCATCGGTGCATCGAGATTTTCATACTGCGGAAGTTTTGACCTATCAAGTGGCTGAAAAACTCCGGCTTGAATTTGACGCGCCAAGAATGTCGCTGAAGGCACAACAACATCATAACCAGTCTTGCCTGAAAGCAGTTTTGCTTCCAGAACATCGTTACTATCGAAGACATCGTAAACGACCTTAATACCAGTCTCGGCTTCAAAATTCGCTAAAGTATCTTCAGCGATATAGTCAGACCAGTTATAAACGTTTAATACTTTCTCTTCGGCCATAGCGCCTGTTGTAGCCACCGCACACGCTGTTGCCAACGCTAGTTTTTTTATTGCTTTCATAATTTTTCCTCGATTACACCCTAAGAAGATCTTAATTAACTCTGCCTTAACTGCTCTGCCGAGTCATTTTCCTTTCTGGAACACATCAATGTCTTATCTATGCCCCATTCGCTTATTGACTAAATGCCGAGCGAATTTCCTTTTGTCTTTGCAATTCATTTCTTCGCATGAACCACCATGCGATAAAGGCCGCCATTGCCACAGCCAAAACAAGTAATGTCGCTAATGCATTTATTTTTGGACTCACACCTAATCGAACACTAGAGAACACCACCATTGGTAAGGTTGTAGAACCTGGCCCCGATACGAAACTCGCGATTACTAAATCATCGAGCGACAAAGTAAATGCCAATAGCCATCCAGCCAATAATGCTGGCGCAACAATTGGTAAAGTGATGTAGATAAACACTTGGAATTTATTAGCACCAAGATCCATCGCAGCTTCTTCTAAACGTCGATCAAGCTCGCGTAATCTTGCAGACACAACCACAGCCACATAAGCCATGTTAAAAGTTGTATGGGCAATCCAGATCGTTAAGCTACCACGCCCCTCAGGCCAACCAAGTACTTGCGACATCGTTACAAACAAGAGTAAAAGCGACAAACCCGTAATTACTTCCGGCATGACCAAGGGTGCAGTAATCATTCCGGTAAACAGCGTTTTGCCTTTAAATGCGCCCGATCGCACTAAGGCGATCGCGGCCAAGGTGCCTAATGCCACCGCAGCACTCGCACTTAAAAATGCAATTTTCAAACTCATCCAAACGGCGCTCATCATTTGTTCGTCTTCAAATAGCTCGCCGTACCATTTTGTCGAAAATCCTGCCCAAACTGTCACCAAACGCGACTCATTGAACGAGTAGACAATCAATATAAAAATCGGGAGGTATAGAAAAGCAAACCCACCTAATAAGATTGCCCAAGACAATTTATTGGTCTTGTTAGTGCTCATTAGCCTGCTCCTCTAAATCTTTTGCCTGATAACGCTGGAAGATCGTGATCGGCAAAATAAGTAACAGCAACATAACTACTGCCACCGCAGATGCTCCAGGCCAGTTACGCGCATTGAAGAACTCACTCCAAAGCAATTTACCAATCATCAAGGTATCTGGACCGCCCAACAATTCAGGGATAACAAACTCACCGACGGATGGAATAAACACCAGCATTGAGCCTGCAACAATGCCCGAGACAGACAAAGGCAAGGTAATTTTGAAGAATGAACCAATTGGTCTTGCACCAAGATCAGCAGCCGCTTCCAATAAACTCGAATCGTGCTTCACAAGGTTTGTATAAATCGGCAATACCATAAACGGTAAGTAGGCATACACAATACCGATGTAAACCGCTATCGGAGTATGCAAAATTTCTAGGGGCTGCTCGATCACACCTAAGCCCATCAAGGCATTATTGATTAGACCGTTTTGCTTCAATATACCGATCCAAGCGTAAATACGAATAAGGAATGATGTCCAAGATGGAAGGATGACGAGCATCAACGCGAGGTTTCTAGTGTGCGGGGGCAACTTCGCAATCGCATAAGCAATCGGGTAACCAATCAGCAAACATAAGGTTGTAGCCGTGAACGCAATCTTCACGGAACTAATATAACCACTCAAATAAAGATCATATTCATACAAATCAATGTAATTGAATAAGTTAAGGCTAATCGTATAAACGTCATCAACAAAACTAGTGAGGTCCGTAAACGGCGGCTGCGCTATGCGCGACTCACTAAAAGAGATCTGGAGAACAATCAGAAAGGGAATTAAGAAGAAGACAAGCAGCCAAGAAAACGGTAACAGAACGACCAGTTTCTTGCCCGATTGTTTCAGTGTTTGGGTAAATACTTGGGCGATATTCATGAGTTCAGCATAACTCCGCTATCGTCAGCCCAGTATACATACACCTCATCTTCCCAACTGAGGCGAGGACCATCATCAACTTCTGACCAACGATCACTGTTGGCCATTGATACGAGTACAATTTTTTCGTTTGCTAGTTCAACGTGATAAATCGAATGGCTTCCAAGATAAGCAATATCTTTAATCGTACCCTTCGCCCAGTTACAAGGCTGATCCGGGGCACGGCGCTTAATTTGGATTTTCTCAGGTCTGACTGCGTAGGCCATTGGCATACCCAAACTACCTACCACACCATGCGAGGCATGAATGGCAACGGTCAAATCATCGCATATTAACTCAGCATGATCAGACTCATCTTTTGATAGCGTCCCTTCAAAAATATTCACAGAGCCAATAAATTCTGCCGTCATTCGGCTATTCGGATGCTCGTATACATCCACTGGCTCGCCCACCTGGCGAATCACACCTTGATCCATAATGCCGACGCGAGAAGCCATAGTCATCGCTTCTTCTTGGTCATGCGTTACCATCACGCATGTCACCTCAACAGCCTCTAAGATATCGACAATTTCAAGCTGCATTTGAGTACGCAGTTTTTTATCTAAGGCACCCATTGGCTCATCCAACAGGAGTAACTTAGGCTCTTTAGCCAAACTACGAGCTAGCGCAACACGTTGCTGTTGCCCTCCAGATAATTGATGCGGTTTTCGCTTCGCATATTCCGTCATACGAACAAGGTTTAATACTTCTTCAACTTTATTAGCAATCGCAGGTCTTGAGAGATTATCGTGCTTCAGACCAAAGGCAATATTTTGCTCGACCGTCATATGAGGAAATAGAGCGTAGGATTGAAACATCATATTAACCGGACGCTCATAAGGAGGAACATCCAACATACTTTGACCATCAAGAATGATGTCACCAGACGTAGGCTTTTCAAAACCTGCCAACATTCTTAATAAAGTAGATTTACCACAACCAGAAGCACCAAGCAGAGCGAAAATTTCTCCTTGATAGATATCTAAGCTAACGTCGTTGACTGCTTTGAAACCATCAAAATCTTTAACAACTTGAGAAATAGATAGGTGAACATTTTTTTTATCATCGGCAAATGATGACGCCATGATTTTCTCCAAAAACAACAACCGCTCTTCGGCTTTTTATTATGTATGCAAAGATGCTGCCAAGTTGGCACTATATCAAACAGAAGCGTTCAATTTATGCAACAGCACATCTTAATACTAATCAGTTCACAAACATTAAACCGGTCAGAGTTCACGTTTGATAAATCGCACACCTTAAACAATACACACAAAGCCATATTTGCGCACCACGAAAATGCATCAACCTTCTAGCTCGTTCACTTAAGGTGCGCGGACATATACAAGGCCTCATCTCCGTAGCCTGCACTAATCTGGCTCTCCGCCAAAATCTCAAACCCAAAAGAGCACCAAAACTGTTCTGAGCCTTGTACGGCCACCAAATGCACTTGCTTATAATGATTCAAACGTGCAAAATTTAACACACTTAAGACGAGTTCTTTGGCTGCCCCCTGACCTCTAGCATCAGGGTGCAAGGCCAGATCATGTATGAATAGATCATCAGTTTCCGGCAGAGCATTAAGCTCAACATGCAATTTAGGTATGTCATTAATCGGCCAGGGATGCGCTAAACAATATCCGAGCAAGTCCTCGTCATTACGAATAGCTAAACACGTCTCAGGTGCAAGCAGCCATTTCGCTTTGAGCACGTCTACTGATTCAGGGTAGTCATCCGCATACGCTTTGTGCTGAATATCAATGATACGAGACCAATCAGCGTGATTTATGGCATCTATTGAAAACATTGTTACTACAACCCTTAAGCATTGAAGACCATGAATATTTTTGCATACGGCACATTAATGTATCCCGAACTTCTCGCGCAGTTAACCAAGAAGGAATGGCAAATGACGCCAGCTACATTACATGGTTATCGCCGCTGCATTTTATTAAAAGAAGGTTTTGGGTCTTCTCCAATTATCGTACCCGATAAAAACGCTTCCGTAACCGGAAAAATTTTATACAACGTTGATCCAGAAATCTTCAATTTATTAGACGCTTACGAGTGCCTTGATCAAGGTATCTATGCTCGTAAATCTGTCACCGCTATCTGCAAGAATAGCAACAGCATCATTGACGTAGAATGCTATGAAGCTGGCTCTTCAGATATCACATTCGGCGGGATCTGGAATCAAGCACAATTTGAATCGGCATATTATGAGCATTTTAAAACGCACATCATTCCAGAGTTTTTGAGCGAGTACTTTTCATCATGAGCGAACAAAGAATTCTCTTACTCTCAGTATTTGCATCAACATTCTTTGCCGTTTTTGGATTGGTATTAGGCATCATCAGCGGCTCTGGCATGATCCTATTTGATTCCGTTTATTCAGCGATGAATATCGGCTTAACCGTTCTGTCTATGTAAATCATCAAAGTGGTCGAAGCAGGACAATCACCAAGATTCCCTTATGGCAAATCGCTATTTGAACCGCTGTTCATTCTTTTAAATAATCATCAAAGCTTTCTTGCAAATAATTACTAAATGGAGTTGATCGCAAGTCAACTTCGTTGGCATTGGCAAGGTTTAGTACCACCACTGATGAACAGCAAAATAGTACTGTAGAGGGTAAAAAACATTTCATTTTTAAGCCTCATTGATTGAACAATGGAATCATAGTAACTTTCTAAATATGATCAAATAGTGAACAAATACGTTCGTTGCTGATCAGACTTAGAGCGCTCGTGCACATTTCATTCACATTCGGTTCAGTAGGTTTTAATTTAGTGATCAGATTGGTAATGGAAGCTAAGCTGAGATCAAGGCTCCCTTAGTCGGGGTAGGTAAAAGTTCGGGGATTGGACAGTTCTAATTTTAATCAATAACTTATAACAGGTCAGGAGCTATCGATGCAGAATAAAATTTTAGGCAGTATCGTTTTTGTTGCCGCTAGCGTTTTAGGAGCTTTAACTTATGCTGTAGAAGAGTCAACTCACATTAGTGAAGAACAAGCAATCGAAAATGCACTTGGTGCGCTCGATATAGAAGTTATAGGCATTCGGTTTGACGAACCTGACACTCAGTGGGACGTATTCATCCGAACGAAAGATCAAGCTTATGAAATTGAGGTAAATGCTATTAGCGGCGAGATCATCGCCGTCGAGAAAGAGAGCCTTGATGAAATTCAATCCGAGCTTTCCGGTAACTTGTCGCACGAAGGTGTCGAAGGCGATACCGACTAATCGCGTAGCAATGCTCTTACTATTTGTTGTTACTCAGAACCAATAAGACAGGGTGAAAGATCTATTCTAGTTGTATGAGTAGCTCAATCCGGTGAGGACCAATAAGTGAAATACGCGAAAAGGGTGGCCCTGATCGATCTATGAGGCAAAGATCGGATTAAATGATAGGTAAAGTATAATCCGATGTACGCTTGCGAGCAGAAGCAGTCTTTTCGTTAGCCATCGAAACGGCGCTCTCTAACAGCCGCTAATGTCTAGAATCCACGAGTTTCCACGACGGAATACGTACACTTTTTTAAATACAAACTACTTATATTCGAGCAGCATGTTGATATCAGAAATCCTTATTTTATGACCCCATCGCTAGCCAACCGCTCATCATGGGGAATTACTGCACTAAGTGAACAAAAATGAGATGGTCTGCGTAACTATAATTTACGAACTTGGCTAGCTTTAATGGACTTAGTATTTTTTGATTTAGATGGCACCTTACTGAATAAATCTTCGGAAATATCTGCATTCACTCTCGATACTCTTCAGATGCTTAAGGAAAAAGGTATTGCGCACACCTTGGCGACGGGGAGAACAATGTCATCAGCCCAACAAATTATTCATGTCTATGACTTCGACCTGCCGCATATTTACTGCAATGGCGTAGCCCTCTGGGATCCGAAACACCAATCTCTAACTTTGGATAATCTACTCAGTCAAAATGACATTGACACTATTGTTGATTTTTCACTTTCGAAAGGAGTAGCTCCATTTATCAACACCATAGATAGTCTTCATCAACACACTATTTTTTATCCCACTCTTCAACGACAAATTGAAAAAGACCTCGTGGATAATTACTACGCGAAGAGCAATCTCAAACTCAGGCCGCTTTCTGAGTTTGAAACACATTGCCGAGTTACCAATATCAGCATGATCGGAGATACCGATCTGATACAGGTGCTTTGGCAGTATTTTAATGAGTTTGACTCAATAGTTGCTTACTCTGGCACGGCTATAGAGGGCGATCATTATAGTTGGATGGATGTCCATCATCGATTAGCCAACAAAGGTAGTGCCGTGAAGTCCTTAAAAGAGCAACTAGGTGCCAGCAACGTCATATGTTTTGGTGACAGTTACAACGATGAGACAATGTTTAATTTAGCAGATGAGTGTTATGCACCCGAGAACGCCAAAACTGTCATTAAAAAGTTGGCCAACGAAGTTATAGGCCATCACCATCAAGATGGCGTAGCGCACTTTTTAAGAGAACGTTTCTCACTCTGACTGTACTTCTATCATCGTGTTCACTTTATTCAATGCACGGCGAGCAAATCGAAATACTCTTGCACGCCTTTCAAAGCAAACAATGCAAGGTTAGCGTGTCAGCGCCCAAGAGCATCAACGTCGTGCGTGGTGAGCTTTTAGAGCCTGCAGAGTGCGCCGAATAAGGCTTAGGTTAAGTGCCCGCTAGCAAGCGGCCTTGTACTTAGCCTGCTCCCTAGGAGAAGCAGTCTTGCAAGCATACAAGCCTAAAGCCTCCTTTCCTCTTGAAGCACGCATTAAGAGGTTCGCGGACCTTTGAAAGAAAGTTCGCTACGAGACCTGTAGAAATAGACCTGTCACCTTTTTTCCTTGATTCTGAACTCGCTGAAAGTTTAGGAAAAAGTGCGGGAGAGCATTGCAAGTTGCATTATGTGAGTCTGGTGGTGGAGATTACCATCACGATCGCCTTAATTTGTAACTTCCTCTTTTTGCCGGCCTTGTTGTTGAAAGTGGATAAAAATAAGTCTTAGGGATAACTCGCATTGAGTTTCCCTTCTGGTGGTTGCAGAAACGTTTTTGGCAGTCTCGTTAACTAAAAATAAAGTATGATACTGCCAGCAACTGTTAGTAAAACATTTGCAAAAGCATAGGCTCCAGTATAACCAAGCGAGGGCAAGCTGCTGTTTGCTGCCTTTGTAACGACGCTCAATGATGCACCACTGGTCATGGAACCGGTGATTCCCCCCAGTAAATAAACAGGGTGGATCTTTAATACAAAGCGTCCAAATGCGTAACCAGCAGCAATGGGGACGGTTGTTACCACGATGCCGGCTAAAATTAATGTTGGGCCTGCGGCTGCAAGCGTCTCGATAATGTCGGCGCCGGCTCGCAGTCCAACTCCCGCCATAAATAGTAATAAACCGAACTCCATCAAAAACCATCTAGCTGCGTCAGGCATACGTCCAAAAGTAGGTTTCACACTCCTCAGATAACCAATTGCTAAACCGGATGCCAGTAGGCCTCCTGCGGAACCAAGTCCAATCGAGAGGTTACCAATGTTAACGGCAAACAAGCCAATCAATACGCCGATAGCGATCCCGAACGAAAAGGTCACCATATCTGTTTCCATCATTGCACGTTCAACGTGCCCAAGGTCCTTACCCAGCAGGTCAATGTATTCACCCAAACCAGTTACGGTAAGAATGTCGCCTTTTTTTAATTCAATATCGGGATCACATGGGATTTCTACGCGCGTGCGAGTAAGCTTTTTAAGCAGCACGCCGTATTGCTGGGGTAACTTGATATCTGATAGTTTTTTGCCTGTGATAGCAGGATTGATGACTACGATTTGAGCGGTATCGATTAAAGCATCAGTATTCTTTTCCGGAGTGATTTCTTGGCCCACATCAGCAAGAATTTCTGTGAAATATTCCGCGGTGCCAAGAATTAGAATTTCGTCGTCTAGCTGTAACCTGATGTTGGGGTTGCTGGCCAAGACCTCACCGTTTCGGCGCACTCTAACAACGGATCGTTTGTCCCAGTATTTTTCAGCCAAATCCGCAACAGGGACTTTGGTAAGAGATTCATTTGTTAGTCGGTAAACTCGAGCAGAGATATTACCAATATTATAGTCATCACTACCTTGTCTGGCTTCCTCCATACGCTTTGCCTCGGCTGCGAGATTTATCCCGAGGAGTTGTGGAAGCATTTTGATAATCGCAATGAGACCAGCCAAGCCAAAGATGTATGTAATTGCATAACCAGTAGCAACATTACCGATCATCTCATCGACTGTAATCCCCTCAGGTGGCAGGACTTGGCCTGACCTAAGCGCCTCTTGCGCGGCGGCAAGTGTAGGCGAACTGGTAAGACCACCAGAGAGTAAACCGGCTGATGTGCCAGGTGACATATCAAGTATATAAGACGCCGTAATCGCGATGCCAAAACCAGTCGTGGCGATCACAAGAGCCAGAAGAAAATACTTCAAACCATCTGTTCTGAGTACATCAAAAAAACTTGGTCCCGCTTGATATCCCACTGAAAAAATGAATAAGGCAAAACCCACTGATTGGGCTCCGGGTGACATTTCAAAACCAAAATGCCCTAGGAAAAGCCCTGCAAATAGCACTCCTGCAACAGGCCCGAGAGAAAACGACCCTATTCTGATATCGCCAAGTAGATATCCAATCCCGATAATTAGGAATAGAGTCAGGACAGGTTGGTTTGAGAGCAAGTGGAGAAATTGCTCAAAGACCGTATAGGTTTCCATATCGAAAGTCCTTTTGACCTTGTTTAGTTGGTAGGAGTTGGTTGTTGAGTTTTATATTATTGGCCATAACAGAAACAAAGCATAAATTTTTATAGTTTGAGTGATAGGGTGGTCCGAGTAAAAATATGGGACAAGCTAGGTATCTTGATACTTCGTGGTGCATTTAAAATGATTAGGGTATACCTAACTTTCGCCCGCTGCTTTCTTATTATGATTCATTAGGTTAATCATGCAGTACTATGGCAACGCAAATTCGATGTCAGATCAAACTCAGTCATTCAATGTCTGGTATTTTTATCCACTTCGTATCAACTTTGGAAGCGCACATGAGCCCCAATATTTTGTTGTCGAGGTATCTCTGAACATCCCTAAGTTAACGTCAGAAAATTTGTAGTTGCGAACTAAACCTATCAACGACAGCTGCTTATTCCTAAAGTAAGCTTGTGTCTAGTAGCGGAAGCCGCCGTCATTCCATTCGAGACAGCTGCAGTCCTCTTGAACCAGCCATTTCGTCCGCTAATCGTTTGAGACGGCCATGCTTGAGGATCTTACTCGGCGCCCTATACAAAATTACGGGCATTATTTAATATTTGAACTGTCAAATTATAATGTTGTTTCTTCTCTCTTAATCTAATCAAGCTTCTTTAGCATTAAATATATGATCCAAGTTTTGATCGTAGGCGGTACCCACGGCAATGAGCGTACTGGCGTTCAGTTAATTCGTCGTTTACAGGTAAGTCCGACAGAGTTAGAGCGCAATCATTTTGTAGCGAAAACCTTATTGGCCAACCAATTAGCGATGGCAAATAACCGGAGATACCTCGATCAGGATTTGAATCGATGTTTTAGTGAAGAGTTGCTCAGTAATATACCGGAGAATCGAGAACAATCCCGAGCAAAAGAAATAAATGAACAATTTGGGCCCAAAGGCCCTAACACTCAGACTGACTGGATTATTGACCTACATACCACTACAGCAAATATGGGGATTACGCTTATAGTTCAGCAGAACGATCCGCTTGCTTTGGATATGGCCCTTTATGTGCAAAAACAACTACCAGGCGCTGTAATATTTTATGAAGATAACGCCCCTACTACAAATTCTTTTCTTTGTTCGATAGCCAAGCATGGTTTTCTCATTGAAGTTGGTCCTGTAGCGCAAGGCTTGCTTCGGTGGGATGCTTTTGAACACACACGCCAAGCATTGAGCCATGCCTTAGACTTTATCGATTTACAATTAAGTGGACAACTGAGCCTACCCTCTATCCGAGAAGCCGACGTCTTCCAGTTTACTGAGAAACTGCATTTGCCGCGGGATGAAAGTGGTGAAATCATCGGCATGATACACCCGCAATTACAGGATCAGGATTATTGTCAATTATCCCCGGGCGAGCCAATTTTTATTTTGGACACCGGAGAAACAGTCTTGTTTGAGTATCACGAACCGGTCTATGTCGCTTTTGTTAATGAAGCCGCCTATTATGACCAGGCTCATGGCCTGTCACTCATGCGCAAGAGACACCTAACGTGGACCGACTGACATCCCGAACTTGTTTGTAACTCCGTGCTTTATCCCATGTCTGGTCAGGTCAGGGGCTGAAGGCTGAGAACTACTGTTCCTGAAGGCCGGAAGGACATCGTTAAGGCTTTTTCAGTTTTTATTTCCTCTCCCAGGATTCAACTGACACTAAGATAGCGAGTTGCTAACGGCTGCTGTTGGAATGCGCTGGTAGAGCTACAATATTGCATACGTCGACGTTTATGGTGAGTAAATGATATTCGCATTGGCCAGATCGACAACGGGGACCCGATATTATCCCTAGACCATTAATGTGCAGATGATGAATAACACCTTACAACAGAACTAATTTTTTATGATTTCTATTTCAAGATTCGAGACGCTCAACCCTGGTCCACATTTGATTGTTTTAGGAGCTGTGCATGGCAATGAAACCTGCGGTACCACTGCTATTCGCAAGCTAATTGATGAACTCAACAATGGGCTCTCTTTAACCAAAGGCACATTGACGTGCGTCCCGATTTGTAATCCCAAAGCATACGAACAAGGTACCCGCTTCTATGAACGTAACCTCAACCGCGCGATGTACATAAAAGAGTCGCCTAAAGACTATGAAGACTTCATCGATCCCGTGCTTTGCGGTCTTCTCGATCAAGCTGATGTATTGCTCGACATTCATTCTTATGCTTCCCAAGGTGGGCCCTTTGGATTCTTAGGCTCCACGAATACTCAGGAGATTGAATATTGCCGTTCGCTGGGTATCAATGACTTTGTTTATGGCTGGGCAGAGGCCTTCGGTAAGGTTGAAGAAGATCCAAGAGATAACATGGGCACCGTTGAATACGCTAGATCGGTAGGCTGTGTTGCGACAACCATCGAGTGTGGCAACCATCTTAACGACGATGCCGCGGATATTGCTTACTACACCATTATTAATGCACTCACACATCTGGGGATGATGGATCCTAGAGGCGTCGAGCAAGATAGAGTAAAGCCAACGGATCAACAACGATTCGTACAGATGAAGTCAGTTTTTTATAAAGAAAAAGAAGGCGACACCACTCAGCCCTGGAAGCATTACGATACCGTGGAAAAAAATGATGTGTTGGCAACTTACGCCGATGGTGAGGAGCTTGTCGCCCCCGAACGAGGCGTCATCATATTACCAAAATTACACACCAGTGTGGGTGGTGAATGGTTTTACTTCGGCGTTGAAACAGCGAGTCCTGAACCACTATCTTGATACCAAAATAAAACACTCTTTGTGTTACAGATGATGCCGATGGAAAGCTCTATCCTGATTCGGAGGAGGTGTAATGTATTTCGGCTCATCAAACTCATTAGCCATTGTCGTCAGCTTTATAAATCTTCTTAACGTCTATAAAGATACAGTTCAACCCAGTTTTCAATATCCCATTTGGTCCGTTATTTTCAAATGACTAAAGGAAAATAAGAAGTCCAAAATGATACAGATTTAGTTCCACTTTACTCTTGAAGTGGGCATAAAGAACCTGTTTGCGCCAACGTCTCCTCATGTCTAAACCAAGACACTAACCCTCTCACCTAGACGCCACTATCCCCCCCTTATTTTTCAAAAATTCCAATAAAATTAGAAAGCTCATGAGCTCTTGCTAAGCTTTTATAAAGGGACATTTTTAACTAAGGATACGGATGGTCATTCTACCTACAGAAAAACGTTTTGATTGGAGATACTCTCCGGTCATGCTCTTCACGATCGTTTTGCTAAACGTTGGCATTTTCTTTCTCTACCAGTCTGGCGACTCAGCCAAATTTGAATATGCCTATGAACAATACGCCAAGTTCAATCTGTTAGAAAAAGAATGGCAGGGGTATCAAAAGTATTTAGAGCAAAGTAATGAAACTGATTTGCTGGAAGCCTTTAAAGAAGAATATAACGACGGTTATGACACCGACATCATATACAGCATCATTTCAGATAAAGACTTTTATCCATTTATTCAAAGCAATGGCAACTTCCTAGTATTTGACCCCTATGATGTATCTGATAATTGGCAAAACTGGCTCCAACTAAGAGCTCAAGTCAACGAAGCCTTCAATTCACAAAGCTATCTGGCTTACGGGCTTATTCCATCAGAACTCAGCTGGTTCAAAACGATTAGCTATCAATTTCTGCATGGCGATTTCATGCATTTACTTGGCAATATGTTCTTCCTCGTTTTTTGCGGATTCGCTGTTGAAGCAGCCATTGGTGGTTGGATGTTTTTGCTGCTCTATTTGCTTTCAGGAATTGCTGGAGGCCTGTTGTATGCGGTAATGGATCTCTCAAGCGACACCTCTCTAGTTGGAGCGTCAGGCTCAATATCTGGTGTCATGGCCATGTATCTGGGTGTATTCAGGTTGCGCAAAATTGAGTTCTTTTATTGGATTTTTGTATTTGCTGGATATTTTCGAGCACCAGCCTTGCTCATCCTTCCCTTGTATATCGGCAAAGAGATAAGCGACTACTTTCTCAACCCGCATTCGAATGTCGCCTTTATGGCGCACGCGGGTGGCTTTGCTGGGGGTGGAGCATTGCTTGGTTTGATCTACTTCTTCCGACCTCAACTTGTGAATACAGAGTACGTGGAACAAAACCAAGAAATCGATCCAGAACGCGAAGCTAGAGCCAAGATTTACGAACAGATAGACCGCTTCTCATTTACGAGAGCTGTAGAAAGTATCAAACAGTACAACAAGGATTACGGGGCAAGCTTTGAGCTCAACATGCTGGCTTTTAAGTTATCTCAAGAAACGGGATTGAAAGGTCATGCTCTATTTTTCGCGACCTTAATGGATATAAAAATACGAGACGAGCGAGATCTAAGCCAGTTAGCCAATATCTGCGAGAACACACCAGACCTCATGAGCCAGCTGAATGAAGAGCAGCAATACAAGCTGGCATTAAAACTTTGTACTAACGAGCATATAAGCCTTGCTGAAGATATTTTCGAGAAGCTCAACACTCAACAAAATAGTCAACTCAACCTCGATGTTCTGGCCCGAAAGCTGTCGATTGTTTTTGGAAAGTGCAAGCAATCAGAAAAATCCCAGCACTATGCAAATATTGCTGAAACAACAATAGGCCTGGGAGGGAGTCAATAATGTCCTACTGCCATTATCACCCTCTTAGCCCTGCTAGCCATCACTGCACTCATTGCGATCAGGATTTTTGTCCTACCTGTTTAAATGAAAGCAAAACAAATAAAAATCCCACATGCATGATCTGTGAGCGAGAAACTGAAAGCCTTGGCGTTCAATCTGATGTCGTACCCTTCTGGCGGCGAATTGATCAAAGTTTCCGGTATCCTCTGAGCAAGCAAAGCCTTTCGTTTATCGTTGTTGTTTCGATGGCCATGGCAGCGGCAAGCTTTTTGTTTGTGCCACTGATGATAGGTTTATACCTATTAACTTCTGGTGTGATGTTTAAGTATTGCTTTAACTGTCTTTCCGAAACAGCCATGGGCAATATGCAAGCACCCAATGTCACATCGGCTTATGAAGGCGGTGTGCTTTTAGTATTCAAAATACTCTTCGTTCTTGTATTGCTATTAGTGGCTGTCGCAACAGCAGGTACTTTATTAGGATCAGGATTCGCTTCGTTTCTTGGATTCTTTGTCATCGTTTCAATACCGGCGATGATCATTCTCTATGCGATGACGGAGAGTCTCGCAGAAGCATTGAACCCTCTAAAAATAATTGCGCTGATTAGCAGTATTGGAATGCCTTATGGCCTTATCTTAGCATTGATGATGGTCATGCTTGGTTCTGTTGATCTGCTTAGCCAAATTATTGGCTACGAGGGCTCGTTTGTCTCAATGGCTCTTCAATCCGCGATTTCCAACTTTTATTCTGTGGTCATGTTCCACTTAATGGGATACATGATTTTTCAGTACCAAGGAAAGCTAGGTTACACGGCTGAATCGCTCACCAATGAGCCCAAAAGCATTCGCTCAGATAAAGAGAAGTGCCTAGCTCATATCAAACTTCTAACCAAAAAAGGCGAGCTAACTAAGGTAGCCCGGCTCTATGAACAAGCTTTAAAAAGCCATCCGGGCGACAAAGAACTGAACGAATCCTGCTTCCAGTTAAGTTTGGCCCGCGTACCAAAGACACCAAATCAAGCTTCACTAGTATTCGACCGCTACCTCAAGCACTTAACCCAATCGGGTCAAAACGATAAGCTCGCGATTAGCTTCAAACGTGCATCATTGGCTTGTAAACACTATTTGCCAACAGACCCTAATTTGAGATTTGAATTAGCGAGGAGCAATTTTGATAAAGGCAATTTCAAACTCACTGTAAAACTGCTCAAAGACCTGCATAAAAGTTCACCCCACTTTATTAGGCTAATCGATGCATATGAGTTATTGGTCAAAGCAATTCTAGAAGTGCCAGAGCTCGAAAATAAAGCCCCTTTGGTTGAGGAGTTTTTAAACAAGCTCAAACGTCGACGCGCTGCTGAGAATGCCAAGAAAAGCAAACCATTTGAGTCGAAAGAATTAGAAACTCCAACTCAGCTGTCTCGACAAACAAAACCTGCTATCAATCAATCTAAAGAAGAAACTGGCTTAAATAAATTGCCGCCGATTGAGTTTAACTAATGCGACTGTGAGAAAGGCCTGGGACATTGGGAGGCTTGTAGGCTTTTAGAGAAGCCTCCCTAATAAGATTTGAATTCTAGAGATAAACTAAAAATCTGCAGGAGTGGTGCAAGATACTAGCTCACAATCACTATCGAAAGGGTTTCTGAAACGGTGTTCTTTGCGTGAATCAAAGTAATAACCTTGACCGGCCTCAACAATGTAGACCTCACCATCAACCGTCAGCTCCATTTTGCCACTTAAGACATACCCAGCCTCTTCACCTTCATGCATATACATGTCTTCACCGGTATCTGCACCGGGGCTTAACTTTTCGACCATAAAAGACATTTGCCGATTAGGGAAAGCCTTACCAATAAGCTTCCAATCTAAACCAGGGCTTGAGGTATCTAAGAATTCGTCAGCGCTATACACAACTGGCGTATCAACACGCGAAGAGTCCTCAGAATCGAAGAACTCCATTAGAGACATAGGTAATCCAGAGAGTACTTTCTTCAAAGAGCTCACACTGGGGCTGACGCTGTTCTTTTCGATCATCGAGATTGTAGAATTCGTAACACCAGCACGCTTAGCTAGTTCTCGTTGCGAAATTCCCGACTTTTTACGTACTTCAGACAAGCGCTTTCCTACATCCACGTAAAACCACCTATTAATTTATGATTCAATTAGTCTTCAACTACATTTTGGCTACATCTTACCCACCATAAGGATGAAATAATAGATCTTTTACTTTGCAGCGTGTAAAAAATGCTATACATTCGTCAATTATATCAAACTAATTTGTTGTGAATATCAAACATGCTAAATCCTAGAACGCACTCCAACGAATACCCAAACTCCTACTATGCGGCGACGTCGAAATACCCGATGCGTTACCCATCACTAACGAAAAGCCTCGACACACAGGTATGCGTCATTGGCGGTGGATTTAGCGGTGTAAATACCGCTCTTGAACTTGCTGAAAGAGGGTTCAAAGTTGTATTGCTCGAAGCATATCGCATCGGATGGGGAGCTTCAGGACGCAATGGTGGACAACTCATCCAAGGTGTTGTTCATGGTATTGAGCCTTTTGCGAAAGCCCTAGGAGAAGAGGGTGTAAAGGCCATTGAAGACATGGGATTTGAGTCCGTTAATATCGTCAGAGAGCGCGTTAAAAAGTACAACATTGATTGCGATTTAAAGATGGGCTATTGCGATTTGGCGCATAAACCTCGACATGTAGAAGACTTTAAAGAGCACAAAGCGTGGCTAGATAAAATTGGTTATCCACATGAAACACGCCTGTTAGAAAAAGACGAAATGCATGAAGTGGTTGGCTCAACGACTTATATCGGTGGACTCATTGATATGGGCAGCGGACACCTTCATCCTTTAAATTTGGTGTGTGGTGAAGCGAATGCCGCACACGAGCTAGGAGTTCAAATATTTGAACAGTCTAAGGTTACCAATATTGAGTACGGCAAGCGTAACCGAATTACAACCGAAGCTGGCGAAGTGATCGCAGATAAGCTCGTAATATGCGGCAACGCACATGTCGCGGGACTCAATAAACAGCTCGAAGGTCAGGTACTTCCCGCAGGAAGTTACGTGATTGCAACGGAGCCTCTATCCGAAGAACTATGTAATAAAATTCTTCCGCAAGACATGGCTGTTTGCGATCAACGCATAGACCTAGACTATTACCGTTTAAGTGCAGACAAGCGCCTATTATTTGGCGGTCTGTGCACGTACTCAGGAAGAGATCCTAAAGACATTGTTGCAGCTTTGCGCCCTAACATGGACAAAGTATTTCCTTTCTTAAAAGACGTCGCGATTGATTATGCTTGGGGTGGAATGATCGGGATTGGCGCAAACAGATTCCCTCAGGTTGGTCGTTTAAAAGAGAACGTATACTTTGCGCAAGCGTATTCAGGTCATGGCGTCAACGTGACACACATGGCCGGCAAAGTGATTGCAGAAGCAATTAGTGGGGAATCAAACCGTATCGCATGGTTTGAGAAGATCAGTCATATTCAATTCCCAGGAGGAAGACGCTTCCGATCACCCTTATTAGCGATCGGTATGCTATATCACCGATTGAAGGATTGGCTCAGCTAATACAAACAAAAAGAGCTTGGCCGCTGACCAAGCTCTTTTGCCACCTAGATCTTCATCCAAGTTGCTTTTAATTCAGTGTACTTATCAAGCGCATGCAAGGACTTATCTCGTCCATTACCACTCTGCTTAAATCCACCAAATGGTGCCGTCATATCACCACCATCGTATTGATTCACCCAAACCGAACCAGCCTCTAGCTTACGCGCGACCCGATGCGCACGGCTCAAATCAGAAGTCCATAAACCTGCAGCTAATCCGTAGATAGAATCATTAGCAATCGCCAACGCTTCTTCTTCGTCTTTAAAACGAATGACAGATAGTACTGGGCCAAAAATTTCTTCACGCGCGATCGCCATATCGTTCGTTACGTTCTCAAAAATAGCTGGCTGCACGTAATATCCATTCGGTTCGATGTCCAACTGCTCGCCACCGCAACGCAAGGTTGCCCCTTCAGCACTACCTTTTTCAACATAGCCAAGAACTTGCCTCATCTGAATATCATCAACCATTGCACCAATGGTTGTTGCTGGATTTAATGGGTTTCCTGGTTTCCACGCTTGGAAGGCTGTCTGTAATTTTTTGATGAACTCATCAGCAATACTATCTTGAACAAGTAAACGGGAACCAGCAGTACAAACCTCGCCTTGGTTAAAGCAAATCGCTGAAGCAGCAGCTTCAACAGCTTCATCTAGATCTGGCGCATCGGCAAAAACAATGTTTGCTGACTTGCCACCAGCTTCCGTCCAAACACGCTTCATATTGGTCTCGCCCGCCATAATCATCAGACGCTTCGCAACACCTGTTGAACCCGTAAATACGAGCGTATTCACATCATCATGCTTGGCTAATGCCGCACCAACAGAATGGCCAAATCCTGGTAAAATATTTAATACACCATCAGGAATACCTGCTTGTTGCGCCAAGCTTGCCAGTTTGATCGCTGTCAGTGGCGATTTTTCTGAAGGTTTCAGTACAACCGAGTTTCCCATCGCAAGCGCTGGCGCTAATTTCCACATTGCCATCAACATAGGAAAGTTCCACGGAACAATCGCCGCCACAACACCCACAGGATTACGCGTCACCATTCCAAGCTGATCGTGAGAAGTGGTGGCTAGCTCGTCGTATACTTTATCGATGGCTTCGGCTGTCCAGCGCAAGGCACGTAGGGTTCCATTAACATCTACACCAAGCGAATCACTAATCGGCTTACCCATATCTAAGGTTTCTAGCAAAGCCAGCTCTTCTTGATTTGCTTCGATCAAATCCGCAAATCTAAAAAGGATCTCTTTACGCTCGGCAGGCGATTTATCTGCCCAAACACCCGCTACATAAGAAGCTCTTGCTGCAGCGACTGCACGATTTGCTTCACTTTCTCCGGAACTAGCAACCTGACATAAAACACGTCCATCAATAGGACTAATACAATCAAAGACTTCTCCGCTTTCTGCATCTTGATAACGCCCGTCAATAAACGCACGCCCCTCAATCGATACAGTCTCTGCGAATGACTGCCAATAATGTAAGTTCTGATCCGTTGTCATGTTTGCACTCCGCTAAAATTCTGAAAGTGTTGCCGTATACTTTACATACGCACAATACTAGTTTTGCGCGTTTTTTCAATTATTCTTTCAATATATTGAACACCAAATCTAATTTAATGCCCACTCACACCCGCACTAATATTGGCTTTTACCCCATTATTGTAAATAAATTTCATTTAATACAAATATGCTCTTGATGTTTTATTTATTTTACATAAACTCGACTCATAGACGTTCAATATAACACACAGAGGCTTTGTAAATGTCGAACTCTGACTTTGGTAATAACGATGCATTTTGGATGCCCTTCACGGCTAATCGACAATTCAAAAAACAACCACGCATGCTCGTCTCAGCAGAAGGAATGCACTACACCTCTGATGATGGTCGTACAATTTTAGACGGTACCGCCGGCTTATGGTGTACTAACGCAGGGCACGGTCGCGAACAAATTTCGCAAGCAGTTAGTCAGCAAATTCGAAATCTAGATTTTGCGCCGACCTTCCAAATGAGTCATCCACTACCACATCAACTTGCTGATCGCTTGGTGAAGCACTCGCCAGAGAATATGGATCATGTGTTTTTTACCAACTCAGGTTCAGAGTCTGTCGATACGGCATTAAAGATCGCTTTGGCTTATCATCGCGTAAAAGGCAATCCTTCAAAAACACGTTTAATTGGCCGTGAACGCGGATATCACGGTGTCGGCTTTGGCGGTATTTCAGTTGGCGGCTTAGGTAACAATCGACGTGCTTTTGGTAGCTTGCTTACCGGCGTTGACCATCTACCTCATGCATATTTACCAGAACAGGCTTTTGCAAAAGGCCAGCCACCAGAAGGCGCCTATTTAGCTGATGCGCTTGAAGACATGGTTCTTCTTCATGGAGCAGAGAATATCGCTGCAGTTATTGTCGAGCCTTTAGTCGGTTCTGCTGGCGTTTACGTTCCGCCACAAGGCTACCTAGAAAAGCTACGCGCAATTACCTTGAAACACGATATTCTTCTTATTTTCGATGAAGTAATTAGTGGTTTCGGTCGTATCGGAACACCATTCGCGTCGACCCGATTCGGCATTACACCAGATCTAATGACGACGGCAAAAGGCCTCACAAATGGCGCGCTACCAATGGGTGCAGTATTTGCTGGCAATCACATTCATGATGCATTTATGCATGGGCCTGAAGAAGTCATCGAGCTATTCCATGGTTATACGTATTCAGGACATCCTGTTGCTGCAGCGGCCGGACTTGCAACGCTAGATATTTATGAGCAAGAAGGTTTATTTGATCGCGCTTTAGAGCTCGAAGAATATTGGCAGACGGCCGTACACAGCCTACGCCGCTATGACGAAGTCAAAGACATTCGTAACCTCGGCCTAGTAGCAGGCATTGAACTTCATAGCGGAGATAAACCTGGAAGTAAGGGCTACGAAGTCTTTACGCACTGTTTCTGGAAAGGAAATACCCTAGTGCGATGCACAGGCGATACGATTGCACTATCTCCACCACTTACTATTAATCACGAACAAATTGACCAATTAGTCGCTGCGTTAGGCGATGCAGTTGAAAGCTTAAAAAACTAGGTGAATTATGGATCAACTAACACACTTTATTAATGGCGAATTCACAGCAGCGAGCGCACGTACAGCGCCTGTTTATAATCCTGCTACTGGCCAACAAACTGCAGAAGTATCACTCGCAAGCGTTACAGAAACTGAAAACGCGATTGCAGTAGCAAAAGAAGCATTCACTTCTTGGTCTGCGGTAACGCCACTGAATCGCTCTCGAATTCTTTTCAAGTTTAAAACTATTCTTGAAGCGCGTAGAGACGAGTTAGCTGCGGCAATCACAAAAGAGCATGGCAAAGTATACGAAGACGCTTGCGGAGAAATCACCCGCGGTTTAGAAGTTGTCGAATTCGCTTGCGGTATCCCACAATTATTAAAAGGTGACTTCACTGAGCAAGTAGGTCGCGACATTGATGCTTATTCAACGAGCCAGCCTCTTGGCGTTGTGGCGGGCATTACGCCTTTTAACTTCCCTGCGATGGTACCTATGTGGATGTGGCCAATCGCCATTGCTACGGGTAACACCTTTATCTTGAAGCCTTCAGAAAAAGATCCAAGCGCAACATTTTTAGTTGCTGAGTGGTTAAAAGAAGCGGGTCTCCCTGATGGCGTGTTCAATATCGTAAACGGTGACAAAGAGTCCGTTGACGTCTTACTCACTCACACAGACATTGAAGCAGTAAGCTTTGTTGGCTCTACGCCAATTGCTGAATATATCTACTCTACCGCTTCAAAACACTGTAAGCGCGTTCAAGCACTAGGCGGTGCAAAGAACCACCTAATTGTTATGCCTGATGCAGACCTAGATGGCGCTGTGAATGCGCTAATGGGCGCTGCATACGGTTCTGCTGGCGAGCGTTGTATGGCTATTTCTGTTGCCGTTACGGTTGGTGATATTGGTGATGCACTAGTTGAGAAACTTGCTGAGAAAACACGTCAACTTAAAGTAGGTAATGGCGTAAACCATGGATTAGATATGGGGCCTCTGGTTACTAAAGAGCACTTAGCAAAAGTAAAAGGCTATGTAGATCTTGGTGTGGAAGAAGGCGCAACGCTAGTTGTTGATGGTCGCGAGCATACAGTAGAAGGTCACGAAGATGGTTACTTCATGAACGGCTGTTTATTCGACAATGTTTCTACCGACATGCGTATCTACCAAGAAGAAATTTTTGGTCCAGTACTATGTGTCGTACGCGTACCAGACTATGCGACCGCAGCCAAAATGATTAATGATCATGAGTACGGCAACGGCACATCTATCTACACGCGCTCTGGAAGCATCGCACGTAAGTTCGCGCATGACATTCAAGTCGGCATGGTAGGTGTGAATGTTCCAATCCCTGTACCAATGGCATTCCACGCATTTGGCGGTTGGAAACGTTCATTGTTTGGATCGAATCATGTTCACGGCGAAGAAGGCGTGCGTTTTTATACCAAGCGCAAAGCCGTTACCATCCGTTGGCCAGAAGACGGTTTGGCGGCAGAGTTCAATATGCCAACCATGAAGTAAGAGGCTTTTATGTCTATCAATGATATAAAGTCCCTTGATGTTTCCGATATTAAGGTAGATAGCTATCTACCTGATGCGGAAAAAATTGTGAAAGGCACGCCACATCAAAATGTATGGAATGCATTCTCGTCTCGCGATGAGAAATTCCATGCCGGCGTTTGGGACGCACAGGCCGGTGCTTGGACTGTTAGTTACGATGAAGACGAGTTCTGCTACATACTAGAGGGCGAGTCGATCATTCACGACGAATCAGGGCAAAGCAAGACAGTTAAAGCTGGCGACACTTTTACCATTCCTGCAGGATTTTCAGGTACCTGGGAGGTGCCCAAATACTGCAAAAAAATCTATGTAATCTACGAGGCGTAATCCAATATGCGTACCGAGCACACTGAATCCTATTATGCAGCAACCCGTCATGATCGCAATGATAGGCCCGCACTGAAGGACAACATTGATACAGACGTGTGCATTATCGGTGGTGGCTACACTGGCATATCTAGCGCATTACACCTCGCCGAAGCAGGCTTCAAGGTCGTCGTACTTGAAGCCGCACGCCTTGGGTTTGGAGCAAGTGGTCGCAATGGCGGCCAACTTGTAAATAGTTACAGTCGAGATATCGATGTCATTGAACGCAACTATGGCAAGACAACTGGGCATAGCTTTGGCGCTATGGCATTTGAAGGTGCCGACATTATTCGCGAGCGCGTCAAAAAATATAATATCGACTGTGACCTAAAACCCGGTGGCATATTTGCTGCGCTTAACGCAAAGCAGATGCACGAGCTAACAGAACAGAAAAAGCTATGGGAACGCTACGGCCATACCGAGCTTGAATTGTTAGATAGCAATGCAGTGCAGAAAGAAATAAATACTGATGTTTATGAAGGCGCCCTCTTAGATCACAAAGGCGGTCATATGCATCCACTTAATTTGTTACTGGGTGAAGTAGCGGCGTTCGAACAACTCGGTGGCGTTGTGTATGAAGACTCTGCCGCATTAAAAATAGAACGAACACGTCGCCCTAAAATACATACCGCTGAAGGAAGTGTGACAGCTGATTATCTTCTTGTTGCAGGCAATGCCTACATGCATGGTTTGGTACCGGAGTTGTCAGCGAAAACGATGCCTTGTGGCACGCAAATCATCACGACCGAAGTTCTCGAAGAGTCCGTCGCAAGCACTCTCATTCCCAACGGATACTGTGTCGAAGACTGCAACTACAAACTCGATTACTACCGTATCACTGGAGACAATCGATTACTGTTTGGGGGTGGAGTCACCTATGGCGGCGGCGATCCAAATTCAATCGAACATTTTCTTCGTCGACATCTTGAGCGTACTTTCCCGCAACTCAAAGGCATCAAATTTGATTATGCATGGGGGGGCGACTTCTTGTTAACGATGAGTCGTTTGCCACAGTTCGGCCGACTCAATGATTCAATCTACTATGCGCAAGGCTACAGTGGTCATGGCGTTACAACCACGCATTTAGCAGGCAAGGTCATTGCGGAAGCGCTGAAGGGCGATGCGACGCGCTTTGATACCTTTGCTAGCTTGAAACACCTTCCCTTCCCTGGTGGGCGCATGTTCCGTGTACCTTACACTGCGATCGGTGCGTTTTATTATGGTCTTCGCGATAAGCTAGGCATTTAAGCCCTAGCTTTAGTCTAACTATTTAGCGACCGCTAGTTCTTCTCTATCTTGCGCACTAAATCTCGTGTGACTTAATCTCAAAGCACGCTCTCAAATTACACACTCAATACCTATAAAACGTATTGCCTACTCTAGAGAGTAACGCGTAAGACAAACAAAAACGCTCTCGAGCACATTATGCTGGAGAGCGTTTTTATCAAAGTAAGGAAACCTTAGATATACGGGAGTAATAATTCGTGCTCTAAGGCACTAATTTGCTGCTCAAAAATGTTTACATCATCCCATTTCACTGCGCTAAACACGCGAATAAACTCAGCACCAAACCAATCGCTAATGCGTGGGTCTGATTCCATCAATCTCAAAGAGTCTCTTTGGTTATCAGCAACATGAGGATGGTCCTGCTTATAGGCATCACCTGTGACAGGCTCAGGAGCAGTCATCTTTTCGGTGATTCCATGAAACACACCCGCTAACAACGCACTCGTTGCAAGATAAGGGTTTGCATCCGCACCAGCCATACGATGCTCGATTCGAGTCGAAGACAGGCTTCCAGAAGGAATACGCATAGCAACGGAACGATTGTCGTAACCCCACGTTTTACTTGTAGGCGCAAAGGAGCGAGAAGCTAAACGCTTAAAGCTATTCACATTAGGGCTCCACAAGGCTTGGCATGAATCTGCCATATCTAATAAGCCCGCAACTGCGTATTGTAGTAAAGGATTATCCGTTGGGGGTTCACTCGCGAACACATTTGTTCCCGACTCGTCCATCAAACTTAAGTGCATATGCAAGCCATTACCTGCCTCTTCGAGGTACGGCTTCGCCATAAATGTGGCTTGCATACCGCGCTTTTTAGCAATGGAAGTAATCACGCGTTTTAAAAGAAGCGCCTGATCTGCAGCAGCCACGACATCGTCGCCATAGTTAAGATTTACTTCAAACTGGCCGGGTGCATATTCAGCGATGACCGTATCAGCAGGAATATTCTGCATACGTGCAGCACTAATTACCTCTTCAATAAAGTCGTTATGATCCGCCAAGTCTTGCATTGCATAGACTTGCGTTGAACTCATTCGATGACCGCTAACGGGAGATTTAGGTGGCCGCAGCCCGCCATTTTCTGTTCTCTCGGTATCCAATAAATAGAACTCAAGTTCCAAGGCAATACCCACTTTGTATCCCAGTGTGCTAAAACGTTCATTCGTTTTAACGAGGATATTGCGCGGTACAACATCCATCGGCGAGCCATCATCCTCCAACATGGTACAGAGCACTTGCGCACGGCTGAGATCTTCGACCCACGGAACAATCGCTAAAGTGCCTTCAATGGGTTTACAAACATAATCTCGATCGCCTTGTGCAAGACCCAAACCCGCTTCTTCAGTTGATGCTCCTCGACTGTTTAAACTCATCACCGAGGCAGGTAGGCAAAACCCCGTTTGGTACACTTTATCAAGCAGATCAATTTCGATTCGTTTACCTCGAAGAATGCCGTTTTGATCAGGCAACAGTAATTCGATGGTTTGAACCTTAGGATAGCGGTTAAGAAAATCCCTCACTTCTTGGTTTTGCATCATCTACTCCTTAATTTAAACCGCCCATGCAGAGGTATTTAAGTTCCAAATATTCATCCATGCCGTACTGACTTCCCTCTCTCCCCATACCAGACTCTTTAACACCGCCAAATGGTGCCATGGCAGTAGAGATAACCCCTTCATTGATGCCAACCATTCCGTATTCCAATGCCTCTGAAACGCGCCACACACGCGCTATATCTTTTGAGTAGAAATATGCAGCCAAGCCATATGGCGTATTGTTGGCTTTTTCGATGACATCGGCCTCGTCTTCAAACACGCTAATAGCCGCTACAGGGCCAAAAATTTCTTGATGAACGATGTCCATGTCACTTGAGATATTGCCAAGGATAGTAGGTTGATAGAACAATCCACCTAGAGAGTGCGGCTCGCCGCCAACGACAACCTCTGCCCCTTTTTGTTTCGCATCCTGAACAAGCCCAGCTACCTTATTGAAACTGGCTTGGTTAATAAGTGGGCCTTGCACCACTCCTTCATCCAAACCATGCCCGACTTTCATTGATTTCACGGCATCACTTAAAGCCTTGACAAAACGATCATAAATACCTGATTGCACGTAAAATCTATTGGCACATACACAAGTTTGACCGGTGTTTCTATATTTAGAAGCAATCGCACCCGCCACAGCTTGTTCAATATCCGCATCATTAAACACAATAAAAGGCGCATTGCCGCCAAGTTCCATCGACACGCGTTTAACCGTATCTGCACACTGCTTCAACAGTAATTTGCCAACCGCAGTAGACCCCGTGAAAGAAAGCTTTTTGATTCGCGCGTCTTGCGAGAATACCTTACCGACATCTACCCCATGACTCGCCGTGACAACATTAAATACCCCAGCAGGAATACTTGCCTTGCCTGCAAGGTAAGCAAGCGCTAACGCACTTAAAGGAGTTGCTTCAGCAGGTTTCAATACCATGGTGCACCCGGCAGCAAGCGCTGGAGCGGCCTTTCGGGTAATCATCGCTAAGGGAAAATTCCAAGGGGTAATGGCTGCACAAACACCAACACCTTGACGCTGCACCAACATTTTTTTATCTGGGCTGACAGCAGGAATTACATCGCCATAAACACGCTTCGCTTCTTCTGCAAACCACTCAATATACGATGCGGCGTAATTCACCTCTGCATAGGATTCACTAAGCGGTTTACCCGACTCCAAGGTCATAATTTCGGCCAGCATATCCGCAGATTGCTGAACCAACTGAAACCATTTGATCAACAAGCCATGGCGCTCAACGGAGGTTTTGCTCTGCCATGACTTTAAAGCTTGATGCGCGGCATCAACGGCTTGCGTCGCATCTTGCGCATCGCAGTCAGAAACCCTAGCAATACATTTTGAAGTACTCGGATCGACTACTTCATATGTTTTTCCACTGCGGCTGTCTTTCCAGCTACCACCAACATAACTCTGGGTGAACTGTATCGAGATCGGCATCCATCAACCTTTATCTATCAATCAAAAATGTTTATGTCGTACAGATATCTGAACAACAGAGGTGTACAATCTTTTGAACGCAGTATAAATTATTTTGAACGTCAAACAAGTATGGACAATTCGTTTTGAGAGACGATTAAAACCGTATTTGCATCTCTTAATGGCTTTTCATGGTGTAAAAAATATTTTATGCTCCGTACATTAAAGCAAACAACAGGTCATTTTATGGGTTCCTCCAGTAAAAAACCGCTCGTTGGCGTCATCAGTGATGTTAAAGTGATTTCGCCACATCCATTCCATATCGCGGGAGACAAGTATTTACGTGCTCTCGTTGAAGCTGCTGATGTCGTACCAATCATGATCCCTGCTCTGAATGACATCATGGACATCACGCATTGGACAGAGCACTTAGACGGCGTATTTCTAACGGGCGCCTACTCAATGATTAACCCTTCTCTCTACGGTGAGTCAAAAATTGACGCCGACTTCGACTACGATGATCAACGAGATAATGTAAGTCGTGCACTCATTCAAAATATGCTTAAAGAAGATAAGCCTTTGTTCGCCGTTTGCCGTGGTCTGCAAGAAATCAACGTTGCATTAGGTGGCTCGCTACATCAAAGCCTTCACGAAGTTGAAGGAATGAATGACCATCGTGAAGATAAAAACGCACCACTTGCTGAACAGTATGCGGATACGCACTCAGTCACGCTCAGCGAAGACGGTATAATGCGCAAGATTACGGGACGAAATGAGATACTCGTGAACTCCCTGCATACCCAAGGAATTAAAGAGTTAGGACAAGGGCTTCAAGTTGAAGCAGTCGCCGAAGATGGTCTTATTGAAGCATTCAGCATTCCACAACTTACATTTGGATTAGCGCTTCAGTGGCACCCTGAATGGCAAGTTACTCAAAACCCAATTCAACATAAATTATATGAGGCCTTTGGCGCAGCGTGTAAAACACGTCAGCAACGCTAATCGAATTACATGCAAAAAATCATCAATTGGTTAACCGAAAACAATATCACTGAAGTCGAGTGCATTACGCCAGACCAAACAGGTATTGCTCGCGGTAAAATAATGCCTACAGAAAAATTCATCGCAGAAGCAGGTATTCGCTTGCCAGAATCTGTCATGCTGCAAACAGCCACTGGCGACTATCCAGATGACGAGCTCTATTACAATCTTTTAGACCCTGCTGATATCGACATGATTCTTAAACCAGATGAGTGCGCGATGTTTTCTGTTCCTTGGGCATTGGAGCCTTCGGCGCAGATCATTCACGATTGTTTCGATGGTGCAGGCAAAGAGTTTCCATTATCTCCGCGTGCCATTTTGAAGAAGGTGCTCGCCTTGTTTGATGAAAAAGGGTGGCAGCCAATTGTTGCACCTGAGGTTGAGTTATACCTTACTAAGCGCTGCACGGATCCCGATCTTCCATTGGTTCCACCTGTTGGTCGCAGTGGTCGACAAGAGTCTGGTAGACAATCATTCAGCATTGATGCAGCGAACGAGTTCGATCCAATTATCGAAGATATCTACGACTATTGTGAATCGATGAACTTAGATATCGATACAGTTATTCATGAAGAAGGCCCCGCACAGCTTGAATTCAACTTCCGCCATGGAGACGCTTTGCATCTTGCTGATCAGGTATTTGTGTTTAAGAGAGTCGTTCGCGAAGCGGCACTGAAACATAAAATTGATGCGACGTTTATGGCGAAACCAATTGAAGGGGAGCCGGGCAGCTCGATGCATATTCACCAGTCTATTATCGATAAAAATACTGGCAAAAATATCTTCTCAAATGAAGAAGGCGATGCGTCTGAAAACTTTTATCACTATATTGGCGGCCTTCAAGAATATATCCCTCAAATGATGCCGATCTTTGCTCCAAATGTGAATAGCTATCGCCGTTTCCAAAGTGGTGAAGATGGCAACGCTCCTGTGAATACTGAATGGGCTGAAGAAAACAGAACTGTGGGGTTAAGAGTTCCTCAAGCGAATGCCGCTGCGCGCCGTGTTGAAAATCGCTTACCAGGCTCTGATACCAACCCATACCTGGCACTCGCGGGCAACTTGTTATGTGGCTACTTAGGCATGATGAAACAGATTAAGCCAAGAGAACCTGTTGTCGGGCGCCACAACGAAGTAGATGCACCTTATCTACCGTTAAACTTGGAAGCTGCACTAGAAGCGATGTCAAATTGCGATGACATCAAAACCTTCTTAGGTGAAGAGTTTGTGGATGGTTTTATCGGGACTCGCTGGGCGGAGTATGAAGGCTTTAAGCGCGTAATTAGTTCTTGGGAACGTGAATTTTTGCTATCAACGGTTTAACTATGACACAAGATCGAGTTGTTAAAGTCGCTGCAGTACAAATTGCTTGCAGTTGGGATTGCCAAGATAATTTGAATAAATTAGAAAAGATGATTCGAGCTGCGGCCGCAGACGGAGCTCAAGTCATTCTGCTTCAAGAATTATTTGAGTCGCCATATTTTTGTATTGAAATAAAACTAGAACATCTCGGTCTTGCAACAGCTCTGAAAGACAACCCGTCTATCAAATGGCTGCAAGCACTTTGTGCTGAACTTGCTGTTGTAATCCCATTTAGTTGGTACGAAAAAGCCGGCAATGTCTTGTTTAACTCTGTCGCAATGGTCGATGCAGACGGAGAAATTTTAGGCACGTATCGTAAAACTCATATTCCGGATAGCGATGGCTATTTAGAGAAATACTATTTTTCGCCTGGCGATACAGGCTTTAAAGTTTGGAACACACGCTACGCAAAAATTGGTGTAGGTATTTGCTGGGATCAATGGTTCCCAGAAACTGCTCGTAGTATGTCTTTAGCCGGCGCTGAACTGCTTTTATACCCGACCGCTATTGGCTCTGAACCAAAAGAACCCGAATTAGATTCAATGCCACATTGGCGTCGAACAATGCAAGGTCACGCAGCGGCGAACCAAGTTCCAGTGATTGCGGCCAACCGAGTCGGCAAAGAATCGGCTGAGACAAACACAAATGTCATCGATTTTTATGGTTCGTCATTTATTACAGATCATCAGGGCGAGATTCAAGTAAGTGCCGATCGCCAAAGCGAAACATACATCACACACAGCCTAAACTTAAGTGCGGCGCAACGTGATCGTCACGTATGGGGCTTATATCGCGATCGACGTCCAGAGCATTATTCAGCGCTGCAGCATTTAGATGTATCTGATCAAGGCGAATAACAACACGAGATCCGCACATGGCAAAGCTCGATAGCCAAACCCCAAAACAAGATGCTTTCTATATGCCTGCTGAGTCAGGTCCTCATGAAGCAGTAGGTTTAATATGGCCCGATAATCTCGAGACTTGGCGAGCCAAGGCATTGCCGGCTCAGGCGGCATTTGTAGAAGTTGCACTGCAGATTGCTAAGACAACTCCTGTCTATGTCTACGCCAATGCCAGTAGCCTTTCGTCTGCTCGCGCACAATTACCTGAACATATTCAGGTCATTGCCATTGAGAATAACGACTCTTGGTTGCGCGACACAGGCTGTAGTTTTCTTATCAACCAAGAAGGAAAGCGCCGCGCCGTCTCATGGAAATTCAATGCCTGGGGTGGTCATTTAGCGGGAATGTATAGCGATTGGAGTAAAGATGATGCCGTCGCAAAGCAGCTCGCAGATTGCTTTGACTCTGGTGTTTATCAAGCTCCTTTCATCTTAGAGGGCGGCGCGATTCACGTCGACGGACAAGGCACATGCTATACAACGGAAGAATGCCTGTTACATCCCAGCCGCAATCCAGAGCTAAGCAAAGCGCAAATTGAAGCCTACTTAAAACAGTACCTAAATGTGGACGTTGTATTCTGGCTACCTTTAGGGCTCTATGCCGATGAAGACACTAACGGACACATCGATAACATACTGCATGTCGTAGCACCGGGTGAGGTAGTCTTAACGTGGTGTGACGATCCATCTGATCCTCAATATGAGATTTCACGACTAGCTGAACGTGCTCTCAACTCTCATCCTGATGCACAAGGTCGGACCATAACGATCCATAAAATCCCAATGCCCGGCCCCTTATTTATGAGTGCAAAAGAAGCGGATAGCTTCGACGCCGAGCCGCATGAATCTCGTTATGAAGGCGTGCGGCTAGCGGCAAGTTATACCAATTTTTTAATCACCAACCAACAAATCATTTATCCGTTGTTAGATCCAAAAACGGATGTTCAAGCCGCTGAAGTTCTTCAACAGGCGTTTCCTGATTCTCAGATCACAGGCATAAAAGGTGGACGGGAAATTTTATTAGGCGGCGGTAATATTCATTGCATCACGCAACAAATCCCTAAAGCGTCCTAACAAAATCTGCTAAGCCTCCAGGGATAGTACGTTGACTAGGTATCGAATTCATTCTGACTGAATGAAACTCTGTCAGATATGGAGTGATCGTAGCGCTCAGATATCGCATTAACGGCATTAATGCGTGGGAACAAGCCTTGTCCGTTGGCCAGTTGAATAGCTAGACCTGGTCGCGCATTCAACTCCATCAGCAAGGGGCCTAAGTCTTTGTCTAAGACTAGGTCGACACCCAAATAACCAAGATTCGTGATTTCATAGCAACGCGCCGACAAAGCCAGCAAGTCATCCCATCGCGGAATATTAAGCTTCGTGAGATCTTTGCCTGTATCAGGGTGAAAGGTCACTGGGTTGTCGCGCATAACTGCTCGCAACGTACTGCCATTACGGATGGATAAACCAACACCAACAGCCCCTTGATGCAAGTTAGCCTTGCCGTGAGACGAGTGCGTGGACAATCTCGTCATCGCCATCACCGGATAGCCCTTGTAAACGATCACACGAATATCCGGGACGCCCTTATAGCTCATACCTTCAAAGCACGGATCAAATTGAACTAGAGATTCGACAATGGCCACATCATTTCGTCCGCCCAAGCTATAAAGACCACTTAGAATATTGGAGATGTGACGATGTACATGATTACTATCAATTTCAGAGCCATCTGTACGGATGAAGTGATCGCCTCTACGATCAACAATTACCAAAATTCCTTTACCACCACTGCCCTGAGCAGGTTTGATAACGAAACCCTCGAGCCCTTTTAATGTTGATTCCAAACTACGTAACTCATATTGCGCGCGGAACACGGCAAGTAGGTCAGGCGTCGCAATACCAGACTTCAGACAAAGTTGTTTGGTTTTCAACTTATTGTCGACAAGGGGATACAATTGGCGAGGGTTGTTCTCTGCAATCAGCTGGACATTGCGGCGGTTCATTCCGATGATGCCGCATTGTTTTAGACGTTTAGGGCTGGCAAAACCAAACATGATCAACGATGTTCCAAAATCGATTTGAAGCGTCTTAAATCACTTAAGCGATAGCCGTTGTAATTTCCTATCGCTAAAATCGCCGCCAATACTAGTAATAAGCTTTCGGGATATAAGAAAACAAAATCTGCAACGTAGGTATTACTCATCAAAATATAGCTCACTACTGCCGTGAGCAAACTACCTAAGCCTTGAATCCCGACTTCTCTTGGACCTTCTTCTTCCCAAAGAATAGAAAGACGCTCAACCGTCCACGCGGTAATTATCATAGGGAAAAACGTCACTTTAAGTCCCCATGGGATACCAAGTTTATGACTCGCAATACCAATAGCTGCAAAAATAATAATCACAAACACAAGTACTGACGCGATTCTTGGCACCAGCAGTAAATTCAGACGGCTTAGCCAAGATCGAAGTAACAAGCCAATGCTAATCACCAAGACAAACAGCGTCAGCCCGACAATGAGCTCAGTCTGCAAAAAAACCATGGCTATTAATACCGGCATAAACGTCCCAGACGTTCTGATGCCGATTAGATTTCGAAAAATAACAACAACCAAAGCGCCCAAGGGAATAATCAACAGCAACTTAAAAGTGCTTTGCTCAGAAATTGGTAAAGAATAAATTGAAAAGTCGATAAACAAGCTATCTGCGATCCCTTGACTCTCTACCGACGTGGCAAGCGCATTGCGATACTCTCTGAGCATTGAAAAACGAAGTTCCGCATTTCGACCTCCGTAAATTTCAATAAGCGGCTCATCGCCCTCTTGGAACAAAATTAGTCGGTTAGGCTGAATTACATACTCTTCTAAGGCATCGATGGTATGCCACGCGTCCTGTTCGTAAACCCTTAAAAATTGCTGAATAGGCGTGTTGCGTTTGCGATCACGCAGCATCAAGCCTTGTGCAGCTTTGCTATGTACACCCGAGTAAGCTAGTAATTTTTGCGCAAGCTCTATGCGCTTACTTAAGCGTGCGTTCTCACCTAATAGAACCAGCATGCTCGGCTCATCAGTATTCATCATATCTAACAAAGCCAGCGCTTTTCCTTTGTGTGAACGATACTGTTCAAGCGACCTTGTAATCGCATCAACCGCCTGTTTTTCACTCACGAGAAATGTTGGGAGACTGAGCTCTTTTGGTGACGGTCTCGTGTAATTATCATTATTCAAAAACCACGTAACATAACGAATCGCAGCTTCTTGCTTACCTAGATTCATTTTCCCTTCAAGCAGAACCGATTCATAACCGTTTTCTGAGTTATTCTTTTGCGACTGGAAAGGACCAAATTTTTGAGTGACTAAGGTACGACGGTAAGGGTTTTTATCTGCAGCATTGATAAACAATCGAACAGATTCTTCAGTGGCTTCAAACGAGAGCTTTATTTCGACAGACCATACTTCTTGGTCTTGATTCGTCGTGAGCGGAAACGAGAGCACTTGGTTTTTATAGGCGACCGCGCCGAGACCCAAAATTATAAGTACACTGATGACGAACGCAATTTGAAGCCGGGAGTTCATAAGAGCACCTAATCGAGCACCATATAACGTTGACTGGTATCAACGAGCACATTGCCTTCAAGAAAGCTACGACCGACCAACAACGGGTATCTGAATTCTGAACGGTCATTCAAATTCACCTCTGTCTTCATTTTAATATCGCCCATAGTGAGCGTCAGCTCGACCACGTAACGTTCATCAGATGCTCGATCATGTTGCTTAATCTTAGATTTACGCGTGATAGGTGCTTTGACTCTTACAGGCTTCGACTTTTTGAAAGGATGGATATTAAAAGAGGCCCACGTGCGCCCATCTCGCTCAAATAATTGAATATCTTCCGCATGGATCGAACTTGTCGCAGCTCCGGTATCAATACGTGCTTTAAATCGATTACGTTTTGCATTCACGGAAACCCACTCCACCTCACCAATAATTGGCAGGCTGGTGTGATGTAACGATTTAACAGGCTGTATCTGCGAAACGTCTTGCTTTGGGCTAGGGCATTCTAGCGTTTTTTCTAATACAGGCTGAGGTTTTAACCCTGGACATACCGGGCATGGTGCATGTACCTCCTTGACCACCACTTTTTCAACAACTTTCACCTCAGGTTCAACGACCTGCTGTTTCTGCCCAATCAAAGCACAAGAAGGCAAGACAACAATGACAGCAATGATGAATAAATAACGTAGCATGGATGCTCCATACGTCTAAAAGCAATCGAATAGCCAGAGCGTAAGTGTAGTTAAAAATTTAAAAATTGAAGGTTTGTTTGAATAAGCCAGACTGAACTAGCTCATACAAGCCATAAAAATGAGGGCGCAGAGTGTAACAAATTCTTCATCACTGCGTTGAACTAAGCTAACAAAACAAACAATGCTGCATCGATATTCAGGCAAGTAAAACAAATTGTAAGAAGGTGGCGTGGGAACCATATGTTGGCCACCTAAAGGAACCATATAGTGGCCACCTAGTCCGTCAAACAACCGTATCTGGCATTTCCTAACTTCCGAACATAGACAAAAGCGGCTGTTGAGTTACTTTGTATCTGGCGTCTGCTTACAATAAGTTGTCAGACATTGCTGCCTTAACAAATCTCAAGTACTTGTGGGAATAGCTGATCTATGTTGCTGCTCAGGCAATATCCGAAGATGTTGACTCAATATAATCCATTGGATTATACTTTGACCCATGCAAACTATTGTTGAATTACCAGAGTTTCAGAAACGCGCTTCAGATCTGTTAAAAGGTGAAGAGAAGACGAGCATTATTAATTACCTAGCTGCGCACCCTCAAGCGGGGAATATTATGCAAGGTACTGGCGGTATCAGGAAATTACGGTGGTCTGCAAAAGGAAAAGGCAAAAGCGGAGGCGTGCGTGTCATCTACTATTATCACAACGGCTCGATTCCGCTCTTCTTGCTTACTGTATTTGAAAAGGGTGAAAAGGCCAATCTAAGCAAAACTGAACGAAATGATTTGGCCAAGCTTACTACTTTACTTGTTAATAGTTATGGTGAATCAGATGTCTAATACGTTCGCAAGCATTAAACAGGGGCTCCAAGAGGCCATTGATTACTCTGAGGGCAAACTCAAAAAAGCGGTTGTGCATGAGTTTAGCCCTCTTGATGTCAAAGAGATTCGCGCGAAAGTCGGCATGTCGCAAAATGAATTTGCATCGGCTTTCGGCATTAGTGTCAGTACATTACGTCATTGGGAGCGAGGAGATCGAAAACCTCAAGGCCCGGCACTGGTCCTACTAAATGTCGTTGCTAAAGAGCCTGAAACAGTTCTTAAGGCTTTGGCATCATAATTGTCCGCTGATGCGCTTAAGGATCACGGGCGTTGTAATTACGCTATTTTGTTTACTTTAGTTGAAAGAAAAAATGGAATTAAACCTCTTTCAAGTCGATGCTTTTGCGACTGAGCTTTTTGAAGGTAATCCTGCCGCGGTATGCCCTTTACAGTCATGGTTACCGGATGACCTGCTTCAAAAAATTGCCCAAGAAAACAATCTTTCTGAAACGGCGTTCTTTGTAGAAACACAAAATTTCTTTCGTTTACGTTGGTTCACGCCTGAACATGAAGTCGATCTTTGTGGGCACGCTACTTTGGCTGCATCGCACGTTTTATTTAAGCATCTTGGCTATTCTGGCAAGGCCATTCGATTTCAGACAAGAAGCGGCATTCTGGTTGTCGAAAGAACTGACTCTGGTTATGGCATGAACTTTCCTGCTGCAGTTCTAACGGAAACAACAAACCATGACATCCTTTCAGAGGCGCTAGGGATTGAGCCGAAAGCAGCATGGTCAGCTTCTGATTATATTGCCGTTTTAGATAATGAAGCCGAGGTCTTGGCTGTTAGCCCCGACTTTTTAAAACTCTCTGAACTTGACTTACGTGGGGTTATTGTCACTGCTCCTGGTGATGAGTTCGACTTCGTTAGTCGCTGCTTTTTTCCGAAATTGGGGGTAAACGAAGATCCAGTTACTGGGTCAGCACATTGTGAATTAGCGCCTTATTGGGGCAATAGATTGGGTAAAAGTCACCTTACCGCAAAGCAACTTTCCAAAAGAACAGGTATCGTTGAGTGTGAGGTGGATGGCAATAGAGTTGTACTTACTGGCAACGTGGTTGACTACCTGAAAGGTGTAATCAAAATCGACGTGTAGTCAATTTTTCACCCCAAGAGTTTTTAACGAGCACAACAATTGGCAGCTTGCTCGAAGGACTATGTACAAACTTCTCGTATGTCCGCATACTCAATGAACCGTAAATAATGTGGGATTGCAGACTTAACGCTATGACTTCCGCTTCTGTCTACAAGTAAACCTCACAAATAGACAATTGCGCACATCAAGTTGGGAGAAATATCAGGCTTTAATTAGGCAGGTTTATTGAGCAAGCAGACATGAATGCCGCTATATGGGGCACTTTTTGCGTAGTGGAGTTTTGGCGCAAAATGGCGAAGCCATGCCAAAGCGGAACGTAGCAAAAAGTGTCCCTATGGTAGCTTTGTTATGCATTTTGGGTGCATGAACCCTCAACTAATGCATGATAGGACTAAACCTTATATGGCTCACCCGTAGCCAGTATGCCCCATGCAGTTCTGGCGAGTGCGATGCAGCAAAGAAGGCTTTTGTGTTTACTTCTGACGCTTAGCGCCGCAACGATAAGTGGCATCGCCTCGGCAAAAGTAGAACGTCGAACCCAACCGTACTTTTTCTTCACAATCAACTTCAGACCAGTGTATGAGTTCACCAAAGCGGTAATCATCATCATAAATGCCGTCGTAGCCTTCAGCTTTACAGATTTCCTTCGCTTTGGTCGCCATTGATAGTTCTACCTGGTTTCTAGCTCCTTCTAGGCTGCCGGATTCGTACCCAAATAAGCCCAACGGCGAATTATTAATATCAGTATCGGTCCAGCTTAGGGGTCGTTGCAGAGTATAGATGTAGCACCACTTGTTTTTAGGAATGCCGGCGGCAGGTATTCGTACGCCATGCTCGTCCTCAGGCATACATTGTGGCTTGTTGGGCTTTTGTGGCTTGGAAGTGGTGGCAGAGGAAGACTGGGTCTCGCTAGCCACTTGTTGTTGTGATGGGCTATTATTGGTGCCATGCCCACCTTGATAGCTTTGACTATTGGTCTGGCTATCTTGAGCGCTTGAGCGGTTTTGGGAATCAATCTTTTGCCACTGGTTGTTAATCTTCACGTAAGTTGTGCCAGCTACCGATTTCTTCGTTGGCTGCTGGTGGGCGGTATTAGCACGATTCGATGAGCTGCTTACGCCCGTACTTGGTGCATTGTATTTGATTGCGGCAGTTTTAGCAGAAGAAGGATTGTTGCTCTGCTCTTGGATAGCTTGATGCTGTTTATACTCTGCTTGCTCGCGCTTCTTCATTTCGGCAATACGGTTAATCTGTTCACGGCTTTCTGCGAAGATTTCGTCGGTGGTTTTACTGCCATGGTATTTTGATCGTAGATTAGTGAGGTTATCGGTGCTACCGCTGATGATGTCTTTGGAATAGGCGGTAAGGAATTCAGCTTTTGCATTGCCGCTAAGGCTTGAGCTATCGGCCATTGCAACACCAGCTCCTAGCGCTGCAACCATGCCCCAGTTGATATCCCAAGCGGATTCTTTTTCGCGCTCGCGTTCACGAAGCTTGAGCTCTGCTAGGTAATTGAGGTCATCCTGATATTGCTGCTGGAAGGAGGTTAAGATATCGCCATCCTTCACCTCTACTAGTTTAATCTTGGTGCCGATTCGATAATTTTCATGGGCGTAGACGCCATATTCGCTCTGACCTTTGTAGCGAATTTCACCAATGAACACTAGGTTTCCCAGCAAATGGACCTGATAAAAACGATTGTCGAGGTAGGACACGCCTGTCGTATCAGGGTGTTTGCGGAATATATATCGGTTTGAATTATAGTTACCCTCGGGCCCGCCCATGGAAGGCAAAAATATAAAGGTGCCTTCGAACTCTGCGCCATTTTTATGATGGTAAATACCTTTACTTGGATAATTGACATCCAGATCACGGAAAGGGTATTTAATTCGCGTTAACTGACCGATGAAATAATCACGGTCATGTTCATACCCGAAAACTAACAACCCCTCACTTGGGACGTCTCTATCGTAATAGGTTTTAACAGTTTTTCCGTCGAAGGAAACTTGATAGTAGCCATCAACCACAGCGCCATCTTTCCAACGGCCTTCGATCTCTAATTGGTCAGGAGCGCGCATCTTACCATAACCGTTTTCACAGTCGCCCTCGACACATACAGCGATCCCTCTTTCGTTTGGCAGCACCGTATAGGGCTGTCCGTGTTCATTGACGCTGGGCATCGAGGCACAGGAGAGCAATGTGACAGATAGCACCACAGAGGCAAGATTCTTCATGATTCTTTGTCCAAAATAATACAGCCGCGTGATCGCGGCTGAAGGCAGATTAAAACTTAGAAGGTTTCGCAGCTTTCTGAAATGACTTTTACACCTTGGTCATAACAGGTTTCTGCACCCATAATAGAGGCCAGGGACTTGGTGCGGTATTCCTGTAAACCGTGCCGTTTGAAGTCTTTTATGCGGGTAATGCTTTGAATGCGATTACCTTTGTAAATAACGTGTTTAATACGGCCGTCTGGGAAATAGGTGGTTTCGACGGTATCGATAATACCCGGCATATCTTGAGATTCGCTGATGAGGTAAGTGCTATAGGCCTTGTTGCTGTCCCCATTTGGCGAGCCTGTACTCATAACCATATACTCCCATTTAGGGTCGTTCATGTACTCGACATCCATGATAGTCTTGGTGAGAGAGATGGAGTAGTCGTCAGCTAGGTCCATCACCATGGTAGATTGATTATCTACTTTAGAGCTTGACTCGGTTTTGGTGCCGTTGCCAAGGTCGATTTCCATAGTAGTGGCCAAGCTAGAGGTTTTTTTGACTACTCGAGTCGATGGACTATCGCAGTCATCACCCGCAGGGGCGTAGGTGAGGGTATGGTCATCGCTAAGGTACTTTGTGTAATCCAAGCCTTCGGCAGCGTTTGACGTGTCATCACTTTCCATTTGCGCTAATAATGAACCTGACTCTTCTTTTTTCTCTGTGTTTTTTACTTCAGATGCAGCCAGTCTCTTTTGTATTGCTTCCTGAAACTCAGCGTAAGAGTTGTAGGTCTCTCGCGTATCGTCACATAATTGCCAACCAGTTAGGTTATAGAAATCAAGGTTTCTAGTGACGTAGACGTTGTGGTACTCATCGAAGATTTGAGCTAGCTGTACATACTTAGGGTCACTTAGGTTGGCGTGTTGGCCGACTGATGCCCCGGACTCCATGATAATTTGCTGATTAACTTGGTCCATCTGATAGTTGACCATTGCCTGCATACATCCGGTAGTACTTAGTACTGTGCCAGCGAGCAGTGAACCGTGGATTAGTTTCATAACTTCCCTTAACAAATTGAGTTTCTAAATTTTAGATGGTATCAAAGTTAGCGTGTTGATTTGCACCCAAAACTGGCCCATCAACCCCCTAACCCCCTATATTTGCATCGAATTTTGACCCACGTGCAAACCTATTCCTGCTTCCATTGAGCAGGAGATTTAGGAGTGATAAACGTGGCACTAATAAGTGTAATTCGACAGCGACACTCCCGTGAAGGCTTACCCTTCCGAGAGATCTCTCGCCGAATCGGAGTTTCGCGCAGTACTGTGCGTAAATACATCAACAACGAAGAACTTGATCCCAAGTATCCAGCCCGTAAAAGTCCAAGTAAGTTAGATGATTACGAACGTAAGTTGAGGAGCTGGCTGTTTCGCAAGCGGAACGCTACCACAAACAACGTAAATCCGTGAAGCAGTCATATCATGACTTGGCAAATGAAAAGTGGCAAGCAAGAAGTACAAGGCAGGCCCAAATCAAAACGCACGCGTCTTCGCTTAGGTTTTGCCGGCGATGATTTTAGTTACGCGATATCTCTCTTCTTACCGACACGATCTCGCTCCGCATTTGCTCTCGATCCCGAAATCAAAAAAGAATGCATATGGGCGGGAGAACGCTACTACCCTGCTCGCGTGCTGATCGATCGTGATGGGCCGATATTGAAATCTAGATCGGGACGGTCTTGGGATACTCTTAGTACACATATTCCACACTACGAAACGAGTTTTTCGCACAGCTCAGACCCGCAACGCGCTCCCGAAATCATCCAACTTCGCGATAAAATTGATCACTGGCACTTCTATGACCACTTTCGAACTGACAGTGCTGTGCCAGGACGGCAATCTCACCTTGGAAGCCGCACAACCATCTTATCTGACGATGGGCATTACCTTGCTGCTGCCCTCCAAACGGTTATAGAAATCGGCAACGAACAAGCCTTATATGAAACCATTGAAGATGCATTTTACAGTACGCGCTTAGACAATACCGGAAGTTGAAAAATACTTTTGACTCACTTCGGGTTTATGTAGAAAACAGACATAAAATAAATTCGTACCCTATTCCTCATTCCGAAAATTTAGACACAATATTGGCAACACGCTGCCCTAAATATTTAGCAGTTACTAAATCGATAGGATTTAGTTCGCCATCCAAAGAGTGAGCAATTAAGCCAGATTGAGCACCCAGCCTGTTACGACCTTCTGGATCACAGTTGCCAGGTATATCCAAACTTGTCCATAACATGCCATGTTGATTTGCGAAGATTTGCAGATATTGAATGGTGTTTAACTGATCACCACTTAAATTAGAACCAGTAGTAAAGCCACTTGCAATTTTATTTGACCATGCGCTGTCAGCCCAAAGCTCTCCCGTAGCGTCAGCAAACGCCTTAAATTGCGCCGACACACAACCCATAAAGGTGGGTGAACCGAACACCATTGCATCAACATCACTTAGCTGTTTAATCAAAGCTGAATTTTCAAAACGACCTTCAATGATATCGGAACCAAGAATTTCAGCAGAAATAACCTCAACTCCTGTGACGGAACTAACCCCAGCTTCAACAGCTTCAGCAAGTTGCATCGTTGTGCCAGTTACAGAGTGATAAACAATGGCGACTTTGACCACGAGAAAAATCTCCTCAATCGTAGAACTTTGATTCCGATAAGACTTACATTTTTGGACCGCTAACGAAATCTAACTGAAATATTTCATCGCAAAAAGAAGAAACTATCAGACGTCTGCAATCCTTTTTATACAGAAGCGACTAAGGTCTGCTTTTCATTCATTTGAGAACAAATAGGCGGCATATATCTCTTAGTTAAAAAGATTAATTGTGTGCGTTATGGGTTGAGGAATGTTCCAAACGTTCTGCCAGCCATACTTTTATAATCGACTGACGAGTAACTCCCAAACGCGACGCTTCTTTATCCAAAGAATCAATCATCCATGTTGGAAAATCTACATTGACCCGCCTTTGTTCTTGATTTGGACGCCTAATAGACGACAAATCAAACTCGTTTAAAACATCAGCATTGTTGTCATCAAAATTTTTGTCTAGATCTTTAGCTTTCATATAAAGCTACCTCCACTTCGCGAGAACGCCTCACTGATATAATTCGTATATTCTTTGAGCGATAGGTAATGATTGCTGACCAATGCTTCGACCCTATTTTGCCAATAACTAATGATCTTGGTTCTTCTGTTGATTTTGCATCAAGCTCAACAAACCTCACATCTCGCCACAAGTCCTGTGCGGTGACAAAATCAATCCCGTGTTTCTCAAGATTGGATTTACTTTTCTTTGGATCAAATTCGAAAGAATACATAGTGTATAAAAAATATACCTAAATTGACGTATAAGCAATATATAACCGTAATATTCTCTTAAGTAACGCGCATCTAAACGAAATAATGATTTCTCCAAAAGAGTTCTCTATGTCCGCTTTTCTTCTGAAGCTGTATTACATACTTAAAGCAATAAAGGTCTGCTCATGTCTATCTTGAGACTATGACCTTTCAAACTTTGTTAACAACGTTTTTTGGTCACGGACTCCAAGTCAGGGAATCAATGCTAGGTGAGCTAAGGCATATGGCCACATTTGGTCACCTAGAAGACCATAAAGTGGCCATATGGCCAACATATGGTTCCCACACCAGAAGGGATAAAATTCAAGCAAAAATGGTGGGCCTTCCCAGACTTGAACTGGGGACCTACCGATTATGAGTCGGGTGCTCTAACCAACTGAGCTAAAGGCCCATTCTTGCTTTGCTCTTTCGAAAATGAGCGAAGGGGATCTCTTCATCTAAGAGAGCCTTAAATGAAGAAGGGGCGCATTATAATGCGCCCCTTTAAACTTTGCTAGACGATTATTCGTCTAAGAAGCTGCGTAAATGATCAGAGCGCGTTGGGTGGCGTAATTTACGCAACGCTTTGGCTTCTATCTGACGAATACGCTCACGCGTTACATCAAACTGCTTACCAACTTCTTCCAAAGTGTGGTCCGTATTCATTTCAATACCAAAACGCATACGAAGTACTTTCGCTTCACGTGCAGTCAAACCAGAAAGAACACTACGTGTTGCTTCTTTAAGACCTTCACCTGTTGCTGTATCCACTGGAGATTCAGCCATAGTATCTTCGATAAAATCACCAAGATGCGAATCTTCATCGTCACCAATTGGTGTTTCCATAGAGATTGGCTCTTTAGCGATCTTCAGTACTTTACGTACCTTCTCTTCCGGCATATCCATGCGTTCACCAAGCTCTTCAGGCGTTGGTTCACGACCCATTTCTTGCAACATCTGACGAGAAATACGATTCAACTTGTTGATCGTTTCGATCATGTGCACTGGAATACGGATTGTACGCGCTTGGTCTGCAATAGAACGCGTAATCGCCTGACGAATCCACCAAGTTGCGTAGGTAGAAAACTTATAACCGCGACGATACTCAAACTTATCTACGGCTTTCATCAAACCAATGTTGCCTTCCTGAATCAGATCAAGGAACTGCAAACCACGGTTGGTGTATTTTTTCGCAATCGAGATAACAAGACGCAAGTTCGCCTCGACCATTTCTTTCTTGGCACGACGCGCCTTCGCTTCACCGATTGAAATACGACGGTTCACGTCTTTCAACTGCGCGACCGTCAATCCAACTTCTTCTGCAATAAATGCAATCTTACGTTGCGAACGTACGATTTCATCTTTGTACAAATCAAGTTTGGCAGAAGCAGCATGCTTCTCTTCGAGAAGTTCGTTCACCCAGTTTAAATTCGCTTCATTACCAGGGAAACGTTTAATGAACTCTTTGCGATCCATGCCGCACTCGCGAGAGCAAATCGACAAGACATTACGCTCATTCACACGAACCACATCGTTCGCTGAACGAACAGAAGCTACCAAGTAATCGAACTGTTTAGCATTCAGCTTAAGAGGTGCAAACAGCTCACCTAACTCGTTAAGCTCTTTGATTGTTTCTTTGCTTGCACGGCCATGCTTCTCTTCAGTACGAAGCGCCTTGTCTAACTGAACACGGATCGCTTCGAAACGCTCTCGCGCTTCTTCTGGATCTGGACCGTTATCCGTTTCTTCCTCTTCATCGTCCGAATCATCAGAATTTTCTTTCGCTTCGGTAGGATTTACAGGAACAGGAATATTCGCTTCCGCTTCTGGATCAAGATAGCCAGTTAATACATCTGTAAGACGACCTTCGTCTTCTACGATTTGATCATACAAAGCGACAATAGAAGCAACCGAACCGGGGAAATGCGCAAGTGATGCCATCACATCACGTAAGCCTTCTTCAATACGTTTCGCGATACGAATTTCGCCGTCACGCGTAAGAAGTTCTACAGTACCCATTTCACGCATGTACATGCGAACAGGGTCAGTGGTTCGTCCAGCTTCTGTTTCTACTGCTGCAAGTGCTGCGGCGGCTTCCGCGGCAGCTACTTCATCAGTAGAGTCGCCGTCGGACATAAGAAGAGAGTCGGAATCTGGCGCTGTTTCTACTACCTGAATCCCCATGTCATTGATCATGCGGATAATGTCTTCAACCTGATCCGGATCAGCAATATCTTCAGGTAAGTGGTCGTTTACTTCAGAGTAAGTCAAATACCCTTGCTCTTTACCGCGAGCAATCAGTACTTTTAAACGCGACTGTTGTGAATCTGTTGGCATGTTCACCCTATTGTCTGGTGGCCGATTAAAAAATAGTCGGCCATTATACGGAATAATTAATCACCCACAAAGGAAAAGTGCGATCATAAACACAGAAATCAAGCTTATTAACAATTAAAGATGCTCAGATATTCGAGTGGTTACTGCTTGAGCTTGGCTGCGCTCTTCGTCAGTTAGTTGATCGGGTGATGTTATAAGCTTAGCTGCTCGCAGCGCATCAACACGTTTTTTTTGTTCGATTGCGCGTTTTATTATGAAATCTAATTCTTCAATCGCGATATCAGGCTCTGGAATCGCTTCAATCCCCGAAAACAAATCAAAAAATCGCTCGCGATAACCTTGCTGATCAACGGCAAGTTGATACATCAAATCTTGCTGCGACATGATCTTAAACTTGGTTATGAACCCAACAAACATCGCCGCTGTTTCAGACTGGAAGGTAATGTCTAAATCATTGAGTGCCTGATGTCTTTCTGGAGCGAAGTATAGTCCTAAACAAATCGCGATATCTTTAGTACGAATTACACGAATCTCGGAGCTCTCACGTGTCACTTGACGCCCCGACTCAGAAAACTTCTTACGCGGACTAGTTAGCTCTTTAAGACGGTCCCACAAGCCCGACTTTAATGCACTCTTAGGTAAATCATTTAAGATCTCTTGCACTCTGCTACGAAGAACGCCCCGATCTTCTGGCAAATCAAGATTTAAGCCCTGCGTGTGAACCTGAAAAAAGAACTCAGAAAGCGGTAAAGCTCGCTCGATACGTTTCTCAAAATTATCCGCACCCTCTTCGCGAATTAAGGTATCAGGATCTTCTCCCTGAGGGAGAATTAAAAAGCTAAATTGCATGCCGTTTTCATACATCGGCAGCAAATTATCCATCGCCTTTTGAGCAGCTCTCATACCCGCAGCATCACCATCAAAACAGAAAATCAGTTTTTTGCAGCGACGTAATAGCTGACCTAAGTTTTCTGCGTTAGTCGCAGTTCCCAAAGTTGCTACAGCATAATTAATCCCGTGCTGAGCAAGAGAAACCACATCCATGTAACCCTCAACAACAAGAAGCTTTTCAATACTTCTAAGGGCTCTAGATGCTTCGAACAGCCCATAAATCTCGTTACTTTTGTGAAAAACACGAGACTCGGGAGAGTTGATGTACTTTGCTTTATCGTCGCCTAAGGTTCTTCCACCAAAACCAACAGTCTTGCCACGCATGTTCCGAATAGGAAACATCAAACGGTTCTGAAACAGATCAAAAGGTCGCTCATACTTTTGCGAGACCAATTTCATTTCAACGAGCTTAGCAAGCTGCCGGTCTCCCGCCTGACCTCCAACAAAATCTCGTTCAGCTGGCGCATAACCGATACCAAAACGCTCAATCACCTCATCACTTAAACCGCGCATTTTTATATAACGCTGTGCGACATCTTTACTGGTATGATTAGCGAGAGCTTCTCTATAACGCCTATCTACGGCATCTAAAGCTTCAAAATATGGCTTCGTTTCGTCATATGCTTGCTGCAGACGCTGGTCTCGCGGCACTTCAACACCCGCGATCTTGGCAAGTTCTTCTACTGCTTCAACAAAATTGAGATTGTCATACTCTCGCAAGAATGAGATCGCATCACCGCTCGCACCACAACCAAAGCAATGATAGAAATTCTTCTGCGCATTGACGTTAAAAGAGGGAGTATTTTCGTTATGGAATGGGCAGCAGGCTTTGTAGCTAGTTCCAGCTTTCTTTAGCTTGATTCTTGAAGAAACAACATCAACAAGCGGCACTCGCTCGCGCAGTTCTTCAATAAAGCTTTGAGGAATTTGACCTGCCATAGATTATTCCGCCGATAGAGAAACTTTAAGTAGAGGCACTTAAAAAATGTAGCGGTAGCAGATTAACTTGATAGACGTTTTTTTACTAGACCACTCACTGCGCCAACGTCTGCTCGACCTTGTAGCTGTGGTTTGAGAATAGCCATAACCTTGCCCATGTCACGAACTGACTCTGCGCCAGATTCGCTAACAGCATCTTCGAGTAACGAATTAATTTCGTCTTCGGATAATGCTTTAGGAAGAAAGGTTTGAATCACTTCAATTTCCTTTGCTTCCACGTCGGCAAGGTCATCACGACCAGCATCTGTGTATTGCGTAAACGAGTCTTTTCGCTGCTTTAGCATTTTATCTAATACAGCTAAGCAACGTGCGTCATCCAATTCGATACGCTCGTCGACTTCTATACGCTTGAACTCAGCAAGGATAAGACGAATAGTTGCTAGGCGCTCTTTTTCTTTAGCGCGCATAGCGTCTTTCATTGCTGAGCTAATGCTGGCCTTCAGCCCATTTTGGGACATAAGCGTTTACTGATCTTAGTAAAGACGCTCGAAACGACGCTGTTCACGCTGAACTTTCTTAGCGTGACGCTTAACCGCTGCAGCTGCTTTACGCTTACGAACAGTTGTTGGCTTCTCGTAGTGCTCGCGACGACGAACTTCAGACAATACACCAGCTTTTTCGCAAGAGCGCTTAAAGCGACGAAGAGCGATATCAAATGGCTCGTTTTCTTTAACTTTTACAGAAGGCATTCAAATTACCATTAATACGTTTAAAAATTCGTTCTAACTGCTTAAAACCACCGTTAAGAGGTTTTTAACGCAGTTTGTTTAGGGGCGCGAATTCTAATGTTATTTTTTAACCAAGTAAAGCCTTTTCATAAATGTGCTTAAAATTCAGCTATGGCTCACATTTTTGTAGGGCAGCCAACGTTTCGCATCCTCATTAAACTGCTCAATATGCTCTCGCTCCTCATCTAAGAATCGATCAATTGCGCCGCGAAATTCAGGGTGCTGTATATAGTGCAAAGAATGCGTCGTCACCGGCTCAAATCCGCGCAGTAATTTATGTTCACCTTGAGCTCCTGCATCAAAACGCTTCAAACCATGTTCAATACAGTACTCAATACCTGCGTAATAACACACTTCAAAATGCAGCAAAGGAATGCCTTTTAATGCTCCCCAATAACGCCCATATAGGCTCGATTCACCTTTAATAAACAGCGCGCTAGCGATCACTCTTTCGTCAGCGTCAAACGCAAACAAAAGCAAACAGTGTTCTGGCATTGAACGGAATAAGTGTTCAAAGAACACTCTATTCAAGTATGGCGCTTGACCTCTGACATGGTAAGTACTCTGATAACAGGCCACGAAGTCTTCAAACTGACCTTCACTCAGAGCGTTCGCCTCAATCCATTGGTAGTGAATACCTTGATCAGATAACTGGCGACGCTCTTTACGAATATTCTTCCGTTTGCGCGAACTTAAACAATCTAAGAAATCCTCAAAGTTTTGATAGCCTTTATTAAACCAATGGTATTGCACCCCCTTTCGATGCCCCCAAAGTTTTGAAGCATGTTCAGAGTGGTTCGCATCTGGAAACAATATGTGCGCAGAGCTAAAGTCATGATCAAGGCAGTGCTTTTCTATGGTTTGAGAATATAGAGACTCCAGCTCGGCCCATTTGATTGCGGTAGCGTCAAACAAAATACGTGCAGAGACAGAAGGCGTAAAAGGGATACTCGCCAGCAACTTCGGGTAATAGTTATAACCATGGCGCGCATAGGCATCTGCCCATGCCCAATCAAACACATACTCCCCGTAGGAATGACGCTTTTTATAGACCGGGGAAAATGCAAGCAAACGGCCACCTTTCGTCCACACCGAAAAATGATAAGGCTCCCAGCCAGTTTTCGCGCACACACACTCAGACAATTCCAATGCCTTTAAAAAGGCATAGCGCATAAAAGGCTGATCAGGATCAGATAAGCTATCAAACTCTTGTTCGTTAATATCACTCAATTGAGTTGGGAATTTAATCCGTATATCCATGTCGTCTTTTACGCCACTTACTGTTTAGATTTGCACACTTTTGATAAGCTCCACGCCCATTCAATATGGAGACATCAAAACATGACAGAACAAGAGTTTTTAGCACAATTGCGCCAATCACCTGAGTCCATTGACTTTAAAACAAGTATTGCGGTGATTGAAGAAAATTACGCATTCACACCTATTGCATTTAAGGTAGGAAACCAAGAAAACAAGCTAGGCGAAAATCAGGGCTCTTGTAAGTTATTGGCATACGCGCAACGCCAGAATCTGGATGCACAGCTCGCGCTACATTTGTTTGGAGACTTCTACAGAAAAGACGTGCTCGAAAACCCAGAAGGGACTGATCACCAAAATATTCGAAACTTTATCGAATTTGGCTGGGAAGGCGTAGCATTCGAAGGCGAAAGCTTAAGCGCCGCTTAAGACGCTTTTTTGATAATAGGGCGAGTACAGTTTCGCCCTTCTTCTTTTGCTTCGTACAAACTGATATCTGCCGCTTTAAGAAGCCCAGAAAAGCCTGACGAGAACTTAGTTGAAGCTAAACCACAGCTAATCGAAACTTTCACGCGACGCGAAGAATACATAAATCGCTCTTGCTCAATAGATTCACGAATCCGTTCGATCAATTGATACGCTTGTTCAATACTCGTATTCGGCAGTAAAACAATAAACTCTTCTCCGCCCCACCGCGCGACGCTATCACTTCCTCGAACTGTGGCTTGCAATTTTTCTGCTAGCTGCACCAGTACTTGATCGCCAACATCATGGCCAAAGCGATCGTTTATCTTTTTGAAGTAATCAACGTCACAGATAACGATACTAAATTCCTGCCCTTCTCGTTGAGAACGAATCAGTTCGTTATCGATACGTTCAGAAACGCCACGACGATTCAGCAATCCTGTCAGTTCGTCTGTTCTCGCTAGATCCTCTAAAGCTTTACTCACCTTCGAATGCGCTAAAGCAGCTGACACTCTAGCCCTCTCCATGGTGTACGCCATGATCGTGACAAACATCATTGAGCCAATGAAACGCATCTTCGTATTACTGTTGTATACCAACTCTAGGCCGAACATACCTGGCAGAAATAGGATAAACACCGATGCTGTTAAAATAGCGACAAGCACTAATGTCCCAACATGCATCCCCATAATTGAGAACACGAGAAGTGGATAGGCATAGAGCCAGTAGATACCGGTTCCGCCTTCTCCACCAGAGATAAGTAGATAGAAATAAAAAAAGGTATAGGATGTTGCTAGAAAATTACGATGAAAGCGCCAGCGTCCAAAGAACTTATAGGCAAAGAAACTAGAAAGCACTAAACCCGAAAAACCAATAAGACTTAAGCCGTATGTTTCGTGCCCTGTTAAATATGATTTCGTGCCGAAAATCATCAATAGCGGAACAGTTAAATAGCAAAGCAAATCTACGACCAGTTTGGCCGACACTAAACCGCTATGTTCCTGCTTTGTCATAGGCAAGGCACTTATCATTCAATACATCCTGAATACATTTAAAAGCATCGCTCTGCAAGTTGGTATTTTTGCTCGAGGTTTTGCTCATTAACTTATTGAGTATGTCAGCGTACTGAATCTTCTCAATGCGAGTTTTGTTAACGCAATGCAAATTCTTATAAAATTAATGTTGCTAATTTCGGTCTTCTAACTCTTCGATCTGTTCTTGTAGATCAAACCATTGCAGTTCAATTTCTTCTACTTCAGTGCTTAGATCGCCACGCTTTTCAAGCAAGGCTTTTAATCGCTGCTTGTTTTCATCATCGTAAATAGAAGGAGATGCCAACTCATTCTCAATGGCCGACAACTCACTTTGTAGCGTTTCTAAGCTTGCATCTAGTTTGGCCAACTGTTTCTTCAAGGGACTTAACTTTTTGCGCGCTTCGGCTTCTTGGCGCTTTCGCTCTTTACGCTGCTCACTGGTCTCTCCAGCAGATTCATTGAGCGTATTCGACTCAGAATTATCGGGCTCTTGAAGCTGTCGATGAAATCCCTCTAACCAACGCTCATAGTCTTGCAAATCGCCTTCAAAGGTATCGACTTTACCTTCAGCGACCAACCAATAATCATCGACTGTATTCTTTAACAAATGACGATCGTGAGACACCACCACGATGGCGCCCGAGAACTCTTGTAGTGCCAGCGTTAAAGCGTGGCGCATCTCTAAATCCAAATGGTTAGTTGGCTCATCTAAAAGCAGTAGATTAGGTTTTTGCCAGGCAATGATTGCAAGCGCCAATCGCGCCTTTTCTCCGCCGGAGAATTTCTCAATAGTGCCGGTCGCATCATCACCTCGAAAATTAAAGCCTCCTAAAAAATTACGAATGCTTTGTTCCGTTGCCGATGGCGTGAGTCTTTGTAGATGCAAAATTGGACTCGCATTCATATCAAGCGCTTCCAGCTGATGCTGAGCAAAGTAACCAATGTGTAAATGCTCTCCGTGCGTTCGCTCGCCTCGTAACAAGGTTTGTTGATCAACCAATGATTTAATTAGAGTCGACTTACCTGCCCCGTTTGGCCCTAACAGACCAATGCGTTGGCCCGGCAATATTGCACATGAGAAGTCATGGATAATGCTTGTATCCTGATAGCCCAGATCTACATGAGACAAATTCAACAAAGGGCTAGACGTTTTATCTGATTCAGGAAAGCTAAAACTAAATGGTGAATCAACGTGTGCAGGCGCGATGAGTTCCATTCGTTCAAGCTCTTTCAAACGACTTTGGGCTTGCTTGGCTTTTGTCGCTTTAGCTCTAAAGCGACTTACAAATGACTGAATCTCAGAAATACGCTGCTGTTGCTTGGCATATTGTGACTGCTGTAGCGCTAGCTTCTCGGCTCTTAGTCGCTCGAAGTCTGAATAAGTACCGGTATATTGATGTAACTGACGATGCTCAAAGTGCAAGATACTCGTTGCTACTGCATCGATGAAATCCCTATCGTGCGAGATAAATAGAAGTGTGCCTTGATAGCGCTTCAGCCATTGCTCGAGCCAAAGCATGGCGTCAAGATCCAAGTGGTTAGTTGGTTCATCTAACAACAGTAAATCGGATGGGCACATTAGTGCTTGTGCCAAATTCAGTCGAATACGCCAACCACCAGAGAAGCTTGCAACGGGCGAATATAACTCGCTTTCTGAAAATCCTAATCCGTGTAAGAGTTTTTTGGCATCAACGGGTATTTGATAGGCATTGATCGATTCGAGTTCACCATGGATGTTAGCAATAACATGATTGTCTTCTTGCTCTTGCGCGAGCTCCAGGCGTTCTTGCAAGCGGCGAAAAACATGGTGTCCATCCATGACATAGTCAAGCGCCGAACGCTCGGAACTTTCGACTTCTTGCGCCATATGCGCAATGCGACAATTACCGGGTAAATGGTAAGCACCTGCATCCGTCGACAATTCACCCAACAGAAGTTTGAATAAACTCGTTTTACCCGCGCCATTCGCCCCAACAATCGCAACGCGTTGTCCATCCGCTATGTTGGCGTCTGCGTTTTCAAGCAGCGGCTCAGGGCCTCGACGCAGTGTCATTTCAGTAATCTTAAGCATGAATCATCACTTCAGGTAGAACTCGCCGCGCAAGGTAGCGGATAATAGCGCGTACATCAACGCATTGACGCTCTAGATTATGAACAAAGATAATAATGCTGAACACTTCTGGCAGTTTTCAATAATGCTTTGGAAGCAAGAAGACATTAAGAACATACTAATGCACGCTCAAGATCATAAGGATCTGGATATCAATTTATGTCTGTTTGCACTTTGGTCATCAAAACAGAAAAAAAGATTGGGATCTCAAGCAGAGCAAATTCTTAAAATTCAACAAGATTACTATTTCGATTTAATTAAGCCTACGCGGCAGCTCCGTCAACGGGCTAATCACTATGGCAACTCATCTTTAAAACAGCACTATCTCGATGCGGAGCTTGCAGCAGAAAAAGCCTACCAAGGCCAGTTATGTCAGCTCAGATTAGAGATTGCGCCAGAATCCGAAGAATTAACAGCTACACTTAAGGAGAATTTGAGACTAGGTAGCCGCGTTAACTGGTCAGAGCCTTCTTTGAAAAAGATGTTGGAGACTATTCTGTGAAATGGGTGTATCGCTTGTTTTCTGTCATTATTTTAGTGGGTGCACTAAGTTTACCGTTTTATGCAGACTATCAAGCCGGTGGTGACTTTCTCAATATTAAAGAAATGCCAGACAAACTAATAAGCGCCATTACACCTAGCTCTGGTGGCATCTACACAGATGAACCTAAAGAGTCTCAGGTGAACAATGCTTCCGAGACAAAGAGCTCTCTAGAATATTATCGTTGGCAAGACGAACATGGGCAGTGGCATTTCAGTGATGAAAAACCATCCAATCAAAAGAATGTACAAAGTGCGCAACTGAAACCCGAAGCACTCCAAACGATCTCAGGTATGGATCCAAGTCTGATCAATAAAACCTATCAAAACGACTCTTCAAACCTTAATACATCCCCCACCTTATCTACGTCTGAAAGTATGACGCAACCAACACTCGAAAATATGACTGAAGTAATGCAGAATGCGCGCGACGCAGCGCAGCTCATGAACGAACGTAATCGAGCATTGCATCAGCTCGTCACCGATTAATTACATCAGGGTTCGGAACGTGGCGTATAAAGTTAAAGAGATGTTTTATAGTTTACAGGGTGAAGGCGCACGCGCAGGACGTGCTGCAGTGTTCTGTCGCTTCAGTAAATGTAATCTCTGGAATGGACGAGAAGATTCAAGAGCCGATGCCATCTGCGATTTTTGCGATACGGACATTGTTGGTACTGATGGCCAAAATGGTGGCACATTCGCTAATGAAGAAGAGTTGAGTAAGGCCATTAACGAGATGTGGCCAAGCGCAGATCAGAACGGCCGCTCAGAGCCCTACGTGATTTTTACGGGTGGAGAGCCTCTATTACAATTAGATAAAGCCTTGATTGATAAAATGCATTCACTTGGCTTTGAGGTTGCGATCGAAACAAACGGTACCTTAGAAGCGCCAGAAGGCATTGATTGGATTTGCATTAGCCCTAAAGCAGACGCAACACTAAAATTGACTCGAGCGAATGAACTAAAACTGGTATTCCCTCAGGAACTTGCCAAACCTGAACAGTTTGAAGCGTTTGATTGCGAGTATTTTTTCTTATCGCCTAAAGCAAATCCACTCGAACAAAGCAAGCAGGACTCAGTAAAGCAGTTTAACACTCAGCTCGCGCTAGATTATTGTCTCGCAAACCCTCAGTGGCGACTGACGCTGCAAACCCACAAAATTCTGAATATTGATTAAAACGAAGAGCCCGGCTGAGTTAAGAATTCAACCTCTTGCTCGGTAGAGTCGCGACCTAAAAGAGCATTTCGATGAGGGTATCGCCCAAAGCGCTCAATAATACGAAAATGACGTTTCTCAAAGTCTAAATTGTTTTCTAAACCTTCTTGATCAAATACCTGCAAAGCCAGTTCATGATCGGTTTTTTCTTCACTATGCATCAAAGGCATATAGATAAACGCTCGCTGCGTCACGCTCAACTCTTTATCGCAACCTAGATTAATTGCTTCTTTAGAAAGTGTTACCGCCAAGGTATCACAAGAAAAACTATCTGCCTCATCGCGATAAATGTTACGGGTAAATTGATCAAGAATAATGATTTCAGCTAGACGCCCTTCTGCTGAATCACGCCAATGGGCAAGCTCGCCGTTTTTAGCCTCAATATGTAACTGACAGAAGCGTTTGTCGATATCCTCATCGAGCTTAGCGTCTTTGATCCAATGATGATTTGGCTCCAACTCTTCAAACCAAAAGTGCAGTACGTTTTCAATATTCTTATCCATAACAAACTCCCATCCTTCGGCGCTTTAAACTGTTACATACTTTCTTGTCGGCATTCCTCCCAACACGGGCAAGCTTGAAGGTGATCATTGACCATACCAACGGCTTGCATGAAAGCGTAGCAGATAGTCGGACCAACAAAGGTAAAACCTCTTTTTTTAAGCGCTTTTGACATAGCCTTTGATTCTTCTGTTTCAGCAGGCACCTCATCAAGACTATTAAATGTATTTTGTATTGGCGCACCACCCACAAATGCCCACAAGAATTCACTAAAACTTTGCTCTTCTTTTTCAAACTCTAGAAAGCCTTTAGCATTCTTGATGATCGACTCGACCTTCAGTTTGTTCCGAATGATTCCTGGATCATTAAGTAATGCATCACGTTTAGCTTGGTCATATTGGATAATCTTTTTCGCATCGAACCCATCATAGGCGGCTTCGTATGTCGCTTGCTTTTTCAGAATCGTTATCCAACTTAGTCCTGCTTGCTGGCCATCTAAACAAAGCTTTTCAAACAAAGTTTGATCATCGTAAACTGGCCGTCCCCAGACGGTATCATGGTAGTGCTGGTAGATTGGGTCGTCTCCACACCAGCCACATCGCTGCATTGTCTTGTGATCCTTTTTTGCCATGGTCAAACTCCACTTGTTATTGTAAATACTGTTTCAAAGAGCGAATAAAATTATGAGTCATTTTTTTGCATATATCAGCCGTCTTCGCTGGATCCAGCGTTGGAGTCTAATGCGCAATGCCATTCCCGAAGATGTTGCAACCCATTCTTGGGAAGTTGGCACACTGGCGCATGTCTTAGGCGTGATACATAACAACCAAAATCCTAACAATAAGATTGATGCTCATAAATTAGCGACTTGTGGTCTGTATCACGATGCCACTGAGGTCATCACGGGGGATATGCCAACACCGGTCAAATATCACAGTAAGGCCATGCGAAATGCATACAAAGGCGTGGAGCAACGCGCCGAAAAAGAACTGCTCAATCTATTACCCACAGAAATGCATGAAGCATTTAAAGGTGTATTAATAGAGCATGAATTACCCGAGGTATATCAACGTTTATTGAAAGCGGCCGATAGATTATCTGCCCTCTTAAAATGCCAAGCAGAATTGCGTGCTGGAAATAAAGAGTTTGAGCATGCAGCACAAGAAATACTCAAACGTTTGAACGAGGAACAACAGCCAGAAGTACTCTACTTCCTCGAAAACTTTGCACCGGCATATGCATTAAGTCTCGATCATTTACTGAAATAAAATTCTTTGAATATCAGCATTATTTAATTGCCCCTAGACATGGCGACATTTCCGGTCGTTTTAGGCGATATATTTACTCCTGTCGATAGGCAATACCGCCATCAATCATCAGGAGAAAAATTATGTTCCGTGTTAATGCATTTACTCAGAAAGGCACTAAATTCCGTTTCCGCGTTCAAGCTGACAACATTCATAGCGTGAGAGAAACCATCAATGAAATCTTCGAAGGGAAAGCCATGCGTTTAGTATTGGTCGAGCCAATCTCTTAAGCTGGTATGTTATGTATAGTGTTGTTGCATGGCGCTGAGGTAATCCGACAGCTCATTTCGTATGATCTGTGGAGCAGTAACCTTTGCCTGAGCGCCTAACGCTAGCAGCCAATTCCTCAATTGCACGGTGTGTTTTACCCTAGCGGATAAACGCCAATGCCCATCAGATATCTCGTTAAGACTTTGCGTTTCGTTTAGAGGACTGTCTTGCAGATCACGCAACAAATGACTGCCTCTTTGCGTGTAGAGATCTACCTCTAAGTCATAGCTATTTGCGTCACGATCTACAAGAACATCAGTATTTCCTGCATCCAGATATTCTTTGAGTTTAAAGTCTTCTGGAACTACATTTGAAAATCGCGAAACCTCTAAATCTTCAATACGGTGAATCAAAAAGGTTCGAAACTCTTCTAAATTTCCATCGCGCGCATCATCATCTTTGACACCAACAAGATAGAGTTTGGGAAGCATGATCGTCACACCAAAAGGATGAACATCATATTCTTTTCGACCATTAGAGGTTTGATATGCAAACTTAACGCGCCGGCCATTTAAAATTGCCTGATAAATATTATCGAGCGTGTGCATATCGAAATCAGGTGTACGTAGGCTTTGACCACGCTGATAAAACTCAACAGCGTTACTCAAGCGAGTGTACTGTTTGTCATTCAGCTTTCTCTCGCTTTGTTTCATTTTATGCTCAGCATTAAAAAATAGCTGAGCAAGATCATTCTGAATTGCGCTAGGTAATACCTGATTCAAGTGTTTACGCGTCAGAGTTAGCGCGAGCGCCATAAACGATGGCATTTTTTCGAACTCGTAACTCACATCGTGATAGGGACTGACTTCCCAGAGTAATGTTTTACGTTGGCCTCGAATCGAGCGGAGATCAAAGTGATTGAAATAGCTATCATCTTCTTCGTCGTATTCGCCCAACAAAAATTTTAAATCTCTCTGAATTAAGCGCATCAAACTTTTCTCATCGCGCTCCTCTTCACCCACATACTCTCCATCGATCAAATGTTGAATAATTTGATCCGTACCCGCAGGTTCAAGATTGGCAGCATTACGCTGTTGGAGGTAACGTAAAATCTCCAAGCGTCGAAGAAAGGTTTCCATACTTAAATCTTATTACTCGTTTATTATTTTGATGATCTTGAGACAACTAAGAAGTGCGCTTCCCAGAACGTTCTTCTTTCTCTTTCTTAGCGAGCTCTTCTTGCTCACGTTTTGCCTCAAGCATGGCCCGAAATTCAGCCATTTCGGCTTCCATCATTTCTGGCGTCTCCAAAGTGACGCGTCCTAGTTTGCCGCTCCGTAAGTCTTGTAAAAAAATCGTTGCTGCTTGGTGAACATCAACCACACCACCACTTTTTAGACAACCACGTTTTTTACCGATAAGTTCAAGCAATTCATACTCGTCACTTCCAAACTCACTTAAACCATAGCGATCTTTTAAAGCATTTGGATAAAGCACTCTGAACTCTTTTAAACATTCCCATGCAACATCTTCATATTCCATCGCTGTATCTTTTACGGCGCCGGTGCTCGCCAAACGATATCCACACGTTGCGGGTTCAAGCTTTGGCCATAAAATACCGGGGGTATCGGAAAGGGTAATGCCATTATCGAGCTTAATTTTTTGCTGTCTTTTCGTCACAGCAGGTTCGTTACCGACCTTAGCGATTGTTTTTCCAGCCAAGCTATTGATCAAGGTCGACTTCCCTACATTCGGGATACCCATGATCATCGCACTAATACCTTTATCGCTATCGACTTTATGAGGAGCGAGTTTGCGACAAAGGTTTGCGATCATCTTAATTTTGCCGTCAGCGGTGGCACTCAATGCCAAACTTTTTACCGCATTATCTTTTTCTAAATGCGCTTGCCAAGCTTCGGTGACTTTTGGGTCGGCAAGATCAGCCTTATTAAGAAGCTTAATCACTGGCTTCTCACCGCGCAGATTTCCAACCAAAGGGTTTGATGAACTAAACGGAATACGCGCATCAAGTAACTCAATGACGACATCAACGTCAGACATTACTTTTTTGATTTCCTTACGGGCTTTATGCATATGGCCCGGGAACCAATTAATTGCCATTAGGCTGCCTTCTTATTAATCGTAAACAGGTTGTTTGAGAATATAGAGTGTGGTGCACACACCACAGACCGCGATGATAATACATACCCACCATATTGCCGCTATAAACATCGAGACAATCATGCTGATCCACATAATTGTTAGGATGCGCATGCGCAATTTTCTTTGAAAACCTTTTCCACTATGCCACGCATCAATTTGAGGCCCTAACTGGGGATGACTCAATAATGCATCATGAAAGCGTTCTGATGAACGCGCAAAACACCAAGCAGCAATAAGTAAAAATACAACGCCAGGCATCATTGGAACAAACAAGCCTATTATGCCTAAACCAACACAGATAAAGCCGACAGAAATTAAGGCCCATCGCACTATTATATTTTTCCGAACTTTATCCATTACTACAAACTACAATCATGTTGCTTCTCTTGAATCACAATAGTACCAAATACTCATCGTAGCGATACTAGTTCCAATGCCAGATATCACCTGATTTATTTCACTATTTTCGGATTTATTCGTACGACCTTAGGTGCTATCGCGACGAAACATTACAATATTGCAGACGGAGGAATTTTATATGACAGTTTCAAAAAATATGGTTGTTCAGTTTCATTATCGTTTGAGCCACAACGGTGAGGAGCTTGAAAGTTCACATGGCGGCGATCCGATGGCTTATTTACATGGTCATGCGAATATTATTACGGGTCTCGAGTCAGAGATGGAAGGGAAAGAAACGGGCGACATATTTTCCGCTGAAGTGCCTGCAGCAAAAGCATACGGCACACGTCATGAAAACGCCGTACAAAGAGTCCCGATTAAACATTTAATGGGAGACAAGAAACAGTTAGCGCGATTAAAACCAGGGATGACGGTTGGCATCAATACTGAACAAGGTGGTCGCCAGGCCACGGTTGTTAAAGCAGGCAAGTTCAATGTCGATGTTGATACGAACCACCCTCTCGCAGGTAAAGATCTGACGTTTGATATTGAAATCATTTCTATTAGAGAAGCTACAGAAGAAGAAATATCACATGGTCACGCGCATGGTGTAGGCGGCCATCACCATTAACAAGCCCTAATGTTGCGACTCTGGAAGATCCTCTGCAAAAGCCTTAAGGTTCTGGGTCTCAAAGAAAATGTCTGCCCGTCTACTGTTCAGGCTGACACCAACTGAATGGAAACAGAACTATGAACATAAAAAAAATCGCTTTGCCTTTACTAACTGCGAGTCTTATTGGAATGAGTCCAGTTACACTAGCTGAAGACGGCGCTGCTAAGTTTGAAAGTAAAGAAGCAAAAGTCAGTTATGCCTTTGGTGTGATGTTTGGTCAGCGCATGCGCAACGAACTCAAAGATATTGACTTAGATCAGTTCGCAAATGGTTTGAAAAGTGCGTTTAACGATGAACCTCAATTGCTAACTGATGACGAGATAGCTCAAACCTTGAGTGAATATCAGCGTGAGATGCAAGAAAAGCAAATTGCTGAACTACAAAAACTTAGTGAAGCGAATAAAATTGTTGGCGAAGAGTTCTTGAGCGCAAACAAAGATAAAGAAGGCGTAGTGACGCTAGAAAGCGGTTTGCAATACAAAGTTCTTACTGAAGGCAAAGGCCCTCAACCTGCAGCAACAGATACTGTAACAGTGCATTACACCGGCAGCCTTATTAGTGGCGAAGTGTTTGATAGCTCCGTTAGTCGAGGTGAACCAGCAACATTCCCATTAAATGGCGTTATCGCTGGTTGGACCGAAGCGCTTCAACTAATGCCTACAGGATCAAAGTGGCAATTGTATATTCCTGCTGATCTAGCATATGGTCCACAAGGTAATCGCTCAATCGGACCTAATGAGACTTTACTATTTGAAGTTGAGTTGATTGAAATAGCGAAATAAGCACACGCTTATAAATATAAAAGGCGACTCATTAGGTCGCCTTTTTACTATCTGAACTAAGCCAAAACTGGGGCTAAAACTCAGTATTAATCTCGACTTCTTTTTCGCCAAATTTCAGATAGAAACACGATTTTCGGTGGGTATGACACGCCGCTCCTGTTTGATCAATCATTGCTAGCAAAACATCGCCGTCACAATCAGTGCGCAATTCCTTTAATTGCTGAGCATGACCAGAACTCTCACCTTTTCGCCAAAGACTTTTGCGCGACCTAGACCAATAACACATCCGTCCAGTAGCGATAGTTTCTTCTAGCGCATCGCGATTCATCCAAGCAAACATCAAAATCGACTTAGTCTCAGCATCTTGCGCAATTACCGGAATCAACCCTTGCTCATCAAAGGTTAATTCCTCAATGACGGTCGCGATAGGGAATGTTGTTCCCTCTTCTTGCGCTTCAATCTCTTTAAACCATGCTTTCATATTTGTCGTTCGCTGCTTCGAGGCTATAGAGCATATGAAAGAGTTGCTCACATGCTCTGAAATTTAGTAAGTATATTAAAGTTGGCGAATGCTAGATGACACATCAATAAAAAGCAATGTCTGCACTTCTTCAAGAAAAAGTCTCATCTATAGCAACAAAGCAGGCTTTTCAGGCGAGCCTAGAAGAGATCAAAAATAAACAAACAAAGAGTGCGACCGCCAAAACTGATTCAAATTTGAGCAATAAGTGCAGAATTTAGTCAAATATTTGTGTATTTTTTAGACAATTCGCTTTTTTGCTACTTGACGAACTCTAGTGATGGGTCGAGACTTATTGACGCAGCCAAAAAAAATAATCAACGGAGGCGCTATGAGCATATTGCATACTTTCGGTATCTTGACTCACCCTGACAGAGAATGGCAAACGATTCGCGAAGAGCATGAATCGGCCCCTAAGCTTTTTCTCACACACATCATTCTTCTCGCACTTATCCCCGCAGCAGCAGCGTATTACGGGACAACTCAAGTCGGTTGGCAAATCGGCGATGGCGATATTATTAAGCTGACAAATTCTAGCGCCGCACAACTCTGCATTCTGTTTTACGCAGCAATGCTAAGCGGCATATACATTATTGGTAAATTCATTGATTTTTTTGCGGCGACATATGGCGTAGAAGCATCTGAACACAACGGTATTATTCTCGCCGCTTATACCGCAACGCCCTTATTCCTAATAGGCGCTATCGCGATATATCCAGTGCTCTGGGTAAACATGATGGCCGGAGTGGTCGCAGTATGTTGGTCGGTCTATCTCCTTTATGAGGGATTACCAATCCTAATGAAGATTCCAGAAGATAGAGGGTTTATGTTTGCCTCCTCTATCTTAACAGTGGGATTAGTGATGCTAGTCGGCTTGTTTGCCATCAGCGTCATTATCTGGAGCGTTGGAGTTGGTCCAGAATATATAAGTTAACACCCTTAACTTATTACAAGAACGCTCGCTTATTCGCGAGCGTTTTTTCTTAGTTCTTCTTTTAAGCTCTGAATTTCTTTATACAAAGCTTCAAGCGTCACTTCTTCCTTACCCTGCTCTTCATTTTTTTGCATTCGCATTTTGTGGTTTTCTTCTTCCATCACACTCACAACAATACCAATCACCATGTTTAAGAATGCAAATGCCGTAAAGAAAATAAAGGTTAGATAGAAGATCCAACTTAGAGGATAAACCTCCATCGTTTCATATTGAACATCAGTCCAATCCTCGAAGGTCATAACTCGGAATAAAGTCAGCATAGCAATGGCTATATTGCCCCAAAGCACCTCATTAATCTCACCGAACAAGTGGCTACCAATGGCTGCGTAGATATAAAAGATAATGAACATTAGCAGCATTACATAACCTAGCTGCGGCAATGCTTTAACTAGTGAGCTAATCAAAACGCGTAGTTCAGGAATCACAGACACCATTCGTAAAACCCTGAATACACGAACAAGCCTAGCTAGCAAAGCCATCTCGCTCTCATTGATAGGGATAAGACTGATCACTACGACAAGGGTATCAAAAACATTCCAACCATCTTTGAAAAACGCTTTTTTATTAGGCTCTGCAATAAAACGGATACTGATTTCTATCAGAAAGAAAATCGTTACAAACCAATCCAATATCTTTAAAAATGGAATAACGTTTTCGGGGAGATGATAGGTTTTAGCGCCAATTTCTAGGGCTGAAACTAAGATAATCGCAATAACTACAAACTCAAAGATACGATTATTTTTTAATTTAAAGAAAGACTGTTGAATACCACCAGAGACCATATTTCTGCTCGTCCACATGAAATTTCTGGGCACGATACACGAATATAGGTAACAAGATAAAGAGGTTAGGAGAAGGGAAAGTATAGGGATGGGGGAGTAAACGGAAAAGCTGGCGATCCATGCCTGCTTATTACCATCCGTGTCTCATCCCTTAGCTACGGTCATCCTTGATTCCGTCAACATTTCCTTATGTTTATGCTGTCCCTATGAGCAAATAATAGATGAGGTAATTAGGGAAAAATATAGGAGATCTCTGAAACTTTGTAGGATATATCCTACAAAGTTTCAGAAAAACATCTGAATTAAGCTAGAGAAAATTGAATCTGCTTTTTAGACCAATCAACACGCTTCAATGAAACCTTTAGTTTTTGCGCTAAGGTAAATTCGCCTTTTGAAGTTTTCAATTGCATCAAATCTTGGTTAAAACTGCACTTGCCTTCAATATCCCGCGTCGCAATCACACCTTCAATGCCATTATCTAATACACGAACTTGCATACCAGTAGTAAATACACGAACAACTTCCGCATCAAACTCACCAGATTGACGCGTCATATATTCACACTTCAATGATTGCTCGATATCGAAAACAGATTTACGAATAGCGTCTTGCTTCTCTTCAATCGATTCAAGGTCTTTAGTAGTTAAGCTATCACCAACATTACTCTCAATTAGAGACGTTAATAAACGATGTAGTAAATAATCATTCGCTTTGCGCAGAGGTGAACTGATGGTCGTGTAAGCGTCAAAACCCAGAGCAAAATGAGGCGCTTTTTCAAGACTAAACCCGGTTCGATCCAACTGTCTCAGCATTAGTTGCCTTAAATACTCTCGCTCATCATCTGCTTGTAACGCTCGAAATATTGATACGAAACCATCTAAGTTTGCTAAACTGAATTCTTTTAATTCAGGAAGTTTTTCATTCAATACTGTACTAAGCGACTCTAAACGATCTGCACGAACGCCTGAATGACTGATGTACAAAGCAGATTTTGCGTTCTCTGCAAAATACTGAGCTGCACAGCGATTCACAGCTAACATACATTCTTCAACCCATGCATGAGCCGCAACACTTGTTCGCGGGTGAATTGCTTCAATTTTCTGGTCAGCGTTAAGCTCTATAAAAAAGTCAGAGCGACTAGGCTGGACATTCGCTGTGCTCTTACGTTTTTCTAGTAGAGCTTCGGCAAGACCTTTTAGCGCAATCACTTGTGGTCGAACATTCTCATTCACACCATCAAGTGCATCATCGCTCGCTTGCGTATACGATAGTTTTTGCGCCGAAGTAACACTACCAAGGCTAATTTTCTCTAGCGCAACATCACCATCTTTAGAAACTTGTATCGTGAAAACTTTCGCTAAACGCGTCTTTCCTTCTACTAATGAGGCTAAGTTCGCACTGACCTCTTCAGGTAACATTGAAACAACTTTATTAGGCGCATACAAAGAAGCGCCGCGTTGCAAAGCTTCTTTCTCTAAGACCGGAGCATGCTTAACTAAGGCTTCTGGATCAGCAATAGCAACGAGTAACTTCCAGCCATCGGAGTTTTCTTCAATGCAAAGCGCGTCATCCATGTCAGTCGTGCGTTCACCATCAATGGTAAAGAAAGCATGTTGACTAAAATCTTCTCTCTCAGCACATAACTTAGCGACCAAGTCTTCCGTCAATGTCTTTAAATCTTGCTCAGATTTTTCACTCCAAGCTTCTTTAATACCATGTTTTTTCAGACTGTAGGTCCACTCAATACCTGCATCTTTTTCATTACCAAGATTATCGAGTATGTGGGCTTGTGGCTTACCATTTTTAATTGGGTGTTGAACAAGCTTGCACTGAAGTAAGTCGCCAACTTTCGCTTTCCCGCGTTTATTTGGTGGAATAAAGATCCATCGACTTGTACCATCGAAATCCGCTTCTGCAAAATGTGCAGCGCCTTTAGACACGTATTTACCAAAGAATAATTTATTATTCGATTCGATCAGTCGTTCTACTTTTGCAAACGTTTTGTTCTTGTCGTCTTTTTTGATCTCTACTTCAATTCGATCGCCAGGTAAGACTTTTAGCATTTCATCCGGCGGTAAAAATACATCTCGGCCACTTTCAAGGCTAACAAAACCGAACTTCTGCCCTGTCCCTTTTACTCTGCCAAATTGCAAATCACGGCTAGCTTTAATATCACTTTTGAGCTGCTTTAATTGGTTCAAAGCATCTAATTTAAGCATTTCTTTACCTTTAAAAAGCCTCGGTAGGCTAAATCAAATTAACGTCAAAAATCCTGCGTGGAATCAATGAAGACTTCGCAGTTTCTCTTTTAACTTCGTCGAGACTCGCATTGTTAAAAGGGCATAAAATCGTCACCAAACTATGGGCGAGACAATCTATCACGCAAGCAAAAGGAATCAAATTTTTTAATGTATCTAATCTTGATAACTCTTATCTAGCCAGCTTTTTTCACTATTTTGCTCTGCACAATCATGAAGAGAAATATAAACCTCAGGATTTAATCCTTCAGGCAACTGATAATCCTGTGTCGCCTTCTTCAAATCATTCAATAAAATTTGTGCGCCGTCTCTATTCGTTGCAGTCACAAGACATGCAAAACGGCGATCACTTAATTTATACAACACATCTGTAGAACGAATACGGCTTTTCCAGATCGACACAAGAACCTGCAACAATGTTATTTCTTTCGTCAGATTCATTTTTCTTGGTAATTCAACATCAATCACCAGCAGCACACAATTCATCTGGTAACGCTGATGCAAGGCAAAGTAATGAGAAAGGTCTTGCTCAAACTGTCTCGCATTACGACATGCGAACATATCCTCCTCAGTATGCTTAGGCCCTGCTCTTTCAAGTCGACCGATACGAAAGCGAACAAAGCTCGCTAACGCAAATAATGAAAAAACTAGAACGGCATTTTGGGCTAGCTGCGTAAAATCATTTAGCGCGCTTAAAAGCAACATACAAAGAAGAGAAAAGGTCGCGGCAAACACCAAATCAAGGACTAATGCTGCCCACACAGTCATCACTAACAAGCAGCCCATAACAGCAACACTATTCACACCCGATGTCAGATGCACAACAAAAATAGATGCAAAAAGGACTAAATTAATTGCTGGAATAAACTTGCGAAGATTTGAAAACAAAGAGGAGAAGTTGAGCGCAAACATCACAGCGCTCAAACCGATGATGAAAAACACCGCGTGGTTCAAGCCTAATAAAACAAGCTCAATGATCGGAAATAGCAAAACGAAAAACGATAACAGTTCTTTTTGCAGCGTTTTCTGAATCATTTCAGGAGCGACTCTGATTTACGCTAGTTTAATGGCCAGTGACTCTAGATATTCCAAGCTCGGAATCACCGCATATTCTCCATCGACCCTAATACGGCTATGTTCAGCAGGAGAATCGCTCTGCTCTTCTTCTTGAATGATATCCTTACTCACCTTTACTAAGCGCGGGAGACCTTGAGTGAGAATGGCGCTAAAAGGTAACTTCTGATTATCTAGCCCAACGCTATTAATTACAGCTATACGCGCTTGAGTATTCCGAGCGGGTTTCTCTTGGCCATTGGCAACTTCATAGCTTAGCAATGGAACCTGTTTACCCCGCCACATAATATTTCCTAGAAAATATTCTGGCCCTTCTGCTTCTTGTGGTTTGGTATATTCAATTACCTCGGCCACACTCACGTTTGGCAACACCAACTTAGTGCCTTCAACCGGCAAATATAAACTCGAAATTAGCTCTGATTCAGACACTCTGAACTTCCTTCATTTTCTTAGGCAAATTAAGAAATGCCTGTATTCTTGTAATACGCTGTCATTAACATAGCAAGCTCTTTTGGTGCAGCAATCCGTTGGCATATACGCTTTTCGATCACCGATTTCGGCATCATGTCGCTGACTGCACTATGCTCACTTTGCGCCCAAACTAAACTGCCACGCCTAGCCAAATCTTGTGCTGTATCGGCGCCATCTTCGCCCATGCCACTAAACACGATGACATTAGCTCGATTACCGTAAGTGAAGCTTACTCGACGCAACAGCTCATCAATACTTGGGGTATATTCACCTTGCCAAGCTGAACCCGTTTTAAAACAAACACCATTGGTAAAATCAATGCTTGAGTCCACGGGGACTTTATAAATCACGCCGGGGGCTAATTCACACATTCCATCAATTGCAACAACAGGCAATTTCGCGTCTCTGCCAATAACATCAGCTAAGGCTTTAGAACCCACTTCATCGAGGTGCTGCGCGTACAAGAAGCTCGCGGGTATATCTTGGGGTAAGGCGTCTAGAAACTCCTTCACAGCCTCAGGCCCCCCTAACGAAGCAGCTAGCACCCATATATCGAAAACCTCATTGCTTTGGTTTGGATGGAGATGCTGAATAAGCTTTTTAATTAAAAGAGAAAACTCCCTTTCCCTCAGCTCATGCTCACGACTAAAAGGCTCCAACCCCAAAATAACCGGAACAGCTAAATCGGCTATGTATTGCGCCAGCTCATCGCTTGCCAAATCAAAAAATGGCTCGTCAACTAACCAGCATGAAATTTGGTTGTAGCGCTCAAGGTCTTCAATTTTCCAGCTTTGCGGTGCGATACTAACCTGCGCAGAAAAACCGTATCGCTCAGCAAAAATACTTAAGTCTTTTCTAAGTAAAGGATCCTCACTAATTATTCCGAGCGAAGCCTGGATCCTCATCATGTACTCTTATGCTGTTACTCTTGTAGCAGCAAGAACTTCTTCAATTTTCTGCAACAGTTCTTGCTCTTGGAACGGCTTACCCATGTATTCATTTACACCAATCGACATCGCACGATCTCGGTGCTTTTGGCCCGTTCGTGAGGTAATCATAATAATCGGAACATCTTTCAAACGTTCATCGTGGCGTACAAGTGTTGCTACTTCAAAACCGTCCATACGAGGCATCTCAATATCTAACAACATGACATCTGGCTTGGTATCTTGAAGCTGTGCAATGGCATCAACCCCGTCTTTTGCTGTAACGACATCCATACCATTGCGTTCGAGCAAGCGCGTCGATACTTTTCTTACTGTAACCGAGTCATCAACAACCATCACAAGTGGTGTTTCGTTCTGTGTATCAACATTTCCATCAGTATCTAGAACATCCATGACACCTGCTGACTCTTCACGAATCAATGCCGGTAAATCGAGGATCACAACAACACTACCATCACCAAGAATCGTTGCCCCTGAGACGCCATGCACCTCGCTGAACTGCATGCCTAAACTTTTTACTACTATCTCTCGAGAACCCATCAAGCTGTCAACTTGTAACGCCATAGGTTGATCGGTGCCTCGAACCAAAATGACGGGCAATGGCAAAGGCTGACCTTTTAACTTCGGCTGATGCGCGTTGTGTAGCAAAGACCCTAAATACTGGAGTTTATAATCACGTCCCGCATATCGATAAGGTGGTGCGTCTTCTTGATAGTACTCTTCTAATTCGTAAGGGCTGACACGAACAATACCTTCTATCGTATTCAGCGGAATGGCATAAAAATCGTCACCTGTGCTCACCATCAACGCACGGTTAACAGATACCGTAAATGGGAGTCGAACCGTGAACTGCGTACCTTGTCCTACTGTTGAATCAATAGAAATTGCACCACCGAGCTGTTTTATTTCGCTTGCAACAACGTCCATACCAACGCCGCGGCCACTAATTTGCGTAACTTGCTCTGCGGTACTGAAACCCGCTGCCATAATTAACTGCAAGGTATCTTGCTTTGATAACTTGGCATCTTCAGCAATCAAACCTTGCGATACCGCTTTCGCTCTAATTTTCGATGCGTCAATACCAGCGCCGTCATCTTGCATACGAATGACGATATCGCCACCCTCGCGCGATACAGACAACGCAATCGTTCCGGCTTCTGGTTTGCCCGCTTTCACACGTTGTTCTTTAGGCTCAATACCATGATCAAGGGCATTACGTAGCATGTGCTCTAACGGCGCAACCATTCGATCAAGCACTGATCGATCCATCTCACCACTTGCATTAGCTACTTTAAAATCAACAGCTTTATCTAATTCACCACTGATCTGACGAACGATACGACGCAAGCGAGGAACCATTGACGAGAATGGAATCATGCGTGTTTTCATCAGGCCTTCTTGCAGCTCTGAATTAATGCGAGATTGTTGCAATAGCAATGTTTCTGCATCACGCGCTCTATTCGATAAGGTATCTCGTAACTCCGTTAAATCGGTCGCACTCTCTGACAGCGAACGAGAAAGCTGCTGTATAGAGGAATAGCGATCCATCTCAAGCGGGTCGAATTCTTCGTATTCAGAAATAGCGATACCTTCTTGCTCAGCGCGGTAAAGTACTTGCGCTTCTGTCTCGATTTCCATACGACGCAATTGCTCACGCAAACGCTCGATCGTTGCGGCCATCTCTTCAAGAGTAAAACCAAAATCAGTAATCTGCTGTTCAAGGCGACCACGCGAAATACTTGTCTCACCAGCAAGATTCACTAAGGCATCAATCAACGATGCGCCCACACGAACAGATTCTTGTGAGCCTGACTTTTTCTCTTTAACAGGCTTCGATGGGCTTTGTTGTTGGCCAAGCTGAATCAACTCTTGGCTTGCAGAAGATTGCTCAACAACTTCCACTGGAGTTTCGCTTTCAAGCTCCTCTTCTGGCGCTTGATCAGTTAGCTGCGCAAGGAAATCTTTGGTAAGACTATGCAATGCATCTTGAGCTTTTAATGCTAGCGCTTTGAGTTCACCCTCAAAGGCTTCGCCATTTGAATAGGCTTGGATTAAACGTGTTTCAAAATCATGACTCGTGTCTGCCAACTTATCTAAGCTCGCTAGACGGGCACCACCTTTGAGAGTATGCAGTACTCGTTGCAACTCTTGATTGTAGTTCTGTTCGGTTGGCGCATCAGCCCAATCCGCCATGTTCGTTTCGAGCGCTTCGATGAGTTCCTGCGCCTCCTCGGCGAACATATCAAGCACTTCTTTATCGAGGGCGTCTTCTTCTGATAATTCAGGCTTAACAGGTTTCGCTGGCTCTGGCTCAACTGGAATTGTCGTCTCTTTTACGAGCGTTATCTCTTCAACTTCAACAATTTCAGGTTCTGTAGCCTCGATATTCTCAACTTCAGGTTCTACTTCTGTTTGCTCAGGCTGAGGTGCTGGAACCTTACTTAATACTGGTTCTTCACCAGCAATAGAGCGCTTAACAGCTTCTAGCAAATCTAATGCTGGAGCAGGAACAGAACCCGCTTCAACACTATCGACCATAGACGCTAGTGCATCATGACACTGAAGACAAAGTTCAATCACGGCCGGACTCGCAACGGTGTGTGCTTCAACCGTGCGCTCAAACAATGTTTCTAACTCATGTGAGAGATCACCAATTGCAGTGACCTCAGCCATACGTGCACCACCTTTTAGCGTATGTAGATCGCGCTGCAATTCACCTACAAGCGTAAAATTATCACTCTCACTCTGCCATTGGTGCAGTAGCTCGCCTGAATGATTGATCAACTCTAGCGCTTCTTCCAAGAAAATTTCAGCTAACTCAGGATCAAGTTCCGCCAAAGATCCTGAAGCAGTTTGATCAACTTCTTCAACTTGGATGGTTTCTTCTGGTACAGCTTCTGGTTCTGTCGCTACAAGCTCTTCTTCAGTTTCTTCTACAGCATACTCTGGAATGGCTTCAGCTAGAGATTCCTCAAGTGCATCAATACTAATTTCGATATCTTG
>JAKVBL010000004.1:148871-465586 GCA_022447365.1 Oleiphilaceae bacterium
TGCTCTTGCTCTTGCTCTTGCTCTTGCTCTTGCTCTTGCTCTTGCTCTTGCTCTTGCTCTTGCTCTTGCTCTTGCTCTTGCTCAAGAGTTTGATGCTCAGAAGCTATCTCTGCCAACAAGTTAAGCAACTTCGCATCAACATCTGCACTTAAACCCGCAGCTGTCTGATCCATCATATCGATCAAACCATCATGACCCTGTTTGATCGTCGCAATAAATTTGGAACTTGGCGCACTTTCAGAATGATTGATTACATCATATGCACTTTCTAAAGCACGACATAACTCTACAATGGCATTCAGACCTGACACCTTCGCGCCGCGTTTAAGCTTTGTAACTTCATCATAAAGCTTATTGAAGTCTTCATTAGTAATCGCGCCTTGCTGCCACTGATCAATAATGCGCTCCGCATCCAGCAAAATATCCAAGCCTTCAGTTAGGAACATTGCAACCAACTGAGGGTCTTGCGTATTCGGTATCAAGGCATCAGTTTCTTGTTCAAGATCTGACATGCGGTGCTGTTTATACGCAGCTAACTTGGCAACTAATTCTATTGATCCTGGAACACTTTGCTGAGGCGATGACTCTAGCTGCGCAATACCTTTACGACACACATCCATGCTCTCTTGCATTAATGCTGCTAGCTTGGCATCAACTTCCAAGCCATTAGCGCGCAACTCTTTCACAAGGTGCTCTAGCGGTACGGCAATCTCAGCAATTGGCTGAATGCCTGCTGTATTCGCACTACCTTTGAGCGTATGAAGCGCACGAGATAACGCATCGTTCACAGCAATCGGCTGGTCACCCTCAACCAACATCGCAAAGTGCACAATAGTATCGATGTGCTGCGTCGCTTCTTGCTCAAAAATACTTAACAAGGAATCTTCAACTTCTTCAGAAGCAACAGTTTTCTGAACCGGCTCTTGCGGATTTTCCGATTCTTCCACTTCACCCGTAGATGGGGCAGAAAGCTCTACTTGCTCACCCGCTATCAATGCTTGCGCATGCGCTTCAACTTCAACAGGATTGAGCACTGGCGCCTGACGTAATTTAAAGTTTTCGACTAAAGCTGGAATATGCGCCGCAATATTCTGAACAAAATCAGCGATAGAGGAATTCATCTCTGTTGTCGCATCAATAATACGATTAAGAAGATTTTCAACTGCCCATGCTATTTCACCAATATCGAGGGCTTCCACCATGCGGCCACTGCCCTTCAATGTATGAAATGCACGGCGCAACTCTGTCAACGCTTCTTTATCCTCATAATTGTCTACATAGCGCGGTAAATAAGTTTGAATCGTCTCGTTTACTTCTTCCGCTTCTTCAACAAAAATTTCTAGAATTTCATCGTCAATTAAATCATCGTCGGACTCGTCTTGTGGTGCTTCAACTTGCGTAGCGTCGATATCGTTTGCCGGCGCGACTTCAGCTTCAATCTCGATATGCTCTTCGTCTGAAAATTCTTCTGCAACTTGTCCGTCAAACACTACCTTAACTTTCTCAGCCAAAGACTGACTTAAATTAGAGTCTTGCCCTTTTGAGAACGCTTCTAACAACGGAGCCATGTTTTGACGAATCTGATCGATGACATCGAGTTCACCAGCTTTTATTTCAATGGTTTGCTCAATTCGCTTATTAAGTCGCTCTTCCACAACCCAGGCTAAATCTGCAATCGCATTTGCACCAACTAACTTGCCACTACCTTTCAAAGTATGGAAAGCACGACGAAGCTCAGCCAAAGCTTCCTGATTCGCGGCATCAACGTGCAATACTTTAGTCGCCGCTTCGATGTCAGCAGCAACTTCTTCTACTTCTTCAGCAAAGATTTCTAGGATATCTTGATCAATTAACTGCTCATCGCTTTCCTTCGCGACTGACTCTGGCGCTTCACTAGCCGCTTCAGATATGTGGTGAGGGGAAATATGCGTAGTTGCATCCGATCCATTCGTCACGCCAAGCTTATGCAAGCTTTCACGCGCAACTTCCAAGAAGCGGTCGCTTTCTGAAACACCTTCAGAGAGGCGTTCGATGTAGTACTCAATACTACTAATTGCATCAGCTAAGCGATCTAGCTCTGACCAATCAGGCTTTACTGTCTCTCGAATTAAACGTTCGCTGATATATCGACTGCAGCCACTAATCAATTCAGCAGCTTCTTCCAAAGGAATAATCTGTAAGCCACCACGAACACTTTCTAGAATCGCGGGAACACCCTCAATCTGCTTGATATCCCAATTAGAAGTAATAAAACCAACAATGCCATTTTTAGCTAATTCAATTGATGCTTTAGATGCCTCAATCACTGCTGCATTAGCATTCTCAAATTGCTCAACCGGCACGGCATTAGCAGCCTCAGGGCCTTCAGCGAGATGTCGAACTTGAACTTCAACAGACAAAATCGCGTCAGCAAGATTCATCATTGAGTCTTGATCAACCGAAACAAAGTCTTTGCTATCTAAGACATTGATCTGCTCTTCTAGAACTTTTTCTGCATCAGAGATACCGACCATTTGTAGCGAACTGGCCATCTGACGAAGCGCCGGAATTAACTCTTTCAAGTCATCGACTTGAGCGCTCTGATCTCGGGATACAAGGTCAATTTTATCTTTGAAAGAAGCAAGCTCTTCCATCAAAACAGAAGCAATCGTACTTAGCGTTGATTTATCTGGGCCAAGAATCTCTTTTTCTGGGTCGTCATCGATTTGCAATCCAAATTGATCGCGCAATGAAGTAATTCGCTCCGATGAAGCGTCGCTTGTTGCAACATAATAAAGAAGATTTTCCAACAAAGATGTCGGCACTAAACGTGTCATCGCATCATCAGCTTCTTCAATCATAGCCTTAAGCTGAATATCAAGTTCACGCAGTAATTGCTTTTGCGCGCTGCCTAGGCTCTCTTCAGATACATTCAAGGTCTCTAAGAAGGCGTAAGCAATCGTCCACAATTGACCTAAAGGACTTCCTTTACTGAATTTTTCTAAACGCTCAATCACTTTGCTTAAAAAATTCAAATGCTCTTGAGAGTTGGTATTGCGAATAACGTTTGCCAGAGAAGACTGAAAACGTTGACGAAGCTTACGAAGGTTTTCAGCAACTTTCTTATCCTGCATGCGCGCATTTAAAACAGGATTCGGCTCGATAGCATTGCCAGCTAAATCTGGATGAAAGCCCGCCGCAACAAACTCTTCACCTTTAGCCGCTTTAAGGTCATTGAAGACAGGGACCAAAGTAGAAGGAACATCAGCTAGGGCTTGATTAGCAGCTTCTAAATAATTCTGCAGATGAAGAATACCTGCCATCAAAGCTTCTAAAGCTTCATCAAAACTGGCAACCGAATTATCTCGAAGAGCCGCGCATAGCTCTTCCATTTGGGAAGCAACCGTAGCCGCACCGTATAATTCGACCATTTTTAATGTGCCGACAACTTGATGCAGATGGCTCAAGCAAAAATTTAACTGCGTAGGTTCTGAACGATCATTTGCGAAAAGTTCGAGTGCATTGCGCGCAAGCAACAGAGTCTGATCTACCTCTGCCCTAACCCAATCAAGTGCAATGTTTTGATGGCTACTGGCCATTACTCGATACCTCTAATTTTTATTAGTCTCTAACACGCTGGAAAGCCAAGGCGCGTTTATCATCAACTCTTTTCAATTTCGGGTGGCTCCAATCAAGTGCTTCTCCAGCACCAATAATCAGAACACCACCAAGTGCGAGTCGATCACCTAGTTCATTCAAAATTTCATGCCGAAGCTCGTTACGAAAATAAATCAGAACATTCTGGCAGTAAATTAAGTCCTGATTATTGATCGGGCTTTGACTTATATCGCGCATATTCTGTTTCGCAAAACATACACGCTGACGAATGTTTTCCTTAACCTGAAATTCATTTTCAGCTAGCTGTGTGAAGTACGTGCTTTTCCATGCTCGAGGCAACCCAGTCATACGACGTTGTTCATACACCGCGTGACGCCCCTTCCCTAAAACTCCCCAGCTCACATCAATGCCTGTGACACCAAACTTAGGCTCACACTTAATTTCTTTGAACAAGCTATCGCATAAAAATGCCAAGGAGTAACTTTCCTCGCCACTACTGCACCCTACGCTCCAAATAGCTAAGTTCCGGTCTTTCTTTCTCTTTAAGCGACTCTTCATTACCAAGTAAGCAAGAGCCATTGCATTGGAGTCTCGATAAAAACGTGTTTCACCGATAACTAATCGATCCAACAATACCAACCATTCTCCTAGCCCCTGCAAGGGTGCCGATACCTCTTGAAGGTAATGGTCGTAATCGTTATATCCCAATTCGCGCATGCGAATGGTCAAACTAGACTGTAAACGGGATTTTTGATCTAAAGGAAAATGTGTACCAAGCTTCTCTTCAACAAACGACCGCCAACTTTCAAACTGGCGGTCATCCATATTCGGAATGATCAATTCATCTTGACTCATGTCGCTTGTAAACATCCCTTGGGGTTGAACAGACATTTAATTCGGCTCAACCGTACAATCACAGATTACGAAGCTTGCACAGCTTCATCATCATCCAAAGGAAGCTTAAAGCCTGATACCGATTCTCTTAGCTGGCTAGCAGTTTGAGCAAGGTGGCCAACGGATTCTGCCGTTGCACTCGTACCCGCTGTTGTTTGCGATGTAATCTCTTGGATTACATTCATCGTGTTTGATACATGGCCTGCAGACATCGACTGTTGTCGCGATGCATTGGAGATGTTTTGAATCAAGTCAGCTAGGTTCATCGATACGCTCTCGATCTCTTCTAGCGCAACACCCGCGTCTTGAGCCAAGCGAGCCCCACGTACTACTTCGGCAGTTGTTTGTTCCATTGAGATAACTGCTTCGTTCGTATCCGTTTGGGTTGTTTTAACAAGTGCCTCAATCTGTTTCGTCGCTGCCGATGAACGTTCTGCTAGGCGCTGAACCTCGTCCGCAACAACCGCGAAGCCTCGACCTGCGTCACCCGCCATCGATGCCTGAATTGCGGCGTTCAAAGAAAGAATGTTTGTTTGGTCGGCAATGTCGTTGATCAAGGATACGATATCGCCGATTTCTTGCGAAGATTCACCCAGTCGTTTGATACGCTTAGATGTTTCTTGTATCTGCTCACGAATTGTATCCATACCGTTAATGGTATTGTTTACAACGTCAGAGCCTTTTTTCGCGATCGTTACAGATCGCTCCGCAACCGCGGCTGATTCTGCTGCATTTGAAGATACCTGATCAATCGACACAGCCATCTCATTGATCGCCGCAGACGCACCAGCAATTTCTTGTGCTTGGTTTTCTGAAGAGTCGGCCAACTTCATAGTCGCACCCTGCGTTTCACTCGCAGAAGAGGCAACCTGTACAGCCGTATCTCGAATTGCTTTTACCAGACCACGCATCTGATCGATCGCGAAGTTAATGGAGTCGGCTATCGCGCCGGTGAAATCTTCCGTTACTGTCGCTTCAGTTGTGAGGTCACCATCTGCCAGATCAGCTAGTTCGTCTAGTAAACGCAAAATTGCGTTTTGATTTTGCTCATTTTGCTCTTCTGTCATACGCAAACGCTTTTGCGATTCCTGATAAAGCAACACACCAATGACAACGATTAACGCAATAATTAGAGCCAAAATAAAGTAGGCAAGGGCAGCACTGAAGAAGCGGCCATCGGCTTGGCTTTGCACGCTATTGGATAGAGCGTACGTTTCATCAAGTAGCGCAATAGAATCTTCAAAGATTAAGTTAGCCGCTTTACGCACCTTGAATAACTCAGGGGAAGTTTCAAGAATTGCTTGTACGTTACTATCAACATACTCGAACAAGTCGGCGATCGCTTCTAGACCATAAATCGCGTCTTCATCTGTCACTTGCGAAATTTCCATGGCCTCATTGCCATCGAACATCGAGTTCATAACACGACCAAACAAGCGCGCATCTTGACCAAAACGATTCGCTGCAATCGCAGCATCCTCATCACCGGATAGAATGTTATTTACACTTCGAACAATACGTTCAGCACGTAGAGATTGACGTTCAGCTACGGAGATTTGGTCGGCTGGAGCATCACCATCAAGAAGAATCGATACAACGTCCTCATACTCCACCTGAAGTTCAGGGATGGTGTCGTTTAGAGTTTGCGCGATCTGGTGAAGGCTAAGAACGGTGTCTTGGTTTTCAAGAATACGGTCAGCATTGGAACGCACATTCTCCCAACGCGCCGTTACGCCCGTCTCGATAGGTAGAACGGATGCCGGCAAGCCAGTCTCTGGATTACCATTGACGATATATCCAAGTAGCTTTTCAAAATCTTCACGCGAGCGCTTTAACTGCGCGAAAGCTTCTTCTTTACCAGATGCAGCTTCCGTCGAGTTTTTCGCAATTTCTTGAGAAAGTACTCTCAAGTCACTGGCGTACGCACTGTAATCTCTATCGTAACTACTATCACGCCCGATAAAGTAAGAAACCACTATTAGAAAAACTAACAATGTGACGAGGGCTATCCCTAACCAAAAGATAACCCCTGTGTTATCTTGATCAGAGCTGAATCTTCCGGACATAATCTTCATTTTTTTTCTGGCTCCCGGCCTTTCGCAGTTCTTACTATTTTTGTGTCAATGACACGCTTGTAAATCTGGCGTCTGATACCAATCGCTTAGCATCAAACACCAACCAATCTTTACCATCTCTATTGAATGCACCATCCACAAAGGCAACGATATTTTTCGACAATGGTTCTGAAGTGGTATTTTTCAATCCTTCTTGTTCGAAGTGTTGCATGCCCTGAACGTGGTCGACCAATAAACCACTGAGCATGTCGTTATGTTCCACAACAAGAATTCTTTTATCTCGAGATCTAATCCGTTCGCTTGGTACGCCAAAAAAACGAGACAAATCAATGATAGGAATGAGGCGGCCTCGAATATTGGAAACACCCAACACCCAAGCTTTTACTCCAGGAATAACGGTATATTTTGGAACATGTAATAGCTCGGACACGGACCCCATGCCGGCTATGAATTGATAACCCGCTAGCGAAAATCCGATACCACTAAAATATTCACGAGCTTCTTCTTGGGCAGGCAAGCCTACAGAAAACTGCGCACTTTTCTTCGCTATATCTCGTAAAGCATCAAACGAGTGCGCGACTTCACTACTCATACTATTTAATCAAGTAACTCGTTAATGGTAGCGATGAGGTCATTTTCGCTAACTGGCTTAACTAAGTATCCTTTCGCACCTTGGCGCGTACCCCAAACTCGATCAGTCTCTTGATCTTTGGTAGTAACAATCACTACTGGAATGTCAGCGGTCTCAGGTGTTCTCGTTAATTGACGAGTTGCTTGGAAACCGTTTAACCCAGGCATTACAACATCCATCAAAATAAGATCAGGACGTTCCTGACGTGCAACGGCTACGCCATCTGCGCCATTATCAGCTGTAATTACTTCGTGTTTATGCTGGTCGAGAATTGTTGAAATCTTGCGAATTTCTGTTGGTGAATCATCGACGATAAGTATACGAGCCATAGCTCTCCCTCATTTAATTCATCTTGCGATGAGAGAATTGTTAATCCTTTACTTAGCCATTTTGAGGTGCATGATTACGAATCGTACTCAGCAACTCATCCTTACTAAACGGCTTAGTTAAATATTGATCTGAACCCACAATACGGCCTTTAGCCTTATCAAACAGACCATCTTTACTCGATAGCATAATGACCGGGGTTGATTTAAAAGCACTGTTATTTTTGATCAAAGCGCAAGTTTGATAACCATCAAGACGTGGCATCATAATATCGACAAAAATAATGTCTGGATTTGAATCTGCAATCTTTGCCAAGGCATCAAATCCATCGGTTGCCGTAATGACCATGCAACCTACCTTCTTTAATAAGGTTTCAGCTGTACGTCGAATGGTCTTACTGTCGTCGATGACCATTATTTTTAAATTTTCGAAATTATCTTCCATTTGTATTACTGCCTAGGCAATTACCCGTGCACTGTGTGCGTTTTTTATATAAACAATAGGCGCCATTATCGGTCCATAAAATTTACTATAGACCAATATCTTAAAAGTGTTTCTTAATATCAATTCACGAACTGAATTGCTAAGTATCTATTATGTATAACTTATTTCTGAAACTTGGGCTTATTTTCACTGTCTTAACGACGTCAAAGTCCCACGCATCAAACACTTACCCTGATTTAAGTAGCTTAAGTGCTCTATGACGACTATCTTTGACACCTTATTTTTAAGACTAGTACAAAAATTATTTTTGGTAGGTTTTCTATGGCGATAAAGCTTGGAATTGTGATGGACCCCATCACAACCGTAAACACAAAGAAAGACAGCACATACGCAATGATGCTTGCCGCTGATGCAAAGGGCTGGGAAATCTACTACATGGAGCAAAAAGATTTATCGCTCGTTCAAGGCGAAGCTTACGGCTCTATGCAACGCATACATCTCAAACAAGACCCCGAAAATTGGTACGCATTAGATAACTCAGTCGATAGCCCTCTCACTCAGTTAGATGTTTTATTAATGCGCAAAGATCCGCCTGTAGATAGCGAATTCATCTATGCCACCTATATTGCAGAACGAGCTGAGCAGCAAGGCTTACTAGTGGTCAACAAACCTCAGAGCCTTAGAGACTGTAATGAGAAGGTTTTCGCTACGGCTTATCCACAGTGTTGCCCTCCCGTATTAATCAGTCGCAACCCAAAACAGTTGAGAGCCTTCGTTGATGAGCACCAGCACGTCATTTTCAAGCCATTAGATGGAATGGGTGGCACCTCTATATTTAACGTAAAAGCTGGCGACCCAAATATTGGTGTCATATTAGAAACGCTTAATAATTTTGGTGAAACGCAAGTGATGGCTCAACGCTATATCACCGAAATATCAAAAGGAGATAAGCGCATACTCATCATTGATGGAAAGCCCATCGATTACGCTTTAGCAAGAATTCCCAGTAAAGGCGAGCATCGTGGTAACTTAGCCGCAGGCGGAAGAGGGGAGGCACAACCGCTTACAGATCGTGATCGTTGGATAGTGTCTCAGATTGCTGATGATTTAAAAGCCCGCGGTCTGCTCTTCGTTGGCATCGATGTCATTGGTGATTACCTCACCGAAATTAATGTCACTAGCCCTACGTGCATTCAAGAAATTAATCGCGCCTATGATCTTGATATTGCAGGCGATCTAATGTGCGTTATCGAACAGAAGTTAAATCAATAATTCATCTAAATAGACCGGAGAGCATGAAGTCGTGGCAGCAATACCTCAAGCAAATATAAAAGCTAGTGACCGCTTGAGCTTCACCATTTTTGTCGCCATTGCACTCCATGTACTCATGGTACTCACCGATTTTATTCAAGATGACCCCAAACCCGTCGCCAAAACCATGGAAATTACCTTGGCACGATTTGATGACGAAAAACGGCCTGACCAAGCAGATTTTTTAGCTCAAACTAATCAGCAAGGCAGTGGAAACGTCGAGGAAAAAGTAAGACAAAGTTCTCCAACTAAGTCGATCGATGAAAGTATGCTAATTCAAGAATCAGCATCTCCGGCCAAACCACAACAACAAGAAACTGAAAAACGAAGCGCTGTGGTAACGCGTGTCGCAGATGATTCTTTCAGTGCGTTGTTCGCTCCCGATCAAGAGTATGTCCCTGATTCTGAGCAGCCTGAATTACGCTCTCTGATTGAGCGCAGCTTGCAAATTGCAGAATTAGAAGCAAGCTACGAAGAACAGCTTCAGCAATATGCCAAAAAACCTCGTGTTACTCGTCTAGCAGCGGCTTCTACAATGAAGGCTGTTGATGCACGTTACGTTGAACAAGTCGTTGCTAAAATTGAGCGGGTAGGGCGTCAATTTTTCCCTACAGATCGTGGACGTAAACTGTACGGAAAGCCTCGCGTTTTAATCTCCATCTATTCAGATGGCAGTCTTAGAGATGTTGAAATTCGTTCAAGTTCTGGTGACCTAGTATTAGATGCAAAAACCAAAGATATCGTCAGCCGCGCTGCGCCCTTTGCTCCCTTCCCAAGTGAAGTAAGAAAAGAACGCGATGTACTTGAACTCATCCGTACATTTTCTTACACAGGAAAAGGTGTATATAGCTTTTAGCGCGACTAAACTACGGCCAGCGCAATATTTGAGAGAGCCAAGTTGACTGATTCAATCAACCTACAAAACCATTTTTTAATTGCGATGCCGCGTTTAGAAGATCCGCACTTCAATGGCACGATCACATACGTTTGCCAACATAATGAAGAAGGAGCCATGGGTATCGTGATCAATAAAGCCGCTTATCTCGATCTAAATGAAATATTCGAGCAACTCGAGCTTCCTCTTTTAGAAACTGAGTCGCCAATTGAAGTCATGCAAGGCGGTCCGGTTCAAGTCGATCGAGGCTTCGTTCTGCATAACGATGGTTCATCTTGGGACAGCTCCTTTGCCGTAACCAAATCAATTCAATTAAGTACGTCTCAAGATATTTTAGCTGCGATTTCAAAAGGTAATGGCCCAGAAAATTATCTTGTCGCTCTAGGCTATGCTGGCTGGGGCCCAGGACAATTGGAAGAAGAGATCGCTCAAAACTCTTGGCTAACCTGCGTATCTAGTGAAGAAGTGATCTTTTATACCGACACCAAAAGCCGCTATGACAGAGCATTAGCAAGCATCGGGCTAGATGCAAGCCAACTCACATGGCAAGCAGGCCATGCCTAAAAATTATATCTGCTTCGATTTCGGTCTAAAACGCATTGGTGTTGCTGTTGGTAATGACTTCATTGCAACAGCCAAAGAACTATCACCAATAAAAGCGAAAGACGGCATTCCCAATTGGCAACAACTTGAGGCACACCTAAAAGAGTGGCAGCCAACAGCAGCCGTTATTGGCCTACCGCTTAACATGGATGGAAGTGAGAGTGAGCTCAGTGCTCGGGCACGAAAATTCGCAAATAGAATACATGGTCGCTATCACCTAGCAACGCACATGCAAGACGAACGTTTATCAAGTTACGAAGCAAAAGGAATTGTATTGTCTGAACAGGGGCATAGAGACTTTGGTGAACATTCAGTAGACGGCCTTGCGGCCTGCCTCATCTTAGAAAGTTGGTTTGCGCAGAAGCAAGACGAGAACTAACTCGAAAAGATTAAGATAAGAATCAAAGGAAGGTGCACTGATTAAACCCTCAGAATTAAACCAGTGCGAGACAAACTAGTTCACAGCATCTTTAAGCGCTTTGCCAGGCTTAAAACCAACGCTTTTACTCGCTGGTATCTGAATTGTTTTTCCCGTTTGAGGGTTCTTGCCGGTACGTGCACTACGCTCTCTTTGAGAAAAAGTTCCGAAACCAATCAAACTAACTGGATCGTTTCTGGTCATAGCATTAGTGACTTCATCGGTTAATGCATTGATGACTTCACCCGCTTTATCTTTAGTTAATCCTGTTTTTTCGGCGATAGCTGCTGCAAGTTCAGGTTTTTTCATAACATTTCCTCTTTTATTATTTGCTTTGAAAACGGCGAAGGCTTAACTTTGCTGCCCTTTAAGATAGCGAACTTAAGTAGCTAAGCAATCAAAAAATCAATAATTGCCAGATTTCATAATATTTGACATCGAATTCGACATACATTGACCTCTTTGTGGCATAAATCTCACAAATAACAAACTACTTAATAGATAATCTCGCTAATAAATAGATTTTATTTTTTACCCATCTCAGGATCTTGATGGGGTTTTGCAGGAGTATTCAGTGAACGTCAATTTAGCGTTGCGCAAAATCCGCTGGCTTGTATTGTGTATTGGTCTAGCGACGATTTTCGGTGGCTGTAAAGCGATTAACCAATTTTTGGTAAAGCCATTCATCAAGCCAACCGGTGATACAGTAACGCTTCTTGGTGAAGCACACATCGTTCCTTATCTATTAACAACAGATGATACCGAAGCAGGTTGTGCTGGTGCTGAAGCGCTTACATCTATGGTTATGGCGCTAGGTCGAATTACTGAAGAACCTCACGAACTTGCAATTCTTCTTCACCTTGGTGCAGGCGGCTGTGAAGAGGCAAGAGCAGCAGAGAAAGAACTAGAATATCTTCGCTACATCCGTGCACTTCAGCCTGACTTCGCTGAAGATGCATTGATCGCACAAAAACGCCACCACTTAAAAGCTGCAAAACGCTATCTCGTCGCCTGGGATGAACTGATCAAGTTCAATGACGACAACGAAATCGGCCGTCCTCTCGAGAATGGTGGTGTTGAGTGTCCCGAGTTGACACAAGACTTTGACCAAATTGTTTGGCTAGCTGGCCTTGCTGGCGGATTACTTGCCCTTAACAACGACATCATGTCGGGCTCTTATATCGGCGTTCCTAAAAATATCGCCGCTCAAGCAGAACGTGCAGCTGGCTGTCTAGATAATAAGAAATGGTTCGGCGCACCGCTCGCACTTAAAGCAACAGTATGGAGCTTGCTACCAGGTGCGACACCAGAAGGGGAAGACCCGTGGGCTCGCTTAGAGCAGGCTGACCTTATTGGTGAAAAAGCACGCGTACGCTTGTCACATGTTTTCCATGCTGTAGCCGCTTACTCTAAAGGCGACGACGAGCGTTTACGTGCGATCATGAAACGTCATGCTGAGCAGATAGATGAATTTCCTGCAAATGAGCAATATCGTTTATTCGATGCAACCGCGACAGAAGTCTTAACGCGACTCTCAGATAAAATGTGGACAGAAGCAACTGGCAAGCGAACACCACTTGGTGGTCTAGGCACTTTCTGGGACGAAAACGCAGCAGACGATATCGAGGAAGTTTCACTCGACGACCTCTTCTAAAACCCTTTTGTGAACTAGCGCACGTCATTATTGCTATAACGAGAATTAATAGTGACTAATTGGAACGAATTAGCGCTATTCACACCTAGTTACCCTTCCTAAGAGCCGATATAATCTATCGGCTTTTTTATTCGATATAACAACGAATTACCTAAATATAAATTTAAACTAGGGGGTAGGAATTTCGTGGTTTCCAATACTTTAAAAAGTCGCTCACCCATTGAGTGGCTATCGTCCCTTCCTGCTTGTATCTTGCTTTTGATGGTCGTCATCTTTAGTACAAGTAGTGATGTCCATAACCAAATACTGCAAGTAGGCGAACATTATTGGGAGGGTTATTACAAACTACGTACAGATCCCGAGCTACCAAGCTGTGATGCTCAACTTGATGTTGAGGCTGCCGTACAAGAGCGACTAGCTGAAAGCGCGGAAGAAGACGACTTCGGTCTTTTCGATGCCGAACCAGCTGATCCTGAGCTCATTCGCCAATCAATAATAAACTCAAAAGCAGATTGTGTTGCTGCCTTTGATTCGTACGAAGAAACTAAACAACGAATCACTCCTGCATTGGAAACTTTCAGAGCTGTTGAGTTATTCGTTTCTGAAGTGATTGCTGTAGGCATCATGTCCCAGAAATTTATTCTGGTTGGTCTAATCTTACTATGCGCTACAACTGCTACATTCACACGTCACCACATTGCTATGCGTCCGGTGATGTCTCGCTTAGATCACTACGTGGCGAGCACAGCTCAGTTAGCTGCTAATGGCTTACTACTGGCGTCTGCTGTAGCATTTAGAGATCTAGCACATTCAGATGGATCCAAAATAACCGCTGACGTGGCCTTCATTCATGAACTCTGGGTCTATGGCTTCGGCGTACTCACCATCATGAGTGCCATCAACATATTCCGACCTGCGGCAGATCTCACACCAGGCGGCAACATTGGTCGAGCTGGTCTAGCTATTCCATTGTACGCAACCATGACAATCATTGCTGCGGCGTTCTTCTTCTTTGGCCTAGGTGAGGGCAACAAGCCTAACCCAGCAGCACTAGGTATTCACCTAGACAAGCTTCTTGATCTCAGTGACATGTTCTTGAACGTCGGCTTGTACGTCTGGATCGGTATGATGCTTAAGCAAACGCGCTTTGCATCGCTCGTGCTTTCTTTGTTCAAGCCATGGAAACTACCACCAGAGCTATTAGTTGTTCTTGTCGTAATTCTTGCGGCTATTCCAACAGCCTACACTGGCGGTTCAGGTATTTTCGTTATTGCGGCAGGTGCCGTGATTTATCATGAGTTACGCGCTGCAGGTACTCGTCGTCAATTGGCACTAGCAGCGACAGCGATGTCCGGCTCAATGGGTGTTGTATTACGTCCTTGCTTGCTTGTGGTTGTTATTGCATTTATGAACCGTGAAGTGACAACTGACCAGTTATTTGGTTGGGGTGTATACGTATTCATGCTGAGCGCGGTGATGTTTGGCTTCTTTGCATTGACGCTTAACCGTCAGAGCAAGTTTGAACTTGCATCTCCAGGGCAAGCTTTCCCTGAAATGCTTCAAGCTTTCCGTCCATTGATTCCTTACATCATCTTGTCTGTTGCCGTTGTATTGTTCTATCGCTATGCGGTAAACGTTCGCTTAGACGAATTCTCAGCAGCACGTATTCTTCCAGTTATGATGCTTGTGATTTTGATTTATGAGCACGTGACGAAGAAAGAAGCAGTTAGCGAAGATGGTAAAACGAAGATTCCTCACAAAGGCATCGAAACCAACATTCGTACCGCAACGAATCAGACAACAGCAGAAATCGGCGCATTATTGTTATTAATCGGCTGTACTATCTGTCTTGGTGGAACCATCGAGCGCTCCGGCATCGTAGAGACATTCCCTGCTGAATTCTCAAGCGTTTGGGCGGCAATGGGCCTGCTTGTTTGCGTATTGATCGTGATGGGTATGATCATGGAACCGTTTGGCGCAGTTATTTTAGTAAGTCAGACAATTGCTCCAATCGCTTACAGCGCAGGTATAGATCCAATTCACTTCTGGATGCTGACACTAGTGGCGTTTGAGCTTGGTTATCTGAGCCCACCGGTTGCACTTAACCACTTACTTGCACGTCAGGTTGTAGGTGAGAAAGAAGCTCTGGCTGCTGTGCTAACAGAAGGAACCTTCTACCAGCGTTATGAGAAAATACTTCTCCCTCTTATTACGATGGGTACAGTACTTCTTATCGTTGCGTTCACACCACTGTTTTATCAAATGATGTCCTAGTGATACCTTGGTAAACCAATAGTAAAAGCCCTGCCTGGTTTATCACGCGGGGCTTTTTTCTACTTACTCAATTCACATGAAAAATCACATAGAAAAGGATTCCTATGCAACTCAATCGCACTGCTGCATTACTGCTTAGCATAGCCATTACGACACTCTTAATAGTTCATTCATCAAAATTAGAAGCAAAGAACCTGCAAGGCTCCAAAGAGCAGTGCAAAAGGATCGCGACAAAGATCGATATGATCAATGATAAAAGACGTGCAGGAGGCAGCTCCGCACAAATGGACAAGTGGCGAAAAAAGCGAAATGCACTAAGCGATAAGGCTTATAAATTGAATTGCAGAAAACACGGAATAATCAAATAGGCATAAAAAAACCGGTGACTGTTTCCAGACACCGGCTTTTTAAACTTCAGGCCAAGCTACTAAGCCTTAGGCCCTGCAGCAACGATAGACTCTGATACATCAAACTTCTTAAAATTCTCAACGAATTGAGAGATCAAATCAGCCGCTTTCGCATCATAAGCATCTTTGTCTGCCCATGTATCACGAGGGTTAAGTAGGCCAGAATCAACGCCTGGTACAGCTACTGGGATATCCAAGTTAAGCTGTTCTAAATGTGTTGTTTCCGCATCAGCCAAAGCACCGCTCTGAATTGCAGAAATGATTCCACGAGTTGTTGGGATGCTAAAGCGCTGGCCCACACCGTATGAACCACCAGTCCAACCAGTGTTAACTAGGTAAACTTTGGAACCGAATTCTTCCATACGCTTCATTAGCAATTCAGCATATTCACCCGCTGGGCGAGGGAAAAACGGCGCACCAAAACATGTTGAGAATGTTGACTTAAGCTTAGAGTCTGAGCCCATCTCAGTAGAACCAACCAAAGCCGTGTAACCACTTAGGAAGTGATACGCTGCTGCTTCTTTGCTCAGCAATGATACTGGAGGCAAGACACCTGTCATATCACATGTTAGGAAAACGATTGCATTTGGCTCGCCAGCAAGATTCTCTAGTACACGTTTTTCAACGTGCTCTAGCGGATATGCACAACGACCATTCTCAGTAAGAGAGGTGTCAGTGTAATCAGGAGTACGAGCATCATCATCGATTTTTACATTCTCAACGATCGCGCCAAACTTAATAGCGTCCCAAATAATTGGCTCATTCTTTTGGCTAAGATCAATTGTCTTCGCGTAACAACCACCTTCAAGGTTAAAGACCGTGCCTTTACCCCAACCGTGTTCGTCATCACCAATCAAATAACGCTCTGGATCTGCTGAAAGCGTTGTCTTACCTGTTCCAGATAGACCAAAGAACAAAGTTGTTTCGCCATCTTCACCGACATTCGCGGAACAGTGCATTGGCAAAACATCTTTTTCAGGAAGAAGGAAGTTCTGAACAGAGAACATCGCTTTCTTCATTTCACCAGCGTAACGCATGCCTGCAAGAAGTACTTTGCGTTGCGCGAAGTTGATCATAACAGTGCCGTCACTATTTGTTCCGTCACGCTCTGGTACACATTCAAAACTAGCAACGTTCAAAATTTGCCATTCTTGCTTGTCAGCAGGATTAAATGTTTCAGGACGGATAAACAAGTTGCGACCAAACAGATTTTGCCAAGCAGTTTCGGTTGTCACTTTAACAGCAAGATAGTGCTCAGGATCAGAACCAACGTGAAGGTGAGATACATAGCTGTCTTTTTCAGCAAGATACGCTTCAACACGCTCCCACAATGCATCGAATTTATCCGCATCAAAAGGGCGGTTGATTGGACCCCAGCCAATAGCGTCAGACGTGCTTGGCTCTTCAACAATATAACGGTCCATTGGAGAGCGACCAGTTCTCTTACCAGTTGTAACAACTAAAGAACCGTTAGCAGCTAAACTGCCTTCTTTACGCTCCAGTGCATGTTCAACTAGTAATGCTGAACTTAGATCAACAAAAGTGTTACTCACTTTGACCTCACCTAAAATAAAACTAACTGGCTTGGAAAAATCCAAACCCTTATAAAATTGGGGCGCTATTATGACAAATCGCCAATTAAAAAACGACAGTAAAATAGACGCCAAGCATTATGCGCTTTATGTGTTCAATGAATAACCAATTAGTGCGGCTTACCGACATTAAATAACTCATTGACACGCTCGCGATCAAATTCGTAATGCGCACCACAAAATTGACAATCGATTCCTATCACAGGCTCTTCATCAAGAATCGACAGCGCTTCATCTTTCCCTAAAGAATAAAGAGAATTTAAAGACCGCTCCTCGGAACATGTGCATTCAAAACGCACAGGCTCTGACTCATACACTTGCACACTTTCTTCATGATAAAGACGATGCAAGATAGTCGCATTGTCATTCTGTTTGACCTCTTCAAAGCTCAATGTCTCAGCGAGCTGCCTAACACGATCCCAAGCATCTTGATCATCGATATATTTGTAATCAGGAAGCTTTTGAAGCATCAAGCCATAACAGTACTCGTCATCACTCGCAAACATGAAATGCGTATCTAGCTGCTCTGATAAATCAAAGTAATGCGCCAAACATTCAGCCAACGTCGATCGCTCTAAAGGCACAATCCCTTGATAACGCTGTCCCTTATCAGGCTCTATGGTGATCGCTAGTTGTGCTTTCCCCAACAAATCGCCTAAATCATTAGAGTCCGGCAAAGCGTCCTCATAATGCACGATACTTCGAAAAGACTTTTGATCTGTCGCTTCTGCCATTAACAAACTGACGGGGCCTTCACCTCGAGCATGTACAGCTAGTCTACCTTCAAACTTGAGTGTTCCTGTCATCAATACAGATGCACAGGTTGCTTGTGCTAACAACGCTCTAGGTATTTGGGGATAGTCTTTGTTTGCAGTAACTTCTTGAAAGCTTTTTGACAAGCGAACAATTTCACCTCGAATATGGCATTCATCAAGGAGGAATTTTTGGAAGGAATCTCCTTCAAGCATAATTATCTCTCTGTCTCTAATCGTTTCGTTGATCTTTGAAACGATGAATTAAACGACGATCCCGTTTATTCGGTCTTCTAAACGGTACTGGCTGACTTTCGCGTTCCGCACGACGCTCCGCCACTTTCTTTTCACGCTCTATTCGACTTTCTTCCGTTTCTTCGTATAGCTGTTGAGCTAAGGTTGCGTTTTGACGACGATCTGACAAGCCAGCCACTGTCACGACTTTATCCACCCAGCCTTGTCGAATTTGCAAAGTAGCGCCCAAATCGACCGTCTTACCTGGTTTGCAACGCTGACCGTTGTATTGCACTTTGCCGCCCTCTACAGCTTCTTTAGCCATAGACCGGGTCTTAAAAAATCTTGCTGCCCACAACCATTTATCGATACGAACTTTTTGCTCAGAACTTTCTGTCATGACGAAGGCATTACATCCATAAATGAAGACAACAAAGGATAGTCACTTTTCACTCTCATAGGTCCGCGGCTATCTGGTTTTACGATATTGATCAAATGCACGAGTCCCGCTTTTTTAGCAGAATGAAGGACATCTTCATTATCATCAAAAAATACTGTTGAGCGTGGATCAAAATGTACTTTTTTGCGCAAAGCTGTCCAAAACACTGGATCTTCTTTCGGTAAGCCAAAATCATGAGATGTATGCACTTCATCAATATAATCGCCTAGATTGGTGCATTGCATCTTAATTTCAACACCTGCTCTGTGAGAATTTGTCACAAGCAATACGCGATAAGGTCCAGCGGATATTGCACTCAGGAATTCTTCAGCAAATGGCCGGTAGGCTATTTTGTCTTTCACTTCATGTTTTAATTGGATCAAATCCATATCAAGTAAGTCAGACCAATAATCAAAACAATACCAATTTAAGGTTCCTTTAAGATCTCGAAAATACTTGCTCAGAAATGTATTCGATTCTTCAAGCGTCATTCCTCGCGTATCAGCGAAGCGCTTTGGAAGATGTTGCATCCAAAAATAATTATCGAAATGCAGGTCTAACAAGGTGCCGTCCATATCAAGGAAGACGGTATCGATTTGATTCCAGTTGAGCATCAAACTCTCTATACTTTATGGCAATTGATTCGATGCATTTTAACGAAGCAGGGTAGCTATGTCAGATTTAAGCGCGTTTTTTGAACCACTTTCAGTTATTGCCAAGGATGCCGGCAAGGCAATTTTAGAAGTATATAACTCAGATTTTCCCATCGAGATAGATACTAAAAGCGACGATTCCCCTGTTACCAAAGCCGACTTAGCGGCACACAAAATCATTGAAAAGGGTCTACAAGCCCTAACTCCAGATATCCCTATTTTGTCAGAAGAGGGTGGTCTACCAGAGTATACAGAGCGAAAGCATTGGCAACGCTACTGGCTTGTTGACCCATTAGACGGCACAAAAGAATTCATTAATAAGAATGGCGAATTCACCGTTAATATCGCCTTCATTGAAAACCACGAGCCAGCGCTTGGACTCGTTTATGTTCCGGTAACAGATACCTTATACTTGGGCGGCCTAGCATTCGGAAGCTTCAAAAACTCAGCAGGATTACACGAACAAATTGCGATCAAGCCCGTTAATCTCGGCACCACATTAACGGTTGTAGGAAGTCGTCGACACGGTGCAGAAGCGCTAGATAGCTTGTTAGAGAAAGTTTCAGATACGTTCTCGAATATCGATCGTGTAGATATGGGTAGCTCCCTCAAAATTTGCGCCTGCGCTGAAGGATCCGCTGATTGGTATCCACGCTTAGCACTCACTTGTGAATGGGACACCGCTGCGGCGCACGCTGTTCTGAAAGGCGCCGGCGGTGAAATCTATACTCCGGAACTCACACCATTGCGTTACAACACAAAAGAAGAAATGTTGAACCCTTTCTTCCATGCCGTAGGTGACACGAGCTTTGATTGGAAAAAATTTCTATAAGCGGAAATTATCAGCTATTCAAAACGAAAAAAGCGCGACCTTTTTCAAGATCGCGCTCTTATAAAACCTTCAAAGCTATGGCAGCTTAATCTTCTTGCTCTACCACATCATTCGCTTTTCGGCCGTTTAAGGTACAACCCAAGCAACGTACAAATGTCGTTTCAAAAGGACCTTCGACTAATACTTCGAATGACTCTCCAATGTTACCACCAAGCGCAGAAAATGGTGATGAAACAATAAATACGCCCGCACCAAGAATAGTCGTGACAAACATTAATGGACGCACAAACAATGCGTCGCCAGTCATCGCCATTGCACTTGGGGTTTCATTAACAGGATTTGCATGGGCAATAGTTGGAAGAACAAGACTCACACACAGCGCCACACTGCATAATATTTGTTTAATTTTATGGTACATCGAAACTCCTCCACCAGAGCCGAATTTTATTAAAAAGACTTCTAAAAATGCACGTTAAGTGAATGGTTTAACTATAGCTGCTGTTTGCTCACTGTCTAATGTTTCATCCCGATAACCTTATTTCTTGTGATCACTTTTGACACACTGAACAAAATACCGTGCTTCTACCCGAGTGCCTGATTTCTTTAAGGGTCTCACCACAGTTTTTACACGGCTCACCTTGGCGACCATATACGAACAACTGCTGCTGAAAGTAGCCCGGCTTGCCATCCCCACCGACGAAATCCCGCAAGGTTGTCCCGCCTTGCTCAATCGCTCGACTCAATACAAGCTTTATATTTTTAAGCAATTCAGCATATCGCTTTTTTGAAATTCGCCCTGCGGCACGTGAAGGGTGAATGCCTGACAGAAACAAAGCCTCATTAGCGTATATATTTCCAACCCCTACAACGACATGGCTATCCATAATGAATTGCTTCACAGCAATAGATCGACTCTTTGATTTTTGATGCAGGTAATCAACATCGAACGCATCCGACAAAGGCTCTGGTCCTAACTTGTTGATTAACTCATGCTTACTCCAATCCTCTGTCCACAAAATAGAGCCAAAGCGTCTAGGATCGTTAAAACGCAATACATGATCTGCAAAGCAAAAATCCACATGATCATGCTTCTGTACTTCAGTATCTGCAGACACAACCCGCAAACTCCCTGACATTCCCAAATGAATTAAGATACTTCCTTGATCAAAACTCATGACAATATACTTGCCGCGTCGAGTCACGCTTTTTACGAGATTAGGCGACCAAATTTCTAACTCCGTAGAGACAGGCCAGCGTAATCGGCTATTACGAATTGTCATACCTTGCAGGACTTTCCCTTCGCTGTAAGGCAAAATACCGCGTCGCGTTGTTTCTACTTCTGGTAGTTCAGGCACTATTTATTCACTCAGATTGAAAGGTTGATCATTGTCTACGAAGCAGGGTAAGCAAATCAAACACTTGGGCGTTGATGCTGGTGGCACATTCACCGACTTTGTTCTGATTGAGTCAGACCAGATGCAAACACATAAAGTTCTCTCTACGCCAAGCAATCCGGCGAAAGCGATTATTCAAGGCATCCTGGAACTCGGTCTTGAAGATGACTTGCTATCTGGTTCCCTGAACATTATTCATGGCAGTACAGTTGCGACAAATGCCGCGCTAGAAGGTAAAGGCGCACGCACCGCTTACATCGCCAACAAAGGCTTCAAAGATGTACTCAGCATTGGCCGTCAAAATCGCAAAGAACTATACAATCTAAAACCGGTCAAAACTGACCCGCCAGTACCGCCAGAATTATGCTTCGAAGTTGACTGTCGACGCGATGCACAAGGCAACATCATTACTCCCTTAAGTGATGAAGCGATCTCTCAGCTAGTTGAAGATGTAAAAGAGAGCGGTGCCGAAGCGATCGCTATCAACCTTTTATTCTCGTTTTTGAATAGTGAGGAAGAACAACGCATTGAGAGCGCCTTGAACAAAGACTTTTTCGTCTCCCGTTCGTCTTTTGTATTGCCGGTTTATAAAGAATATGAACGCGGCATCGCTACATGGCTTAACGCGTCATTGGGCCCAAAGGTCAATAACTACCTGAGCATGCTTCAAGACAAACTCAAGAACAATCATGTTCAAATCATGCAATCGTCTGGCGGCCTACTGACACTGGATGAGGCCAAAAAACGCGCCGTTAATCTTCTTCTCTCTGGACCTGCTGGGGGGCTATCAGCCGTCCGATTACTCGGAAAGTCACTCAATCAAACGAAAATACTCAGCTTTGATATGGGAGGCACAAGCACCGATGTGAGTTTAATGGATGGAGATTTCTTGTTAAGCAGCGAAAACTCCATCGCTGACTGGCCAGTAGCTATCCCTATGCTAGATATGGATACTATCGGGGCAGGCGGCGGCTCTATTGCCTGGATAGATGAAGCGGGCATGCTACATGTTGGGCCTGAATCTGCAGGTTCTAATCCAGGGCCGGCCTGCTATGGCCAAGACGGAGATAGGGCAACCGTGACGGATGCTAACTTGATTCTTGGTCACATCCCTAGATCTGCCAAACTGGGTGGTTCATTAAGCTTAGACTTCGATAAAGCAATACAAGCAATCGAAAAACTAGCGCAACAACTATCTTTGAGCATTGAAGAAACGGCGCAAGGCATCGTTCAACTTGCAGAACAACAAATGTCAGCAGCGCTGCATAATATCTCAGTCAAACAAGGGCATTCGCCTAAAGACTTCAGTTTATGTTGCTTTGGTGGCGCAGGCGGGATGCATGTTTGCTCTCTTGCAGAAAAACTCAATATCAAACGCGCTATTATCCCACGCAATTCTGGCGTCTTGTCTGCGTTCGGCATGCTCACCGCAGCGCCTATGCGTAATGCAACACACTCCTACATTCACCCTTATCAAGACGTTAGCAAAGAAACACTTGCTGACTTATTTGACAAAATGAAAGCGGAGATAGCTGAAGACAGCCCAGAGCTTGCGCAAACAGGGAAGATTAAACAACACCTAGATTTAAGATACTTGGGGCAAAGCTACACGATTGAGGTACCTTACTCTGAGCGCTCTGTCGAGGAGTTTGAAGCCGCACATGAACAACGCTTTGGTCATCGTTTAAATAAAAAAATCGAGCTCGTTAATCTGAAGTTGAGTATCGAAGGTGTTCCAGCAATTAATTCTTTATCGAAACCAATGCATACAAGTTCTTCTTCAACATCATTGCTAAACAATGAAATCGCAGTGATCGAACGAGATCATATTCAACTGGGCGATATAGTGACTGGTCCAGCTATTATCACAGAAAAAATATCGACCACCTGGATACCAAAAGCCTGGCAATGTGAATTAGATAGGTTTGGAAATTTACTGCTATCGAGGCCTTAAGATTTGATTTCGTAAAGCCTAGAGATAACCTGACCTGCCTTTTTGGATTTCAGCTCTTGCCATGCGCTAGGAATGTCTAGCTGTGATAATTCCGCCTCTGTTTCGATGTAAACAAGCCCCTCTGGCGCTAAGACTTGCCGATTATCAAGAAGCGCTATAACCTGATTAACTAAATCTTTTCTGAACGGCGGGTCAATCAATACGATATCTAAAGGCTCTCCAGAATAGCTTTGAAGAAAACTGAAGGCATCGACATGACTCACTGATGCCGGCACATTTAACAGCGCTTTGTTTTGTTCTAGGTAGCGAAACGCTTGTGTATTTTTTTCGATAAACTGCACATGTTTCGCGCCGCGTGATGCAGCCTCAAAACCAAGCGCGCCACTGCCCGCAAACAAATCTAGTACGTTCGCACCAATGACTTCATGGCGCATCCAATTAAATACTGTCTCACGAACGCGATCTGTTGTGGGACGCAAACCTTCTACTTCAGGAAAACTCAAACGACGACTTCGATGCTCTCCAGCAATAATGCGAAAAGAACCTTCACTTTTTTTTTCTGGCTTACGGTTTTTTTTAGCTCGTGCTGGCATTAGAATTTAGCTCATTATCGCGTTGATATCGGTCGGCATAAATGCTCGCCGCTTATTGTAGTGCGGACACAGTTTCTATCAATCTAATTATCACCTGTCGATATACAGGATGACATTCTTTCTTTGGACGACTCATGGATAACCAAATGCTTATCGGTTTCGCAATTATCGCGCTCATCGCGATCGCCTTCGTTATCGATATCAAAACCAGAAAAGTTACTCACAAGCAACTTCCTCCGTTTGCTAAGAAACAAAGCTTACCGCCTCGAGAGCAAGTCACCGAACAGCCAAAACCAATTAGCGAAACACTAGATACTTCTAGCGTTGAACCGACTCCAACAGCAGAAATCGCAGGAGTTACTGACATCGAACCGGCTGCTGAAGAAAAAGTCGAAGAGATTACTGAAGAACCCTCAACGAACTTCTTTTCTCGTATTGTATCTGGCTTAAATAGAACAAGAGGCCAACTCAGTGATGGCTTGGGCCAACTTCTTCTTGGTAAAAAAGAGATTGATGAAGACCTTCTTGAAGAAATCGAAACACAACTCCTGATGGCAGACATCGGTGTTGAAGCGTGCTCTCAAGTTATTCAAACAATCACAGAGCGCTCTGAGCGCAAAGAGCTTAAAGATTCTGAAGCTATTTATCAGCTACTCAAATCCGAACTAGCTGCTCTTCTTGCCGACAAGCAAGCGCCGCTTGAGATCCCCAAAAGCGATACACCTTTTGTCATATTGGTAGTTGGTGTAAACGGCGTAGGCAAAACGACAACCATAGGCAAGATGGCCAAGCGTTTTCAAAGCCAAGGTCACTCTGTCATGCTGGCTGCAGGTGATACATTCCGCGCAGCAGCCGTGGAGCAACTGCAAGTATGGGGCGAACGCAATGATGTTCCAGTCGTTGCGCAACACACGGGCGCAGACAGTGCATCAGTGATCTTTGATGCCGTTGAATCCGCAAAATCTAAAGGCATTGATGTCATCATCGCCGATACAGCAGGTCGTCTTCAAAACAAAGACAACTTGATGTCAGAACTCGAAAAAGTTGTTCGAGTGATGAAGAAGGTTGATGCACAAGCACCACACGAGGTGATGTTGGTACTTGATGCTGGCACAGGACAAAACGCACTTAGCCAAGCGCAAATATTCCAACAAGCCGTGGGCGTTACAGGAATCAGTCTGACGAAATTAGATGGTACTGCAAAAGGCGGTATTATTTTCGCCATTGCAAAACAGCTCGGTTTACCGATTCGTTTTATTGGCGTCGGCGAACAAATCGATGACTTACGTCCCTTCGATGCGGATGAATTCATTGAAGCACTTTTTGAAAAACAAACAGACGCTTAAGTTGTTAAAGCATGATTCAGTTTATTAACGTCGGAAAACGTTACTCTGATGGGCACGAAGCCCTGAAAAATGTTTCATTCGAGCTCGCGAGAGGTGAAATGGCATTTCTAACAGGACATTCCGGCGCAGGAAAAAGCACACTACTTAAACTAATCATGCTGATGGAACGAGCCAGCAAAGGTCAAATCACGGTTGGCAATCAAAACCTTGCACGTATTCCTCCGCGACAAGTTCCTTATTATCGTCGCCATGCAGGTGTTGTATTCCAAGACCACAAACTTCTGTTTGATCGCACAATCTTTGATAATGTTGCGATTGCGATGGAAGTTGCAGGAACGCCACCAAAGGAAATTGCTAAACGCGTACGGGCTGCACTCGATAAAGTTGGGCTACTGAGCAAAGAGAAGCTCACGCCCATTCAACTTTCTGGAGGTGAACAACAACGTGTTGGTATTGCTCGTGCTGTCGTCAACAAGCCGCCTATTCTGTTAGCTGACGAACCTACAGGTAATCTTGATCCAGAGCTATCGGCAGAAATCATGAAGCTGTTTAGCGACTTTAACCAAGTGGGTGTCACGGTGTTGATTGCAACGCACGACTTAGAGCTTATTTCACGCCTACCTTACCGAGTAATCGAACTTGATCATGGCCACATCAGAAACGAAGAGGCATTCGTAAATGGCTAAGTCAAATTCACAAGGCGCTCAAGTTTCTGCATCAAAACCGATGCTTGGCAGTTACTTTGGTAATCACAAAAAAGCTCTTTCTCATACCCTTAATGAGCAAAAGAAAAAACCATTAGCATCAATCCTTACGTGCGCCGTTATTGGTATTGCTATCTTATTGCCAACTTTACTAGGCGTGTTCTTAAGCAATCTCGAGCGCTCTCAATTGAGCTTTGATAATACGACTCAAATGACGGTGATGCTAAGCAAAACATTATCGCCGATTAAAGGGGCAACATTTGCGCAAGAACTAACAAAAATCGAAGGCATAGAGTCAGCCAAGTTCATCCATCAAGATGATGCTCTTGAGGAATTTAAAGCAACATTTGAACTCGAGTCGACACTTGAGCACTTGAGCGACAATCCCCTTCCTCACAGTATTATCGTAACCCTGAGTGAGTCTGCTAATACAATAGAACAAGCGCAAAAACTTCGCACTAGCCTACTAGGAAAGCCTGAAATTGATCTGGTTCAGCTTGATTTAATGTGGGTTCAGCGACTCAACTCTATTACCAACTTTCTTAGTTTAAGCACCTGGATTCTTGGGCTAATGCTAAGTATTGCTGTCATTTTAATTCTCGGAAATACGATTCGATTAGCAATCGAAAACCGAAAAGACGAAATTGCCGTACTTAAGCTGGTGGGAGGAACGGACGCGTTTGTTTGTAGACCGTTTCTGTACTTAGGTATTTTCTATGGCATAGGCGGAGGAATATTTTCCATTATTTTATGCAGCGTGGTGTTAGCCATTCTAGCGCAACCTATTGAAGCACTGACAGCTTCATATCAAAGCGATTTTAGTTTGTCAGGTTTGAACATTGAAACTACACTTTTTATTCTGTTAGTTGGAACATTTTTAGGTTGGTGCGCTGCCAAAATTTCTGTGAAACAACATATAAGCGCAATTGAACCAAGCTAATACCTATCTACGAAATTCGGAACTTTTTAAGGCTTAAGTAGTCCAACCACTCGACATTAGCACACTTGAGCACAAAAGTGCCGAGGTGCTATGATGCAAGGATAACGAATAGAGGAATATTAATGGGCACAAGCTTACAACCCGTCGACATGTTAACTCCTGGTGGCAACCTTGAGTCTTACATCCAAACGGTCAACAGCATCCCGATTTTGTCAATTGAAGAAGAGCGAGATTTAACTGCGCGCTTACATGACGAAAACGACCTTGTGGCTGCGCGACACTTGATTATGTCGCATCTACGTTTTGTTGTTCATATCGCTAAAAGTTACTCTGGATATGGTTTAGCTCAAGCTGATCTTATTCAGGAAGGAAACGTCGGCCTAATGAAAGCCGTTAAACGTTTCGATCCGACATTCGGCGTTCGCTTGGTGTCTTTTGCTGTACATTGGATCAAAGCTGAAATTCACGAATTCATTTTACGTAATTGGCGCATTGTCAAAATTGCGACGACCAAAGCGCAACGTAAAATGTTCTTCAATCTTCGCAGCTCTAAAAAGCGTCTTGCTTGGTTTACCGCAGATGAAGTTGATTCAGTAGCTAAAGACCTTGGTGTAGAACCTCGCGTCGTTCGCGAAATGGAAGGTCGCTTGAGCGCTCAAGATACAGCATTCGATGCTAGCTCTGATGAAGATGATGACAGCGCGTTCTTAGCTCCAGCGAACTATCTAGAAGATCATTCAGCAGACCCTGCACGTGCTGTAGAGCTGGCTGATACATCGAGCGATACGCGTCATCGTTTAACTGAAGCCTTACGTACTCTCGATGAGCGTAGTTTAGATATCATCACCAAACGCTGGTTAAATGAGAAAAAAGCCACGCTTCATGAGCTAGCAGATGAATACGGCGTTTCAGCTGAACGAATTCGTCAATTAGAAAAAAATGCGATGAAGAAAGTAAAAGGCTTAATGGATAGTTAGGCCTCTTTCTTCTACTAAAAACCGCCAACAGGCGGTTTTTTTATGCCATTAAAATTCGGAGTTATGTCATGCATATTGCTTTTATTGGTGTAGGCCTCATGGGCGCTCCCATGGTTACTAACCTGATTCGTGCAGGTTTCTCTCTACACCTATGGAACCGCACCCAATCAAAACTCGACCCATTTCAGAAAAACGCGAATACATATACAGCTATCAGCGAGGCAGTTGCTCACGCAGACATTATCATCACTATGCTAGAGACCGGAGATATCGTTGAGCAAACACTCATGCAAGGCGATGTTCTTCAGGCGATAAAGTCTGGAAGCATGGTCGTTGATATGAGTTCAATACCGCCAGAACAAGCGCGTGCACATGCTCAGCTACTTAAGAATTATGGTATTTCGTATTTAGATGCCCCAGTGTCTGGAGGTACCGTAGGTGCTGAACAAGCGACTCTGTCGATTATGGCCGGCGGAAATAAAAATGACTTCGATAAAGCTCTCCCTATTTTCAATGCAATGGGTTCCGCCACACACATCGGCCCGCATGGTACGGGACAAGTCGCTAAACTGGCTAATCAAGCTATTGTAGGTATTACGATTGGAGCAGTCTCAGAAGCTTTATTGCTTGCTGCAGAGGGTGGAGCAGACCCTGTGGCAGTTCGTAAGGCTTTGGGTGGCGGTTTCGCTGCTAGCCGCATATTAGAATTACACGGTCAACGAATGATTGATGGCAATTATGAACCTGGGGCGCGTAGCCGTGTTCAATTAAAAGACATGCGCTCCATACTCGATGAAGCTCGATTACAAGGTTTGACCCTACCCCTGTCACAACGCACGCATGACGGCTATCTGTCGCTAATCGCTCATGGCAAAGAGAACATCGACCATAGCGGATTAATGGTAGAACTCGAACGCCTCAACAATACATCGCACTTTGCTGAGAACAAAGAAAATGCCTAAATTCGCGGCCAATATCACCATGCTATTTCAAGAACATGACTTTCTTGATCGTTTTAAAGCAGCGAAAGACAATGGCTTTCGCTACATAGAGTATTTGTTTCCTTATGATTATTCCGCTCAAGATCTTGTCTCAAGATTGCAAGATAACAATCTAGAACAAGTCTTGTTCAACTTGCCTCCCGGCGACTGGTCAAAAGGGGAGCGAGGCATCGCATGCCTACCTGATCGTAAAGACGAATTTCGACGAGATGTTGATCAAGCCATTCATTACGCCGAACAATTAAACGTCAAACAACTCAATTGCCTGTCAGGCTTAAAACCAAACGATTTGAGTGAAGAAGAAGCTGAATCATGCTGGCTGGAAAATATTCACTACGCAGCAAGTGCGCTCGAATCAGCCGGAATAAAACTACTAGTCGAAGCAATTAACTCTAAAGTCGATATGCCTGGTTTCTACCTCGATACCCTCGAAAAGAGCCAGTCATTAATTGATCAAGTTCAACACACAAACGTTTACTTTCAATTCGACCTCTATCATATGCACATCATGCACGGCGATTTAGAAAGAAGTTTGAAATCTATCTGGCCACACATTCAACACGTACAATTTGCCGACAGCCCTGGCCGACACGAACCAGGCACTGGCGACATTGATTTTGAAAAAGCATTCAATTTTCTAGACCAGAATGAGTACACAGGATTTGTTAGTGCAGAATATCTGCCAAAAACAGACACAGTTAGCTCTCTGGCGTGGTTACGAAGCTTTAATTAACGTGTAAAATTACGCTTGTGTTAAAACCATGTAAGTTCGGTATTTTCAGTTAATGCAGTTTAAATAGGTTTGCAAATGAGTTGGTGGGGAAAACTAATAGGCGGGGCACTTGGTTTCGCCGTATCAGGTCCCATTGGAGCAGTACTCGGCGCAGCAATTGGGCATAGCTTTGACAAAGGCTTAGCCGGCATTGAAAACTTTGCCCCTGATGACCTTTCAACAGAAGATATCCAAGCAGCATTCTTTGGCGCAACATTCTCAATTATGGGGCACGTTGCCAAAGCAGATGGAATTGTAAGTCAAGATGAGATTAGTGTTGCTCAGAACACCATGTCTCGAATGCAATTAAACAATGAGCAGCAAAAAGCAGCACAATCATTGTTTACTCAAGGAAAGTCAGCCAGCTTCGACTACAAAGCGGTTGCAGAGCAGCTTAAACAAGAATGCGGACGTCGAAGAAACTTACTGCAGATGTTCATCGAAATTCAGATTGCTACGGCACTCGCTGACGGTGAACTTCACGCAAACGAGCAAGCGATTTTAATGGAGCTTGCTGAGATTCTCGGCTTTAACCGTCAACAGTTCGAACACCTTCTTGCTATGGCCGTGGCTCAACAACGCTTCCACCATAGTAATCAAGGCTTTGAAACCGAAGTTCATGCTTCCAAAATTGATGAAGCATATGAGGTACTTGGTGTAAACCAAGACTGCTCTGACCAAGAACTTAAGCGAGCATATCGGCGATTAATGAGCCAACATCATCCGGACAAGTTGGTAGCGAAAGGCTTACCCGAAGAAATGATGAAGCTTGCAACAGAAAAAACACAACAAATAAAAGAAGCTTACGAGCTCGTTAAGCAAAACAGAAATCTAAAGTAGAGGTAAGTAATGCGCGTTCTAGTAATCGAAGACGATAAAGACGTTGCCTCCTATTTGGTCAATGGCCTTAAAGAAAGTGACAATGTAGTCGACCACTGCGCCGACGGAAAAGAGGGCTTGCTATTAGCAGCAAGCGAAAGCTACGACGTAATGATTATCGATCGAATGCTTCCGGGCATGGATGGTTTATCAATCATCAAAACGATCCGTGCAACAGGTAACAAAACCCCTGTTCTGATTTTGAGCGCGCTAGGCGATGTTGATGATCGCGTTGAAGGACTTCGTGGCGGCGGTGATGACTACCTAACAAAACCATTCTCCTTCACTGAATTACTAGCACGACTTGAAGCACTTGAGCGTCGTGGTGCTAGCTCAGGTTCTGAACAAGTCACCCATCTACAAGTGGCTGATCTAGAAATGGATCTACTCGCACGTACCGTTAAACGTGCTGGCCAGAAAATAGATCTCCAACCACGTGAATTCCGTTTACTTGAATACTTAATGAAGCATGCTGGGCAAGTCGTGACGCGCACAATGCTTCTTGAGCAAGTGTGGGATTACCACTTCGATCCACAAACAAACGTCATCGACGTTCATATCAGCCGCTTACGCTCAAAAATCGACAAAGATTTTCCTAAGCAGCTACTTCAAACCGTTCGTGGTGCGGGATACATTTTGAGTGAAGATTCTTAGTCTACTAAGAACCCCTACATTTCAGCTGGCGATTATGTACATGGTACTTTTCGCCACGTCTGTTTTTATTCTAATGGGCTTTATTTACTGGGCAACCGCTGGGTATATGTCGAGCCAAACAGACGAAACCATCGAAGCTGAAATAGTCGGTCTGGCAGAACAATATCAACGCCAAGGTTTGAATGGCTTAATCAGTGTCATTCGAGAGCGTGTAGCACGTGATCCTAACGGCAAAGCGATCTATTTATTTACTGCGCGTGATTTCATCAAACTCGCAGGCAATATAGATAAGTGGCCAGAAGAAGGCGAAGTTCAAGAGGGCTGGCTCAACTTTACACTTAATGAAGAGTTAGGCTGGCACAATGAGCTTGATCGGCCAGCTCGAGCACGTGTGTTCATTGTGCCTGGAGGCTTGCGCTTACTAGTAGGCCGTGATGTCAACGAGTTCATGGCTGTTAAAGAGCTTGTTGAACGCGCGATAAACTTGGGCATGGCGATCACCTTTATGCTGGCAATGATCGGCGGCGCTATGATGAGCCGAAGTACGGCTCGTCGCGTTGAAATTATCAACCAAACCAGCCAGAAAATTATGAAGGGCAACTTATCATTGCGCATACCCGATCGCGGAACCAATGATGATTTTGACCAACTCGCGCGTAACCTGAACGAAATGCTGGATCGCATTTTTCAATTGATGGAAGGTATTAAGCACGTCTCAGATAATATTGCGCACGACCTTCGAACACCTCTTACCCGACTTAGAAATAAGTTAGAAAATACTTTATTAAAAGTAGAAAACGAAGATCAAAGAGAGCTCGTCGCGAGTGCTGTTGCCGAAGCAGACCAGTTACTTGCCACCTTCAATGCACTGCTGCGCATTGCACGCCTAGAAATGGGTGGTCGTACTGATAACTTTAAACGCTTTAATCTATCCAACCTACTGTTAGATTCGGCAGAGCTTTATGAATTGGTTGCTGAAGACAAACAACAAACGCTTCGCATAAGGGTTCAAAAAGATATCGAAATCCACGGTGACAAAGACCTAATCTTTCAAACTGTCAGCAACTTGATCGATAACGCAATCAAATACACGCCCAATGATGGAGATATATCCATTGAGCTCGATCTCCACGATAAGCTAGTAAGGTTGTCTATTGCAGATTCTGGTATTGGTATTCCTGAAGAAGAACGATCCAAAGTCTTTGATCGCTTTTATCGTGTTGCTAAAAGCCGCTCTCAACCGGGGAATGGCTTAGGCTTGAGTCTTGTACAAGCGGTTGTCGAACTGCATCAAGGAGAAATTAAACTTGGCGATAATGAACCAGGTTTGATTGTGACCCTTGAGTTGCCTGAAATTGATATCGTAGAAGGGAATGAGATTAAAAATGAACAAGCAGGAATAGAAGTTTCTACACCTGCTTAAACATTTGAAAAATGCTAATTATGCCGCGCGTTTTACTCGCTTAAACGCGTAAGTCGCGGGAAAGGTAACTAATTCGAAGCCACTTTTTGCTAGCTTTTCAGCAACAGAAAATGTCTCTTCAACGTTTGCTTTCGTACTTTCCGCGCGTGCTTTTAAGCTATCTACTTCGCCTTCAACACGTTTTTGTCCTGCAAAAATCGCAGCAATCAGTGTATGTCGATTGATCTGATTTTCAACTCCCATGCTGTCAAGCTGAAAGCCTAAGTTATCTACTTGTTTAAATACTAACTCGCCTATTTGTTGTAGCTTTCTGTTCATGATGTTTTCTCGTGTAAAGTCGTCTGAACTGTGCAAATCACATACGCTTAACAAATAAAGGTATGTTTGCACTGATGGCCGGAACGATACGAGTTTTCCCTAGGCGCTTCAACCTAATTTGCCTCACTCAAAAATATCACGCATAACTACTGCCCGTGATTATTCTTCAAGCTATAATGCTTACTACAAACCTCAAAGCCAATGTTTGATGACATGGGAGCCATACCTATGCGTACTTATATCTTTATTATCTCTTTACTGTTCTCAATGACGGGCGCAGCGTCAAACATTAATTTTCTATCCAGCACTGAGATTGGCTCTCTCAATGACGAAGAGCAAGACTCTTTGAAAGCATTCGTTGTGAACGGCCTTAACAACTACAAACAATTAGAAAAAGCAGAATGGAAAAGCAAAAAAGGTTCTAGAGCTTTATTCAAGATTATTGCGGACTACAAACAAGGTGACACATCCTGTCGTCGCGTCAAATTTGCCGTAAAATCTGCAAAACATAGTCGCTTCCAAACAATGCTTTGGACCTTATGTGAGAATGGAAATCGCTGGCAACTTTCTAAAGCTCCATTAGCTGAGCTATCAACATCACAACGCAGTGCGATTGCTAACGACATATTCGATACGCTAGATAACAAAGCAGACGGGGAGCCAGCGAACTTTCATTATTCTGACGCATCGCTTGATCTCGTCGCAGTTCCTTTCGACTCACCCTCTGATCAAAATACAAGGTGTCGCGTATTATCACTTTCTATCTTGGATGATAAAAGCGCAATGCTGAGCGGAAAATATCGGTTTTGCAATGAAGGTGACGCAACATGGAAATATGTAGGCGATTAAAACGCCCTTAAATCCGATCGAGATTTAAATACGCCATGCAATAGTGAAGGTTCCGAATCTCGTTAGATTCTCAAGAGCCTCATCATCTCTACTATTGGCAATTATATTTGAATCAGAAAACGCCATCGTAAATGCCCAATTCTGATACGCCAAAGTAAGCCCAGCCGACGCACCTAAGTATTCTTTGTCATATGGGATAGAACGACTGTTTCGAAAGGTATTGCCGTTGGTAAAAATTCGATTAAACAAATATCCCGTATTCAATCCGAGATAAAAAAACCAACCTTGATTGGCTGCGACTGGATTAGAGAGTCTTGAACTTGATAACAATGTTGTTGGAAAAGATCTCTCTAACTCTTGCCCGAATCGCAGTGCAATCATGCCCTCGACAGAGCTACTTATAGTCCCAGCTTCTATCGAAGCAGCCGTAATAATATCGGTACGGCCATCATTGAAGTGCAACTGCCTCCATGCTCTGGAGCGATGAAACTGAAATACCAATTCATTTTCTAACTGAGTGTCCCAACCCTGAGGTTCATCTGCTCCAATAGCTTTATGTACAGTTTTTTGTGTTTCTTCACCTAAAGCCCACGGACCAATAATGCCTATGGTTGTCGAAATACGATCAGCAGTATTCACATTTGCAGTTAAATACGTATTGGAAAATGTCAAAAGTCCTGCATAAGGCAATTCATTTTCTGCAGGAACTTCGATCGTAATATCACTCGGAGATAACAAAGTTTGGCCAATAGAATAAACATTAACAGCCCCTTCAACCTCTGAGTCACCTAGAGTCCATAACAGCGGCCATACCCAAAAATCGTTCGCGGGCACATATCCTTTGTTATCAGATAAATCGAGTGCTGTGACATAAAAACCATTTGTATACCCATTGTCATTGCCGACAAAAAGATCATTATCTAGCGTCACAGCAATCCAATCGAAAGCATCATCCTGCTCAGCTACGGCAACGCAAGACAGTTGCATCATCAATACAAACAAAAATGGGAAAGAAACCTTGCCTAGACCACGCCTCATGGAGCTCATCTGTATTTAGTTATCAATAAGAACTGACGTCTCAGACCTAAATTCGATATAGGCCAACGGCAATAAGCATAGTCAGGAAGAATAAGAGGTCAACGCTTAACTAGGATAAGAAATTGATACAACATACCAAGTATTGGTGCCAGTAGGCGTGCGTACGTCAACCTCATCATCAACTTGTTTTGAAAGCAGTGCGCGAGCCATTGGAGAATCAATCGAGATATAGTCATGTCGATCATAAATTTCATCGACACCAACGATGCGAAACTTTTTTTCTTCCCCGTCATCATTATCTACAACAACCCATGCGCCAAAAAAAACCTTACCTTCTTGTTCTGGAGCGTATTCGACAACTCGAAGCGCCTCGATGCGCTTTCGCAAAAATCGAACGCGACGATCAATCTCACGCAAACGTTTTTTATTATATTGATAGTCTGCATTCTCCGATCGATCGCCCAGAGAAGCCGCCCAATTAACTTTTTTGGTGACTTCAGGTCTTTCTTCTCGCCATAAATAATCTAGCTCTTCTTTTAAAGCCAAATACCCTTCTTTTGTTATTAAATTAGTCGCCAAACAGCACTCTCTCTTGTTTAAATATTGCAAAAACTAACTTGGCATTAGCTTTGCTTTTTCACTAACTCGTTATTTTATAAAAACCGACTTGATCATACAGGCACTTCATTATGCCCTTATATGCCTATATTGCAGCAATCTTCACTTTGCTTCTCAGTGCATGCGCGAATACATCGCAAAACAGTCTATTTACGAGCGATTTAGAGCAAACGCAGCGCTCTTTGCATCATCACGTCGAACAATTAACTCGCCAATTATTGCTAACATCATCAGACGAATTAACACTTGGTCAAAGTGTAGCTGTCGGCACTATCTTGCCCATCACTGAATTAAGTGGCAAAAACCGCCCACCAGCCAGTGTCTTAGGGCAACAACTTCAAGAAAGCTTAGTTACTCTTGCCGCGCAGTCTGGTTTAGATGTTATTGAATTTAAAACAACCAAAACGATTCATATGACAGATGATCAAGATGTCATGTTAACCAGAACGCTTAAAGATTTAGATCTCACTTTGGATGCTAACTACTTTCTGACAGGAACGTACTATAGGCAAGGCCAATCGGTCGTTGTAAATATTCGTCTTATTGATGTCTCAAGTCGAAAAGTTGTAGCCGCTGCCACAGATACCATTCCTATCGGAATGATGTGGGCAGGCTCAACACCAAGCACCTCTAATCAAGCTGGCAGTCTTTACCAAGGTATTTACTAAGGGATAACAGATATGCGACTCATTCTTCCACGCTTTCTTTCAAAGCACTTATGTGTTGGTTTACTCACTCTCAGCCAATCTGTAGCCATTGCAAATACTGATGAAGTAGAAACAAAAGATAAAGAGACCTCAACATTATCGCCATCAACACAAGCCAGCGTTTCATTTAGTGAAGAGCAACAAGAACATTTAGGGCAGCGAACCAAAACTACAGAAGGCACACCTCATCCAATCAAGCCTTTACATAAAGACGTAAACTATTTTGTTCGCGGCTTAATACAAGATTTGATGGCTAATCTAAGTTTCGTCAATGACAAAACCCCCATCGCAGTTAGTTCCTTTGTATTGCTCGACAGCAACTATCAAGAAACAAACTTACTTGGCTTACAAATATCAGAATCACTCATACATGAAGTAAACAAATTTGGTATTCCTGTCATTGATTTCAAATCTACCAGTGATATTCAGGTAACCAACTTAGGTGATTTTTTCTTCAGTAAAGATCCGAACAAACTTGCTGAAAATCTTCCAATTCAGTTTGTTATCGCAGGCACCTTAGCCCAACAACAAGGCGGATATATAGTAAATGCGCGCATTATCGGCGTTAGTTCAAAAGCCGTTGTTTCTTCAGCTCAAGCATTTATTTCTAGAGAAGCAAGTCAAGCCATATTGGATAATGCCCGAGGGCATCAAGCTCCAACGATTCATGTTACAGGCGGTTAAGTTTTGCGCTCACCGCAAATTTTTCGACAAGTATTGATGATCTTATAGATTCGCTACAACAATATTTGGCAAAAACTTTGATGTCGATGCAACGACCTTATTCGTCTTGTGATGCGTAATACGTGCATTCACCACAACGCCTCGCTCACTTTGCACGAGTGTGCCGGTAAGAACATATTCAATCACTAAGTTTGGATTCAACTCATCTAAATCACGCGATAATGCGAAATCTCCAAGCTCATTCACTTGAATCGTTGCTCTCAATTTATGATCACTAACAGGAAGCCCAAGTGCCTGAAGATCATTAATAAAATATTCCGCAAGCTGATTACCTAGATGACTCGTCTTTTGCAAAGTCGTATCAAAGTATACAAATGACGCAACCAAAATAAGGCCGTTTAATTTAGCTCCCTCTAAATCATCGTACAAATTACCAGCCATTTGCTCAGTATACTCATGTAACAATCTGAAATTAGCACCACCAGTGTCATAGCTAAAATCGCCATCACTCGCGCCCGTTTGAGGAATCTCTAAATCATCACATGGATAGGAATCGCCAGTACTACTTTCGCATAAGCCTTCATTGTTTTGTGCACTATTATTAGTTGAACTACACGCCGTTAATACGGTCACAAGCAAAACGGGTAATAAGTAAGACGGTTTCATAATTTCTATGCCATGTAATTTTTGAACGGAAAAATACTTCCGCGATAATATATCGTCTTCACAAAAAGCAAGTAATACGCCATATCACTACCCAATAACATGAGAGTACCTCAACATCTCGTGACAACAATTGTTATGATTGAAATTTTCTAGCTACAGATAGAATTGAACATAATGACTCGTTTATTCTGCTTTTTGATCATCCTTAGCATACAAAATATTGCCTTGTCAGAGGATAGTGAATTCGGCAGTTTTGACAACTTCAACGAAAGCTTCGATGAAGAGTTCGATTTTGACTTCACCTTCACACCCAAATCAACAATCGATACCGTGTCGCTTGAGTCTATTGACAATCCAGAACTCTCCGATGCAGCCATCGCTGGTGCGCTCAAAACGAGTGTCGAGTTTTCCGGTGAGGGGACTGATAAACCTGCATATGAACGCGTAGCAGAACGCGAGGAATCGCAAAAGAAAATCGAACGAGAAGAAACAGAAACCCGAAAAGGGCAAGACGCAGAACAGAATGCATTCCCCGAAACACCGAGCCCTTTTATAGAAGAGCAATTTGTATATGACACGGGCCGGACTCTTGAGATTAAAACCACGACCGTAGAGCGACCTTAATGCCAAAACCTTTTTCCCAGTCTTGCGAAAACAACAAAGCCGTCATTAGCGACACACTATCAGCCTATGTTGATCAAGGCGGCCATCTACTCGAAATTGGCTCTGGCACTGGGCAACACGGCGCTTATATGTCAGGCAAGTTTTCGTCACTAATTTGGCAAACAAGTGACCGCGTTGAGTACCACGATGGTATTGAAGAGTGGGTCAGTGAGTCCAAACACGAAAACTTCCTTCCGCCATTCGAGCTAGACGTTAATTCATTTAACCCAAAACTATTGGTCCACCACTACGATTATGTATTTACTGCAAATACACTGCATATAATGAGCGAGAGTGAAGTTGAAGCATTTTTCAGCTTGTTGCCATCACTTCTTAATGACAAAGGAATGGTATTTGTTTACGGCCCTTTTAATTACAACGGCAGTTACACTAGTGATAGCAATGCTCAATTTGATGTGTGGTTGAAAGAGCAGGGTGAACATATGGGAATTCGAGATTTTGAAACGATCAACCAACTTGCGGAAGACCATGATTTAAGTCTCGTAGAAGATCATGCCATGCCAGCCAACAACCGTTTATTAGTTTGGAAAGCTCGAGATTAACTGCATTATTATTCGGCTCAGTAGAACAATAGATTAGTAATTATCGACTACGCTAGTAGGACTTCATCCTCAGAAAAACTGTTATATGTTTTTGAAACGCATCAAGCATTTACTCATTCTTAGTACCGTCGCGGTTACTTGCCTGCTTGTTGCAGCTCATCACGTTTTAGGCACGAACTTGTTATACGTGGCTATCGCTAGCGTGGTCATTTGCCATCTCATTTTATTCTTTCTTGTCAAGCGTTCCTTTACGAAGGGCTCTCTTACAAAATCAACTGAGCAAGGCGCAGAACTCACTAAGTATAAACGTGAACAACAAGCGATCTTACAAACGATCGTAGACGCATTGATCATCATTGATGAACGAGAAAAATTACGCAAATAAACCCAAGCTGCTCTCGATTATTGGGGTATAGCGAAGAAGAACTTTTAGATAAGAATGTCAGCATGCTCATGGCTGATAACTTAGCTAAACATCATGATCAATATATTCAAAATTACCTTGATACAGGGGATGCTAAAATCATTGGTATCGGCCGGGAAGTCAAAGCATGACACAAAGACGGCTATTCACTATCGGTTCACTTAGCCATTTCTAAATACAAAGATGGTCGTGAATACAAATTTGTCGGAGTTTTGCGCGACATTAGCAAAGAAGTTTCGCTGCGCGAAAAGCTGGTCAAGGAAGCGACGCATGATCAGTTAACGGGCTTATCTACAAGACGCAAACTCGAAGAATTCGTGAACATGCTCATCAGTAGTTCACATAGATCAAACCGTTTGTTCGCAATCTTGTTTATTGACCTGAACAACTTCAAACCAATTAATGATCTACACGGGCATGAGGTAGGGGAAGCAGTACTCAAGAGCATCGCAAAACGAATCAGCGCTTTAACTCGTCAAGAAGACTTATGTGCTCGAATCGGTGGTGATGAGTTCGTGGTTGTCATATCTGAGTTGAAAAACAACTCAAAACTAAAATTCATTCTCGCAAGGTATGCGAGTGAGCTAAGAAAAAATATTGCTTATGAAGATTACTCTATCTCGATCAGTGCAAATATTGGTTCATCAACATTTCCTGCTGACGGGAAAGACTACACGTCTCTAATACAGCATGCAGACCGTGCGATGTATAGAGAAAAGTCACGTGATGCTAACGGTCGATCTGATATATCTCACACACTCGAACTCAATGAAGCTGACAAAACCTGTAAAAAACTATATTCACTGACGTATATCAGTGAATCATTAGTACCTAAAGAAGGCATATTGGATGTCCTTAATCAGATTAAAGAAAAATCTGAAATCAATAATTCAAAGCAACACATTACAGGTAAATTGCTGCTAAAAGGAGAACACTTTCTTCAGCGTCTAGAAGGGGAAAAAGTGCATTTAGAGAAATGCTTCGAGCGAGTCAAAAAAGACAACAGGCATCAAAATATACAGTTACTGTATTTTGATAAGATCACGGATCGGTATTTTAAAGACTGGTCACAGATGCCAATCGTCACACTTAATGGCACATCCGATGCCTTTGATAAGCTAGTATCGGATGTTCAAACGCAAGACATTCATATGATCGATGAGCAATCAATTATTCATGTTTTTGATGCGATAACTAATCTAAGTGAGCACAAATCAGCCCACCTAACATAACTATTCTACCGTTACAGACTTCGCCAAATTTCTAGGCTGATCTACATCCGTACCTTTAATCACTGCGACATAATAACTTAGTAGTTGCAAAGGCACACTGTAGAGAATTGGAGCGATTGCGTCGTCACAATGCGGTACATCTAATACTTTCATTGTTGCATCACTTTCAAACTTAGATGCCTTATCTGCGAAGACATACATCAAGCCACCGCGAGCACGTACCTCTTCCACGTTTGAATGAAGCTTTTCCATAAGATCGTTATCAGGTGCCACCACAATCACCGGCATATCGGCATCAATAAGTGCTAATGGACCGTGTTTTAACTCTCCTGCAGCGTAGGCCTCTGCATGGATATACGAGATCTCTTTAAGCTTTAACGCACCTTCCATTGCAATCGGATATTGATCTCCACGACCCAAGAACAGACTATGATGTTTATCTGCAAAATCTTCAGCGAGCAGTTTAATCTGCGCATCCATCTCTAAAGCTTGGTCAATTTTACTCGGTAACGATTGTAGTGCCGATACGATCTCTTTTTCTTGGTCTGGGTTAAGCGCTTTATGTTTTCCAATCGCTGCGACTAACAGAAGTAAACCAGCTAATTGAACTGTAAATGCTTTTGTAGAAGCGACACCGATTTCAACACCGGCCTCCATCATGTAAGCAAGATCTGATTCACGTACTAGAGATGAACCAGGAACATTACAGATAGTGAGACTCGATTTATAACCGAGTTCTTTCGCTAAACGCAGGGCCGCTAGCGTATCTGCTGTTTCTCCAGACTGTGAGATAGTTACGATTAAAGCATTGTTATAAACAAACGATTTGCGGTAACGGAACTCAGAAGCGATTTCGACATTACAAGACACGCCAGCGTATTGCTCAAACCAATATCGTGCGACCATACCACTATGGTAGCTCGTGCCACATGCAATGATCTGAACGTGATCAATATCCTTTAAAATTTCTTCAGCATTGTTACCGAAAGCACTCGCTAACACTGCACCGTTTTCAACGCGTCCATTTAAAGTATTCTTCAAAGCGACAGGCTGCTCATAAATTTCCTTCAGCATGTAGTGTTTGAATTTACCCTTATCTCCAGCGTCATGCGTTATATCTGATTCGCTTACTTCCCGCTCAACTTGTTCATCGTTGAGATCAAAAATTGTTACGCTGTGGCGAGTTAGCTCAGCAATGTCTCCTTCTTCAAGAAAGGCAAATCTATTCGTAACGGGAAGTAATGCTAGCTGATCGGACGCTAAGAAATTTTCTCCAATGCCATAACCAATGACGAGTGGGCTACCAGAACGCGCTGCGACCAATCTATCTGGATCTGCTGTTTCCATTGCCACGGTTCCATATGCACCGACTAGTTGACGAATGGCTTGACGGAATGCTTCTAGAAGAGTGGAACTAGTTTTACGTTCATGATGAATAAGATGGGCAATTACTTCGGTATCGGTATCGGACGTAAAAATATACCCTAATCCAATGAGCGTTTTTTTTAGGTCCAAATAGTTTTCGATAATCCCGTTATGTACGACGGTAATTTCGTTACTTGATGTGTGTGGATGGGCGTTTTGTTCATTAGGCTCACCGTGTGTTGCCCAACGGGTATGTGCGATGCCAGTACCACCTAAGCAAGGAGTTTCTGTTAGCGCGTCGGCTAATGCTTTCACTTTACCGACACGACGTACACGTTGAAATTCTCCGTCTTGAGATAACACAGCTACACCTGCAGAGTCATAACCTCGATACTCTAAGCGGCGTAAACCCTCGACTAAGATATTAGCCACGTCACGCTGAGCAATCGCTCCTACAATGCCACACATACTTGAAACCCTTATTTATACTCGTTCCTTGAGAAAACCTAGTTTTTCGTTGGTTTTTTCCAATTGGAAATATTTACTTGCTTACCTCGCGCTACAGCGAGTTGATATTCATCGACATTTTTTGTCACGACAGAACCTGCACCTACCGTTGCACCCTTCTCAATTTTTACTGGGGCGACGAGAGACGAGTTCGAACCAATAAACACATCATCGCCAAGTTCTGTTTGGTATTTGTTTACACCGTCATAGTTACAGGTGATCGTGCCTGCACCGATATTTACACCCGCGCCAATCTCTGCGTCTCCGATATAGCTCAAGTGATTCACTTTCGAACCTTCGCCAATATTTGCTTTCTTCGTTTCGACAAAATTACCGATTTTAGCGTTGTCAGAAAGCTTAGTTCTGGGGCGGAGTCGAGCATAGGGGCCAATATCGCAATCCGATCCAACAATAGAGTCCTCGATGACTGAATTCGCTTTGATAACCGTACCTGAGGCAATAGTAGTGTTTTTAATCAAGCAATTAGGACCTATTGAAACGTTGTCTTCTATTGAAACATTGCCTTCAAAGATACAATTTAAATCGATTGTTACGTCTTGACCACAGGCCAAAGTACCACGGATATCAATACGGTTTGGATCAAATAGGCTCACGCCGTTTCTTAACAAGGCTTCACCAAGTTGGGATTGATACCAACATTCAAGTTCACACAGTTGTAAGCGATCATTTACGCCTTGAACTTCTTCTGGAGAATTCGGAAAACACGCTTCAACTTCTTTTCCTTGATTAACCGCTAAAGCAACAAAGTCAGTCAGGTAGTATTCTGCTTGTGCATTATCAGCCCTAAGTTGTGGAAGCCATACATTCATATTATTCGAACTGAATGCCATGAATCCTGTATTTACTTCTTGGATCGCTAGCTGTTCGTCAGTTGCATCTTTTTGCTCGACAATCGCAGTTACTTCTTGCGCGATATTACGAACGATTCGACCATAACCTGTTGGATCGGCTAGCTCCATAGTAAGTAGCGCAAGCGTTTCTTCATCAGCCATCTCTACTAGCTCAGTAAGCGAATCTACACCAATTAGTGGCACATCGCCGTACAATACGAGTACTTTGGAATCGGAAGTTATGTTAACAGCAGCCTGAGCCACGGCGTGACCTGTGCCAAGTTGCTCGGTTTGCTGAACCCAATTGATTGGAAATGGAGAATTAGAAAATGCTTTCTGTACTTGATCAGCCCCATGTCCGATTACTACATGAAGACTTGTTGGATTTAACCGTTGTGCCGTATCTAAAACGTGTTCAAGCATCGGCTTTCCGGCCAATTCGTGCAAAACTTTTGGTTTTGCAGACTTCATTCTAGAGCCCTTTCCCGCGGCCAATACTACAACATGTAAATCCATAACCACTTCCATGATTTTCTAGTTAATAAAATTAAGTGTAGCGTGAACTTTAAACTTTGATCCGCTCACAATTATTTTTTCTTAAATAAAAAAGGCAGCCTTATAGCTGCCTTTTTTAGCACTCGCTGAAAATTACTTTCTACGAATGTATTGTACCGCTCTCAAACGAGCTGTCGCTTCTGCTAGCTGCAAAGCAACACGGTCATAGTCCATGTCGCCTTTTAAGTTAGCAAATTCACGTTCCGCTTCAGCTTTCGCTTCAAGGGCGGCCGCTTCATCGATGTGATCAGCACGTTGAGCAGTATCTGAAAGAACAGTTACTACGTTTGGTTGTACCTCAAGGTAACCACCAGTGACATAGAAAACCTCTTCTTCACCGCCTTCTTTAACGACGCGTACTGGACCAGGTTTAAGACTAGTCATCAACGCTGCGTGGCCTGGAGCGATACCTAAATCACCAGACTCACCTGACGCAATCACTAGCTCAACAGAGCCAGAAAAAAGCTGTTCTTCGCAGCTTACGATGTCGCATTGTACAGTTGTACCCATAGGTCTTCTCCGGTAGAAATCAGTGTAGTAATAATTATCACGACACTAATAACTCAGATTACATGTCCTTCGCTTTCTCGATCGCTTCATCGATAGAACCAACCATGTAGAACGCCTGTTCTGGAAGGTCATCGAACTCACCGTTAAGAATGCCTTGGAAACCACGGATAGTATCTGCAAGAGACACATACTTACCAGGAGAACCAGTAAATACTTCAGCAACGTGGAAAGGCTGCGACAAGAAACGCTCAATCTTACGAGCACGTGCAACAGTTTGCTTATCTTCTTCAGAAAGCTCGTCCATACCAAGAATCGCGATGATGTCTTTCAATTCTGCATAACGCTGAAGAACTGTTTGAACACCACGAGCAACTTCATAGTGCTCGTTACCGATTACTAATGGATCCAACTGACGTGAAGTTGAGTCAAGTGGGTCAATCGCTGGGTAGATACCCTTAGAAGCGATGTCACGGCTCAATACAACCGTTGCGTCCAAGTGAGAGAACGTTGTTGCTGGTGATGGGTCAGTCAAGTCATCCGCCGGTACGTATACCGCTTGAATAGAAGTGATCGAACCAGTCTTAGTAGAAGTGATACGTTCCTGAAGAACCCCCATCTCTTCTGCTAGTGTTGGCTGGTAACCTACCGCTGAAGGCATACGACCTAGAAGTGCTGATACTTCAGTACCTGCAAGTGTGTAACGGTAAATGTTGTCTACGAATAGTAGAACGTCTTTACCTTCGTCACGGAACTTCTCAGCCATCGTCAAACCAGTTAGCGCTACACGCAGACGGTTTCCTGGTGGCTCATTCATCTGGCCGTAAACCATTGCTACTTTAGAGTCTGTAGGAGTCTCTAAGTTAACAACGCCCGCTTCCTGCATCTCGTGGTAGAAGTCGTTACCCTCACGAGTACGCTCACCAACACCTGCGAATACTGAAAGACCAGAGTGCTTAAGTGCGATGTTGTTGATAAGTTCCATCATGTTAACGGTCTTACCAACACCGGCACCACCAAACAGACCAACTTTACCACCCTTAGCGAATGGACAAACTAAGTCGATTACTTTGATACCTGTTTCTAGAAGCTCTGCACTTGCCGCTTGCTCAGCGTAAGTAGGAGCTTTACGGTGAATAGGCATACGCTCTTGTTCACCGATTTCACCGCGCTCATCGATTGGTCGACCAAGTACGTCCATGATACGACCCAGTGTTTCAGTACCTACTGGTACAGAAATTGGAGCGCCAGTGTTTGCTACATTAAGGCCACGCTTAAGACCTTCTGTGCTACCCATTGCGATGGTACGAACGACACCATCACCTAGTTGCTGTTGAACTTCGAGAGTGGTTTCGCCACCGTCAACAGTCAACGCATCATATACATTAGGTACTGAATCGCGCGCGAATTCGACGTCGATTACCGCCCCAATGATTTGTACGATACTTCCGCTACTCATGTTCGGTTCCTCGTTAAAAATATATTCTTTATCAATCTCTTAATCGCTGTGCGCTAAACTGCAGCTGCACCGCTAACAATCTCAGAAATTTCTTGAGTGATTGCTGCCTGACGTGCTTTGTTGTAAACCAGTTGCAACTCGTTGATCATTTCGCCCGCGTTATCCGTAGCGGCCTTCATTGCAATCATACGTGCTGCTTGTTCACATGCTGCGTTTTCCACAACGCCCTGATACACCTGAGATTCGATAAAACGAGTCAATAATCCGTCGAGCAAAGCTTTTGCGTCGGGCTCGTAAATGTAGTCCCAATGATGTTGAAGCTCTTCTTCTCCAGAAGCCTTCAAAGGTAGCAACTGATGTAACTCAGCTTGCTGCGTCATGGTGGTCACAAATTCGTTGTATACAACATAAAGACGGTCGATCTTGCCTTCGTCATAAGCGTCAAGCATCACTTTAATTGATCCAATCAACTCATGCGCAGAAGGTTCTTCACCTAAACCGCTAACTGCCGCTACTACGTTTCCGCCGTAACTTTTGAAGAATGAGATTGCCTTTTGGCCGACGGCACAAATGTCCACTTCGACTTCTTGATCAGCCCATGTCTTCATATCGGCTAGTGTTTTCTTGAACAAATTAACGTTCAAGCCGCCACATAAACCGCGGTCAGTAGATACAACGATATAACCTACACGTTTAACATCACGATCTTTCAGATATAAGTGATGATATTCTGGGGTTGCATTTGCCAGGTGGCTAACAACCGCACGAATTTTCTCAGCGTACGGTTTGCCCTGGCTCATACGCTCTTGCGCTTTACGCATTTTACTAGCTGCAACCATTTGCATTGCACTAGTAATCTTTTGCGTGCTTTTAACGCTAGAGATTTGATTTCGTATTTCTTTACCAACGGCCATTGTTAGTTGCCTATAAAGTCTGATTAAAAAACTCGATTAAACGGGCAAGCCCATCTAATTACCAAGTTTGGGTAGACTTAAATGTCTCCAAAGAACTCTTGATACCGTCTGCGATATCATTGTTGTAGTCGCCTTTCTCATTGATCTTATTCATAAGATCAGCTTGTTCAGCGTTCATGTAAGAAAGCAATGCTTCTTCAAATGCTACAACTTTGTTCACTGGTACATCATCAAGGAAACCTTCATTGGCTGCGTAAAGTACAACACCCATTTCAGCAACGCTCTGCGGGCTATACTGCTTCTGCTTCATAAGCTCTGTTACACGTTGACCGTGCTCCAATTGCTTACGAGTTGCTTCGTCAAGGTCAGAAGCAAACTGAGCAAACGCTGCAAGCTCACGATATTGAGCAAGTGCAAGACGGACGTTACCGCCAAGTTTCTTAATAATTTTGGTCTGAGCTGCACCACCTACACGAGATACCGAAATACCTGCGTTCATCGCTGGACGAATACCAGCGTTAAATAGGTTAGTTTCTAGGAAGATCTGACCATCAGTGATCGAAATTACGTTAGTTGGTACGAATGCAGATACGTCACCACCTTGTGTTTCGATAACTGGTAGTGCTGTCAAAGAACCTGTTTGGCCTTTAACTTCACCATTAGTGAACTGCTCTACGTACTCTTCACTAACTCGCGATGCACGCTCTAGAAGACGTGAGTGCAAGTAGAATACGTCACCTGGGTATGCTTCACGACCTGGTGGACGACGAAGAAGCAATGAAATTTGACGGTATGCCCAAGCTTGCTTAGTCAAATCATCAAATACGATCAATGCATCCTGACCACGGTCACGGAAGTATTCACCCATTGTAGTACCAGCGTATGGCGCTAAGAAAAGCATTGCTGCTGGATCTGCTGCACCCGCCGCAACGATGATGGTGTGATCCATTGCACCGTGCTCTTCAAGCTTACGTACTACTGCTGCGATAGAAGACTGCTTCTGACCAACCGCTACGTAGATGCACTTAACGCCTGTACCTTTTTGGTTGATGATTGCATCAATTGCAATCGCAGTTTTACCTGTTTGACGGTCACCGATAATCAACTCACGCTGACCACGGCCGATTGGCACCATTGAGTCAATTGACTTAAGACCGATTTGAACTGGCTCGTCAACAGACTTACGCGCGATTACGCCTGGTGCAACGACTTCGATAGGAGCCGTCATGTTTGTTTCGATAGGACCTTTGCCGTCGATTGGGTTACCAAGTGCGTCAACAACACGGCCGAGAAGCGCTTCACCGATTGGCACTTCCAAAATACGACCAGTACAACGTACTTTCTGACCTTCTGCTAGGCCATTGTAGTCACCTAATACAACGACACCTACAGAATCACGCTCAAGGTTAAGCGCCATACCGTAAACACCGTTTTCAAATTCAACCATCTCACCGTACATTACTTCGGCAAGACCATGAACTAGAACGATACCGTCAGATACGCTGACGATCGTGCCCTCGTTTTGGGCTTCAGAAGAAACATCGAGCTGCTCGATGCGCTTCTTAATGATTTCGCTGATTTCAGCTGGGTTTAGCTGTTGCATGCTTTTAAATCCTCAAATCTGAATCCGCTACCTAAGCACTTACTGCTTCTGCAAGTTTGGCTAATTTGCCTTTCACAGATGCATCAATAACTAGGTCGTTCGCGCGAATAATTGCGCCACCTAACAATGACTCATTGGTCGTTGTTGATAGGTTTACTTTACGATCTAGTTTCTTGCTCAATGCTTGTGCCAGCTTCTCTTGTTGTTCACTACCCAAGTCGTATGCACTTTCTACTTCTACGTCTACTGACTGCTCAAGTTGCGCTTTAAAAGCTTCGAATAACTCTGAAATCTCAGGCAACAATGCAATGCGATTGTTTTCTGATAATACGTGAATCAGGTTACGCGCTTCTTGATTCAAAGCATCGCCGCATACATCACAAAATGTATCGGCTTTCGCTTTGCTAGTTAGTGCAGGGTGATCGAGAACAACAACCATATTCTCTTCCTTCGCTACCGCAGAAGCTGCTGCTAGCATACTTGACCAAGCGTCAAGGCTATCAGTTGCTTTTGCTGCTTCAAATGAAGCTTTAGCGTAAGGTCGGGCAATCGTGATTGACTCTGCCATCATCCACTCTCAATAGTTAAATTTCAGAGGCAAGCTGGTCTAGTAACGCGCTGTGCTTGCTTGCATCGATTTCTGCACCAAGAATCTTTTCTGCACCTGCTAATGCAACTGCTGATACTTCTGCACGTAGTTCTTCACGTACACGATTCTTTTCTTGCTCAATTTCTGCTTGCGCTGCATTCAGAAGACGATCGCCTTCAGTTTTTGCAGTTTCTTTAGCCTCGTCAACGATTTGGCTAGCACGCTTGTTCGCTTGCTCAATAAGGTCAGCTGCTTTAGTTTTTGCTTCTTTCAATTCTTCATCTGCTTTTTGTTGAGCAAGTTCCAAATCTTTTGAAGCACGGTCAGCTGCAGCTAAACCATCGGAAATCTTCTTTTCACGCTCTTGCATGGCAGCCATGATTGGCGGCCATACATATTTCATGCAAAACAACACGAAAACAGCGAAGAAGATTATTTGTCCTATAAGTGTGTAATTAAGATTCACACCAATAACCTCGCTTTGTTGCCGGTTTACTTAGTCAGAAATACTTAAACCTTAATGGATTAAGCACCAACACCTGGAGCAACTACGAAGATCAAGTACATAGCAATACCAACACCGATGATTGGAATAGCATCGATCAAACCAGCAAGTAAGAACATCTTACCTTGTAGCATTGGGCCAAGCTCTGGCTGACGCGCTGTGCCTTCAAGCAAACGGCCGCCTAGAAGACCCATACCTACTGCTGCACCAAGTGCACCCAAACCAAGCATAATTGCAGCTGCAATGATTACTAGTTCCATTTTTTTCTCCTATCTTTTAGATTTCAATTTAAAAATGAAGTGAGTAAAACTCGTTTAGTGGTCTTCGTGAGCCATGCTCAAGTAAACCACGGTTAAAACCATAAATATGAACGCCTGAAGAGTGATAACTAGAATATGGAAAATCGCCCAACCTAGTTGTAAGAAGCCACCAAACAGACCAAAAAATAGTCCCGCGCTGTACATAACGGCGATCAAAATAAAGATCATTTCGCCTGCATACATGTTACCGAATAGTCGCAAACCTAAAGAGAAAGGTTTTGCCAACAAACCAACCAGTTCCATGAACAAGTTTACTGGGATAAATAACCAGTGATTGAATGGATGCATTGTCAATTCTTTAACAAACCCACCCAGACCTTTGATCTTGATTGAGTAGTACAGCATCAAGATAAAGACAGCGACCGCCATTCCTAACGTGATGTTAGGGTCCGTAGACGGAACAATTTTGTGATACTCAACACCTAAGGCCATCATCAACGAAGGAACAACGTCCACTGGAACAAGGTCCATCAAGTTCATGAGGAATACCCAAACGAAAATCGTTAGGGCAAGCGGAGCAACCAAAGGATTACGACCATGGAACATGTCTTTAACATTGTTGTCGATAAATTCAACGATAATCTCAACAAAGTTTTGAAGACGTCCTGGAACACCAGAAGTTACAGATTTTGCTACGAGAGCGAACAACGCGCAGAAAATGACACCTAGTCCAAAAGACCATGCCAAACTGTCCACGTGAAACGCATTAAAGCCCATAGCAGAAGCTTCTGCTGAGCCGTGCGCCATTGTCCAAGTATCTGCTTCTAAAACAGTACCATCGTAACGTTCGTAACCAGCGGGCAACTTACCATACGTGAGATTGGTTAAGTGGTGCTGGATATACTCGGTAGTTGTTGGGTTTTCACCTGCCATAGTTAAGGGCCTACACTTACTTTTAAGAAACTTGTTTAAGGTCTATTTGGCTGTTAACAGCGGATAGATCCCATTAGTTAAGACGAGCACAATAAAAGTCGTCATTAACGCAAATACATCTACTTGTTTATAAAAACAAAATACCAGAGCAAATCCCATTGCGATTAATAGCAATTTGGAACTTTCCGCACTGTAAAAGCTCTGAACTGTTTTGGCCGCTGCTCTTGCCCCCATATATCTGAAGGACTTAAATGCAAAATATTGCTGAGGAATAATAAAAACCACACTTCCTATAAAGGCTGACAAGGCACTATTCTCACCAGAAATCAGGTAAAAACTGATGACTGAGATGGCCATGACCAAGCACTGAATTCCAAAATATTGGATCAATGGTGGCTTTTTAATTTTCAACTCCAAATATTTATTGGGCGAACAGCGAATACGACGCCCTAAAACGGTTCTTTTCCGCACTATAAAAAAGCGCGGCAATTGTATGGTAAATACCCCTACCATTCAACACTTGGCAGTGCGAATTAAAGTTAGATTGATAATTTTCGTTATAAAGTTTTTTCGTTGCCCATTAACGGTTTAGCCGATGTTCTTATTATTTTATGTGGGAAAGGATGCCGTCTAACTCATTGAGAGAGTTGTACGAAATCACTAACTTACCTTTTCCACCTCTACCATGAGCAATATCAATGCTTGCACCAAGCTTCTCAGAGAGATCTGTTTCAAGGCGCAAGATATTGGGGTCTTTCTCTGCTTTTGTTGCTTTTTTCGTCGCTGGCGCTTCTAACATTTTTCGCACGAGCGCTTCGGTTTGTCTAACTGACATCGATCGACTATTTACTTGATTCGCGGCAGCTAACTGATCTTCTTCGGCTAACGCTAACAATGCCCGACCGTGGCCCATTTCTAAGTCGCCATGCTCTAGCATTAATTTCACATCATCGTTCAAATTCATCAGTCGCAATAAATTTGTAACCGTTGAACGAGATTTGCCAATAGCCTCAGCGACTTCTTGTTGCGTAAGATCGAATTCATCTTGCAAACGTTGCAATGCAATTGCCTCTTCCATCGCATTTAAGTTTTCACGTTGAATGTTTTCGATCAATGCCATAGCTACAGCAGCTTCGTCTGGCACATCTCGAACAATTGTAGGAACGCGATCTAAACCTGCAATTTGTGAGGCTCTCCAGCGGCGCTCACCTGCGATAATCTCAAACTTACTCTCCGAGATAGGACGAACAACAATCGGCTGCATAATACCTTGCTGTCGAATCGATTCCGCTAGCTCTTCAAGCGCTTGTTGGTCCATGTCGCGGCGTGGCTGATACTTACCACGCTGGATCAACTCGACAGGGATCTCTCGAAGATGCTTTTCGTCATGAGTCGATTTTTTTAAGGCTTCTACATTTGAGCCTTTCAAAAGAGCTCCAAGCCCTTTTTCACCGATTACCCGCTTCTTAGCCAATTTACTTCCTCTTATACAGCCATCAAATTAGGCTGTGTTTTTTTCTTAGAACGTCGAACGATTTCGCCAGCTAAAGCTAAATAAGCTAGGGCACCTCTGGACGATTTATCATAATACAGTGCTGGCATACCATGGCTAGGAGCTTCTGCTAGTCTCACATTTCGAGGAATCGCTACCTTGTAGACTTGGTCACCAAAGTACTCTTCTAACTCCTCTGATACATCTTTAGTTAGACTATTACGAGGGTCGTACATGGTGCGTAGAATCCCTGAAATTTTTAAATCAGGGTTTATCGTTTCACGAATCTGCTCAATTGTAGTCATAAGGGCTGCCAAACCTTCTAATGCGTAATATTCGCATTGCATCGGTATGATCACGCCATCACTTGCGGATAAGGCATTCACCGTCAACATATTTAATGATGGAGGGCAGTCTATAACAATAAAGTCGTAGTTAGTACGTACTTCATTTAAACCCAAGCGGAGACGGTGCTCTCGACCAATTTCATTTAGTAACTCAACCTCTGCAGCCACTAAATCGCCATTTGCTGGTAAAACATCAAATTGCCCATGTGTCGTTTCTACAACAACCTCTTCAAATTTGGCTTTTTTCGTTAGTAAATCATAGACAGTGCGATCTAATTCATTCTTCATAATGCCGCACCCCATCGTCGCATTGCCTTGGGGATCAAGATCAATCAAAAGGATCTTTCGCTTTGTGGCTGCCAAAGACGCGGCTAAATTAACGCTGGTAGTCGTTTTTCCTACACCGCCTTTTTGATTAGTTACTGCAAAGATTTGAGCCACGGGCTTACCTATTTCTTACTTAGTTTGATGTTTTTGCTTTTTCTATAATAAGTAAATGACGCTGTGCATCACAACCAGGGACAGTTAGCTTTATCACATCTTGATAAACATACTCTGACGATAGTGCACTTGCTTCATTTTCCACTTCGCTTCCTTTCATAGCAAGAAGCTTTCCATTTTCTGATAAACAAGGGCCACATAAACTGGCAAAATTTTCTGCAGCAGTAAATGCTCTGGAAATTATGGCGGGGAAAAAACGCTTACCAGCAAGTTTTTCTATTCGCGTATGCAGTACCTCGACATTTTTTAACCCCAGAGTAATCGCTGCTTGCGTCAAGAATCGCGTTTTTTTGATATTGCTATCGACCAAGGTAAATTGGCTATTGGGAAACAGTAGCGCAAGAGGAATACCAGGTAAACCAGGTCCAGTACCCACATCCATGATTTCTGACTCAGTGATAAATGGAACAACGCTTAACGAGTCAATAATATGGCGCTCCAACATTTCTTTCGGATCGCGAATCGCTGTTAAGTTGTAAGTGGAGTTCCATCGATACAGTAGTGAAACATACTCAACTAACTTATCTGCGTTCTGAACACTTAGCTCTATGCCGATTTCACCTGCAGCGTCTAACAGACGTTCAGAAAACCCTTCGGTATTAATCTGGCCCACAACTAATTCGTCTCTTTCACAGATATTGCGCGCTTCATACTCGCTTTTTTCATGAATACCAGAACAAGTGAGATAGCAGCAGGTGTTACGCCAGGAATGCGCGAAGCTTGAGCAATCGTTGTAGGCTTCTGAGTCATCAACTTTTGCTTCACTTCATTCGACAAGCCCGATACTTGTTCATAATCAAAATCATCTGGTATCACAGTATTTTCATTCTTACGCAGCTTATCTATCTCATCTTGTTGACGTGAGATATATCCTGCGTACTTTGTCTGAACTTCTATCTGCTCAGCGACATCTTCTCGAGTAACGTGCTCAGGATCTAATTCAGAAATGTTTTTATATCCAATTTCGGGTCTGCGTAATAATTCTTCCAAGCTGTATTCGCGCGAAATCGGGTTTGGTAATAAATCGTTCAACTTATTTGCTTGCTCTGAGTTTGCCTGAACCCAAGTACTCTTAATTCGGGCTTGCTCTTTCGCAATTGCTTCTGTTTTTTCTTGGAAAAAAGACCAACGCTCATCGCCAACAACACCAAGATTGCGACCAATTTCAGTCAATCGGAGATCTGCATTATCTTCTCTAAGCAGCAATCGATATTCGGCACGACTGGTAAACATACGATATGGCTCAGAAGTACCTAAGGTAATTAAGTCGTCAACCAAAACACCGATGTATGCTTCGTCTCGACGCGGATACCATTGCTCTTTGCCATTAGCTCGCAACGCAGCATTTAATCCAGCAAGCAAACCTTGTGCGCCAGCTTCTTCATACCCTGTGGTGCCATTGATTTGTCCGGCAAAATACAAACCGTCGATAAAGCGCGTCTCAAGGGTATGTTTAAGATCTTGGGGATTAAAATAATCATACTCGATTGCATATCCTGGACGAGTGATATGCGCATTTTCGAATCCGGCAATAGAACGCACGGCAGCGAGCTGTATATCGAAAGGCAAGCTGGTCGAAATGCCATTTGGATATAATTCATGCGTTGTTAAACCTTCAGGTTCAACAAAAATCTGATGTGAATCTTTGTCTGCAAAACGATTAATCTTATCTTCAATCGATGGGCAGTAACGAGGCCCCGTCCCTTCAATCACACCTGTGAACATAGGCGAACGATCAAAGCCTGAACGAATGATGTCATGGGTACGCTCATTAGTATGCGTGATAAAACACTCAATTTGACGCGGATGTTGCGCTACATTCCCCATGTAGGACATGACGGGAGTAGGTGAGTCGCCTGGCTGGCGTTGCATTACGCTGAAATCTACACTTCGTGCATCAATACGAGGAGGCGTTCCCGTTTTTAATCTACCGACACGGAAAGGCAGCTCTCTCAAACGATTTGCTAGAGCAATAGAAGGAGGATCTCCGGCACGTCCACCACTATGGTTTTCTAGGCCAACATGAATGACACCACCTAAAAATGTTCCCGTAGTCAGTACGACCGATTCCGCTCTAAACGTTAAGCCCATATTGGTGATCACACCTTTTACGGAATCACCTTCAACAACGAGATCATCAGCAGCTTGCTGGAATATATCTAAGTTTGGCTGATTCTCTAGGATATCCCTGATCGCAGCTTTATATAAAATTCTATCTGCTTGAGCGCGCGTAGCTCTAACTGCAGGTCCCTTTCGACTGTTCAATACGCGAAATTGTATTCCCGCCAAATCAGTCGCTTTCGCCATAGCGCCATCAAGAGCATCAATTTCTTTTACTAGATGACTCTTACCAATGCCGCCTATAGCCGGGTTACAAGACATTTGTCCAAGCGTTTCGATATTGTGCGTCAACAATAATGTTTGCGCGCCTGTCCGTGCTGAAGCGAGAGCTGCTTCAGTACCAGCATGACCACCACCTATAACAATGACATCGTAAAGCTTTGAATATTCCACAAATAACCTCTAAAAACGGAATAAAAAAGGGCGCGCAATTATAATGAGTCACGCCTCGCTTTAACAGAATGAAATGTATATTTTTTGATCAAATTTAACTAAAGCTATGAACTTAAATGATTTTTTGCAAATATTCGCTTTTTATCCAAAGAGTTATCCACAGAATTTTAGAGATAAGACTTAAAATAAACATCATAAACCATTGTTTTATATAGTTTTTACTAATATTTATATTAATGAGCGAAGAAATAACTCAATGTTATCCACAGGAATCTAGGAATTTTTCAGCGTTAACACAATATCTTCTAAAGCTTTAGAGCTTATTTGTTCAGGCATTACGGGGGCAGAAGCGAGTATCTTTACCTTTGACCAAAACCGCTTTGGAGCTTTCTGAAGAGCAGGCCTATCTTTGTGACTAAAGAAGCTTCCCCACAGGCCCACCAAAGCTAATGGTATTACTGGAACAGGATCTCTTTCTATAATTTGCTCGATCCCGGCTTTAAAAGGCTTTATCTCTCCATCATCAGTTAGCTTTCCTTCTGGAAAAATACAAACAAGCTCATCGTTATTTAAAGCCTTAGAAATCTCATCAAATGCATTGTGGTATGTCTCTTCGTCTTTATGTTTGGGAGCAATTGGAATCGCATTCACCAACTTAAAGAACCACGATAGAACAGGTGTTTTAAATATCTTGTAGTCCATTACAAACCGAATGGGTCTTGGGCTGGCACCGGCAATCAATAACGCGTCCATGTAACTCACATGATTACAGACAATAACGCCTGCACCAGTTTCAGGAATACTGGACAAATTAACGTGCTTCACTCGATACATGGTGTGAGATACACACCAAACAACGAATCGAATAAAGAAATCCTTTACTCGAACAAAGATATATACACAAACGATCACATTCATAATCGATAATGCGAGGAAAAATTCAGGAATAGTAAGATTAAGCATTCCGAGTAAAATCATCGCCGTAATCGCGCTAGCGACCATAAACAATGCGTTGATAATATTGATAACAGCAATTGTTCTTGCTCTGACTTCTTCTGCAGCACGTTTCTGAACATAAGCGTAAAGAGGCACAATAAATAACCCACCGAATATGCCAATTCCCAAAAGGTCAATTAAGACTCTCGAGCTCTGTTCTCCGGTAAAATACATTAACCATGTAATTGAGTGATCAAGATTCACTTGGCTAGCAAAATATAAATCCACACCAAACACACTTAAGCCAATCGCCCCAAACGGTACAATGCCAAGCTCAACGCGCGATGATGATAGTTTTTCACAGAGCATTGAGCCCACGCCGATACCCAAGGTAAATATCGCTAACAGCAGAGTAACAACCGACTCGTCACCTTGGAGCGTTACTTTTGAATAGTTAGGGAATTGAGTGAGATAAGCAGCACCCAAAAACCAAAACCAAGAAATAGCTAAAATAGCCAAATAACTTGGTTTATCAGCCTTAATCAGTTTCACCATCTGATAAGTGTTAGTCAGGGGATTCCAAGAAATCTGCAAATCAGGTTGGGATGATGGTGCCGATGGAATTGACCGACTAAAAACATAACCAATCACTGCAAAGACGACTATTAACACAGCTGACCACCACAAGTATTGGGGTTGTTGCACTATAAAGCCCGCACCAATCGTGCCTAATAAAATCGCAACGAAGGTGCCCATTTCAACTAACGCATTCCCTCCTACTAATTCTTCGGGCTTTAAATGCTGAGGGAGAATCGCGTATTTAGCAGGACCAAAAAACGTACTTTGTGAGCCCATCAAAAATAACAATGCCAACAATACGTAATACAACTCAAAAATAAATGCTAAGGCAGCAAATGACATCAATACGATCTCTGCTAACTTGATTCGCCGCATCAACATGGCTTTGTCATATTTGTCGGTAATTTGGCCTGCAATGGCCGAGAACAAAAAGAAGGGAAGGATAAATAAACCAGCCGCTAGATTGAGCAGTAAATTGGTATCCACTGCAATCTTATCAACGGCATGATAAGCAACGATCAACATCAAACAATTTTTGAATATATTATCGTTGAAGGCGCCAAAAAACTGCGTGGCGAAAAATGGAGCGAATTTTTTATTCTTTAATAACTGACTTTGGCTCATCCTTGAATACCTCTAGATTTTATTTGCAGTAATAGTATTTATTTACCTATACAAAAACTGCCAAATATTTCTCCAAGTAAATCATCAGGACTAAAACGTCCTGTAATTGTACTCAGAGCTTCTTGAGCAAGACGCAAATCTTCAGCAAGTAACTCACCTGCATTAGCAACCACTAACTGATCTCGCCCAAGTCGTACATGCGTCAAAGCAGTATCTAAGGCGTTCAAATGACGTCGTCTAGCGGTAAATGTACCTTCTTCAACTTGTTTAAAACCCACAAAGCTCTTGAGCTCTTGTTTTAACAAATCAACACCATTGTTTAGCTTGGCGGACAAACGAATAAGTGGATAAGCCCCATCGCTTACGAATTCTGATGACTCACTTGTTTGATCAATTTTATTCTGCACAAGAAAAATATGATCTTGTCGATCTAATCGCGCTAAAAAGTCATTCCAATCATTTTTTGGATCAAAATTTGGTTCTTTTTTTCCATCGAAAACTAACAAAATAAGATCAGCTTGGTTTATCTCTGCCCAAGCGCGCTCGATACCAATTTGTTCAACTTTGTCAGAACTATCTCTTAAGCCAGCAGTATCGATAATGTGTAAAGGCAAGCCGTCTAAATTGATTTGCTCTTTTAAGACGTCTCGTGTTGTCCCTTCAATATCAGTAACAATCGCGGAGTCCGTTCCCGCCAAAGCATTTAATAAACTCGATTTCCCAGCATTTGGACGCCCAGCAATAACAACTCGAACCCCCTCAGTGAGGAGGGCACCTTGATTCGCTGAACTCAAGACTCCCTTTAGACTAAGAATCAAGTCATCTAATTGTTGCAAAACTTGGGAATCAGCAAGAAAGTCTATTTCTTCTTCAGGGAAATCAATCGCAGCTTCAACAAACATCCGAATTTTAATCAGTTCATCCGTCAAACTTGTAATGCGCTTCGAAAAATCACCATGCAAAGAACGCAAGGCACTGCGTGCTGCCGCCTCAGAATTACTATCGATTAAGTCGGCTATTGCTTCAGCTTGAACTAAATCTATCTTGTCATTTAGGAAGGCGCGTTGGGTAAATTCTCCTGGCTCTGCTAGTCGAGCGCCATGAGCCAAACAAGCATTAAGCAGCATATCCAAAACAACTGGACCACCATGTGCTTGTAACTCAAACACATCCTCTCCAGTAAACGAATGAGGAGCTTTAAAATAAAGGCCTATGCCTTGATCAATAGCTTGTCCATTTTCATCAAAGAACGTGCTGTAAAGTGCTTGGCGTGGCGTCGGGGATTGTTGAAGAAAAGACTGCGCGATTGTAGCCGCCTTTTCTCCTGATATACGAACTATGCCAACACCACCACGGCCCGTTGCTGTGGCAATCGCCGCAATGGTGTCAGAATGATAGTCCATCATACTCTAAGCTTTTGCGCCATTCTCAATCTGGCGTGTGATGTACCACTGCTGTGCTATCGATAAAATGTTGTTTACTAACCAGTAAAGAACCAGTCCAGAAGGGAACCATAAGAAGAATACAGTCATCATCACAGGCATTATCTTCATAATTTTCGCCTGCATTGGATCAGGGGGGGTCGGATTCAACTGCATTTGAATGAACATACTAATGCCCATCAAAATAGGTAACACGAAGAAAGGATCTTGAACTGATAAATCTTCAATCCATAAGAAGAATGGTGCATGACGTAGCTGCACACTCTCCATCAACACCCAATATAGAGCGATAAACACCGGCATTTGAACCAAGATTGGTAAACAGCCTCCCAGCGGATTAATACTTTCTTTACGGTAAAGATCCATCATCGCCTGAGACATTTTCTGGCGATCATCACCATATTGCTCTTTCAGCTGCTGTAATTTCGGCGCAACACGACGCATGTTGGCCATCGAGCGATAACTCGCAGCAGACAATTTAAAGAATAAGGCTTTGACGACGACAGTTACCAAGATAATTGCAACACCCCAGTTCATGACGAGGCCATGCAAGAAATCTAGCAATAAAAACAAAGGATAAGCTACAAAGAATAACCAGCCATAATCTACGGTTAAGTCTAAATTCTTCGCTGTTGCTTCAAGCCGATCGATAATCTTAGGGCCAAGATATAGCTGCCCACCAACACTTGCTTGCTCGCCAGGTGCTACAACAGTCGCAGGACTGATATAACCCATCAAGTAACGACCATTTTTGACACGTGTTTGATACGTTTGAACGACTTCAGAATCGGGAATCCATGCTGAAATAAAGTAGTGCTGAATAAATGCAATCCAACCACCTTGAATCTGTTGATTCACTGGCGACTCAAGCATGTCTTCGAAATCAATTTTTTCATAAGGTTCTTCAGCGCTAGACAGAACCATACCGAGATATGACTGCATACCCAGGCTATTTTGTTGTGATGGATCTACGGTTCTATCACGTACAATCTTGCCAGAAAAATTCGCTTCGAATGTGTTCTGAGATTGATTATCTATTAAATATTCAACGTTAATACGATAATCATCGCGAGCAAATGTATATCGTTTTGTTAAAGCTACGCCATCGTCAGAAGTGAAGTTGAGATCAACTTGTAGCTGTTCTTCATTGTCTGCTAACACATACGAAGACTGGGCACTTTGGTAGATCGGTTTACCGCCATTTTTAGACGAGTCAAAACCGTTTTTGCCAAATAAACCACTTTCGATAATATAAAATCGTTGGTTATCATTTTGAAGCAATGGAAGCGGCGTATTCGTATCAAAACCTTCATCGTAATTGAGCAATAACGCTGATTCTAAGTTACCGCCTTCAGTATTGATTTTCAGATCCAATACATCAGTTACGACAGAAATATACTGACTTGCTACTGATGAGCTAGTTGATTCAGATAACTGTGTCTGTTCTCCCGGTACCGCAAACTCAGCTTCAGAGCTAGTTTCGTTTGAAAAACTCACATCATTTACAACTGATTGTTGTTCTACCTTGGCTTTCGTCTGCGCAGTTCCATAATCCTTGTTCCATTCTAAAACAAGCATATAAGACACGATGGCTAAGCCAACAAAAATAATCGTTCTTTTAATATCCATTCAGTCAAACCAACTAATTCATTATCGTAGGTGCTATAAAATATCTTTATTCTCAGAGTCTTTAGTTAGCGGTACAGGGTCGAATCCGCCTTTACAACCAGGATGGCATCGTCCAATTCTTTTTAATGCTAACCAAGAACCCTTGAGTGGCCCATGCACAGAAATTGCCTCAATTGCGTATTCCGAACAGGTAGGTGAGTACCTACAAGATGGAGGCAACATAGGACTGATTGCTAGTTGATAAAAGCGTATTGGAATTAAAAATAGCTTTTTTAGCATTTCTACATGGACCGTTTAAAAAACCGTCGGCAAGTGTACTACGATTTAGCTCTTTGTTTTAGCTTTCGCCAAATATATTGCAGTTCTTTATTTAAGTTTTCGTTTTCAGCGTCGGCAGCCGAGCGTTTAGCCATAAAGACTAGATCATAGGAAGGAAGCTTATGTTGGGATTGTCGAAAGCTTTCACGTAAAACGCGTTTTATACGATTTCTGTTTACAGCGAATCTAACGTTTTTTTTCGCAACAATGATCCCAAGCTTTGGATGTTGGAGCTCTTGTTTGCTTGCGAGACAGAGAAAATATTGAGTGGCGAATTTGATATCGACGCCACTGAATACGTCAGAATAATCTTTCGCATTCAGAAGGCGTATCGATTTGGGAAAAGTATTATCTGACGTTTCCGTCATTATAGAATGCTTATGCACTCAATACTTTACGGCCTTTAGCGCGACGACGAGCAAGTACTTGACGACCGCTTTTAGTAGCCATGCGTGCACGGAAACCGTGTGTACGCTTGCGCTTAAGTACGCTTGGTTGGAATGTTCTTTTCATTTGCAATACTCACAAATTGGTTTGGCAAAAATTCAGGGAGCGGGATTGTATGGCTTTTAATCTAAACACGCAAACCTTTTTTTATCTTTTCTCGAACGTAGTGAGAGTTAATAAATATAAGAAAAAAGAAATAGATAGTGAATAGTAGTTATTAGTAGGCGCTAACTTCTGTGGGTATAAATAAAAACATTTGAAAAATCAATAGTTTATTGGATTAGTAAGTACGTGCTTAACTATGTAGATAAGCCCTCAATAAGCCTTGGAAGAAATCTTGGATAACTTTTAGTTGTAGTTATTCAATGTGTTATTCATTTTGATTTACACAAGTTAGTAAATGCTTACTGTGGATAAAGAAATTAAAATTTAATTTTGTGCACAAGCTTGTTAGTAAGTTGTTAATTTGTTGATTTTTATAATAAAAACTGTTAACAGGCTGTGTATAGCTTTTTTTTTTGCTATAGATATAAGGCTAAACAATAGGTAAACTTACTCTCGTTCGTAGCGCTGTACAGTACATTCATGTCATTTCAGCCAGTCTAGTGTCTGTGTTATTCAATACAGAGCTCAGTGTGACAACTTTTATCTTCTGAGATAAATCATTAATCAATAATTTGTGTGCTTGGGAAATTGATGTCTGAGTCAATTTGGGAAAATTGTCTTGCTCGTTTAGAGGAAGAAGAATCTGCTGATCAATTTGGTATGTGGTTAAAGCCTCTCCAGTTTGATATGCAAGGCGATGTAATTTCATTGTTTGCACCAAACCGATTTGTTTTGGATTTTGTAAAGAATAAATACGTCAAGCGTATTAAGGATCTTATCCAAGAGTTGTCAGGAGCGAATTACGATATCAGATTGTCAATTGGGCAAGCCACTAAGAATAAAGGTCCTGCAAAGCCACTTGTTGAAGTAAGCAAAGTTACTGCACCATTTGAAGCTAGAAATTCATCATCGAATGCTGATCGCGAACAAAACAGTGGAGCTAGCGCATCAAGTTCTGCGCCAAAGCAGGAAAGTCTGGCCTTAGCCACTAAGAAGCCTAACCAGTTTAGCGGTGCTGACGATATTTCACATAAGAGTAATCTGAACCCTAAATTTACGTTTGAAACCTTTGTAGAAGGTAAAGCTAACCATATGGCTCGCGCTGCAGCAATGCGAGTAGCTGATGAGCCTGGTTCATCATATAACCCACTGTTTCTTTATGGTGACGTTGGGTTGGGTAAAACACATCTCATGCACGCCGTCGGAAATGAGATAAAAGCACGCAATCCCAATGCGAAAATTGTATATCTGCATTCTGAGCGTTTTGTTGGTGATATGATCAAAGCACTTCAAGCTAACGATATTGCGCGATTTAAGAAGTACTATCGATCTCTTGATGTATTGTTGATTGATGACATTCAATTTTTTGCAAAAAAAGAGCGTTCACAGGAAGAGTTTTTTCATACGTTTAACGCCTTACTTGATGGCGATAAACAAGTCATATTGACGAGTGATCGTTATCCTAAAGAAATCGAGAATATGGAAGAGCGTCTAACTTCTCGATTTGGTTGGGGCTTGTCGACGAAATTAGAATCTCCTGAATTAGAAACGCGAGTAGCGATATTAATGCGTAAGGCAGAACAAGAACGTGTTGTGTTACGTGAAGATGCTGCTTTCTTTATCGCCCGACGTGTTCGATCGAATGTAAGAGAGTTAGAGGGCGCTCTTAGATTGGTAGCGGCGAATGCAAGTTTTACACGTCAAGACATCACGCCGACTTTCGCACAGGAATGTTTGAAAGACCTATTATCTGTTCATGATCGGCAGGTAAGTATCGATAATATCCAAAGAACGGTTGCCGAGTACTACAAAATAAAAGTAGCCGATCTTCTTTCTCCCAGAAGAACAAGGTCTATTGCGCGGCCTAGACAAGTCGCTATGGCCTTAGCTAAAGAGTTAACGGAACATAGTTTACCCGAAATAGGGGATGCCTTTGGTGGGCGTGACCATACAACAGTTTTACATGCTTGCAGAAAAATAACTGAACTCAACGAGACAGATGCAAGTATTAGAGAAGATTTTTCAAACTTCATGAAAAAATTAACGATGTAAGCAAGGCCAGAAAGAATGAAATTTTCGATTAGCAGAGATGACATATTAAGCCCGCTTCAAATTATTTCAGGCGTGGTTGAGCGAAAGCAAACAATGCCAGTGCTTTCAAATATTCTTGTTGTTGCAGAGCAAGGTCAGGTTTCTTTGACAGGCACAAATATGGAAGTTGAGCTTGTTTGTCAGCTACAAGGCGCCGAAATTTCCGCTGAAGGACGTACTACTATACCTGCACGTAAGTTAGCTGATATTTGTCGCTCTTTACCTTCAGAAGCAACGGTTGAGTTGAGTTTAGAAGGGGATAAAGCACACCTAAGAGCAGGTAAAAGTCATTTTAAATTAGCAACATTACCAGCGGATCAATTCCCTAATACGGAAGATAATCCTCAGGATATTGAAGTTCGATTTAGTGAAGGTGATTTCAAAGCCATGCTCGATGCCACTTCATTTGCGATGGCGCAGCAAGACGTTCGATATTATCTAAATGGAATGTTGCTCGAAATTGGAAATCAGTATGTTAAAACGGTTTCGACAGATGGGCATCGTTTAGCTTTAGCCAGCGTTGATACTGTTCAAGTATTACAAGATAAGTTACAGGTTATCGTTCCTAGAAAAGGTGTTCAGGAATTTAGTCGTCTACTTTCTGACTCTGATAATGAGGTCGCTGTCTTTATCGGTGACAATCATATTCAATCTCAAATTGGGAACTATAAATTTACGTCGAAATTAATAGACGGCAAGTTTCCTGAATATGATCGAGTCATACCGCAGGGCGGCGACAAAATTATGATCGCCGATCGTGAATCATTGAAGGCAATGTTTACGCGCGCAAGTATTCTCTCACACGAGAACATTAGAGGTATTCAGCTGCATCTAACTCCCGGTCAAGTTCAAGTGTATGCAAATAATCCTGAGCACGAGCAGGCAGAGGATTCGATTGATGTCATGTATGATGGACCTGAATTGCAAATAGCGTTCAATGTTGGCTACTTGATTGATGTTCTTAATACAATAAAGTCAGACAGCGTAAAAATGACTCTCTCTAATGCTAGTTCGTCCGCGTTACTTGAGTCTGGCGACGAGGATGGTTGCCTTTATGTTGTTATGCCTATGCGACTTTAAATAACGAGGGATAGGGATGAAAGGGTTATTGGTAGATTCTGTAAAGGGTGCTTTTCGACTTACACAGACAGCAAAAGTGCTTGGATTAACGGGGACCAAATGGGTTCTTGGTAAGCGTCCGCCTAACCCTGTTTTGTTGAGACAGGTTTTTGAGCAGTTGGGCTCAACCTATATCAAGTTAGGGCAGTTTATTGCTAGCTCCCCCACATTTTTTCCAAAAGAGTATGTGGATGAATTTCAATATTGTTTAGATCAAACCCCACCATTTGAATTTTCGGTTGTTAGAAAAATCATTACTCAAGAACTTGGGTGTAGCCCAGAAAAAGTTTATAGCTATATCGAAGAGAAACCATTAGCTTCGGCATCAATCGCGCAAGTACATGCGGCAAAGCTTGTTACTGGTGAAGATGTGGTTATTAAGGTGCAAAAACCAGGTGTTGAAAACGTCCTGTTGACGGACCTTAATTTTCTTTACGTCTGTGCTCGGTTATTAGAAAAAGTTGCACCGAAGTTGTCATGGACATCTATCTCTGGTGTTGTTGAAGAGATTCAAAAGACCATGATGGAAGAATGTGATTTCATTAAAGAAGCGAACAATCTTGATACTTTTCGTGCATTTTTATTAGAAAGCGATAATCACGATGTAGTTGTGCCTAAAGTTTATAAACAGGCATGTTCAAGACGTATTCTAACAATGGAAAGATTTTACGGCTCCTCTTTAACGGATTTAGAGAGTATTCGTAAATATTGTGATGATCCTGAAAAAACGCTAATTACAGCTATGAATACTTGGTTTGCCAGTTTGACTCAGTGTGAATTTTTCCACGCTGATGTACATGCCGGTAACTTGATGGTGTTAGACGACGGTCGAATTGGATTTATTGATTTCGGGATCGTTGGTCGGATAAATCCTGGCACGTGGGAAGCTGTCTCGGATTTTATTTCATCTATTATGATCGGGAATTTTGAAGGTATGGCTGATGCGATGATCCGTATCGGTATTACTGATACAGATGTTCAGTCACAGGATTTAGCCGCAGATCTTCGTGGTTTATTCAATAAGATGGATGTAATGGTTCCAGATTATGCGTTGCTAGGGGGTTCATCTGGTAGTGATGACGATGATATTAATAACATTTTGATGGAAATGGTTAGGGTAGGGGAAGAGCATGGATTACATTTTCCTAGAGAGTTTGCTCTGTTGCTAAAACAGTTCCTTTATTTTGATCGCTATGTTCATATTTTAGCTCCTGAATTAGATATGTTTGTCGATGCTCGGCTAAGCATGCTGCATTAGAATCTTTTGTAGTACTCTTCAATACACCAGTTATTTGATTTTGTTAGAACATGATTAATAGATTTCAGGTAGCTGGTTTTCGAAATTTAAAAGATCAAACACTCCAGTTTTCGTCTCCATTCACGATTGTGTTTGGAAATAACGGTTCGGGTAAAACTAGTTTCCTTGAAAGTATCTACACTGCTCTGAACGGTAAGTCTTTTCGCTCTGGTAAGACAAAAAACATAATCTCTAATAACAGTAATAAGGACAGCTTCATTGTCCGTGCTGAACTTGAGTTTTCTGATAGATCTCATCAAGTAGCTTTAAGAAAATCTTTAAACGATAAGTATGTTGCCAAAGTCGATGGTGATTTTGTTCAGTCAATCTCCGAGCTTGCATCCATTTACCCTACGCAGATTGTTGAACCGCGTAGCTTTAATGTGTTCGATGGTGGAGCTTCTTCTAGAAGACGTTTATACGATTGGATGATGTTCCACGTGGAACATTCATTCAATGACCTTTTAAAAGTCTACCAAAGTTGTTTAAAGCAACGTAACGCTCTTTTACGAAAAGGTGTTATGAAACCTTCGCAGTTAGCACCGTGGGACCGACAACTCTCATACTACGGTTCACAAATTAATAACTTAAGGTTTGAAATTTTTAAGGGTTATCAAAACTATTTTGAATCAGCAATTGGTGAGTTACTAAGTCCTGAAATTGTTGAACACATAACTATAACGCTTAAATCTGGTTGGGACTCAAATCAGGATTTATCAAATGTTTTGGCCGAAAGCATAGAGTCTGATATTAAGAAAAGAACAACTCAATTTGGGCCGCATCGAGCTGATCTAAAAATAGCTTATTCAGGCTTGCCAATTCAGGAGAGGTTGTCGCGTGGACAGCAAAAGCTCGTTGTCTTAGCAATTCACTTGGCGAACTTACGAATTGTTCGAGAACAAAATAATAGTACCAGTCTTCTTTTGCTGGATGATCTTGCTGCTGAGTTAGATGAACCCAATCTAGAGCGATTATTATGCCTGCTCTATGAAAGCGGAACGTCTGTCATAGCAACAACGCTCGATACAATGCTTTATAGCAGAGTGTTAGAACGCTGTAATTTACTGGATAAAACACAAATGTTTCACGTGGAACATGGTAAGATAAGCGATTATAAATAAACTAATCTGACGTAATTCAGGAAAGCTAATGAGCGATACTCAAAACTCTTATGACTCGTCTAGCATTAAAGTTCTAAAGGGCTTAGATGCGGTAAGAAAACGCCCCGGGATGTATATCGGCGACACCGATGATGGAACCGGTTTGCACCATATGGTTTTTGAGGTTGTTGATAATTCTATCGATGAAGCCTTGGCTGGATATTGTTCAGAAATCAGAGTTACGATTCACGAAGATGAATCCGTATCAGTCTCTGATGATGGTCGAGGAATTCCAACTGATATACATGAAGAAGAGGGTGTATCTGCTGCGGAAGTAATCATGACTGTACTTCACGCAGGTGGTAAGTTTGATGACAACACGTACAAGGTATCTGGTGGTTTACACGGTGTAGGTGTTTCGGTTGTAAATGCTTTATCGAGTAACTTAAAACTTACGATCCGTCGTAATGGTGAAGTGCATGAGCAGGTTTATCATGATGGTGTCCCTCAAGAACGTTTGGCTGTAATTGGAAAAACTGAAACGACTGGTACAGAAATTCATTTCAAGCCATCTCCCGAGACTTTTTCAAACATCAAGTTTCATTATGATTTATTGGCAAAACGTATTCGTGAACTTGCCTTTTTGAACTCTGGTGTTCGAATTGTCCTACGAGATAATCGTACAGACAAAGAAGAAGTATTTGAGTATGAAGGTGGTTTAAAAGCTTTTGTTGAGTATTTGAATACAAACAAAACTACCATCAATAAAGTATTTTACTTTACTACTCAGCGTGAGGACGGCGTTGGCGTTGAAGTCGCCTTACAATGGAATGATGGCTTCCAAGAGAATATATACTGCTTTACCAATAACATTCCTCAACGAGATGGCGGAACGCATTTAGCAGGTTTTAGAGCCTCTCTAACACGCTCTCTCAATCAATACATTGATCGGGAAGGGTTGGGTAAGAACGCTAAAGTAGCAACGTCTGGAGATGATGCTAGAGAAGGGCTAACAGCGGTAATCTCTGTCAAAGTTCCAGATCCTAAGTTCTCTTCTCAGACTAAAGATAAATTGGTCTCGTCAGAAGTTAAATCAGCAGTTGAACAAGAGATGAATGCTTCATTTGGTGAATACCTAATGGAAGCTCCACAAGAAGCTAAAGCTGTTGTTGGCAAAATGATTGAAGCGGCAAGAGCACGAGAAGCAGCCCGAAAAGCACGAGAAATGACAAGACGTAAAGGTGCTTTAGATATCGCTGGCTTACCAGGTAAGTTGGCAGATTGCCAAGAGAAAGATCCGGCTTTATCTGAACTATACATCGTGGAGGGTGACTCAGCAGGTGGCTCAGCTAAGCAAGGGCGTGATAGAAAAACCCAAGCGATCTTGCCGCTGAAAGGTAAGATTTTAAATGTCGAAAAAGCGCGTTTCGATAAAATGTTGTCTTCTGCTGAAGTTGGCACATTAATTACTGCGCTGGGGTGTGGTATCGGTCGTGAAGAATACGATATTGAAAAACTTCGTTACCATAGCATCATTATTATGACCGATGCTGACGTTGACGGCTCACACATCCGTACTTTATTGCTTACCTTCTTCTTCAGGCAGATGCGTGAAATCATTGAGCGAGGCCATGTCTTTATCGCCATGCCACCTCTTTATAAAGTGAAGAAAGGCAAGCAAGAACAGTATTTAAAAGATGAGAAATCTTTAGAAGCTTATCTGACGCAAACAGCGCTAGATGGTGCACAGTTATTCGTAAATGAAGATGCTCCTGCTTTAACTGGCGAGGCATTAGAAGCCTTAGTAAATGATTATCGTATTGCCTCAGATGCGATTTCAAGATTGTCTCGTACGTACCCTGAGAAAGTCCTTAAAGCATTATTAAAAGTCAAAGGCCTTACTTCTGAAAACTTAAAAGATGAGAATGAAGTAAAAACTTGGACTGATGCATTGGCTGAGAATTTGGGTATAGACACATCTACCGGTACAAACTACGTGACATCAGTTTTTGCTGATCAAGAAAAAGGATTGTTCTTACCTAAGATCGAAGCTTATGTTCATGGAATTTCGACACCATATATATTCAAATCAGACTTCTTTGAATCAGGTTCTTACTTAGCTATTGTTAAAACTGCTGAAGCCTTACTTGGTTTATTAGAAGACAATGCATTTGTGGTGAAGGGTGAAAAGAATATTCCGGTGAAAGACTTCGGTTCTCTCATTGATTTACTTATGAAAGATGCACAGAGAGGATTATCGATCCAACGCTATAAAGGTTTGGGTGAAATGAACCCAGATCAATTATGGGAAACTACAATGGATCCAGACACTCGCAGAATGATGAAGGTAAATATCGAAGACGCCGTTGCAGCTGATATGATATTCACAACGCTAATGGGTGATGAAGTGGAACCTCGTCGTAACTTCATTCAATCTAATGCTCTAGAAGTCACCAACCTAGATGTATAGCTAGAAGATTGTCGAATGTTCTGTTAAAGCCGTACTTTGAATAAAAGTACGGCTTTTTGTTATCTGATCTTTGCTACTCAGCGTTAGTAGATATTTACTTGTAGTTAAAATTCAGACTGATAGCTGACTAACGACAAATAATACGTGGATGAAATATGCTATTGAACGCGCGTGTTCTTGAAGGACCAGAAGAAGTTAACAAACATGTCGTCATCCTTCATGGGTTATTTGCTGCTTCTGATAATTTATTGAGACTAGGAAAACACTTAGCGGAAGGGTACACCGTCCATTTATTGGATTTGAGAAATCATGGCAATTCATTTCATGTCACTGATATGAATTATTTATTGATGGCAAATGATGTTAATGAGTACCTAACACATCAAAATATCAACAGCGTCGCTCTTATTGGTCATTCAATGGGAGGGAAAACAGCAATGCAATATGCTTTATCTTACCCAGATACAGTTGAAGCTTTAATCGTTGCTGATATTGCGCCGGTAGAATATAAGCCCGCTCATGTTCAAATCTTGAAGGGTTTAGAGTATTTAGCTAACTATCCTCCAGCAAATAGACAAGAGGCAGATACAGCACTTAATAAGTTTGTGGAAGATGTTGGAGTCAGACAGTTTCTTATTAAGAATTTGAAGGCTGTAGGGGAAGAATCAAAAAAGCTTGGTTGGCGTTTCAACTTAAACGCAATTCAAAGCAATTATTATAATGTTCTTGCAGCGCCGGTTGGCGAAGAATTTAACGGTCCAACATTGTTCATAGCCGGTGCATTGTCAGATTATATTGCGCCAGAATATCGCGATATTACAACGAAATTATTTCCTCATGCCCAATTAAAGGTCATTCCTGATACATCTCATTGGTTACACGCCGAGAAACCCCAAGTCTTTAATGCACTATGTGAGCGTTTCTTACACAAGCATTTCATTTCACAATAGTTATCAACGGAAAGAATACAATATCTCATTATGAACTAGGCTGAATAAATGCGGTGTTTTTAAGCGTTTAAGCCTGTTGTAAATCTATTTGAAATAGATGACACTGATTGAGTCGCTAATGATGACGCTGAAATGTCCGAACTTTCGGGCGAACAATAATAATGCGAATCGTGGTGGCATCAATTTTGTATATAGAGCTCACATCAGTGCATGTGTCAGCTTTCTGTTGTTGCTTAGGTGCGCTGCGAAATCCTTTTTGGAAGAAAACAAAAACTTAGGAGAACACGAATGTTGAAATTCTCTTCATTGGTCGCTGCAGGTCTTGCAGTAGGCTTATCTTTTGGTGCAAATGCAGGAACGCTTGAAGACGTTAAAAAACGCGGAATGCTTTCTTGTGGTGTGAGTACTGGTCTCGCTGGATTTTCTCAGAAAGACGAAAAGGGTGAATGGAGTGGTCTAGATGTCGACGTCTGTAAAGCTGTTGCAGCAGCTGTTTTAGGCGATGCATCTAAGGTTCAATACAAGCCTTTAACTGCTAAAGAGCGTTTTACAGCGCTTCAGTCTGGTGAGATTGATATCTTATCTCGTAACACTACATGGACACACACTCGTGACACCTCTCTGGGATTAAACTTTGCAGGCGTTAACTACTACGACGGTCAAGGTTTCATGGTGTCGAAAAAGCTTGGTGTTAAAAGTGCTCTTGAGTTAGATGGTGCTGCGGCTTGTATTCAAGCTGGTACAACAACTGAGTTGAACTTAGCAGATTATTTCCGTGCAAACGGTATGAAATATACTGCTGTAACATTTGATACTTCAGATCAAACACGTGCTGGTTTTGAAAGTGGTCGTTGTGATGTTCTTACTTCTGACCAATCGCAGTTATACGCAATTCGTATTGGTTTGAAGGATCCAGATTCAGCAATGGTTCTTCCAGAAGTTATCTCTAAGGAACCTCTAGGTCCAGTTGTTCGTCAGGGTGATGACGAGTGGTTCAACATCGCTAAGTGGTCTTTGGTAGCAATGATCGAAGCTGAGTTCTTGGGTGTCGATTCTGCGAACGCAGCTGATATGAAAGACAACGGTAAGCCTGCTCAGAAGCGTCTTCTTGGGACTGAAGGTGATGCTGGCGAGAAGCTTGGTTTAAGTGCTGATTGGGCTTACAACATCGTTTCACAAGTAGGTAATTACGGCGAGTCATTCGAGCGTAATGTAGGTATGGGTTCTCCTCTTAAAATTGCACGTGGCATTAACGAGCAATGGAATAAAGGTGGCTTCCTATACTCACCACCGATTCGTTAATTCGAATAGGTAAATAAAGGGGCTTTATGCCCCTTTTGCCGTTCTAAATTACACCCCAAGACTAGAGGCACTATATGTCCGAAGAAATTCGTGCAAAAGCATCAAGCGCAGGCTCAATGCTCAATAACCCAAGAGTTAGGGCCATCTTATATCAGGCTTTACTATTGTTTGGACTGGGTTATTTTTTCTATTCTATAGTTTCAAATGCGCTGAACAATATGGAGGCGCGAGGCATAAAGAGCGGTTTTGATTTTCTATTTACTGCCTCTGGTTTCGATATACTCATGACCCTGGTGCCGTATTCGGCAACGTCAACATATGGAATGACATTTGTTGTTGGGTTGTTAAATACAATTTTAGTCTCGATCGTTGGGATTTTCTTTGCGACCGTTTTAGGCTTTCTTATAGGTGTTGCATATTTTTCCAACAACTGGCTTATTAAACGCTTATCTGTTGTTTATGTAGAAACCTTCAGAAATATCCCATTATTGTTACAAGTATTCTTCTGGTATTTCGCTGTTTTAGCATCGTTGCCAAGCGCGCGCGAGAGCTTAAGTTTAGGCGAAGTCATCTTCCTCAATGTACGTGGATTATATTTACCTGATTTAGTTGGTGGCGCTGGCTCATCCATTGTTTATGGTTCGATTGTTGTAGCTATCGCAGCAATAGTTTTTCTTAAGAAATGGGCTAAAAAACGTCAAGACGATACAGGAGAGCAGTTCCCCGTTGCGTTAACAAGTCTTGGGATTCTTTTGGGGCTGCCACTTATCACCCTTTTCATAATGGGCGTTCCTTTCACATGGGATTTTCCTGAGCTCAAAGGTTTTAATTTCCGTGGAGGAATTACTGTTATACCTGAGTTAATGGCACTGACTATCGCTCTGTCTGTTTATACGGGAGCTTTTATCGCAGAAGCGGTAAGAGCGGGAGTTCAATCTGTTCCACATGGGCAAACTGAAGCAGCGCGCAGTATTGGTCTGCGTGAAAACAGAATTATGTCGTTGATCATTGTTCCTCAAGCGATGCGAGTAATTGTTCCTCTGTTGAATTCTGAATATCAAAGTTTGGTGAAAAACTCTACGTTGGCAACAGCCATTGGTTACCCTGATTTGTTTACAGTCTTCGTAGGCACATCGCTTAATCAGACAGGACAAGCTATAGAGATTGTATTTATGACGATGGCCGTTTATTTCGTTATTAATATGACGATCTCATTCTTAATGAATCGGTTTAACGCTAGCGTTGCGTTAGTCGAACGTAAATAGGAGAGGGTGATATGAGAGTTTTTAAACCGCAAGAAGCTCAGCCAGCTCCAGAGGAGACTATGGGCGTAGCTGCTTGGATTAGAGCTAACTTGTTTTCTAATGTTCCAAATTCCATCGCCACGATCGTTATTCTAGGCTTATTGGCGAGCGTTTTACCTGGCTTAATTGATTGGTTATTCATTCAAGCAAATTGGTCCGGCAACACACAGGCTGATTGTACAAATGATAATGGGGCTTGTTGGGTATTCGTTTCTGCTTGGATGCAGCAATTCTTATATGGAAGTTATCCTACAGAAGAACTGTGGCGAGTAAATACAGGTTTAGTAGCATTGATCTTGGTTATTGCTGCGCCATACGCATTGCCTAAACATCTGCGTAATACTGTGGGTGTACCATTATTTTTGGCTTATCCGTTTATTTGTGCGGCCTTATTAGATGGTCGGCTCTTTGGATTAGAATTTGTAAGCACAGATTATTGGGGTGGTTTTTCTCTTAATATTTTTCTAGCTGCTGCAAGCATCATTATTGCCTTTCCTTTGAGTTTCCTATGGGCTTTAGGACGTCGATCAGACATGCCTTTTATACGAAGTGTGTGTGTTGTATTGATCGAATTTTTCCGTGGTGTTCCGGTTCTCGCATTGTTCTTTATGGGATCAGTAATGCTTCCATTGTTTTTTCCTGAGGGAACGAACGTAGACAAGTTATTGCGTGTGTGGATTGTTCTAATTCTATTTATGTCAGGATATATGGCTGAAGTATTTAGAGGTGGGTTCCAGGCAATTCCACAAGGACAATATGAAGCCGCAGATTCACTAGGTCTAAGTTACTGGCAAAAAACACTGCTGATAATCTTTCCACAAGTAATTAAGGTTTCAATGCCAAACATCTTGGCAACGTTCATCATGCTATTCAAGAATACAACTTTCTTATTGATCATTGGTATTTTTGAATTGTTGAGTACAACACAAACCGCACTTACAAACTCAAATTGGTTAGGAGGGCATGCTCCTGAAGGCTATATATTTGTAGCTGTTGTATTTTGGGTGTGTTGTTTTGGTATGTCGATGATCAGTGCAAATATCGAGAAGAAACTAGATACGAGTCATAGGAATTAGGGGTTATTACACATGACTGAAAATACACAAGAAACAGTTCAGACCGCTTCTTCTGATGAACCGGTAATACAAATTAAAGATTTAAATAAGTGGTACGGAAATTTTCATGTACTGAAAAACATCAATTTAGATGTAAAGAAGGGCGAGAAGATAGTAATTTGTGGTCCTTCTGGTTCCGGTAAATCAACGATGATTCGTTGTATCAATCGCTTAGAAGAATTCCAACGCGGTTCTTTAGTGGTTAATGGAATCGAGATGATTGAAGATGTTAAGAATATCGAAACTATTCGTCGCGAAGTAGGGATGGTATTCCAGCACTTTAACCTGTTTCCGCATTTAACGATTCTAGAAAATCTCACCTTAGGGCCAATTTGGGTTCAGAAAAAGCCGAAAGAAGAAGCAGAAGCAACGGCAATGAAATACCTAGAGCGCGTTAAAATACCAGATCAGGCGAATAAATTCCCTGGACAGTTATCTGGTGGACAACAACAGCGTGTAGCGATTGCTAGGTCTCTATGTATGAACCCACAGATTATGTTGTTTGATGAGCCAACATCTGCGCTTGATCCAGAAATGATTAAAGAGGTTCTCGACGTGATGGTCGAGCTAGCTGATGAAGGGATGACGATGCTTTGTGTTACCCATGAAATGGGCTTCGCCAAAAAGGTTGCTGACCGAGTCATATTTATGGACGCGGGAGAAATCGTTGAACAGAATACGCCCGATGTATTCTTTGATCACCCTGAAACTGATCGCTTGCAGCTGTTCCTCAGTCAAATACTTGATCATTAAACTAAAAAGGCGGGGACTTGATCAGTTACCCGCCTTTTTAATGTTCTATGCTTTAATCGCTGCGTTCGTAGCTGCTGATTCCTCACTTCTTTTTCGTTCAAGAAGTTTCTTAGTTTGATGATCTAGAAACATGCCTAGCGTATAAGTAATACCAAAAAGAACAGATAATGAAGCTAAAAGAAATGCGACATGTATATCAATAAACATGTTTAAAATATCCCTAATTAAATCTAAACGCCCTTTTAAAACGCTTGTTTGAATTTCCAAAAAGATAGTATACAAATTAACCATAAAGATCAATCTTTAACCATTTGGTTAGTTTATATTTAAGATAATCTATCTTTCTAAAAGGGCTAGGTCCTCGAGAGAGTTTGCATTGTCAAAACAAGCAGAAGGGCCGGTTGCCCAAATAACCCCTTCATCTTCAAGCCACTTAATTAACTTAAAGTGCCGTGAACTAATCGCACGCATTACCGAACCAAGAGAGCTCTTAGGTAGACAGCAATGTAATGGGTGCTTTTGATTGTTCTGTATTAAAGCGACGGGTTTTAAATCAGTCCCTGATTCAAGCTGCGTGATAATGTGGTCAGCAATAACGGTAAAGCATTCAAATGTAACAAGAGGCGTGTCGCAAGGTGAGATAAATAACACATCTGAACTTGAGTTAGATAGAAGCGATTCAATACCTGCGAGGGGACCAAAGAATTCAGAATATCGATCACGACAGATTCTTTGAGAAATCTGTTTGTATTGATCAAAATTACGATTACAGCTAATGATCGTCTGATGATCTTGAGCTAAAGGAGAGAGAAGTCTACTTGGGTAGCTTGCTAGAGGTTTACCAAGAAAATTCACTAGGCCTTTGTCTTCACCACCCATACGGATTGATTGACCGCCTGACAGTACACCTGCATCACAGGATGTCCCTAAAGACGCAAGCTTTTGACGAATATCTTGGAGGTTAAGCATAATTTAAGCAAAAAAAAGCAGCTCATTGAGCTGCTTTATATTCAATAATTTACTACAGATTGCTATCAACAAAAGCTGTTAGTTGTGACTTAGAAAGTGCACCAACTTTAGTTGCATCAACATTGCCATTCTTAAATAGCATAAGTGTTGGAATACCACGGATATTATACTTAGGTGGTGTTTGGTCGTTTTCGTCGATATTCAACTTACAGATTTTAACTTTACCTGCGTAGTCTTCAGCAATCTCTTCAAGAACCGGAGCGATCATTTTACAAGGACCACACCATTCGGCCCAGTAATCAACTAATACAGGAACATCAGAGTTTAATACTTCTTGCTCAAAAGAAGCATCTGTAACATTTAAAATACTATTGCTCATTATTAAACCTTAAAACGTAAATGACTGTGGGCTGCACTATTCTAATAGTCAGCCTTCACCTAAAATGCGTGAAGATAGTTCCAATATATAGCTTTAATTTTGGATTTCAAGGATGCCTACAGCTTTGGTAATACAACAATGACAATTGACAATAGAGAGATCGCAGCGATTGATCTTGGATCAAACAGTTTCCATATGGCTGTTGCTAGCGTAAAGCAAGGGGAAGTCCGCGTTACTGATCGTTTGGGTGAAAAAGTTCAATTAGCTGCTGGTATTAATAGCCAAGGTGCATTTGAGGCGGACACCATTGGACGCGCTCTTGCATGCATTGACCGTTTTTCTCAACGATTACACAATATCGACAAAAGTATGATTCAAGTCGTTGGAACTGATGCATTGAGAGTCGCAAAAAATGGTGGGAACTTTATAGCCAAAGCGGAACATAAATTAGGTGCGCGCATAGAAATTATTTCGGGTTTAGAAGAAGCGCGTTTAATTTATTTAGGTGTCTCACATACATTGGCTGATGACGATGGCCGTAGATTAGTGATCGATATAGGTGGTGGATCGACGGAGTTCATAATTGGTGAACGATTTGAACCACTTGAACGCGCAAGTTTGCACATGGGTTGTGTCTCGTTTAGGGACCGTTTTTTTAAAGACGGAAAAATAACAAAGATCGGTTTCCATAAAGCTGTTGTTCAAGCAGAGCGCGAAATCATGCCGATTAAGAAAATATATAAGAAGAGGGGTTGGGAGCAATGTGTCGGGGCTTCAGGCTCCATCAAAGCAGTTTTTCAAGCGTTAGAAGCAGAAAATTGCACTCAGATAGAGCGACTATCCTATAAGCGATTGAAGACTTTACGAGATCAAATCATTGAACTTGGCCATATTGATAACCTTAACGAGCTAAATATAAAGAAAGAACGCTTAAGCATATTTCCAGCTGGTTTAGCGATCTTAATGGGAGCGTTCAAAGCATTCAAAATAAAAAAAATGGAGTATACACAAGGAGCTCTGCGCGAAGGTTTACTCTATGACATGCTTGGTAGACTTGATCATGAAGATGTTCGAGATAGAAGCATTAGCGCTTTACAACAACGCTATGGAGCAGACATCGCTCATAGTGACTATGTCGCAGACATTACTAAGGCGTTTTTTAGAAAAGCGAAGACAGATTGGCAGATAGATCACCCTCGATATGAGGGTTTACTAACTTGGGCATCAAAGTTATTCGAAATTGGTCTGGCTATCGCTCACAGCCAATATCATCGTCACGGGGCGTATTTAGTGGCGAACTCTGATCTTGCTGGTTTTTCGAAACGAAGCCAAGAAGAGTTAGCCTTACTTGTTAGAGCGCATAGAAGAAAAATCCCCTTAGAAGATTTTGAGCGTGTCGATGAGGCAATACTTAAATTGACGCTTTTATTTCGGATTGCTGTTTTATTCGCATCGGATCGAAAAGTACGGTCTATCCCTTTTCATTTAGAAGTTAGCTCAAAATCTATCCACTTAGCATTTAAAAAGGGCTGGCTAGAAAAGCATCCCCTTACCGTTGAAAACTTAGAAATTGAACGAAATTATTTAAGAAAAATCGGATTTGAACTAAGTTTTTGATAGCCTTACGAGTTTTTATGATTGATACACAATAATGTTAGTTCTTGGCCTAGAAACCTCATGCGATGAAACCGGAATCGCTCTTTTTGACACGGATAAAGGTTTGCTTGCTGACGCTTTGTTTTCCCAAATTGATCTTCATGTTGATTACGGCGGTGTAGTCCCTGAATTAGCGTCTAGAGACCATATACGTAAAACACTTCCTCTGGTTGAGCAAGTGTTAAACGATGCGGGTAAAACCAAGAGCGATATTGATGCAATTGCCTATACCGCGGGCCCTGGTTTAATTGGTGCATTATTAGTTGGATCAACGATAGCTGAAGCATTAGCTTTTGCACTCGATATTCCCAGCATCGGCGTGCACCATATGGAAGGCCACCTTCTAGCACCGATGCTTGAGGATACGCCTCCTGAATTTCCATTCGTTGGTTTACTTGTATCGGGTGGACATTCACAGTTAGTTGCAGTGAAGGGTATTGGCGAATACGAAATTTTAGGTGAATCGCTTGATGATGCAGCTGGTGAGGCATTTGATAAAGCTGCAAAAATGCTTGGCCTCGATTACCCTGGCGGTCCTCAAATCGCGAAGTTAGCATCTTTCGCTCGAGAAGAGCTCGGCGGAACGCCGTATCGTTTTCCTAGGCCAATGACAGATCGTCCAGGCTTAGAGTTCAGTTTTAGTGGTCTGAAAACGTTTACCCTCAATACAGTTAACAAGGCGAAACAAGCAGACTCTTTTGATGACAAAGAAAAAGCTAAGATTGCGTTAGCTTTTGAAGATGCTGTCGTGGATACCTTAATGATTAAATGTCGAAGAGCACTAGAGCAAACAGGCTTCAAACGTCTTGTGATTGCAGGGGGAGTTAGTGCCAATATTAATTTGAGAGAGACGCTTAAAAAAATGGAAGTAAAAATCGGCGCTTCCGTTTATTATGCTCGGCAAAAATACTGCACAGATAATGGTGCAATGATCGCTTATGCGGGTGCACAGCGATTGTTAGCGGGTCAGAAAAGTGACGGAACCGCTGTTGTTAAACCTCGTTGGCCTATGGATCAATTAGAGCCAGTTAATTAGTAAAAACTATGCAAGATAAAATTTTTATAGAGGGTTTAATGCTTGATGCTTCAGTTGGTATTTTCGACTGGGAAAAGCAGAAAAAACAGCCTTTGGTAATAGATTGCGTACTCGATGTTGATTTACGACGAGCAGCGCTGAGCAATGATATTGTCGATACAATCAGTTATGCCGAGGTTGCTCAACGAATAGAGGCCCTTGTAACAGAGCAGCACCATGACCTTGTCGAGTATTTAGCGGAGCGCATTATCAGCGATATATTCGAAGCTTTTGAGGTCTCTAAGATCAAACTAAAATTGGCGAAACCCGAAGCTGTAGCAAGTGCTCATCGCGTTGGTATTATTCTAGAGCGAACACGACCATAATGTCGCAGGTTTATCTGAGTTTAGGAAGCAACATTGAACGGGAAAAGAATATCCGTTCTTGCTTGAGATGTCTTGAGAGAAAATTTGGAGAGCTTACCGTATCTCCTGTTTATGAAAGTGAGCCGGTTGGATTTAAGGGGTCTAATTTTTTTAACTTGGTCGTTGGTATTACAACGACTCTGACGATCTCTGAATTAAATGATGTTCTTAAAGAAATAGAAGACCAGCATGGCAGATCTCGAGCAGGACCTAAATTTTCGTCTAGAACCTTAGACATTGATATCATCACATATAACGAGTTAGTTGGTATACATGATGGTGTTGAACTTCCTCGCCCCGAGCTATTTTATAATGCCTTCGTTTTATTGCCGATGATTGATCTCTGTGCTGATCAATTAGAGCCAAAGAGCGGCCTGCCTTATCGTCAATTGATAAATCAATTACCGACAAGGCAGAATTTAGAAAAGGTCCCTTTTTAGCCCAGGAACCATATTCTCAGGCTAGCTACGCAAGAGTTGTACTAACTTAGCGGTTGAAGGGTCTAGGGCATCTATCTTGTTTTTCTCGGCTTCCTGAGTGAGCAAAGGAAACAACTCTTTTTCTAATACCTTACCTAACTCAACGCCCCATTGATCAAATGAATTGATGCCCCATATTTGACCTTGAACAAACACTTTGTGTTCGTACAAGGCAACTAGAGCACCGATAGACTCGGGGCTAAACATCTCAACAAGTAGCGTATTACTAGGCTTGTTACCCGCGATCACCTTATGCGGTGCGATACGTCGCGCTTCCTCTGGTGCAACACCTTTATCTAGAAGTTCTTGCTCTGCGTTCTTTCGCGATTTTCCAACCATTAGCGCACGACTTTGAGCTAGACAGTTGCCAAGTAAGTGAGCGTGGTTATCACGTACGGGATAAGGACTGTTTTTCGCAATAATGAAATCGATAGGAACGGCGCCTCGTCCCTGATGGAATAATTGATGATAAGCATGTTGTCCGTTGGTGCCCGCTCCACCGAATAGCAACGGGCCACTGGCATAGCTAATTTGATGGCCTTCTGTATCAGCGGTTTTACCATTGCTTTCCATATCGAGTTGCTGTAAGTGCTCGGGCAAGAATCGTAGTTGATGGTCATAAGGGATAACCGCAATCGATGCGTGACCTAAAAAGCTCCGGTTCCACACTCCGATAAGCCCCAGCATTACAGGCAAATTGTTTTCGAATTCAGTTTCGTAAAAATGTTTATCCATGGCTTCTGCGCCATGCAATAACTTAATAAAATTATCGAAACCAAGTTGGAATGCGATTGGAAAACCTATTGCAGACCATAAAGAGTATCTACCGCCAACCCAATCCCACATAGGAAGAATATTCTCTTCGGCAATGCCAAAGGCACACGCTGCTTCTATATTGCTTGAAACAGCAATAAGGTGGCGTGAAATATCAGCACTCGGACCAAGCTTATCTTTCAACCAGTCTAGGCAAACGTGCGCATTCTCAAGTGTTTCGAGGGTAGTAAAAGACTTGGATTGGATCAGGAATATACAGCGTTCAGGGTCGAGTTGCTCGAGCACGTTAACTGCATCGCTACCATCTATATTCGATACAAAATGTGTCTCGAGGCCATCTATATGAAAGTGCTGTAGTCCCTCAATGACCATTTTCGGCCCCAAGTAAGACCCGCCAATTCCGATGCTGACAAGCTGCGTAATTGCTTTGCCAGTTGATCCTAGCCATTCGCGTTTATGAAGAGAATCAACCAGACTCTTTATTTGTTCTAACGCCGCACTGACTTCCTGATGAATTTCAGGCGCTGAAGCTCGAAGTTCTTTATGATTTAAGGCGCGAAGAGCAGTATGCAATACAGCACGATGCTCAGTTGCATTGAGCTCTTGTCCTGAAAATAATGCGCGAGTCTGATCTTTGAGATTTGCGTTATCGGCTAGTTTAATTAGCGCCTTGTGTACGGTGTTCGAGACTAAATTCTTGGATAAATCTGCATACACATATGGAGCTTGAATGCCGAAGCGATCAAGGCGATTTGGGTCTTCCTCAAAGTAATCAAGCATACGCTCATGCTTCGCTTTGATAGCGAGCTTCTTTAGAGGTAGATAGCTATGGTTTTGATCGAGTCTCATGCCAGTCCTTGTGCGTTTTTGTTATTTAGTCAGTTAACGAAACTCGAATATTGTCTATTAACCGCGTTGCTCCTAAAAAGACTGCAGCAAGGATTACAATTTCCTTATCCGCATCCTTAGCCGGCAGAAGTGTATCAACGGATGCAATATTAAGATAATCGAGTTTAAAGCCATTCTCTGTCAAAGAACTAATCGCTTGCTGACGTGCAACGACGATATCTTCGTTCGACTCTAATGCTTTTTTAGTTTGTTGAAGAACCGCAAAAAGCTTACTTGCTCGCAGGTGTTCCTCTTCATTTAGATAACCATTGCGAGAGCTCAATGCAAGGCCACTTGGCTCTCTACAAGTCGGTACGCCGACTATTTCAATAGGAAAACATAGATCATTAGTAAGCTTTCGAATCACCATTAATTGTTGAAAGTCTTTTTCTCCAAATATGGCTTGGTCTGGCTGAACCATGTTGAAAAGCTTCGTAACGATGGTAGCAACACCGTCAAAGTGTTTTTCCCTACTCGCACCACAGTGATGTTTGGTTATGTCTGGGACATGAACGGTTGACTCAGCCTTCAAGCCCCCAGGATATACTTCAAAAATATTAGGCGCGAACAATACATCACAGTTTCGAGCTGCTAATAAGGAGCTATCTTTTTCAAGAGTTCGAGGATAAGAGTCAAAGTCTTCGTTTTCACCAAATTGCAGGGGATTAACGAAGATTGTTGCTACCGTAAAAGAATTTGATTCGCGAGCGCGATCAACAAGCCGTAAATGACCTTCATGTAAGTTACCCATTGTAGGGACAAGGCCGATTTTATGATTAGCTTTACGTGCTTGATTGAGTTCTTCACGTAATTCTTTAAGAGTATGAAGTATTTTCATAAAGGTTTAGAAGCTATGTTCCGGTCCGGGAAAAGAGCCATTTTTTACAGCTTGATCGTAAGCTTGAATCGCACTTTGCACTGAATCAGTTTCAGCCAAAAAGTTTTTCACGAAACGAGGTAGTTTGCCTGAAGTAAGACCTAGTATATCGTGTACAACTAGTACTTGCCCATCAGTAACATTACCTGCACCAATTCCAATAACTGGAACCGAAACAGCCTTGGTGATTTGCTCTGCAAGTTGAGTCGGCACACATTCAAGAAGAATCATATCGGCACCTGCTTGTTCCAGTTCCTTCACTGCATCAAGCATTGCTTTAGCCGAATTGTCTTCTTTGCCTTGAACTCGATAACCGCCGAGTTTGTTAACAGATTGTGGAGTGAGACCAAGGTGAGCACATACAGGTATGCCTCGATAACTTAGCTCTTCTATAGATTCTTTTAGCCAAGCACCACCTTCAACTTTAATAATGTGAGCACCTGCTTGCATTAACAGACCTGCATTATGAATCGTCTGTTCGATGCTGTTATTTGCATTGAAGGGTAGGTCAGCCATGATCAAGCTGCGGGAATTGCCACTTTTCACACAAGCGGTGTGGTAAAGCATATCATCCATGGTAACAGGAAGCGTGCTGTCGTTGCCTTGAAGCACCATGCCCAAAGAGTCACCGATCAACAGTACATCGATTCCTGCCTCATTCGATAAGGCAGAAAAACACGCATCGTAACTGGTGAGACAAGAAAATTTCTTACCTTCTTCCTTCAGTTTCTTCAACGATAAAGTGGTGGTGGTCATAAGCCCTTTTTCCAAGTGGGTAATTGCATGCAAAGACTAGCTATATGTTGGCTTAAGAACAAGCCAAATTTATTTCAATCTTAACGAGATCATGATGTTCACACTTATTGACATAGTCTGCTAAAGCTTCGCCATTGGGTAAGCGCCAATGGGGCGCAATTTCTAAGCATGGGATAAGCACAAAGTCGCGAACTAAGGCTTCTCTGTGAGGAATCTGTAGATCTGGATCTTCGATAGAAATGTTTTCTTGCCCAAAGAATATAATATCAATATCGATAATGCGTTCACCCCAAACTCTCGTTTTAGTTCTGCCAAAAGCATTCTCTATGCGCTGAGTAAGCTTTAAGAGGTCGATCGCGTTTAAAGGTGTATCAATGAGTACAGCAGAATTTACGTAATCATCTTGGTCTTGAGGACCACGCGGACTACTACTATAAAGTGAAGCCTGTTCAAGCACCTCTATATCTGATTCTTGTTGAAGGGCTGCAACCGCTTTCTGAACTTGGGCAATGGGGTTGTCGAGATTGCTCCCTAGGGTAAGTAAAACGTTCACTAGTCGGATCTTTTTTGAGGACGACGATTTCTGCGACGAGGCGCTGGTTTTCTAGAATTAGACCTAGGTTTATGATTTGTTGGTAGCGGGTTATCTGCTTGATATTTTGTCCACCAACGACCTAAGCCTGGGAGAATTTCTTGAGCATGCTCCCGCAATAACAAAAAATCATAGCCAGCGCGAAAACGAGGATGCGTAACTAGTTGCTCTGCGCGACGAGTATTGTTCTTACTCAATCGAATCTGCATTTCCCAAATCTCTCGCATCATCAGGATAAAGCGTTTAGGAATCATGATGTGCGGTAACTGAGCTTCGATCGCTTGATGACCGGCTTGTTGTAGAGCAGGGAAGTCTGACAGCCCCTCAGCAATTTTTTGGCCCCAAATACGATGGACATCTGGCCATAAAAGAGAGGCATAAAGGAACGCCGGAGTGATGGGTTTCTCTTGCGCGATGCGCTTGTCTGTGTTGATTAAGGCCGCTCGGATAAAACTGAGATAGTGTTCTTTTTGGCTTTTATCTATGGTGTGCGCAACGCTTGGGAATAAGGCTTTAAATAGCCCTGTATCTAATAGGCGCTCAAATATTGCGGCCCCATAACCCGAGACAAAAAGCTTAATAATTTCATCAAATAATCGGGCAGGCGCCACCATCGACATCAGATGAGATAGTTCATGGATACTTTGTTCTGCTTTTTGTTCGATATCGAAGTTAAGTTTTTCGGAGAAACGAATTGCTCGTAACATGCGAACAGGGTCTTCGCGATAGCGCTCTTCAGGCTCGCCAATAAGCTTGAGTGAGTGTGCTTTGATATCTGTTAGGGCATCGCAATAATCATAAATGCAAAAATCAGTTGCGCTGTAATACAGCGCATTTGCGGTAAAATCACGACGAATAGAATCTTCTTCTATCGTTCCGTACACGTTATCTCGTGTGAGCATTCCTTCAGCGGTTTGTTGCTGTGCTGATGAATCTTCATTGCTGCCACGGAATGTTGCGACTTCAATTATTTCTCGACCAAAAAGAACATGTACAAGTTTGAAGCGTCGGCCGATCAAACGAGAATTCGAAAATAGCTTATGCACTTGTTCAGGATGAGCATTCGTTGCGATATCGAAGTCTTTTGGCTGAATACCTAGCAGTAAATCACGAATACAACCGCCCACTAAATAGGCTTTGAAACCAGCATTTTCGAGTCGATAAAGAACCTTTAATGCATTCGGACTAATATGTTTGCGCGATACGGGATGTTCATCGCGAGAGATGATGCTAGGGGGCAATGCTGCCATGTTTTCCTGATCTTAATTATCGTAATAAGAGGTGAAGAAGTTTAGCCGTTAATGCGCGCTAAATATAGTAAGAAGAATAAAAGGAGGACGTAGCATGAAATTACCTACTTTCCTTAGCGGGTCTTTCATGCTGAACAGTTCAAGACCGTCAGTCATTGTTATTGTTGTTCCATGTCTCAACCAGGGCGTTATCACGCACGGCAAACGGAATACTTTGAACGCATAGAGCGGAAAAACGCTTTGAGTGATTGTGTTATCAATGTTTGCTACTTGTCGTAGTTCTTACATTTATAACTCGCTCAAAACACGATCGACCCACTAAAAAGCAAGGCGCTCAAAATAATCAGTTCGCTCCGCTTTATTATTTTTGTTTTTGCGGACTGCGCTACGAAAAGCTTCTGTTTTTATTTTTATTTTGATAATCGCAGCAAATTAAGCTTTGTTATCTTTTGTATCTACCTAAAGCGTTAATCGTGCCAACTCATTAAATTCTAAGTAAATCAGGCACTTGGCTTACCAGGTTAGTTCTAAGGGCGTAGCGGGGGGATTAGTGATACTAAAAGTAACGTTTTTCCGTTATTTTTGTTACTTTAATGTTACCTCTTGAGTTTTCAGTGCGTTGGTTGTTTGTTTTTTAACCATAAAATCAGTGGGTTATAAGCTGATCATGTGACTAAGTCGACAATTTTCCGGAAGGAACATGCCGTGCAGCTAATGTGGTTCGTCGCTTTTCTTACGAGGAATGCCAAGTTTGTTACGCTTCTCCCACAAGCTTTTTCGGCTTATACCTAAATGTTTAGCGAGCTCTGTTTCGTTCATTTTTGATTGGTTTTCTAGAACGAACTGTTGGAAGTAATCCTCCATAGAGAGCGGTTTCCCAATTTGGACAGGTGATGAAGAAACCGTTTGCATAGCGTTACCGCGGACTAATCCTTGAGTAAGGCTTACTTCTGATGGCAGTGCTTCGATATCGAGCAGTTCTGCATTGATAAGATCATGATCGCAAAGAATAACGCCGCGTTCGATCGCGTTTTCAAGTTCGCGTACATTACCGGGCCAATTATATTCTTGAATGGCTCGCAGTGCGTCTGTACTGAGTTCTACCGTTGGTCTCGCTAAGCGCTCTCGAGCACGTTCTAAAAGTAAGTGAGCTAAGCCCGTAATATCTTTTCCTCGCTCTCTTAATGGAGGGAGGCGAATTTGAACAACATTGAGTCGATAATATAAATCTTCACGGAATTGGCCGGTACGGGACAAAGACTTTAGATTTCTATGTGTTGCTGCAATTAAGCGCACATCGACTTTTTTAGAGCTGATGGAGCCAACTCGTCTTATTTCTCCTTCTTGTAGAACGCGAAGTAATCGAGCCTGAGCATCAAGGGGCAGCTCACCGATTTCATCCAAAAATAAAGTTCCACCATCGGCTGCTTCAATCAAACCTGCACGCGCAGAGCCAGCTCCTGTAAATGCACCTTTTTCGTGACCGAAAAGCTCTGACTCTATCAGCGACTCAGGAATCGCTGCGCAGTTTATGCACACAATCTCTTGGTTGCGGCGATGGCTCATCTTATGAATGGCCTTCGCCGCGAGCTCCTTGCCGCTGCCTGTTTCACCTTGAATTAGAACGCTGGCGGTGGTTGGGGCTACTTTTTCTATCAAGCTAAATACTTTACGCATGGGTTGGCAACGACCATAGATGAGGTCGCTTGCTTGCTGATCCGTAGAGCGATTTGGAGCACGCTTGTTCTCGCTTTGTTTGGCGAGGATATCGTGAATGGTAGATAGTAAGTCAGCGCTATCGAAAGGCTTAGCAACATAGTCGACTGCACCGAGTTTCATAGCTTCTACGGCAGACCGAAGGCTAGCAAAGCTAGCCATGACTAAGACGGGTGTATCATGGGCGAGTGGAATGATGTCTGTGCCAGCCTGACCATTCACACGAAGATCGGTAATAATTAAATCAAAGGAAGCTAGCGGAACATCGTCTAATGCCTGAGTTATTGATTCGACGCATTCAACCTGAAACTGGTTTTGATTAAGAATATCGACCAGATCGGATTGTTCCGTGCTGTCATCTTCAATAACTAAAATTCGATGCATGATGGTAATAACTAACGATGAATGAATGCTAAATCATACCTAAGCTGTGATGCTTATGACTAGCGACAGGTGAAATTCGTCTTAACTGAATAGGTATCCAGTGTGTCCTTGTAAGACACCATAATGCCATTGCTCAGTAAGTGTGTTGAGTAAATCTTTGGGTGAGCCTGCCTTATAAAAATCCAATCCGATCATGCAGCACAGTTCTCGCAGGTTAGACATGATGTCACTTTGGGAAATCGCGGGAGCGAGATTTTGCTTTGATAGCTTTTGACCGTCGCTATTTTTAATTAAAGGGAAGTGACCGAATTTTGGTGGTGTTGTTGAGAAAGCCTTGTATAACTCGAGTTGCATAGGGGAAGAATCTAATAAATCTGACCCCCGAAGCACGTGAGTGATTTCCTGATCAATATCGTCGCAAACTACAGCTAATTGATAAGCGTAAAGTGCATCTTTGCGCTTTAAAACAAAGTCACTTGCGCTTTGAGCAGATATTGGTCCTTTGAATAAATCGTTCCAGTGTTGTGGATGCGTATTTGATCGAAACTTAATTGCACTGTTAGGTGCGGTGTTATTGGTGTGATATCCACATTCAGGTAGATGACCTCCATTGAGCTCGCCCATTTCCTTTCGGCTGCATGGGCAATAATAACAGTGCTTTTCGTCTAATAAATAATTGAGCTTACTTTCATACAGGTCATAACGCTTAGATTGATAAACAACAGGTGCGTCCCATTCAAAGCCATATGCTTCAAGTGTGTTAAGAATAGATTCACTGGCGCCAGGTACTTCTCTCGGCGGATCGATGTCTTCAATGCGGACAAGCCAAGATCCATTATTCGAACGCGCGTCTAGGTAGCTAATTAAAGCAGCAAGGAGTGACCCAAGGTGCAGTGGGCCAGTAGGAGAGGGCGCAAAGCGGCCTTTGTAGTGCATAGATAAACAATAGGGCGCAAAGTGCGCCCTATTTTAGTGCTTCTTATATGCCGACTTGGCTTTCTTTTATTTCTGCAAGCGTTTTGCAATCAATGCACTGTGTTGCAGTTGGGCGAGCCTCGAGACGGCGAATACCGATCTCAACGCCACATGATTCGCAAAAACCATAGTCGTCCGCTTCAATTGAATCGATTGTTTTATCGATCTTTTTAATGAGCTTGCGTTCGCGATCGCGTGTGCGGAGTTCTAAGCTGAATTCTTCTTCTTGAGTCGCACGGTCGCTTGGATCAGCGAAGTTAGAAGCATCTTCTTTCATGTGATGCACTGTACGGTCGACCTCTTCCATTAACTCTTGCTTCCAGCTCAATAGAATTTGACGGAAGTGCTGAAGTTGGCCATCACTCATGTATTCTTCATCTGCAGCAGGTTGATACGGCTCAAATGAACTGAATGTATCTGTACTCTTAGTTGCCGGCATAGTTATTTCTCTTATTTCTTTCAATACTGTGCTTGCTAAGGCAAGTTGGAATGCCTGTAAAATTAGACAGCCCAAATTTTAAGCTTGCGAACGCTATCAGAAACTTCTTACGTTCGCTATCACTTTGTTTTCGTAGCGCGACTAATGCCACGTTTGTAGCATTTAGTCTTGGATGAAAAATATCTTTTCATTTTCAACCTGAATCCTTAACGGAGTCAAAGCCTGGTTAAGGCATGGGCCATGAACACACAGGCCATTTTCGATTTCAAATAATGCGCCATGCATCGAGCATTGAATGAATGCATCATCGGCATCAAGAAATCGATGCTCTTGGAATTCAAGGTTCATGCCAATATGGGGGCACGAATTGCGATATCCAAATACATTCTTATCTTTTATTACAACGAAGCCTTCAACATTCGGCGCACGAAAACCAAATGATTGCTTTCCCTGCAATGTGTCTAAGGCGCAGATAAAGTGCTTTTCTTGCATAAAACGACCTTGGAATTTGAGAAAAGCAACTATACTAATTCGCCAAATTAGCTACGTGAAGTAAAGCAAATGTTGAAACACGTATTATTGGTAGATGACAGTGCAATTTCGAGGGTTATGCTCAAAAGCCTAATTGAGGATAACTATGCGAATGTTTGTGTTGCAGAAGCTGGAACAGCAGAGGTTGCCTTAGAGCTTTGCAAGCAGCAGAAATATGAAGGCATTTTCTTAGATTTAAATATGCCTGGGCAGGATGGATTGACGGTCGCGCCTAAACTTCAGGAATTGTGTCCAAATGTCCGCATCGCATTGTTGACTGCGAATTTTCAGGAGCGCGTGCAAATCAAAGCCGAAGATCTTGGCCTCAGTTTTTATGCAAAGCCTGTTACCTTAGATAAAGTCACTGATTTCATGACAGCCCAAAGCAGTTGAATGCTGAATCTCTTGTAAGCTGTAATTTAAGGATGGCTCGAATATCCTAGACGCAGTTTTTAAAAGGATTGTTTATAAATATGACGCAACAAATTTTTACTCTCATTCTCGATACCATCACTTATCTTTATCTATTTTTGATTTTGCTACGTTTTATCCTGCAAGTATCTCGTGCCGATTTTTATAACCCTATCTCTCAATTTATTGTAAAAGCGAGTAATCCTGTTGTCGTTCCTCTACGACGAGTCATTCCTGGTTTTGGTGGGGTTGATGTAGCAACTTTATTGTTCGCTTTGGTTTTTCAAGCTGTGATGCTTGCGATTAAATTTTTAGTAGTCGCAGGTGGATTGCCAGATATTGGATCATTAATCGCGTTATCGGTGTTGTTAGTGTTAGGTATGATTTTAAAACTTTACTTCTTTGCACTAATTATCATGATTATTTCGAGCTGGATTGCTCCTGGTAGTTCGAACCCAGCGCTCATGTTGGTGAACCAGATATGCGAGCCTGTGATGGCTCCTTTTCGAAAAATTCTTCCTGCTATGGGCGGGTTAGACTTATCTCCAATTTTTGCTTTTCTTGTTTTGCAGATCTTGGCAATTGTTTTGAATGGCTTAAGTCAGCAGTTCGGAATGTCATTTTCACTTCTGTAGTCGTTTTGTAAAAAACATAAAACACTGCACAAAAAAGCATCTTTCAATCAGCACTTTCTAAATCCTATCTATACTTAATTTATTGTGTATAGATAGGGCGATTGTGACCAAGATGGGTTCACCTCAAACATTAAGTCATTCTGTTCAGCGTGTTGATCAATTTTACGCTTGGAAACAAGGTTTACTTGAGCAGATTCAAACATACTGTTCGTGGCTTTCAGAAAACGGTGCTGCTTCAGAAGATGTTATTAAACGTCTAGCTCGTACTTGCTTGGAACTGCAAGAGGATGAGCTAACTTTGGCACTTGTAGGTGAATTTTCCCGTGGTAAAACGGAATTAATTAACGCGCTCCTTCATACAGAAAATTTCCAACGAATTCTTCCTTCTAAAGCGGGGCGTACAACAATGTGCCCCACAGAATTATTTTATGATCGCCAAGTTAAGCGTTCTTATTTGCGTTTATTGCCTATCGAGAGCCGTCGTCTGAATCTCACTATTACAGAAATGAAGCAAAAAACGGAGCTATGGGAATCATATAAATTAGATGAGCTATCACAAGATGACGCCAGTAAGATATTAGAACGCGTGGCTGAGGTTGTGTCAGTTAGTAAAGACGAAGCGCTTGCCTTGGGGTTTGAAGAATCAATGCAAGAGCAAGATCTTGAAAACCCCGAGAAGGTTATTATTCCTCGATGGCGTCATGCGCAGCTCAGTCTAAAGCATCCTTTGCTACAACAAGGTGTGCGTATTTTAGATACTCCGGGATTAAACGCGTTGGGTTCGGAGCCTGAGTTGACAGTGAGTATGATTCCAAATGCACAAGCGGTTGTGTTTTTGCTTTCAGCTGATGCTGGTGTAACTGCGAGCGATATGTCGATTTGGAATCAATATATCTCTCCGAACGGAGAGGCTTCAGAAAAATACTGTTATGCCTTATTGAATAAAATTGATGTCTTGTGGGACGACTTACAGGGCGAGACGTATACGGCTGCAGCGATTGAGTCAGTGAAGCAGGATACTGCTAGAAAGCTTTGTATTGCCGCAGAGCATGTGTTGCCAGTTTCAGCAAAGAAAGCATTACATGCAAAAGTAAAACAAGATGATGCGCTAGGTCAGAAAAGTGGCCTCCAAAAATTTGAAAACTTGCTGATAGAGCAGTTGGTTAACGAGCGTGAATGTTTACTCTACAGCTCAGCTATTTCTGATATCAGTTCTTTAGTACAGAGCAGTGAAAAAGTAATACGGCATCAGCTAGTTCGCGCAAAAGAACATTTACTAGCGCATGAACGCAATGAAGATGCTGAGTCATCTCTGAATGATATTGCTGATCAAACACAACAAGATCATGCTGAGTTCTATAGAAAACTCGTTGCTTTGCGTTCAAGTCGACGTTTGATGATGTCGCAGAAAGAAATCCTCCATGATCTTGTTCATCTCGATAAGTTTGATGCACTTGCCGACGATATTCGCAGAGCGATGCAAGATGCATGGAGTACAAAAGGATTGATCGAAGCGATGCGCCGCTTCTTTTACGACGTAGATCGTGTCTTTGACAATCTTATGGTTGAAATACGTGTCGCGGAAAAGATGGTTGATTCAATGTACGCTCGTTTTAAACACGATCATCAAGCAGACCATCTTCATCCGACTCGCTTTTCGATTAAAAAATATCGACAGAAGCTTTCTGTAATCAAAGCTAAGTTTGTACGTTATCGAAGAAATCCTAAGCTCTTGATGACAGAGCAGACATTAGTCATCAAGCACTTTAAAAATGCATTCGTTCACGATGTTCGTAAGGTGTATGAAGAGTTAGCCGAACAGGCAGCTTGTTGGGCCGATGATGCTCTACTACCTCTGATGCAATATACCGTTGAACAAAAAGAAGCGCTTCGACAACAAATGGAAAGCTTCCAGAGTTTAGCGCAAGAGAAGAAAAGTCAGCGGGAAGAGTGTTCTACTATGCAGAAGCGTATCGATATGCTTAAACAGCAACTTGCATTGACGCATTCGATCGCGAAGCAGTTAGAGGCGCACTCCAACACATAAGGTCATTACCTAACGGGTCAAGTTGCGCTCCACATGCAGCACGTTTACACTCGCACGATTATAGAAAGGCCTTTGATATAGGAATTATCTTTAGCGTGTTAGCTGATTCTGTTGGGCTAGTTGAGCCCAAACTCCAACACTTTGATCAAGCATTAAAATTAGATTGCGGTAAGACCTTGTCGCAATATGATTTGATCTATGAAACATACGGTGAATTGAACGAGTCTCGTTCAAATGCCGTACTGATTTGCCATGCTCTTTCTGGCGACCATCACGCTGCAGGATATCACCAAGAAGATGATCCAAAACCGGGTTGGTGGGACAGTTGCATCGGGCCAGGAAAGCCGATTGATACAAACGTTTTCTTCGTTGTTTGCTTAAATAATCTCGGTGGTTGTAAAGGCAGCACTGGACCAACCACTCTATGCCCAGAAACGGGTGAACGTTATGGGCCAGATTTTCCTATCGTCACTGTTCGAGACTGGGTGGAAAGCCAAGCGCGTCTCGCTGATGTACTCGGTATAGATGTCTGGGCTGCCGTTGTTGGAGGTAGTTTAGGTGGCATGCAGGCATTGCGTTGGTCCTTGGATTATCCGGAGCGCGTAAAGCACGCTGTAGTTATTGCCTCGACACCAAAACTGACAGCACAAAACATTGCTTTTAATGAGATTGCACGTAAAGCAATCACATCAGACCCTAGTTTCCATGATGGTCGTTACTACTTGCATGATACCGTGCCGGCCAAAGGGTTAATGCTCGCTAGAATGATTGGGCATATTACTTATTTGTCTGACGAGGCAATGGGCGAAAAATTCGGACGTGTCACGAAGTCAGAAAATTTCAATTTTGACTATGGTGTTGAATTTGAGGTCGAGTCCTATTTAAATTATCAAGGTAAACGTTTTTCTAAAACATTTGATGCAAATACTTATCTGCTCATGACACGCGCCTTGGATTATTTTGATCCTGCCCAAGACTTTGACGGTGATTTAGTCAAAGCCTTAGAAGTATCACAATGCAGTTATTTTGTAGCCTCATTTAGCAGTGATTGGCGTTTCTCTCCTGAACGTTCTCAAGTCTTAGTAGACGCCATGATTAAAGCTAACAAACCCGTGAGTTATTGTGAGATAGATGCTCCGCACGGGCATGATGCTTTTTTAATACCTACGCCACGTTATACTGCCGCGTTTTCGGCCTATATGCAGCGTGTTGCGAAGGAGCAGGGCTTATGAGAGGCGATTTAGAAATTATTAGCCCTTGGGTTTCGCAAGCCTCAACAGTTTTGGATATGGGCTGTGGCGATGGTTTGCTGCTTGCGCATCTCCAATCTGAGAAAGGTGTAAAAGGTTACGGTCTAGAAATCGATGAGGACCGTATTACCGAATGTATAGTCAATGGAGTAAATGTTGTTGAGCATGATCTTGATGAGCGTGGATTAAGCGGCTTTTCGGATAATCAGTTCGACACGGTGATTATGACCCAGGCTTTGCAAGCAGTTCGTCGTCCTGATGAGTTGTTAGACGAAATGCTTCGCGTTGGGAAGCAAGGAATTGTGACGTTTCCTAACTTTGGTTATTGGCGCTGTCGGCAGTATTTACTGCTCAATGGCAAAATGCCGATGTCGAAAAGTTTGCCACATACTTGGTACAATACGCCGAACATCCATTTATGTACATTTAAGGACTTCGAAATACTGTGTAGACAAAAAGGCATTCGGGTATTGAATCGCTTAGAGGTCAATGCAGAGTTCGAAGAGAAAAGCTTCGCAAAGTTATGGCCTAATTTGCTCGCTGAGTTTGCGGTTTACCGGATAGAGAAGAAGTAATGATGACACATACAGTTTTAATGCGTTTTGTCGTTATGAGCCTAGTCTTGTTGTTTTCGAGCTTTACTCTGGCAGAACAAAAGAAAATTTTCACAGGCTCAGATGGAGCGGAGTACGAGGTACACTACATTGCGTTTACGAGTACCTTTTTGCATCCAGAGATAGCACGTAAATATGATTTAGTGCGTAGTCGCGCCATGGGCATGGTGAATATTAGCGTCCTCAAAGTTTCGGAAGATGGTCGTCGAGAAGCAGTCGGTGCGTTAGTCGATATCAATGCTAAAAACGAAATTCAACAAGTCCAACATATGAACTTCCAACAAATCATTGAAGGAAAGTCGATTTATTACATTGGGCAAGTTCAATATCGAGAGGGTGAAATCCTTACTTTTGATGCAGTCATTTATCCTCAAGGTGTCGTAGATCCGTTCCGACTTCGTTTTACACATAATTTTTATAACGATTGAGGCTAGCGGAATGAAAATCGTACTAGCGAGCGGTAACGCGGGTAAGTTAAAAGAGTTCGGCAATATGCTTGCGCCTGCAAATATTACGATCATCGCGCAGTCAGAGCTCGGTATTGAAGGTGCAGACGAAACGGGACTGACATTTATTGAGAATGCGATTCTCAAAGCGCGTCATGCCTCTAAAGAGAGCGGCTTGCCAGCGCTTGCAGACGATTCTGGTCTCGCTGTCGATGCATTAAATGGCGCTCCTGGTCTCTACTCAGCGCGTTATAGTGCAGATGAGAATCCCGATGGTGCGACGGATCAGAGTAATATTGATAAATTGCTCAGAGAATTGTCTCAAGTACCGACCGAAAAACGCGATGCGCAATTCCACTGTGTTCTTGTTTTTGTGCGTCACCCAGATGATCCAACCCCCATTGTTTGTCACGGAACATGGCATGGCCGTATCGCTACTGAGCAAAGCGGTAATGAAGGATTTGGATACGATCCCGTATTTATCGTGCCAGAATTAGAATGTTCGGCCGCTCAGTTAAGCGCAGAGCAAAAAGCGTCTATGAGCCACCGAGGTGCAGCACTTCGGCTCCTTGAGCAGTCTCTGCCTGAACTTCGCACGACTGCGTAATCTTGCCTCATTCTCTTCCTCCATTAAGTCTTTATATACACCTGCCTTGGTGTGTGAAGAAGTGCCCGTATTGTGATTTTAATTCGCATGCAAAAACAGATATCCCAGAATCTGCCTATTTGAATAGCTTGATCAAAGATCTTCATATTGATTTGGCCTATGTGCAAGACCGAGAAGTGCAAAGTATTTTCTTTGGTGGAGGCACCCCAAGTTTAATGAGCGGGGATTTTTACCGGCAGTTGTTAAATGCCTTGAGAGAGAATCTAAACTTTTCTGAAGATATAGAGATTACGCTGGAAGCTAACCCTGGTGCTAGCGATGCGGCTTATTTTAATGGTTATGTTGAAGCTGGTATTAATCGGATCTCGCTCGGTGTTCAAAGCTTTCAAAATAATCAGCTCCAAGCTTTAGGAAGAATTCATACTGTTGATCATGTGTACCAAGCTGTTGAGGCTTTGAAAGCGGCGGGTATTCGTAACTTTAATATCGACCTAATGCATGGCTTGCCCGATCAAACGCCAGAGCTGGCAATGGATGATTTGAAGCGAGCTTTTGAATTGTCTCCGACACACATGAGCTGGTATCAATTAACGATCGAACCGAATACTGAGTTTTATTCGCGGCCTCCCGTAATTCCAGAAGATGATGCCCTTTGGGAAATTATTGAAAGTGGCTCGGGACTGTTGAAAGATAAAGGTTATCAACAGTATGAGGTGTCTGCATTTGCACAACAAGATAAGCAGGCTCGCCATAATTTGAATTACTGGGAGTTTGGCGATTACATTGGTTTAGGTGCAGGTGCGCATTCAAAAATTACGCTTGCTGGAGATGGGCGTCTACTTCGATACCGTAAGTCGCGAATGCCAGAAGCGTATATGGCTGATCGAATTCAATATCGAATTGGCGAAGAAGTCATCGAACGTGATGCACAAGCCTTTGAGTTTATGATGAATGCACTGCGATTAAAGCAAGGAGTTGAGAGTCGTTTATTAGAGCGGCGCACTCTGCTGAAATTGTCAGATCTGTCCAAGATCATTGATCAACTTCGATCGGAGGGTTTGTTTGTGGAGGATACGCAACGTATCCAATTAACGGATAAGGGTTTTTTGTTTTTGAATTCGGTGCTGGAGAGGTTTTTGTGATGCTTTCTAATTTCTACTCTTCTTCAGTTTTCGTCTTGATGGACGACTTGAAGGTAGTTCTACATTCGATAGTACTTTGAGTTTAATACTTCTTTTCCTGTCGGCGGCGGCCGACGGCGCATTAAGACCTTTGACGCCAAAGGTCTTAATAATCTAAAGGCGCCCCAACTCTCGCGGCCTGCGCTTCACTCAATCTCTTGTTCCAATCGGCGCTGAGGAACTCTCTCCCTTTGGTCGTTCAGACAGTCCTCGCGTATTTCCGATTGTCACTAGCGCGCTTTCGTCTCTCGAGATGAGAGGGGCTGGCTCCGATAAAGTATATTGTTTGCACCAACTTTCCCCTTCTGACTAGATGAGTCGCGCAAAGGATAAACAGGTGAACGCCGAGGACTGTCTGAGCCGAAGGTGAGTTCCGCAGGCGCTGTTTATTCTTGAGCAACGAATGAACCCGTAGGGCTAGGAGGTAGGGGCTGACTGGGATTGTTAAGGGAGCGTCAGCGCAATCCCTTAACTCGTCTATCAAGACGAAATTTGAAAAATAGAAAAAGAACTAAGGCGCCTCCTTGCGCAGCAAGTCTTACAAACGTGCCATTACTTTTTCGGCAGCAGCAATTGTAGCCGCGATGACTTCATCTGAGTGTGCGCTAGAAACAAAGCCAGCTTCAAATGCTGAAGGAGCAAGATAGACGCCTTCGTTGAGCATTTCATGATAAAAGCGTTGGAATTTTTCCATATCACATTCCACTACTTGTTCGTAGAAATCAACCTTATCTTCTTTGCTGAAAAAGAAGCCGAACATAGAACCTGCCTGACTGAAACACATTGAGGTGCTTGTGTTTTTAGCGGCTTGTTTTAAACCTTCAACTAATTTTGTGGTTTGGGCTATCAAGTGCTCATAGAAACCAGCTTCGCTTATTTTGGTGAGCATAGTTAGCCCTGCTGCCATCGCTAAGGGGTTTCCTGAAAGAGTGCCTGCTTGGTATACGGGACCGGTAGGTGCAATGTAATCCATAATGTCAGCGCGTCCACCAAAGGCGCCGACCGGTAATCCTCCACCGATTACTTTGCCTAAGGTTGTAATATCGGGGGTTACGCCAAAATGACCTTGTGCTCCACCTAATGAAACGCGAAAACCGGTCATCACTTCATCGAAAATGAGTACGCTTTTGTACTCGTCACAAATGTCGCGAAGCCCTTTAAGGAAGCCTGGCACAGGCGGAATACAATTCATGTTGCCTGCAACGGGCTCAACGATGATCGCGGCAACATCGTTACCAATCTCTGAAAAAGCTTGGCGGACAGAGTCTATATCGTTAAAACGCAGGGTAATGGTGTGCTCTGCAAGGCTTTCTGGAACGCCAGGAGAGTTTGGAACGCCTAGTGTAAGAGCGCCAGAACCTGCTTTAACAAGTAGCGAATCTGAGTGGCCGTGATAACATCCTTCAAACTTAACAATCTTGTCGCGACCGGTGAACCCACGTGCGAGGCGAATAGCACTCATTGTTGCTTCTGTGCCCGAGCTGACCATGCGCACTTTTTCAATCGAGGGAACTAGCTCGCAGACCTTTTTAGCCATCACCGTCTCGAGTTCAGTCGGAGCTCCGTATCCTAAGCCCTGTTGCAATTGCTTTTGTACCGCCTCGACCACATCTTGGTTGGCATGACCTAAGATCATAGGCCCCCATGAACCGACGTAATCGATGTAACGTTTATCGTCTGCATCGATAAGGTAAGCACCTTCACCTTTTTCAAAAAATAGAGGGCTACCGCCAACGCCTTTAAAAGCACGAACAGGCGAGTTAACACCGCCAGGTATGACGCTTTGAGCATCGTGAAACAGGTCTTCAGAACGAGACATTGTTTACTCCAAAAAAATCAAAATAGTGATGCTAATGCGCGTGCATTAGCTTGAATAGAAGGTTGCCCAAATACACCCGAAATCACAGCAAGCATGTCTGCTCCATGTCGGATAACTTGCTTTCCGTTATCAGCAGTAATTCCGCCAATTGCACAAATTGACACAGGAAGTTTACTTGCTTGTTGTAATGTCGCAAGTGAACAGGGTTGAGCTTGCGGTTTCGTTGTGGAGGGGAAGATTGCTCCAAATGCGCAGTAATCTGCGCCATTGCCAATTGCTACTTCGGCAAGCTCAATTGAGTTGTGGCATGTAACACCTAGAAGCTTTGAGCCTAATTGCTGTTTTGCAGAGCTAATTTTGTCGTCATTTTGGCCTAGATGAACGCCGTCAGCATTTGCGGCAAGGCAAAGTTCAATCGAGTCATTGATGAATAGTAGAGCGTCAAATTCTTGAGTCAGAGATTTTATAAATCGCGCTTCTTTTAGTTGCTGGTCGACCGATGCGATTTTGTTGCGATACTGAATAATACGCGCGCCACCTAATAAGGCTTCGCGCACAGCTCTGCAAAGAGATTCCTCTCCACTAGGTATAAGGTTTGGATCGGTAATGGCGTATAAGCCAGAAAGAGCAGAACTCATAACCCAGGTTTGACCACCACTAAAATGACAACCGCAAATAAAATAAGAACAGGGAACTCATTAAACCAGCGATAGAATACATGGCCTCTATCGTTTTCATCGCGCGCAAAGCTCTTCAGTAACACGCCACAATAACCATGGTATGCAGCCAAGATTAGAACCAGCGTTATTTTGATATGGAACCAAATCTGGGAAGCATAATATTCAGGTGCATAACCAATTAGTGCAAAGCCAAAGATAAATGTGGCAACCATAGAGGGCGTTGCAATGCCTCTATAGAGTTTTCGTTCCATGATCTTGAAGCGATCAATCCCTGCTTGATCGTCGGCCATGGAGTGATAGACAAATAAGCGGGGCAAGTAAAATAATGCTGCGAACCAGCAAACCATCGAAATAATATGAAAAGCTTTGAACCAAAGCATTTTTAATGTCCTTCAAAATGATAGTAGTGATCGATATCGTTCTTTGTGACCACCCCAAGTATGCGTTTTAAACCACCACTGTTTCTCTCAACTAATAACGCTCCATGACCTTGCTGATTAAAGCTATTCAGCGCTTCTTCTAACGTTGCTTGGTAAGAAATGTTAGCAACATCACGTCGTTGAGCCGGGATCTCTAACAGGGCAATCTGCTCAGGTAGCTTATCGTTGTCTTCGTAAGACGATAAAAAATGAACCAGATCCGCCGCAGGCAACAATGACATGGTTTGACCTGATTCGTTTTCAACCGCGATCCAGTTTGGTTTTTGACGAAGTAGTTCTTGAGCGTCTTCAAGTTCAATGGATTTTTGTGCGCGGGAAAGCTTTCTATCCATGATTGCGACGACACTTGCGCTGCGCAATGCTTGAACGGCTGGGCTGTTCGAATAATCGAGCCCTTGCGCTTCGAGCAAGCTGATAAATATTGATCTCTGCTTGAACACTGTGCTCGCAAACATACTTGAGATCACGATTGCTAACATGCCGGGCAGAATAATATTTGGATTTTGGGTGAGCTCCAGAATAGCCATTAATGCGGCAAGAGGTGCTTGTAGGGCTGAGCCCATCATTGCGCCCATTCCAAGCATCGCATAAAAACCTGTTGAGGATGCGAAGGGCATAATCCATTGCGCAATAATACCAAGCGCACCGCCTACTGTTGCCCCGATAAATAGCGTTGGACCAATCATGCCATTGGGCATTCCAAGCCCAAGACTTACGGCGGTTACGATTAACTTGGCAATAGCGATTCCGCATAAAATGCCGAGTGTGACATTACCGGTAAATGTATCGTTAACCGTGTCATAGCCGATACCCATGATTTCGGGAATGAAGTACGCAACCGCGCCAGTGAAGCACCCAGCCGCTAGAATTCTTAAGAAGATATTGACTTTAGAAAAGCGCATCGAGCTCAGTGTTAAGCGAACGAAACTTGCCGATACTGCACCGATTAATAATCCACAAAAAATAATATAAGGAATTTCAAATGGAGAGCTGAGATCAAGCTGCGGAACTAGAAATGCCGGTTCAGTGCCATAGAACATCTGTGATGCAAAAGCTGCGGTCACTGATGCAATAATAATTGGTGTAAAACCGATGAGGCTGTATTCCATTAACACGACTTCCATCGCGAAAATAACCCCCGCGATGGGGGTATTAAACGATGCTGATATAGCAGCCGCTGTGCCACAAGCGATCAGTATACGAATACTGTTGTTCGGCAACTTGAAATATTGCCCCATGATACTTGCCGCGGCGGAACCCAAATGTACAGCAGGGCCTTCTCGACCAGACGACTGCCCACTAATAACCGTCAACACCCCGCCAAAAAACTGCACAACTAGTGATTTTAATGACATGTAGCCTTGATGGTAGGCGAGACGTTCCATCACATAAGCAACGCCAGTTTTGCGATGCACAACGCCTAGTTTGTACCAAATTAAGCCAATAACGATGGCGCCTGATAAGGGTAGCGTCGCACGTAGCGTTTGAGATAGTCCTTCAAAATTCTCAGGATCTCCTTCAGGGAGATATAGTGACAGAGCCGTTTCTATAAAACCGCGAAACAGAAGAATAACTAAAGTGGTAACGAGCCCAACGAAAAAGCCAAGTAGTGCAAGCTGAGGAAGCGCATCGGCAGCGCCGAGTCTTTCTCTGAATCCATGTTTGTATGAGTCTAGCTTTGATCTAAAAGGCATAAGTTTTGCTGTAAGTGAAGAAAGCGGCGAAAAATCGTTGTTCATTCTAACCTGTTCAGTCTTTATCGATAAAGAACAGTGTTGGTTTTCCTGATACAATGCGCGCGTTTTTAGAGCTACAAAAAGTAGGAGTTAAGCGTGATAAAAGCTGGGATTGTTGGCGCGACGGGATATACCGGTTCCGAATTACTGCGAATTTTAGTCGGGCATCCGCATGTTGAGGTACATGCTGTGTGTTCGCGTAGTGATGCAGGGCGACCTGTTGTGGAAATGTTTCCTAATTTACGTGGCTTTTTAAATATTGATTTTTGTGAGCCGAGCGCAGAAAACCTCAAAGGTTGCGATGTGATCTTTTTCGCGACACCCCATGGCGTTGCGCAGGCCATGATGTCGGATGTGCTAGCAAGTGGCGCGCGTGTTATCGATCTTTCTGCTGATTTTCGTATTAAGGATCAGGCTTTATGGGAAAAATGGTATCAACAAGCTCATAACAGCCCTGAATTGATCGATGAAGCGGTTTATGGTTTACCTGAAGTAAATCGTGACAAGATCGCCGATACTCGTTTACTAGCGTGTCCCGGTTGTTATCCGACGGCGATTCAATTGGGTTTGATTCCTTTAATTGAGAATGGATTAGTGAATGTTGATCAGTTGATCGCAGACGCAAAGTCAGGCGTGAGTGGCGCGGGAAGAAAGGCTAGTGTCGGCACGCTTTTGTCAGAATGTGCAGATAGTTTTAAAGCTTATGGCATTAGCGGTCATCGTCACCGTCCAGAAATCGAGCAGGGTTTATCGTGGGCTGCAGGCAAACCAGTCAGCCTTACGTTTGTGCCACACTTAGTTCCAATGATCCGAGGTATCGAGGCAACGTTGTATGCGCCTCTGAATGAAAAAGGCGAAGAAATGTCTTTGGATCAGGTTCAAGCTTTATTTGAAGAGCGTTACCAAGGCGAAGCCTTCGTTGATGTAATGCCATCAGGATCTTTGCCAGAAACTCGCAGCGTAAAAGGTTCGAATATTTGTCGTCTTGCAATTCATCAACAAGAAGGCAGTAACATGTTGATTATCAGTTCGGTGATCGACAATTTAGTTAAAGGCGCATCGGGGCAAGCTGTTCAGAACATGAATATCATGTTCGGTTTCGAAGAGACATGTGGTTTGCAACAAGTTCCTTTGAGCCCTTAAGGATATTATGGCTAAACATAATCCGCATGAAAAAATGGTGTTGGTTCGTCATGAGCCAGGACGAAAACGTAAGCTGATTATTCAGCTAACTTGCTTGGTGCTCGTTTGTGCGAGTGCGGCTTATTACGTCGGCGTTTTTGAAATGAAACAACGACACCAGGTAGCCGTAGAAAGTCTGAATGCATTGTCCGAGCAATATCGTTTATCGGTCGATGAGAATCAGGGCTTAAAGCAAAAAATCGCGAATCTTGAACAAAGCGAAGCCATTAACTTGCATGCAAAGCAAGAGATTCAAAGCACCATTCGTGGTTTGCGAGAGCAGGTTGCTGGATTGAAGAAAGATGTAAGCTTTTATCAGAACATTATGGCGCCATCTGACAATAACAAAGGCTTACAAATTCAAGCCCTTGAATTGTCTGCATTAAGTGAAAACAGGCACTATGCTTATAAAATCGTGTTGGCGCAGTTAGCAAACAACAAACGCTATTTACAGGGTGTTGTTGCTGTAAACTTGATTGGTCAGCGTGATTCAGAGAGTGTCATTCTTCCTCTTCGAGATGTGTCTGAGGTTGAAGAGTTAGGAATGAAATTCCGTTTTAGATATTTCCAAGAATTTGCAGGTGAGCTGATCTTGCCCGAAAATTTTGAGCCCGAAAATATTCAAGTGGTTGCTCAGAGCAAAGGGAAAAGTGCATCGCGTGTAGAACGCAATGTCGCTTGGCAAGAGCTGATACCTGCGTTAACCGCAGCACCAAGCGTTGCGGTCTTAGAAGAATAGGTAGAGGTTTATATGTGGGGAAAAAACAAACGCAAAGATATCGCTAAATCTCATAATGTTCCGTTTGAAACGCTAATCAGCAGTAAAACGAGCATGGAAGGTGATATTCAGTTTTCTGGGGGCCTACATATTGATGGCTTAATCAAAGGTACGATTCGCTCTACCGATGATCAAGAAGCAGTTGTTCGTATTAGTGATATTGGTGAAATAGATGGTGATGTTATTGCACCACATATCATCATTAACGGTACGGTTTATGGTGATGTATATGCATCAAAGCATGTCGAACTAGCTGAAAATGCGTCGGTTAAGGGTAATGTCTATTACAACTTAATCGAGATGGCGATGGGAGCCGAAGTAAACGGAAACCTTGTTCATCAGAAGCAACCTTCACCAGAAGACCAAGTAGTTGGGGATAAAGAAAATGTCTCAGATGCAGTAGCATTGAAGGCAGTTGCATCGCAGGGCGAGTAATACTTGACTGTTTTTGTCGGATAAGCGGATAATTGCGCGAAGTTTGAGTACTCCGGAGTCCCAATGAGCGTTGTTGAGTCACATATCCCTTCTCCATTAGTCTTTACCGATGCCGCGGCTACTAAGGTAAGAAATCTAATCGAGGAAGAAGAAAATCCAGAATTGAAACTACGTGTTTATGTAACAGGTGGTGGATGTTCGGGCTTTCAGTACGGTTTCACGTTTGATGAAGCGCAAGCAGACGACGATACTGTGATTGAAAACATGGGCGTTAACTTAGTGGTTGATGCGATGTCGTATCAATATTTAGTGGGCTCGACGGTAGATTACAGCGAAGGTCTGAAAGGTTCTCAGTTTGTCGTCAGTAACCCGAATGCCACAACGACCTGTGGGTGCGGGTCTAGCTTCACTATATAGTCAATTCTGCGAGAAGCGTTTTGCTCGCTTCTCGCAAATATGCCAGCCATTCTTTCTTACTCAGTTTTTTCCCATCAACTTTAAATATTTCCATCGCATAGTTTTGTAGCATAACTGCGATTAAAACGTTTGCTTGCTCGGTATTGATAACGCGTTTCGTTGCACAATAAAGTGTAAGCGCGCGAATATCTGGCCAGCTATCCCAAAGGCTTGTTTGTCCTGCGGAAAATTTGTTGAGACGTGCAATTTGTTGCTCGCTGAGAGCCTCTCCAACATTTAATGATCTGCCTACATCCAATAGAATCGTATTAACAAGCGCAGGGCTCAATTTCTGAAAATAGATTGGTAAGCCGATAACAAAGTGATCGATAAAGCGCTGTTTGCTTGATGATAAGAGTGTTTTTGCTTTTGAAGATATTGGGTTAAGCATCATCATGGACGGCAGCCCACTAGAAGCATCAGCTTGATAGCTTAATCGTGTACTTTCAAAATCGGCTCGTGCCCAAAAGTTAAAGAGCTTAGCTTCGAGACCATAGCTCACGCTGCATGCATCTAAATTCTGAACCTTGGCGGATGCAAGGAGCTCTTGTATCAGCTCTGATCCTATTTGACTTGATTGGCGAGCGGGGTGCACAACAATACGTAAAATACGTTGGCACTTGAGGTCTAACCATTCTGCCTGAGAGTAGAAACTCGCAAATGCCTGTAGGCTAAGATGTCCTTTTAATCTGCGTTTGCCGTTGATGATGTCTTGTTTTAACTGCGCGTCTTGTGCCGATAAATCTTCTTCAACGCTCGCTAAAACACCAACGATATGTTCTCCCTCGAACATCACACCGATACGTATGTCTTCGTTGTCAATGAGCTGGCTTAAATCAGAAGGGCGGCTTTGATAATGAGCGAGAACTAAGAGAGCAAAGACTTGTTCAAGAAGGCTTTGGTCTTCAAGTAATTCTTTTTTATTGATCCACTCAAAATGGCGTGCTTGAGGCTCTGTTGTATCGACTTCTGTTAAGTGTGCCTGTAAAACGAAGCTCTCATTGATGACTCGTTCTAGTGGGTCGCCGCTTGCCCAGCGTATAGGCTGATCTAGCGAGTAAAAGCTAGCTTGTTTATGTTCTGCCTTAAATATTGTATTAAGTTTTAAATCAAAGCCGCGACCACTGCCTTCATATCCGTGCAATGTACTCGCCATAACGATTCTCGCATAGTGCTCAATCAAGCTATGAAGGGTAGGGAGCGGAAAGCTGGCTGCTTCATCGATAATGAGTAAGTGCGTTTCGGGGAGAGTTTCTAACAGAACATCGCTCGGTATAACGCGCAGTTTATCGCGCAAAGATGCGTGATCGATGTTTTGTTCAAAATGCTGAATTAAAGTCGCAACGGAATTTGGATGATCAGCAACGAGTATGATGTTCTCGAGCTTAGCGTTATTGAGTAATTGCGCTGCTGCGATACCTAGTGTCGTCGATTTACCCCGTCCGCGGTCGGCTCGTAGAATCAGAGGACGATTGCGATGTCCTTTTACGACTCTTTCAATTTTTGCCAAGCAGGCCTGCTGTTCTTCGTTGAGTGTAATACCTTGTTTGTTTGATGATTGAACTTGGAAGGGATAAAACTGAGTTAGTGCTTCATCAAAGTTGTCACTATCTATAACAAGCATTGCTTCGCTTTCTATCAGTGTATTTAAAAATCGAGAGTGGGATGCTTGAAGCTGGTTATCCGTATCGTCGATTAATACGAAGAGCAGTCCGCCGCCTTTGAGAACACCACTACTTGCTGCGATCGCGTCAGGATGAATCTCTTTGCGTAAGTCCCAAATGAGTATTTGGCTTTGTTGTCCGAGTATTTCGCGATAATGCTTGGGTGGAATGCATCGATCATGCTCGCTACGGAGTAAAGATGCATCATGCCCCAACAAAATAGCGCTTTGCCCGTCTGGGAGTTTTTTAGCTAGGACTTGATAGCTTTCCTTCACCCAATCAGCAGTGCCTTTTATCGCTATGCAGGCTCGAAAATGTTGCTGCTGAAGTTGATGGATATGTTCTTGTATCTGATGCATCGCTGATAAAACTGACAGATATAAAAAACGGAGCGTGTTGCTCCGTTTTAAATGCGTCATCTTCTGAGTTAGTAGAGTGCCGCTTCGTCGTCTAAGACTTCATTAATAATGTCGAGGAAGATTTTATCCGCATCACTATGTTCTTCTGGAATGCGCACAATGGTATTTGCGCTGATTTCTTCAGCGATTAATTTTGCTGAGTCTGGTTGGCCTTTGTGTTGACGCGCGATTTCCATGCATTTTGTGGCGATTGTCGGATCAGAGAGAACCTTGCGGATAAAGGTTCGTAGTTCACTGATTACCTTGGCTTGACGGCTTTCTTCAGCACTGCTCATGGCCATACTCCTTTGATATTAAATACTACCTTTTATCATGGCCCTGAACTCGCCATAGCGCAAGCGATTAAGCTGGCTTTTGTGGTTTTTTCCGAATCAGTGCTTCTTGGCAAACTGATGCAACAAGTTCACCTTTTTGATTGAAAATGTTGCCACGATTGAATCCTCTGCCGTTTGAAGCGCTAGGACTGTCCATATCATAGAGAAGCCAATCATCAACACGGAATGGACGATGGAACCAAAGCGCGTGATCAATACTGGCAACTTGCATGCCCTTTTGCGCAAAGCTCACGCCGTGAGGAAGCATGCTTGTGCCTAGCAAACCGAAGTCCGATGCGTAAGTCAGAATACATTGATGCAGGTATAGATCATCTGGTAGCTCACCTACCGCTCGAAACCAATTTTGTTTATAGGGTGCACGTACATCAGGATTTGAATAGTTCACCGGATTAACGGGGCGAATCTCAATAGGGCGGTCGCGTGTAAACTGATCTCTAAGCTTTTCTGGGATCAGATGTTTAAAGCGCCTGCGCATATCTAGTTCAGAAAGTAAGACATCAGGTTCTGTGCTGGCAGGCATATCAATCTGATGCTCAAAGCCAATTTCAGGAACTTGAAATGATGCATTAAGGGTAAAGATCTCTTTGTCATGTTGACGCGCAATTACGCGACGAGCAGAAAAACTGCCACCATCCCGGAGAGATTGCACTTCGTATTGAATAGGTAAGTTTGGATCTCCTGCGCGCAGAAAGTATCCATGCATAGAATGTGCGATGCGATCTTCAACAGATTGATAGGCTGCCATCATCGCTTGGCCGCAAACTTGGCCGCCAAAGACATTAGGAAAACCTAGATCTTCGCTTGCGCCTTGAAAATGAGAATCGTCGATTTGTTCCAGTTTTAAGACATCAATCAACTGTTGAAGAACGTCGCTCATAGATATGTACTTCTTACTATTATTCTGGGTGGATAGCTTGAACTTGCTTTGCTAAAACCTGCTTTTGTTTCGTCGCATCGCCGGTTAATGCGAAGCCAAGAAGCTCGCCTTGATCCGACTTAAACAACGCTGTGGTATTGAACCCGTCTGATTCGATATCCCAAGTGCCATTTTCATTTGATGCAGGAAGAACAACGACAGGGCAGGCAGGTGTTTTAACTGCCACCGGCATTACACCATAACTCACAAGCTTCGGTTCGTCATTGAGTGTGCTGGCAAGCGCTCGAGCACATGCCATCATCGGCAAAACATAGAGCATAACCATGCCATCGACTTCTGCACAATCGCCCAGTGTGTAGACGTTCTTAGCGGACGTTTCCAAACTACGATCGCACGTAATGCCTTTATTAGTCTCGATGCCGCTCTCAGAAGCCAGCTTAGTATTTGGTGCTAAACCAATCGCACTAATCGCTATATCGGCTGAGATTTTTTCACCGTTGTCGAGCTCCACTATTACGCCATCAACAGTTTCTTGGATATCAACAACGCTTCGCTCAAAGTAGAAGTTCGCGCCGGCATCACTCAAGCTTTTTGTAACACATTCTGATGCTTCTGGCGGCAGCATGGTATCTAAAACATGTTGGCTTAAGCCGATCAATGACACTTCATATTCGCCATTCAAAAGATCGTTCGCGTATTCACAACCGATCAAACCTGTTCCGACAATTGCGACATGCTTTTTGCCTTGGCTAGCTGTGCGGAATGCGCGGTAATCATCAAGATCATTGATCGAGAAAATGCGGTCACTCTCAGGTTTAACAAACTTCAGTTTGAATGGACTTGCGCCCGTCGCTAATACGAGCTTGCTGTATTCGATCGTCTCATTATCAACGAGGATTGTTTGTTTTTCAGTGTCGATACTTTGCACACTTGTTTGTGTGCGTATTGACATATTTAACTGTTCTGACATTTGCACAGCATTAGACATTACTAATGCTTCTGCGTCTTTATTTTTGGTGAATCCCGTTGACAGCATCGGTTTAGAATATGCGCTGCCATCGTCTTGGGTAATCATTAACAGAGGAGTTTCAGAATTAAGTTTTCGAAATTCGCGGGCTACTGCATAGCCCGCCATTCCAGAACCAATAATGATGATCGCTTGGCTCATTAAGCTTCTACCATTTCGAAGTCTTCTTTGCCGACACCGCAATCAGGACATTCCCAATCGTCTGGCACATCTTCCCATTTTGTACCTGGTGGGATGTTGTCGTCAGGCCAACCTTCAGCTTCATCGTAAATAAGGCCGCATACTACACAAAGCCATTTTTTCATGGTGTTCCTCTTTGTTTCTGTTGGAAGGAATTCAATGGTCGGCTAATGTATCGGATATCTCCGAGTCTCTCAATGGCTGATCAGATCCGTGGTTTATATAAGCGGCCTTCGTTATACTTTGCGCTGACCTAGTGAGTGCCCATAAAAATGTGCTCATTTCTTCTGCTATCAGCAAGGTGTAAATTGCAAACCGAACATTTTCATTGGCATTCCTACCGGCGTGTACCTTCTTCTTTTATTCCTCGGGTTTGGCAATCGTGGGTACTCGATGCTGGATCGTTAACAAAGCGATTGCAGCAAGCATCAAACGGAAGTTTTAAAGTCCGTGTAAAGGCGCAGCAATACGCGAAACCAACAATGAGTGAGAGAAGAGCTTTGAATCTGTCGATAGGGCGCTACGCTTTGATTCGCGAGGTTGATTTACTTTGCCACGACAAGGTTTGGGTTAGTGCTAGAAGTGTTATTCCATTGCATTCACTGGTTGGTAAAGAGCGGCAGTTAAAGTGCCTGGGCTCAAAACCTTTGGGAGCATTTTTATTTGCCTCGCGGTCAATGAAGCGCGAAGCTATTCAGCTAACAAGAACATCTGGGGGTAATCAGCCAACTTACGCTCGGCGCTCTGTGTTTCGCTTACACAACAAGCCCTTACTAGTGGCAGAAAAGTTTCATACCTCAGTTATTCATCACTCTTAAGCTATGTTGAATCTAAGATATAAATTTAAAGAAGTTCTGACCCAAGCTGGTCTACTCGAAGGTAAACCGGCAGCATTATGGCGCTTGGCGCGGTTTGATAAGCCCATTGGTACATTCTTAGTGTTATGGCCTGCTATGTGGGCTTTATGGATTGCGAGTGATGGTTTGCCTTCAGCGCTTCATTTGTTTGTATTTGTTTCTGGAGCGATCGCAATGCGCGCTGCAGGCTGTGTGATTAATGATATTGCAGATCGCAATATTGATGGCCACGTTGAGCGCACTAAAGCTAGGCCTCTAGCTGCTGGTGAGTTGAGTTTAAAAGATGCCATCATATTTTTCGTCGTCTTATGTTTTTCAGCCTTGCTATTGGTTCTTTGTTTAAACACTAGTGCGATTGTTTGGTCCTTTGGTGCATTGGCCCTCGCGTGTATTTATCCTTTCATGAAGCGTTACACCTTCTTGCCGCAAGTCTTTCTTGGTGCTGCGTTTGCGTGGTCCATTCCTATGGCATTTGCAGCAGTCATCGAAAAGGTGCCGGCTCTTGCTTGGATAATTTTTACAGCAACGCTGTTATGGACTGTCGCTTACGACACAATTTACGCGATGATGGATCGTGAGGATGATCTGAAAATTGGAGTGAAATCCACAGCGATTCTGTTCGGTAATGCAGACCGATCGATTATCGCGAGCCTTCAAGTGTTGTTTGTGCTTGCGATGTGCTTGCTGGGCGAGCAGTTAAATCTCGGAAGCTTCTATTTCTTGTCCATTGTCGTCGCGTCAGTGCTGTTGGTATACCAACAACATTTGATACGTTTACGTTATAAAGACGATTGTTTACGTGCATTTTTGAACAATAACTGGGTGGGTTTTGCCATTTTTGTTGGTATCGCACTCGATTATGCGACTTGATGAACGTTTAAGCGCTTTTCCTGTCATATACTTGTAACAAACCTCCTTTCTAATACCGCGACGAGTAGGTATTTGCTCAGATGTGATTGAGCATAATGAGAGTGTAAGACATGGCAGATAAGAAAATCCTTATTGTGGATGACGAGTCATCCATCCGCGAAATGATCGCAGTAGCTTTAGAGATGGCAGGGTATACCTGTTTTGAAGCGAGTAATGCCCGTGACGCTCACAGCATTGTGCTAGACGATCGCCCCGATATGATCTTATTAGACTGGATGTTGCCGGAAACGAGCGGTGTAGAGTTTGCCCGACGTTTGAAGCGTGACGAAAGCACTTCTGAAATTCCAATCATTATGATCACTGCGAAAGTCGAAGAAGACAATAAGATTCAAGGCTTGGAAGTCGGAGCGGATGATTACATTACTAAGCCTTTTTCTCCACGTGAGTTAGTGGCTAGGTTAAAAGCGGTGCTGCGTCGAGCTAATCCACAAGGGTTAGAGTCTGCGATTAATATTGATGGCTTAGAGCTCGATCCAGTCTGTCACCGTGTTAGCTCAGAAGGTGAAACGCTTTCGATGGGGCCAACAGAATATAAACTCCTGCAGTTTTTCATGACACACCAAGATCGCGTCTACACGCGAGCGCAGCTATTGGACCTCGTTTGGGGTGGTAATGTGTATGTGGAAGAACGCACTGTTGATGTACACATTCGTCGTTTGCGCAAAGCGATCGGCAAACGCCATGAAGCCTTAGTTCAAACTGTTCGAGGTACCGGTTATCGTTTTTCTACCAAAACGGCGCATTAATTGGCTAATATAGCCTTATCTATTTTGTGCGAGTTTAAAGGAAGCAAAGCGAATGCATAAACGCGCGTCTGCACATGTCCGCTATTTAGTGTGGGCATTTGTGCTAGCTGTTTTACTCGGCTTAATCACGGACCTTCTCCTTCCTAGTCTTCTGGTGTTCTTTGCGAGCTATAGCTTGTGGATGGTGCGACAAGCACTTCGTTTACATGCTTGGCTCTATCCAACTAAAAAGCCAAAAGAAGTGCCTGAAAGTTATGGTTTATGGGGAGACCTTTTTGAAGGTTTGTATTACACCCAATTGCAAAATAAAAAGGCACGTAAGCGCTTAAGCAAAATGATTAAGCGTGTTCGTAATTCGGCGAATGCTCTGAAAGATGCCGTTGTGATGACCAACGAAATGGGGCAAATGGATTGGTGGAATGAAGCCGCAACGCGATTATTTGGCTTTGATGATGATAAAGATCAGGCTCAACTTGTTACAAATTTAGTAAGAGATCCTGAATTTAAAGCCTATTTTGACGCAAAGAAATATGATGACGCTTTAGAAATCACATCCCCGACTGATCCCAATCTCATTATTCGTATTCACATTACTTTGTTCGGTAAACAGGAACGTTTGATCTTGGCGCAAGACGTCACGCGCCTACATCATTTAGAACAAATGCGACGTGACTTTGTCAGTAACGTCTCGCATGAGCTACGTACACCATTAACTGTGATTCGCGGTTATCTCGAAACGCTGATTGATAGTGAAGAGGCTCCTGAAAAATGGCATCGAGCCCTAATGTCGATGGAAGGACAAACGAATCGCTTGGAAGCGATCATTAATGACTTATTGGTGTTAGAGAAATTTGAAGCACAAGATCGCGTTCATGCTGAAAAAGAAGTATTGATTGTGCCATTGCTCGAGAGCGTACTTCATGATGCAGAGCTGTTCAGTGCGGATAATGAACATCAAATTTCGCTCGATATTGTTTCAAATGCCAATATTTTTGGTGTTGAGAATCAATTACGATCTGCGATTTCAAATATCGTGTTTAATGCCGTGAAATATACGCCAGCAAAAGGCTCTGTCGTCATCCGCTGGTGGCAAGATCATGGTGGTTGCCACTTGTCAGTGACGGATACGGGGTGTGGTTTTGACCCGATTCATATCCCACGTTTAACGGAGCGTTTCTATCGCGCCGACCCTAGCCGAAACTCTAATACTGGAGGCTCTGGTTTAGGGCTTGCCATCGTAAAACACGTGTTGATCAACCATGGTGCGAACTTGGAAGTACAAAGCGGGATTGATCAGGGAAGTACGTTTACCTGTCACTTCCCCAATCAGCGTGTCGTCGTGCCTAAAGATTAAGCCTTATAAGCATCTCGTTGTTTCAGCCAATACACAACGCCACCACATACTGCGGCTGGCAGTACTACTAAATTGATGATTGGAACGAGGGTTAAGCCAAAAGTGCATAAGCCGAAGCCCAATGCGCTGGCTCGGTCTTTTGCTAGGAATTTTCGTAAGTCTGGAAATGACATGCGATTGTTGTCGGCAGGGTAATCCACATATTGAATCGCCATCATCCAACCTGAAAACACAATCCAAATAATGGCTACTAAGGCATTTACTCCCGGGATAAGTCCGAGAAAAAACAAAGCTGCGACGCGCGGTAAATAATAAGCCAGCTTTCTCAGTTCTCTAAATATCGTTCTGGGGATCAGTGCCAGAAGCTCTTTTGCGGTAAATGGACTCTCGTCTTTTTTACCCGCTAATTTGTTTTCAACAACTTCAGCTAGAAAGCCATAGAAGGGCGCACCGATTAAGTTAGCGGTCGAAACAAAGGCGTAAAAAATTAATAAGATCATCGCGATAAAGTAGATGAGCCAAAATGCCCATTCGAGAAAACCTAACCACTCAGGTATCCATGACATTAAGTAAGTCATGCCTTCGTTGTAGAGCGCTTTTGCCCATACAAATAACAGTGAGAAAAGAATGATATTGGCGATGATGGGCACGGCTAAAAACCATCTGAAGCCGGGCGAGCAGACGATTTTGAATCCTTCAAAAAGATAACTTGTGCCCGCAAAGAATCGGTTGATCATTGAATATTTTCCGTATCTGCAATTTGTTTGAGTTTGTATAATACCGCTTTCGTTAACTGTTTGGTGAGCTGCTTTGGACAAAGCTGAAACGCTTTATGCGGATGACACGCTGATTATTGCGAATAAACCTTCGGGTCTACTCAGTGTTCCTGGGCGTGGACCAGATAAGCAAGATTGTTTAGTGCGACGCATTCAGCAAGATCATCCAACTGCACGTATTGTGCATCGGCTTGATTGCGCAACGTCAGGCTTAATGGTGCTCGCGCAAACGGCTGATGCGCATCGTGAGCTCAGCAGGCAGTTTCATGATCGCGAGGTCGATAAAGCCTACGTTGCCCTTGTTTTTGGTCAGCTAGAGGAAGACCAAGGTAAGGTGACATTACCCTTGATGACAGACTGGCCAAACAGACCGAAGCAAATGGTGAGCGAAGAGGGAAAAGCTGCGCACACGGATTACCAGGTACTAGAGCGTTTAAACGATAGAACGCGCGTGCGGCTTACGCCTGTCACGGGGCGTACCCATCAGTTACGTGTCCACATGATGTCACTGGGGAATCCAATTTTAGGTGATAACTTGTATGCAACGGGATCGGCTTTAGCTGCAAGCACTAGATTGATGTTGCATGCTTGGAAGCTTGGAATCACGCACCCCGAGACAAGGGAGCGTCTGACATTTTCGCCTGAACCACCATTTTGAATGATGTGTCCATTGGTATCCCGAGGTGAGGACAGTATAGAACAGCACATGAGAAGACAGCGAAGGGTTGGTTATTCTAATCCGTAAATTCTCACCTGATTAAATTCTTCAAACTCATTGAGATCTGGCCACGTACGCGCTTCGTGGGTTTCCAATAACTCGAATTTGTCACTAGGGAGTATTTTCATACGCGAATCCGCGAGCAGTACTTCTTTACTCGTCTCACACCATTGGTCCAATAAGTTATGATTGTCTCGGTCATAAAGCACATCGGCTGCCGTTAGTAAGTCGATATCATCGACTTCATCCAAATCCTTGATACATTCGACACGAACCTTATTGTGCTCGGCGTTCACGAGAACCGCATTGAGCGCTTCGTCATCAATATCACAAGCAAAAACATCTTTTGCTCCAGCTAGCGCCGCAGCGATTGCTACGACACCTGACCCACTCCCAATATCAACAACGCGTTTACCTTGAACAGACTTTGGGTTCTTATGAATATAACTTGCAAGAACTTGTCCGCTTGCCCAACAGAACGACCAGTATGCGGGTTCGGCGACGATGGCTTGCGCCTCTTCATGAGGAATCGGTCCGTGAAGTACGGCTGGATCAAACAAAGCAAGAGATATCTCTTGGCAGAAGGGAAGTTGCGTGAACATGAGTTGCGCCTTACTTAGCGTTCTTTGCATTTGGAGTTCGAGATCGTTTATCGTTGGCATTTGTTTGATAAAGCTCTACATTGTTGGTGTCGAATAAGAATATCGGCTTTACATCAATATTTCTAAATTCATAGCGTAATAATAAAGGAAGAACAGGCAATGTCGTTAGAAAGTGTTACCGAAGAAAAAGTGTATCAAATTAGTGATCAGATGGTTGAGTTAGCAATTGCGTATGGGCCTAAAGTGCTTATCGCTATCTTTAGCTTAGTCGTTGGATTTTGGGTCATTGGCAGAATTGTCAACGTGGCTGAAAAACACCTTATCTCAAGAACAGAGCAAACATTAGCGAGCTTTTTGAAAAGTTTATTATCAATTTTTCTCAAAGCTATTCTCATTATTATGGTGGCGGCTTACGCTGGAGTTGAGACAACATCACTCGTTGCAGTATTAGGTGCCGCTGGCTTAGCAGTAGGTTTTGCTTTGCAAGGCAGCTTGTCGAACTTTGCTGGTGGTGTGCTGATCTTATTCTTTAAGCCGTTTAAGGTTGGGGATCTGATTGAGGCGCAAGGTTTTATCGGTACCGTAAAAGAGATTCAGATTTTCAATACAATTTTGCTTAGCCCAGATAATCGCATGATTGTCATTCCGAATGGCAAGTTATCGAATGACTCTCTGATCAATATAAATCATGAGCCAACCCGTCGTGTGGATTTTGTATTTGGCGTGGCTTATGCCGATGATATCGATAAGGTCAAAGCGATTATAGAGCGCGTTGTTTCGGCGGATGAACGCGTTTTGAGTGATCCTGAGAAAACCATTGTGCTAGGTGAACTTGCAGATAGCTCCGTTAATTTCACCGTGAGACTTTGGGCGAAGACTTCCGATTATTGGGGCGTTTATTTCGATACGCATGAAGCGATTAAAAAAGCATTTGATGCTGAGCAGATTTCTATTCCATTCCCGCAACAAGATGTATATTTGCATCAAGCATCGAACGACTAAATAATAACGAAATAATTAACCTACGAATTTCAGGTAGATATTGTTTTAAATGAAACAAACTTGTGAAATTCGTGAAATGGCTATTTTTTTGTGACGCAAACACAATGTTGAAAGTGGCCATCGTCACGCTTTAGTTTGGAATATAGGTGTAACGTGTTACTTGTCTTTCGTCGCTCTTAGGTAGTCCCCAATACCTAGGGGCGCAAAGACACACTTTTTGCTCTTAATAAAAAGACGAATTGGTGGAGGTAGTACGATGCCGGTAAAACAATTACAAGAATACCTCGATGCGCATAATATGACGTATCAAGCGATTGAACACTCTCCTGCATACACCGCAAAGGAAATTGCAGATTTAGTTGATGTTAAAAGCGAGCAGGTTGCCAAAACCGTTATGGTGATTATGGATGGCGTGCTCTCTATGATTGTCCTTCCAGCTTCTTGTCGTATTCGTATGGATCGATTTGCACGTGTAATGGGTACTGAACTCATAGATCTTGCTAGTGAAGAAGAATTTAAAAATCGTTTCCCAGAATGCGATGTCGGCGCGATGCCTCCTTTTGGTCGAATGTATGAAATTCCCGTTTATATGTATGAGGGCTTTAATGAAGGCGGCGCGATCGTTTTCAGAGGTGGCCGCCATGACGAAGTGATTAAAATGGATTTCAAAGACTATAAGATGCTCGCTCAACCCATGACATTGAGCGAAGGTTTTGCACGTATCGGTGTTTCCAAGCCAGATTGGATGATGCGCCGCAAAGCTGGCTAGCGTGTGTAAATAACGAAGTCCTGATAATGTCGTCGTATGTGATATGACTGTGGCGCATTTATGGTTATGAAGTAACTGAGTTCTTCGATGCTATGGATGCGCTTGTTGTTCACTCCGTAGATAATATCGCCAATTTCAAAGCCTTGGAAAGCAGCGGTTGATCGTTCCTCGATGTTCATGACCATGACGCCGACACTCCGTTCTTTATCTGGGTTAATAAGATCTTGGAGTTGCAGACCTGATAGGCTGGGGTGTAATTGAACGCCTTTAATTTCTGGTATCGGAATTTCTTCTGTTTCGACGACTAGTTCGAGTGTTCTTTCACCTCTTAACAGTTTGAGTTTTAATGTTTCACCCAGCGGCGCTAATCCTATCTGATTTCGCATGTCTTCTGCGTTTTTAACTGGCCGTTCATTTGCCTCAATAATAACATCTCCTTGGACTAGTCCGGCGCGCTCTGCCGCACTGTCAGTTTTCACTTCACTAACTAATGCGCCTTGATAAAGATTCAAGCCGAAGGCTTCTGCCAGATCTGCGGTTAAATCTTGGAAGCTTGCGCCAATTCCTCCGCGCTTCACCTCTCCGTATAGAATCAACTGTTTTAAGATGCTTTGTGCCACAACAGAGGGAATCGCAAACCCGATGCCTACATTGCCGCCTGCTGGTGCAAGGATGGCGGAGTTAATGCCGATCAGCTCGCCGCGCAAATTGATGAGCGCTCCCCCAGAATTACCAGGATTGATGGATGCGTCTGTTTGGATAAAATCTTCATAACCTTGAAGGCCAAGGCCGCTGCGTCCTAGTGCACTGATAATTCCGCTCGTGACTGTTTGTTGAAGTCCGAACGGACTTCCGATCGCGAGCACAAAATCGCCAACAGCAGATGAGTTAGCTTGTGCAAAGGGAATGTGGCGTAAGTTTTTTGCCTCTATCTTTAACGCGGCTAAATCTACTTTTTCATCGGATCCCAGTAGTGTGGCTGTCAGTGTCCGCCCGTCTTGCAGGGTAACCTTAATTTCATCGGCATTTTCGATGACATGATGATTCGTCAGAATGAACCCATTTTCTGCGTCAACGATTACGCCAGAGCCTGCACTTTGTGTTCGTCTAGTTTGACCAGGTTGGTCGGGTAGTTGGAAAAAATGTCGGAAGAAGGGGGAGTTTAATAAAGGATTTGTTCTTTGTTGTCGTATTGTGAAGGTCGCAATATTCACGACTGCAGGTGCCGCATTTTCTACGATTGGAGACAAAGATGGTACCGAGCTACCGCTGATGATTCGTTCTGGTACTGAAGCAAAAGTACTCGTACTTAGCATTAGCAAGTTGACGATGATCAGTTTAGAAATAAAGGGTTTAGAAAACACTTTCTAGGCCTCTCGCATCACGTTAGTATTGAAACTATATCAATGTAATGTGTGTCTCATTCAATTTTTTACAAGCACATCATCGCTTGGCATTTGTTCATTATGCAAGACAAGATAAAACATGTAGATGTTGTCATTGTTGGCGCAGGCATGGTTGGCGCAACAATCGCCTGCGGACTAGCGCAACATAATTTACGTATCGCCTTAATCGATAGAGCGTTACCAAAATCGATTAAGAGTGGAGAACCTCCTCGGATTCGTGTATCGGCACTTCATTTAGCCAGTGAGCAGCTGCTACAAAATCTAGGGGCGTGGGCGCATATTCCTAAAGACAGGGCGCTTGCTTATTCCTATTTAGCGGTGAAAGAAATGCCGGCTAAGTCAGGGTTTGTTTCGAAACTGCCCGATATAACATCATGGGCCACGACCCGTTTTGAGGCGCAAGACTTAGGTAGAGAGCATTTAGGCCACATACTAGAGAATGATGCGATTCAACTTGGCTTGCTAGATCGTGTTGCTGAATTGCCAAACATTGAGTTAGTTAGTGGCGTCACGATTGAATCGAGTGAGTTAGGTTCTGATAAGCGTATGCTTACTTTGAGCGATGGTTCTGTCATGTCAGCCGATTTGGTTGTTGGGGCTGATGGCGCGCAATCTCAAATGCGTCGAATTGCTGGAATTGGTCAGTTTAGCGAGTCTTATACTCAGCACGCTATGGTCGTATCCATTACCTATAAAGGCGGAGTTGAGCAAGGGACTTGGCAGGCTTTTAGACCAGAAGGGCCTCTCGCGTTTCTTCCGTTACCGCGCATTGACGGTGTTAATTATGGCTCGTTAGTTTGGTACGACTCGCCGAATACTATCGCACAGTTAAAAGGCTTGTCTGATGCCGAGCTGCGTCAAAAACTTCAAGCGATATATCCCCAAGAATTACCTGATATTGAACAGATTCTTCAGGTCGCTTCGTTTCCTCTTGCCAAGTCACATGCTCAGCAATACTCAGGAGAGCGTATTGTTCTGGCCGGTGATGCTGCGCACACAATTAATCCTTTAGCTGGTCAGGGTGTTAATCTCGGGTTTATGGATGCCGCGGTATTGATCGAGGAGCTCGGTAAAGCATTGATTAATGACCAAGCCTTATCAGATCGGGCGGTGTTAAAGAATTATGAAAAGCAGCGACGTATGTTTAATCAACTCATGATGAGTGGTATGGACGCGTTTTATTATGGCTTTAGTAATCGCTCTGCCCCAGTGCAAATTATTCGAAACATAGGTTTAGGGCTTGCACATCGCTCAGGTCCGTTGAAACAAAAAGTATTGGAATACGCTACAGGTCTTCAAGGTAGTATTCCTAAGCTTGCAAAAGTAAGTGACGTATAAGGACAACTCAAATGTCAGAGACGATATTTACAAAGATCATTAATAAAGAAATTCCCGCTGAAATCTTGTACGAAGACGATATCAGCATTGCCTTCAAAGACATTATGGCGCAGGCGCCCGTTCATTTTCTGGTCATTCCTAAGAAACCCATTGCGACCATTAACGATATCGAAGAGGGCGATAAAGAATTGCTTGGGCATTTGTATTGGGTTGCAAAACACATCGCTCAAGAGCAAGGATTTGCGGAACAAGGTTATCGTGCAGTGATGAATTGTAATGAGTATGGCGGTCAGTCTGTGTACCATATTCATCTGCATATTCTTGCTGGTAAGCCTTTAGGTTGGCCACCATACACCGATACGCTTAAGGTCTAGTCATACCGACCTTCTCATAGTTTGATGAGTTGGTGTTTTTGCTGAGTTGAAGGGATGCCTTAGCTGAATGCTGTGCTTCAATCGCATCCCAAATATCCAGAGCAAGCGCCGAATGTGCATCGTAAAATTGATGCGAAAACATTAGGTAATATGGGCGCTGCATGAAGGGCTTATTTAGCTTTTCTATCATAGCCTCAATATGCGGTGATTTTGAGATTCGTGTGTCACTCATTGTTTCAATATCTATCCAAGCATCGATTCGACCTCGATAAAGCATTTCTAGCCCGCTTGATTGCGTCGTGACTTCAACCACATCTAGACCTAAAGCTTTTAAGTCGTCAATGACGGCATAACCAATCACGGCACCGATCTTAATGGTATTGTCTGAAAATCTATCTCCGTTCCACGATAGAGTCTTATCTTTGCGTTTATAGATGACATAAGACTGACTCATGATTTGTTTCGTGGGGTCAGGGCTCCCCTCTGAGGTTAGATATTTACCAAAAGCTTCACGTTCTTTTTTATAGCTGGAGTGGAACACGCCATCCGCTTCGCCGTCCTTCACCATTTGTAATGCCCGTGTCCAAGGTACGCGTTCAAACGTGAATTTCACGGTTAAGTCAGCTTCAATGTCTTTGAGCAGTGATAAGGTGATTCTGGGCTTCTCCCAATTAATTTCTGGGCCATTGCCTAAGTAGTACGGCGGGTTTTCTTTTACCTCAAACACAAGCGTTATTTCCTGACGATCTGCGAAAGTCAGTGTTGAATAAAGACTAATCAGTAAAAGAATGAAGCGTTTCATGAGTAAGGATCTAAAAAGAAAGAATAAAACATAGCGTTTGTTTTGTAGTTACATCGCAAAAGTTACACGGCAAAATTTTGTACTACTTTTAACACCTATGAGTTTCTGATCAACGAGACATTTTGAGTAATGAATAATGTTTGAATGGATAACCAGCCCTGAAGCATGGATCGCACTCGCGACATTGATGGCTTTAGAAATTGTCTTAGGTATCGACAATATCATTTTCATCTCTGTTTTAGTTGGGCGACTGCCAGAACATCAACGAAATAAAGCTCGAAAAATTGGTATCACTTTAGCGATGATCTCCCGATTATTGCTCTTATTTAGCCTCGCCTGGGTGATGAAGCTAGTAGATCCCATATTCAGTGTTTTGGATAACGATATATCCGGTAGGGACCTGATTTTAATACTCGGAGGTTTGTTCTTATTGATGAAATCCACGCATGAAATCCATGGGAGTTTTGAGATTAAAGATGTGTCAACGACAATGCTCGCAACATCTAGCTTTGCCTCAATACTCGTTCAAATAGCGGTATTGGATTTGATCTTTTCTTTGGACTCTGTAATTACAGCGGTTGGTTTGGTGGAGCATCTCAGCATTATGGTTATTGCTATTGTGTCCTCTGTGATTGTGATGCTGATAGCCGCTAATCCTATTGGCGAGTTTGTTGATAGAAACCCAACTATCAAGATGTTGGCTTTGTCGTTTTTAATCTTGATCGCGTTTACGTTGATCGCCGAAGGCTTTGATGTACATATTCCGAAGGGTTACGTATATTTCGCAATGGCGTTTTCACTATCGGTTGAGCTTCTAAATATTAAGTTGCGCTCGAGAAAAGTAGAGGAAGTCGAGACCATTCAATTGGCTCGAAAGCATGGACTTGACGATTCGTCTTTCGAGTAAGAATTTTGGCCAAAAAAAAGCTCAACCTGTCTCCAAGTTGAGCCTCAATCAAATCTGATTGATGTGCTTATTCGCTAATTAATTGCTCAGCTTCAGCAATCTTCATATGGCGCACATCTTCACCTTTGACCATGAATATCACGTATTCTGCAACGTTCGCAGCATGATCACCGATACGCTCAAGCGCACGCAGTACCCACAGTACATTATGTACTTGTGAGATGCTTCGCGGATCTTCCATCATAAACGTCATCAACGATCGAATCGCTGAGCCATATTCGGCGTCAACAGAACTATCTTCGCGAATAATTTCCAAGGCCATGTTGGCATCAAGTCGTGCGAAGGCGTCTAATGATCCACTGACCATTTGAGTCACGCGTTGACTGATGTGGCGTACTTCGATGTAGCCGCGAGGCGCTTTGCCTTCATCGCTTAATTTAATCGCCATTTTTGCAATTTTTGCGGCTTCATCACCAATGCGCTCAAGGTCAGAAATCATCTTAACGGTTGAAATCACTAAGCGTAGGTCGCTTGCAGCAGGTTGGCGGCGTGCAATGATTTGCGTACATTCTTCGTCAATCATACGCTCCATTTCGTCGACGCTTTTCTCTGTTGCTGCAACAGACTCAGCTAATGAAGTGTCAGAGTTAAGCAAGGCATCAACCGAATCTGTTATCTGGCGTTGAACAAGACCGCCCATTGCTAAAAAGTGGTTTCTCAGCTCGCTTAGGTTTTGGTTGAACTGTTGCGAGATATGCTGGTTGTGCGTCTCATGTGTTGGTTCGCTCATTTTCATATTCCTCTTTTATTATTCGTCCTTGAATTAACCATAGCGGCCAGTGATGTAATCTTCTGTTTGTTTCTTCTCAGGATTTGTAAACAGCTGGTCGGTGTTTCCAAATTCAATGAGATCACCCATGTACATGAATGCGGTGTAGTCAGAGACACGCGCAGCCTGTTGCATGTTGTGGGTAACGATAACGATGGTGTAGTCGTCTTTAAGCTGGTGAATGAGTTCTTCGATTTTGAGCGTTGATAGAGGATCAAGTGCCGATGCTGGCTCATCCAGAAGCAGTACTTCTGGCTTAACGGCAACGGTACGTGCGATAACAAGACGCTGTTGCTGACCACCTGAAAGGCCTAATGCGCTATCGTTTAAACGATCTTTTACTTCATCCCATAGTGCAGCAGATTTTAAAGACCATTCGACGGTTTCGTCTAAAACACGCTTGCTGTTGATCCCTTGGATACGCAAGCCGTATGCGACGTTTTCGTAAATACTTTTCGGGAAAGGGTTTGGCTTCTGGAATACCATTCCCACACGACGGCGTAGATCTGCTACTTCGACTTCACGATCGTAGATATCGCTACCTTCAAGAAGTACTTTACCTTGGATGTTTACGCCATCAACGAGGTCGTTCATGCGGTTGAAGCAACGCAATAGCGTTGACTTACCGCAGCCTGAAGGGCCAATAAAAGCAGTTACACGATTCTGAGGAATCGTCATGTTGATGCCATGTAGCGCTTCTTTTTCACCATAACTTAGGCGTAGGTCTTCAACTTTAAGTGCGACCTTTTCATCTTCTAGACGAAGGTTATTGTCTGAGCGCTGAAGGCTACTAATGTCGATACCGTGTGAACGTTCGTTTGTGTTCTCTGTGTTTGAATCTTGTGTCATATCAAACTTCTCTAAAAATCTATCAATAAAATTTGGTTGTTTAGCTAACTGGGAGGCAGGAGCAAAATAGGCTCAACCGCCTCCGTTTAGCGTGTTTACATTTCTAAGGCTTTGTACTTTTCACGTAAGCGGTTACGAATCGCAACAGCTGATAAATTAAGTAATGCGATAACCGCTACCAGCAAGAACGAGGTCGCGTACACAAGTGGTCGCGCTGCTTCAACGTTCGGGCTTTGGAAACCTACATCGTAAATATGGAAGCCTAAGTGCATAAATTTCTGGTCCAAGTGCAAGTAAGGGTAGTTACCATCTAAAGGAAGTGATGGCGCTAACTTCACCACACCAACCAACATTAATGGCGCTACTTCACCGGCTGCACGTGCGATAGCAAGGATAACGCCCGTCATCATTGCTGGGCTAGCCATTGGCAAAATAACACGCCACAAGGTTTCTGCTTTTGTTGCACCAAGTGCCAAACTACCTTCGCGAATGGAGCGAGGGATACGTGACAAGCCTTCTTCCGTTGCGACGATGACGACTGGTAGCGTTAGAATCGCGAGTGTAATCGATGCCCATAGTAGACCACCGGTACCGAATGTTGGTGACGGCAATGCTTCTGGGAAGAACGCTTTATCCACGCCGGAACCGACAAAGTAGATAAAGAAGCCAAGACCAAATACACCGTAAACGATTGAAGGAACACCGGCGAGGTTATTTACCGCAATACGTATGATACGTGTCATCGTACCTTGGTGGGCATATTCACGCAGATAAACCGCTGCGATTACGCCAAATGGTGTCACGATGATCGACATGATAATGACCATCAAAACCGTACCGAAAATAGCAGGGAAGATACCCCCTTCGGTATTAGCTTCACGTGGTTCGTCACTGATGAACTCGTAGAGTTTTGCAATGTAGAAAACGATCTTATCGCCAATACTCATCGCGTTCGGCTGGAAGGCATGAACGATCTTCGCAAGATCAACCGTGATTTGCGTGCCGTCCATACTTTGTACACGAACTTTGTCGCGGTTGATTAGGCCATAAAGCTCGATAAGACGGCCCTGTAAGCCATCGTATTCAGCATTTAATGCTGCTCGCTCAGCTTCAATATCAGCAAGTGCTTGCGATGTTAAACGATCTTCTAATTCCAGCTTGCGCTGCTGAAGTCGAAGACGTTCGATACCCGCATTGATAGAACCAATGTCACTCTTCTCAATATCATGAATTTGAGAATAAATATCCAAAGCTCTATCTAGGCGCTCTTGCAGAGCAGGCCAAGCTTGATCACCTTCAGCGACAACTTGGTCATTCTCGATGACTTCATTTAAGTAGCCGTAGAAATTACCCCATTCGCGACGTTCCATCACGATAATGTCTTCTGGATAGGTGATGTTTGAGAAATCACGAGCAAGAATCCAACGGAAATCAGTCCCTGAAATATCACGGTTACCAATCTTCATTAGATTACGATCCAGATGCTCTAGATCTTCAGGAATGCTATATCCAGCATCGCGTAGTTGATCCGCAGACACTTCTACGGTTTCAACGAGTTCACCAATGATGGTGTAACGATCACCATTTTTAGCTGTCACTTCTGCTTGCATCACATCGTGAGCCCAGAAGTGGACAAGACCTCGGCTTGCGATCAACCAAAGAAGACCGAAAACCATAACCATGCTGATGGCAACAGCACCGGCGTTGAACCAAACCCATGGGTCGCCGTTTTTAAACCATTTTTTAACTGATACGCGCACAATAGGCTCCTTAAATCACACTGTACTTGTTGCGAAGACGCTGGCGCACAAATTCTGCAAAGGTGTTTACGACAAAGGTAAACAGGAATAGAACAAAGGCTGCGAGGAATAAGATGCGGTAGTGCGTGCTACCCACTTCTGATTCAGGCATTTCGACAGCAATGTTTGCTGACAAAGTACGCATACCTTCAAAGATATTGATGTCCATGATCGGGGTGTTACCAGTCGCCATCAGTACGATCATGGTTTCACCGACCGCACGACCCATACCAATCATTACCGCTGAGAAAATACCCGGGCTTGCTGTTGGAAGGATAACGCGTGTCATGGTTTGCCACTGCGTTGCACCAAGTGCAAGAGAGCCTTGGGTCAGATGTTTTGGCACACTGAACACGGCATCTTCTGTAATCGAGAAGATGGTAGGGATAACTGCAAAGCCCATTGCTGCACCAACGACTAAGGCGTTACGTTGGTCGAAATCGATACCGGCTTCATTCGTTAACCAAAGGCGCATATCACCATTGAAGAATGCGACTTCTAGTGTTGGGCTGAGCGCCATGGCAAGCCAACCACCAAAGATAATGACAGGAATCAGCAGCACTGGGTCCCAGCCATCAGGCACTAAACGACGAATGTTGGAGGGTAAGTTACTCCATATAAAGCCGAATAGAAGGATGAAGATCGGGGTGATTATGAGTACTGCGAATACGCCAGGAAGGTTTTCTTCCATAAACGGTGCGAAGAATAAACCTGCCAAGAAACCTAGAATTACGGTAGGTAATGCTTCCATCAATTCGATTGATGGTTTTACCTTACGACGTAAACCCGGTGACATGAAGTATGCGGTATACAAAGCGCCACAGATTGCTAGAGGCGTTGCAACAAGCATCGCGTAGAACGCTGCTTTTAAGGTACCGAATGCAAGAGGGGATAAGCTGTATTTTGGTTCGAAGTCATTATTCGCTGCTGAAGATTGCCAAATGTAATCTGGCTCTTCATAACCCTCATACCAAACCTTGCCCCAAAGTGCTGAGAAGGAAATTTCAGGGTGCTCGTTATCCACTAACCACCACTGCATTTTTCCATCCGTGGTTTCAACAAGAAGTTTGTTGGCGCGTGGTGCAATAGCAAGATTTTTAACGGCTGCGTCTGCACTAATAGTCAATGCAGTGGAATGCGCAGTACTGTTGTAAAACTTAATCGTGCCTTCAGTGTTGGCGATTAAGAAACCCTTACGACGTTGTTCAATATCTGCCGCTGCAATCTTACCGCCGACGGCTTCAAAGGTACGAATGTTTTCAAGACGATACTTGTTGTTTTCATCGCGTACCATGAACCACTGCGAGGTGCTTCCTTGGCTGTCGGAGACCAAGATGGAAGCACCACCCAGTAGTAAGGTCATATCGTCAATTAAAGTATTTTCGTCACCCACTTTGATGGTGCCGTTGACGATATTTTCACGTTTTGCATTGAGATCTAAAACCTGGATATGTCCGTCATTTGTACCGACAAATACAAAGCGCATCGCAGGTTCAGCAATGATAAATTTAGGTGCGACATCAAGTTGTGGGAGATCAACTTCTTCAGGCACTAAACGTATTTCACCGCTCAAAAAGTCTTCTTCTTGTTCGAATTGTTTTGCAACCAAGGCATTCGATTCTGTTACCGCGACGACCATTAGTGCGCCGTCACTTAAGGCAATAGAAATTTCTTTCAGAGGCTCGCCATTCTCAGCTAGCTGCATAGCCTCTTCGCCGAATGGATATTCAATAAAAGGTTCAATCTTGCGCTGGTCATTGGGGTAAGTGATTTTATAGCTGTGCTGCAATACCAGAGCAGAACCATCACTTAGGCCAAGTACGAATTTGCGAGAAGCAGGATCTGCGTTGGCGACGCTAGATACTTCAACTCCCTCGGGAATCGGGAGAGATACAAGATTATCAATGCTCCCGTCTATTGTGTTAAAGAAAACTACCTCTCCTTGATCAGTTACACGAAAAGCTTTCTCGCCTTGCTCTTCTGTACCACTAAAAATTGTGCTTCCTGCAGCTTGTTCTGGAACATCGTAGGTAGCAACACGCTCTGCTTCGGCACTGGTGAATAGCGGTGCCACTTCATAAAGAAGATAAAAGAAGATAAGTGTGATTGCTACGATGACGCTAATGCCGCCAGCCCCAATAGAGACACTGGCAAGCTTGTCTTTTAACTTTCTGTTTTTACGATGCCTAACTAGCTTCGGAGTGTTGAAGTCTAGTGTTGGCTGCGTTGGTGATTCACTCATAAATTAATACCGACAATTGAGAGAATTTAAATTTCGCAAATTGTATAACAATGTAAATTCATAGTCTGCTTACACGACAAAACCCCCCACCAAATATGGCGGGAGGTTTTGTCTTTAACTAGTTATCTACGGCGTATTATAGACCTAGTTCTTTGAACTGACGCTCAACAACTTTTGCAGGAAGTGGCACATAGCCATCTTTCACTACAACTTCTTGACCTTGCTTAGACATTACAAGTTTCAAGAACTCAGCAGTCGTTGGATCAAGTGCTTTATTTGGCGCTTTGTTCACGTATACGTATAGGAAGCGTGAAAGTGGGTAAGCACCTGTTACAGCGTTTGCAGCATTTGCTTCAACATATTTGTCGCCCTTCTTCGCTAGTGGAAGAGCGCGCACTGATGCAGTTGTGTAACCGATGCCAGAGTAACCAATACCATTGATTGACTCAGATACACCCTGCACAACTGACGCTGAGCCTGGTTGCTCATTTACGTTGTTTTTGAAGTCGCCTTTACATAGTGCTTTCTTCTTAAAGTAACCGTAAGTACCAGATACTGAGTTACGACCGAATAGTTGAATGCCCTTGTTTGCAAGAGAACCTTCAACACCTACATCACCCCATGTTTTTACGTCGCTATCGAAGCCACATTTACGAGTTGATGAGAAGATCGCATCTAGTTCAGCGATGTTCATACCTTTGATTGGGTTGTCTTTGTTGACGAATACGGCAAGAGCATCAATAGCTACTGCAACTGGTGTTGGTGCATAACCGTAACGTTTTTCGAAGGCTTCGATTTCTTTGTCCTTCATCTTACGGCTCATTGGGCCCATGTTAGATGTGCCTTCAGTCAATGCTGGTGGCGCAGTAGAAGAGCCCGCCGCTTGAATCTGAATGTTTACATTTGGGTAGTTACGCTTAAAGTCTTCTGCCCAAAGTGTCATTAGGTTAGCTAGAGTATCTGAGCCTACACTAGAAAAGTTACCAGATACGCCGCTCGCTTTTTCGTATACAGGTAGGTCTGCATCGACTTGCGCTGTTGCAACACCTGAAAAAGCTGTCAGTGCCATTGCACCAATTAGTTTCTTAAATCTCATTATCATCTCCCGTGATATTTGATTCAGTTTCGATTGATTAATTGTTTAACGCTTCAATGAGGATGCAATATAGGGCGACTTTATGACATAAATATGACAATACTTTGTAATATTCAAAAAAAATAGTTTTCTCGAATAATGAGGATAAGTGGAAGATTGATGTGAAGAAGCTATCGTAAATAATAATTGTTATTCAGGAAGTAAAAATCATGACGCTTTTCGATGGGATAGGGCCAGCGACGGACAGCGAGTTAATGTTGAAGGTGCTCGCGACACCGGCGAATACAAATATTCATGGAGACATCTACGCCGGCTGGTTATTAGATCAAATGGATGCGGCAGCCACCTTGTTTGCAACAAAGTTATCTAATGGTCGTTGCTCAACCGTTGCTGTGGATCAAATTAAATTTCAATCGCCCATTAACGTGGGAGATGCGGTAAGTATTTATGCGAGACTTGATGATACTGGGCGCAGTTCGATGGTGATCTCGGTTGAAGTGTTCGTGCAGCAGAGTGTCAGCAATGTGAATATCAAAGTCACAGAAGGTCGATTTACTTCTGTTGCTATAGATAACCAAGGATCGATTCGTCAGTTACTATGACGGAAAGTTCTTGTGTTTAGTCGGTGAGCGCGAACATCTTATCTGCGTAGCGTTTTGAGAAAACGCGCCGTTCATTGTCATCAAATTGTACCGTGAACGTTTCTCCTTCTTCTTGAACGACTCGGCCTCTACCCATTGATTTATGTTCAATGATGTCTGCTTGCCAAATTGCTTGATCAAAGTTGCTCAAGGTTGGGCGCTCAGCCTTGCTAGGCGTGGTAAGCATAATTGAAAAAGTATCAGCGTATCTTTGCAAGGTCTTGCTTGCGAGCGTTTTAAGTTGTGCAGTGTTTTGTTGTCGCTCGATAGATCTCGCAATGTGCAGTGCTGACTCACTTTGCATTTCATGTAAAAAGCGTAGACCGTCTTTACTGTCTGATTTAGGACATAGCATGAGAAGTGATTGCTTTGCTCTAGTCATGGCGACATAAATCAAGCGTCGTTCACTAGCGATATCTTGGGGGCTAATCTCTTTTCTGCCACTTGAACTGAAAAAGGTCGTTTCAGAAAGCCCAGGCAAAACTACATGCTCCCATTCCAGCCCTTTAGCGCGATGCATACTTGTAATGTGTATACCTTGAGCATGCTGGATTTGTGTTCTTTCTTCGAGCGCTGCGAGCTCATTTAACAAGGCGTTTGCGTTTTCTGTACGGCTTTCTGCCATAAAGGCCATCAGGTTTTTGACCGTCCTAACTTGCTCGTCACTAGCGTCTTGGCTTAGGCCACTCGTTTTTAGCTCATCAAAAAGCTTCGTTTCTTGTATGTATTGTTTGAACAGCTGTCTTGGAGGGTTTGTATTGTTCTCAAGAGCAGATAAGCCTTTAGCGAAGCGCTCCAATTTGAGCTTTTGGAAGCGGCTTAAGTCGCTTGGAATCATATTCAGTACATGGTGTCCCCAACGGCTAGAGTGCTGAGCAAGTTGATGCATGAAAAGCTGAATTTGACGTTCATTAATGCCCACATGAGGGAACCGGGCTAACTGAATGAATGCTTGCTCTCGCATAGTTGGTGGCATTTGAGCAAAGCTGCCATCGGCAAGTTCAAGCAAACTGCGGATGGCATACATCTCATCCGAACCAAAAATTCCGCGGAACCCATTTAATACGTAAGGTAAATTAGCGCGCAATAGTGCTAATTCTAAATTTGCTGTTTGACTCCAATATCGAACCAAAATTGCGGTTTGATTCCGTTGCGATGCATCATGTTTCGCTAATCGTGTCACGAGGCTGATAAGTTCATTTTGTGTTTCGCATAGCTCGACTGCAGTGTGAGGATTACTCTTAGCAGGAATACACAATGCGTCGTCGTGATAAGGGCTATGCGCAATTAATTGATTGGCGAGTAGAGCGACTTGATGACCATAACGGAAACTCGTGCTGAGCTTGAGCGATTCGCAATGTTTATATTCTTCGGCAAAACCGGACAGCATGTATTGCGGTTTTGCTCCACGGAACTCATATATCGTTTGGTCGGGGTCGCCAACGATGGTGACTTTTGCTCGTTCGCCTGCAATCAAGCTTAACAAGGTATGTTGAATATCATTGGTGTCTTGATATTCGTCAACAAGAATCACGTCCATTTTATTCGAGACTAAATCTCGAAGTTCAGGTTTGGCGATAATGGTTTTGACTGGCGTGTAAAGCATATCAGCATAGCTAATGCGCGAATGGTCATTACGCCATTGCTCAAAGCGTTCAAACAGGCTCGGTAAAAAACCAAATTTATTCTCTAAACCGGAGTGTTTGAAAAAACTATGAGGGTCATCAAGCTGGCTTTTACATTGATCAATAAAGCTTGCTGCAACATCAAGATATTCTTTTTTATAACGCTTGAACTCATTTTGTTGTTCGGGGCTAAGAACCTGCGGAACGAGTTGTAGTAAGTGAAATTGAATTTCGCGCTCACTCAGAATATTGCCTTGATATGGAGCTAAGACACCGAGCTCAATAAAGCGTTTGTATAAGCGAAACCCCATCGCATGAAACGTGCGTACTTCTGGAATACTTTGGCCTTCACCTCGCACTGATTGCAGCTTTTTCTGAAAATCGAGTTGCGCGCTTTTATTGAACATAAGCACAAGTAAGCGTCGTGGGTCGTAGCCATCAGCAAGTAATTTATTGATTCGATGTGCAAGTGTTGTGGTTTTTCCGCTACCGGCAACAGCACGAATCACATAATGCGCAACGGGAGCATCGACAATAATGCGTTGTTCAGGTGTTAGAGATATCTCGGGCATGCAGTGCTTATCGTGTTACGCGGTATGTCGGATTACTTGAGTTTTGGTATCAGAGTCAACAAACTATGAACTTTACTAACAGGATATAAGTGTCAGCGGATGATGCGTGCAATCATACTATTAAGTTTACTGATCTGGGTAGGCGGATGTGCCTCAAAAAATGCGGTTCCAAACGATTTCCAAATCAATACATCAACGCAGTCGATTAAAGAGCCCTCAGGTTTGATGACAGCGATTTCCTCAGGCGATGAAGTCGCTATGAAGGAACGTATTTTGGCGGGAGACTCTGTGAATGCAGAGTTTGAGGGGCACACACCTCTGAGATACGCGATCAGCGCAAAGCAAACACGCATGGTTCAGATTTTATTACGTGCCGGAGCGCAGCCTAATTGGGCCATGCAGCCCGGACAAGAAAGTGTGCTCATGCTTGTTAGTCGTTTAGGATTGAATGATTTAGTCGTGGCGTTTATTCGCTCCGGTATGGCATTAGACTATGCGGATGCCTCTGGTCGCACAGCACTAACAGAAGCGGCGATGAATGGGCATCTTACAACCGCTAATGTCTTGATTAATGCAGGCGCTGACGTAGACATAGTGTTCGAAGGGAAGTCACTACTGATGCACTTGGTAGAACAAAACAGCATGTTATTGGTGAAGCCAGTTATTGAAGCAGGGGCTGATGTGAATTACGTGTCTAACATGGGGGAGAGCAGCCTAAGTATTGCTCGAGAACAGCAACTCCATGAGTTAGACTTAATGTTGGTTCAGGCGGGCGCACGATTGTGACAAGTACGTGCATTAAGTAAACTTCGCAAGATAATTTTAAGTACAACTCACAACGGATTCTTCATTATGTCACGCCATCAAAAAATCTCTGTTGGCCCAATGCCTTCTCAGAAAGAGGATTACTCTGAATACGAAGAGACTCAGGTCCTTTGGGGGCGAATTGGCTTGATCTTTGGCGTCGTGTTTGCGGTCGCTTTTTCGGCGCTTTACCTTGTCTTTGAGCCACTGAATGATACTCCCACCGTTGTGAGTGTAATTGAGCAGCGCAAGATTGCGGCTGCACAAGAGACAACTATTATGGAGAACACACAAGCGCCAAGCGAAGAAGCGGTTGTGGCAGCGCTCGAATTAAAGAGCGATGTTGAGGCTGAAGTAGACCCTACGCCAGTGGCATTAACTCAGCGAGCAGCTTCATTAACGCAAACTGCGGTGCAAGCGCCCGTATCGGCAATCTCTACATTAAATCCTGCGATCATTTCGGCGAGTTTAGCGCGAGGTGTTGATGAGAATCGACATCCTATTGATCTGCTTGGCTATGAAGTGAGTATGGATGGTGAGAATCTGATTAAGGTCGTTCTTCATACTGAAATGCTAAACATTCAAGGTACAACTCTTTTTCACGAGTGGTTTTTGAATGAGAAGCGTCAGGCAAGGGTGCGTATACCGGTCAATGCTGACGAGCAATTAAGTTATTCCAGTAAGTTTATTGATAAGTATATGACGGGTGATTGGTCGGTACGTGTGAGCGATGCTCAGGGAGAGGTCTACGCACTGGCGAATTTCAAAGTCATTCGCTAAACGTGCTGTTTACACTTAAGAAGCTAATCGGTGGCTTATTAATGCCGGTTTCGGTCGTGCTGTCACTTGGTTTGCTTGCTTTGCTATGTAGCTGGAAAGGCAAGCACTCTTGGGCTAAGAGCCTAATGTGTTTGGCACTCGTAGCGTTATATCTTTGTTCGATCAAACCTATCGCTCATCTTATTTCTCAGCCGCTTGAGTACCGATATAGCCCGTTTGATGGGCAAGATGTGCCGTACGTTGTGGTGCTTGGTGGTGGTCATACGACTGATATGCGTGTTGCGTCTCTGCATCAATTGAATCGTACATCTTTGGCTCGTTTGCTAACCGGTGTTGAGATTGTGAAGCTGCAACCAAAAGCTACCTTGTTGGTGTCTGGCTATGCGGGGTTTGATACGCAAAGTCATGCGCAAGTCGCGGCAAATACGGCGCAGTTATTAGGCGTTGATGCAGATCGCATTTTATTGCAAGCCAATGCTAAAGATACGTATGAGGAAGCGCTTGCTTGGCGAAATATAATTGGTATGCAGCCTTTTGCATTGGTGACTTCAGCAATGCATATGCCCCGTGCGATGGCGTTGTTTGAAAGCTTAGGTATGCGACCTATTGCTGCGCCAGCCAACATAGAAGCAAAAGGTGATCGACCTTTGGTTTTGCGTGATTGGATTCCGACAGCAAACAACTTGGCAATTGTTCAAGCAGCGTGGCATGAATATTTAGGGATGTCTTGGGCTTGGCTTAACAAAACACTAAAAGAGGCGGTGTAATGGCGTTCAAAGGTGAAAAGAATTTTTCACACCGTAGTGCAGATAAAGTGGGCGTTTTATTGGTGAATCTGGGTACGCCTGAGGCTCCAACGGCTAAAGCGCTACGTAAATATCTGGCTCAATTTTTATCGGATCCTCGTGTTGTTGAGATTCCAAAACTGATATGGATGCTGATCCTACATGGCATCATTTTACGTGTTAGGCCTAGCAAATCTGCTGAAGCGTATAAAGAAGTATGGACTGAGGATGGTTCACCTTTGATGCTCCATTCTTTGGCGCAAACACAAGCCATTCGTGAGAAGTTGCGTGCCGAGTATGGCAACAATGTGATGGTTGAGCTCGCAATGCGTTATGGTGAGCCCTCAGTATCGAATACGCTTGATCAAATGATGGCGGAGAGTTGCCGCAAGCTAGTTGTGTTGCCTTTATATCCGCAGTATTCAGGAAGCACTACGGCCTCTGTTTTTGATGATCTCGCAGCAGATTTTACGCAACGTCGTTGGTTACCCAGTTTTCGATTTATTAGCAGTTATCATACGAATCCAGCCTACATCAATGCCTTGGCCCAAAGCATTCAACAGCACTGGGCTGAGCATGGTCGCTGCGACAAACTCGTATTTTCTTTTCATGGTGTACCTCAACACTTTCTCCATTCTGGAGACCCTTATCACTGCCAATGCCATGTCACTGTCCGCTTACTTGCCGAACAGCTTGGATTGAATCAAGACGAATATTTAACCTGTTTTCAATCGCGTTTTGGCAAAGCTGAGTGGTTGAAGCCTTATCTTGATGCGACCATGAAATCTCTTCCAAATGAAGGGGTAAAATCAGTACAAGTCGTGTGTCCTGGTTTTTCATCGGATTGCTTAGAAACACTCGAAGAAATTGCCGGAGAAAATAAGGAATACTTTATGGAAGCTGGAGGCGAACGCTTCGAATATATTCCGGCATTAAATTCTAGATCAGAGCATATTGAAGCCTTGATTGGTCTCATTAATGAAGAGGCTGGTGCTTGGTTTGATGGGTTAAGCGAAAGCGTAGAGAAAGTCGAGCGAGAACAGCGATATTCAAGCCATAAGTACAATCAAAAAAATAAATAAAAATCAGAGAAAGGAAGATATAAATGCGACAAGTAATAACAGCTTTTCTAGCGGTCTTTATGTGTATGGGACTAGTTGGTCAAACATTAGCGCAGCCTAAAGTAGAAGACGCGTGGGTTCGTTTGATGCCACCAAATGCCACGGTGACGGCGGCATATGCGAAGATCAACGTTTCGCATGCTGATGAGCTCATCGCAGTATCATCGGCTATTGCTAACAAAGCAGAAATTCACGAGAGCATGATGAGTGATGGCGTTATGAGTATGCGTCCCGTTGCGTCTATGTCTTTGTCTGAAGGCGAAACTAGCGAATTAAAACCGCATGGTATGCATATCATGTTAATGGGCCTACAGCAGGCCTTGGCGGAAGGCGATCAAGTAGAGCTAGTCTTAGAGTTTAAAGAAAGCGGCTCAGTCACCGTGCCATTTGTTGTTCGCAAGCCTTAATAATTAGACGGTGTCTAACTCCTCTTATTTAATCCGTGATGTTCAAGCTTCTGATGCTGAACGCATCGCGGATATCTATAACTATTATATTAAGCATACGGTCGTCACCTTTGAAGAAGAGCCTCTTGACGCTAATCAGATTCTGACAAGAATTAATCAAGTACAAGAACTTGGCTTACCATGGTTAGTCGCGGAGCAAGATGGTCAGGGTCTTGGATATGCCTATTCTGCGCCTTGGCGTGAGCGCTCTGCGTATCGTTATTCCAAAGAAGTTAGCGTATATCTCGATGCCAATCTTCATCATAAAGGCGTAGGTTCAATGTTGTATCAGGCTTTGTTTGAGCGTTTGAGTCAACTTGATGTGCATGCAGTGATGGCGGTGGTTGCTTTGCCGAATGAAGCGAGCGAAGCCTTACATGAAAAATTTGGCATGAAGAAAGTCGCACACCTTGAACAAGTTGGGCGAAAGTTCGGACAATGGATTGATGTTGGGTATTGGCAGCGCGTGTTTTGATTTTAGTTTTTTGATTCTTTGAAGCTTTCTTGTTTCTAGACTTCTGTTCCTGTCGGCGGCGGCCGAAAACCCCTTAAGACCTTTGACGCCAAAGGTCTTAAGGATCTAAATGCGCCCCAATTTTCGGGGCCTTCGGCTACACTCAAACTCTTGCGTAAATCGGCGCTGCGGAACTTATCCGCGATGCGGATTTCGAACAGTCCTCGCGTTATTCCGATTTTCGCCGGCGAGCTTTCGTCCCTCGAGATGGGGAATTAGCCATTCCGATAAGTTTTATTCTTTGCACCCACTACCCCTTCTGACTAGATGAGTTGCTCAGAGAATAAACGGCTTTATGCCGAGGACTGTTTGAGCCGAAGGCGAGTTCCGCAGGCGCTGTTTATTGTTGAGCAGCGAATGAACCCGAAGGGCTAGGAAGTAGAGGCTGACTTGGACAAGGTGAATTGCGAAGCAAGAGAAGGTGGCCTGAGTCATTGTTAAGGGAGTGTCAGCGCACTCCCTTAACTCGTCCTTTTGGACGAAAACCGAAATAGAAAAAATGTGTTGAAACTAGAAAGTGTCAAAGAATAAAAAGATTCTACTCTCTATCCTTCGAAGTACATTCCGCTAGTTGAGGATCAATCTTACAGCGAACCTTACGGAACAAGGTTAAAGCTTTGCCGTTATAGACTCCCTGCTCACGCAGGGCGATGCGGCTTTCGCGGAACAGCTCACTCCAGTTGTCTTCGGTTTTTTCGCTAATTTCAATCCAGTATTTCTCAGGGATTGTTAGTTCGCTATCAACGATTTTACGAATTTGATCTTTATATTTGCTCGCCATCAGTTCACGAGATTTTTGCGCAAAACCTTCAGGTACTTTTTCCCAACGAACAATTAGCTGCATGGTGATCTGCAAGCTTGGCCATTTGATAACGCCACCGCCTGGCTCAAGGCCCTTGTACATTTCCATAGGCTCGTAAGCTAAGCCCGGTGCGCCGGTAATATCGACCGCTTTGTTATTAAATTTTTGGAGTGCGTTAGCAATACTTGATGATACTGGCGTCATGCCGATACGTGTCGCTAAATATTCTGTTTCAGGCGCATTATCGAGCACGGTGACACGCTTGCCAGCCATATCTTCTGGGTTCTGAATACTCTTGTCATTGACGAATAAGAAGATCGCACCGATCGGCGCAATACCGATGATCTCATATTCGCCGCTGCGCATAATTTTCGCAGCACCAGGACTGCTTAAAGATTTGATGACGATGGCCAGATGGTCGTAGGTTGGCAATGCGCCAACGGCATTAATACTGCCTGTAAATGAGTTGTACTCGCGTGCCCGTATGCCAGGTAAGTTGAGCATATCGCATACGCCATTTTTAAACTCTTCTGAGGCGACACGATCATCGGTATATACCTTAAAAGACAAATCAACACCCCAACGCACGGCATCGATTTTGTATTCCTTCATTTCTTTGTGGATGGGGCCATCATGGCCAACAAAGTCGAAGACGCACATAGTGAGCGGCTGAAGTGCATTTGCATGTGCTGTTTTGGCTAAAAGTAAGCCTGTTAAAACTACTGAAAGAAGACGTAACATACTGACAAGTCTCAAAGTTTTTCTTATTAAATCGAATGCTAACGTAAAGTATGATTTAGAGAAATGTTCTATTCGGAAAATGAGAGTTCTATCCGGTTAATTGAATAGGTTTTGCGCGAGTTCCCCTAATTAAAGGGTGAGTGATCGTACAAGAGAGGGAACAATATACATGGCGTTATCCCTGAATATTCGTGAAGCACAGCTGGCTGATTGGGATCGTATCTGGCCATTTTTTAGCGACATTGTTCGTGCTGGCGATAGTTATCCTTATTCTCCTGATATGAGCAAAGAAGAGGGGTTTCAGCAGTGGATGGTCATGCCTCAATTTACCTATGTTGCAGAGCAATCTGGCGAAGTGGTCGCTACGTATTACATTAAACCGAATCAAGCGAGCTTGGGCGTGCATGTTAGCAATTGTGGTTATATTGTATCGCCTTCGTATCGGGGCGGAGGGATTGCTAGCCAATTATGTGTACATTCGCAGTCCATCGCTATAAAGCTTGGCTATAAGGCAATGCAATTTAACTTGGTTGTTGCTTCGAATAGTGCAGCGGTCCATCTCTGGAATAAGTTAGGTTTCGAAACGGTGGGCCGTTTACTCAAAGCATTTGATCATCAAAAGCTTGGGTTCGTGGATGCACTAGTTATGTATAAGTGGTTGCAAGATTAAGTGACAAGATAAGGTTTTGAGATCAGACTTGATCTAGTTAAAGTCGAGACACTTTGTATTTCAAAGTACTCTGCTACACTGACTTTATTTGATTAGAAGTAGTACACATTGTTAGGAGAAGGATATGTTAAAGAAAGTACTAATGGCTGGGATTGTGAGTGTTACTTTAGGTTCTAGTTTTGCGATGGCAGGTGATGCCGCTGCAGGTAAAGCTAAGTCAGCTGTGTGTGCTGCTTGTCATGGTGCAAATGGCATTGCAACGATCAAAACTTACCCTAATTTGGCGGGACAGAATAAAGAGTATTTGGTCTCTTCTTTGAAGGCTTACAAAGCGAAACAGCGCAATGGTGGAATGGCTGCAATCATGCAAGCACAGGCGGCTGCTCTTACTGATGCGGATATGCAGAACCTTGCTGAATACTTCAGCACATTGAAATAAAAGCGTTCAACGCTTAATGATTAAAAAAGCCGAACATCGTTCGGCTTTTTTAATGCTCTTGCCAAAGCTATTTAACAACTAGCATTCATTTGTTCACGATACGATAACAAGGCTTATACGTACTACCGGGCAGCTTCATTCTTCCTTGATCAACAAAAGCGCGTAACATCTTATCCATCGATAACATAATCTCTGGATCACCTGCTATTTGAAAGGGCCCGTGTTTTTTGATCTCAGCTAATCCTTGCGCTTTGACATTACCTGCAACGATTCCTGAAAAAGCACAGCGTAGATTGGCGGCGAGCTGATGAGGCTCTTGATCTTTATGAAGGTCAAGGTTAGCCATCAATGCATGTGTCGGCTCAAAAGGCTTTTGAAATATAGGATCAATCTTCAGTAGCCAGTTGTAGTAATACGCATCGCGGCGTTTGCGACGATATGTTTTGACTTTTTCGAGATTTGATTTCATATATTTGGCGACAGATTCTGGATCATCAATAATGATTTTATAGAGCACTTGCGCTTCTGTACCAAGTGTTTGTCCGATGAAGGTATCGATCATTTCAAAATAATCCCGACTTGATTCGGGGCCAGTTAGCACCAAGGGGTAGGGCATCGCCTTGTTTTTTGGGTGCATCAATACACCGAGAATATACAGAATCTCTTCAGCAGTGCCGACGCCACCAGGAAAGACAATAATTCCGTGTCCAAGGCGCACAAACGCTTCAAGTCGCTTTTCGATATCGGGCAGTATCGTTAGCTCGTTTACAATTGGGTTTGGAGACTCTGCTGCAATAATGCCTGGCTCCGTGACACCGATATATCGTCCCAGTGCATGGCGTTGCTTTGCATGACCTACCGCAGCACCTTTCATCGGGCCTTTCATCGCACCTGGGCCACAGCCAGTACAGATATTCAATGCACGTAAACCAAGCTGATAGCCAACTTCTTTCGTGTATTCGTATTCGTTACGTTTGATTGAGTGACCACCCCAGCACACAACAATATCTGTCTCACAGTTTGTTTTAAGCAGGTTTGCATTACGTAATAAATGGAAAATAAAGTTCGTAACTTGCTCTGAAGACTTAAGGTTCAAGCTCGTGTTTTTCATCATGACACTGTCTGTGTAAATGATGTCTCTCACTACTGAGAACAAATGATTATTGATACCTTGAATCATATAGCCATCAACGAAGGCGCTTTCAGGCGCGTTCTTAATATCGAGTTTTATGCCTCGAGGTTGTTGAATGACGTTAATTTCGAAGTCTTTGTATTTTTCTAAGAGACTTTCACCATCATCACTTAAGGATCCACAGTTCAACACAGCGAGTGCGCAACGACGAAACAGCTCTTGTAGTTGTTCGTTTTTCTTGTTGCGCAGGAGATTCACTTCGTGTCGAGACAATATGTCCATATTGCCTTTAGGTGTGACGCGAGCATTAATACCGTTGTTGTTCATACGCACTCTCCTTCGACGTAAGTTTTCGGCTTTCACTGTAAGTATAGTGTTGACGACAGTGAAGAACTGTAAATTGCTGCTACTTTGGCATTGTTTTCATATAGAATACCGCGCCTAGAAATTTTGGTTTGAGAGACAGCATGAAATTTATCGTCAAACTTTTCCCTGAAATTACCATTAAAAGTAAGCCTGTTCGTAAGCGTTTGGTGCGTCAATTGCGCCAAAACGTTCAAGTTGTGTTACTGAAAGAAACTGAAGGGGCTAAGGTTCAGGAGTTCTGGGATAAGCTTGAAGTACGTTTATTACCTGGGTATGAGAATGATGAAGCGAAGGTCGTTGACGCTTTGCAGCGCATTCCTGGCATATCCAATGTTTTAAAAGTTGATAGCTACGAGCTAGAAGGGATTGATTCCCGTTTCGATGATATTGCTCAAATCTGTGCCGACACTTACGGGGAGCAAATCAAAGGGAAAACCTTTGTTGTTCGTGTAAAGCGTGCAGGAGAACATTCATTTGCTTCCAGTGAGCTAGAACGTTATTTGGGCGGCGCATTGCTTCGTTCATGCGAACCTGAAAGCGTTTCTCTTAAGCAGCCTGATGTGACCGTAAAGTTAGAAGTTCGCGACGACACGCTGTATACCGTTTCTGAGCGCTATGAAGGCTTAGGTGGTTTTCCTATTGGCACGCAAGAGCCAGTGCTGTCGTTAATTTCTGGTGGCTTTGACTCAACCGTTTCTAGTTATTTAACAATGAAACGAGGTTTAAAAACGCATTTTTGTTTCTTTAACCTCGGCGGTGACGCGCATGAAATCGGTGTTAAGCAAGTTTCTCTGTATTTATGGGAAAAATATGGTCGCTCTCATCGAGTCCACTTTATTTCGGTGCCATTTGAAGGTGTTGTGGGTGAGATTCTCAAGCACGTTAACCATTCACATATGGGAGTGGTGCTTAAACGAATGATGGTTCGTGCTGCGCAAGAAATAGCAAAGAAAATGGATGTGACCGCGCTTGTGACAGGCGAATCAGTCGCTCAAGTTTCTAGTCAAACCGTGACAAATTTGAATGTTATTGATCGTGTATCTGAGACAGTCATTTTGCGTCCTCTGATTACGATGGATAAGCTCGATATCATTCGATTGTCTGCAAAAATCGGTACCGAAGAATTCGCAAAGAATATGCCGGAGTACTGTGGTGTGATTTCGGACAAACCAACTACCTGTGCGAAGCTTGCTAAAGTAGAGGAAGAAGAAGGTAATTTTGATTTTTCTGTTTTAGATCAAGCGATTGAAGATGCCGTCGTTAAAAAAATTGATCAGGTTATGCATCAGCAGAAAAATGTGGTGGATGTTGATGTAACGACATTACCTAAAGTTGGTGATGTGGTGATTGATATTCGAGGCCCTGAAGAGGCGAATAAATCTCCGCTTACCTTGACCAACAATGAAGTCTTGCACATTCCTTTCTATGAGCTGATGAGTGAAACTGAGCGCTTAGATAAAGCAAAACGCTATTTGTTGTTCTGCGAAAAGGGAACGATGAGTCAGCTTCATGCAAGCCATTTAAAAGGGATGGACTTCGATACAGCGGTTTTTAAACTCGCTTAAACCGCTTTGTTTTTTTGGCTTTGCATACCAAGTTGCCAGCATAGCCAAACATGCATTTGTTTCGCGACCTCAAAGTGAGTGTCTTCAAGCGGGATCATGTGCCCAAACTTTTGCAAACGGTGGAAATGCCGTCCTTGACCGAGATGCCGGCTAATGCGGCGAGCCGTTCTCGCTGAACTGTAGCGATCTTTGGCTCCTGCTAAGGTCATAATTGGGCAGTCGATTTTTTCTCTTTCAATCTCTGAACGATTCTTCGTATCTAGATACCAAAACCACAATTCTTTAAGTGCTAAGCCTGATTCAAAACACATTTGTGAATAAGCAGCTTGCGCTTGTTTTTCAGTCATTGTGTTGAACAAATATTCGCGGGCAGATTTAAAACTAGGCTTTACCCCCTTTTGCCAGAACAAAGGCGTAGCACAAACATCTTTCAGGGCGCGAGTGGTTGGAAATGCATTACCTAGCCCTGCAGCCGCTTCTGGAGCAAGAAGAATAAGTGCATCAGGCTCAGTGCGCATAGCTAGCTGTTGTGACAGAACACATCCCGCCCCGTGACCGACGATAACAATATGATTGCTTTCTTCGGCGACCAGTCGATAGTCTTCTTCAAGTTGATCAACATAGTTTTGTAAGCTCAATTGGGCAGGGTGTTGTGCTTGATTCTTAGAGAAATGCTGAGGCAGTGCTGGGCAAATAACCCGATAACCAAGATTAGAAAAATAATCTTGGTAGTTTTCCCAAATTCTTGGCGTTGCCCACAGACCGTGCACAAAAAACAATGTTGTCATGATACTACTCCTTGAATGCGCATTTTGTTCAGAGAAGCGTTCAAATTCAAGCGTTTAAATCTTAGAAATATGGCCAGAAAAAGAGTTTTTCTAAAAATAATCAAAAAAATATGAACTTCCAAAACCCCTACTAGTCTTTATTTGGGACGGAAGCGCGCAGTCGTCATCAAAAATATCTAATCAAAAAAAGAGGAATAATAGATGTCAAAGGTAGCAACACTAACTAAGTCAACCATCGCTGGTCTTGTAGCAATGGGTGTAATGGGTGCAGCGTCTGATGCGGTTGCAGGAAAGCCAGGTTTTGAGAAATGCCAAGGTATTGCCAAAGCAGGTATGAATGACTGTGGTACGAGCAAGCATAGCTGTGCTGGTCAAGCAACGGTTGATGGTGACCCAGAAGAGTGGGTATATGTTCCAGAAGGAACATGTAAAAAAATCGTTGGCGGTAAAGTGAAGTAACATTTTGCAGCGTACTGGACTAAGAGCAATGAACTCAGCTTCCCCTTTCTCTTCGCTTGAAGGCCTTGGTCTTGGTCTACGTTCGCAGCATTATCAAGACATACTCTCTGGACAGAATCATCCTCAATGGTTTGAAGCGCTAACAGATAACTATATGGGTGACGGAGGTTTACCTCTTCAATATCTGTCGCAAATAGCAGAACGCTTTCCCATCACTTTTCATGGTATTGGTTTATCTTTGGGTTCCTTAGACCCCTTGAACCAAGATTATCTAAAAAAACTCAAAGCGCTTGTTGATCGTTTTCAGCCAGCACTTGTTTCTGATCATTTATGTTGGACGAGCGCATCAGGTCTTCACGGGCATGATCTTTTTCCAATGCCTTATACAGAGCTTGCGGCAAAACATATTGCTGAGCGTATTGAGCAAGTCCAGGAATACTTAGGTTGCCAAATACTGATCGAGAATGTTTCCAGCTATCTTGAGTTTAAAGACAGTTATTTGAGTGAAGTTGATTTCTTGTGCGAAGTACTTGAGCGCGCAGACTGTTTGTTGCTGTGCGATATCAACAATATCTACGTGAGTGCTCAGAATCACCAGTTTGATGCTAAAGATTATTTGGCGCGACTACCGGCAGATCGCGTGAAGGAATTACACCTAGCAGGGTTTGAAGACCAGGGTACACATTTACTTGATACACATGGCGCCCCAGTACATGACGATGTTTGGAAGCTTTATGAAGAGGCGCTCAAGCGCTTTGGCTCAATGCCTACATTGATTGAATGGGATACAGACATCCCAGAATACTCAGTGTTATTGAAAGAGTTAAGTAAAGCGAGACAGTATTGGGAACAGCATAATCATCACATCAAAGATCGGGCTGATTATGTCGCCTAAACCTGAAAGTAATGCGTTAAATGCATTACAAGATAAGTTTATTCATGGACTCTATCAGGGCGAAATCGCAAACGTAGAAGCCTTGATTTGCGATTCAAATAAACTGTCAGCCACACAGCATTTTGATATTTACCATGGCAGCATGCTCGGTAATTTCACTGCGTCATTACGTGCGGTTTTTCCGAGAGTGTTGGCAGCACTTGGTGATCAGTTTTTTGATGCCTTAGCGCGTCAATATATTAAAAATCACCCATCCAAAACGCCTATTTTGGATGATTTTGGAGAAGGCTTTCCAAGCTTTTGTGAAGGCTTCAAACCCTTGCATGATTATCCATATGTGAGTGATGTCGCTAGTGTCGACTGGTCTTGGCATCAAGCATTTCATAGCTGTGATGTATCGGCAGTTTTTGCGGCTGATCTTCAGAACGTCCTTGGTGTTGATCAAGCCAATATACAACTTGGTCTTCATCCAAGTGTCTCAATCATTCGGTCGGACTTTCCACTCTATAGCTTGTGGCAATTCAACGAACAGGAGAATGCTAGCGTTGATTCAAATAATGGGGCTAGTTTTTCCTTAGATGCTCCCGCAGAGATCGTTATGGTGTGGCGACAAGACTATCAGGTATGCGTGACATCAATTTCTCTGCCTGTTTGTGCGCTTCTTACTGCGTTCGATGAAGGATGTTCTCCTACACAAGCGTTCGAAAGAGCATTCGAGCAGCTTTGGCTAGAACAGAAGATGTATGACTCAGAAGAAGCTTTAGCGGCAGAGCTCAGTGAAGCTTGGAGCTTTCTTCTAAAACAAGGCGCGTTGAAGCGTTTATAACGAAACAATTAAGCATAAGGATTTTTATAATGAGCGCTTTTCACTCAGCAACTTCTTTTATCCGTAGTGGTATTTCTCTCGTTAATCATGCGCAAAGTGGTTTAGCTCTCGTATTTCGTTTGGCGATGGCGCAAGTATTTTGGGCTGCAGGGATGACGAAAATCGCATCATGGAGCACGACACTTGATTTATTTGCGTGGGAATATGCGGTACCTCTGATTCCTGCTGTGCCAGCTGCTTATTTGGCAACGGGCGCTGAACTGTTGTTTCCCGTGTTGCTTGTTCTCGGATTGGGGACGCGGTTTGCTGCAGGAGGTTTGTTTATCTTGAATGCAGTGGCTGCAATCAGTTACCCAGATATCAGCCCAGCAGGGATTAATGATCATTATTTCTGGGGCGCAGTACTTCTGACCTTATTTTTCTATGGTCCAGGTAAGTTATCTGCCGACTATTTTATCGACCGTAAGCTCTCATAAAACTTGATCTTTAAAGGTTATTGACGCGTAATTCACCTTATCGAAGTATTAGCCGGCTGAGGAGTCGTTGTGGATATTGGTGACTACCGTAGAGAGTACATGAGTGAAGGGATTGATGGAGAAAGCTTACACATTGATCCCGTTCAACAGTTTGAGATTTGGTTTAAGCAGGCGACAGACGCAGGCATTCAAGATTCGAACGCTTTCAGTCTTGCGACGGCAACCGAGCAGGGAATGCCATCTGTTCGAACCGTACTTCTCAAGCTTTTCGATGAACGTGGTTTTGTATTTTTCACGAACTACAACAGCCGCAAAGCCAAAGAAATCAAAGAGAATTCCAAAGCCGCCATGTTATTTCCTTGGCTTCCTCTAAATCGCCAAGTGCGCATTGAAGGGCATGTTGAGAAGATATCGAGCGTCGAGTCATTTAAGTATTTCACGTCACGCCCGCGAGGGAGTCAGATTGGCGCGTGGTGTAGTGATCAAAGTGAAGTCATCGAGTCACGAAGTTTCTTAGAGCAAAAATACCACGAGGCGGCTGAAAAATTCCGTCAAGGAAATATTCCGTTGCCATCATTTTGGGGCGGGTACCGAATAGTCCCTAGTAGTTTTGAATTTTGGCAGGGAAGAGAAAGTCGCCTGCATGATCGTTTGTCTTACTTTAAAACTGCCGAAGGTGATTGGACGATCTCTCGTTTAGCACCTTGATCTTGCATCAGAATATCAATCAGCGCGCGTGTTTCGGATGGCTCACGCGCGGGCTCTGCTTTCAGTGATGCGAGTTCCGCTTCTAAATTCTCTAACTTTTGATGTGTGCTGGCTAATTCTTTTGCGCTTGCGCTGACCATAGAAGAGCTGTCTACCATGCGTGCTTGTGTCAGACTAAGTACACGTGTGAGTTTATCTACGTGTGCCTCTGCTGTTTTTACTTGCTGAAAATATGCGCGCTGCTGGCTAATTTGTTCAAAGGCAAGATAACCCGCACCAATGCATGTGATTAACAGTAGCGGCGCGATTAACGAGGTGCGTTGTTGTTTCGTTACGCGACGTTCGTGTTGCTGGGCTTGCTGCACGGCTTCGCGTTGTTCAATGAGCGCTTCACGTTCTTGAATACGCTGCTCGCGTTTCATTAACTCTTTGGCTTTACTTTGATTGGCACGCTCTTGTTCAGCGACTTCTCTTTGAAGTTCTTGAATACGTATTTGAGAGCGCTCTAAAAGTTCAACTTCCGCGTTCATCTACTCGCCTAGATTTTTATTGTTAGATTCTGATTTCAGCCTCTTAACAAGGATTTGTCACCTTAAACCTTGCTAAGTTTCGCGTAGGAAAGCACTAACCATTTATTACCATGCTCTTCAAACATGACTTGGATGCGCGCATGCGGGCCTCGTCCTTCGTAATGAACAACGGTGCCATAACCGAATTTTGGATGAGATACCAAGTCTCCCAACTGAAATTCAGGTGCGTCTTCAAGGTGACTAATATCAGACAAGCCAGCATTATTTCCACCGAAGGAAACGGGTCGCGATACAGCATTGCGTAGGCGCACTTCTTGAATATTTTCTGAGGGAATTTCGCGTACAAATCTCGAGATTGGATTGAACTTCTCTTCGCCATATAAACGTCGAGATTCTGCGTAAGTTAGCACTAACTTTTCTCGTGCTCGAGTAACACCAACGTAGGCTAAGCGGCGTTCTTCCTCAAGCCTGCCTGGCTCCTCCATCGACATACTATGTGGAAACAGGTTTTCTTCCATGCCGGCCATAAATACCAATGGGAATTCCAGTCCTTTCGCGGAGTGTAAAGTCATTAACTGCACGCTGTCTTCATGTTCTGCTGCTTGTTGTTCGCCAGCATCAAGCGCGGCTTGGGCAATGAATTGGGCAAGGATGGGTTGCTCATCATCTTCAGGCTCATAGTCGTGGGTTGAGCCGATCAGTTCTTCTAGGTTTTCTTTACGAGCCTGTCCTTTTTCACCTTTCTCGGAGGCGTGGTAGCCCATCAAACCTGAGTCTTTTACCGCGGTTTCCGTTAAGGTGCTGAGGCTTAGTTCGTGGATTTGGGTCGAGAGTGTCTCGATAAAATCCATAAATTCAGCCAAGCCGGTTTTCGCTTTGCCTTTCAATGCGCCTTGCTCTAAGAGGTAAGCGCATGACTGCCACAAAGAACTCCCTGCTTCTCGTGCTCGTTCACGAACGAGTCCCATGCCTTTTTCGCCTAAGCCTCGTGGCGGTACATTCGCGACACGTTCAAAGGCTGCATCGTCGTGTTGGTAATAACATAAGCGCAAATATGCCATCGCATTGCGAATTTCTTGGCGATCATAGAAACGTAGGCCGCCATAAATACGGTAAGGGATATTGGCGCGTATGAGGGATTCTTCGAGAATGCGTGATTGCGCATTAGAGCGGTATAAGATCGCAGTATCTTGACGAAGATTGCCTTGCTCTACCCAAGCAGCAATGCGGTCTGCAATATAATTGGCTTCGTCTTGTTCGTTAAATCCTGCATACAGGTCTATGAGTTCGCCATCTTTGTCATCTGTCCAAAGTTGTTTGCCTAGCCGACTGCCGTTGTTAGAGATCAAGGCGTTCGCAGCATTAAGTATATTGCCCGTTGAACGATAGTTTTGTTCGAGGCGCACGGTATGCGTATTAGCAAAATCGCTTTCGTATTGGCGAATATTTTCAATTTTTGCGCCGCGCCAGCCATAGATACTTTGATCATCATCGCCAACCACCATGACCGGAATACGGTCTCCAGCGAGTACACGTAGCCAAGCATATTGTACGGTGTTGGTATCTTGGAACTCGTCTACTAGTAAGTAGCTAAAGCGCTCCTGATAATGCGAAAGAAGAGCCGGATGGTTCAGCCAGATTTCATGTGAACGCAACAGTAGCTCACCGAAATCGACGAGACCAGACTGTTGGCATTGCTCTTCATAATCGAGGTACAAACCGTGTATTTGCTTGTCGAAAGGATTTTTCGCAGGCGCTAAATGTTTAGCCCGAACCCCTTCGTCTTTTCGGCTATTGATAAAACCTTGTACTTGGCGTGGCGGAATGCGCGCTTCATCGATGCCGCGATCACGCATTAGACGCTTGATGATGCGAAGTTGGTCATCGGAATCAAGAATCTGAAAATTCTCTGGTAATTCGGCTTCTCTGAAATGGGCACGTAAAAAACGATGAGCGATGCCGTGAAACGTCCCAAACCACATGCCTCGGCTCGGAATGTTTAGAAGATCTTCAATACGCCCACGCATCTCTTTGGCTGCTTTATTGGTGAAGGTAACAGCCATAATAGATGTAGGACTAATGCCCTCGATTTGCATCAACCAAGCAATACGATGAACAAGAACACGGGTTTTTCCGCTTCCAGCTCCAGCCAATACGAGTAAGTTTTGCATAGGGGCTGCGACTGCTTCGCGTTGTGCGTCGTTTAAGCCATCAAGTAAATGAGATACGTCCATTAGGGTGCTACTTTGTTTTAACTATTCAGAGGGTCGAGAGTATATCAGGGCTTAACGACGCTTTTGAGCGCAAAATAAAAAGTAGTGGGGTGAGTTGTGTGTTGCTTGTCGTACAGAAAAAGTTTGTGCTTAAGTGAATCCAGCACCGATCGAGATGCTAGATTCAATCGCCAGAATGGGTTTAGCCGAACTCGTAAAAAGCCATTTTATTACCATCTGGATCTTTTACATATGCACCATAGAATGCATCTGGAACACGCTGGCCTGGCTCGCCATCGCAAGTAGCGCCAAGTGAAATCGCTTTTTCGTGAAGTGCTTTTGCATTGTCTTTTGAGCCGGCAGGAAAGGCCATCATCACGCCATTGCCCGGAGCTGGGTCTTGTTCATTAAACGGAATGCAGACACTAATCATTGGTTCTGACATTGATTTTCCGATGAAGGCAATGCGCCCCATATCCATTAAGACTTTGGCGCCGTAGTCACTGAACAAATCTGTGTAAAAAGCTTTTGCTCTGTCCATGTCTGTCACGCCGACAGTTACATATCCGATCATAATATTCTCCTATTCTTGATTGATGAATGCTGGATGAACTTACGCAGATCATTAGATTTCGGTTTTGCCTGTTTGATGAAAAAACGCAGTGTTTTATGCCAAAGAAAATGTGTGCACGTAGAACATAAACAAAGCGAGGAAAGACTTTTGTAATTTCTATCAGGAATCATTCAAGGGGCTTAGTCACATCCACTAAATTCTAGTACCATGGAATCAACCATAATAACCGTGCATATAGTTGTTCTTTCCGTGAAGCTCAGTCAAAAATTTACCCTAGCGTCTATGCCGCAATTAACGATGTTTGAACGCGTTGCATTTTATGCTGCGTGGTTGATCAGCGCTTTCGTTTGGTTATTGCATTTTGAGGCAAGCGCGAGTTCTTCAGTTTCATTGATTTCGAATGTACTTCTTGTCTTGCTTGCGGGCTTTCCTCTAGCGGTCTCTTTTTCTCAATCTGGTCGTTTTGACGCGTTTACGCACATTGAACCGTTTATTCCTGTCGTTATATCGATTGTGTGGTCATTTGGCGTCTTCAACTCGCCAAATCTATCTTCAGATTCGGTAACAGTATTCGTGTTGCTTGCCTTGTTAAATATCTTGCTTGGACGACCCTATGGCTTGCACCTTTGGCTCGGGATAAGCGCTCCCATTTTGGTATCTATGAACTATCTCATGCTGACAGCAGAGCCTTCACTGTCCGCAGCTACAATGACGATGGCAAATGTTTTGTTGATTGGGATGGGAATTCATTTAGGCGTTGTTGATAGAGGGCCTCAGCGTCGCAGCTCTGCGACCAAGAAGGCGAATGCCCAAGAATTAGCGCAATTACGTTATGAAAAAAATCGACTCAATAATGCCTTGATGAATACGGAAAAGGCGCTTGATCAAAAGATTAAGCAACGTACTGCCGAGCTTGAGCGAGCCAACTTACAGCTAAATCAACAAGTAGAACTTCGTAAATCGGTGAGTGATGCCTTGGTCAAAAGCCAGACGCGCTTGACGCAGGCAATCGAGGCTTCAAATCTTGGTTTAATCGACTGGGAGATCGCCGAAGGTCGCTATTATCAGTCGAATTTTCACGAGTTATTTGGCGATAAAGAATTAAGCTCTCAAGAAGTCATCGAGAGCCTTAAACGTATTGTGCATCCTGATGATTATCAAACACTGCGCGATACGCTGAATGATGCCTTGCAAGGTAATACGGTTGATTACCAAGTTCAATTTCGTGTGTGTGAAGAGCGCGATTGGCACTGGATGGAAGAGTCTGGTCGTGTCGTAGAGTTAGACGATGATAGGCATGCGCGTCGAATAATGGGCACACGTCGAGATATTCAGCACGAAGTACAGCGCAACGAAGAAGTCCGTTTAGCTAAGTCTGTGTTTGATCATACCTCTGAAGGAGTATTTGTTTTAGATCATCAACAGCGCTTTTTATCGGTGAATACCGCATATACCAAGATCACAGGCAATGAGTTAGACACGATCTTGGGGCAAGCCTTGTTAGATGTGAGTGAGACACCACAAGCGACTCAAGTATACAAACAAGTATTTGAGACCTTGCATGAGAAGGGGCAGTGGCAAGGTGAGTTATTGGAGCGCCGCCGTCACGGGGATTATTTTTCACAATGGACTCAGATCAACGTTATTCGAGATGAACGTGGAGGCATTAAATACTATGCCGGCTTGATCAGTAACATGAGCGATCATAAAGAGGTTGATGAGAAACTCGATTACTTACTGAATTATGATTCTCTAACCCGTTTGGCCAATCGAACGCAATTTCAGAATCAATTACATCGCGCTTTAGTGCGCTATCAAACCGATGATTTACCTTTCGCTTTGGTTGTCTTGGATATTGATCGCTTCAAGCATGTGAATAATAGCTTTGGTTACGAAGCGTCTGATCGATTGCTGCAGCTCGTGGCAGAACGTTTAAGTAACAGCATTCAACGGGTTGATGTATTAGCGCGAATTGGTGGTAATGAATTTGCCTGTATTGTGGCTTGTAGCCCGACTTTCCAAGTCAGAAAGTTTGCCGAGCGTTTATTCCATAGCCTAACGGAAAAACCGTATCGTTTAGGTGAGCATGAGCTGGTCTTATCTTGCAGTGTCGGGATCGCCATGCTGCCTGAGCATACTAACGATATTGAGACACTTAGACGTTTCGGTGCGTTAGCCGTGCAGAAAGCGAAATATCATGGCGGCAACCAAATACAAATGTTTGATGAGAGCTTGAAGACCTTCTCGCGAGAGCGATTAGAGATCGAAAAAGAGCTGCGTTCGGCATTGATGAATGATGAACTTGAAGTGCATTACCAACCTAAGCTTGATTTGAAAGAAGGTTTGATACTGTCTTATGAGGCCTTAATTCGCTGGCGACATCCTGAGAGAGGCTTGGTTTCTCCACAAGAGTTTGTGGAGATCGCAGAAGAAAACGGCCTGATTTCAGATTTAGGTGCGTTTGTTTTATATGCGGCTTGTCAGCAAACTAAAGCGTGGCAAGATCAAGGGTTTGGCGATCTCAGCGTGTCGGTTAACCTTTCACCTCGTCAATTATTAGAGCCTCATTTGAAGAGTATTATTATTGAGAGTATTGCCGAGTCTGGCCTTGATCCTCAATATCTTGAGCTGGAACTGACTGAGTCAGCTTTGAAAGAGGATATTCAGGGGGTGAGTGAACGACTTTCTGATTTGCGCGATATCGGTATTAAAGTATCGGTTGATGACTTTGGAACGGGCTATTCTTCTTTGAGTTATCTGCGCCACTTACCGGTCGATACCTTGAAGATTGATCGAGAGTTCATCACCAACATTGAGTTATCCAAAGAACAGCAAGCCATTACAAAGGCGATTGTGGTGCTAGGTTCATCGCTTGATCTAAAAGTAGTTGCCGAAGGTGCAGAAAACGAAGCACAGCTCGATCTTTTACGTGAGTTAGGCTGTGATTATGTGCAGGGCTACTATGTGTCGAAGCCTCTTGGAAAAGAGGCCATGCAAGTGCTTCTGCAACAGCAGAGCCAGTAATCTATTCAGATTGCTTTAGCGATCAGTCCGATACCAGAAAGCAATAACAAAGCACGACAAGCCTGCATAAATGTTTGTTCTGATAATCGTTGCTGAATACCTTTCCCAAGCCAAACTCCGAACAATGCAATCGGGAATAGTAATGCGCTGATCATGAATGACTCTTTGCTCCATTGCTCGTTCAACGTGTATGGGATGAGTTTCACGACATTCATGATCGCAAAGAATGCCGCAGCAGTAGCAAGCCAGGGCAATTTTTCCAATCGTCGCGATATGAAATAAATATTGATGGGAGGTCCGCCCGCATGCACAAGGGTGCTGGTGAGACCAGATGTGGTAGACCAAAACCAACTAGCTCGGGTTAATTTAGCGAAAATCGTTTGTAGGGATGCCCAGGTAGCAAACACAATCGATAATACGCCTAAACCAATCAGCAGCCATCGCTCAGGTAGACTCCCCATTGATAAGCCTCCAAGCAGTATCCCGATGAATGCACCTGGTAACAGTCGTTTGAGTTCGTTCCAATTAATATGTGAGCAGTAATAACGAAGTGTTTTGGCGTCCATTAATAGAAGTAAGGGCAGCGTAATTGCGGTTGCCTCTAGAACCCCTACTTTTAGACTCAGTAATGGAACGGCTACGACACCCGCTCCACCAGCGAATCCGGATTTAGAAATACCCGTTAAAACAAGGCCGATCATAGCGATCAGCCAAAAAATGGGGTCTTGCACTAAGTTCGTCATAGAGACTGTCCGTTGATGTACTTAAGGTAAGTCAAACCATAATGCCTCTAGTGGTGTTGATCTCGTACTCACTTGAATGGTCGACGTTCCTTCAAGTAATCCGCCTAATGCATCGGCATGATTAAGCTCAAGATCATCGTGTTCTGAGATGCTTGTGCCTTGGATATTGGCTTGCCCTTTAATGACATGAAGATAGGCGTTTTCACCTCGTGTTGCGAGCTCAATGGATTCGTTTTCTTCCAATCTTAAACGGTAGATACGCGCATTTTGATTTATGAATAAGGAATCTCCTTCGCGATCTGGCGTGACCAACGCAGTGAGTTGTCCTTGTTGCTCAATTGCACGTTGCTCATAATCTGGCGCAATGTTCTGCACATTTGGTTGAATCCAAATCTGTAAAAACTTCAGTGCTGAATCATTCGAAGCATTGAATTCTGAATGTTTAACGCCAGTACCTGCGCTCATGCGTTGAACTTCGCCAGCAGGGATAGTGTAGTCATTACCTGTGCTGTCTTTATGTGCGATTTCACCTTCAAGAATATACGAAATGATTTCCATGTTTTGATGCCCATGAGTATCAAAACCCATGTTTGGCGCCACAGTGTCATCATTGATCACCCGCAGAGCAGAAATGCCCATATGTGCGGGGTCATAGTAGTGCCCAAAAGAGAAGCTATGTTTGCTGTCTAGCCAGCCAACATTTGCATGGCCTCTGTCTTCGTTACGGCGTAGGTAGTTCATATGTTTCTCCTTACTATTATTCGAACTGTTATTCGATGGTTTCGGCTTTCAATCCAACCGAGAATGGCTCTAGTATATGAACCATCTTTTGGCTGAAAGACCGGAACTTATGCAATGAAATGTTCAAAAAAATTGCACAATCTAATGTGTATGGTGGTCGCGTGTTGCTGTATTCCAATGTCTGTTGCGAGTGAGTCGCGAATAGAACTTATTGCGAAAGGCTTCGAATTACCCTGGTCAATGGAATTTTTAGATGAGACAACACTGCTTGTTTCAGAACGGGCCGGGGCCATAAAAGTGCTTTCTTTGAAAGACAAAGGCCAAACATCGCTTAGAAATGTTTGGCCAGTGGCCTTTGGCGGGCAGGGCGGATTGTTAGATCTTGCTATCCATCCCGACTATCCAGAGGAACCGTGGATTTATGCCAGTTATAGCAAAGCACATTCTAATGGCACCTCAACAGCTTTAGCCCGTTTTCAGTTGACAGATGGCGCTATTACGCAACATGAAGAGTTGTTTGTGAGCAATGCTATTTCTTCTGGTGGTCGCCACTTTGGCAGCCGCATCGCATTTGATGATCAGGGCTATTTATTTCTCACCTCAGGGGATCGTGGAGAGCGAGATTGGGCGCAAGATTTGTCGAATCATGCAGGTACAGTGATTCGTTTACATGCTGATGGTCGAGTGCCTGCAGACAATCCATTCGTCGATCAAGCAGGCGCACAAGCTGAAATATGGTCGTATGGGCATCGCAACGTTCAGGGCATTGTGTTCGATCAAGATCGTGGAATTCTCTGGATTATCGAACATGGACCGCGTGGTGGTGATGAAATTAATCGTGTTGAGCGCGCTAAAAATTATGGCTGGCCTGTGATCTCTTATGGAAAAGAGTATTGGGGGCCAATAGCTGTAGGAGAAGGCACGCATAAACAAGGCATGGAACAGCCTATCAAATATTATGACCCTTCCATTGCTCCAAGCAGCCTTATGCTGCACAAGGGAGACTTATATGCAGGTGCGTTAAAGCTAAGGCATCTCAATTATGTAGCTTTAGATGGGGTAGGCCATGTTGTTTCAGAAGAGCGCCTATTCGAGTCACTAAATGAGCGCATACGAGATGTGGTTGAAGGACCAGATAACAGCGTTTACTTTCTTACTGATCAAGGGAACTTATATCGATTCTAATACTCATAGTTTCTTTGATGGATCCCATCGATTTTTTAGAGGTATATATTTCATCCACTAGATGATGGTTTCCGTAAAGTCTCTGGGAGGTAAATAATGCCTCCTATCTTCAATAACACGGGAAATAGTCGAGGTATTTTATGAGACGACGTGTTCAAAAACAGCGCAAGCAGCGCGTGAGACGGCAACGAATAGCCGTTAGACCTTCCGTCCTTAGTTGATTAAGGACGGACATCCTTCCTTTTAAATCCCTTTTCTTTTTTACAAACAATTGTGCTTCGTTGACTATTCACTTAATTACGCAATAAGTCACGAGTCTTCATTCACGATATTTGCCGAAATAGCTTGGCAGATAGGAATCAGATCTTGTGGTGCGACTTCTATATCTAAGCCACGTTTACCCCCGCTGACCAACATAGTTTCTAGATCAGAAGCTGAAGCATCAACAAGGGTTGGCAGTCGTTTCTTTTGAGCAAATGGGCTGACGCCACCTTTGATATAGCCAGTTGATCTCTCTGCTTTTTGAATATCGGCCATAGAGGCTTTTTTAGATTTAAGTGCTTTCGCAGCGCTCTTAAGATTGAGTGTTTTGTCGACAGGTAAAATAGCGCAGGCAAGCTTTCCTTTATCTAATTCGATCACCAGTGTTTTAAATACGATCTCAGGGGCTAGGCCAAGTTTGTCAGCGGCTTCCATTCCGTAAGCGCCGTAATTCGGATCATGATCATAGGGGTGAACGGTGTGAGCAATTTTGAGCTTGTTCAAAAGTTGGATGGCGGGAGTCATCTAATTTTCCTAGCACTTAAAAACAAAAAAGGGCCCGTAGGCCCTTTCTATTATCAATGTTTGCTTACTTTTTGAAAGCTGCCACTGATTTCTCGATTGAAGCGCGTGCAGCGTCTGCATTTTCCCAACCGATCACTTTTACCCACTTACCTTTTTCAAGATCTTTATAGTTCTCGAAGAAGTGTTGAATTTGGTCTTTCAACAATTGTGGAAGGTCGTCAACGTCTTTAACGTCTTGGTAAATAGTGCTCAGCTTGTCATGAGGAACAGCAACAAGTTTCTCATCACCACCTGCTTCGTCTTCCATATTTAGCATGCCAACAGGACGACAACGAATGATAGAACCTGGCATTACTGGATATGGTGTAATGACCAATACGTCCAATGGGTCACCGTCATCTGCAAGCGTATTTGGGATAAAACCATAGTTTGCAGGGTAGAACATTGGTGTTGCCATGAAACGGTCAACAAGAACCGCGCCCATGTCTTTGTCGATTTCGTATTTGATTGGATCTGCATTAGCAGGAATTTCAATCGCAACGTAGATGTCATTTGGCAGGTCTTTACCTGCTGGGATATTGTCAAAGTTCATTTCAAATTCCTAAAAAAAGCGCTAAAAAATTTAGGCGGCGATTATACGTACAATCTGCTGTGAAACCAAGAGATACAAGGCGTCTAGGCAACTCCTTAGTGTAAGTAGAAAGACCTTGGAAAGATATTCGTGTCTTTCGTCCTTGGTTTTTGCATTTGGCTTAAGTTAAACAGTCACTTTCTTCACGCCATCTGAGGTACCAACAAGCAAGATATCTGCAGGACGCACAGCGAATAAACCGTTGGTGACGACACCCGTTAATTGATTGATCTTTTCTTCAATAGCGATGGGTGATTGGATTTTCATATTGTGCACATCAAGGATGACGTTGCCGTTGTCGGTAACAAATCCTTCTCGCCAAACTGGATCGCCACCTAACTTGACCAGTTCACGCGCAACATAGCTGCGAGCCATTGGGATAACTTCAACAGGCAGTGGGAATTGGCCAAGCAAGTCAACTTGTTTTGTGTCGTCAACGATACAGATAAACTGTTTCGCTACAGCGGCCACGATCTTCTCTCGCGTGAGCGCGCCACCGCCACCTTTCACTAACTCTAAACGGTCGTTACATTCGTCGGCACCATCAATGTAAAAGTCGAGTGATTGCACGCCATTAAGTTCATAGACAAGGATTCCATGCGCCTTGAGACGTTCCGCACTCGCTTCACTGCTGGCAACAGTGCCATCAAATGTATGTTTAATGCTAGCGAGATGGTCGATGAAAAAGTTCGCAGTTGAACCTGTTCCGATACCGATAATGCTATCGCTATCGAGCTTATCTTTTATGAGGTTTAATGCCTCAAGCGCGACAGCACTTTTTAATTCGTCTTGCGTCATGTCAGAGTCCAATCAATGAAATTTTGGTGAAGTATAGGGCGCATGAAAACTGAATTAAAGCAAAGCTTCTATGTCTTTTGCGGGCAAAGGCTTACTCAGTAAAAAGCCTTGCATCGCATCGCAGCCGTTATCCATCAGAAAATGCTGCTGGGCTATAGTTTCAACACCTTCTGCTACAACTTTGAGGCCGAGGCTGTGCGACAAACCAATAATGGCCTTAGTGATCGATTGATTTTTTTTGTCATCAATAATATTGCTGACAAAGCTTCGATCAATTTTCAATGCATCGAGGGGGAGTGCGCTTAAGTATGATAAAGACGAATATCCTGTACCGAAGTCGTCGACTGATACTTTAATCCCTAGATTTTGGAGTTGTGTAAATATGTCTGCACAACGCTCTGGATCCGACATAACAGCTGTTTCTGTCAGCTCTAGTTCGAGACATTGGGGAGAAATTTGACTCGTTTCGAGTGCTGATTCAAGTGAAGAAATGAATCCGTCATAGGCGAGTTGACGACTTGAAACGTTGACGCTGATGGTAACGGAAGGATCAAGTCCGCATTGCTCTTGCCAATATTTTAATTGAGCACAAGCATCATTCATGACCCATAAACCTAAGTCATTGATTAAGCCACTTTCTTCTGCGATAGAAATAAATAATATTGGGCTAATCATTGTGCCTTCTAATTCCCAGCGAAGCAGTGCTTCAAACCCAATGATTTCTTTACCGGCAGGGCCGTATTGCGGCTGATAGTATGTCATCAGTTGTTTGTTTTCGATGGCATGCTTGAGTTTTGCACCAAGTTCAATGCGCATCATTGCTTCTTCTTCTAATTCTTGAGAAAAGTAAGCGAATTGATTACGTCCTTTATTTTTCGCCAAGTACATCGCTGCATCGGCATTTTTCAAGAGTACGTTCGCGCTATTTTGTGTGCCATCGTACATCGCGATACCGATACTTGCTGCCGCGAAAATTTCATGTTTTTGTACAAAATGTGGTGCTGCCAATGCATCAATAATGCGGTTCGCGACAGTACTGGTATCTGCACTGGAATTTACATCAGTAAGCACTATACAAAACTCATCGCCGCCAAGCCGTGCCACATAATCGATGTCGCGTACACAGCCTTTTAATCGCAGCGCGGTACTACGCAAAAGTAAGTCTCCAACAGAGTGCCCGTATGAATCGTTGACGACCTTGAAGTGGTCAAGGTCAAGAAACATGACGGCGATAGAGCGGCTCTTTCGCTTACTTGTTGAGACGAGTCGAGCAAGGATGTTGGTGATTTGCTCACGATTAAATAAGCCGGTTAATTGATCGTGCTGCGCGTAATCTTGTAAGCGTTTAAATGCTGTTTTTAGGTCTCTTTGTTGTTCTTCGATCACGCGACGTTGGCTATCTAGCTGAAGAAATACGCGTGTCTTAGATTTGATGATCTCGGGCTCGACAGGTTTCTTCAGTATGTCGACAACGCCGCTTTTATAACTCCGTAAGATATCTTCATCATCATTTTTTAGCGCGGTGATAAAGATGATTGGGACATAACGACAACGAGGGCGTGCGTGAATTTCTTTAGCAAAGTCATAGCCCAATATGTCAGGCATCATGATGTCTAGATAGATCAACGCGATATCATGCCTGTGTAAAATAGAGCGAGCTTCTTGCGCATTACTCGCCAGAAACACGCGAGCCCCGCATTCCTCAAGCGCTGATTCCATTAAGGTTAAGCTAACAGGTGAATCATCAATGACTAATATCTTCTGTTTAGACTTATGTTTTGCCACAGCCACATCCTTGCAAATTAAACTCCACTAAACACGAATAGATAGATCGTTTACTGCTAATCTGATATCTGTTCAACAAGTATTAATAGCAGAGGAATACCTGTTTAGCCACTCGTTTCAGCGCGCAAATTTAGTTACTATTACGAATCTTTATGCCCCATAGAATCTGGGCTTGGTTAGGTTTGTAAGTGAGTTATGTTAAATAAATATATAAAGAAAATTTTGGATGCGCGCGTTTACGATGTCGCGATTGAGTCTCCGCTCACTCATGCCCGCAGTTTATCGCAGCGCTTGGGCAATCAAGTGCACTTAAAACGAGAAGATTTACAACCAGTATTCTCTTTTAAATTGCGCGGCGCTTATAACCGAGTTCGCCAGCTTAGTGACGAAGATAAGGCCAAAGGTGTGATTGCAGCGTCTGCCGGAAATCATGCACAGGGCTTAGCGCTGGCAGCTAAAACTTTGGGCATTAAAGCGACTATCGTCATGCCTAAAACAACACCTGAGATCAAAGTGAGTTCTGTCCGAGCTAGAGGTGCAAAAGTTGTTTTAGTGGGTGATACCTTCGATGAAGCCTCTGCTTATGCTCAAGAGCAAGTTGCTGAAAAAGGTTTAGTGTATATTCCGCCTTACGACGACGAGGACGTTATTGCTGGCCAAGGCACGGTTGCGATGGAGTTGTTAAAGCAGCATCCTGATAAAGCACATGCGGTTTTTATTCCTTGCGGTGGCGGCGGCTTAATCGCAGGCATGGCAGCGTATATCAAGTACCTTCGCCCTGATATCAAAGTGATTGGCGTTGAGCCCGAAGATGCGGCATGTTTGCAAGCGGCAATGAAGTCGGGCAAGCGTGTCGTGTTAGATCAAGTTGGCATTTTTGCCGATGGTGTCGCGGTTCGACAAATAGGCAAGCTTCCTTGGGATGTCTGTAAAGATCATGTTGATGATGTGATTACGGTGACGACCGACGAAATATGTGCAGCGATTAAAGATATTTTTGATGACACGCGTGGCATTGCGGAACCGGCTGGTGCAATTGGTGTCGCTGGGTTGAAAAAGTATGTAGAGCAGACCAATGTTGAGGGCGAGAACCTTTTGACGGTTGTCTCTGGCGCAAACATGAACTTCGATCGCATGCGATATATTTCAGAACGTACTGAAATTGGCGAGAAGCGCGAAGCGATTTTAGCGGTCACTCTTCCTGAGAAACCGGGTAGCTATAAGAAGTTTATTAAGGCACTGCATCGTCGGAATATTACGGAGTTTAACTACCGATATACTGATGGCTCTGATGCTCAAATTTTTGTTGGTGTGCAAACTTCAGGGGTTGAAGGCGAACGGGTACAGCTTGTTGAGGAGCTTGAGGAACAAGGTTATCCAGTGATGGATTTAACCGATAATGAAGTCGCTAAACTGCATGTGCGACATATGGTCGGTGGCCCATCTAACGCCGAAAATGAGCAAGTATTTCGTTTTCAGTTTCCTGAGCGCCCTGGCGCTTTGATGAAATTTTTGACCTCGCTTGGTAGCAAATGGAATATCTCAATGTTTCATTACCGCAACCACGGAGCGGCATATAGTCGTGTCTTTATGGGGGTGCAGGTCAGTGAAGAAGAGAAGCCAACGTTTTTAGCGATGCTAGATGAAATTGGTTTTCCGTATTGGGATGAGAGTGATAATCCTGCCTATCTTCAGTTCTTGCGCGCGAAATAGGTATGTAGCTCGGTAGTGACACTATTAAGGCGCACATCCCACGCTTGGGTTTCGATGGGTGGCAGTTTTTGTAGCTCAAACGCTAGACCGAGCAGATAAGGAGGGCGCCATGATGCGCCCTTTTTTGTTTTAAACTCAAAATGGCGGTCGTAATATCCGCCCCCCATTCCCAAGCGCGCGCAGTCTTTATCGAACCCCACTAAGGGGCACAATACGAGTGATAAACATCTCGCGGGTATGCGCTTACGAATACTCATTGCTGGTTCGGGCATATTAAATTTATTGCTGACCAATTTGTCGTCAGTTTGATACTCGATGAAGACCATTTCGTTTGAACGAAAGCGATCTAACACAGGTAAATAGACTTTTTTGTTTAATGCAAAACACGCTTGAATGAGGAACTGGGTATCGACTTCACCTTTGTCAGATAGATATAAGCCTACGTGTTTGGCTGCAATAAATTTGGGATTAGCAATGATTTTCTTCGTGATGGCGAGGCTTTTTCGCCGCCGACTACTTTCAGGCAAAGCACGACGTTCTTGACGAATTCTTCGTCGTTGTTCATGAGGTGAAAGTAGAGAGGATGTGTCGCTCATTATATTGAGTCATTTAAAGTAGTGTGCCCGAAATGCCGCTGCCTGATAGGGCCTTGAACCGAAAAGGTTCAAGGTGGCTAGCACATGATATGAATTAGGCTTTCCCGTCGATGGGGACCTGCACACATCATACAACATACTTGCCTGGTACTAAGTATCGGCTCGAGGACTTATCTAGCTGGCAAACATTCCAGAACACATCGCAAGTATATGTATTTACTTAGCTGTTTGCATTCAGCATTCCTAAAAAAAACAAAAAATTAAAGTTGAAACTAGCGAGCGTCTTTCGCACCGAGCATGCGATCCATTTGTGCTTCAAGCTTTGATAATTTCTTTTGATCACCAAAAGTGTTCTCAGAGCTTTGCATTAACTCGTAGGTAAGATTCAAAGCAGCCATTACAGCAATACGTTCACTGCCAAAAATCTTTCCAGAATTACGTATTTCACGCATTTTGCTGTCGAGCTGCACTGAAGCTTCACGAAGTTCTTTTTGTTTGTCTGCTGGGCAGGCGACGAGATACTCTTTGTCCAGAATCTTTACTTCAAGCGTATTCTGCTCAGACATTAATTTTGCTCCAAAGCACGTAGGCGACCGATCATGCCTTCTATCTTAGATTTTGCGAGTTCGTTTTTTTGTAGTAGTTGAGTACGTTCGTTATGAAGCTTTTCTTGTGACTGCTGTAAGCGAGCATTGTCTTCTTCAAGGCGCTGACAGTAGGCAAGTAATTGCTCAACTTTGTCTGAGAATCGGCTGATAGACGAGTTGTCCATGACTGCTTTCCTTAGTGATGACCTAGAGCGAAATGAAAGAGCATCTAAGATAGTCGGTGTTTCGTATTACTACGACTATAATTTGGCTCCGCCTTAGGGTCAATAAGGCTAACACCACGGGGTGAATCAGTCGTATAATTTCCCTTAAAATTTTTGCACCAACGGAGTCTCTATGAGTGATGAGATGCAATTAGAGAGCGATTTTGAATGGCTCGCCAATGTCTATAACTTAAACGGTGCGATTAACCACCCGAGTGAGTTACATGGGATTGTTATGGGACAGCTTGCCGGAAAGAGTAAGCTTCAAGACGAACTTTGGCTTGGCCTGTGTCTAGAGCACATGGGTATCGAAGAGTTCAACGTAGATAAGCAACCGAATGTCCAATCGGACCTTTGTAATTTTTACCATCAAACAGTGGAAAAAGTAGACGCCGATTCAAGCGAGTTTCAGATATGTATGCCTGATGACAGCTACTCTTTATCTGAGCGTGGGGAATCTTTAGGTGCTTGGGTTTCTGGATTTTTGGAAGGAATCGCTGTTGCGCAAGCGCAAGGTTTAACCAATCTTGACCAAGATCTAAAAGAAATACTGAGTGACTTGGTAGAAATTAGTCAGCTTGATGCACGTTTGGATAGCTCCGAAACCAGCGAGCGTGATTTTTTTGAGGTGTGTGAATACGTCCGTATCGGGGTATTGAATTTATATGCTGAGTTCAATGAGCCTGAACCGCCAGCAGACACACTAGAAACAAACGAACCATCTCCGACTTTGCACTAGTAATTAGATAGCCTTCATGAGTATTCCTATTTCAGAATATGCCGAGCGCCGCAATGCGCTCGCCGAACACATGGGCGATAACGCGATTGCGATATTGCCCTCAGCCAAGCTGTTAACTCGAAACAATGACGCAGAATTTCCGTTTCGACAAGATAGTGATTTCTATTACCTCACTGGGTTTAATGAACCTGATGCTGTGCTAGCTCTTATTCCCGGGCGAGAACATGGTGAAGCTGTGTTGTTCTGCCGTGAAAGAGATCCAACAAAGGAAATGTGGGATGGCAAAATTCTTGGGCCAGATCGTGCGTTGGAAGAGCTTGGTGTGGACGATGCATTTCCGATTAGTGATATCGACGATATTTTGCCGGGGCTTATTGAAGGCCGAGACAAGGTCTTTTACGCCTTAGGTCGCGATGCTCAGTTTGATGCGCAAATGATGGAATGGGTGAATACCATTCGCAGCAAGGTTCGCAGCGGAGCGCATCCTCCTGGCGAATTTGTTGCACTTGAATATCCATTGCATGAATTGCGTTTATTTAAGAGTGAAGCCGAGATAGAGACAATGCGACGAGCGGCTCAAATTAGCGCGCAGGCTCATGTGCAGGCCATGCGAACGAGTAAAGCTGGCTTGTATGAATACTCTTTAGAAGCTGAATTGTTACATCAATTTGTACGTGAAGGAGCGCGCTTTCCTGCTTATTCTTCGATCGTTGGAAGCGGAGATAACGCCTGCATTCTGCATTATATTGATAATAACGAAGAACTCCACGATGGTGATTTAGTTCTGATTGATGCTGGCTGTGAACTCGATTGTTATGCATCGGATATTACGCGTACTTTTCCCGTAAACGGAAAGTTCAGCAAAGAGCAGACAGAGATTTATCAAATTGTTTTAGATGCCCAAGAAGCCGCGATTGCTCAAGTGAAGCCAGATAATCACTGGAATCATCCACATGAAGCCGCCGTTGAGGTTATTGTTGATGGCTTGATCAAACTTGGGTTACTTGAAGGTTCTCGTGAAGACAATATCGAGAATGAGACGTATAAAAAATTCTACATGCACCGCACAGGTCACTGGCTAGGTATCGATGTTCACGATGTAGGTGAATACAAAAGCGGCGGCGAATGGCGAGTGTTAGAACCAGGAATGGTGATGACAGTTGAACCAGGCATATACATCGCTCCGGGCAGTGAGAATGTACCATCGAAATACCATGGTATTGGGGTACGAATAGAGGATGACGTTGTTGTTACCTCTTCAGGTTACGACGTTTTGACGAACGGCGTACCAAAGACGATCCAAGAAATCGAAGCGTTAATGGCAGAATAGTAATGCAAGCTCAAGCTGATCACTTACGAACCGAATATGATATCGCCGTGATTGGTGGAGGTATGGTTGGCATTCCTCTTTCAATTGGTTTGGCTCATTCTGGCTTCAGCGTGCTGCTTCTTGAGAAGTTCCCTATTAAGGCTAACGCTCAGCCTCAAACTGTACATAATAGTTTCGATAGTCGCTCCACAGCTTTGTCATTAGGTAGCATCGAAATATTGAAAGATCTCGATCTATGGGATGCAGATTCAGTACAAGCAAATCCAATTAATACGGTTCATGTCTCCGAGCAGGGGCGAATGGGAACAACTCGAATTGCCAAAACAGATTTGCAGCTTGATGCCCTTGGCTATGTCGTTCCAAACATGGCCTTTGGTCAGTACTTATCTTCGCAGTTATTAGATAGCAAGGTAGATGTTCTTGATGGAGCCAATGTTTCGCAGGTTGTCATGCACGATACGCACGCTCAATTAATCGTTGCTCGTGACAATGGTGGCGCACAGGAGTTAAAAGCTAAGCTCGTCATCGCCGCGGATGGTGCCAACTCCCCGACAGCTCAGGGCTTGGGAATAGAGTACCAAATCAAGTCTTATGAGCAATTTGCCATTGTTGCAAACGTAGAGACGGAATTACCAAATGAAGGTGTTGCTTTCGAGCGCTTTGCTCGAACAGGTCCTTCAGCGCTTTTACCTCTCACAATCGATACGAGTGCTTTGGTATGGACCTTATCTGAGCAAGATGCAGAAGCCGCTATGAAATTAAATGAGCGTGATTTTGCGGACAAAGTTGCGCGTTTGTTTGGAGATCGTCTAGGACGAATTCTTAATGTGAGTAAACGGGTTTCGTACCCTTTGACTTTGAAGCAGGCTAAGGAACCGGTTCGTTCTCGCTTTGTAGTGGTCGGGAATGCTGCGCATAGCTTGCACCCCGTAGCTGGGCAAGGGTTTAATTTAGCTCTTCGCGGTGTTGCTGGCGTGATTGAAGGTCTGAGGCAATCTAGTCGAGATGCGTATTGGAGTTATTCTGTCTTACAAAATATCGCGCAGCAGCATCAGCCTGAACAGCGTAAAATTGTGAGCTTTAGTGATCAACTGATTGATGTGTTTTCCCCAGAGTCACACATCCCAGCGCTAGCTCGTAGTGCTGGTTTAGTGACTCTGAATGGCTTATCGCAACTAAAGTCAGAGTTTGCAAAGCATGCAATGGGGCGAGCTCAGACATTTGATTTAGAACGCGCTTGAGAGAATTCGATAATTTATGTCTGAGCAAACGTCCTTAAATGATCAATCATTTGACCTCGCTATTGTGGGAGCGGGGATTGTTGGTGCAAGTGCTGCACTATGCCTAGGTCAACAAGGCTATCGTGTGGCTTTGATTGATCGGCAATCACAACCTGATTTAGCCGTCGATATGAAGCGCTACTCTGCAAACGACTACTCGGCTAGAGTCAGTGCCTTGACGCCTGCAAATGTCGCTTTTTTTCATCGTTGTGGTGTTTGGGAGCATCTTCCTTCATCACTTGTGCAACCTTACCAAACTATGGAGGTTTGGGAGGAACTAGGCGGCGGTCGTATCCATTTTGATTCGGCTGAATATCAGGCCCAGGCGCTTGGATACATTATCGAGAATCATGTATTGCTGGCAGCCTGTATGAGAGCCATTGGCGAGCAAAACAATGTGCATACCTTCTTCGAGAAAGACATTACATCATGCGCCTTGATCTCTCGCGAGGGCGAGCAAGCTCGCGCCTATCAATTAAGTTTTTCTGATCAATCATCTGTGTATGCGAATCTACTTATTGGCGCTGACGGTGCTAATTCTAGTATTCGTAAACAGCTGAATTTGGCGACGCGCGAATGGGATTATGATCAAGAAGCTATCGTTTGCACTGTCGAAATGGAAATGCCTCACGGTATGAAGGCGCGTCAGCGTTTTGCCGAGAGTGGCCCCGTAGCTTTTTTGCCCTTAAATAACTCAAGTACAGAAGGGGCTTCATCTGATGCTTCGTTTTGTTCCATCGTGTGGTCGATTGATACAAATAAAGCTGCGCATATTTTTTCATTGCCTGAAGTCGAGTTTAAACGTCAGTTGGCCGCACAAATAGAAGGTGAGCTAGGCGCGGTTAAGTCAGTATCTAAGCGATTTAAATTTCCTCTACGCCAACGTCATGCAAAGAGCTATGTTGCGGATCAAGCCATTTTGATGGGTGATGCTGCGCATAGTATTCATCCTTTAGCTGGTCAAGGCTTGAACCTCGGCTTGGATGATGTGCAGGCACTGATCAGTATTGCAGAAGATGCCAAGAAAAAAGGGTATGAGCTTTCAAGTCCCATATTATTGCAACGCTATGAGCGAGCGCGTAAGAGCGAAAACTTTTCAATGATGCTGGGTATGGAAGGGTTTAAAAGATTGTTTGGTGCGACAGACCCTATAGTACGTTTGATCAGAAATCTCGGCGTGGATGCAATGAATCGTCATACTTTTATAAAAGCCCAAATTGCTAAAAAAGCGATGGGTCTACAGTAAAGCGTTCGCTTTATGTAGCGCCCGTTTTTTGCAGAAATCCGTTCAACATTCCTAATCGTGATTCGCGACATATTCGTATTTCTGTTTTTATCGGACAATAGCTCCGCGGTGACCGTCACGAATAAAAAGAGAATATACCGATGCCATTAAAATACTTATTCATCCTTCCGTTGCTACTTGTAGTGTTTAGTAGTCCAGTGAATGCCAGCGGGACCGTTAATTTTACGACCAAGATGCCTCCAGAGTTCGAGTTTTGTGGGAAGAAAGTTGGCCGCGGCACGCCTGAGTATGATGCCTTGTTTAATTGGTTTAATAACAACACTACGGGTTGGTACGAGTCTAATTTACCCTATGAATTAGGTTTGACGTATATGTCGCAAACGTTTCGGGTTAATTTGATGGATAACAAAGTGATTGTGAGTTATGCCAGTGCAACCTCGGTCGGCCAGTTGGTAAGAGCTGCAAAAACTTCAGGTTTTTCTCGTTTATGCAATAAGTAAGTACTTGCTATTCTGACCATTCAATTTCGTCAATAACTAGCCTAGCTTGTGCGCTCGTACAGTCTGTGAGCCTCATGAGTTGATTAACGCTGATTGGCCAATGTTCTTTGGCAAGCGTTTTTAGGTCTTTCAAATTTAATTCTGGTCGCTGCTTCTTAAGCAGATTTGCAACCCATAGCCAGCTTTCTTGTTTCGCTGATTCAATACTCTTTTGTAAGTTGATGGACTGTTCTGTATTGAGTTCGATTGTCCAATTTCGAGATCGTCCTCTACGCGTTAATGTCACACCTTGGTCTTTTATAAGGCATTTAAGATCCTGCGCATTTTCGACACGGCGAATAAAACTATTCAGTTGGATTCGAAAAAATTGAGGCATTTTAGAGGGATATTTTTAGAGGGTCTCAGAAATATAGCTGTTTTATATGCTATGAGAATCTAACAAATACTTTTACAATAGTCTCGCGGCAATAAAAGGCTGACCAATAAAAACGCGCTTGCCTTTGTTGTCTCTTCTGATTTGCATAGCCGTTTGGCTACTGTTCTGTGCGAAAGACTTACTATGCCTGATATCGTTGTCATTTTTTTTTGCTCGGCCTAGTTGCCGGGCTTCTCAAATCTGATTTGAGTATTTCAAAAGAAGCCTACGATACCCTGAGTTTACTATTAATGCTTACCATCGGATTGAAGGGTGGTATGGCCTTATTTGGTAGTGTTTCGACTAACTTGATATGGGAGATGTTAACCGTCGCCTTAATTGGAGCGATTTGCCCTTTATTAATTCTTCCTATCTTACGTTTTGTCTGTGGCGTATCTCTCGCCAACGCCAGCAGTATTGCAGCTCACTATGGTTCGGTTAGTGCCGGTACCTTTGCGGTTGTGCTGACGTATGTAGAGTCCAATAACATTGAGTTTGGTGCGCAAACGACGCTTTATCTGGTTATGTTAGAGCTTCCAGCGATTATTGTTGCCCTCGCCATTTATCGTTTTTTCAATTCGGAGAAGCAAACTGAAGGCGTTTCTCATCGCGCTATTTGGCATGAAACATTGACGAACCGAGGTGTTGTATTGCTCGTTGGTGGTGTTCTGATTGGCTGGATGTACGGGCCAGTGCAAGGTGCGTCGGTCACCGAGTTATTGACAGGAGGCTTCAAAGCAATCTTGGCTATCTTCATGTTAGAAATGGGACTTACCGCGGCTGAAACACTCCGTCCCTTCCCATACAAACAATGGAAACTGGTTATCTTCGCATGCGTCACACCGCTTGCATTTGCTGCGATTGGCGCAGGCGCTGGTATAGCTTTGGGGCTGCCTGAAGGCTCAGTTCTTATTCTTGCGACTTTAGTCGCTAGTGCTTCCTATATTGCTGCGCCGGCAGCAATTCGAAGCGCTATTCCCGATGCGGATATTGGCTTAGCCATGCTGTTATCACTAGGCTTGACCTTCCCTCTGAACGTTATTTTTGGTATCCCTTTTTACCATTCATACATTTCACAGTGGATCGCATAGTTACTTAGCTACCCGTATAGTTCGCAACAATTCGATCCAGCTCTCCAGTGCGTTTTAGCTCCTCTAAATGCATTTTTACTTCTTTAATTGTATCGACCTTGTTTTGAGGGAGTGCGAAGAAAAATGGTTTTTCTGCTAGACGCACTTTGGTTTTTGCGATGCCTTTTTCGTGCGTTTTCATCAAGGTAAAGTCGATGACGTGTGTTGAGCCGACTAAGTAATCACAATGATTTTTTTGAGCATTCGCACCATAGTTTCATTGTCGGGCGATTGTACGATTCGAATATTTTGCTCTTCGGAGACGAGCTCGATCACAGGATTTTCGTAGCCAAGTCGTGCGCATATTGTTGTGTTCTGAATCTCACTTAAATGTTTCGATGTTGTGGTGTCGCTAAGTCGCTGGTAGAGAACTTTGGTTTGTGAGAAATAGGTAGGTATGAAATTTAACTTATCATCAATTTCCGTATAGTCAGGATGCATTAACGCAAAATCGATTTGCCCAGAAAGCAATGCATCATCCAATCGCTTGCGTGGGATTTCCGTGAATCGAAGTTTATAGGGTTTCATTCGCGCGACGATATCTGGAATGATGCCGATATGATCACCGTTGTTATTTTTCCAAAAATAAGGTGCGAGACCATCCTTTAGGTCATAATGAACTAGGGTAACTTCTGATGCGTGCGTTGTTGTTATTTGAGCTATAACAGCAAGCAATAAACATTTTATAAAAGCCATCATGATGCGTGATTCAATGTATTTAGGTGACATAAAAAAACATAATGGCGATGCAAGCAATCATACTTTCGTCTTAAAGGATTCTTTATGCAATTCAACACATACCCACTGAGCCAACAGACGATTGGAACACGAAGAGAATTAGTCAGTCTGCATTACGGGAAGAAAAGTAGAGATCTAAAGATTTATCTTCAAGCCAGTTTGCATGCGGACGAGATTCCTCCCATGTTAGTGCTGCACCATCTCAGAAGCTTGCTCAATCAAGCTGATAAAGAGGGATTGATCGAAGGTGAGATTGTCTTGGTGCCATATGCCAACGCAATTGGTTTGTCTCAACATGTGATGCACGATCATTTGGGACGATTCGATCTGAACACAGGCTTGAACTTTAATCGTAGCCACCCCGATTTCTATGAGTTGATCGCTGAGAATATAGAGTCCCAGTTAACACAAGATATAGAAGCTAATAAACGAGCTATTCGAAAAGCCATCGCTGATGCGCTTGAACAAAGGCCTCAGTTAAGCGAGTTAGACGAGCAGCGCGCGATACTTTTAAAGCTATCTCATGATGCCGACTATGTATTGGATATGCATTGTGATTTCGAAGCATTAATGCATCTATATACCGATACACCCTACCTTGAACAGGCCGAACATTTATCGCGTTATTTAGGTGTAGAAACGCTGCTCCACGCAGAAGGATCAGGCGGCTCTGCTTTTGACGAGGCGCAAGCAGGCGCGTGGTATCGACTTCAGGAACGTTTTGGCACGCGTTACCCAATTCCTTTAGCTGGCTGTGGCGTCACCATAGAATACCGTGGTGAGGCAGACGTTAGTCATACGTATGCTAAGCAAGATGCACAGAATCTGTTTGCGTGGTTATGCGCTGTTGGTGTGATTGACCAATCGACACCTTCTGAACCAAAGGCGAAATTTGAATCAACGCCTCTTGCTGGCTGTGATTCAATTGATGCGCAAACAACAGGTATTATCGTTTTTTTAAAAGAGCTGGGAGACTGGGTTGAAGCAGGTGAAGCGATCGCCGAAATTATTAGTCCCGTAGACCAATCTGCAACGCCTGCATGCGCGACGGTTAGCGGTAAGTTTTTTGCCAGAACAAACCAACGGTTTGCTGCAAAGGGAACACATATCGGCAAAATCGCTGGTGCGAAAGCGTTCAAAGAAGGGGTTTTGCTAGGCGCTTAGAAAAAATGTACAAAAAGTGCGCTATCGCTTTATTCTGATCTAGACTTTTAAAGAGAATAAGAGTCTAGAGAATTCGTTTAGTGTTTGTGTGTCATTCCTTTTTTCGTTTGCGAAGTGTCTTGTTTTGCTTGTTATTTGTTTTAAGCAATTATTCTGTTGCAGGGCAAAGTTCAGCGTTGAATACCTTTGAAGGTGTGTATCAGTCACCACTTTCAGCCTCTTACTCCTACCTCATTGATCAAGAATTATCTCTGCAATTGCGAGACATTCAAAAACTACCTGAAGATAAGTGGACCCAAGGTGCCAGCGAGCAAAGAAGCTTTGGGTTTACCAATGCACAACTCTGGTTTAAAACACGCATTAAAAATGGAGCTGACAAGGCCAACAACTTTATTCTTGAGATCGATTACGCTCAGCTTGATCATGTTGTCTTTAATGCGCGTAAGCAAGATGGAACCGAGCTTGGACTGGCCACTGGTGATCGCAAACACTTTGCGCACAGGCAAGTCGACGATCCAGGTATTCTTTTTCGTTTTTCGTTAGAACCCAACGAAGAAATTGAAATCTACACGAGCGTGAAAACAAAAGGCTCGATGACCGTTCCCATGTTGATTTGGGAAGAGAAGCATTACTTTGAACAAGCTTCGAAAGAGCAAAAGGCTCATTTCTTTTACTATGGCGTTCTGACGATTATTGCGATTATTAATCTCGCTGTTTTTCTTCGCTTAGGCGAACGATTGTATCTTTATTATGCGCTGGCTATCGCAAGCTATTTGTTATTCTTTGCGAGTAGTCGAGGATATGTCCATCAACATTTTCTAAATGATCTGCCCGAACTAAATGGGCGCCTGTTCTTGGCGTCTATGCCCTTGCTCTCTATTTTTTCTCTTTTATTCGCAAAGTTATTTTTGCGAATGAAGTCGATTAGTCCGCGCTTCGATAAGCTTCTTCAGGCGATGATAGCGCTGGAGTTGATGCACCTCTGTATCATTTTATTCGCAGATTATAGCATTGCGGTGCGTATCTCGGTTGTGGGTGCGTTATTGCTTTTTAGCGTCCTCGCTTTTGCAGGTCCCATCGCTTGGTATAAAGGGCTTCGTTCAGGTATTTATTTCACGGTTGCTTGGATTCCTTTGACCGTTGGTTTTGCGATAACAAGCGGCCGCACTACAGGCGCATTGCCAAATACATTTTGGACTGAGTACGCCATGCAGATTGGATCTGGACTTGAGGCATTGATTTTGACTTTGGCTCTTGCAGATCGTTTGTATCGCGAGCGTGAAAAGAAAATATCTGCGCAATCAAAGAGTCTTCATATCGAGCAACAGCGAAATTACACACAGAGTTTGTTAACGCAAACCATGTCACGTGATCGAGTCACTAATCTGCTTAACCGAAATCATTTCGAGAACCTCTTACGTGAGCAGATGGATGCTGCGCCCAATAGAAGAATGATGATCTCGATGGTGCATTTGACGCGCATCTCTGATATTACGCGGACGCTCGGCTTGGCCAGCTCTGAGACGGTTTTGGCGCAAATGGCGGTGTTTTTAAACGAGAAGTGCAGAGATATGTTCGGAGTAATTAGTGTTGAGCATATGCAAGGAGTTGGCCCAGACGCGGCGTTCCAAATTGCGAATGAAACATTCGGTGTACTTATTGATTTAGATAAATTCGAAAAAAACCGTCAGCCGTTTGATGATCTCTTAGTCGAGCTCGCATCGCCGATTGAATTTGATGGCTTAACGTTTGAACTAGCACCATTATATGGTTGCTCTCTTTATCCCAATCATAGCTCAGAGCCGGCACAATTAATTCGAAATGGATTGATTGCGATGGATCGCTCCGAAAGAGGCTCCATGGGAATCTATAGTGAGAAGTACGATATCTATAGTTCGAGCCGGCTTACCCTGATGACAGACTTACGTAAGGCCTTGAATGATGATGCGCTCAGTTTAGTGTTTCAGCCGAAGTTTGAAATTAGTAGCGGGAAGGTGATTGGTCTCGAGGCTTTAATACGTTGGATTCATCTAGAGAATGGTTTTGTTCCTCCGGATCAATTTATTCCCCTGGCCGAAGAAACTGGGGTAATTAATGAGCTGAGCTTATGGGTATTTCAAGAAGCGATACGTGCTTTGGTAATGCTGCGAGCTCAAGGCTATGACGGAAGCATGTCGATTAATATTTCAGCGCGTGATCTGAAGTTTAAGTATTTTGGCGCTCAACTTCTTAAAACACTGAAGACCGAGAATGTATCACCTGAATTGGTTTATTTGGAGTTAACCGAAACTGCGGCGATGGATGATCCGGCGTTTAGCATTGCGACTCTGGATAAATTAGCAGCCCATGGGTTCAAGATTTCAATTGATGACTTTGGCGCGGGTTATTCATCGTTGTCATATCTCAAAGGTTTGCCTGCAAGTGAAATCAAGTTAGATCGCTCTTTGATCGAAGATATAAAGAATGATGAAAACTCAAAAGTGATCATACAAACCGTGATTGCGATGGCGGAAGGTTTAGGCTGCGATTTGATTGCAGAGGGCATCGAAGATGCACAAACTTTAAAAGTCTTAGAGAAGTTATCGTGTAACCGTTATCAAGGTTACTATGGCTGTAAGCCCCTGCCATTAGATCGATTGCAGCGATGGCTTGAACAAGCTGGCGCGATCTCTTCTAGCTAATCCTTGGTGCGCCCGCACCCTTATCGTGCATAAAGCTCGGTAGCTACTGATAAGTCTAGCCTTGTAAGTGCCTGAATCTTATAGAGATATAAAGTTGGTACTAAATTTGTATTAGAAATCGTATCGCAAAGCAGTGTTAAAAACCGCGCGGGGTATGACGACGGTTCATACTCACACAGAACAGAGACAGCATATTAAGAATGAACTTAATGTGCTGACGGCAAAGAAGCCCATGCTAACTAGCAAATATGCTGGTGGCGTGGGTTTTTTTTTGCCCCAAAATTTTTGGTGGAGAAGAAGTTATGCAAGCATCAACAATGAAAGTATTGGTAGTCGGCAATGGAATGGTAGGCCATCATTTTGTTGAGCAGATACTTGAACAAGATATGAACGTCGAAGTGACTGTTCTTTCTGCAGAGCCAAGGTTGGCGTACGACCGAGTGCATTTGTCGGAGTACTTTACAGGCAAAACAGCAGATGATCTTTCACTTACAAGCGCAGAGCACTATGAAAAGCTAGGCGTGAATTTTCATGTGAATGCAAAAGTTTCTCATATTGATAAGCAAGCCAAGACGGTTAAGACTGAAGCGGGTGATGTGTATGCTTACGACAAACTCGTGCTTGCTGCGGGTTCCTTTCCTTTTGTTCCTCCAATTCCTGGTAATGATCAAGAGCATTGCTTGGTGTATCGAACCATTGAAGACCTAGAGCAAATTGAAGCTTCATCCAAGCAAAGCAAGGTTGGTGTTGTTGTGGGTGGTGGTCTGCTTGGTCTTGAAGCGGCAAATGCTCTGAAGCAAGCAGGGCTCGAAACCCACGTTGTTGAATTCGCCCCCCAGCTAATGGCGGTTCAAGTAGATCAAGTTGGCGGTCAATTGCTGAAGTCAAAAATTGAAGAGCTTGGCGTGCAAGTCCATACCGAAAAAGCGACGCAAGAAATCGTATCTGGCGATACTAGCCGCTATAAAATGAAGTTTGCTGATGGCTCAGATCTAGAAACCGATATGATTTTATTCTCGGCAGGTATCCGTCCAGAAGATGGTTTAGCTCGAGAGTTCGACATCGATGTTGGCCCCCGTGGCGGCATCGTGATTGACGATAATTGTCTAACGTCCGACCCAAATATTTATGCGATTGGTGAGTGTGCGCTTTGGAATAACTTTATTTTTGGTTTAGTTGCCCCTGGCTATACCATGGCGCGCGTCGCTGCGAGTCATCTTGCAGAAGGTGACTTGAAGTTTGAGGGCGCAGATATGAGCACCAAACTCAAGTTGATGGGAGTCGACGTAGGCTCTATTGGTGACGCTCATGCTCGCACAGTAGGTGCTTTGAGTTACACCTATGAAAATCAACCTGAAGGTGTTTACAAGAAGATCGTTGTTGATGCAGACAAAAAGCTACTTATTGGTGCGGTGCTAATAGGTGACACTTCAGACTACGATACTCTTCTTCAGTATGCTTTAAATGGTATCGACCTTCCTGAAAAACCAGAAAGTTTAATTCTTCCTTCTACGAGCGATGCTGCGCCTGCGCTAGGTGCTGATGCTTTACCAGCGACTGCGACGGTATGTTCTTGTCACAACGTCTCTAAGGGCGACATTGTTGATGCAATGGATGCGGGCAACTGTGATCTTGGCTCGGTGAAATCATGCACTAAAGCAAGCACCGGTTGTGGTGGTTGTGCGGCCTTATTGAAAAACGTCGTTGATAGCGAACTAGAAAAACGCGGCGTAGAGGTCAATAAAGATATTTGTGAGCACTTTGCTTATTCTCGCCAAGAGCTCTTCCACATTATTAAAGTCGAAGAAATCAAAAGTTTTGACGCGCTGCTTGAAAAACATGGTCGCGGTATCGGTTGTGAAATCTGTAAGCCTGCGGTCGGTTCAATTCTCGCGTCAGTATGGAACGATTTCGTGCTTCAGAAAGAGCACGTTAAACTCCAAGACACCAACGACACTTATCTTGGCAATATGCAAAAAGATGGTAGTTATTCGGTTGTACCTCGTATCGCTGGTGGTGAAATTACACCTGACAAGCTGATTGTTCTGGGGCAAGTCGCTAAGAAATACAACCTATACGCAAAAATCACTGGCGGGCAGCGTGTTGATTTATTTGGTGCGCGCGTTGAGCAATTGCCTTTCATTTGGGAAGAGCTGATCGCTGCAGGTTTCGAGACCGGCCATGCGTACGCAAAAGCGCTACGTACGGTTAAGTCATGTGTAGGAAGCACTTGGTGTCGTTATGGCGTCCAAGATTCCGTTGGCGCAGCGATTGATATTGAAAACCGATACAAAGGCTTGCGCGCACCGCACAAAATGAAAATGGCGGTTTCAGGCTGTACGCGAGAGTGTGCAGAGGCGCAAAGCAAAGATATCGGCATTATTGCGACCGAGAAAGGTTGGAATTTATACGTGTGTGGTAACGGCGGTATGAAACCTCGTCATGCTGATTTATTCGCTACTGATATCGATACTGAAACACTGATCAAATATATCGATCGCGTCTTGATGTTCTATGTCAGAACGGCAGATCGCTTGCAACGTACTTCTACATGGATGGAAAACTTAGAAGGCGGTCTTGAATACCTAAAACAAGTGGTTATTGAAGACTCGTTGGGTATTTGCGCAGAGCTAGAAGCCCAGATGCAGCATGTTGTGGATACCTACCAGTGTGAGTGGAAAACGGCAGTTGAAAATGAAGAGTCGCGTAAGCGCTTCCGTCAGTTCGTAAACGCGGCTGATGCGACTGATCCTAACATCGTATTTGTTCAAGAAAGAGATCAAATTCGTCCAGCAACAGAGCAAGAAAAACAATCAGGTGATCTGATTGCGACGGATAAAGTCCTTGCTGAAGATGCTTTGGCTTAATACATAAGCCTCTAACGAATTAAGAACGAATGATATAAGAGAGAAAATGATGTCTAGCAATGAAAACTGGGTTTCTATCTGCCAAACAAACGATCTTGTCGATAACTCTGGTGTTTGTGCCTTAGTAAATGGAGAGCAAGTTGCGTTGTTTAAGTTGACGCAAGGTGAACAAGAACAAGTACTCGCGATTAGTAACTTTGACCCGATCGGTAAGGCGAATGTGCTTTACCGTGGTTTGATTTGTTCAGTTTCGGGTGAAGATACTCCGCTGCGTTATGTGGTTGCTTCACCTTTATATAAGCAGCGTTTCTGTTTAACAACGGGCGAATGTATTGATGATCCAGAGCAATCTGTTTCCGTGTTTCCGGCACGTATCGTTGATGAAATGGTTCAGTTAAGTGTAGCGAGTTAATTGTGTCTAGCGCAGAGCTTATTCAGTTTAAATCTGTTGGGTCAAACGTTGCACTGCAGCGCACGACTTGCCCTTACTGCGGCGTGGGTTGTGGTGTCGATGTCCAGATTCAAAATGTTGAGTCTGAGGAGGCTTCTGAGGCAGAAGTTTTGGGGCTGAGTGGCACTCCTGAGCATCCAGCAAATTTTGGTCGACTGTGCGTTAAAGGAAGTCGCTTACTAGATACCTTAGAAGATAGTGGGCGCTTACTTTTTCCTGAAGTTAGTGGGAAGCAGGTTCCTTGGGAAGCTGCGACCAACGAAGTGGCTCAGCGCTTTCAAGATATTATTGATGAGCATGGCCCAGACAGCGTTGCACTGTATGTATCGGGGCAATTACTAACGGAAGATTATTACGTCGCAAACAAGTTGATGAAGGGTTATATCGGGTCTGCCAATATCGATACGAACTCTCGTCTGTGCATGTCCTCAGCAGTTGCTGCACATAAACGCGCATTTGGATCAGATGTCGTACCGTGTAGTTATGAGGATTTAGAGCAAACGGAATTGCTCGTTTTTATAGGCTCAAATGCGGCTTGGACACATCCTGTTCTGTTTCAACGCGTTGAGCGTGCGAAACAAATAAATCCAAATCTAAAAATTGTATTTATCGATCCACGTCGCACAGCAAGTTGTGAAGTCGCAGATCTTCATCTCCCTCTGAAAGCAGGAAGTGATGTTGCCTTGTTTAACGGTTTGCTCGCCTATCTGGCAGAGCATGATGGGCTTGATAAAGCTTATATTGATCAGTCGGTTGAAGGAGTTGAGCAAGCAGTAGAGGCCGCACAGTCTTTCACTATTGAGAAGGTCGCACAGCTATGTGATTTGCCTGAGCAAGATGTAGAAGAGTATTACGCAAGCTTTGCGCAAACAGATAAGGTGATTAGTTTTTTCTCGATGGGCGTGAATCAGTCGAGTGCTGGCGTTGATAAAGCTGCGAGTATTATCAATTGTCATCTTGCGAGTGGAAAAATCGGCAAAGAAGGGTGTGGACCTTTCTCTATTACCGGTCAACCAAATGCAATGGGCGGTCGAGAAGTAGGCGGTTTGGCCAACTTGCTGGCTGCACATATGGATATTGATAACGCAGAACATCGCGCGCTAGTACAAGAATATTGGTCATGCCCAACAATTGTTGAATCGCATGGGCATAAGGCTGTAGATCTGTTTCAAAAGATTGAATCAGGCGATGTTAAAGCGGTCTGGGTGATGGCGACCAATCCTGTCGTGAGTCTGCCAAACAGGCTTCAAATAGAGAGCGCGCTGAAAAAATGTGATTTCGTTGTTGTCTCAGATTATGTGTCGTCAAACGATACTTTACCCTTTGCTGATGTGAAGTTGCCGGCGACGAGCTGGTCAGAAAAAGATGGCACGGTGACGAATTCAGAGCGCACGATTTCTCGTCAAAGAGCTTTCTTGCCGCCTCTAGGTGAGGCAAAGCATGACTGGCGAATTATCTGTGATGTCGCAATTGCAATGGGTTTTGACGGATTTGATTTCGCTTCTCAGCATGAGGTCTTCGATGAGTATGCTGGATTGACGGCATATAAAAACAACGGAAGTCGGGACTTAGATCTAAGTGGTTTGTGTGATTTATCGTCGCAAGAATACGATCAGCTAGCTCCTGTTCAATGGCCCATAAACGACGAGAACCCAAAGGGCACTAAACGATTATTTGAAGATGGAAAGTTCTTTACTCTGTCTCAAAAAGCAAACTGTATTGCGGTGCAGTTCCGTCCTCCTGAGCAGGCAGTTAGTGAAGACTTTCCGTTTGTGTTGAACTCTGGAAGATTGCGCGACCAATGGCACACCATGACACGTACTGGTATGAGCGCACAATTGAGCCAGCATACTGCGAACGCATATATAGCGATTCACCCAGAAGATGCCAAAGATTTAAGTCTTGAACAGGGTGCCTATGTGTCGGTCACTTCTGCCGTGAATTCAGACGCTGATCAGGTCGTGTTACCAGTCGTAATCGATGATGGATTACGTCGAGGTGAGTTATTTGTACCCATTCATTGGGGTACAACATGGTCTTCATCATCGGCAATTGCAAAGCTATATACAGATGCAAGAGACCCCATTTCTGGGCAGCCAGAATTGAAACATGCGGCTGTTGCGCTTTCACCGGTCGAGATGGCTGAATACGGCGAGTTATTTAGTCTAGACGAGCTTCCGATTCAATGGCTAGATGCGCAGTTTTATGTGTGGTCGAAAGCAAAAGTCCGTGGCGGCATGATTTACCGATTTGCGTGCAAAGAAAAAAGCACCACGCTTGGTTCAGCTCTGAATGCAATTTATCAGGATGTGCATGAGCGTTATTCCTATCAGCATCAAAATGGAATGAATCGTTTTGCGACGCGCGACCAATCATTAGTTTACGGCGTATTCACGCATTCAGAGGCGCAAGAATATGAGCGAGCTTGGTTAGAAAGCATGCTTGATAGTAGCATCTTGAGCGAAGAACAAATCCAAGCACTTCTGCATGCGGAAGTAGACTCCGTCTATGCCCAAGGTCGCATGGTCTGCAGCTGTTATAAGGTGGGTGAAAAAGAGATCATCCGAGCCATACAAGATGACGGCTGTGATAGCGTTGAAGCTTTGGGGTCGCAATTAAAGTGCGGCACAAATTGTGGGTCGTGTAAGTCTGAACTCAAACAAATTCTTAAGCAAAATCTTGTTCCAGAAGGTGAACGCATTACCTTAGAGGAGTTTTCATGATTACTGCTGCAACAAATTTATTAGCTCTATTTAGGCGCTCTTCAAATAATGATGGAGAGGTTAAGGACACAGGGTTTATAAATCGGGTTAAAACTCAAATACAAGCTCGTTCTAAACGAGGTTGTGTAACGATTATTGGTGCGGGGCCAGGTGATGTAGAGTTGCTCACCCTTAAGGCTTATCGCGCGCTACAAAATTCAGATGTCATTTTGTTCGACGCACTCGTGTCCGATGAGGTGGTGGCGCTGTTTCCTAAACAAGTACAACGCATTTATGTTGGTAAGCGCTATGCCCAACATAGCATGTCTCAAGAGGGTATTTCGGCGTTGATGCTAAAACTGGCACTTGAAGGAAAACAGGTAGTACGAGTAAAAGGCGGCGATCCCGCGATTTTTGCTCGTGTTGGTGAGGAGTGTCAGGTACTTCAACAATCTGGAGTTCCAGTTTGTGTTGTTCCTGGAGTCACAGCCGCATCGGGCGCGTCTTCTTATGCTGGTATTCCCTTAACACATCGCAGTTGTGCACAATCGGTTCGGTTTGTGACGGCACACATGAAAAGTGCTGAGACAGAACCCAATTGGGCATCATTGAGTGAAGGAGTATCAGGGCAATCGAAAAACGGAGAAACCTTAGTATTTTATATGGGGCTTCGTCGAATCGACTTAATTGCTCAGAGGCTTATTGAGCATGGGGTTTCTGCTTCGTTGCCTGTGGCAGTGATCGAAAACGCGACAACCCCTATGCAAAAGATCTGCATAGCCACGCTTTCTGATATCGCAGAGAAAGTTCGAGATCAAAAAATCTCTGGTCCTGCGATTACGATTGTTGGTGAAGTGGTGAACTTGCGTTATCCAGTGGAAAGAGAAGCTGCTGCTGTTGCGACCGCCTAACTTTGTTGCACTATATTGGTGTGCGATTGTATGTGTACAAGTTTGACCGCATCAAAAATCAATCACTTAGCGTGCATTTAATGCATGGTCTATTTTTTGCTGCCTGTTATGCACGTGAGCGAGCATCAAGACTCGTAGCGAGTAAGTTGTCCGTGAAAAGAGTCCCAAGGTATGTCCTCAGAATTAAGTATTCTACTTATTGACGAAGACTTAGATCGTGCTAGTGAGGTGGTATCCGCCTTAGAAAAATCGCGATATAAAATTCGTCATATGGCGCAGCCAAACGCTACCTTACTGAAGGAGGTAGATGCCTGGCAGCCAGATATCATTGTGATTGATATCGAATCTCCTACTAGGGATATGCTTGAAAGTCTAAATATGATTTCAGCATATAACCCTAAGCCTGTTGTGATGTTTTCTGATGCAGAAGACGAAGATCTAATCAATGAATCCGTGAAATCTGGCGTAAGTGCGTACGTGGTGGGTGATACCGATACTAGTCGGTTAAGACCTATTCTTGATGCGGCCGTGGCCCGATTTAATGAATATCAAAGTCTCAAAGAAGAGCTGACTCAAACCAAGAATGAGTTAGAGGCGCGCAAGCTTATCGATCAAGCCAAACGTTTGCTTATGGAGACCAAAGGTCTCTCTGAGCAAGAGGCTTTTAGTAGCATGCGCAAAACTGCCATGGATTCAGGGCAGAAACTTGAAGATGTTGCGAAAACGATCATCTCAATTATGAAAAATATGAATTTTTAGGTGTATTCATGCGATCAACACAAAAACAAGAACTAAAGCTCGGGTTTGTTGCTTTGACAGATTCGGCCCCACTTATCGTCGCCAAGGAATACGGTTTTTTTGAAGAACAAGGCTTAGACGTCACGCTTCAAAAGCAAAATTCATGGGCGACACTCAGAGATAAACTGCACGCTGGTGTTCTCGACGCGGCGCAAATGCTTGCGCCTATGCCATTGGCGAGTGGCTTAGGTTTAGGTTGTCGGCCTTGCGAGGTCATCGCTCCCTTTGTGTTGAGCTTAAACGGGAATGCAATAACGATTTCCGAAGGTTTATATCAGGAGATCCTTGCGGTATCGGGCTTATCAGAGTTGCCTTTGCCTTTATCAGCAAAGTTATTGTTACCTGTTATTGCGCAAAGAAAAGAAGCGGGTCTTAGCAAATTGAAATTTGCAGATGTCTTTCCCTATAGCTGTCACCACTATCAGTTACTGGACTGGTTAAGTGACGGTGGGGTTGAGTTAGATGATGTGGATTTGCTGACCGTGCCGCCGGTCAATATGGTCGATTTTCTCGAGAGTGGAGAGATTGACGCTTTTTGTGTTGGTGGCCCATGGAACGCAAAAGCTGTGCGTTCTGAGATCGGTTTGACTGCGTTGACCTCTTTCGATATCTGGGAAAACCAGCCTGAAAAAGTCTTGGGTGTAACGAAGAAGTTTGCGTCTGATAATCCAAATCTGGTTCGTTCTTTGTGTACTGCTTTGGCGCAAGCTTGTTCTTATTTAGAGAAAACGCCAAATCGTTTTGAAGCCGCACGTCTCATGTCGAGAGCAAATTATTTAGATGCGCCAATTGAAGTGATTGCGCCTTCTCTTATCGGCAGCTGTTTAACGCATCGATTTTTACCGCCGAGAGTTGTTCCTTCGTACAATCAATTTAGTGATGCTGCAGTCGATATTAACAAGCCGACGCGCGAGCAAGGGATATGGCTTGTAAATAAAATGCTAAAAGCAAACCAGATCACTGATCGAGAAGCGGCATATGCTGTGGTGGACAAGGTATTTACCGATAGCTACTTGTGATCAAAAGCTGAAGATAAAGGCGCGCACACTTGGTGCGCGTTTTTGTTTTAGCTCCTTACTCTGGTGCAAGTAGTTGGAGGGGTAAGAGTGGTATGGCTGTAAGTTATTGAAATTTATAGCTTTATAAAGTTGGCCTTTGTTTTGCAGAAGATAGATTACGGATTGCCCGTAAGGCGTAATCTCAGAGAACAACCAAAATTAGAGAGTTGCTGCGAAGGTGCGGCAATAATCAGGCAATGATGCCCGCACAGTCTTTCAAGATCTGGAAGACTGTGCGGGTTTTTTTTTTGGCGAAAGAACTGGAGACAGTCGGAGTAGAGCATGAAAAAAACAGGATTTTTGAGTTCATTGAAAACCAAGCTAGCGGTGATGTCAGTCACCGTTGCTGCTGCAGGTGCAATGATCAGTACTTCTGTGACAGCAGAAGAGTTAGGATGGCCAGAAAAAGAAGAGTTGAAATTTGGCTTCATTAAATTGACGGACATGGCTCCATTAGCTGTTGCGTATGAAAAAGGTTACTTCGAGGACGAAGGTCTTTACGTTTCCTTGGAAGCACAGGCGAACTGGAAAGTATTGCTAGACCGCGTGATCGACGGCCAGCTTGATGGTGCTCATATGTTGGCAGGTCAGCCACTTGGTGCAACGATTGGTTTCGGTACGCAGGCGCACATCATTACTGCCTTCAGCATGGATTTGAATGGTAATGCGATTACCGTATCAAACGATATTTGGTCACAAATGAAGTCGAATATTCCTCACGAAGATGGCAAGCCAGTGCACCCAATCAAAGCTGACGCACTAAAGCCTGTTGTTGAAAAATATCAGAGCGAAGGTAAGCCATTTAACATGGGTATGGTATTCCCAGTATCGACGCACAACTATGAGTTACGTTACTGGTTAGCTGCTGGTGGTATTCACCCTGGCTATTACGCACCACATAAAGGTGATACCAGCGGTCAGATTGATGCAGATGCATTGCTTTCGGTTACTCCACCACCACAAATGCCAGCAACGATGGAAGCCGGCACTATTTATGGTTACTGTGTGGGCGAGCCGTGGAACCAGCAAGCAGTATTTAAAGGTATTGGTGTGCCAGTTGTAACGGATTACGAAATTTGGAAGAACAACCCAGAGAAAGTTTTCGGTGTGAGTAACGAGTGGGCAGAGAAATATCCAAATACGCATGCTCGCGTTGTAAAAGCGATGATCCGCGCAGCAATATGGTTGGATGAGAACAACAACGCTAACCGTCCAGAAGCGGTAAAAATCTTATCTCAAGCAAACTACGTTGGTGCTGACTACGAGGTTATTGCTAACAGTATGACGGGTACGTTTGAGTACGAGAAAGGCGATAAGCGTGAGATTCCAGACTTCAACGTATTCTTTCGTTACAACGCGACTTACCCCTACTACAGTGATGCAATTTGGTATCTAACACAGATGCGTCGTTGGGGGCAGATCTCTGAGCATAAGTCAGATGATTGGTACATGGAAACGGCTAAGAAAGTATATCGTCCAGATATCTACGCGACAGCAGCCAAAGCATTGATCGAAGAAGGTAAAGCGAAAGCTTCTGATTTCCCTGAATTCGATTCAGAAACTGGCTTTAAGCCACCTCAAACACACTTCATTGACGACCACGTTTACGATGGTTCAAAACCAAATGAGTACTTGCAGAAGTTCCCAATAGGTTTGAAAGGCAAAGACTTAATTTAAGCCTTAACGAAGTTAGCACATAGCCTAATTTGCCGAGTGCATATTCCTCGCACTGGGCAAGTTTTATAGGCATAAAGGAGAAAGATATGTTTAAACAAGCGGTGATGCCTACTACTGGTGGATTAAGCCAAGTAGGTGAAAAATTGAAGCAGCTCTCGACTGCACTCGCATTACCCTTGCTTGGGTTAGTATGTTTTTTAGGTCTGTGGAACGCTGCAGCACAAAACATCGATACCTCGCTAGGCCAATTCCCAGGCCCTGTTCAAGTATGGGAACAATCAAAGAATCTATTGAATGAACATCAGGCAGAGGTTGCTAAGGCAGAAGCCTTTTATGAGCGACAAGAACAACGCAATGAAGCGCGTATGGCAAAAGATCCAGACTACGTGCCTAAAATCCGCCCTTATACAGGCGCACCAACGTTCTTCCAGCAAATTTGGACGAGCTTAGGTACGGTTGCAACTGGATTCTTTATCGCATCAATTATCGCCGTGCCATTAGGGATTTTATGTGGCTTGAGTAAATCGGCATATGCTGCGATTAACCCTTTAATTCAGTTATTTAAACCGGTGTCACCGCTTGCGTGGTTGCCATTGGTAACAATGGTCGTGAGTGCTGTGTATGTATCAAACGACCCAATGTTTTCGAAATCCTTTATCACTTCAGCTGTCACGGTATCGTTGTGCTGCCTATGGCCAACGCTGATCAATACCGCAGTGGGTGTTTCTAGTATTGATAAAGATCTTATAAATGTGAGTAAGGTTCTGCGTTTGAACCCAATCAATCACGTTATAAAAATTGTTATGCCGTCATCGATTCCAATGATTTTTACGGGCCTTCGTTTGTCATTAGGTATTGGTTGGATGGTACTGATTGCTGCAGAGATGCTCGCTCAAAACCCAGGCTTAGGTAAGTTTGTTTGGGACGAGTTCCAGAACGGTAGTTCAGCGTCACTCGCACGTATCATGGTAGCAGTGTTAGCGATCGGTATTATCGGATTTTTATTAGACCGTTTGATGTTAGTTATCCAAAAGCAAGTGAGCTGGGATAAGAGCGCAACATTACGTTAAGCGCAGGAGGATTTAAGATGAGTACAGGACATTTAGAATTATCAGGCGTTGGTATTGATTTCCCTTCACCTAAAGGGCCATTTACAGCCTTACAAGACGTAAACTTAAAGATTGAGAAAGGCGAGTTTGTGTCTCTTATTGGTCACTCAGGTTGTGGTAAATCAACGGTACTGAACATTGTTGCAGGCCTGCATCAAGCGACAACTGGCGGCGCTATTTTGGATGGCAAAGAAGTGAATGAGCCAGGCCCAGAGCGTGCAGTTGTATTCCAAAACCACTCTTTATTACCTTGGTTGAGCGTTTACAAAAATGTTGAGCTAGCGGTGAAACAAACAAGTAACGGCCGCAGTAAGGCTGAGATGAAAGACTGGGTGCATCATAATCTTGAATTAGTGCACATGACCCATGCCTTGGATAAATTACCTTCTGAAATTTCCGGTGGTATGAAGCAACGTGTTGGTATCGCACGAGCTTTGGCGATGGAGCCAAAAGTATTGCTCATGGATGAACCTTTCGGTGCACTCGATGCGTTAACACGGGCTCACTTGCAGGATTCTCTTATGGAGATTCATGCCGAGCTTGGTAACACAGTTATTATGATCACGCACGATGTTGACGAAGCTGTTCTATTGTCTGATCGCATTGTGATGATGACTAACGGACCAGCGGCAACGATTGGCGAGATCTTAGATGTGAAACTAGATCGACCTCGTGATCGTTTGGCGTTGGCAGATAATCCTGAGTACAACCACTATCGTCATGAAGTACTTACCTTCTTATATGAAAAACAGAAAAAAGTTGAGTCTGTCGATAAGCATAAGAAAAAAGAAGAGTCTTCTGAGAAGGTCGTTACAGATCAAACCGATTCGAATGCAGCATAGTTGCTGATTGATTCACTCATTACGAGTTTGCTTATCAGAGTAAATTGTCTCGTGTTCTTGCCCACTTTAACGTGGGCATTTTTTTGCCTGTTAATTACTAGCGTTGCTTGTACTGTGTGGAGCAATACCCTCGAGAGATGTCTGGGTTACGGAGTTTCAAATGCTTCGTGGTGCGCGATGACACACGCGTGCGCCAATGACGAAAGCTAGAAGGTTTAAGTTGACGGCGCATGAATCGAATGACTTCCGATTCATTCATGTCATATTGATGTTTGATGGCTTCAAAGGGGGTGCGATCTTCCCATGCCATTTCAATGATTCTAGAGATATCTTCGGCTGATAGAGCCATACCCGCCTCGCTCAATTATTTGAAAGGTATACGTGTAGGAATCAAAAGAGGTTTATGATCTATTTTGGGTGTCTAAAACAATTCTCGTTGAAGTTGTGTTACGCGAACTTCATCGCCAATTTTAAGTTCACCGCCTTGAATCACTTTTGCGCAATAGCCGCCTCTGCCATACATCGCGAGTAGAGTCCCTTTCCCCAATGATTTTTCCATACGAGAACAGGGATGGCAGTGCGCGCCTACTTCTACAATCGCATTACCTATCTGTAGAAGCTGATAGCGCATCGCGTGCAGGCTCATGCCAGAGATGACGATATTTCTGCGCAGAATAGATGGGTCAATTAATGATCTATTTAGTAGGGTGCTGAGTGCTTGAATATCTTCGGCGTTGATCAGTGTGATTTGTCGTGCAGAGCCATTAGCGCGTTTAGCGCTATGGTCGCCTTGGAGGCCGCGATCTGCCTTGGCATAGACCTGCGATACGGTTTTAATATCGGCTTTACGAGAAGGTCGCAAACCAATCCATTCAACCCGGCCAGACTGTGCACTATCCATGTATTTCGCTAATAGTCTGGCTTGGGTTTTCATGTCTTTCTTACTACTTCAAGGTAATGCGTTGTACGTGCCTACACTAAACCATCATCTTGAATCGAAAGCCGTTGTGTATTGCTCGAAAGCTCATCAGGGCTTGATGCGTCAGAACCAAGTTTAATCAGAAGACGCAAGTCGTTCGCAGAGTCAGCATGCGCCAGTGCATCTTCGTAGGTGATTTCGCCGGCAGCGTACAGGTCATAAAGCGCTTGGTCAAAGGTTTGCATTCCGACATCGCGAGATTTTGTCATTATCTCCTTCAGTTTATGCACTTCTCTCTTACGAATAAGATCTGCACAAAGCGGTGTATTCAGAAGTACTTCAATTACCGCTCGACGACCAGTGCCATCGGGAGTCGGTACAAGCTGCTGCGCGACAATGCCTTTCAAGTTTAACGACAGGTCCATCCAGATTTGGTTGTGCTGCTCCGGAGGGAAGAAGTTAATAATACGGTCCAATGCTTGGTTCGCGTTGTTGGCGTGTAGGGTCGCGAGACACAAGTGACCTGTTTCTGCGAAAGTTACCGCATACTCCATTGTTTCTTTACTACGGATCTCACCGATCATGATGACATCAGGTGCCTGACGTAATGTGTTTTTAAGCGCAACCTCGAAAGACTCAGTATCGATCCCCACTTCGCGCTGCGTAACGATACAGCCCTCGTGTTGGTGAATATATTCAATAGGGTCTTCGATCGAAATTATATGGCCTTTACTGTTTCGATTTCGGTGACCAATCATCGATGCGAGAGAGGTCGACTTACCAGTACCCGTTGCGCCCACAAAAATAATCAAACCGCGTTTCGTCATTGCTAGAGAGTTAATAACTTCTGGAAGCGCGAGGTCTTCAATACGTGGGATATTCGTTTCGATACGACGCAGCACCATACCGATAAGGTTACGTTGAGAGAATGCGGATACACGAAAACGACCAATTCCTCGTGCACTGAGTGCATAGTTACATTCGTTTTTTTCAGTAAATTCGTCGCGTTGTTTGTCGTTCATGGTGTCAAAGACAATCTCACGACACATTTCTGGTGTCAGAGATTGCTTTGTGACAGGGACGATCTTGCCATGGATTTTAATGCTAGGTGGAACGCCTGCTGTGATAAAGAGGTCTGAGCCTCCTTTTTCAACCATGATTTTTAAGAGTCGATCAAAGTCCACGTTTTCTTCCTTAACTTGTCTTGCATCCGATAAATAAACTTATCGGCTAATTCTTAGAAATTTTCAGGGATTTTTGCTTTTTCGCGTGCTGTATCGCGATTGATATGGCCTTTGCTAAGCAAGTTTTGCAAGCACTGGTCGAGCGTCTGCATACCAATGCTGGCCCCTGTTTGTATTGCCGAGTACATCTGTGCAACTTTATCTTCACGAATAAGGTTACGTATCGCTGGTGTACCAATCATGATTTCATGTGCGGCAACACGACCACCATTTGATTTCTTCAACAGTGTCTGCGAGATAACGGCTTGTAGAGATTCTGAAAGCATGGAACGAACCATAGCTTTTTCTTCCGCTGGGAATACATCAACGACACGGTCAATTGTTTTGGCAGCAGATGTGGTGTGGAGAGTGCCAAATACTAAGTGACCTGTTTCTGCAGCGGTTAGTGCCAATCGGATGGTCTCAAGGTCACGAAGCTCACCAACTAGAATAATATCGGGGTCTTCACGAAGTGCCGATCGCAGTGCTTCGTTAAAGCCTAAGGTGTCACGATGTACCTCACGTTGGTTCACGAGACATTTCTTACTTTCGTGAACAAATTCTATTGGATCTTCGATGGTCAGAATGTGGTCGTAGCGATTGTCATTAATGAAATCGATCATTGCCGCTAGCGTTGTTGATTTACCAGAGCCGGTTGGTCCGGTAACTAAAACGAGTCCGCGAGGTACCTCTGCAATTTCTTTAAATACTTGCGACATACCTAAGTCTTCCATGGTTAATACTTTGGAAGGGATGGTACGAAAAACCGCGCCTGCGCCGCGGTTTTGGTTAAATGCGTTAACACGGAAACGTGCGACACCAGGTACTTCAAATGAAAAGTCGGTTTCTAAGAATTCTTCGAAATCTTTACGCTGCTTGTCATTCATAATGTCGTAAATCAGGCGATGCACTTCTTTGTGTTCCATCGCTGGTAGATTGATACGACGTACATCGCCATCAACACGAATCATGGGTGGTAAGCCTGATGACAAATGTAAATCTGATGCGCCTTGCTTCGCAGAGAAGGCGAGCAGTTCGGTAATATCCATGAGAACCCTCTATAGGACTAGATTTTCACTAGAGTAAAAATCTCATCTTGTTAAACTTATTGAGATAATTAGTTGTTGCCCATACGGCTCAGAAATTTTCTAAGCCTTGATAGGTATGGCTTTCAGAGAACTTAACCCCTAACACCACTATCTTATTGATTAGCATAATGTTTAGCATAGCAGACAAGCTCCAGAGCGTTAGTTTAAGAATACAAAAAGCAACAATTCGGGCTGAGAGAGAAAGTGGCTCGGTTCAGTTACTCGCTGTGAGCAAGAAACATACAGCTAAGTCGGTGATCGAAGCCTATGAACAAGGGCAACGATTATTTGGGGAAAATTACCTGAGTGAAGCCCTTGAGAAGCAAGAAGAGATCTTGTCATTAGCACCTGAAAAAGCAGGCAGCATTGAATGGCATTTTATTGGTCCGATTCAATCGAATAAAACACGTCCCATCGCTGAAAGCTTCGCGTGGGTGCATGGTGTCGACCGCCTAAAAGTGGCAACACGATTGAACGATCAAAGACCAGAAACATCGGAAGCGCTTAATGTATGTATTCAAGTGAATATCGATCAAGAGGAAACGAAGTCTGGAATCTCTCTTGATGAATTGGATGCATTAGCCGAGCAGATTTCGGGTATGGATAAATTATGTTTGCGCGGAATTATGGCGATTCCAAGTGCAAGTGCCGATAACGAGCAATTAGCGAAAAGCATGCACGCTTTACATCAAGCAAAAGATCGGCTCGCTGCACGTTATTCTTCAGTTGATACCTTATCGATGGGGATGTCGAAAGATTTAGAGTTGGCTATTGAGCATGGTTCAACCATGGTACGTGTAGGCACTGATATATTTGGTGAAAGAAAAAATTAGGATTAGAAGCTCGATGGGTCATCGTGACTTTTAATTTCCACGAAAACGGGAAACAAAGAATGAAGTTAGACGAACTGAATATTAGTTTCATCGGTGCTGGCAATATGGCAAGCGCGATTATCGGAGGTTTGATTGAGAATGGCGTGAGCCCAAAGCGTGTGACCGCAAGTGATCCAAGCCAAGATAAGTTGACGCAGATGGCTGAAACGCTTGGCATTAGTATAACCACTGATAATGTCGAAGCGGTACGTGCTGCTGATATCGTATTGTTATGTGTGAAGCCGCAGGTCCTCGAGGCGGTGATTGCACCGATGAAAGACGCTTTGGCCGCGCAATCTCCTGTAGTGGTGTCGATTGCAGCAGGAATCGAAGTTTCAAGTTTGCAGAAATGGCTAGGTGAAGACATTGCGATTGTACGCGTGATGCCAAACACGCCTGCTCAAGTATTAGAGGGCGCAAGTGGCTTGTATGCGACTGAGAAAGTCAGTGCCGAGCAAAAGCAAGCGGTTGAAGATGTTTTTGCTGCAATAGGTGTTGCAAGATGGGTCGCCTCAGAGGAGCTGATTCACGCGGTCACGGCAGTATCAGGGAGCGGTCCGGCATATTTCTTTTTGATGATCTCCGAGATGGCGAAGGCTGCTGAGAAACTTGGCTTATCCACAGAAGATGCGAAGCAATTAGCTGCACAAACAGCACTTGGGTCAGCCAAAATGGTGCTCGGAAGTGATCTGCCAGCAGAACAATTAAAGAAAAACGTCATGTCGCCCGGCGGCACAACTGAACGTGCTATTCATGTTTTCGAAAATGAAGGTCTGCCTCAGCTGGTTGAAAAAGCGATGACAGCGTGTGCTGATCGCTCTATTGAAATGGCAGCGCTTCTCGGTAAATAACTATATTGCGCTGCGTATCGTCAGAGAATTCTATGAGCAACGAACAACAATCTATAAAGCTCTCTTTGCTATTAACAGGCAATGAGTTAATGAGTGGTGACATTGTCGATAGCAATTCGGCAATGTTAGCTGAAGCCCTTAGCCCCTTTGGTTGCACGATTTACTACAAGGCAACTGTTGGGGATGACTTAGCCTTGCTTGAGCAGGAAATAGCGCGCATTGCGGGTTTTTCTGATGTGCTTGTTGTGAATGGTGGTTTGGGGCCAACTGTTGACGATCTCACAGCACAAGCCCTAGCCAATGTTATGCGCGTTGATTTGCTTGAACATCCGCAGGCAATGGCGGACCTTGAACAATGGTGCAAGAGTAAAAATATTGCCTTCAATGCAGCCAACAAAAAGCAGGCTATTTTGCCTGACGGGGTAGGTTTAGTTCCTAATGCCACAGGTTCAGCTGTTGGCTTCTCTGCTGAGATTAATGGATGCACTGTTTACTGCACACCTGGAGTCCCATCAGAACTGAAAACAATGTTTAGTGAGGAGATTCTCCCGCGTTTACCTTTAGACTCGAATGCCAAAGTGAAGCGACAACGATATCGTGTTTTTGGAATGGGTGAGTCAGGCATTCAAGAGCGTGTTTTTAAGAGTGGTTTGAAACTTCCAAAAGAATTGGAGCTTGGGTTTCGCGCTTCATTGCCAATGTTGGAGTTAAAGCTCCAAGCATATCATGAGCAAGACTATGCGTTGCTCGAGCATTTTTCTGAACAAGTGGAGCAATTATTTGGCGCGCATATTGTGACCGATGATAATCGCAGCATTGCGCATGTCGTGAAAGATTTATTGTTGGCGCAAAGCAAACGTGTGACCTTTGCCGAGTCATGTACGGGCGGACTGATCAGCTCTATGCTGACCGAGCTTGATGGCGCTTCGGGCGTATTTGATGCTGGCTTTGTTACTTACTCCAATGAAATGAAGCAGAAGATGCTCGGCGTCGAAGAAGCGACATTAATTGCACATGGCGCGGTTAGCCAAGCGGTTGTAGAACAAATGCTATCAGGCGCCTTGGATCGAAGCGGCGCTGATTTAGGTGTCGCGGTATCAGGAATAGCTGGGCCTCAAGGTGGTACAACAGATAAACCTGTCGGTACTGTATGGGTGGCGTGGGGAAGTAAGAGTGAGATAAAGGCACACTGTTTCTACTTTCCAGTAGACAGAAAACGCTTTCAAATACTCGTTGCGGCCTTGGGTTTCGATCTATTGCGTCGTGAGCTGATGCAAGTCAATGAAGAAGCGGCATATTTCAAAGAACGTAGCTTAAAGAACAAGAATTAGTGCGCTGGAAATGAAAAATTATGGGCCGCGTAGATTTGCGACCCATAGGGCACGAGTTTAGTTACTTACTCGTATTTGCAAAGATAAGCAGTATCCGTCGGGACGACTAGATCGAAAGACTGATTTGCTTCAACTTCAAATGTTTGGCCATCTGTGAAGCTGACGAATTCGTCGCTACCAGGCAACTTAACTTGAAGCTCGCCAGCGACAACAGTCATGTATTCTTTTTGGCTTGTGCCGAAGGTGTATTCACCGGCAACCATTACACCTACTGTTGCAGGTAGATCTTTGCCTTCGAATGCGATTGATTTTACTTTGCCGTCAAAGTACTCATTAACTGATAACATGCTGATTCTCCAAAATTAACGCCAACTACGCGAGCGCGAGTGGCCAAAAAACTGGCGCGTAGTATACGCGCAGCTTGCTCAAATGCCGAACAAAATCGACGAAACATGATGAATACAGAAACGATTATTGACCTGATACGACACGGAGAGCCTGAAGGTGGGCAAAAACTTCGTGGCACGCTTGATGATCCACTCTCAGAGCTAGGCTGGGAGCAAATGCGAACATCCGTAGGTGAGCATTCTCCTTGGGCAAGTATTGTCTCGTCGCCTTTATCGCGATGTCGTTATTTTGCCGGTGAACTGGCAGATAAACTGTCGCTAGATCTCGATATCAATGCAGAGTTTCGTGAAATTGCATTTGGCGAGTGGGAAGGCCTCACCAATAAGCAATTGATGGAAGGAAACAAAGAGGCGTTTTCTAAGTACTGGCAAGATCCCGAGAACAATACGCCTCCTGGCGGAGAACCGCTCAGTCAGTTCGTGACACGAGTACATGGTGCTTGGGAAGATCTGGTTGAACAAAGTAAAGGACAACACCGCTTGTTGGTGTGCCACGGCGGCGTCATACGTGCCATTCTGACTCACGTATTAGGCATGCCAACCAGTAAACTTTGGAGCTTTGATGTGCCTTATGCAAACGTGAGCCGCATTATTATATATCATTGGTCTGAACCGAAGAGTGAAGGTGACCAAGAACAAAGTGCAGCGCAGCTGCGTTTCCATCAAACTAGGTTGATTTAGATCAAGAGAACAAGCCTGCAAACTAGGTAGACTGCGCCAAGATACACTTTTTGCAGGCTACTTTCGTGATAAATGCTGATCAACTCAACGATTTTCTCTTACGGTATGAAGGTTATGGTCCTCGTTATACTTCATACCCGACGGCGCTGCATTTTCGTGATGACTTCCCATTAGGTAGTTATCTTGAGCAGGTGACTGAGAGTAATCAGCACCCAGTTCCTAGAAGCTTGTCCCTTTATATTCACGTGCCGTTTTGTGCATCGCTTTGTTATTGCTGTGGTTGCAACAAAGTGGTGACTCGAAATATGTCTAGAGCGGATGAATATATTGAATTGCTAAGTAAAGAGATCGCTTTAAAAGCGCCATTATTTGAAAGTGGTCGCTTAGTCGAACAGATTCATTTTGGTGGCGGCACACCGACCTTTATGAGCACTGATCAGATCAAAGAGATCCTAGAGTTACTCGCACAATCTTTCCATTTTGGACTTCCTCAAAAGCTTGAGATGGGTATCGAAATCGACTCACGAAGCGTTACAGTAGATGACATCGATGAACTAGTGGGCCTAGGCTTTAATCGCTTTAGTTTTGGTATTCAGGTCTTTAATCCAGAAGTACAAAAAGCGGTGAACCGTGAACAAAGTATTGAACAAATCGAGGCGCTTGTAGCGCGCGCTCGTGCTGTGGGTGTCAGCTCCATTTCTTTTGATTTAATTTATGGATTACCGAAGCAGACTCGTGCTTCATTTGATGAAACACTGAAAGAAGTTTTGCGGATTAAGCCTGATCGCTTAGCGCTTTATAACTACGCGCATATGCCAGATAGAATGCCTGCTCAGCGTTTGATCAATGCAGAAGAACTTCCATCGAGTGCAGAGAAGATTCATATTCTCAGTGACAGTATTGTTGGCTTGGGTGATGAAGGGTATAGCTATATCGGAATGGATCACTTTGCTCTGCCAAGCGACAGCTTAGTTAAAGCACAAGAAAACGGCTCGTTGCAGCGTAACTTCCAAGGTTACTCTACGCATGCTGAAACAGGCTTGATCGGCCTTGGGGTGAGCGCTATCTCTAAGGTGAATCACAGCTTTAGTCAAAACGTGACTAAAATATCTGAGTACAGAGAGCAGTTAGCAAATGATGAATTACCGCTCTACAAAGGACTGATTATGTCGTCTGATGATATCGTTCGATCAGACCTTATTCAGCGGATTATGTGCGGTGAATTTATTAGCAAGGCTGCATTTGGTAACGAACATTTGATTGACTTCGATACATATTTTAAACGAGAGTTAGAAAATCTATCTCAGTTTGTCGAAGATGACTTGGTGCTGTTAAACAATGACGGCATCCAAGTGACCGAACTTGGTCGCGTATTTTTAAGAAATATTGCGATGACGTTTGATCATTATTTGGTAAGAGGAGAACAACAGAATGTTGAAATACCTCGATACAGTAAAACAGTATAAATAAAAACGAGCGGTTATGGATCAGGGAATAAGACTAGCTACGATTAGCGACTTGAAACGTGGTGAATGTGCGCTTGGAAAGTTGTGTTTACCAGTAGGTGTGAATCCTGCTCAGATGGCATCGCTAGAAGAAATTGTTGATGCGGGAAGGGTTTACCATGAAGGTGAACGCGTCTACTCAGAAGGTCAAAATTTTTAGTATGTCTATGCGGTTAAATCAGGCATGTTCAAAACTGTGCTCAATGATGGCCAAGGTTCGGAGCATATCGCAAGCTTCCATCTTCCAGGTGAACTTTTCGGACTAGATGCGCTGCACCAAAATTCGCATCCCTCTAGTGTGATTGCGCTTGGGACATCTAGCCTTTGTGCTATCAAATATTCGAAGCTCGAACGACTTGCGTTGCAAATTCCTGGCTTACAACACCACTTGCTCTCAGTACTCGTAAAGAAGTGCAAAGCGGGCACGAAAAACAACAAGAACACGCGGCTGATCAGAAGCTTGCAACCTTCTTGTTTACTTTATCTGCTCGTTACAAAGAACGCGGATATTCTGATACGCGCTTTAATTTAATGGTGCCACGTAGAGATATCGCTAATCATCTTAATCTTGCTCCGGAAACCATCAGTCGTTTGTTCAAACGCTTCCAGCGAGACGGGTTGATTGATGTGAAGCGAACCGATTTGCAGATTCTTGATTTACCAGCACTCGGTGTGCTCGGCGGCTGTAACCAAATGTGCGTCTAAGCTCTGTTTCATTTGAACCAATGCTTTATCATTAAGTCTCAGGACATTTGGTATCGCATTGGTAATGAGAATGCAGCATCTCATTTTTATTTTACTTCTTCTAATTTCCTCAATCTCACGGGCCGATTTCGTAGCAGCGCCTGATTTTCATCTTAAAGAATTAGCTAACGACACGATGCATCGGTTGAGTGATTACCGTGGTACGGTTATCTATCTCGATTTTTGGGCGTCGTGGTGTGGGCCTTGCCGACAATCGCTACCGGCGCTAGATCGCTTGCAAAAGGAATTCTCACCAGACGACTTTCAAGTGATTGCGATTAACTTAGATGAAGACTCAGCTGAGGCGCTTGGATTTCTAGCGGATTATCCGGTTGACTATACCGTACTGACAGAAAAAACAGGAAAGACACAGCGGGCATATCACTTGGTCGGTTTACCTTCCTCGTTTCTTATAGATCAACGAGGAGAGGTGATTGGTTCGTTTCAGGGTTTCAAGCCTGATCACATCCCTAAAGTAAAAAGAGCGGTGAACTATCTCTTAGAGGAATGATCCTTACGATACTGCGAAGGACTTCGTTCACTCCAGCGCTTAAAGGCATGATTAAACGCGGCGGCTTCTTGGTAACCCAGTTTCAGAGCGATTAGCTCAATACTTAATTGTGACTCGCTTAACCAGCGTTTTGCTTTCTCGAATCTCACTTCATCCAACACGTTCTGAAAGCTGCTATCTTCGTCGCTTAACTTTCTGCGTAAAGTTCGTTCTGACATACCAAAGGTTTGAGCAGCTTCCTTGGCTTTAGGAATGTCATAACTAAACATCAAAAGATAGTTCTTCAATGCATCAGTGAGCGTTTCTTCTTTTTGACTTGATTCGAACAGAATCTGCTCGCATTGCTCACGATACATGTCGAATGCGTTTTTATTCGCTTGAGGGAAGGGCTGTTTCAGTAGCGCGGTTGGAATCAGTATGCGATTGCTTTGCATGCCAAACAACACTCGGCAGCCGAAAGCTTTTTCAAACTTAATACGATCTTGTTTTTTTGGCGTGACAGTCAGGTGAACTTCAACGATTTGAAAATCGATTCCGTTCATCATATAGATGTCACGGACGAGCTTCGCGCATCCTGCCATGTCGCGGTACAAAACAAATTCGCGCACATCTTCGGGAAGCATTGCGGGGTCGAAACGTAGTGACGAGTTATCAGTCGCCAAAGAAAAACTCATTTCGCCGAACATATAGCCCATAGATTGGTAGCGAATACCCATCTGGCAAGATTCATAGCCATCTTTACAGCTGCTAAGTAACATTGCGAATGGGCCGTAGCCAGCAGGCCCAAGGAAAGGACCGATTTCGAGGGCGATGAGAGGGTCGGGATTTAATTTGATTAAGTCTTGATAGACTTCAAGCTCTTTGCTGCGTGTGATGCGCGCTTGCGGATCGATACGATCGACGTTTAGTCCGTTGCTATTTAAAACAGCATCGCTGTCTAAACCCAGAGACTTAAAAAGCTGTGCGGTATACGATAACCCTAATACTGATCTCGTTGGCATAATCTTATTATTTGGCCAAATTTATCAACTTGAAGCGCAGCTTACCATAGAGGGGCTAGGAGCTGTCTACTAGGATGCGTGCGAAAGTACAAAATAAATACAAATAAACTGTTCCATAAGGAAGATAATGTGAAGAAGGTAATCATTTTTCTCGCTGCTGTGTTAATTGTTTTGATGGGAGCGAATGCCCTATTTTTAGAAAAACGTGTTGAGTTTAGGGCGTGGGCACTCAACATGGAGGCCGAAAAAGCTGGTCTCGTTCACGAAACAATTGAAGTAAACGGTCAGCAAGTCACCTTATACGATAATAACGCTGATGCCCCAGTTCTAGTCATGTTGCATGGCTTTAGTGGTAGTAAAACGAATTGGTTGCGTCTAGCGCAGCAGTTCGGTTCGACGTATCGTGTGATTGTTCCAGATCTAATGGGGCATGGTGAAAACAAGCAAGATCTGAACGCGAGTTACCATATTGCTGATCAAGTTGCGTTTGTGAATGCTTTGATGGCGAAGCTAGATATCAAGACGTTCCATTTGGCGGGCAATTCTATGGGTGGCGCTATCTCATCACTTTATGCAGCCCGTCATCCAGATCAAGTGTTATCGATTACCTTAATCAGTCCAGCAGGTGTGCATACTCAGCCTTCACAAATGGATGAAATTCTTGAGCAAGGCAGCAATCCTTTGATCGCAAAAACTGAACAAGACTTTTATCGGGTCTTAGATTTTGTCATGGAAGTGAAGCCATTTATTCCCGATGCGATTGCAAAAGCGGAGGCTGAAATAGCGGTGTCTCGACTAGCGATCAACGAAAAGATTTTTAAAGACATTCGTTCAGACCTCACTAAAGGCTTAGACAAAGAATTCGTTAATATCACCGCGCCAACCCTAATCATTTGGGGAGAAGGAGATAAGGTGATTAGTGCCAAGAATATTGATGAATATGCGGCGCTGGTGAAGAACTCTAAGAAGGTTGTATTGCCTGGTATTGGTCACTTAGCAATGGTTGAAACACCAGAAAAAACAGCTGAACTAATGCGAGACTTTATCGGTAGCTAGACTCAAGCATTGATGAAATGAAGCCGCTATTGGGAAACTAGTAGCGGCTTTTTTGTTTTGTGAGTGTTGTCTGCGGTTAGGCATAAGTGGTTGTTGTTTTAAGAGGGTAACATCAGGCTCATTCTTCTGTTCCTGTCGGCGCTGGCCGACGGCAAGTCAGGGTCTTTGTTTCGCCAAAGACCTCAACACCCCAAAGGCGACCCGGATCGCTTACGCGCTCAACGGGATTATCCCTTCGTTCCAGTACGTCATTCCGGACAGCGAAGCGCGACAAGGTGAATTGCGCAACGCGCAAGAGAGGGAGCCCAGGGGTATCCGGAATCTACTTTGCGAATGCATGAAAATAGACATTAGCCGACCTTGGCACTGATCCTTTCCCGATGCCCGCTTCAAGAGGGAAGGAGACTTTCGCCTCGAAGATGTATTGCATCGGCTGTTTATGAAAAGCGGACATTTCAACGAATATTTTCGAGTCGCACTGTTTCGAAAGAGGGCAAATGAAGTTTCACTCTATTAGCCTGTCAAATAACAATAAAGCATGTGTGAGCATTCTTTTGTTAATTTGCTTAGATCAATTTGAGGGGCAAACAAAACACCTTGATGGGTAAGGTTCTCTATGGTTTGCATAACCACAAAGCTTGCGAGTTTTAGATCCTCACTACTTATTTCATGGGCTCGGCTTTTCAAAAAGCTCTCGGTTAAATTCAGCAATACGCCATCGAGCTCTTCTACGCGAGTGTAGCCGTCTAGTTTGTTTAGCTCTCTTACGAGTACCTGATGTAGCTGCGGTTCTTGCTTATGAGCGTCCATAACCGCATGCACCATGGTTTCAAGCGCTTCTTTCAGGTCAAGAGAAGGCAGCTTTTGTAAAGTAGCCATAATGATTGTGAGCATCTCATCAATATGGCGATTGCCCAATTCAGCAAGAATCGTTTCTTTATTCCCAAAGTATTGATAAATCGAACCAACGCTAACTCCTGCGATTTTAGCAATGTGGTTGGTGTTTAATTTCCCCTGTCCTTCGCTAACTAAAATATGAGCGCTGGCTTCGAGTATGCAATCCACTGTATTAGATGATCGGCTCTGAGCGGGCTTGCGACGGGGCTTTGAGGTGGTTTTATTGACTTTCATGAGAATAAATAAACGCGAGTATTTAATGTGAGTAAATGCTCATATTATAGTGTTCTGTTATCTAAAGCACCGTTTAGCGCTACGCAGTCCAATGGAGGAATTGAGTTTGATGAAAGAGCAACCAAGTTACCAAAGTGAATCATACTGGCAAAACTACCAAGATTATTTTCCGGAACACCTACGGATTAATCACCAAAACCAGCCCAAAGAGGAGTGGTGGTTGTGGCAGGGAATCAATGTTCATTTAGATCGTTATGTTCCATCGACCAAAGATGACGTAAAGGTGATCATGCTGCATGGAGGTGGTGGCTATGCACGTTTGTTGAGCCCGTTGGCCCTCGACCTGTATGAGAAGGGATATGAAGTCGTGATGCCAGACTTTCCAGGGTATGGATTAACTGATTCGCCGGAAAGAAAGGTGGACTACCTAACGTGGGCAGATTTGGTTGTCGATTTAATTGAGCATGAATCAGAGCAAGGCCAGCAAAAAATCGTATTGTATGGGCTTAGCTTGGGTGGGATGCTAGCGTACTATGCGGCAGCTAGATCAAAATATGTTAAGGGCATTATCGCAACCACATTGTGTGATCCGCGATTGGCTTCTGTTAGAGCTGCTTTCGCTAAATTCCCTCGAATGAGCGCGGCAATCTTACCGTTATTGAAATGTCTAAACCCCATTTTAGGAACACTAAAGCTTCCTTTGAAATGGTTTTCTAAAATGCACGCTTTATCGAATAATGCCGAATTTAATCAACTTGTTGTTAACGACCCAAACGGTGGTGGAAATCGAACACCGCTGCATTTCATGCTTTCGATTATGATTGCAACACCTAAAGTTGAACCCGAGAACTTCAACTCGTGCTCGGTTTTGTTGGCTCATCCAGCAGAAGATAAATGGACGCCATTTGAACTCAGCGAACAGTTCTATCAGCGCTTGGCCTGCAATAAAAAAGTTGTTTTATTGGAAAACGCTGGGCACATGCCCATAGAGCAGCAAGGTTTAGATCAGGTAAGTCGTGAAGCTAGTAAATTTCTAGAAGAGGTAAAAGGCTGCAGGCCAAACACAAAACTGTAATTTCACATTCAGTCAGTTGCTCAAAAATGAATGCCACAAGTCGCTTTTATAATGTCGGCTTTATCACAATATCCGATGAAGGTTTTCAGTTTTAGTTCCGACCGCTTTTGTCTATTTCTGTGCATTCACAAACCAGATTCCGGATACCCCAGGGCACCCTCTCTTGCGCGTTGCGCAATTCACCTTGTCCCGCTTCGCTGTCCGGAATGACGAACGGGAGGATGGTCGCTTCTGTCTATTCCCAAACATAGAATGCTAAATAATAACTTTTTATGCGTAGGGTTAAACAAACAATTCGATAGACAACAAAAAAGGGCGCTCAATGAGCGCCCTTCTTCTTAGATCTTACTAAGGACTAGTTGATTAGTCTTTAGTGAACTCTGGGTATGCTTCCATACCACATTCTGAAAGATCCACACCTTCGTACTCTTCTTCTTCAGAAACTCGTAGACCGATAACCGCTTTGATTACGCCCCAAGCGATCAAGCTTGTTACGAATACCCATGCGAAGATTGTTACCGCACCTACTAGCTGACCCATGAACGTAGCGTCTGCGTCTGAAAGTAGAACCGCGAAGATACCCCAAAGACCAACAACACCGTGTACAGAGATCGCGCCGACTGGATCGTCAAGCTTAAGCTTATCAAGAGTAACGATTGAGAATACGACGATCACACCACCGATTGCACCGATTAAAGTAGCAAGTAGTGGAGATGGATCTGCAGGCTCAGCAGTGATAGCAACAAGACCAGCTAGTGCGCCGTTCAATGCCATTGTAAGGTCTGCTTTACCGAACAAGATGCGTGCAACGATAAGAGCAGCAATCAAACCACCCGCTGCAGCAGCGTTTGTGTTCAAGAATACGCTAGCAACTTCGTTTGCTACAGCGATACCGCCAAGCTTCAAAGTAGAACCACCGTTGAAACCGAACCAGCCCATCCAAAGGATGAAAGTACCAAGAGTCGCTAGTGGAAGGTTAGCGCCTGGGATAGCGTTAACTTCACCGTTAGGACCGTACTTACCTTTACGAGCACCAAGAAGGATAACACCAGCAAGTGCAGCTGCTGCACCAGCCATGTGAACGATACCAGAACCTGCGTAGTCGCTGTAGCTAAGCTCATACAAGCCGAATACTGCGTCGCCGTTCCAAGTCCAAGCACCTTCCATTGGGTAGATGAAACCAGTCATGATTACTGCAAAAACTAGGAAAGCCCAAAGCTTCATACGCTCTGCAACCGCACCAGATACGATAGACATTGCAGTTGCAACGAATACTACCTGGAAGAAGAAGTCAGACGCGCCTGAGTACTCACCCATGTCGCCGAAACCAGCTTCAGTTGCAGAAGCAAGTACGCCAGCGATTGCAGCTTCGTCCATAGAAGCAACGCTGTCAGTAGCACTTAAGAAGTAGCCGCCGCCGTACATGATTTCGTAACCGCATACTAAGTACATAGTACAAGCGATCGCGAACAACGCGACGTTTTTAGTCAAAATTTCAGTCGTGTTCTTAGCGCGAACAAGACCTGCTTCAAGCATGGCGAAACCTGCCGCCATCCACATTACTAATGCGCCGCACACCAAGAAATAAAAGGTGTCCATCGCATATTGAAGTTCAAATATGTTATTGGATAACTGTTCCATGATAGCCCTCCGTACCTAGGCTCTTATGATTTATAAAATGGTTATACAGCGTCAGTGCCGGTTTCGCCGGTACGGATACGAATCGCTTGCTCAAGAGCAGAAACGAAGATCTTACCGTCACCGATTTTTCCTGTGTTTGCAGCTTTAGAGATTGCTTCGATCACTTGATCAAGTAAATCAGAGCCAATAGCTACTTCGATTTTTACTTTTGGAAGGAAGTCCACAACGTATTCCGCACCGCGGTATAGTTCTGTGTGACCTTTCTGACGACCGAAGCCTTTTACTTCAGTTACCGTAATACCTTGCACGCCAATTTCAGATAATGCTTCTCGCACATCGTCCAGCTTGAAAGGCTTGATAATGGCAGTTACGAGTTTCATATATGTCTCCTTATTATGCCGCCTATTTCATTATTATTTCTGTCTCGACTGGGCAGCGAGTCTTCTGCTGCATCGTAGTGAACTGATAAAGCAGTCTGTGTGCCAATGATTAAAAGTTCATAATAATCAGTCGCTTATGAATATTTTTTGATGTTTTGTTTTTGAAAAGTGCGCTTAAGAAGGGCGAGTATGTGTGCTACGCACTGTTTTGGTGCTTTATTTTGGTGCGTATTCTTCAACTGTGATTCGATGGAGGGCAATGGTAGACTTGCCGCCAGTTTTAGACAGTTGGTAAGAGACTATGTTGAACCCTCAGCAATTATTCGGAGTGATTCAAGATCAGGTTAATCAAGTTTTTCCTGAATTTGGTAAAGCTGCACAGGACGAGATTTCAAACAATCTGAAGATTGTTATTTCTAGTGTTATCAATAAGTTGGATCTAGTATCTCGTGAAGAGTTCGATGCACAACAAGCAGTGCTAGAGCGCACGAGAGAAATGCTTGAACAGTTAGAAAAGTCTGTACAGGACTTACAAAGTAAAATCGACGAGTAACACTCGTTTGGTCAAAAAGCTTTGCTAAGGATGGCAAAGTAAAACTTGCACCATGGTTGTGCAATATTTGAGCAAGGATGCGTAATGAGTTTGTCTATTGTGAAAACGCGGGCATTGTTCGGCGTTGAATCCCCTTCCGTGCGTGTTGAAACGCATCTATCCAATGGTCTGCCTTCATTTACCGTTGTTGGTTTACCCGAGGCGGCCGTAAAAGAAAGCCGTGAACGTGTGCGCTGCGCACTTATAAATAGTGGTTTTGAGTTCCCGATGCGCCGCGTGACCGTTAATTTAGCGCCTGCAGACATACCGAAAGAGGGCGGCCGTTTCGATTTAGCTATTGCTGTTGGGATCTTGGCGGCAAGTGGGCAATTGAATGGAGTTGATATTAGCGCTTGCGAGTTTATTGCCGAGTTAGCATTAACTGGAGAGTGCAGTCCCGTCACGGGTGTCTTACCTTCTTTGATTGAAAGCCTCGAGTCTAGCCACCGTGTGTTTGTTGCAAAGGATGATCTCCGTTATGCTCACTTATTAGGTGCAAAATCGATCTATGGCATAGAAGACCTTCGGCAGTTGGTGGAATATCTTCGCGATCCTGAGCGTGCAACGACATGCCGATATACTGCAGAAACTTCTGATCAAGACCTAGATGCTCAAATAGATGATCTGTCGGATGTTCTTGGTCAGTATTCTGCGCGTAAAGCGCTAGAGATAGCTGCAGCGGGAGGGCATAACTTATTGTTATTTGGTCCGCCAGGAACAGGCAAAAGTATGCTTGCTTCGCGTATCAGCGGCATATTGCCTCAACTTAATATCAAACAAGCACGCGACGTAGCCGCTTTATATAGCTTAACCAATACTCCGAGAGATGAGGGGGATTGGTTTACACCACCATTTCGTTCACCTCATCATTCGTGTTCGGCAGTTTCTCTTGTAGGAGGTGGCGCTAAACCTAAACCCGGTGAAGTGTCTTTAGCGCATCAGGGTGTTTTATTTTTGGATGAGCTGCCAGAGTTCTCGAGGCATAGTCTTGAGATGCTACGAGAGCCTTTAGAGTCGAATGCGATTTCGATCGCGCGCGCACAGCATCAAATTACCTTACCTGCGAATTTTCAATTTATTGCTGCCATGAATCCATGCCCGTGTGGCTATTTAGGGCATCCAACGATTGCTTGTACTGATACGCCGCAACAAATCGAACAGTATCGCCGAAAATTATCGGGCCCTTTATTAGATCGAATTGATATGTATGTTGAGGTACCTTTTCAGTCGGCACGGGTTTCTCTTGGCGCTAAGGAAAAAGCTGAATCGAGTGCACAGGTGCGAGTACGTGTTGAGCAGGCACGTGAGATACAAATGCGCCGCCAAGGATGTTTGAATAGCGAGTTACATGGTGAAGACTTATCGCGAATATGTGCGTTAAGTGAAGTCCAACAAGATTGGTTAATCGTAACGATTGATAAATTGGCTTTATCGAACAGAGCCGCGCATAGAATGATGCGTCTCGCGAGAACCTTGGCGGATTGTTCTGGGCAGGCAATGATTAGTCAGGGGCATTTGTCTCAAGCCTTGCGGTTCAGATCTGTGCTATCCAAGGTTTGATACTTTTTAAAAGGCAAAAAAAGAGGAGTCACATTGTGACTCCTTAATAGGGGTTTCTTCAAGGAAGACAGAACCACGATCGCTTCTTCGTGAATCTGTGCTGCTAAGTATACGATCAATTTTTAACCTATCCGTGCAAAACATCACCAAATATGTAACAGATCGTTAAATCGTTATGGCCTTGTGTTCTCGATCACGCTTTAAATGTGCACGAAGTGGGTCTTTCATAAGAATCCGTGACTAACTTGCTAAGAAATCACGCTAAATCTAAAATCCTCCCCCGTGTAATAGATTCAAAATTAAGGACTTTCAGTGACAGATCAAGACAACCCAATGCAGCGAGTTATACGCAGTTTCGTAGTGCGAAGCGGGAGAATGACCGCTGGGCAGACCCGAGGGTGGGATTCATATTGGGAAGCCTTTGGCCTAGATCCTGAACAAGAACTAAATTTCGAAGAGATATTTGGCAATACAAACCCGGTTGTGTTCGAGATTGGTTTCGGTATGGGCAGTTCATTATTTGAAATGGCGAAAGCTGACCCAAATACGAATTTCGTCGGCGTTGAAGTCCATCGACCCGGAGTTGGTGCCTTACTCGCTCAGGCGGGAGACGAAGGGCTCACAAACTTACGTCTGTTGTGTTGCGATGCGGTTGAGTTGCTTAAGAACAAAGTGCCTAACAACAGCTTGGCGCGTTTACAGTTATATTTCCCAGACCCTTGGCATAAAAAACGTCACCACAAACGTCGTATTGTTCAGCCAGAATTTGCTGCTTTGGTTGCCACTAAGCTTTCCGAGGGTGGAGTGTTTCATATGGCAACAGACTGGGAGCCTTATGCAGAACATATGGCTGAGGTTATGGATGCAGCACCTGATTACAGTAATTGTGCAGAGACCGGCTCGTATTCTCCCAAGCCTGACTACCGACCTACTACTAAGTTTGAAAAACGTGGAGAGCGTTTAGGGCACGGTGTGTGGGATTTGCTTTACCGTAAATCTGTTTAGAGATTTGTTTGATGCTGAAACTGCCATTCATTGCGCGGCAAGCAGGAAGTCGTGAAATAGTCCCGCCGCAAACGTCTGCGGGTTCATTTCATACCTCGGTTTCCGAGCTCGTGAAGCAAGCGGGAGTCGGTCTTGAATATGATCAGGCAAGCCTTGATCGTATCCCACAACTTGGTCGTTTAATCATCCTAGCAAATGATCCTTTACCGGGCGTTTCGAGCTTAGCGTTATTGCACCTAGTCTCGCAGGTAAGATCAGATGTTGCCTGTATTGCAGAGACAGGCAATCGATGGCTGACGGACTTGCCTGATGGCACACAATTAAATGCAGCCCAACAGTCGTCAGAACAAACAAAGCACAAGGCATTAGAGCATCTTGCGAATGAGGGTGTGCTCATTATTCAGCCTGTTCATTTGGGACGTTCCGAAGGTGTTCCTAAAATCACGCAGGAGCGCTGGCCGACAGACTTTCTTGCCATTGCAGAGCATTCACAAAGCCCCTTATTGCATATTCATGTCTCGAGTTCCGAGCAGCCTTATTTACAACAAGCACGTCTTTTTTATCGTGGGCATGGCCTTGTTCAAGATTTCGCTCAAACACTCGCGAAGAAGTTTCTACCGAACGTTTACGACCAACGTTTGCTTGTTGGCGAGATAATCGATTCCACGGATTACAAAGATCTACCCCTGCAAGATAAGTACAAAGCGAAGCTATTAAGAAAACAGTTATATCGTGCGGTAAAAGGGAAGAGTTCTTATTTCAAGACCTTGCCAGCGATTGCAACGGCCGAGCCAAGGTCCTCATTATTGGACGAGCTTCAGCACGCTAGTTTGCTTGGTAAAACAAAAGACGGAAAGTTGATTTACTTGTGTTCAGTAGATGAGGGCTCTTCTTTATTGAAAGAGATCGGTCGGCTACGAGAACAGGCCTTTCGTTTAGTCGGAGAGGGCAGTGGCAAAGCCTGCGATGTTGATGCCTTTGATCTTTACTATCAGCATATTGTTCTATGGGACGAGTCGGACCAAGAAGTCGTTGGTGCATATCGTTTACGGTCAACGCATGATATTGCGATTGATCAGTTATATACATCGACACTAATGCATTATTTGCCTAGTGCTGAGCCAACCTTGGCACGCGGTGTCGAACTGGGCAGAAGCTTTGTTCAACCAAAGTATTGGGGCTCTCGCAGTCTTGATTACTTGTGGACGGGGATCGCCGCGTATATTCGACAAAACTCTCAAGTTCGCTACTTGCTCGGTGCAGTGAGTATTTCAAATGCCTTTAGCCAAAAAGGTAAGGACCTCTTGCTTGGTTATTACGGTAAGTACTATTTTTCACATACACCGATTATCGAATGTAAACGACCTTACATGATGGGCTATCAAGCCAAGGTCCACAACCAGCACCTGTTCGATGGTTTAGATTCAAGAGATGCCTTTGTTGTGTTGCGTGAGCAGCTGGGTTTGATTGGTCACTCTGTTCCTACGCTCTACAAGCAATACTCAGAGTTATGTGATGACGGTGGAACCCGATTCCACGGCTTTAATATTGACCCTGATTTTCAAGACTGTATTGACGGTTTGGTGGTAGTGGATTTGAGTAAATTGAAACCGCTTAAGCGCAAGCGTTATGAGTTAGTTGATCACGACTTTTTAGCGTTTGAATTAGAGGGTGCAGTCGATGTCTGATCAAGAGTCTGTGAACCTAAAGTCAATTACAGAAGACTACGCCTTTCGTTTTGGAGGGATTGCCCGACTCTATGGCATGAACGCCTTGCAGGTGTTTTTAAATAGCCATATAGCTGTAGTGGGTATTGGTGGTGTTGGGTCATGGGTAGCTGAAGCGTTAGCGCGTTCAGGTATTGGTGAAATCACCTTGATTGATTTGGATGATGTTTGTGTTTCGAATATCAATCGACAAGTCCATGCCTTGCAGAATACGGTTGGCCATATGAAGACTGAGGTAATGGCTGAGCGTCTTAAAGAGATCAACCCTGATATTCAAGTCCATGTGAAGCACACATTTCTAACGCCTAAAAATGTCGGTGACTTACTCACTACAGAATTTAGTTATGTGTTTGACGCCACGGACAGCGTGAAGGCAAAAACTTCTATTGTTGTGCATTGCCGTCGAAACAAAATTCCATTGATGGTTTGCGGCGGCGCTGGCGGACAATTAGACCCGACACAAATCCAGATTGAAGATTTGGCACGCACCACGCAAGACCCATTGTTGGCGAAGATTCGAAACAACTTGCGTCGCTTACATAACTATTCCCGCAATCCAAAACGTAAGTTTGGCGTTGAGTGTGTCTACTCAACCGAACAATTAAAGTATGCCCAACTCGATGGCAGTGTATGCGCTTCGAAACCTGATGGAGCCGGACCTGTTAAGTTGGATTGCGCTTCAGGCTTTGGTGCAGTCACATCCGTCACATCTGTGTTCGCAATGGTGGGCGTATCGAGAATCCTTGCTAAACTGGCTAGATAAGTTTTATTTTAGCCAGTTTGCCTGCGTTGAGCGGGCCATGGAGATGTGTTGATCCCCAAGGAAAGCCTCGATGCTTGAACACAGCGTTATTACTCTCGCTTCAATCGGCGTCGTTTCATTAATTTGTCAGTGGGTCGCATGGCGTTTACGCCAACCGGCTATTTTGTTCTTGCTTGTTGCGGGAATCATCCTTGGCCCGTGGCTGGGATGGTTGAACCCAGATGGCCTTCTCGGAGACATGTTGTTTCCGATTATCTCTCTTGCTGTAGCGGTTATCTTATTTGAGGGAAGTTTAACCCTTAAGTTTTCTGAGCTCGGTGGCCACGGTAAAATGGTACGTAACCTACTAGCCTCAGGCACCGTTGTTACTTGTTTTATTGCAACCTTTGCCGCGTATCTAGCGCTCGATATCCCTTTATCTCTCGCAATGTTGTTTGGTTCGATTGTCGTAGTCAGCGGACCCACGGTGATCATGCCCTTACTTCGTTCTGTCAGACCCTCCGGACGAATTACTAATATCTTAAAATGGGAAGGCATAGTCATTGACCCAATAGGAGCTTTACTCGCCGTATTGGTATTCGAATTTATTATCGCAAGTGGTGATGGCGGCAGTGCGTTTTTACAAACACTCGGCACATTCGGAGCCACATTAGTTTTAGGCCTAACCTTAGGCGGCGCTTCTGGGTATATATTGGGCGAAGCCTTGCGCAGTCATTGGCTGCCGCAGTTTTTATTAAATACGGGCACGCTGACGTTTATGCTCGGCGTATACGCGCTCTCTAATTTTTTGGTACATGAGTCGGGTTTGCTTACGGTGACCGTCATGGGAATTTGGTTAGCCAACATGAGAGGCGTGCCGATCGATGAGATTTTAGAATTTAAAGAATCTCTTTCTGTATTGCTGATCTCTGCATTGTTCATTTTACTTGCCGCCAGAATGGAATTAGTCGCTCTGTATGACTTAGGCATTGCGGCAGTATGGATTATGCTCGCACTCATATTTTTGGCTCGCCCGATTTCCGTGTTTGTCGCAGCGATTGGCACTGACTTAAGTCGGCAAGAAAAATTTTTCTTATCTTGGATTGCGCCACGGGGTATCGTCGCGGCTGCGGTATCTTCGTTATTTGCGTTTAAGTTAGAAGAGCAGGGAATGGTTGAGGCTGGAGTGCTGGTGCCTTTAGTGTTTCTTGTGATTGTAGTGACTGTGGCTTTGCAGAGTGTGACCGCACGACCATTAGCGAAAGCCTTAGGCGCGCAAGAAGCGGATGATCATGGCTTTTTATTCTTGGGGGCAAATCCACTCGCTCGTGATATTGCCAAAGCATTCTCAGAGCGTGGTGTGAAAGTTATTGTATCTGATACCAGCTGGGAAAATGTTCGTGCCGCTAGAATGGCAAGTTTACCGGTGTACTACGGGAATGCCGCGTCAGAACATGCTGAGAATAATCTTGATTTGACCGGAATAGGGCAATTCTTAGCGATTTCACCTTACAAACAACTGAACGCTCATGTGGTGTATCACTACCTTGATCACTTTGGTGCAAAGCATGTGTTTGCTTTTAAAGAAGCGGAGCAAGAGCAACGAGCCAGCCATCAAGTATCAGAGACGTTCATGCAAACCAATAGCTTGTTTCAAGATGGCTTGAGTTACGCCAAGTTGGCAAGTCTGTATGCGAAAGGTGCGACAGTGAAACTCACACAACTGAGTGATGAGTTTTCTTTTGAGGATTACAAACGCGAGAATGATTCGAGAGCGACATTGTTATTTGGCATTTCGAGCGATGGCTGCGTTTATCCTATCGGCGGTAAAGAAAGTGTTGAGCCGCAGAGCGGTTGGGCGGTAGTAAGTTTGGTGCAAAAGAAAGAGGACGTGGCGTAAGTTTTTAGGATTCCTAAGCTAAAGGATTAGGATTCCCATTGTTTAGCCTGTTCTAAATCACTGTCTTTTGCTTCAACCCAGACTGTTTTTTCGCCGACTTCTTTTTTCCAGATTGTCGCATCTCGTTTTAAATAATCCATGATAAAACTGCAGGCAGCGAAGGATGCATCGCGATGAGAAGAACTGACGGCCACAACAACGATTTGATCATCTAGTTTAAGTTCTCCGACACGATGAATAATGCATGTCCCTAGGATAGGCCAACGTCGTTTCGCCTGATCAACGATTTTCGCTAATTGCTTTTCAGTCATGCCTGGATAGTGTTCAAGCACGATGCTTTCTACGCCAGATTGATCTCCAAACTCTCGCACTAAACCTGTAAATGTACAGATTGCCCCAGTTTTTCCTGGATGTTGTTGGCGTAATTGCTGATGAATCTCTGCAATATCAAAATCATTTTCTTGGACTTGGATCATCGAGCTAGCCGCCTGTTACTGGAGGGAAGAAAGCAATGTCATCGTCGTTGCTAATGGGCGCTGAGAAATCAGTGACTTCTTGGTTTACTGCAACGAGTAGCTTTGTAGAGTTTAAGGCAGAAGCCCAAGGTTCACCTCGGTTTGCTAGCTGTTCTTTGAGTTCTTGTACCGTTGATATAGTCGGGTCATTGACTTCAAGTTCGCCACAATTTAACTGTTCTTTTAAGCTCGCGAAAAATAGTACTTTCATTACTGATCCAAGGTAGTTTCAGGAAGTTGAAGAAGATGTGAGAAAGGAATAAACGTCACTAAGTCTCCAGCTTGTGGGCAGGTATTTTCGGGAATAACTGCGAAGCCTTCAGCCCAACATGATGACCTCATCATGCCAGAACTTTGATTCGGATGCGCGATGATTTGATTGTCCTCGTTCAGGCGCACACGGATAAATTCGCGTCGAATGCCAGCTTTCTTCCAGTTAAAGCCCAGATGGAATTGGTGAGTGCGTATCTGCGTTACTCTGCAGCCCTGGCGTTTCAATAAAACAGAGCGTGCCAGCATTAAAAATGTCACGAGTACTGCACTCGGGTTTCCCGGTAATCCAAGAATAGGTGTATCGCCAACTTTGCCAAGCATGAATGGTTTGCCCGGTTTAATTGCAATGCGCCAGAAATCTATTTCGCCAAGTTCTTCGATCGCGGCTTTTATATAATCTTCTTCGCCAACAGACGCGCCGCCCGAGCTAATGATAATGTCTGATTCCGCAGCCTTGTTGAGGGCTTCGATCGTCGCGTCTAGCTTGTCGGCAACACATCCGATATTGCGGACTTCAAAGCCAAAGCTACGGATTAATCCTTCCAAAAGGTATTGGTTCGAATTATAGATTTGTCCGGGTTTTAACTCGCTTCCTGGTTGCGCTAGTTCGTCGCCGGTCGATACTACTGCAACGGTTAGAGGGCGATATGTTTTTATCTCCGCGATACCAGAAGAGGCAAGCAAAGAAATATTCTGTGGGCGCAGAACATCGCCTTTGCGGAGCAATGTATCGCCTACTTGAAAGTCTTGCCCCGCTGGACGAAGGTTCTGATTCAAAGATAAATTTGAGCTGGTGCTTAACAGAGTTGTACCGTTAAGTTCGCTTAGTTCGGCACTCTCTTGCATCAGTACGCAATCAGCACCTTCTGGTACAGGAGCTCCAGTGAAAATGCGAGCAGCTTCGCCTTCTTTAAGCTGCCCTGGTGCACTGCCTGCAGGAACACGCATCGTGACAGGGAGAGCTGACTTTTGAATATCGCTAATACGAAACGCGTATCCATCAACAGCACTGTTGTGAAACGGTGGTTGGGAAATGCGCGCTTTTATATCGCTTGCGGATACTCTATTTAGCGCTTGCTCAATGGGCGTAGTTTCTTCTTGCGAGCAGGTTTGAACACGAGAGGATAATTGTTCGATAGCATCTTCAAGAGGGAGTAGTTTGCTGGCACTCATACCGATTTTTTTGGCCTTATAAGTTGGTTTGCTTGCATCAAGTGTATTTTGATCAAAAACTTTAGCTTGTGAAGCGATTTTTTGCGCAATAAAACTAGCTATTGTAAAAGAATTGATCTATCTTAAGTTTGTAGCCGTAACTAGCAAGGCTCAATGACTAATTGCATTGCGCTCGCAGCGCGTTTCCCTGAAATTTCCTAAATCCTTCGAAAAACACAACTCTGTGTCCTCAAGACAATTGCTATGAATCTTACCGAACTTAAGAAAAAATCTGTTCCTGAATTATTAGAAATCGCTTCAGAGATGGGGCTAGACAACCTAGCACGCTCTCGTAAGCAAGATGTAATCTTCACAATCCTAAAACGTCACGCGAAAAGCGGTGAAGACATTTTTGGAGATGGTGTACTTGAAATTCTTCAAGATGGCTTCGGCTTCTTGCGTTCTGCTGAGGGTTCATACCTAGCAGGCCCAGACGATATTTATGTTTCGCCGAGTCAAATTCGTCGTTTCAATCTTCGAACGGGTGATACGATTTCTGGAAAGATTCGACCACCAAAGGATGGCGAACGTTATTTTGCTTTATTGAAAGTTAGCCAAATTAACTTCGATAAGCCGGAATCGTCTAAGAACAAAATTTTGTTCGAAAACCTTACACCTTTGTTCCCTAATGATCGTTTGGTGCTAGAAGTTGGTAATGGTTCAACAGAAGACTTATCTGGTCGTATCCTCGATTTAGTAGCACCAGTAGGTAAAGGCCAACGTGGCTTGGTGGTATCACCACCGAAAGCTGGTAAAACCTTGATGATGCAGCAGATTGCCCAATCGGTTACAAAGAACAATCCTGAGTGCCACTTGATGGTTCTTCTGATTGACGAGCGTCCTGAAGAAGTAACAGAAATGCAGCGCTCAGTGCGTGGCGAAGTGGTCGCGAGTACCTTTGATGAGCCGCCAGCACGTCACGTTCAAGTAGCTGAAATGGTAATTGAAAAGGCTAAGCGTCTTGTTGAACACAAGCAAGATGTGGTCATTATTCTCGACTCGATTACACGTCTTGCACGTGCTTACAACACGATTATTCCAAGCTCTGGTAAGGTTCTTACCGGTGGTGTTGATGCGCACGCACTAGAGCGTCCAAAGCGTTTCTTTGGTGCAGCACGTAACGTCGAAGAAGGTGGCAGCTTAACCATCATCGCAACAGCACTTGTTGATACTGGTTCGAAGATGGATGAAGTCATCTACGAAGAATTCAAAGGCACAGGTAATATGGAAGTTCATTTAGATCGTCGTATCGCGGAGAAACGTACTTATCCAGCGATCAACATTCGACGTTCTGGTACACGTCGTGAAGAGCAGTTGATGTCGGATGATGAGCTACAACGGGTTTGGATCTTGCGTAAGCTTCTTCACAACATGGAAGATGATGTCGCAGCAACTGAGTTTTTGATCGACAAGTTGAAAGATACTAAGACGAACGACGAGTTCTTCTTAGCAATGAAAAAGCGTTAGTACTTATTAATACTAAAAAAAGCCGGCTAGTTGAGTCGGCTTTTTTATTGTTCTCGTAAAACACCCTATGAAATATAAAGATCTCAGAGATTTTATCTCACAGTTAGAAGAGCAAGGCGAACTTGTACGCGTTAAAAAAGAAGTAGATCCAAATTTGGAGATGACCGAAATTTGTGATCGTACGCTTCGAGCCGGTGGCCCGGCTATTTTATTTGAAAATCCAAAAGGCTCCGATATATCGGTCTTAGGAAATCTTTTTGGTACACCTCGGCGCGTAGCCTTGGGGATGGGGCAAGAGAATGTGACGGCACTTCGCGAAGTCGGAAAGCTTCTCGCATTTTTAAAAGAGCCTGATCCACCAAAAGGTTTAAAAGATGCTTGGCAGAAACTTCCTATCTTCAAGCAAGTTTTGAATATGGGGCCAAAGGTGCTCCGTAACGCACCTTGCCAAGAAGTCGTGATCGAGAAGGATCAAGTCGATCTCAGTAAAATCCCAGTTCAAACCTGTTGGCCGGGGGATGCAGGCCCCTTGATTACATGGCCGCTTGTGGTAACGAAAGGTCCTGATCCTGAGAGAGAACGCCAGAATTTAGGTATCTACCGTCAGCAAGTCATTGGTAAGAATCGCCTGATCATGCGCTGGCTATCGCATCGTGGTGGCGCGCTTGATTTACGTGAGTGGCAAGAGAAATATCCCGATAAACCGTTCCCAGTGGCGGTCGCTTTGGGTGCAGACCCTGCGACGATTTTAGGTGCTGTAACGCCGGTGCCAGACTCGTTGTCTGAATATGCGTTTGCAGGCTTACTGCGTGGCGGTAAAACAGAAACTGTAAAGACAAAGCATTCTGAGCTGACTGTGCCCGCGAGTGCTGAGTTTGTTTTAGAGGGCTTTATTTACCCCAACGACACGGCTCCAGAAGGTCCATTTGGTGACCACACAGGTTATTACAATGAAGTAGATGAGTTCCCAGTATTTACCGTGGAGCGTATTACGCATCGTAAAGATCCGATTTACCACAGTACTTACACGGGACGTCCACCTGATGAACCAGCTGTACTTGGGCTTGCATTGAATGAAGTCTTTATACCGATATTGCAAAAGCAGTTTCCTGAGATCGTTGATTTCTATTTGCCGCCAGAAGGCTGCTCGTATCGATTAGCCGTAGTGACGATGAAGAAACAATATCCCGGGCACGCGAAGCGGGTCATGATGGGAGTTTGGTCTTTCTTGCGTCAATTTATGTATACCAAGTTTGTCATTGTGACTGATGACGATGTAGATGCGCGTAATTGGGAAGATGTTATCTGGGCAATTACGACTAGAATGGATCCAGCACGCGATACTACTTTGGTCGAGAACACGCCAATAGATTACCTCGACTTCGCTTCGCCGATTTCTGGTTTGGGGTCGAAGATGGGTATGGATGCCACCAATAAATGGCCAGGTGAAACTGATCGTGAGTGGGGACGTTCAATTGAAATGGATGCGGATGTAAAAGCGCGTGTGGACTCAATGTGGGATGAACTTGGTGTCTTGCCAAAGACTTAGCGTGTTTGGTAAGTGAGTTACTCCATTACGCTTGAGCCGAACGGTCTGCAATTCGAGTGCTCTGAATCCGAAACGCTCATAGAAGCTGGGCAGCGAGTTGATATTCGTTTTCCAGTCAGCTGTCGAAACGGCGTTTGCCATATTTGCAGAGCTGAGTTAATCCAAGGTCGTATTGAAACGCGTACCGGCGAGCTTGTTTCGCCAAACGATACGAACGAAATTTACGTATGTCATGTTAAGCCTCACACTGATGTGACAATTTATATGGACGGGGTGTTAGGCCCTGGTGAATTACCGATGAATACATTTAGTTGCCAGATTAAACAGGTGTCTGAGATGCAGGCGCATGTTTATAAAGTTGTACTAGAGCAACCAGCCGGAAAGTTGAAAGAATTTTACGCAGGCCAGTATTTAGCCTTGTTGTTGCCTGAGCGTGAAGACGAAACATACTTTTCTATTGCGAGTGCGCCGAATCAACGAGAGATTGAGCTGCATATTCAGGCTGATCCTCATTTGGAAAAAGCGCTTGAAGTAGTTCAATTTTTACAAACGAGTGCGAGCGTACAAGTGAAGCTGCCGTTTGGAAAGGCTTGCTTAAGTTCGGTACCAAGCGAACCAGTTTTGCTACTTGCTGCGGGCACAGGTTTCGCACAGATGAAGAGTTTAATTGAATACTTGCTTGGCAACGGATTTGATAAAGAGCTCAGTTTGTATTGGACCGCTCGCAAAGAAAGTGATTTGTATGCGCTCGACTATGTTAAAGATCTAGAAGATCGGTACGAGAATGTGCATATTCAAACTATTGTTGCTGATGATGACCAAGTGCAGAGCCAGAGCACTCAGCACCACTCCTTGCTAGCTGATGCAGTGTTAGAAGGGCATGGTGACTTGTCTCGCTTTAAGGTCTTTGTTGCGGGGTCGCCTCGCATGGTTTACTCAGCAATGGATGCTTTAGAGGATGCAGGCCTCGAGCATGAGAATTTCTATTCTGACGTGCTTGAGTACGTGAGTCGTGATCAGATCTAGATCATAAATTCAGCAGGGTTAACGATTTGGCTTAACCCCGTGTATTTACTAACGGGGCTGAGGTAATTCAGGAAGGTGCAATTGCTGCATTAAATGCTCTAGTTGTTTGTCGGTATCCTGTGCTGGCTTCTTCAAGTGGCAAGATAATCGATAGAGCTCGGCGCTCGCTTCTAGTGAAGGTTGCTGAGCTAGGCTCGATGAAAAGTACTCTTGCGCTTTTCCCCAAAGCTCACATCGTAACGATAGTCGCCCAAGCGCTAACAGCAAACGTGGGCTATTAGGTCGCGACTTTAACCATTTTTCAGCGTGTAGCAATTGCTTCGTCGCGTCTTTGCCCTTTGCTCGCCCATACGCATCGATCAGATTTTCGCTCCACGATTTTTCTAGGGCTTTTCGAAGTATGACTTCTGATTCAGCACTTAAGCCGACACTCATTAGCTCTCTCACATAGGCGTGAATGACGTGCTCATCAAAGCGATATTTACTTGGTACACGCTGCCATACTTCAGCAAGAGATGACTCCAAACTTTCGACATAAACACCATTTTTTTGCTCGGTTTTAAGGCGTGTAGCATAGGTCGCAAATAATTTTGCCCACGCTTGTCGTTCAAAATCTGCACTTAAGTTCAGCTGTTGAGCAAGATCTCCTTCAAAGCACGCAACAAGGTGCTCCCAATCTTCCAACGCGCGATAAACTTGCACGGTTAGTTTTAAGACATATACGTGCTTAGGGTGCTGTTTTCGTAAACGTGTTAGTACTGCAAGAGCTGCTTCATAGCGTTCGTTTTCAATATGCAAACGGACTTGCGTTAAGCTTGCTGCCAGCTCAGAGCCACCGTCGAGCTCGTGGGCTTGCTTGAGTATTTGCGCAGACTCTTTGTGATTACCTTGTTGGTTTGCCGCGTTGGCTGCAGCCAGTAAATTCACCAGAGGCATGCGTGCATGTTTGGCCGACTGTGTTAATAAGGATTTTGCAGTTTGCCAATCACCCTCTAAGAAGGCGAGAAGCCCTCGCTGTGAGTCGTTATTCGCCTTGCGTTTTGGGCGAATTTTAAACCATCGAATTGATTGATTTGAGCCGCGAATAAGTGCTTTTAGCGTACTGATGACAAACCCAAGTCCGATGAGAGCGATGAGATTCAACGACACCAAGACCCAAAGGTTGCTTTCGATCAGCCAATGCCCATAAGTGATTTTGACGTAGCCGGTATCATACTGAATGCCCAAAGTGAGCAAGGCCGCCGCAACAATCGCTAGAATGATGAAAACAAAGACTCGTCTCATTGTTCATTGCCTTCTGTTTGTGCAGGATGAGGCGTATTAAATTTCTCGAGGGAGTGGTTGCGATACTTTTTTTCGACAAGCTGCTGGAGCATGGAAAGAGAACCATCAATGTTTACTTGTGTTTGGCTGAGATCGAATTGATTTATCTCATTGAGCTCGGCCGTGATCGCGTCAACAGATGCATTGTTAGTGGGCATGTATGTCGCCATCCATTCCAAGGTATTTGAAATAGATGCTTTAAACTGATCTTGGCGCTGTCTCATTAATAAAAGCTTGGCCTGTTCAATGCGTAAGGCTAAGTTTTGTTTTAAGTATTCCGCGTAATGAGGGGATGGCGGTGCATCATTCTTTTCTTCAAGTCGTTGGATCGAAACGGCCTTGTTAAATGCGGTTTTGATTTTGCTCCAAAGCATCTCATACCAAGTGAGTTCAAGACTTTGTTCTGCTGGTGTTGATGTTGACGACAAAGCTGATACTTCAATACTTTTTTCGGAGAGTTCAGTTTCTAACGTTAAGGATTCAACCACGTTTGCTAAGCCACTTAAGCGCACAATAAGTTCGTCGTTTGCGCTAATTGCCATGCTTCGCAGTGCTAATAATTCTTCAGCGATTTTAACGCGAATCGGCATTAACGCGGCATCGTCTGCTTCTGATAATACTTGATCAGCTGATCCTAACAGGCTCTCTGCGGTTACCGGATCTCTCTCAATGAGTAAACGCTGATTCGCGATACGCAATAAGTATTCTGCTTCTGCTAAGAGCCAGTCTTGTCGTGAATTACCGGTGATTTCTATAACTTGTTGATGCAAGCTCGAAAGAGATTTTTGATGCTCTGATTCTATTTTTGCTTGTTGTTTTTGTTGCGACTTAAGTGATTGTGCAAAGTTACTTTGATCATTCGAAAGCGCATCTAATGCTTGCTGGTTGTCTTTGACTGCTTTACTGAGCGAACCTAGTTGTTGACTCATTTTTGTTTGAGTGTCGATGATTTGCTTGCCGTAAATGAAGCCAAAATAGCCGCCAGTGCCAAGACAAACAAGCACGACAATGATCAATAACTTACTGAGCAAGCCAGAGGATTTTTTATCAGTACTTTTGGGCTTTGTAGAGGCCGTTGTTTTTTGAGATGGCTGATTGCCAGTTTCTGGAACAGTTTTACTTGTTTCTACTGGCTCATTAACAGGCTTTTCGTCGCTCACGCTATGCTCTTTCTTTGTTATCGTTAGAGTAAGAGCTTAGCCTTAAAATGCTGCCTTTTCACTTAGCAATTATTCATCTAAGCGCTCAGCTGAGAGTTTAGTGTCGTGTGGTTATTTTAGAGCCTGTATCAGGTTGATGGGTTTCAGTTGCTCACTCACGGCAATCTCTTTAAATCCAAGGCGTTGAGCATGCGATGCGACGCGTTGGCTTGGAACGACCAATTTAGCATTATACGCAGAGTAATTCGTCTGCTGACTATAAGCGTGCAAATTGTCTAAGGTCTCAAGACTCAATGTGATTATGCTATCTGGTACAAAGTCATTTAAAGCGTTTTGTAATTGCTCATCGCTGTATTCTGGCTTTAAGCGCTCATAAAGATCGAGGTGATCAATCTGCGCTCCGCGGGCTCTCAAACCTTGCTCAAGTTTACTGCGCCCGTCTTTGCCTTTCACAACTAAAATACGCTCGCCTTTTACATTTTGAAGATCGGGAATATCTAATAAACCTTCACTATTTAGGTCTTGTTGAGCGTCATATAACTGAGCTTCGGATTCGGCCAATACGCTTGTTGTTTTGCGCCCAATGCCATACCACGTTTGTTCGGCCGGCATTTGAGGCCATAGTTCGTCAACTAGAGACAGGACACGATGAGCGGCAAACTGGCTGATCACAATGACCTTGCCATATTGATCCAAATTAAAGATGTATTGCTTTGATGTCTGGCTGGGCTCAATGGGAAGTATTTGAATGCAGGGTAGGGCAATACTGCTTGCACCAACAGAGTTTAATACAGTACATAACTCCGTTGCGGAAGGCTCTGGGCGACAGACCAAAATCTTTCGCCCTTTCAATACCTGCTGGATCATCTTGTAGCGCTTAGTCTTGGTATGCTTGATCGAGAAGTGCTTGGGCGCCTTGCGCTAACAAGTCTTCGGCGACTTCTTTACCGAGTGCTTCAGCACTTTCTACATCGGCCTGCGTTGAGCCAGTTGCGCGTAATGTTTCACTGCCATCGATAGCAGACACTAATCCTCTTAAAGAAATAGAGTCATTTTCAAGCTCAGCAAAGGCAGCAATAGGTACTTGGCAACCACCTTCGAGTCGTGAGTTCATGGCTCGTTCAGCACGAACACAAAGATTAGTTTCCTCATCAATCAAAGGCTGTAGTAGGGCTTTAATTGCTTGGTCTGCACTTCGACACTCAATGCCTAGTGCACCTTGGCCAACAGCAGGAAGAGATGTTTCAGCTGGGATTACTTGTTTGATTCGATCATGAAAACCTAAACGTTTCAGCCCCGAGTCTGCGAGAATAATGGCGTCATATTCACCGGCATCTAGTTTCGCGAGACGTGTATTTACATTGCCGCGCAACGATTTAATGGTGAGGTCTGGGCGCAGCGCCGCAAGCTGAGTTTTTCTGCGTAAACTCGATGTGCCAACAACAGCTCCTTGAGGGAGCTCATCAATCGTGTTGTAAGTATTGCTGACAAAAGCATCGAACGGACTTTCGCGTTTACAAATTGCCGCTAGCTCTAATCCTTCAGGAAAATGCATCGGTACATCTTTCATTGAATGAACGGCTATATCCGTTTCGCCCACCAACATAGATTGTTCTAACTCTTTTACAAATAAACCCTTGCCGCCAATTTTTGCTAGTGGGACATCAAGAATTTGGTCGCCCTTCGTTGTCATGCCAACAATCTCGACTTCAAGGCCAGGGTGGAGAGATTCTAATTGCGCTTTGATGTATTCACTTTGCCAAAGTGCTAGTGCACTTTCTCGTGATGCGATGCGGATTTTGCTAGATGTGGGATTGGACATGTTGCCCCTCATTACTCAAGTTTGGGGCATTATAACGAGCTTTTTGAGGTTTGTATTTCGGAGAATTAAAACTGAAGTTTCAGCTCAAATTCTATCTCGTCCTCTTTGACCTTAACTTTGGTTTTTGTGCGATCAACATAATCACTGAAGCTTCTCGCAACTTGTTTTGAAGAATTACCACCAAAGGTCATTAACTGTTCACTATCAAGATTAAAAAACTTCTTAATAACGGTTCTAACAATTTTACTGTAAGGGATTTTTGTATTGGGTTGTTGGTCAACCAAGATCGTGTCGTCTTCGCTGATTGGAATATTTGGATTGGCTAAACAATGGCTCGACGTGCTGAACAGAGCAAGCGCAAATGCAAAGATACCAGCGATTTTTTTAGCTTTATTGTTATGTTGACGCACGGATACTGACCTCGTTTTTCTTAACAACATTACGGATCATACATAAAGTTCTGCGACATTTTTGTGAACTGCTTTTATGGGCATAGTGAGAGTGAGAACGGTGTCGACTAAATGACGCCTTACTAAGCCGAAACTGTGCTGGGTGGCACAAAAAAAGATCTGTGAAATTTCTAAAACGGCTCAGAGAGAGGAGATAAGGTCGCGAACTTCACTACAATGCCGTCGGCTAACTTCCGTTGTGAGGCCATTGCTGAGCTCAATGATGTGCGTACCCGATGCGGATTTTTTGAGTTTTCTAAGATGTTTAGTGTTAACGAGAGTGCTACGGTGCACGCGAATGAAGTGCGGGTAAAGCTCTTCGAGTTCTTTTAAGGTTTGGTTACTTAAGGTTTCGCCTTGCTTATGAATAACATTCACATACTTTTGATCGGCTTTGAATAGCAGTATATCGTCGAGGTCGATCTTTTCTTGGCCATCCCATGTGTTCGCAATAAAGAATGAATCCGCACTTTGACCTGCCTGCAGTACTTTGACGGCCTTTAAATGAGCCTGACTTAATGCTTGTGCTTGGTTCAAACTTTGCAGAAGCTGCTCTTCTCTAGCCGGCTTTAGTACATAACCTATGGCATTCGCTTGAAACGCCTGTAAGGCATATTCGTCATAGGCGGTGCAAAAGATAATTGCTGGTGGCGGTTCAAGCTTTGTGATGTGTTTAGCGGCTTCGATGCCGTCCATTTCGGGCATACGGATATCGAGCAATGCAATATCGGGATATTCCGTTCGCGCTATCTCAACAGCCTGCTGACCATTCCTCGCGAGGCCGCATACCTCGTAACCATCAATACGCTCAATAATGCGGGCTAGCCGATCTCGGGCTAAAGGTTCATCATCTGCAATTAAGATCTTGGTCGCTTCTTTCATATTAATGACTGCTTTGAATTGGAAGCCGGAGCGTTGTGGTAAAGATGTTATTGTGTTGACTTGTCTTCAGAACGGCAGTCTTTTTGTACATAGCAGAAAGGCGATCTGCAATATTCGATAAAGCGATATGATTTCCGTGCGTGTTTTTTTCTGATTCCCCAACAGGATTAGACACTAATAAATACACATGCTCGTTCTTTATATACGCTTCAAAATCGATTGTTCCTCCATCTGCTAGAGGTTGAATGCCGTGATAGATTGCATTCTCAACAATCGGTTGTAGTGTCAGAGGTGGAATCATTACCTGCAAAGTATTGTCGGCGATTTTCCAAGATACCCTTAACCGATCGCCAAGTCGTAAGCCTTCTATATTCAGATACTTTTTACACAGAGAGATCTCTTCTTGAAGCGCAACGTATCGGCGCTGCGTATTGAGAGTGGAGCGAAAAAGTTCTGATAAATCGAGTACCGCGTCCTCCGCTAGTTCAGGTTTCGTAGCGATCAAACTGGCGATGCTGTTCATGCTATTAAATAAAAAGTGCGGTCGAATGCGAGATTGAAGTGCCTCAATTCGCGCTTGTAGTTCGGCTTTTTGCTGCTGCTTCGCCAGATAGCCCAAGTAAAAGTAACGGAGTGCTAATCCGCTAATTAGTCCTGCAACAATCGTATTTTGAATAATGAAATTGGCGTTATCGACAATATGGGTTTCTACAAATCGTATGCTGGCATAACTAATCAAGGCCGTTACTAGTATAACGATAAGTAGTGCTAAAAAAGCCTGGGCAATGATGCTAAAGCGAGCATTGATTGGACGAGCAGCACAGAGTAGAACGCAAGAACTGAGTCCAATGGCATGCAATATGAGCGAGGTGAAGCCAAGGGTTTGCCAATCTAGCAGGCCATGCGTTGTTTGAATCAAAGCAATAATAAAGGCCAAAACTTGCGTGCATAAAATGACGATCGCAATGCTTTGAGCGTGACATAAATTCGGAATAAAACTGTTCGTTAGCGTCACGTCTTTTTGAGGCGCAGTGGCTTTGTTATTCATGATATACTTCGGCGCTTTACTGGGCCGCCAGAGAATTCCTGCGGCAGCAATGATTTTAGTGTAGATGGGTAATCCAGCATGAGCAATGATTCAAATGCCACCAACCAGTCTTGGGGTGGTCGTTTTAACGAGCCAACAGACGCATTTGTCGCGGAATTCACCGCTTCGGTTCAGTTTGATCAACGTATGTACTTTCACGATATTCAAGGCTCGATTGCACATGCGACCATGCTTGCAAAAGTGGGTGTGTTGAGTGAGCAAGAACGTGATCAAATCATTCAAGGTTTGAGCGAAGTGCGCGCAGATATTGAAGCAGGCGAGTTTGAATGGTCGGTTGCGCTTGAAGATGTGCACATGAATATTGAAGCGAAGCTTACCGAGAAAATTGGTATTACAGGCAAGAAGCTTCATACAGGCCGTTCACGTAATGACCAGGTTGCGACAGATATTCGTTTGTATTTGCGCGATGAAATCGACTTTATTGCAAGTGAAATTACCCGTCTTCAACAGGGTATTGTTGGCTTGGCACAGCGTGAAGCTGAAACGATTATGCCAGGCTTTACGCATCTTCAAACTGCACAACCGGTTACGTTCGGGCATCACGTTATGGCCTGGAACGAAATGTTGCAACGCGATTATGAACGTTTGATGGACTGCCGTAAGCGTGTCAACATCATGCCGCTTGGTGCCGCGGCTTTGGCTGGCACAAGTTACCCTATCGATCGCGCTCTAACTGCTGAATTGCTTGGTTTTGAGCGTCCGAGCTATAACTCTCTTGATTCCGTGAGCGACCGTGATTTTGCGATTGAGTTTTGTTCATTTGCGAGCCTCTTGTTAATGCATTTGTCGCGCGCTTCCGAAGAACTCATTTTATGGGCCTCTGCGCAGTTTGACTTTATTGATTTGCCTGATCGTTTTTGCACGGGCTCTTCAATCATGCCGCAGAAGAAGAATCCAGATGTACCAGAACTTGTACGCGGTAAAAGTGGTCGCGTAACTGGGCATTTGATCTCTCTACTTATGCTTATGAAATCTCAGCCATTGGCCTACAACAAAGATAATCAAGAAGACAAAGAGCCTTTATTCGATGTGCTTGATACCGTAAAAGGATGTTTGCGTGCCTATGCTGACATGGTTCCAGCCTTGCAGGTTAAAGCGTCAAAGATGCGCAATGCAGCGTTAAAAGGTTTTGCGACGGCAACTGATCTTGCAGATTACTTAGTGGTGAAAGGTATGCCTTTCCGCGACGCGCACGAAGTAGTGGGTAAAGCAGTTGCTTATGGTATTGAACGAGGCAAAGATCTCTCAGAGATGAGCTTAGAAGAGCTTCAACAGTTTAGTGACACAATCGTCGATGACGTATTTGATGTTCTCACCTTAGAAGGCTCGGTTAATGCGCGTAATCACATTGGCGGGACGGCGCCGGCACAAGTTCGTGAAGCCGTGAAGCGCGCTGAACAGGGACTTAGTACACGCTAAGAAGACTATGATTGGAACGGTTTTTGTTTGTTTCTGTATTTAAACGAAAACCGTTCTAATTGAGCCTGTTCATCGGCAGTATTTTGCCAAGTTTAAGTTTGCTATGCCGCTAAGTCTTCAGCGAAAAATTTCTGTCGATTACACCGACGGTGTTGATCGAAAATTACTCCGACACATTCGAGATCGCTTCTTGGGTGTGAATCAACGACGCTTGGAACGAACTTACGAGGGTTTAGGTTCTCGACAAGCTGATCTATTGAGAATTCTTCCTCTTTTATACCAAGTTAACCACCCCTTGTTACCCGGTTACGTGTCTCGCGATGCACCGCGTGGTGTGTCGGAGTTTGCACCAAGCAAAGAAGCTTTATCTATCGCGGCAGGTTTTAGTCGTACCTTTCGATTTAAACAAGATCGACGACACAAGGCGCAAATTCATTCTCTATTTATTATGGGTAGCACTGGCACCTTAGCGCACTCTGAGGCCAGTGACGTAGATGCATGGTTATGTATTGATGATCAGTTAACCCAGCAAGAACAAGACGTATTGAGTGAGAAGGCTAAACTCATCGACAAGTGGGCGAATGATGAAGGGCTCGAACTGCATACTTTTGTGATGTGTGCCTCTCGCTTCAAGCATGGCGTATCCGTGCCAAGCATGGATAAAGAGAGCAGCGGCTCTGCGCAACATGTCCTATTGCTCGATGAGTTTTATCGTACCGCGATATTGCTCGCTGGTCGTTATCCGCTTTGGTGGTTAGTGCCGCCGCGAATGGAGCAAGACTACGATCAAACCGCGGCAATGCTTCTTGAAAAACGCTTTATCAAAGAAACAGAGACTATCGACTTTGGTGGGTTATACGATATCCCGAAAAGTGAGTTGGTTGGGGCAGGCTTATGGCAGCTTTATAAGAGTTTAGAGTCGCCTTATAAATCGACATTGAAACTCATGTTGGCAGAGGTCTATGCCCGTGAGCTTCCTGATTTTCCAACGCTTGGGGTTGAGTTTAAACAAGCGATTTACGACGACGAACTAGACCTAGCCAGCCTTGATCCGTATTACCTGTTGTATCGCCGTTTAGAAAATTATTTACATCGTCAGAAGCAAGAGAATCGTCTAGATCTGATACGTAAAAGTTTTTATTTGAAGGTGAATAAAAAACTCTCGCGAACAGTGCGGAAAGTGTCTTGGCAGCGACAGTTTTTGCAGGAGCAAGTTAGTGCTTGGGGATGGACAAAGAATCAGTTGCGTCACTTGGATGAACGGCATACTTGGCGTGTAAATGAAGTGGCGACGGAGCGTCAAAGTTTGTTGGCAGAGTTGACCAACGCGTATCGCTTTTTAACTAATTACGCACGCGCAAATGCCATTAGTAGCTCCATCACGCAAACCGATATGAATCTACTCGGTCGTAAGTTATACGCGGTTTTTCAACGAAAAGCAGGCAAGATCGAAGCGATCAACTTAGGCATCAGTCCGAGCATGTGGGAAGAAAATCTCGCCTTGCATCATGCTTCTAGCCAAGAATTTCAGACCGATCCAAAGGCATGGCTTTTATACAAAGAGCTTGCCACACCGGCAGATGCAGCTTTTGCCCAGCCATTGAAAAAGAACAGTAGCTTGGTGGAATTGCTGGCTTGGCTTTACTTCAACGGCATTGTGAGTAGAGCAACGCGTTTGAGTCTAGTGCCGGGTGAGAGCGCGACCAATATCCGAGATGTTCACAGCGTATTAGATTGTCTAGAGCAAGAATTTCCATTGCCGTTACCGACACCAGATCAATCGTGTTTTGAAACGGCTGCACGCATTCGACGCATTGTATTATTGATTAATATCGATGGGCCTGCCGAAGACGAGCAAGAGCAGGCAGGGCAGCGAATCAGTGATCGTACAGATTCATTGTCCTACAGCTCGCAACAAGCCAATTTGGTTAAAACCATCGATCAGGTTGTACTGAACAGCTGGGGTGAAGTATCTGCCGTGCGTTATGAGGTAGGTGAGACTTTACTGCAGAACTTACAAGCTTATTTGTTGCTGTGTGCAGACCAAGGAGGTGGGCCATTCGAATTGATCGTGCGCTGTTTTAGTTCGTTCAGAGCGAGAGCCATTGAAGACCGAGTGAAAGCATTATTTTATGAGGCTCGCTCTGTATTATTTGGCCCAGATCATCAAGTCCGTTCAGTTAGGTATATTATTGGTTTGGGCAAATCCTTCTATTTGATTCATGCAGCGAACACGCAATTTCGTTTTGAGCTGTTCGAAACTCAAGATGTACTCTTTGAACGTTTAAGGCGTGTTGAAGGCAGTTACTTGCCGATTAGGTTCGATAGCCATGCTCTTGAACACGAAACCGTTCTGAAAACAGCGCTCGCGATGAACGAGCCAGATTTAATTCAAGTCTTTTATGTCTATCAAGAGAACGAAATTGATCTGTATGTATTAGACGAGTTTGGGGGCTTGTTAAAGGGGAGCCTTCCACGCCAAGACGAGTCGATCATGCAGTCAGCGGTGTTCTCTTTCTTAAGTATCGTGCTAGATCGCAGACAATTGAGTATGGCGCATCATCATCACGGTGTTATGCCAACGGTTGCGCTGTATGCAGTGTCCGAGTCACAAGGTGATATTCATACACGGCGCATAAAGCGGATTGATTTGCTAGAGGCAGAGCCCGTTCACGCCTTCGCTAATTATGCAGGAGACACCTTGCATTATGATTTCCATGCGCTTGGTAAAGACTTCTCTTATACCGAATATGGTGATCAACAATTCGCCGCATTAACACATAGTTTTGAGCACTCTCGTACACGCGCGGGTGCGTATTTGAAACTCACTGATCTGAGTTTTCCCGCTGATCCTTTGGGTGTATTGCGCAGTGATGGCCAAGGCTTTGGTGTTCTTGATTACTTTAAAGTATTCATTGAATTTGAAACAGCTTTTGCCAAAGCTGTTAATTCCCAGCAGCGCACATCTTAGCGTTAGTCTTTGCTTGTACGACAAGCTATAATCGCCCCATCTTTGATGTCAGAAAATCTTTTTTGGAAATCGCCATGCGCCATATAAAGACCTTTGGTCTGCTTTTAGTTGTAAGCTCAGTGTTATTGGGCTGCGGACAAAAGGGCGCCTTGTATTTACCTGAAACAGAAGAACCTGCACAAGAGCAGTCATCTGACGCATAACTTGATTAGTAAAGGCGGCGAGCGATTTAATCGCTGAAATAGTATGGATTATTTTACTCTAAAAAATGGTCAGCTTTACGCTGAAAACGCATCCCTTCAAGACATTGCAGAGCAATACGGTACGCCAACGTATGTGTATTCACGTGCAGCATTTGAGCAGAGCTTTCTTGCTTATAAAAATGCATTCGGGGATCACGATCACCTTGTTTGCTACGCAGTAAAAGCGAATTCGAATCTCGCGGTATTGAGCATTCTTGCTCATTTAGGTGCAGGTTTTGACATCGTATCGATTGGCGAATTAAAGCGTGTGCTCGCGGCAGGTGCTGACGCATCGAAAGTTGTTTTTTCGGGTGTGGGTAAGCAAGCAGATGAAATGGCTGAAGCCCTAAAAGCGGGCGTTCACTGTTTCAATGTAGAGTCTGAGTCAGAGTTATATCAGCTTAACGAAGTTGCATCGGCTTTGGGCATGGTTGCGCCGATTTCTTTGCGTGTGAATCCAGACGTAGATGCGAAGACCCATCCCTATATTTCAACGGGTTTGAAAGATAATAAATTCGGCGTATCGATTGATGTCGCGCTTGATATTTATCAAGCAGCAGCCTCACTGGAAGGTATTCGTGTAACAGGGATTGATTGCCATATCGGTTCTCAGTTAACCGAAACTCAGCCATTCCTTGATGCACTAGATCGTGTGCTGTTGCTAGTCGATCAACTACAAGACAAAGGCATTACGCTAGAGCATCTCGATATCGGCGGTGGTCTTGGCGTGCGGTACTCGGATGAACAGCCTCCAGAAACGGCCTCTTATGTTCAAGAAGTACTTAAGAAAGTAGAAGGTCGTAACCTGACAATCGTCATGGAGCCGGGGCGTTCTATTGCCGCTAACTCAGGAATCTTGCTAACGCGTGTTGAATATTTGAAGCACAACGAAGAGAAAAACTTCGCGGTTGTTGATGCTGCTATGAACGATCTAATGCGTCCGTCGCTCTACAGTGCTTGGCAAGACATCGTGCCAGTGAGTCCTCGTACAAAGGGTGAAGCGAAGACCTATGATGTCGTTGGTCCTATCTGTGAGACGGGTGATTTTCTTGGTAAAGATCGTGCCTTAAATATCGCAGAAGGTGATTTGCTTGCAGTGTGTTCAGCAGGAGCATACGGCTTTGCAATGAGCTCGAATTATAATTCACGGAATCGCGCGGCAGAGCTAATCGTTGATAACGAGCGAGTGTTTGTTGGTCGAGAGCGCGAGACCTTTGAAGAGCAAATTCGTCTTGAGCATGTGTTTGAAGAGTAAGTCGCATGATTGTTGAATTCACTAAAATGCACGGCTTAGGCAACGACTTTGTTATTGTCGACATGATTAGCCAGCATGCGCATTTTCGAACAGAGCAGATCAAAAAGCTCGCCGATCGGCGCATGGGCATTGGCTTCGACCAAATGTTACTGGTTGAGCCACCAAGCAAGCCTGACATGGATTTTAAATATCGCATCTTCAATGCAGACGGTTCAGAAGTAGAACAGTGTGGCAATGGTGCGCGCTGTTTTGCTGTATTTGTTCGTGAGCAAGGCTTGACCGATAAGTCGGTGATCAAGGTTGAAACCTGTAATGCCGATATTGAGCTAACCATTCAAGAAGATGGTCGTGTTCGTGTCGATATGGGTGAGCCAGTATTGGAGCCCGCGCAAATTCCGTTTGAAGCAGATCAGCAAGCCAGCACTTATTCGCTGGCTGTCGAAGAAGCCTATTATGAGTTATCGGCCGTATCAATGGGTAATCCGCATGGCGTGATGCTTGTTGATGATGTTGCGACAGCAAATGTTGAAGAGCTGGGGCCTCAGTTAGAAAAACATACGCGCTTTCCAAGCAAAGCCAATATTGGGTTTATGGAAGTGGTCCATGCTCGCTTTATAAAGCTGCGTGTTTTTGAACGCGGTGCTGGTGAAACGCTCGCGTGTGGCACTGGCGCGTGTGCGGCAGTGGTGGCCGGGATTGAGCGTGGTCTTCTTGAAAGCCCTGTTGAAGTGAAGCTTCCTGGTGGTAATTTGATAATTGAATGGGCTGGGCGAGGCCATAACTTGATTATGGTTGGTCCTGCTGCAACGGTCTTCAAAGGACAAGTAAGAATCTAGCTACAGTGCTAGTCGAAGTGCCGCAATAAACGGGCACTTCTTTAATTGATAACAAACTAAGAACATAACAATGACAGAACAAACGATCGCTCCGGAACAGGCCGTCAGAGAAGAACAAGTTGTCGAATTTCTAAAACAATCTCCTGACTTTTTCGTTAAACATGAAGCACTACTACAAGAACTTACGTTCCCGCATGAAAGCGGGAAAGCAATCTCTTTAGGCGAGCGTCAGGTTCAAGTATTTCGTGAAGATCGTGACAAGTTGCGTGTTCAATTAAATGAACTAATTCAAGCGGCTACAGAAAACGACAAGCACTTTGAAACGAGCAAACGTTTATTGCTTGATATGCTTGATGTGAAAAGCATGGATGAGATCGAGTATGTGCTTCAGGCTGCCTTTAAAGAAGATGCGAATATCGATTTTGTGCGTATTGTGGTTTTCGCGGATAAGTCTGATTACCCAGCTTCAGAACTACATATCTTAAGTGAGCAAGATGCGCGTGATGCCTTAGGCACTTTGGTAGATAGCCAAAACGCGGTGTGTGGTCGTTTTACTGATAAGCAGCTAGCGTTCTTATATCAGAGCGAGGCGTCGCAAGTTGGTTCTGCTGCCGTGATTCCAATGCGAAATGGCCAGCTGTATGGCGTAATTAGTTTGGCAAGTACGAATCCGCAACATTTCGATTCATCAATGGGGTCTTTGTTTTTGTCCTATATCAGTGATTTTATTTCGCGTTTGTTGCCCGATTTATTGGCACGAGCACGTAGCAAAACACACGCAGAAAACGTCCCTTCTTTACTAGATTAATCAGATACCTATCTGAATGGCCACGTATTCTCAAAGCGTGGCTGTTTCAGCAGAAATTTGCCTGCCAAATTTCATTCTCCTGACTACACTCAAAAGATCGTTTTTAAAAAAGACCACTTTTACGATTGCGTTCAGGGGCAGTTGAATGAGCACGGCTCAAAATGGTGATGACAAGCAATGGCGTCAGCGCTATCTAAAACAAGTTGATGACAACGAAAACTTAAGCGAACGCTATCGTGAGCATGTTGAGTTGCTTCAGCGTATTGTCTCGCGTTTATGTTTAAGTGTTGATGAGTCGAACCCTGAATTTCATTCCGAAATCAGAGACCTACGCCGCAAGCTCAAAGGCGAGTTAAGTTCTTTGCCAAGTCTAGCTGAATCGCTAGCTGAGATTGATCGTCGTTTTTTAGCAGACCGATCAGATGAGCACTTGCGTGTCTCCTTGCCTGAATCAACAGGAACAAACCTCCATAAACCAAGTGTCTTTGAAAAAGGAAAGCATTGGGTTGAAGGGGTCTTCAATAAAATGAAAGGTCAGCATCATAGTGAAACGATCGAAACAAGAATTGAAGTTGTTCCTGATGATTTCATAGAGCTTCCGGGGGCCGCCAAACTCAAAGAAGTACTTGAGTCGACGCCCGGTTACGGCGCAATCGCGAGCAAAGTGGCTGATATTTTAAATGCATTGCTCAGCCAACTAAGCTACCCAGAAAGTGCGCAACAAGATCTACAAGCCTTGCGATTACGCATTGCTAGTCGAGTCAACTGGTATGAACTGCCTCCAACATTAGAAGATCTAAGTAATCTGATCATCGCGTCAATGGGGAAAGGCCAGCGTCAGTTTGATACCTTTTTGCATGAGTTGGATCAACAACTTCAGGTGATGACAGATTTCTTATCAGGGCATGATGAGAGAGATCAAACGTGGTTGGATTTGAGTAAACAACTTGAACAGAGCGTGAATGAAAAACGCATCGCGCTTGAATTGAATGCCGATGGGCAGCCTAACCCTGAACTTGAAAAGCAGTTAAAAGACTCGATTCGCGAGCACCTCGAAGACATTTCAGACATCGCCGTTGAATTCGTCAAACGCGGAGAAAAACTCAGCGCTGGTTTTCAGCCAGAGTTAGAGGCAGTGCAGCAAGGTGTTCAAAGTTTGTTGCTTGAACAAAAGAAGTTACGCTCTCAACTCGAAGAAGAGCGTCACTCAGCACTCGAAGATGTACTCACAGGATTGGCAAGCCGCGAAGCCTACGACGAGCGTTTAGAGTTCGAATATTTACGTTGGCAACGCTACAAAAAGCCGGTGGCACTTTGTGCGGCAGATATTGATCATTTCGATTCAATTAATGAACGCTATGGACATTTATCTGGTGATAGGACTCTGCAGATTATCGGTAAAGAACTTAAAGAGCGTATGCGCAAGACTGATTTTGTTGCGCGTTATGGCGGCGAGAAATTCATATTTATTCTGCCCGTTACGAAAATAGATGTTGCTGAGCAAGTGATGGAAAAGTTGCGTAAAACGATTATGTCGTTGCCACTTCATTTTAGAGCGCAGCGCGTTAAGTTAACCGTCTCATTTGGCTTGGTTGAGTTTCATGAGTGTGCGCATTTTTCAGAATTAAGCGTTAAAGCTGACCAAGCATTAGCGCAAGCAAAGAGACAAGGTCGAAATCAAGTATGCGTATGGCATGCAGAGGCCGATAAGAAGAATAGGGAAGAGTAAAGAGGTGGGCGATGTTCGAATTAACTTTCTACGGTGAGTTACAACCTGGTGCGGATTTAGACGACTGTAAAGCTAAGCTTGCGCAGTTATTTAAAGCTAATCCTGCACAGATCGAAAAGATGTTTTCAGGTCAACGTGTGGTGCTGAAAGGCAAGCTAGATCAAGCAACGGGTGATAAATATCTCGCTGCATTAAAAGCTCGTGGTGCAAAGTGTCAGCTTGAAAGCACAGATCAGCCAGCATCGTCTCCAGCTCCAGCTCCAGCTCCAGCTCCAGCTCCAGCTCCAGCTCCAGCAGCTGAACCTGAGTCTGAGTCTGAGTCTGAGTTACCTCTGCCAACGGTAGAAGAATCTGCACCTGCTGCACCCATGGTAGTAGAGAGTAAAAGTGGCTTGAATGTCGCGGGTGAAAAAGTGGATCAAATGCTATCGCATAGTGCATTAAGCCTAGACCCAGTAGGGGTAGATCTTGCCGAAAAAACCGAAGAGGTTCCCACTCCTGAGCTGAACGAATTAGATAATGTTTCGCTCGCACCGGCTGGTAGCGATCTTGGCCAAGAGAAAAAAGAAGAAGCAGCCGTCGTACCGGATATCAGCCATCTTTCGTTAAAGAGTGATTAAACCGCGTTATTCTTTTCATGATGTCATTGCCGCGCAGGCGGCACAAAAGCGCTTTAGCGCGTTGAACGACAAAAAGTCGGCCCGAAGGGTAAGCGAAGCGCATCATCTATTGTTTAAAGTGCAATGCATGGAGTTAGACAGAAGCGGACGTTCGATCCACGCAAAGTTCAATAAGTCCTTTGATTAAGCAATTTTTGATTTGCGTCTCTGCTCTTCGAGGTCTTAGCGTTCCGAGACTAGAATATCTAGATAGGCTTAATCTAAGAAGCTAGTGAATATTCGCGGCAAGGCAATACGAAAAAATAATGGTTAGTGACTATAAGAGAACCATATTTACCGTTAGCATACATCCGCATTCAGTATATGCATTTTTGTTTCAAGGAATTTCATGGACGAGCAGACGTTAAATGGTTTAACTGCGGCTTATGCAGCTGCCCCATCTCAAGAACTAGCAAAGATCATCGCTTTGGCTTACGCCGATAAAGGTGATATCGAGTTAGCAGAGTCCTTTTTTAAAGATCAATCTATGGTTTTGTCCGACGAGGAGGCCACTAAATTAGTAGATTGCTTTGTACGGCATAATGATCTAACCAGTCTAATAAAAATTTCTGAAGGAATTGATGTAGGTTCTTTGCTCCATATAGTAAATAAACTTAAGAATGAGGAGTGTCTCGATGAAGCGAAAGCAGTTTATGTTTCAGGGAAAATAAGGGATGCTTCAATTCGCTCGCAATCTCTCGATAAGTTTTTTGGAATTACAGAAGAGAAGGTCAAACTAAAAGTTGTCGAAAAATTAGACTTTGGCTCAGTTACTGAGCTGGCCCGACATCGAGAAGATTCTACTACGTTTGAGGATGTGGTTGGGCTCAGCCAAGTAAAAAAACAAGTTCACAAGAAAATTATTTTACCCTTTCAGAAACCTTCTTTGTTCCAGCGTTTCAAGAAGAAGGTGGGTGGCGGAGTTTTGCTCTATGGTCCACCTGGATGCGGCAAAACCCTTCTTGCTCGAGCAACGGCAGGGCAATGCAATGCTTCCTTTTTCAATGTCGAGATTTCAGATGTCCTTGATATGTATATTGGAGAGTCTGAGCAGAAACTTCATGCAATTTTCGAAAAAGCGCGTGCAGAAGCTCCAAGTGTTTTGTTCTTTGATGAGTTGGAAGCGCTTGCGGGTAAAAGGGAGCACGCTAGAAACAGTTCAACGAGCAACACCGTTAGTCAATTCTTAACTGAGCTGGATGGATTTTCGCAAAACAATGATGGAGTTTTAGTCCTCGCATCCACTAACGTGCCCTGGTCGATCGATTCCGCCTTTCTAAGGCCTGGTCGTTTTGATCGAATGTTCTTTGTGCCGCCACCTGATAAAGAAGCTAGGCAGTCGATTCTAGAGCACCATATGAAAGAAAGGCCATCATTGCCCGATATCGACTACAAAGGCTTAGCAACGAAAACACCTGGTTATTCAGGTGCAGACTTAGCTAATTTAGTGGATATGGCTGCAGATGAAGCAATCGAGGAGTCTATAGAGTCAGGTAAAGAGGTATCGATATCTTCAAATCATTTTAAAGAGGCATTGGGAGATAGCAGGGCTACCACGACGGAATGGTTAACAACTGCGCGCAATTATGCTCGTTACGCCAATGATGGCGGGCGATACGATGATGTTCTGGAGTTTTTGAAGAAGCATGGAAAGTAAGATGCAATCCTATCAGATAATTGATGAGCCCAAGCCTCGAGCTTATGAAAATTTGGTTGCAGATCCTTTGGCGATATTTTTCGTTTGTATGTTTGTTCCGTTTCTGTGGGTGCCTCCTTTACTTGGGAAATATTGGATACCGCCCGTTTGGTTGTTGCTGAATAGTTTCTTTATGGGTAGTCCAACCTTCAAGAAAGAACTATTAATCGTTGTGCTCGGGATTATAGGTTTATTCTCTTTGTTTTTTGGTTTTGGAGTACTAGCAAATCTAAATGGTCAAGAGGTGTTCAAAGAGCAGTTTGGGCCTTATTTGAGAGTGTTGGCGCAAGCTGGGTTCTTTTTTACGCTTTATCTATTAGTTAGTAAGCAAGCTAGGCCGTACGAAATTCATAAGTATCTGAAGGAACAGGCGGCAAACTAATGAATGATTACAAAATTGAAGCCGCATGGCGATACTACCATCAAGGATTGCATGATCTCGCAATTGATGCTCTGAAAGAGGTCCTGGCTGACGATCCGAGCGATGCCTTTGGACATGCGCTATTAGCGGCCAATCTTCTGTCAAAAGGTCGACTTCATGCTTCAGAATACGAGCTAAAAATTGCATTGGGAATAGACCCTAATATTAGCTTTTTTTATCTTGTATATGCGCGCATAAGCATAATTAAGAAAAAGCCCAAGATGGCAATTGAATACTGTGATCAAGCATTGGGTTTGGATATAGAAAGTACTGAAGCTCACTTGTTAAAAAGTGAAGTCTTAATGCAGCTTGGGAATAGGAAGGAAGCTCTGCAATGTATTCATTCAGCTGCGAACATAGACCCTGATTCTGCAAGAGTATCGATCGTATTTGGAGAATACTTTTTAGCTGTCGGCGAGCTTAAGAAAGCAAATGGCTATGCGTTAGAGGCTTTAGCTATGCATGCGCAGGATGAAGACGCAAACCTGTTGATGGGAAAAATAGCTCTAGCAAATGGGTGTATAGAAGATGCTGAATATCACGCAAAATTTGTGATTCTACATAATCCCAGTTCACGAGAAGCGCTGACCTTATTGGGAAACATCAAGATGAGGAAGAACTTTTTCCTGGGGTTTTGGTGGAGATTCAATTCCAAATTATCGGCATTAACACAGATCGAAGGGTGTCTCGTTCTAATTTTTGCTTACTTGCTATTTAATCTGTTATCTCTTGTTGTGGGTGATATTGGATATCCTAGAGCTTCCTTCTGGATATCTATTTCTTGGTTGTTGATAGTTGCGTATTCATGGATTGGTATTCCCTTCTACCAAAAAACTCTTAGAAAAGAACTTGAAACATTTTCTTTCAATAGAGAGTTCTAAGGCGAAGGTCTATATTTTGGGGGCTGTGAGCCCAAGTTGTATATAAATGGAAATTCGGATGTTTAAAAAAATAAGGGAAATCAGCGGGTTTGCTGATGTGGATTTATATTCAAAAAATAAAGAGATTAGTTTAGAGAAAAGGTCTTGGGCCTTTGGGATTGATTTGCTAGTTGTTGGCCTTTTATGGAGTTTTTGTTATCTCGTCGGCGGGGCCGTTATCGAAGCTGGTTATACGGATGCTACAGCGGACTACCTCATACCGTTATTTTACTTTTTGTTGCGAGATAGCTTGCCTAATGGTCAAAGCATAGGCAAAAAGTTGATGGATATTAGAGTTATGGACGTCGAAACCGGCTTTTCATGTGACCTTATTCAGTCTTTCTTCCGGAATAGTCTAGGAGTCACATTATTCGTTGTGGACATCTTATATACGCATAAACAGTTTGGTTCCAAAGTAGGTGATATTTGGTCTCGCACAATTGTCACGACAACCAGATGAATAAGCCAATAACATCTATTCTACTCACGCTTATATAGAACGTTGAAAATAAAAGTCAGTTAGATCTGTTCTATAAACAAGAGTGGTTAGTCATGCCTCCTAAATTGCGGAATAGTTAAAGTCGGCTCTTGTCTAATCCTTTCCTTATCAATACCTCTATTTTTCTCCAATCTCTCTATGCCACTGAATGTTTTGCTGATGCTGGAGCACAATCTTGATGTTGAAAGTTATTTGTTTAAGCGAGTTTTTTGGTAGCACCACAGTAGCACCTGAAGTACACATATTTGTTGGCCGTTACCAAACGCAAGGCAAAAAAAAGGGCTTCCTAAAAGGAAGCCCGAAAGTTTTATAACAACTAGGGATTTGGGAAATGACATTGGAGAGGTGTTAGCGCGCCGTCATTTCCCTTGCGCTATATTTTTAACCCTAGCTTAGTTTTGGTCGTTTGCGTGGCGGGTAACGAAAAACACCTGAAATTCAATAATCTCGTTACATAAGACAACAACTGTTAATAGGTAAATAAATGTTAAGCTATAAAAAACAATCATTTACCTTGCAAAAGCTAGAATGTGCTTTATATTTATTACGTAAGCTAAAAATTGGCGAAGGTCATTAACGAGTTCTACCAAGCTCCAGACCTTACAGACCGATCGGCTACAAACTATAAAATTAAGCCACACAAAGTGGCGCAGTAATGACAACTAAATAGCTTTACCGTGCGGGTAAAAAGGTATCACTATGTCTCAGCAAGCCAATGGGCCTATCGCTGCGTGTTCGAGCGAGTCTCCGGCCAACTTACGTAATAATGTTCGACAGCAACTCAGCGCAGATGTAGACGCGTTTTTGAGTAAAGGTGGCGCAGTTAGCCAGATTGCTGACAATGTACGAGCAGATCCTCCTAAAAAACCAACAATGAATTATGGCTCTGCCCCAATTTAGGGCTTAGCCAGTAGTAAGCAGTAGTGTAGTAAGAAGTAAGTAGATTTCAGTCCGGCTTTAGGTAAGAAGTAGTATCCATGTGAGCGCGTTTATACGCGCTTTTTTTATGCGTGCTTGCAAAGCACTGCCTTTGTGCGCATAATCACCCTCCCAAATGAGAAGCAATTCTCCTTTTTAGTGTGACGCTGTTGATTAGAAAGCATAAGAATGACGGCAGCGAAAACGCAAACGTGTAGACAGGATGTTGCTAAACGCGTGTTATAAGAGGTTGTAAGTAGTAGATGTTGGTTGAGATGTACAATATAGCAATGGCCGCGACCATGGCAATTGCTGGGCTGTTATTGACGCGGGACTATGTAAGGTTCCTTCAAAGTACGCACAAAATGAATGCACTTGTTAAAAGCGTTCAACATGTCTTTTCACCATCCTCTCATCGTGGAACGACCAAAAGTGGTTACTACCCTGTTCTAGAATATAGAAGTGAAGACGGCCCTGTAAGCTTCACTTGTATCGACCCTGAAGCGGCTGATCGCTTCCATATTGGCGACAAAATTAAGCTTCACGTATCTAAGTCACGCAGAAGTCACTCGCGTAATTGCCGTACTTTTGTCGCATTAAGTTTGATGTTGAGCCTGCTTGTTAGCGGTATGTTGATTTCAGCACTTGTTCCTGATTCAGGCATCGGTCTGATGCACATTATTATTGCGTCGTTCGTTGTTGCAGTTTGCTTATTTGTGATCGTTCGTTTTAAACGAGAGCAAGACGAAACAGAGAACCTACAAACGCTTGATATTGAAAACGGTGACGTGCGCTATTGTTTGCGTGAGCCAACGGCTTTCAACCAATGGCGTAAGAGTTTCTATGACCGAAAGCAAGCTGTTCGTGTTCGTATGTCGCAAGCTTTCGGTGCATGTTGTTTTGTGGCTTCCGGCAGTATTGTCGTAGGGGCAATTCTACCGAGTATTATCTAAGCACCTCGACGCCATTGGTGGAATCGTTCTACCAGCTTTAGAGTGCTCGGTTTAACGCTAGCGCGTTTCCATTCTCCGGCTAAGTATTTATTCGATTCCGCTAGGGTAGGATAAATATGGATCGTTCCCAGAAGTTTGTTTAAGCCAAGATTATGCTTCATGCCCGTCACGAACTCGGTGATCAAGTCGCCAGCATGATGTCCGACAATGCAAGCGCCTAGTATTTTGTCTTTGCCTTTTTCTGTCAGCACTTTTACTTGACCATAATCGACGCTATCGGCAATGGCGCGATCTAAGTCATCAATCCCGTAGCGGTGCACGTCATATTCGATGTTAGCTTGTTTTGCTTCATCTTCGCTTAAGCCTACTCGCGCGATTTCAGGGTCGGTGAAGGTCGCCCAAGGAATCACGCGATAATCTGCTTTAAAGCGTTTCAGTGTGCCAAATAGGGCGTTCACCGATGCATACCATGCTTGATGCGAAGCTGCATGCGTAAGCTGATAAGGACCAGCAACATCACCGCAGGCATAGATGTTTGGATATTTAGTTTGAAGATATTCGTTGACCTCAATCGTGCTGTTTTCTGAATTTTCGATACCTAGTTCTTCAAGACCAAAACCTCGGGTATTCGCTGTACGACCAACAGCAAACAACACGCAGTCAAATTCGATCTCTTTGGATTGTTCGCCAGCGTCGAGAACGAGTAGCTGCTGCGAGCTATCAGTAGTGTCTTTAGCGCGGACAACAGAATGGCCAAGTAAAATATTCATGCCTTCATCGCGCATTTTCGCCAGTACGAGCGAAGACATATCTTCATCTTCTTTTGGCAATAGGCGCATGTCGCGACCTACCAAGGTGACGTTCACACCTAAACGATGGAAGCTTTGAGCGAGTTCGCAGCCGATCGGGCCTGTTCCAACGACAACCATAGATTTTGGTGGTGTACGAAGATTCCAAATCGTATCTGAATTGTATGCCAGTTCAGTATTGAGCCCTTCGATAGTTGGCATGGTCGGACGAGCGCCCGTCGCAATGACGATATTTTGAGCGGCAATTGTTTCGCCGTTTACCTCAACACGCCAGGGATCAAGAATTTTGGCGCTGCCTGTAATGCAGTTCACTCCCAGATCGGTATAGCGCTCGATGGAATCATGAGGTTCAATTTTCTTGATAACTTCTTGCACGCGTTCCATGACAGCTTCAAAGTTAACGCTCGTGTTTTCTACATTCACGCCGTAGGTGTTTGCGGTATCGACGTAATGCTTGATCTTCGCCGATCGAATCAATGCTTTGCTCGGTACACATCCTGTATTCAGACAATCTCCACCCATTTTATGGCGCTCGATAAGATCGACTTTGGCTTTTGTTGCCGCAGCAATATAAGAGCTTACTAAACCGGCAGCACCTGCACCGATTACTACCATGTTTGAGTCAAAGCTCTTTGGCTTATCGTACTCGCTGTAAACGCGTTGGGCCTTAATACGTTCCAGTGCGCGTTTGGCGACAAACGGGAATATGCCTAAGGCAGCAAAGGACAATAAAATTGCAGGAGATGCGATGCCTGATAACGAATCTAATTCTGCTAACTGTGTTCCCGCATTCACGTAGACAAATGTGCCCGGCAACATACCTAGCTGGCTCACCCAAAAGTAGCGGCGCAATGGAAAGTTTGTCAGCCCCATTAGTAAGTTGACTGCGACAAATGGAAAGATGGGTACGAGGCGCAAACCGAATAGATAAAATGCCCCTTCTTTATCAATGCCTTCATTGATTTTACTGAAGCTAGATTGAAAACGTTGCTGTACCGAATCGCGGAACAGAGTTCTCGCCATTAAGAACGCGATACTTGCGCCTATTGTGCTAGCAAATGAGACGAGCAATAGCCCTTGCACGAGCCCAAAGATTGCACCTGCTGCGAGTGTAATCAGTGTGGCTGCTGGGAGTGACAGCGCGGTGACCGCGACATAGATTAGGAAGAAAATTACGGCAGCTTTAAAAGGCTCGTTAGCTTGATAATCAAGTAGAGCGTCGCGCTGCGCTAGAAAATAATCCAGGCTTAGGTATTGATCTAAACCAAGGCTGTAAAACACGACAAAAGCAGCCGCGATGGAAATAATGAGAATGAGTTTTTTGACCGACATGAAATGCTCTTACTTAGTGGATGCTCAGCGAGATAAGACTTACTATAATCAGCTTAGTTCAATAGGCATAGCCCTATCACCGATTACCTAGTTTTTGGAGTTACTTTTGGCTTTTTCGCTATCACGACAGTTTCCTAATACTCGTATGCGTCGTTTGCGTGCTCAAGATTCAACCCGACGTTTAGTTGCAGAGAATACTTTGCAAGCTTCTGATCTGATCTATCCGATGTTTGTGATTGAAGGAGAACAACAGCGCGAGGCTGTACCATCCATGCCAGGTGTTGAGCGTGTCAGTATCGATTTTCTGGTCGAAGAAGCCAAAGAGCTAGTTGCTTTAGGCATACCAGCTGTCGCGTTGTTCCCAGTGACGCCTCCATCGGCAAAGTCTGATTGTGCAAAAGAAGCATGGAATGCTGATGGCTTAGCCCAACGGGCTGTCCGTGCTTTGAAAAATGCCACTCCAGAACTTGCGGTCATTACCGACGTTGCTTTAGATCCTTTTACTAGCCATGGCCAAGACGGTTTGATAGACGAGGATGGCTATGTGCTAAATGATCAAACGGTCGAAGCATTAGTGAAACAAGCTTTATCTCATGCAGAAGCTGGTGCGGACATTGTAGCGCCGTCGGACATGATGGATGGTCGTATTTCTGCTGTGCGTGAAGCATTAGAAGAAGCGGGTCATGTAAATACTTCTATTTTGGCTTACTCGGCGAAATATGCATCGGCCTATTATGGACCCTTCCGAGACGCGGTTGGCTCAGCAGCAAATCTTGGTAAAGCGGATAAAAAGTCCTATCAAATGGATCCTGCTAACTTGCAAGAAGCGATTCATGAAGTGGCCTTAGATCTGGAAGAAGGAGCCGATATGGTGATGGTTAAGCCAGGCATGCCGTATTTAGACGTGGTACAAGCCGTTAAAACTGAGTTGCGTGTGCCGACTTTTGTGTATCAGGTGAGCGGCGAATATGCGATGCATATGGCAGCATTTGAAAACGGATGGTTAGATCGCGACAAAATGATTTTGGAATCTTTATTGTGTATCAAACGTGCTGGTGCCGATGCCATTCTGACGTACTTTGCAAAAGACGCTGCTAGATTATTAAACGGTTAGCATGATGATGTTTATGCGGCTCACTCTTCTGTTTGTATTGCTTTTTGCCAAACCAGTTTTGGCTGATGAGAATGCATTAATCTCGTGGAGCGAGCCTGCATACGCTTTAGATTATAGCCGCCTAAACGAGCGTATTTTTGACGACTTCTCTTTACCAATAGAGTCTTTTGTCACTAAGCAATTGTCGTTAGACGAGCCTATTAGGATAGAAGTGTCGGCGCGCCCCTATGCCTATTATGAGCAAAGTGAGCGTCGTGTTTATCTGCCCCTATCTAATCTCTATCGCGTGAATGATGATCTACAAGCGCGCTTTCCACATCAGCCAGAAGTACAGAACACTATTTTTAATACAACCTTACAGTTCTATTTTTTAGTGGAGCTAATTCGTGCGATTTCAGTTGAGCAGTCATTGCGCATTACCGGCTGGGAGGCCGAGCGAGTTGATGCCTTGGCAACCATCATTTTGCTCAACGATGAACGTGTCGGCCAAGACTATTTACTAGATGCTGCAGAAGAGTTTTTGCTAATTGATCGTGCTGTCGCATCAATTGAGGCGCAGCGATTCAAAAATGAGTTTGCGGCGGATGAGTACCGATTAAGCCAAGTGCTTTGCATTATGCAAGCTTATGATGCTCAAGGTATTCGCGTGGCGAGTAGTGATGGCTTATGCCAAGGACAATATGAAGCAGGAATGAACTTTTGGTCGAAAGCGCTAGAGCCTTATCTGCAAGATAAATCGCTTTTGAAGCGCTGGCTGGCTCAACCTCGCGCTTCACAAGAAAGTGGTTCTTAATACCAGATAACGAAAGCTGCAGCTGCGCCAAGACCACACTTTTCATCGTGGTTACTTGTTCGACAAATGTGTTTGCCCGCCGCATAAGTGAGTGCAGCACCGACTAGATACAATTCAAGATCGCGCTCTTTTTGAAATGATGAGCAGCCACTAAACAAAACAGTCATGGCCACAAGACTGGTGATGATCAACTTCTTCATCGAAGAAACATTCCCTTATAAATAAGTTAGCTTTCGAGAGCGCTATCCTACAAACAGGGGTAAAGCACGGCAAGCGTGTAATGAGATGAACGTGACATGGTTGTCAGCGAATGCTGTAAACAATGTTAAAAAGAGCCTAGAAGAGTTCTACGTCGTCGTCACTTGGTGGTTCTGGTTCAGATTTTGTGACGACATTTTTTGTTAATGCTTCTACCGCTGTGATCGAGCTGATTAGACTATGAAAGTGCAATTCTAAGGCATCGCTATTTTGATAGAGCACTTCCATTGAATCAAAGGCTTCACTTGAGAGTTGCAGCAGCTTCGCTTCTTGTTCTTCTGTGAGATCTAAAGTCATCGCGGCGATGTGTAACTCGTCCGATAGATTCTTCATAATATCGCGCGCATACATCTGAGTTTCTGCCGAGACCGATTTGATTAAATCCATAATTGAATTCACTTGGTCATGCTGACTATTAATCAAGTTATTGACGGCGATGGTTCGGGCTTTTGCTTCAGCCAGAGCTGCGCCTTGCAACAGAATGTCGCGTAATCGACCGTACTTTTCTTGATCTTCCCAAGGAGCATTTGTCACAACCATAACAAGATATTCGAGTTTGAAAACTAAAATGCGATTCTTTGAAAGAACACGAATGTCCGTTGTAATCGCTTCATCAAGAATCTTTTTAGCGGCCTCGTGAACAGCGCCCTCTGGGTAATAATGTCGTTCGTTGTTGTCGAGAATTAGGGTATAGGTCGACAACTCCATGCTGTTGCATAGTCGGAACAGAGCGTTTGCCACATCATCGATGCTGCTCGATTCTTGCAACCATTCGACTAATTGCATTAGTAAGCCAATTTCTGATGCTGCCCGCATTGCTGTTAATGCAGTATCAGTGCTTGTTTTTAATTGATCTTGAAGTTCTTGGTTATGTTTTTTTAGCTTCACAAACGACTGAAGCTTATTTTCCACCCGCTTTTTTTCCCAGTTGTGTCCGATATAACTATCCAAAGGCAAGGTGGTTAACATGTTACAGGGCTTCTGCTCTAGTGAATCATCGATAAAGCCCAGCATTGTTGGGGTGTTTTCGGGGAAGCTCTGCTCTAGATGGTCAATGAGAGCGTGGTAGTCAACGTTTTCGACGATATCGAAAAGAATGGCGTGCGGATGATGCGCAATGCCTTTCACAACATCGTCATTTGAGCTTAATGATGCTGTGTCGGTAGGAAGTGTGAGATGCAGTGATCCTTCGAGTTCATTTAACTCGCCGTAACTCGAGCTATCGCGTCCTGCAGCGTGAAAAAACACGACTTTTTGTGCACCCATCAAAAAACATCTCTACTGACTTAATGTGGAAGCAAGTCTAGTACAAGATTTTGGGAATGCTCAAAATAGAAATTTAGGAAATATTTCCTGTTACTCGAACGCGTTTTGAGCCCTTTATTTGCTCTGTATTGGACACTTTTCGGCGCTCAACTTCTGTGTCTATCCAGTTTTTCAGGGCGATGATTAGACCCATGCCGACGAAGGCTCCCGGAGGCAATATCGCAAACAGGAAGTTACTGTAATCATCGACAAGTGTAATCTCCCAAGCATGCGCCATGTCACCGAAAATGAGGTGCATGTTGCTAAATAATGTTCCTTGGCCAATCACTTCGCGTGCCGCGCCCAAAAGAACCAACACGATGAGAAATCCTAAGCCCATCATAAAGCCATCAACTGCGGCGAAAAGTGGATTGTTCTTACTAGCATAGGCGTCGGCACGTCCTAAAATCGCACAGTTAGTTACGATTAACGGAATGAAAATGCCTAGAATCTGGTACAACTCATAGGTAAAGGCTTGCATGAGTAGCTCCGCGCAAGTTACGAGCGAAGCAATAATCATTACGAAAGCAGGAAGGCGAATAGAGTCGTTCACATAGTTCCGAATCAAAGACACCGCGATATTCGACATCAACAATACCAGCATCGTTGCTAAGCCAAGACCAATCGCATTGACGACGGTTCCTGTTACGGCTAACAGCGGGCACAAACCGAGTAATTGAACGATTGCTGGATTATTAGACCAGAGACCATTCTTACTTAGGGTTTTGATTTCAGTTAAATTCGACATCGTTATTCCTGCCTAATATGGCTTTAAAGACTCAGCTTAGATTTTGGTGCTTGAGATAAAAGCTGATCTTGGTGTGTCTCGAAAAAAGTTAGAGCGTCGTATACCGCCGAAACAATGGCACGTGGAGTGATGGTCGCGCCGGTGAGTTGATCGAATTCGCCACCATCCTTTTTAACATTCCATGCTTCGGTATCTGTGTTTGATAGAGACTTTTCGTTAAAACTTAGAATCCAATCTGACTTGCTCAATTCAATTTTATCGCCAAGCCCTGGTGTTTCTTTGTGAGTAAGCACTCTGACGCCGATTAACTCTCCGTCAATACCTACAGCAATAAGTAACTCAATCGGAGCGGTGTAACCATCGGGCGCAGTCCATGGGAAAATTAAGCTTGTCGTACGCGAATCTTTCTTTGCAAGGAATACTTCTCGTTCGACGCCTTGATAGCTTAGTAAATAGCTATCAGCGAGAAGGTCATTGCTACGCAGAGATTCAGGAACAAGGGCGTATAAGGCCGCTAGACGAGCTTTCTTTTCTTGTTCAGCGATTCGTTCACTCGTATTGGTTTGTACAAGTGCGACTAAGCCAGCCGTTAATATAGCGAATAAGCCGAGACCAATCGCAGCACGCACTGCTGACTGAAAAGTACTTGGCGTTTTGTTTGGCTGATCGTTTTGATCCATATCGCTCATAATTCTTATACCTTCGCCTTAGGGCCGCGTTTTGCTTTGTTATGGCCAAAGGTTCGCGGTTGCGTATAGACATCGATTAGGGGGGCTGCAAAGTTCATCAGTAGCACAGCGAAAGCAATTGCATCAGGGTAAGAGCCCCAGGTTCGAATAATGTAGGTAAATAAGCCAACACCTAGACCAAAAATAAAACGACCGCGTGGTGTTGTTGATGAAGAGACTGGGTCCGTTGCGATAAAGAAAGCACCAAACATCGTCGCACCCGCAAGTAAGTGAATACTTAATGGCACGGCTTGGTCGGGGTTAGACGAAAATAAAATTGCTGGAAGTGCTAAGCCGAGTAATACGCCTGCAGGTGTCTGCCAAGGTATGATTCTTAGTGCCAGAAGACCAAGACCGCCAAGTAAGAAGGCTACATTTACCCATTCCCAACCAAGAACGATTCCCGAACCAAAGATGTCTTGGCTGGTAATCGCTTCATAAGTGCTCGCTTTCACCTCATGCTTATATACGTCTAAGGGTGTCGCGCCAGAGTATCCGTCGGGAGCATTCTCTATTTCCCAAATGCTAGCGAGCGTTTGTTGGACGCTAGGGAAATTTTCTTGAAGTGTGGTCGGGCTTGCCCAGTTGCTCGTCATAGCAAGAGGGAAGGAGATGAGCACGAGCGCATAGCCAGCCATAGCCGGGTTGAACGGGTTGTAGCCCAGACCGCCATAGAGTTGCTTCACAAAGATAATTGAGAAACTTGCGGCAATCACGCTTATCCACCATGGCGCTAATGGTGGTAGCGCTATTCCTAGCAGCACCCCTGTCAGCAAGGCACTGTAATCACTTAAGTAAAAACCGATACGACGTTTGCGTAAGGCTAAAATAGCAGCTTCGCTGAGCACTGCGGTAATACTGCAAAGGAGCACATTATGTAGGTTGCCCCAGCCGAAAAAGTAAGTTTGCGCGATCAAGCCCGGAATACATAACAGGATAACCCAGCGCATGATGCTAGAGGTGCTTTGATTTTGTTTAGTATGTGGTGAGCTTCGAGTAAGTAGTCCCATTTAATTTTCAACCTCTTGGCTCTTCGCTTGTGCTAGTGCGTCTTGCGCGGCTTTTACACGCACTTTGTTTTTATCAACGGCGCGTTGGAATTTTTCGATGTTCTCGGGAGCATTAGCTTTTGCGTCTTCGAGCGTATCGATCATCTTATCGAGTTTGGCCTGCGCTTTTTCTAGATTAGCTTCTAATACCTCAACAGGGACTGTTTCAGTTTTCGGCTCTGGTTTATTCTCTGATGAGGCCGCTTGTGCATCGTTCAATGCTTGCTTCGCTTGTTCTACGCGAGCTTTATTTTTATCAACGGCGCGTTGGAATTTTTCGACATTCTCGGGTGCGTTAGCTTTTGCATCTTCGAGCGTATCGATCATCTTATCGAGTTTCGCCTGCGCTTTATCGACATTGCTTTGCAGCGTTTCAAGGGACACTTCTGGGACCGCTTGTGGTGTTGGCGCGCTAACGGTTTGCGCTTTTTCTAGTGCTTGTTTCGCCTGATTCACGCGTAGTTGATTTTTCTCGACCGCGCGCTGCAGTTTGGCAACATTATCCGGTGCATTGGCCTTGGCATCTTCGAGTGCATCGATCATCTTATCGAGCTTGCTTTGGGCTTTGTCTAAGTTGCCTTGTAATTCTTCAACGGAGACTTGTGCCGAAACGGTTTCTGCTTTGCTCGCGTTTTTGCGCGCTAATGCTGCTTCAATAGCGGCTTTTTTTGGATCAACAGATTCGGCATTGGCTGCCGCTGCTTTTTTCTCGGCTTGTAATTTCGCTGCTGCTTCTGCGCGTGCTTTTCGTTTCGCTTCTTTTTCTTGCGCTTCACGTTCTAAACGTTCTTGGCGTGCTTCAAAACGAATACGGGCTTTTTCTGATTTGTCTGTGTCCAGGCGTTTTGCTTTTATCTCACCTTTTGCGTGTCGGTAGTGCTGAACGAGTGGAATGGAACTAGGACAAACATAGGCACAGGCGCCACATTCGATGCAATCAAATAGATTGTGCTGTTCAGCTTTTTCATACTCGGCAGAACGAGAGAACCAATATAGTTGCTGAGGCAATAACTCTGCTGGGCAGGCTTCTGTACAAAGGCCACAGCGGATGCAGGCTTGAGCTTGATCTTCAAATGGCAACTCTTTGGCAGACGGCGCAAGAATACAGTTTGTTGTTTTAACGACCGGCGTATCGAGCTGTTCGATGGTGTAACCCATCATTGGACCGCCAATGATTAAGCGCGCATCGCGACTATCTTGAAACTGAAATTCCTGGAGCAAGTGCGACATCGGTGTACCGATAAGCGATTCAACATTGCATGATTTTTTGAACTGATCACCGGTGAGCGTTGTGATGCGCGAGATCAATGGCTCTCCGTAGCGAACTGCGCGATACACTGCACGAGCCGTTGCGACATTTTGGCATACGACGCCGATATCGGCAGGGATGCCGCCGCTAGGCACTTCTTCACCTGTCAGAATATAGATAAGCTGTTTTTCACCACCAGATGGGTATTTAGTGGGGATGACTGCAAGTTCAATCGTGTATTGGCTGGCACTAGTATGGCCTTGATGTTCGGCAAGTGCTTCTTGAATTGCGGTATAAGCTTCAGCCTTGTTGTCTTCGATCGCTAATACGATATGTTGCGGCTCAAGTAGGCGCGCCATGATCTCTATGCCGCGTAGCATTTCGTCGGCATAGGTGCGCATTAACATGTCATCGGAGGTGATATACGGCTCGCACTCCACACCATTAATGACCAGTGTCTTGAGTTTCTTTTGGTTTGCTGGGTGGAGTTTTACTTCACTTGGAAAGCCAGCTCCGCCCATGCCAGCAACGCCCGCACGACGAATACACTTAAGGACTTTTTCGCGCTCAAGATTTAGATAATCTTCATGTGCTTCTAGTTCGCACCATTGATCTTCGCCGTCGGTATCAATGACAACACATGGAGCGCTTAATCCTGATGGGTGTGCAATGGCTTGATCGCTTATTTCTCGAACCACACCAGAGCTTGGTGCGTGCACACAGGCGCTGATTACACCATCTGCGTCTGCAATTAATTGGCCTTTCAGAACTCGGTCGCCAGCGTTCACAAGGACCTTTGCGGACTTCCCTACGTGTTGTTGAAGCGGAACGATGAGTGTCGAAGGTAGACTCGCTTTTTGTATATCTAGTTGGGTACTTTGTGTCTTGTTTTCTTCAGGGTGTATACCGCCGTGAAAATCATGCAGTGTGCGTGAATTATTATGCGCAATACGAAGCTTTGCCATTATGCTGCACCTTTATCTGTCGTTATGATCGACGACTGCGGTGCTGACCAGTGCCAACCTGCAATGCCATTGTCTACTTCAACCATGTCGATACAGTCGACTGGGCAAGGCTCAATACACAGATCACAGCCTGTGCATTCTGATGCGATGACCGTATGCATGTGCTTGGCTGCGCCTAATATCGCATCGACCGGACACGCCTGAATGCATTTGGTACAGCCAATGCATTCGTCTTCGCGAATGACGGCGACTTGCTTCGCTTTTTCTTCACCATGCTCTGCATCGAGTGGTAAAGGCTCGACATCTAAAAGATCTGCAAGAGCTTGGATCGTTGCTTCACCACCAGGCGGACACTTATTAATGTCTTCACCATTTGAGATGGCTTCAGCATATGGGCGGCATCCTGGGTGACCACATTGTCCACATTGAGTTTGGGGTAGTAGATCATCAATTTGATCAACGACAGGGTTGCCTTCTACACGAAAACGTATCGCTGCAAATCCTAAAATCGCACCAAAGACTACGGCTAAGCTTAATAAAACGATAATTGCGGTTACTGCAATGGACATTAGAACGCCACCAATCCGGTAAAGCCCATAAATGCTAATGACATAAGACCAGCGGTGATCATTCCGATAGCTGAGCCTTTAAATGCATTCGGAATATCAGCGAACGCAAGACGTTCTCGCATCGCCGAAAACAATATCATAACGAGAGAAAAACCAATCGCTGCGCCGAAGCCATACAGAATGGATTCGACAAATCCGTTTTGCTTTTTGATGTTGAGTAAAGCAACGCCAAGTACTGCGCAGTTTGTTGTGATCAACGGAAGGAAAATACCCAGTACGCGGTACAACAAAGGGCTTGTTTTGCGTACAACGAGTTCTGTGAATTGCACGACAACTGCAATAACTAGAATGAAAGAGATCGTCTGCAAATACGCAAGATCGAAAGGTTCTAGTAGATAGGTGTATACGAGATACGCACACACTGAAGACAAAGTAAGCACGAAGGTTGTCGCAAAGGACATCCCCATTGCCGTCTCAAGCTTATTCGATACACCCATGAATGGGCATAAACCGAGGAACTGCACGAGCACAAAGTTGTTGACCAAAATTGTGCTCACTAATATGAGTAGATATTCCGTCATGCTGCTTACTTCTCAGGCGTCTTACATAATTCGCATGCCAGGCTGAGCGCCTTCATGAGGTTCAAGAAGCCAAATGTCTTTGCCACCAGGGCCAGCTGCTAGAACCATACCTTCAGACATACCGAACTTCATTTTTCTTGGTTTGAGGTTGGCAACCATCACCGTATGCTTACCAACGAGATCTTCAGGCGCATAGGCAGACTTGATACCTGAGAACACTTGTTTTTCGGTGAAGCCTAAATCAAGCGTTAGCTTGAGTAGTTTTTTCGCACCATCAACGTGTTCAGCGTTTTTGATAAGGGCTACGCGTAAATCAACTTTGGCGAAGTCATCAAACTCAATTTCGTCTGCAATCGGCTCGGCATTATTTTCTTGTTTGGCCGGCGCATCGTATTTCTTACCTAATTGCGCTTCGGCAGCTGCCGCTTCTTTTGAAGCCTCAAGCATAGAATCGATTTTAGGCATTTCGACACGTGTCATAAGTGGCTTGAACTTCGTAATAGCATGCGCTGTCAGGAGAGTTTCTCGCGCATCCCACGATAATTCTGTATTAAGAAAGGCCTCTGATTTTTCACGCATGACAGGCAAAATTGGGCCAAGATACGTCATTAACTGGCGGAACATGTTGATGCCGTTGGAGCAGATCTCGTGCAGAAGCTCGCTCTGCTCAGGATCTTTTGCAACAACCCATGGTGCCTGTTCATCGATATATTGGTTTGCGATATCCGCAAGCTCCATAATTTTACGTACGGCTTTACCAAACTCTCGGCCTTCATAGAAATCAGCGATTTGATCACCGGCTTCGATGAATTGCTGCAGCAGCTCGTTGTTTGCTTGAGCAGCCAATTGTCCATCGAACTTTTTAGTGATAAATCCTGCGCAACGGCTCGCAATATTGACGACCTTGCCAACCAAATCCGAATTAACTCGCTGAGCAAAATCTTCGAGGTTTAAGTCGAGATCATCGACATTCGACGTTAATTTTGCCGCGAAGTAATAACGTAAGTACTCTGGATCTAGATGTTCAAGATAGGTGCTTGCTTTAATAAATGTCCCACGAGATTTCGACATTTTTTTGCCGTTAACAGTGACAAAACCGTGCGCATGAACGGCAGTAGGCGTTCTATAGTCAGCGCAGCTCAGCATTGCTGGCCAGAACAAAGCATGGAAGTTAATAATGTCTTTACCAATAAAGTGGTATAGCTCTGTGATTGAGTCTTTCTTCCAATATTCGTCAAAATCCAGATCGTCACGACGATCACAGAGATTTTTGAAACTCGCCATGTAACCGATCGGAGCATCTAGCCAAACGTAGAAGTACTTGCCTGGTTGCTCCGGAATTTCAAAACCGAAATATGGCGCATCACGCGAGATATCCCACTCTTGAAGTCCGGCATCTAACCATTCAGAAAGCTTATTTGCGATTTGATCTTGCAGCGTGCCACTGCGTGTCCATTCGCTTAAAAAGTCTTGGAATTCAGGAAGTTTGAAAAAGAAGTGTTCAGAGTCTTTTTCAATTGGTGTAGCACCAGAAATTACAGAAACAGGGTTGATCAACTCCATTGGTGAATAGGTTGCACTGCAGTTCTCGCAGTTATCACCATATTGATCTTCAGCGCCACATTTCGGGCAGGTTCCTTTAACAAAACGGTCTGCTAGGAACAGTTCTTTTTCAGGGTCGTATGCTTGCGTAATGCTACGACGGGCGATCTTTCCGTTTTTGTCTAGTGCGGTGTAGATTGATTCTGCGAGCGTTTGGTTTTCAGGTGAATGCGTTGAATAGTAGTTATCAAAACCGACTGAAAATCCAGCAAAGTCGCGCTGGTGCTCTTGGTTGATGCGATCAATTAGTTGTTCTGGTGTAATGCCTTCTTTTTCGGCGCGTAACATGATGGCAGTGCCATGCGCATCATCGGCACACACATAAGTACATTGTTCTCCGCGGCTCTTTTGAAAACGTACCCAAATATCCGTTTGAATATACTCAAGTAAATGGCCTAAGTGAATCGGGCCGTTCGCATAGGGTAGAGCACTAGTAACAAGAATTTTACGCACTGAATAAGTCTCTCAAACATTCAAAAGGAGGTTGTGATCGCACTGCTAAGCTGCATGAGCCTAGCACAGAAAAATGCGGCGCTATCATACCGATCTAAGCGATACTTTTCATCTTTCTTACGCTTATATGCTTAGATTCGCTTTATAAGCTTGAATTTTTTTTATCTGCCTCGATTTAGTGGAGGGGTGAAGCCAACTTTCAAGTCAGTGTTATGTATAAGGGGATAAGTTATGAGTCAGGTCAACGCTGAAGAATTAAAGGATGCGATTGCGCAATACATCGACCCTTATTTACAACAAAATTTGTATGACATTGGTGCAGTTAAATCGGTTGAGGAGATAGACGGAAAGGTCTCGGTTCGTATAGAACTGCCCTATGCAAGCTTAGGGTTACACGGCGCAGTGCAGCAACTGCTCAGTACTCAGATTGAATATTTAGATGGGGTAGCGAGTGTAGATGTCCAAGTGGGACAACGCGTGCTTGCGCACGAGGCCCAGAATAACTTGCCGAGTTTAAGCAATGTTAAAAACATTATTGCGGTTGCCTCTGGTAAAGGTGGGGTAGGTAAGAGTACTAGTGCTGTGAATCTAGCATTAGCGCTTGCACAGGAAGGTGCTAGTGTTGGCATCTTGGATGCGGACATTTACGGCCCGAGTGTTGGCATGATGTTAGGCATTGCTGAAGATGCACGCCCAGAAACCTACGAAGATAAAATGTTTGTGCCGATCGAAGCGCATGGTATTCAGTCGATGTCCATGGCTTACCTTGTGACAGATAAAACTCCAGTTGTATGGCGAGGACCAATGGTAAGTGGCGCGCTGATGCAATTATTAACGCAAACACGTTGGAACGATTTAGATTACCTGATCATTGATATGCCACCTGGAACGGGTGACATCCAGTTGACCTTGGCGCAAAAAGTACCCGTGACAGGATCGATTGTCGTAACGACGCCTCAAGATATAGCGTTGTTAGATTGTAAAAAAGGAATCGAAATGTTCCGCAAAGTGAACATTCCAGTCTTTGGCGTTATTGAAAATATGAGTATGCATATTTGCAGTGCGTGTGGTCATCATGAACCATTATTTGGTGAAGGTGGTGGTCGACGCATTGCGGAAGCTTATGACACAACTGTGTTGGGTGAAATGCCTCTGCATCAAACCATTCGTGAACATATGGATGCTGGTGCTCCGACAGTGACAGCAGAACCAGACAGTGAAGTCGCTCTGCTATATAAAGACATTGCGCGAAAAGTTGGGGCCGAAATCTCGAAACAAACGCAAGATGCTAAAGGAAACTTCCCCGAAATTATTGTATCGACCGATTAATAGCTACGAACGACACGTGGTGTTTTCAGCCATGTATCTAAAAACTCGGGAATATCATCAACGCCCAAGGGTTTTTCATAAATAAATCCTTGGGCGTAGTCGCAGCCTAATTGAATAAGTACGTCTTCTTGGCGACGAGACTCTACCCCTTCTGCTAATACTTCTATATTCAAGCTTTTAGCAAGCGTCACGATACTTTGCACTAATGCGCGGTCAGAGCTGTGATTGATGATTTCGTGCACGAATAAGCGATCAATTTTGATCTTCGACAAAATATGACTGAACTTTTTGATGTAACCGAGTGATGAGTAGCCTGTCCCAAAGTCATCAATACTGAAGCTGATACCAAGTTTCAGTAGTTCCTCCAAACCTTGTATTACGTTGTCATCGTAATTAAGAACCAGACGTTCGGTTACTTCTAATTCGACCCACTCAAGCCCGCTTTCTTGGGCGAGATCGTTATGAATCCAAGGCATCATCTCACGATGATGGAAGTTCGTTGGGCTGAAGTTTACGGATAAATTGAAGGGTCGATCGAATTTGTCGCGCCAGATTTTGACTTGCTTTGATGCGGTCCTTAATACCCAGCGATCGAGATGGAATATCAATCCAGTTTGTTCAGCAATGGGAATAAAAAGATCGGGTCTCACTTCTCCTAAGTCTTCATCTTCCCAGCGCAATAATGCCTCAAAGCCACTAATCGACATGTCTCTGAGATTAATCAGTGGCTGATAATAAATTTCGAGCTTTTCGTCGCGTAGCGCATTTTGGAGTTTGTTCTTGATCGTGTTTTTGAGCATGACGTCTTGCAACATGCTGGGTTCAAAAAAGGCGAAAGTATTACGTCCTGAGTTTTTGGCGTGATACATCGCGGTATCTGCTTTGCGAATCAATTCTTCTGTTGTTACACCATCATCAGGGAAAAACACTGTACCTAAACTACACCCGAGCTGCAGTTGTGCATTGTTATGCGCAAAGTTTTCACGAAATGAATGAATGATTGATTCCGCAATATCTTCGGCTTCGCGCTTTGTATTGCAGGAGCATGTAGCGATGAATTCATCGCCCCCAAAACGCGCGACGTAGCCATTGTTATTATTGGCAATAAGTTCTTTTAAACGTTTCGCACTTGCTTGAAGAACGCGGTCGCCAACACTGTGGCCTAGACTGTCATTCACTTCTTTGAATCCATCTAAGTCAATAAAGAATAAGGCTAAGCGATTTGCTCCTGTTTGTTTCGAGATTTTTTCCATTTCATTGGTGAGATGTTTTTCGATATGACGTCGATTAGGCAAATGAGTGAGAGCGTCATTACTTGCCTGATATTCCAATTGATTCTCATATGACTCGCGTGCTTGGCGGAATTCAATCGCTTGCTGCTGTGCCTGATTCAATGCCTGAACTAGATCGGTTAATTCATCGTTGATCGGGGAACGATTCAGCTTAATAGGCGTATATTGATTTTGTTTCGTTCGCTCTATATCTCGTGTGGCGGTACTAATTGTGACCAAGTGATCGGTCACAAGTCGACGAACGATGATTTGAAGAAAGCATGCGAATAAGCCGATAAAAATTGCGGCTGCGATGCCTAGCAGTTTAATTCTGTCGACAAACTCGTGGTTTAAATAGGTATTGCTTGTTTGTACTTGAAGGGTGCCTAGGTATTGTTGTTCGTAGTAAAGGACTTGCTCAAGGTCGGCGTCAGTATCTTCAAAATTACCTGAACGTTTTGCAAAACCATTTTCGTCTGTTAATTGAACTCCGGTAATTGCTGGAGATCTAGAGAAACCATCAAGAAGTGTTTGAACGCCTTCATCGTCGACATTCCATAAATTGCGTTCTAATTGCGCTTTGATTGCGCCGACGGCTTCTTTACTGCTACTTTGGATTTTTTCGGTATGTATTCGGTTTTCGTATTCAATGAGGGTGATGAAGACGGCGAGTGTGAAAATTAAACCGATGGAAATGAAGTACCACGCTAAACGGTCACCTAGCTTTTGAGGGCGTAGTAGTTTGATGCCTTTTTTGTCCATAATATCGCCTTTGGCATGAGCATTGACGTTTCTCGAATACATCCTGTTCCGAATCACTGATTATTGCGCGTTTTTTGAGCAAGTTCCAGTTTTGTGCACGGCGGGAGTCTTTTTTCTCGCATGCTCTCGCTGTATGATTGCTCGCAATTTGAATAGTGGGGAAAACCGATGGCGATAAAGTCTGATAAGTGGATTCGTCGAATGGCTGAGCAAGAGGGCATGATTGAACCTTTTGAGCCGAGACAAGTACGTGAAGGAAATGATGGGCGTATCATTTCTTATGGCACATCTAGCTACGGGTATGATGTACGTTGCTCGAGCGAATTTAAGATCTTTACGAACGTACATTCTGCAACGGTAGATCCGAAGAATTTCGATGAAACGAGCTTTGTTGATATCGATAGTGACGTTTGTATTATCCCTCCGAACTCTTTTGCATTAGCGCGTACCGTGGAATATTTTCGTATTCCAAGAAGCGTGCTGACTGTTTGTCTTGGCAAATCAACGTACGCACGTTGTGGCATTATCGTAAATGTCACGCCTTTGGAGCCAGAATGGGAAGGGCATGTAACGCTTGAGTTTTCGAACACTACGAATTTGCCTGCAAAAATTTATGCAAACGAAGGCGTTGCACAAATGTTGTTCTTTGAGTCGGACGAAGTGTGTGAGACTAGCTATCGTGATCGCGGTGGTAAGTATCAAGGCCAGACTGGGGTGACCTTGCCGAAAACCTAAGTCAAATGAGAGCTTAGATTCAAAAAAGGGAGTGTAATAACGCTCCCTTTTCGTTTCTAAAGTTTGGTATTAAGCAATCGAGTTATGCTTGCTCGAGCGCCTGATCTATATCGGCGATAATATCGTCAATATGTTCTATCCCTACAGAAATTCGTACTAGATCTTCACTCACTCCTGCCGCAGCTAGTTCTTCTGCATCAAGTTGACGGTGAGTCGTTGAAGCTGGATGACAAGCAAGAGATTTCGCATCGCCAATATTTACGAGGCGAAGAATCATCTGCAAGGCATCGATAAATCGTGTACCGGCTTCTTTGCCTCCTTTGATGCCAAAGCTGAGTATGCCTGAGGCGCGTCCGCCACATAAGGTTTTACAGTTTTCATAGTAAGGACTGGTCGGCAAACCTGCATAGTTAACCCAAGTTACTTTGGGATGGCTTGCAAGATGTTCAGCCACACGCTCGGCATTGTTGCAGTGACGTTCCATACGAAGGCCTAAGGTCTCCAAGCCCTGGAGAATCAAGAAGGCATTATGCGGCGATAATGCGGCACCGGTATTACGAAGAGGAACGACGCGACAGCGGCCAATAAAGGCAGCAGGACCCATTGCCTCGGTATAGACCACACCATGGTATGACGGATCAGGTTCATTAAATAGAGGGAAGCGCTCTTTGTTTGCCGCCCAATCAAAATTCCCTGAGTCAACAATGGCGCCACCGATCGCTAGGCCGTGGCCGCCAATGTATTTTGTTAGAGAGTGAACAACGATATCGGCGCCAAGTTTGAAAGGCTGGCAGATGTAAGGTGTTGCAACGGTATTGTCGACGATAACTGGAATGCCATGACGATGCGCTATCTCAGATAGCTTTTTGATATCAACAATGTTGCCGGCGGGATTTCCAATCGATTCACAGAACAGTGCGCGAGTTTTATCATCAATCAAGGATTCCATTTTCTCGAAATCTCGATGGTCACACATTTTTACTTCTATTCCTTGTTGCGGAAAAGTATGAGCAAACAGATTGTAAGTGCCACCATATAATTGACTCGTGCTCACTATGTTATCTCCAGCACGAGTTAAGCATTGAATAGAGTATGTGATGGCCGACATGCCAGATGAAACCGCCAACGCACCGATGCCACCCTCCATTTCCGCGATTCGTTGCTCTAACACGCCTGTGGTTGGGTTCATGATTCGCGTATAGATATTCCCGGGTACTTTCAGGTCAAACAGATCTGCGCCGTGTTGGGTGTTGTCGAAGGTAAATGATGTGGTTTGATAGATCGGTACAGCAGCAGATTTGGTAGTAGCTTCGGATTCGTAGCCATGATGTAATGCTAGTGATTCTAATTTCATTGTTACTCTCTTTATTCTCTTGATGAAGCGATTTTCAACTTCTTTTTATAATGGCTTTTTATGCAGCATTGCAATAGACATGTGCCGCGTATTGGTAAAGTTTTGTTTAGGAACAAACAACTATGAACCCTAAAAAATTAATGAAATCGGTAAAGGCTTTGTCTGGATGGAGAGAGACGGCTTTTCTATTGGCTCTGGTAGAGCGCTCTTTACCAAATATTCGTTTGTTTTTAGAGAGTACTGATCGTCTCGATGTTGATCCTGAATTTTTTCCTAAGGGCTTTTCCTCTTTACTTGATTCGAGTTGGCAGTCTGGAGTCATGGCGCCCAATGATGAAAGTTTGGTCTTGTGCCTTGATACGGTGGCCGCGCACTTTGTCGAAGATGCAGAAACTGCATTCGGAGCCATTCCTTGCAATCTTGGCTTAAGTCTATGGGAGCTCGCGCTTCTCTCTGCTTTGAATCGAGATAAGAAGAGAGCAGAGGAAGGTAGTCAATTATCTATTACGAGCGTGACAGAGTTTCTCGAATTCTCTGAAGGCGAAGGCTTAGATGAAAATGATTTGATTCGTCTTTTTGAGAAGCATGATTTGATGGCGAGAGAGTTTTCTTTTCAGCAGGAGTTATGCGACATACTGCGCAGCGCCGATAAACTTTCAAAAGATCTGATGATACAAATTCGAACTTTGGCTCATGATGACGGTGTTAGTAATTTGGGTATTAGTCTGGAAGAGGAATAGCCAGTTATGAAAGCGCCTTTGTTGGCTTTGATTGTTCTCGTCTTTTCTTGCTCTGTTCTGGCGCGAGAGTCTTATGTTGGTTTGAGCTGGGATGTAAAAAAAGACTCTGACAAGTATGCAAGTGCTTACTTGATAGGGGCGGTTCACATGGCAAATAGCAGCTTTTATCCATTCGACAAGAAGATTCTTGATCGTTTTACAAAGTCAGATGTTCTCTTGGTGGAAGCGGATGAAAGTCGCGTTTCAGAGGCTGATATGAATGCATTGATGTCAAAATATGCTCTATATCCAGAAGGCGTGCATTATCGCGATGAACTTTCTGCACCCTTGGTTGAACGTATTGAAATGATGTTTCGTGCTTTGGGTATCAGTGAACCTGACGCTTTGTTTGGATCATACCGGCCTGGTTTTCTTGGACTGAGCTTAGCCGCTCTCCAAGCTCAGTCGCTCGGCTATGAAGCGAGTTATGGCATTGACCGTTATTTCCTTGATCGAGCGCAGTATAAAAAACCGGTCGAAGAGTTAGAGGGGCTTGCCTTTCAAATGGAATTGCTTGAACACTTACCGATAAATGAAGCAGTGTTTGGGCAATCATTACTCGCGATGGCGGACTACCAAGAACAATGGCAAGCGATAGAAGCGGCATGGAAAAACTCGGATGGAGTTGCTCTTTATAACATGGTTATTGCTGAACCAATGCGTGATTTTCCCGAATTGAAACCTTATTTTGAAAAACTGTTTTTTGAGCGAAATCGCACGATGGCCGATAAAATTGTTGCATGTATGCAAACGCGTGTGTGTTTCGTTGTGGTGGGCGCTGGCCACTTAGATGGGCCAGCAGGTGTTGTTGAGTTGTTGCGTGAACGAGGACTATCGCTTACGCAACTTCAGTAGCTCTGGAGCTAGTGCTTTCATCGTGGATGAAGGTCAGGTCGCGACCGTGTTTCTTAGCTTGGTATAGTGCTTTGTCGGCGCGTTCATATAGCTGCCATTTAGTAAGAACATTTGGACTTGCTTGAGCAATACCAAATGAGGCGCTGATTCGAATTTCCTCTCCATTCCATTGAAGACGTAGTTCTTTGATCCTTTTTCTTAAACGTTCTGCTAACTGAAAGGCTTCGTTAGACTGAGAATTACAGACAATAATGCAGACTTCCTCGCCCCCAATGCGTGCGGTAATCTCACCCGTTCGTAAATTATCAAGTATGAGTTTAGAAACTTCTTTAAGAACCATGTCGCCGGCTTGATGACCCCAAGTATCGTTGACACGTTTGAAATGATCTAAGTCTATTTGAATTAAAGACATTGGTGTGTTGTAGCGTTGATAGCGCTCGAACTCTTGATCGAGCCGAGTTTGGAAATAACGTTTGTTATACAAGCCGGTCAGACCATCGCTTAATGCTAGGTCTGTCATTGTTTGTTCACGTTTTCCAATGATGTAACCAAACCCCGCGAAAACGATTGCGCTCATGCATGTAATGTAGCCATACAAAAGAATATCGAACGAGACATTAGAGAAAGGGTTTCGACCTGCTATCCATTGTAAAACAACCCATCCGATTGGGAACATGATTGCTAAGCCGATGCCATAACATGCGCGTAAAGTCGGAAGGGAAAAGTGCCGCATGAGCGTGCTGTTCGCAAATTGAATGGAACGGTTTTGGATTATTGTCATGTTATCGAGCCTCCTTGGCAGGTGCGCTTTATTCTTTTGTGCGCAGATGAATCCTGTATATAGGCGAGATTTTTAGTTCATGCCAATAAATTCTTGCATGAGGGTTTGAGTTTCTATTAAATCTTGAATGCTTGAACAATAAAAAATAAATGATATTTACATGATAAAAAGAGCCTTCCCCTTATTCCTCTTGTTTGTTTCTTCGTTGTTGAGTGCTGAAGAAGCCCATTTAGTGATGGCAACAGGTGGAGTCACCGGAGTGTATTACCCAGCAGGTGGCGCGATTTGTCAGATGCTCAATACGCAAAAGCAGAACAAAGGTGTCCGTTGTTTTGTAGAGAGTTCAGAAGGGTCACTTGAAAATTTAAAGCGCTTACGTAGCGGCGATATTGATCTCGCCATTGTGCAAAGTGATTGGATGATGCACGACTGGAGTGGGGCAGAGGAGTTTAAGTTTTATGGCCCGCATACAGGTTTGAGACATGTGATCAAACTATATGATGAACCTTTTACCATTGTGGCGAGAGCTGACTCAAACATTCGAAAGTTAGAAGATTTGAAGGGTAAGCGCGTTAATATCGGAAGCGAAGGTTCTGGGCAGAGAGCTACGATGGAATGGTTGATGAAATCATTAGCTTGGTGGCACTCTGATTTTTCTGAAGTGCATTTTGTTGGGGCAGATGAGCAAGCCACGGCGCTTTGTCAGGACAAGTTTGATGCGATGGTGTATATCGCTGGCACGCCGAATAGCTCAGTTAAGTCGGCAACTACCGATTGCGATAGCGTATTAGTCCCTGTTCGTTCAAAAAAACTAGATAGAGCGATAGCTCAATCTGAAATTTATGCGCCCGCGGAAATACCTCGGGGGAGTTACCGAGGCATGGACGAAGATGTTAAAACCTTTGGCGTGTCGGCTCACTTAGTAAGTGCTGAGCGCGTTGATGCGGGCTTAGTGCAAGCTTTAGTCACTTCGATTACGCGAGATTTGAACGGCTTCAAACGATTGCATCCGGCTCTTAAGAATGTGGGTCGCGCTCAAATGTTCAGTGATGATGTTGGCTTACCACCTCATCAGGGTGTTAAAGCGATCAAGAAAGAGTTTTTAGAATTAAGCGTTTCGGAATAAAAAACGGGCCATAAGGCCCGTTTTTAGTTTTGCTTTTACTAGCGCGAGAGTAATGAAATATCTGCAGCTTGTAGGAAGAGCTCTCTAAGTTGTTTTAACAGAGCAATTCGATTGTTGCGTACCGCAATGTCATCCGCCATAACCATGACGTCGTCGAAGAAAGCGTCGACGCTCGCCTGAAGCTCGGCCAGTTCTTTCAAGGCCTGTGTATAATCACCGGCTTTGAACAAAGGCTCTACCTTGCTTGTTAATGCACTTACTTGGTCCGCAAGTTGTTTCTCGGCCGCTTCACTCAAGAGTGATGCATTGAGTTCAGACGACGCTTCTGCTTCGTTTTTCGCAAGAATATTCGATACACGCTTGTTGGCAGCGGCAAGTGCCTCAGCTTGAGGTAGCGCGCTGAATGCTGCGACAGCGCGAATACGGTTGTCGAAATCGACTGGTTTTGTCGGCTTACGTGCACTAACCGCTAAGAATACTTCCGCAGAAATGCCTTCGTCATCGAACCAAGCTCTGAATCGATCTAGCAAGTAATCGAGAAGTTGCGTGTCTAGTTCTTTATTTTCGAGCGCGCTGTGCTGTTCTGCAGCCCAAGCGATTAGATCGCGCAGATCTAGATCAAGTCCTTTCTCGACAATGATACGAAGTACGCCGAGTGATGCGCGACGCAGAGCAAACGGATCTTTCGTACCGGTTGGTGGCTGGTTAATACCGAACAAACCAACAAGCGAGTCTAGCTTTTCTGCTAAGGCAAGTGCGCAACCCGTATGTGTGCTTGGCAATTCACCACCAGCTTGTTTTGGCATGTATTGCTCGTTCAGTGCGAGAGCGACCTCTTCTTCTTCGCCATCAAAGAGTGCGTAGTGGTATGCCATCAAACCTTGAAGATCCGTGAACTCGAGTACCATTTCACTAACAAGGTCTGATTTTGCTAGTTCGCCAGCACGTAGTGCATAAGCTTCATTGCTACCAATTGCTTGTGCAATGCGTTGCGCCAACTTGGCAACACGTTCTGTTTTTTCGTATACGGTGCCCAATTTAGTTTGAAAAACGATGTTTTTCAGCGACTCACGTTTCGACTCAAGGCTTGTTTTCTTATCGGTTTCAAAGAAGAACGCAGCATCTGCAAGACGAGGGCGAATAACACGTTCGTTACCTGAGATAACCTGCGCAGGATCTTTACTCTCAATATTTGAGATCGTAATGAAGTGCGGCATGATTTTTTGGTTAGCATCTAATACGTGGAAGTATTTTTGATGCTCAGCCATCGATGAAATCAACGCTTCTGCAGGGACGCTTAAGAAATCGTGATCGAAGTTACCAAGTAAAGGTGTTGGCCACTCATTCAGTGAGTTTACTTCATCTAGTAAATCATCATCGATAATCGCGATACCATTTACTGTGAGTGCTATTTTTTCTACGCCAGATTTGATCAAGGCTTTACGCTCTTCGTAATTAACCATGACCTTGCCTTCAGTTTTGAGCTTACTTTCGTACTCAGACGGCGTATTAATTTGAATTTCACCAGTGCTCATGAAGCGGTGTCCACGACTCATGTTGCCATGCGTGATCCCCATAGTTTCGCCAGACACAACTTCTTCTCCAAGAAGCATGACGACCCATTGTACTGGGCGAACGAATTCTTCTTTCTTTGCTCCCCAACGCATACGCTTTGGAATTGGCAGTTTCGCAAGAGATTGGGCCACAATGTCGCTGATTAAATCTTTTGTTGCTTTGCCTGATTCCGTCGAGCGATAAATCAACCATGTGCCCTTAGGGGTTTCCATCTCTTCTAAGTCACTTGGCTCAATGCCTAGTGATTTTGTGAAGCCAAGTAGAGCTCGGCTTGGCTCGCCAGCGTCGTCAAAAGCGGCTTTCTTTGATGGGCCGCGTTTTTCAATTTCTTTGTCCGCTTGTTGCAGTGCTAGATCTGAAATCTCTAGGGCAAGGCGGCGAGGCGCTGCATAGCTTTTATGATCCTTGTATGAAATGCCAGCTTCATCTAAACCGCTTAAAATGCCTTGGCTGAACGCATCTGAGAGTTTTTTAAGTGCTTTTGGTGGGAGTTCTTCCGTACCAAGTTCAATCAGGAAATCTTTGCTAGACACGATTACTTACTCCCTTTGTCTGCATTGGCGGCTTCGGTTTTTGCGATCACTTCATCACGCAGCTCATCTGACGCGAGAGGGAAACCAAGCTTCATTCTGGTATCGAAATAAGATTGTGCAACGGCGCGTGCAAGACTGCGAACACGAAGGATAAAGCGCTGACGTTCGGTCACAGAAATAGCATGACGTGCATCTAGCATGTTGAACGTGTGTGACGCCTTCAAAACAAGTTCGTATGCTGGAAGTGGAAGGCCTAGTTCAATCAAACGTTGGCTTTCAGACTCATAAGTGTCGAAGTTCTTGAACAAAGATGGAACGTCAGCTTGTTCAAAGTTGTATGTCGACATTTCTACTTCGTTTTGATGGAATACGTCACCATATGTGACGTCGCCGTCAGGGCCATGTGCCCATACTAAGTCGTATACGCTGTCGACGCCTTGCAAATACATTGCAATACGTTCTAGTCCGTAGGTGATTTCGCCGGTGACTGGATAGCATTCAAGGCCGCCAACCTGTTGGAAGTAGGTGAACTGAGTAACTTCCATGCCGTTGAGCCAAACTTCCCAACCAAGACCCCACGCACCTAGTGTTGGTGATTCCCAGTTATCTTCGACAAAGCGAATGTCGTGAACGAGTGTGTCAATCCCCATGGCTTTCAATGACTCAAGATACAACTCTTGAATATTGAGAGGAGATGGCTTCATCACAACTTGGAATTGGTAGTAGTGCTGAAGGCGATTTGGGTTTTCGCCATAGCGACCATCAGTTGGACGACGACTTGGTTGAACATAGGCTGCATTCCAAGTTTCAGGGCCAATCGCTCGTAGGAATGTAGCAGGGTGAAATGTGCCTGCGCCGACTTCCATATCGAGTGGCTGAAGAACAACACAGCCCTTACTCGCCCAAAAATTTTGTAAGGCTAAAATTAGCCCCTGAAAGGTTTTTACATCTGGATTGGATTGTTCAGCCACAACTCAAGCACCCGTAGTTAATTCATTATATTTTCGTTGCTTTGACAAAAAAGCGAGAAAAAGGAGCGGCATTATACACTAAGCTGTTCGCCGCTCGCTCACTTATTGCTTGATATATTTCAAAATTTCAACCACTTGCTCGGGTGTTTCTGCGACAGCCATCGCGGCACCGTCAACTTCTTTGAGTGGATGCGTTAATTCTGGATCATGAATCACAACGATTGGCTTGCCTTTGCCAATAGCAATGCCGGCTTCAAATGCAGCATTCCATTGCTTGTATTTTGGTCCGAAACGTACCACGGTAAGATCAGCCTTTTCGATTGCATTCATTGTGCGCAATGAATTGATCTTTGCTGCTTTATGATCCTTCCAGAAGTTGTTTTCTTCTTCACCAAGAATCCGGTCACCAACTTCGTCACTGGCTTCATGATTAGTCACTGGGCTTAGTGTCTCGATGTCTAGATTGGCTTCTTTGATGCCATTTTCAATACGCTCACGCCAATCGGTATGAATCTCACCTGAAAGATAAATGCTGTAGCTCATATTAGGTTTATGTCCCTAGAATTTATTGATAAAACTGTATGTAAGGTGAGCGGATTCTAATAAACAGAATTGAGGATGCAAGCATCGCTCATGCTTGGATTCACATATTTATAGAGTGGAGGTATAGGGTGCCTATCTATGACCATAAGTATGGTGGTTTAGACTATTTTCGAGTTTATCGTTCTTGGGGCGGACAAGAGTTTCAAGAATATGTGCGAATCGGAGAAGATAAAGACGCTGCACGCAAAGAGGCTGAGGCGATCGAAACACGTTTTGCGCAAGAATATGAAGTTTATCAGCGAGAGCGTGCTGCACAACCAGAATTTCATGTGAGAGATGATGGCTCAATTCGAGGTCTACGGCGTGTTAGTGTTGAGCGAGGTAGTAGAGCGACAGTTGAGGTCTTGGAGCTCCGTATCAACGTGCCTTGGTTAAAAAGCATCAAGCGAACGACGGTATCAATTAGCACACATGGATTTGAGTCAGCTTTTCAGCAGTCAGTTGAAAAAATATGCGAATGGTATGAATTAGATAAACAAAGCCCCGCTGCGAAAGCGATGCATACTTGTGATGCTTATTATGCAAATGGTGATGAGATCAGCGCTTTACGTAGTGTTAGCCACAAGGCGCGCCATGAGCTGGACAACATAACGCAAGGTGTGTTCAAAGGTTTACGTAAGCTCGGTATTTCTGGCGCTTAAGAGCGCCAGAAGGCTGGGGTGAATAGAATCAATAGCGTAAAAATTTCTAGACGCCCCATTAGCATTGCTACGCAAAGAACCCATTTCGCAAAAGTCGGTAAATCGCCATAGTGTGCTGCGACATCTCCCAGACCTGGTCCAAGGTTATTGATGCAGGCACCAACTGCCGACCATGCAGTTACTTGATCTAAACCGCTTGCGAGAAGTAGTAACAAAAGCACAACGAATGAGAATACGTACAGGGAGAAGAAACCCCATACGGCTTCGATAACCCGATCAGGTACGGCTTTCTTGCCTACTTTTACAGGAATCACCGCATTAGGGTGAATCAAGCGCTTTATCTCGCGCATGCCCTGTTTGAATATCAGCATCACGCGAATGGCTTTCATGCCCCCGCCAGTTGATCCTGCGCAGCCGCCGATGAAAGCGACAACGAAGAGTAAAAACGGTAATACAAAAGGCCAGTTGGCAAAATCAGCCGTTGAGAAACCCGTTGTAGTGGCAATGGATACCACCTCGAATAAACCTTTTACGAATGATGTGCCAGGGTCGTAGGTGCTGGTGTGGTAGAGCGTCGCAATCGTGATGATGGAAACTAAGAGAATGACACCGGTGTAAAATCTGAATTCTGCATCTTTCCAATAGATGATCGGGCTATTGGAACGAAGCGCCGCAAAATGCAGTGCGAAGTTGATGCCAGAAATGAACATGAAAAAGATCGCAACAAGTTCGATATGTACGTTGTTGTAATAGCCGATACTTAGGTCATGTGTTGAGTAGCCACCAATCGCAATGGTTGAGAAACTGTGGGCAACGGCATCGAATACTTCCATGCCTGCACTCCAATAAGCGAGAGCGCACAACACGGTTAATCCTAGGTAGATATACCATAGCGCTTTTGCTGTTTCGGTAATTCTAGGAGTGAGTTTGCTGTCTTTCACAGGGCCGGGTGCCTCTGCACGGTAGAGCTGCATACCACCGATGCCGAGCATTGGCAGTACAGCGACGGCTAGAACGATCAAACCCATACCGCCAAACCATTGTAACTGTTGGCGATACCATAAGATTGATTTTGGTAGTGAGTCGAGGCCTGTAATAACGGTTGCCCCTGTCGTCGTTAATCCAGAAAGCGACTCAAAATACGCATCTGTGTAGGAGAGATCAGGCATATCAGACAGATATAGTGGGATGGACCCACTAAAGCTAAGAACGACCCAGAACATCACAGTAATTAAGAAACCATCGTGAACACGTAATTCTTTTCTGTGTTGCCGACAGGGTAGCCAGACTAGAAAACCTAAACCAAGTGTGATGGCAAATGCGTCCAAGAAGGCATGGAGTTGCCCATCGATGTAGTAGAGTGAGACGGCAATGGGGGGCAGCATCGTGACACTGAATAGCATCAACAAAATCCCCAGCATTCGGCCAATAGTTAAAATTTGCATTAGAAGATCTCGATCACTCTAGAAAAACGTTAGGCCGACCTGGAAGAGTTTCTCAACTTCCCTGATCCTTCCTTTATCGATCAAGAACAAGATGACGTGGTCATCAGGTTCGATACGGATATGGTCATGCGCGATCAATACTTCTTTTTTACGCACAATCGCTCCGATCGTTGTGCCAGGCGGCAGATTGATTTCATCGAGTCGTTTCCCGACTACTTTCGAAGAGCGATGGTCTCCATGCGCAATCGCTTCGATTGCCTCTGCTGCACCGCGACGCAGAGAGTGAACATTGACTACGTCTCCGCGACGAATGTGCGTTAACAGACTGCCAATCGTTGTTTGTTGTGGGGATACAGCAATGTCGATTTCTCCACCTTGAATCAGATCCACATAGTTTGGATTGCTGATTAGCGTAATGACTTTGCGTGCACCAATTCGTTTTGCCAGCATCGATGCCATGATATTCGCTTCGTCATCGTTAGTGACTGCGATAAACACGTCTGTATTCTCGATGTTCTCATCGATAAGCATGTCTTTGTCGGCGCAGTTCCCATTTAGTACAGTGGAACGTTCTAGATGTTCGGAGAGTGATTTACAACGCGAGGCCGACGATTCGATGATTTTCACGCGGTAGCGGCGCTCTAATTTTTCTGCCAAGCGCTGACCAATATTGCCACCCCCTGCAATCATCACGCGTTTGTAGCTTTTTTCTAAAGGTTGGAGCTCACTCATTACCGCTCGAATATGATCACGTGCAGCAATGAAAAACACTTCGTCTCCTTCATTGATAACGGTGTTACCGCTTGGGATGATTGGTTTTCCATCTCTAAATATGGCCGCAACTCGCGTGTCGATATTAGGCATATGCTGCCGAATTGCCGCAAGTTCATGACCGATCAATGGGCCACCTTCACAGGCACGAATAGCAACCAGACTAACTTCGCCTTCAGCAAAATCTAGCGCTTGAAGAGCGCCTGGATACTCGAGCAAGCGTTTTATATGTTTCGTGACAACTTGTTCGGGACTGATCAGTACATCGACCGGTACGGCATCGTTTCGGAACAAAGATTTTTGCTTGAGGTATGCATTTGCTCTTACACGACTTATCTTTGTGGGCGTCTTGAATAAGGAGTACGCGATTTGGCATGCCAGCATGTTGACTTCGTCACTGTTGGTGACGGCGATGAGCATGTCGGCGTCTTCAGCGCCAGCTTGCTCGAGTACTTCTGGGTAAGAGCCCAAGCCCTCAATTGTTCTAATATCAATACGGTCGCTTAATTCAGATAAACGTTGATTGTCAGGGTCAATCACGGTGATATCGTTGGCTTCAATCGCAAGGTTTTCAGCAAGCGTTCCGCCTACTTGTCCTGCGCCCACAATAATGATTTTCATAAACAGTGCATGCCTAAATTGCGTATGCTGCGTGTAAAACGCCGTTACTTAGTATCTTTTGTTAACAAAGCGTAGAAGAACCCATCGTGTCCTTGCTCTGAGGGAAATAGCTGTTTGCCATATCCAGTGTCTTCTCCCCAATCGCTTTCAATGGGAAGTAAGGTCGTACTCGGTTCTGAAGCTAAAAAGCGTTCTATGATGCGTGCATTTTCCTGCGGGAAAATTGAGCATGTTGCATAGACCAGCTTGCCACCAGGTTTGAGCGTTTTCCAAAGACTTGTTAGTAAGTGTAGCTGCAGTTCTGCGAGTTTCTTGAGGTCTGATGGATCTCTCAGTAATTTAATGTCAGGGTGCCTACGAATCACACCTGTTGCACTACATGGCGCATCGAGAAGAATACGATCGAAGGGTTGATTATCATACCAACGCGTTAAATCTTCAGCAGAACTTGCAATCGTGTTGGCCTTCAATCCCAAGCGAGCAAGATTTTCTTCGACTCGCACTAAGCGTTTCGCATCTTGGTCTAAGGCAGTGACGTCTAATGACGGTTCAGCTTCGAGCATGGCGCATGTTTTTCCGCCGGGAGCAGAGCATGCATCGAGAACGCGTAAGTTTGGCGCTAAGTCTAATAGCTTTGTTGAAAGCTGTGCAGCCTCGTCTTGAACACTCACTAAACCTTCATCAAATCCAGGCAGTTTGTCGACGTCTTGCGCTTCTTCCAAAAGAATGCCTTTTTCTGAAAAGCTAGTTTCTGTAGCCAGAATTTGATTGGTGTGCAGCGTTTTTAGGTAGTCTTCTCGACTTACTTTGCTTGTATTGACGCGCAAAAACATAGGAGGGTGAGCATTGGATGCGCGCATTGTATCCATGGCTTGATTAGGCCAATTGTTTTCGATTTTTGCTGAAAACCAGTCTGGGAAACTAGCCTTAATATCATCATCTGAGATTTCAGGTTTTGGGTCGCGAGAAATGCTTCGTAAAACCGCATTGATCAAACCGCGCGTTTTCAAGAGCTTCAGTTCTTTGGCTGCTTCGACTGTTTCATGTATGGCTGCGTGGTCTGGAATGCGAGTAAACAATAACTGATACGCGCCTATTACTAGCAGCGTGCGAGTTTCTTCATCTCTTCTCGACAAAGGGCGTTGTAAATAGGTGTTCACAAGATCATCAAGATAAAAAAACCAACGGCAACTGCCAAACACGAGCTCTTGAAGTAATGCTCTATCAACCGGCCGCGCCTCGCGGGAGACTTTTGGCAAAGCGGTATTCAGAGAGCGTTTTTGAATACGCACCTCATCGATTGCTTTGGCTGCAAGAAAACGCACGTTCATATAAAAGTATCCGGGCGAGTTAGTTGAGAGTCGTTCCAACTTCTAAAATGGCTTTGCCGCCATTAAAAAAGTCAGCAGCTGAAACAGCTTTGCTACCAGCTAACTGTAGTTGAGTGATTAGAAGTGCTCCATTGCCGCATTGCACGAGCACGCCATTTTTTGACTTCTCAACGATCTCGCCAACAGGCGCGTTTGACTGAGAGTCCAAAGCTTTTGCGCTTAACACACGAATACGTTGGCCGTCTTGTTCTGCGTAGGAGACAGGCCAAGGGTTGAATGCACGTACACTTCTCTCGATTTCTAAAGAGGATAAGGACCAGTCAATATGAGCTTCGGCCTTACTTAATTTATGTGCATAGTTAGCTAGCGCGTCATCTTGCTTTTCTGGAATGAGATCTTCTGGTTCGTTTAGATAGCGTAAAATAGACTTCGCACCCATCGCCGCAAGTTCATCATGAAGCTCTCCACCGGTGACAGTGTCAGAGATATCGCAGCGCTCTTTGAGCAACATATCGCCGGTATCTAAACCTACATCCATCTGCATGATAGTGATGCCAGTTTCTGAATCACCTGCTTGGATTGCGCGTTGAATAGGCGCGGCTCCGCGCCAACGGGGTAGCAGCGATGCATGAATATTAATGCAACCGAGCTTTGGCGTATCGAGAACCTCTTTTGGCAAGATTAAGCCGTAAGCCGCGACGATCATTAAATCAGCGTCAAGCTCTGCTAATTCCTGACGTGCTTCTGGCTCTTTAAAATTAAGAGGTTGAAAGACCTTTATATCGTGTTCGAGTGCTGTTTTTTTTACTGGGCTTGGCATTAATTTCTTGCCTCGCCCCGCAGGTCTATCGGGTTGCGTATAAACCGCAATAATATTGTGACCTGCATTTATAAGAGCGGCGAGACTGCTAGCCGCAAAATCGGGCGTGCCCGCAAAGATAATTTTCAATGGTGTTCTCGGCTTGTTCGATTTACGAGGCAGAGGCTTGCGCTTTCTGCTGCTTTTCTAGCTTTTTCTTGATGCGCGTGCGTTTAAGTTTGCTTAAGTAATCAATGAATAGCTTGCCATTCAAATGATCCATTTCATGTTGGATGCAAACCGCAAGTAAGCCAGTTGCTTCGAGTTCGAAAGCTTCGCCCTCACGATTTAAAGCCTTGATTAGCACATGCTCGATGCGCTCCACATCTTCATAATATCCTGGCACAGACAAACAGCCTTCCTGCATTTTTTCAGGGTCACCCTCTAATACGGTGACTTCAGGATTAATAAAAACATGTGGCTCAGATTTATCTTCAGAAAGATCCATCACGATAAGCTGAATGTGTTGATCGACCTGAGTCGCCGCTAAGCCAATTCCTGGTGCGTCGTACATTGTTTCAAACATATCGTCGATCAGAGTTTGAATCTCTGGAGTCACTTGTTCAACCGGCGCCGCGATCTTGCGTAATCGAGGGTCCGGATATTCTAATATTTCGAGTAATGCCATAGGTTTATGTATGCTTCTTAAAGATGAATGCTCAAATTGTGGTGTATATCACGAATACGCTGCTAGTATTATCTAATAGAAAGCTAATTTAGTACAAATTGCTCAAGCCTCATCTATAGTTTTTTAATGAAGTAGAGCGAAGTAACTGTATTGGCAGTGAAATAGTGTGCGAGTAGAAACGCGTGCTCTACGTATTTGTGAATGATAATAGTTATAGGCAAATCATGATTTCTAAGTTTTTTGTTCGCTGTGTAGCGGTTTTCTTTTTAAGTTTCCAGCTTGCGGCGGCGCCAGAGTTTACGGAAGACTATCCAGAACGCTATACCGTTGTGAAGGGTGATACCCTTTGGGATATATCAGAACGATTCTTGAAGTCTCCGTGGTTATGGCCTGAGGTATGGCATGCGAATCCTCAGGTAGCGAATCCACATCTTATTTATCCTGGCGATGTGATTGGCTTGATTTATATCGATGGTCAGCCGCGCATAACTACTTTGAAAGAAGGTCCTAATAATGGGGTTAAAAAATTAAGCCCTCAGGTTCGTTCGACGCCAATTGAAACGGCTATCCCTACTATTCCGCTTGATGCGATAGCGAGCTTTCTTTCGACAAATCGTATTGTGACAGCGGAAGAGCTAGAAGCGGCGCCATATATCTTGTCAGGTAAAGAAGACCACTTAATTACTGGCGCGGGTGACCAAGTGTTTGCGCGTGGTGATGTGAAAGGTGAAAACTCAGTTGGTGTTTTTCGTAAGAGTGAGCAATATGTTGATCCAGACTCTAAAGAATTTTTGGGTTTAGAGGCGAAGTCAATTGCGACGGCAGAAGTGGATGCGGTGCAAGGTGAAGTAATTACTTTGACCGTTCAGCGCTCAAGCGAAGAGTTACGTATTGGTGATCGCGTATTGCCGACGGATGATCGCGTGATCAATTCTACATTTACTCCGAGCAAGCCAGATGGTGATATTCGTGGCAAGATGATTGCTGTTGAATCTGGCGTGGGCAACATCGGTCAGTATAACGTTGTTGTAGTAAACCGTGGCGCAAGAGAAGGCATCAAAGAGGGCAACGTACTCGCTGTGTATAAGTCTGGCGGTATAGTACGAGACCCTTACACTCAAGAACGCATTGAACTGCCTTCAGAACGAGCGGGTTTGATGATGATTTTCAGAGTCTTTGATAAGCTTAGTTACGGCTTGATACTACGCGCAAATCGTCCATTGAAAATTATGGATGAAGTTCGTACTCCGTAAGATAGTATCTGGAAATACAATAACTGATGAAGCCACCTCTTAGGTGGCTTTTTTGATCAAGGATGATCGAAAAAATGTCTATCTCTTCTGAGGCACGCTTGTGTCTCGCACTCTCTCAAATTCAAGGCTTTGGCCTGAAGCAATTTCATTTGCTGCGTGAGCAGTATGGCAATCCTTCATCATGGCGAAAGTTAAGCTTCGATGCGTTGAACCAATGTATCAGTAAGCCCAAGGTTTCTAGCGCAGTGCTAGATTGTCTCGCTCAGGCTGATCATTCTTTAAATCATGTTAGTGATTGGTTGAAGCAAGACGGTTGTTCCGTTGTTTGCTATTTCGATAGTCCTTACCCTGAAGCATTGCGCCAGATACACTTAGCGCCTGCATTACTCTATTTAAAAGGAAATATAGGCTTACTAAATCATCAAAATATTGCGGTGGTCGGTTCACGGAAGCCTAGTCTGCAGTATGCAGGCATTGCACAAGAATATGCGTTTCATTTGGCTAAATCAGGCATGTCGATCGTCAGTGGTTTGGCTCTCGGCGTAGATACAAAAGCACATCTTGGGGCGCTTGCGGCGCAAGGGAATACGATTGCTGTACTAGCGACAGGAATAGATCGTTGCTACCCCGCTAAAAATAAAGATTTATATGAGTTGATTGCCCAGGAGGGATTGCTTGTTTCAGAAATGCCACTGGGTAGTGCGCCTCTTCGTCATAACTTTCCCAGGCGAAATCGTATTGTGTCCGGCTTATCACGCGCGGTCTTTGTTGTCGAAGCGGGCATAAAAAGCGGTTCGTTGATCACTGCGCGTTATGCGATTGAGCAGAACAGAGATGTTTATGCTGTACCGGGCTCTCCTAAGTCACTGAATAGCCAAGGCTGTAATTATTTGATTAGAGAAGGTGCGCGATTAGTTGGATCTATTGAAGACCTGATCATTGACTTACATAAAGACTTGAACGTGAGTGGCCTTACATTAAAAGGGGTTGCGGATTCGACCCACGATGAGGCGCAAAATGTGAGCGATGCAGCGCAATTGGTTCTCAGTGCAGTAGGGAGTGATACGATCAGCTTTGATGATTTATTTGAGCGTTTAGAGATGAGTTTTGAACACTTATCCGAGCACTTATTAGAGCTAGAGTTAGCTGGGCTGATCAGTTCCGTTTCTGGTGGTTATCAGCTAGGTTCTTAAGTAGAATGCCCCTCGTTTTTAGATCGACTGTTTCGTTCATGCAACAGCATTAATGATTGATATTTAAAGAGGGATCCTCATGCAAAGAGCATTTGATTGGAAAGCTAGTCTAGCCGCCGAGGTCATGCAATTGGGAGGCGTTGTGGCTTATCCTACCGAGGCTGTTTGGGGCTTAGGTACTGATCCATATCAAGAACGAGCTGTTAAAAGGATTCTTACATTAAAGCAGCGACCACAAGAGAAAGGCTTAATTCTAATTTCAGGCCAAGCAGAGCATTTTCTTCCGTATCTTGAAGGCTTGCCAGAAGAGTTAGTTCGACGTTTCTTTACACAGCAAGACCGACCAACGACTTGGCTCGTGCCAGATATCCATAATCGGGTTCCACCATGGGTGAAAGGCAAACATTCATCAGTAGCAATGCGGTTAACAGCGCACCCTCCATGTGTTGCCTTATCGAGACATTTTGGCGGGGTAGTTGTGTCAACTTCAGCTAATCCAGCAAGCAAACCTTCCGCGATGAGTTTAAGTGAGGTTCACAATTACTTTCGCGGTCGTCTAGAGTTTTGTTATCAAGCGCCACTTGGTGGTGGACAAAGTGCTTCTCAGATCAAGGATCTTGAGTCAGGAAAGGTGTTGCGCGTATGAATATGTTAGAGCAAGTAAAAGCGTATCTATTGGATTTACAAGATCGCATTTGTGCCGACCTTGAGAGAGCGGATGGCCAAGCACGTTTCGTTGAAGATGCATGGACACGTGAAGGTCGCCTCGGGGGCGGTGGTCGAACGCGAGTAATGAATGATGGCGCTGTTATTGAGAAAGGTGGTGTGAACTTTTCTCATGTACAGGGTGGTCAGCTGCCTCCCGCGGCAACGGCCTCACGACCCGAACTAGCAGGTTGTTCTTACCACGCAATGGGTGTCTCGTTAGTGATTCACCCTCACAACCCTTATATTCCCACCTCTCACGCGAATGTTCGATTCTTTATTGCGGAGAAGGAAGGGGCAGAACCTATTTGGTGGTTTGGTGGTGGCTATGATCTGACGCCGTACTATCCATTCGAAGAAGATTGCATCCATTGGCACGAAACCGCAAAGGCAGCTGCTGACCCTTTTGGCGAAAACGTATACGACGAACATAAGCGCTGGTGTGATGAGTATTTTTATTTAAAACATCGTGAGGAAACACGCGGTGTTGGCGGTTTATTTTTCGATGATTTGAACGAATGGGGCTTTGAGCGTTCTTTTGCTTATATGCAAGCGGTAGGTGATAGCTACACAAAAGCTTATGTCCCAATTATTGAGAAACGAAAAGACCATGAATATGGTGAGCGCCAACGTGACTTTCAATTATATCGCCGCGGTCGCTATGTTGAGTTCAATTTAGTGTTTGATCGTGGGACATTGTTTGGTTTGCAGTCGGGCGGACGAACAGAATCAATTTTGATGTCACTACCTCCGCTTGTTAAGTGGGGATACAACTGGCAAGCAGAAGAGGGCTCAGAAGAAGCGCGACTTAGTGCATTTTTATCGCCACGAGATTGGTTGAAGGGGTAGTACAAATATGGATCGTTATGCGGTGATTGGAAATCCAATTGAACACAGTAAATCCCCATTTATTCATGCCCAGTTTGCGAATGAAACTGGCGAACAGCTTGTATATGAGCGAATCTTGGGCCGTATCGATGCTTTTGAGGAAGACGTAAAAGACTTCTTTTCAGACGCTAATAACAAAGGTTTAAACGTAACTGTTCCATTCAAAGAAAAAGCCTTTGCAATGTGTGACGTTCTCAGTCCTCGGGCTCAAATTGCCGAAGCGGTAAATACGCTCTACATGAAAGATGGCAAACTTTATGGCGACAATACCGATGGGCGCGGGCTAGTACGAGATATTCAAGAGAATTTTCAGGTCTCGTTGGCAGGAAAGCGCGTCTTACTGATTGGTGCAGGGGGGGCATCTAAGGGTGTTTTACTCCCGATTCTTGAGGCAGCTCCAAGTCAGTTGGTAGTTAGCAACAGAACTTTTTCTAAAGCTGAACAGCTTGTCGGCCGATACAAACAAAGACCTGAAATTGTTGCATGCGGTGCAGAGTTAACAGCAGAGAGTTTTGACGATTTATCGAGTGCATTTGATCTGGTGATCAATGGAACTTCTGCTAGCCTTTCAGGAGAGCTTCCGAAAATTTCTTCTGAGATCTTTTCAAGCGAAACGCATGTTTACGACATGATGTACGGGGACCAAGAGACGGTCTTCAATTGTTGGGCCAAAGACAGCGGCGCAACAATGACCATGGATGGTTTAGGTATGCTTGTAGAACAGGCGGCGGAAGCATTTCGTGTGTGGCGAAATGTTCAACCTAATACCGCGTATTGTATTGCAGCACTACGATAACGATCGGCATAAAACGAAAGCAGGTAAAGTATGGATTTAGCGACCCTGATAGGGATGCTAGCTGGTGCGGCAGTTATTATCGGCGCAATTTTGCTGAACTCCAGCATTTTGGATTTCGTCAATATCCCAGGTCTAGGGATAGTGATTGTTGGCACACTGTTTATCACCTTGATCAAGTTCCGTTTAAGTACGATTGGCGATGCTTTTAAGCTCGCATTTTCGACTGTCTTTATGGATAAAACGGAAAACCCAGTAGTCTTGATTGGGCAGGTGCGCGAATTAGCAACTGTTGTTCGTAAAGAGGGCATTCTCGGTCTTGAAAACGTAGAGATCGAAGATGAATTCTTGAAGAAAGGTATAAGCCTTTGTATTGACGGTCACCCGCCAGAGTTTATCGAAGAGATTCTGATTCAAGATCTGAGTCAGCGTACTGAGCGTTACGAGACGGCTGAAAAAGTATTTAAAGGAATGGCGGAAACTGCGCCAGGAATGGGGATGCTTGGAACGCTAGTGGGTCTCGTTCAGATGTTGAATGCGATGTCTGACCCGTCTTCTGTTGGTCCTGCGATGGCTGTGGCCTTGTTAACAACCTTCTATGGGGCATTTATTGCACAGTTGATTGCTATTCCATGCGCCGAAAAATTAGGCATGAAAGCGACCGAAGAAGAGCGCAATATGTTGCTCGTCGTCACGAGCGTACAAAACATTTTGAAAGGCCAGAATCCGAAAGTGATTGCAGAGGTCTTATCTTCGTTCTTGTCTCAAAAGCAGCGTGAAGCTGTGTCTGAGGAAGAGTAAGCTCGAGCAATGGCTGCGCTACCTCAGAAAAAGAAAAAGCAAGAGAGCTCTGGCGGTTGGATAGTCACCTTTGCCGATCTCATGTCATTGCTGCTCACCTTTTTTATCTTGCTGCTCAGTTTTTCTAAAATGGATCTTCATAAGTATGAAATGATGGCGCAATCGATGGCTGAATCGTTTGGTGTGTCGTTCCTTGATGGTTCGGGTAAAGCCGGGGGCGAGATTATCTTTGCTGAAGAGCCGCCGATTTCACCTCCAGTGGAGGAATTAAACCAAATAGAACAAGAGTTTGAAGAATTCGAAGAAGAGTCAGGTACGGAAGAGCTTGAGATGCTGGATCGCTCTGAAGGAGACTCTGAGGTTGTCAGTATTGACCCCAATATTGAACAACTCACAGAAACACTTGTTGAAGAACTTGAAACAGAAATTGTTTCGAATGCTCTGAACGTTAGCTTTGATTCTGAAAAGGTGGTTGTTCGGTTCTCTGAAGAAGCGACGTTTACCTCGGGTAGTGAAGAAATCAAAGACGATATGTTTCCGATTCTCGAGAAAATTGAGAATGTTTTGGCCTCTTGCCAAGGGCAGATTTTGGTTTCTGGTTATACCGACGACTTACCTGTGACATCAAATCGCTTCCGTTCAAACTGGGATCTGTCAGCTGGGCGTGCAGTGAGTGTTGTACATCAGCTTATATTTAATAATAAAATTGACGCTAACAGAGTGATTGCGGCGGGTCGTGCCGAAACGAACCCTCTAGTACCTAATGATTCACCTGAAAACCGTGCGAAGAATCGCCGTGTCGAAATTAGTATTTATGATCCAGAGTGCCAGTCGTTAGGTATCGACTTCTAGCTTTGGATATAGCAGTAGTTTTAGGAGAAAGTTATGAGTGGTGGTCCAAGCCAACCAAAAGTTGAAGGCGAGCAGTGGGACGATGAGCGTATCAAAGGATTTCTTGCCTTAGAGCCTAGAGATGAAATGAACGCAGACTATCATGTATTGAAAGAAGCATATCAGTATATGACGCCAGAATTTTTTGCGCGCTTTGTTCCGTTTTTTGTGGAAGCAGGCCGTGATATCAATGCTAAGAATCCAGAGCAAAAATCACTACTTCAGCGCATCCAGAGCTATGGTAAGGCTGCACCATATAAAGCAGTCCTAGAAGCAAATGGAGCCGTGTACTAAGCGCCTCCCCGTGAAGTTAAAAAGCGACCAATTGGTCGCTTTTTTATATGAGTTTCTGTGACTTTAAGTCGTCTAGGTGTTTGTTTTTGAGATTGACGTAGTTATTAGCGCTGTAGGTAAAAAACTTGCGCTCTTTTTCTGAAATTTCGCGTACCTTTTTGGCGGGGCTTCCTCGATAGACAAACCCAGATTCAAGCGTCTTTCCTGGTGCAACGATGCTTCCAGCGGCCACCACAACATCATCTTCGACAGTTGCGCCGTCCATAATAATGGCCCCCATACCAACGAGTACTCGATCGCCTATGGTGCAGCCATGTAAAAGCGCTTTGTGACCGATAGTCACATCCTCTCCGATAGTTAAGGGGTAGCCATCTGGATTGAATGGGCCGGCATGTGTGATATGTAATACAGAGCCATCTTGCACACTGGTTCGAGCGCCTATTCGAATACGATGCATATCTCCTCTAATCACAGCCATAGGCCATACCGAGCAATCATCACCGAGGTGAACATCTCCAAGTACAAGTGCACTAGGGTCGACAAATACATCATTGCCAAGCTTGGGGGAGTGTTCTAAATAACTACGGACTGATTTCATGGCTTTCTTCTATACTTTGTGAATTGTTACAGAGAAGATTGTTGCGATTATGTTTCAATTGCTCTTCTCATCATTCCGTCAATATTGTTCTAGGCCGACCTGAATGTCTACAGCCCTTTTGCAGGAACAACAGCTTCCAGCTTTCGAAACGTATTCCGTTTCAGATTTCCGCCCCGCATTAGAAGCGTTAATGTCACAATTCAATAATCTGCTTGAAAAAGTATGTGCTCAACAAGAATCTAGTTGGGATGAAACGGTCGCTCCGCTCAGTGATTTGAGTCGCAAGATTGATCACGTTTGGTCGATTGCTTCGCATCTAAAAGCGGTCGCCGATAGCGAAGAATTGCGTGCGGTTTATAAAACGCTGTCAGAGGAATTGAGTGCTTTTTATTCCGCTATTGCCCAGAACAAAGAATTGTACTCTCGTTATCTTGCTGTCTCAGAACAAAGTGGTCTTAATGCCTCTCAGAAAAAAGTCTTAGAAAATAAGTTGCGTAGCTTTCGCTTGAGTGGTGTTGCATTAGAAGATGATGCCAAAGCTGAATTCAAAGCACTTAATCAGAAACTTGTAGGCCTTAGTAATCGTTTTTCTGAAAATGTACTCGATTCATCGCAAGCGTGGTCATTACATATCGTTGATGCAGAGCGATTAGCAGGTGTGCCTTCATCAGTCATTACTCGTTTAGAAGAAAGAGCTAGAGATAAGGGCTATGAAACTGGTTACCTCTTGGGTTTGGATCTCACTCTTTATTTGCCCGTGATGCAGTATTGCGAGGATAGAGATCTCAGAAAAGTTTTGTATGAAGCGTTTATTACCAGAGCTTCAAATCAAGGGCCGCATGATCTCTCTCACGCGAACGAAGAACTAATGCGTGACATTATGGATGCACGTTTACGTAAATCTGAATTATTAGATTTGGCTTCGTATGCAGACTTGTCGGTGCAAACGAAGATGGCTGAATCGCCGCAGCAGGTCCTCGATTTTTTATATGATCTTCATGAGAAAGCTAAGCCTCTTGCCGAGAAAGAGTTTGTTGAGCTGACAGCTTATGCAAAACAGAAATTCGGATTGGCTGAGCTAGCTGCATGGGATGTACCGTTTGTGACGGAGACCTTGCGTAAGGAACGATTTGATGTCGATCAGGAATTACTACGCCAATATTTCCCTTTGCCAACGGTTTTAAGTGGCTTGTTTGAAGTACTAAAGCGCGTTTTCGGTGTTGAGCTTGAAGAGCAAGAAGGGGTAAGTACGCCAGTCCCCGATGCGCGCTGTTTTAAAGTTTTGCAAAATGGTCAAGCCTTGGCGTATATCTACATGGATTTGTATTCGCGTGATGGAAAACGTGGCGGCGCATGGGTAGGTACATGTCATAAATTGACAGAGTTCGACAAAGAAGAGCCTTTATTACCTGTTGCGTATTTGGTCTGTAATTTTGCTGCGCCGAGTGACGGAAAGCCAAGTTTGCTGACACATTCCGACGTCGTAACCTTATTCCATGAATGCGGTCATGCAATGCACCATTGCTTGACTAAGATTTCTTATCCTGAGATTTCTGGGATCGCTGGTGTGCCTTGGGACGCTGTTGAGTTGCCGAGTCAATTTCTGGAAAACTGGTGCTGGCAGCCCGAAGCGCTCGAGTTTTTGTCGTCACATGTCGATGACAAGGAGAGCTTGCCTGACGCATTGATCGAAAAGATGATGAAAGCCAAGAGCTTTATGGCTGGAATGCAGACTGTTCGTCAATTGGAATTTGGCTTGTTTGATTTCTGTTTACACCATGAATATCAAAAGGATAAAACCGATATACAAGGGCTACTAGAACGCACGCAAGCAGATATATCCGTTGTGCCTGTTCCATCATTCGCACGTTTTGCTAACGCGTTTACGCATATTTTCGCAGGCGGTTATGCGGCGGGTTATTACAGTTATAAGTGGGCAGAGCTGTTGTCTGCGGATGCTTTCTCAGCCTTTGAGGAAGAGGGCGTGTTCAATCAGCAGACTGGCCTGCGCTTTAGAAATGAAATACTAGAATGTGGTGGTTCGCGTGATGTAGGCGAGATGTTTGAGTCGTTTAGAGGTAGAATGCCTAGCTCTGAAGCTTTGCTCAAACAAATGGGTGCTTAAACCATGACAAAACGTTTTATAGCGGGTGCAGTTTGTCCGCGTTGCGGAGAAATGGACCGCCTCGTATCTTTTCAAGAAAATGGCAAAACGGTTCGCGAGTGTGTGGCTTGTGGTTTTACAGAAGCACTCGTTGCAAATGTTTCGCCGGATGAATTAAAAACACGCGTTAATCAGTTTGAAGAACCTACCGAACAAGAAGAAGTGAGCGTTGTAAAATTGCTCGACCCTCAAGATTTGAGCAAAAAGTAAACAAAACTTTCGTGTCGCAAAGCACTGTTCGAAAAAAAAGCTCAAAAAAAGAACAAAAAAGGCCTAAAAGGCGTTGCGATTTCAAAATGCAGCTCGCTATACTCAAAGGGCAATAAAAATAAATCCAACTGTTACTTGAGCTTCTTTGAAGTAGTTAAGTAGTTAGTAGTAGGAAGCCTCACAGGAACAAAAATAATAATCTGTGGAGACCCGTATGCGATCACGCCTAGTAAAGGCGCTGAGTCTGCTGCTGTCTGCAATTTATGCAGCGGATGTAAGCGCAGAGTATGGATTGAATATGCCTCGCGGAGTGACGGACATTAGTCACTCAGTCTATGACTTGCACATGACCATTTTTTGGATTTGTGTGGCAATTGGTGTCGTAGTGTTTGGGGTGATGTTCTATTCGATCTTTAAGCACCGTAAGAGTAAAGGCGCGGTAGCTTCGAATTTTCATGAAAATACTACGATAGAAATTATTTGGACGATCGTTCCTGTAATTATTCTGGTTGTCATGGCAATTCCAGCGACCAAAACACTTGTTGAAATGTACGACACTAGTGATGCTGATGTGGACATCAAAATCACTGGTTACCAATGGAAATGGCGTTACGAGTATTTGGGCTCAGGGGTCGATTTCTTCAGCAACATGTCCACACCCAAAGAAGAAATCTATAACGCACAAGAGAAAAACGAAAATTATCTATTAGAAGTAGATAACGAGCTCGTTGTGCCGGTTGGTAAAAAAATTCGCTTCTTAATTACGGCAAATGACGTGATTCACTCATGGTGGATTCCTGATTTTGCGGTAAAAAAAGATGCCATTCCTGGTTTTATTAATGAGAGCTGGACACGTATTAATGAGCCGGGAGTATATCGCGGTCAATGTACAGAGCTGTGCGGTAAAGATCATGGCTTTATGCCTGTCGTTGTGCGTGTAGTCGAACAATCGGAATACGATGATTGGCTTGCACAAAAACAAGAAGAAGCAAAAGCGGCAGCAGAACTTGCCAAACTCACCTTCACCTTAGAAGAACAGATGGAACGCGGAGAAAAAGTATACGCGACCAACTGCGCAGCGTGTCACCAACCGAATGGGCAGGGTATTCCTCCGGCGTTCCCAAGCCTTGTAGGAACAGAGATCGCTACAAAACTGCTGGATAAGCATATTGAGGTTGTTGTTGATGGTGTTGCTGGTTCGGCTATGCAAGCCTATGGTGGGCAATTGAGTGAGGTTGATATTGCTGCAGTTATTACTTACGAGCGCAATGCGTGGGGTAATGACACCGGCGACAATGTTTCTGCCAAAGACATCGTTGACTATAAAAATAAATAGGAGGGCTTATGAGCGCTGTAATCGACAATCCGTCTCATGACGATCATGAGCACCATGGTCCAACGAAAGGTATTGCGCGTTGGCTATTTACTACCAACCATAAAGATATTGGTTCGATGTACTTGTGGTTCAGTTTTGCGATGTTTCTTGTGGGCGGTTGTATGGCACTCACTATCCGAGCAGAACTCTTTCAACCAGGTTTGCAATTAGTCGAACCCGAGTTTTTCAATCAGATGACCACGATGCACGGTCTGATCATGGTGTTCGGCGCCGTTATGCCTGCTTTCGTAGGTTTGGCGAACTGGATGATCCCAATGATGGTTGGTGCGCCTGATATGGCGCTGCCTCGCATGAACAACTGGAGCTTCTGGATTCTACCTTTTGCTTTTGGCTTGTTGTTAAGCACATTATTCATGGAGGGCGGTGCGCCAAACTTTGGTTGGACATTCTATGCGCCCTTATCGACGACCTATGCTCCAGATACCGTGACATATTTCATTTTTGGCGTTCATATGATGGGTATCTCATCCATTATGGGGGCGATTAACGTGATTGCGACCATTTTGAATATGCGCGCACCAGGTATGACCTTAATGAAAATGCCATTGTTTGTATGGACATGGTTGATTACCGCATTCTTGCTGATTGCTGTCATGCCGGTCTTGGCAGGTGTTGTGACAATGATGCTGATGGATGTTCACTTCGGAACTAGCTTCTTTGATGCAGCTGGCGGTGGTGACCCAGTATTGTTCCAGCATATTTTCTGGTTCTTCGGGCATCCTGAGGTATACATCATGATTCTCCCTGCGTTCGGGGTCGTGAGTCAGATTATTCCTACATTTTCGCGTAAGCCGCTCTTTGGTTATCATTCCATGGTTTATGCGGTCGCTTCAATTGCGATTTTGTCGTTCATTGTATGGGCTCACCATATGTTTACTGTGGGGATGCCTCTCGCGGGTGAACTGTTCTTTATGTACGCAACGATGTTGATCGCAGTGCCGACGGGTGTGAAGGTCTTTAATTGGATCACGACGATGTTCCGAGGTTCACTCACCTTTGAAGCGCCGATGTTATTTTCCGTAGCATTCGTTGTGCTGTTTACCATTGGTGGTTTTTCGGGATTGATGTTGGCGATAGCGCCGTCTGACTTCCAGTATCACGATACTTACTTTGTGGTCGCGCATTTCCATTATGTGTTAGTTCCTGGGGCAATCTTTGGGATATTTGCCGCAGTCTACTATTGGCTTCCTAAATGGTGTGGGCGTATGTATAGCGAGCCACTCGCTAAAGCGCATTTTTGGTTGTCGTTTATTGGTATGAACTTGGCGTTCTTCCCGATGCACTTCCTTGGGCTCGCTGGTATGCCTCGCCGTATTCCCGATTATGCACTTCAGTTTGCTGACTTTAATAGTATCTCTTCTGTTGGCGCATTTATTTTCGGGGCGACGCAGTTGCTGTTCTTGTATTTGGTGATTAAAGCCATCCGCAGTGGTGAACCTGCAACGGATCAAGTATGGGAAGGGGCTGAGGGGCTAGAGTGGACAGTGTCGTCACCAGCGCCATACCACACTTTCTCAACTCCACCTGAGGTGAAGTAAGTCATTAGGGAGCCTTCATATGCAAAATCAAAATACAAAAAGAACAGTAGTGAAGTCCGTATTCGCGGTTGTCGCGATGTTTGGTTTTGGTTTTGCCTTGGTTCCTTTGTATGACGTGTTCTGTGACATTACAGGATTGAACGGAAAAACGTCTGGTCCTTATTCGGAAGCGAAAGCTCAAGCTCAAGAGAGGGACGAATCGCGTCAGGTGCGTGTGCAGTTCATTACTCAAAACAACGAGAGTATGCCGTGGGAGTTTAAGCCCGTGGATTATCAAGTTGAGGTGCATCCAGGTGAAATCATAGAAGTCGATTTCTATGCAAGAAACCCAACATCTAATCCAATGGTTGCTCAAGCTGTTCCGAGCTTGTCCCCGTCCGAGGGAACAGACTATTTTCATAAAACCGAGTGTTTTTGTTTTACACGACAATTACTCAAAGCAGGCGAAGAAGTTTTGATGCCTTTACGTTTCGTCGTCGACGAGGCCTTGCCCGATCATTTAGGTACATTGACTTTGTCTTACACCTTATTTGATCAAACAGAGACGCTCGACCCAGAAGAATTAGAAGAAACAACAACACAAGCAGCACTATAAAAATTTATCAGACGTCCGCGAGCGGTTAAGCGCGTCTTTATGATATAAGGAGTCTAGAATGAGTGCAGAAACAAGCTATTACGTTCCAGCGCAGAGTCGCTGGCCTATTGTTGCAACAGTAGGACTTTTCTTAACGGTCGTTGGTGCTGGCAGCGTGATGAACGCGAGCTCTGCTGGTGAATCGACCGGTATGTCTTGGCTAACCTTTATGATAGGCGCATTGATCATGGCCTATATGCTTTTTGGTTGGTTTGGGCACGTCATCCAAGAGAGTCAACAAGGTCTTTACAGTGAGCAAATGGATCGATCTTTCCGCTGGGGGATGAGTTGGTTTATCTTCTCAGAAGTGATGTTTTTTGCGGCCTTTTTTGGCGCTTTGTTTTATATCCGAGTATTGGCTGTCCCATGGATCGGCGGAGAGGGCGCGAATACCTCAACAGGCGAGTTGTTATGGCCTGAGTTTGAGGCGACTTGGCCATTAATGGTGAACCCAAATAATGAGTTATATCCAGGTCCGAGCGCATTGATTAGTCCTTGGGGAATTCCGTTACTTAATACTGCTTTATTGGTGGCTTCGAGTGTCACGATCACGATTGCGCATCATGCGTTAAAAGATGGGGATCGTGGCAAATTAACCTTGTGGTTGGGTGCGACCATTGCCCTAGGCGTCGTGTTCTTATACTTCCAAGGTTATGAATATGTGCATGCCTATAATGACCTCGATCTGACCTTGTCTTCTGGGATTTATGGCACGACCTTCTTCTTATTGACGGGTTTTCACGGTGCACACGTAACGCTTGGGACTCTAATGTTGATCATTATGTTTTTCAGAGTGCGTAAAGGCCACTTCGATAAAGCAAATCACTTTGGCTTCGAAGCGACAGCATGGTACTGGCACTTCGTCGACGTGGTGTGGTTAGGTTTATTTTTCTTGGTTTATATTCTGTAGCAAGAGACTTAAACAGGGGATGGGTTGAGCTGAAGCTCACCCGTCCATAAAGCAATAGCAACAACAATAACAAGTAATACAGCAAGCCCAACTCGAACAGTTAAGGAGTTGGCTAAACGTTTTGATTTGCCATCGTCTTTAATCAAAAAGACTAGACCGCTGAACAAGCTAATGATGGCGCCGAGCAATATGAGTCCGATAAGAATTTTAAGCATTTGGTTTCTTCTTATTGTATGAGTGCATTGAGTTTAACGCGCTCAGATTAGGAATCAAAGCTGTTATAAATCTGAGGTAGTGGTGTAGGTAATGGCGATTGCGGAGAGTCTCCCAGAGACCACCAAGGGGCAGCAGTTTAAAGCTAAGCGACCGCTTATATTTATTTGGTTGTTTGTAGCGGTGTTTCTTCCGCTTATGCTGTCTTTAGGACATTGGCAATTAGATCGTGCAGATCAAAAACAGCAAAGAGCAGAGATACTGACACTACAATCTCAACTTCCTCTGCGAACTTATCCCTCTAACGATCCTATCAAATTATTCGAACCTAGATTGATTCAGGGCCATTTTACTGGGCAACACTTTTTGCTTGATAACCGCCAATATCAAGGAAAAGTGGGGTATGAACTGGCCAGTGTTTTCGCTTTAGATTCGGGCGGATCTTTATTGGTGAATCAGGGGTGGATAGCGGCACCAAAATATAGAGACAAGCTGCCAAAAGTTAGCAGCATTGTAACTCCTCAGTCTTTGACAGGATATTTCTACTGGACAGAAAAATCGTTGCCCGTTTGGAATGAAGATGCCGAGTTTGGAGAGAAAAGTATATGGCGTGTTCAGTCACTGAACATGGAAAAAATACGAGAACTGAGTGCCGCTGATTTAGTGGAGAATTCCGAATTTAGGCTACTACATCGAGTCCCATTCGCGTCCGACATTGGCGCGACAATAGATGCGCCAGATTTGTATTGGAATTACCAGTCGCAAACACCCGATAAACACACTGGTTATGCGTTTCAGTGGTTCGCGATGTCGTTTGCTTTAGTGATACTGGCACTATGGGCGACATACAAATTAATACCAAGAACATAACAACAAGAAGTAGGGAGTATAAGAATGAGTGAATCGTCGGTATCGTTTGAACAAACTAGAAGAAAAAGCCAACTTAAATTGATTGGTATTTTTTGTGTGGCCGGAGTGCCAGTCATGCTCGCAATGCTCATGTATTTTGGCAGTGTCGCTATTCCGACAGGCAAAACAAATAAAGGCCAATTATTAACCCCGACCTTAAATCTCAATAGCTTTGGATATCAACAAAATGCCGAAGGGTTTTATCCCGAAACAGGTGGTAAGTGGTTGATCGTACAAACAGGCTCGGGAGAGTGCGCTTTGGAGTGTCAGGATCTTGCGCATATCGCAAGACAAGTGAATATATTGATGGCGCGCGAACAAGAACGTGTGGCACGAGTGTTGTTATCCACCCAAGCAGAGCAAACGCAAGATTTACTCGCGGCAGATTATCCACAGTTGTCAGTGAAGAGTGTTGATGAGTCAGCGCTAATTGAGCTTTATAAACAGGCAGACACAAGCAAAACGTGGAACTTATGGGTGAGTGATCCGCTGGGCAATGTCATTCTTCGCTACGACTCAACTAATAGTGGCTACGATCTCAAAGACGATTTGAAGAAGTTATTGAAACTCTCAAACATTGGTTAATGGGAGAGAAATGATGTACCGCAGAGTCATTAATAGAGTTGCTATTGGCGCGACGTTTTTAGCTAGTGTTGTGGTCATGCTGGGCGCTTGGACTCGTCTGGTTGATGCAGGTCTTGGTTGCCCAGACTGGCCGGGTTGTTATGGTTTTCTTACTGTGCCAGAGACGCCTGAAAAAATTGCGATCGCCGAAATGCGCTTTCCTGATGCGCCAGTAGAGGTCGATAAAGGCTGGCCTGAAATGATTCATCGTTATTTTGCGAGTCTCTTGGGGTTCGTCCTTCTATGTTTGTCTGTGTACGCTATTCGTGTGCGTGCCAAAATTTCAGGAACGGCGAAAGAAGAGGCTTTACCATATGGGCATATTTTTGGTTTGCTAGCGCTCGTCATCTGCCAGGGCATGTTTGGTATGTGGACGGTCACACTAAAGTTATGGCCGCAAGTTGTAAGTGCGCATTTATTAGGAGGGTTTGCGACCCTATCACTGCTCTTTTTATTGGTGTTGAGAACGAGGCGTGAGCGCGGTGACTCGGATACTGAGCTAAAGAAAAAAGGAACTTCTGTTGGGAAGAAAGCTGCACTTATAGGGCTAATACTGGTCGTTATACAAATATTTTTAGGTGCGTGGACCGCATCGAATTACGCCGCGCTCGCGTGTGGGGATGAACTACCGACATGTCAGGGTAGTTTTTGGCCGGATATGGATTTCGGGAAAGGCTTTGATTTAACGCAAGAAGTCGGCCCCAATTATTTGGGAGGAACGATGGACAATGAGAGTCGTGTCGCGATACAGGTTACACATCGTGTTGGGGCGATTGTCTTGTCAGTGTATTTGATATGGATGGTGTTTGTGCTTTGGCGCCAGAATCACGCATCTTCCATTCGTAATGCCTTATTGCTGATGTCTGCAGTGCTCGTCGTGCAGTTTGGTTTAGGTTTAAGTAATGTGATCTTATTGGTTCCATTGGCTATTGCAGTTGCGCATAATGCTGTAGGTGCTTTGTTGCTGTTAAGCATGGTGAACCTCAATTATCAGATATATCGCCTACAAAAATAATAAGGCGGGAGGACGTAATGAAAACAACAGTGTCAGTAAGCACGAGCTCGGCGAGTGCTTCTTGGAAAGACTATCTAGAACTCTGCAAACCTAAAGTGGTTGCCCTCATGCTGCTAACTAGCGTCGTGGGCATGCTCCTAGCGACATATAGCTTGCCATCGTGGGAAGCTCTTATATTGGGTAATCTAGGGATTGCGTTGATGGCGGGATCCGCTGCGGCAATCAATCATGTCGTTGATCAACGCATTGACGTGCACATGGCGCGTACCAAGCAACGCCCGATCGTGCAGGGGAAAGTCGATAGTGCATCTGCACTTATCTTTGCGGCATTAATTGGCAGCATAGGGATGCTGGTATTAATGGTCTGGGTGAATGCCCTGACGGCCTGGTTAACCCTAGCTTCATTAATCGGTTATGCATTGATTTATACGATGTATCTCAAGCGTGCTACTCCCCAGAATATTGTGATTGGTGGTTTGGCAGGCGCTGCACCTCCTCTGTTAGGTTGGACTGCTTCAACAGGTTATTTGGATCCTCATGCCTTATTGCTCGTGCTCATTATCTTCGCGTGGACGCCGCCGCATTTTTGGGCCTTAGCGATTCATAGAAAAGAAGAATATGCACAGGTTGGTATACCTATGCTGCCAGTCACGCATGGAGAGTCATATACTAAGCTACATATTTTGCTGTACAGCGTGATCTTGATGTTAGTATCTATTCTTCCGTACTTGACGGGTATGTGCGGAGAGATTTATTTAGTTTCTGCAGTGTTACTTGGCTTGCGCTTTATTCAGTGGTCAGTGCGCATGATTCGAAATCATCATAAGCATGATGCGATCAATACTTTTAAATTCTCGATCACTTATTTGATGCTGTTGTTTGTTGCGTTATTAGTTGATCACTATACATGGCCAATGATGGTCGCCATGTAATTTGGTTTGTGTGGAGGGCCGAGGGTGTCATTGCCATCTCTGTCCTCCACCAAAGATTCCTCTAAAACTCGTTTTGAGCTTCCAGGATTACCAAAATATTCGACAGGATGTCGCGCATATCTATGAGCGTTTTTGTTCTCGGAATTAAGTTGCTTAAACGTTGTTCTAGCTCCTCTACCTTCGGCACGATGCGACGAATTCCTTCAGTGATAAATTCATAGGGGTAGTGATGGTCTTGTATGCTGAGCTTATTAAGTTCGCCAATCTCTAACAAAAACATGCTGTGTATATCGTAAATGAAGTCTTTGTCTGTGATCGATGAGGCTTCCCAGTAAGCGTCATCTAGTAACTCACTAAAGCTCATGAATTCATTAATGGTATGGGCAATGGATGGGGTCGACACGCAATTCTTCCTCTTAGTTAGCCTTGGCCTCGCTAGATTAACTATAGCAGAGGCCAGAAGAAGCATTGCGTTAGATGATTATGGGATGGCGGATGCCGTGCCCTGATATGTATATAGTGGGGTTGGTTCGCTATCGATAATTTGTAAACCGTTTTCATCAAGAACCGGTTGGCCGTCAGCATCGGTTTGGTAGGTGATGTCGTAATTGGTGTCAGGCACAAATGTTAAGCGCACGCCTTCTGCCGCCGTTTTATCTGGATCGATCAAAGCTAAAGCATCGAGTACAGCTTGTTTCTCGCAATCCGTTGGGTTCTCAATAACCGTTGTGCCATCGGAAGCATAGATCGCTTCGTTATAGGTAGAGCCGTAAATGCGGACCTCTCCTTTAAACATGTCTCTAAGATCTACCTCAACACGCAAACGACGCAGTCCCGTGTGTGTGCTGTTTAGATCAAAACTATAGTCGGAGAACTTATTATTTTCTGACGCGCCACACTCTGCTGCCACTTCAGGCACAGTGGATGGAACTCGTGTTGGAATGCCTACAGCACAATCATCATAGGTTGTCGATGACACGTTATTTTCGTCAGCGACGGTCGTTGGATCGGTATCACAGTAGTCATTCTGATAATCGATCAATAGTTGACTCAGTTCTGTATCGGTCGCTTCATCAAATGAAAATCTAGCAAATTCTTTGTCATCGTCAGGGTGGTTGACGATCGCTTGTCGAACTTCTGGTTTGATGTAGTTGACGGCATCGTAGTCGCTTCCTTTTACTTGGAAGAATCCGCTGTATTGCGCGCGGTCACGTGTCTGGATGTCATCGAGTAAGGTTTCGCTGGTGTCGAAAATGACAGACTGTCTCACGAGTTGCGTAAACGGACTGTATTCAATTGTGACTTCGCCAAAACCAATTTCCTTGAGTTCTGGGTCATCACTGTCGATAAAACGAATATTGCGGTTCGTGAATGTACAAAAGTCATCATCATCAATCGTGGCTTGTTTCACTCTCTGACGAATGCTATCAAATGCCGCTTCGGTAAGTACTAATTGCTCAAAGAAATCGAGTTGGTTGGTTGCGCTCGTGACTACTGAACCATCGTCTTCGTAATTGAGAAATTCATTAACGAGTCTTTTTATTTCAGTCAGTGCATCGCTCTCTTCCGCAGTTAATGTTTCCATTGGATCGGCGAACATCGTATTGATTGCGGTGTTTAAATAGAGTTGGTATGCGTTGGGGTCAGTATTGGCATCGACTTTATAGCGGTCTGCTCTAGGAACTGGAAAAGCAATATCTAGAGCTTGCCCTTCGGCACATTTTTGAGCAGTTGTTTGGAACGCTGGATCACAGGCGCTTAACAATAAAGCTGAACAGAGTGTTGCACTCAGCTTAAAGACTTGTTGCATATAGGGTACTCACGCACTTCATTTAGACTTTAAAGACTGCGCGAGTGTACCATCTTATACACGCATATTCTGCGTGTGATGGGTGATATTTGAATTGAAATGTGCGCTAGATCAGCTCTGAATCAAACGCTTGAAGGTCTCGTGTAAGATCAGTGCATCATTTGATGCGCGATGACGTAATAAATCCATGTCATTGATGGCTTGGTTATGGACGTCTTGCCACTTCGAAACTTGGTCTGCATCAAGCAAGGCGCTAATAGATTCAATGTGAAAGCTGTGTTTGATCCCTGAAGCTTTAAACAAGCGGTGAAGCCAAAAGCTATCAAAGGTCCACGCGTCACAATAAACAAAGTGATCACCTAAGAGCTCATTGAGTTGTTGCGCTACTTGATCGCAGTCTTGTCCGTTTTTTTCGAGCTCATCTCGACTGATCCCATGAATCTTAGCCGCTTTGCCAGACCAATCCTTCCAAAGCACATGAGGCTTAATGAGCCATGAGTGAGTGTCACCATTAGGCATGCAAATGCCCACTTCAATTGGGTAGCTCGCAATAAGATCAAGGCTGGAGGCCTCAAAGTCGATAAATATAGGATTAACTGCTGTCATAATGGGCTGCGCTTAAAAAACTCTTGCTATGGTAGCCAGTGTTTAACATGCTCGCAATTGATCGTAGAAGATATATTCGAAAACTGCGAAGTGAACGCATCGGTATAGTAAGTTTTGATTGCGGAACAATATTCACAAGCTAGAATGCAGACCGAGCAATAAGGAGTGAACTATGAGTGATAAAATTGTCGTGATTTATTCTGGTGGAATGGATTCGTTTACCGTTCTCCATGACGCAGTAAGGACGGGTAAACAAGTTTATGCCGTTTCGTTTAATTATGGGCAAAAACATTCAAAAGAGCTGCATTACGCGCAAAAGGTGTGTGATGAGTTAGCTATCCCTCACAAAATCGTCGACATCACGGCTATCCATCAATTATTACTCGGATCTTCACTCACAGATGATATTGAAATTCCTGACGGGCATTATGAAGAAGAGAGTATGAAATCTACCATGGTGCCGAATCGGAACATGATCATGATTTCTCTCGCTGTCGGTTATGCAGTATCAATCGGTGCTGGTTTTGTTTACTACGGTGCGCATAGTGGTGATCATGCGATTTATCCTGATTGTCGTCCTGAGTTTGTCCAAAAAATGGCAGATGTAGCGCGTATTGCTAATTATGAGCCAGTCGAGATTGTTGCGCCGTTTCTTAACTCGTCTAAAGGAGAGATTTTAGCGCAAGGCCTCAAATATGATTTGGACTATGGCAAGACTTGGACTTGCTACAAAGGCAAAGAGAAAGCGTGTGGAAAATGTGGCGCATGCCAAGAACGTATGGAAGCTTTTGAACTTAATAATGCGATTGACCCATTGAGTTATGAATAATGACTAGATATGCAATGGGGGATCTACAAGGCTGCTACATTCAGTTTCAGGCTTTATTAGATAAGCTTGCGTATAGTCCTTCGCGCGATGAGTTATGGCTGGCCGGGGATCTTGTCAATAGAGGGCCTGACTCCCTATCCTGTTTGCGATTGGCGAGAGACCTCGAAGCGAGAATTGTTTTAGGGAACCATGACTTACATCTTTTAGCTTGTTACTATAGTGAGCACTTACTAAAGCGAAAAGATACTTTGCGCGAGATATTTGAGGCTAATGACTGTGACGATTTAATGGAATGGTTGCGCAAACAGCCCCTTGTACAAGTAGACGACGATAAAAAGCTTTTCATGAGTCATGCTGGCTTACCGCATATTTGGAAAGTAAAAAAAGCAAGAAAATACGCCCAAGAAGTGCATGAAATATTAGCTGGCAACGATAAGAAAGCCTTGAGCTCTTACTTCAGTGAAATGTATGGCAACGACCCTGATGTTTGGGATAGAACTCTTACAGGGCAAACCCGACTAAGGGTGATTACAAACTACTTAACGCGCATGCGCTTTGTTGATCAAAATGGTCGTTTAGATTTTTCAGTAAAAGAAGGTGTCGATAAAACACCTCATGATTTTAAACCTTGGTTTGCATACCCAGTTACGCATAAGTGGGTAACAATTTTTGGTCATTGGGCTGCGCTAGAAGGGCATACTGGAAACCGACAGTTTCAAGCGATTGATACAGGGTGTGTCTGGGGTGGCAGTCTAACTGCATTAAATATCGATACGTTTGAGCGAGTCAGTGTCGAGGCTTGAAGTAAGCCAAATATGGATAAGAATTACAACGAAACATGAATCGTCTTTCATCAACTTTGCTAGCGATTAGCTTTCTGTCAGCAGGTTTGTCTGTAGCTTTAGGTGCGTTTGCCGCACATGCTTTAAAGTCCAGATTAAGTGAACGCATGTTAGAAGTGTTTCAAACTGGTGTTGAGTATCAGTTTAATCATTCGCTTGGGCTTATGGTGTTGGCGCTTTTGTTGACGCAGACGTCTGACTCGCTTGCTGGGAAAGCGCTGCAAAGAGCATCGGCATTAATGATCGCTGGTGTATGTCTATTTAGCGGAAGTTTATATGTATTGGCTGTTTCGGGAGTAAGATCTTGGGGCATGGTAACGCCAGTTGGTGGCGTTTTGTTGATAGCTTCTTGGCTTGTTGCGGCTTATGCAATGTATCGGATGAAGACTAAGAAACTCGGAGAGTGATTCTTTAATGGAAATTATGCTGAATGGTGAAGCTTTCCAATGTGATGATAACGCAACACTTCAAGATATCGCGAAAGCCATGTCGTTAGTTGGAAAACGTTACGCCATAGAGTTGAATAAAGAAATTGTGCCTAAAACTGAACATGAACACACGACGTTAAGTACGGGTGACATCGTTGAAGTGGTGCAAGCAATTGGTGGGGGTTAATCAGTGACAATGAATCAAATAGATACGGGTGTTCTAGAGGTTGCTGGCAAACGTTACGGAAGTCGTTTGTTGGTAGGAACAGGAAAGTATAAAGACCTTGAAGAAACACGTATTGCAATCGAAGCAAGTGGCGCAGAGATCGTTACGGTAGCGGTTCGAAGAACGAATATCGGCCAGAATCCTGATGAACCCAATCTATTAGAAGTTATATCTCCTGAGAAATATACGATCCTTCCCAATACGGCTGGCTGCTATAACGCGGAAGATGCCGTACGGACTTGCAGATTAGCGCGTGAGCTTCTTGATGGACATGATCTAGTGAAGCTTGAGGTGCTTGGCGATCAGAAGACGCTTTACCCAAATGTGGTCGAAACATTGTCGGCGGCAAAGACCTTGGTCAAAGATGGCTTTAAGGTCATGGTCTACACAACAGATGATCCTTTGATCGCTAAAGAGCTAGAAGAGATTGGTTGTGTGGCGGTGATGCCACTAGGTGCCCCCATTGGTAGTGGGCTCGGGATTCGCAATCCGCACAATATTCATATGATTCTTGAGAATGCGAATGTGCCCATTTTAGTTGATGCGGGCGTTGGTACGGCTTCGGATGCAGCGATAGCGATGGAACTTGGTTGTGATGGCGTGTTGATGAATACTGCCATTGCAGCAGCTAAAGATCCTGTGATGATGGCGCACGCAATGAAATTGGCGGTTGAAAGTGGTCGCGCTGCATACTTAGCGGGTCGGATGCCTCGTAAACTATACGCTTCTGCATCTTCCCCTCTTGAAGGCCTAATTTAAGGTTGAGTTTAATTAAAATAACGAGGGTAGATAGCCACAATGGCCCCGGAAAAAAAACACAAAGTGAGTAGAAAAGAGCAAATCCTTCAAGTACTAGCCAGTATGCTTGAGGACAATTTAGGGGAGCGTATCACCACTGCAAAGCTTGCGGTTGAAGTCGGGGTTACCGAGGCTGCGCTTTACAGGCACTTCCCGAGTAAGGCGAAAATGTATGAAGGCCTTATTGAGTTTATCGAAGAGACTGTGTTTAGCCGTGTGACGCGTATCAAGGCTGAGGGACAAGGCTGTTTAGACAAGTTGCAGAAGATACTAACTTTGGTGCTTGCTTTTGCCGAAAAGAATCAAGGAATGTGCCGCATTCTTGCTGGTGATGCATTAGCGGGAGAGAACGAAAAAGTTCGGAATCGTGCTGAGCAGTTTTTTCAACGCTTAGAAACAGAACTCAAGCAAATTATCAAAGAAGGTGAGGCCCAAGAGGGTTTGACCAGACGTCTTAGCCCAGCAGCTAGCGCAAACTTGTTGTTGGTCAATGTTGAAGGGCGCGTTCACCAATTTGTTCGTAGTGAGTTCAAAGTTAAGCCAACGGCGAATTGGGTGAGTCATTGGCCGATCTTAGCGAGTGGCTTATTTCAACAGCCATAATTTAGGTTGTTGGGGCCAGAAGCGCTCGTGCTTGATCGAAGAGTGCGGGCGAACTTATCAATAAGTTCTGATCATAAATGGCCGCGGGAATATGAGCTGGAACTTCACTGAAATGGCCGCAACGTGCGCCTGCTTCTATAGCAATGACACGTGCCGCGGCAAAGTCCCATGGGCTTAAAGATTCAAAGTAAAAATCATGGCGGCCGCACGCAACCCAACAAATATCTAAGGCAGCACTGCCTAAACGACGTAAGTCTTGGCATTTTTCGAGCATAATGGTCACGCGTTCGAGTATCGGAGGAAGCGTGCTTTTGTCATAGGGGAAGCCCGTTGCAAAGACTGCTTTACGAAAATTTTGTTGGCCACTTATGCTTATAGCCTCTTCGTTGAGAGTTGCGCCGGCACCCTTTAATCCGCAAAACATTTCATTTAGGAACGGGTTGTATACGACCCCGCATTGCACATCTCCATCGCAAGCAAATGCAATACTGACTGCGACCATCTGCTGTCCGTGGGCATAGTTGACGGTTCCATCTATGGGGTCGATGATCCAAATTGGACTGCTTAAATCATGCCCGAGTGATTTGTCTGTGCAGGTTTCCTCAGTCAAAAAACGATGATCTGGAAACACTTCTTTAATGCGCTCAACAATTAGTTTATCCGCGGCAAGATCAGCATTGGTCACGAGTTCATGTTGATCTTTATATTGATGATCAAGAGAACCTTCCTCGCGTAATTGTTTAATCAGTTGTCCTGCTTCGAGCGCGACTTTTTTACTGAGTTGAAAGGCGGATTGGTATAGATCTGACATGCTGTTCTCTTTTTTTGTGCGCGAATGTTCACGATATAAGCCCGATATCCAGGAAATAAAGGTCTGGCTGTTTACAAATCATGAAATCGAGGTTAAATTTGATCCCACTATGAAGATGAATTTGAAGCAAACTCGACCTCAAAACAACCGAATGACTTATCCGGCATCTTCTGTTGCGTGGCACTTTAGCTTTTATTTTGGTTATCACAAAGGTATGGTCGTGCCCAGCTAACTAAGCATTATAGGGAGGCCATCTAAGCGCCTCCGAAGAAGAAACCTCGGTAGGCGCAGCCCCCCGAGGTTTTTTTTTAGAAGGAAAACAACAATGAGCCAAGTTCAAGCCCAATCGAGCAATGAAGAAGCGGTAGCGATACTGACCCCTTTAGTCAGCCCAAAAGCTTTGAAGGAATGTTTTCCTTTGAATGATGCGTTGTCTGATCAGATTTTTAAGCAACGTCAACAGGTGCAGGATATCGTGACAGGGGCAGATAATCGCTTGTTAGTGATAACAGGTCCATGTTCATTGCATTGTGATCAATCTGCAATTGAGTATGCCGAGCGTCTTGTCGCATTAAACGAAAAGTTCAGCGATAAGCTACTTATCGTTATGCGTGCCTATCTTGAAAAACCACGAACAAGTGTTGGTTGGAAAGGGATGTTGTACGATCCAGATATGGATGGCTCCGATGACTTAGGCGCAGGTTTAGAGGCAAGCAGAAGTTTGTTGTTACGTTTGGTTGAGCTTGGTGTGCCTCTGGCGACTGAAGCCTTAAATCCTCTAGCGATGCCTTACTTGGATGATTTGATTTCATGGGTAGCAATTGGCGCTCGAACAACTGAGTCTCAAACACATAGAGAAATGGCGAGTGCTTTACCGTGTTCAGTCGGGTTTAAGAATGGTACCGATGGAGGATTAGATGTTGCCATTAATGCATTAATTTCGGCGGCTAACCCTCATAGTTTCTTCTCGATGTGCCAAGATGGACAAATTAATCATATGCGTTCGGTCGGTAATCCGTATGGTCAATTGGTACTGCGTGGCGGAAAACACGGGCCAAACTATGATGTGGTGCATTTAGCCCAGGCGAAGAAAATGATGACTGAGGCTGGTTTAATACCAAGTGTATTGGTCGATTGTAGTCATGAAAACTCCGGCAAGGATCACGCACTTCAATCGAAAGCAGTTGAAAATATTCTTGCTCAAAAAACTGCAGGGTGTGATGTGATTAAAGGCCTTATGCTCGAGAGCCATTTAGTCGAAGGTCGTCAGAATATTAGTGACACAATGAATTATGGGCAGTCGGTTACGGATGCCTGCATCGGTTGGGATGAAACGGATGCATTGATTGAGAAAATTTATACTCAGCTATAGCTAACTGCTATAACTGAGTATTTGCCATTAGCTCTGTTGCTTTTCACGAGCAATGGCACGGTATGCGATGTCGTCGCGATAAAACATGCCTTCCCAACTGATCGTCTTAGCAAGTGCGTAAGCATTGCTTGCCGCTTCTGAAACACTATCTCCGAGTGCTGTTGCGCATAGAACGCGACCGCCCGAGGTCACAACTTCACCGTCTTTTAAGCTGGTACCTGCGTGAAAGACTTTCTCTTTTTTGCTCGAAGACAGGGTTAACCCAGATAATGCGATTCCTTTATCGTATGCAGCTGGATATCCTCCTGCGGCGAGCACTACGCCTACAGCGGGCTTATCATGCCAACGAGGCGTTTGATCCGCTAGCGTTCCGTTAATAGCTGCGCTACACAGTGGTGCCAACTCAGACGCTAATCTCATCATGATCGGTTGTGTTTCGGGATCGCCAAAACGGCAATTGAATTCAATCACTTTTGGTTGACCATCAGGCGATATCATCAGGCCTGCATAAAGAAAACCGCGGTAACGATTCCCTTCTTCAGCCATGCCTTTTAAGGTTGGATTGATGACCTGATCCATAATACGCGCGTGAACTTCCGGAGTAACAACCGGAGCAGGGGAGTAAGCTCCCATTCCACCAGTATTAGGGCCTGTATCTCCGTTTCCAACACGTTTATGGTCTTGGCTTGTCGCCATCGCTATGCAGTCTTCACCATCCGCGATCACGATAAAGCTGGCTTCTTCGCCTTCTAAAAATTCTTCAATGACAACGCGACAGCCGGCTTCTCCAAATGCATTCCCTGAGAGCATGTCCTTCACTGCTGCTTCGGCTTCTTCAAGTGTCATGGCAACAATCACGCCTTTGCCTGCTGCTAGTCCGTCTGCTTTTACGACAATAGGTGCACCTTGTTCTTGTAAGTATGCGAGAGCAGGTTCTACTTCAGTAAAATTTTGATATGAGGCTGTTGGAATATTCTGGCGTGCTAAAAAGTCTTTCGTGAATGCTTTAGAACCCTCGAGTTGTGCTGCGGCTTGACTTGGGCCAAAGCAAGCGAGCCCTAAGTTTTCAAAATGATCAACGACACCCTCTACAAGTGGTGCTTCAGGGCCAATTACCGTGAGCTCGACTTTATTGGCGATAGCAAAGTCAGAGAGTTCCTTGAATGCTAGAACGTCAATGTTCACATTTTGGAGTTTTGTATCGTTCGCGGTACCAGCATTGCCGGGTGCTACGAAAACAGTTTGAACAGATGGGTCTTGGGCGATTTTCCAAGCGAGGGCATGTTCACGCCCACCGCTACCTACAACTAAAACATTCATGACTTCAGGCCTGTGGCATTGTTTCGAGGGGCGAAAGAATAGCGGAGTTGCAGGGCTGAATCAAAACGTGACCGTTTGTTCAAGAAAGCTAGAAGACTTGTGCTAATTGCTCAAGCTTTTCGCGCGCTTTGCCTTCGATCTTACAGGACTTAAGGGTTTGTTTGTCCATCAGTACAAAGGTATGTTCTGCGTCGACAACGTGTGTGTTGCCGCCATCGAGAAAGATAGATTGTTGTACTTTACAACTTGTTGTTCCGATGCGCATAACTTTCGTTTGAACTTCTAGTGCGTCGCCTAGAGAGCAAGGTCTACGATAATTGACTTCGGAGTTAACGAGGGTGAGTGCTAGATCGAGCTCAGAGAAGAACTCTACTGCATTGTAGTTTTCAAAAAGACGCCAGCGGGCTTCTTCCATGAAAGTGTTGTATGCACCAATGTTGGTATGACCATATTGGTCTAAATGGTAGCCTCTAACTTTGAAGCGTGAATATTCTGACACGGGATCACTCTAATAAAATGCTAATTTTCTGAATTATAGCGAATAAAATTAGTAACAGAGCACCCGTGCCAGATATTTTCTTGTTAGTGTCTAAAGTGTCTCATGCCGGTGAAGATCATCGCCATGTCATGCTCGTCAGCTGCTTGAATTACTTCTTCATCACGCATTGAGCCGCCAGGTTGTATGACGCATGCAACACCAGCTTCCGCTGCATTATCAATGCCGTCTCTGAATGGGAAGAATGCATCTGACGCCATTACAGATCCTGCAACTTGTAAACCAGCATGTTCTGCCTTAATTGCGGCAATACGAGCAGAGTTAACGCGGCTCATTTGGCCTGCACCAACACCGATGGTTTGAAGTCCTTTGCCGTAAACGATGGCATTTGATTTAACCATCTTGGCTACCTTCCACGTAAACAGAGCATCGCGGAGTTCTTCTTCGCTTGGCTGACGACGAGACACAATTTTAACTTGCGCTAAGTCGATCATGCCTAAATCACGTTCTTGAACCAAAATGCCGCCATTGACGCGCTTATAATCCATTGCTGGTGCAGAGGTGTTGAGTTCTCCACATACGAGTAAACGAAGATTTTTCTTGGCGCTGATTACTGCAACCGCTTCGTCTGATGCGCTAGGAGCGATGATCACTTCGACAAATTGACGATCAACAATTGCTTGCGCAGTTTGTGCGTCCAAAGCGCGGTTGAAAGCGATGATGCCACCAAACGCTGACTCTGGGTCTGTCGCATAGGCATTTTCATATGCTTGAAGAATATTGTCTGCCTCTGACACGCCACAAGGGTTGGCATGTTTGACAATGACGCATGCTGGATTTTTGAATAGGCGCACTGTTTCTAGGGCTGCATCTGTATCGGCAATGTTATTGAATGATAACTCTTTGCCTTGCACTTGCTTGGCATTAGAAATACAGGCTTCTTGTATATTGCTTTCAACGTAGAATGCACTTGCTTGATGCGGGTTTTCGCCGTAGCGCATATCTTGTGCTTTGTTGAAATTTAAATTGATTGTACGTGGAAGTTTTGTGGTTCCGCCTGAGACAAGTTGACCGAAATGGTTTGCGATCGCACTGTCGTAGGAAGCGGTATGCTCGTATGCTTTGATCGCTAGATCAAATCGCGTATCAAACAATGTGCAGCCGTCGTTTTCACGCATTTCTTCAATAATGGGAGAGTAGTCGTTAGCATTCACGACAATATTGACGAATGCATGGTTTTTCGCTGCTGCACGAACCATTGTTGGTCCGCCAATATCGATATTTTCAACTGCATCATCCATTGAGCAATCTGGTTTCGCGATGGTTTCAGCGAATGGGTAAAGGTTTACGACAACCATATCGATTGCAGCGATATCATGTGCCTGCATGACTTCATCATCTTGTCCGCGACGACCAAGTATTCCACCATGAACTTTAGGGTGGAGAGTTTTTACGCGACCATCCATCATTTCAGGAAAGCCTGTATAGTCTGAAACCTCTGTGACAGGAATGTTTTCGCTTTGAAGTAATTTAAAGGTACCGCCGGTCGACAGCAGTTCAACACCAAGGTCTTTTAGGTTCTTTGCGAATTCAACAATGCCTGTTTTATCCGAGACACTTATTAGTGCGCGCTTTACAGCAACAGGGCGAGCGTTTGTTGTCATAGTTACTTCCACTTTTTACTTGTCTTTAAAACGAAAAAGGGCGAGAAAATCCCGCCCTTGTTTTGATGCTGTTTACAGTAGACCGTACTGCTTGAGTTTTTTGCGCAGAGTGCCTCGGTTGAGACCCAGAAGCACAGAGGCTTTGGTTTGGTTGTTGCGCGTATATTTCAATACTTGCTCTAGAAGAGGAGCTTCTACTTCTGAAAGTACGAGTTGGTAGACGTCTGTAACAGGCGCGCCGTCTAGTTGAGCAAAATAGTTGCTCAGCGCTTTTTCTACCTCATCACGTAATGTTGTGCCGCCATCAAGCAATGGGGCGTTTTGTGATGGTTGGATGTCTTGGTTGTCGGCTAGCATCTCAGAACTCATGCAGCTTCATCTCCTTGGTTGTTCGATCGCTTAAAATACTCGCTTATCGCGTTAAGTTGATCTTGTGTTGATTCAATAGTGTTAAAAGTCTTTCTGAACGCTTTACCATCTATCCGAGTTTGCAAATACCAAGCGACATGTTTTCGGGCAATTCGCACGCCCATAATGTCGCCATAAAAACAATGCAATGCACTTACATGGCGCAACATAATATCCTGTTGCTCCAAAAGCTCTCGCTGCGGAAGATGCTTCCCTGTTTTTAAAAAGTGCTCTATTTCCTCAAATATCCAAGGTTTTCCTTGAGCGGCTCGTCCTATTAAAAGTCCGTCTGCGCCGGTGTAGTCGAGAACAGCTTTCGCTTTCTCTGGAGAAGTAATATCCCCATTAGCAAACACCGGAATTGCTAGGTTTTCTTTCACTTGTTTTATGGTGTCGTACTCAGCTTCTCCGCGATATGCGCAAGCTCTAGTTCGGCCATGTATTGCCAACGCTTGAATGCCCGCCTCTTGCGCTATTTTAGCGATTGTTAGGGCATTCTTATTTCCTGTATCCCAGCCTGTTCTGATTTTCAGAGTGACTGGGATATCGACCGAATCCACTACGCTATGAAGAATCTCTTTAACAAGTGCTTCATCTTTCATTAACGCTGACCCAGCTGCTTTATTACACACTTTCTTTGCAGGGCATCCCATATTGATATCAATAATTTGGGCACCTTGCTCCGCATTGAGTCGTGCGGATTCGGCAAGCATCTGAGCGTCGCCGCCGGCGATTTGAACAGAAATTGGCGCTTGTTCACCCTCATGATCAAGGCGATGTTTGGATTTGCGTGTTTTCCAAAAGCTAGGATCTGCGATGACCATCTCGGAGACAGCAAGTCCCGCACCATATTGGCGACACAATTGACGAAAAGGTCTATCGGTGACACCGGCCATCGGTGCTAGCACTAAATTATTTGCTAATGTGTAAGGGCCGATTTTAACCAAAACGTTTGCCGATGTGTCGCTCAAAAAAGGACGCAAATCATACTCTTCTGTTGCGTCCGATTAAAGACTGTGCAAGCGCTTTTTTTTGGTTATATTTTGTGCGGAGTGGTTGACATTTGAGCGGCTAAACGTTCTAAAAATGTTTAACCGCTCGTCTTCTTGGCAGGGAAGAAACGAATTTTATAGTTCACTGCTTGTTTACCAGGATCTTCTACCTCAAGCGAGATGTGCATGGCTTTCTCTCTTTGCATAGACTGCTGAGCAAGAGTGTCATCATTAAGATATGTTTTCGCTTCTACAATTTGTTGTGCAATAGTTTTGCCGTTGATGTCCGAAAAGTACATAGCAAGGCGCGGAAACTCTTGGTCAAAGTCTGCGGTGTTAGTAAGCACGACATCAATGATTAAAGTGTTTGCCTTGAGAGGGTGGCTTCTAACGACCAAATTGCTACTTTTTATGGCTTCAAGATCAACAAGCTCAGGCAGTTTGCAGCCTAGTTTTTCACATGCCAATTGAAAGCCTTTTTTTGCTAGAGGATATTGCGCCAGACGTTCATAGTGAAACCACGCGATCTGTGCAGCGAGAACGGCCGTCAAGGCGAGACACGCTAGTGTAATGACGCTTTTTCTTAACCAGCTTCCTCTGTGAACGGTTTGTTCTTCCTCGTAATAGAAGTCTATGCGTTGAGGTGCATCGTCGGCAGATGGTTTTATTAGCTCATCATTAGTGTGGGATGTTTTTTGAGGCTCTAGATCTAAGCTGGGTTCTTGCTTAAGAGGCTTCGTTGGCGTGTCGTCTTTTAATATCTGGGCTGTCCATTCTTCGTCTTTGCTATCAGCCACTTCTGAGTGGTGTGCAGCTTCAGATGAGAATGCGTGTGCGCCTGAGCTATCAATTTCTTTTAAAGAATCGCTAAGCTGAGAATCATCGAATAAAGACTGTTTCTTTGCGCTCTCTTTCTCGTCATCAGAATCTTCAAAGATAAGCTCTTCGTCATCGGTCTCGTGAGTATGTGATTCGTGTTCTGTGCTTGGTGTTGGAATTTCGCTTGGTGTGTCATCTTGCGATTTAAGCGTTTCATTTCCGTTCTGAGGGATTAGGTAAGCGACAGCATCAAATACTTCCATGCAAGCTCCGCAGCGGACTTTGCCAGCGGCTGCAGAGAGTTGCTTTTCGCTTACTTCGAAAGTTGCCTTACAGTGAGGGCAGCGCGTGTATTGCTCAGAACTCATGCGCAAACTTATCCTTGTACAGAAAGTAAAAAAATTCTTTATTATCTGCAGTGTAGCGCGTTTTTCTGAAGCTGTGTAATAGCTTTTATAACTATCTTAATCCTTCTTGGTTCCGCTCAAGCGCGACCAGTCATCCATGTAATTTACGGCCTGCATTTTAAAGTGAGTGCCATAATGTTGCGATAAATCTTCGGCTTGCTCTCTGAGGATGCCAGAAAGCGCAATGCTCGCATTTGCTTTACATAGTCCCGAAAGATGCTCTCTGAGGCTGTAAAGTGGTTGTGCAAGAATATTGGCTACTAATACGTCTGCATGAATGTCTGGACAATCATCCGGTAGGTAGCATTCTATAGCGTCAGCAGATAATTGATTTCGCTCCGCGTTATCTTTCGTCGCAATAAGTGCTTGAGGATCGTTGTCGACAGCAATTACACGTGAAGCGCCGAGAAGTAGCGCTGCGATACCGAGAATCCCAGAGCCACACCCATAATCGATCACAGTTTTGCCTTTTAAATCTTGTGCATCTAACCATTCGAGACATAAGAATGTTGTTGGATGCGTGCCTGTTCCAAATGCTAAACCCGGGTCTAGCATCAGATTTACTGCGTCGGGCTCAGGTGGCTCGCACCAGCTAGGGCATATCCACAAACGTTTGCCACAAGATATGGGCTTAAAATTTTCTATCCATTTTCTTGTCCAGTCTTCATTTTCGAGAATGTCGACTTGTAACGACGGAAAGTCTGTATCGGGTAGATAATGATGAAACACTTCTTTAGCGATGCTTAAGGCTTGTTCCATGTCGGTGTCTTGCTCGAAAAGCGCGGTGAGAGTGGTGTCGTCCCAAACTGGCATTGTGCCGAGCTCCGGCTCGAGTATTGGTTGGTCTGCACCATCTTGCATCGTTACAGACACAGCTCCACTCGCTAACAAACCTTCTTCTAGCGCTTCGATGCGTTGCGGGGCAATTTCACTTTTTACTTGTATCCAGTTCATTTCTTGTTCAACCGCCCGATCTTTGCTGAAGGAGTTTTTCTAAGTAATGAATATTAAAGTCAACATTCATAAAGCCTTCGTCGTTAGCAAGTACTCGGTGTAACGGTGCGTTTGTTTTGATGCCATCGATAACCAGTTCGTTAAGTGCGTTGCGTACGCGATTAAGTGCTGATGTTCGGTCTTCGCTATGGCAGATAACTTTAGCGATCAGAGAGTCGTAATACGGTGGAACGGAATATCCGCTGTATAGATGTGAGTCGACTCGAACACCCATGCCACCGGGCGCATGAAACATGTTTATCGTTCCAGGGCAGGGAATAAATGTTTTCGGATCTTCTGCGTTAATACGACATTCAAAGGCATGGCCTTTAAATTTGATCTCTTCTTGGGTGTAGGTCAGCGACTTTCCTCCAGCGATCTTCATCTGTTCTTTGACTAGATTCACGCCGGTGATCATTTCCGTTACAGGGTGTTCTACCTGTATACGGGTATTCATTTCGATGAAATAGTACTTGCCGTCTTGATATAAGAACTCAAAAGTACCTGCGCCTCTGTAGTTAATATCGATACATGCTTTAACGCAGGCATCAAACACTTCTTGGCGAGCAGTTTCGTCGACATTTGGTGCCGGTGCTTCTTCAATGACTTTTTGGTGACGTCTCTGCAAAGAGCAGTCTCGATCGCCAAGGTGAATGGCTTTGCCTTGACCGTCCGCGAGTACTTGGACCTCCACATGGCGAGGCCTATCGAGGAATTTTTCTAAGTAAACGGTATCATCGCCAAATGCATTTTTTGCTTCTTGCTTGGTAAGGGCAATTGAATTAACTAGTTCTGATTCTTCGTAGACAACGCGCATTCCGCGTCCACCGCCACCAGAGGCTGCTTTGATCATCACCGGAAAACCGATAGATTTTGCGATCGCTATTGTGTCTGCTGTGTTGTCACTCAGTGGGCCGTTAGAGCCTGGAACCGTTGGTACACCAGCTTGATTCATTGCTTGAATTGCTGAAACTTTATTACCCATTAGTCGAATAACATCGGCGCTAGGGCCAATGAAGGTAAAACCACTGCGCTCAACTTGTTCAGCAAAATCAGGGTTTTCAGCAAGGAATCCATAGCCTGGGTGAATAGCATCTGCGTTAGTCACTTCCGCGGCAGCGATAATCGCTGGAATGTTCAGATAGCTTTCCGTGGGTTGATTTCCGCCAATGCAAACGGATTCATCGGCAAGCCTAACGTGCATCAGGTCGCGATCAACTTTTGAGTGAACTGCAACGCTATGGATACCCATTTCTTTACACGCACGCAAAATCCGTAAAGCGATTTCTCCACGGTTTGCGATGAGTACTTTTTTAAGCATAAGGTGAAGTTTTCCGTTATGAGATGCTGAATAGCGGTTGGTCAAACTCTACCGGAGCGCCATTCTCTACTAATACTTCTGATATAGTTCCATCTCTATCGGCTTCTATTTGGTTCATCATTTTCATTGCCTCAACAATGCACAGCACATCGCCAGTTTTAACTTGCTGACCTACTTGTACAAATGGAGGCGCCTCAGGAGAAGGGCTTCTATAAAAGGTTCCTACCATTGGCGAGTTAATGCTTGGAAGAGCTGTTCGCGTCTCTTCAGGGGTGCTCGCTGGTGCCGCTGGAGCTGCAGCTACAGGAGCTGGCGCAGCAATGACTGGTGCAGGGCTTGCAACGACTGCAGGCGCATTTGGGTTGCGGCGGGTGATCTTGATGGACTCTTCGCCTTCTTTGATTTCGAGTTGCTCGACATCTGAGTCTTCAATTAACTCGATTAACTTTTTAATTTTACGGATATCCATAAATAAACTCTCTAGAATTTTTTGCTATTGCGATGCGCGAATAGCGGCTTCTACTGCCGCATCGTAACCGTGCGTACCTAAGCCGCAAATAACGGCAATCGCTTTATCTGAAAAGTAGGAATGGTGCCGAAAACTCTCACGTGCATGAACGTTTGAGATATGTACTTCATAAAACGGTAAGTCGCTTGCTAACAGAGCATCACGTAGAGCAACGCTTGTATGTGTAAAGGCACCAGGATTGATCACAATGGCAATTACGTCTGAATTTCTGGCTGCATGGATGCGATCAATTAGTTCGTGTTCTGCATTGCTTTGGAAGTGCTCAATCGTTGCTTGATGTTGTTCTGCAATAGCGTTTGTTCTGGAAACAATATCTTCTAGTGTTTCTGAACCATATATTTCAGGTTCTCGCTTCCCTAGGAGATTTAAATTTGGGCCATTTAGAATAAGAATTGTTGGCATGAAAAGCACTCTTTTTTAAGCAAAGCTAATGATGCGCCAATTCTAGTGCTCGCTGTGCAACTTCGCAAACTATTCCTGCAAGATAGCAGCGAATTTAGCAAATTTACGAGCTAGTTTTGCTTATTTTGCGTGAGATTGCTTATCAGATAGTTGCTGTTTTATAGCATTTACTAACTTAGATTGATCAGTTGGTTTGGTGAGAAATGGAGTGGTGCTTAACTCTTGAGAGTTTAGGTGTACGTTCGGGTCTTCCTCTGCGGAAAGGAAAATAATAGGGATGTTGCGCCATTGAATGTGCTGGCGTACTAATCTCGCAAGCTCAACCCCTGTGCACTTGGGGAGAATAACATCTAGTAAAAGCAAGTCTGGTTGATTCGTTTCGATAGCATCGAGTAAAAGTTCGGGCTGGCTAATCGCTGTACACATAAAGCCAGCATTTCCTAGCACATTTTCAAGATGCTTTAATTGAGATGGAGAATCATCAAGCGCCAGAATTCTTGTTTTGGGGTCAATGTCGATATGAAAAGCAGCATTAAGAGCTTCTTTTAGTGACTTGGACGTTAAGTTTTCATCGATGAAAAAATGGCCGCCAGCTCTAATTGCATTTAGCTTTGTTTCAAATGACATCTTGTTATCAGATAAGAAGATTACTTTGCTATGCGGATTGGCTTGCAATATTTTCTTGGCGAGACTGACGCCTTTGCCTTTTCCTTTAAAATCGACATCGATAATTGTGCAGGTTCCAGCATTCACATTTTCCATCGAAAATGAATGTATCGGTATATCGCCTAATGTGGCGCTTTGTAGCGCCTCGCTTTTGCTTGAGCTAACCGCAAGTAACACTTGCTTGATTTGACTAGTGTTTGGTTCGAGTAGTAATTCGACTTCTATTTTTAGCTGTTCTTCTATCAAGCTAATTGCTTCTTTCATGCCCTCTTGTGCTTTGTGTGATGGGCATTCTTCAATTTGACCGAGCTTCAATAAAGAGCTGATTTTCTGTGCTTGTTCAGAGAAAGGTTTGTGGGGTAGCTTGTTCGATAACTTGCTGAGTTTTTCTGATGTATCCAGCAATGTGCGATTTTTGCTTGTATTGCGCCATTCATTCTTCGAACACTGTTCATATAGTTCAACCGCCGCCTCTGCGTGCGAGCTGACTCTTCGCGCGATATAGCTACTCAACTGCTCGCGAAGTGCGGGTTCTGCCATAGTTTTATTAACCTGATCCCAGCATGAAACAATTGTCTTGCTAGGCTTCTAAAATTTGTTAGTCTCTAGAAGTTATTATTGCCCACATTTCATATCTGTCTACGTGAACATATGAAATTGCGAACTGAATCGTCTGTGTGACTCTGTGATGGATATGCAAATAACAAATAAAAAACGGACTCTTAAACAGCTTGTTCTTATCTCTGTCGGGCTATTGTTCGTGGCGATGATTGCCCTTAGCGCTATATTCAGTTTTTCTGCCAGTAAGCATTACGTCCAAGAACAGTTAGCAAAGCATTCGCAAGAAGCAGCGACATTTTTGGGAATAGGCTTGTCATCTATTAATGAGCAAGATAGTGGTGTTGCCCGAGAAAGGCTCATTGATGCCATGTTCGATAGTGGCGATTACCGGTCAATTGTTTTACGAATTAATGCATCTGATGAAGTTGTTGAACGAATGCTGGACGTAGAACAGACCAAAGCGCCACTCTGGTTTGTGGGCATGATCGATTTGCAGGTGCAAAGCGGCGATGCGGAGGTGATGTCTGGCTGGCAAAGGCTGGGAAGTTTGAAGGTCGTTTCTAATTCCGCGCTCGCAATCGACAAATTATGGGAGCGTTTTGTTGTTCAATTGATCTTATTTGCAGGCTTATTGATTGTTGGGCTTTTATTACTTTACAGCTTGCTTCGTTATTTATTGGCACCGCTAGTGCAGCTCGAGCAACAAGCGCAGCGCATTGCTAACCGATTTTTTGAACAGCCCCTTGAATTACCTCCAACGCGTGAATTGGACTCCGTTGCGCGTTCAATCAACGATATGGCTCAGAGCTTGAAAAAAGTATTCGATGAGCAAATCGATGATATCGAAAGGCTCCGGGATTTATCACGATTAGATGATTTGACGGGATTGTTTAACAGAGAAGGCTTTGATGCGCGTTTGAAGTCTGACTTAGTTGGTCGTTCTGTGACAGGCGTGGGGGAGTTAGTCTTAGTCATGTTAAATGACTTTGAGTCTATTAATCTGTCTCACGGGCGTCAGACGGGCGATGAGTTATTGCAGGAGATTTCTAAGCTACTAAAAGAACTTTCTGCCGAATATCGTGGCGCATATTGTTCAAGAAGATCTGGTGCGCAATTTAGTGTGTTTTTATCGGGTGTTAGTGTTGATTGTGCTGAAACCTACGCCCAGAAACTTCTTTCTAAAATTCAATCTATTCCGGTCTTACGTCAAGGTCTGAAAGATGACTGGGTGAATGTTGGTGTGGCGGAAGTGAGCGATGCTGAAACGGTATCGGGTTTGTTATCGAAAGCGGATATGGCGTTGCGACAAGCTCAGTCTAAAGGAATTTCGGGCTGGCAGCGTTACGTTGATTTAGAAGAAGATGGCGTTTCTCAAGAAGTTAGGCAAGCCAACCATTGGCAATCTATTTTACAGGATGTATTGCAGAATAATGCGCTTGTATTGCATGAACAGCCGGTACAGAGTTTGGTTGATGACTCGATTAGTCATAAGCAGTTACTTTCGCGTATTGAGTTAGATGGCGAGATGATTGTTGCGTCGACGTTTTTGCCGATGGCTAAGCGTTTTGGCTTAATGGTTAGGTTCGATGAAATGATTGTCGAAGCCGTATTTGCGGCCTTGAATAAGAGCGATAGTGATCAATCGATGCACTACAACATCGCTCTTTCTGAAGCAGCCATTGCTGATACTATTTTCATGGAGTGGTTGATAGAGCATCTTCGACAAAATCAGTCTATTCTTCATCGGGTGACCTTTGAAGTTCCTGAGCATGCTTTAGGTTTTGGCGAAGAGATACTTCTTAAGCTCTGTGAGCTAGGTGATTCTTGGGGCTTCGGGCTCTGTATTGATCGTTTTGGTGTTTCATCTATTCCATTTACGTATTTAAAGCGTGTTCGAGTCCGTTCGATAAAAATAGACACGAGTTTTATTAGGGATATTCACGAGAACCAAGAAAATCAGTTTTTCTTGCGCTCGGTCGTACAAATCGCGCATAGCCAAAATATTCAGGTTGTTGCCATAGGTGTCGAAAGCGCAGCTGAGTTGGCTGTTTTAAAAGATTTAGGTGTTGATGCTGCGACTGGCTATCAAATTTGTAAGCCGTCACAGGCTCAATTCTAGAAAGAGAGTCTCTTACATGAATAAACAAAAGGGTTTATTGCTACTTGTTCCGATTTATTTGCTTGTCGTAGTGGTGCTCGGCTTTTGGTGGAGTTCTGAACCTGATGTTCCGGACTTAGCATTGGTTGTAGAGCAAAGAGCGGGAGTCACGCTCTCTGATGCGCCCATTGGTGTGGCAACAACTGCGAGTCTTATTGAGTTGTCTGATACTTTGCTCGAAAAGCCTGGAGGATATTTATCAAACGATTTATTCCTGCCGGGCGTGTTTCTGGACAATATGCCTAGCTGGGAGTTTGGGGTTCTTGTTCAAATACGAGATTTATCTAGGGTGATGAGAAAAGACTTTAGTCGCTCGCAAAGTCAGTCCCAAGAGGATGCAAGTCTTAAGTTAGCAGAGCCGCAGTTTCACTTTGATAATCGTAGTTGGATTCTCCCGGCTTCAGAATCTGAATATCGCACAGGTGTAGCAGCTGTTGAAAACTATCTTAAACGCTTAGCGGATGAATCAACTCCTAATGCACAGTTTTATGCGCGTGCCGATAATTTAAGCGCTTGGTTGTCAGAAGTTGAGAATAGACTTGGGGGGTTGTCTAGGCGTTTGAGCGAAAGTGTGGGGCGCCCGAGTTTGGATCTGGGGCTTGCCGGAGATTATTCTGCTGAGCAAAGTACCTCGGGTGAAGGCTTTAAAGAGTCAAAAACATCTTGGTTTGACATCGATAACGTATTTTACGAGGCGCGCGGCACAGCTTGGGCGTTGATTGTGATTTTACGTGCTATGGAACACGACTTTGCAAAAGTGCTTGGCGATAAAAATGCTTTGATTAGCCTGCGCCAAATTCGTTTGGATTTGGAGGCGACTCAGAATACGATTTGGAGTCCGATGATTCTAAATGGCTCGGGGTTTGGTGTGTTGGCGAATCACTCTTTAACGATGTCATCTTATATTTCTAGAGCAAGCGCTGCAGTCATTGACCTGAGAAATCTCTTGCAGCAAGGCTAGAATATTGGTCTAGCTCACGTCTTGACTGCTTGATTTGTGAACGACTGTGAAGTTTCGTCCTGCTTCACATGTTTAAATTGATCTCTCCATATAATGTTGGTTTATTTCTTAAACAGGACGCATTGCCTCAATATGTCATACCAATGGCGCTCAATTTTCTCATCGATTATTCAGAATGCTGCGTTTATCGCGCTGGGTGCTATTGCCCTTCCTGTGCATTCTGAATTGGCAGCGCTTTCTGATAATGATTTATCAGAGGTAGATGGTGCTGGTATCGGGTTTGTGATGGAAGACTTTGCGTTTAGCCACGGTAATGACTCTTCTCAAGGTAACGTTTTTCGGATTACCGGCATCACCGACTCTGATGGTAATCCGGTCAATATTAATGTGAATCAAATGTACATCGCCCGAGCAGGAAGTGAGTATGGCGATGTGATAGAAGGCGTGAATTTAGGTCGCCTAGATAATCCCTATGAAATAGATTTGCTTGATGGCAATGATATTGGGTTGCCGGGCAAAGGTGTGTTGGAGATTGCGGCGCCAAGAATGGTTGACTCAACACTTGGTTATGACTGTTTGGATCCTAGCGCGGCGCAAGGCTCGGGAACATGTGCGAGTCGACCTGCTTCCGTTGATTTCGAGGCGGGAGAGCGACCAGATATTGGTTTTGAGTTGGAAGTGAATGTTGCCGGGCAGGCGCAAACTCACTTGAACATGCATGCGCATAGCGCGGTATTTGATGGTTCATATTTGCGTCTTTGGGGAGAAGATTCACGTATGGCTGCAGAGTATCGTTTGAACTTTTATACGCCAGCGCTTGAAATCTCTACCTGTGCGGTCGCGAGTTCTGCGTGCACATCCAAGATTAAAATGAGCGATTTCAAACTAGAGCTAGCGTTAGGGAATACCTTTCAGCCTCTTTATATCGGTGTAGATAATACGACTGGTGGTTTTAGTTTTCAGATTGATCAAATGACGACGAACTATCTTGCGAACATTGACCCTGTGAGTGGGGCATCTGATGGTTCTGCGCAGGGCGATATCGCGTACGCTTTTTATGAAGATTACTACTCCAATCAAGACTATCGTTCCGATATTTATGTTGGTGATATAGAAATAGGTGGTACAAGCCTTGGCTCGGCTAAAATCGAGGGCATGCTTATTCAACACCTAGATGTTCGTTTTAGGGATTTGACGCCATGATAATTCTTTCTAGAACACTACTGTTTGTATTCACGACTGCTTGCTTCCCCGTTATGGCAGAAATGAAGTCTATTGATGATGGCGACTTGTCCGAAGTCACTGGACAAAGTGGAGTGTACCTAAGTGGTGACATCTCGATTAACGAGAACGGTGGTCCGCTTTCTGATAATTATTTTGGTGCGTGCACCGATGCGACTAAATCGTGTGGGGCGCGTATTGCCTTGCAAACAGAGCAGGATGGCGGCTGGTTTGTGATTGACAACCTTCGAGGCGGTATTGCCTTTGAAGGGCTCACTATGAAGATTCGTGATATTGATTCTGGATTTGGTGGTGATGGTGCTTTATTCAATCGTGAAGTACTAGAGATTGGGTTGCCGGGCACAATTCGGTTTGATGACTTCCAGTTTACTTTAGCGGGTAGTGCAACGGAGCGCCCGTCTGATCCGGGGTTTCAGCAGCTCGACCTTTACGGGGTTGAAATGAGTGGTGAAGCGACACTAAAAGGTAATTTGCTAGTGTTTCCAACGGATTAAACCATGCGTATAGTAACCTTACCCCCCTTTACTTTTTTAATGCTTGCTCTCTCCTTGGCGGTGCCTGCCTATGCCGAAATGCAAGCTTTAGAAGATGACTTCTTGTCGGGAGTTAGTGGGCAGTCAGGTATCACATTAAATCTAGAGAGTAATACCACGATTCAAGAGTTTGCTTACTTCGATGACGGTAATGGTATTGCTTTTGAGGGTTTGCGTATTGGTGGTTCTGGAGGAAGTGATGATTTTCTTAAGATGCAGATTCTTGTCGACATCTTGGAAGACGGAACGCTGTCACTTAATTACACGACGGATTCGCTTGAATGGGATGGTTCTACCTTCTCTCCGGTAGGTAATCAAGCGCGTGTTGAGATTCAAGATATTCGATTCATTGAAGAGGCTGGCGACAGTGTTGGTTCTAATCTATTGGGTACCCCAAGTTTAGGTGGGTTGTATTTAGATTTTGAATTGGATGGTTTAACAGAGATTAGTTCTAACGCCACAGCTTACGTTATTGATACGGCCTTTAGTTTAACGAATGGGCGTCTTGGTTATAGAACAAACGGAAATGAATTCTTTTTAGACGGTATGAGCATTGACTATATCGCGCCGGATGCCACGTTGGCTTATAACCCTACCTCTGGAAAATTCGAGTACGTAGCATCTCAAGTGGATCTGGAATTGCGTGCTGATGCCATACGATTAAGCACTAATGCCAACAATAATGGTGTGTCTAACGATGTAGATAGCGGAGTATTGCTGCCGAGTTACGGAAGTCTTTGGTCTAAGTTAGCGTTGAGTCAATCTATTCAGCTAGGTGCCGGTGGTCGGGATGGCGTAGAAGGCTTTAATTTGGATACTCAGGCAACAATTTCTAGTTGGGATTTGGCTTGGGGTGATGATACCGATTGGTCTGATATCGGATATTGGTTCGGCGCGTTAGGTGGTCAGGGCACGATTGCGCTATCGAATTTAACTGTCGATGTGCTAGCGAGTGATCGTCATGCAGGACTCGAGCCGACACGCGATTATGGTGGTGGATTGCAACTGGGCTTTGATAGTTTGCAAGCGGCTTTGTTCTTTGATGCGGTTGTGCTAGGTGAGACCAAATCTAATATCGATGCTTACAAAGCAGATAGTGCTTTACCTATTAAGTCGTTGGGTAGTCTTGGCGTGAACTTACTGCTAGCCGATGGTGTCTATGACTCGGTCGCACGAACAAATGCAGTTGTTTTGCAGGCAGGTGGTAATGTCGACGCTGGATATCAGGGGCTTCGTTTGGATACGCAGTTCAGTTTAATCAGTCCTAATAATGAATCAAATTTGGTATACTTCGATAATGGTTTTGGCCTGATGTATAGCGGCTTAGAGGCGTATGTAGATGGTGATATCACTCTTGATGTCACTGCGGATGGCTTGCTAGGTTCGACTCAGTTTTATGATGGTCTGAGAATAGGGTTTGAGGATCTAGATTTTGCTTATCGAACCGAAGGGTTTCGTTTAGGTCGTGTTTCGGATGACGGTACGAGTCTGAAGTCTCAGGATTTATCTACGTCTTATAGTATTCCTGGTGTATCGGGTGCGTTGTTTGGTTTGGGGCTTTATCCTGAGTTGAGTGGTCGATTAAACGGACATATCACTTTGGGGCCGGGCGGTCGTTTTGGTGATGAAGGTATTACCATCAATGCAGATATTGAATTGCGTGATGGCTTAATGGCTACTTATAAGGAATCTGATGGTAGTGGTTTCTGGTTGGCAGGACTCGATATGGATAAGCATCTTCGTGACATGCTTCTTGACGTTACTGAAGAGGGTTTGCGAATTTATGAGACAGAAAGTTGGTCGCGACTAGATGTCACAGACTTTAGATTAGGTGATCGGGCAACTGGTGCGAGCTTTGGGCGCATGGTGCTGGAGACATACGAACAAGGATCTGAAAGAACAATTTCCGCAGGCGGAGCTGGGGCTGTATGTGTTGGTGGGCAAGGGAGCGATAGCGCGTCGTGTCAATCTGATGGTGGTCGATGGTCTGATAGAGGGGATCAAGGCTTAACGATTGCATCGGCCAGATTTTTTAAGGATAGCGTTGAAGCGGAAGGCAAGCGCAATCGCTTTACGTGGGAGACTGGTCGCTCTGGAGAAGGTACTGCCGGTGTTGTGAATGACACTGGTATTAAGTTGGTGTTTGATAACTTTACGACCAATGATGGTGACGGTGTAACAGATTCATTTGGTTTACGAACCGATCAGAATATTGATGTTGCGTCAGCGTATGTGCGTAAAAAGTCAGATGGTGCTGACAGCAATGGTGTTGTAGGTAATAAAGGTGATGTAAAGGTGATGAATCCCGATGGGACGTACCGATATGTTGCACCGGCAGATTTGACACCAGAGGATTGGGATAGTTTGCCTGTTGGTCTTGCTTTACGTACCCGAACCCAACTTAAAGAGTTGGATTTCGGGTCTGTTGATCTAGTTCATTCATCTGGGCAGTCAGCTACCTTATTGCATGGTTTAAAATTGCAGAATGTCGATATCACGAGTGATATCACAATGACTCCGTTAGATTAACGTCTGACTTACATTGCACCGCTAAAATTTTCCTCGTTATAATTCTCATCCTTATTCCTTGATGAGATATCTAATGCACCTTTCAAATTTAATTTCAGTGCTTGCAGATGGTGAGTTTCACTCTGGTTCAGAGTTAGGTGAGCGTTTTGGTGTCAGTCGTACGGCAATTTGGAAGGCTCTTGAGGGGCTTGAGGGCCTGGGCCTTGATTATGAAAGTCATCGTGGCAAGGGGTACCGTCTTCTTTCGCCGATAGATTTGCTGGATAAAAGTAAGATCTTAAATTTTGTGTCTGATAGTCATCATGCAGACGCTCAGATTGAAGTCGTGGATACCTGTGCCTCCACTAATACTGACGTCCATTCGATTTCGGCCAATCTTCCTTATCGTGTTTTATTTTCTGAGCAGCAGAGTGCTGGGCGTGGCCGACGTGGCCGAGATTGGGTGAGTCCTTTTGGACAGAATCTATATTTCAGCGTGTGCTTCGAATGGTTTAAAGGGCCTGCGGCGCTTCAAGGTCTGAGTATTGTTGTTGGGATTGCATTGGCGCAAGTGTTGAAAGGATTGAATGTCACTGATGTTGGTTTGAAATGGCCGAATGATATTTGGATTAGTGACAGGAAAGCGGCAGGAATATTGATTGAGCTATCCGGCGAGGCTACCGGTAGCTGGCTGGTAACCATTGGTATAGGAATGAATGTGAACATGAGTGAACGTCAGGCAAGTCAAATTGATCAGCCTTGGACTGCGATCGCTCAGCATGTAGACGTTGAAAGAAATGAATTGGCGGGTCGGTTATTGGAGAGCCTGCTGAATAATATGTCGATTTTTAGAGAAAAAGGGTTTGAGGCATTTGTCGATGAGTATGGAAAGTTTGATGCGCTAAAAAATCGTTCAGTGAAAGTGATTGGGCCTGATGTAGAGGGCGTTGCTTTAGGTGTTGATTTGCAGGGCGGATTGCAGTTAAAGGTAGATGATGGAGTGAAGGTGTTTCATTCAGGTGAAGTGAGTGTGCGTCCAATATGATTCTGCAATTAGACGTTGGGAATACTAGAGCTAAATGGCGAGTGTTTGATGGTGATAGGGTATTTGGTCGCGGCGCAGAGTTGCAAGAGAATCTGTTAGATGTGCTATGCCAACAGTTGCCAAATGATGAGGATCTCTCGGTTCAGGTAACTTCGGTTGCCGGTAATCGATCGCTCGAAGATCTCATTAATTCATTAAAGTGCCGTTTTAATGTGTCTTCTATATATATAGCTCGCTCCGTAAAGCGTATGGGTGAAGTCGAATTTGGCTATAAAATTCCAGAGCATCAAGGTGTCGATCGATGTCTTGCGATGCTTGCGGCTTACTCAAAGTGCTTATCGGACTATAAGGGTGTCGTGGTTGTCGATGCCGGAAGTGCTTTAACTGTTGATGTTGTGAACTGTGATGGGAAGCAGGTCGATGGGTATATTGCGCCAGGCTACTCTATGCTCCGAAATTCTCTGTTAGGGCAGACCTCAAAAATTGAAGATGGCTATGCCAATAGTGATTGTGAAGGCTTATCAACTTTACGTTGTGTGAATGGTGGTGTTTCGCTTATGTTTTCAGAGCTTATAAAGAAAATAGAGCGTATGGCTGTTGAGTCAAAGTATCGTCTTGTTATAACTGGAGGTGATGCGGATTTGGTTTCAGAGTCTGTGTCGTTAGATTGCGCTGTGTGCGTTCCTGATCTGGTTCTCGACGGTCTCGCTTTAGCGCAAAAACAAGGTGTGGGATTGTGAAGATTGTCCTTCTTTTGTTTACCGTGAATGTCGTGTTCGCTTTATGGCAGTGGTCAGAGGTGAGAGGTTCTTATCAGCCGGTTGTGAAATATGCTGTAGGGGACGGGGTAGAGCGAATAGGAATCTCTGAGTCGGGTAGGGGCTGTTTGTTGTTAGGGCCTTTGAGTGACCAGCAAGAAGCGCGTGATTTTTTAGTAGCATTGTCTGATGCAGGTGTTCGATCAGACTTAATTGAAAGGCAAGAGGAGGTGGCTCCAAGATACTGGGTGTATTACGGGCCGTTCGAAAGCTATCCCGAATCCCTGAAAAAGCAAAAAGAATTTAATGATAAAGGGATCGATAATTTCATTATTACTGCGCAAGGTTTGTATGGTGCATTGTCTGTTGGTGTGTTTGAAAATATTGATTCTGCACAGCGTATGCAGGGTTATATGCGCGACAAAGGCTATATGACATCAATTCGCAATATCTTCGACTTCGAAAGTGTCTGGTGGGTACAGGTTTGGTTGTCTGATAACTCTAGAAATCGTATAAAAATCAGTCAGATAGCTCAGTCTTTGGGCATGGTTATAAAAAGTAGAGATTTTTTTTGTAAAACTGTTGCATCCGAAAATTCTTTCACTTAGTATAGCGGCCTCTCGAAACAGGGGTGATTTAGCTGGTGTAGCTCAGTCGGTAGAGCAACGCACTTGTAATGCGTAGGTCGGGGGTTCGATTCCGTCCACCAGCTCCATTCTTTTTGAGGTAAAGAGGGTCTTTAGATTCTCGCTTTTGGAGGGGTTCCCGAGCGGCCAAAGGGATCAGACTGTAAATCTGACGCGAAAGCTTCGGTGGTTCGAATCCACCCCCCTCCACCAATTTTTTTGTGGCGGGTATCGTATAGTGGCTATTACCTCAGCCTTCCAAGCTGATGACGAGGGTTCGATTCCCTCTACCCGCTCCATTTAATTATACAAGCGCTCATATAGCTCAGTCGGTAGAGCACTACCTTGGTAAGGTAGAGGTCACCGGTTCAATTCCGGTTATGAGCTCCATATACAGTTTTGCGTGGTCTGCGCTCATTGCGGCGCAATGTCACTCATCGAGCGATTCTATAGGAGATGTTCGGATGGCAAAAGAAAAGTTTGAAAGAAGTAAGCCGCACGTTAACGTTGGAACAATTGGCCACGTTGACCACGGCAAAACAACACTAACAGCAGCACTTACTCGTGTATGTGCAGAAGTATTCGGTGGTGAGAAGGTAGACTTCGCTAACATCGATAACGCTCCAGAAGAGCGTGAGCGTGGTATTACAATCGCAACGTCACACGTAGAGTACGATTCAAATGATCGTCACTACGCGCACGTTGACTGTCCTGGACACGCGGACTACGTGAAAAACATGATCACTGGTGCTGCTCAAATGGACGGCGCGATCTTAGTATGTGGTGCGACTGACGGCCCAATGCCTCAGACTCATGAGCATATCCTTCTTTCACGTCAGGTTGGTGTTCCATACATCGTAGTATTCTTGAACAAAGCAGACCTT
>JAKVBL010000005.1 GCA_022447365.1 Oleiphilaceae bacterium
CTTTATTGGTAAGTACTAGGTGTGGCGAGAGAACATCCTTCAAGTACTAATTTTGCTCTATGACAAGATTTAGACAAAAGCCGACCCAACTACCCCTCATGACCAATGCTCACTTCTAGAGAGGTGCAGACACATGGTAATGCAAAAGCCTCGAAACAGTTCCTGCGACCTAACAATAAAACCATCAAATAATGAGCTCAAAAACTATATAAATTTACAGGTGTAATGGAATCACGAAGATTTAAGGTGATCGCTTCCTATGAAACCCGTGAGATAAGTCTGTCTTTTTACGGCTTCCTTCTGATATTGTTTTATAAAACAATTACTTAAAAAATTGCCTCTGGATTTATACGGACCCGTGTAAACCCAAGTCTTCTTTTTGCGCAAAAAGAATCTTGATTTCTAATGATAGGGTGCTCTTTAAGTGATGGAATCAATTAAACAAAAATGGAATTTTGATGATCGTGAAGACGCTTTGTCCTCTGCGGTTTATACGGAATTCCGTATAGTAAGCTGTTAAGCCTAAAGGGAATTTTGCATGAATCGAAACTTACTTCTCGTTGTATACCTAATATTTTTGCCCTTTGCTTGCTTTGCTTCTTACCCAGAAGCAAACAATGAATACGTTAATGATTATGCCGATATCATTGAATTTGAGGTTATAGAGAAACTTCGAGAAGAACTCGAAGATGTAGAGTATTACAGTGGCGTCGAGATAACCGTTTTAACTATTGAAAGTTATCGCTCATACAAAACAGGCGACTACTCATGGGAATCTTTTGCTACTGGCTTGTTCAATGATTGGGGGGTAGGTAATCGAGCTCAAAACAATGGTGTTTTGTTTTTGGTATCAACTGACGACCGAAAGATTAGAATAGAGCTTGGTGCGGGTTACCCCGATCATTATGACGAGATCATGAAGTCAATAATCGACAACGATATCGCACCGCTCTTAAAAGATGAATACTTTACCGACGGTATTGAACTTGGGGTAGAGAAAATAGTGGACGCTACTACAGTTGAGGTTTCATTCTTCGATTGGTACAAGTGGTATATTCTCGGAGGTATTGGCGCTCTTATTTCTTTAATAATCGCACTTGTAATAGATAAAAAGAAAAATCCAGCGTTGTTTTGGGTTCTACTTGGTTTGGCAGGTTTCTTGATAATCTCAGTATTTAAAGGTTTGGCCAGTGGGAATCGCTCAGATGGTTTTGGTGGTGGCAGCTCAGATGGCGGAGGCGCTTCGGGTGATTTTTAAAAGGCTTAACAAGGCCAGCCATATTCGCTGCGCTGGACTCGTCGCTATCGCTCCTCGCCCATGCTGGCGGCGTTAGGTGGAATAGTAACGATGCACAGTAAAGCTATATATATGTTCTTAATACCAATAATATTATTTTTGGTATTAAGTTACTTTTGGTTCGATTCGGCTAGAAATTATGTTCATGGCTCTGTTGCTAATGAGTTAATTGAGGTAAAACTCTCTGAGTTAAAATTAATCGATAAAGCTATAGAGCAGCTTGAATCTGGAGAAACTGAAGCAGCGTTGAAATCAATTTACTTTCTACGAGAATTTCACAAAGAAGATTTATCTAACATCCAAAAAAACTTAGAGCCAGAAAAATCATGGGTAGATATTTTTACTTTATCACCAGAAACCATGGAAAATCTCAGGCAGTTTTTTAAATCTGAGAGAGAGACAGGCCAATGATGGAGCAACTTCCACCTAACCAGCGCCAGTACACGGACAAATTTTCGCGGGCTCAAATTTCCCCGTATAGCGAGCTCTAATACGTACTAAGAATGAAAAGCGGACATTGGTTTTCCATTCTCAAATTAGACATTAGCGGAACTCTTGTATTCGCAGAACACTATGCAAACTTTCAATAGTTAGCAGCCATTCGCTCAAGTACAGAATTAAGCAAAGCATTAGTAATTTCGATCAAATCAGTCGAGATATATAGTCCTGTTGCGTCTAGCTCAGAGTTGATTATTTGATAGATTGAGAATAATTAAGTTAGATATATAGGGTCGATACGCGTTTAATCTTTGGAATACCTTATAAACAATATACTTTTGAAGCTATCTGTCGCGTTGATTATTAGATAGTTTTTACGTCATAAATAAAAAATAGTTAGACATACCAAGTGCGTAGGATTAACTGTTAGGTGTAAGTATGAATTGGAAAGCTGTGACAGTAAGCAGTATTTATTTTTTGTGTTTGCTAGTCTTTACTATTCCAGTAATCGAAAGCCTCATGGTAAGCAATATAATCGTTGCTACAGCTATTGTTTTCTTCGTTTGGGTTTCACCTGGCTATCTAGTTGCACATCTTTCCAAAAAGTCAGGGGTTCTAAATGCAGTGGTGGCAGGTTTAATTGTCACACTATTAGGCCTTACTTTATCCGCTGTACTTAATGTAGAAAGTGAGCTGATTTCAATAATATCTAACCTTCTAATGTTAACAATATTTTGGTTTGGTCTTGGTGCGGTAATTTGGCATATACAATTATGGTTTAAGCAGCGGCGCACCTAATGAAATGCAGCAATCGCTTCTTTCGATCAATGAGAAGATTACTCAGTTGCGCTCGGCGTGATGAGTGCTAAGAATGAGAAGCGGACGTAACAGATCTTTTATGTGTGCTCTCCACGATTTGAACATGCAGTCAGGGTTTTTATGAGTAACGCCAGACCAATCAAGGTTTTGATTAATGTTTTAAATTTTGCTGCATTCTTTTTCGTCTATGTGATGATCAAAAACGTATTAGAGGTAAAGCTTGGCTTTGTTAGAGGTGCAGCTGCCGCTCAGTGGGAGTTTGTCTTAGTTTTGTTGCCCATACCATTTATATTGGGCCTTATTACAGTGGCTTTAAGCGTCGCTAATAGGTCTAGATTATCTAGATTTTATTTAGCCACTTCTTTCCTAATGATGGCATCACCAATCCTTTGTTGGTGTGTGGCACGGTATATCCCATATCAATAAGACTATCGAACGTCAAATGAGAATATTGGTGATCACAACGTCCGCTTCTTTGTAGAAGTTCGCATTAATTTCTAGTCGATGAGCGACAACCAAACATCCGCTTATGTCTAGAAGTGGAAGGAGCTAAGCTTCTGATAAGCGTTCGCCTACCGTGTGTCACGTACACTTATTGACAGAACTCCAAGGAGGCGCGTTCGCGCCTCTGATGTAAAAAGAACTCCGTTCTTTTGAAATAAAGTTATCGGGATTACGCTTACGCTTTTGCATGTGCCAATCGTGAATACGAGTAACTATTTTTCCGGCACTTCCTATTAAACCTTTTAGCTTTTCTGCTGTTTCGCTGTAACGGTTGGGCTCAGACTTTTTAACCATCATTGCGCGTAAGGGTTGATCTACACGCTTCGTACTAACGCCACCCATGAGCTCAACGAACTTAGCAAAATCTCCTTTGTCTGCTGCGGTTTCTAGCGCAGCGATTAATGTAGGACGGACTCCTTCAATGTTGCGTAACCGTCTAAGTTCTCTGTAAACCGTCACGCTAGGGCTGCCAATGAACTGGAACTGTCTAATTCCCCAAATAGAGGCCCACGCTCTTACTCTGAGTGATTTTTCAACGGCGCACTTTCCGTCTTCTTCGTTAATTTGGTAGCCGTCTACATTCTTCGCTATGTACTTTGCAACATAACCAGTTGCTGTGCCTTTGCTGCTATCGATCGGAACAATGTCTGTTCTATGTTCGTTAGCACCACTCTCGTTTTCGTCCTCTTTGTGAGCATAGAGCTTAAATATCTCAAGCGCCTCTTGTGCTTGTTCGGATCTAAAGAAAAGGAGTTGATGCCAGTGTGGCGTTCCATCGTGGTGTGGTTCGGCTACTCGTATACCATAGGGCTTGATGCCTTTGTTTGACCATGCAGTTCTGATCAATTTCCAGATATCGTTAAGGTAGGCTTGGCCATCGGCAGGGGAGAGCTCGTTATGCTTTGCGTTCCTTTTTCCACTCTTATGAGAGCAATGAAATTTTGAAGGGCACGTTAGGGTTAGCATGAAGCCTTTGTCGCTTGTTGAGTTGGCTATTTTTTCCAACCCTGATATGCGAGTCATTAGCTCATTGCGACGATTGAGAGGGTTGCTAACGGATTTCTCGTGCACTTCGATGAGGGGAATTGCTTCTTCATCCTCATTTATAACTTCCATTTTTTCGAGTACTTTCCGATTAGAGGCTTGCTGGTTTAGATAACGCTTGAAATTAAAGTCGCTGATATAGAGACCGTTGCTAGCATTAGTTAGGCCGAGGTCGCGATAAATGGTTTCAGATTTTTTAAAGCAAACTTGTTTTAGTTGTCGCTTCCACCAGTTATGACAAAACGTACGCTCTAAGGCTGGTTGAATTTTATCGCGATCATATATGTCTTTTTTGTCCAGAGGGAATTCAATGCCAGTATGGGTTATTAGGTTAACGGTTCGACTAATGCTTGCTCTAACATTTAATCGGTAGGCTATATCATAAAACTCACGTTCGACTTTTGACGCCATCGCTTTTGCATAAAGATCGATTTCATCAAGATAACAATCGGCTTTTAAAACTCGTTTTAGTCCAAATAGTACAGAAGCCTCTTCTATGGTGGCTCCAATTCGCAACTCTGTAAGGATTTTTTCAAGCCAGATAATAGCTCGATGAAAATTGCTGTTGTCGCAGATGCGAAGATATCTTTGTTTTACCGCTTTCTGAATGAAGGGGTGCTTTTCTTCTACTTCTCTGAGTAATTCTCTACCGTAACGATCCGAAACGGCAAAAGCTCGTCCTTCTTCCTTTAGATAGCGGATAGTTTGAGGGTGACGATCATCATACAGTGCAGGTGAAAGTTTTAATGATGCGCTCAAGAAGCAATTCCAGTATTAGAAATGGCTAAATAGATTTGAGCTCCCAAGCGAATGATTTCAATTAATAGTGCAGTGTATAGAATTACGTATACGCATCGATCTGAGCGAAACACTCTATAAACGACTGCTTTTTTTGATGCTCGACCTCGCCTGAATTTTCGGTTCTCTGCTATGTAAGGTTCGGTTCCGTCACAGTTGTCTTTTGGGTTGTTGTTTCGGTTCTTAAATCTAACGATTTCGGTTCTTGAACCTATAAGTTGGGGAATGCCCGTTAACTGAGCTTTGTCTTCATGAACCTCATCAACGTTACGAGTCTTACGTTTCATGGTATTACCTCCGTTATCTCTGAGATGTTGAGGTTCGAACTTGTTGATTTAGAAATTCGTTAAGGTCAGACATTCTGTAACGAACAGCTCGGCTTCCGATTTTAATAAACGGGATTCGAGCGCCTGCCCAGCGATCTCTTTCTAAAAACGCCTTGCTGACTGTTAAGTGTTTTGCTGCTTCTGCTGTAGTTAGTAGTTGTTCCATATTTGCTCTCAAGTTGTGATTAACGTGGGAGCACTATGAGCGAGTTTGGAGGGGTAAAAAATTAGTTTGGATGGTGAAAAATATATTGTTTCGCGTCGGCCACATATTTTTCAGAGTTGTTTGATAAGCTGCTTTTTGGATTGAAGGGTGCTAGTACAGTGCGACGTATATATTGATGCGTCATCCGAAATAATGGCGGCTAGTATGATTGCCGCCTATGACGATTAGTTTGAGGCTGTAGTATATTTTTGATCGAGTATTTGGTCTTTTGAAATGTCCGATAAAAATCTAGTAGCAAAAGACTTTGCGGCTTGCTCTGAACTTGTTTTCCGCCCAGGAGTAAATAACGAGTACCAGTAGCTTCCCTCTATTTTGTAATCATAGCTTTTGATTAGTTGATCATTGACTAGTACGTGGAACTTAGCTTCATGCGTGATGTTATATTTGAAAGGTAGCAAGTATAAAGTAAGTGCTTGTACTACTATTTTGGAGTATTGAGTTGCTTCGTTACCCTTTTCAATAGTGTTGTTAAGTTCTACAAAAATGTGTGTATCGGCTTTATTTATTAATGGATTAAGGATTACCTCAGAGAAATATCCAGAGTCTTGAATTGTTTGCCATAGTGCTGAAATGTGGCTTCTTTGATGTTGAGTACATACTCCGTTTTCGCATCTTTCATATTTTACTGGCAGCCCTTTGTTAACTTGTAGGGTAGCAAGTCCGAAATTTTTTGTAGGAGCGTCAAATTTATAGGTTTGGTAGCTTTGTTTAGAAGCACAACCAACTAGTAATAGAATGGTAAGAAGCGATAGTAATCTCATGTTTTTCTCTTTTTTTGTTTATTGTTTTTTGGGGCGACCAACACGTTGATCTGAAGGTCTAGGGTCTAAGTCCTTAATCCACTTTCGAATGGTGTCTGGCTTGTATAGTTTTCCGCTACCTTCTATTTGTACTTCTTTAGATTTAATTACTTCGGCGACAGTAGCATTTGGGTGGTTAGACCAATATTCCTTTGCGGCTAATCTAACTTCTTCTTTATCCTTCGTTAATCGATCTTTGGTTTTTTCTTCCTCAAACCAAAACTTTGGTAAAGATACTTGCATATAAAAGCAATACTGCCTTATCGACTCCCGAGTAACCCAAACGGTATCAAGAATATTTGGCTCAATAAGTCTTTTGCGAACAACATCATTTAATTTTTCACATGCTGCACAGTGTTTTTGGGTTTTTCTATCCATGAAGTCCAAGTACTCTTCATAGTCATCTTGAGTGTACTTCCCATGTTCATCTTCTGAGTAATCTTCTTGAGATTCATGGCTAGCCACAATATCCTCAAGCGATTTGATGTCTGATTGGTTTTGGAATTCAACACCAGATGGTGAGCACAGGCGTAGCTCTGATCTAATGGCTGCTAGAGCAAGGTTTCTGGCTAGGTCTTTTACTTCAAGAGTCTGCTGCTGTGGGTCTCTGACATCAGGGTCTTTATCGAACCATCTGTGTGAAACTTCCCATAGACTCAATACATCTACTTCTAACTTCATACCTATTTAGTCTTCGCTTTTGTAATAACTTATTATTTGATTATTTATCCGTTCCATCGGTTCGCGGAGTCTGTCGATATCAGAGATGATATAGCCCGCCGTTACATCGTTGGGGTCTTTATGGTTTAGCAAGCGTTTTAGCGCGTAAGCCGAAATGTCTAGGCTTTCAGCAATCGTGATAAATGTTCTGCGTAGGTCGTGAATCGTAAAAGTGATTCCGCTTAATTCGCAGACTCGATCTACTGCTGTTCTAGGCTCCTTAAGATGTGAATCATTCAAGGGGCTAGGGAATACCCATTCATTGCGCTGACTTGCTTTAAGTATTTTTAGAATATCATAAATGGCTTCGGTAATCGGTAGCGTATGAGGGCGATTGTTCTTTGTATCAGGGATGGTAAAACATAGTCCTTTAATATCGATATCTTGCCATCTTAGTTGTGCAGCTTCAGATCGGCGCAACCCAGTTAGTAGAACGAAGTGTAAATAAGCACGAGTAACAGGTTGGTTCAGTTGTAAGGTGGCCTCGTACCAATCGCTGAGTTCGTGAGGTCTAATGATTGATTGTCTACGTTTGGTTTGATACCAAGCACGATTATGACTTAATCGTTCTACTGGATTTATTTGAATGATTGGATGGCCGTTGCTGTCTTCATACTTATTGATCGCATGATTGAATATCGCACGGAGAACACGCATAGCTCCATTGGCGTTTGCTTCACCTTTTGCTCCTAACTCAGAGTGGCGCTTTTCAATCATGTTTTTGGTGATGCTAACCAAGGGTTTGTTCTTCCAGTCACCAAATGATGTGTTGAGCTGGCGGCTATATTCTTTCTCTGTTGAAGCTTTTAGATCTTTACGCGCACTAATGTAATCATCGAAGGCTTCTTCAAGTGTTATGTTTTTTGCGATTTTATCGTTTCGTTCTGCGATTGGGTTTCGGCCAAATGCAACTTCGCCTAAGAAGTTCAGGGCTAACTTTCTGGCTTGTTCGGCGGTAACTTGTCCGTACTTTCCAAGTGTTTTCCGTTTGACCTTGCCATCTATTCGTTTTTCGACAATGAACGATTTTGAGCCTCCGCTAGTCACTCGAAGAGCGAAACCTTTTAACGCTTCATCTCGATAGAAAACTTGGGTTTGTTTTCCATTTTTATCCAATGGAGGGAGCTCTATTTTATCAACGAAACTCTTGGTGATTTTCATGCTCGCGTCGTCTTCTTATGGTTTTAGAGTTAGTCTGTTGAGTCCATTATGTAGACGCAATGTAGACACTTTGGCTCAAATTCTGGCAAATTTAAGCAAAGTTCGTCAAATAGCAATTATGCTTATGTTGGCCTAAGTATATGAAATATAAAAGATAATAAAAGCTGTTCGGATTTATTAAAAAAAGGACGCAAAAAACTTAAAATCTGTCGTCCTTCGGGACGTGCCGGTTCGATTCCGGCCCCGGGCACCATTTTTCTTTTCTTTCCTTTTAGTTGTTATTCTGTATGCTCTGCGATTGCGGTTTGATTGGAAGCATTTCTGTTTTATGTTCCGTACAATTTCTCTTACTTCGATTGCATTACTAGCATTTGCTGGAAATTTAGTCTTGTGTCGCATGGCTTTTACCCCAGCATCGTCGACCGATATCGATCCAGCTAGCTTTACCGCAGTGCGCCTGATTTCCGCTGTGATAGTGTTGTTTCTTATTTTATCTTTTAGTTCAAACAAACGTGAGAGAAAAGCCGAGGGCAATGGTCTAGCGGGCGCGATGTTGTTTGTCTACGCAGCGGCATTTTCTTTTGCTTATGCCTTGTTGGATACCGGTACGGGCGCGTTGATTTTGTTTGGTAGTGTGCAACTTTCAATGATTCTGATCGCCTACTTTCGTGGTGAGCGCTTATCGGGTTCCGAAATTTCCGGATTTTTGATCGCTTTTGCAGGCTTAATTTACCTTATTCTTCCAGGGGCGGGAGCACCGTCCTTATTTGGTGTTATTTTGATGAGTATTTCCGGCGCGGCATGGGGCGTGTATTCATTGCCTGGTAAGAATTCGACAGATGCTCTATCTGATACATTCTTCAACTTTTTACGCACTCTCCCCCTCGTCGCAGTGTTGCTAATTAGTGGCGTTATTTTTGGCTCTTTGCAACTTAACGCTGAGGGGCTGCTCCTAGCAGCTCTTTCTGGGGGGATCGCCTCAGGTCTGGGTTATACGATATGGTTTTTGGCTGCAAAGCGTTTGAACACCAGTCAGTCGGCTGCGGTTCAGTTACTGGTTCCGGTTATTGCTGCTTTTTTTGGACTAAGTTTATTAGATGAGGCAATTACTCAGCGTCTTGTTTTACCTTCGTTATTGATCTTAGGTGGAGTATTACTTGTCGTGATCACACGAGGTTTAGTTGCTTCACGTTAATCATTTGTCTTTCGGATTTGCAGGTTAAGTCTCGAGTCTGGTTTAAGCTTCATTCGTACGTTTTTATTAGTAAGGTATGTTTATGTCTCGTGTCGAACTCGATTATCCAAGTCCTACTCACTTTTCTAGACAACTTGCTGTGCGCATTAGTGACATTAATTACGGAAACCATTTAGGGCATGATGGGATGATTACCATGCTTCACGAAGCGCGTGTTTTGTTCTTTCGTTCATTTGGGTACGAAGAGTGGGACGTTGATGGTGTGGGGACGCTTCTTGCTGATCTGGCTATTACGTATAAAAACGAAGCTTTTTATGGAGACTTGCTCAATATAGATATCTCAGTACAAGACATTAGAACTAAAAGCTGTCAGCTCTATTACAAAATGACGCGTGTTTGTGATGAACAGAGCGCTCCGCGCCAATTGATTTCAATCGCAAAAACTGGCGTTGTGTTCTTTGACTTTAACTTACGTAAAACTGCTTTGGTCCCTGATGCTTTTAAGGCTTGTCTTGATGAGTGCTTGAAGTGATCAGTAAAACAAGCTCGTTGTAACGCATGCGACTAATAGTTGATAGGGCAGTGAAAAAGTATTTCTGTTTCAACTCCAAGTCTCCACAATAATTGAGAACTCAGTGAGTTCAATCGTCAAGATTCTTCACTAGTTAGTACTTACTCATATATATCAGTTTTAAACTCTGATGCCGCCATCTACATCGATAATACGACCGCTCACGTAATCATTTTCGAAAATATAGGCTGCCGTATGCGCGATTTCATCAACCCGCCCCATACGACCTAACGGAATTAAATTCGCGACTTTATTGAAGGCTTCTTCAGGCATGAGATCCGTCATTTCGGTTTCAACAAAACCCGGTGCGATTCCGGCAGAACGAATGCCATAGCGGGCTAATTCTTTAGCCCATGTTACAGTCATTGCCGCGACACCTGCTTTAGCTGCACTGTAATTTGTTTGACCAAAATTACCGGCTCGACTTACGCTTGAAATATTAATAATGACGCCACCAGAGCCTTGCTCAACCATGCTTGCAGCAGCTTCGCGTCCACATAAAAATACACCGGTGAGATTCACGTCGATCACTGCTTGCCACTGGGATAATGGTAATTTCTGAACCTCGTCATCATTAGTTTTGACCATCAAGCCATCTTTGAGAATGCCTGCATTGTTTATCAAACCATCTAAGTGCCCAAAATCTTCTTTTATCTGCGAGAATGTCTGCACAACCTCATGCTCTTGAGCCACGTTACAGGCATAGCCTTTTGCATTCGGTAGTTCTTTTACTGCGTTATTAGTTGCTTCTATATCCAGATCAATTAGCGCAATGAGTGAGCCTTTTTCTGATAGTAGTTTTGCCATCGCGAAGCCTAGTCCGCGTGCCGCACCGGTGACGGCAATTACTTTATTCTTTATATCCATAGTTCTTAATCGATCGAATTTAAATTGGTGATGGTATGTTACTACAGCGAGCATATTGTACGCCTTGATTTTTATATACCTATAAGTCGATCTGATAGCTCATCGTAAGTTTATCGTCCGAAGAGGAGAGGCAGAATTGTCCTTGATTAGGGCCGTCAGATCTTATTAATTCTTGGGGAAGAATGATAAAAGCTGAAACACTGAGATAAGCCGATCCAAGCATTTACGCTTTTTCTTAGGGAGATATTTTCTTGACCAGCGCTCGCTAGACAGAGTGACCCGGTTGTAATTGCTTGTCGATAATTTGGTTAAATTATTGTTTTTGTTTGAGCTCTAAGCTTCCCAATCTCTAGTTTATGTACTTTACTTAAGAAGTCGTAATTTTAGTGTGCAAAAGCGTATTTGCCTTAGGTTTAGAATGAACTGGGAGTTAAGTAATGATTAGGGTTTGTCGCAAGAGCATAGTTATCAGTTTGTTTATCAGTTTGTTTATCAGTTTGGTTGCCTGTTCGGGTGGAAATGAAAAAAAACCAACTGCACCACCTCCTAAAGTCGGTGTAATCACTATTGCTTCGGAGGATGTTAATCCGACCAGAGAGTTTACAGGCAAAACAGAAGCCTCCGAAGACGTTACGATACAAGCTCGTGTAGAAGGGTATTTAGTATCTCAGGCTGTGAATGATGGCTCTCAGGTCCAAAAGGGTGATTTATTATTCGAGTTAGACCGACAAAATTATGAGGCAGCTTTGGCCCAAGCAAAAGCGAAAGTTGCACAAGCAAGTGCAGCTAATGATGAGGCACAAATAAATTATAAACGAGGAGAGGAACTGATCGTTAAAGCGGTGATTAGTCAGTCACAAATGGATGAATTAACGAGTAAAAAACTTCAAGCTGAAGCTTCAATTAAGGCGGCAAATGCCGATCTCAAGAATGCCGAACTAAATCTTGGATATACTAAAATTTATGCTCCGACAGACGGCATGATTAGCCAGTCTGAAGTCAGTATTGGTGATCTCGTTACACCCAGTTCTACGCTTACCTCTCTAGTCAAAATCAAACCGATTTATGTCTCAATTAACGTGAGCGAAACAGAATTTGTAAATTACCGTAGTGAGAGAGAGAAAAGTTTAGCCGAGGGTGGTGATGGGCTTGTATCGTATGCTCAGATAAAACTGCGTTCAGGCGATGTTTATCCTGAAAAGGGGCGTTTTGAATTTGTTGATAATCGTGTCAACCAAAATACTGGAACAATCAAAATCCGTGCTGTTTTCGATAACCTAGACGGAATGTTGATATCAGGGCAGCACGTTACTTTACTGGTAAAGCGCGTCCAAACTCAGAGTCAAATCGTTATTCCTCAGAAATCTATTCAAGAAGATCAACTTGGTAAATATGTTCTTATGCTAGATGAAGACTCTGTCGTAAGAAAAAGGCCAATACAGGTCGGCATGCGATTAGGTGTAGGGCAAGTTATAGAGTCAGGAGTAGAAGTTGGTGAACAATTGATTGTTGACGGTCTTCAGAAAGTTCGCGTTGGAAGTAAGGCGGAAGCATCTCAATCCGTGGTACCTAAATAGATCTTAGCAGGAGCGTAGCGATGTTCAGTGAGTTTTTTATTCATCGGCCGAAGTTTGCTTTTGTTATTTCAATTGTTCTGGCTTTATCTGGTTTTATTGCTCTTCAACTTTTACCGGTGGCCCAGTTCCCTTCAATTACTCCGCCTGTTGTTCAAGTTAGTGCGGTATACCCTGGGGCTAATGAAAGCGTCTTAATGGAAACTGTTGCCGTGCCGATTGAAGATGAGGTCAATGGCGTTGAGGATATGTTGTATATGTCATCAAATTCGGCGAATGATGGCACCTATAATTTAAAGATAGTTTTTGAGGTAGGTACTGATCCTGACCTTGCTCAAATTAATGTTCAGAATCGAGTGAATAGAGCGACAGCCTCTTTACCGTCTGACGTAACTCGCCTAGGTGTAACGGTTGATAAAATGTCTACTGACATGGTGTTGGTAGCCAGTGTTTTCTCTCCCGATAATCAGTACGACAGACTGTTTCTATCGAACTATGCGTCGATAAACGTTAAGAACGAGCTCGCACGTGTTCCTGGTGTCAGTGATGTGACCATATTTGGTCAGCAAGATTACAGTATGCGTATGTGGCTTAAACCTGATCAAATGGCAGCCTTGGGAATCACTGTTACAGATATTCGTAATGCGGTTAGCGAACAAAATATGCAAGTTGCAGCAGGTAACGTGGGGGCCGCACCTTCTCCTGAAGAACAGCAATTTCAGTATACATTAAGCACGAAAGGGCGTTTAAATTCAGTTGAAGAGTTTGAAAATATTATCTTGCGCTCAAATGAAGACGGTTCATCCGTTTACATGCGAGATGTATCCTCCGTTGAACTCGGTGCATCGAGCTATGTCTCAGAGGGCCTTTATAACGCTGCGCCTGCTGCGTTGCTCGCAGTTTATCGGGCACCTGGTGCAAATGCGCTTGAAATTAAAGAGGGTGTTCAAAATGTTCTTGATAACTTAAGTTCACGTTTCCCTGAGGGCATTGAGGCTACTATCCCTTATGACACTACCACTTTTATCGTAAGCTCTATCGATGAGGTATTCGATACGCTGTACGAAGCAATCTTTCTCGTTTTAGTCGTTGTATTTTTGTTCTTACAAAATTGGCGCGCTGTCGTTATTCCTATGGTCGCTATACCTGTATCTTTGATTGGTACTTTTGCAGTGATGCTTTATATGGGGTTTTCGATCAATACCATTAGTTTGTTTGGAATGATTTTGGCAGTTGGGATTGTGGTCGATGATGCGATTATCGTGGTCGAGAATGTAGAACGACATCTGCATGATGGATTGTCTCCTGTTGATGCGACGGTTTTGTCGATGAAAGAAGTGACTGGGCCAATTATCGCTACCACTCTTGTATTGATGGCAGTCTTTATCCCGGTTTCACTCATGCCGGGTATTTCTGGACAAATGTACAATCAGTTTGCGATCACAATTGTAGTTTCTGTTATTATTTCTGCCATTAATGCCTTAACCTTAAGTCCAGCGCTTTGCGCCTTGATGCTTAGACCAGCAGCTGAACATGGTGAAAAACATAAAGCGTTAGTCTTCCGAAAATTCGATCAGTATTTTGATAAATTGACCGATGGCTATCATGCGATTGTTGCAAAAAGTATTCGTCGGCTAATGATTGTTGGTGTCATATTAGTTTTTGTCGTTCTCAGTATGGGGCAATCGATTAATATTGTTGCTAAAGGTTTCGTGCCAGATGAGGATGTAGGCAGTTTTGCGATGGATGTTCAGCTGCCTGCCGGAGCATCCTTGAATCGTACTTTAGAAGTATTCGATCAAATACATGAGATCATTGAGTCTGAAGAAGAGGTGGTAGATTTTATTACTGTGCCTGGCTTCAGTATGTTAACCGGTGCTGCATCCTCGAATGCAGGCTTAGGGTTTGTGATGTTGAAAGACTGGGCAGAACGAAAGCAACCCAGTCAACATCAAGATGCTGTGATGCAGCGCTTACAGACTAAATTTAATGCGGTTTCTGCTGCTAATATTCGCGCGTTTTCGATGCCGCCAATACCTGGCTTGGGAGCAACATCTGGCTTGGAATATGTTCTGAAAAATCTGGAGGGCAAATCGTCCGCAGATTTTGGTGAGGCTGTTCGAAGTTTTATCATTGCAGCTAACCAAACACCCGAAATTGCTTTTGCATTCACAACATATCAAGCCAATATTCCACAGATATTTATCGATCTTGATCGCGAAAAAGCGAAGAATCTTGGTATCCCCTTGTCGGATATTTTCTTAACACTACAAACTCAATTGGGAGCCTTGTACGTTAATGATTTTAGTAAGTTCGGGCAAACTTATCAGGTCAAGATGCAAGCTGACGATGCGAGCCGAAACGAAGTCGATGATATAGGCCGCTTGCAAGTTCGCACAGAAAAAGGGGAAATGGTGCCTCTTAGCACATTAATCACAACGCGGACTTTTGTTGGGCCTGATGTGTCTTCTCGTTATAACTTATTTGGTGCGGTCACAGTCAACTTAATGCCAGCTCCGGGGTACAGCTCTGGAGATGTTATGCGAGCAGCTGAGAGCTTGGCTTCGTCCGCTTTGCCGAATGGTTATGAGGGACAGTGGACAGGCTCTGCATTGCAACAAATCATGGCCGGAGGTCTTGCGCCAATTTTGTTTGGTATGGCTTTGATCTTTGTTTATCTGTTTCTTGTCGCACAGTATGAGAGTTGGGCGATTCCAATTTCAGTTATGTTAGCTGCGCCAATTGCTATTCTTGGTGGGTTCATAGCCTTGTTGATTACTGGGCAACCTTTTGACTTATATGGTCAGGTGGGCATGGTGTTATTAATCGGGTTCTCTGTGAAAAACGCGATCTTGATTGTCGAGTTTGAGAAATTTAAACGTGATGACGAAAAGCTATCGATTCTCAAAGCCGCTACAGAAGGAGCGTTGTTGCGTTTTCGTGCAGTGGTCATGACCGCACTTGCGTTTACGATGGGAGTTATTCCTCTAGCAATTGCGTCGGGTGCAGGCGCAGAGAGTCGTCACTCGATTGGCTATGTAGTCATGGGCGGAATGATCGCGAACGCTGTGTTTGCCACCATGCTGATTCCAGCGTTCTATGTAATGCTCCAAAAACTACGTGAAAAAGTGAAAGGCCCACAAGAGACGATTGATGACGATGTTGATACTGAATCTGTTCTAGCAAAACAATAACTGAATAGGTGATTAAGAGGACGCGTTATGCGTCCTTTTTTATTGGTTTATACACTCACTAATCATCTATCTGAACTCGGCTGGTGAATATGATAAAGGGAATGCGTAAGAGGATCTGTTAATAAAGTACTTATCACCGGCGATACAGATGGCATTTGGCTCGAGGCCGTCAAGCTGTTTGTTCAAAAGCAAGAGCTTGGTATTGAGCTGCTGATTCATGGTCGAAGTCCAGAGAAGCTAGAAGCTGCGAGCAATCTTCTTCTATCTCTTAACCCTCATACGAACGTATCGGTCTATAAGGCCGATTTGTCGAGTGTGTCGGCGACTAAGGATTTTGCTCAAGCTGTATTAAACAGCCATAGCTATCTTGATGTGCTCATTAACAATGCCGGTATATTAAAAACATTAGATACGCGAACGGAGGATGATTTTGATGTGCGTTTTGCTGTGAATACCTCTGCCCTTTTTGTTTTAACGCACTGCTTGCTTCCAATCATCCAAAACAATGGCCGCATTGTTAATTTGTCCTCAGCGGCACAGTCTCCTATCGATGAATCTCTCCTGTGTGGTCGCTCACAGACTAGTAATGCCATGCAAGCTTAGGTGCAGAGCAAGCTTGCTATCACGATGTGGTCTCATGCTCTCGCTGATCAATTAGGTCAGAGTGGGCCTACTGTTATTGCGTTAAACCCCGGGTCGTTATTAGCAAGCAAAATGGTCTAGCCAGGTTTTGGGATTGCAGGGTATGACATGAGTATTGGGGCAGAAATCATTGTTCGCTCAGTGCTTGATGAAACTTTTGCCGTAAAAAGTGGTCAGTATTTCGATAATGATATTGGTGATTTCGGTCCACCGCATGTTGATGCACAAGACAAAGACGCATGTGTAAAGCTGTATCAGTTATTAAAAGACATGCTGATTGATTAGCGGCATCGATTTTGCCAAATGTGTCTTAAATATTGTTTGGTGCTGATTGGAATACTAGACCTGGCTTATTAGTGTTGGTAAGTTGCTCCAATGAGAAAGATTGTGGTTGTTTTGTCAGTGTTGTTTTTGGTGTTTGCCAATGTGGTGAGCGCAGCTACATCATGCTGCTTTGAAGAGGCTGACAATCAATCTATCGCTATGCATGACACGGATATGTCGCAACCATCCATGTCAGAAGACTGCCATGAAGAACAGTTTTCATCACCATCCGATAGTGACTCTTCTGCGGGATTAGATGATTCTCACGGAGGACATGACTGCCAATGTGAAACCTGTCCTCAAACGAATAACTCTATAGAGCTTATTTCATTCGAACTTAACCTTCAGGCTCAGCCTAATACTGTTGATAGCATCAGCAGTCCTTTCCAGCGCATTAGCGTGATTGACAAACCCCCGAAAGCCTAACTCCGAAACAAATTGATCATCGAAGTATTTCTTACTTCGGTTTATATATTTATTTGGAGTGAAACAATGAATGTTTCTTTTGATCGCTTATGTGCCTTGTTTGCACTGGGCGTTGCGGTAGGGCTTGCCGAAGCACGGCCAGTTTCCTATCCAGGCGGCATCACATTGATGCAAAACAATGATGCGGATGTGAGTAGTTTACATCTTCATTATTCACCAACGGCGCGTGAGTCGATTGGTTATCGGGGAGAGTATTGGCGTGCTGAACAATGGCAGTTTCATGGCGCGCAATACAACCGCCTTTTAAAACGGTGGAATCGACCCACATCTCAAGCCAACTTTTATTTCAAAGGTGCGCTTGGGTGGGCCATTAGTGATTTAGACGAACTGAACAATAAGCAGGAGCCTGCAGGTTTTGTGGGACTTGCTGCTGATTGGGAAGATCGTCGTTATTTCGTGTCATACGAAAATCGTTATACCGAGGCCGGTTCAATAAAAAGTGCGTATACCCAAAAAGCACGAATAGGCTTTGCGCCTTACATTGGCGATTACGGCGATTTACATACTTGGTTCATGGTGCAAGTTGACCATACACCAACGAAGGATGACCAAACCTCGGTTACGCCTTTATTCCGTTTTTTCAAAAATGAATACCTTGCAGAGATTGGTGTGAACGACCAAGGCCAAGGCTTATTCAACTTAATTATTCGATACTAGGAGTTTTATGATGAAACAGTTGATCTTTATTTCTTTGTTGATGATTGGTTTAACAAGCAATGGCTACTCTGCCGGTGAACAACACATGAATCACAACACAGGGCATCATCATACGCATGACGGGCTAAGCATAGAAAAGCAAACGGCGAGCGCGGAAGGGGCGGCTTGTGAGAATACCATTGATATTAGCGTGAATGGTCTAGTTTGCGATTTCTGCGCTCGGGCCGTAGAAAAGGTGTTTGGAGAGCAAGAGGGCGTGACCGGTGTCGATGTCGATTTGAATGCAGGCAAAGTCGTGGTAGCGACTGAAGCCGGTGTTGAGATAGATGATGAAACTGTGACGACCTTGATCCAAGATTCAGGCTATAACCTCGTGGGTATCGCGAGAGGGTGCTCATAATGGATGGCCAAGAAGACGTCTCAAATGATGTTTCAAACTATGGCATTAAAGACACGATCGCTCCGATGCTAAGCTTGTTTACCTCGCTTGCCACCTTGGTGTGTTGTGCATTACCTGCTTTGTTTGTGATGCTTGGTGCAGGAGCGGCCCTAGCAGGTTTAGTTTCAACAGCACCATGGTTGATCGCGCTTTCAAAGTACAAAGCATGGACCTTCGGTGTTTCTGGCGTAATGATTTTGTTTGCAGGGTTAATGCGTTGGAATGCGCGAAATGCCCCTTGTCCCATTGATCCGGAGCAGGCGAGAGCATGTATGCGATTGCGACGCGTTAGTGCTTGGATGTACTGGTCTTCTGTGGTGGTTTGGGCAATAGGGTTTTTCTTTGCCTTTCTGGCTGTAGAGATATTCTACTAGCGCTCGTATGCAGAGTAAGAACTTAAAATGCAATATTAGTTATTAAATTTTCGATACTTTCTTGCAAATTCTATTTGTCGAGCTTTACTTTGTGCGATTTAGACAAACTTAGATATACGGAGATTAGATGAGTTGGTTGAAACGTAGTATTCGAAATAAATTGATGGCAATCATCGCGATAAGCTCATTAGCGATTTTTTGTGCTTCCCTTGCTTCTTTTAGCTCCGCTTTAAAAGGGGTCAATAGCTTCAATAATTTGATAACGAAGGATATTGCGAGCGAACGACTTATAACTTACATGCTAATTGAATTCAAAACTCAAGTGCAGGAATGGAAGAATACACTATTGCGTGGTGCGGATGATAATCAGAGAACTAAATATTGGCAGCGTTTTCAAGATCGTGAGAATGATGTGCAACAGAATGGCGAAGCCTTGCTAAGAATATTGGAAGAGGGTGAAGCGCGCGACTTAGTCTCGAGTTTTTTAAAATCACATCAACAAATGGGAACGGCTTACCGTAAAGGATTTGATGCATTTGTCGATGCTGGCTTTGAACATACTGCTGGAGATAAAGCAGTTGCGGGTATTGATCGTGAACCCGCGAAGTTATTGAGTCAAGCTGCAAGTATTATCGAACAGCATGCTCTAGAGAAAAGCACTGCAGTGTCGGAAACATCGAGTTCTAGACTATATGTTATTAATATCGCGTTACTCGTTTTGATTTTGATGTTTTCGATTGTCTCAATATTTGTGATCAATAAAGCCATAATCGAACCGTGTCAAACGCTTATTAATGTAATCTCAAATATTAGTAAGGGAAATTTAGATAACGACATTGATACCACACGCGAAGATGAGCTAGGTAATCTTTCAAAGGCATCAAATTCGATGCAAAATTTTCTGCATGATATTTCACTTAGTTTGAAAGAGTCTGATAGTGCCATGCGCAGTGCAGCAGAGAAACTTGGAGATTCGTCTCAATTTTTGGTGGATAAGATTTCAATAGCTAATGATTCAACAGATCATATTGCCTCGGCAATGACGGAGATGAGCTCGACAGCGCAGGAGGTCGCTGGCCATTCTGCATCTGCGGCCAATATTGCGCAAGAAGCTGATTTTGCTGCTAAAGAGGGCGTTCAAACGATGAACGAAGCACAAGTTTCGATTAATAAATTATCTCATCAAATATCGGAAACGGTGTTGGTCGTTCATAGTTTGGAAGAGGATTCTGCTAACGTTGGGCACGTGCTCAGTGTTATACGTGGCATCGCAGAGCAAACAAATCTCCTCGCTCTAAATGCAGCGATTGAAGCGGCGCGAGCCGGAGAGCAAGGAAGAGGGTTCGCGGTGGTTGCAGATGAAGTTCGATCACTTGCTCAGAAAACGCAGCAATCGACGACTGAAATTGAAGACATCATTGAAAGCGTTCAGACGGGGGCTAAGAATACTGCTGCGGTAATGAATGCTAGCTCTGAGGTGACTGCCAGTAGTGCTGACTTATTTAATAAGGCGAGTCGGCAACTCGATGTTATTAGCGACAGCATTTCGCGGATCAGTGGTTTGAATCTGCAAGTGGCCACGGCAGCTGAAGAGCAAACTAATGTGTCTGAGGATATCGCGAGAACCATTGTTGAAATGTCTGATCTCGTCGAAGCAAGTACGCAGTCGGCGAACCAAAGTTATGAGCTCTCTAAAGACTTAGATATGAAGGCGCAAAGCCTTGGGCGGATATCTTCAGCATTTAAACGAGTTTGATTTCAGTTTCTAACACTTTCTAAATTCTCAACTAAACTAGCCGAACTTTTTGGGCGTACAACAAACATCAAATATACCGGAGAATGCCATGCCACGTTTGGTTGAGTCGGAAGAGACTCTTAGAACAATAAAACAAAAAGCTTTGCGAAACTCGAAATCTCAAAATACCTATGGAAAACGAGCATCATTCAATGTAGGACCTATTGTTGTAAGTTTTGAGGAACGTTGTCAGATAGACCGACATCTGCAGACTCAAACAAAGCACTGAGCCTAATTGGTAGGCAACCTAGTATAATACGTAACATCGGTTGTATAAGTGCAATATCTTCACACTATACCCATGATGCTGAAATGTATTTGGCCGCCAATGCTAGACTAAACATTCCTTCTTGTTTGACGCAAGTAAGCCCTTGCAATTGCATAGCTCTTCTTCGTTTTTTGGTTGACGGTCAAGGCTACAATGTACAGCTTTTGAGCAGCGTAAATTAACCAGGGTAAGATTTGCATTACTTAGCATTGGCGGTCTTTATCGACATGCCAGTACGGTAATTTAAAGGTTTCGTCAGGACCTCAAGCTCAATGTGAGCGGTAACGCACACATTGACATTCAAGCGATCGATCATTCACCCAAAAACCATGGTTTTTTCTTGGACAAGCGCAGAATACAAGACAAGTAGCGACTACCTTTCATTTAGCGCGGCATATTGTCGAAACAGTCGCCATAAGAACTACCTAGCCGCGATATCATATTTGAATGGTTTAGTGATCTTCTCACGAAACTTTAAGTACTTTTAAACTTATTGTTTACTGCCTCTAACTGTTTTACATGGAGATCCAATTCTTCGATCATCGAATTGCTGTTTGATATTTGGTCATTGGTCTCGAAGGCCGACGTAACTATTTCGTTTAAGCTTCGACTGATGTCAGCAGTGACCGTACTTTGCTCATTGGCAGAGCTTGCAATAACTTGGTTCATGTCATTGATCTTGTTAATGGCTTGTTCCACTCGTTCGATTAATTCAAGACCTTGGTGTGTGTTTTCAACACAGGTTTTGACTAGAGATTGACTCGCTTCAATCGTACTAACAGCTTTGCCGCTTCCTTTCTGCAAGTGTTCAATCATACGATCAATTTCTTCTGTCGATTTCTGCGTACGCATAGCTAGCGATCGGACCTCATCCGCAACTACTGCGAAACCTCGACCTTGCTCACCCGCTCGAGCCGCTTCAATAGCTGCATTGAGAGCAAGAAGATTTGTTTGTTCTGCAATACCACGAATCACATCAAGCAAAGACCCAATTTCAGTGGTTTCTTGATCGAGAGATAAAATGGTTTGCGAAGCTTCGGCAATTTGTTGGTTTAAGTTGAGGATGTTGGTTTCTGTCACTGAACTTGAGTCGCGACATAACTGCGAATTTTGATGTGCAAGAGATGCTGCATCAGCTGCTTGATTTGCGTTATGAGAGACTTCTCTTGCGGATGCTGTCAATTCTTCAACCGCGCTCGCAATCATATCGGTTTGTTGTTGCTGTGTCGAAGATAGTGACTGCAAATTCGTGCTTAGCGTTAGTAATTCGCTCGTTGTATTGTGTGCTTTTGTTGAGCTTTGTGCCACTTGATCTACTAGTTCACAGACCGTTTCGGTGTAGTGGTCAAAATCTTGCAGGAGCTTGTTGCTACGACTGGTACGAATCGAAAGGTCAATTTTATCTTCCTTTACGATCGCGCGTGTTGTGGTGCTAAGTTCTATAGATGCGAGGAATTCTTTTTTAAGATCGATAGACATCCATACGATGACAGCGGACTCTATAACAACGTATGCTGCGTGGAGAAATATCACGCTAATGCCAAGTTCTGTGCTGGGTAATACCCAAACATTTACTCCGCCTGATTGCAGATAGAAAAAGCTAAGGTGGTGTGTGGCTATTGTTGCAGCCGCTGCGAGAACCGGGGCCCAGTCTCGATAGTAGAGCAGCAAGGCGATTAACACGAACACACTAAAGTGAAATTCCAGCATGCCGTGTGCTTGCTGAATATGTAGTGACGTCATAATCATAAACGCCGTGCCAATGAAAAGGCGAGTGACTAATGCTCCGGGCGCAAAGTGTCTGATAAGCAGTGCAGTACCAAAAGTACCACCGCCGATAAACATAGCTTCAACCCATGAGTTGTATAATGGAGCAATCGCAAACGAAATGGTAAATAATAAGCTCATGATAGCGAGCATTACTTTATCCGCTTTCATGTAGTGTTCACGCAGCAACGTCTCGTTCACCGAGCTTTCTTGTTTTGAATACATCATAACTTAGACTATCTGTTTACCTGTTTATCTGTTTATTTGTTTATCTATTGAATTATTCCAAGGACAAAAACATCCATTACCTAGCACGTTAAATTGTGGCTGTTTATACCCTTCGTACCATTGTTCTAGACGCGACATGACAAGATCCTCTCCTTGTCCGCATACGTCACCCGAAGAATAGGGACCGTGATAGAGAATTTCGCCCTCTGGTGAAAAGACACTGACAGATGGACTTGATATAGCCCAAAGATTTAAGCCTGATTTTAGCATGGTGCTGTCATTTGATATCATTTCAATATGATTTACATTAGTTAATTCGCGCTTTAACTCACGCATGTGTGGTTTAGCAAAGCGTGTGCAACTGCATTGTTCATCGATATAGTGTACAAGTGTGATTTTTCCTGTTTTATATTCAGGCGTCTGTCTGATGTCTGGAGCATTTTTATGTAAAAATGCACGATAATCAGATGAAAATAGGTGCCATAGTCCGAGGCTAGCGACCAGTAACCACGTGCATGCGAGCGCCCAGATTAGGGGCATGAAGGCGTCTTTTTGGGTCTTGTTATCGTTTTTAGACATTAATATCGACTTCGCTCAAAGTTCTATGACTCTTGAATTTGAGAGACGTCCCATATTCTTATCATATTTAGTTCGTGGTCAAGTACCAATACGCAGCTACCAAGGAAGTTGATGATCCTTTGCATGCCATAATGTTGCCGGGTTCGTGATATTTAGCGCTTCAATTCGGCTTGCGAGTTGTTCTGCAGCTTGATCGGGAGTGACATTACCCATATCGCCAATCATATTCGTTCCGACTAAACCGGGATGCAATATTGCAACCGCAATGTTTTTGTCAGCGAGGTCATGAGCAATCGAAACTGCAGCGGCGTTCAAAGCGCATTTAGACATGCGGTAGCCATATCTTCCACCGCTAGTGTTATCTTCAATAGACCCCATACGGCTGGTGATAAAAGCTATTTTTCCACCATCGGTCATATTGCGCTGAAGAGCTTCTGTAACGCGAAGAGGGCCCAGTGTATTCACCTCAAATTGGTACTGAATAGTTTCGTAGTTTAAGTTTGCGATCTTTTCATCACGCAAGATGCCAGCATTGTTTATCAGAAGGTGGATCTTGGTGTCACCTAATGATTGTTTTAAAGCTGCGATTGAAGAGGGGAGGGTAATGTCGATATCTTGAACGATTTTGACATCAAGGGCGCTTAGCGCAGGTGAAGGCGTTCGATAGACCGCGATCACGGCCCACCCTAGAGAAACATAGTGTTTGCATAGCGACAGACAAATACCGCGATTGGCACCTGTTACAACGACGACTTGATTCATACTTTACTCAGTAAATTTTCTTTGTTTGATTTTGTTGCAAAACTTATGCTAAACCAGCCAACAATAAAAACTTTGCTACGCTTGCAGCACAATTAATGGCGAAGGATTTGGAGTCATGAGTGTGTTTATTAGCGTTTTGGGTATTCTAGTTTTACTAGGGATTGGCTTTCTTTTGTCTACTAATCGCGGTGCGGTAAATCCTAGAACTGTTTTTGGAGCGCTTGCGATCCAGATAGTCTTGGGAGCATTGGTCTTATATGTGCCGATTGGTCGAGAAATATTAAATACCATTACAGCTGGAGTTGCTCACGTCATTAATTATGCGAATGAAGGGATTGGCTTTTTGTTTGGAGGTCTGGTTAGCGACAAAATGTTTGAAGTCTTTGGTGGAGGCGGATTTGTCTTTGCATTTCGTGTATTGCCGATTGTCGTGTTCTTCTCATCATTAGTTGCTGTGCTGTATTACCTTGGAGTAATGCAGAAAGTGATTCAGTTTTTAGGTGGTGGCTTACGCGAGGTATTAGGCACTAGTAAAACAGAATCTTTATCTGCGACTGCAAATATTTTTGTGAGCCAAACTGAAGCCCCGCTTGTTGTTAAACCTTATATAGCCGGGATGACGCGATCAGAGTTGTTTGCGGTGATGGTCGGCGGCTTAGCCTCGATTGCAGGCTCGGTGATGGTAGGGTATGCCTCGATGGGCGTCGAGTTAAAGTACCTCATTGCGGCAAGCTTCATGGCTGCTCCGGGTGGTTTGTTGATGGCGAAGTTAATTGTGCCAGAAACTGAAACCCCTGAGGAAAATGTGGATGTTGTTGAAGAAGGAAATGATGCCCCAGCCAATGCCATTGATGCCGCTGCAACGGGCGCTTCAAATGGTTTAAAACTCGCTGTGAATATCGGAGCAATGCTGATTGCATTCATCAGCTTGATCGCTTTGTTTAATGGCCTTGTTGGCGGAATAGGAGGCTGGTTCGGATACGGACATTTAACCATTCAAGAAATTCTAGGTTGGGCGTTTGCGCCGATTGCTTGGTTAATTGGAGTGCCGAGCGTCGATATTCAGGCCGTTGGTTCGTTAATTGGTCAAAAACTGATTCTTAATGAATTTGTCGCATATAGCCAATTTTTACCGCATCAAGAGACCATGCAGCCTATTTCGCAAGCGATCACAATATTTGCTTTATGTGGGTTTGCTAATTTTGCCTCAATCGCTGTGCTGCTTGGTGGTTTGGGAATTTTGGCGCCATCTCGTCGTCAAGAAGTCGCGCAATTAGGTATTCGAGCTGTGGCGGCGGCTACCTTGGCAAACTTGATGAGCGCGACCATTGCTGGTTTATTTATCGGGCTTAGTTTGGCTTAGTGATTTTATAAAGGATAAGTGATGAGCGACTCAAGGCCTTTACTGGTTGGTGTAGCAGGCGCTTCTGCCTCAGGAAAAAGTTTGTTAGCGAAAAACTTGAAAGAGAGTTTTCCTAGCGAGTACATACAAGTGATTTCTGAAGACAATTACTATCGCGACCAGTCACATATGAGTATGCAAGAGCGCGAGCAAACCAACTATGACCACCCTAATGCGATTGAACATGATTTATTAAAAGAGCATGTCGCGCAGCTTCGAGAGGGCTTATCGGTTGAAGTGCCTTGTTATGATTTTTCTCAACACACCAGAAGTGCCGATTCGATAGTAATTGAACCCACACCAATTGTTGTAGTGGAAGGAATTTTATTGTTCACGCACACCGACCTCTGTGAGGTGCTAGATCTTAAATTTTTTGTCGATACGCCATTAGATATTTGTTTGTTGAGGCGTATTCAACGAGACACTATTGAGCGAGGTCGATCCGTAGAGTCGGTCATTCACCAGTACAAAAAGACGGTTCGCCCGGGCTATGTGAACTTTATTGCACCAACCAAACAGCAAGCTGACGTCATTATCCCTCGTGGAGGTAAAAACTCAGTCGCGATTGATCTTATTCAAACTAAGTTTAGAGTGCATTGCCGAAAACATTAGGTCTAACTAGTTTTATCCTTTGTTTTGGAAATGCAGTTTTAGATTTTGAAGTGTGTGAAAAGGCTGGTCGATCACGAAAGCATTAGAGAGCCAGGCGGGGATTTTTCCTGTAGGGTTCGCTTCAGTTTCATAGCTGAGTTTTATTTTCTTATCACTGATTGTTTGTAGCTGCCAACGCCCAAAAAGCTCCGTTACTCGCACACGCTTTTTATGCCTTGGTACCGTTTTTACATCGTCGAGCGCTTGTACATAGATGTCTGCAGATCGCTTTTGATGATCTCTTTCAATCTTTATATCTAGTACGTAATCTCTGTCATTCACGGGCCATGGCGCGCTAGTCACTTGGTAAACGACGTAATGGTCTGGGCTGTGTAGTGTCAGTAGTCGGCTTTCGCTGCAATCATGGAGCCAGTCTGTTGCAAGTGCGGGCTGACTTAAATAAGCCATGGCCTCATCGATGGAAGTGTCGAGTTCGACTTCACCTTTAAACATTTTGAAATTCTCAAAACGCGAGTCGCGTGTATATATCTGAATACCTTCTTTGTCTTTTACTAGTTCCCATCCAAAACTAGGGCTAGCAAGTGCGAGTACTGATAAGAGCACGATCGCACAATGCGTAATGATATGTATAAAACGGACTTCTAAAATGTTGCGGGGCATACTAGGCACGGTAAGCGAATATCCTTATTTGCTTTAACGATGAGTGAATCAGCAAGTTTGCTTAGTATGCGTAGATCTTGCTCAGTAGTCTGTGACGTAGAGCGATGTGAGCGTCAAAAGATATGGGTGTCACAAGATGTAGGTGTCAGACCCCGCTTATTTACCCTGAACGATGCTCCTAAGGTTTTTTAGTGTATTGAAAGGCTGGTCTACAACAAATGCATTCGCTAACTACGCAGGAATATCTCCAGCAGGGTCAGCAGAGGTTTCACAGATGATGTGCAGCAAAGTGGGTGTTTCTCGTGTCAGCGTCCGGCCTCCAATTAGCTCCGTCACGCGCACGCAGTCTTGGTCGGGCACATCAGGTTCCACAAGTGCTGAAAACCTAACGACAGCCTTGTTTGGGTTTGTTTGCGAAACCTTCATTTTCAGAACGAAGTTGCGATTTGTGATGGGCCAAGGCGCGCTTGTCTCTTGATAGACAATAATCTCGTTTTCAGAGACTTGCTCAATTATCTGGCTCTTTATGTATTCGTGTAGCCAATCATCTATGCTCTCTAAATTTTTTATCACCATTAATACGTCAGATAGTTGGGCAGTAATGTGCTTTTTACCACGGAATGCTTTGAAGTCTGAGCCTTCGATTTCATTTGTGAAAATCTTGATTCCATCGTTGCTCTTCTCTAGCTCCCAAGCATGAATTGAGGATATTGAGAACAGTAGCCATGAGATAAGAGTAAGTATTTGCATTTTGAGCCTTTTATTTCGAACAAAAAAAGGGAGTCAAAAGACTCCCCAAGCTTGCCATCATATAAGCCTAGAACGTATATGAGATACCTAACATGTAAATAGATGGATCGATATCAACATCAACGCTTGCTTTGACTTTACCAGCGTTACTATCGGTAGTGATCTCAGCCTTGGTGTCGATGTCTATCCAGTAGTAAGAGCCATTCAAATCAATGCTGTCAGTCAATACATAATCAAAGCCGGCATGAATAGCGACGCCGGTGCTGTCTTCCAATTCAATTTTTGTATTGCTTACGCTTGTAATACCCTCCGGGCCACCTTCGGCTGCCGCAGCGAGTGTTTCGAAAGTTGCCGCGTTACATAATGCCGGTGTTACTTTCCTTCAAAGAACGCTGTGTAGTTTAGACTCATGCCAACATAGGATTGGAATTTTGAGCCGCTGTCCATGAGGTGGTAATTCAATGTCACCGTTGGTGATAAGTGTTTTGTCGAAGCGATGTCGGCATTTATCGCAAGGCTAATGTCATGCTCAAAAGGTGTGACGCCAAGCACTTCAATGGCTAATGTGTCGCTAAACATATAGATTACGCTTAAGCCTAGTTGGGTATCGCTATCTACATCTACATTGCCTATGCCAGTATTGCCAAATGCTGGCGTATCGATCCGATTAAGCCGCTAGACGCATCAGAAGATACTTTTGCAGCGCCGCCGCGAACAATAATGTCGCTTTCTTGATAGGCGAATGAATTTCCTGAAAAACCAAAGGATGCGGCTGCTAGGGAAAGAATACTTTTCTTGAACATAATCTTTCTCGATCTTTGTTGTAGATAAATTAATCCGTGAACTTGGAATCAAGTGTACAAACTTTCTGGTTGGTTTGACTTGATCTAGCTCAATTTGGCTCGCCATCACCAGTTGGTACATAGCAAAGTGCTCAGCTAGTTTACGTAGGTCAATTTAGACCAGAATTGCTATGTAGGCCGAAATAATCAGCTCAATTATCACTTTGGGAGTGGCTCTTTGATGTCGTGTTTCTTAAGCTTCTGCGCAACAATAAATAACTGAAAGCGAGTAGGCATTGAACGACGCACAAAAGGCTTTAGCGCAGTGGCGTGAACAAGGAAGATTTTTTGAATTTGAAGGGCATCAGGTGTTTTATCAGGATTCACAGGATGCCAATAAACCAGTTTTAGTAATGTTGCATGGCTTTCCAACATCGAGTTGGGACTGGCAAGAAATATGGCCAAGGTTAACGCAGTATTTTCGCGTGATTACCTTCGACTTCTTAGGATTTGGTTTTTCAGACAAACCTAACTTGCCGAAATATTCGATCATGATGCAGGCGAGTATTGCTGAAGCTCTCGTGAATGCGTGTGGTGTTGCGGAGTACCATTTACTTGCACATGATTATGGTAATACCGTTGCGCAGGAACTTTTGGCTCGCAATCAAGAGAATCCAGATGCCAAGATATTGTCTTGTGTATTCTTGAATGGCGGATTATTTCCAGAAGTACATCGCCCTTTATTAACGCAAAAATTGCTGCGTAGTCCGTTTGGGAAGTTTTTCGCTCGTATGGCGAGCCTTAGAAGTTTTGTCAGTAGCTTTAACACGATCTGTGCGGTGAAATTGCCTAGAGATTTATTGCAAGAACATTTCAACTTGTTAGCGCGTGAGAACGGTCGCCATTGCATGGTTAAGCTAGTGGGGTATATGGATGAGCGTGCGCTTCACCGAGAGCGCTGGGTTGGCAGTGTAGTCAATAGTGCAATTCCACTACGCTTTATCAATGGCGTTGAGGATCCTATTTCTGGCCTGCATATGGCGGCACGTTTTGAGGAACTTGTGCCAAATCCAGATGTGATCAAATTGAGTGGTATCGGGCACTACCCTCAGAACGAAGCGCCAGAGGATGTGCTGCGTGCAGCAATTTCGTTTTGGCAGAGTAATAATGTCATTGAATGACGGATCGAACACTGGTGTAATCGACGCTCAAATTTGAAAGGAGTGATATGTGTTTAAAACGCTACTAAGTTTTCGTGCCGGATTACTGATTGTGATTGCTTCTCTACTAAGCGCATGTGTTACGACTTATCAAGCTGCTGATGGTGGTCCTGCAGGTTTTAGAGATCTGCAAATCGATAAAATGAGCTATTACGTTGAATACACCGAGGCTGCGAGCGTTTCATGGGAGCAGATAGAACAATTTGCATTGAAGCGCTGTGCTGAAATTGCGAAAGAGCGTGGCTACTTGGTGTTTGATGCTGAGTTGTTGGACCGCAAGTCTGTGTTTCTCGAAAGTAGTGTTGATGAAATTCAAATCCACTCGATGGGTAATCTAGCCAACGAGCCTCCTGTTCATCATACCTATAAAGCCGGTGCTACGATCGAAGGGAAGCGTGTCACGTTCAAGCTTACGCTCATTGATGAGTAAGGCATGCAAATGTTTCGAGGGCTAATATGCCTGTTGTTTTGTTGGGGTATTAGTGGCTGTTCTTCTGATTCTGATTTGGAGCGAACTTCACTTCAATTTACATGTCTAGAGACACAAGAAAGTTGTTCGGTGAGTCTTTCTAACGCGAAGAACTCTGATCAATCCACGAAGCCAGAAGAGTTTGTTTTAAGGTTAATGCAGTCAGAATTGCCAGCCCTTAAACCTTTAGATTTTTATTTTTTCAGTTCTCATTCCTCTATTGATAAAGATTTTGTTGTGGAAAAGGCATGGATCGCAGGGCGAGACATGTTTATGGGAGAACATGATTTCACCATCACTATGCAGGACGAGGTCGTGCAGTTGCAGGGCATGATTCCGGTATGCGTGACGGGTGATAGCATGATCTGGCGTTTGCATATACAGGCTCTAGTAGGCGGGTCTGCCTATACTTTTTTTGCAGATTTTCATTCAAGGTCGAATTCACATAATTAGGAAATAACATGTCAAAAGCACAGGGTATTGTTTTTAGTTTGTCGCTGATTATTGTGGGTGTTTTGAGCTTTCAGTTGTATCAGCAAAGTGCGCACAAAGAACCTGAGGATGTGAAGGCCGCTTATTTGACTGCTGGTGATTTTATGCTGGAAAGCGGGGGAGAAACTTTCTCCAGCAAGACACTTCGAGGCCAGCCTTACATTTTATATTTTGGTTTTACGTCTTGTCCGGATGTCTGTCCTCTGGGTTTGACCGTTATTAGAGATGCGCTTAACAGCTCTGATCAGTTAAATGATATTCCCGCTGTGTTTGTGAGTGTCGATCCGGAGCGAGATACGAGTGAAGTGTTAGGATCTTATGTGTCCTTTTTCCATCCAAATATCATTCCTGTTCGAGGCGATTTAGTGGCGACACAAGAGCTCGCTAAACGATATGGGACATATTTTATCAAAGCGCCTTTATCGACTGGTGCGAGTGACGACCCGACCCAGTACACGATTGATCATACTGCCTATTATTTCGTGGTTGATGGTCAGGGTAAGCTAGTTAGAGTATTAGCACATAACGCCAAACCTGAGGAATTATCTCAGGCTCTACTGAAGTTGCTTAGCTAAGCAACTTCAGTCTGTGGCAACGCCATGGTCTCAGTTTTGCAATTTATCAGCATGAGTGGTGCTTGATCTTCATTTCGAAGAAAACCTTCTATGTGGTAATCCTCGGTTCGCTCTTTCATCAGGCCTTCAGCGGAAGCGTCTAGGCTAAAGTTCGACCAATCGTAGTTTACGATGTCTTTGATATTGTCGAGCCTAAGCGCTGAAATCCTACCTTCGTCATGTTCAACAAATAAGATAATCGGGCGGATGCTATTTTCTGCGCGCTCTTTTGCTTGTTGAATATGATTGTGGAATGTTTTGAGCGAGTTTTCGTTGATACGTTTGAGTAAAAGCGAGGCTTGATCAGATTGTTTGTTCATATGAGATAGTTGATCGAAGGCGCGATGCAATTCTTTAGCTGGTTCAGCAAGTGCGTTGATCACTTCCATGAGTTCTATATTTGAGTTTTTATAGGACTCTGCCCACTTAATAAACTCACTTGCTAGTTTTGGCATAATCGGACGCGCCACATGCTCTTCGTCATGTATGCTATTCTCGATCTGTTCAAACCATTGATTGTAGACACTTTCGTATTCAACCAAACTGTCAATCAGAGATAGCATGCGAGCTTGATGGTCTTCAGCGCCGATCAACTTGTTAAAGTCATACAATTCGACGGTTGAATTTTGATAGGTAATCACTTCGTGATTAAAGCTGTTGAGTTCGTCGAGTTGAATGTTGCGCTTCACATCTTTTTCGATATAGAGCACTTGCTGCAGTGGGATGGCGAATGCAGCGTCTTTTGTCGAAAAGGTAATTACTGACAACTTGCTGTCTTTAAACAACGCGTAGGCGCTTTCCTCACTCATAGCATCTCTCCCAGTCAACGGAACGTGGTTTTTAAGTGGAGCTAAGTATAGTCGAGGCTTTAGAAGTCTCCAGAAAACGCTAACTGGGTATTTTTTGTAGGTTTTTCACTTGGGAACATGGCCTTGTTTGGATGCTGTATCTGCCATAAACCGCTGACTGTGGCGATGGATATTCCTTGTTCCCCCAATCTTGGGAGTGCCGATTTTAAGTAGGTGATCGTGACAGGGTAAGGGTGGCCAATCGCAATGGCAGCTCCTTTACGCTTTGCAATCTTTATTAATTTCTCAAACTGGCTTGCTACGTATTGCGGTGTTTGCTCGTGGTCTAAGAACACGTCACGCACTAGCGTTGGGATACCAAATTCGATTGCCGTTTTCGCCGCGACCGAATCCGCAGAGGTTTTACTATCCAAAAAATAATAAGGGTGCTGAGCTAAGGACTCCATGACCCATGACATAGATTGCTTGTTAGTAGTGAGAGCGCTACCAGTATGATTATTCATGCCTTTGATATAAGGAATACTTTCAAGACTTGAGTTAAGCGTGGTTTGCGTCAAGGTCTTATCCATATTGGCAGTTAATCCGCCTCGTCCGAGAGAAAACTTTCGAGTGTTCTCCATCGGCGCGTGCAGCATGATCTCTTTGCCTTGGCTGTAGCCGCGAATAGCTAAAGTCTTCGTATACTGACGGTGTGGTAAAAATGCGAGCGTGAGCGGGTAGGGAAGATCCGTGAGCGTTTTACCGCGTTTAAGGTGATGACCTAGATCGTCGATGACAATTGCAATAGTTGCTTGAGGGACAGATTCGGCTTGCGCAAGGAGGCTGAGACTTAGTCCTAGTGCGATGAATGAGATTTGTCTGAGAGTGTTAAGCATATCTTCATAACAAAGCCCAAGCGGAGCTTGGGCTTTTATTAGCGGTAACTCGAATTTAGATATCTATTTTTAGGATATCAATGGCTTTCAACAGACTGAGTGCTTCTTGTAACTGGAAGTCTTTTTCGAGACGTTCTTTCATATTGCTATCATCACCGTTTTCTTCATCTTGAGTTCCAGCGTTATCGGAATCGTTACCGTTGCTCAAGTGGCCTTCTAAGTCGGCTTCACGGTAGAAGTCAGGCTTTTGCTCATCGCCTAATTTGGCGCGATTTACGACAATGTCTGGCACGATGCCTTGTGCTTGGATAGATCTTCCGTTTGGCGTGAAGTAGCGAGCTGTTGTTAGTTTTAATGCATGATCTTCGTCTAACTGCAGTACATTTTGAACAGAGCCTTTACCGAAGCTTTGAGTTCCCATGATCACTGCACGTTTATGATCTTGGAGCGCGCCAGCTAAAATTTCTGAAGCAGATGCTGAACCGGTATCAATCAGTACGATAATAGGTAGTCCATTTAGTGCATCCCCTTCGGTGGCACTAAAGCTAAGGTCCGCAATTTCAGAGCGACCCTTTGTATAGACAATAAGGCCTTCTTCTAATAGCTCATCAGCAATTTGTACCGCCGCCTGCAATACACCACCGGGGTTGTTTCGAAGGTCGATGATTAGGCCGCTTAGCTCAGGATTTTCTTCTTTGAGTTTCTCGAGACGATTTGCGAATTGATCGCCTGAATTGGCTTGGAATTGCGCAATGCGCAAGTAGCCATATTTTTCATCAAGAATGAGAGAACGAACACTTGGCGTCTTGATTTCAGCGCGCGTTAGCGTCATTTCGATAGGCTCTCGCGTGCCCGAACGTACTAATTTAATTTTGATTTTTGTGCCGACTTCGCCACGCATCTTTTCAACAGCTTGGCTGAGGCTCATGCCTTTGACTGGCTTGTCGTCTAGTTCAATGATCAAGTCGCCAGCTTCAATTCCACCAAGATGAGCAGGTGTTTCGTCGATGGGAGCGATAACTTTGACGAAGCCATTCTCCATACCTACTTCAATTCCTAATCCACCAAAGGAGCCAGAAGTGTTTTGCTTTAGGTCATCGTATGCGACAGGCTCTAGATAAGAAGAGTGTGGGTCTAGACCGTTTAGCATTCCTCGGATGGCGTGCTTGATGAGCGTCTGGTCATCAATTTCTTCAACGTAAGCGGCTTTGATCTTTCCGAATACGTCAGCGAATTTTCTGAGATCATTCAGTGGGAGCGGGTCTGGTTGAGCATTCTCAGAATTGTCGCCTTCAGCAACGGCTTCAGAGGGGGCGCCAGATTCAGTGTTCGTTGTATTTTCAGGACTAGAGGTATCGTCTGCGAATGATACAGCGCTGTATGCTGTAAACGTGATAATTAAAGCTCTGAGTAAATTCAAATTCATTCCTGACTTCCTGATGTTATTTGCTTAGCCATTTACGTGGATCTTGCGGCTTACCATTCTTTCGTATTTCGAAGTATAAACTAGGGCGCTCTCGACCACCGCTATTGCCTGCATGCGCGATAACTTCGCCTGGGTTAACCCAGTCACCTACGCTTCGATGCAAGCTCTTATTGTTTCCATAAAGGCTTAGATAGTTGTCGCCGTGATCTAAAATAATGAGCAGGCCGAAGCCTCTTAACCAGTCTGAGAATACGACACGACCGTAATGGACCGCTTTTACTCCAGCATCTTCCTTTGCTTGAATTCGTATGCCATTAGATCGTAACTTACCTTGTGCAAGGCGAGCCCCAAAACGCTCTAGAACTCTACCACGGCTTGGCCAAGGAAGTTTAGATTTTTGCTTGATAAACGGCGTTGAAGCCTCAGGAAGTTTTAGTTCTGATATGCTTTTCTCAACTTGGACAAGTAGTTCTTCGAGTTGTTTTTGACTTTCTTTGAGTGAAGTAAGTTCACCTGACTTAGTTTTGATTTCTTTATTGAGTTGCGAAAGCGTGACTTTTCTTCGGTTTGTCTGGTCTTTCAGCTCTGCTAGCTGTTTTTCAAGTGTTTTTCGGTTCGTATTAAGTAGTGTTTGTTTGCGAAGCACTAAGGCTTGGCTTTCTTCTAAAGCTTGGACGTCTTTTTCATATTGATTGATTGTTGCGCTGCGAGCATCTTGCAGATAATCAAAGTAAGCGAGAAATCGCGCAGAGCTTTGAAGGTCATCTTGGTCGAGTAGGGCTTTCAACTTTGGTTGTCGCCCCTCTAAATAAAGCGCTTGCAACTCTTCGATAATAAAACCTTGTTGCGCTTTTATATTCTGTTTTTGTTTTTTGATATCTATTTTAAGTGCGTCTAGCTCTTTTAATAAGCTATTGATTTCTTTTTTGTTTTTGCTGATTTTCAGGTTTGTACGAGAAATTGTTTTTTCTTGCTCTTTGAGCTGCTGAATGAGCGATGATTTATTCTTGTTTGCTTTGTTCAGCCAATTGGTGATCGTGGATATGTTTGATTTCAGCTGCTCGAGTTTTTCTTCAGATTCTTCTTGAGATGCTGCTGATGCACTGAAAGATAAAGCAGTTAGGCAAAGTGTCATAGCGAGAAACACTGCGATAAGCATGTTATGCCGGCAGGATTCAGATAAAAGAGCAACCACTATTGTATTTCTCGCCTTTTATATCCAAGTAATAACAAGATGCGTAACAATAAAACGCATCTTGTTATCGTGTGGTTTTTATTTGATTAGACTTGATCCTGTCATTTCATCAGGAATTTCGAGATCCATCAACTCTAACAGTGTTGGGGCAACATCGCTTAGCTTACCGCCTTCTTTTAGCGAAAGCGCGCGATCACCCAAATAAACAAGAGGTACTGGTGTTGTAGTGTGCGAGGTATGGGCTTGACCAGAAGACGGATCAGTCATTTGCTCTGCATTACCATGATCTGCCGTTACTAAGGCTTGGCCATTCACTTCTGCAAGCGCGGCGCTAACTTTACTTAGACAGGTATCGAGGCACTCTGCTGCTTTGACTGCTGCATCGTATTTGCCAGTATGGCCGACCATGTCCCCGTTAGCGTAATTACACACAACCAAATCGTATTCGCCAGACTTAATGGCAGCAACAAGTTTGTCTGTGACTTCTGGGGCGCTCATTTCAGGTTTTAGGTCATAGGTTGCTACATCGGGGCTTGCGATAAGCTCGCGTGTCTCTCCATCAAACAAGGCTTCGCGACCGCCACTAAAGAAGAATGTAACGTGGGCATACTTTTCCGTCTCGGCAATGCGAAGCTGAGTTTTTCCAAGCGTTTGCATGTATTCGCCCAAGCAATTAGGAAGGGCGCTCGGTGGGTAAGCGCATGAAGTTTTGATGTCAGCGGCATACTCGGTCAACATAACAAAGTCAGATAGACTAGGAATTGCTTTGCGCTCAAAGCCATCGAAATTTGGTTCGACAAATGCGCGAGTGATCTCTCGAGCTCGGTCTGCTCTAAAATTCATAAACAGCACGGCATCTTTGTCTTGGATTTGTACTTGCTCGTCATCTGGGGCTTGGATAACGGTAGCCGCGACGAATTCGTCATTCTCATCACGTGCATATGCTTCGTGTAGGCCCGCTACAGGGGAAGCACTTGTGTATTGTCCTTCCGTGAGGGTAAGCAGGTTGTATGCCGACTCAACTCGATCCCATCGGTTGTCGCGGTCCATTGCATAGTAGCGGCCGACGATGCTGGCAACGCGACCGATACCTTTTTCTCTGAGCAAGTTTTCTAATTTTTCTAATGAAGGTTCTGCGCTGCGTGGGGGCATGTCACGGCCATCAAGAAATGCATGAACATACACCTTCTTGGCTCCGCGGCGCTCAGCGAGCTCAACTGCCGCAATGATATGGTCTTCATGGCTATGAACCCCGCCTGGCGATAGCAAACCGAGTAAATGAACGGCTGCGTCTGCATTGACCGCCTTATCGATAGCGGTGCATAGTGCTTCATTCTCAAAGAACGCTTGATCTTCAATGTCTTTGGTAATACGCGTGAAGTTTTGGTAGACAATACGTCCTGCACCCAGATTCATATGGCCAACCTCGGAATTGCCCATCTGCCCGTCAGGTAATCCAACCGCCATGCCTGATGTGGCAATCAGAGTACTTGGTTTGGAGTTCCACATGTCGTCCCAAAATGGAGTTTTAGCGTTTTGAATTGCGTTAAAATTGCTCTCCTCTCGGTAGCCCCAGCCATCAAGAATGATTAGTGCAGTGGTGCGTTTTGCCATAATGCTTCGGTCTCAAAGTTTAAGAGTTCAAAATTGGGCGCGATTTTACCGTTTCTTTTGCTTCTTGGCGACTTATTCCCGAGAGTCTCTGTCTCGTACTTGATGGCTTGTGTATAATGCGCGCCGAAATATTTAAAAGGGAAAGCTAATGGATCGTTTGTTTGAATTTATCGGTAACCACTGGGAGCTAGTCAGTATCTTCTTTGGTTTGCTGTTCGCGTTGTGGTGGACCGAAAAAGCAAAGGCTGGTCAGAGCTTAAGTCCGCTAGCCGTTACACAACTTTTGAATAAAGATGAAGCGGTTATTGTTGATGTTCGTGACAAGAAAGACTTTAACGAAGGGCGTATTACAGGATCTATCCATGTGCCATTCACAAGTTTTAAAGACCGCACCAGCGAGCTAGAAACTTACAAAGACAAGCAAATTATTATTGCTGATAAAATGGGGCAACATTCGGGAACTGCCGGGAAGCTTTTAAGAGCTGCGGGTTTTGAAAATGTGGCTCGATTACAGGGTGGCATTGCTGAGTGGAAAGCGAGCAACATGCCACTTGTTAAAAAGTAGTGTATCGCCGCACATATTAGATTTATGAGATTGCAGTGTTATGGCTAAAAACGTCGTTATTTACAGCTCAAATTATTGTCCATTTTGTGTGAGAGCCAAGTCTTTGTTAAAGAAGAAAGGCGTGTCATACAAGGAATTAGTGGTTGATGGTGATCCTTCTCTGCGTCAAGAAATGATGCGATTGAGTCGTCAGCACACTGTGCCACAAATATGGATTGGTAATACGCATGTGGGTGGGTGTGATGACCTGTATGCGCTAGAGCGAGCGGGTAAGCTCAATCCTCTGCTTACTTGATATGAAAAAATATGTGTTTAGGCCCGAAAAAGAGAGCTGTGCACTCGTTATCTAGCGATACAGTGCTTAGTATGCAGGTACTGAGCGATGCTCTATCTAAAAAGAATATAGATTTAAGGTAAAAAAGATGTCTGAAAACGAAACTCCAGTAGAAAATGCCGAACAAGAAGCAAATCAACAACCGCAAGCTGGTTTTGCGATGGAAAAAGTATATGTAAAAGATGCTTCTTTTGAGTCGCCAAACTCTCCAATTGTTTTCACTAAGGCATGGCAGCCAAAAGTAAAAATGGATCTGAATACCAAGCACACAGTGATCGAATCGGAAGTGCACGAGGTTGCAGTCACGATTACTTTGACTGTATCGGTTGAGGATATGACGGCGTATATTGTTGAAGTTCAACAAGCTGGTATTTTCAGAATCGTCGGTTTAGAAGGTGTTCAGTACCACCATGCAGTAGGTGCTGTATGCCCTAACTTGTTGTTCCCATATCTTCGCGAAAGTATTGATAATATCGTTGTTAAAGGTGGTTTCCAGCCAGTGATGTTAGCGCCGATCAATTTTGATGCGATGTTTGCGCAGGCAATGGCAAAGAAACAGCAGCAGGAGCAAGAAGCAGCAAGCGCTGAAGCAGCTGAATCAACAGTTCAGTAAGACTGCGTGACTGCAATCCATAAAAAACCGCTAAGCATTTATTGTTTAGCGGTTTTTTATGAGCGAAAAAATCTATGCAGATCTAACTTCCAGCCTGAAAGCTAAGCTGACGCCAGGCTTCATACACGACAATCGCAACTGAATTAGACAGGTTTAAGCTGCGACTTCCTTCCAACATTGGAATTCGAATACAAAAGTCCGTTCCTAGTCCCTCTCGAACATCACTAGGTAATCCACGAGTTTCAGGGCCAAACAAAAAGAAGTCGTTTTCTTGGTAAGAAATTTCCGTGTGTGGGCGACTTCCTTTTGTTGTCATGCCAAAGATTCTTGCACCAGCATGTTTAGCCTCGAATTCTTGATATGAGGCGTAGGTCAAGACATCCGCAAATTCGTGGTAATCCAACCCCGCACGACGCAATTTTTTCGTATCGAGATCGAAACCAAGTGGTTCTATGAGATGCAATCGGCAGCCTGTGTTGGCTGCCAACCGAATAATATTCCCTGTGTTTGGTGGAATTTCGGGCTCATATAAAACGATATTGAACATTAGTTGCGCTCAACCGCTAACGAAACACCCATGCCACCACCGATACACAATGTTGCTAAACCTTTGTTTGCGTCTTGTTTGATCATTTCATGGAGTAATGTGACAAGAACGCGACAACCTGATGCGCCGATAGGGTGGCCTAGAGCTATCGCTCCACCATTGACGTTAACCTTAGTTTCGTCCCATCCCATGCCTTGGTTGACGGACAAGGCTTGTACTGCAAATGCTTCGTTTGCTTCTATGAGATCAAGGTCGTTGATTGTCCAGCCTGCTTTCTCAAGGCAACGCAGACTGGCAGGAATTGGGCCTGTACCCATTATTTCAGGTTGTACTCCGGCATTAGCGTAAGCTTTTACTGAGGCTAAAACGGGTAGGTTTAGTTCTTTGGCTTTCTCTTCGCTACATACAATGACTGCCGCTGCGCCGTCATTGAGTGATGAGGCATTCGCAGCTGTGACGGTGCCATCTCTTTTAAATGCCGGACGCATTTTAGCGATGTTTTCTATTGTTGCACCTAGTCGAATGTTTTCGTCTTTATCAAATATGATAGGGTCGCCGCGGCGCTGAGGAATGCTAATGGCAATAATTTCATCACTAAATTTGCCATCTGCTTGTGCTTGTTCTGCTTTGTTCTGTGAGCCTAGAGCAAAGGCATCTTGCGCCTCTCGATCGATTTCATATTTTTCTGCAATGTTTTCCGCGGTAATGCCCATGTGATAATCGTTGAAAGCATCCCATAAGCCATCGGTAATCATCGTGTCGACCATATTCCAAGGCCCCATACGCTGTCCGTTGCGGCTATTTGGAAGTGCATGTGGAGCATTGCTCATGCTCTCTTGCCCGCCGGCGATAATAATGTCTGCGTCACCAAGCTGAATGGCTTGTACTGCCATTTGTACTGCCTTTAAACCGGATCCACACACCTTGTTAATGGTGAGCGCAGGTGTTTGCACTGATAATCCAGCCTTAATTGCTGTTTGTCTTGCTGGGTTTTGTCCGCAGCCGGCGGTGAGTACTTGTCCTAAAATTACTTCATCCACTTGATCGATGTTAACGCCGGTCTTTTCTAGTAAACCAGAAACAACTTGTGTTCCAATCTCAACGGCACTCAAGGAAGAAAGAGAACCACCGAATGAAGCGATGGCGCTGCGCCCCGCCGCTACGATAACTGCATTTCGCATAACAAACTCCAGAATAAATGAATGGGCGGATTATAGATTCAGGGAATAGGGGCGTCTATATATCTGGTTTTTCAACGAGAGAAATTGCCTCAATACGTGCTTTTTCGATCATTCCTCCAAGCTCTTTTCCTTTATATCCTTGTTCAAGGAGGGGTTGGGGTTTGATTGATGTCGCTGCCGCCAACGCAGAACGAAAGTAGTCAGCTTGCGGATAGGCGATCGATTCAAATCCTGTTCGGCCGCGACTATCTGAAATACAAACTAGTAATAAATCTTCAAGTTGTTGAGGTTTTCTAAAAGCATCGCAAGCAGAGAGTACTTTGAGAATGGTGCTTGCTTTCAGTTCAAACGCTCTGTGGATATGGGTATGGTATTGGCTAGCAATGAGCGACAGTGATTCTGCGTAGCGATTAGTGCATAAATTTTTGCATAGTTGTTTGATCGGCTTGAGCCCTAGTTGTTCGTGCCCGTGATGCTTAGGCCATTGCTTTGAGTCGGTTTTTGCCTTCCCTAAATCATGCACTAGAGCAGCAAATCGTACATCTGTGGAGTGCGTCAGTTGAGCAGATGCTTGCAAGCTCATTAATGCGTGTATGCCGCAGTCTATTTCAGGATGATGTTTTGCTGGTTGAGGTATTCCGAATAAGGCATCAAGCTCAGGCATGACTATTTTCAGCGCATTGCATTGGCGCAAGACTTCAAAATATATGTGTGGGGAATCCTCAGCAAGTGCCCGCTGTGTTTCCTGCCATACGCGCTCGGGTGTGAGTGTCTCGAGTTCGCCGCTACCACTGATCTGAGACATTAAAGTGATAGTTTCAGGGGCTACAGAGAATCCTAGGGGATGGAAGCGCGCAGCAAATCGAGCGACGCGTAAAACGCGTAAAGGATCTTCGGAAAACGCAGAAGATACATGCCTCAATGTTTTTTTCTCGAGATCCTGCTGCCCATTATACGGATCGATGACATTGCCATAGGCATCTTCGGCCATAGCGTTAATCGTTAAGTCGCGTCTCTCTAGATCTTGCTCAAGCGTTACCTCAGGGCTGAAGTCGCAGATAAACCCTTTGTAGCCTTCACCGTGTTTACGTTCAGTACGGGCAAGTGCATATTCTTGTTTAGAGATAGGATGGATAAAAACAGGGAAGTCTGCGCCGACTTGCTGAAATCCCTGTTCCACCATTTGTTCTGGTGTTAAGCCGACAACCACCCAGTCTAGATCTTTGCTTTTAAGGTTGAGGAGGCGGTCTCGGACGGCTCCGCCTACGATGAAATAAGAGTCTGCAGGAAGCAGATTAGAATTTGAATGTGATGACATGTCGCTAGCTTAGCTAAAAGGCGTAGCCAAGACCAACTGTTCCGCCAATTTCTACTTCATTAATCATTGCGGCGGCTTCAATACTGAATCCATGTGGTTGATACAAAAAACCACCCGTTAGAATAGCTTTGTCTTTGGCGGCTTCAGATGTTTGTGCCATGTTGATGCGCATGCCCGCACGGAGGTGAAAGTCGTCTCTTAAAAAATATTCTCCACCGAAACTTAGAAAGCGGGTTAATCCTTCGAAGTCATAGACCTCGTTTTCTGAAAGATCGATATCCATAGTAAGCATGTAGTTTTGGCGGTAATGCGCCACGCCAAACTGATAGAGTGCTTGCACAGCACGAGCTGTGCCGGGATAAGGGCCTGTGCGGCTCGCATTTTCAGGTCTGTATGGTGTGAAATCGGTCGGGATCATGTTCATACCAACAAAAGAGAAAATCCATTCGCCGTCGAGTATCGGACCTGAAAGGCCTAGCTCTTCGCGCATAAAGGATTCGGTCATTAACATTGAGAACCCTAAATCAACATTCCATTCTAAGAAATCACGACTTACCTGTTTGTCTGGTGGGTTGCGTGGGTTATATGTGTTAATACTTTCCGCACGATGTGAACCCCTTATTTCGACTAGCTTGGGCGTGAAGCCCCAAGATATTGGCATGTTGTAAGAAATTACATTTGTGGTGGCTACGGTAACACCGAACTCACTAATGTCGACATAGGTGTTGTCGACGGTTGAGGTTAGTCTTTCTTCGAGAGTACCTACTGCTGGCGCTCCGCCGTTAAGACCATTTATTAGTGTAGCAAACTGCTCTTCATCTTTATTCAAAATGGTCGTCATTTCACGTATGTCACGCCGTGTATAAAAGTTGATCGTAACTGGGCGAGTATCGACTAGTAAATTGAAGACAGTCGTCTCGTCTTTTCGGTAGCCCTCAAGATTCATTTGACGAATAACGTCTCTTACTTCCGCTGCATCAGATGAGGACGGATTAGCTAGCCGGTCATAGTCCTGAACAATATTGCTATCTTGGAAGTTATTTAAGGATTCCTCCCAATCGGTGTTATACAGTTCACGAGCACCCATTGATGCACTGAGATATAAGCGATCGGGTTTAGAGCCTCTGTTAAAAGCGATCAAGGCAGGGTTGTGAAGGGATGCGTTGAATTTAGTCGCTGCTGCAGCGCCAGTTCCACCCATTGCCATGGATCTTGGGTCAAGTAAGGTCCTATAGCCAGCAATTGTTTGAGCACTCATGCAGAGGAATATGAATGTTATTAGGCCTCTGAAACTGCTAGTTCGCATTATTGGTCACTTCCTACATTTTTAAATTCGCACAACCTAAGGATTGTAACGAATTGCAAGCGCTTGCAAAGGCATATACGTCACGAAACCATACTCTTTTCTTCGATACTTGAATGCTTGAGGCGTTGGTATTTAAGCGGCAATCGTTTGCCAAAAAGCGCTGGCATAGAAATTGGTTAGATCTTAGCAATTAAATGATTTTGTCGTCTTGCTAGTAGGTAGTTCGGATGCGTAGGTTTGCCTTATCTCAATATGTTTTAGCTTTTTTGCTTACTCTACAGTCTGCCGTTTCTTTTGCGCAGTGGTTCGAGTCGACAGGAGAGGCTTCACTTTCTGACGTGAGCTATGTTGAGGCGCGAGAAGCGGCCAGACAAGATGCACTCGCTAAAGCGATGCGCGCCTTTATCGAACGCAAAGAGCAAAATTCACTCGTGAATGGGCGAGTAGAAGCGAGTAGTGATAGTTTGGCAAGCAAAATTCGAGTACTAGAAGAACGTATTAAGCACGAACACGTTGCAGGTGATTATCTTAGTATTCAGTATGCTGTTGATCTTGATGCCTCGTCAGAGTGTCTGAACTCTGATGCGGGCCGATTCAAAAAATCAGTGGCTGTACTTGGCTTTAATTTACAAGTCCCAGATCAGGCAAGTATTGGCCGGTTAAACGGTGTCGAGCAAGGCTTGTCTAGCGCGCTGTCTAGCGCCTTGTCTCAAGTAGATTCCTTGTCTGTGCTTCAGCAAGCTGATGTTGGCGCCTATCGCCCTATGATCAATGCACCGACTCAAGTTACAGAACACCGCTTACTCAGTCATGCGATGCAAGAAGCGAAAAAACTTAATGTTCAGTTCGTAGTTTCTGGAGTGGTTCGTGATATGGGTTTAGTTAATCCAAAGGCTTACGAAACCTCGGTGTGGAGAAAAAGTATCAAGTTCTTTGCTCAAGCAGACGAGCGACGTCGATTCTCGGTTGATCTGTTTGTTCATGATGGATTGACGGGCGAGCTTGTATGGCGAGAAAACTTCGCGACGCAAGGAGATTGGTCTCCAGATTTATCTGATGAAATAGGCTTTGCTACACAAGCTTTTTGGAAAACATCATACGGATTGCATATCTCTAACTTACTCGAGTCAATGAGCTTCGCGTTAGATGAGCAGTTGCGTTGTCAGCCTTTTATGACACGCATTGCTCGTGTTGATGGAAAAACAATTCATTTTTCTTCTGGCGCAAGCGTAGGATTGCGACCAGGCGATAAGCTTAGTGTTTATCGAAGTTTCAATTTTTACGATGCCTTGCAGCAAAAGGGACTGGAGCTAACCAATACAAAAGCTGTATTGACGGTCTCTCAGGTTCATCCAAATTTTGCTAGTGGTAAGATTGGGCTAGATCCGGGCCGTTTGAATATTCAGCAAGATGACGTTCTGATTGTTTGGTAAGGACTAAAGCCAGCGTCCGAAGAGCAATAGTATTAGACTTCCCGCAACTCGTTTCCATAAAGGCTGTTTGGCAAGACTACTCAATGTTTGTTTGGTCGTGTACGAACAATCATGATGAAAATCATCGAGTAGTTGTTGTTTGGCTTCTTTGGTTTGAAGTACGTAGTCGACTTCGAGATCGTGCCGAAAGCTTCGATGATTCATATTGCTGGAACCAATACTCGCCCATTCATCAATCATGATTGTTTTGGCGTGAAGCATGACAGGTTGATATTCATAAATATGAGCCCCTGATTGCAAAAGGCTTTTGTAAAAGTACGCCGATACCCAAGGCATAAAAATAACGTCCGAATGTTCCGGCACAATAATTTGAACGTTTACGCCTCTTTGTGCTGCAGAAGTCAATGCTTTTAACAGCGCTGGTTCAGGCACAAAGTATGCGTTAGTGATAAAGATATGATGTTGCGCGTGATTGATCAGACGAAGTAATAAACGATGGTGATGTTTGCGCATGATACGGTTGTAGTTGAGTAAGAAATTGGATTTTAGCGCAGTTTTAGTAATGATGCGTTTCACCTTCTGCTTTGAATAATTCCAACTCGCATCAAACGCTTGCTCAAGCGCACTTAGATTTCCCCCAGATATTTTTATAGCGGTATCGCGCCAATGAGCGCCACCATGCTCATTGTGTAAATGGTTGACGCTGATATTGATGCTGCCTATGAAAGCGAAGTGCTTATCGATGATGACTGTTTTGCGATGGTTTCGTTTGTTAATGGAGAGTAAAAGATATAAGAGTTTTCGTATGCCATGGGTCTTTATTACGGCGTAGCGCCATTGTTCTAGTTTCCATGGCAACGGGCGATGAATACGTACTTGCACACCGTGCTGAGTAAGATCATCCGCAATTGCTTTAAACTTGTCGTCAATGCCAATTCCATCGGTGAGTAAACGTACTGTCACGCCGCGCCCTGCAGCAGATTTCAGGATTTCGGCAACACGTAGTCCGAGAGTATTGTTCTCATAGATATAAACTTCCATGTCAATGCAGTACTTGGCGTCATTGATGCTATCTTTGAGCGCAAAAAAATAACTTTCTGCATCATTGAACAGTTGTTCTTGAGGAGGAGTATCAATAGAAGATCGTGAAGGGTGTTTTGAAGGCTTCGAAGAATGCGGAATTAGTGTCATCAAAGCCTCTTTTGCTGAATGGTTTAGCTGTTTTCTGCGGCTGCCTTCTTGATTAATTCAAGCATAGCACGTAAACCATTGCCTCGAGTTGGACTGATATGCCGCATTAAGTCTATTTTTTCAAATGCAGCTTCCACATCGAGATCAATAATTTCCTGCGGTGTTTTCGCATTCAAGGTAACGAGAACAATTGCAGCGAGACCTTTCACGATAATCGCGTCGCTATCGATCATTAAATAAAGCTTGTTCGTGTCTGCATCAAATTTATGAATTAGCCAAACTTGGCTTTGACAGCCATGAACGTAGTTATCTTCAGTTCGTTCAGACTCCGGGAATTCAGGAAGGGATTTTCCAAGATCGATGATGTAGCCATAGCGTTCTTCCCAATCATCTAGGAACTCAAAGGCATCATAGATATCTTCAATGGTGGTTTCGCTACCCAGAGGATTGGATTTAAAGCTTTCTAAAGAAGGCGAGGTCATGTTTGTTCCTTTAGCTTACAGCAGGCCGAGTTCCAGTTTCGCTTCGTCTGAAAGCATCTCATTGTTCCATGGTGGGTCAAAGACTAAATCTATCTCAACCTTAGCCACATTTGGCACACGTTCTACGTAAAATCGAACATCGTTTACGATGACAGGGCCCATGCCGCATCCAGGTGCAGTCAAGGTCATTGTAATATCTACATCAAATTTGTCTGCAATATCAGTGCTCTTTTTTACTTCGCAGCCATAGATCAGGCCAAGTTCGACAACGTTGACTGGAATTTCTGGGTCATATACCTGATGTAAAGCTGCCCATACTTGCTCTTCGCTAACAGATCCATCGGCAGGTGCTTCGACTTCTTCGTATTCAACGGTTTTGCCCAGTGCATCCGCATCCCTTCCTTCAATTCGAGCAAGATTACCATTCACTGATACGGTGAATGTTCCACCTAAAGATTGGGTAATGGTGACGAATGAGTCCTTTGGAATAACGATCTCTGTGCCTGCCGGAACAATACGAGCGTCTACATCTCGATTTGTTACGACGACTTCGCGTTCTGCCATGCTTACGCTTCCTCAGTCACTGAAAAACTTTCACCACAACCGCACTCGCCAGTCACATTTGGGTTTTTAAATTGAAACATGCTGTTTAGACCAACGGTTACGAAGTCGATTTCTGTACCATTAAGCACGGCTAGATCTTTTGCTGGGACAACAATGCTCACGCCTTGTTGTTGAAATTCCACATCACCATCTTTTGCTTCTTTTACCAGCTCAGTTTCATACATGAATCCAGAACAGCCGCTAGTCTGCAGATACAGGCGGAAAGATAGATCGCCTCCTGCTTTCGCTACTTCTTGTGCGATGTGCTGAGCAGCCTTTTCTGATACAGAAATAGACTGGCTTGGTTCGAACGTTGAAACAGTCATATAAATGTCTTCCTAGAGTATGCGTTCTTACGCGAACATGCGTTGTATTTTCGCGAGCGCAGCGAATAACTGATCGACTTCTTCGTGCGTGTTATAAAACGCAAATGATGCGCGAGCACAGCCCGGAAGTCCGAATTTTTCCATTAGAGGCATAGCACAGTGGTGGCCAGTACGAATGCCGATGCCTTGTTGATCAAGCAACATACCAATGTCGCTTGGATGTAATCCTTCAATTTTGAAAGACATAACCGGCACCTTGTTTTCAGCAGTACCAATCATCGACATGCCTGGAATGGTCTCGATTAGTTTTATCGCATGAGCCATTAAGGCGGCTTCATGCGCGTCTAGCGCTTCGCGATCGAGCGATTGAATGTAGTCAATGGCAGTGCCTAAGCCTACCGCTTCACCAATCGCTGGTGTGCCAGCTTCAAACTTATAGGGGAGTTGATTGTAGGTTGTACCCTCAAAACTAACGCGCTCTATCATCTCGCCGCCACCTTGGTAAGGAGGCATCGCTTCTAGCAAGTCGCGCTTTCCATATAGAACACCAATACCTGTCGGGCCGAAAATTTTATGCGATGAAAATGCATAAAAATCGCAATCTAAATCCTGAACATCAACAGCAAAATGAGGTGTTGCTTGTGCACCATCTAAAACGGTTAATGCATTCACAGATTTTGCTTTGGCAATGATTTCATTTGCTGGATTAATGGTTCCAAGCACATTTGATACATGGGTAAAGCAAAGAAGCTTTGTGTTTGGATTCAAAAGCTCGTCGAGTTGATCCATGAGCAACTCACCATGCTCATTGATCTCCCAAACTTTAATGACCGCACCCGTACGTTCTGCTAACATTTGCCATGGAACGATATTCGCGTGATGCTCCATTCGTGTCACAATGATTTCGTCACCCGCTTCGATTTGGGGTGTTAAACCATGCGCGACCAGATTCATGGCCTCAGTCGTACCTTTGGTCCAAATAATCTGTTCGCGAGCTGGGGCGTTCAAATACGACTTAACTTTATCTCGAGCACCTTCAAAAGCTGCTGTTGCACGATCGCCTAGGATATGCGCGCCGCGATGCACATTTGCATTATCTGAATGATAATACGCTGTCATTGCGTCGATCACTTGCTGCGGTTTTTGAGAGCTAGCTGCGCTATCGAGGTATACCAGTGGCTTACCGTTTACATCTTGGTTGAGAATAGGGAAGTCTGCGCGTGCCTTTAACGCGATCTCTTGTATCTCTTGTGCCGTCATTGCGCTCATTTAATTCGTTTTCCCGCCTAATCTTTAAAGCTAAGAAGTTCTGATAAAGTTTGCTCCCACTGTTCAGCAAGCGAAGCAATCGGAACTGCGCGTACCAATTCAAGAACAAATCCGAGCGTCAACATTTGACGCGCTTGCTCATCACTCAGACCGCGAGTTTTTAGGTAGTACACTTCTTTTTCATCTAGTTGGCCGATGGTTGCGCCGTGTGCACATTTAACATCGTCAGCGTAGATTTCTAACTCTGGTTTCGTATCGATTTCTGCAGAGTTCGATAACAACAAGTTGCGATTGTTCATTTCGCCCAGTGTTTTTTGGGCGTCTTTGTGAATATATATACGTCCATTAAACACAATGTGTGAATTGTCATCTGCAATACAACGATAGTTTTCTTCGCTGGTGCAGTTTGACGCAATGTGCTCAATTTCGGTGTGGTTGTCGTAGTGTTGTTTTTCCTTCGTGACGACCACGCCATTTAATTCACAATGCGAGCCTTTCTCTGTCATTAATACATGAAGGTCATGGCGTGCCATGGCTGACCCTAAGCAAAGAATATGGCTTTCAAAATTCGCATCACGTTTTAGAATTGCACGCGTGGTTCCGCCTATACGGAACGCACTGCCTAAAGGATTTTGACGCAAATAAGTAAGCTTTGCGTTGTCACCAATCAGCGCTGTTGTTTGGCTAGAGCAGAATGCTCCGTCTACATCAGCGATTGCATAGTTTTCAATGACTGTAGCTTGCGCACTTTGCTCCAGTTCGATATACACACGAGGTGTTGTAAGTCCCGCTTCATCTTGCACAAAGTTCAAAATGATCGGGCATTCAATCACGGCATTTTTAGCAATGCGAATGACTAGTCCATCATTGAAAAGAGCGGTGTTGATTTGTTCAAGCTCTCCGCGCTCATATTCTGCAAGTTCAATGATTGCTGAGCAGTCTTCATCACTAAGTTGCGTAAAAGCTTGAAGAGTTAAGCCCGATTCTTCGATCTCGCTTAATGCCGCGGCGTCAATACCAGCAGCTGAGATGTCTATGTAGATAGCATTTTCGACAAATGCTGTTGTGCTTACTGTCTCAGAGTTGTTACTGAGAAGGCTTAGATCACCTAAACGCTTTGCAGAATACTTCCAATGCTCTGTTTTGCGCGTTGGCACAACAAGCGTAGATAGTTTCTCTTGTGCGTTTTTCTGTAATGTTTGAATTTGGCTTGGAAGAGCAGAGTTAAGCTGATGCGCTTCAACGACAGCCAAAGAGCTGAGTTGAGTCATTGCTTATGCCTCGCTTTCTGCGTTGTCTTCAAGACCTAACCAGCCGTAGCCTTTTTCTTCAAGCTCAAGTGCAAGCTCTTTGCCGCCTGATTTGATGATTTTACCGCCAGCCAAAACGTGAACATAATCTGGAACAATGTAATCAAGCAAACGCTGGTAGTGCGTAACCATAACAACCGCTCGATCTGGAGAGCGAAGCGCGTTTACGCCATCAGCCACAACACGTAGTGCGTCGATATCTAGGCCTGAGTCAGTTTCATCAAGAATCGCTAGTGATGGCTCAAGCATCAGCATCTGCATGATCTCGTTACGCTTTTTTTCGCCGCCAGAGAAACCTTCGTTGACGCCACGTTTTAAGAAAGATGGGTCAAGATTTACCTGTTGGATCTTTGCTTTAGCTTGCTTCATGAATTCCGCTGCGTTGATCTCACCTTCGCCGCGATGTTGGCGAATGTTGTTGATCGCGGTGCGCAAGAACTGAAGGTTGCTGACGCCTGGAATTTCAACAGGGTATTGGAATGCTAGAAACACACCTTCACGCGCGCGGTCTTCAATCGACATGTCAAGGAGATCTTGGCCATTAAAAGTAACCGTGCCGCCGTTCACTTCATAAGCTTGGTTGCCTGCGAGTACCTGAGAAAGTGTACTTTTACCGCTCCCATTTGGGCCCATGATTGCGTGAACTTCGCCAAGCTTAACCTCAAGGTTCAAGCCTTTAAGGATTTGCTTTTCTTCAACTGATGCTTGTAAATCTTTGATGTCTAACATTCGTCTTTTCCATTCGTATGCGTCGCACAACTCGCCGCAAGATTTAATCTTTAATTAACCTACACTGCCTTCAAGGCTGACTTCTAATAGCTTGGTTGCCTCAACCGCGAATTCCATCGGAAGCTCTTTGAATACTTCCTTACAGAAACCGTTAACAATCATTGAAACGGCTTGCTCTGCATCAATGCCTCGTTGTTGGCAAAGGAACAGTTGGTCATCGCTGACTTTTGAGGTCGTCGCTTCGTGCTCGACGATCGCACTCTTATTTTTGTTTTCGATGTAAGGGAAGGTATGAGCGCCACACTTGTCGCCAATCAATAGAGAGTCACATTGCGTATAGTTTCTTGAACTTTCAGCGGTCGGCGCAATTTTGACTAAGCCGCGATAGCTGCTGTCACTTTTACCGGCAGAAATACCTTTCGAAATGATCGTACTCTTGGTGTTTTTACCAATATGGATCATCTTCGTGCCCGTATCGGCTTGCTGAGCGTTATTTGTTAGCGCAACAGAATAGAACTCACCAACACTGCCTTCGCCGCGTAATACACAGCTAGGGTATTTCCATGTGATGGCAGAGCCAGTTTCTACTTGCGTCCACGAAATTTTAGAGTTCTTGCCAATACATGCGCCGCGTTTGGTTACGAAGTTATAAATTCCACCTCGACCCTCTTCATCACCGGGATACCAGTTTTGAACCGTTGAATATTTGATTTCAGCGTCGTCCATTGCAACGAGTTCAACCACAGCTGCGTGAAGCTGGTTTTCATCACGCATTGGCGCGGTGCAGCCTTCAAGGTAGCTAACATGGCTACGTTCTTCAGCGATGATTAGTGTACGTTCGAACTGACCGGTTTTTGCTTCGTTAATTCGGAAGTAAGTCGATAGTTCTAGCGGACAGCGCACGCCTTTCGGGATGTAAACAAATGATCCGTCAGAAAATACAGCTGAGTTTAGTGCCGCGTAGTAGTTGTCTTTTTGAGGAACAACAGAACCCAGATACTTCTTGATGAGCTCAGGATGTTTATGAACCGCTTCTGAAATTGGGCAGAAAATAACGCCAGCTTCAGTTAGCTTGTCCTTGAATGTCGTGGTGACAGAAACACTATCAAATACAGCATCAACGGCAACACCAGCGAGTCGAGCGCGCTCGTGTAATGGAATGCCAAGCTTTTCATAGGTTTTCAAAAGCTCTGGATCAACTTCGTCGAGACTTTTCGGGCCATCATCTTTAGATTTTGGCGCAGAATAATAGGCAATGTCGTTGTAATCGATTTTAGGGAAGTTAACGTGAGCCCATTCTGGGTCTTCCATCTCTTGCCATACTTTATAAGCCTGAAGACGCCATTCAAGCATCCACTCCGGCTCATTTTTCTTGGCTGATAGGCGGCGGATAACGTCTTCGTTCAAACCAGGCTCAAAGGTCTCAGACTCGATTTCGGTGACGAAACCGTGCTCATATTCTCTTTTGATTAGCTCTTTAACTTCTTTGTCAGATTCAGACATTCTTGACAGTGCTCGTATTGCTAAATTGATTTCATGTAAGAAGCGGCTGTTTCAGCCACTTTTCGGGCGAGAGTATATAATAACCTACTAAAATAGTCAGGTATTAATTTGCTTTGCTCGTGCGATACTTCTTTCAGGCGCGCGATTTTATACTTTTGTGGAACAAATTGCAGACTTGTTACGTAAGTTTTCACATTCTAGCCTTAAACTGACAGACATATTGCGTTGCTCTGCTAGCCTAAATTGGATGGATTTTAATCGATAGGACGTACAGTGTTAGGCGAGAACAACTATAGTAGTTATACGTTTAGTCAAGATGTTCAGGTTTGTGGTCGTGATGCATATGCAATGAAAGCGACAATCGAACACCCTTTTGAGCGTGAATTTCTTCGTGCTCAATCTCTGGCAAAAGAGCTTATGGATGTTATTTATGACCTCTATGCTGCATTTCGATGCGGCAGCTCTGTTAGTGTTTCTCAAGATATTCAACCAACTATAGAGCGATGCCAAGAGAGCATTTCTCGAAATTTGTATGCCTGGCTCGCACTGTGCCAAACAAAGCGTAAACAGTCTTATTTAATTGAGCATGCTTTTCGTACGACGGTGTTATCGATGAGTTTAGCTTCGGCATTGAAATGGGATAGTCGAGAAATTTTGAAATTAGGGCTATCTGCGTTATTGAGTGATGTCGGTAAAGTGATGATTCCCTCATCGATTCTCAATAAAGAAGGGGCATTAACGAGCGCAGAGTATGCCGTGATTCGAGTGCATCCTTTGGAAGGAAGAAAATTACTTCAGCAACTTAGTGATGTAGATGCATCTGTCATTGATATTGTGGTTAGCCACCACGAACGTATTGATGGGCAAGGTTATCCTCAGGGATTAACGGCTGATCAGATTCCGCTTTCTGCGAAGTTAATTGCGATTACAGATGCTTTTGATGCAATGACGAGCGAGAGGGCTTACGCATCGGCACGGTCTATCGATGATGCGATGAAAATTCTTGTTCAGTGTAAAGGTAAGCAATTCGATGAAAGCCTAACAGACGCATTCTTAGCCTTGCTGGGGAATGTTCCCTCTGGCTTGCATGTGAAATCGAGTTCTGGTCGAGCGTTGCTTATCTTAGAGCCGGGGCGTTCTTTGGGGAGTTATCGTGCTATTTCGTTGAGCGATGGCTTGGAACTAGAAATCCCTACAAAAGATGCGGTTTCTTCGCAAAGTGAGTATATTGCTCCAGATTCGATTGAAGCGATGAATGAATCGCACATTCAGCAACTGAACGCGTTGATAACGGCTTAAAAAAGTCTTTGTTTTGAACGTCTTTATTTTTATTAGTTTGGTCACTTTTCATGGCAGTTTTCACACAGGTCACCCCGCAAGACTTGAATCCAGTTATTGAACAGTTCTATCTTGGCAGGATTGTCTTGTTAGAGGGGATTGGGGCTGGAATTGAAAACACCAATTACTTCTTGAACACCTCAAAAAATGGTCAGCTTAGTCGATGGGTGTTGACGGTTTTTGAAGCGATGGAATCCGCTGAATTGCCTTTTTTTGTCTCGCTCACCCAACATTTAGCGTCAAAAGGGCTTGCTGTTCCCGCGGCGCTGCAAGATTCGAAAGGGCAATCCCTTTTTAAGATTCAAGGCAAAGACGCTATGATCGTTCCTTGTTTTGATGGGGCCGCAAAAACAGACATGGAGATCGAAGATTGTGCAGCAGCGGGGACATGGTTGGCGCATATGCATCATGCGGTCGCAGATTTTGATGGAGATCGAAAATTAGTTCGAGATTCAGCTTGGATGCAGGAGCATCTCAATGCGCTCAAAAATTCTGACATGCCTCGCGACGACTTTGCTTTGCTAGAGGAATGCGTTGAACGCTATTCGGTATACCGACGAGAGTTAGATCAGTGTTCAAGGGGCACTGTTCATGGGGACTTGTTTAAAGACAATGTTCTCTTCGGCGAACAGAATATATCTGGCGTGATTGACTTTTATCATGCCTGTACCGAAGGCTTTCTTTTTGATTTGGCTGTTTGTGCGAACGACTGGGCGATGACTGCGTCAGGCCGACACGATAGTGCAAAACTATCGGCTTTGGTGGAGGCATATCAGAGTGAGAAACCTTGGTCAGATGCCGAAAGTGCTTGTTGGCCCTTATTTCTGGAATTGGCCGCTTTACGCTTTTGGATATCCCGGTTAGTAAGTAAGTACTTAGCGGGTTATCAGCAGGAGAGTTTGGCGGGCTATACGATCAAAGATCCAAACGCCATGCGCGATATTATTATTCGGCTTCGCGCATAGCGTTGCATATGACTACTGAAATAAAGCGTTAATGTCAGTGCTAAGATTGACGTCGACCAAATACCAGCCTTGGTCAGGTTGGTAAAAATTCATTTCCCACACAAGTGCCGCTTGTCGAAACTTCAATAGATACCGCACTTTGTAAAGGTGTTCGCCAACACTTTTTGTATCTACTTTTGCGTAGCTTAAGGCTTTACCCGCACTTGATTCGATGCGCTGCATGTCTTGAATAATCCGAGCACTGCGTTGTGCGAACTGTTCAGGATTTACGCCAGCATAAGCAGAGATCAAATTAAGAGCTGATTCGCTATCGCCTTTTGTAACTTGCTCCATAAATAAGTCAGTTGCCTGTTCCAATTTTTTTAGATTGGCGAGTGGTTTTGATGAAGCTGGATTCGCCCAAAAAAGCGCAATGATGGAGAGTAAAATAGTGAGGATGCGAGCGTATTGATGCATTGTAAGTCCTGATTTATTCCTGTTCTTTTAATTGCTTTTGGATAAGGGTGCGTAGGCGTTGTACGCCTTTGCCTTGGTTTACGATTTTCCAAGCCATGTAGAGCGTGCTTGGTTGTGGGCGCGCATTGTCGAGCGGCAACTCAACAAGTTCACCTGCCTTGAGTTCTTCTCTAATCAGGTGTCGTGGTAAGAAACCAACGCCGATACCTGCTTTTTGAGCATTTAACTTGTTATAAGTATTGGGGACATAAAAGTGCTGTTGCACCTGATCCCTCAACGAAGAGTGTAAACCTCTCGTCCAGGTAACTGCTTCACGTGCGCTGTCGTGCGTGACGACACGACGAACTTTGCTTAGATCTTCAATCTTAATTGGTGAAGTACTTTTTGCCAGAGGATGGTCGGGCGAGCAGGTATAAACAAGGTCAAGTTGCGCGACCTCTTCGGTTCGAATCCCTTTTTGTTGAGGTACAGGACCAACGGCGCCAATGACTAAATCAACTTCATCAGAAATCAGAACTTCCCAAGCACCATTCAAAGCTTCTTCTTGAATGTCTATTTCAATGTCTGGATGTTCATCTACGAAGCTTTTAAAAGCGCAATAGACCGGTCGTATATCCATGATGGTATCAATGGCGACACGAATTCTGCTTTCGTAACCTCGAGCAACGTTCTGCGTTTGTTCTGCAAGACGTTCTACTGAGTTAAGCAGAATTCTGCCTTCGTCTAGTAAATGCTTTCCAGCGGGGGTAAGTACTGAGCGTCGTCCCTGCTTCTGAAACAAGGTGACATTCAACTGTTCCTCAAGTTTTTGTACGACGTAAGACAGCGCGGAAGGGACTTTGTCGAGTTCTTCTGCCGCTGCTGCATAACTTCCCCTGCGATCAATCACATCTAAGACTTTAAGTGCTTCGATCGTAATTGGACTGTGTAGATTCATGTCATTATTTATTGTTCAAAAATTTTGATTATATAGCGCAAAAGTACCTGCTTATTCGTTTGAATACAATGCTTATACTTCTTATCAACGTTTAGTAAATCAAAGTTTGAGGAAGCCAAAATGGCTAAAAATATTCTTTCAGTAGCAGCAAGTGTTCAAGGTGAAAATTCAACTAGCCGTATGCTCGCCAATGAGTTGTTGGCAAATGAAAAGGTCGCGGGAAAGATCGCCAATGTCGTGGAGCGTGATGTTTCAAAAAACGATATTGCGTTCATTACAGGTGAGCACGTAGGTGCGTTTTATACACCCGCAGATGATCGATCAAATCAACAGAAATCATTGATCAGCCAAAGCGAAGAACTTGTTAAAGAGTTAAAAGAATCAGACACCTTGGTGATCGCAACACCAATGTATAACTTTGGTATTCCAGCGTCACTAAAAGCATGGGTCGATATGATTTGTCGTGTTGGTGAAACTTTCCGTTATACAGAAAATGGCCCAGAGGGTTTGTTGAACATTGATACGATGTACTTAGTTGTTTCAACGGGTGGCGCGCCGGTAGGCAGTCCTGTCGATTTCGTTGTACCGTACATGAAGCAAGTTGCAGCATTTATCGGCGTAAAAAATGTTGAGGTGATTGCTGCGGATGCAACGAATGCGAATCGCGATGCCGCTTCTGAGAAAGCGCGTGCGAAAATTGAAGAACTAGCTGAATCGTTTTAGTCGGAAGCCGGGTTGTTGTTAGGAATATTGGGGTCGGAGTACATATGTACTCCGACCCCGAACTTATTAGATAAGTTCTAGTGTTACTGCAGTCGCTTCACCACCACCGATACACAAACTAGCAAGACCTTTTGCCTTACCTTCTTTCTTAAGGGCGTAGATCAACGTAGCAATAATACGTGCGCCTGAAGCACCAACAGGGTGACCAAGTGCTACTGCACCGCCGTGAATGTTGATCTTCTCAGCTGGAATGTTGTGCGCATTCATTGCTGTCATTGCAACCATTGCGAAGGCTTCATTCACTTCGAACAAGTCAACATCAGCTGAAGCCCAACCTGTTTTGTTCAATACTTTTTCAATAGCGCCACATGGTGCGTGCGTAAATTTCGCTGGAGCTTCTGCGTGAGAAGAAGTCGCACGAATTACCGCTAGTGGCGTTAAACCTTTTTCTTTTGCAACTTTTCCAGAACAAAGAATTACAGCTGCCGCACCATCAGAAATTGCTGATGAGTTAGCTGCAGTTACAACGCCATTCTTGTCGAATGCTGGACGAAGTGAAGGGATTTTTTCAGGGCGTGCTTGACCAGGAAGCTCATCCTTATCAAAAACAACTTCACCTTTACGCGACTTAACTGTGAAAGGAACAATTTCTTCAGCGAACCAACCTTCGTTTGTCGCTGTCTGAGCACGCTCTAGTGAACGCAAGGTGTACGCGTCCATGTCTTCACGACTTAAACCATCTTCTTGGCTGTTTTCATCAGCAAACTTACCCATCAATTTGCTGGTGTACTTGTCTTCAAGTCCATCATAGAACATGTGATCTAGAAGCTCGCCGTGACCTAAACGGTAACCCGTGCGTGCTTTAGGAACAATGTAAGGTGCAAGCGACATGTTTTCTTGGCCGCCAGCAACCATTAACTCACAAGATTCTGCCTTGATCGCGTCAAATGCTTGCATCACTGCTTTCATGCCCGAACCACACATTTTGTTGATCGTTGTGGTTGGCACGCTGTCTGGGATGCCTGCGCCAAGTGATGCTTGTCGAGCTGGGGCTTGACCAACACCTGCTGGAAGAACGTGACCCATGATCACTTCATCAATATCGCTTGCTGCAATGCCAGCCTGCTCGATGCTCGCTTTAATCGCTGCTGCGCCAAGTTCTGGAGCTGGAGTTGTGCTTAGGCTGCCACCGAAGCTACCCATTGCGGTACGTTTTGCTGCAACGATGACGACATCGTTATCTGAATATGCTGACATGTTTATTCCTATACATCAGAGGTTAATCGGATCGCTCTTTTAGAGGCGCGCTAGTTTAATGTAAGTAGCCCAATCAGGAAATAGTTGAGCAAAGTTTGTGCGCGTTATAATGGTTATGGCGCTCTGTTGATTCAGTGACTTAGCCCACGTCTGGTGATAGCATTGCCGGCCTGTTTTTAGCATCCCACTTATTGTTGTCTGGAGAGTATATGACTGGTTTTACTAAACCAAGCCTTAAGCCTGCTAACCCTAATTTTTCATCAGGCCCATGCAGTAAGCGCCCGGGTTATGACGTCAATAACTTAGATATCTCTACGCTTGGTCGTTCGCATCGTGCGGCTATTGGCAAAGACGCTTTAGGTCGTGCCTGCTCAGAAACAGCGCGTTTGCTAGGTTTACCCGAAGGTTACAGAGTTGGCATCGTTCCAGCTTCTGATACAGGTGCCGTTGAAATGGCTCTGTGGTCATTGCTTGGTGCTCGACCAGTGGATGTATTTGCATGGGAGTCGTTCGGTTCAACATGGGTGGCAGATATTCTCAACCAATTGAAGTTGGATGACGTGAATCACTACCACGCTGATTACGGCTTATTACCAGACATGTCGCAGGCTAACCCGAAGCATGATGTGGTATTTACATGGAATGGGACCACGGCAGGGGTAAAGGTGCCGAATGCCGATTGGATTGCTGATGATCGCGAAGGCTTAACCATTTGTGATGCTACGTCAGCGGTATTTGCTATGGACATGCCATGGGAAAAGCTAGATGTAGTGACTTACAGCTGGCAAAAAGTACTCGGCGGTGAAGGTGCGCATGGCATGTTAATTCTCAGCCCTAAAGCGGTTGAGCGCCTAGAGTCATACACGCCTGCATGGCCTTTACCTAAGATCTTCCGTTTGACTAAAAAAGGGAAGCTGGTTGAAGGTATTTTCCGTGGCGAAACAATCAACACGCCATCAATGTTATGTGTGGCCGATTATCTCGATGCACTTGCTTGGGTGGATAGTCTTGGTGGATTGCAGGGTGCGATTGATCGTTCTCAAGCAAACCTAGCTGCCATTGAAAAGTTTGTCGCGGCAAATGACTGGATCGACTTCTTAGCGCAAGATCCAAATACCTTATCGAACACTAGTGTGTGTTTAAAATTGAACGCGACGCCAGAGCAAGTTAAAGCCATGATTAAACTTCTGGCTGACGAAAATGTTGCTTTTGATATCGGTGCTTATCGTGACGCGCCAGATGGTTTGCGTATTTGGTGTGGCGCGACGGTAGAGGCGAGTGACGTTGAGGCCTTAATGTCTTGGTTATCTTGGGCGTATCAAGAAGTACAATAATTCATCAGTGTTTAGCATTTGACGCTAATCTCTATCTTAGTTGCGTGTCACGCTACACAGACTTCCATAAGTCATCTAGTCTTAAGTAATTACTTTAAGGAGAGTGTCTTATGGAAGTTTCAACCATCATTTCATGGATCGTTCTGATCTTTGTTGTTTTTTATATCGTTCGCATCTACAACAATTTAGTCGCGTTCAAAAATCAATATGAAAATGCCTTTTCGCAAATTGAGGTGCAATTAAAGCGCCGCTACGATTTGATCCCTAACTTGGTTGAAGCAACTAAGGCGTATTTAAGCCATGAGAAAGAAACGCTTGAGGCTGTGATTAGTGCTCGAAACACCGCACTTGCCGGTTTGAAGGCTGCGTCTCAAAATCCCGCGAGTGCCTCAGCGTTAGGCAAATTAGCATCGGGCGAAGGCATGCTTCAATCTGCTCTCGGTGCGCTTAATGTTGCGGTGGAAGCGTATCCAGAGTTAAAAGCCAATGAGAATGTTGCGCAACTTACCGAAGAGCTCACTTCTACTGAAAACCGAATCTCATTTGCGCGCCAAGCGTTTAATGATTCCGTCACACACTACAATGTGTTTCGTCAAAGTTTCCCGAACAACTTTTTCGCACCAACCTTTGGTCACAGCAAAGATGCAGCGTTGTTAGAGTTTGAAGACTCAGCAGCAATTCAGCAGGCCCCTAAAGTTAGTTTCTAAAATCTGTTTTAAGGATAAAACGTGAATTTCTACCTGGCACAGGAAGAAGCCCGAAAGCAGAGTCAGCGTTTGATTCTGCTTTTTTGTTTGGCTGTATTTGTCTTGGTCGTTCTAACCAATGCTTTGTTTGTCGTATTTGTTTGGTTTAGCGATATTGGTAACTTAGCCGGCACCCAGCGAATTAACGTTTCTAGCTTGCCTTGGTATCAAGCCTTGCTCGCGATCATTGATAATTTTGGTTGGGACAAGATCGCCATTGTTAGCGCGATTATTGTCAGTGTGATTGCGGTGGCTACGTGGTCAAAGTGGTCCGACTTAAGTAAGGGTGGCCATGTTGTCGCTGAACTTTTGGGTGGAAAGCGCGTAAGCCCTGATACCAAAGAGCTACACGAGCGTCGCTTAATTAACGTCGTTGAGGAAATGGCATTAGCTGCCAGCATGGCAGTTCCCCCTGCTTACGTATTGACGAATGAGCAAGGAATCAATGCCTTTGCGGCTGGTGTCAGCAGTGATGACGCAGTAGTCGCTGTTAGCCAAGGTGCGTTAATGCAGCTAAATCGTGATCAATTGCAAGGCGTTGTTGCGCATGAGTTCAGCCATATTCTTAATGGTGATATGCGCTTAAATGTGCGTGTTGTCGCAACGCTTCATGGTTTAACCATGATCAATGAGACTGGTCGAATATTAATGGAGGCAGGGTCACGCCGAAGCTATCGTCGATCTTATGGATTCTCTAACTCCTCCAGAAAAAATAACGGCGGTCAGTTTGTTATTTTTATAGCAGGGCTAGCCTTGTGGCTTCTCGGTACGGTTGGGCAGTTTTTTGGTGAAGTGATTAAAGCGGCGCTTAGTCGACAGCGCGAATATTTAGCGGATGCATCGGCGGTACAGTTCACGCGTAACCCGACCGGCATTGGTGAAGCGCTTCAGATTATTGGCGGCTACGGTAAACATTCTAAAATTGATAATCCACGAGCGCATGAACTAGGGCATTTCTTCTTCTCAGCTGCATTTAACAGTCGTCTGTTTGCTACGCACCCGTCAGTTGATGAACGCATTGAGCGTTTGCTGCCAAATTGGAATGGCCAGTATGCTGAGTCGACGGCTGAAGCTGAGCTTCGGAGTGAGTTTGGTGATGCAGTCATGGGGTTTTCTGGAGGCTCACTTCATGCGGAAGATTTATCGAAAGCTGTGCAATCTGAATCATCTGGAAGCAGCGATATAAGTTTTGAATTTCAGGAGCAAGCTGCTGCTGAACCGGCGTTTAACCTTAAGAGTTTATTGGAGCGTGTGCACACTTCCTATGACGCCAAAGGTGTGTATTACGCGTTTATTGGGCATGAGTCTGTTGCGACCAACGATTGGAGTGAACGGATCGCGCCCTTATCTTTATCGCAAAAATTAGATTTGCTCCGTGCGGCAATTCCATCGCTTAAAACTTTATCAAAGGAAGAGTACTCCGCATTTAGATCATCTTACCTTCAGGTCATTAGCGCAGATAAAAAACGTTCGCTATCAGAGTGGTTGGGTTTTGAGTTGTTTCGTAATCCATGTGATCGCTTTTTTGGCTTAGCTAAGCCGGTTAAGCCTAAGTACAAAAATATTGAGAGTATCGCCGGCTTTTACCGAATTGCCGTGACCAAATTTGTTCAAATGGGGACGAGAACAACTCGTGATCAATTGGCGGCTATTGAGGCCGCTGGTAAAGCGAGCGGTATTGACTTGGCTGGTACCAAGTTAGCATTGAATATTTCAACGAAAGAATTCACTACAGCCTGTAGTGAGCTGAAGAAAGCTTACCCTCTGCTGACGCCTCGATTGATAAAAGGTCTATTAGCGGCAGCTGAAGTGGATGGCAAGGTCTGTGAGATTGAGCAAAAACTTGTGTCGATTCTCGCTGCGATTTGGGATTTACCGCTTCCAACTTTGGAGATGTCCGAGGCTGCTTAAATCGAAGCAGGTACTTTTTACTGCTTCTCTGGTGAAAGCCTAAGTCTAGTTCTCATGATGTGCACGGCTGTCTGATGGTGCATCATCTCGCTCAACCATTGAGTAGTCACGAGATACCTTGGCCACGCGTAAACGATATTCTTTAAACACGCCTCCACGGCCTTTGGCTTGCGCAAAACGGTGGGCCTCTAGGTTTCGCCATTCCTTAATCGCCGCTTCATCTCGCCAGAAAGAGAGTGACAGTATCTTGTTCTCATCTACCAGACTGCCAAAACGTTCAATTGAAATAAAACCCTCAATAGTTTCAAGCATTGGTCTAAGTGATGCGGCAATGTCTAAATACTCTTGTTTCTTACCTTCGGTTGGGACAACCTCAAATATAACGGCGATCATTGTAATTTAACTTCTTGCCTATAGATTATGAAAAGACAATCTTAGCGCAGTGATGCATTCAAGGAAGGGGATATGGCGCAACTTGCACAAATAAATATCGCATATGGATTCGAGGGAGTAGATCATCCTTCAATGGTCGATTTCAAAGAAGCGATTGATCATATCAACATGCTTGCAGAAAGAAGTGAAGGTTTTGTTTGGCGCTTTCAAACGGAAGAGGGTGATGCAACCGCGGTACGTTTATTTGATGACCCAAGAGTGATTATTAATATCTCGGTTTGGGAATCACTCGATGCTTTGAAGAACTACGTGTATCAAGGCGAGCACTTAGACATTCTTAAGCGTAAAAAAGAATGGTTCCAAAAAACCAAAGGCCCGCACCTAGCACTTTGGTGGATTGAAGATGGTGATTTTCCAACCGCTGAACAAGCGAAAGAGAAACTAGAATATCTAGCGAAGCATGGCCCAAACGAACATGTATTCAACATGGCTTGGGCCGGCAACATTAAGGTGCAACGACAGGAATAATTAAGGGTGGGTTTAGATTAAACTCAGTGATCAATCTTTTCGGGATTCGCTGCTCAAGAAGAAAAGTATCAATCTCCTCTCTAGTGGGCGCTGCTGGAAGAATATTGGACCATACATCACCGTCTCTGCTGCTCATCAAGTGGCCACTCAGGCAAGAAGTGACGGTTGTCGACTCAGAGCTCAAACTTGCATTTAGTTGATAGCAATCTTTGTCGATTAAACCATAGTAATTCCACTTTAAAGGACGTTTGATATCGTCAATATTAAATTCTGCAATCTGTAGTTTCCCAGTTTTGAATTTATTTCTCGGTCCTTGATTATTTCGTTTTGGGTTAGCTGCGACAACTCGATATGTATCTCCATTTGCCCAAGAAATATTAGAGGATTTATAAAACAGTACGCGGCCTTTTTCTCTATTCGCGGTTGTCCAAGTCATTCCCTGATCAAAACTTAAAGCTGGTCTGTTGGATACTTGCGCAGTTAAAGCACCATTACCTAGTTTTTCGACATCGATTGCTGGGTCTTCTAGTTTTGTTTTAATAATAGCGTTAGTCGATAGATCCCATTCAATCCGGTGGTGGCCAAAAAATATCGCTATTGAATCATTTTCTAGCTCAACATAACTGAATATTTGATGTTGAGTTGCTTCGTCATCCGGTAAGTCAAAGGTGTGTGATGCAATCCATTTCGATTCGTTAGGCTGGGATAAGTAGAAAAACAGAGAACGATTGTTCTTACCTATCGCCGCTAATTGTTGATTGTGTTGCTTGGCCAAGAAGAGTTGTTGATTAGGATCGACCTTTGTTTCTAACGCTGATTCGTCAGAGTTCGGCTTAGTTATCAAAGTGCCAAATGTTGTTCCAAAATATTGAGTTTCATCAGTCTGAAGATAACTTGTGGCTCGAGTATAGCCATTGATTTTATCACGCTTTTGGATGGTCAAATTGTCAGGATTGAAGATGATCAACTCACTGTTGTTGGTGAGAATGTATGGTGATTGATCAGTCTTACCTGTCTTGCTAACAGAAACGATATTTTCCGAGAACGCCACAAGGGCAGCGTATTTATTCTCAGAAAAACTGTCGTTCCAAGATAAGTGATCAGTACTTTTTAGTAATAGGTGATTTACAGGATTTGTCAGAGGTAAATAATCGAATCCACTATCTGGCGGCGTTAGGGTTAAAAACGACCATTTCGAATATTGGCCTGACAAAAAATTGATGTCGCTTGTTGTGTAAGGTTGAAGAACAAGAGAACCGAGATGAGTCAGCTTTTTCGGTTCTATGTTGAATGTCGGGAATGAACTCCAAACACCGAATCTTGCTTCAAAGTTCGGGGCGCCATAAGAAACCGATTTTCCTCGTCCTGTTAACTTGAAAACGGTGTATAACCCAGGTGGAAGTTGAGCAGCAAAAACAGCTGTGTTTGCCGTGTCGATGGCTGATTTTTTAAGTTCAAAAAATCTTATGCGATCGATTTCTTCTATTCCTAGCTCGGGGCCTTTTAGCTTTTGTAATACTAGTGTATCGAAGCCTTCCACAAATCGTGTGGCTTCCGAGTCGTTTAAGTTTACGTCGACATAAACCATCCCTAGTACTGGAGCGATTGGTGTATCGTCATGGTAAATAACCATGTGAGATGACCCACAAGCTGTTAATAGGAATAAGGCTGAAATTGCAAAAAATATGCGCGTGAAGGATTTATACATCATTTACTTCTTTTGTTGTTTTTATGAGGGCGCACATTATATACATTTTGGTTTAGCAAACGAGTGTTAATTCAGACCTATCTATAATCGATTAATCTGGACATTTTCTCATCGCCATTTTTCTTTATTGAATCAATAACTCCTCGACGGTTCTCTAATGTGTGATTCTGGCTGACTTTCCATTTGCCTTGGATTTCATCAATGGTGATGCGCAGACCGACAATCGCTTTGAGCATGGTATCGATGTAGCCGTTTGGTGCGTCGCTTACTTTCCACGGCTGCTCGCGTTGATCTTCTTGTGAGCGCGTGAGTTTTTCGACAATGCTTAATAGCTCGTCTTTATCATGGTTGAAGGTGATTTCTCCCTTGATATGAACGGCGGTGTAATTCCATGTTGGAACAACTTTCCCATCGACTTGTTTGCTAGGGTAGTAGCCTGCTGAAATGTAGGCTTGAGGCCCTTGAAAAGTCACCAGTACATCGCTGCCGTTCTCGATGTGTTTATGCAATGGGTTGGCTTTCGCGATATGGCCGATTAGTGTGTGTTGACCATCTATCTTTTCCAATAAAAGTGGAAGGTGATTGGCTTCAAGCCCCTCGCTGGTATTCACAATGAGTGTCGCAAGAGGATGTTCTGCAATGAGAGCGAACATTTGATCTTGATTGTCGATTTTAAAAGCCTTGGGCGTGTGCACTGTCGTTACCTAATTATCAGACCATCTTTAAATGCGAAGTAGTATTTAAAGAGATAATAAAAACACACACAAGTTAGGACTTTCTAATGATCATTGATGCATGGGCGCAACATCCGACGCTTCGTCATATTCAAGACCCTATTTTTGATTCACTTCGTCGTTGGACAAAAATGCCCGTGCCCGAACAAGCGCCTCCAGTCGCGATGACGGTTGCGATGATGGACCAAGCAAAGGTAGATAAGAGTTTGATATGTGCGTGGTATGCGCCGCGCAATGTGATGATTTCAAATGACGAAGTGGCAGGTTTTGTCGCAGATGCGCCTGATCGATTTATTGGAGTGGGTTCGGTTGATATTTCAAAGCCAATGGAAGCGGTGCGCGAGATTCGTCGTTGTGTAAACGAGCTCGGCTTTAAAGCGATTCGCATTTTACCTTGGTTGTGGGAAGTGCCGCCGACAGATCGTCGTTTTTATCCAGTCTATACGGCTTGTGCAGATTTAGGCATTCGGTTTTGTACCCAGATTGGCCATACCGGTCCCTTGATGCCAAGTGAAGTAGGGCGACCAATTTACCTTGACCAAGTGGCTCTGGACTTCCCTGAGCTGACGATTGTTGGGGGGCATATTGGTTACCCTTGGACAGAAGAAGCGATTGCGGTGGCGACGAAACACGAGAACGTTTATATCGATACCTCGGCGTATACAGCGAATCGCTATCCCGATAACCTCGTCAAATTCATTAAAGAGCATGGCCGAACAAAGGTTCTATTCGGCACGAACTATCCAATGCTGCTGCCAGCGCAAGCCCTCAAGCACTGAGATAGCCTAGAACTTGAGGACGATGTGAAAGAGCTGTTTTTAAGTGGCAACGCATAGCGTATTTTCAATTTATAGCGGTTTGCCTGTTCCAACCTTTTTAGCTGTGTTCTAGCTTAATCTTCGCGCAGCTCCTTCAAATAATTTTTTGGAGGTGGCGCCCAAGATTGGTGGCTCGAATCATGTTTGTCTTCGCGACCGCTCTTCATAGATTCTTTCAACAGTTCCTCAAGCTTAATAAACAACAGGCGATAGTGTTGCATCATGGTGCTGTCGCCTTGTGCTTTCTGCCACATGTCGTACAAGCTTGAATCATGTTTTTGCTCAGTATCAATATAGTTTTGTTTGAGTTGCTCTACATGGAAAGGATGAAAACCGATTTCTTGCATCGCCTGTCCACCCAGTTCCAAAGCGGAATAAAAGCTTTCAAACACCACATGATGCGCACCGGCTTGTCGCAGTGCGTAGCCGTCTCGTCGATCGTAGGCGCGCGCTAAGATTTTGATATGTGGATAGGTATGCGAAACATGATTGACGAGCTCAATCGCTAACTCCGATTCGTCAATCGCGACCACGAATAAACTGGCTTGTTCGATACCTGCTGTATGCAGAAGGTCATGGCGTGTTGCATCACCGTAGTAACTCTTAATACCAATATTGCGTACCAGATTAATCTGGTCAACGCTGCGATCCAGAACAACGGTTGGAATGCCGTTAGAGGTCAGTAGGCGATTAATTACTTGGCCAAAACGACCAATACCGGCAATGACGACCGGTGCTGAATCTTCAATTGCATCCTCTTCTTGAGAGGCATTGGTATTGAGTTCAAATCGAGGAAGAATAATTTTGTCGAAGGCAATAAACAGAAGCGGCGTTAGGAACATAGAAATCGCGATAACCAGCGCTAATAGCTTAGAAATATCATCAGGCAGTCCTGAGTTTTGAACACTAAAACTCAAGAGTACAAACCCAAACTCACCTGCTTGCGCTAGGCTCAGTGAGAGCAACCATCGATCGCTGTTTTTGATACGGAAAATCGTGGCAAGCACATACAGAATGCCAAACTTTACGAGCATCAATGCTGCGGTGGCGGCGAGCACAGTTAGCCACATGCTTGAGAACAACCCGAAGTCGATACCTGCACCAACCGTGATGAAAAACAGTCCTAGTAACAAGCCTTTGAAGGGCTCGACCGTGCTCTCTAATTCATGTTTGAACTCGCTATTGGCCAGCACAACACCTGCTAAAAATGTACCGAGGGCAGGGGACAGACCAACCAAACTCATGATCGCAGCAATGCCGATAACGAGGAGCAAGGCGGAGGCCGTAAAGATTTCTCGTAACCCCGATGCGGCTACGAAGCGGAAGAGTGGTCGACTAGCAAAATGACCGCCGACAACAACAATTGCAATCGCGCTCAGTACCACGATTGCATAGGCCCAGCTTGATAAACCATCGACCAAGCTATAGCCGTGATGGGCGTCTTCTGCTACGGTAGGTGAGCCACTTAAGGCGCTAATTGCGAGAAGCGGAATCAATGCGAGCATTGGAATGACCGCAATGTCTTGGAAGAGCAGAACCGAGAACGCGCTTTTACCGCCCTCTGATTTATTTAGACCTTTTTCGTTGAAGGTTTGAAGTACGATCGCTGTAGAAGAGAGGCTGAAAATCAGACCAATGGCGAGGGCATAGGTCCACTGATCGATAAATAAACTGGCAATCAATGCGATACACAAAGTGCTCAGACCAACTTGCAAGCCACCAAGGCCAAGAAGTTTCGTCTTCATATTCCAGAGCATTTTGGGCTCAAGTTCTAAACCAACCAAGAACAACATCATCACCACGCCGAATTCAGCAAAGTGTTGAATAGTTTGTGTCTCTTGTCCTACTAGCCCAGCGATTGGGCCGATGACCACGCCAGCAATGAGATAACCCAGTACCGAGCCGAGCCCTAAGCGTTTAGCAATCGGAACGGCAATAACGGCAGCGAGCAGGTAAATACTGGCTTGAATGAAATAGGCGGTCATATCAAACCTCGTTGTTCTTGTTAGTGGTGTTGGCGTTGTTGTAATGGTTGCTTAAGTCAATGTCACCGAAGGATTCATGCGTGAGAGACCCATCACTGAGTGCGTTGAAAAGTGCACTCGCTTTTTTTGTATGAGGCTCGATACGACCATCCTCTTTGGCTGTTCTTGCGCCAAACAAAACGAGAGGCGGTATGTAATGCATTTGGCATAGATGCGCGACTTGTTCGAAAGGGCGTAGTAATTCGCGCAGTGGATACTGGTTCAGCCCCTCTGTTTGATAAGCGCTTTCTTGGGCTCCTGCACTCGTCAGAATGAACAAGGTTTTGTCCTTGAGCTTGTCGCCACTCTTCCCGTAAGCAAAGCCATATTCGAGCACTAGATCTTGCCACTCTTTGATGATGGCTGGTGAGGAATACCAGTATAAAGGGAATTGAAATACAACGATGTCATGCTCGAGCAATCGCTGCTGCTCTCGCTCTACGTCGATATGAAACTTTGGATATTCGGCGTATAGATCAACCGCAGTAATATTATCGATCTTTTTCAGAGCAGAGAATAAGGTCTTATTGACCTCGGAGTCGCCTTGAGCTGGGTGGGCAAAAAGAAGCAGAATTTTTTTTGTCGTCATTAGAAGATCGTCTAGTCGTATCATTGAATCATTGTTTTGTCAGCGTAAGCACGCCGAAAATCTTATCTTTATCTATATTCAAGCGCTCATTGCTGACAGGCTTAATTGTGTCGGCGGGGGTTGTTACCGTTTCTGAGGTGGCATAAGCATAGGCATCGCCGCTGCTAGTTCCACCATCGAAGGCATACAGTTCTGCGCTGTATTCGTTTATTCATGCGCCATTCACGCAAAGAGGGAGAGCTGACACGCCAACAAACCAATCAAGTGAAGGCGCTATCATGCTGATCAGACTAAGGCATGAAAACTCGGGCGTTGCCGAAAATTGCGTTGTGATGATGCCTGTACCGGTATTTAGATCAGGGCCATCAATATAACTGCCGGCTTTATCTACTTTGATCAACCACTCAACGCAGTTTTTTAACTTGTAATTTTGGCCTTTCTCCGCGACGAGTGTGATTGCTTCACTAGCCTTCTGTCCTTCTTGCCATGGAGTGATTTGAGGCAAATGTGTTGCGCCTACGAGCTTTGAGTAGTGTGCATCTGAGGGTGGATATTCAATCGGAAAAGTCTCTTCGCTCCATATGCTTTCGTACGTCACTTGATACTGAGCATGACCTTCGCAGGCCATATGCGTATCACTTTTTTGAAGGGCTGAGCATGCTGACAGACCCAAAATACCTGAGAGCAATACAACATGAGACATGGTTTTCGTATCAGGCATATTAAAGATCATCCTGCTGCGATGTGAGCAATATTAGTTAGATTTTTTAAGATAGCTTAGATTTATCGATCGTAGGCTTCTACGTTAACAAGACATTCGCAATTGTGATACCGCAGAACAGAAAATGTTGACTAAGGTTAAGTCAGAATTTTAGAGAGCGCTTATGATCCAACCTAACATACTTCAAAATCTCGGATGGCAGTCTTTTTTTCAGCAACAAGTCTCGCTTGATGAATGGGGCGATGTGACCGCAGCGCGTGCTGTTGAACAACACCGCTCGGAGTTATTAGTAGATACTGGCGAGTAAACGTTTGCCTTGAGTATTGTTCCAAGTATGCCGCCTATTGTGGTGGGGGGCTGGCTTTTGTTGATTGAAGAGAGTGAAGGTAGTCAAAACAGTGCCTATCGTTTTCATCGTTTGCTTGAACGTAAAGGTCGTTTCGCACGCAAGGCTGCGGGTAGTGAAGTGAAAGAGCAGTTGATCTCGGCGAATGTAGATACAGCGTTTATCGTGAGTTCGGCGAATCATGATTTCAACTTAAATCGTATTGAGCGTTTTTTAGCTTTGGTCAATGAAGCGGATGCTGATCCTGTGGTTGTTATTACAAAGGCAGACCTCGCTGATAATGTTGAGGCTTTAGTATCACAGGTACAAAGTATTGATCCGAATTTATCTGTCTTAGCCGTCAATGCACTTGATGTAGCGTCTCATGAAGACTTTGAGCCTTGGCTCGTCGAGGGTGAGACAATTGTATTATTAGGTTCCTCTGGAGTCGGTAAGTCGACACTCGCAAATACATTGCTTGGTGAACAGCTGCAAAGTACCGGCGGTATTCGTGAAGATGACAGTAAAGGTCGGCATACAACCACTTCACGCGCATTGATCTCGCTTCCGCAAGGTGCGTTGTTATTGGATACGCCGGGGATGCCAGAGCTTCAGCTTAGCGATGTAGAAGACGGTATCCATGAGGCATTTTCTGATATCGAAAAGCTTGCTCTACGTTGCAAGTTTAACGATTGCATTCACGGTGAAGAACCAGACTGTGCAGTTCAAAAAGCGATTCAGGACGGTGAGTTGAGTGCGCGACGATTAGCGAATTATCAAAAATTATTACGAGAAAACGCTCTGAATTCAGCGAGTCTTGCTGAGCGTAGGGCAGCGGATAAGAGTTTAGGGAAGTACTATCAGAAGACTCAGGCTGAAGCGGTCAAGTTAAAGGGCCGATGAGGCAAAGCATTAATCTGTTAGGGCTAAGCGTTTAAGTTTAAACGAAGGTGCCAATCGGCGAGCGATTCATCGGGGTATTCTGCGAAGCATTTATCGTGTGTTTGTTTATCGACTTCTACCCATGAAGCTTTTGAGTTGAGCATCATGTGTGAGTGTTCAGGAGGGATTGGCAATTCGGTGTCGATGACTGAAGCAAATGGATGCACAAGCTCCGGCCAACGCGGATCACATCGCCATAATGAACTTCCACATTTTTTGCAGAATCGTCTTTCTGCTGGGCTTATGTTTGTTTCACCTGTTTCTTCATCTTTTATCAATGCATGGTAAACAGTGATATTTTCTTCACCCTCTATTTTTAATGTTTTCGCGTCGGCTCCGAGATTGATGGCATAGCCGCCACCTCCTGCAGTTTTTAGACAGCATAGAGCAATAACAGCTATTAAAAGGACAAAGACTAGAAGCTTCGACGTGGAAGCTGACACTGCCGCATTGGCATGAGCCTCTTGGGTGCATGCGCTTACCATTGGTTAAATAAGCTTGCTCATAGTTATAGCGCGTTCGTTTTATTTTTATCTAATTCAATGAGTGACACGCCAATAAAAAATGGCCATACCGAAAAACCAAACCTCAGCCCGATGGGAATGTTGTTATCGCCGTTTATAAAGCTCCACAAAGCTATGATTATTGCCCCGAATATCATCATTATAAGAATAAAATCAGATAGACTTGTGATCACTTGGGATCAATACGTTTACTAAAATTTTTGTACTGCTGTAATGTTCAAGTAATTTTAATTTTGAGATTAAATTGTTATCGAACGGGGTGCCAGATTGAATAATAAGTAAACCTTTACTGTATACATCTTTATTGGCAATCATCCCTTCTTTTAAGGAGTTTACAGGAAGATGAATCTCTTCGAGGCATGAGTTGTCCTCCTTTTTTTTCCAATCTAACGTTTCAAGATATTCCAGTACTTCAGGGTCATAAGCTAGAGGAGCTGATCTTAGGATGCTCATCGTGTCATGGTGGCTTTGTTGTTTACTGTAGGGACTATAACGTAGTTCTGTATACTCAAGAACTGTATTGAAAATTATGTTGCTCTTGTCCAATTTTTGTTTATCCAAGCCCTGAGGAAAACCTTTAGCGTCGATACGCTCTTTTTGTTTGAATATTAAATCTGCACAGCCCAGAAATTGTATGAAAGGCATCAACGCACAAGCGCCAATATGGGGATATTGTTCATATTCTTTTTTTTGTTGGGTATTCATATCTCGATAATCTAACTGCAATATTTCGTCTGACAAACTTAATTTTCCGATCGCGTGTAGCCTCGCAGACTCAATCATCGTCTCAGCATCTGCAGAGTTAATTGCAAATGCATCAATCAATCTGTCTAAAATGATTTTGAAATGGTTGACAAGAACACGATAGCCAGGGAATCTGAGATCTAATAAGTTTAGCCAGCTTTCGGCTGCCAGAGTATGCATATCTTGAATGGTTTGTCGCTGGCGCTGAATGTCTTGCTTGTTTTCATATATTTCGGTCTCTTGACGCTCATTAGCTTGTGCTATCTCCTCATTAGTTTCTTTTAAAGTACGAAGGATACGAATTTTAACTTTTTCTTTATGTTGTTTTTCAATAGCACTAGCTACTAATTGAACTAGCTGATTCGGATCCCAAGGTTTAGTAACGAAGGCATAAATTTGGGCATCATTGATTGATTTTATCGTAGAGTCTAGGTCAGCATAACCTGTCAGCAGAATACGTTCGGCTGCTGGACGTATTTTTTTGGCTCGAACTAAAAAATCAGCACCACTCATTTGTGGCATGCGCATGTCGCAAATGATGACATCGAAGCGTGTTATGCTTAGGATTTCGATAGCTTCAATGGGGTTCGTTTCGCAAATGATTTCGAAGTCGTTCGAACGAAAAAGACGCCTCAAAGAATCTAGGATTTGCTCCTCATCATCAACTACAAGAATCTTAAAAAGGCCTTTTTTACTCATAATTACCTATAAGAAGTTCGATATAACCGTCAAATTTTAAACCGTTCGTCGTAAGGCTAGTACATAATCAAGTGTTTACTACTAATTAGAAAAGTATCAGGAATTAAATTATGCCTTCTGCTAACGCGATCGACATTCCCTCAGCAAGTTCTGATACCTGCTCGTTAAATGCGTCTTGGTAGTCACCCCTCAGAACCAAAGGTTCTTGTACCCAACGCCATCTAAGCCCTGTGATAATTGTTTGTAAGGCCTTGACCGTGCCAGTGCCATCGTGTCCTGCGCGAACAATCGCCGCGACCGGCAAACCTTGTTTTTTCTCAAGTACGGGGTAGTAGCAACGATCGAACATGTCTTTCATCGCTCCAGACATGTAGCTGAGATTTTCTGGTGTGAAAAGAATGACAGCGTCTGCTTGAATGATGTGCTCTGGAGTGGTCTCGAATGCAGATAAGCTAGTTACAATGCACTGGCTTTTGTTACTTGCATCGTTGATTGTTTTAAGAAGTGTTTGAGTATTTGGTGAAGGGGCGTGGGCAATGATAAGAAGATGTTTGTCCATACCATAACTCTTTAGCGACATTAGATAATAAAGGCTCAGAGTATCGATACACTGACCCTTTGGCAATAAGCATAGAACGAGAAATATATTAGGCGTGGCTATTTGCAACGGCGGCCATTGCCGCGTCGCCGTCACAGTCATGTCCTTGCCCGTTAAGAACGCTCGCTAGGGCTTAGATATACAGCTCTACACATTCGATAAACTAAACGCGCGAGATGGTCGAAAAGGACGACGGCGGGATTGTTAAACAGCTGTTCTCGGCGACATTGGGAGTTAAGTGACATGTCAAGGTTCCTAGGGTAGATTCAGATGCGGAGCCAAGTGTAGTGCTATAATACCGCGTGGAATTAGTCTATTGCTAACTCGGAACAACGTTTATGGCAGTTTGGTTACCAATTACCGCATTACTCGCCTTTTCACTAGGATATGTAAGCGCCGTTTTCATCTCGCGACAGAAATTTGCTAAATAGCTCGATAGCGCATTAGTAGGTCTGCGGGACGAGAGTAGATCGTGCTATTGGCAAAATAACTTACTGGAACAGTCCGATGCGGATGTCTCATACAAATGTTCTCAATTGGAGAAAGACAATAGCAGTGCGTTTGAGCAGCTTGAGCGTTACAAAGCCTCGTAACAATATGTTTTTTATTGACATAGTCTAGTTCGTTTTAATTGACCAGTCAGCAATGGCCATGCGCAGCGCTGCTGTCCTTTTATAGCTTATGGTTGCCCACGCCTGATTGGATGATTACCTTATCAAAGGCTATCTCTCAATCTTGCACACAAGACTTTTACCTACAGCCTCGCCCAAGAACGAAGGTGTAAAATTCATAAAAATTTCGAAATACACGCTAATTTTTCTGGAATCCAGTAAAAAATGGTCTAGCTTAATTGGGAAATCGTACCGGAGTTGAAGTCTGTGTGATATGCAGAGTACGGAACCGGTCGTTCAGGTTGTGGCTCATTTGAGGTACAGCAGGTCACAACGAAAACTTAGGTGTGATGCAAACTGGTGTCGATTTGATTCGCTAAAGCATTCCCAGATTGCACAATCACTGCCATAAAAATCGGAGATAATTATGTTAGATCCTAAAGATTTCGTGGGTGTTTCGTTCTGGTTGATGTCTGCCGCTATGCTTGCTGCGACATTTTTCTTCTATGTTGAACGCGATCGTGCCGAGGGTAAATGGAAAACATCTCTTACCGTCGCAGCCATGGTTACGGGCATTGCTTGTTTACACTATTTTTACATGCGCGGTGTTTGGGTTGAAACAGGACAGAGCCCAACAGTATTTCGTTACGTAGATTGGTTATTAACAGTACCTCTACAAATTATCGAATTCTATTTAATCTTAGCTGCAATCGCAGTAGTTCCAGCAGTGCTATTTTGGAAACTTCTGATAGCCAGTGTGGTCATGCTAGTGGGCGGCTACCTAGGTGAGGTTGGCGCGATGGGTATAACCGCTGGCTTTGTTGTGGGTATGATCGGGTGGTTGTATATTGTCTATGAAATTTTCCTTGGACAAGCGAGCCAGATAAACAGCAGTAGCGGTAATGCGGCAAGTCAGAAAGCATTCTCAGCACTCAGATTGATTGTCACGGTGGGGTGGTCTATTTACCCGATCGGATACGTCTTAGGCTACATGGCAGGGGGCGTCGACTCTGGAGCACTGAACTTAATTTACAACTTAGCCGATTTTGTAAATAAAATTGCGTTTGGTGTAGTAATCTGGGCAGCTGCGACGCAAACATCTGAAGCTTAAATGTTTAAAGGGTGTGCATTCTAAAAAAAGCACGCCGCTTATACGATGCAGCCAGTGAATTTTGAGGTCCCGAACAGAGCGTCGTTGCGAAGCTCTGCCCTTGAACCAGCGTTGAAGCGGATCATGCTCGATTCCTGCGCAAGCAGTGGTCAGCAGGTCGGGGCCATGTTGCAATATCATCTTGCGAGCAGTGGCAGCCTCAAACGTGCAACACTTTGCTATCAAACTGGGGTTGCCCTCAACATAGATTCGCAGACCGCAATGCGATTCGCAGCGGTTGTCGAACTATTACATAACGCCTCGCTAATTCATGATGATATTCAAGATCAAGACAAAGTTCGACGGAACACGCCATCGCTTTGGGTTAAGTATGGTAAAGCTTTAGCCCTTTGTGCCGGTGATAGTATGATCGTGGGTGCCAGCCTGTTACTAGCAGAGATTCGCTCAACGTTTTCGCTGCAGCTTCAAACGCGAGCTTTTCAAGCGGTTCAGCAAACCATTCGAGGCCAAACGGCTGACTTAAGTAGAGCAGGTAAAGTACGCCCAGACGATTATCGAGTTATCGCGTTTGATAAGGCGGCACCACTCATTCAACTGTCGGTTTACTTACCCAGCCTGCACGTAAATCGATTGCCTGCGCTCCAGCCGCTAGTGACGGCGGCTGGACAATTTGCGCTAGCTTATCAATTGTATGACGACGTAGTAGATTTTGAGCAAGATTGTCAAACGGATCAGCTCAATGCTGTAAACATAAAATATCACGCTACCCCCTCCTCTTTGGCTTCTGCTCGAAGGGCTGTACTCGATGAAATGCAAAACTTGCTAGACAGCGCCGACCAGAAATGCTCCATACCGCAGTCAGATTGCGCATTGCCGTTACAGCATTTCATTAATGTGCTCCGCAACAAGGTAGATTTGCTATGAATCCACACGTTGTCGTGGTAGGGGCCGGTTTTGGCGGTATTGCCGCTGCCTTGCGAGCAAAAGCACTGGGCTGCGATGTTACTATTGTCGACAAAACATCCCACCCAGGCGGGCGCGCACAGCGATTTCAAGTAGATGGGTACAAGCATGATGCTGGTCCAACGGTTATTACTGCGCCCTTTCTTTTTGACGAGTTGTTTGCATTATTCGGGAAAGAGCGCGCTGACTATGTGGAATTTAAGGCCCTAGATACTTGGTATCGGTTTGTTTACGACGACGGGACGCATTTTGATTATGGAGGTGATAGCGAGCGTATCGAAAGGTCGATAGCTATGATCAGCCCAGATGATGTAAAAGGCTACCGAAAGCTCCTTGCTGCCTCGAAAGAGATTTATCAACTTGGCTTCGAGCAACTAGCGCATCGGCCGTTCCATCAAATAATAGACATGATAAAAGTAATTCCACAAATGCTTCGACTCGGTAGTTATCGTAGCGTTTGGCAGCTAGTTTGCCGGCATCTAAAACACGATAAACTTCGCCAAGCATTTTCAATTCAACCACTTTTAGTGGGCGGTAACCCGTTCGATACTACCAGTATCTATAGCCTAATTCATTACTTAGAACGCGCTCATGGCGTGCACTTTGCCATGGGTGGCACACAAGCCTTAGTCGATGCCTTAACCAAATTAATGCAGGAAGAGGGAATCGAGGTAGTACTCAACCATGAGGTGGTTAAGTTTGAAACGCAACAAAAGCGTATCACCGCAGTGCAACTCGACAACGGCCATACGCTAGCCTGCGATTATTGTATCTCTAATATGGACCCACTTTATTTGTATCGCAAACTGTTACCCGACCATGCTTCTCGGATCGCCAAAATACGTCGAAAAGTTGCTAAGCCCTCGATGGGTTTATTTGTTTTATTTTTCGGCAGCCCAAGGCTATACCCCTCGGTACAACATCATACAATTATATTAGGGAAGGCCTACAAACCTCTTCTTGATGACATTTTTCATCATGGTAACTTATCCGAAGATATCTCTATCTATTTGCATCGCCCCACCGCGACGGATCCGAGTTTTGCCAAAAAGGGCTGTGACAGTTTTTATGCCCTCGTGCCGGTTCCTAACCTAAAATCGGAGATAAATTGGCATGAAGTGCGTGAAATGTTCCAAGCGCGCGTACTGCAACGCTTAGATGAGACCATATTGCCAGGCATTAAAGAAAACGCAGAATCAGTTTTTGCGATGACTCCGCTCGATTTCAAGCAAAACTACAACAGTGAATTTGGCGCCGGCTTCTCAATTGCCCCCCTGTTTTATCAATCAGCCTGGTTTCGCTTCCATAATCGGGGCGAATCGCTGGATAACTTGTTCCTAACCGGTGCGGGTACTCATCCTGGTGCGGGACTACCAGGAGTCATCAGTTCTGCAAAAGTGGCAGAGTCATTACTCAAAACTAGCTTAGCCAAACATAGCTCAGTGCGTGTAAATGGACACTTTACAGCTCAGTCTTAAGCAACTGCGTGGCGAAGCGATCGATGCAAAGCATTCTATTGCCAAGCACAGTAAAAGCTTTAACTGGGCCGCACGATTTTTCTCCGCTGAATTGTCCCAATCAGTCTCTAAGCTTTATGCTCTGTGTCGTTATCTAGATGACTTGGCAGATGGAGATGACCCAAGTCGTACGCAAAAATTACGTACGATTAAATCTCTTTTTGATCAACATCAAGAGACGAAAATCACCTTTGATCCAGATTTAGTTTTGTCCAAGCGCGCACTGCAGGACATGCTGGAAGGTTTTCTATTCGACCAAGGCCATGTCGCCATCGAACACGAAAAAGACTTAATACAATACTGCTACCAAGTCGCGGGCACCGTTGGTATTTTGATGTGCGATGTCATGCGAATTAACAATGAACAAGCCTTGCATCATGCGGTTCACCTCGGCATTGCCTTACAGCTCACCAATATCGCGCGGGATGTCGGCGAAGACGCAAGCATAGGCCGATGCTACATACCAAAGGATTGGACAGACCAATTAAGCGCTTGCGAGCTTGTACAACGCAAAACACCGACGAGCGAACTCGCCACTGCCAGCAAACGACTCTTAACACTGGCCGATCACTACTATAAAAGCGGTCTCTTCGGCATAGCATATTTACCTCCACGCGCCGGTTTCGCCATTCAGCTAGCTGCACATGTATACCGAGATATTGGTCGCGATCTGCAACGTCATCGCTATAACAATCTCAGCTACCGTGCGCACAGTTCGCTCACGAGAAAACTGTGGCTCACATTGGTCATGTTGAGCGGCCGCGAAGAGCGATTACTGCAAAATATACCAGAGCCGACCAAATCCAACTATCCCTTATTCCAGCTAAACAGTTATGCCTACTAAAACGCTGCTCCAAGAAACGCAAGACCTACTGATTGTTGGGGCAGGGTGCAGTGGTTTATCGCTAGCAAGGGAGTTGGCATTACGCGGCTATCGGGGCAAGGTGGTGTTACTGGATCAACGAACCGCCTTCAGCAACGATAAGACCTGGTCTTATTGGGCAAAAAAAGAGAGTCGCTGGCACCAATTAGCCGAACATTATTGGGATAGTTGTGAAATATCGCTGAAAGGCGGCCATAGGCAACAGTGCGACTTCCACGCGTATGATTACTGTTCATTGCCTGCAGACACTTTTTATCAAGATGCCTGCTCGCTGATTGATCTTGGCGGCTATACCGTCGAGCTTGGGCAGACTGTGCAAGCAATTGAAGCCATTGATGACCCTCCTGCCAAATTCAAAGTAACCACGACTGGTGGCAAGATTTTTTTTGCTAAGCAGTTAATTGAGTGCAATGCACGCTACCAGTCGGCGGATTACTATCAAGTATTTTACGGCGAAGAGTGGCTACTTCACGAACCCTTACCTGACTGGCGTCGGGCTGGGTTAATGACAGAGCTAGTTAGCGATGAGGGCGGTACCGACTTTATTTATTGGCTCGCACTGGCCCCAGATAGAGTGCTCGTTGAGCCGACCCGCTTTACACAGCATATGGTTGACCCGGAGATACTTCAGACCAAAATAGAGATATGGATGACGCAATATGGCTTAGCGCCCGCTCAATGCATTCGTCATGAAGCGGGCGTTTTACCGATGGGACGCGTCAATTCTAGTCATACATCCTGGCCACGCGCAGGCCTCGCTGCTGGCGCATTGCGCGCCTCTTCCGGTTATGGCTTTTTAGCGATGCAGCACTGGGCGGCAGCGACGGCCGAACAGTGGATTCGTACGGGCCGTCTTGAAACCGTTGATACTTATCATCCGAGCGTTCGATTCCTCGACGCTTTGTTTATCAAGGTGCTGATTAATCAACCAAGATTAGGGGGTGATATATTAAGTCAAGTGGCTCGGGCGCTGCCTGATGACGGCTTTGCCCGCTTTATGGCTGGCGAGGCGAGCGTAAAAGATTGGCTAAATGTCATCATGGCAATGCCCAAAATCCCCTTTATTCAGGCGCTCTGTCAGCCGCGCGGATTCATCAATTCAGACGGAGCAAAAAAATGCTAATCGCCAATAAAAAAGTACAAACAAATGCCCAAGGCAATGCCATCAATACCTGCGGTCCCTACCTACTGATTAGCGCTCTGGCAATCGCACTACAACTCCTTCCGAGCGATCTATCGTTATATATTTTGGTGGGCCTCGTCATTGTTTATGGGCTGCCCCATGGCTTACTTGATCCATGGATCTTCGATCAAAACATTCATCAGCGTAAAACACGTTTCATAAGATTTAGCAGCCTCTATCTTTTGCTTTGCATGCTGGCGTTTGGGCTTTGGCTCGCGCTGCCCACTTTATCGTTATGCCTATTTTTAGCGCTTTCCTCTTGGCATTTTGGCGAAGATGTGGAAACCAATAAGGAGCCATACGCTCACTACTTACGTGCGCTCTATGGTGCCAGCATCATTGCCTTTCCCTTTGTTTGGCACACGCAAGAAAGTGTGGCGATTTTAGCGCAATTGGGGGTTTCAGCCTCGGAAACGAGTGCGTTTATCATTGCCACAGGTTTGGTGAGCTTGGTGGCATTCATCAACCTATTTACCGTATTTACCCGACCATTTCGTCTCGAATGGCTGTTTTTGCTCACACTCTCGTATGCCTGTCATCCGTTTGCATATTTTGCGCTGTATTTCTGCTGTTTACATAGTCACCGTCACATACGCCATTATGCAAAATACCTTGCCGCCGCTCGAAGCGACTTAAAAGCACCCTTGGGGCGCTTGTTCGTGCTGACATTGCTCTTACTATGCGCCATCTTATTTATTACCTATGAGCAAGCGCTCACCGTATCCTCACAATTGACGGCGAGTCTTTTTTACCTACTGGCGGCCTTAACCTTGCCCCATATGCTGATCATGTATCTCTACGGCGATGACAAACCGGCTCTAGAATGAAAAGTCGTTCAATGATTACCGAGAGCGGCTAAATTAGGTGCGTTTTAAGGTAATTGTAGCGTTGGTAAGGCGTGCACCGTGTCAGTGCCATCGTGCTCAGCTCGAACAATCGCTGCGACCGGGAAACCTTGTTTTTTCTCAAGTAAAGGGTAATAGCAACGATCAAACATATCTTTCATCGCTCCAGATATGTAGCTGAGGTTTTCTGGTGTGAAAAGATTGACAGCGTCTGCCTGAATGATGCGCTCTGGAGTGGTATCAAATGCAGATAAGCTAGTTACAATGCACTGGCTTTTGTTACTTGCATCGTTGATTGTTTTAAGAAGTGTTTGAGTATTTGGTGAAAGGGCGTGGGCAATGATAAGAAGATGTTTGTCCATGCCGAAACTCATGCCTTAACTATGTAGGGTGATTAAATAATAAAGGGTCAGAGTATTGCTACACTGACCCTTTGGCAATGAGCCCTAGAACGAGAAATATATTAGGCGTAGCTATTAGCAACGGCAGCCATTGCTGCATCGCCGTCACAGTCATATCCTTGTTCGTTAAGAACGCTCGCTAGGGCTGAGATGCATAGCTCAACGTTTTCACGTTTACATGCGCTGCCCATCAAACCTATACGCCAAGCGTTGCCTGCAAACTTGCCAAGGCCCGCGCCGATCTCAAGATCGAATTGGCTAAGCAATGCAGTACGAACAGCCGCGTCATCCACACCTTCTGGAATCTTCACGGTATTCAATTCAGGTAAGCGATACTCTTCCGCAACAATGAGTTCAATACCCAGTACACTCAAACCTGCAACAAGCGCATTATGATGTTTCGCGTGGCGAGCCCAAGCATTTTCAAGGCCTTCCTCTTTCACCATAAGTAGCGACTCATGCAATGCATACAAGCTATTTACTGGTGCGGTGTGGTGATACGCACGCTTAGGTTGCGCTTCACTTTGTTCCCAATAAGCCATGACTAGTTTCAGATCTAAGAACCAAGAATCATTGGTGTGTTCACGGCTCTGGATTTTTGCGACGGCTTTTTCGCTAAAGCTAACGGGTGAAATACCAGGTACACAGGACAGACATTTTTGTGTGCCTGAGTAGATCGCATCAATACCCCAATCATCTACACGTAATTCAATACCTGCCAATGAGGTCACGGCATCAACAATCGTTAAGCAGTCATGCTTACGTGCGATTTCGCATAAGGTTTTAGCGTCTGAGCGAACGCCTGTTGATGTTTCAGCATGAACAAACGCAAGCATCGAAATACTATCATCTGCGGCAAGTGCTTCTTCTACTTTGGCTGGATCAACTTCTGTGCCCCAATCGAACTCGAGCGTGGTCAATTTAGCGCCGGCACGTTTAGCAACCTCAGTCATACGACCACCGAAGACACCATTGATGCACACTAATACGTGATCATTAGGGTCTACCATGTTCATAAAGCATGTTTCCATGCCTGCAGAACCTGGAGCAGAAACTGGAATCGTCAAACGGTTTTCAGTCATGAAAACGTATTGAAGTAGATCTTTGATCTCATCCATTAAGCCAACGAATGCTGGGTCTAAATGTCCGATAGTTGGTTGACCAAGTGCTTTAAGAACACGTGGTGAAACGTCTGACGGGCCTGGGCCCATAAGTACTCGATGGGGAGCTTGAAAAGTTTGTGCTGTCACTTGGGTCGTACCTTATTGTTTTCGTTCTCACATAAGAATAGACACTATTTCTCGCTGTGTATGCGGATGTGTCACATTGCGAACAAGGCGGGCGAGTTTATCACGATTTTTTTAGGATTGCTGACCAAATGGTATGGATTTTGACGCAGTTTTTAGCGAAAGAGCTGATATTTCAAGATGAATGCTGCGAAGAGAAGTTCTGTGTTGACTTAAATCAGCGTGTTGAGAGGAAGTTCAGAGAGTTGAAAGCTACCTAATGTTCTCAGTTCCTTTTATGAAACTCAGCGGTTTAAGGTAGCTCTCAATGCATTCGAATCGATCGAGCGGCTATTTGGCGCGCTTCAAACTGTTCTTGGTGAAATCACCATCCGCTAGCCCAGTTTGGAAGGCATAGTTTGACCACGTAAGGTCGGTTGATTTTCCAGTTTGATGGTTTTGCATGAGCATCATTTCTGGACGCCAGTATTGACCCAAATATTGCTGATAGCCTTTAAAATCGAGTGTTTTGAGTAAGGACTTTTTGCGATCATAAAATTCGATTTTGATAACGCGATATTCTGTTTGGTCAATCCAAGCGATTTGCTTGGTGTAGCCAGAATATTTGTCAGTAGGAGTACGTTCCACTACGAAGCACTCCAGGTCACCGCAGGCCTCATCATTAAGGTAGTTATAGGTATACTTTTCGACTTCTTGTGAACTCAAATCTTCAAACGCGAATTCACTGCCCATGAACGGGCCTGATTTATTTCGTGATGCAATGCGTTTTACACGTTTCAATGCGGGGAGAAACAGCCATTGATCATCAGCTTCAGTTTTATGAGAGAAGGTGAGTAGGGCGGTGCCGCGTACATCTTTGGGTTCATCAAAGATGGTCATGCTCTTATCGCCATCATCTTCAACTTCAAGGCTTTTAACTCGCAAAGAGCGAATACTTTCTTCACCTTGTTTATTGCGCAGAGTCATTGTCATATCAGCGGTGGAGTCTTGCCAGCCCTGATTACGCTTGTCGCTTTCAATAGCGATTTCTAAGCCTTTTTCTTGAGCTGTTTGTGCGAATAGGTTGCTCGCGAAAACGACGGATAAAGCAAGCAAACTTGTTTTTATAATTGGACGCATAAAGGTCTCCTTAAAAATCCTGTCCAGCGTGGCGCATAGCTTACGCGCTGTGCCAGAGAGGCTTCAAGGAGATACTGCTGAATGGCGCTGGAATAGTCTGTTCAGCGACTGAGACTTGCGGGGGTTACGCGCAACACTTCGTCGATGGTCGTTTGGCCCGAGGCAACTTTGTGGGCGCCACTCAAACGTAAAGACTGCATACCTTCTTTTATCGCAATTTTGCGCAAATCCATGATATTGGTTTGGTCATGAATATTGGCTTTCATTTGTTCGCTAAGCGGCATCACTTCGTATACACCTGCACGACCACGATAACCGGTGTTTCTACACTCCAAACACCCGACCGGTTTACAGGCTTTCTCAGGTTGTTTGGTTTTCCATGGGCTGGTTAGTTCTGCCCAGTCATTGGCATCAATTACGGTTTCTGTCTTACAGCTTGTGCACAGTGTACGTACCAAACGCTGTGCCATGACACCAAGCAAGGTTGCGCGAATCAAATAGGGCGCGACACCTAGTTCCAAAAGACGGCTGATAGAGCTTGGAGCATCATTGGTATGCAAGGTGGATAAAACCAAGTGGCCAGTTAATGCGGCTTGAATCGCCATTTCAGCGGTTTCTAAATCGCGAATTTCACCAACCATGATGATGTCTGGGTCTTGTCTCATCAATGCTTTCAAACCATCTGCAAACCCCAGATCGATATTGTGCTGCACTTGCATTTGATTAAATGCGGGCTCAATCATTTCGATTGGGTCTTCGACGGTACTCACGTTCACTTCTTGTGTTGCCAGTTCACGAAGCGTTGAATAAAGCGTTGTGGTTTTACCGGAACCAGTTGGGCCTGTGACAAGGATAATTCCGTGTGGTTGGCGAATCATGTTCTGCCAGCGTTTTAGATCTTCATTTGCAAACCCGAGATCTGCAAAACTGCATTGCAGCACATCAGGGTCAAAGATACGCATCACAAGCTTTTCGCCGAATGCGGTTGGCAGGGTCGATAAACGTAGCTCGATTTCTTTATCTTTATCGTTCTTTGTTTTTATTCGGCCATCTTGTGGTTTACGTTTCTCGGCAACGTTTAATCGGCCTAATATCTTAAGGCGACTGGTAACGGCAATCCCGACCTTAGCGGGAAATTCGTATACGGGATGAAGAACGCCATCTATTCTGAATCGCATGTTGACGATGTCGCGACGTGGCTCTAAATGGATATCACTCGCGCGCTGATCGAAGGCATATTGAAGCAGCCAATCAACAATGTTGACGATATGTTGGTCGTTAGCGTCGTGATTCGATTTGCCAGAGCTACCGCCAAGTTCGAGCATTTGCTCGAAGTTTTGTGTGTAGGCGCTTTGATCTGCATCGACACCGGCTTTGTTGACAGACTTAGCTAGTTCATAGAACTCAATGGTAAATCGTCTTAAATCTGCGGGATTGGCAATGACACGCTTGATGTCCTTTTTCAGAACATGTTGTAGATCGTTTTCCCAGTCATGCGCAAAAGGCTGAGCACTGGCGATCACGACTTCTTCACTATTCACTTCAACGGCAAGAATTTGATGTCGTTGCGCAAAAGCAAATGACATTACTTGTGAGGTTTTGAGTGAATCAACTTTTAGAGGATCAATATTGAAGATCTCTTGCTCTGACCAGTCACTGAGCCAGTCGAGCAAGTAATTCATATCAACATTCACATCGCCATTGAGCGCTTTTAAACCTGCGCCGGCAATGATTTCGAGTGGGTGGAGTTGTACGTGTTTTTGACCACGGGGTGAACTGAGGAGTTTATCCGCATCGTCTTGCGCAAGAATGCCGTCACTCACCAATTGATTGACGGTTCGACTAAAATCAAGCGTCAGCGAAGCCGTGGTCTGTTGCACGTGAAAATCCTATTGTTATGTCTGCCTTATAGCGATTTACCTTGAAGTTTTTCCCATTTCACAAAATACATTGCGGCAAGGAATAAAACCATGGTGATCACTGTGATGAAAGTGTCTGCTGATAGCCAAGACTCTTGCATATAGGCATCAACAAACGCGCGCGTGAAGTAAAACAGCACAATAAAGCACAGCCATACATATGAACGCAGTTTATTTAAGAGTAGGCCAGGAAGCACAATCAGCAAGGGGATATATTTCACAGCAAGTACTAAAGCAACTGATACACCTTCTGGTAGTCCGGGTACAAAGGTGGTGTAGGCCAAGATGACTAGCAGAGCGACATAGCTGATCTTAGTAACAAGTGCTGCACGTTTGCTTTTGAGTTCGAGAGAATTTGTCATAACGTTTTCTGAATCTGATTAAGAATTAAGTTTACGAGCGAGCGTGGCTAATCGTTTACCGAGGGCTTGGCATAGCGCGGTTTCATGTTCGCTCAAAGCACCGTTTGTTCCCATTTCTGTATGACTTGCGCCGTATGGGGTGCCGCCTGTTGTTGTGTCATGCAAGGCTTTTTCAGTGTAGGGAAGGCCTGAAATAACCATGCCCTGATGCATCAGAGGGATCATCATTGAAAGCAGCGTCGTCTCTTGCCCTCCATGCATTGAACCTGTTGAGGTAAATACACTTGCCGGTTTTCCAGATAGCGCACCGCTCATCCATAGGCTGCTAGTGCCATCTAAAAAGTATTTTAAAGGGGCCGCCATATTTCCAAAACGAGTTGGGCTACCTAATGCGAGACCCGCACAGTCTTTGAGGTCTTCATCGCTGCAATACATGGCACCTTCATTCGGAACCGCTGCAATGCTTTGCTCATTGTTTGCAGACACTGGAGGAACAGTCCGTACTCGTGCTTCGATACATGAAACGGATTCGATTCCGCGAGCTATTTGCATTGCCATTTTTTCTGTTGCGCCATTACGCGAGTAATACAGAACGAGGACGTAAGGGTTCGACATTAAATCAATTCCAATACGTTTTCTGGTGGACGACCAAGAACGGCTTTGTCACCTTTCACGACAATCGGACGCTCAATAAGTTTTGGCGCTTCGGTCATCGCTTTGATCAAATCATCATCAGCGATTGAGGTATCTTTTAATCCTCGTTCTTTGTATGCATCTTCGCCTTTTCGAAGTAGTTCGCGAGCAGAAATACCAAGCTTCGAAAGAAGTGAACTAATTTCCTCTGCAGAGGGTACATCTTCGAGATAAAGCTTAATGGTTGGGGTAATGCTTTTTTCTTCGATAAGAGCGAGAGTTTGGCGTGACTTTGAACAACGTGGGTTGTGGTAAATCGTAATGTCTGTCATGTTTAAACTGCCATTAAATAGAGTAATTATGCCTAATTTTGATGGCGTGCATGATAACAATAAGTTGAATGGTTAAGGAACGAATTGTGCGAAGAATTCTTGGTATATTGATGACGTTAATGGCACTGCAAGCTTGCTCCCAAGCAAGCTCTTCAGTCGACAAAGTGTTTCAGCTTCACGCGCAAAACGATCTCGCTTATTCAGACATTGGTACTGATTTTGTTCTAATTAATTACTGGGCAAGTTGGTGCAAACCCTGCGTGAAAGAAATTCCTGAACTCAACGAGCTGGATAATCATCCCCAATTATCTGTATTTGCATACAATTTTGATCGCCTCAGTGGCGACAAACTACAAAGTGAAGCGGATAAATTTAATCTGCAACTTCCTATGCTGCTCAATGATCCCGCATCTATGTTCGGAGAAGAAACGCCTGGTGCATTGCCAGCCACCTTGGTGCTTAATCCAAAAGCAGGTACCAAACAATGGCTAATGGGTGCTCAAACACAACAAAGTGTGTTGAGAGCGATTGGCGTGGAGTAATTCACTTAAATATCTTTGGAGACGTTTATGGCGCGTAAAATTGAAGGGCAGGTAAAAGATTTAGATGGGTTTAGTGTCACCAGAATTCTCCCTCATAAAGAGCAGAGAATGGTTGGTCCATTTACTTTTCTTGATCATATGGGCCTGCTGATTTCGCGCCGGGCGAGGGCGTTGATGTTCGTCCTCATTCCCACATTGGCTCGAGCACAAGTACCTATATGCTTGAGGGTGCCATGTTGCACAGAGATAGCTTGGGTAACAATCTTGAGGTATTGCCCGGTGATGTGAACTGGATGACCGCGGGTAGAGGTATTGTTCATTCGGAGCGCGAAACGATTGAAGTGAAGGCGTCTCAACATCGCCTACACGGCATTCAAGCTTGAGTTGCGCTACCTGAGGACATGGCGGAAATCGAGCCAAGCTTCACGCACATCAAAAAAGTACAGTTGCCGCATTTCATGCACGATGGTGTGATCAAACGTTTGATAGCAGGCGAAGCCTTTGGCATGACCTCACCACTTAAAACCTATTCGCCCATGTTTTATCTCGACGTGATTGCGAAAGCAGGATCAATGCTTGATCGCCCAAACCCAGAACAAGATTGCCTTATCTATGTGCTCGATGGCGAAGTGCGAATTGGTGGTGAAACGTTTTGCGCCAATGAATCAGTCGTGCTTGAAGAGCATGACTTATGTTTGGAGTGCTGGAGTTATTCTCGCGTGCTTATGCTCGGTGGCGAAGCTCTTCCAACTGCGCCACATATGTTTTGGAACTTTGTGTCGTTTAGTCGTGAACGAATTGATCAAGCGAGCCGTGATTGGAAATAAGGGAAGTTTCCAAAAATCCCTGGAGATAGTTGCGAATATACGCCTGTTCCAGAGAAGTGATTGAGCTCCAATGATAGAGAGAAAAATTAGCGCCTAAAGGGCGCTAATACAGGTAGATGCAGTTTTGGGTGATATCATTTTCGTAGCTGGAATAGATATTATCCAATTCCTAAGATTCCGAATGACGTAACGATTACAAGCCCCTGATGCGTAATAGGCTCTGCTGTACTGAGGGCCTTGTGCGCTCGAGTAGGCATATGTTTTCGCTTTCGTTAAACGCGGCAGTTTGCTCTGTGCGTCTTCTAACGCTAAAGCGGTTGCCTCATTGACAAGCTCTTTCATTGAAGACTCTATGGCATTGGCAATTTCATCTTCGCTATTATCGAGAGCAATCTTAGTGTAGCCGTGAACCTCTATCATATTCTTGTAGACTGATTGACTTAAGTCGTTAGAGCTATAAAGGCTCGTTGCGACTTGTAAACGCAATTCTTTGTAGTTGCTCGAGGCATAAAACATAGGCTGCATTTCAATCAACAATGTGTTTTGTCTATCCTGGACGGTTATAAACTCATCGTCTTTTTTCAGGGTAAAACCCTGAGTGTTGATAAGGTCACTGAAAAGAGTTTTTGCTGACATGCGGTTTAACGTCGGCATGAGCTTTATATCAACATCCTTATCAATGCTCAGAGTTGTACCATCTTCCATGGCGTTAACAACTGCAGCATGTGTAGCGACCTGAAGTACTAGGCCGACTACGCCGGCATCGCCCGAGTACATCAATGGAGTGCCCCGATTACTCTTGATATCAGCCTGTTGTTCGAAAATAAAACCTATTTGGTTGTTTTTGATATCGACCATAAACTGGGTTTCATTGTCTATGGTTGCACTGCTGGCTTGATGTGTAACATGATGCTTTTTTGAAGCACAGGCACTTACTAATATGAAAATAAGGGCCACAAAGGCCCTTTTATAAACAACCATTCTTAGATTACCGGTTCTTTGATGGCAGTTTTTGTTGACTCAATTGCTTGATAGAAAGCGTCAGTCAAACCTGGGAAATCTAGGTCCGGTTCGTCCCATTCGCCATCGGCATTCTTTTGGATGTTTAGAGGTAAATACCACAAGTAAGCATTAGTACTTCCATCAATGACTGAAGCTGTGCCAGAAATTTGTGCTCTTGGTTCAGAAACAGGGACATATGACGAGTAATCTCGCACGAAACCGGCAAACGTTATATCTACGACGAGTAGATGAGAAACGTTATGTTTCGATGCTAATTTTGAGAAGTCTTTGTCAGAGGTCTGTTCGTTTTTTGCCGAGAATGAAGCTAGTTCTTTTACAACAATTTCTTCTTCAATCAGTAGTGCCTTGTGGCCTTTAGACGATAGAGAAGAAATGAGTTCATGTTTGACTTGCTCTAACTCTTCTAGAGAAATCGTGTCAGCATGGCTGCTTAATGAGCTATTCATGGCAGCTGCTGTGCCATAACAGAGTAAGCAACTTGCTCCAGGATAAGCCATATCCATTTCAGGAAGAGGAGTAACAATAACTCCAATGACTTTCTCATTATTACTTAAGAATGCCTGATCCATCGCGATAGGTTGTTTCGGAGTGACTGCACAACCAGTCATGGTGATCGCAAATAATATAGCGATTAATGACCCAATAAATTTATTCATTTTATTCCTTTATGTATTCATTATTATATTTCGTGCACTTATATAAAAATGCACTTTGAATTCTATTTGGAATAGATTTGATGGGCAATGTCTTTAAATTTTAATGCACATTGAAACGATGAATACGGAGTTTGGCCTTGAGAAACAGTATTTTTTATGCGTTTGATCAAGGTCTTTCTATGATGAGGTCGATACAATGTAACGGTTTGTAACTTTTATAATTAATAATAAATATCGCTCCGAGGTATCTCGAGGGCGCCTCATAATGGAGTTGTATATGAAGGGAATTAGCCGAATAGTAGTGTTGGCCGCAATGGCTATATTAACCGCCTGTGGTGGAGGCGGTTCAGGTGAGAGCGCATCATCTTCCGCACCAGTTGTAGAGTCTTCGGGGCCCGCGATCGATGGTCAGGTAATGAAAGGGATCATTCATAATGCGCTTGTAGAAGCATACGTAATAGACCCTATCGAAGGAGTTTCTAACACTCCAATTGCAGAGGCCATTACAGACGAATCTGGCTCTTTCTTCTTTGAGCTACCAAATGAATTTGCTTCTGCTCCTTTATATCTCAAAATGAGTTCGATGAGTGATTCAGAGATGCGGTGTGATATTTACCCACACTGTGATGTCGATGGCTCACCAGATTCAGATGATGATCGTTATTCTTTTGGCTCTTGGGTTCCTGTTCCAGAAAATTTTCATATGACGGCTGTACTGATCAGCTCAGATGGGACGCTTAAGGGGACTATTTCTCCACTATCGCATATTGCCGCGAACTTATTTCTTAATGACTCATATGCTAATCAATTCGAACTAGAAAATAAGATCAGAGAAGCGAATAGCAGGATCGCTGACCGTTTTGGTTTAGCGAGAGATATTACCCAGATCGTTGCGCACGATATTACTGACACCGACTCTGTCGCTCGCGTTAGTGTGCGTGAAGACATAGCTCTTAAATTTGCCGCAATAAACTCTGCCCTGATTTCTGCCGTGCAGGATGATAGTCATGCATCTGGTTCAAGCGCTAATCTATTTGCATCACTGGATAAGTTTGCTGATTTTTTTCAGCTTTATGGTGTTCCAGACAATGCGGAGTCTGATCATGTTACCGGTATGAATGAAATTTATACTCGAGCAGCTGAACTAGTGAGAAGGGTGAGTATCCATGTCCAATTATCTGATGATTTGTCGCCAAACCTTATTGTTGCGATTGCTGATGCTTTCGGAGATTTCAATTTTGCTGCAGCGCTAGCTGATAGCCAAGAACCCGCTGATTTTGGTTCGATAGGAGTCCCGAGTGACTCAAATCTCATCGAGGGAGTCGAGAAAATTAAAGGTTTTGTCGAAGAGGTTCGTGAGCTAGGAGTAGCCATTGATTCTTCAATTATTGAAGACCCTGAAGGCACTCAGTTGCAATCTGTAGGCTATGTGTTGGATGGCTTTGAGTTTCAGCTTGATGCTGCATCAATGATGAGCTCGGAAGATGCTGAGTATGCTTATAAAGCTATTATGAAATCGCTGGAAGCAATTCTTAAAACATATGAAATGGGGAATCCCGATTTAGCAGAGCTTACTATCCCTGCAGGGAGTACTGAAATTGTAGATGAGCGAGATCAAAGCATTATTATAGTTAACGTAACTGTAGACGAGGAAGGCGCCCGCACTTTTTCTGTGAACGATGATGTTATGGTGCGTCGTAAAGATATTCCACGCACTTTGCCGGTTGATGTGTCGGTCCAATTAAATGCGTTGGCTCTTGTTGAGCAGTCTTTTGAGAATGGTGACATAACTATTTTTGACGATCCAAAAGATCAAGCGGATAAAGTGAATAATGAAACGCATCACGGTGTTATTGATATGGCGCTGCAAGGATCTATTGTTTCAAATACAGTTGAACTGACCCTTAGTGAAAGTTTTGTTCGTGCTTTTTATTGGGGGAGTGTCAGAGAAGAGATAGCTGTTCAGACGTATAGTGACGAATATTCGTTTGAACGCATATTGTTGCACCAGTCAGATTGGACAATTTCAGAACTTGATGCTCAATTAAATGCAAGCGTTTCTCAAATAGAAACAGAAGATATTCCAGACCCTTTAACATTTGTAGGGCAGATCGATCTTTCGCTCAGAGACTTTGTGATCTCTAAAGAGAAGTCAAATGGCTTTTACAAAGAGGTAGTCGAGTATGAGGGCCAAGAGTACTTATATGATATGTACTTCAACCATATTTATGTAGAAGAATTCAGCGAAGCGACTTTATCTTTGATGGGGAGTGCTGGAAACCAGTCAGGCGAAAACTTTTTACTTGGGCTGGATATCTCTCTCGATGATTCTAATTTAAGTGATTGGGCCATTTTATTGGATAAGTGTCATAAGTCCTATTCTTGTTACTACGAGTCAGATGAGGTCTATTTTGATGGTGATGATAACAATAATGAATTTCTAGGAATTAGTGCTGACTTGCGTTTTAGTGCCAGTTTATCCGGTGTTTCTGATGTGGTTGTTGTGGACTTTTCTTTCGATACGACTTCGCAGTTTTTCGCTGATATAGCACTTAATCTCTCTTATCCTGGCCATTGGATCAAACTTCACGGCAGTATTGATTATGATTTTTTATTATTTTCTTCTCGATATGAAGATACATATTACGTAGGTGATCTATATCTAGAGAAACCAGCGGAGGGTATTCAAATAAAGCTAGGAATTGATACTTATGTTGATCCTGGTGAAGAAGAAATTTCCGTAGAAATGCGCTTGGACTCAAATCGCGATGGAGTTACCGATGAACGTGACTTCTTGTACGGTTGGTATGAACAGCGCAACGGTGTTGATTTGCTGATCTATGCAGACGAGAGTAATCCCGATAAGTTAGAACTCGAATCCCTGTTCTAGCGCTTAATTATCCTTTTAATTCATTTTTTAAAGAGGCTTCGGCCTCTTTTTAAGTTGTAGTGATGTTTCGATATTTAATATCTTTTTCTTTTTTTATTATTTCGTTTAGCTCCGTACTCCAAGCGAACGAAACTGAGTTTTATTTTGACGCAAATCTCTACGGGCACAGTCAGACGTCATCGATTACCCAGATTGTTTTAGATGAGTTTGAGGGTGAGGACTTCGATGGAGGTGAGCATTCTTTTACTCACAATATTTGGGAAATCGGTGGAGTATATAAGGGGCTTAAACTAGCGGCTGTCGCTCGGTACGACTACACGCTAAATTATACTGAGGACGTTGCAGAGCTCGTTTTTCGGGAAAAGAATGACAAACCTATCGAGACGAACCGGACTTATGACTTGTATCTTGATGTTTTACACATGCGTTCCACCGGCTTGAAGTTAGGGTATCAATATAAAGTAAATAACGACATTAAGATCAGTGCTGACGCAAGCTGGTTACAAGTCACAAGCTATATGCAGGGCTTTATCGATGGCCGCGTTGAAGTTACTGATGATGATTACGTGGGCGACATAGCTCTAGACTACGTATACAGCAAAGATAAGCTTCTTGATCGAATTGCTCGTAGACCTAAAGGCTACGGTTACACCCTTGATTTTCATGTGCAATCAAAACTAACTGATAGTCTCGCGCTATCAATATCTTTTCTAGATGTGGTCAATGAAATCACTATAAAAGAGGCACCCTATACTGCCGCCAATGCGACATCTAACCGTTTAAGTATATCGCCTGAGGGGTTGATTGACGTAAAACCCATTTTGACTGGCGTTGAAGACTATCATGATCACCGTTTAAAACTCGAACCTCGATACGATGCAGAGTTTTTATACGGTTTTGATGAACTCTGGGACGTTTATGCAGGTGTTTTTCACTATGATGATTATACCTACCCGTCCTTGGGTTTCGGCTATAAAGTTACTGAAAGTCTCGGTGTTAAAACTGTCATTGATCTAAAAACGCAGGCACTAGAACTCAATTTACAGTCGCAGGCGTGGAACGTTGGTTTAATCAGTGATGATTTCAACTTGAATGATGCGCGGACCTTTGGTTTGTCGTGGTCTTTGCGCTACTAACGCTTCACATTCATCGTGATTAGTGCTGTAAAGCACTTCACGCCCTCGTCGTTATAGGCGGCGACGGGCACATCTATTTTTCCGTCTTGTGTGAAATCAATATCGTCAGCTTCACACTTTACGATCAAGTCGGTTTTGGCCTTCACGAGGTATTTCACGCTCATGCCTTCTGGTATCCAGCGTGTACCTTCTGGTGTTGAGACTTCGGTTGTAACTCCGCCAACGAGTTCTGCAGCATTGCACATAGCGATGGCATGTATACAACCAAGATGATTCTGCACTTTCTTCTGGTTCTTCAGAATCATTTCGCAATAGCCAGGGCGTAATACGGTCACCAAAGGGTCGATGCTTTCGAAGTAGGGTGCAACCGTTGCAATGCCCTTTGAAAAGCCTTCTCCGCCCATTTGTTCAAACATCTTTAAATACTGATTCATGATCGTTGCCTTATTCTTATTTTTTAATGAAGTGGGTATTAGTTGTGTGCTGTCAGAAACTCGAATGTTTCTTTCCATAAGGTGCTTTCAAATTTAGCTTTAAACATTCCAGTATGGCCGATGTGTTTCGCATCCACATCTTTGGGTTTAACTAGTTTTAGTTCGCAATCAGCTTCGTGGAACTGACGCAAAAGATGGTTAATGTTTTCTTTCGGCGCGAGCGCATCGTCAGAGAATGCGTAAGACAAAATAGGTATTTGCATTGAATAAAAACGAGAGCAATCAAGCCCGAAACTCGGATCCAGCAAATAGTTTGGTTTACTCATCCATTTAGCCCACTGTTGTACGGCTTTTGAAGGCAGGTTTTGATTGCCTAGCCCGAATTTGTCAGCAGGGAATGGCGAATAAATTCTGCTTACGATGGGTAGGATAAAACCAATATTGACGCGAATTTTTAGTCCATCCGCAAGGCGTGGCCATCGCTTCCAGTAGGGCGCGCTCGCGGCAACAAATACTGCACTTTTAAGCTGCTCGCTCGAAGGGGCTAAGGCGAGTAGTTGTCCGCCAATACTATGGCCAATGAAATACACCTGATCGGTCTTTGATATGGCATAACGCAGCACGCCTTCTATGTCTTGTGTTCCCCACTCACTCAGCTCAAAGTCTTCTCGCGTTAGCGATTCGTTATCGCCCGTTCCTCGATAATCAAAGCAAAGCGCTTTATAGCCTTGTTTGACAAAGAACTCGGCCATTGGCCAATAAAAACTTTGGTTTACACCGAAGGCACTTGCAATAACGATGGTGCCGAGTGGGGGATTTTCAGGGCTAAATTCACTGATCAATAACGATGTATGATCTCGGCACGTGAGGGTAGTGGTTAATTTCATAGGAGGGCTGACAGCTAAGGAATTTGTTTTGCGTCAGCTTACCTAAGTATCGTGCGTCAAACTAGCGTTAATATGCGATTTTAAAGATGAGCAAGGCGATGCAGATAATGGTTCCTAACAAAGGGTAAGCGGGTGTTTTTAACGTGAAGTCTTCCGTCATTTTGTTTCGTCTGAGTACAACCAAAGATGCGTTCACGAGAGTAAAAACACACAGCACAATAAAGCTTCTGTAAGAAGCAAGTGTGACGAGCGGTAGCGCGAGGGCAAACATTAAAACTACCCCAGTTACGGCGAATGTCGCGAACCAAGGTGTTTTGGTTTTCTCAGAAATGAGGCCAAATACTTGTGGTACACGTTGTTGATTCGCCATGCCGTAAAGTACGCGCGATGCCATAATAATTTGGGTGAGAACCCCGTTGATAATGGCAAATAAACTGATCACTGAAATCCATTTTCCTAGATTAGTGTCATAACGTTCTAACAGTGCTCTTAAAGGGGCCTCTGAATTGGCTAATTCTGCCATTGGCATGGCTAGTATGGCCACAACCGCGACAGCAATGTAGATCACCGAAGATATTAACAAAGCGAGAATAATCGCACGCGGCATCGTGCGTTCAGGTTCTTTGACCTCTTCAACAATATTGACCATGTCTTCAAATCCAATGAATGCATAAAAGGTTAGAAAAGCACCGGCTAAAATTAAACCGAAATCATTTGTCGAAGTCGGAACAAATAGTTCGTTGAGTGAGGTGGTTGTGAGTTCGACCTGACTGCCGCCATAAAAAACGACTAAAGCCAGACCTGATATCTCAATAAGGGTGACGATTGTTGCGGCCCATAGTGATTCAGCAATGCCATAAAAAGCGATCGCACTCATTCCTATCACCACGATACAAATCGCAATCCAACTTTCGATTGGATAAAAAGACTGCAAATAGCCAACGAAGCCATTGGCGAGCGTTGCGCAAGACACAATGCCCGTAAAGACCACGAGTAAGCCAATGACACGCGTTAGAAAGGGTTGTTGAAATGCCGCATCAACATAATGCGTTTCACCCGAGCGTTTGGGAAACATGACAACCAGCTGGCAGTAACTGAGTGCCGTAATCCCTGCAACAATAGCTGCGACCAAGAATGCAAGGGGGGCGAGTGTTCCTGACGTTGCGGCTATTTTCCCGACAAGAACATAAATTCCTGCACCGAGTATGGTTCCCAAACCATGGAAGAGAAGTAGAGGAAGATTGGCTTTTCTTGAGAGCGTTTGTTGTTCGTTCATGCTGATCAACACTGATTATTTTTTACAGTATTTCAAAGCATTGCAATCCGGTACTTGAGCTATCTCAAGTCAAAGCCGATTCATATTACTCAGGCGATGTTTTGGAATTTCATTTTTCACTTGTCATGGATGGTACGCGTTCGCTCATGTCGAAATAGAGTGATGAGTTATTTTGGTGCGCAGTGTTATGGTGCGCATAATTCTGGTGCTCGAGCGCATCGTTTACTGAACTAGATTAGGCCTCAGTATTTTTTAAATATATGAAATATATAAAAAAATACTCCTTGGCGCAGCGTTTGCAACTCACTACCTGTCCGTACCCTTGTCATACCGGGCAACACAATTTGGTTTTCAAATAGAACGCTAGGGTTCCGGTTAAGCAAAATAAGGTAAACAGCCAATCGCTTAACGACTGGTCCGAGAGCATTCGACCTCTCCTCTGAGAAGAGCATGGGTTACACGGCGGGATAAAAGCCCGGGAGACTTGCTTGGTGCATGCCGAGGGTACTCCGTGTAATACAAACAAAAAGAGAGGTAATCCATGAAACGTATCGCAGCACTTCTTCTTGCGTTCTCACTTTCATCTGTCTCACAAGCTTCTGATAGCTTCAAAATTTGCTGGTCGATTTATGTCGGCTGGATGCCTTGGGCGTATGGCGCCGAGCAAGGCATCGTGAAGAAATGGGGCGACAAATACGGTATCGATATTGAGGTCGTTCAGATTAATGACTACATCGAATCGATCAACCAATACTCTGCAGGCGAGTTCGCGGCTTGTACGATGACAAACATGGATGCCCTTACGATTCCAGCCGCAGGTGGTGTAGATAGCACGGCGCTCGTAGTTGGTGACTTCTCAAATGGTAACGACGGTATCGTGTTGAAAGGCAAAGATTCCCTAGCTGACATCAAAGGCCAAAACGTTAACTTGGTTGAGTTGAGCGTATCGCATTACTTGCTAGCACGTGGTCTTGAAACGGTTGGTTTAACCGAAAAAGATCTCACTGTTGTGAATACCTCTGATGCAGACATGGTTGCTGTTTATGGCACAGATGACGTTACATCGGTTGCAACATGGAATCCCTTGCTCAGCGAAATCGAAGCGATGCCAAACAGCACTAAAGTATTCGACTCTTCAATGATTCCAGGTGAAATCATCGATTTGCTTGTGATTAATACAGAGACCTTGGCTGCAAACCCTGATCTCGGAAAAGCTTTAGTGGGCGCATGGTACGAAATCATGGGCTTAATGAGTGGCTCTGATGATGCAGCAACTTCTGCAAAAACGTACATGGCAGAAGCATCAGGTACTGACTTGACTGGTTATGAAGCGCAACTAGCAAGTACTGAAATGTTCTACACGCCAGCGCAAGCACTTGAACTAACAAATAGTGATGCGCTTGTTAGCACCATGGAAAATGTTGCGGAGTTTTCTTTCAAGCATGGCTTGTTAGGTGAAGGTGCTCCAGATGCAGGATTTGTCGGAATTGAAATGCCAAAGGGTACTTTCGGTGATGCATCAAACGTGAAGTTCCGTTTTGACCCTAGCTACATGCAGATGGCTGCTGACGGCAAGCTATAGAGCATAAACGACTGCCTGTATTGATGTGAGGCCAAGGCCATGAAGAAACTGATAAACCAGACGCCAGATAGAACATTCCAAGTGTTCTTAGGCTTGCTACCTTTTGTGCTGCTGATCGTGCTTTATATGGTGAGTTCGGATGCGCGTTTAGAAGTGAATCCTAATGACAAGCTCCTCCCGAGTTTTAGTCAAATTGGAGATGGTTTATCAAGAATGGCCTTGGAGCCGAGCAAGCGCACAGGCGACTATGTTTTTTGGCAGGACACAGCGAGTAGTCTCACACGTCTTGGCCTAGGTGTATTAATCGCTGCGGCCATTGGCTTGTTTGTTGGAGTAATCACTGGCGCTTTGCCTTTGTTTACCGCTTGGGTATCCCCCTTACTGACGGTCGTTTCACTGATTCCTCCCTTAGCCATCCTGCCAATTTTGTTCATCGTTTTTGGTCTAGGTGAGCTCTCGAAAGTTGTCTTGATTGCCATCGGCATTACGCCGTTTATTGCGCGAGATATTCAACGACGAACACAAGAGATTCCGCCCGAGCAACTCGTTAAAGCACAGACTTTAGGTGCCAATACGAGTCAGATTTTAATGCGTGTGGTACTGCCACAAATCCTTCCAAAACTGATTGATGCAGTGCGCTTATCGTTAGGTGCTGGGTGGCTGTTTCTGATTGCTGCTGAAGCCGTAGCCTCAACCGATGGGCTTGGTTACCGCATCTTCTTGGTAAGACGTTATATGGCGATGGATGTGATCTTGCCGTATGTCGCATGGATTACTGTGCTCGCGTTCTTTATCGATCAAGGCTTAAAGCACTTGAACAAAACGTTGTTCCCTTGGAATGAGAGAGCATAAGGCAATGAGCATGATTGATTCTTCAGCAATAGAAAAAACGTCTGATACCCCGATGCTTCAGGTGAACAAGGTTTGGAAAACCTATGGCGACAATGTCGTTCTTGAAGGGCTCGATGTTACCGTACAGCAGGGTGAATTTGTCACCTTAGTTGGCACGTCTGGCTGCGGCAAAAGCACCTTCTTAAACATGTTACTGGGAACTGTTGAGCCAAGCCGCGGAGAAATCTTGCTCGATGGCAAACCTATCCCGAATGAACCCGGAGCTGATCGGGGCATTGTGTTTCAGCAGTATTCGGTGTTTCCGCACATGACGGTTTTAGAAAACGTTGTGACAAGCAAAGGTTTTCAGCGTAAAGGTTTTACGGGTTTGCTGTTCGGCAAAGCGCGAAGAGAAGCGGTAAAAGAAGCCTTAGAAATACTAGATCAAGTTGGCTTGAGTTATGCGGTCGACAAATACCCGCATGAGTTATCTGGTGGCATGAAGCAGCGTTTGGCCATTGCACAAGCCTTGCTTGGTAAACCGAGAATTCTGTTATTGGATGAACCTTTTGGTGCGCTTGATCCGGGTATACGTGCAGATATGCACGCATTGGTGCTCAAGCTATGGAAAGAGCACAAGCTGACTATCTTCATGGTCACACATGACCTGAAAGAAGGTTTTTATCTTGGCACACGTTTGTGGGTCTTCGATAAGTTACGTCATGACGAGCAAGCGCCTCAGCGCTTTGGCGCGGGCATTCCCTACGATTTGGCGGTAGGACAGGTTGATCATGACCTGTATCGAGAAATCGATGATGACATTCAGCCTGTTCCGCAACAGGTTGCATAAGCCTATTTAGATCGAAGTAATAAGAGACATTAGCAATCAGTCGTGTTTTGCGCGGCTACATCTATTAAAAAAGAAAGTAAGGACAAGTTATGAGCGAGTACATCCGTTCTATTTCTTACACCACTCAAATCGCGGAAGGCTCACATTGGTCTTTTCGCTTACGTAAAGGCACGATTTTACGACTAACAGACTTACTTGGCGGCGCCAACGTTGGAATGTTGTTTTATAACCCCGAGGACTTATTAGAGCGATACAACGCGCCTGATACCCTCAAGTGCCAGCACACATTTAAACTCACAAAAGGCAATTGCTTGTATTCAGATATGGGGCGAATTTTCGCTTCGATCGTTGAGGATTCTCTCGGCTGGCACGAATCAGTTTGTGGTAATTCTCATGCCTCCCATATTGAGGCGCGCTGGGGTGCGCGTGACTATCAAACAGATCGAAATGATTGGCTGCAAAATGGGCACGACGCGACCTTAGTAGAGCTTGCGAAATATGGTTTGGGCCCCGCAGATTTGGCGGCAAACATTAATTGGTTTAGTAAGGTCTCGGTAAATTCTGAAGGTCAGATGGCACTTGATGCCTCGGCAGATACACAAGGTGCTTCAGTGACTTTGCGTATGGAGATGGACTCCATTGTTGTGCTGCATACCTGCCCACATCCTTTAGATCAGTCTTCAAGCTACCCAACAATGGACGTAAAAATTGAATTGGGTGAGGCATTGCCTGTCACCGAAGATGATTACTGTAAGAATTTCCGCCCTGAAAATGGACGAGGATTTGCAAACAATGCCTTGTATCAGTTGGGCTTAGGGGGCACGGCATGATTATTGAGAGCACATTACTTCCTGAGAATGCACTGACCCGACAAGTGGTTGATGCAGGGGACTATTACATTGGTGTGGTCAATGCGGGAGAAACCATCCGTATTCTAGACCTAGAAGGCAACCAAGCCGCTGACACCTTGTTTTTTAATGCACACAACCCGACTGAGCGTTATAGCGCGATGGACACTGTGCGCGAGCAGGGTGCTGTTTACCTCACGGCAGGTTCAGAGCTTCGATCAAATTTTAATAACGTGATGCTTGAAATTGTTGCCGACACTTGCGGTCGTCACGACACCCTTGGTGGTGCTTGCGCAACGGAGAGCAATACCGTGCGCTATGACCTCGAAAAGCGTTGCATGCACGCCTGTCGTGATAGCTGGATGTTGGCGATTGCCGAGAATCCTCAGTACGGAATTACGAAGCGTGATATCAGTCATAACATCAATTTCTTTATGAATGTCCCTGTCACAGAAGAGGGTGGTTTAACCTTCGAAGATGGTATTTCTGGCGCTGGGAAATATGTCGAGCTACGCGCCGAGATGGACGTGGTGGTGCTTATTTCGAATTGTCCGCAACTTAACAACCCTTGCAATGGCTACAACCCCACGCCTATTGAATATTTAGTCTGGTCGAGCGCGGCCTAAACGCACAGCAACCTCAGTGGACGACCACTGTTGTATTTTCATGCGGGACGGCCCGACACGATGATCTATGTTCAACAAAGTATTGATTGCGAATCGTGGAGCTATTGCCGCACGCATCATTCGCACTCTGAACGAATTGAATGTCGCGTCAGTTGCGATCTACGCGCAGAGCGACGCCCAAAGCCTTCATGTTCGTCAAGCTAGTGAGTCTTACTGCTTAGGTGATGGCCCTGCCGCTGACACCTATCTTGATATCGATAAAATTATCGCAATTGCCAAAGAGTCGGGTGCACAAGCGATCCACCCCGGATATGGTTTTCTTAGCGAAAACCCGAGATTTGTAGAGCGTTGCGAATCTGAAGGCATCGCGTTTATCGGGCCGACGCCAGAACAGATTCAAGTCTTTGGACTCAAGCACAAAGCGCGTGAGCTAGCCCAAAAAGCAAACGTACCCTTGTTATCGGGGTCGGAATTATTACCAAGCTTGGATGAAGCGCTGCGTGTTGCTGAAAACATTGCTTATCCGATCATGCTCAAAAGCACCGCTGGTGGCGGTGGCATCGGTATGCAAGTGTGTGTAGATCCTGAAGAACTCGAGCAAGCTTATGATTCTGTAAAACGACTCGGTGCGAATAATTTTGCGGATGATGGTGTTTTCATCGAGAAATTCATTGCACGCGCGCGTCATATTGAGGTTCAGGTGTTTGGTGATGGACAAGGCAATGCCTTAGCCATTGGAGAGCGCGATTGCTCTAGCCAGCGTCGTAACCAAAAGGTCGTGGAAGAATGTCCTGCGCCAAATTTACCAGAGGAGCTTGCGGCAGAGCTACATCAAACAGCCGAGGCTTTATTGTCTCAGGTAAGTTATCGCAATGCAGGCACGGTTGAGTTTCTTGTTGATGCCGATACGCACAAATTCTATTTCTTAGAAGTGAATACGCGCTTGCAAGTTGAGCACGGTGTTACCGAAGAAGTCTTTGACATCGACCTCGTCGAGTGGATGCTAAAGCTCTCATCCGGAAAAGACATTGATCTAGCTAATAAACGTAAAAATTTGAAGGCGCATGGGCATGCTATTCAAGTACGTTTGTATGCGGAAGACCCATATCGTGATTTCCAACCTTGCCCGGGTTTACTCAGCAAAGTGTCGTTTCCAGACTACCCACATGTGCGCATTGATCACTGGATTGAGTCGGGCATTGAAGTACCTCCTTATTTTGATCCTATGTTGGCGAAAGTCATCGTTAAGGGGCATGATCGTCAGCATGCTTTGATTTGTTTACGCGATGCGCTCGATGATATTCGCTTGTACGGTGCAGAAACGAATCTTGCGTATCTAAAGGGTTTGTTACGCGACCCTGTTTTGGAAGGTGGTCTCGTTACGACACGTTATTTGAATGACTTTACATTCACACCTGCACGCATTGATGTGATCACTGGCGGTACGCAGACGACCATTCAAGATTTGCCGGGCCGAGTAGGGTATTGGGATGTCGGTGTTCCGCCATCTGGACCGTTTGATAGCTATTCATTTCAGTTGGGTAATCGCTTATTAGATAACCCCGATGATGCAGCAGGCCTAGAAATTACCGTTCAAGGTCCTGAGCTGCAATTTCAAACAAGCACACAAGTGGTTATCACTGGTGCCAAGATCGAGTCCACCCTTGACGATAAGCCCATTGAGCTAAATCAAGTATTAAGTATTAACGCGGGAGAAGTTCTAAAACTTGGCCGTATTACTGGTGCCGGCACGCGCGCTTATCTTTGCATTCAAGGTGGTTTGAATTGCCCAGCATATATGGGCTCTCGTTCGACATTTACCTTAGGACAGTTTGGCGGACATAACGGTCGTGCTTTGCGTATTGGTGATGTCTTACATTTAAATCAGATTGATCGCGCTGGGGATGAAAGTTCTTCAGATGACAATACTTCTCTTGATAGTAGCTCCCATGAGCAGGCGCCGATTGAACTTCTCGCTAGCATTGAAAACGAGTGGGAGCTGCGGGTTATCTACGGGCCTCATGGTTCGCCTGACTTTTTCACACGGGAAGATATTGATACCTTTTTTGAACATACCTGGGAGGTGCATTACAACTCAAGCCGCACGGGTGTTCGCTTAATTGGACCAAAACCCAATTGGGCACGAGAAAATGGCGGTGAGGCAGGGTTACATCCTTCTAATATTCACGATAACGCTTATGCTTTCGGTACGGTAGATTTTACCGGTGATATGCCTGTTATCCTTGGTCCAGATGGACCATCTCTTGGTGGTTTTGTTTGTCCTGCAACGGTTATTCAGGCAGACCTCTGGAAATTAGGTCAGCTCAAAGCGGGTGCGAAAGTACGCTTTAAGGCCGTGTCTGTCACCGCTGCTGTCGAGTTGTACGCACGTCAGCAGCGTTGTTTGCGTTCTTTGCATTTTGAAAAAGAAGTGATCGAGCACAAGCCTCAAACCACGCCGATCTTGAAGACTTTATCTGCGGAAGAGTATGGCGTTGCGGTGACATATCGTGTCGCCGGTGATCAGTTCTTGTTAGTCGAATATGGTGAGCAAAGCTTAGATATTGCTCTACGTTTTCGAGCTCATGCTTTGATGCAATTCTTGCAAGATGCAGACATAGAAGGTGTGCTTGAGCTCACTCCTGGAATTCGTTCTCTTCAAGTGCATTATGACAGTCAGACCCTGTCTTTAGGCGTGTTGATGCTGCACCTGCAGTCGGCCGAAGATGCCTTGAAAACACGACTTCAGTCTTTGCGCGTGCCATCGCGTTCTGTTTATTTGCCGCTGTCTTGGGATGACGAAGCTTGTCGATTGGCGATTGAAAAGTACGATCAAACCGTTCGTGAAAACGCACCGTGGAGCCCAAGTAATTTAGAGTTTATTCGCCGTATCAATGGGCTAGAAAGCATTGATGATGTGAAGAAAATTGTCTTCGATGCCTCTTACTTGGTGATGGGTTTAGGAGATGTGTACTTAGGTGCGCCGGTTGCCACGCCTGTCGATCCCCGTCATCGTCTTGTGACCACAAAGTACAATCCAGCGCGCACATGGACAGCCGAAAACTCTGTTGGCATCGGTGGCTCATATCTATGTGTTTATGGCATGGAAGGGCCGGGCGGTTATCAGTTTGTTGGCCGCACGCTTCAAATGTGGAATCGCTATAGGAACACCGAGTTTTTCGAGAAACCTTGGCTTTTGCGCTTCTTTGATCAAATTCGATTCTATGAGGTTTCTCACGACGAATTGATGACAATTCGTGAGCAATTTCCTGTTGGCACTTACCCGATCAAAGTTGAAGAAGGCTCATTCAGCCTATCTGAATATCAAGCGTTTTTATCTGAGAATCAAGAATCCATTGATACCTTTAAGGGCAAACGCGAAGCCGCTTTTGAAGCGGAGTTGGCAGAGTGGCATCGTACAGGACAGTTTAACTTCGAAGTGGCTGAAGATGATCTCGATTTGAGTGAAACGAGCTGGGAGGAAGGGCAGATTGTTGTAGACAGCCCTGTATCAGGGAGTGTTTGGCAGAGCGAGATTACGTCGGATTCAGAGGTTGTTAAAGGTCAGGTCTTGATGATTTTAGAGTCGATGAAAATGGAAATTCCTGTTCATGCGACAAGCTCGGGCGTCGTCAAGCAAGTGCTACTAGATAAAGGTCAGCGCGTGTCTCCAGGGCAAGCCTTAGTAGTGATCGAAGAGCACTAAGGCGCAAAGATGTGTCTGTCTAAAAAACGTGAACAGAATAATCAAAGAGAACAGTAGTAATGAATAGTTTAAATCTAGCGATTGCGGATCAAGCCGTCACGCCACTAAGTATCGAAACACTCAAGCAGGCCTATGCCGCGGGAACCACAACGCCTAGACAAGTCTTGGCTGATATTCGTGAGCGCGCGGAGACTTATAGTGATCGGAACATTTGGATTCACTTATTAAGCGACGCCGAGCTTGATGACTACCTAAGTAAACTGGAAGCAAGTGACGTCAATTCTCTACCTTTGTGGGGGATTCCGTTTGCGATCAAAGATAACATCGATCTGGCAGGTATTCCGACTACCGCAGCCTGTGAAACCTTCGCCTATACACCCGATGAGTCTGCATTTGTGGTCGATCAGCTTATCAAAGCAGGCGCCATACCTGTTGGTAAAACGAATCTGGATCAATTTGCTACAGGGCTAAATGGTACACGCTCGCCCTACGGTGAATGTCGTAATGCCTTCGATGCGAAGTACATCAGTGGTGGTTCAAGCGCGGGTTCATCTGTGTCAGTCGCTTTAGGTTTAGCAAGCTTTAGTTTAGGCACTGATACCGCGGGTTCAGGACGCGTGCCGGCCTGCCTGAATAACTTATATGGCGTTAAACCAACACGAGGTTTGTTGTCTGCTAGTGGCATGTTGCCAGCGTGTCGTAGCTTAGACTGCATGACAATTTTTGCGCTGAACGCAGATGAATCGAACTTGGTTTTGTCGGTCGTAGAAGGGCCTGATGACAATGACGGCTATAGTCGTGCCAATCCTTATCCTAATCAAACACGGCAATATGGTGTGCGTGCAGGGGATTTGAAAATCGGAGTCATCCAATCAGGTCAGCTCGAATTCTTCGGTGACGCAGCATACGAGCAAGCGTATTTAGCGACCGTAGAACGCATTAAAAAGGACGGTGCTCAGATTGAAGAGCTCGATTTCTCGCCCTTTGTTGAAGCGGCGAAATTGTTATACGAGGGGCCTTGGGTAACTGAGCGTTACTTGGCAACACAACCTTTAATTGATGAGCAACCTGAAGCAATTTTTCCGGTTGTGCGAGAGATCATCGAGCCGGGCAAGAATGCGAGCGCTGCGGCCTTGTTTACCGCGCAATATCGCTTGCAAGAATTGAAAGCAAAATGCGATGCGATTGTTGCGCAATATGATTGTTTGCTAACGCCGACGGCAGGGCGCTTCTTTACAATTGATGAGCTACTTGAAGAGCCTGTTTTGCGTAACAGTCAGTTGGGACATTACACCAACTATATGAACTTGCTAGACATGAGTGGCTTAGCCATTCCAACAGCCTTCACGGATCAAGGTTTACCTTTTGGCGTGACTTTAGTGGGCTCTGCCTTTGCTGATCGTGCATTGCTGTCCATCGCTAAACGCTTTGAGACATTGTTTGATCTTCCACTTGGCGCTTCAGATTTACCTCGCGAGCGCACAGTAGCCGCACAGGTGTCGACAACACAAACGATAGATGTGCTTGTATGTGGTGCGCACTTGGAGGGTTTGCCACTGAACTGGCAGTTGAAGGAGCGCAAGGCAGTACTGAAGTTAAAAACGCAAACCGCACCTGTGTATCGTATGTACGCTCTTGCTGGTGGGCCTCCATTTAGACCTGGCCTAGTGTTAGATGAAGAAAAAGGCGCTGCCATTGATGTCGAGATTTGGACTGTGCCCTCTGAACAGTTTGGGAGTTTTGTTGCAGGAATACCTGCGCCCTTAGGCATTGGTAAGGTCAAACTGGCGGATGGTTCGTTTGTTAGCGGATTCATTTGCGAACCGTACGGTTTAGAAGGCGCCGAAGAAATTACGCAGCTTGGCGGCTGGCGTGCTTACATGGCGACCAAATAAGCCTAGCCTGATCATTTTTTGATTAGGCTCTGGATGTTTTGGTATGTCAGGCAACCATCATGCAAGCTTCACGACAAGGCCAAAACTGTTATCTCATCGTAAGCTCACTCATACTAGTAAAAGTTCAATGTTCAATGCTTGGTGTGGGTGTGTTTTATGTCAGATAGTGTCAACGTCAAAGAATTACCTAAGGCAGTCATCTTTGATTTAGATGGCACCTTGGTAACTTCTAGTCTCGATTTTGTTCTCTTATGCAAAGAGACGGGATGTGTGCCGGGGCAGGATATTCTGCGATATGTCGAAGACTTGCCCGAGCATGAGCAATCTTCAGTTAAGGCAACGATTCATGACCATGAGATGCGCGACGCGCATAGCTCTGAAGTAATTGCTGGAGTGCCTGAAACGCTGCTCAAACTCAGTAATTCATTCATCAAAATAGGCGTTGTCACACGCAATTCGATTCCTGCAAGTCAACTGAAACTTGATCGTAGTCAGTTGCGAGTGGGAAGAGTACTTGCACGTGAGCACGCCCCTCCTAAGCCTTCACCTGACGCTTTATTGATGCTCGCCGACGAATGGCAAGTTGACCCGAAGCATTGTGTCTACGTTGGCGATTTTCGTTACGATCTCGAAGCCGCGCACAATGCAGGTATGCATGCTGCATGGTATGCCTCAGGGTATTCTTCTCAACCGGAATGGGCGCATCTCGCGCACTTTGATTTCTCTCATTATGACGATTTTATTCCTACATTAGTCGCGTATTGGCGAAAAGTTTCTGCGGGCGCGTAGCAAATTTAATAAGTCGGTCATCTGCAACTGATCACTTCAATCTTTCAATCCGTACACAATTAGGCATCGATCGTTACGTCGATGAACTGGCTTTAGAGCTTAGCTTGATGTTTTAGGTAGAGGGCATAGATTGAACAATGGTTTGGAAAAACATTTTTGTTGCATTGATAGTAGGCACGTTTTTCTTAGTAAGCGGGTGTAGCTTGGTACGGCATACGATTGAACACGCACCGTATTCAGTTATTGAAACTAAGAACGCGAAAGAAGCGGAGTCTGAAAATATCGAAGTACGTGAATATCAACGTCTATTATTAGTGACCGCGCCAATGAACCCGGGCTCTAGAGAGGATGGGGCCTTTCGTAAGTTGTTTGCTTATATCTCTGGCGAGAATAGCAAGGAGCAAGAAATTTCAATGACTGCGCCAGTGTTTATGGATCCGGCAAAGACAGAACAAATGTCTTTTGTACTGCCCGAAAGTTTTGAGCTGTCGACTGCGCCGAGCCCGAAAGATGCTGCGGTCGAGTTTCAAGAGCTCCGTGACATGAAGATGGCGGTTATCCGTTTTAGTGGTACCTTGAGCGAGGAAAACATTTCAGATAACCGCACCATCTTAGAAGCTTGGATTACAGAGCAGGGCTTCGAAATGGATGGGCCTGTGCTGATTGCTGGCTATGACCCACCGACCTCGATTCCTTGGTTTCGGCGTAACGAAGTTCTTATTCCGATTCGCTAACTTCAGGCGCCGATCTTGCACTTATTATAGGTTCTGGGTGCAAAGAGACTTCATTATCAAAGAAGCGATCCCAAAGTAGCGGCAGACGGGACATATCGCGCAGCGTTTCAGTACGGCGCGCGACCATCGGCTCGATGCTCACGTTTCCGTTATCGCTGCTCTCTCTATTTTCACTACGCTCTGTATTCTCACTTCTATCAGTGGAATCGCTATCCGCGCTTTTTTTTACTTGCTTTCCGACAGCGAAGTTAAAGACATAACTATCTTCCAAACCCATACGAAGGTCAGTTATCACCACTTCATTATTGACGAGTTCCGCCCGGTAAAAGCCTTTGGTAAACCACTGTAGACGCTGCACGTTCCATTGATCTGCAATGTCGCTCAGTAGTTCTTCACCTTTTGGGTAGGCACGAAAATCAACAGACTCAGGAGAATCCCATACGGCGACGTGTGCGACATAATAATCTTGGTCATTGATCGCAACGACACGCCACAGCAAGGTGTTAAAGGGCATTGGCGTAGTCAGCACGGCGTATACGTTCATGTTTTGCTGAACGAGAGTCTCTTGCAAAATACTTTTCATGGTCGATTTTGCGACTAACGACCAAGCTAAATAACTCGAGCTAATAACGAGCGCACAGACACTGGCTATGCGTGCCTTACGGCTATTCCACTCTACATATGCAGCTATCCCTAAACCAATCAATAAAGGCAATGTGTAGGTAAGATCAATAATAAACAGACTAGAAATACCAAAAGGGTATTCGGTAATAGGCCAAAGCAGTTGCGTGCCATAAACGGTAAACGCATCTAAAAGTGAGTGGGTCCAAAAAATAGCCAAAATGGCTGCCCCCCATCGAAGTTTATGTTCGTGGGTTTGGGGGTGAATTTTAATGGCTAACCAAACTAGTAAAGGCGTTACTAGCGCTTGGACTAATAGGCTATGACTGAAACCTCTATGGTAGGTAAAGTCCTCGACGACTCCGCCATAAGGAATAAGTACATCCAGATCAGGTAGGGTGCCGAGCGCGGCTCCCCAAACGGGAGCTAGTCGACCGATCTTGCTCCCAACTTTCGTTCCAAGAATGGCATGACCAACGGTCGCCCCTAGTGCAGCTTGGGTAAGTGAATCCATTAAGTGTTCTCGTTGCTCTCGTTTGTTGCGTTATTCGCGTTAGTCGGGTTATTCGCGTTGATGCGGGTATCGAAGATAGATTTAATTGTTCTGCAAAGGTTCAGAATGGTTTTTGAAATACTGAATCACATCGTGGATATCAAAAACTAATGAGATGCCTATAAAGCCGGCTAAGCCTACAAGGTAGCTATGAGACGCACCTGTGTAATCGCCAAGATAAACAAGAATGTAAGCGAGAAGAGGAACCCATAGAAGATGCGCTAAGCCTAAAATTTTCTGATAGCCAAAGTAGCAATACATACCAATCATGACGATGCCTTGGAACGCAAAAATACCAAGAATGGCTTGAGCCAGTTCATATTCTAAAAATGCAATGCTGCCCAGGTTGATCGCCATCAGCGCATTCACCCAAATAACGACCCAAGTTGGTTGTTGAAATAGCTCAATCATAAATCCGCTTGGTTTTTTCATGGAAAACTCCTCAGGCCTGTTTGTATTTTTCTAATTCGAGTAGGTAATAACATTTTGTGTAGGCTAAGCCTTCGAGCACTTCATCTTCTTCGTATTGAAATGTCGCGCCGAGCTTTTCAACCGCTCTACGTGAACGATGATTCTCACTACCAATATGGAACCAAATTTTATCTACGTAAGGCGCAATAAAGTTGATCATCAGATCCTTCATTTCGGTATTGGCGCCTGTTCCCCATTCTTCGCACGCGAGGAATGTGTAGCCAATCGCGATCTCTCTATGTTCTGGTTTGAAATCATAGAAGCGCGTTGAACCAACGACATTGCCTGAGCTCGTATTGATAATTGTATAGGCGCTATCGCTTGCTGCTGCACCATCAAAAAAACGCGTTTTAAAGCGCTCACGATGATAGCGTTTTGAATCAGGATGTTGAGCCCAAACTTCTGGATTCGATGCGCAGGTGGCGAGTGCTTCGAAATCGTCGGCGGTGAGGGGTCTTAAGGTGATTTTTTTACCGATTAATTCAAGATCAAAACGAATGTTCATACTGCCTTATTAGAAGCCTTGCTCGCCCGATGAAGTTAGTAAACATAAGGCAGGATTAGTTTTGTTGTTTTTGTCCATTGTGCGTAAGGCTGAGGAAATTTGTCTGCAACCTGTTTGTCTTCGACTTTAGCTTGCATCACTAGTGCGAGAATGCCAAGCACAAAAATCAGTAAGGTAAGGCTATGCGCAGCAATCAGTGCGTAACCCAACATCATGAACATCTCGCCGAAATACATTGGGTGACGAATACGTTTAAATAAGGCCGTTTGAGTGACGAGATATTCCATCTCTTCTAATCTTTTGTTATCGCGTTTGATGAGCCAGTAATGACTCAAAAAAATAGCACCGCCAGCGAGTACAAGAATTCGCCCAGCCAGAGAATCGCTTGTGTTGATATCGGGTAGCCAGCTTGTGAACGCACTTATAATGATGCTCGCTATGAGCAGAATCGAACAAGTAAGCTTTGTAAGCCACCAATAAGACATGTTTCTTTCATCTTTTAATCATCTTAGAAGCAATACGTATTAAAGCTTAATAGGCGATTTACTTAGATGAGGTCATTTTTTATGTCAGGGTACTTTTTGATTTAGTCTTTTAGCGACCAAGCAGTAATGGATGCTCCGCAACCGGAGTCAATGTGACAGATAATAATCCCCAGCCGAATGCAATAAGTAGTGCCCCGCCAGCTATTTGAAGATATAAGCCAAAATGACTAAACACCGCCGTCGAGCTCGATTCGCTAGCGTTTAGTAGGCGTTCAAAGAACCCTCTCGCGAATACGGTTCCTGCTGCAATGAGCGCGATAGAAATGCCAGTGCCTAGTCCCATCGCCAAGGTGGCGACGATCCCAAATCCATAGGCATTGACTAAATAGGCATAGGTCAAAACGATTAGTGCGCCAGAGCAAGGACGGAGCCCCATCGAGAACACGAGCGTTAGGTTCTGTAGCCAGGTGCTGTCGTCTTTGACTTCAATGGCATGGTTGCAGCCACAACATGCATCATGTGCATAATGTTCATGGTGAGAATGATGTTCGTGTTGGTGAGCGTGGGAGTGATGATCATGTGGATGGGCATGGTCATGATGCTCATGGTGCGAGTGTGCACTTGAATGTGAGATGCTCACTACTTTGCGTAATTTATTACCTGACTTCAGTAAAATATACAGACCCAAAGACATCACCAAGGCATAGCCTACTTGTGTAAGTTGTTCTCCCATCGTTTGCACTTCACCAAAGGTAAACTGGAGCATTTGGCCAATTACACTGACAAGAATAATCGCAACGATTGATTGCAGTAGTGCTGCGGCAAATGACAAAGCCGCGCCTTTCTTAACGCTCGCCCCTTGGGTACCAACGTAAGTCATGATCACAGCTTTGCCATGTCCTGGGCCAATGGCGTGAAAGACGCCATAAGAAAAGCTAAGGCTGATTAAGGCTAAGCCGTAAGTTTCAGGATGTTGCGCTACATTGGACATATGCTCTGATAACATACTGTGCAGCTCTTTCTGTTGGCTAGTGATGTAAATCATCCAGTCTGTCCAATTCAGCGTGGCCCAATAAATGCCGCCAGCAATGAGGCAAAGAAAGATTGCAGCTAGAAGCTTTGAGGGAGTTAAATGCATTGAATAACAGCTCTTTCAGCAAATTGATCGCCAAGCCCATCTGTGTCGCGACGTGACTGATCCAAGCTATTGGCGTAGGCGATGGTTTCTTCGGTAGGATTTGGAATCACGAGATCTTTACCGCACTCTAAGTTCAGTCCACCGACAATCGAGATATCGTCAACGGATTTGTGGTTCATCGCAATGTAATAGGTTGGATCGTACACAGACCAGACGACTTTTTTACCATCTAAATTAATGGGATTCTCGAAACGAATCGTAAAGTCGAGCGTCATAAAACTTACCGGTGGTTGAGGCTCAATACGCAGCGACGCTTGATTCGCTCTTGGTATATCGATGTTGTTTCCATCAACAATTAGGTTTGAGAAATAGTTGTGGCGAGCAAGGTTTTTGCGCATGTCTTCGGCCATCAGCTTTAGGCCGACAGTCTCGTCGTCATAAGCGTTTTTTAAACTTGCAGAGGTGATCATGGAGTAGATGGCATCGAACTCCCATGACTGTTGAATTTCGATTAAACGGTTGTCGGCATCCACTAAGAATTGTGTTTTTATACTGATCCAGTTGTGCGGGTGCGCGAGCGCGACAGTGCTACTCAGCGAACTAAGTAAGGCAAATACAAAGGCGCGTATCGAGAATGCTTTTAATCGAGTCTTATTATATTTTTGGACTAATTGCATTGTATCGTGACTCGTTCAGAAAATAGTTGTCCTAGACCATCACTATCTCGCTGCGTTTGATCAAGGCTAGCGGCATAGTCTATGTCTTCTTGTGTTGGCGAGGGCAGTTTAAATTTCTTCGCGCAACGCGTTTTCTCATTCGCAATCACATTGACTGCATCGGCTGAATGGTGATTCATCGCGACATAGTACGTCGGATCGAATACCGACCATGTGATTGCTTTTCCTGCTAATTTTACGGGAGTATCAAACGTAAAGATTTGCTTGAGTTTGAGTTTTCCTTGCTCTGAATATGGCTCAAACTTCGCGTAAACTGGCTTGCTCAGCGGTATGTCGATTTTGTCGAGCTGTAAACTCGAAAAATACTTGTATGGCTTGAGATTAGTAACCATATCTTGGGCCAACATTTCGAGTCCGAGCATTTCATTCTCGTATTCTTTCGTAACGGTTTCTAGTGCTATGCGTGAATAGACTTCATCAAACTCCCAAAGTTGCGTGATCTCAATGAGATTTCCGTCTGCATCAAGCGTGAGTGTTGTCTGCACATCTATCCAAGAGTGAGGGTGTGCATGTGCGACCGAAACCCAAACTACAGTGCTCAACAAAAAACGTAATACTACTTTCAACATGTCACGGCTTAGCAAGATAATCGTTAGGGGCACATCTTTACTCATGCCCTAGGCGGATGCAATCTCTTAAGTGGCCATGCAATGTGCATATTTAACAGTTCTAAACACTAAACATTTGTAAGCTGAATGTTATTGTCATCTTGCTCTGTTAATATGCGCATCGTCATAAATAAAACAAGCGGTATTTGAATGAGCGGTAAGCCAAAACTTCTTTGGGTGAATGTCCTGTTTTTCGTTATAACTGGGCTGTTTGCAGCAGTTGTTGTGCCTTGGTATGGCTTTGTTGAGGGCTACGATATATTCCAGGTCGTGGCAGCTCTCTTGTGTATGGGTTTTTGTGGAATGTCGATTACTGCGGGTTATCACCGTTTGTGGTCTCATCCTACCTATAAAACAAAACCTTGGATTCGTGTTGTTTATGCCATAGGCGGGGCTTTCTCGATTCAAAATAGCGCTTTGCACTGGGCATCTGACCACCGTATTCATCATCGCTATGTCGATCAAAACGATAAAGACCCGTATTCCGCAAAAAAAGGTTTCTGGTTCTCGCACATGGGTTGGATGTTGCGTGATTATAATCGCGAAACCTATAACGATTACTCTAACGTTCCAGATTTAAAGCGCGACCCTGTTGTGATGTGGCAGCACCGCAATTATTTGAAGTTAGTCGTGCTGACAAACTTCGGTATTCCTTTTGTAATTGGTGTTTGGCATGGCGATATTATTGGCACCATGTTGATCGTTGGCTTTTTACGTCTTGTGCTCTCTCAACAAGTGACTTTCTTTATTAATTCGCTCGCACACTATTGGGGTAGCCAGCCTTATACTGATAAGAATACCGCACGTGATAACGGCATTGTGGCTTACTTGACCTATGGAGAGGGCTACCACAACTACCATCATTGTTTTCAAACAGATTATCGCAATGGCATACGTTGGTGGCATTACGACCCAACTAAATGGTTCATATTTACCCTGAGTAAATTGGGTTTAGCGAGCAACTTAAAACGCTGTGACGAACATAAGGTCGCCAAAGCAAAAGCAGAAATGGCGATGAAAAATCTTAATGAGAAACTGCGTTTTCATGCCGATGCCGAAGAGATTAAAGCGAAGTTGCAAGCAAAGTTTGATGAACTAGTTGAAGTGATGCATCAAACCAAAATCGCACGACTTGAATGGCTTGAAGCTAAGAAGTGTGAAGTGCGCGAAGCCTACGAGAAGTCTGAAGCGATGAAGCGATATCAAGAACTTAAAGACGCGATGCAACAGCAACGTGATGAGTGGAAGTTACTTCTCGCACAATATGCGTAAACGCTCAGTTATTTTAGTCAAAGATGTACAAGGGAAAAATTGATCATGCTTATTTTGCGTAAACGCATTCGGTCTCTATGCCTATGCTTCGTTGCCTTGTTTGCATTGAGTGCGTGCAGTAATGATGAATCTACTTCTGCGAATACCTTACCAGAAGGTGCAGAGTTGGAGCGTGATTATTCTCCTAGTATGGGGCCTGCTGATGCGCCAGTGACGATCGTTGAATTTTTAGATCCCGCGTGTGAAGCCTGCCGAGCATTCTATCCATATGTAAAAGAAATTATGAAGCGCCATCCGCAAGACGTGCGTTTAGTGCTTCGTTATGCACCGTTCCATCAGGGTTCGGATACGGTAGTACGAATGCTGGAAGCTGCGAGTCAACAAAATGTATACGTTCCAGTTCTAGAGGCGCTATTGATACAACAACAAGAATGGGCATCACACCATGCACCTAATCTAGATCGCGCGTGGGAAATTGCTGCTGCCGCGGGGCTAAATATCGAGAAAACAAAAGCGATCATCGATTCGTCGGAAATGAATGCATTGATCGTGCAAGAGGGTAAAGATCTTCGCGCGTTCAAAGTAGATAAAACGCCAACCTTTTATGTAAATGGTCTCGCGCTTGAAAAGCACAGTCCAGATCATCTGTATCAGTTAGTATTAGATCAGCTTAAATCCGCTGAGTAATACGCCAGTTTTCATCTAAACTTCCAATACAAATCTTATTGGGAGTTTATGATGCAAACGATGCCTCATCACTATACGGTCTCTGCCAATTCAGAGTCTGATTCAACGGTAAATCTCGAAGCTGACGGTCTCAGCGCAATCGAATCGATGCCGCCGCCTGAATTTGGTGGGCCAGAGGGTTATTGGTCTCCTGAAAGCTTGCTAGTTGCTTCGATGGCGGATTGTTTCGTCTTGACCTTCAAAGCAATCGCGCGTGCTTCGAAGCTAGAATGGACTAATATCTCATGCGAGGTCGTGGGTACCTTAGGTCAGGTAGATCGCGTGACTCAGTTTACCCAGTTTGATTTGAAGGTTACGGTCGATGTGCCTTCTGGTACTGATTCTGAGAAAGTTGAGCGTATTGCCGAGAAGTCTGAAAAAGGGTGTTTAGTGAGTAACTCTTTAACTGCTAATAAAGTGCTTAACGTTGTGGTGAACGTATAAGTATTTAATTCAAGTGAAAGGAGATTCGCGTGATTAAGTTTATTTTCGTCGTTAAAAGAAAGCCTGATATATCTTCGCAAGAATTTCGAAAGTGTTGGCACGATGCAAACTTTGTCTCCTTAGTGACAGAGGTTGGCAAATTGTTGGGTGCAAGTGATTTCCACATGAGCTTGGTTTTGGATGTCGACTTTAATAAAGAATTAAACGCGGCAAGAGGCGTTGAAGAAACGGCCTTCGATGCGGTGATGGAATACGTGCTTCCTAGCTCGAAAGATCTGAATGCGATTATGGAGTCTGATGCATTTAAAGAGGTCTTTGCCGAGTTGGAAAAGATTGAAGCTGCATTCATTGATTTTCATCATTCGCAACGGTGTTTCATCGAACACCATGACCCCATCATTCCCTGATCAACAGAGAGGTAATATAGGCGCGTTTATAAACCATCTCGCCTTTCACGATGATTCACAGTCATCGACAATGTTTTACTATTGATTCCACTACTGAGGCGCTACATTCGCCACTGATTCATTTCCATTTATTTGTGGCATTGAGTAGGCAAGGAGAGACGCTCAGTCCTTCAGTTGCTTAATGCACTTATCTTATTTTGCTATCGAGTTTGAAGTAGTTTGAAGCTCGGGAAGACCACTACGCCAAAGGGCTCTTTATGCATCCGCAATGGATGTTTGCTTCGAGGGCGTACGTCAAAAGGTGCTATCAGCACTTTTTAAAGGAACACGAGAAATTATTCAGTAATGGCTCTGATGAGTTTTTCGAACTGCTTTATGTATTCATAAATTTCGATTGGCGCTGAACTGTCTGGCACGCAATGACCAGTCATTCTGAGCTAATTCCTTATTTCATGAGGTAAAGACGTGTTACTAAGCAAATATTTCATTGGGAATATCGGTGTTCAAGTGGTCATAGCGATGCTTGTCGGCACGATGGTCGGTATCGCAAAGGGACCAGATGCCTCCATGTTTTCGCCGCTTGGCGCTATTTTTATTAATCTGATCAAAATGCTCGTTATTCCTTTAGTGGCGGTCGCATTGGTGGCCGGCGCAGCAGGTTTGGGTAAAAGTGCAAACGCGGGCAAAGTGGGCTTAAGTACGCTTGCATTTTTTGGTGTGACTTCAGCCTTAGCTGTGACATTAGCATTAGGCATGGGTGCGATATTTGGCCCAGGCTTAGGGATTGATGTCTCATCGATAGAAGGAATGCTTTCTTCCGAGTATACCGATCAAGGTCAGTTGCCAACGTTCTGGGCAACGGTGATTGGAATGATTCCAACGAATATTTTCCAATCATTGAGTGATGCGAATATTCTTCAAATCTTGGTGTTTTGTTTGTTCTTCGGCATTGCTTTGTCAAAGCAAGAGGCCGAAAGACGCGAGCCCATATTGAATGGTGTGAATACAATTGTTGGTAGCTTGGTCTGGATGATTAACAAAATCATGCTCATCGCACCGCTCGGTGTATTTGGCTTGATGGCCGAAGCGGTTGGAACATTCGGCTTCAGTGCTTTGATGGTTGTGTTTAAACTGTTTGTTGTTTACGTGGCCGCGATTCTTATCTTTGGTTTTATTGTTTACCCATTGTTGGTGCATGTATTAACAAAAACGTCTGCTCGAAAATTCTTGGTAGCAATGAAAAAGCCCCAAGCGATCGCGCTATCGACATCATCCTCTATGGCGACTTTGCCTGTCACAATGGAGACAGTTGAAAACGAACTTGGCGTGAAAAATTCAACGGCATCATTTGTGTTGCCATTGGGCGCAACCGTGAATATGTCTGGTAATGCTATTTACTACGGCCTTGTCGCGATCTTCTTTGCGCAGTTATTTAATGTGGATCTTTCTCTGACTGCATATGTGGCGATCGTACTCACATCTGCCTTGGGTGCTGTTGGTCAAGCCGGTGTACCAGGGCCTTCATTCTTAGTGGTTGCGGTATTGCTAGCGGCGGGTATTCCTATCGAAGGTCTACCTTTGTTGTTCGCACTTGATCGCATCTTCGACATGATTCGCACTGCCTTAAACATAACTGGCGATGCGGCATGTGCATTGATTATTGATGCGATTGCGGAAGTAGAACCTTCAGCAGAAGTTGTCGAAGCATCTAAGTAATAAAACCTCCTCTGCGCTCTCATGCGAACATGGCTGTACAGTCTTGTCGTATGGGGCGCTTTTGCCTGTGATACATTTATTCTTATTAAATATTCAGATAGTGTTATCTACTTGATTAGATGATGATTTTTAATCTGGCGCATTTTTTAGCTAGACGGAACTGTTGGTATAAAATTTATACTCTTGTATAAAAAATAGCAGAGGAAGAGATGATGAAAGCACTAGGTATAACGGCGATGATTTTCGCGATAATCGCTATTCTCGTTCCAATTGTCGGTCCATACCTAACGTTAGTATGCGCATTGTTAGCTGCTTTTGCTGCAGGCCCAGGTTTAACTTTCGGTATTGTCGCTATCTTGCTTAATCTGTTGAACGTTATCTTTCTCTCTCCCTCTCTATGGCTCAGCGCGGGTATGGTTAGTGCAGATCAGTCGAATAATAGCGACGCAGTATTAGCCGGTATCGGAGTGATTTTTGTAGGAGCTCAAGTTGTTGCGTTAATAATTTTATCGATAGTACATATGTTGTGGAAGAAATCTGTATAGAACTCAACATCACATTTATCAGCGATGTTGCTCGCCTTGAAAGTAGCTCGGTATTTTGTTTTTGATTTAATCCAGAGAGTTATTTATTTTGAATAAAATCGATCCCAAGAAACTTTTGAATAGTAAGTGGACAGCCGTCAAACCGTTAAATAAAGAGAAGCATTTTATGGTTGCGGAAGTTGAGTTTGATGAAGAGGGAGAAGTTATCCATTGTTTGCTAGAAGCTATCATTTCTAGGCGGACTACAGCGATCGATTGGAGGCAGCTTCGAGATAAAACACTTTGGAAGCAGGGTTGGAAATAATCGTAGCGAGCCTTTTATGAGCGAGCAAAACATCATGGATTCATCTGTTTTTATTGCAACGAGTTTGGATGGCTATATCGCACGACAAGATGGCAATCTTGATTGGCTAGACAAAGCCAATGCTATCGTTCCCGAAGGCGAAGATTGCGGCTTCGTTGATTTTATTTCTACTGTTGATGTCTTGGTGATGGGTAGCAATACCTATGCGAAAGTGTTGTCTTTTGGCACTTGGCCTTATGAGATCCTAGTGATTGTTCTAAGCCAACGAGATCTTAGTGTTCCTAATGAGTTATCCGACCAGATTACTATCAGTAAAGAGGCTCCAGAAGATCTGGTTAAGCGCTTATCTGCAGCAGGAAAACAGCGTTTAAATATTGATGGTGCTTCGGTCATTCAAAGCTTTTTGTCTAAAGGATTAATCACAGATATGACGATCACCGCGATTCCGGTATTAATTGGAGAAGGGATCAGTTTGTTCGGCCGTACAGAGAAAGATATTGAGCTTGAGCATATATCGAGCAAGGCCTATGACTTTGGCTTTACCCAAACAAAGTATCTTGTGAAGTGATGAGTAGCTAAAAGGCTCTACACCAACTTTTCTTTTTGTATCTTAGTAATTCACTTTGCCACGCATGCTCTTCGTTTCTGAACGTTGCGTCTTTTTATCTAGGCGTTTCTTTTGCGAGCTTCGGGTTGGTTTGGTGGCTCGGCGTGTCTTTTGAACTACTGTCGCTTTTTGGATGATTCCAAGTAGGCGGTTCAAGGCTTCTTGTTTGTTCTTTTCTTGGGTTCGAAATTCTTGCGATTTGATGATTAGGATGCCGTCTTTATTGATTCGGCTATCACTCAATGCGAGCAATCGTTCTTTATAGAAATCGGGTAAAGACGATTTCGGGATGTCAAAACGAAGATGTATAGCGCTCGAGACTTTGTTGACGTTTTGACCTCCAGAACCCTGCGCACGAATCGCCGAGAAATCGAGCTCGTAGTCAGGGATTTGAACATTGTTTGAAATGACGAGAGGCATAACTGAGCCATGAATTACTTGGGGTCAGAGTAAAAGCACTCTGACCCCTATTTGGAGAATGTTATTTTTTCTTTTTCTTCTTCTTTTTGCCCGCAGCTTTGCCCGAAGACTTGAGCTTTTTAGGGCCCTTGTAGTTGCCTTCAAGCTCTTTGATTTTGCGACGATCAAAGCGTTGTTCTAAATAGCGTTCAATACTTGCCATAAGGTTGAATTCAGCCGCCTCAATGAGTGTCACGGCCGTACCTTTTTCACCTGCTCGACCCGTTCGACCAATACGGTGTACATAGATATCACCACGGCGAGGCATTTGGAAGTTGATGACTAAATCCATGCCTTCGATGTCTAAACCACGCGCGGCAACGTCTGTTGCAATCAGTACTTTGACTTGCTCACGACGCAGCTTGCTCATCACTAGATTACGCTGCTTTTGATCTTTATCACCATGCAGAATACCAGCACTAATATTTTGCTGTTGCATCACGCGATAAACTTGGTCGGCTTGTTCTTTTGAATTACAGAACACCACACAGTGTTTGTATTCTTCGTTCTCAATAAGCCACTGAACCAGTTTGAATTTATGTGCCTTGTCGTCAGCAAAAATAATTTGCTGTGTGATGTCTTGGTGTTTGTCGCTCGTTTGGTAAAGCTCAAGTGTTTCAGGGTTTGTTAGCAAAGCTTCGGCAAGACCGCGTAAACTTTTATTTGCGAGTGTCGCTGAGAACATAGAGGTTTGCATACGCGCTAAACAATGTTCCGCAATCGATAACACTTCATCACTAAAGCCCATGTCGAGTAGGCGGTCTGCTTCATCAAGAATCAGCGCTTCAATACTGCTTAAATCAAAGTCGTCACGCGTGACAACTTCTGATAAACGACCCGGCGTCGCGATGATGATTTGAGGTGAATTTTTTACCAACTCAATTTGTTTTTTGATATCTGTTCCACCGCTGACAATACCGAAGGTGAGATCGGTAAAACGACCTAGTTGTTTAGCTTGACGAAGAACTTGCTGAGCAAGTTCGCGCGTAGGTACAAGAATTAATGCCAGCGGTTCGCCTTGGTCGCGTCCAAGCAAACGTTCAAACGTTGGGAGTAAGTAAGCCGCTGTTTTACCGCTACCGGTTTCTGCACTCACGAACAGGTCTTGGCCATCAAGGGCGGGTTCAAAACAGGCTTCTTGCACCGCTGTCGGCGATTGAAAACCAGCTTCTTTTACTGCGTCGAGCAGTTGTTCGTCTAAGTCTAAAAACACGGTTAAAACTCACGTCATTGAAAGAAAGGCAGCGGCGCATGATGCGTTACTGTAGATGGGCGGAATACTAGCAGATAAACGGATCTGATGTGTGTTTAATCAAGATCGCGGTGCTCTTGATTCAATCTTTTTCATTGTTCGTGTTTCTCAAGACATTCTCCCATTTATTGTTCTGGTTGTTTTTTGAACACTTTGTCGCAAAACATAAGTTTGCCTCTTCCATAACGTGTCCGCCCATTCCATTCTAATCATTGCTTTCTATTCGAAGGCTCGAATAAAAATAAAAGAATGGAGAATTATAATGAAGTCAAAACTATTAGCGGGTGTGCTCGCGCTAGGCTTAGCGGCACCTTTAGCGTTTGCTGATGATGAGAAAATCAAAGTCTTGTCTCGTAATGTTTACCTTGGCGCAGATATCTTTCCGGTACTCGCTGCAGCCCAAGATCCTGATCCACTTGCTGTACCCCTTGCGGTTACTGAAGTTTTTCAAACTGCACAAGCAACAAACTTCCCTGAGCGTGCTGGTGCATTAGCGGATGAAATTGCGAGCCGTAAGCCTCACGTCATTGGCCTACAAGAAGTATCTATTTGGAGTACGCAAATTCCGGGTGACTTTTTGATAGGGAACCCTGCTCAAGCTTCCGACGTTGTTTATGATTTTCTAGAAATTCTTATGGCGAATTTAGAAGCGCGTAGATTAAGTTACGAAGTGGCAGCGTCTGTCGATAATGCCGATATTGAGTTGCCATTCGTTGCGGGTATTACTGCGGAAGGCCCGATCTTGGGAGATGTTCGTCTACAAGATAGAGATATTGTTCTCGTGCGTAAGAAAGTTAGCTACTCAAATGCTTTAAGCGGAAACTTTACGGTCAATGGTGTGGTCGACATTAATGGCGTACAGGCCTCATTTACGCGTGGTTATAACATCTTAGATGTGAACGTGAAGGGCGCAGACTACCGTATCGTGAACACGCATTTGGAAGTCGGCGGTTCAGAGCCGTTTAAGTCTTTGCAAGCCGTTCAAATGAATGAGTTGCTTCAAATTGTTGATGCGACAAGCTCAGACACTAACCCAATAATTATGCTTGGTGACTTTAATAGTGACCCTCGTGACACGCCGTTTGAGTCTGCATCAGGTATTCCAGGCTTAGATGGATTGCCATTGGTACCTCCTTATCTTCAGGCTACTGGAACAGGCTATGGTGATACTTGGCTGATGCAAGATAAGATTCGTGGTGAAGGTCTTACGTGCTGCTTTGATGATGCTGTATCAGATGAAACGGCAACCTTATCATCACGTATTGATCATGTATTCTTGAAGCTTAATGGAAGTGAGCTTGAGCGTGTGAAGGTAAAAGTTTTGGGCGATTCATCGGCGGATATGACCGATACCAGTAACTTGTATCCTTCGGATCATGCGGGTGTATTCGCGAAGATTCGTTTTGACGATTAGCACCAATAAAGAGAGCGAGATTCCTCGCTCTCTTCTTAGCTTTCTATTTTTACCTTAATTTGATTAAACGCATTAGCCGATTAGCGTCGAGATTAGGGCGATCATCAAATACCCGTAACCTAGCGTGGCAGGAAGAAAACCCAGTAAGGTTTTGACTTTGTCGGCAAAGGTTTTGGGGTTTGCGAGTTCGGGCTTAATCGCCAAAATGATAAAACCGAAAGGGTTGTAGAGTGAGCCAACACAGAGCAAGACGATGACCCAGCTCGGTAGCACTATCTCAAATCGTTCTTGTAAGAAGAATGCTGCAACTAACAGGATAAACATCAGCATGTAATCGATATGTGCACGAATGAGCTGATGGGTCGCAGGGAAGATCTTTTTCAGTGAACTCATCTTGGCATAAAGAATCAGCGAGGAAAGCCATGCTAAGCCAAGAGACATGAGCATACAGATGGCGCCAGTGATGAGCAGTAAATTTGGATTGGATAGGTTCATTATTGTTATTCGCTTTTAGATAGGGTGCTTAGAATTTGCTTAGGGTTATTTACTCATACTCATCGCTTTTAGTTCTCTTATAAAAATTAATGAGCTGAGAAACGAAGAACGGTTTTTCAGAGATCGATATCAAATCGCCTTCCTGCGTAAAGGCAATGGCTTCAGCCTGTGGTTCAGGACTTGTGTCTAATAATTGTGGTGGAGTCGTGAGTAAGCGTTCTTCAACACTCAAATCACTTACGGGCCAAAAATAAATCTGCGGGTAAGTGCGTAGGGCGATCTCACCATTTCGGATGTCTCCAGCCGTAATGTTTTTTATCGCGATCTTGCCAATGGATTCTGCAGTCAGCGACGAATTGCCCTTAAACTCAAAACGATAAAGAAGGTTGTTGTCTTCTCGTTTACTGAGTAGATACACGTTTTTTCCGTCGGCCATTAAGGTTTCTGCATCGCGCGGGCCCTCTTGATAAGAAAGCGTCATTCGCTCTGGCGCGAGCTGCATAATACTATCAGTCTCAAATTTTGGCTCTAGGATGCGGTAGATAAATAGCTCTGAGCGAACAGCGCGATTGTCGCCGATATCGGCGATCAAGATATAGGTTTTACCTTGGATCTGTTGGATCGCAATGTCTTCAAAGTCTTTGTTTTTTGTGTTTTTTAATTCAACCTCTAATTTGACTTCACCCGTTGAAGGATCAAGTAAATAGATACTTGGGTCATTGCCGCTATCGTTATGCGCCCAATAGAGCCCTTCATTTTTATGGCTTGCTACTAAACCTGAAAGCTCAGCCAACTTGCTTGATCGTACTTTCGAGAGCACCTTTGCCTTTTCAAAGCTCGGTGACCATTCAATCGTAGATTCATCCGCAAATGAATAAGCACTAAATACCAGTAAGGCGAGGATGAGTATTAAGGGTTTTGATGTTGTTCGCATATGAATCTTAACTACTGAATGGGACAGTTCGGAAGTACTGCGCACTGCACGGTTGGTTCAGAATTAGCGTTTAGCATCGCTTCAATGTCTTTGCTCGAGCTCTTGAAGTTCTGTTCTTTTGGCGCGAGTGCGAGAGCACATTGCACTGCTTGAGTTGCATTGTCGCAAGATAGCTCTGCCAAGGCATAGGCTAAGTTATTCCAATAACTTGCGATGTTCGGCGTTTTAAGGATGGCTTCTAAATACATGGTTTGTGCTTCTTCGAATTCATTGAGCTGGTAGAGCAGATTGGCCAAACCAAAATTGAATGTGCTTTGCCCGGGCCATACTTCCTTTGCATGGTAATACGCATCCACGGCAGTGGACGTCTGCCCAACTTCAATAAGTTCTTCTAGGGTCTTTTGATAAGGCAATGGTGACGCCGTGGCGGGGACTTTGTGCGGCGGCAAAATGACAATCGCCCAACTCGGCGCATTGTTGGCCCATGTGCGTTCAAATGTGCCAAGAGCAATAGTTGTGTTTGCTTCGAGCCCACTGTGCAAAGTCACTGTTTTATCATCAAGGTCATAACCAACTACTAAAGCGTAGTGCCATACAGGATGGCTTCCGAGCGCAAGGTTTTGTAGCACTAAAACTGGATTGCCCCTAGAAACCTCGTGAAATACGGATTTCATAGTTGGAGCGAGTTCGTAGGGAATTAACTCAAAGCGGCGAGCTGCAGCTTTAAGCTCTATTTGAAAGCTTCCTTGACGCTCTGGCACGTAGACCATATTCACAAGCGTTGAGAGTTCAGGATTCAAGCCTTGAGCTTGTAGCATCATGCTCAGCGCGGCTGGGCCACAGAAATAATCTTCTTGGGTGACAAACGGCACATCAAGTTGATGCTGACGGGGAATGTCAGAGCTTATCTCAGACATAAGTGCGCGAGACTGCGGATAGCTAGCACAACCGCTTATTACTGCACTCAAGAACATAATCAAAAACGCCAGCTTTAAGCTGGCGTAAGAGGGGTGGCTTAAGGTCATTGGAGCCTACTGATTAATACTGAATCGTTTTAATTGCGGGGAAGAAATCGACTGTACCGAGTAAGTCCAAGACAATCATAAGCAATAAAACGAAGACAATTAAAGCGAATACACCAATGCCGCCAGCAGGTAATTCGTCAATTTGTGCATTAAATGCACTGAGTTCTTCTGCTGTCATGTTTGCGACGCGTTGCTCTAGTTCAGCCGCGTCGACACCAAGTGCCGCTAGCGCTTGTTTCGCATCATCTGCTTGAAGGCGATCTAGAATTTGGCTGCGCTCAATTTCCGCTGTTTGTAACTGAATAATTTGATCCGTTCCCACCATGCCTGCTGTTGCTGTGGAAAGCGGTAAAAACGAGACAATAAGAAGAAGGCATAGAGCCCGAACTGAGCGAACACTAAGAGAGCGAAAATACGACATAAATCACCTTGATAGACTTTTGTTGTGTTATAGCATCCTAGAATAAGTCAGCTGAGGTGCGAATTAAAGATGAAATATGTTTCGTTGTTTTAAGGATCTTTCGTTTGTAACTCTCTCGAAAATTCTCTCAAACAAATTTTTACGTAAGAGCTAAGCAATACAAAAACTAACGACTACGCTTAAGGGCGCAAAAAAGCTTGCTTGGGAAAACATAATGAAGAAAGGCGCTCTTCTTAACTCTGACGTTTCACATCTCATTGCCAGTATGGGACATGGTGATGAAATGACGATAGCCGATGCCGGTTTACCGATCCCTGATGACGTAGAACGTATCGATTTGGCATTAACGCATGGCGTACCGAGCTTTGAGGATACAGTGCGAACGGTTCTATCGGAACTGCAAGTCGAGGCGGTGTTCATCGCGCATGAAATAAAAGAGCATAACCCTTCTGCCCACCAGATTTTGGAAGGCTTACTTGATGATGCAGAGCGTGATCAAGGCGCTGATATTTCTCGTCATTATGTTAGTCATGAGGAGTTCAAAGACATAAGTTGCGATAGTTTAGCGGTCGTTCGGACGGGCGAGTGCAGCCCATATGCCAATGTCATATTTCAATCAGGCGTTGTGTTTTGAGTGCAGCGCTCTTAGGGATGGGATGATGACTGAGGCTATTTTACAACTGAAAGATATTGAGAAGTCTTTCCCTGGAGTGAAAGCTTTAGATAAAGCTTGTTTGAGTGTTTACCCCGGGCGGGTGATGGCCTTAATGGGTGAAAACGGCGCAGGAAAAAGCACAATGATGAAAGTGCTAACTGGCATCTACAGCTCTGACGGTGGGAGCGTTCATTATCAAGGCGAAACGGTTTCTTTCTCTGGTCCACGTGAATCGCAAGAAGTGGGGATCAGTATTATCCATCAAGAATTGAATCTCGTTCCCGAGCTAACCATCGCCGAAAACATATTCTTAGGACGCGAACCGACCAATGCCTTTGGCAAAATTCAATGGAAGAAAATGTTTGAACATGCCGATCAGCTCTTGGCGCGTTTAAATGTTCCATACAGTTCCAAAGCCTTGCTAGGCACCTTGCGTTTTGGCGAACAGCAAATGGTCGAAATCGCCAAAGCGCTCTCGTTTGAGTCCAAGGTGATCATCATGGATGAACCAACGGATGCTCTTACCGATAAAGAAACCAAATCTCTTTTCAAAGTCATTGATGAATTACGCGCGCAGCAATGCGGCATTGTGTATATCTCGCACAGGATTAAAGAGATCTTTGAAATGTGCGACGACATTACGGTGCTAAGAGATGGCAAGTTTATTCGGGAACTTTTGGTGGCACAGACCAATGAAGATGAATTGATCGAACTAATGGTCGGCCGTAAGTTGGAAGAACAATATCCAAGGATTCCTGTACAGCACGATGGTGTTTGTCTTGAAGTTTCTGGTTTGAGCGGCGCTTATATCAAAGATATAAGTTTTCAGTTAAGAAAAGGCGAAATTTTAGGTGTGTCTGGTCTAATGGGCGCTGGGCGAACTGAATTAATGAAAACCATTTATGGTGCTGAATCTAAAAACGCTGGTGAAATGAAGCTCGATGGCAAAGTGGTCGAACCAAAGAGTCCGCAGCAAGCACTTGAGGCAGGAATTGCTTACATTTCTGAAGATCGAAAAGCAGACGGTTTAGTGTTGTGCCTATCGGTGAAAGAAAACATGACCTTGTCTTCTTTAAAAGACTTAACCAAAACAGGACGCATCGAAACGGCACAAGAACGTGCGAAAGTGGATGAGTTTATCAAAGCCTTCAATGTGAAAACGCCAAGCCAGTCGCAGATGATTGGTAATCTCTCTGGCGGAAACCAACAGAAAGTATCGATTGCAAAAGGCCTTATGACATCACCCGATGTGCTTATCCTGGATGAGCCGACACGTGGCGTAGATGTGGGCGCGAAGAAAGAGATTTATCAACTCATTAACCAGTTTAAAGAGCAGGGTATGAGCATCATCTTGGTGTCGTCCGAAATGCAAGAAGTACTAGGTATGAGTGATCGAATTTTGGTAATGCATGAAGGCAAACTGACTGGTGAGTTCAAGGCTGAAGAGGCTGATCAAGAGTTACTTTTGGCATGTGCGGTGGGTCAAACTCAACAGCAAGCGACAACAGCGGAAGTGGAGGCATAAACGTGGTCGATGCGGTGCGTAACAAAATTTTCAGCAAAGAATGGCTGATTGAGCAGAAGTCATTAATCGCTTTATTGCTCTTGATTGTAGTGGTGTCTTTTCTAAACCCGAATTTCTTTACGGTTGATAATCTACTCAACATCTTACGCCAAACATCTGTCAACGCGATTATCGCGGTGGGCATGACCTTTGTGATTCTGACCGCTGGCATTGACTTAAGTGTGGGCTCGGTACTCGCATTATGCGGTGCTATTTGTGCGAGCATGATTGGTTTAGAGGTGCCGGTAATGATCGCAGTTCCTGCGTCATTGCTCGCAGGTGCACTGCTCGGCGCTATTAGTGGTGTGATTGTTTCAAAGGGAAGGGTGCAAGCCTTCATAGCAACTTTAGTGACTATGACCTTGCTGCGCGGCGTAACCTTGGTTTATACCGACGGTCGACCCATTTCAACTGGCTTTACTGATACTGCCGATAGTTTTGCTTGGTTCGGTACAGGCTATGCGTTTGGTATTCCTGTTCCTGTTTGGATTATGGTCGTCGTTTTTGGTGCCGGTTGGTATGTACTCAACCACACGCGTTTCGGCCGTTACGTTTATGCCCTTGGCGGCAACGAGGCGGCAACAAGATTATCTGGTATCAATATTGATCGAATTAAAATCGGTGTATATGCGATCTGTGGTTTTCTCGCAGCACTTGCCGGCATCATTGTTACCTCGCGGCTATCTTCTGCGCAACCGACAGCTGGTATGGGTTATGAGTTAGATGCTATTGCCGCAGTGGTACTCGGTGGAACTAGCTTAATGGGAGGCAAGGGCCGAATTATAGGGACTCTGATTGGCGCCTTAATTATCGGTTTCTTGAATAACGCTCTGAATCTCTTAGATGTCTCGTCGTACTATCAAATGATTGCAAAAGCAGTCGTAATATTACTGGCGGTACTCGTGGATAATCGAAGTAAATAATCTGTTGTTAATGACGTAATAACGAGTCGAAGTGTGGCGTCTCGATCACTCAAGACCAAGGACATAAAGATGAAAAAACTGATTACTCTTGTTTCAACCTTATTGGTGTTGGCTTCTTTTTCTATGATGACAAAGGCAGCTGACACACTGGCTATTGTAGTCTCCACCTTAAACAACCCTTTCTTCGTGACGATGAAAGACGGCGCTGAAGCCAAGGCAAAAGAGTTGGGATATAAACTCATCGTGCTCGACTCACAAAACGACCCAAGCAAGGAACTATCGAACATTGAAGATTTGACGGTTCGTGGGGTGAAAGCAATCTTACTTAATCCAGCAGATTCAGACGCGGCGGCCAATGCTATTCGCATGGTTAATCGCGCCAAAATCCCCGTGTTAACCTTGGATCGTGGCGCTTCGCGCGGAGAAGTCGTCACTCATATTGCCTCTGATAACGTTGCTGGTGGCGAAATGGCTGGGCAGTTTATTGTTGATAAAGTTGGTGCAGACGCAAAAGTGATTCAGCTTGAAGGCTTAGCAGGTACTTCGGCAGCGCGCGAGCGTGGCGAGGGCTTTATGAAAGCGGTTAAAGCTAGCAACATTCAACTTCTCGCTAGCCAGCCAGCAGACTTTGATCGCACCAAGGGGCTGAATGTGATGGAAAACTTGTTAGCAGGCAACCCTGAAGTACAAGCAGTATTTGCTCAGAATGATGAGATGGCATTGGGTGCATTAAGAGCGGTGCAAGCGGCAGGCAAAGACGTATTAATTGTTGGATTTGATGGAACAGACGATGGCGTAGCGGCTGTAAACCGCGGCCTATTAGGTGCAACTGTCGCTCAGCAACCAGATTTAATTGGATCGCTTGGCGTTGAAATGGCGGTAAAAGCTCTTAACGGAGAGCAAGTAGAGAAAACCGTCGCGGTGCCATTAAAAATTATTTCTAAGTAAGGGATTACAGATGTCGCAGCTTGTTGTTCTGGGAAGTGTGAACGCCGACCATGTATTGCAAGTGCCTTCCTTTGCGCGCCCAGGTGAAACCTTGCTTGGGCGAAATTACCAAGTGATTCCCGGAGGGAAGGGCGCAAATCAGGCAGTTGCTGCGGCGCGCTTAGGTGCAGATGTTTGTTTTATTGCTTCGGTCGGCGATGATACGTTTGGTCAAAATATGTTGGACCGATTTCGTGCTGATGGTATCGACATTTCTAAGCTGCATGTCCAACTCCAAACACCCACTGGCATCGCGATGATTCAAGTGGCTGATAGTGGTGAAAATAGTATTTGTTTATCCGCTGAAGCAAATGATGCGCTGACCGAAGAACTTGTGAATCTGAATATTGAAACGATTACGCAAGCCGATACCTTATTGCTCCAATTAGAAACTCCGATGGATGGTGTTCGACGCGCTGTTCAAGCGGCACATGCTGCCGGAACACAAGTTGTTTTAAACCCAGCTCCTGCACAAGCGTTGGATGATCAATTGTTAGCGTGTGTCGATATCATTACGCCTAACGAAACCGAAGCAGAGGTGCTGACTGGCGTTGGCGTGACGGATGATTTATCAGCACAATTAGCAGCTAATGTGCTTCATGAAAAAGGTATTGATTGCGTGCTAATTACCTTGGGAGCAAAAGGTGTTTGGTTAAGCATGAAAGGTGATGCGGTGGTGAGTGAGTTGATTGCAGGCTTTCGTGTTCAAGCTCTTGATACCACTGCTGCGGGTGACACATTTAACGCGGGGTTAGTGACGGCCATGTTAGAAGGCAAAACGATCGATGAAGCGATTCGTTTTGCCCATGCTGCTGCAGCGATTTCAGTGACGCGTTTCGGCGCGCAAACATCGATACCTGAACGCTCTAAAGTAGACGCATTTATAGACGCGTCTTAATCACATCATCTCACCGCTGTATTAGTTAAGCGACAACCTCAGGTTCTTTTTCTTCGGCGTAGATTTTGACTTGTTCAGAAAATGCATCGCTCAACGAAAACAATTTGTGTGCAAATACTCCTGAGATGACTTCGTTATAGTGACTGAACGACTGCGTTTTCTTCAGAATTTCAATGAAGGTATCAATCGCAAATTGGATCGCTTCTCGTGACTTTTCCTCGGAACATATTGCGTATTGTGTACTAGCATGCAGCAATATCGTTGCGCATTGATGCGCGAGATAATTGAACTTCTGTTGAGGATGTTGGATTGAACTCAATGTGAGTGCAATCACATTCAACTCTTGCAGCAGAGCATGCTGAAGGTCATAAAGTTGTGCGCCAGCTGCAGGAGATTTTTTTGTATACCAACCGCACGGTATGGGGCTAATTCCTTCTTCGATAATCAAATCAGTGTTCGTCGGGAGCGGATGGTTCGTTTCAAAATCTTTAATCTGACAACGAATGTTATTGTTCGTTTGATTAATGTCTATTTCGCCAAGCGTATTGGTCAGTGATGGCTGTCCATGAGATTCGCCAATATCACTATGAAGCGTGTAGAGCTGCGAATATTTAGAGGCCAAATAGTCTAAGTAGTTTTTCTTTAGCTGCCCTTGCTCATTGACATAGATACCAAGATTCAACATGTAGTCCGGCGTTAAGTTACTACGATAAATAGTAAAACCAAATTTGCCATTTTCGTAATTGAGAATCTTTCCAGCAGCGATGAAGCTAGGACAGTTTAAGCCTTTCTCTTTTAGCTTTTCATTTTCTAGTGCTTTTCTCTCGGCATGATACAAGCCAGTGTTGTATTCCAGTGTGCCTACGATTGATCTGTTAATAGAACCTTTGATTCCTTCATCGCTGAAGTACTGTGTCCCGCCTGCGGGGTTCCCGCGTTCTTCTTGGTATTCGCCATAAAACTCGCCTAATAAAGGGTCTTTAAGAACGAATGTGGTGTGATCTTCGGTGGGACTAATAAGGCCTAAACCACCAATAAAATATAACTGACCACTTTTAGGGTCGAAGATTGCGAGGTTTCGCGAAATATTATTCTTCTTAGGGCGATCACAAAGAATTAGTTCGGCCTTTTCAAGTAGAGACGGGTCGCCTGTTTTAACGAAAGATAAGAGTATTTCCTCAGTGCTTCCCGGTTCAAAATCAACGAAATCCTTGCTGAACTCAGCGTATTCATTCAACCCGTATTCTTGTTCGATTTGATACTCGGAACGTTCGCTTTTTAGGGTGTAGGGAGCAAATTTAATGATTTCGTCTTGTTCATTGATTTTGCAATGAAGCCAAGTCGCTTGGTTTTTCTTTTCTATTGAGAACATCTTATTTTTCGTCTTATTTTAAAAAACTGCATTATATGAATAGCTTTGCCTCGGTGATGGTACGAGTGTCCCAAAGTAACACCAAGCTTGCATTCATTCACATTTCAAAGCCAAACAATACTCGCCCTAAAACAAGTCAAAGCCTGATTTTTCCCTATCAGTTTACGAGCGCCTGTGGTGGGTTTGGTTCGATCTTGCTCTCACTTATATCTGTTCAAAAGTATTAAATTCGAAATAAACGTATGAATGATAAGGTAATGTCGATGCTGCCAAGGGCTGAGTCGTCATTCACTTTGTATACGTAGACCTTATTGTCATCTTTACTGCTTACATATAAGTGGTTTGAGTCGACCGCAATGCCACCCGCTTGCACGGCAGGAATCGTGAAGAAGTTGATGATGCTTGAATTACTTTTGTCAATTCGATGAATTTCCGTATCGAGTATGCCGACCTCACCAACAGCGGCGATATATACATATTGGTTGTCCGCAGTGAATCGCCATTCAACGGCATTGATTGTTGTGAGTGTTTGGATGTTTGTGGTGTCTGATATTGGCATGGTCAGCAGACCAAATTGATCTTTTACATAGAGTTGATCGTGATCCATAAACACATCGCCGATAAATATAGAGCCGTTAACCGAGGCGACGTGATAAAAATTATCGGTAATTTGTCCGTTCGCAATGTGATAGAAATTAAGATCTTCCGTGCCATCAGAAGTCATGATCGCGCCGTTTAAATTGAAACCAGAGAAGTAGTTGTCGGGTTTTTTCGTCGAGACGACTTTTCGTTCTTTTAATAAGTAACTAATTAGTTCTGTATCGAAAGCGCTATTCTCGGCATAGGCGAACATATATTGGTTATCGATGCCGAAGCGAGAGACAGGAGAGCCAATATTGTATTCCACTGGATTAAGCAGCTGCACGCTTGTTGCAGATGCCGAACCATCATCGACGAAGTTAAACTGAGAAGTAGTAAAGCCAAAATTGCCCAAGGTGACAGCAGAGGTTCCATTACCGTTACTTGTGGATTGGTCGTGAATGCTATGCCCTGTTGATTGACGATCACCGGATCTAGATGAGCTTTAGCAAGCGGTAATGAACATAATGCTAAGTATTACAGAGATAAGTCGGGCAGTTGATTGGGTGAAATGCATACTGATTTACTTCTCACGACAAAATACAAAATAACCGTTTCTGGCATGCTAATGAGGGTAGTCGTTCAATAAATGCTCTGCATATATGGCTTTGTAAAATTTAGTAATGACGGAATTGCATACTGTGTAAGGAGTAAGTTAATAGGATTTTATAACTCCGTTCTAAAGCGCGCTGAATAATCGTTGCAGGCCCGCGTAAAGCAGCGATCAGCCGTTTCTCTCAATTTTCTCTTTTCTTCACCTACTTACTTATCTTTGTGTTTCGCCTTAGTATTAGCGCCAGATAAAAATTAAAACTCGCTTCAACTAGGGTAGTTTCATGCCACAAAAAATTCTTGTCACTGGTGCGTCAGGCTTTATTGCTGGGCACTGTATTCTTGATCTTTTAGAACATGGTTACCAAGTGCGCGGCACTGTGCGTAATCCCGATAAAGTTCCAGCACTTCGAGCCATGTTTGCGAAGTACACAGACAAGGCCGATAGCATTGAATTTGCGCAAGCAGATCTTCTTAGTGAAGACGGATGGACAGAGGCTGCGCAAGGCTGTGATGGTTTGTTTCACCTCGCGTCGCCAGTTCCGCTGCAACAGCCGAAGAATCATGAAGAAGTCATTCGTCCCGCTGTAGATGGCGCTTTAAATGCTTTAAAAGCGGCAAACAATTCCGGTATTAAACGCGTTGTGTTGACCTCATCGATTGCTGCGGTGATGTTTGGGCATAAGGAAAAGCATCGTACTTTCTCTGAGGCAGATTGGACCAATGTAGAAGCGACCGATGTGGCCTATTACAAGAGTAAAGCCTTAGCTGAAAAAGCCGCGTGGGACTACGTAAAAGATACCGATATTCAGCTATCAACTGTCTTACCTGCTTTTGTATTAGGGCCTGCACTGGAGAGTGACTACGGAACCTCGTTACAACTAATCGTAGAATTACTCAGCGGCAACTACCCAATGGTGCCAAAGATTGGCTTTGAGGCTGTTGATGTGCGCGATATCGCGACGCTGCATCGCTTGGCTTACGAAAAACCAGAAGCGGTAGGCAAGCGATTTATTGGCGCAAACGGTTGGGTGATGTTTAAAGATGTTGCCAAGACTCTCAAGGGCGCTTATCCCAACAATAAAGTTTCTACTTTTGAATTGCCTGAGCTACTGTCAAATCTATTGTCTTATGTGGTGAAGGACATGGAGATGGTGAAAGGAGAGGGGGGTAAAACGAAGAAGGCAGACAACTCTGCATCACTATCGCTTGGTTGGACGCCTCATACTGCAGAAGATGCGATCCTTGCTGGTGCCGAAAGCCTAATCAATTTAGGTGTTGTTAAAGCGAAATAGTTATTCCTTTGGCGGAGTGATTTGCTCCGCCTATTCTGATCAGGGTGAAGTGGAAACTATCGCAGAGACATGCCCCGACACGAGTGTAAATTCAACAGCGTCTCCCACCTTAAAGCCGTTCAGCTCAACGTAGCAATCGTATTCACTGCCGTCTTTGGCTTTTAAGAAAACATGATCGATGGTGTCGCCGTATTTGTCGTTCGCCAGCTCAATCCCTAAAAACGCACCTGTAACACCTGCAATCTCTTCGCCTGTGCCACCACCAATTTGTCCACCAATAAGCGCGCCTAAGAATGCACCACCAAAACGTTTTCCAAACGTGGCTTTCGTATTTACTTCTTTGATATTCACAACTGTCCCAGTGAAGCGTTCAATCTCAGGACCCGCTTCCAAATGATCGCTCGGAACAACTTGAGGACCAGTACTGCACGCTACAAGAAAAAGTGAGATCAGCAGTGTGATAAGAATTTTTTCATAATCGGATTCCTTGTTAATGAGCTATGCATGGATGCTCAAATAGCCATCGATAAACATTTGTATTCCGATGACACAAAGAATAAGCCCCATAAGCCGAGTGATAATGTTGAGCGCATCTTCGCCTAGTGCTTTTAAGATTTTGCTACTTGAAATGAAGCAAGCCAATGTCACGAGAGACAGCAGAAAAAAAGCGAAAACGGTAATAAGCGCTTCTTCCCAAGAACCCATTGAGTAATTCATTGCAGTGGCGATAGTGCCGGGCCCTGCAAGTATTGGAACTGCTAATGGTGAAATGGAAATGTCATCAAGGGACGCCTCTTCGTTGTTATGCAGATGAGAGCTTTGCCCGTTCAGCATGTGATATCCAATGATGAAGATTAGAATCCCCCCGGCCAGCCTGAAGGCCGTAATTGAGATGCCAAACAGCTCAAACAAAGATTGTCCGAGGATTGCAAATGCGCTCACAATGATGAACGCGAGCATAATCGCTCGTTTTGCAGAACACACTCGTCTTTCATCACTCAAGTGCTCACTGAGTGATGCGAAAACAGCTGTATTGGCGATGGGGTTCATGATTGCAAAAAAGGCCATGAAAACCGATATCGTATGTTCTAGTAGCGCGCTCATTTCAGCCTCTTTTGAAGTATCTTTATTCAAGAGTAAGAAGTTTTGGTCTTTAGATCTAGCCATGCTTAGCTGTTCTTTTGTCCAAGTCCGTTGTTTGACCATAAAAATAAAACTTATGTACTCAACTAACTAACAAGGTGATTACGAACAGTAGTAACCTTTTTGCCTAGTTTTATAGCTTTGTTTTTAAGGTACTGTGTTTTGACTGAAACTATTTATTCTTCTCTAATTCTTCCTTGTGGCCAAGTGATCAGAAATCGCATTGCAAAAGCGGCAATGGAAGAAAACATGGCCGATGCCGATGGTAATCCAAGTAAACAGCTGTTGGGTTTATATAAACAATGGTCACTTGGCGGAACGGGTTTGTTGATAACAGGGAACGTGATGGTAGATGGTCATGCGATGACGGGACCAGGAGGCGTCGTACTAGACGCAAATGCGCCGCTTAAGCCTTTTAAACAATGGGCGCACATAGCGCAATTGAATGACACGAAAGCGTGGATGCAGATTAATCATCCTGGCCGACAGGTCTTTTCGGCTCTGAAAGGAAAAGCCTTGAGTCCTTCAGATATTCAGGTTGATTTGGGTAAACGCTCAAATATGATCGCGAAACCTAAAGCGCTCACCGAGGCTGAGATTCACGACATTATTCAACGCTTTGCATTGACGGCAAGTCGCGCTGAAGAAACGGGTTTTTCGGGTGTGCAAATTCACGCCGCGCATGGCTACTTGATTTCTCAGTTCTTATCTCCGATAAGCAATAAACGACAAGACCAATGGGGCGGCAGTATAGAGAACCGTTCTCGTATGTTGCTTGAAACCGTGCGTGCGGTGCGTGCTGCTGTTTCTGATCAGTTTGCGGTGTCGGTTAAACTCAATTCCGCTGACTTTCAGCGTGGTGGCTTCTCTGAAGATGATGCACGCTATGTGATTGAACAGCTCAATAATGAAAAGATTGATTTAGTTGAGTTGTCTGGTGGTAGCTATGAAAGCCCTGCCATGCAAGGTCGTACAGCCGATGGACGAACACTTGCTCGTGAAGCTTACTTTTTAGAATTTGCCGAAGAGCTAAAACAAGTTGCCCAGATGCCATTAATGACGACAGGCGGTATTAAGCGCAAACCAGTGGCAGAATCGGTGCTTGAGGCGGGTATCGATATGATTGGTATCGCGACTGGTCTTGCTCTAGAGCCGCGCTTGCCTGATATTTGGAAAACCGATCCGAATAAAACGGTCTCGATGCCTGAACCAAACTTTAGCGATAAGGCGATCTCCGCCTTGGCGACCATGGCGATTGTTCGCCGACAGTTGCAACGTCTAGGGAAGGGCAAAGCACCTAAAGCCGATGTTTCACCGCTGTTTACTCTAATCAAAGATCGAGTGCGTTTTGCACGCATGACGAAGCGTTATAACGCCAGAATCAGCGCTTAAAACCAAAGGTTTTATTGAAGCGTATGCTCTACATGACTGCCAATGATAATAAACTAAGGACTGGCCTCATGAGTTCATCGCATCTTAAGAGCATCTCGTTTTTCTTTTTCTGCTTGTGTCTATTTATATGGACCTCCACCACGGTAGCTGATGATCGTGGTGCGGAAGCAAACAAAGCGATGCTTTTTAGCAACGGGCCGATTCTTACTATGGAAGGGAAGTCACCAAGCTTCGTGTAAGCGCTCGTCGTCAAAGATGGTGTGATTGTTTTCGTCAGGGGATCTTGAGCAAGCAAAGACAAACTATCCCGAGGCCAGTTCACGAGACCTGAAAGGAAAGCTTTTGCTTCCTGGGTTTATTGATCCTCATAGTCATTTTGGAATGATGATTAGTGCGATAGGGCAAGCCAACGTGGCGCCACCTCCGGCAGGAACGGTCACTAATTTCTCAGACATCATTGTCGCCTTAGAAAACTACCGCGATGCATTCGGTATTAAGCTGAGCGAGTGGATATTTGCATGGGGCTATGACGAAACCCAACTAGCTGAAGGCAAGCACATCACCAAGATAGAGCTAGATAAAGCATTTCCGAATAATCCGGTGTATCTCCAGCATGTGAGTGGTCATATGGGTGTGGCCAATTCTGTGGCATTGGCACAAGGTGGTATCGATGAGAATACGAGAGATCCGATTGGTGGAAGAATTATTTGCTTCGACGATGGCAAAACGCCGACTGGCCTCGTTCAAGAAATATCAATGTACTATTTTGCAGGCAAGGCTATTGAAGAGTTTCAAGGCAAGAAAGCTGAGTTATTCCCAAAAGCACAGGAGCACTATTTGTCTTTTGGTGTGACCAGGGCACAAGATGGCATGACAGACCTTCTTAGCATGGCATTTTTCAGGAGTCTTGTTGCAGAAGAAAAGCTCGATTTTGATCTTGTGACACTGCATGGATATGCGAGCCTGAAGAACGATGATCTTGAATTTAAGACCTATAAGAATGGGCTCAAGGTTCAAGGTATAAAACTGATTGGTGATGGTTCGCCACAGGGCAAAACGGCTTACTTCACTCAACCATATTTAACGTCAGTATTTGGATGCGAAAAAGACTGTGTAGGTTTTCCTCATGGTCCACAGGATGAGTTGAATCGACTAATTGGCTTAGCCTATGAGAAGGGTATTCAGATCTTTGTGCATGGGAATGGCGATGCTGCCATCGACATGGTGATAAGAGCACATGAAGAAGAGTCGAAGCGTCTTGGTCAACCATTGGATGCCGATCGCAGACCGGTCGTTGTGCATTCGCAGTTTGTGCGTGAAGATCAGTTAAACAAGTATCGTGACTACGGTATGTTGCCTTCGTTCTTTACGAATCACGCTTTCTTTTGGGGTGATGTGCATCGCGAAAACTTAGAAGATGAACGTGCTTTTTTTCTTGAGCCCCATTCATAACGCTCACGAAAAAGGGATTCAGTTTACAAACCATTCAGATGAAATCGTTACGCCGATCAATCCAATGCTAGGTGTTCACAGCGCGGTAAATCGGGTAGCGCGTTCAGAAGCAGTGATCGGCAAAGATGAACGTGTTAGTCCTTATGTTACGTTAAAAGGTGTGACTGAACATGCGGCATACATGTTGTTCGAAGAAGATACCAAAGGCACTCTTAGTGTCGGTAAACGTGCCGATATGATCGTCCTTGACCAAAACCCTTTAGAGCTTTCACCGGAAATTCTAAAAGACATTCAAGTTTTAGAAACGATAAAGGATGGTAGAACTGTCTACAGACGGGCCGAGTGATAGATAAAACCCTCTCTCCAAACGCATGATTTAATTGCGTGTCACCTAAGGTCTAACCGAGCTTTTGTGTTTTAATATCTTTTCTAAAGTTTTCGCTATATTGGAGTGAAGAGATGACGTTTGAAAGCGCATTGGCATTTTTCTTTGCGGTTCTTGTCTTTGGTGTCACACCAGGGCCAGGTGTATTTGCGTTGATGGCAAAGGCGCTTGCGCAAGGTTCTCGCTCTTGTTTTGCTATGGCTCTAGGCATGACGATCAGTGATATTTTATATCTAATTGCAGCATGTTTAGGTTTGGCAGTGATTGCTTCTAAATGGAGTGAGGTGTTTACCGTCATCCGCATCGTTGGTGCGGTGTACTTGGTATATCTCGGTTGGAAGATGTGGAATGCACCCCTTGTCTTAGACCCTGAAGATTCGACCGGTCAAAAACGGAATGCACTCGCAAGTTTTATTCAAGGCTTTTTGATTTCTGCCTCTAACCCAAAGGTGATTCTGTTTTACATCGCCTTCTTGCCAACCTTTATGGATTTGACGGTGTTAACCGGTGCAGATATCGCTCTGGCATCTGTTCTGACGCTTTTTGCGTTGATGATCGGAATGATGTCGATTGCGATCTTTGCGGCAAAAGCGCGCGAGTGGTTTAAGTCTGAACTGGCTGTTAAACGTTTGAATCGTAGTGCTGGCTCCATGATGATGGGTGCCGGTGCATTTTTGTTTGCGAAGAATTAGTTAGGGACTGACCGTTTACGTGGATGCCTTAGAGCAACAACTACTCACTATTGCTGGATCGCAGAGCGTTTGTTCTGTTGAAGAAGTACAGAGCCTATGGAGTGGCTATGGTGCTATCAAACGCTATCGATTTGATGGTGGAGAGCTACCCAGTTTGATCGTCAAACACGTCACTCTTCCCGATGATATTGCGCACCCGCGAGGATGGAATACCAATCGATCGCATGAACGCAAAGTGCGTTCTTATCAAGTTGAAACGAATTGGTATAAGCATTTTGCTGGGCAATGTGATGACTATTGCCAAGTGCCTCGAACGTTCCCTATTAATGAGTCGAAGCTTGATCCTGACGCTGAGTATTTGATCATTCTAGAAGATCTAAATGCCGTGAGTTTTTCGCGACGTTTTGACTCATTAACTTATCAACAAATGCAGCCATGTATTCAATGGCTTGCTAATTTTCATGCGCGATTTATGGGTGTTCAGCCACAAGGCTTGTGGCCGTCAGGTACGTATTGGCATCTTGAAACGCGTCCCGATGAATTAGATGCGCTGGATGATCTGGCGCTAAAACGTGCTGCTGGAGCTATTGATCAAAAGCTCAAAGCAAGCCCTTTTCAAACACTACTTCATGGTGATGCGAAGCTAGCGAATTTCTGTTTTTCTGAAGATGGGGCAAAGGTTGCGGCGGTTGATTTTCAATATGTCGGGGCAGGGTGTGGCATGAAAGATCTAGCTTACTTCATCGGTTCATGTCTCTACGAAGATGACTGCGAAAAGTATGAGGCAGCCTTACTTGATGATTATTTTTTGGCTTTGGCTGACGCGCTTGATCGATACTCTGCAATGCATTTGGCGCGATACTCTGTACAAGAAATCGAAGCTTCATGGCGTCCTTTGTTTAAGTATGCGTGGGCTGATTTTCATCGCTTTGTGAAAGGTTGGAGTCCCGGTCATTGGAAAATTAATTCGTACAGCGAACGCCTAAGTAAAGAGGTTGTAGATGAACTTAACTGAAGCTGATTTACTGCATTTACTTGAGGTCGCCTGTGATGCAGCCCTGGCTGCGGGAGAGGTGATTGCTGCGGGTGCTACGCGTGAAATCGATGTACAGCATAAAGACACAGGCGGGAGTTTGGCCACGCAAGTCGTGACCGAGATTGACCTTAAGTGCGATGCCTTAATTCGAAGCAAGCTGGCTGCAAGTGCAGAACGCTATGATTTTGCACTGCTTACCGAGGAGACTGAAGACGATGGCGCTCGACTCGAGAAAGATTATTTCTGGTGTGTTGACCCTCTAGATGGCACGCTTGCATTTACTCGAAAAGTGCATGGTTATTCAGTTGCTATTTCTTTGATCTCTCGACAGGGCGAGCCATTGATTGGCGTAGTGTACGACCCAGTTAAGCGAGACCTGTATTCTGCTGTTAAAGGACAGGGCGCATGCTACAACGGAAAGCCTTGGACGCTCAGTGCTAGTGCTCCTGACACAGGGCAAATCAAGACTTTAAATGTTCAATTGGACTGCAGTTTTATAGAGAGTGAGGCCTTCGCGCAGGCTTGGCAAAAGCTTGAACAGTGGGCGGAAAATAAAGGCTATAACGAGGTTGAGCGCTTTAGCGATGCCGGCGGTGTGATGAGCGCGATTGCTGTTCTGCAGACTCCATCATCGACCTATTTTAAACCGCCGCGTGTCAAAACTGGTGGTGGCAGCGCATGGGACTTCGCCGCGACTGCCTGTATCTTCAGTGAGTTGGGCGCTTATGCGAAAGACTTTTCTGGTAAAGACTTTTTCTTCAATCCTCCCGGTAGTACCTACATGCATCATTGCGGCGTCATGTTCGCATCGAATGAACAGATAGCAGAGTTGGCTCATTATTTAGGGAATGAATCGTATTAGCGGATTAGTGAAGAACAAATCATGATGCAAGATTTTATTCTCGTTTAGCTTCTCTTAGTTAAGTCATCATGAGGAATGTGCTCGATAGGCGTATTGCCTATCGACTTATCAATTTGAAGAGCTACGGACATACTGAAAACTTATTAAAGAACCGGTTCTGCGATGGCTGCTTCACTATCCGCCGAAGCCTGTGTTGTCTTCGTTGCTGGTGACAAAATAATATCAGCCGCTTTTTCTGCAATTGCGATCACAGGAGCGTTGGTATTGCCGCTGGTGACGGTTGGCATGATTGACGCGTCAATGACGCGCAGGTTCTTAATACCGTGAACACGCAATTCACTATCTACCACGGCCATCGGGTCATGACCCATCTTGCAGGTTCCTGATGGGTGATACACCAAGCCTAAACGGTCCTTACATTTTTGCAGGAGCGCTTCATCTGATGTGACGTCTGCTCCGGGGTGAATCTCTTCACCTCTGTGCTCATCAAAAGCTTTGGCTTTGAGAATGTTGCGCGCTACTTTTATCCCGTTGACCAAGGTCTCAATGTCTTTCTCTTGGGTTAGGAAGTTGAAATCGATTTTGATTGGCATTCGCGGATCAGCAGATCGCAAACTGACAGTGCCGCGACTTTCCGGACGTAAAACACAGACATGCAAGGTATATCCATGCTGGCTGAGTAAGCGTAAGTCACGCCCGCAATCATCAAACAATAAAGGCACAAAGTGCATTTGAATATCAGGTACTTCAACTTCTGGGCTAGATTTCAAAAACGCGCCAGCCTGTGTGATTGAATTAGCTAGGTTTCCTTTCTTCGAACCAAAATACTTAAAGACATCGGGAAGCATTTTTAACAGGCCGTTTGGTGTGGTGGAGAACCCGTCTTTTTTCTTGCTCTTCACTAATACGCAAGCATCGACATGTTCTTGCAAGTTTTTCCCGACACCAGGAAGGTCATTTACAACTGGGATGCCATGCTGCACTAACTCTTCTTTATCGCCAACTCCAGAGAGCATAAGGGTCTGTGGTGAATTGAACGCACCGCCACATAACAAGACTTCTTTATTGGCTTTCACCTCATGACTCACACCATTTTTCGTATACGCAACGCCTACAGCAGTTTTACCTTCGAAGAGGATCTTATCGACAAAGGCTTCACATTCCACAGACAGGTTATTTCGATGAAGTGCCGGTTTTAAGTAGGCACGTGAGACGCCACAACGTTCACCATCCTTGATCGTAAATTGGTAATAGCCTGCACCTTCAAATTGTGGTCCATTGAAGTCATCGGTAACCGGATAGCCGGCTTGTTCGGCACCTTTTATAAAGCAGTCATTTAGCGGGTAGGCACTGTGAGTATTCGATACATATAAAGGGCCTTTGTCGCCATGGAAGGCATCGCCGCCGCGCTCATTGGTTTCTGATTTCTTGAAGTAGGGCAGCATATTGTCAAAGCCCCAGCCCGGATTTCCTTGGCTTTCCCAGTGATCATAATCAGAGCGATGTCCTCGAATATATACCATCGCATTCACTGCGCTGCTGCCGCCCAGTGTTTTGCCGCGGGGACAAAAAACAGGTTTACCATGTCGAATGTCCGGAACTGGCTCAGAGTCGTATAGCCAGTTATATTTGCGGCTATACATGAAGTAGGCAAAGGCACCCGGAATCTTGATCATTGGTGTTTTGTCTTCGGGACCGGCTTCTAAAACGAGTATCGAATTATTTGGGTCTTGAGATAATCGATGTGCTAACACACTCCCTGCGGATCCTGCACCGATGATGATGTAATCGAAATTATTGTTATTCATGTGGCTACCTCATTCGTGACGAAGTCGTCTTATAGGGTTGTATTCGTTTTTTCTCGGTTCTTTGATTAGATAGCTTAATAAATAGTTAGGCCTCTTAGACATGTTCGATCTGGAAAACTTGTTTGTTAATTTCGGACATAGGTCTTATGCTCTTAGCCAAATAATAATATTGATAGGTGTTCACTATGGATGTCCGTCATTCGATCATCGGCTTGGTGGAAATGCTCAAATGGATGGAGTCGAAGGGCCATGGTCGATCAACACTGCTAGATAACACTGGTATCGAAGAATCGCGTTTAGCGAATCCAAAAGAGACTGTCTCATCAAAAGAAGAGTTGCAGTTTTATCGTAACTTATTATCTGGAGCTGAAGATTCAAATGCCCTGCTTGAGGCAGGATTCAACTTAAATCTACCGAGCTATGGTGTATGGGGACTTGCGCTGATCAGCAGCTCTACGTTCGGCAAAGCAATTGATCTTGGAATCCAGTTTATTGACTTCACCTATACCTACAATCGCATTGTATTGGTTGAAGATAATCAATATTCCGGTTTGAGAATTTCACAGGCAAGAGATCTTGGTGATCTTCAGATGCCCATGATAGAGCGCGATATATCTGCGTCCTTCGTACTGTTTCGTGTTTTGCTGCAAGATGAATCGCCGGTTGATGAAATTCGTTTTTCGGGCCCGATGACAAAACCCTTATCGTATTACGAGTCCTTGTTTTCTTGTCGCGTTTTGTTTGATCAGCCACATAATGAAATTCTGTTCTTGAGTGAAAAATTGCACAAAGAGCTACCCCAGCATAATGAATTGGCGATGCAGTTATGCATGGAGCAATTAGAGAAGATTAGACCTCAATTGAGAGAGGAGGTCAGCATCGCAGATCAAGTCTTGGCGTATTTGTCTTCTACACCGCTTTATCGCGCCGATATGGAAGAATGCGCGGCATCACTGACTATGAGTTCAAGAACGCTTCGACGAAAATTAACGAATGAAGGGGAATCGTATCAAAGTATTTTGGATACGTTTCGAAGTGAACTTGCTGCTAAATATTTGAACAGTACAAATATGACGCTAGAAGAAATATCAGAACGCCTAGGATATAGCGACGCCGCAAACTTTAGCCATGCCTTCAAACGCTGGCATGGCTATTCTCCAAAGTCATTTGGTAATAATAAACACTAGCCCTCAATCAACAGCGGAAGAGGGCACGGTTGTTTTAAATCGGAAGCAACTTTAATTCAACACGACGGTTCTCTTGTCGGCCTTGCACCGTATCATTAGTTGCAATCGGAGCACGAAAACCTAATCCCTTTGAGTGCACGCGGCCACTCGAAATTTGGCGGGCTATAAGTTGTGCTTTCACCGAGTCTGCACGTTGTTCACTGAGGGTTTGATTAAACGATGCGGAACCTGTTGAGTCGGTATGACCAGTGATTTCAATCGCTGTTTTATCGAACTCTTTTAGCACCAACGCAATAGAATCGAGCACTTCAGAGAAGTTCTGTCGCACACTTGATTTAGATACATCGAAGGTGATCTTGCCGGGCATTATTAGAGTAATTTCATTCCCATTTCGTTGAACGCGCACTCCGCTGCGTTCGAGTTTTGTGCGCAATTGTTCTTCTTGCTGATCCATATAATAACCGGCACCACCTCCGGCTAAAGCCCCAGCGGTTGCCCCAATTAAAATGCCTTTCTTTCTATCACCTTTGCTAGACGTCACAGCGCCGATGACTGCACCACTCACCGCACCAATGACACTGCCTAATGTTGCGTTAGAGGTTTTTTCTTCACCCGTGTAAGCATCGCGCGTTGCGCAGCCTGTGATGATGGCGAATGCCAATGAAGCGACGAACATTTTGAATACTACTTGCATACTTCTTCCTAGTTATCAGAGACCTATGTTTACCCTAGATTGCTCCAAACTGCTTTGCAGGACTTTTCTAGTTAATTTGAACGAATAGGTGTTCTATGTAGTATGTGCTTGACGCCTTGATTTATCTGAGGTTTGAACGTTTCTCAAAACGCTAATTAAGTTGAGATGCTTTGTTGAGTTTGCAACACACTAAGCCAAAACAAATAGTAGGACGTGATACGCATGCCGGTCTATGTTCTCAACCTTTTCAATATTAAAGATGCCTCTGAATATAAAGCCTACGCGCGACGAGCAGCGAAAGAGGTTCAGTCGCATGGTGGGCGTGTTGTCTCGCTCGGAAAATTTCGTGAATCTATACAGGGCGATATCTCTCCGCGCACGGCGATGATATTGGTGGAATGGGAAACTAAAGAAGCCTTTGATCATTATCGGAATGATCCCGCGCTGGCAGATTTACATCCACACAGAGTGAATGGCACCGATCAATATATCTGGCATTTGTTTGAGAAGCTGGACGATTTAAGGCCGTTGCTAAGTCATGATCAGACTTAATGACTGCCAAGCAATTCTTTAATTCGTCGCGCCAGCCACTCAGGTTGTTCCATTGGGAAAAAGTGGCTCCACTCTGCCAGTTGTTCGTCCGTAGCATTAGGAAGTAACTCAACAAGATCATCTCGTGTTGGGGAGAACTCAAAGCTTAGTGGATGGTCATCCTTGCGTTTAGCACGAGCGCGAATAATCTGCGTCGGAGTGTTGATGTCTCTGAGCTTATCTAAAAGTAGATCAGACCCTAAATTGCGATATACACAAGCTTCTAGGGATGGTGTGCAGGCGAGACTGTATCCGCTATCTTTTGCTGCTGGCTTCAAGGCTTGATTGCAATAATCGATGAGTACTTGTTGATCCCAGCTGATAAAAGGCGCTTTCCCTGAAAATACCTCGTTCAGCTCTTCTGACGATTCCCATTCATTGCGGCGTCTTGCAACGGGATGGTCTGTCATTGACTGTAGAAATTGCAATGCATTTTCACGCAGTACTACAGGGTCTAATAGCAGCAGTTGATCAAAGGCTGCAGGGCGGTCATGTGCGATAGAGAGCATTAACTGGCCGCCCATCGAATGGCCTACACCGAGTGCGTTTTTAATCCCCAATGTGTCGATAATCTCTGCTAGCCAATGCGCAGTTCTATCCCATTGAAACTCATCATTTGGATGCTCGCTTTGGCCATGTCCGGGAGTATCAAAAAGGTAAACTGGGTTTTCGAGGTGTTTTACCACCTCATACCAAACCGCTTTGTTAAAGCCCGTGGCATGCAGAAACACGATGGGTTTGCCTGTTCCCTCACGATAGTCGTAGCGAATTTTTAAGCCATCAATGACAGTGGTTCTGGTTGTTGGGGGTGCTAGCTCGATGATGCTCGACATAATGTTGTAGTTTTTGATTACATGTTATTCCAAACCGAACATTATCCTTATCACTTTGCTCGAAGAGCAAGTGATATCCCCATCTGGAATGGTCATTTTCATTGTTTAGGTCGCATTAGAAGCAGCTAAGGTTTAGTCTTAGTGCGCTTACGAAGCCTTCTAATAATTATAAAATTTGGAGTAGACAATGGCTGTTGGTCTGAATCTTCTTTTCTTTGCCTTCTTGGCGGTGATTCTCGGGACATCTCAAAGTAATCTATATGACATGCTGGTATCGAATGCGATTGCCCAGGGCGTGTTGTTTTTCTGCGTGGTCGTAATTCCATTTTTGATCACCAAGCGAATGTCTTTCGTTGATATTGCATGGCCTTTTGGGGTCGCTTTAATTGGCGCGCATATCTTGATGATGGGCGATGCAGACCCTGTGCGAAAAACTGTGGTCGGTGCGGTGTATTTGTTTATCGGATTGCGTATGGGCTTAGGTGCTCTAACCATGGCTAAAACCACGGGTGTGATCTTCAAATATGAATTCCCGCGTTACGATTATCGCCGCACTATGCTTGATCAGAGCGGTTCCAAATTCACGAATGCACACATGCTGGGTGAGGCCGTCGCACAAGGCTTTGCCAATATGACTGTGTTGGCGGTTCCCGGTTTCTTAATTGCGACAAGCACAATTGAAGGAATTAGTATGTGGGAATATGTTGGGCTCGGTCTTTGGGGCTTGGCTTATCTTTGCGAATCTGTCGCTGATGGGCAGAAGATGTATTTTATCTCAAAGAATCCAAAAGGCGTTTGCAATATAGGTTTGTGGAAGTATAGCCGTCATCCTAACTACTTTTCTGAGTGGTTAGTTTGGACGGGGATTATCGTTGCGACTGTGCCATCTTGGTTGGCGATTCAAAGTGTAGAGATGCCGTTAGTTTGGATTAGCTTAGGTATCTGCGCATTGTTTGCATCGGTAATGTTGTACATCACTTTGGTATACCTGACTGGCGCAAAGCCCGCGGAGTATTATTCGGTACAACGCCGAGCTGGGTACAAGGAATACCAAGAAACAACCAACATGTTCTTCCCGTGGTTTCCTAAAAATAGATAGTCTTTAAAAAGTTGGGGTCAAAAAAATTAGGGTCAGAAAAGTAGTCTGACCCCAGTTTGATGCAGCTTATTTTGCGGCTTTAAATGCTGACCACATGCGTGAACCTGCGCGGTCATAACGCGGGCTATTAATCGGTGCAGGGAAGAGCTTGTCGAGCACCGTTTTTGGTGGGTAGATTGATGCATCCTCTACGATTTCAGGATCGATAAATTCTTTTGATGCCGGTATCGCATTCGGGTACCACACATAATTAGTGATATCCGCCATAACCTTTGGATCGATCAAGTAGTTAATCAGTGCATGAGCGTTATCTACGTTGGGTGCATCTTTAGGAATCAGCATTAAATCAAACCAAATTGGAGCACCTTCTTTAGGAATGATATAAGCGATTTCAACACCATTTTCTGCTTCTGAAGCGCGATCCATGGCTTGCAGAATATCGCCTGACCAACCAACAGAAACACAGACATCACCATTTGCTAGGTCATTAATATAAAGAGAGGAATGAAAGTAGCGAATATTTGGGCGAATCTTTTTCAAAGCAGGCTCTGCCACAGACTTCAAAAGTTTAGCGTTTTGGTTCTGAGAGTCTTCACCAAGGTAATTCAAGACGGAAGGAACAAACTCATCCCATGCATCTAAAATGGTGATGCCGCAGTCGGCCAACTTGCTCGATACTTCGGGATCGAGAATCAAATTCCAGCTATCTAAAGGGAAGTCTTCGCCTAGGCGTTCTTTGACCATATTTACATTAATGCCGATCCCTGTGGTGCCCCACATATAGGGAATCGCGTGTTCGTTGTTTGGGTCTAGGCTTGAGATGATTTTCATGGCTTGAGGGTCGAGGCCTTTTGCATTTGGGATCTTCGAAAGATCTAGCTTTTGATAGATGCCTGCTTGGATTTGACGCGCCATAAAATCGCCAGATGGTACAACAATATCATACCCAGTTCGTCCCGCGAGTAGCTTTGCTTCGAGCACATCGTTGCTATCAAACACGTCATATACAACTTTAATACCACTTTCTTTCTGAAAATTTTCTATCGTATTTTCGGCGATGTAATCCGACCAGTTATAGAAAAATACGTCTTTTTTCTCGGCTACAGCCGACGATGCGAAAATGCCTAGAACGCTAGCGGCAGTCAGTGTTTTTAGTACGTGTAACTTTGCGATCATGTGAGTGGCCTCTCTTTAAATATCACTACAGCATAGTTAAGTTCAAAATCATGGCAAAACTTTATAAAGGTGATGTCTTGCATTCACTGCACCGTAGACTAGTGTTTCTGCTTTATAAATCTTGTTTGCATTTTTGTCCGTAATAGTGGGGACGATACCCTCCTGAAAGGGACTTAAGGTTGGTGCTTGAAATACCAACAACAAATTTTAAATGGAGTATATTGCTGCCTGATAAGAGCTGTTCAAAAAAATTGAATTAATAACTTGAGTTATTCAGTTTTACTGATTTTATTTTGCTGCCAACAATGAACCCATGCTCTGGTGAGATTCACCAAGGCACCATTTTATTGAAGGTTTCATAAGAGGACGATGATATGTCTAGTGGTAAATGTCCAGTAATACACGGCGGAGCAACCCGCAAAGAAACAACTGAACCAAGCTGGTGGCCGAAGTCACTGAACTTGGACATTCTTCATCAACACGATTCTAAAACGAACCCTCTTGGAGAAGCCTTCGACTATAAGAGCGAAGTCGCCAAACTTGATTTCGCTGCCCTAAAACAAGATCTCATCAATTTAATGACCGATAGCCAAGATTGGTGGCCAGCAGATTGGGGACACTATGGCGGTTTGATGATTCGTTTGTCTTGGCACGCTGCTGGTACATACCGAGAGGCTGATGGCCGTGGCGGTGCGGGCTCAGGTGATCAACGATTCGCGCCGTTAAACTCATGGCCCGATAACGGAAACTTAGACAAAGCACGTCGTTTGCTTTGGCCGATCAAAAAGAAATACGGAAATAAATTGAGTTGGGCTGACTTACTCGCATATGCCGGCACGGTTGCTTATGAATCTATGGGTTTGAAAACTTTCGGATTTGGTTTTGGCCGCGAAGACATCTGGGAGCCACCAAAAGATATTTACTGGGGCAGTGAGAAAGAATGGTTAGCGCCTTCTGATAATCCAGATAGCCGTTACTCAGGTGATCGTGAACTCGCTAATCCATTAGCAGCAGTCATGATGGGCTTGATCTATGTAAATCCAGAAGGTGTTGATGGTAACCCTGATCCGCTTAAAACAGCGCGAGATGTACGCGATACCTTCAAACGCATGGCGATGGATGACGAAGAAACAGTCGCGCTAACAGCTGGTGGCCACACAGTTGGTAAAGCACACGGTAACGGCGATGCGGGTGAGCTTGGCCCAGAACCAGAAGGTGCTGAAATCGAAAACCAAGGTTTTGGTTGGATGAATAAGACCAAAACAGGAACAGGCCGCGATACCGTAACAAGTGGTGTTGAAGGCGCATGGACCACAAACCCAACGCAGTGGGATAACGGTTACTTTGACTTGCTATTGAACTACGAGTGGGAACTTAAGAAGAGCCCAGCTGGCGCATGGCAGTGGGAGCCGGTCGACTTGAAAGATGAGCATCGCCCTGCTGCGATTGACGATCAAGCTGATCCAACCCGTGTTGTGATGACCGATGCCGATATGGCTATGAAAGTAGACCCAGAGTACCGCAAAATCTCAGAGCGTTTTTACAATGACCCTGAGTATTTTTCAGAAGTCTTTGCGCGTGCTTGGTTTAAGTTAACGCACCGCGATATGGGGCCTAAAGGGCGTTACATTGGCCCCGAAGTTCCAGCGGAAGATTTGATTTGGCAAGACCCAACACCTGCAGGAAATAGCGATTTTGATGTAGCTGCTGTGAAAGCAAAAATTGCTGAAAGTGGTTTGAGTGTGTCAGACCTAGTCGCCACTGCATGGGATAGTGCACGTACATTCCGCGGCTCTGACTTCCGAGGTGGCGCAAACGGAGCGCGAATTCGTCTTGAGCCAATGGCAAGTTGGGCGGGTAACGAACCAGAGCGCTTGCAACGTGTTCTTTCTGTGCTTGAACCAATAGCGCAGGCTGCTAATGCGAGTGTTGCTGACGTGATCGTACTTGCTGGTGGCGTGGGGGTTGAGCAAGCTGCAAAAGCTGCTGGTCAAAACATCGAAGTGCCATTTATAGCAGGGCGTGGTGATGCAAGTGCAGAGCAAACTGACGCGGAGTCTTTCTCAGTGCTTGAGCCAATTCATGACGGTTTCAGAAACTGGTTGAAAGAAGACTATGCAGCGGCTTCTGAAGAATTGTTGCTAGACCGCACTCAGTTGATGGGGCTAACAGCACCAGAAATGACGGTGTTACTTGGTGGACTACGTGTACTTGGTACCAACTACGGTGGTTCAAAGCATGGCGTGTTTACTGAACGAGAAGGCACTTTAACGAACGACTTCTTTGTCAACTTAACTGACATGCAGTATCAGTGGAAACCGACTGGCAAAAATTCGTACGACATTGTTGAGCGCGCGACAGGGAATACCAAGTTTACAGCAACGCGTGTTGACTTAGTGTTTGGTTCGAACTCAGTGCTACGCAGCTACGCAGAGGTGTACGCTCAAGATGATAATCAAGACAAATTTGTTCAGGATTTCGTTGCGGCATGGACCAAGGTGATGAATGCAGATCGTTTTGATTTGGCTTAAGTCAGCTTGATAAAAAACTAGCGTAAGAACTAAAAGCCTCAGTTCACTGAGGCTTTTTTTATCTTTTTTATAGTTTACTTTGGTCTAGCTAAGCTCAATACATCTCCAAGCGACGCGTATTCATTCGCACCTAATCTCGCTAATGAGTTTAGATTTTTCGCATCAATTTTTAGTCGGCCTTTGTCATCCTTGCCCACGTAATCGTCATCAACAAAGGCTTGTTCTATCTCTAAGAGAATCAGCGCTTGTGGTGTTTCTCCCCATTCAATGACTTTCGCGACCTTGCAACCAAAGGCAATAGGGTTTTCTTTGATGCGGGGGAGAGGAAAGCCCTCAAATGATTCTATAGATAGATTCAAACGCTCTAGTTCGGAATCGCCATAATCGAGTGTTGCGGCTGAATCAGAGACCTCTTGCATCTGCGTGACCTGTGGAATATGCACCACACAGTATTCTCCTTCACCAAGATTGGCACGCGTATCTTTACTCTCGCCACTTGGCTTCTTGCCGATTGAAACAACTAAGGTAGGCGGCGCACTGGTTAATGCGTTGAAGAAAGAGAAAGGGGCGAGGTTATAGGTTTCGTCGCTATTTGAATTCTTGGTCAGCACCCACGCAATAGGGCGCGGCACGATCGTTTGGGTGAGAAGGTGGTATATCTCGCCAGAGCTGTGTTCTGAAAGCTTGAGTTGCATGCTGTTCCTTATTAAATGGTAGTCCCGTTAAAGTGACTCGGCTACTCGGGCAGCCGAGGAATTAGGGATCGGGTGGGAAATTTAGAGTGCTCAGGTGAACTTTTACAAAATAGCGGACATTTCACGACACAAAAATTCATCAACTTGTAGACAATTGCAGACATGGTTAAGCTCCCTTGCCTTTGCCCGCTTCTAAGAGAAAAGCCGAAGAAGTTATTGAATCACCATATAACGGAGATTTTGTGACAGTTTTATGAACGGGTCCGCTTTTTCTTACTCATTCTAGTCTTCTTTGCATCCTTAAAGCATTGATTTACGAGAAAAGCTCTGGTGTACGCGTAAGCCAAAAATTCAAAGACGAAAAAACTGTCCGCATTTTCCAATGACAGGCTTCTCATCAAGGCTCGTAAATAACTGATATGATTGCAGAAATTCAAATAAACAAAAACATAAAAACGTGTTTTAGTTCATTTCGATATCCGCACCCATACTTTAGTGAAGAAAGCTTGGTAAACAATATAGACACTAACGAAGCTTGGACAGCCATCGTCTCAACCAAAACATAATGGATCGTTTAAGACTAACGATTTAAAACCGGGGATAACCTTTGCTCTTGCAAAGTCAGCCATCCCAAGTCGGTCTAGTTTTCCAACTTGGGGAGAGGCCGTTAAAGTAGCTTCGTAATAATACCGTCGATTTCTCTTGGTAATCACGATCACTTAAATTAACACTTTAGTTGATCTATTTCATTTTGCTTATTTTCGATTTCTTTCTTAACTTGATTTACCTTGACCTTCAGGCGTTGATTTGCTTCTTGTTCACATTGGTTATATTCGCGCTTTACTCTCTTGAGTGACTTCCAATTAATTGAATTTCCGCTGTAGTCACAATCTGAGGTTCCATCACTATATCGGTCATGGCACACGTCATACGATTTATAATACCAATTTTTTGTCCTCTCACACTCAGATCCCAAAATTGGCCCCCGCGCGTTCAAAGATTTCAGCTTTTTTTCTAGCAAAGTTAAGTTTTCTGAAAACTGCTCACATGTTTTCTCTTTAATGATCTCAGTTTCCGGCTTGACCCCCGAACCATGAGTTCCTGAGGTGATTGTCCCTGAACTTATTCTTGCGTAACCCTTAATAACTGTGGGCTTATTAGATTTACCCGTTATCGACGCGTCACCACTTATAATTGCGTTACCTAAGACTCTAACATGAGAACCAATATAAGCTTCATCTTTAATGATAGATTTTCCCATTATGCGTGTATTTGATTCAACGGTCGCAGAATCACATACCTGGGCTGTCGGAGCAACAAATGCATCTTCTGACACATAAGCACCATCTGCAACAAAACCACCTTTTCGTGGATTTGTCTCTCGATCATTTGTAAATTTATATCCTGATTCACCATCACAAGGGGGGCGCTCAGCCCAAGATAGTGCGCTAAAGTTAGCTAAAATAACCAATAATATTGGTTTTAAAAAACTCTTTGAGATTTTTCTGGAATGTGGTGATGACATTTCGATACCTATTTAATAAGTTCTTCAAAATTTTTATATATACTATGCATATATGTATCTATAACTATAATTAAATGTCATTAAGAAGGCGCAAAAACTAATACAATTAGAAATGCTTTATTAATAATAAGGTTACCTCGGAACTAAAACTTCCCCTGATTAAAGATGTGGTATGCTTGTACTTGTCTTTGCTCCCACTTGTTGTTTGAAATAATCAGTTGGCCAACCCAGAGGTTTTTTATCACATGTCGAAGTATCTGGTCATGATTATCTCTTACTCAAACAGACGCAGATTTTGAAAACATAATCGACAGTTTGACTCTGCCATCTGAACTGACTTTTCCCAAAGTAGCTCAAATGGCAAAAAGTTGAGAAATAAATTGCTTAGTAAACATCTTTATTTTTTACCAACACGTTTCGAATGAGATCGATATAGTATTACTATACTGCTTCAGACTTCGCCAAGTTTCTAGGCTGATCTACATCCATCCCTTTAGTAACCGCGACATGATAACTTGGCAGTTGCAAAGGCACACTGTAGAGAATCGGGCCGATTGCCTCATCACATTGTGGTACATCAAATATTTTCATTGTTGCATCACTTTCAAATTTAGATACCTTGCCGGTGATAACATACATGAAGCCACCGAGAGTACGCAGGAATTCGACGTTTGAATGGAACTTTTCTATTAGCTATTATTAGGAGCGACCACAATCACCGGCATATCTTCATCAATAGGAGCTAATGGCCCATATTCTAACTATCCTGCAGCATAACTCTCTGCATGAATATACGAGATCACTTTAAGCTTTGACGCTTCTTGCATTGCTGTTGGATACTAGTCACGACGATCCAAGAACAAACTATGGTGTTTATCTGCGAGATCTTCAGCAAGCAGTTTAATCTGCGCATCCATGTCTGAAGCTTGGTTGATTTTACTCGGCAAGGACTTTAGTGTCGATGAAGCGGACATCGGGAACGAATCAAGTGCCAAGGCCGACTAATGTCTAGTTGCGAATGGAAAACCAATGTCTGCTGTTCATTCTTAGTACGTATTAACGCCAGGCGCAACGGCGAAGCACGCAGTGCTGAGTCCGGCAGCCGAAGGCTGCGAATTGCCGCCACTTGTTAGCATTACGCATGCTGCAATGCCTGCTGAATAAATGGCCACTTTTTATCTGTGTATGCTTCACGGTCTTCTTTGTGAGTGGCAGCCAGCTCTCGTTTTAAATTCGCATACTGGGCTGCCACGCCCTCATTTGAACGCAGCAATTCCCGAAACCTAATGCGTTCTTGCCATAGTGGACTTTCAAAGGGTATTAAATGAAGATGATGCGTTCGGAAGGCATCAGATGGTTTACAAAACCAATGCATTACCTCGGTTTTGTAAGGCCAGTATTCGTAGCCGTTGTTCACGAGTGCCTCGATTGCCGGCTTAGACTCTTCAAGTGATTTCACACCAAACATCACATCAATCACTGGTTTGGCAACCATACCTGGGACTGCAGTGCTACCTACGTGCTCAATACTGCCGTAATGCCATTCACCAGCTATAGCCATTAAGTATTGTTTTTCTGCTTCAAATTTTGAGACCCAAGAAGGATCGTATTCTTCGAGAATTACCGACGCTCGGCTCATGCTCTGAATTTCCTTAGTGATGCTAACGCCTCAAGAACCGGCGCAGCTTTGCTGCGTCCGGCGCCGAAGGCGCCTAGTTGATTGACTTGTTATGGTGCATAGCCCAATGGCACCGAGAAAAACAACGCCAAGAAGCCAACGGTATAGATAGCAAAGAATACCAGCATTGATTTACTCAAGGTGCCAAACCAGAGTCATCCAAATTTCGCCATTCTCGCTTAAAGAGAAACTTCATGAACGTAATATAGCTAGATAAAGAATTGTTCATGATAAGGCTAGGCTTGCCCATAGATTCGTATTTATCAGGATGCCTAGTCTCTAATATTTGGAATAGTCGATAGCAGAGAAAGAACCATACAAATACCGAACAAAACAAAGTCCCAAAAATAATTGGAAATACTTCCTTCACTTCATACTCCTTGCACCATAACGCCGCCAGCAGCGGCCGAGTGAAACGAGGTCCAGCGACCGTAGGGAGCGATGCTGGCTGGCCTTGTTATGTTTATTATTCGTATTTTGCCATTTCATTTAAAAGCTCTTCTTTTAAATCTTGTGGCTCTATACACCAAAAAGTCCATTCACTGTTTGGGAATACCGCGACCTTTACATTGTCTTGCTCGAAGAGGGGAAGCCAATGATTTAGTAATTCATCGAGGCTTAACTCAACAGCTTGATGCCCAGGGAAATTTTCATCTGTGACTTTTTGAGCGTACTCAGGGTTTGGCCATAGAGGAAAATACTCAAAGTCTTCTGGAGCTACGGGAACAAGCCAACCTTCATCATTTTTAACGCCCCACAATTGTTGCCAATCAGCGACTTTGCTAATGAAATGATCAAAGCGCTTCGAGCTATCCAATGCTAAAACAGCCTCATACTGTTTTTCATTCATCCTGTATGGCATTGACTCTCCTTGGAAACATAACAGTTAATTCTACGTACCCGATACGGGTATCACTTTTCAATTAGGTTAACACCTTCGGAACGATCAATTCATTAATAATCATAGACTTATGAGACTTCCGTTTTTTCAAATTGCGCATACTCTTTAGCAAATGCGTATTGAATACGCATTTGCTAATTCATTACCCCTTTAAAATCAGAGCTTTATAAGAATAAGCAGTGATACCCGCCCCTCGTGCGGTTATCACAGGCGACCTGTAGATATAATTTGAACCGACACAACTCGACCTCTCGAAGCAGGTGGGGGTCAAAGCGTTAAGGTCTGCAATCTTCTTCGAAGCGGGCATGGTGAACCGAGAAGCACTAACAGCCGCTTCTGTCTATTTGTGAATGGAAAACCAATGTCCGCTTTTCATTCTAACCACTCATTGTCGAGTGCATACGATACATTCTAAAAGCAATATCGAGCATAGTTTTACAGGCATTAGGTAGCAATCGTAGACACTAAATTGATCGGATTTATGCATATTGAGCCACGATAAATAGAATTGGAAACAACGCTAACAATAGCCAAGGCCAACTAAAAAGGTACTTGCTTCTGATTGGTATAAGCAGAAATAAAAGCGCTCCTAACCCTAGGCAAAAATAAGTAACAATCTCTTTGTAGTCTCTATAAAGTTCTATGCTCGCGTAAGGGTTCCTTATGAAATAATCATCATCAAAAGGGGTTATCGACCATAACCAACCAAGAAGGCAGGCATATGTAAGCGTGCCGAAGAAGCATGTTAGTGTCTCTAAAAATTTGGCTGCAAGCCATTGATCAAATTTCCGCAAACTTCTAAGCATTTATTTTGTGTGAAAGGCTCCACTACTCCGTATGATACGGCACGTTTTCCGCACTTTATGACGCATACTATTTCAATGTAAAACGATTGGGTTTTATAGAGTCAAATACTGAAAGTAAAAACTCAGTTTCGTCCGCTTTTCATTCTTATGGGTCTATTCTGACAGGCTTTGAAAATACCTGATACAAAGAAGCGGACATAAAGTTTCTTACGTAACCGATACTAGATTCCATTAGATTTGACCTCTTTCTCGAGGGATCGATGGAACCATAATGAATAAACATTCAACGCTAAACTGAGGATGTATATTAGAAGGACCATCCAATAGGATAGGCAATATGCTCCCGCAAGCGAGTGCTGAATTTGATAAAGCGAATTAAAGAAATCTCGTTTCAGCTCATTATCAACAGCTGACAAGTAAAATAAAGCCTGTTTATTGAGCTCTAGATATGTACCGGTTCTATGAATAATATCCGTTTCAAACGCTAGCCCAAGTCCTAACAAAGCAATGACTAAAAATACCAGTAGCGTCTTGCTCACATCAGGAGATAGAGGCTTTTTCTGCCTGTAGCGAGGGTTAAAAAAAAAGGCTACAAGATGAATCAAAAGCGCTATAACGATAACCCGAAGAAACATTCTCAACTTATCAAGTAGCTGAGCGCTATCAGTCAACAGTCCTGCTACTAAATCTGGATTAGTCCGCATCAATTCAGATTTTGATTGCAGGGTCTCCGCAATCTCAATAATCACCCGCGTTTCTGACCCTATTGTAAACTCGGTCGTGTAGTATCCGATTCCAGCGAAAAGGATGGAAAAGGCGATGCCAAACCACAATTTACCAGTAGCTGATTGTTTGAATATTTTCATGTGGAATAATTTAGTTTAAGAGGAGCCAACGCATGTCTGCTTTTCATTCAAAGTTTCTGCACTTTCTGTATAGCTTTTCAATTCACGCTATTTTTGTTTCGCGAACACTATTCGGTCGCCTAAAAAGTACTACTGTCGCAACAATTAGTGGAACTGAACAAGTTATATAAAGCGCATACTCTTGGATTATTGAGAAGAACGTCCAATAACTAGCCCCACAATAGAAAACATCGATATCAGCTTGGCAATGAACATATAGCCAATTGAAGAAAGGTTCAAAAGTATATGCCAAACCAAAGGCTATCAGCTGTACCAGACTGAGAAAGAGGAGTATGAGGATTGTTCTAATAATACTTCTTTTCCCTATGATTCCGGCCAACAAAGAAAGCCATACTGGCCAGGCGAGGAAACAAAAAAATAGCGCTAATACAATCTTTTCATACATGCTTTACGCAACCCATTTCCCTTGACTCAGCCAACTAGCAAATGACCGCTTTTCATTCATTACTGACTTGCGCCAAGTGATCTTAGCTTCCAAAGTGCGCATCCAGTTTATCTAGAATCTCTAGTCCTTTCTCTGTTTTTCCTGTTGCGGCCATGGCTCTGAAGCGCACTTCTGTATCAAACTCAGCAAGAGCTTGAGTTGATAGCTCCTCGATTAGCTTGTTCATGCTAATTTTTCGGTGTTCAGCAAGCGCTTTTAGACGATTATGCTTGTCGTCTGGTAATCGTATGGTCAATGTCGACATGCTATTTACCTCTAAGAAGTTGTTCTGGTTTAACAACATCAAAGCCTTTGAAAGTAAGTTCTGCCCCAGTTAGATCTTTGATGTTATTTATAACGATAAACTGTGCGTTGCTGGCTATCGCAAGTTCAATTAAAAAAATGTCGTTATCATCTCTCAGATTGGGGCGCCATAAATAATGTATTGGTACCCAGTGGCATACGCTATAAAAGGCACTTAGCAGTTCTTTGATTTCCTCTGGTTTTAGAGGACAAAGCTCTGCAATCTGAGGGCACTGATGTACGTCCTCATATTCTAAGAATAACGCGGTACTAATCATTGGGCTAAAAGAACCGGTCAAACAGTTTCTTAGAATCTGTCGGCTCGGTCCTGCTTCTCCGATTAGAGCGCTGATTATGACGCTTGTATCGACAACAATTTTAGTCATTTTTTAATTCTGTCATTCGACAAGTGAAGATTTGTCGATGAATTGTATCGATCGAGGATATGATTAGTACAAATTATGCACAAAGCGGTTCAGTTTGTTCTGCTCCTACTTGTTTCTTTAAAAACGGAATCAACAAACTTTCAAACAGTTCCGGATCGTCGATCATAGGCCAGTGCCCGCAGTTAGGCATGGTATGTATTTCGGCGTTGAAGAATTCCTTTTGTGCTTGCGCATGTTTGACTGGTACGTACTTATCTCCTTCACCCCAAAGCGTAAGTGCAGGAACATTTAGTTGCTTCAACTGACCTTCAAGCTTCTTTGTAAGTACGGCTAAATCTGTTGCCCTGTATAGCTTCAACATGCCGCGGCTTAGACCCCAATCTATGTCTTTCACCATGAGTTTGGTGAATTCCAAAGGTAGAGGTTTGGGATTATCTCTATTCAAAAAGAAGCGCAAAGACCAATGTGTAGATAGAAATTGGAAGATCTCGCCAATAATGGGTTTACGCCAGATTTGTGCAAAATCATGCCAGACATAATCGGGTGCTGGGCCGGTATTCACACAGGTGAGGCTTTTGACGAGTTCGGGATGATTGCAGGCAAATTGCAAACCCCAAGGGCCACCAAAGTCGTGAAGAACAAGATGAACTTTCTTGATGCCAAGCTCGACGATGAGAGCGTGCAAATGCTCAGCATAACCGTCAACGGTATAGTTGAATTTTTTAGGACGTTCTGCACTTCCATAGCCTGGCATATCGGGTGCGACGACACGAGAGAACTCGCCAACCTGCGGTACAAAGCGTTGCCAGTCTTTAAAAGAGCCTGGATTGCCATGTAGGAATAAAACGGCTGCTTCGTGGTCACACTCATTAGGCGCACACGAAAGTACAGGTGTGCGAATGCCATTGATGAGCAAGTTATTAATGCTTGTATTGTTCACTATTAATCTCTTTAGCTATTTTTCTTGTGGTTAAGACCGTGAGCAAAATAATACTGAAAGCATCGAGAGAGATAATATGGCAATTTGGAAATAGACAATCCTAGAAATGAAACGGTAGAGACGGTTTATTTTCTGTACTGAAACTTAATTTTATTGCTAAAGTTGAAAGCTACATTTGAGAAGTATGATTTTGAGGGAATAAAATTATGGTGATGTTTTTTATTGCGTTGTTGTTGCTCGCTATGTTTATGAGCGTTCGTTTTTCAAGCGCCGCGATTAACAAATTCGGCGAGAGCAAAGAGGTAAGCCCTTATCGAATCAGTTACATCTCTAAAACAATTACCATCGCCATTGTTGCGTTTTATTTTATTCTTATAGCGAACGTATCGGGGCTTGAGTACTCTCAGATTTCATTCTTCCTGTCTTCTGTTTTCGCGGTCATTGGCGTTGCTCTGTTCGCGCAGTGGTCAATACTCAGCAACATCACAGCTAGCTTAATTATCTTTTTTGGTTTTCCATATCGCGTTGGGGATGAGATCCGAATTATGGATAAAGATGATCAAATATGGGGTGTGATCGAAGAGATCACTTTGTTTCATGTGTTGATGCGTAGAGGCGAAGAATTAATTACTTATCCGAATAATTTGATACTGCAAAAAGGGGTGATCAAAAATCCTGTTATCGAACAAGAGAGTGTTGAGGAGTAAGACGCTAAGAAGGATGAAAAAGACACTGCCTAACTGAGTATTCTGCGTCTAATATTTTGAGAGTATTGCGTCTATTGTGCCGTCTTCTCTCATGGATTGAATGGCTTTGTCGAGAGCACGTTTTACTTCTTTGGCATCGTGATGATTCAATGATCTTGGAATACCGATAAAGTTTGGATCGCGAGAAATGATCTTCTCAGAAAATTCAAAATCGTCAGGACTAAGTTCGGCTTTTTTCGCATTGTCATTCATCAGATAACGATCCCTAGAGAATATTGCTGCGTCCACTCTTCCTGATGCAAGCAGAAGAATACGTTGCTGGGTCCCTTCATCTTTTACAAATGTGAGCTGATTTTTTTGTTGAGCAAACTTGCCTGAATAATTGCTGCCTCTGCTCATTGCGAGTGTTTTGCCTTTCAGATCATTGTAAGTAGTAAAAGTGAAAGATTGATCTTTTCTAGATACTAGCAGCACATGATCCATTAAGATTGGGTCCGAGAATAGATAATGATTTTCGCGTTCGGGTGTCTTCGAAAACCCTGTTAACACGCCATCACCCTTTAAGGCCTCTTGTTGCGCTCGCTCCCAAGGTCTCACTTTTAAGTTAGGCTCATAGCTCGTTCGTCGAATTGCTTCGGCTGCGATTTCTAGGCTGTAACCGCTCGGCATTCCATTAGCATTGGCAAACTGTTTGGGTTCGCTGTCAGGCTTTACAAATAAAGTAAGAGCCTGGTCAGACTGTACTTGAAGCGAGATCGAACAGAGTAAACAGAGCCAAATGAGTGGACGGAATTTATATCGAGTGAACATGCGTAGGTTTTAAAGTAATCGAACACCTACAAATTCTGGCAGACGAATTACTCTGTCTTGTTCAATCAACTATTTCTCTCAGCCTAATTTGATGTGAGTTTCGGCCAGTTCTTATCGGCGCGACTAACGTTTCCTGGGATGTCCTTTGCCCAAGTAAATTGCACTGACTGGTTGTAGTTTAGGTAGAGCTTGCCCTCGTGAATGCGCCAAGCTTCAGGGTCAATCTTTGCTGTGTAACCTTGGCTAACAGCCCATGCGCAATAGCCACCATATTGTGGTGCGAACTGTTCAGGGTTATCAATGAACAGCTTTTTGTTTTCAGCATTTGCAAAGTACCAGGTTGCGCCATTCCACTCATACGTAAACTCACTTTCGCCTTTGACGGGCTTCGATTGGGAGAAATATGCGACTGGATCGTAGCCTTCAATCGCCTTGCCAAAGAAATCTGTATAGACCTGTTCCACGGCATTTGCAGTTGATATAAACAGAGTAAGAAGGGTGACGAAACTAAGGGAGCGTAATAGTGTTTGCATAGTTTAAGACCTTTTTATTGTGCCCTGTAGACCAGTCGTTAGTGAAAAAGTTTCACGCAAGTTTAGCTACGACATAGAGGACGAAATAGATCGAAGAAATAAAGCGAAACAAATTTGCACTTTTTGTACTTAAAGGGTCCTAGTTTTCGGTCGATAACGTACCATAGTAAATGTAATCAATACCTCAGTAGGGTGGAGACACGTGGTTTCTTTTCTCAATAACTTAACACCGAATGTACGCGCGGATAATGGTCTTGTTTCAGAGCGTCCGAGCGATACTGCAACGCTTTTCTCTCAGGGCTTGAAGCGTGGGATGGGTGTCGATGTAAAACCATCACCCGAAAATGACCCAGGGAACAAGGTTTTTGACGTTCAGAAGGTAGTGGATACTGTCTCAGGGTTTATCGAACAGCGTATTACTGAGCGTCGAAACGAAGGCGCGAGTCAGGCTGAATTAGAAGATATAATAGCGCAGGCAAGAGAAGGCGTTGCAAAAGGTTTTCAGTTAGCGCGCGAAGACATTGCAAGTCTTGATCGTTTAGACCCAGAGCTGTCCTCAAATATCGACGCAGCGGAACAAGGGATCGGCACACGTATTGATCAAATTGAAGAAAGCTTAAAACCTGCCGATGAGGGCGTGCCGACCAGTTTGTCGAGCAATTCGTTTGCAGCATTAACGGATCGAAAAAGTTTTGAACGCTCGCAAGCGAGTTTTCAGTTTGAGTTGACTACTCAGGAAGGTGATCGTATTCAGATATCTGCACAGGAACTGTTCCAACGTCGAGAACAGTTCTCAGCAGTTCAATCTAATGGCGTATCGGCTAGTCGTTTTAGTAGCGATACGACGACCGCAAGCGCGTTTTCTATTCAAGTGAATGGTGATTTAAACGAGGATGAGCGGGCTGCACTGGATGATCTCTTACAGCAAGTCGCTGATTTAAGTGACTCGTTTTTTGAGGGCGATATCGCGAGCGCGTTTAATCAAGCATTGTCTTTGGAATTCGATAGTTCGCAGATCGCTCAATTTAGCGTTGATCTCCAGTCTTCTAGTGTTTCTGTTATTGAGCAAACCGATGTGCGGGCTGCTCAATTCAATACGCCTGTTCCCGATGAGTATCGCGCTCCGCAGCTTCCGCTCGGTATTCAAACTTTGCTCAGTGATTATGCTGAGCGCGTAGAAAAGCTTCTAAAAACCGTACAAGAGTTTAGTGAAAAAGTGGGGCTTGAGCAGACAGGCGAGTCTTTGCTTAAAGACTTACAACAACGTTTTGATACATCCGTAGGCCGAGATAACTCTCAGTCTGAGTTTTTTGATGCGCTTCTAGATAAGCTTTCTTAACACTCCATTTCAACACTTCATCTTAAAAATACGTCTTGATGAATGAACGCTCTAGTGCTGGTGTTACCGAGAGCGTTCCTTTTCTCCAGTTACACCGCGTTATAAGTCAGCCATTTCGCTAATTGTTGATTCCAGCTCAGCATAATACGGGTTGTAGGTTAAGCGGGCATGTACTTTACCTTTTTCTGTATAGCCCCATGCTGAGTACCATACTTCGCGGCCATCGTTGCAGTGCTTAAGATCTCGCAAGCTCATACTATTCAAACACATGGTTCTCTCTGCTTGCTCGCCGTAGTAAAAGTTAGAGGGCGCAAATAGTGGGCTCATATGCGATCCAGTACTTATACGTTTGTCAGCAATACGCATCGATTCAAACAAGATACTTGGTTCGTCGAAACGGGACTCACCATACCAAATGGTTTGATTAGTTGGATGATTGAAATGCTGGCTAAACAATTCTTGTGTTTCTTCAGGGTCAATCACGCTATCTGCTTCACTCATAATTAATAGAGCAGGTACAGAAATGGTATTTTCTTCAAGCAGATCACGCACACGTTGCGCACTTTCGGAATAGGCGATCGCACCGTTAATCGGTGCCGAGGTATAGCGTGCTAAATTTTGCTCTTCGGTTTTGTAGCCATCCACAAACAGAGAGACAAAAGGCGCGAATTTCTCGAGTATTGGTGCACGTGATTGATAACCGGGTGAAACTAAAATCAGCCCATCTACATTGCCGCGTTCTATCGTGTTGATGGTAATAAGGTTGGCTCCGGTTGAAAAACCGCCTAGCCATACTTCATCGTATTCTCCCTTTAATAGCTCGGCGTAATGGTCAACGATCGTTTGCCAGTCTTCATAGCTAGGCAACATGAGATCCTCAGGCTTACTACCATGCCCAGGAAGCAAAAGTGACTGCACATAGAAACCTTGCTCAGCCATAGTGTTGCCTAAATCTGAAAAGCTATAGGGTGAGTCGCCAAGACCATGCACGAAGAGAATTGCTTTGTTTGAAGGTGCCGAGGGTCTTACTTCAAAGGGCATATTCATCGCTAGTTCTTTTGCATGATCCTCGGAAATATAGGCGCGGTGTTCACTTAGCCAACGCTCACTTTCCTCAAGATAATCCGAAAAACTCGGTTGTAGATAATTGTAGTACTGAGCCGATTCATTCATCGGAATGTATGGTTTGTGTGCGAGAGCTGAACAGCCAGTCGTCATGCTTAAGATTGTGATGCTTGTGAGTACAGCAAGTAAGCGGTTTCGATTTCTCTTAAGGAGTGTTTTCAAAATGGCTCGTCATCGTTGTTAGGAACACATTTGAATATTGGGACTGAAGAGAACATTTAAAGAGGGTGGGCTGGAAAACAGTATGTCATTGAGATGCATACCGTGTTCTCATGAGAAGTTGAGCTAGTTGCTTATAACTGCAAAACTACAACGCACCAGCAAGATCACTTGGTTCTGCGCGTTTGGTGTAGTCGGCATTAGTTTCAGATACGAGCGACATGAGTGTTGTGCTCATCATGTCGTTTCTGTGTTCGCCAAAGCCTAAAACTTTTGCCCAGTCATGACCAATGATGATGCACATGATGGTATAGGCGATTTGCTCGGTATTGTTTACTTGCGCCTTTTCTAAATAAGTACGAATTTCAGCAAGAAGCTCGTGGTAAACCTCGGCCAAGCGATTTGTCGTTTTATCGGTGTGCTTTGTCTGACCGATTAATCGAAACATCACCTCATTCTGTAGGCTCACCTGATGAAATTCAGCAGAACACAAAAAGCTTAGAATGTCTTCGAGTGAAGGATCTTGGTCGCTCTGAGCACTGGTGGTGATAAATGCATTTAAGGCTTGGCGATAACGCTCAGTAATGCGCTGTAATAGAGCATCTAAGAGCTCATCTCCACCTGAAAAGTAATGATGGATAATCGGCTGATTAACACCAGCTTCTTCAGCGATTTTTCGCTGCGATGCGCCAGCAAACCCATCACGCAAAATAACGTTCTCAAATGCGTCGAGTATGTCTTGACGTTTCTCTTCGCTACGGTTTTTTCTACCCATTGCTTAACTGCTCTCTAGTCGTATGAATGCATCAGCGTGTGGCTAATATGTCATATCCTAGATAAATTTATCAATTGATATATTTATTTTTGATGTGTAGTTTATTTATCAAATGATAAATAAAAAAATGAGGTTCTCTCATAATGAAGATAATAAAAATACTCGCACTACTATTACTTGTTGCAATTGGTTGGATCGCTGTGTTCCAAGGCGACAAAGTTGAACGTTTGTACCACACGATGACTCTGTTTGATGGCGATAAAATCGTTCATAACTTCTCAAACATGCGCGAGGTCGCGCCAACGGTAGAGATCAAACCTTCAACAGATGCCTCTAAGTTTGATAGTCAGCCAGCACCATTGCCAATAGCATTTACTTACAAGAGCGAGCAGAGCGTAGAAGAGTATTTAGCGCGCACGAGCACGACAGCGTTGTTGGTGTTGAAAGACGGTTCAGTGACGTATGAAGAGTATTATCAAGGAACCAAAGACACTGACTATCGTATCTCCTGGTCTGTCGCGAAGTCATTCTTGTCTGCTTTGTTTGGTATCGCCGTTGAAGAGGGTGACATAAAAAGCATTGAACAAACCGTGACGGAGTATGTGCCTGAACTTGTCGGAACAGGGTATGACGGTGTTCGGATTAAAGACGTATTGCAAATGTCTAGCGGTGTTGCCTTCAATGAAGACTATTACGACTTCAATTCTGATATTAATCGCTTTGGCCGTACCTTTGCATTAGGCGGATCATTCGATGATTTTGCGGCAAGCCTGAAAAACGAAAAAGAACCTGGCACATTTTTACACTACGTCAGCATCGATACGCATGTACTAGGAATGGTGTTGCGTGCAGCGACAGGAAGAGAAATAGCAGACTACTTTGACGACAAGCTCTGGTCGAAAATCGAACCTGAATCGAGCACTTACTATATTGTTGATGATGAAAATGAGCCAATGGTACTCGGCGGGCTGAATATGCGCACGCGTGACTTCGCGCGCTTTGGATTGCTCTACCTTAACAACGGAAAATGGAAGGATGAGCAGGTTATACCAGAAGCTTGGGTGAAGGCTTCAGTAACGCCTGACGCTCCGCATCTTGCGCCAGGTGAGCGGGACAACTCCTACATCAATTTAGGTTACGGCTATCAATGGTGGATTCCAGAAAATGCTGACCAAGAGTTCTATGCGATTGGCATCTACGGGCAGTTTATTTACGTCAACCAAAAGGCCAATGTCGTCATTGTGAAGAACTCTGCTCATCTAGAATTTGCAGACAATGACTATGAGTCGTTTTTTGAGGTCATTGCATTCTGCCGTGAGGTGGTGAAGTCATTGGAAATGATTGAGTCATAATCGAAGTTTGCCATTCGCGCTCAACGGGATTTTTGCTTCGTTCTAATCCGTCATTGCTGCGCAGGCGGCACAAAAGCGCTTTAGCGCGTTGAACAACCAACGGTCGGCCCGAAGGTTAAGCGAAGCGCATCATCTATTGTTTAAAGAGCAATGCATGGAGTTAGACAGTTGCGGACTTTAAATACCTCTCGTGACCAATGCTCACTTCATAGAGAAAAGCCGACGAATTAGAAAATCACCACATAACGGAGATTTTGTGACATTTTTATGAAAGGGTCCGCTTTTTCCTACTCATGCTAATCTTCGTTGCATCCTTAAATAATTGATTTTACGGGAAAAGCTTAGGTATACACGTAAGCCAAAAAAGACAAAAGCGAACAAACGGTCCGCTTTTTCCAATGACGAGTTTCTCATAAGTGTTTGTAAATAACTGATATAATTGTGAAAACTGGAATTTATAAAAATGTAGATAAAGTGTTTAGCGGACCGGAAGGTGCGTTAAACACACTGATATATGCAGTAAGGAAGCTATGAAATTTTTAACCCTATTATTCGTTCTATTACTTTCAGGTTGCGGCACAATCTTAACCAACATAGAAATGGATAAGCCGAGAGAAGAACGAGATTCAATTGTTCGGCAAATTGATTCTAGAGTTTATAGCGGTACTAAATTCGATGTTTTAGCCAACTCTCCAGAGCAAGGCTCAGGTGGTAATGTCATTGGTTTGTTCTTCTTAATTGATATACCACTTAGCTTAGTAGCAGACACATTAATCTTGCCTTACACACTTACAAATGAACCTTATGGTCAAACAAATGAGTAAGGCATATAAAAAGTGTTCATCAACACAAAATTGGCAGTGCCTTGAAGAGAATCAACGGACGTTATTCATAGCTAAAAAGGCTCGCATTGAATACATCCGAAACAACGACTTTAATATCGAGTTAGGCGAGCCAATTAAAAATTACAGTAAGTGGTTAGGTGAGCAAATTGCCACAAAATAATAAAACGTATAAAAAGTGTTTAGCGGACCGGAGGGTTCGTTAAACACACTGTTATGGTCGCCTAAACTCAGACCCTTATATCTTCAAAGGAGAATATAATGAATTTCTTGAGTAAATATACTGAGCATACTTATTCAGCTTTTAGAATAGTTGCTGGATTTCTTTTTCTTTGCCATGGCACTCAAAAGCTATTCGGTTTTCCAATCGATTTTCCGTATCCGCTGAACGCAATGAGCACAAGTGCTGCGGTTATTGAGCTCATTGCTGGAGCTCTAATAATCGTCGGCTTTTATTCAAGGTATGCGGCTTTTCTCGCTAGCGGCACAATGGCTGTAGCTTACTGGATGGTGCATGGGCTTAACAATCCATTCCCGATAGCAAATGGTGGTGAAATCTCAGCATTCTATTGCTTTGCGTTTCTCTATATTGCAGCAAAAGGCCCAGGTATCTGGAGTATAAACAACAAATAATAAAACCATAACAAGGCCAGCCAGCTCGCCCCAGCAAGCTAGGGCTGGACCTCGTTTCACTCGGCCGCTGCTGGCGGCGTTCATGTCTGCTTTCTAAATAAACCCGAAGTAAACCGAAACTGCAAAAGCATTCTTCTGACTTCCGCTTCTGTCTATTTCCGTGCATTAATCTCTAAAAAATAGACAGGTTGATAGGGGAGTTCGATCACTTATTGACTTGAAAGCTCTACCGTCACGGCCAACTCCACACTTGCCCCAGCAGGCAGACTATTGCAGCCATGTACGGTTCTAATGTGTCTTGCTTGCTCACCTAATACTTTCGCAAATAAGTCTGAAGCGCCATTTAGCACGTCGGCATGTTGTGTGAATGAGTCTGTGGCGTTGATAAAACCGTCTAAGCGAATGATTTTGCTAAAACGAAACGGCGTATCTTTGAGTGCAGCATTAATTTGGCTCAATACGTTTAGTGCGGCTATGTGTGCGGCTTGCTTGCCTTGTTCTAGAAATAATGTGTCGCCGAGTTTTCAGATGTGAAGCATTTGCCCTTGATCAAAGGGGAGTTGTCCTGAAATATAAAGCAGGTTTCCGCTGATCAATGACGCGCAATAATTGCCGACAGGTTGAGGAGGGCTTGGAAGTACCAAGCCTTCTTTTTTATAGCGTCACGAATGTTCATCATCGTCCTATGCTGAATGTGAGCCTGCAGTAATGCCACCATCTACAAAGAAGGTATTTGATGCCTTTCAGAATCAATCCATTAACCCTGAGACGATCATGCAGATCGAGCGGGACGATTTTGTGTTGCCGTTGGTTGCCGCGAATGTTGGTGTGTCGATTATGACGAATCGAACAACCCCTTATGATCTGAACTTTATCCCAATCGAAGATTTTGATATCAACCGCACGATAGGTTTGTGCCTGAATAATCAAGATGAGCAAGCGCTCAGCGTTCCCATTAAGGCCTTTATTCAATCGATTGAGTCTGAGTTTAAGGTGGAGATTTTGCATCATTAGGGACGATTATTAGCTTTTTTACATTTATTCACTTTTATGACTCAACGCAAATATCGTTTACAGCGTATTTCTTTTTGCGAACTGATCCTACTTTGAACGAGGGTAAGCGTATGAAAGACACGTATTTTGTGGCAGACGATTTAGACGAAGTTGAGCTAATTCAAAACGAGTTGATGGAAGCTGGAGTAGAGAAGGATAGCATTTCTGTTTGGAGCGACGACGCCTATGGCGTCGACACGCATCATCTCAAGGCTGAAAACGAGTTACTGAAAACGGATGCGATTCCGTCGATGCGGTCAGGCTTAATATGTGGTTTGATCCTGTCCGGTGTCGCGCTTTTCGGTTTTTTAGGTCTGGGTTTAATGAGTTCAGAATACATGAGCGCAGGACTCATTTTTTGCGGACTTGTGATTGGCTTCTGCACGTGGGAGGCAGGGCTATTGGGTTTACGTCGAGTTCACCGCGACTTTACTCAATTGGGTCGTTATGTAGCGCAGAAGAAACACATCATTCATTTGCATCTTGGTGACAAAGCTGAGAAAGCAGCAAATAAAGTGTTACTAAAACATCCTGCGATCACGTCTGTCCGAATGGGCTAGGGCACTTCGCGAGAAGAGATCAGCTTTGACCTAGTTCTTAGCTTCTAGTTCTTAGTTTGATCTCGAGAGACCGCTTTAGGAGAGTGGCCAAACCAACGCTTGTAAGCCTTGTAAAAGCCGCTCGTCTCTTTAAAGCCCAGATGCAAACTCAACGAAGATAGGCTCACTCCTCGATCTAGTTGTTTTGCTGCTTCCTCTTTTCTTATTTGATCGAATAAAGTTTTAAAATCGCTGCTCTCTTCTTTTAGCTTCCTATAGAGCGTTTGTCTGCTCATTCCCAGCGAGGCGCTAATTAATTCCGCACTAACTGGTTCTGAGCTTTTGATTCTTTCTTCTATGCGTTTTTTTACTTTTTCTTGGGTCGAGCTTGTGCCTTGAATATCTGATAGTAGCTCTGAGGCTTTCGATTGAATTATCCCTTTCACTAACGAGTTGCTGCTGACGATTGGGAGCTCAAGTGCTTGCGCTTTGATCGAGATTCTATTTGATGAAGCGTTAAATCGAATTGAGTGACCAAAAATCAGTTTAAATTGATGAGCGTAATCAGGCTCTGGAAAACTGAATTCGGCTTTTTCTATCGTAAGTTCATTACCCGTCAGTGAATATGCCCACGCCATCACGGCGCTCATACTGCGTTCGATCGCGATGGTAGGATATTGTTGTTTACTTCCGATATTAAAGGTCAAACTAACAAGGCTATCTTGCCTGTGCACGGTGATGTTCTCCGAGGCATTCATGAGCACAAGATTGTTTGTAAATACTTCTAATGCCTCGCCTAAATTACTACATTGACTAACCCAACTTGCTAATAATCCCTTTGCGTTTGGATTAATCGTTTGTCCAATGCGTAAACCAAGGCCTCGTCCTTTATCGTGCTTGTCGATCTCTTGCCATAAAGAGATCAGAACCGATTCTGGTAGGCGCGAGTCAGGGCTATTGCTCCATGACCTATCCCATCCCAGCTCACTCAGTGTTTTCGTCGATAAAATGTCTAACTCAAGACATATATCGACTAGGTCTTGCGCTGCTGCGCATGAGACAGTGTTACCAATAGACATAAACGTGTTACCGAAGGACCTAGGTTGCTGTTTGGCTTACTTTTAACATTCGCATCTTCAATCATAACCCCACAGGACTGAATTGTGATGCGAATTTTTAGCGCTTGCGTTCTTGTACTTAGCGTACTTCTCAGTGCGTGCAGTCAATCCATCGACCCACAAGTATTAGAGCAAAAATATACCAACTCATCTTCTTCATTTATGGAGCTCGATGGAAACCGTATTCATTATCGGGATGAAGGAGAGGGCGATGTAATCGTTTTGATTCATGGTACGGCATCTTCACTGCATACTTGGGATGCATGGACTGAATCATTGAAACAGCATTACCGCATTATCCGTATGGATTTACCTGGTTTCGGCTTGACCGGTCCTGACTACAAAGACCGCTACGAAGTGTCAGACGATGTGACCTTTTTAAAGCAATTTCTTGGGCATTTGAATATCGAATCGGCACATTTCGTGGGCAGTTCATTAGGTGGGCGCATTGCATGGCAATACGCGCTAGAAAAACCTGAGCAGGTTGCAAGTTTAACTTTGATGAACTCACTAGGTTATCCTCAAGAGCGCTGGCCACCACCTATTCAGCTCGCACAATGGCCGGTGTTCGATACGATAATGAGCCATTTTTCTCCTCGATTTATGTATGACATTGGCCTAAGGGATGTGTATTTCGATTCAGCCTTGGTTGATGAAAAGCTAGTGGATCGATATTTTGAGTTGTCCCGTTATCCGGGTAATTTAGCGGCGTTCCCAAAACGTGTTAAAGCGCGTCTAGACCAAGACTCACAGTTAATTTCTGATGTAAGCGTTCCAACGTTTGTAATGTGGGGACAAGAGGATCTTTATTTTCCGGTAGCCAATGCTCATCGGTTTCAAAAAGAAATCGCTCAAACCCAAATGTATATATTTGAAGACGTGGGGCATCTACCGATGGAAGAGGTTCCTGATGCATCTGTGAAGGCGTATCGCTCTTTTCTAACTCAAATTTCGTATTAACGACTAGTTTTCTCGGGTGCCTAGTTAACGCGAGGTGCTTGAACCTGCAAAGAATCGTGCTAAATCTTACTAGCCAAAATGAACTTTAGAGGGACCCGCGCGTCCCTACTTTTACATTGCTAAGAGCATTTATTTCAATTGGCGAAAGTATGAGCAAGGTGCTAATTCTTAATGGGCATCATCCTTACCCTTTTTCAGAAGGTCGATTAAACAAAACCATGGTGGAGCTGGCAGAGGCTCGTCTACAAGAAAAGGGGCATGAAACGTGCGTTGTGAATTCTGCAGAAGAATATGATGTGGATGAACAAGTTGCGAATCATGTTTGGGCTGATGTTGTGATTCTTCAAACGCCTGTGAATTGGATGGGCGTGACATGGACATTCAAAAAATATATGGATGAAGTCTACACGGCTGGTATGGGTGGCTAGTTGTGTAACGGTGATGGGAGTACCCACGAAGATCCTAAGAAAAACTATGGCGGTGGAGGCATAGCAGCGGGTAAAAAATATATGCTGTCATTAACTTTCAACGCACCCGAAGAAGCGTTTAATGACCCAGGTGAATATTTATTCCAAGGCAAAACGGTTGATGATTTGTTCTTCCCGATGCATGTGAATTTTCGGTTCTTCGCAATGGAGCCGCTTGAAACGTTCGTGGCCTATGACGTGATGAAAAACCCAAGCGTCGATGACGACCTTAAACGATTTGAAGCACATTTAGATCGCATTTTTTAGAGCACTGTTTGGGGCCTCTATTTTAAAGTGGGGGCCTTAATCTGAAACCTCATAGAAACCATTTCGCGATTGTTTTAGAAACTTTTCATAGTCCCCAGATTTTCTCAATTTCGTTAGACCTTTATTGAATGCTGACATGATACTTTCTGCGTCTGGAGTGAGCTTACTAATCAATAAATGGAATGTGGTCGGCTGATAAGAGGGACGCATTTGAGGGGTGTAAGTTAACTGATCAATTTCTTCTTGCGTGAATTCGCTTTGCAACAGCCCATAACCGGTATTTAAGCTTGCTGGGAAAGCACCTATTCGTCCACGCAGTAATTTTTTGAAGTTTAATGAATCTGTTTCCGATCGCTCTACCTGAATCAAACCCTATGTTTCATATTTTCTGAAGTTCGATAGATAGCTATATCCGATCGTCGCCCCGACTTTAATGTCTTTTAGACTTTCCCAGTTCTCAGCTTCCCAAGGAATCGGTGCATCTTTTCGATAGAACACAACCGGAACGTCCGTAATAACGGTATCGCTATACAAAAAGTCCGCAAAGCGTTCATCTTTTTTGGACCACACGAATGTCCCATCAATCGTTGCGTTTTTAGTAAGCAAATAACCGCGCTTCCATGGGTAGTATTCCAGCTCCACTTGTATGTCTTGCGTTTTAAATGCTTCGCTAACGATGTGTGCCACGACACCGCCGTGTTTGAGGTTTTGTGACTGGAAAGGCTGCCATTCTCCACTGCTTAAAACAACGGTCTGTTGGGCGTTTAATATTGCACTGGCTAGTAGTAAAAATAGCCCAATGAGTTTGTATTTATTTTTATTTATCTGGGTGTATCTTTTCGAATTGTGTTAACTAAATTAGATTAATCGAGTACGTATAACAACATCTAAATAGATGATTTAGAAGATCGCTTTGGAGACGATTAGCAGGTAGGAAGAATGAAAGTGCCGCAGCTAAGCGATACGGCACTTAATTTTGCTAGAACAGAATGTTGTATAAGAAACCTGCTGCAATCGCCATTGATAAAATGACGAATAAGAACGCGGCGATCAGCTGATTTTTAAACAATGATTTCAGTAAGATAACTTCGGTAAGACTTGCTCCCGCACTACCAATAATCAATGCCATAACTGCGCCAAGCGCCATACCCTTTTCAACCAATACTGCGCTCAATGGGATGACGGCTTCTGCACGAATATATAGGGGAATACCGATCACAGCAGACGCAGGGATTGCCCAAGGGTTATCTTTGTTCGCAACAGAGCTGACGAATTCAGTCGGCATAAATCCGTAGATCAGCGCGCCCAATGCAATACCTCCAAATAAGTACGGTGCAACTTGTTTGAAGTCGTTCCATGTTGAGTCCCATATCGCTTTCCATTTGTTGACTGTTGCTTTGGAGCCACATCCACTCCCACAAGTTTTAGCGGGTTCCACATAAGCTTCTGGTTTTACGAAGCGCTCAAACCCGAGTTTTTCAAGCAGAAAACCTGCAATAACGGATACACCCATCGCGATAATGAAGTAAAAAATAGTGACTTTTATGCCAAAGGTGATCGCAAACAAGCCAATGATAATGGGGTTTAAGAGTGGGCTTGAGAACAAGAACACCATCATGGTGCCAAAGCCCGCATTTGCGCGTAACAAACCCTTCAAAAATGGAATGGTAGAGCAGGAGCAAAATGGCGTGATCGCACCGAGAAGGCTAGCTACAAAATAGCCTTTGCCGTTTTTACTGCTCAGAATGGCTTGAATCTTCTGAGGTGGAATACGTTCTTGTAAAACGCCAACGCCATAACTAATCAGCAAGAATAAAACAGTGAGCTCAACAGCGAGAAAAGCAAACATGCCTAAGCTTTCTCGCAGCATATCTAGTGTAAAGGTCATAATACTTCTCCAGTCAATCTATATTTCTAGAATAATCGAAATATAATGGTGTAATTTGAGTACGTCAAGATATTTCTGGTAATATCGAAATATTATTTTGTTTGGTTGAATACAGTATGGACTTAGATAAAGCTGCAAAGGCACTAAAAGAACTAGGGCACCCAATTCGCTTGGCGATATATAAACGATTAGTGAAGGGCGGAGAGGCTGGTGTTCCGGTTGGTGTACTAAAAGATGAGCTAGATGTTCCTGGGTCAACGCTAACGCATCACATCAGCGGTTTGGCCTCTGCCGGCTTGATCGTTCAGCGAAGAGAAGGGCGAACGCTATATTGTGTCGCCCAGTATGCGGAGTTGGATGGCTTGATTACCTTCTTACAAGAGGAATGTTGTCAGGGCTAAGTGGCTACTCGCGATATTTTGCAGCGGTAATAAATTCACCAAAGCTCTCGCACCACACCAAAACTGTGGTGTAGTCCTCAAGTACTACACCACTAGGAATATCCGCGATGAATCCGTCAAAGGTTTTGATGTCTGCTAGTTGAGGAGAGTTGTCTTTAATCGCTTCAAATTCGGCTTCTGTTTCAACAAATTCTTTCGTTAGATAAAGCTTGTAGTCGGGGCCGGGGGCCAGCTCACCTTGAAAAGTGATGGTTGTAGGAGACAGTGAAACGTCGCCATCCCCCCAGTGAAAACGATCACTGCCTTTTAGTTCGGGTACAAAGGTAGCGGTGTAGCTAGCCGATTTGCTCGACTCAACAAGTTCTGCCTCTGAGGGAGCCGGTGGGGCAGTTAAAATTGGCAAGAAATAAATGCCTAAGCCGAAGCCAACGCCACCAACAATGATGTGGGTGACGAGCAAAATGGGGATGAGTGCTTTTTTCATAGTTGGTCCGAATAAATCATTGAGAATCGTCTAGACGATATAAACCCTAAATCTTCAGACTTTTATTCTAGCTTAAGTTCGCCAATTTAGATTTAGCGCTCAGCTTGGTTTTCACTAGCTCTCTTAATACATCACGCTTGATTGATTTATTAGTGAGTGCCGGAGCTTGCCACCACCAACCGGCATCTTGCATGGCGATTCCTGCCGCAACCATGCGTTTGATGACGGTTTCGAATTCCTCATCACTGTAATTATGACTAAAGATAAAGCGTCCCGTGCCAATCCAGGGTAGTAGTAAACCTTCCGCTCTTAGATAGTATTGATAAATCCAGTTGTAACGACTTGCTTGCGTGTACATCGGCACAAATACAGAAGCCATGTTGGCGACTTTTATCGGAATACCCGCTTCTTGAAACACTTCGTTCATTACGCGCGCTCGGGTATTCCATTGTTTGTCTAAGCGCTCTGGTTCGATCAAGTACTTCGGCTGTTCTATGCGTTTTAGAAAAGCATTCATGGCGCCCATCACATATGGGTGTGCGTTGAAGGTTCCTCGCGCAAAACATATATCCGTCGGCTTGTGTTCTTTATAGCGTTTCATTAGTTCTGCTTTGCCGCATACGACGCCAACGGGCAAACCTCCACCGAGTGTTTTGCCGTAGGTGACCATATCTGCTTGGACGCCAAAATACTCTTGAGCGCCACCTTTCGCTAAACGAAACCCAAGAAATACCTCGTCCATGATCATGACTATGTTTTTCTTGGTGCAGATCTCACGAAGCGCTTTCAGCCATGCTCTGTAGGCTTCTTTATCAAAATGCGCTGAGCGGTCGCTAGCTATTAGCATCGAATCGCTACTGCTTCCGCCATTTGGGTTGAGCGCTTGCAGCGGATTAACTAAGACGCAGGCTATGTCTTTTCGTGTTTTAAGTACCCTGAGCGTGTCGTTAGACATTTCTTTTAAGGTATACACATCGTGCACTTTTCGTGGATTGCCTATGCCGGGTTGAACCCCGTCCCACCAACCGTGGTAAGCACCGCAAAAAACAACGGTTCGTTTCTTACCTGTGTGGTAATGCGCGAGACGAACTGCTTGCATTACGGCTTCAGTGCCCGACATATGATAAGACACTTCGTCTAATCCGGAGATGTCTTGGAGCTTATCGGTATTGTTGATGATTAAGGGATGATATGGGCCAAGCGCTGGGCCAAGTTCGCGTGTTTGAGCGATTCCTTCGTCCATGCATTCTTTGTAGAAATCGTAACCGTACAGATTAACGCCGTAAGCACCTGTTAAGTCATAACTCCAGTTGCCGTCTAAGTCGCGAATCTGCGTACCGCTCGTTGTATCGGCCATCAGACCGATAGGCATCTCATTATGCATAAAAGCACGAAACTGAAATGGCACGCGATAACGGTTAGTGAAATCGACATCCGATAACTTTCCTTCCAGTTTTTTGCTTGCAGCGATTGAGTTAGGAGATAGACGTGTTAAGCGTTCTTTAAGATCGTTAAAACTGGCTTGGCGTTGTGCTGCAATATGCTCCGGCGCATTGTCACAATTAAAGACTCTAGCGTCGTTATATCGATAGTACGGGAGAAGTTTAGCTACCTGCTTTGACATCTTTGCGTGCCCACGTAGAGACGGGTGCTTTGCTTTGGATAATTGCAGACGGATTGCAATGCGATAGAGCAAGTAGATAATCACTAATGCAATCATTAGCAGCACAAATTGCTCGTGATTCAATGAGCTTGTATGTTCAGTCATTTTTGCTTACCTCTCTATCGCATTTTGAAAAGATCTAAAGCCTTAGCTTCGAGCATCGCACTCTTGATCTATTTCGTCTGGATTACTTGATACGGCGTGGGTCATTGGGTCCATTAGCTGACCGCGCATTAGATAAATCGGAGACTTCATGTAGATTTTGAAGTCATGGAAAGGATCGGTAAGAATTTTCACGCACCATGCTATGCCGGTTTTTACATCACGAATAAAAAATAAATGGAAGGTCCTAAAGAGCAGGGCTGTGACGCCTAAAACTAGCCATGCGATGGCCATGTTATTCAGAAAACCATTGAAGTCAGTGTAGGCGGTCATCGTGCCGAAAAGCGTTGGGTCAAAGTACAGTGCAATTGGAATCGCTGCCCAGATGCCGTGAAGTACGCGTTTACGGTTTAAGTTGTAACCCACTTTGATTTCTTCTTTGTGTTCATGGGTAGCTTTGTTGATGTGGTCATAATCGCGAGGTTCAAAAAAGAAATGGCCACTTTGACGTGACACCATGCCGATCCCCCAGCCAATCAGCGCTGCCACACCTGGGTTGATAAAGAGCATCACATAAGCCGTTAGAAAACTAATTGAGCTAATAAAGTGCAATGTTTGGTTTATGCGGCTTTGATGATAATAGCGATGATCGTCCCATCGAAGTTCATTCAACTCGGCGAAGAAAGACGCGACGGCACCTTGCGGCGTAGGCTGGTTCATTGGGTTCATGACATTTGACCTGTAGATGGTTGAGCGTGAAAGTGATTTGGGCGCATTAGCGCTTGCCCCATGCGAATAATCTGCCCTTCTTCCATGTCTGGCATGAAGGTGAAATGCTTACTGGTGAGCATGACAATTGTTGAGCCATGCTCGAAATTTCCTAGGCGTTCTCCACGTGTGAAGTGCCGCTCGAAAGGAATGTTGTTCGCTCCTTTGCATTGCAGCGCTAAAGGGAAATCTAAATGTGAAAAACGCATGCTTGAGACCAGAATGGCTGCGATCGGAACTAATGCTATTCGAGCATGTGTATCTTCAGGGGTGAGCTCGATGACAGCGCGTTCGTTTTTACAGAACAATTTTTCGATGCGCCTAAGTGTGGGTGGGTTGACGTTCCATGTGTCCCCAGAAATGTAATGGATGCTCGATGTATCGCAATCTATTGGCGCGTGCATGTGATGATACATGCTCGATTTGAGGCGCAAGGTGATGTAATGGCCATCACGATAGGGTGGAAGATCAATCACGCCTTGAGTTAACTCGTTTAGTGAATAAGGCATTCCTTTGATTTGGAGTAACTCTAGATTTTTTAGCTTTCCGTGCGCCCCGATTACAGCGTCACAAGGGCTGGTGATCAGTGTTTTGTCTTCGGGGAATGGGCGTGTCTCGGGCCGTAATGTTCGTGTAAAGCATTCATGCAGACTTTTGAAGTGTTGCTGATTGGCTTCGTGTAAGCGCATATCATCACTCGCAAATTGCCATAGCTTAAGTGTGACTTTAACGAATAAAGGGTTTTCTATCTTGCTTAGTCGTCGCATCAAGCGTGTGCTCGCTGCGCGTGGAATGTAATTGGTTAGCCAAAAGTTAAGCGTTTCTATCAGAGAGAACGTTTTAACGTTCTTTGTATGGGTGAGTTCGTTTTGCATGGGCTTAATGTAGGTGTCAAAAAAGACAGCTACATGAACGATTTACTACATTATTGTGACGCTAGGTATTTTGAAAAACAGGGATTGTGAAAAAAGGGCTTATGAAAAACTAAGCGGCAACATGAGTAGTAAACACCCGTATCCAGCTAAACCCAAAGCAAGGCCTAGTATGGCTCCGACTAATACATCGCTTGGGTAATGCAAGCCAAGTACTGGTCGAGACAATGCAATCAAAGCAGTGAAAATCCAAAGCGGGGTGCCCAATGCTGGATAGGTGAGCGCTAAGATTGTCGTAAAACTTATGGCATGGAGTGTATGTCCAGAAGGGAAGCTATAGCGATCGAGCGTGGCACAAACTTGAAAAATATGGGTGTAAGAAATGAATGGCCGTTCGCGCACCCATGTTTTTTTAAGTGTTTTATAAAGTAAAACACCTATCAAACCTGTGATGATGTAAGTGACCAATACGGGAAGCGCATTGAGTCCATCAATGTATAGTAAAGATAAGCCAGCAAGATACCAAAAAACACCATTGCCTAAGCGGCTCACTATCGTAAAGAAAATACCAATCCAAGGTTGTCTGCAGAACCCGTTTAGCATTCTGCATAGTTGTATGTCAGCGGCTTGAGCTTTCTGGCTTAAAACGAAGGTTCGATCTATTTGCATGTGCTTTACCGTATTGAGTCGATTGCGATTTTTCGAGTGTTTTACAGAATTGCTGAACTATTTTTTGCCAGTTCAGTCGTTGTGCTAGAACAACTGAACTCATTGATAGATTTTTGCGAAGATCGGTTTTCTCATAAGCTGCGATTGCATTTTTGATGAACTGGCGATCATCGCCAAGGTCAGCAAGAAAAGCTGATTGGCGGTTATCTAAATGCTCTTTCGCCGCGGCATCATCAAACGCACAGATACAACAACCGCTCGCCATTGCTTCAGTGACAACATTGCCAAACGTGTCTGTTTGGCTGGGGAATAGGAAGATGTCGCCGGAGGCATAATGTTGTGCAAGTTCTTCGCCTCGCTTCACTCCTGCAAAAATTAAAGCAGGGTAGCGTGCAGCAAGACTTGGTTTGAGAGGGCCATCACCTACCAACACGAACTTAGCTTTGGGGTATTTTTCGCTAATGCTCTCGTAAGTGTCTGCAAGGAGTTCTAAGTTTTTTTCAGCAGCGATACGACCTACGTATAAAAACACGGGCTCGTTTTCAGAAGCTCCCCATTGATCGCGAAGCTGTTGATTTCTTTTTGTCGGAGAAAATAGTTCGCCATCGATACCGCGCGAGACCACTTCAGTGTTCGTAAAACCTTTGTGTTCAAGCATTTGTTTTTGTTGTTGTGTAGGAACAAGCGTGCTTGCACTCGTGTTATGAAACCATCTCATATACTTCATGATGAGAGGCTCCAAAAAACCAAAGTTGTAAAACTTAGAGTAACTTTGGAAGTTAGTATGAAAGCCCGTAACTGCGCCTATTTTAAGTTGCTTTGCTGCTTTTAATGCCGCGTAACCAAGGGGACCTTCTGTTGCAATATAGATTGCGCAGGGTTTGATTCGTTGAAGCTGGTGCTTCATCCACTTTTGAGAGACTAAGCCAAACTTCAGATCAGCATAACCAGGGATAGGTAAGCCAAATACAAGCTTGTCTGACTCTCTATCGAAGGTTCGAGAATCTATAGCTTTGTCGGCTGAGTGTTGCTTGGGACGAATCACCGTTACCCGAATACCTAAGGCAAGCATGCCGTCAACCCATTTACCGAGCGTTGTTGCTACACCGTTGATTTCTGGGCGATAGGTTTCTGTCACCAACAAAACATTTTTTAATGTCATTACATAGCCCCTCTCTGTCTCATGGGGCATACATTGATCGGCGAATATTACAGTTAGGCTGCAAAGTGATGACGAAAATATGAACAATGCGCTTTTGTTTTTTTGGTTTAGAACAAACTCGGGTTACACTTTGCGCGTTCAAATTTCTAGACGAAGGTATCTGTATGTCGCGCACTGTATTTTGTCGCAAATACCAAGAAGAGCTCCCTGGTTTGCCTGTTCCACCAATGCCCGGGGCAATAGGGCGAGATCTGTTCGAAAATATTTCACAGAAAGCATGGCAAGAATGGCAAGGTCATCAAACCATGCTGATCAATGAAAAGCACTTGAATATGATGGACCCAAGTGCGCGCGAATTTTTGCGCGAACAGATGCAAAAATTCCTTTCGAATGAAGCTTTTGAGCAAGCTGAAGGCTATGTTCCGCCTACAAAATAACCAACTTTAATTTACTTCACATTTAGTTGATAAAACTGCTTGACTCACTAAAACGAAACGGGTTTAATACGCCCCCGTTGAAGGCAAGACCTCAACGAAAAAGCTTGGTGAGAATATGATCAAGCCAGTGAGAAAACACTGTAAAAAATAAGCCCGGATAGCTCAGTCGGTAGAGCAGGGGATTGAAAATCCCCGTGTCGGTGGTTCGATTCCGCCTCCGGGCACCATTATTCAAAAAGGCCGCTTTTCAAGCGGCCTTTTTCGTTTCTAACCTTTGGCGCTTTCCATCTCTTCATTAATGTACTTGCCAGCAGCAAGGAACTGCCAGATAGCAATAATACTGAATACAACGGAGACACCTAGTACTGCATAGCCCACTGATCGCGTACCGAAATCTGCACTTAGCTGATCACTGATAATACCGACAAGCACAGGGCCTAAGCCTAGGCCAAGAATATTGATCGCGAAAAATAAAATGGCTGAGGCGAGTGCGCGCATTCGCACATTGACCAGTCCTTGTACCATGGCCAAGCTTGGGCCCATATATACCGTTGCCATGGTGGCTGGAATAGCAAACAAGCAAAGCACTAAATAAAGTTCATCGAGCATGTAAACAAGGAACAAAAACGGGAGTGCTATCGCTGCCGAAACAGCAGGTATCCAGATATACCAGCGCTTGTCCTGTACACCTTTTTTATCCGCTAGATAACCTCCGTATAAGGTTCCGGCACCACCTAAGATACCACTGATGAGCGCAAGCCAAGTGCCGAGTTCGCCGGTTTGAATGTCAAAGTTACGCAGCATATAAGGGGCAAACCAAATCGCGCTGCCATATGCGATAAGCGCAAGACATGAAGCGCCGAGAGAGATATGTCTGAAAGATTTTTTGCTCCACAGCGTTTTGATCGATTCCTTAAATGACACCGCATCCTCGACCTTTTCAATTGCGTCACGTGCGCCGCGAATCGGTTCTTTAATCGTGGTTTGAATGAGAATGCCAATTAAGATGCCTGGTACGCCGACCACAATAAAAGCAACACGCCAGCCAAAGAATTCGTTAATCCAGCCGCCTAGTAGAAAGCCGAATAGAACACCGATATTGATGCCAAGAGAGTAGATCGATAAGGCAGTACCGCGTTTTTCGGCAGGGTACATATCCGAAATCATGGAATGAGCTGGCGGACTGCAGCCTGATTCACCCACACCAACCCCGATGCGTGCGAGTAGTAGCTGAGTATAGTTTTGAGCAAAGCCGCTAATTGCGGTGAAAAAACTCCATGTGGATATGGCGATGCTCATGATGTTTCGCCGTACCCATTTGTCAGCAAGTCGCGCGACTGGAATGCCCATCATGACGTAAAAGAAGGCGAATGCGATACCCGTGAGTAAGCCTAACTGAGCATCACTCAGCAGCAATTCTTGCTTGATTGATTCCTGAAGAATCACAAGAATCTGTCGATCAATAAAATTGAAGGCGTAGGCCATGGTCAACATGAACAATACATAGTTTCGGTAGCGTGTATTGTCGTATGGATTCTCGGTAGAGGAAGGGAGGATTTCTGCGCATGGCGCTGTTTTAGTGTTTTCGTCTGGCATGGCCGACGAAGTGGTTTCTGTAATGGAAGACATGAATGTGTACCGTGGTTTGTTATTGTTGTACTACGATATTGCGAACGCCTGAATCGCGTAATTGGATTTATATTGTTTATTTTTTGCTCAGCTAGAGTAAATGAAGTAGATGTGCAGCACAATGCTCCGAGTATCGTAGAATGATCTCTTCGCATGTCGGAATACTGTAAGGTTGATTGGCACTTCAGCGCGAGTTATCGCTCTTCGGTGCGGTTCTCGAAGTGTGGGAGCTTATGTGGTTTCTAATGTAAGACTGACAAGAACCACAGTTTTGCGAGCGCGCAAATTATCTTAGGGGTGGACAGTGTTTCTTATAGTCGCTCTTGGTCGAAGCACGCGTTCAACCAAGAGCTTCTTGAACGTTTTACTTGGCTTCTGCGCGACCAGTGAACTTGCGTTCTTCTACGTTGATCTTGATCCGATCGCCAGTAGAAATATGCTCAGGCACCTGAACAATCAAACCTGTTGATAGAGTCGCTGGTTTGGTGCGTGCACTTGCTGAAGCGCCTTTGATAGATGGGTCTGTTTCGACAATTTCCAGCTCAACAATCAATGGGGTTTCAACGGCTACTGGATGGTCATTTAAGATCAGAACCTGTAGGCCTTGAGATGCATCGGTGATAAACAGCAACTCTTCTTCAATGCTGGCTTTTTGCAGTGAGTAAGACGAATAGTCTTCGCTATCCATAAATACATATTCGTCGCCATCGTTGTATGAAAATGTGACGGGACGTCTGCTCAAGTCGGCGAAATTAAGCATGTCAGAATCTTTGAAAGTTTCGTCAATCTTCTGGCCAGTTGTCACGTTATACATGCGCATACGGTAAAGGCTCCCTCCCGCTCTGCCTTGCGGAACAGAACGCTCGATGTCTTTTACAAAATACGCTTCGCCGTTGTACTCAATGGCTGCATTCTTTTTTATTTCGCTAGCTTTTGGCATGTCTTTACTCTCTTTGAATTTATTTTGGAGCCTATTATAAGGAGCGAAATGGAATTGATAAGTGTTTTATGTGCAGAAGAATAAAGGTGATTGTTTTGTTATTTGTGATACAAAACATAATAACGCGGTTGCGTATCGAGATAGAGCGAAAGCGAAAGCGTGAGCTGAGTCTATTCCTTTAAATGCTGTCGCAAGTATGGGAGCTATTTTTTAGCTCATGTTTACTGAAAGCGTCAGGATAATTTACATTTCTCTTTTTTTTATATTCAGGTTTTATGGTTAAGTTATTGATATCAGATGGTTCATAAAAAATGGTTGGATATTTGCTGTATTCACCGAGCCGAATTGGTGACTTTATTTATAAGATTGGAGATTTGCAGATGTATACACGGATGACTGCTTTTGTTGTGGCTATGTTGCTCGCAGTAAGTGCGCAAGCCGCTATTATTTTTCAGGATGATTTTGATTCTGAGGGAACTCAGACTTCTCACCTTAACTACAATGGGTTTACTAACTGGACTGTCAGCGAAGGTACTGTTGATTTGGTAGGTACGCCAAACCCTTGGGGTATTGGATGTGTTGGTGGCGCTGGTAAGTGTGTTGATTTAGATGGTACTACTCGCAATGCAGGCGTATTCTCTAGTTCATCTATTTTTCTTGCCGCAGGTACTTACGAGTTGAGTTTTGACATCTCAGGAAATCAGCGAAACAGTGGTGGCGATACAATGGCTGTTACCTTGGGCGGATTCTTTGATCAGAACTTCTCTTTGAACAGCTCTGATCCATGGCAGACAGTCACTTATCAATTTATTGTTGGCAGTGACACAAGTGATTCGATTATTTTTAATCACGCTGGCGGCGACAATATTGGCATTATGTTAGATAACGTTGTTCTTAGCTCTGTTGATGTTCTAGAGCCTGGTTCGTTAGCTCTTCTTGGGTTGGGCTTGCTCGGTTTGCGAGTAGCTAGAAAGCGTTAGTTTCAGGCACTTTCTTATTGTAGGAAGCTCGCTATTAAGCGGGCTTTTTCGTTTCTGCCTCAAGAAAACTTTCGTCTTCGCTTCTGTCTTTCAGTTGAACACCAGAGAGCTTTTTGATTCGTGCTTCATTTAATAAATAAGTCGCTTTTTGAGCTGCCTCTGAATAGCCCATTCCGGCTTGTCGAATGTTTGAAATACAGTTTCTGCTAGCATCAGTTAAATTGAGTTTTGGAGACCAAGTTAGGTAGAGCCCCATGCTGTCAGGAGAACTTAAACCGGGGCGTTCTCCAATCAAAACCAAGACGCTTTTTGCATTTAAAAGTGTGCCGATATGATCTCCAATCGCGACGCGACCTTGTTCAACGATACAAATTGGCGCAATGTTCCATGACTCTGAGAGTGCTTCTCGCGCTCCTAATCGAGGTAATAACTCGGCTAGAAATGGCGCAGCATTTTGCTCGATGGCAAACGCAGACAGACCATCAACAACGACAATCGCTAAGTCGTAGTCGATGTTTTTGTTGCCTTGGTCTTGATTGAGTAATTCGCATGATGGATCATTTAAGAGTCGGCCAAAATCGGGGCGTTGCAGGTATTCTTGGCGATTTTTGGCTTGGCTATTAAGCGCTAGAGTGCCTAAATCACTCACTTCCTTAAGTGCGTTTAGATCTGTTGAAATGTTTTCAAAGCTCAATGGGGTATGCACGGCATCTTGTGCTTTTGCATGTGCAAGCTGAAAGGCTAATGAGTGCTTCGTTGGTATGCTGATGCCCGCACGCCCTAGTCCAATTCTCGCATCTGTAAATGCACGTAGTCGCTCCCAAGGATTGTCAGTAACTGATGCTTCAGAGTTTTTTGCCGTTTGAGCTTGTTTGTTCTGTTCGTCTTTGCTCATCTTAACTTCCTGCGAGGCGCTTAATGGAGTCGTTAAACAGAGCAGGGACATGACTGTTCAAACTAAAGCTATTGTGATCGTTCGCAATCTCTAATTTATGCAGCCACGCCTCAAATTCTGGCGCAGGCCTAAGGCCCATAGCGCGTCTTGCGTATAAGGCATCATGAAATGAAGTGGTCTGGTAATTCAGCATGATGTCATCTGATCCAGGAATTCCCATAATGAAATTGCAGCCAGCGACACCGAGCAGTGTCAGTAAATTATCCATGTCGTTTTGGTCTGCATCAGCGTGATTGGTGTAGCAAACGTCACACCCCATTGGTACGCCGAGAAGCTTGCCGCAAAAATGGTCTTCTAAACCTGCACGTATGATTTCTTTACCGTCGTATAGGTATTCTGGACCGATGAATCCGACCACCGTATTGACCAGCAGCGGATTGAATTTTCGCGCAACTGCGTAAGCTCTTGCTTCACATGTTTGTTGGTCAACCATATGGTGTGCATTTGCAGACAATGAACTGCCTTGGCCTGTCTCAAAATACATGACGTTATTGCCTATCGTTCCTCGATTTAGCGATAGTGCTGCATCGTGTGCTTCGGCAAGCGTGCTTAGATTAAAGCCAAAGCTGTCATTTGTAGCTTGCGTGCCGCCAATAGATTGAAACACCAAATCGACAGGAGCGTTTTTTTCTATGGCTTCGATCGTATTTGTTACGTGGGTAAGAACACAGGATTGCGTTGGTATTTCGTAGCTTTCGATGAGTTCGTTCGTCATATCGAGTAATCGACGGGTCTGAGTGACATTATCAGTGGCGGGATTTATTCCGATGACTGCATCGCCATTGGCATAGAGCAATCCATCAAGGATGCTCGCTGCGATCCCCGTGAGATCGTCAGTAGGGTGATTTGGTTGAAGTCGGGTTGATAAGTGGCCGGGGAGTCCAATAGTATTTCTAAATGCGGTACTGACTTGGCACGTTTTAGAAACCAGTATCAAATCTTGATTACGCATTATTTTACTGACCGCGGCGGCCATTTCTGGCGTGATGCCTGAGCGAATTGTCGTTAGCATTTCGGTGCTTGCGAGATCACTAAGTAGCCAGTTTCTAAAATCTCCAACCGTAAGATGAGATATGGGTTCAAAGGCTGCTTTATTGTGCTCATCAATGATCAGTCGTGTTATTTCGTCATCTTCGTAGGGAATGAGCGTATCTTCTAGAAATCGTTTAAGTGGTACTTCCGCGAGCACCATCTGTGCAACAACCCTCTCTTCAGCATTACTCGCTGCGAGTCCAGCTAATCGATCACCAGAGCGAGCAGGAGTTGCTTTCGCCATGAGCTCTTTTAGATCGTTGAAGTGATAGGTTTTTGACCCGACGCTGTGATGAAACGAATAACGACCTTTATTCATGTTTTGTTCTCTAGGATCTTGTCGTTTTTATTCATTGTTCTGTGTACCCAAAAACTCCCTCTCATGCAGTGATGAACCACAAGAGAGGGAGGGCGCGGAACTTAGTTAGTTGTTTTAAAGCTTCTCTTTAATAATCTGCTCTTCTTTTTTTGAAGCAATAGTTTGGCCAAGTAATGCGGTATTAGAGTGCTTGTTAATGTTTTGTATACGGCAATTGAACTTGATGCTAAGTATAGCGCTGAGGCACTCTATAACGCCGTGAACTGTGATGGCGATTATTGCACATTGCTATGTATAGGGTTTGGGGCCGCTCACGACTTTTATACAAGAGCATCCCTCTGTTGCTGAAATAAAGTAAGGATATTTTTAGTGTTTTGGGAATTTTTTTGTGATGAGACTGCTTGGGCGTGCTAGATGCTGGACAGCGTATTGTTTCTATTGATTTACTCAAATAGCGCCCACTTATAGTGCGTTTATATAATTGCTCAGTAAATTCATTTGTTTTATGTTTTTATTAATCGGTTTTATCGATGAATAAGCCTTAAAATAACTGAACAACTTCATAAATGTCGTCTAAATTTTATCCACTTACTTAGTGTCGCATGTTTAGGATGTTTATGTTTGTTTCTCTTACTCGTTCTTTTTTGTTGGCTGTATCGTGTTTTGTTGTCTTGGCAGGTATTTCTCCGTCAGCGCTAGCTATTAGCGCTGCTGAGTATGGTGTAGTACTGAACTTGTCTGGTAAGCAGCGCATGCTCACCCAGAAAATGTCTAAAGAGGTGACACTTGTTGCTTTAGGCGTTGATGCGGAACAGAACATCAAAAACCTAAGTGCTACGTCTGATTTGTTTGACCGCACGCTGAAAGGCTTGCGTGACGGCGATGCAGAGCTTGGTCTACCTTCAACGGAGTCGAAACGTATCGTACGACAGCTCGACAAGGTGGATGGTATTTGGGCTGAGTTCTATCCGGTTATTAAAGATGTGATCGGTTCAGGTGCGGTGACGCAGGATCAATTATCTCTAATTGCAGAAAAGAATCTTCCCTTGCTTAAGCAAATGAACAAAGCTGTTGGGCTATACGAAAAAGACGCGAAAAAGAACGGAACTGAGGCCTCACCCGGGCTCGCAACAACGATCAACCTTGCTGGCAAGCAGCGAATGTTGACCCAAAAAATGAGTAAAGAATACTTTTTAGTAGCACTTGGTTTTGATGTTGAAAATAACAAGTTGAATCTACTCGATACTTATTCTTTGTTTGATCAAACGCTCTTTGGTTTGCGTGATGGAGACGACATTCTGCGGTTCATTAGGTGAGGTGAGCGAGAGGCTGAACGCGCAACTTGCTCAATTTAAAATCCAATAAGCTGCTCTATGGTTTAGTTATTTTCTCTTCGAAGTATTTTGAGATCGGGGCAGGTAAGCCTTTTTGTGCACGCGCCTCGTGCGTTAGCCACTCAAGCCTCTCTTCGCGAATACTGTTTTCTTGTCGAGATACTTGGATGCGGACGGGATGGGCCAAGAGTGTGTAATGGCTAAAAATGTGTTTAAAAGGCCTGGCTTCATCAATAGATAAGCCTTTCAAATCAAAGCGTCTTTCTACTTCTTCGAGTATTTCATCGTATGTGTATTCTCGACTTAATTCAGGAAGTGAATGAAGCCCGCCCCAAATCCCGCTAGCAGGTCGTTTTTCAAACAACGTTTCATTGTTGCAAGTAATATCTAAAATCCAGCACTCTTTCACTGGATTTTTCTTCTTTGGTTTTGAGGTTGGGCGAAGCGTGATTGTGTCATTTGCATAGGCTTGGCAGTCAGTTTGAAATGGACATTGTGTGCATTGCGGCTTAGAGCGCGTGCATAGTGTTGCGCCAAGGTCCATGATGGCTTGCGTGTAATCCTCACATCGTTCGGTAGGGGTGTAGTTATCAGCCAATTGCCAGAGCTGTTTTTCTATTTCTCGCCCACCAGGCCAGCCTTCGATATCGTGCAAGCGTGTAAGTACGCGTTTAACGTTACCATCGAGAATTGGTGCTGAGCGTTTGAAAGCAATAGATGAAATGGCGCCTGCGGTGGAACGGCCTATTCCAGAGAGTTCCATAATCTTCTCTACGTCACTCGGGAATGCACCGTCCAAATCAAAGACGACATGTTTTGCTGCTTTGTGAAGGTTTCTCGCACGTGCGTAATATCCTAGGCCTGCCCATTGAGCGAGCACTTGTTGTTCTTCGGCATGGGCCAAGGAATGAATGTCTGGGAAATGCTCCATAAACCGCTGGTAGTAGCCAATGACGGCAGCTACTTGTGTTTGTTGCAGCATGATTTCTGACACCCAAACTCGGTATGGTGTTTTGTCAGATTGCCAGGGCAGATCCTTTCTACCGTTAATATCGGACCAAGCTAATAGGCGTTTTGCAAAATCTTTAGTGGGTGAGAATGGGCTTGGTTGTTGGCTCATGTTTGTCGTTTATAGGCTGTATTAGAAAGTCGCTGTAGGATGCTTTTTTAAAATGACTTGTTTATCATGCTGAGCAAAGCGCGAGTAAGCTAGCGCGTCAATAACAATTAAACAAGAGGAAAGCTTCATGGCATTCAAAGTTAATATTGATGTCGATCGTACTATTACTGTTTCTGCTGACGTTGCAACGGCGTTTGCGTTGTTGTCAGACGTTCCTGCATCTGCAGAGCATTTTCCAAAGATTGAAAACCTCATTGATCAAGGTGATGGCGTTTACCGTTGGGAAACTGAAAAAGTAGGAATTGGTGATCACGCTTTGCAAACCATTTATGCGAGCAAATACGTGTCAGATGAAGCGAATGGTTCAGTTGAATGGACGGCCGTTAAAGGCGAGGGTAACGCTCAGGTTTCTGGTGGTTGGTCTTTAACTGAAGTAGATGGCGGCACAGAGCTAACTTTGAGCAGCTCTGCAGAACTCGAGTTGCCATTGCCAAAATTGCTTAAGATGGCCATTAGCCCAGTGGTTAAAAGCGAATTCGTGCGTATGGTAGATACCTACGTCGAGAATATTGAAAGTGCATTGAATAGCTAAGTGAAGCGAAATGCATGAAAACCCTCAGTTTTTACTGGGGGTTTCTTGTTTTTGGCGGTAGGAAGACAGAGGCATAAAGGCTATAATCGCGAGCCTGCTGATAAAGGTGTGATAAAAATGCCTGGTCAGTTGTTTAATATGCAGAAATTGGAGTGATACATGAGCGCCAGAACAGCGCAAGTAGAGCGTAATACCTTAGAGACGCAAATTAGCGTATCAATAAATCTTGATGGTACAGGTGAAGCAAAGTTCGACACCGGTATGCCATTTTTAGAGCACATGTTGGATCAGATTTGTCGCCATGGTTTGATCGACATTGAAGCGCGTGTGAAAGGTGATTTACATATCGATGATCACCACTCTGTTGAAGATTTAGGTATCACTCTAGGACAAGCTTTCGCTAAGGCTGTCGGAGATAAAAAAGGCATTCGTCGTTATGGGCATGCATACGTGCCGCTTGATGAAGCATTGTCGCGCGTAGTGATTGATTTCTCTGGCCGCCCTGGACTCGAAATGGATGTTCCATTTGTAAAAGGCTCTGTTGGTGGTTTTGATTGCGATCTGTTTTATGAGTTTTTCCAAGGCTTTGTAAACCACGCGTGGGTGACTCTGCACATCGACAACTTGAAAGGTAAGAATGCGCATCACCAAATCGAAACCGTGTTTAAAGCTTTCGGTCGAGCACTGCGCATGGCGCTCGAATTCGATGATCGAATGGCAGGTATGATGCCGTCTACAAAGGGTACGCTTTAAGCTGTACAAGTACGTTCTTTCTAAGCGTCTTTGCATGATTGCAAAGACGCTTCTTAGGTAAGTCAAAGCATGAGTTCTATTGCAATTATTGATTATGGCATGGGTAACCTTCACTCCGTTGCGAGTGCGTTTGAACATGTCTGTGGTTCTTCAATTCAAGTTACTTCTGACCCGTCTGTGATTGAATCAGCTGATCGCGTTGTATTGCCGGGTGTCGGCGCGATGCGTGATTGTATGGCTGAGATCAAGCGTTTGGGTGTCGATGAAATTGTTTCCAAAGTTTCCAAAGATCGACCTTTTCTAGGTATTTGTGTCGGCATGCAGGCCTTGATGCAAAGCAGTGAAGAGAATAGTGGCGTTGATTGCTTGGGCTTGTTCGATGGACAAGTAAAGTTTTTTGGCGATGACTTACGTGAAAATGGTCAGCGTTTGAAAGTGCCTCATATGGGGTGGAATCAAGTGGAACAGCGTGATCATCCGCTGTGGCATGGCATTGACAATCAGTCTCGATTTTATTTTGTGCACAGCTACTACGTGCCAACTAGTATTGATCAAAATCTCGTTGCGGGTACGACGCGTTACGGTGTCGATTTGAGCGCTGCTATTATGCGAAATAATGTCTTTGCGACGCAGTTTCACCCTGAGAAAAGTCAGCATGCTGGCTTGCAACTACTTAAGAATTTTAGTGAATGGAATGGTCAGCTTTAAGCTGGCATTGGTTTGGAAATAAATATGTTAATTATCCCTGCAATTGATCTTAAAGACGGCAAGTGTGTTCGATTACGCCAAGGTCGTATGGACGACTCTACGGTATTTTCCGATGATCCTGTTGATATGGCTGGTCGCTGGATGGATCAAGGTGCACGTCGACTGCATTTGGTGGATTTAAACGGCGCATTTGATGGTGTGCCTGTTCATGCTGAGATCGTAAATGCCATTGCTAAGCGCTTTCCGAATTTACCGATTCAAATCGGTGGCGGAATTCGTAGCCTAGATACGATTGATGCCTACCTGAATGCTGGTGTTGAGTACGTAATTATCGGCACGAAAGCAGTGAAAGAACCAGAGTTTGTGACGGAAGCTTGTGCAGCTTTCCCAGGACATATCATCGTTGGCTTAGATGCTAAAGATGGCAAGGTTGCAACAGATGGTTGGGCTGATGTGTCTAGCGTTGAAGCAACAGATCTTGCGAAGCAGTTTGATGAAGCCGGTGTTTCGTCGATTGTATACACGGATATAGCTCGTGATGGCATGATGCAAGGTGTGAATGTTGAAGCGACAGTGCGTCTAGCTCAAGCTTCTTCTATTCCTGTGATTGCATCGGGCGGTGTCACGAATATGGAAGATATCAAAGCCTTGGCTGCGCAAGCTGATCAAGGCATTTGTGGTGCGATCACCGGTCGTGCGATATACGAAGGAACGCTCGATGTGAAAGAAGCGCAAGACTACAGTGATATTCACAGTGGTTACGTTGCGAAAGACTAAGATTTTTAAGGTGTAGTCATGGGCTTAGCAAAACGTATTATTCCTTGTTTAGATGTAGAAAATGGGCGCGTGGTGAAAGGCGTTCAGTTCGTAGATATTCGCGATGCGGGTGACCCAGTACAAGTCGCTAAAAAGTACGATGAACAGGGCGCTGACGAAATTACCTTTTTGGATATAACGGCGAGTCATGAAGGTCGTGATACGACGATTCATACCGTTGAAAAAATAGCTGCGAATGTTTTCATCCCATTAACGGTTGGCGGCGGTATCCGTAAAGTCGAAGATATTCGTAACATGCTGAATGCAGGGGCTGACAAAGTGAGTATTAATACTGCTGCAGTATTCAATCCTGAATTTGTTCGTGAGGCGGCAGAGAAGTTCGGTAGTCAATGTATTGTTGTTGCGATTGACGCGAAGAAGGTGAGTGCCGAGGGTGAAGAACCTCGTTGGGAAATTTTCACTCATGGCGGACGCAAGCCAACGGGCTTAGACGCCGTCGAGTGGAGCAAGAAAATGGCAGAATATGGCGCTGGAGAGATTTTGCTCACGAGCATGGATCAGGATGGTGTAAAAAGCGGTTATGATCTCGGTGTTACGCGTGCGATCGCTGATGCTGTTCCAATTCCAGTGATTGCCTCGGGTGGCGTGGGAAATCTGCAGCACTTGGCTGACGGCGTTACCGAAGGTGGTGCTGACGCTGTTTTAGCTGCGAGTATATTTCACTTTGGCGAATACACGGTACAAGAAGCGAAAAAGCACATGTCTGATCAAGGCATAGAAATGCGTTTGTAGGTGCCTATTTTTCGAGCATAAAAAAGCCCGAACTTAATATTAAGTTCGGGCTTTTTGCGTTTTAGGTCTTCCGTTAAGCGTTTCGCTATTAAGCAAACACACCCCAATCATTCAAACGTGTACGCAATTTCAGTGAATCATTTACTTGTTGCGTTGCCTGCCATTGCTTAGTGGCTTTTGCTCCAGCAAGGATCATCATGTCAACGTCATCGCCAGTGATGCGTTCTGCAGCGCCCAAAGTGATCGACTTAAACTCTTGCTGGCTAAGCTTAAGGTTTGTGTTCAAAACGAGTTCGTTAAACTTTGTACGCGTGTTTAAGTCGCAACCTGCTTGCTTTGCGATCATGTCAGTAGCGCCAATAAGATAATAGCCAATCGCTTCTCTTAACCAAGCGAGTTGACCTGTTTCAAGATCTTGAAACTCACGCTTGATAGCGATCATCTGAATGCCTGCAAAAATCTGCGCTTCTTTAAGTGTTTCAATGCGCGTGATGAATGGGGCAGGAGTAGCGTATTCATCAACGAGAATTTCCTCGTCGTCTAACGCGCTATGCACGCCAAGAGTAGTCGTGGCTTGGAAGCTCTGTTTCTTTGATAAGTTTACGATGCGATAGGCAGCGTAAGCGAAGAGAGCAAGTGTTAGCGCTTCTAAAGCGTGGATAGCGATGTTCAGCATGTAATACAACTTCCAATGATTATTCTCAGTTGGGGCTAGTATACCGACGATTACATTTTGTTACACGAAAGAGGTAACACTTTGAAGGGGACTTGGGTCACGCCTCGAAGGTCAATTGACCCTCGAGGGTTTTAGCAATTATTTGCAATTACACAGCTTCAGCAAGCCTATGTTCTCGTTCTAGGAAGAATGTGCGCAGATCACCGTAATTGATTGGCTTGCTAAAGAAATAGCCTTGCGCGAAATCACATTTGTTAATGTCTAGGAAGTCACGCTGATCTTCACTCTCAACGCCTTCGGCAACTACTTTCAAGTTTAGTTTGTGCGCAACGGCGATGATCGCTGATGTGATTTCCATGGCATTGAGATCTTCTGGTATGTCGCGTACAAACTCACGATCTACTTTGAGTATGTCGACTGGCAAACTTTTCAGATAGCTAAATGAGGAGTAGCCGGAGCCGAAGTCATCGATACTTACGGTACAGCCATAAGCCTTGATGCGATTCAATTGATCGATCACTGTTTCCATGTCTTGCATGAGCATGCTCTCGGTGACTTCTAGCTCTAGGTTACGGGCAGGCATGCCTGCTGTTTCTAGTGCATTATTCACCGTATTGACTAGGCGTAAGTCAGTGAATTGTCGTGTTGATAGGTTAACTGCAACACGTAAATCTAAGCCAGAGTCTTGGTTGAGTTGATGAATTTCGCTACATGCCTTCTTTAAAACCCAGTCGCCAATCGGGACGATCAGTCCGGTTTCTTCAGCAATAGAGATAAAGTCATTGGGGGAAATTTCACCTTTAACTGGATGACGCCAGCGAATGAGCGCTTCAACACTGTTTATTTTGTTTGTCTTTAAATCGATTTGAGGTTGGTAATGAAGATAGAACTCGTCATTGCTTAGTGCATGGCGAATCTCGTGCTCAATCTCCATAAGATGGCTGGCTCTAACATTCAACTCTTCAGTAAAGAAGCAGTAGCCGTCTCGTCCGCGTTCTTTAGCGCGATACAAAGCCATATCTGCATTGCGCATCAAAGTTTCACTGCAGGTTGAATCGCTCGGAGCGATCGTAATACCGATACTAGTTGAAACGATGACTTCATGCTTGCCCAGTTTGATTGGCTTTTTCAATATCGCGAGAATGTATTCCGCGATCGAAGAGATTTTGTCATTGTTCGAAATATCATTGAGTAGGATGGTGAATTCATCACCACCTAAGCGTGCTACCGTGTCTTGCTTGCGCACGCATGTTTTAAGTCGCTCTGCGATCGTGCTCAGCAGTTCGTCGCCTGCTTGGTGGCCCAGCGTGTCATTGATCCGTTTGAATTGGTCAAGATCAAGGAACATGATCGCTGAGGTATGCTTGTGTCGGCGAGCGCTTAAAACTGATTGATGCAGTCGATCAATAAACAATCGGCGATTGGCGAGCCCTGTAAGGGAGTCAAACAAGGCGAGATTTTGCATCTTAGAATTAGCGTCTTTTAGAGCACTAATATCAATCGCAGATAGTACATAGTTCGTGATGATTCGGTCTTTGTTATAGACCGCGGCAACAGTGATCGCACACCAATATTCGGTGCCGTTTTTCTTCACGCAAAGTGCTTCGCCTTCCCAGGCTGATTTCAAACAACTATTGTCTAGCAATTGTCTGGTTTCGTTTTCGAGATGGCTCTCGGGGGACAATATATCAATCGATTGTCCGATCACTTCGTGGTGTAGGTAGCCGTTGCTGCGACAGAATTTCTGGTTAACGTATTCGATGACACCATCAGCGTTAGTCATGACGATACTTGCACCGCTATTTGTGACCGCACTGCTCAGCTTCGACATCATTTGTTCGGTAGCTTGGTGGCTCGAAATATTGTTTTTAAGTCGTTTATTTAATCGAATGAGTACAAAGCTCATTGCCGCGAATATGATGGCTAAAGAACCAAACACGAAGACTTTCAGTAGCAGCTCATCATTTTTATGAGATGAAATCTGTAGTGATGAATCTGCTAATAGCGTGAAGCTTGAAAGTGCGAGGATGCCGCCCAAACATACTTTTCTTATTGTTGATGCACTAAGCACAAGAATACCTACTCGAGTTATATTTTTTATGTAATTTCAGTGTAGGGGAGTGGATTAGTTAAGCAGGGGGAGTATCGTTTTTTTGTGTAACGTTTGTAAGCTGTTGAGTAAAGGTATGAAAGTAAATATGTGTATGAAGGGAGAATAACTAGGCCATGCATTGCGCATGGCCTAGTTAAATTAATGGCTTAGATCAGCTCTTTTGCTTTGGCTGTCCAATCAGCGAAACCTTTTGTTTTCGCGAAGGCTTCTAATTTTTTCTTATCGGCCGCACTCGGGTTTGCGACCTGTTTGAAACTTGTGATTCCAGCCTCTGCAAGTTTCTTCGCGGTCGCTGGTCCAACGCCCGGTAGCTTACTTAAATTATCAGCAGCTTTCTTAGCCGCCGCTTTTGCTGGCGCAGCTTTTTTAGTAACGGCTTTCTTGACCGTTTTAACTTCTTTCTCGACTGCTTTCTTAGCGGTTTTAATTTCTTTCTCAACGGCTTTCTTCGCAGTTTCAATTTCTTTCTCAACGGCTTTCTTCGCAGTTTTTACGTCTTTCTCTACTGCCTTCTTCACGGTCGCTGCTTTTTTAGCAACAGTCTTTTTAGCGGGAGCTTTTTTAACAGGGGCTTTTTTCGCGGCTGTTTTAACTTTCTTTTCTACTGTTTTTACTTTGCTTTCAACCGTCGATTTTGCTTTAGAAATCGTTGACTCAGCTTTTTTCTTTTCAACGCCTAGCTTTTCTTTCAGTTGGTCTTGTAGTGAGTTGAATTCCTTGATGCGTTTATCTAATTCTTTCTGAGCACGGGAAATTTCGCGATCACTGACTTTTTGGATGTCTTCCATCAGCTTTTTCATTGGTTCATGTACTTGTGCTTGTAACGAATCAATTTGCTTGAAGGCTTCGCTGACGAGTTTGTCGAATTGTTTGGTGGTAGATTCGAACTCTTTGTTAATACGGTTAACAACTTTGTCGATACCTAACTTATCTTTAGTGCTCATGTTTATTTTTGCTCCACTGATGAAGTTGCGTAAATAGTAGGAATACGTAATTACAAAATTATGACGCTGCAAGAAATTAAGCATTAACCGTACCGATAATGGCAGCGGTGTGCATTGAGGTTAAATACTAGATTTGTTCTTAAAGTTTGTCGAATTTTACTGCGTTATGGAGGCTATGAAGTATTAGCAGGGAGGGAAGGGACGGAGGATTCAGTGAGGGGGAATTCAGAGCGTGCGCAAAGCATATGCTTTGCGCGCAAATATAGTGCGTAGCGGGTTGAGTCGCTACGCGAAAACTTAGTCTAATTTGTCGGATGCAACGTGATAGTTAGGATCTTCAATAACGTTGACTTCAACAAGATTACCAGCTTTTTCTAAGAGCAATCGACACTCTGGACTCAGGTGGCGGATGTGGAGGGTCTTTCCGGCATTTAGATAACGCTCAGCGAGCGTGTCAATTGCTTCAAGTCCACTATGATCGGCTACACGAGAACGGGCAAAGTCGACAATGACATCTTCTTTATCACTCGCAACATCAAACTGTTCAAGGAAGTTTGACGTTGAACCAAAGAATAAGGGGCCATCTACTTCGTATAGACTGCTGCCTTCGTTAGTTTCAGATTTGTTAACACTAACATGCTTAGCATGTTGCCATGCAAATACGAGTGCTGACACGATCACACCTACTACAACCGCTACGGCTAAATCGGTAACCACGGTTACGCTTGATACAAGGATTAATACAAAAGCATCGGCACGCGGAACTTTACGGATAATACGGAAGCTTGACCATTCGAAGGTGCCAATTACAACAATGAACATGACGCCAACCAATGCTGCTACTGGAATCTGTTCAATTAGGCTTGATGTAAACAAAATAAAGCATAGTAAAAATAGTGCAGCAGAGATTCCCGACAAGCGACCGCGGCCACCCGAGTTAACGTTAATCATACTTTGACCGATCATCGCGCAACCGCCCATACCGCCGAAGAAGCCCGTTACGGTATTGGCGACACCTTGGCCGACACATTCTTGATTTCCTTTGCCATGCGTTTGAGTGATTTCGTCGATCAGACTTAAGGTCAACAAAGATTCAATCAAACCGATCGTAGCTAGTACTAGGGCGTAAGGGAAGATAATCGTTAAGGTTTCCCATGTGAAAGGAACAGATGGGATCGAGAAGCTTGGGAAGCCTCCAGCAATTGAGGCCACGTCACCTACAACGCGTGTATCAATACCGCCAAAGATAACAATGAGCGATACAACGATGATCGCGGCAAGTGACGATGGAATAGCTTTAGTCAACTTTGGTAAGAAGTGAATAATGGCCATCGTTAAGACGACAAGACCAAGCATGTTGTAGAGCGCAGAGCCTTCCATCCAAGCGATGTCGATAATACTTCCTTCTAATGCTGTACCGGATAGCCAGCCCTGTTCAGCGCCTTGTTGGCCAAATTGGCCCAGCTGAGCAAGGAAAATAACGATCGCTAAACCATTTACAAAGCCCAGCATAACTGGGTGTGGCACCATGCGAATAAACTTACCGAGCTTGAAAATACCTGCCGCAATTTGGAGTATGCCCATGAGTACAACTGTGGCGAAGAGATATTCGACACCATGCGCAGCGACAAGTGAAACCATCACGACGGCTAAAGCACCTGTTGCACCAGAGATCATGCCTGGGCGTCCGCCGATCACTGATGTGATTAAGCCAACCATAAATGCAGCATAGAGACCTATAAGAGGTTCAACGCCTGCAACGAATGCGAATGCAACTGCTTCAGGTACGAGTGCTAGGGCTACGGTAAGACCTGAAAGTAGGTCGTTTTTTACGCTAAGTTGGCGATTAGCCGATAGTTCAAACATGCGGATCTCATTAATACTTGTATGGAGGGCGAGAGGGCGCGGATTATAGAGTTAGCCTGAGTCGATTACAAATCGACCTGTCTTACATCGCTGATTAACATTCGAAATACTGGGGTCAGAGTAAAAGTACTCTGACCCCAATGTTAAGTCTTTATTTATGTTTACGCGGCGGCAAACCAGTATGCTGTGTGTGGAAGCGGCCTTTGCGCATTTTAGAAGTCGCACTAGTTTTCTTTAGCTTCGCATTTCGGGTTTCGCTTTTGGGCTGCGTCGGTGGCACAAGATGCTTTTTACCGTAACCTATTAGATGGGCTTTGCCCATGTTCTTGAGCGCTTCTCGCAATAGTGGCCAGTTGTTTGGATCGTGATAGCGCAAGAATGCTTTATGTAAACGTCGCTGTATCGCACCTTTGGGTACAGGCATGGTATCGCTTTTATAATCAATACGATGCAAAGGGTCTTTCTTCGTGTGGTACATCGCCGTGGCGTTTGCCATCGGAGACGGGTAGAAGTTTTGAACTTGGTCTGCGCGGAAACCGTTTGCTTTCAGCCATAATGCAAGATTCATCATGTCCTCATCACGTGTCCCAGGATGAGCCGCAATAAAGTACGGGATTAAGAACTGTTCTTTACCCGCTTCTTTAGAAAACTTATCGAACATCTCTTTAAATCGATGATAAGTGCCCATACCAGGTTTCATCATTTTAGAGAGAGGACCATCTTCTGTATGCTCTGGCGCGATTTTTAAATAACCGCCAACATGGTGTGTTACTAATTCTTTTACGTATTCAGGATCTTCAACGGCTAGATCGTAACGCAGACCTGAGGCGACAAAGATGCGTTTTACACCAGGTACCGCTCGCGCACGACGATAGAGGTTGGTGGTTGCCGACTGATCCGTTTTGAGATTTTTACAGATACCAGGATAGACACATGATAGTCGGTGGCACTTGGCATGGATTTCATCCGACTTACAGTTCAGGTGGTACATATTGGCAGTGGGTCCACCCAAATCTGAAATGATGCCTGTAAACCCAGGGGTTTTATCCCGAATGTTTTCGATCTCGCGAATTACGGAATCTTCTGAACGGCTTTGAATGACTCGGCCTTCGTGTTCTGTGATGGAACAAAACGAGCAGCCACCAAAGCAACCGCGCATAATGTTCACTGAGAAGCGAATCATTTCATAAGCTGGGATACGTGCATCGCCATAGCTCGGGTGAGGAACGCGCTGGAAGTTCTGTTCAAACACCATGTCCAATTCTTCTGTCTCTAGAGGAATTGGTGGTGGATTCACCCAAACATAGCGTTCGCCATGTTTTTGAACCAAGGTATGTGCGTTTGCTGGGTTCGTCTCAATGTGGATGACCCGCGCGGCGTGAGCATATAGAACTGGGTCTCTACTAACTTTTTCATACGACGGAAGCAAGATATATTCTTTGTCCTTTCCTGCAATCGGCCAAAAGCGTAATACATGAGTATCGTCTTCAGGCTCGATTTCTTTTGCGCCATTTTCACAATTTTCGCCTTTACCATTTGCGCTGGTATCAATATAAGGACTTTGTATTGGGTCAATTTTTCCGGGCTTATCTAAGCGAGACGAGTCTTTGCCTGTCCAGTCATTTGGCAGTTCATTCACGATAATTGCTGTGCCACGGATGTTGGTCATTTCTTTCGGTGTTTCGCCGCGAGAGATACGGTGTGCAATTTCTGCTACCGCACGTTCTGCATTACCGTACAAGAGGATATCGGCTTTTGAATCTAGCAGCACTGAACGACGTACTTTGTTTGACCAATAATCGTATTGGGCTGTGCGACGAAGGCTCGCTTCGATACCGCCAATAATTACAGGAACGCCTTTATAGGCTTCTTTACAACGCTGGCTATATACGGTTACTGCTCTGTCGGGACGCTTACCGCCAACGTTATCTGGGGTATAGGCGTCATCATGTCGGATCTTTAAATCAGCGGTGTAGCGATTGATCATCGAATCCATATTGCCCGCTGATACGGCAAAGAAGAGATTGGGTTTGCCGAGCTCTTGGAAAGCATCTTTTGATGTCCAATCTGGCTGCGCAATAATACCGATACGGAAACCTTGCGACTCTAGCAAACGACCAATAACAGCCATACCAAAACTTGGGTGATCGACATATGCGTCGCCACAGACAATAATAATATCGCAGCTATCCCAACCTAATTCGTCCATTTCGGCACGAGACATAGGTAAGAATGGCGCGATACCGTAGCACTCGGCCCAATATTTTGGGTAAGAAAATAAGTGTTTGTCTGCTTTCATATTGGTTAGGTACTGCTGTTAGAGACGCGTATTCTATATCTACTCATGGATTTGACCAAGTGTTTGAAGTGTTAAAATAGATCAAAAAATAATCAATGGCTGTTTTCCTCACAAACTTCCTTGTCCTTGCCGCTGGTGAGGCGTCTCGTTTTGGTTCACCTAAGCAATTGGCAGAACTTCAAGGTGATACACTCTTGCAGCTCGCAGAGAGACGAGTGGAGACCTTAGCACAACGACTTCACGAGTCAGGGGACGAGTCTAAGTCTTATCTGGTTTTAGGAGCGAACAGAGAAAAAATATATTCTGCTGTCGATGCTCAGAAATGGACCGATTTGGTCGTATGTGAGAACTGGAAAGAAGGCATGGCAGCAAGTATTTATGCGGGACTTTCGCATTGTTTATCTCGGAAGAGCTTACTTAATCAAACCCAGCAGGGCACGCTCATTTTGTTGCTTGATCAGCCGGTATTGAATGATTCTGATTTAGTGCGTTTCTTGCTCAATGCTATTCAGAAAAACTGCATGTATGCCTCGGCCTATCCTGATTCGATTGGTCCACCAGTATACTTCCCAAAGCAATCAATGAATGACTTCATGCGGTGGTATGAGAGCGGAGGTAGACGGCCGAAGAAATTTCTTGGCGAACACGATGTAAAAGTTGGCAAAGTAGGGGGTGTTCAACAAGATGTTGATACGCCTGCAGACTTAGCAAATCTCGATAGGCCCGTGGTCTGAGCGCATTGCGAGTATGCTGTAAGGAAGACGCATAGTTAGTATTACGGTGTACAAGATCTATTATGATTGATCAGCAGATTATATTTGGGCGCGTCATTCATTCTTCGTTTGCAAGCTATAGTGATATGCGTGTATTAATTTATAGTGATATGCGTGTATTAATTAGAACCTACCTTAATAAAAGAACAATACTCTATGTCTGATCATCCAGCTCCTTCAAGCTCTTCTAGAAGCATCTTTTTTTCATTGTCTCTCGTCGCCTTAGCTGGTGCATTAGCGTATTTCAGTTATGCATTAATTCGTGTTGTAGATCAGGTGCCAGAAATTCTCGAGCAACTTGATAAAAGCAGTCAGACTGTTGAACCGATTACCTCTCAGATCCCTGATGTTCTAGCAACAGTGAATAAAGTGAATGCTTCTATCCCAAATGTGTTGGAAGAAGCTAAAGCTTATCGTGAGTTAGTGCCTGAGATAATGACCGAGGTAGAAACTATACGAGCGACCTTGCCGGATGTACTGTCTCGGGTCGATGCGATTGATACTCGGATTCAAGAGGTGAGTGCTCAATTACCGCTTGTTCTCAAAACCGCAGACAATGCGGTCGCTACCGTGAACCAGACTAATCAAACCGTTAAGGAAATTGCTCCTTTGGTTCCTGAAGTATTAGACCAGGTTGAAAAAACACGTGCTGAGATTCCTAGCTATCTCTCACGAGTTGAAAAAGTGGTTGCGACAGCCAAGGATATCTCAGAAGAGGCCGGAAAGGGCGCAGTGAAAGGGGTTTTAAAAGGCATTATTACTACGCCGTTTGATTTTCTAGCCAGCGCAGAAGAGAGATTGTTTGATCGTTTTAAAGGTGATGTAAATATCACTCAAGAAGATACGCATTTGGTAACAGAATCTATAAAAGTACTGTTGTCAGATCAAAGCTTGAGTCGGAAAACGTGGTCTAATGACGCCACCGGAAATTATGGTCATGTTGATGTCTTGAAGCGCTATCAAGGCTCTGAAGGGAAGTGCGTTAGTTTGAGCATGGTGATTGTGGCGGACGGAGAAGAAGAGAGCTTGGTGCGGGATGTGTGTCAGGACGATGCTGGGAATTGGGCAGTTGCTGAGTAGTCGTTTTAAATGAATGAAGTTTCAGAGTAAAAGGCCCGAGATTACTTTTTACTCTGAAAAAGTAATCCGCGATTACATTGGAATCAAGCCGCTAATCGCTGCTAGACCGACTGCAAATACCCCAATACTGACCGCTACAGCGTAACCATAGTATTTGGCACTTTCTTTTTTATGGCGTCGGATAAAGGTATCGATCGCTTGCTCGGCAATGTCTTCAGCTGTGTGACGGGACATCTCATGTGCTTGCTGAATCGCGTCAGCTTGCATCTTTTGCCAAAACTCCGTGTCGATTTGCTGTGCGCTCTGCAATTGTTCTTTCAGTTCGTCAAAGTCAGGCGCTAGCGCTGCTTGGGTATCGATTTGTTTGACGATATCAGACTTAAGTTCTTTCAGCTGATTGCTAATGAACATGCTGACTTCCGTCGCTATCTCACCTTTGATTGCATCAGTCTTTTCTTTAATGCTTTGCTCATGCTCAGCCATTACTTTTTCGAGTAAAGCTTTTTGTTCTTGGCTTGTTTCGTTAACGAGATGCTTAAAGTGCTCGTGTTGGTCGTCAAATAAACCTGCCAACAAGTCGTGTAGGCGATTATTGATACTGCTGCGTACTGCGGTGCGAGCTGCTTCAATCACTGCATCTTCAGACAGTTCAGGTGCCGCTGCTTGTGATACCGAGACTTTAGATACTACGGAAGGCGCTTCGCTTTCGATATTTACTTCTTGAGGCTCTAGGATTTCTGAAGAGGAATCCTCAGCAAGGATGTTTTCAGGTTCAGGGAGTTCGTCGACCGCAAGCTCTTCACCTAGTAAATCGCTTGTTTCAACTTCATTAAGTTCAGCGCCTTCAAGATCAATCTCTTCAATATCAACATCAAGCTCGCTGTCGCTAATGCTTAGCTCATCAAGTTCAGTGCTGGTTTCTTCTATAGCACTTACCGCAGCGGCATTAGCCATGTCTTCTTCGAGTTGGCTAATAAGATCAGAAACACGGTGCGGCTCAGCAGGCTTAGTGAGCACATCGTAAATACCGTTTTTAATCACTTCTTCAGAAAACTCATCAGATTTTTTAGAGGTACACATGATGACAGGAACATGACTCGCGTTCGACATGGCTCGTATTTGCTTGGCAGCATCAACCCCGTTCATGCCGGGCATGAGCTGATCCATGAATATAACGTCGGGAACAGAACCACCTTCAACAATCTCAATTGCTTCTTCGCCTGAGCCTGCCATGCTCACTGCTAAATTTAGTTTTTCCAATAACTTGCGCAGAGCGAATCTTGCCACTTTGGAATCATCAACGATTAAAGCGCTCTTGATTGTCATGCTTAACCTCTTATATCTGCCGAGCAAAGCTCGATTTCAACAGTAAAATAAATGCGTTTTGGCGGATCGTGTGTCGATTACCAGCCGTCTAATTTAGGGCATTGCGTTGCACGGTAGCTTTTCGGGCGATAACACACACCAGGTTCTGAAGAACGTGCCGTAAACACTTCACCTTCTTCAGTGGTGAGCGTTACTTTTCCAAAAGGTTCTCCATCTTTAAATGTACCGCTTATTTTGCTTCCGTTAGGGTTTAGTATTTCACCCTTGCCGTGATACAAGCCTTCAATAAATTGCCCTTCGTATTTCTTGCCGCTGGCATACACTTCAACCCCTTTGCCGTGGAACAAACCGTTAGAGAAAGAACCTTCGTATGTGCCGCCATCTGGGTAAGTAAGGGTGCCATTGCCGTGGAATAGGTTGTCACTAAAACCACCAACATAAAGTAAACCGTCTCGGGTGGTTAGAGAGCCTTGGCCACTTAACTCGCCGTCGATCCAATAACCTGTATAGATGTCGCCATTGGCTTTGGTTTGTGTGCCATCCCCGTTAAATTTGTCACCAGAGAACTGTCCAACATAAGTGTCGCCATTGCTGCTGACGAATGTACCTTGTCCCTTTCTTTCGCCTTCAAACCATTCACCTTGATAGCGTGAACCATCGCCATAGCGCACGGAGCCATAACCATGAAACTGTCCATTGACGAATGAACCTTGGTAGTCGATGCGCGCGCCGTCTTGGTAGCGGCCCTCACCAGTTTGTACACCGTGCTCCCAAACACCGTTTCGGTAGTTAACGGTCGTGTACTGCTGGAGTTCTGCGACGATGGTCTGATCGCTATTTTTTGCGATGTATATTTCTTGACGCCAGTTTTGGAAACCGCCTTTGGTCACTTCAACTGTGTAAGTGCCTGGTGATAACTCAACTTCAAGTGCGCTAGACCCGTATGGCTTGCCGTTGATGAGTACGGTATCTCCATACACATTGGAGCGTACGGTTAGTTTTCCGCTAATCGCAACTGGTGTTGCAGGTGTTGCTACAGGCGGCGCTGTGTTAGGTGTCTGCGTAGAAGCTGTTGATGGAACTTGATCAGCGAAGATCGGAGCGTCATCGGAATCACTGACTACGATGTTCTCATCAGTTTCAACCGAGCTTTCTGGTTCTGGTTTTTCTGACTCAAGTTCTGGTTCGACTAATTCTTCAGCAACTTGTGGTACTTCAGAAGTGCTCGCAGCATTAGTGTCGTGTAAATGAACGATACCTGCGCTTGCTAAGAGAAGGGCGAGTAAAAAATTGATGAACAATAAAGGTCTAATATCGACCATGAATGGGTCCTGTTTTAGCGTTTACACACTCGACTAACTCGAGACTACGTTTGTGTTTGGCTACGTCTAATGCATTGCTTTGGTTTGGCCAACAAAAATGAGTAGGTCTTTGTACTCCTCACATTAATTGGAGTCTAGACATAAAGTATTGATTTTGCTTGTTAACTGCGGGGTTTTGCTTGTTTTGTCACAAAACCATTGTTTTTGAGTGGTACGTATAAGCTTGGAGTTGAAGTTCGAAAAAATGTCACTATAAACGAGTGCTAATAAGTCTCTGTCTCTTGCAAGATAAACACTTGCTTGTCACAGTGTTAATCTTCATAGCTTAATTCAATCAACAGTTCAGTCTGGCCAACCATAAGGTGTTAATGATCAATGAGCCACCCGCAATTTGAATTTGTAAGAAAACAACGTATTGAATCTCTCGCCGTAGATGCTGAAGAGTACGTGCACAAAGGCACCGGAGCACGACATTTACACTTTGCTTCAGAGAACGATGAGAATGTTTTCTTGGTAGGACTAAAGACTGTTCCGACTGACAATACAGGTGTGGCGCATATCCTTGAGCACACTGCATTGTGTGGTAGCGAAAAATATCCGGTACGCGATCCATTTTTTATGATGATTCGCCGCTCTCTGAACACCTTCATGAATGCCTTTACTAGCAGTGATTGGACGGCTTATCCTTTCGCGAGTAAGAACAAAAAAGACTTTAATAACCTCTTAGATGTGTATCTAGATGCGGTCTTTTTCTCGCGCTTGGACGAGATGGACTTTCTTCAAGAAGGGCATCGCGTAGAATTTGAAGAGGAAGGTAACGCAGATTCGCCATTGGTCTATAAAGGTGTTGTGTATAACGAGATGAAAGGCGCAATGAGTTCGCCGGTGAGCCAACTTTGGCAGACACTCACTCGTTATGTGTTTCCAACTTCGACTTACCATTACAACAGTGGTGGTGATCCCGAACATATTACCGACCTCACTTATGATCAGCTGAAAGCTTTCTATCGCAAGCATTATCATCCGAGTAATGCGGTATTTATGACCTTCGGTGATATCACAGCCGAAGAGCATCAAGAGACATTCCACAACAATGTCTTATCGCGTTTTGAGCGTTCAAATGATCTAGCTATTGTGACTGACGAAAAACGCTATTGTGCGCCGCTCACTGTCGTTGAAAATTACCCAATTGATGAAAACGATGGTATTGAAAATAAAACACACATCGTGATGTCTTGGTTGCTCGATCACAGCTTTGATTTAGAAAGCAATCTTGAAGCGCACTTGTTGTCGAACGTGTTGTTCGAGAACTCTGCAGCGCCATTGCAGAAAGCACTCGAGCAAACTGAACTAGGGCAGGCACCATCACCGTTGTGTGGACTTGAAGACTCTAATAAAGAAATGTTGTTTGCTTGTGGCATTGAGGGAAGCGAGCCGGAGCGCGTCGCAGAGTTCGAAAAGCTTGTGATTTCTGTTCTCGAAGATGTGGCACAGAACGGTGTTCCGCAAGAGCGACTAGAGGCTGTTCTTCATCAGTTAGAACTGAGTCAGCGAGAGATCTCTGGTGATAGCTACCCATATGGTCTGCAGTTGATTTTGGCAGGGTTGTCGCCGATGTTGCATGGCGGGGATCCGGTCGCACTACTTGATTTAGATCCTGTTTTAGAGCGCCTACGCGAACAGATTAAAGATCCTGATTATATCCAGTCACGAGTGAAGAGACTGCTGCTTAATAACGCGCATCGCGTGACTTTGGTAATGAAACCAAATCAAGGCTTTGATGCTGTTCGTGCGAGTCTGGTTGAAGATGAGCTCGCTGCGAAAAAGTCAGCAATGAGCTCTGAAGAGTTAGAAAATGTTGAGAGCAAAGCGAAAGCGCTCAAAGCTCGACAAGAAGCGAAAGACGATGAATCTATCTTGCCTAAAGTTGGTATCGAAGATGTTCCGAGTGAGCTTTACAGGCCACAAGGTACGATTGTAGGGGGTGCGTCTAAGCTGACGCAATATGAGCAAGGCACAAATGGTCTTATTTACCAGCAAGTCATTTTCGACTTGCCTGCCTTGTCTGAACAAGAGCAGCAATTGCTTCCGATCTACACAGCTATCGTCACGGAATTAGGTGTCGCTGATCAGAGTTATTTGGAAATGCAGAATCAGCAGTCAGCTGCAACAGGTGGTATTCATGCATTTTCTAGTGTGAAAGGTGGAGGTGCTGATGAGCAAGACGTTAAAGGAGTGCTTGTTTTCAGTGGTAAGGCTTTACGTCGAAATGCGCAAACCTTGAATCGTCTCTTACATGATTACATAAACAATGTTCGTTTTGATGAGACCTCTCGCATGCGAGAACTAGTCTCTCAGATGCGCGCGCGTCGCGAACAATCTGTTGTAAATAACGGCCATAGCTTAGCAATGGGTGCGGCTTCTAGCGGTATGAGTCCGGCAGCTAATCTGGCTTATCGTCTAGGTGGATTGCAAGGCATTAAATCACTGAAAGCGCTGGATACTTCTTTGAATGAAGAGTCCGCATTGCAACAGTTAGCAGATCAACTATCTGAGCTTCATAGTAAAGTTATTGCGATGCCAAGACAGTACTTGGTTGTTGGTGAAGCGGAAGCTCTCGAGACTTCGAAAGGCTTAATACAGGCAGAAGCTTTAAGTGAGTCGGCGAACGCAGAAAGCTTTAGTTTGCCATCAATACGTCAAGCAAATAAGCAAGCTTGGATTACCAATACACAAGTTAATTTCTGTGCGAAAGCATTTGCTACAGTACCGGTTGAGCATGAGGATGCACCGGCTTTGAGTGTGTTAGGTGGTTTCTTGAGAAATGGTTTCTTGCATCGTGCTATTCGTGAGCAAGGTGGTGCGTATGGTGGCGGTGCTAGCCAAGATAGTGCAAGTGCATCATTCCGCTTTTTCTCCTACAGAGACCCTCGCTTGAGCGAGACCTTGTCTGATTTTGATGCATCTATTCAGTGGATGTTGAATGAAGAGCATGATCCTGAGCAGCTTGAACAGGCGGTATTAGGTGTTGTTTCGCAAATAGATAAACCTCGTTCTCCTGCAGGTGAAGCAAAAGGGGATTTCCATAGTGAGCTGTTTGGAAGAACACAAGCGAAGCGAGATCAATTCCGACAAGCCGTACTTAAAGTAAGCTTGGATGATTTGAAGCATGTAGCTAGTAGATATCTCCAAGATGAGAATGCGAGTGTTGCTGTTGTTTCTAACTCGGCGAATGAAGAAGCATTGCGTGATTTAGGCGTGGAGATTCAAGAGCTATAGGCAAGCGGTTAAATGGTTGAGAAAGGTCTGTATTCTAAGACTCTCTCAACCATTTTTTCTGATTAAATTACCCATCTATTGGAATCATTAAATAGATTCCGCTCATGATCAATGCGAGCCCAAGATAGCGCAGTTTCCCAAAGTTCTCTTTTAAAAAAACTACACCAAATATCACCCCAATGACGATGCTTGATTGCCTCAGAGCAACAAGATAAGACACGTTTTCAGTCGCATGCATGGCGATCAAAACCAAAGAGTATGTGAGTGTCATGATGAATGCTGTCATGGCACTGATCTTCTTTTTATTCGACACAACATCGCGCCACGCGTCTCTTCCAGATTTAGATACGAAGAGTATTGTGCACATGGCAATCATTGACGATGCCGAAAGACACCACATGTATATCAATGCTTTGACGCTCTCACTCTCATTAAATTGAGATTGGCTAGCGAGAGAATTTAATACCGTTTGGTCAATAAGCGTGTAGCCTGTTGTTCCGATAGCAGCGAGTAGGGCATGTAATAAGCTCGAGCTGAGATGCTCGTTATACTCTGTTTTACGAGGCCAGCTTATCGCGATGCAGCCCAGTAAAATTCCTAATGCGCAAAGGCTTTGTATAAAGCTGAATTTCAATTCGAACAGTAGAAAGGCAGCGAGTGGTGTGAAGATTACCGGTAACGCCCTTGCTAGAGGATAAGACACTGAAAAATTACCGTGTCGGTATGCGCCCGCTAGTCCAACGAAATAAAGCGCCTGGCATATTCCCGTGAGTGCAATTTCTATCGGGTAATGCTGAATAACAAAAACAACACTTTTGAATTTAAGCAATACGATTGGGCTTAGTATTAGGGTGGCCGCAGCGCTTACCAACGCGAAGAACGAGAGAGACGGTGTTTGCTGCTTGCTTATGACATTCCATAAGGCGTGACAAAAAGCAGAAGCAAGCACCAAAACAACAGCAATGTAGGTCATATCAGTTTTTAATCAGTCTCTCTAATAAAGGACGAAAGTAGCTGAGCGGTGCCGCACCTTGATCGATTTTTTTGCCTTCATCATCGTAACGGCGCAATGCGATGGCATTGCTGAAGCTGTTAGATTGTTCGAACGAACGCATTTGTTTTTCAGTCATCGGTCCTCCTTGCACAGCAAGACTTTGTTTTGAAGCCTCACTTAAGCTATTCAGATAACCGTCATCTTTTGCGCACAAATAACGCTTAGCGGCTACGTGCAATCGAATCGGGTCTGTGACCTGTTTCGGAAACAACGTATCAAGCATGGTTACGCCGACCCGCTCGTGGTGAAAGTCTTGTTCGTAATTTGCGTTATGTTCATAGGCGTGAAAGTGGCCAATATCGTGCAACAAGGCTGCCGCAATCAGAGCATCACCTGCATCCTCTTGTTCTGCTAGTGTTGCGCATTGGCGCATATGTAGGCTTTGCGAGACACCTTCGCCATAGTGCTCGTTGCCATATTGTTCGAATAAACTAAATAGCTCGTCGATGCTTTTTAACGCGATTGCCTCGCTCATGGGCGCTCTCCATTCATAAGGCGTGCATTGATACTCTCGATCACATTTGGGAGCTCGGCGACGCTATCGATAATGTAGTGCGGGTTTACTTTGGCGAGTTTTTCTTCGGCACCTTGTCTTAGGTTTGACTGTTCTTCCTGATTGAGCGCTTCCCACTGCGCTTGTCGCAGTCCAAGGGCGTTGCCTGAAATGGATACACCAACTGTCCACATGCCAGCATGGCGGCCTTCCTCTAGTCCCGTTTCAGTGTCATCAACTTTTATACAAGTCGCCGCGTCGAGTATACCGAGCTCTTCCATGACAGCTTGCGCCATATATGGGTAAGGACGCCCCTTGCTAACTTGTGTAGCGCATACATTCGACTGGGTAGTGAAACCTTGTTGCTCGGCTGTTTTTGCAACTAAGGCGTACATCTCTTCGTTGTAACCAGTATTCGAGCCGATTTTGATCTCTTTGTACTTAAGGTAGGCCATCGTATCTAAACAGCCCGGGATGACCTGACTAAACTCTTGGATTGTCTCTAATTGCAGTGGCAGAAACTCATGGTATAAGCGTTGTACGTCTTCTTCAGATGGGCTTCTTTGATAATGAGTCTCCCACTGCTGTGCAATCTCTGGCATGGCGAGCATTTGTCGAATGTGCTCGCTTTTCTCTGTACCCATTGGGGCGCGACATTCAGCATCGCTAACCGTAACGTCTTTACGTTCGAATAAAGCTTTGAACGCTTCGATCGGTGCGACAGAACCGAAATCAACAGTGGTGCCTGCCCAATCAAAAATGGCGGCTTTAATAGTGTTATTTGCGTTGTTCATAAATATCTCGCGTGTTTATAGCCAATAGCGTTCTTCAGAAACTGCTTGAATAAGTCTTTGAATATCTTCAGGAAATACGTGGCCAATCGTGCCGATTCGGAAGCAATCTGCTTGGCTTACTTTTCCGGGGTAAATAACGAAACCGCGTTTTTTTAATCCGTCATAAAAGGTATTGAAGCGATAACTTTCATACTGCGGGTTTAAAAACGTACTAATAAATGGTGAGCGTAAATCACCTTGTAGTAAGGTTGTGAAGCCAAGCTTTTCCATGCCGGCAATAAGGGTATCTCTATTTTTCAAGTAGCGTTGATAGCGCGCTTCAACACCGCCTTCTTGTTCTAATTCGATAAGAGCTTGCTCAAATGCGCGTACAACATGAGTTGGTGATGTAAAGCGCCACTTGCCCGGGTCTTTTTCCATCGCTTGCCATTGATCAAATAAATCTAGGCTGTGTGAGCGCGCTAGGCCTTCACATTTGGCAATAGAGGAATGCTTTGCGAGCACAAACCCAAAGCCAGGGACGCCTTGAATACATTTGTTGGCGCTACTGATTAAAAAGTCGATATTTAACTCAGCCAGATCAAGAGGAATGCCACCGAAAGAACTCATAGCGTCGACAATGAAGGTGCAGTTGTTTTCTTTGCAGACATGACTGATGGGCTCAATGGGGTTGAGCATGCCTGTTGTTGTTTCGCAATGAACCATTGCGACATAGATGTCGCCAGAGAGCTCCTTTAACACCTGCTGTAGTTTTGTAGGGTCGACAGGAGATGTTTCTCCGTAATCGATCAGACTAAAAGGAATGTTCAGGATCGAAGCCATGGTTGCCATGCGTTGTCCATAGGCACCATTAGCGAGTATGACTAAATGTCCTGAAGCGGGTATGACTGAACCAAGTGTTGCTTCGACAGAGGCTGAGCCGCTGCCTTGCATCAACACAGCAGTGTATTCGTCTTGATATTCCTCGCTAGTTGCAAGTCTTACCAAGCGCTGTCTAACGCCTTGAACAAGTTGCTTGTAGTCATCATCCCATGTACACCAATCGCGTAACATGGCATTTCTCACGCCAGTGCTTGTTGATAGAGGGCCAGGAGTAAGAAGTAAATAAGGATTTATCGGTGCATCCATTTTGGTCGTCATAAGTAAATCTCAAAATTATTGGTATATACCAGTTTGGCGAGATACTATGTGCACCTTTAGGTAAGGGTCAACGCTTTATCTGCAAAATTCATAAAAGTGAAATATACGGAGATCAGACAATCGAGGTCTGATAGATAAAAGAATCATGGGTACATTAGCGAACGCAATAAAAGAGACTCTGACGGAAAATATCGTGAGATGGAGAGGGGAAGGCGAGATGAAACTACCCTCTGAGCGAGAGTTGAGTGAGCAACATTCAACAACGCGGGTAACAATCCGAGAGGCTTTGAAGTTGCTGGAAACAGAGGGCTTGATTTATCGGGAGAACCGACGTGGTTGGTTTATATCCCCACCTAAATTGCGTTATGACCCAAGTGTTCATGGACGGGTTAGTTTTGTCGATTATGCAAGGCAACAGGGTTTTCAACCGAGCACCCAACTCCTTTCGATTAAGTTGACCGTAGCGGACCGCTACATAGCTTCGGAAATGCAAATTGCTGTTGGTAAGCCTGTATATCAAGTGAACCGCCTACGTAGCCTAGATGGACGGCCCGTTTTGTATGAGCAAATGCTATTGCGGGCAGACCTGTTACCAAACTTAGATAGGTTTGATTTAGAAGGTTCTCTGCATGCGTTATTGCGCAGCGAGTATAAAATGACTGTGCAAAAAGCCGACTTTGAAATTTCGGTATCGATACTTCCAAATGACGTTGCTCAAGCCTTAGCTGCACCAATGGGTGTATCGTCATTAAAGTTTCAGCGCAAGTATCGCAATCAGCATGGCGAGATCTTCGAATTCGATCATGAGCTATGGCGTCATGACGCCATTTCAATCAATTTTGATATTAACAACTAATTCGTTGAGTTTAATTCTTTGTTTTTCTGCCACTGACGCGAGGTCATAAAATTGTCATAACAAGTTCACTGTATTGTCACATTTGGATATTTAAATGTTTCTCGTCTGGTCTATACCAATAATTTAGAGGAACAAGCCAATGGCTATGATGAAGATAATGAAGAAATGTGTTACAAGTGCAGCATTGATGGCCCTTAGTGGTCTTGGAATGGCTGCAACAGAATTAACTGTATATACAGCGTTTGAAGCAGAAGATCTGAAGCGTTATAAGGCAGAATTCGAAAACAAGAACCCTGATATCAAAGTCAATTGGGTACGCGACTCCACAGGCATCGTTACTGCTAAGTTGCTTGCTGAAAAAGAAAATCCGCAAGCAGACGTTGTTTGGGGTTTAGCGGGCACATCACTGCTTATTCTTAAAGATGAGCAAATGCTAGAAACTTATAAGCCTGTTGGTTTTGAAAAACTATCGCCGAAGTTTCGTGATAACAGCGCAGAAACGCAATGGGTAGGCCTAGATGCATGGATGGCTGGCTTATGTGTGAATACCGTTGAAGCACAGAAAGCGGGTTTGCCTATGCCAAGCTCGTGGGAAGATTTGACCAAGCCTGTCTATAGAGGCCATGTCATTATGCCTAATCCAAACTCTTCAGGTACTGGCTTCTTAGATGTATCAAGCTGGCTACAAATGTTCGGAGAGGACAAAGGTTGGGAATACATGGATGCGCTTCACGAAAACATTTCACGTTATACCCACTCTGGTTCAAAGCCTTGTAAATTGGCCGCCGCTGGTGAAACGCCTATTGGTATTTCATTTGCATTTCGTGGCGCGAAAGAAAAAACAAAAGGCGCACCAGTTGAAGTGGTCTTTCCTTCAGAAGGTTTAGGCTGGGACGTAGAAGCGGCAGCGATTGTTAAAGGTACTGACAAGCTAGACGCTGCGAAAAAGCTTATGGACTTTGCAGTCTCTGAAGATGCAATGCGCATGTATAACGTTGGTTATGCAATTGTTGCAATACCAGGTATTGCAAAACCAGTTGAGCATTTCCCAGAAAATGCTGAAGAACTCATCATAGATAACGATTTTGGTTGGGCTGCTAAGAACCGTAAAGACATTTTGTCTACGTGGGCTAGCCGTTACGACGGAAAATCTGATCCGAAGTAAGGCTTTCTCAACCAGCCATGACTCCGACGTAGCTGTTGTTGCGCGGTGCCTTTGGGCACCGCTTTTTTGAGTTCTACCCATCCATTGTCTGCGAGTCTCATTATGAGTTTTTTAAGCGTAAATCAACTTTCTAAGTCATTCGGAAATTTCAATGCTGTCGATCATGTGTCATTTGAAATTGAAAGAGGAGAATTTGTTTGTTTTCTCGGGCCATCAGGCTGCGGGAAAACGACGCTGCTTAGAATGATTGCGGGCCTCGAATTACAGGATGAGGGGACAATTATTCAAAATGGAATCGATATTTCTCGGTTGCCAGTAAGTCAGCGTGACTTTGGGATTGTGTTTCAAAGTTATGCTTTATTCCCGAACCTGAACGTGTCGGAAAACATTGAATATGGTTTGAAGAATGCAAAGGTCAAGAAAGCCGAGCGACGGGCGCGCGTTACTGAACTTGTTGCTTTGATGGATCTTCATGAGCACGTCGATAAATATCCTCAACAACTGTCTGGTGGTCAGCAACAGCGTGTTGCTTTAGCGCGTGCTTTAGCGCTGAAACCGAGTTTACTGTTGCTGGATGAGCCTTTGTCAGCACTTGATGCAAAAGTGCGCACAAGGTTGCGATCTGAGTTAAAACAGTTACAAAAACGCTTAGGCATTACCACTATTATGGTGACGCACGACCAAGAAGAGGCCCTGAGTATGGCCGATAAAGTGGTTGTGATGAATCAAGGCAGAATTGAACAATGTGCTTCGCCTAATTTGGTGTATCGCAAACCGGCATCAGAATTCGTTGCAGACTTCGTTGGGTCGATGAATATTTTCTCGCTTGAAGCTGGGCGTGAAAGTCAGGCGACGAGAGACTTGCAGACCCATTTAGATCTTCATTCGACAAGTGCTTCTCTCGCAATTCGTCCAGAGCATTTGGTGTTAGAGGGTGATGTAGAGTTCCATCTTGCGAGTGAGAAAGGCGTCGTTGTCTCAGCTCGCGTCGAGGCAATTGAGTATTTCGGCCGATTCGTTTCTATTCAATTGGTATGTGATGCTTGGGATAAGAGTCTCGAAATAGATTTGCCATCTACCAAGCTGCAATTTTTTGACTTGAGTTTAGGTGCACAGCATAAAGTTGCCTTGCCGAAAGAAGCGCTGCATGTGTTTTCTCAAGATGCGGAGACGGCTTAGTGACTACCTTAACTTTAAATCTTCTTTCTTGGTTTAACGGTTTATCTGAAACGGATCGAACTATCCGCTTGTTTGTTCAGTTGGGTGTTATTGGGGCATTGAGTGTCGCAATTTTGCTCCCTTTGTTTTCTTTACTGAGTAAAAGTGTTGAGGATAGTGATGGACACTTTGTTGGTCTGGATAACTTTTTAACGTATTTTGGTTCGCAGGGTTTACAGCAGTCTTTATCTAACTCCTTGTTTATATCTTTGGTCGTGACTTTAATTGTCGTGGTCTGCGCATTTCTTTACGCCTATGTACTAACGCACTCTCGCATTCCTGTAAAAGGGCTGTTTAGATTTTTAGCGATGTTGCCGCTGTTAGCGCCTTCTTTACTGCCAGCTATCGCGTTGATTTATATCTTTGGTAAGCAAGGTTTTTTGCGAGAATGGTTGTTCGGTGCCGAGATATACGGCCCTATTGGCATAGTGATGGGGAGTGTATTTTGGATTTTTCCGCACGCGTTCATGATTCTTTATACCGCTCTACGCCAGAACGATGCGCGCTTATATGAATCAGCAAATGCTTTGAAAACGAGTGCTTTTCGAACCTTTATGACGGTTACGCTGCCGAATGCTCGTTACGGACTGATTAGCGCTGCACTTGTTTCATTTACTCTTATGATTACTGACTTTGGTGTTCCCAAAGTGATTGGTGGCCAATATAACGTGCTCGCCACTGACATTTACAAGCAAGTTATCGGGCAACAGAATTTTCAAATGGGAGCGGTGGTGAGTCTCGTGTTATTGGCGCCTGTATTACTCACCTTTGTTGCTCAGCGTTATGTCGAATCGAAGCAAAAAGTCACCGTAACATCTAGCAGCAAGCCTTATTTGCCCTCTAAAAAGCTATCGCGTGATTTACTCGGTCTTTTGGTGTGTCTGCCTATTCTGGCATCGATGCTGCTCGTAGTTGGTACCGCGATTTATGCGTCTTTCGTGACTTATTGGCCTTATAATTTGTCATTTTCTCTGAACAATTATCAGTTTGATTTGATGGATGGCGGAGGCTGGGCCTCGTTTGGTAACTCTTTGCAGATGGCAGCTTGGACAGCTTTATTCGGCACTCTATTGATTTGGTTTGTCGCATACTTTAATGAGCGAGCTGCGCAGAATGTCTTATTGAAGCGAATTGTTCATGCGCTCGCAATTTTGCCAATGGCTGTTCCTGGCATGGTGCTGGGTTTAGCATACATCTTCTTTTTTAATCAGCCTAACAATCCTTTGAACAGTGTGTATGGAACAATGACGATATTAGTTCTTTGTACTGTTGCGCACTTTTATACCGTGAGTCATCTAACGTTTTTAACTGCGTTGAAGCAGCTAGATAAGTCTTTTGACGAAGCAGCTGAGTCGATGAAGGTAGGTTGGTTTAAGCGCTTTATAAACGTCAGTACGCCACTGTGTTTGTTGACCATTGTAGATGTGTTTTTCTACATGTTTATTAATGCGATGACTACTGTATCAGCCGTTGTTTTCTTGTATTCGCCAAACACGATTCTCGCTTCGATTTCTGTACTAAATATGGATGATGCGGGTGATCTTGCACCGGCCGCTGCAATGGCGGTTTTGATTATGGCGGCATGCGCTAGCGCACGTTTACTGCATTGGCTCGTTACTGAGCTGATCTCGCGTTACCTGCAACCATGGCGCAATAGAGCAGTATAGAAATGGCGCTTGGTAAAGTTAACTCAAATGTTGTTGATGTGCTCGTTATTGGTGCCGGCATACTGGGCGCGTCGACAGCCTCTTATCTTTCAAGAATGAATAAAAAAGTGGCGATTGTTGATGCGCAATTGCCTATGCGCGGAACCACCGCGCAAGCTGCATCGGTGTTGATTCGTCATCGGGCGGATAGCACACGGCAAGCCATGATGGACGAGACGTACCATAAGATTTTATCTTTCGAACAAGATAAGCCAGATAGTACTGGCTTTATGCAAACGGGCTGCGTGCATGTTGGTGGAACACCAGCTGCTGATGCAAGCGCCATGAGGGCTCATGATAGCGCTCACGACGCAGGTAGAGAGAGTGCGTTTCTTCGTCCCCAGCAACTTAAAAAGATTTGTCCTTGGTTAAACGTCTCTAAGGAGGCGGCTGTTTGTTTAGATGAACAAGACGGTTATGTTGATGCGTATTCGCTTGGCAATGCTTATTTAACTGATGCGGTGAGTCATGGCGCCCGACTAGTAGTTGAACGTTTTGCACATTCTTTGATGATAGATGGACAAGGCTGTTTAACAGGGGTGAAGTTTAGTGATGGTGGATGTATTTATGCTGACTCTGTCGTTTTATGTGCAGGCCCATGGAGCACTAAATTTTTATCACATGTTGATGTGATGTTACCGATGGCGCCAGTTCGTAGCCAATATTGGATGGTTGATGGTATTTCATCTCTTGATCGTTTTAGTCCTATTACAGTGATTCCAGACGCCTCTTGTTACACCAGGCCCGATGGTAATGATCTTTTGTTTGGTTATCGTGATAGCTCGATGATTTATGGTAGCCCTGAGGAGCTTCCGATTGATCTGTTTGGGTATCAGTTCGATAAGAGCGAAGGTGAACGCGATTTAGAGGAGGCTTTTTTAGCGCTTGAGCCCTTTGTTCCGAGTCTGTTGAATGCCGGGATTAAACACTACACAGCGGGAGTATCTAGTTACACGCTCGACGGGCAGTTTGTTCTTGGTTCGGTTGAGTCCATTCCTAACCTGTATGTTGGAACAGGATGTTGCGGTTCAGGTATCGCGATGAGTGCAGGCTTTGGGAGAGTATTGAGTGAACTTGCGTGCGGATTAACGCCCTATTTGGATATCAGTGCATACGCGCCAGACAGAATGCCTGACGCCATGCCTTTTGATCCTACTTTTCAATATCAATGCGCCGCGGCACGGTCACGAAAAGCGTAAGTAGAGCGGGTTAGCAGCGTCTTTGTAAATTGCACTGCACCATAATACGCGTCGCGATTTCTTCAACGGAATAATCGGTAGTATTCATGCTTGGCAGGCGCTCTCGTCGATACATGAGTTCTACTTCTTCTACTTCGTAATTGCATTGTTTCATCGTTGCGTAACGTGAGTTTGGTTTTCGTTCGTGGCGGATGAGAGATAGACGCTCTGGGTCGATCGTGAGTCCAAATAGTTTTTCGCGATAGTTTTTGAGCGTTGCAGGGAGTTTTTGATCTTCGATGTCTTCCTCAGTAATCGGGTAGTTTGCTGCACGAATCCCGTACTGCATCGCAAGATACAAGCATGTTGGTGTTTTGCCGCTGCGCGATACGCCGATCAGGATAACGTCTGCTTCATCATAGTGCTTGGTTCTTGCTCCGTCGTCGTTATGAAGTGCATAGTTGATTGCCTCCATACGATCTTCGTATCCAGAACTTTCGCCAATTCTCGCGCGTCCCACTTCTTCACTAGGTTTGGCATTAAGCTCTTCGGTTAATGGGCCCAAGAATGCACCAAATACATCGATTTTTAATGCGTTACTGCTAGCGATTATTTTACGAATATCGTCATCGACAAGTGTGTCGAAAACGATTGGTCTCGCGCCATCTATTTCTGCTCTCGCATTAATGCGTTCTACGACTTCTTCTGCTTTTTCGATGGTGTCTACGTAAGGTAGTGTGTCCTTTTCAAACTCAATTTGATCGAAGCGTTTTAGTAGGCTCACTCCAAGTGCTTCACTGGTAATTCCAGTGCCATCAGAGATGAAAAATGCAGTTCGTTTGTTACTCATATTCTTCGGTACCGCGTAAAGAGAAATAGATATTTAGATTGCCCGTTATTTAGGCCTTTCTGATGCTGAATTAAGCTAGCATAAAGTGGTATGATGCGCACCTTTGAAAATCTAGCATTCTAAGAATAGAGAGTTTGAAGTCGCGTCTAATCGTACGCGAACTCCCTGTCTCTGGCGTTTATTGTTTTTGGCGACTTACGGTTAATAGGAGCTTCGTCTTGCAAGAATATATTGTTTGGTTCGATCACTTAGGGATGAATGATGTCGAACGTGTTGGTGGAAAGAACGCCTCTTTAGGGGAAATGATCGCAAACCTTAGCGGCGCAGGTGTTCGAGTGCCGGGCGGTTTTGCCACAACCGCGTATGCGTTTAACGAATTTTTAGCAAATGATGGCCTTGCTGATCGCATTCATAAGACTCTAGATGCACTAGATGTTGATGATGTAAATAAGCTTGCTGAAGTTGGTGCTGAAATCCGATCTTGGGTGATGGATACGCCGTTTCCAAAGCAATTAGAAGATGAGCTCGAAAAAGCATTTGCTGAGCTTCAATCTGGCAATGATGAAATGGCTGTAGCCGTTCGTTCATCAGCAACAGCAGAAGATTTGCCAGAAGCCTCGTTCGCAGGCCAGCAAGAAACTTTTTTGAACGTGCAGGGTATTGATGCAGTCAAACATGCGGTAAAAGAAGTATTTGCATCTTTGTTCAACGACCGTGCGATTTCGTATCGTGTACACCAAGGGTTTGCGCATATTGATGTGGCGCTATCTGCAGGCATTCAAAAAATGGTGCGTAGTGAGACGGCCTCAAGCGGTGTTATGTTTACGCTTGATACGGAATCTGGTTTCCGTGATGCCGTATTTATCACGTCCTCTTACGGTCTTGGGGAAATGGTTGTTCAAGGCGCGGTAAACCCTGATGAATTTTATGTGCATAAGCCAACTTTCGAAGCAGGGCGGCCAGCAATTTTGCGTCGTAACCTCGGCAGCAAAGCTCAGAAAATGATTTATGCGACAAGCGGTGATGAGCTTGTTGAAACTGTCAAAGTAGATAAAGCAGACCGTTTTAAATTCTCTATTACTAATCAAGACATTAACGAGTTAACGCAGCAAGCGCTAATTATTGAAAAGCACTATGGCCGACCAATGGATATTGAGTGGGCGAAAGATGGTGACGACGGCTTGATTTATATTGTTCAAGCGCGACCTGAAACCGTTAAAAGCCGATCTAGCAGTGCAGTACTAGAACGTTATCTGATGAAAGAGACGGGTAATGTGCTCGTCGAAGGTCGAAGTATTGGTCAGAAAATCGGTAGCGGGCCAGTTCGTGTTGTGGATGTTTTAGCAGACATGGATCAGGTCCAAGAAGGTGATGTATTGGTTACTGACATGACGGACCCTGATTGGGAACCAGTTATGAAGCGTGCTTCTGCAATTGTCACAAATCGCGGTGGTCGTACTTGCCACGCTGCAATTATTGCCCGTGAACTTGGTATACCTGCTGTAGTGGGCTGTGGCGATGCGACAGAAAAACTGAAGTCGGGCGATAAAGTAACTGTTTCATGTGCCGAAGGTGATACAGGCTTTATTTATGAAGGCTTGCTTGATTTTGAATTGCGTGAAAACTCAATTGAATCAATGCCTGACCTACCATTCAAAATTATGATGAATGTTGGTAACCCTGATCGAGCGTTCGATTTTAGCGCCTTGCCAAACGAAGGTGTTGGCTTGGCTCGCTTGGAATTTATCATCAACCGTATGATCGGTGTGCATCCTAAAGCATTGTTGAATTACGATGCCTTGCCTTTAGAAATCCAAGAAACGGTTGATAAGCGCATCTCGGCTTACAACTCTCCTGTTGATTTCTATGTCGATAAGCTTGTTGAGGGTATTTCATCCTTGGCTGCTGCGTTCTATCCGAAGAAAGTGATCGTGCGTTTGTCTGACTTTAAGTCAAACGAATACGCGAATTTGATCGGTGGGAATTTATACGAGCCAGATGAAGAAAATCCGATGCTCGGTTTCCGTGGCGCATCACGTTATATCTCTGAAACTTTCCGTGACTGTTTTTATTTGGAGTGTCAGGCGCTTAAACGAGTGCGTGAAGAAATGGGTCTGGATAACGTCGAAGTGATGGTGCCATTCGTTCGAACCGTTGGTGAAGCGAAGCAGGTTGTTGAACTTCTTGAGTCTCAAGGTCTTAAGCGTGGCGAGAACGGTCTTCGTGTGATCATGATGTGTGAATTGCCAGCGAATGCCATTTTGGCAGAGCAATTCTTAGAGTACTTTGATGGTTTCTCTATCGGCTCGAATGACTTAACCCAATTGACGCTCGGTCTAGACCGAGACTCTGGCATCATCGCGCATCTTTTTGATGAGCGAAATGAAGCGATCAAAGCTTTGTTGAGTAATGCTATTCAAGCATGTAAGAAAGCAGGTAAATATGTCGGTATTTGCGGACAGGGCCCTTCGGATCACCCAGATTTCGCGCGCTGGTTAATGAATGAAGGTATCGATACTGTGTCATTAAACCCTGACTCTGTGCTTGATACGTGGTTCTATCTTGCAGAAGAAGAGCAGTAAGTAGTTAAAAGGAATAAGAATATGAGTGAAGAAAAAATTATCACCCCAGATTTATGTGACGAGTACCCAGACTTAGTTGAAGTCGTAGAACCAATGTTTCACAACTTTGGCGCGGTCGATGCGTTTGGTGGCGAGATCGTGACTGTAAAGTGTTTTGAAGATAACTCGGTAGTGAAAGAGCAAGTTGGCCTACCAGGCGAAGGCCGAGTTATGGTCGTTGATGGCGGTGGTTCAAAGCGTAATGCATTGCTAGGCGATATGCTTGCAGAGAAAGCTGCTGCAAATGGTTGGTCTGGGTTGATCATTTATGGCTGCATTCGCGATGTCGACGTGATTCGCCAAACGCAATTAGGCGTACAAGCGCTTGGTACAAATCCTCGTAAGACAGAGAAGCGTGGATTAGGTGATCTAAATGTTGAGGTGAAATTCGGCGGCGTTGTATTCAAACCAGGACATTACGTTTATGCGGATAACAACGGCGTGATTGTCTCGCCAGAGCCTTTGAGCATGCCTGCTTAAAACTTCGGTTGCGCTAAAAAAGCCCAGTCAAATGACTGGGCTTTTTGTTATTGGATCTAAATTGTCACCCTTGTTCCGACTCTGTGCCAGACTGTTCAAGTTCTTCTAATTCCGCGCGTTTAGCTTTTGAAATATAGGTCGACTTCTTTTTAGGCGCACGTTTAGCCGCCTCTTTTTTCATTCGCTTTTTATTGATTTGTTTGATTTTTTTTGTCTGTTCATTTTGTCTGTCATTAGTTTTTACAAGCGATAAGCGACTCACCCGCCGCGAAGGCGGAAGCCCATGCCCATTGAAAGTTAAAGCCGCCTAGATGTCCGGTAACGTCAAGAACTTCGCCGATCAGAAATAAGCCTTTTTGCTTTTTACTTTCCATTGTTTTGGAAGATACTTCATCTGTATGGACTCCGCCTAGCGTTACTTCAGCGGTACGATAGCCTTCTGTGCCAGAGGGTTTGAGTGTCCAAGATTGTAGTTGCTGGGCAATCTTGCGCAGTGCTTTATCTTGCATTTCGCCCATTAGTGTTGTGGCTAGATCCTTCCAAAATAGATCTTCAAGTTCTTGCACGAAAGATTTAGCTAGGCTCTTTGCGAGTATATTTTTGAGTAAGGCCTTTGGTGCATTTTGTTTTGCTTCAAAAAGCACTGCTTCGATATCTGTTTCTGGAAATAGGTTGATCTGTATTTCTTCTGAAGTGTGCCAATAATTTGAAAGTTGTAATGCCGCGGGGCCAGATATCCCTCGGTGTGTAAACAGTATGTTCTCTCGAAACGTGCGTCGCTCGTTATAAATCGCGCTGTCATGCGCCAAGCCAGACAAACGTTCGGTAAGCCCTTTGGTGGCATCACTGAAGGTGAATGGAACAAGACCTGCCCGAGTGGGAAGAACCGAATGCCCAAATTGTTCCGCAACTTGATAACCGAACCCGCTAGCGCCCATTGTAGGAATAGATAATCCGCCGCTCGCGATGACTAATTGCTTAGCCTTGAAAGTACCGATATTTGTTTTGAGAACGAAATAATCGTTCTCGTATTGAATGTTATCGATATCGCACTTAGTGCGAATGTCGACCTTATCCGGCGGACACTCTTCTATGAGCATCTTAAGAATGTCTTTGGCGCTATTGTCGCAAAACAATTCGCCATGTTTGCGCTCGTGATAGGGGATTTGATGCTTTTCGACCAGTGAAATAAAGTCCCACTGTGTATATCGACTGAGCGCAGATTTAACAAAATGAGGATTTGCACAGAGATAGTTGTCGGGTTCGACAAAGTAATTAGTGAAGTTACAGCGTCCCCCGCCAGACATGAGTATTTTTTTGCCGACTTTATTTGCGCGATCTAGTACAACCGTATGTAGGCCTTTTTGTCCAGCAAATCCTGCGCACATTAATCCTGATGCGCCGCCACCAATAATGATCACGTCGCTGGTGGTAATGTAGTCATTCATAAGTATTAGCTAGATAAAGAGGTGGGGAAGTCTTCTTTGTATAGTTTTATATCTTTGATACTTCCAGATTCGGGGACTTTTGCATACCAAATGTGTTTATCCCAATCACCTAATACAATGCGTTTAGCAGGTTGGTTGTTGGCCGTGATCTCGTGAATGTCTGGTCGATGAGTATGTCCGTGAAGCAAAACTTGTGTTTGTTTTTCTTCTAAAAGCTTGGTTATTTCTTCAGGGGTAACATCCATAATTTCAGTGTCTTTGCCCTTGTTCGACGCCATGCTCATTTCACGTAATTGCCTAGCGGTGGTGAGTCGCTCTGCGAGAGGTCGTGCTAGAAATGTTTCGCAAAATCCAGGGGCTCTAAGCATTTGGCGCAACTTCATATACGCCAGATCTTTGGTGCAAAAACTGTCGCCATGCGCTAGAAGTAATGGTTCGGCATTCAAGTTAATAGTGCTTGGATCTTGAAGCACTTCAACGCCTGTGTCTTTCGAAAATTGTTGGCCAATCAAAAAGTCACGATTGCCGGCCATAAAGAAGGTTTTGACGCCGCTTTCGGTTAGTTGAGCAAGACGCTTTTTGACCGATTGTTGAAGGGGCGTGTTTTCATCATCTCCGACCCAAGCTTCGAAGAAGTCTCCAAGGATATAAAGCTGACTTGCGTCGGATTCTATTTTGTCGAGAAAATAGAAAAAGGCTTCGGTTATATCTGGTCGAGACTCTTCTAGGTGTAAATCGGAGATGAAATAGATCATTGAATTAAGCGCTTGCTTCTACAACGCTTGCTGATTCAATAATCACTTCGTTCACTGGTACGTCTTGGTGGCCAGCTTTCATTGTGGTTTTGACGCTTTTGATTTTTTCAACAACATCCATGCCTTCCGCAACTTTACCGAAGACCGCGTAACCCCAGCCTTCAGTTGTCTCAGAGGTGTGGTTAAGGAACGCGTTATCAGAAACATTGATAAAGAATTGAGCAGAAGCTGAATGCGGATCCATCGTGCGCGCCATGGCGATTGTGCCGATGTCATTGCTAAGACCATTGTTTGCTTCATTTTCAATGGTTTCGCGCGTTGGCTTTTGGTTCATATCGACATCAAAACCGCCGCCTTGGATCATGAAATTGTCGATAACGCGGTGAAAAATTACGCCGTCATAAAAACCGTCTTTCACGTATGCTTCGAAGTTTTTAGCGGTTACTGGAGCTTTTTCATAATCAAGTTCCAAAGTGATGTCGCCGTAATTAGTTTTCAATAAAATCATAGTTATTCCGTTGGATCTACAGATACATGATGCCAGTGCCAGTTAGTCGCACTCAGCCATTCGGCGCCGATTGTACAGTTTTGGGCTGTCAGACTAAACACTTGGGGGGATTAGTTTTGCTGAGGGCGATTAATTTTTGTTGTGATTTGCGGCTAAGGGTTTGTTTTAAAAGCAGTTAGCTTCTATCGTAAAGACTTATCTGAACTCGTTAAAGATTGAAAAGTTTAATAATAAATAGGCAAATTATGTTGTTAGATGCTCCATTGACGGCGCTCAATGTCCCGCGCGTTAAAGCTCGATTAAGTAAAACAAGTGTTATCCCTGATTCTCTGGCTCAGGTGACATCGATCGATAAAACACAAGAAAGAAACCCCGAATCAGTTGGAATGACGGCTAAAAATGTAGAGTCAATTTGGCGATCTGTTGAGGGTGTCTATCAGACGGGTACGCATCCCGCTATTTCTTTTTGCTTGCGACGTAAGGGTGAAGTGGTCTTGCAGCGGTCCATTGGACATGCTTCAGGTAATGGACCAGCAGACCACAAGTTGGCACCTAAGGTCTTGATGAGACCTGAAACTCCCATGTGTTTTTTCTCAGCCTCTAAAGCGGTCACAGCACTATTGATGCATATGTTAAACGAGAAGAAACTGATCAATCTGCATGATCCGATTAGTTTTTATCTTCCTGAGTTTGCCCGCAATGGCAAGAAAAACATCACGATTCATCAGGTGCTATCGCATCGCAGTGGTATTCCCGGTTTGCCTGAGGGGCTGCCGGTAGAAACTTTATGGGATAACGATACGATTTGGCGTTTATTATGCGATGCGGAGCCTGACTCGCCACGCGGTGACAAGTTGGCGTATCACGCGCTGACGGGCGGTTATATTCTCGAGCGTGTGGTCAGCAAGGTCACTGATAAGACGATTCAGCAAGTCTTAGACGAGCGTATTCGTAAGCCGATGGGCATGAAATACTTTAAGTATGGTATTGATGATGAATATGCAGACCGCGTCGCGATGAACTATGCGATAGGCTTGAAACCGCGTTTCCCAATTTCATATTTGATTAAACGCGCATTAGGTGGGCCTTTAGATTTGGTCGAAGATGTGACGAACGATCCTCGATTTCTGTCCGCGGTGATTCCAGCAGGCAATATTATGGGAACAGCAGAAGAAATGAATCGCTTTTTCCAGATGATGCTTAACGGCGGTGAATGGAAGGGAAAGCAGGTAGCGAAGGAGATTACGATTCGTCGAGCGATTCAAGAGGTTGCGAGTGTTCAGTTTGATCGTACCTTGATGATGCCAATGCGTTATAGCGCGGGTTTAATGCTTGGTGGCAAGCCAGTCGGTATTTGGGGTGCGAATAGTTCGGCTTGTTATGGGCATATTGGTTTAATCAATAAAATGGCTTGGGCCGACCCTCGAAGGGAGATTAGCGTTTCTCTTATGACTAGCGGCATTCCTATTGTTGCAAACAATATTCCTTCTCTTGTGCGTTTTGTTAACGCAATTTCTAAGAACTGTTCTATTACCAAGATATAAAACGTCTATTATAGAGGGCGCGTATTCCGGTATAATGCGCGCCCTTTCTATTGTTAGTTCTGTTCACTAGGTGAAACTCATATATGTCGGACACTGCACCAACTAAATCTAAGCACTTTCTTGAAACGATTATTGAAGAAGATTTGGCTTCAAATAAACACGAAGGTCGAGTTGTTACTCGCTTTCCTCCTGAGCCGAACGGTTATCTGCATGTAGGCCATGCGCGCTCAATTTGGGTTAACTTTGGTTTGGCGCAGCAATATGGCGGAGTTTGTAATCTTCGTTTTGATGACACAAATCCTGAGAAAGAAAGCCAAGAATTTATTGATGCAATTCAAGAGGATGTGCGCTGGTTAGGCTATGAATGGAATGGCGACGCACGTTATGCCTCAAGTTACTTTGATAAATTATATGAGTGGGCCTTACATCTTATTCGAGAAGGTAAGGCCTATGTGTGTGAACTCAGTGCGGAGCAAGCTTCTGAATATCGCGGTTGGGCGACTAAGCCTGGTAAAGACAGCCCTTATCGAGAGCGTTCTGTTGAAGAGAATCTAGAGCTCTTTGAAAAAATGAGAGCTGGTGGTTTCGATGAAGGGGCGGCTTCTCTTCGTGCGAAAATCGATATGGCTTCGCCAAATATGAATTTGAGAGACCCGATTCTTTATCGAATTCGCAAGGTTGAACATCACCAGACAGGTGATAAATGGTGTATTTATCCGAGCTATGATTTTGCGCATGGCCAAGAAGACGCGATCGAAGGCGTTACGCACTCCATCTGTACTCTGGAGTTTCAGTCTCATCGCGCTTTGTATGATTGGTTTGTTGAGAATCTTCCCGTTCCTGCTAGGCCAACTCAGTATGAAATGGGGCGTTTGAACTTGAATTATACGGTCACCAGTAAGCGTAAGCTTAAGCAGCTTGTTGATGAGAATCATGTGGCGGGATGGGATGATCCAAGAATGCCAACCATATCAGGAATGCGTCGTCGTGGGTTTACTCCGAATTCGCTTAAAAGCTTCTGTGAAATGATTCCTGTAAGCGCTAAGAACAACAGTGATGTGGATGTAGCTCAGCTAGAAAAAGCGATTCGTGATGATTTGAATGAACAAGCGCCTCGCGCGATGTGCGTGATGAATCCTCTTAAAGTCACGGTCATTAATATTGATGAGGCTGACTCAGGTCTTGAGATGAAAGCTGCGAACCATCCAAACAAACCTGAGTTAGGCGAGAGAGTGATCCCATTCTCGGAAACGTTGTATATCGATAAAGCTGACTTCAATGAAGACAATACCTTGTCACGCAAAAAGTTTAAGCGCTTAGTGAGCGGAGAGTATGTTCGTCTTCGCAGTGCTTATATTATTAAGTCTGAAGAAGTGATTAAAGATGATGCGGGTGAAATCATTGAGCTTAAGGTCTCGCTTGTTCCGGGTACTGTCGGTGAGAACGTTGAGGGTGTAAAACCTCGCGGTGTGATTCACTGGGTCTCTGCAGAGAATGGAGTAAAAGCAACCATTCGCGATTACGATCGTTTGTTCTCCGACCCGAATCCTGATGCAGGTGAGGGTGATTTTTTAGCCCATATCAACCCGAATAGTTTGAAAGAATATGAAGGCGTTGTTGAACCAGCGTTAGCTGCAGCGAAGCCAGAAGATAGCTTTCAGTTTGAGCGAGAAGGGTATTTTGTTGCAGATCGTTTTGATCACGCGGCAGACAAATTGGTATTTAATAAAACGATCGGTCTTCGTGATGTTTGGAGTGGTAAATAATGTCTGAGCTTAAATTATTTAATACGCTGACTGGCAAGAAAGAAGTATTTAAACCTATCGAAGAGGGCAAAATTCGTATGTACGTCTGTGGTATGACGGTGTACGACTATTGTCATATTGGCCATGCTCGCGTGATGGTTGGCTTTGATGTGATTACGCGTTTCCTTCGTCATATCGGTTACGACGTCACTTACATTCGAAATATCACAGACGTTGATGACAAAATTTTTGCACGTGCGAATGAAAATGGCGAAGCGTTTGATGCCTTAACTGAGCGCTTTATTAATGCTATGCATGAAGATGAACGAGCATTGGGCACTTTACCTCCGACCCAAGAACCGCGCGCTACTGAGCATATGGGTAATATTATCTCGATGACTGAAACACTGATCGAGAAAGGCTTCGCCTACGCTGCTGATAATGGTGATGTTTATTATCGTGTTAAGAAGTTTGATGGTTACGGCAAACTCAGTAAGAAAAATATCGATGATCTGCAGTCCGGTGCGCGCGTTGGTATTGAAGAGTTGAAAGAAGACCCATTAGATTTTGCATTATGGAAAGCTGCAAAAGAGGGTGAGGCATACTGGGACTCTCCTTGGGGTAAAGGCCGTCCGGGCTGGCATATAGAATGTTCGGCAATGTCGACTTGTTGTCTTGGTAATACCTTCGACATTCATGGTGGTGGTCCTGATTTGAAGTTCCCGCATCATGAAAATGAGATTGCGCAGAGCGAAGCGGCTACTGGCGAAACCTATGTGAATTACTGGATGCATGCCGGCGCTGTCCGGGTTAATAAAGAGAAGATGTCTAAGTCTTTGGGTAACTTCTTTACTATTCGCGAAGTGCTTGAAAAGTACTCTCCTGAAGTGGTGCGTTACTTCCTCACATCAAGCCAATATCGCAGTCAAATTGATTATTCGGAAGCGAGCTTAGCGGAAGCGCAAAGCGCGCTAGATCGTATGTATCAATCTTTGCGTGGATTAGAGATTTCAGAAGTTGATCTTGAGGTCTCTTATGTTGACCGTTTCAAATCGGCAATGTGTGATGATTTCAATACGCCAGTTGCGCTAGCGGTGTTGTTTGATTTGGTTAAGGCACTTAATTCAGCGAAAGATGCAGCTGAGAAAAATCAGCTTGCATTTACGTTGAAGCAATTGGCTGGCGTTCTTGGTTTGCTTGAGTCGGATCCAGATGCTTATTTTAAACAAGCGCCGACACAAGATGGTGGACTGGCTGAAGATGAAATTGAAGCGTTGATTGCTCAGCGACTTCAAGCGCGTGCGGACAAAAACTGGGCTGAGTCAGATCGCATACGTGATGAGTTAGCCGAACAAGGCATTGTTCTTGACGATGGTAAAGATGGGACAACCTGGCGTCGCGCTTAGTTTACAAGTGTTTATGTGTAAAAAAGGCGACCTAAGGGTCGCCTTTTTTATTGATACGATATTGCTTTAGTCGTGAAGCTGCTCTGCAGCGTATAAGGTGTTTTCCATAAGTGTCGCTACTGTCATTGGTCCGACTCCACCGGGCACGGGAGTAATCCAACCAGCGCGTTCTTTTGTGATATCAAATTCCACATCACCAACAAGCGTCCCGTCTTCTAGGCGATTGATACCTACGTCAATAACAATAGCGCCGGGTTTAATCCATTCGCCTTTAACAAGGCCAGGTTTGCCAACCGCTACAACTACGATATCAGCTTGAGATACTTTTTCGGGAAGGTTTTGGGTGAAGCGATGGGTAGTAGTTACGGTGCAGCCAGCTAATAACAGTTCTAGGCCCATTGGGCGGCCGACGATGTTTGAGGCACCAACTATTACAGCGTCTTTGCCTCGTATTGTTTGTCCAGTTTTTTCGAGTAGAGTGATCACGCCTTTAGGTGTGCAAGGTCGTAAAAGTGGCATTCGCTGAGCTAAGCGACCTATATTAAAAGGATGGAAGCCGTCTACATCTTTGTCTGGTTTGATTTGCTCTAAAAGGTTGTCGCTATCAAGGTGGTCTGGAAGGGGAAGTTGGACAAGGATTCCATCTATTTCGGGGTCATTGTTATATTTGTCTATTAATGCTTCTAATTCGTGTTGTTGAGTGCTTTCCGGTAGAACGATCGCTTCGCTTTTAAATCCGACCTGCTCGCATGCATTGTTTTTGTTTCGAACATAAACTTCAGAGGCAGGATCATCGCCGACGAGAATGACGGCGAGTCCAGGACGTCGTTTACCCTGTTCGATCCTTTCAGCGACTTGTTTTGCGATCTCTTCCTTCAGTTGTGTGGCGACAGCTTTGCCATCAATTATTTGTGCACTCATGACTGTGTAACTGCTTTATATGGTTGCTATGTAGAATTGCGGGCATTTTGTCATGCTCATATCAGAATAAAAAGACTTTTACATAAGGGATTTGGTTGCTATTTATGCGCCGAAAAATAAATTAATAAATTAGTTGTTTTTGTTGTTGACGACCTGCAAAACCGTATGTATTATTCGCGCCATCTTGTTGAGGGGGTAACCCAAAGCAAGGCAAGTCGGGGTATAGCGCAGTCTGGTAGCGCGCCTGCTTTGGGAGCAGGATGTCGGGAGTTCGAATCTCTCTACCCCGACCACTTCTACAGCTAGTATATAGATAGTAGATAGGGTTCGAGCGCCCGTAGCTCAGTTGGATAGAGCAACGGCCTTCTAAGCCGTCGGTCGTAGGTTCGAATCCTACCGGGTGCGCCATTAAATGGTTGATCCGAGTAATGGTGGGCGTAGCTCAGTCGGTAGAGCTCAGGATTGTGATTCCTGCGGTCGAGGGTTCGATCCCCTTCGCCCACCCCAATATCTATATAAGTAAGGGCAACCCTTGCTGTAAGTAAAATATGTGCGAAAGTGGCGGAATTGGTAGACGCGCTGGATTTAGGTTCCAGTATCGCAAGATGTGAGAGTTCGAGTCTCTCCTTTCGCACCAAGTTTTACTTAGTTTGCAAAGTTTTTAATCCTAACTTTATATCCCTTCATTTATTGTGAATAAAGTGCTTGCCAAGTGCGGTATTGACTCTTACTATTCGTTCCCCATTATTTGCGTGCGGTTTGCCTGAGCGGTCTGGCTAGAAGGCGTTACGTTGCAGGCAAGCAAAGTTAATTAAGTTTTTGAGAATTGAGGAATTTCCATGCAAGTTTCTGTTGAAACAACATCTTCCATCGAGCGTCGCATCACTATTGGCGTTCCAGCAGAACAAATAGAAACGGAAGTAGAGCAGCGACTGCAGCAAACAGCGCGCACTGTGCGCTTAAACGGTTTCCGTCCAGGTAAAGTTCCAGCGAAAGTTGTTAAGAAGCGTTTTGGTGGTCAAGTTCGCCAAGAAGTTATCGGTGAATTGATGCGCAATTCATATATCGAAGCTCTAGGTAAAGAAGGCATTAACCCTGTTGGCTACCCTAAGTTTGAGCCGAAGCAGGTTGACGAAGGTAAAGACTTCGAGTTCGTAGCTGTTGTTGAGGTTTATCCAGAGCTTGAAAATATCGAGGTTGATGGAATTACTCTTGAAGAGCCAAATGCTGAGATTAAAGAAAAAGACATTAAAGAAATGATTGATGTGTTGCGTCGTCAGCATGGTACGCCTAAGTCTGTTAAGCGTAAGTCCAAAAAGAAAGACACTTTGGTTGTGGATTATAAAGGTTTCATTGGTGATGATCAGTTCCAGGGCGGAACAGCTGAAGATCAGCGAATCACACTTGGTTCAGGTCAAATGATTCCAGGCTTCGAAGAAGGTTTGGTCGGAGCCAAAGCTGGTGAAGAAGTTGAACTAAATGTTACTTTCCCAGAAGACTACGGTAACGAAGAATTGGCGGGTAAAGATGCTCGTTTTGAAGTTTCTGTAAAAGAGAATATCGAAATTAAACTTCCTGAAATGGACCAAGAGTTCTTCAGTAAGTACGGCGTAGACTCTGACGACGAAGATCAGTTTAAAGCTGAAGTCGTTAAGAATATGGAGCGTGAGCTTAAGAACGCGGTAGCAAATAACCTTAAACAGCAAATGGTGACACAACTGGGTGATCGTAACGATGTTGAAGTTCCACAAGGTTTGATTGATCAAGAGATTGATGCGATGAAACGTGAAGCTGTTCAGCAATTTGGCGGTGGTCAAGATATGGACTTGTCTCAGCTTCCAAATGAGTTATTCGCTGAGCAGGCGGCTAAGCGTGTTAAGACAGGTTTGTTGTTCGCTGGTATCGTTAAAGATAACGATATTAAAGCGGATGCAGCTAAGGTTGATGAGAAGATTCAAGAGATTGCAGGTACTTACGAATCACCTGAAGAGGTGATTGAGCACTACAATAAGCCAGAGAATCGTACACAGGTAGAAGCTGTTGTAGTTGAAGATGCGGTAATTGAGCTTCTTAAGGAAAAAGCAAAAACTAAGAAAAAGAAAATGTCTTACCAAGAAGCTGTGCAGTCTGCACAAGCGCAAGCGTAAACTTATTTTCTTTACAGGCCTGAAGAACGTTTGTTTTTCGGCTACACTTGAAAACAGCTGGTATTTTACCAGCTGTTTTTGATTTAGGGCTTGAAAAATGTCCGCACTGCCACGATGTAGGGAAAGGAAGATAAAATAATGAGCTACAGGGGTCCCATGAGCGAAGCACCATCAATTATTACCAATAGCGGCTTAGTGCCAATGGTTATCGAGCAAACCGCACGCGGCGAGCGTTCATTTGATATTTACTCGCGTTTGTTGAAAGAGCGAGTGATTTTCTTGGTAGGTCAAGTTGAAGACCACATGGCAAATTTGGTTGTAGCTCAGTTATTATTTTTGGAATCAGAGAATCCAGATAAGGATATTCACCTGTATATTAATTCACCGGGTGGGTCAGTTACTGCGGGGATGTCAATTTACGATACGATGCAGTTTATCAAGCCTGATGTTTCGACTTTATGTATTGGTCAAGCTTGTAGTATGGGGGCATTTTTATTAACGGGTGGTGCAAAAGGAAAGCGCCATTGTTTACCGAATTCAAGAATGATGATTCATCAGCCGCTTGGTGGATACCAAGGGCAGGCAACTGATATCGAAATACACACAAAAGAAATTTTGACGATTCGCGATAAGTTGAATCGTATTATGTCGCATCACACGGGGCAGGATCTTGAGACGATCGCGCGCGATACCGATCGTGATAATTTCATGGATGGCTCTGCGGCGGTCGATTATGGTTTAATTGATTCCGTGATCGAGAAGCGATAAGTATTAATATACCTGGCAGCGCTTGGTAGGCAGGGATGCTCGTTAACCAGTGTTGCGTGTAACAAATCAGGAATGGGAAAAAAAATGTCAGACGAAAAAAACGGTAAAGGCGAAGATAACGGTAAATTGCTTTACTGTTCGTTTTGCGGAAAAAGTCAGCACGAAGTAAGAAAGCTTATTGCGGGCCCGTCCGTCTTTATATGTGATGAGTGCGTAGACTTATGCAACGACATCATTCGTGAAGAAATTCAAGAGAGTACTGGGGAAGAGAGCAGCGATAGGCTTCCGGTTCCACAAGAAATCAAAACTACACTTGATGATTATGTTATTGGCCAAGACAGAGCCAAGGTTGTTCTGTCGGTTGCTGTATATAATCATTACAAACGATTGAAGTATGGTAGTGGCAAGTCTGATATAGAACTTGGCAAGAGTAATATTCTGCTCATTGGTCCTACAGGTAGTGGTAAAACTTTACTAGCTGAAACGCTTGCCCGTTTACTTAATGTTCCTTTTACAATCGCTGATGCTACGACTTTGACGGAAGCGGGTTATGTTGGTGAGGACGTTGAAAACATTATTCAAAAGCTTCTTCAGAAGTGTGATTACGATGTTGATAAGGCGCAGCGAGGCATCGTTTATATCGATGAGATCGATAAGATTTCGAGAAAGTCAGACAATCCATCCATTACTCGAGATGTGTCCGGCGAAGGTGTTCAGCAAGCTCTTTTGAAGTTGATCGAAGGTACTGTCGCTTCTGTGCCTCCGCAAGGTGGACGTAAGCACCCGCAGCAAGAGTTTTTACAGGTTGATACCTCTAATATTCTATTCATTTGTGGTGGTGCGTTTGCTGGTTTGGATAAGGTTATTCAGGATCGATCTGAGAAAAGTAGTATTGGTTTCAGTGCGACAGTTAAAAGCAAAGAAACGACAAAATCGGTTGGCGAGACTTTGTCTGATGTCCAGACAGAAGATCTAGTTCGATATGGTTTGATTCCCGAGTTTATTGGTCGCTTGCCAGTTGTGGCGACGCTCAACGAATTGGATGAAGATGCATTGATGCAAATTCTAACTGAACCAAAGAATTCGCTCACTAAGCAGTATCAGCAATTGTTTGAAATGGAAGGTGTCGAAGTTGATTTTCGTGAAGATGCGCTTAGAGCGGTCGCACGGCAATCAATGGAGCGAAAAACGGGAGCTCGAGGATTGCGTTCAATATTAGAAAATGTATTGCTCGATACCATGTATCACGTACCATCTGAAGATGGTATAAGCAAGATTGTGGTAGATGAGAGTGTGATAGAAGGCGAGACTGATCCTATTCGCATTTACGACAATAAAGATCAGGCGAAAGCAATGCCTGAATAATTCTGTCTTAGTATTTGATTAAAAAACCAGCCAATCGGCTGGTTTTTTCGTATTTAAAAATGATTTCTTTTTTTGTTGGACTAGCCTCCTTGTAAATATGCTGTTTGCCCATATCTACAAAATATTCACGCGAGTAGGAGATGCAATTAATGAGTGAGATAGAAAATAAGGTTGAAAATGAAGTGGTAGGTTTACCTATGTTGCCGCTTCGAGATGTAGTTGTATTTCCGTCTATGGTTGCGCCTTTGTTTGTGGGTAGAGAAAAATCTATTCAAGCATTGGAGGCCGCTATGGAAGCGGGTAAAAAACTCCTTCTTGTAACTCAAAAAGAAGCTAATCATGAGGATCCGGGCATCGATGAGTTGTATCGCGTTGGAACGCTCGCCACCATTTTGCAAATGCTCAAATTGCCGGATGGTACAGTAAAAGTTTTGGTTGAGGGTGAAAAGCGAGTTGTCGTTGATGCGATTAATGAAGAAGAGTTAGTCTCAGCGCAAATACATGACCTTGTTGAAAATATTCCTGAGGGTGTTGAGCTTCAAGCGCTGGCGAGTGCGTTGGTTAGTGAGTTTGAAAAATTCGCTAAGGTTAGTAAGAAGGTTCCGAATGAAGTCGTGAGCACATTGTCCTCGATTGAAGAGCCTTTGCGTTTGATTGATACGATTGCGACACATTTAGAGATGAAGATCTCAGATAAGCAGGAAGTATTGGAAGAGTCAGATGTTGTTCAGCGTGTTGAGTTTCTACTTGCTGTTATTGAAGGAGAGGTTGATCTTATTCAGGTAGAAAAACGCATTCGTGGACGCGTTAAAAAGCAAATGGAAAAGAGTCAGCGAGAGTACTACTTGAATGAGCAGATGAAAGCTATTCAAAAGGAAATGGGTACTCTTGGAGAAGGTGGCAACGAGTTTGAAGAATTAGAAAATAAAATTGCGACTGTTGGCTTAAGTGCAGACGCAAAAGAAAAAGCTGAGAGCGAGCTTAAGAAGCTAAAAATGATGTCGCCAATGTCATCAGAAGCATCGGTTGTTCGCGGCTATATTGATTGGCTTGTTGGTATGCCTTGGAAGAAGCGTAGTAAGGTAAGAAACGACCTAGCTAAAGCGAGAGAAATTCTTGATAGTGACCATTATGGGTTAGAGGAAGTAAAAGATCGTATTCTCGAATATTTGGCGGTTCAAGGGCGTGTTAAAAAATTAAAAGGCCCTGTGTTATGTCTTGTGGGTCCTCCAGGTGTAGGTAAAACTTCATTAGGTAAATCGATAGCAAAAGCCACAAATCGAAAGTTTACACGTGTTGCTTTGGGTGGTGTTCGTGATGAGGCAGAAATACGTGGTCACCGTCGTACCTATATTGGGTCAATGCCGGGTAAATTGGTCCAGAAAATGACCAAGATCGGTGTTAAGAATCCGATGTTCCTTTTGGATGAGATCGATAAAATGGGGATGGATCATCGTGGTGATCCAGCATCTGCCCTATTGGAGGTTTTAGATCCCGAGCAAAACTCAACGTTTAGCGATCATTACCTAGAAGTCGATTACGATTTGTCTGATGTGATGTTCGTTTGTACGTCCAACTCGATGAATATTCCGCCGGCATTGCTGGATAGAATGGAAGTAATTCGAATTCCTGGTTATACCGAGGATGAGAAGTTGAATATTTCCGAGCGTTATTTAATTCCTAAGCAAGTCAAGGATAATGGGCTTAAAGGGGGAGAGCTTATAATCGACGAGTCAGCAGTGCGCGATGTTGTTCGATACTATACGCGAGAGGCTGGAGTGCGTGGCTTAGAGCGTGAAATTGCAAAGCTGTGCAGGAAGGTTGTTAAGCAGATTGCCCTCAAAGAAGTAAACGGCCAGTTGCGTGTCGACGCAGATAATCTGTCTGACTTTTTAGGCGTAAGGAAGTTCAGTTACGGTAAAGCGGATGTCGAGGATCGTATCGGGCATGTAACCGGATTAGCTTGGACTCAGGTAGGCGGTGAGTTGCTCACAATAGAGTGCTCGAGTGTTGTCGGTAAGGGTAAAGTTGTTCGAACGGGTTCTCTTGGTGATGTAATGCTAGAGTCTATTCAGGCAGCTATGACGGTTGTTCGTAGCCGAGCCGATGCATTGGGTATTGATTCCAATTTCCATGAGACTAACGATGTGCATATTCATGTGCCAGAAGGTGCGACTCCAAAAGATGGGCCAAGTGCTGGTATTGCCATGTGCACAGCGATGGTATCTGCGTTTTCAGGAGTGCCTGTGAAGGCCGACGTCGCGATGACAGGAGAGATCACGCTTAGAGGTCAGGTTCTTGCGATTGGGGGCTTGAAAGAAAAGCTGCTAGCTGCGCATCGAGGTGGAATAAAAACCGTATTGATTCCGCATGAGAATGAGAAGGATCTCAAAGAGGTGCCTGAAAACATTAAAGAGTCTTTAGATATCATTCCAGTTAAATGGATTGATGAGGTGCTCGATATTGCTCTCGCATATGCGCCGGAAGGTCAAGCGGATTCCTCATCAAAAGGCCAAAAAGGGCAGAAAAACAAAACAAAAGGCTCAGATCGCAGAATAAATACGCATTAGCGTAAATGCTGCCTTGACAGTGGTTTTAGACAGTTGGTATAACTTGTTTCGTCGTCTGGCAGCAGTATTCTAGCGGGCTCTGAGACCACTCAATAGAATTTCTAAAAAGTTAGAACTCTATACTAAGAAGAATTAGATCGCGTCTTAATTAAATAAGAAATGCGTCCAACATCTAACAACGTAAACCAAATTAAACTAAGGGGTTTAGTGTGAACAAATCTGAACTTATCGATGCAATTGCAGATTCAGCAGACATTTCAAAAGCAGCAGCAGGACGTGCGGTAGACGCGTTCGTTGATTCAATCACTGGTGCTTTAAAAGGCGGCGATCAAGTAACGCTTATCGGTTTCGGAACTTTTTCTGTAAAAGATCGTGCAGCTCGTACTGGTCGTAACCCACAAACTGGTGCGGAAATCCAAATCGCAGCAGCAAAAATTCCAAGCTTCAAAGCTGGTAAGGCTCTTAAAGACGCTGTTAACTAAGCGTTTGCCTGAAAGTAGCCGAGAGGCTACTCGTCGAAAAGGCGTGTTCTTAGGAATGCGCCTTTTTTGTAAATATCGTCACTAATAAAGTGATAATCATAAAGTTTAAGTAGTTATTTCAGAGGGCATTATGCTTCAAGACGTTCGTCAAGGTATGCAAGGTACCACAGCGAAAGTAATCGTTTGGGCGATTGCTATTACATTTGCGCTGTTTGGCGCTGAATCCATTGTTGGTGGTATCAGTGGAGAGCCAGAGGTTGCAGAAGTGAATGGTGAGGGCATTCCAGAGTCGGCGTTTCAGATCGCAGTAGAGCGAAAAAAACGTCAGCTTTTGATGCAGATGGGCGACGCAGCTGATCCGGATTTGATTGATGATGGACTTCTCGGTCAGTCAGTGCTTGATGGAATGATTCAGGAAAAAATTCTCGAACAAGACGCTTCAGATAAAGGTTTATTCATATCTGTTCAGATGGTGGACGAGTACATTCGAAATATGAGTGAATTTCAAATTGACGGGCAGTTTAGTAATGAAAGAATGCAGTCAGTTTTAGGTTCAGCTGGATTTTCTTTAAATACGTTCAGAGAAAGCTTGGCTAAACAGTTTGTCTTAGATCAGAGTCGTTCAGCATTTTTGGGCTCTTCATTTGTATTAGACGCTGAAGAAGAATCTTTGTTGAAGCTTGATCGTCAGACGCGTGACTTTGGAATGGCGGTATTAGACTCCTCACAATTTTTAGATCAAGTGTCGGTGTCAGATTCGGATGTTGCTAGTTACTACGAAAGCAATCAGGAGTTGTTTAAGAAACCTGAGAGCGTAGATGTGTCTTATGTTGTATTGCGTCAATCTGAGCTAACAGATGTTGAAGTGACAAGCGAAGAGATCGAGGCTCGCTATGATCAAGAGATTCAAGATTTTGTGGGAGAAGAAGAGCGTAACGCTTCTCACATATTGATTGCGATTACCGAAGAGTTGGATGAGTCATCAGCACTAGCAAAAGCGCAGGAATTGAAAGCACGAATTGACGCGGGTGAAGATTTCGCAGAAATCGCGAAACAAGAATCTGCGGATGAGGGCTCTGCCGAAAATGGTGGTGAGTTGGGTTATTCTGCTAAAGGCGTATATGTTTCTGGATTTGAGGATGCTCTTTTCGCACTTGAGGAAGGTGCTGTTTCTGAGCCGGTTAAGACGGAATTTGGTTATCACGTTATCAAACTTCTTGATATTCAAGTTAACGAGCCTCCAGCACTTGCGGATCGCGCCTTAGTGATCGAGGAAGAAATTAAGCAAGAAAAACTATCTAATTTATATGTGGATTTGAGCCAGCAACTTGCTGACATTAGCTATTCTGCACCTGATCTAATTGATCCGTCTGAGGAGTTAGGGTTGGAGATTAATCAGTTGGCTGGTGTTTCTCGACTTACTCAAGATGCTGTGTTTTCTAATGTGAAAGTGCAAAGGGCTCTTTTTAATGAAGAAAATCTTTCGGGCGAAAATAATAGCGAACTGATTGAGCTTGAAGAGGGCGTAGCGGTCGTTTTTAAAGTGGAAGATTATCATCCGGAGTCAATCAAGCCTCTCGACCAAGTGAGTGATCAGGTTGTATCTCAGTTAGAGTCTGAGAAGTCCAGAGACTATGCGGCATCTATTGGAAAGGCATTTGTCGATCGCGTTGAAGCTGGCGAAAAGGCAGAAGCGGTAGCTGCTGATATGGAGCTTGACTGGCAGTTAAAGACCGATGTGCGTCGTGACAACGCGTTTGTTGATGCAAGCTTGTTGTTCAAGGTGTTTGCAATGCAAAAACCGGATGATGGTGAAAGTACTGTAGCTGGCTTTGATTTAAACTCTGGAGAGTTTGCGTTGGTGGCTTTGACTTCTGCTAACGAGGGTGATCTCTCGGATATCACAATTATCGAGAAGCAGGGTATTAAGGGCTCTCTTGGGGCGAGTTATGGCGGTACCGATTACGCTGCATACATGATGAGTGTCGAGTCTTCAGCTGAAGTTGAGAAACTGTAGTCAACTTGGTTAATTTAGACGGGAGCAAATGCTCCCGTTTTTTGTTTGCCCATATAGATTGAGTACTGGTTATCTTTAAAATAAAGTGAATTGCGGTATCGTGCGATTCCAAAATAACACTAAGTTTTATTTGGGTTTTTCGTTGGTTTGGCGAAGCCCTATCGGAAGCATCAATGGTTTTAGTTACGACTGCGTCAGTATTGTTTCTAAACTTGCTATTAGGCTTTAAGGAAGTAGAGCCTCACGAGCAGGGATTAGTGTATTACGGGTTTGATAATTCTAATGACAAACCAGAAAAGTTCTTTTTTGAAGAAGTTGAACCATATTCTGAAATTAAGTTTCGAAATATTGTTCGACAAGCATACGACTACAGCTGTGGTTCGGCCGCATTAACCACAATTCTACAACATTATCTCGGGCGTAATTTCCAAGAACGTCAGGTGATGGAAGGACTGCTTCACTACGGGGAGAATGAAAGAATCGTAGAGCGTCGTGGTTTTTCGATGCTTGATATGAAGCGACTTGTTACAGCATTGGGATTTCCTGCAGGTGGCTTTCGGGCTGAAATGCAAGACTTAATTGATTTGGATCATCCGGCAATTGTTCCTATTCAATACTCCGGATTTAAGCATTTCGTGGTGGTTAAAACAGTTAAGGATGATCGTGTGTTTATCGCTGATCCATCTAAAGGGAACTTAACTTTCACGATTGATCGATTTAAAGAAGCTTGGGATCAAAACGTATTGTTTGTTGTGTTTCCAGGTGACACTAAGCCAGTTGATGGATTGGAATTGAGAGAAGAAGATTTACGGTTTATTGATGAGCAAACTCTATCTTTGCAAGCGTTCCAAGAATATCCGGATTATTTCGATATGCGCCAGTGGAGAGTGCAGAACGAAATTGAACGTTTAAAGAATAACTCTCCAGAAGATATTGCGAATGGAGCGCCTATAGTCGAGAACACGACTAAGACGCTGCATTACCGTAGAAATTAATATAAAGCGAACGAAGCGAGTATTAACAAGGATTTTCTCATGGCTGTATGGTTACGGCTGATAGCGGCTTCTGTGTTTCTAGCAGGAGTTAGCCTAGATGTTTTGGCAGAAGAAAAGTCATCTACTGATAGAGCGCGTGAAGCACTCGCGCAACAAGGTGACGATGAGAGCGAAACCGCTCAACTTGAAGAGGTGTTTCAGGCAGCAGAGAAGCGCTATTCGATGCTTAAATCTGGCGGAAAATCGCTCTCTTATTCATTTAGTTACTCATATACGTCTGATTCGAGAATTGACCTAGAGGTTGTCAATAACGTAATTCGTAACTTAGATGTTAACCCCACCGCCACGCATAGTATGACGAATAGTTTTAGCTTTGCTTATGGTATTTTAAACAACGTTACGATCAGCACCAATATCCCTTTGTCTACTCGTTATGACACCACTCGAGAGCTGTCAGTTACTGACTTTGGTGATATTAGTTTGGGATTACGTTGGCAGCCTTTTGCTTATGTCCCAGGAAGGCCGACTATAACAGTAAATTCTTCCCTGAGTACCAAAACGGGTGTTAGCCCATATGAGATAAACCCTCAGCGCAGACTGTCCACTGGTAGTGGTACATATAGTTTCAGTACTGGCGTTAATGCATCAAAAGTATTGGATCCGGTAGTGGTATTTGGCTCTGTAAATGCGGGTTATTCATTTGAGCAAAATGGTTTGAACCAAGTTCGAGGTGGACGAGTGCTCAAAGCGGTCCATAACGGACAAAGTTTTTCATTCTCTGGTGGGTTTTCTTACTCGTTGTCTTATGACACCTCATTAAGTATCTCTACTAACGTAAGCTACAACACTGCAACGAATTTGTATTTTACCGACGGAACAAATGCTGAAACACAAGACTCAGCCAGTGGTTCGATGAATATGTCGTTAGGTATTCGTGTTGATCCGACCACAATTATCAATACAAGTTTTGGTTTTGGTCTGACGGAAGATGCGTCTGATTTTAATTTAGGATTCTCTTTGCCGATTAACATCGGTGCGTGGACTTGGTAAGTTCACAATCGGAGCGAATGTGAGAGAGTTTACAAAACCAATCCAGCGAGCGTTTGTTGCGCTGACAACGGTCATGCTCGTTTTTCCACCTCAATTGCTAGCGCAGGTTGGTAATGGCATTACTATAGATAGTCGTGCTATGTCTTTGGGTAATGCGGTCGTGGCAGATCGTGATCCCAGTATTGCAGCGGTGTACCACAATCCTGCAGGTCTGACTAACTTGAAAGACCGTCAGTTCGAAGTTGATCAATATATTATCGGTCTTGATTTAGATGCTGCTTACATTGCTGGAGATGATTACGAAATCTTTGGTCTAGAGGGGACCGGTTTTAACACTTATGACCCATCCGTTCCTAGGGATCCAGTCGTTGGCGGTGATGGCTACGGAGAAAGCCATACAAGTAAACCAGCGATTTACATTCCAGGATTTGGCCTTCAGCAATGGGTATGGAGTGGTCCCGCACCTTTGCCGTTCCAGTTTGGTTTTTCTGTCAATGAGCCAGGATCAAAATTTACATTCGCTGCAAAAAACTACATGCACTCTCCGTTGGGACTTTTTAAAGACGCTGAAGACCCAGGGACATTCTTAGGTAAAGAGGCTGCTATTCAGAGGTATACTTTTTTCTCTCCAGCTGTTGGCTATGAAATTAGTGACGAATGGTCGGTAGGCGCAGGCATACAACTCTCGCATCAAGGTTTTGCTATCGCGCAGAATAACCGTGCGCCAAACTTCTTGATCGCAGTAACCGAGATCTTACAGGATGCGTTCGCATGTGAGTTCGACAAACCTATTGGTAAGCGTCGGGATCCATTGCAGCCATTCTTATCCTTGTGTCAGGGGAATATTGGACCTTGGGATAGCGTAGGACGCATAGATATCGATATGCAGCAGTCATTGTCGCCTACTTATAATCTAGGTGTTCTCTGGGAGCCTACTGATTGGTTCTCTTGGGGAGCTTCTTATATGACGGGTGCCGAGATGGAGTTGCGCGGCACTTTCCTTATGGATTATACCGATGAATGGACTGCGTTCTGGCAGGGCTTCAACGGCTCGATTATTGGAGCGATAACCGCTGCGATACTTGGCTTGCCTAGAGGGGTGCCATTCGAGGCTGGTAATATCTATATGGACTATGAAATACCGCAAACATTCAAGAGTGGTATTAGTATGCGGGTTCATCCTGAATGGACCGTTAATCTTGACGCGACTTGGACAGACTGGAGTGTTTGGGATGAATGGACATTTCATTTTGATCGCCCCTTGGAGTTACTGACTACTGCCCGTCTTTTATCTGGTTTGGTGACCGAAGATTCGTTAACTCTGCCATTAGGTCTTGAAGATACTTGGCACTATGGCATTGGGATTACCCAGCATGTGAACTCGCGTTTAGACATCCGTTATGGACTGGAGCTTAGAGACTCGCCTGTCGGTAAGGATGTTTTTGGGCCTGTGCCAGTCGGTGATATGAAACACTGGGGCATAGGCTTTGGTTATAAATGGGACAAGCAAACTAAAGTTGGGGCGAGCATGTTTTACATGCAGTCGGTCGATTACATTCCCAACAATACGAGTTGTAACCTAAACTGTACTAACTTCACTAACGTGGTGTACAACCCTTATGCGGGGCTAGATGTTAAATTCTCGTCTAGAATCTACGGTATCGGGCTACAGTTCAAAAGACAGTTCTAATATGCTGCTTAGAATCTCTTTCATAATTCTTCTGTTACACGCGTCAAGCTTAGTGCATGCTAAGCGTTATGTTGTGTCTGACGATGCTTTTGGAAGCACGAGTGCAACGCCTCTTTCCGAGTTGAGTGAATCTGAAAAGTCTCGTCTTGAAGAAAGGGAATCTTCAGCGGTATCAGAGCCTGATAGTCCTACTGAAAGCTCTGCTAGGGTGAGTGACAGCTTATCTCAAGATCCTATATCGGAGTCAGAAGCTTTGTCAGATGACCAATCACAACAAAGTGTAAGCCAACCCTCAATCATTGAACCGAATAGCTATTCAAGCGATTCTTCTGTTCCCTCAAATGTGCCTGATGCTAATTCTGTTGCAGAACAAGAAGCTGAAAATCCTTTTGAAAGAGAGTTGAGGTTGTCTCAGGAGAATGAGACAGATGAGGTCATTCGGCGCTTAAGAGCGAATGAGGGACGAAATGCGTATGATGCAACGAAAGTCAATCCTGCTGAGTTTGTAGACAGTGAAGATCTTCTTCAAGGCAATGTAGATAGCGATGGCGATCGTCCATTCTTTGTTACGTTTGATGGTACTGGTGAGTCGAGTGTTATTTTTTACAGCCCGCAGGTGATTAAGGAAGAAATAGAAAGACGTAAAACCAATGAAAGTGTCAGCAAAGCAACTGTTCATTCGGTAGAGGATGTTAATCAGTCTATTTCACTTCCTGACAATGCCGATCCAAACGTTGCTAGAATTTTGTCCTTAGGCGAGGCTGATAGCTACTTCGAGCGTTTTAATACGCGTTGTTGTAACAAAATTCCGAATGTTGGTGTGTTACAGCTAAGGTCTGACAAGAGCTTACATGTCCCTATTGGCCAAGACGACTTCTCTTATCGATTCATTGATGGCGATAGTCGCTATCGTTTGGTCCGTGTGCCGAATTTAAAGAAAGACTATTTACTCACTGTAAAAACCTTTGTGAAGGGATATAAACAGTATGGGATAAAGCATGGAGCTTTTATTCCTCAGATTGTGATGCTCGATCGAGATAAAAATGTAACACGTGTGATAAGTGATATTTCTGCTACTTCGCATGCTGAAACGTGGTCTAGCTATGGCTATCTAAAATCTGTTATCGAAGTAAAACAGACGGATGTCGATGCAGAAACCATGCTGTTGGTCTATACGAGAGCCAAAGATCTGCGAACAGTATCAGTGGTTGAAGATAGCTCGGGGTCTTGGGAAGTAAAACATATGGAAATTGGCTCTCTAGAGCTAGAGATTCCCCTAAATCAGATTTACCCTTAGAAAATCAAGCGGCGTGTTTAACAACGTTGTTGTCCTAACCAATTAAATATATGAGCCTGGACTAGAGGAAGATTGGTACCACCGATCGTCCAATGGCAAACTCCCTCCATCAGTTGAAGTGTTGCCTTGTTTTGAAATAGAGATTTAATCTTTAGTTGCAGTGCTGGCGGGGTAATTCGATCTTCTTTTCCGGATAAAATAAGAATCGGGCAATCTATTTTTGTCGGGTCTACTTTCGTCGGTGGGTTAGAAAGAACAAACCACATACCAATCTCTGTAGACGCTTGTCCGGACTCCAGTGTCGATAGTGTAAAAATATCTTCTTGAGTTCTTTCTGTTTGGGTATTGGCAATGCCGTATTGCACATTACGAAGCGTCAGTTCGGTTGTTTTTTTCCATAGCGGAAATTTGAATAAATTGTGACCAAATGAACGGATAACAGATAAGCTCCATCCATTAATACCCGCTGGCGCTGCACTCGATAGTAAGACTAAGCGATGAATTTTTTTCTCTTGGGCAACAAGTTGTGCAATGAGTCCGCCCATAGAGTGGCCAACAAGAATTGGTACTTCATCAAGCTCGTCAATATAACTTGTTACGAACTCAACATAATCTCTGATGCTTGTAGTCGCTAATTGCGCTTTCGTTGTTGATGTATGGCTATCCTTAGGGATGTGAAAAGGCAGATCAGGCGTGTGGGTCTCATACCCTTCAGACTCAAAGGTTCGCTTTAATTCAGATAGGGTATCACCCGTACTCCACATACCATGAATGATAACCACGGGAGGGAAACTCATATCGTACATAAAGCGACCTCTGTCTTAGTCATTTTAATTATTAAGCGGCTTTATTCTTAATCGAAGACTCAACGGAAGCATTATTCTTGCTCTCGAATTTCATAAACTCATCCGCTACTGGATGATTCAACAATATTTTTTTGTCTTTCGCGTAATTCATTTCTAAGCGCCATGGGCCTGCTTTACCTTGACGTGGCAACATATGCTTAGCACGTTGAGCATAGCCAGGTTCAAAGCCGTCTAAAATTCCTTCCGAAGCTTTGTTGTCTCCGTTATCTGTCGGAGTGGCTACTACATGACCTTGACTATCCATGTGTTTTATTAGCCTGCAAATATAACGGGACGCAATGTCACATTTAAGTGTCCAAGGTGCATTTGTGTATCCAAACACCCAAGAAAAATTTGGTATACCTTCTATCATAACGCTCTTGTACGTCATTTTTTCAGATAATGGGCTCGCTTCTGCATTAATCGTCAGATTTAAACCTCCCATCATTTGAAGGTTAAGCCCCGTCGCCGTTACGATGATATCGGCTTCCAATTTTTCTCCAGATTTCAAAATTATGCCGTTTTCACTAAATCGATCTATTTCATCCGTCACAACACTCGCTTTTTTGTCTCTTATTTTTGCGAAGAAGTCACCATCAGGTGCTGCACATAGACGTTCTTCCCATGGGTTGTAGCGAGGCGAATAATGTTTCGTATCGACATTTTCTCCGAGCTCTTTTTTGACATTTTTCATTAGGAGCTTTCGCATAAAATTCGGCCATTTCATACTGACAGCGTACAGTGCTCTTTGAATCAAGATGTTTCGCTTACGAGTGATCAAATATGCCCAAGAGTCAGGCATAATTTTGGTCATAAAGCGCGCGATTTTGTCTGTGTCAGGTAATGACATAATGTAGGTAGGAGAGCGTTGGAGCATCGTAACGTGCGCTGCTGTATCGGCCATGGATGGAACGATTGTGATCGCAGTTGCTCCACTACCAATGACAACTACTTTCTTACCGCTGTAGTCATAGTTCTCAGGCCAGTGTTGAGGATGAAGAACTTCGCCTTTGAATCTATCTTCGTCTAAGAACTTGGGTTTATAACCTTGATCATAGTCGTAATATCCCGTGCAATTTAAAAGGAATTGGCACGTGAAGTTCTCCGTTTTTTGAGTTTGCTCATTAAGAGCGGAGAGTTCCCATTTTTGAAGTGTTGAAGACCAGTTGGCACTGATTATCTTGAGGCCGAACTTTACCTTCTCGGCGATGCCGAATTCTTGCGCTGTATCGTTTACATAGTTTCTTATGTCTGGACCTTTAGCTAACACAGTGTCAGAGAACCAGGGTTTGAATTGGTAGCCAAAACTAGTCATGTCTGAATCTGATCGAATGCCAGGGTATTTAAATAAGTCCCAAGTTCCGCCCATTGTTTGTCTTCGTTCAATGATTGCTAAAGACTTATCAGGACATTCTCTCGATATGTGGCAGGCGCTGCCAATTCCTGATAGTCCAGCGCCAATAATAATCACATCGAAATGTTGTTCTGTCATTTTTCTTATCCTGTTTAATCAAGTAACCACGAACGACTAGTATGCTTGAGAACACAGAGCCTGGCTTTGTTGTTGCCAAGATAAGAATTGATATTTTTGTACGGCGCAGTTTATGTGACGTTTTTGGCTAACAAACCTTTCAGCAGTGCGGTCTCTGAAATGTGACTTACCTCGTTAAATGGCAAACTGACTTTGTATCCTGAACCAAGTGCTTCCTCACAATGGTTGCCATTTTTACTCAGTTGCATGTCATTGGCGGAAATTTCAATGTTTCCTTCTGGTGTAAGCAAGGTAAGTTTGTCGTTAATTCCGAACTTATTTTTTGCAATAAAATGGATGCGGCTCTGCTCTTTGTCGAGACTCACTAAATCAGCCGCAAATAATTGTTTCTCGGACCGAGAATTACCTGTTTCATAATTCTGGTATTCATCGGGCAAGTGACGTCGGTAAAAGCCTTCTGTGTATTTACGATTCGCCATGCCTTCAAGCTCGTTCATTAACCCCATGTTGAACTCTTTACCGGTGAGCGCATCGTTAATGGCTTGTCGGTATACTTGAGCTGTTCTTGCCGCGTAATAATAAGATTTCGTTCGACCTTTTATCTTCAAAGAATCTACGCCGATATCTATCAAACGTTTCACATGTTGAACTGCTCGAAGATCTTTCGAGTTCATGATGTAAGTGCCATGCTCATCTTCATAGGCAGGCATATATTCACTAGGTCTGCCTTGTTCTTGAAGCAGGTAGATTGGCGAAGAGTTTATCCTAGCCGTATCCCCAATATCACTGGGGTCAAAGGTTTGTATTCCGGGAGCTTTAGCGATGATGTCGCCTTCAATTGTTTCTTTCGCTTCATGCGCTTGGTATTTCCAGCGGCAACTGTTAGTACAGGCTCCTTGATTTGAGTCTCGATGGGTCATGTAGCCTGATAGTAAGCAACGATCTGAATAGGCAATACATAACGCGCCATGAACGAAAACTTCCAACTCCATGTCGGGACAACGCTGCTTAATTTCTTCTACTTCGTCGAGAGATAGTCCTCTAGATAGGATGACGCGGGTAAGTCCTTGTTTCTGCCAAAACTTTACGGTGGCCCAATTAACAGCATTAGCTTGCACAGACAAATGAATAGGCATATCGGGCCACTTCTCACGAACCATCGTGATGAGGCCGGGATCGGACATGATAATTGCATCGGGCTTCATGGCGATGACTTCTTCCATGTCACGCAGATACGTATTCACCTTGTTGTTGTGTGGACTGAGATTGCTAGCGATGAAAAACTGTTTGCCAAGTGAGTGCGCAATTTGCACCCCTTTCGCGAGATTTTCTATTTTGTTGAACTCAATTTCTCGCACGCGTAGAGAATACCGAGGCTGACCTGCATAAACGGCATCGGCGCCATAGGCAAATGCATACTCCATATTTTGAAGAGAGCCTGCAGGGGAGAGTAATTCGATTGATTTCATTTGTGAGTCGCTAGTCTGTGACATAAAAATGCTCGCGATTTTAGAGGCTTATGTGCCGATACAAACTGATGTGGATCAAGACTAGTAAAGAGAGGGGGGAAGTCGCGTTAAGTTTTATAGTGATTTGTCGTAAAAAGTGAAAATTATTTATGAATCAATTACAAACCTGAACGATCTCATATTTAGATGCCCGCTTATTCAATATACTCGGCAAGTTTTTATGTTTTAGGTGTTTCATGACTATTAACCCAAATAATGTATTTGCCGAGGCGCTAACAAATTATCAGCGGGGTCAGTATCAAAAAACTGCACAGCTTCTTAATACTCTGCTGCAAGCGAATATAGCCTCACCCGATATTTTTAATTTAATGGCTTCTGCGTTGTTTCGATTGGGTGATCGCGACAACGCCAAAAAGTTATATTTAGCATCATTGAAAATGAAGCCTGATTATGCCCAAACGCATGTCCACGCAGCAGGCTTTTACCGACAGATCAGCGAGTTAGATCTCGCGACTCAGCATTACGTCAAGGCATTTGAACTTGACCAAAATGATCGTGAGTCGTTAATGAATGCTGCGCTTGTTCTTCAACAATTGGAACGTTGGGAAGCATCTGAGGAGGTCATTGAGCGTTATATTGATGCGTTCGGTGTTGGTTATGAAGTACTTATCAGAAAGTCTGTCTGTCGCTACAGTTTATATGATTACGATGAAGCCGAAGCGTTGATTGAAAAAGCCGAACTGGTTAATCCAGATCAGGTTATGACGCAATATTACAGAGCTCAGGTTTACGACAAAACAAATAGAAAGGTCGAGGCTGACAGACTGTTTAGTAATTTAATAGCGCAAGGGCATGAACCTTCAAAATTTTCACTTTCGTTGTTGTGTTTCAGCATTGGAGATTGGGATCGTGCATTTGAATTATATGAAAATCGTCCCGTTGCTTTGTGGCTGAAGCAGTATTGTGAGTCTAACGGTGCGTGTTATTGGGATGGAGCTTCTGATCTAAAGAATAAGCATGTATTGGTTTATGCAGAGCAAGGATTAGGTGATCAGATTCGTTATGCGTATTTCATAAAACGATTGGTGGCGGAGGCTAAGAAGGTCTCAATTATTTATGATGCGAGGCTTTACCCAGTTATTCAGCACATGTACCCAGATGTTGAGTGTTTGGCGACTGAATCGTTAACTCCGGAAATTTTGCATGATGTATCGCCTGAATTTTGTCTTTGCGTTGGTAGTTTAGGCTTGCGATATAGTGATGGCTTATATGACTCGAAACTTCTCGAAGACGGCTTTTTTTCTTATGAAGGTGATCAGTCTGATCTTCCTGTAAAAGATAGTTCAAAACCAATCATAGGGTTATGTTGGCGAAGCATCAAAATTCTGAAAGAGAGAAACGAGTGGTATTGCACTGCGCAGGAATTTGCGCAGATGTTATCAGGTATTGAAGCGACATTTATCAGTCTTCAGTATGGGCTCAGCGATGAAGAACGTGAGGCTTTTAGATCTGAAGGGCTAGAGTTAATAGAGCTCTATGGCATTGACTTGAAAGATGATCAGGCATCACTAGCTCATATCATCTCTCAATTAGATTCGGTGGTGTCTGTTTCCACAGCGATGAGCGAGCTTGCAGGAGCTTGCGGAGTTCCTGTGCTCACATTGGCGATCGAAAACATTCGTTGGTTTATGGCTGAAAAACATGTGTCAGGCTTTTATCCTAAATCGCGTATGTACTACAAGAAAATGTTTGGAACTTGGGATGAGGCTCTTTCTCGTTTACGTTCTGATCTAATTGCTGAGGATTGCGAACGCTTATGAAGGTTGTTGCTTTTATCCCTTTTTGGATGGGGTATCACTCTCAAACCGGTGCACCGATTAATCGTGCTACCAAAAAGTTAGGCGGGCTACCGCTTATTAATTATAGCCTTAATGTTCTTGCGAGCAGTGAGCTAATAGCTGAGAGTGTTATTTTTTCGTCAAGTAATGAGATTGAAGAATACATAGAAGGGCCTTCATATTCGATCATTAAGCGACCTAAATTTTTAGATGATAATGGTATCTCGATTGAACAAATTATCGAGGAGTTTCTCAAGCTTTCAGATGCTGATGTATTTGTTCTAATGCACCCGAATAGCCCATTTATTCAGCTTGAATCGATTGAAACATGCATTCAAGAGGTTGTTGAGGGCAGGGCTGATTCAGCATTTACTGCACACACATTTAAGAAGTTTTGTTGGCACAAGGGCCGTCCACTTAACTATTCATTGGATTTACCAACACCTCAATTAAAAGACATAGAGCCAGTTATTCTTGAGCAGTCTTCGCTCTATGTCTTTACGCGGTCAATATTTGAAAAAGAACGAAAGCGGGTTGGCGGCAAAGCATATATTCATAATGTTAATCACTTTGAAGGTCATGATCTGATTGAAGATGAAGATTTTGAAATTGCTGAACTGATTGTTAACTCTGGCATGTTTTCAAACCTATCTTGATGTCAAAGGCTGATCCATACATGAGTATTATAAAAACTCTCAACGTTGAATTTGATGGACAAAGCTACCCGATCAATATCGGACGAGGTTTGCTTGAATTATTTCAAGAGCTCTTAGCTGAAAAAACTAACAACAAACAGGTGTTAATCGTTGCAGACTCATTTTTCAAAGACTCGGCTGTAAGTCGCCTTTCAAAAAACTTGGAGTCACATGGGTTCGTTGTTTTTCATTATTTTATGGATGCTGGTAAAGGTAATAAAAGTATCAATGAGGTAATGAAGATTTATGGAATCATGGAAGAAAATAACTTCCCACGTGATGCTACATTGGTAGCCTTGGGTGGCGGTGTAATTGGAGATTTAGCAGGTTTTGTAGCAAGTACTTGGCTTAGAGGAATGAATCTGGTTCATATACCTACATCTCTCATGGCAATGGTTGATAGCAGCGTTGGCGGTAAAGTTGCGATCAACTTTCGAAGAACAATCAATGCCATCGGTAACTATTATCACCCATTGATGAATCTCATTGACCTTGATTTTGTAGACACCCTGCCTAAGCGTGATTACCTCTCTGGTATTGCAGAAGTGATTAAATGCGGATTGATTGCTGATAAACATTTTTGTGACTTTCTCGTTTCAAATCATGCGCAGATCTACAATCGCGAGCAGTCTTATGTTGTTGAATTTATCTCTAGAACACTAGAAATAAAAATTGCCTATGTTAAAGGTGATACCCGAGAGGGTGGCCGAAGATTGCTTTTAAACTATGGTCACACGCTTGGGCATTCTATTGAGATTTCGACAGAACGTCATGCTAAAGAACTATATCGACACGGAGAAGGTGTCGCGATAGGTATCATGGCTGTGGCTTATATAGCAGAGAGATATTTAGACTTAGATCCAGGTATTTATCAGCAGATTGCTCATCTGCTTGAACTATATGAATTGCCAACATATGTGGATTCTACAGCGTATGACTTTGATAGAGACGCGTTGAGAGCGTTATGCAAAAAGAATGTGCACAAAGACAAGAAACGAAAAGACAATGCCTTGAGGCTCATCTTAGTTAATAGCTTTGGTAAGGCTGAGGTATATAGTGATGTGCCAACTAGCTATATTGATGAAGCTTTTGATCATGTCATTAGATAAAAGTTTTTAAAGGAACAGGTTTTGGATGATTTAAAGGGTAAAGTGGTTGTTGTCTCTGGTGCTGGTAAAGGTATCGGTTTTGAGACAGTACTTCGTTTTCTTGAATTAGGTTGTAAGGTCGCAGCGATTACGCGTACTGAAGCAGACCTTTTAAATCTCAGCGCTTCAGCTGGCGAGAACTCAAAGCATTTATTTACGTTTTACGGTGATGTTTCAAGTGTTGATGAAGTGAATGCTTTCGCTGATGCAGTGTTCGAAAAGTATGGTCAAATAGATGTTCTAATAAATAACGCTGGAATGCGATTTAGAAAGCCATTTATTGAGATTGCATACGATGAATGGCGTAATGTCATGGATGTAAATCTTGGTAGTACGTTTTTAATGTGTCAGGCCTTTGGCAAGCATATGTTGAAGCAGAGATCAGGGAGAATCATCAATATGGCCTCCATTGTTGGTACGCTTGGTTTACCTGAATTAAGTGGATACGCAGCATCCAAGGGTGGAATTATTAGTTTGACGAAATCCTTGGCGCTTGAGTGGGCTGAATTTGGAATTAATGTAAATGTTGTTGCTCCTGGCTTCTGCGAAACGTCTTATACCGATAATTTCAAGAAGATGACTGATCTATATCAATTTACATTAGATCGAACACCTAAAGGTCGCTGGGGGCAATCAAAAGACATCGCAAACGCATGTGTTTATCTGGCTTCGTCTCTCTCCAATTATGTAACGGGTGAGGTATTGAATGTTGATGGCGGATGGAGTGCTTGGTAAAAATTATGCGTATATTAGGTGTTCTTCCGGCTCGCTATAAATCAACAAGGTTTGAGGGTAAGCCCCTAGTAAGTATTGCTGGTGTACCGATGATTAAACGGACCTATCAGCGGGCGATGCTCTCGGATAGTTTGGATGAGGTTGTTGTTGCGACTGAAGATGAGCGTATTGAACAATACTGCCGATCTGAAAATATTCCTGTTGTGATGACTAGTGATTCTTGCCTTACAGGCACTGATCGAATAGCTGAAGTAGCCGAAATGCTTGATTATGATTTTTATATCAACATTCAAGGTGATGAGCCTGTTATAGATCCAGTTGTGGTTGATCAGGTGGTCGAGCAATACAAAAAACATGGCGATTCATATATTGCATATAACCTCTACAAGATCATTTCTGATCAAAAAGAAATACAAAGCAATACGATAGTAAAAGTAGTTGTTAATGCCTTAGACGAATTGATGTATATGTCGAGACTTCCTGTGCCATTTTCTAATGTGAAAGGTGTAGAGTCTGTTTATCGTCAACAAATTCCTGTGTATGGTTTTACCAAGCAAGCGTTAAAGGTTTTTGCAGAGCAGGGTTGCTTAGGAAAAACAATTAATGAGCAATTTGAGGACGTGGAATTACTAAGGTTCGTCGATCTTGGTTATAAGCTTAAAATGACAGAGACTACTGCTGATTCAATTGCTGTCGACGTGCCAGACGACGTAAAGAAAGTGGAGCGATTTTTAAGTCAATAGACTTAGGCGTTAGAAATAAAAAAGCCCGATTGGCATATGCTAATCGGGCTTTTTTATAACTTGGTACCAGTGGGCGGACTCGAACCGCCACGCCCGTGAAGGCATCGGATTTTGAATCCGACATGTCTACCAATTTCATCACACTGGCGAAGTAGGGCGCATTATACGCATTCGCTTTTTAGGGTCAATATGTTTGCTGCGATTTGCAGCAAATAATTATCATTGGAATATTTGTTATCTATAGAAAAAGAAAAACCCCGCAGAGCGGGGTTTTGATTATCTTGTTTTCTTTGTTCTATGGAGTAGCGGAACACCCTGTTGAGTCGATGAAGAACTCTTCGATATCACCGTCATCAACAAATACTCCTGAGTTTGATACTGTTTGAGTAGTGAGCATTCCTAGAGCGAAACCTCCGAATTCAAGTGCTCCTTCGTTGCCAGTATTTGGATCGTCAGGTGTTGAATCAGTTGCAGGGCAAGGGCCACCATGCGAACCGAATCCGGGCGCCCATCTAATGAAGTTTTGAGTAATTGCTTGGCCAGCTCCCGTTGGAACGGCTGTTGCTCCTGAAACGGCAAATAATGGTTCCGCACCAGAAAGAAAAGATTTAGATGCATTTATTTCAGATGCCCCTAACACGCCTGCTGCTGACGTTAGAGGGCGGTTGTCTGTATCAGATACAGGAATTTGAGATACGGGGATAACTTGGTCGTTAGACGCCGACCAATAAAGGATGTTTGCTGGTTGACTGCTGTAATCGCCGACGAAGTTAATTGCATCAAACGCATCGAATGAAGCCTGTGCAGTGTTTAAAAATGCTTGGTAGTTAGACGTGTCAGATGTAACGCCTTGACTAGCTAATCCATCCACAATATTCCCAGCAAAAGCAGGTGAGCTTTCAATGAAGCGTGCTATACCGCCGCCTGGAGTAGAAAAGAAGGCGGTTGAGATGTCATCTGTTGTAATTGGATTATTATCACTATCAGTCTGATTCAAGTCGTTTGCTACCGCTACAAAAGCTTGAGCGCTTATTGTGCCTAGGGAGTAGCCTTGATAATGAACGTCTGTGCCGTCCAGGTCTGCGCCTCCACCGTCAATATCTATAGATGGGATAGTTTTACGCAAGGTAAGCAGGTCTAGAGCGTTTTGACGATTGTTGTCGCGCGTCGTAAGGAAGCTTTCAACATTCAAGAAGTTTAGTGCAAGAAGTTGCTGCACTGCAGCCGCTTCCGATGGGAAAGTGCCCGCAGCAACTGCTGCTGCAGCTGTCGTTTCGAGATCTGAAGGCGCTGCGCCAGATGATGAGTATCCGAACTCAAAGTGACGTTCGTAAGCGGTTTTTTCAAGAACTCCGTCCACGTCATTGAATGCAGTTAAACCATGCAACGGTTGGTCGATAGCAACTACAGCTATGTCCGTATTGATAGGGGCGGCCGCAGCGGTTTCGACAAGTGTTTTACCGGGTGAGCTAAGCGCTATTGAACGACTTCCACCTAGGCCGTGCCCTAGAATCATTGTTTTCATCGGTCCCGTGAAGCTTGTCGGATGAACAATGGCAACTGGTATCGTTTGATCTGCTTGTTTTTTAGGAAACGGGAAGATGTAGTTAACTGCAGTTGATACTGGAGTTTGGGTTGCGTCCATAGGGTCAATGATATTCCCTGTCGCTGAATCAATACCTTGTGGCAGAGCCAAGCCTAGTGCCGCGAAAGTATTATTGATAGCGGCAGCTACGGTCGTATCCGCTTCCCAGCTGAGATACTTGATCGGAAGAGAGCCAAATGTCGCGTCAGGAGTGCGAGAGTAGTAAGGAATGTCTATGGTCCCTTGAGTTACCGAAGAGCTTGCGCTTAATGCGGTAGTGCTACCTACTGGTGTAAACGTTGAGGCTGTCGGCGTAGGGAGGACGGCTCCAGTTGGAGATAGCGGGTTTGCGAGCGCTTTGCCTAAGCATGCGATGTAAGCCGGGCCACTTGCCCACAGTGTAGGTTGAGCTGGTGGAGTTAGGCCTGAGCAACTACCACCTATCGCTGGGAATAAACTATTTGTTAGTGTTGTTAAAGCGGTCCAGCTAGCAGGAGCCAAAGTTTGAGGGAATGGTGTTGTTGCAGTAGCGACAGCGGTTGCAATTTGTGTCGAACTTACTTCACCCGGATCGATCTGATCATTCATATTTTGATCGCCAATCGCAAATAGCGTTGGGTTGTAATCTTTGCCCGGGTTACCCGTGCCATCGTCTTTACGATAGTCCTCAGCGATGGTGCCGTCATCGTTTAAGCTCACGTAACCTGTAGTCGCCTTGACTGCAGTAATACCAATAAATCGATTGACTTGGTCTGTAAACCATTGCTGAGGGTCAGCAATGTAGTTCAAAACTTTTTCGTCGCCCGATGTCGTAAAACTGTAAGACAATGCAATTTCTGAGTCGCTGTTAATAGTTGGAAGCTGAAGGGCGATTGTTTCCCATAAGCCATTAATTAGTGTTTGTACTGGCTGCAGTGCTGCGAGAGAACCTGTTAGCGGGTTCGATGAATCAGTGAGGGCCGCGTAGCCTGCTGCTCCGGGTGATTGAACTATCGGATCACCATTCATATCAATGATTGTATTCTTAACAACAACTAAATACCGAGTTAGCGGCTCGAGTGGGTCAGTTGCTTTTACCGTTGGGCCGGACTGGTCAACCGAGCCTTTCGGGTTTATACGAATGTAAGAGTTTCCATCTAAAACCTTATGTTCAAGGTCAAAGGTTGGTTGTTTAGCTGCAAGTGCCGGTGGTTCGCCTACTGATAACCCTTGAAGGGGATCCCCACTTTCATACTCTAAAGCAATCAAAAATACATTTTGTTCCGCTCCATCGCTCTGACCTTTGAGGCTTGCAGGATCGATTAAACCACTCATTGCGATATCAATTGGCGCTACTGTAGATGCACCGCTCAACCCGCCTAAAGCTGCAGTAACCGGATTGTATTCTGAGGCAGAATAAGGTGGTAGAGGATTTGGAACGCCTAGGTCCACGAATGTACCATCGCCTGCAGTTTCAGATGAATACAATAAGTCGTTAGGGACAGGGAACTTTGCTTCCGATGGCGAGAAAATTGGAAATACACCATTGGCTACAGGAGGGTTTGTAACTGACCCTGCGTTTTCGGTTGTTGATGGGGAGTCGTCAAGACAGCCGCTCAGTGCGAATGACGAGGCAACTGCGGCACTTAATAGAGTTTTCTTCAACATAGTTAGGACCTTCACCTAAGATTGCTGTTATTTCTTGGCGCTTTTCTACACGTAAGTCGTGTAATGAAAAAGACATTAATTGTTCTAATTTGTGACGATGAAATATCGCTCTTCGAATACACTTTCTATTCGTATATCCCTTAACGTTAGACCATATCTTTTTGATGTCGAGTTTTTCCCTATGGTTCAATGGCTTGTTAACTATTTTTTAGACCTATGCCCAATGTTTTTGAACGCTATTTATTCGGACTACAAAGAAATTGGGTTTGAGAGTACAATTTCGTGCCACAAATTTGTGTTGTGCAGTAACGCACGCGCATTTAACCCTCCCAGCAAAAAGAATTAAGAGACGGATATGACTACGATTCGCCAAGATGACTTGATCGAGAGTGTTGCAGACGCGCTGCAGTTTATTTCTTATTACCACCCAGCAGATTTTATCAAGGCGGTTCACGAAGCGTATTTACGTGAAGAGTCGCAGGCTGCTAAAGATGCTATGGCTCAGATTCTTATTAATTCGCGCATGTGTGCTGAAGGTAAGCGTCCAATCTGTCAAGACACTGGCATTGTAACGGTCTTCGTGAAAGTAGGTATGAATGTTCAGTGGGATGCTCAAATGAGTTTGAGTGACATGATCAACGAAGGTGTGCGCCGTGCTTATACACATCCAGACAATGTTCTTCGTGCATCTATTTTGGCTGACCCAGCCGGCGCGCGTAAAAATACTAAAGACAATACTCCTGCTGTTATTCATTACGAAATTGTCGAAGGTGACAAAGTTCATGTAGAAGTGGCGGCTAAGGGTGGCGGTTCTGAGAATAAATCTAAGATGGTGATGCTTAATCCTTCTGACAGCATTGCTGATTGGGTCGTTAAAACTGTACCAACAATGGGGGCAGGTTGGTGTCCGCCGGGGATGTTAGGTATTGGTATTGGTGGTACGGCAGAGAAAGCCGCAGTGATGGCGAAAGAGTCATTGATGGATCCTATTGATATTCACGAGTTGCGAGAGCGCGGTCCACAAAATCGTATTGAAGAACTTCGTCTTGAGATTATGGATCGTGTTAATGAGCTAGGAATCGGTGCGCAGGGCCTTGGCGGTTTGACGACCGTTCTTGATATCAAGATTAAAGATTATCCGACTCATGCGGCTTCATTGCCTGTTGCGATGATTCCAAATTGTGCTGCTACCCGCCACGCACACTTTACTTTGGATGGTTCTGGTCCAGCGCTACAAACTCCGCCTAGTCTTGATGATTGGCCAGAAATTACGTGGGAAGCTGGTGATAATGTGAAGCGTATTAACCTTAATACCGTCACGAAAGAAGAGGTTGCTGATCTTAAGCCGGGCGATACAGTTTTGTTGTCGGGTAAAATGCTGACGGGTCGTGATGCAGCGCATAAGAAGATGGTTGAAATGATCAGCAACGGTGAAGAGCTGCCGGTTGATCTAACTGGTCGCTTTATTTATTACGTCGGGCCGGTTGACCCTGTTCGTGATGAGGTTGTTGGTCCAGCGGGTCCGACCACTGCGACGCGTATGGATAAATTTACGCACACGATGCTCGAGAAAACAGGCTTGCTTGGAATGATTGGTAAAGCAGAGCGCGGACAAGTAGCAATTGACGCAATCAAAGAGTTCGGATCAGTTTATTTGATGGCCGTGGGCGGCGCTGCGTACCTAGTTTCTAAGGCTATTAAGAACGCTGAGGTGGTCGCATTCCCTGAACTAGGTATGGAAGCGATATACGAATTTGACGTTGTCGATATGCCGGTTTCTGTTGCGGTAGATGCATTGGGTACGTCTGTTCATCAGACTGCGCCTGTTGAATGGCATGACAAGATCATTTCTGCCAAATCGGTATAAGGTCCTGATGCGTACTGCTATTGTTTTGTCATGCTCAATAGGAGGTATATATGTTAAGTAAAGAAACTTGTGAGGCGTGTCGTGCAGACGCGCCTCGTCTTTCTGACAATGAGATCAAAGACTTGTTATCTGAAGTTGATGGTTGGGAAGTCATTCATGAAGAGGGGCAAAATCGCCTTCATCGTGTTTTTAAAGTATCAAATTTTGTTAAAGCGCAAGAATTCGCCAATTCGATAGGTGATTATGCTGAGCAGGTTGGGCATCATCCTAGGCTTATTGTGGAGTGGGGGTGTTTAACGGTGACGTGGTGGTCTCACAAAATTGGAGGTCTGCATAGAAATGATTTGATCTGTGCAGCAAGAACGAGCGAGTTGCTTGGTCAATAGTTGCGTTTGCTCTGCTCGGTTTAAGCCGACTGTATTGGAATTGAAGTAATGGAAAGAACCTATCGTTTAGTTGTTTCGTGTCCTGATCGAACCGGGATTGTCGCAAAAGTGAGTAACTTTTTAGCGACATACAATGGTTGGATTACTGAGGCGAGTTATCACGCGGATCAAAAGAACGGTTGGTTCTTTATGCGTAACGAGATTAAGGCAAGTTCGCTGCCTTTTGATCTGGAAGGCTTTAAAGCGGCGTTTGCGCCGATTGCAAATGAGTTTTCGATGAAGTGGTCCGTTGCTGATTCGCATCAAAAGCCGAAAGTTGTTTTGATGGCTTCAAAGGAATCGCATTGTTTGGCTGATCTTCTGCATCGTTGGCATAGTGGTGAGTTGAACATAGATATTGTTGCTGTGATCGCGAACCATGAAGATTTGCGTCGGATGGTTGAATGGCACGAGATTCCATACCACTACGTTCCTGTGACAAAAGAAACAAAACCGCAGGCATTTAAGCAAATCGAAGAGTTGGTCGATTCTTACGAAACGGATTTAGTCGTGCTTGCGCGTTATATGCAGATACTACCTCCAGATTTGTGTGAGCGTTATGAGGGAAGGGTGATTAATATTCACCATAGTTTCTTGCCAAGTTTCGCGGGTGCAAAACCTTATCATCAGGCTTATGATCGTGGTGTGAAGTTGATCGGCGCAACGTGTCATTACGTGACGCAAGATCTCGATGAGGGGCCGATTATTGATCAGGATGTGATTCGTATTAATCACAGTGATACGATCGAAGATATGGTGCGCCTAGGCAAGGATGCAGAGAAGACTGTGTTGGCGCGTGGCTTGCGATTGCATATTGAAGATCGTGTTATCATTCATGAAAACAAAACGGTCGTATTCGCGTAAATTTCAGTTCTAAGGCGCGACTTTCTGTTGCGCTTTCTTCGCTTTCAGATCTTATTCAAAAATAGTGCGTTAACAAGCCCTCTAAAACGCGCTAAATGCTCTCTTTTGTTTTGTGCTTATGGTATAGTGCGTTGATTAATTTTGCGCTAACTTCCAAAATTGCTTTTGGTTTCAGTAAAACGCAAAGAAAGGCAAAGCGCTTCAATTTTTGCCTAATAACGATAAGTGCTCTAAGAGCATTACAAAAACGATCGAAATGAAAGGAATGCACTCCCTATGAGTGATCACGCTAAAGAAATCCTTCCCGTAAATATTGAAGATGAGTTGAAGCAGTCATACCTTGATTACGCGATGAGCGTAATCGTTGGTAGAGCATTGCCAGATGCTCGTGATGGTTTGAAACCTGTTCACCGACGTGTTCTTTTCGCAATGAGTGAATTGAACAACGATTGGAACAAAGCATACAAAAAGTCTGCTCGTGTTGTTGGTGATGTGATCGGTAAATACCACCCACATGGTGATTCTGCGGTCTACGATACAATTGTTCGTATGGCTCAGCCATTTTCTCTTCGTTACACATTGGTAGATGGTCAGGGTAACTTCGGTTCTATCGATGGGGATAATCCAGCTGCGATGCGTTATACGGAAATCCGTATGCAGAAGCTTGCGCATTCTTTGCTTGCTGATCTAGAGAAAGAAACGGTCGATTTTGTTCCTAACTATGATGGCACAGAGCAAATCCCAGAAGTCTTACCGACTCGTGTTCCTAACTTATTGGTGAATGGTTCATCAGGTATTGCGGTTGGTATGGCAACGAACATTCCTCCGCATAATTTGAATGAAGTTGTCAGTGGCTGTTTAGCCTTGTTAGACAATTCAGATATTACGACTGATGAGTTGATGGATTACATTCCTGGTCCAGATTTCCCGACTTCAGCGATTATTAACGGTCGAGCTGGTATTGTTCAGGCATATCAGACTGGTCGCGGTAAAATTTATCTACGCGCGCGTTATGAAGTGGAAACAGACGCGAAAGGTAAAGAGCGCATTGTCGTTACAGAAATTCCTTATCAGGTTAACAAGGCGCGTTTGATTGAGAAAATCGCAGAGCTTGTTAAAGATAAAAAGATCGAAGGGATTACCGAGCTTCGAGATGAGTCAAACAAAGAGGGCATGCGTATTGTTATTGAGTTACGTCGAGGTGAAGTGCCAGATGTAATTATGAATAACTTGTATTCTCAAACTCAGCTTGAGAACGTGTTTGGTATCAACATGGTTGCGCTTGTTGATGGTGAGCCAAAGACGATTAATCTTAAGCAGTCACTTGAGATTTTTGTTAAGCACCGTAGAGAAGTCGTTACCCGTCGTACTGTTTATTTGTTACGTAAAGCGAGAGAGCGTGGCCATATTCTCGAAGGTCTTACCGTCGCGCTTGCGAATATCGATCCAGTAATTGAGCTCATTAAGAAATCTCCAACCTCTGCTGAAGCGAAAGAAGCTTTGCTTGCTCAAGCTTGGGAGCCAGGTGCTGTAGTCGGCATGCTCGAGAAAGCGGGCGTTGATGCGTGTAAGCCTGATGATCTAGGCGAGGAATATGGATTTGTTGACGGTAAGTACCGTCTTTCTCCTACGCAAGCACAAGAAATTCTTAACATGCGCTTGCACCGTCTGACTGGTCTTGAGACAGAAAAACTCATTGCAGAATACAAAGAGATTCTTGAACGCATCACTGAGCTTCTTGGTATCTTAAGCGATCCAGATAAATTGATGGCTGTTATTCGTGAAGAGCTTGAAGCTATCAAAGAAGAGTATGGTGATGAGCGTCTCACAGAAATCATGTCTTCGCGTCGAGACCTAACAGTTGCAGACTTAATTACTGAAGAAGATTTAGTTGTCACTATTTCGCATGCAGGTTATGCGAAAACGCAGAAGCTTGAAGAATATCAGGCGCAGCGTCGTGGTGGGCGCGGTAAGTCTGCTACCACAATGAAAGATGAAGATTTTATTGAGAAACTCGTTGTCGCGAATTCACATGACACGATTTTGTGTTTCTCAAACAAAGGTAAAGTGTATTGGTTGCGTACCTTTGAGATTCCGCAAGCAAGCCGAGGTTCACGTGGCCGGCCAATGGTGAATATTTTGCCGCTTGACGAAGGTGAGCGTATTACGACGTTCCTGTCCGTTAATGAATACGCAGCCGATCATTACGTATTTATGGCGACCGCGAACGGCACCGTGAAGAAAACGCCTCTAGAGAACTTCTCGCGTCCGCGCCCTTCAGGTCTTATCGCTTTAGGTTTGGATGATGGCGATACGTTGATTGGCGCTGCTATCACTAATGGTGAGCGTGACATCATGCTCATGGGTAGTCACGGCAAGATGATCCGTTTCGATGAGAATGATGTGCGTGCGATGGGCAGAACGGCGCGTGGTGTGCGTGGTATTAAGTTGCCAGAAAATCACAGAGTTGTTTCTTTGATTCTTCCTGAGGAAGATGGCTTGTTGTTGGTGGCAAGTGAGAACGGTTACGGCAAGCGCACACGTCTTGATGAATTCTCAGTCATCAATCGTGGTGGTCAGGGTGTCATCGCAATGCAAGTGTCTGATCGAAACGGAAGATTAGTGTCCGCTGTTCAAACATTTGAAGGCGATGAAATGATGCTGATCAGTGACAAGGGCACTCTCGTTCGATCGCGCACTGAAGAAGTTTCTGTCCTTGGTCGTAATACACAAGGTGTTCGTTTAATTAAACTCACCCAAGAGGGTGAACGCTTAGTGGCTGTAGAGCGTATCGAAGAACCAGAGTCAGAAGAATTAGATGATGAGGGTGTCGAAGAGGGTGCGGTACAAGCTGAATCTTCTGAGAGTGACTCTTCAAGTGATTCAACTGATGGCGATACACTGCAGTAATTGGCTTTGATATGACGAATGAAGCAGAAGCGTTAGGCCGCTTGCGTAAAGATATAGATCGAATTGATAGTGAAATTCATCGTTTGCTGAATGAGCGTGCAAAATGTGCGCAACAGGTTGCTGAAGTAAAGCAAGCTGCTTCAAATGGTGAAGAGGTTCAGTACTATCGTCCTGAGCGTGAGGCGCAAGTTTTACGCTCAGTGATGGAGCGCAATGAAGGCCCTCTCCCTGACGAGGATGTGGCGAAACTATTTCGTGAGGTCATGTCTTGTTGTTTAGCCCTAGAGCGCCCTCTCAAAGTTGCTTACTTAGGCCCAGAAGGTACATTTACGCATGCTGCGGCACTCAAACATTTCGGTCATTTCGTAAAAGCGGAACCGCTTTCAGCTATTGATGAAGTATTCCGAGAAGTAGAGTCGGGGCAAGTGAACTATGGCATCGTGCCAGTTGAAAACTCAACTGAAGGGATTGTTAACCATACTTTAGACAGCTTTATAGACTCACCTTTATTTATTGCAGGTGAGGTAAAGCTTCGCATACACCACAACTTGCTCAGCGGAACTGAAACCAAGCTTGAGAATGTGACCCGCGTTTATGCGCACCAGCAGGCGCTAGCACAATGCAGAAAATGGTTGGATTCTCATTGTCCGCAGGTTGAGCGTATTGCTGTATCGAGCAATGGTAAGGCTGCGAAACTAGCCGCTGAGGAGCCTGGAGTTGCTGCCATCGCAAGTGATATGGCGGCAGAGCTCTACGATTTAGATTTCCTAGCAAAAAATGTAGAAGACAGTCCTGATAACACGACACGTTTTCTTATTATCGGTTCTGAGGTCGTGCCTGCGAGCGGCGAAGATAAAACATCAATTATGGTTTCAGTGAAAGATAAGCCGGGTGCTTTGTATCACGTCTTGGAGCCATTTCAGCGTCACGGCGTGAATATGAATCGCTTAGAGTCTCGGCCCTCTAATAGTAGTACTTGGGCTTACGTTTTCTATATCGATTTTGATGGTCATTTTGATGATGAGAATGTTCAGGCGGTGATCAAAGATATTTCGCCAGATGCCGTCGACATTAAGCATCTTGGTTCCTATCCCGTTGGCGTTTTGTAACGCGTATTTATAGATTTAAAAGGGTTTTCTAATGGGCGATTTAACGCGTTCTTCTTGTGATTTTGTGTCTTTGGCGACTCAAGGTGCCCGAGGCTTACATCCTTATCAACCGGGCAAACCAAGCGATGAGTTGGAGCGAGAGTTAGGCATCTCGAATATCGTAAAGCTCGCAAGTAATGAAAACCCGCTTGGCCCTAGCCCAATTGCTTTAGAAGAAATCCGCAACGAGCTTTCTCAATTGACGCGCTACCCTGATGGTAATGGCTTTAAACTAAAAGAAGCGCTTGCATCGCGTTTAAAAGTTCAGTCATCGCAACTTACCCTGGGGAATGGGTCTAACGATATTCTTGACTTAATTGCGCGAGCTTATGCCGAACTAGGGCGTGAGGTGGTTTTTTCGCAATATGCATTCGCGGTTTATCCCATTGCGACGCAAGCAGTTAATGCAACTGCCGTTGTAACGCCGGCACTGAATTGGGGGCATGATCTATCTGCAATGCTTTCGGCAATTACCGATCGCACATCCCTGATTTTTATTGCCAATCCAAACAATCCAACCGGAACGGTGTTGAGTAAAGCTGAAGTTGTAGAGTTTTTGTCTCAAGTGCCAGAAAGCGTGATCGTGGTGTTGGACGAAGCGTACATTGAATACAGTACCGATCCCGATTTTCCTAATGGGGTTTCATTGCTGTCTGATTTTCCGAATTTGATTGTCACGAGAACGTTTTCAAAGGCATGGGGGCTCGCTTCGTTGCGCGTTGGTTATGCGATTTCAAATGAAGAAATTGCGGATGTGCTGAATCGAGTTCGTCATCCATTTAATGTGAATAGTCTCGCGCTTGCTGCGGCTCTCGGTTCATTGAGAGACGAAGACTATTTAAAGAAAAGCATCACGACAAATGAACATGGTATGAAGCAGTTGACCGATGCATTTGATCGACTGGACTACGAATATATTCCATCGAAAGGCAATTTCGTGTGCTTTGATACGAAAGGTTCTGGAATGGAAGTGTACGAAGCTATGTTGCAGCAGGGTGTTATTGTGCGTCCTGTAGCGAATTATGGAATGCCAAATCACCTTCGTGTATCAATCGGTCTTCCTGAAGAAAACGCTCGTTTTATTGAAGTTTTGGAGTCGCTTAGTCATGGCTAGCGATTCGCTAAGTTTAGCGATGCAAGAATTAAAAGGGCTCACCGTTTCGGTTGTTGGGCTTGGTCTAATTGGCGGTTCTTTAACAAAGTGCTTGAGGGAGCAGGGCGTTGTCTCGAAGACGGTCGGGTATACGCTTGATTCAAATCACGCAAAGCTCGGTATTGAATTAGGTGCTGTGGATGTAGCTGCTGAAACAATTGCTGAAGCAGTTTCTGGCGCAGATATCATTGTGTTGGCAGTTCCAGTTCAAGCATTTGAGAGTGTGCTGCAAGAGGTTAAACCATTCATCAAGCCCGGTGCTGTACTGACCGATGTAGGAAGTGTTAAGGGTAACTTTGTTTCTGCAGTCGAGTCGGTTTTCGGCGATGTGCCAGAGTTTGTTGTTCCTGGTCACCCGATTGCTGGATCAGAAAAGAGTGGAGTTACTGCCGCAAATAGTTCGCTCTACCAAAATCATAAAGTGATTCTTACTCCCTTAACGCATACTGATGAGCGAGCATTATCCTTAGTTGATGCGATGTGGAGCGCTTGTGGTGCTAATGTGCTGCAAATGTCGGTTGAAAAGCATGACGAGGTCTTGGCGGCAACGAGTCATCTTCCTCATTTGATCGCATTCTCATTGGTTGATACCTTGGCGGGAAATCCTGATAACGAGGATATTTTCCGCTATGCTGCTGGTGGTTTTCGGGATTTCACGCGCATCGCTGCAAGTGACCCTAGAATGTGGCACGACATATTTCTTGCAAATAAAGAAGCCGTTCTAAATGTATTGGATCGCTTCTCTGTAGACTTGCAAAAACTACGCACTGCGGTCGCTGATGACCAAAGCCAAGAAATGCTTGGTGTATTTACGCGCGCTCGAGCGGCGCGAGAACATTTTTCTAAAGTCTTATCTGGACAATCCTACGTAAACGCTATGAATACAAATAATGTAATTTTTAATGCTGGCGCAGGCAGCGCTTTATCTGGTGCTATTCGTGTTGCTGGTGATAAATCTATTTCGCACCGATCTATTATGCTCGGAGCGCTTGCAGAAGGTGTCACGGAGGTCGAAGGATTTTTAGAAGGTGAAGATAGTCTTGCAACGCTTCAGGCTTTTCGCGACATGGGTGTTGTCATTGAAGGGCCGAACAACGGACGAGTTAAGATTCATGGCGTCGGTTTGAATGGTTTACAAGCGCCTCCGGGGCCGATCTATTTAGGTAACTCTGGTACAGGTATGCGTTTGTTCGCTGGTTTGCTCGCGGGACAAAGTTTCGATACCGAACTTACGGGTGATGAATCGCTGACAAAACGTCCGATGGAGCGTGTAGCGAAGCCTTTGCGTGAAATGGGTGCTGTCATTGAAACAGCTGAAGGTGGCCGTCCTCCAATGCTTATCAAGGGTGGGCAAGCGCTGTGTGGAATGCATTACGACATGCCGATGGCTAGTGCTCAGGTGAAATCATGTCTACTGCTTGCAGGTATGTATGCGGAGGGCGATACAAGTGTGACTGAGCCTGCGCCAACTCGCGATCATACTGAACGTATGTTGAATGGCTTTGGATATTCTGTTGAGCGTAGCGGTGCAACTGCAAAGCTTGCAGGTGGTGGTTCAATGCAGGCCGGTAAAATTGATGTTCCAGCGGATATCTCTTCAGCAGCCTTTTTTATGGTAGCGGCCTCTATTGCTGAAAGGTCAGACCTTACGTTGGAGCACGTTGGTCTAAATCCGACTCGTGTGGGTGTAATCAATATTCTTCGTCAAATGGGTGCGGATATTACCGTCTCTAACGAAAAGACGGTTGGTGGTGAGCCCGTTGGCGATATTCGTATTAAATCGGCTCCGCTCAAGGGTATTAAAATTCCTGAAGATCAGGTGCCTTTGGCGATCGATGAATTTCCAGTTCTTTTTATCGCCGCAGTATGCGCAGAAGGCGAGACTGTGTTAAGTGGAGCTGAAGAGCTTCGCGTTAAGGAAAGCGACCGAATTCAAGTAATGGCTGATGGCTTAGCGCAGCTTGGCGTGCGTACTGAAGTAAAGCCAGATGGTATTGTGATTCAAGGTGCTAAGATGCATGGCGGTACGGTGCACTCGCATGGCGATCACCGCATCGCAATGGCGTTTTCTGTTGCAGCATTGCGTGCTGAAGGTGAAATCGTAATTAATGATTGCGCTAATGTAGCGACGTCTTTCCCTAACTTTGTTGAATTAGCAAATCGTGTAGGGATGAATGTGAAGGTAAACGGAGACGCGTAATGGCGCCAAATTCACAAGCTCCAGTTCTTTGTATAGATGGACCAAGCGGTTCTGGTAAAGGGACGATTACACAGTTAATTGCGACTAAGTTAGGTTGGTCGATTCTCGATAGTGGGGCTTTGTATCGTTTAACCGCCATTGCGGCGCTACGTCAAAATGTCGCTTTAGATGACGAGTCAAGTTTGGCCGCAGTCGCGGCAGGTCTTGATTGTTCTTTTGAAAGTTCAAAGCCGGGCGAGCCGGTTCGTGTAATGCTTGCAGGAGAGGATGTGACGAGTGAGTTACGTCTTGAGACCACGGGCGATAATGCTTCAAAAGTGGCGGTTCTCCCTGAAGTGCGTGCAGCGTTATTGCAGCGCCAGCGCGATTTTCAGCAGCTTCCTGGTCTGGTAGCTGATGGACGAGATATGGGAACAGTTGTTTTTCCTAACTCTCAATTCAAAATATTCTTAACCGCTTCTGCTCAAGCCAGAGCAGAGCGTCGTTTCCAACAGTTGAAGGCACAGGGTGAAGATGTTAGAATCGCGACCCTTTTGCAAGAGATCGAAGCGCGTGATGCGCGTGATATGGGTCGTAAAGCCGCGCCGTTAAAGGCCGCAGACGATGCTATCACGATCGACACGACCGAATATTCGATCGAGCAAGTGTTGGAAAAAGTCCTTTTATTGGTCAATCCAAAGTAAGATTTTTCCTCTAAAAATAGTTTTAATGCTTATGGCAATGAAAAACCGGCCAGAGGTTTGTCATGAGCGTATGTAAATAGACCGTATTAACTGGTGGTACGGAGAATCATATACAGGAAATGTAATGAGCGAGAGCTTTGCAGATTTATTTGAAGAGAGCCTAAAAGAGATCGATATGACCCCAGGGTCGATCGTTAAAGGCGTGGTTGTAGACATCGATAGCGATTGGGTTACAGTTAACGCAGGCTTGAAATCAGAGGGCGTTATCCCTCTTTCACAGTTCGTAAACGAAGCTGGTGAAGTTGAACTAGCAGTTGGTGACACTGTTGACGTAGCACTTGATGCTGTAGAAAACGGCTTTGGCGAAACGCAACTTTCACGTGAGAAAGCGAAGCGTGCTGAAGCATGGAAAGATCTTGAGAAAGCATTCGAAGCTGAAGAGATCGTTAAAGGTATCATCAACGGTAAAGTTAAAGGCGGCTTTACTGTTGACCTTAAATCTGTTCGTGCATTCCTACCTGGTTCTCTAGTTGACGTTCGTCCAGTTCGTGACACATTGCACCTTGAAGGCAAAGAGCTTGAGTTTAAAGTTATCAAGCTTGACCAAAAGCGTAACAACGTTGTTGTTTCTCGCCGTGCAGTACTTGAAGCTGAAAATTCAGCAGAGCGTGATGCTCTTCTTGAGTCAATGGCTGAAGGTATGGAAGTTAAAGGTATCGTTAAGAACCTTACAGACTACGGTGCGTTCGTAGATCTTGGTGGTGTTGACGGTCTTCTTCACATTACAGATATGGCTTGGAAGCGCATTAAGCACCCGAGCGAGATTGTAAATGTTGGTGACGAAATCAACGTTAAAGTTCTTAAGTTCGACCGTGAGCGCAACCGTGTTTCTCTAGGTCTTAAGCAGTTGGGTGAAGATCCATGGGTATCAATCAAAGAGCGCTATCCAGAGAACACTCGTGTTACTGCACGTGTTACTAACCTTACTGATTACGGCTGCTTCGCAGAAATCGAAGAAGGTGTTGAAGGTCTTGTTCACGTTTCAGAAATGGATTGGACTAACAAGAACATTCACCCATCTAAAGTTGTTCAATTGGGCGACGAAGTTGAGGTTATGGTTCTTGATATCGACGAAGAGCGTCGTCGTATCTCTCTAGGTATCAAACAGTGCCACGCTAACCCATGGGAAGAGTTCTCAGGTAACTTCAACAAGGGTGATAAGATCAGCGGTAAGATCAAGTCTATCACTGATTTCGGTATCTTCATCGGTCTTGACGGTGGTATCGACGGTCTAGTTCACTTGTCAGATATCTCTTGGCAGGAACAAGGCGAAGAAGCTGTTCGTAACTACAAGAAAGGCGACGAAATCGAAACTGTTATCCTTTCTGTAGACCCAGAGCGTGAGCGTATCTCTCTTGGTGTTAAGCAGCTTGATAGCGATCCATTCGCAGAATACGTTCAAGCGAACGACAAAGGCACTATCGTTACAGGTACTGTTAAGTCTGTAGACGCGAAAGCAGCAGTTGTAGAACTTGCAGCAGACGTTGAAGCAACTTTGAAAGCATCTGAAATGAGCCAAGATCGTGTTGAAGATTTGACGACTCAGCTTAAAGAAGGCGACGAAGTAGAAGCGAAAATTATTAACGTTGATCGTAAGAATCGCGTGATCAACTTGTCTGTTAAGTCGAAAGACATTGACGATGAGAAGCAAGCGATGAAAGAAGTTCGTGAGAAGCAGATTGAATCAGCTGGTCCAACTACGATCGGTGATTTGATCAAAGAGCAGATGCAAAACCAGTAACTGCTTGTTAAATAATATAAAAAACGGGCCTTGTGCCCGTTTTTTTTTGTTTTTTGTTTTTCCTTGTCTAAACTGAGAATGACGTTGTTTATTAAGGAAAATCAATGACTAAGTCGGAATTGGTAGAAATTATCGCCGCAAAGCAAACTCAGTTGTCTGTCAAGGATGTAGAGTTAGCGGTAAAAACAATAATAGATTTGATGTCCGAGACGCTCGCAGAAGGGCAGCGTATTGAAATTCGTGGCTTTGGTAGCTTTTCGCTTCACTATCGTTCTCCACGCGTTGGCAGAAACCCGAAAACTGGTGAGTCCGTTACGCTTGAAGCAAAGCATGTTCCGCATTTTAAGCCTGGTAAAGAGCTGCGTGACATCGTAAATGATAGCCTTAAGCATGGTTATTGAAGGTCGAGCTACGCATCATGTCTAAGCTAGTTTTGCTCATTGAAGTAATATTGCTCGCGGCACTCGTCGCTTTAGGTGTTGCGTTTGCCTTATCTAATAGTGAACGCTTGAGCGTCGATTACTTGATAGGCAATATCGATGTCAGTGCTGGTGTTGCACTGCTAATTATGTTTTCCCTTGGTGGCGTGTTTGGGTATCTCGTGAGATTACCAAGTAACATTGCAATCAAGAGCAGATTGCTAAAGGTTGAACGCGAGCTTCAACGCACTAAGCAGGCTTAAAACTGAGTTTTATTTTTCTTAGAACGCTTATTTATTGTCGAAGTTTTTGATCTTCGATAGACTTCCTCCCGCCCAATTTTCGTTTTATCACCCTGTCACTTTCTAGCGGTTATAATCCTCTCGATATCAATGACAGTTCAATATTTTCTATAGTGTGTTTTTTATGACTAATGCAAATGTAAGTTCGCCTATCTTGGTCGCTCTTGATTTTCCTTCAAAAGAGTCTGCGATTGAATTGGCGCAGCAGCTAGACCCAAAACTATGTCGTGTGAAGGTTGGGAAAGAGTTGTATACCCGATGCGGTCCGCAAGTGGTTGAAGACTTACATCGTCTAGGCTTTGATGTATTTTTAGATTTGAAGTTTCATGATATTCCAAATACCACGGCTCAAGCGGTTGGAGTTGCGGCAGATATGGGCGTATGGATGGTAAATGTGCATGCGAGCGGTGGCCAAAGAATGATGGAAGCATGCGCTGAGAAGTTGAGTGCCTATTCAAGTCGCCCTTTATTGATTGGCGTGACTGTACTGACAAGTATGGAGCAAGCGGATCTTGCCGGCGTAGGGATAGATGTTCCGCCGCTAGAGCAGGTTATGCGTTTGGCATCTTTAACGAAAGACTCTGGTCTCGATGGCGTGGTATGTTCATCTCAAGAAGCGAGTCAGTTAAAGCAGTCGTTAGGTTCTGAGTTTAAGTTAGTCACGCCAGGGATTCGTCCTGCAACGGCTGATAAAGGCGATCAGAAGCGTATTATGACTCCTCAGCAAGCGTTAGAAGCGGGCTCTGATTACTTAGTGATAGGTAGGCCTATTACGCAAGCTCAATCGCCATTAGAGGCTTTAGAGAGCATCTTGGCGTCGATTCAGGCGTAATACTAATGGAAGAAATCGTTTACTATCTTGAGATGCATACACCGCCTGCTTATGTAATGACCACTGCAGATAGCGAATATGTATTGGAAGAAGTAAAACATAACCAAGCACCGTTCAATCAATTCCTGTATTCGTTTGTAGGAAAGGCGTGGGATTGGACTGATCGCTTGGTTTGGACAGATCAACAATGGTTTGATTTGGTGAATGACCCAAATCTTCGTACTTGGGTGGCCTATAGAGACGGTGCGATTCTAGGTTACTTTGAGCTGCGCAAAGACGGTAGCAACGTTGAACTATTGTATTTTGGATTAAGTCCTGACTTTATAGGTAAGGGATTTGGGACTGCTTTTCTAGAAGATGCAGTACGACAGGCTTGGTCCTGGGATGGTGTCGAGCGCGTATGGGTTCATACTTGTAATTTCGATCACCCTGCTGCGCTAGACAACTATAAACGCCGTGGGTTCGTTCACTATAAAACGGTGTAAGGCCTAGAGCGTGGTTCTTTTTAAAAGCTCATCTTTTGCTTTGCTGAGCTCTTTGAATTTTTGCTCGTCCCCACCTTTGTCGGGATGCATTGTTTGTGCTTTTTTCTTAAAGGCTCGTTTTATATCGGCGTAGCTTGCGCCGATCTCCAAACCTAATGCTTGATAAGCTTCTTCCGATTGATCAGGGTTATTAAAACGTTGCCAGAAGCCGTTTAGTAATAATGAGATTTCTTCCTTTGTCATATCGAAATAATTATCTTGATCAAGATAGTACGTACCTAATAAATCGCTGTTACTTACACTTGTTTCGTTATGAGTGATGTAAGGAAATTTTTGGATATTGATTATTCCAATCTCAAGATGAGCGCTTTTATTTTTGGCCCATTTTGATTTAAGCGAATAAAGTGCGTGACGAATTAAAAAATGCGTTTTGAATAAGCTGAGTGCTTGATTGAGCTCCATATTTGGTAGCTCGAGATCATTGCTGTCTTTGAGGTATTTTATTAGGTCGTATTCTCGCCACTCACTTTTCATCGTGAAAGCTTTTTCGATAGCGGAGGTGACAGAGCTGAAGATATCCATTTCTTCAGCCTAGCTTAGTGCGTTTAGTTTGTCCTGTGCCTAATGATTAAGCTTGCTACATGGTGTAGTAGATTGGCGCGCCAGGTCCAACGGGGAATCCCATAATAAATACCCAGAAGTAGAAGAACAGGCTCCATGCAGTAATAAATACAACTGAGTAGGGGAGCATCATCGATATGAGGGTACCGATTCCGAGGTCTTTTTTGTATTTCTCGGCAACTGCGAGTATTAGCCCGAAGTAGCTCATCATTGGTGTAATAATATTGGTTGTCGAGTCACCGATACGATACGCCGCTTGAATAACCTCTGGTGAATAGCCAACTAACATTAACATCGGGATGAATATAGGCGCCGTGACTGCCCATTGAGCCGATGCTGAACCTAGTGACAGGTTGATTAGCCCGCATACGCCAATAAAGAAGAAGAATAGAATTGGTCCGGTTAAACCTAAGCTTTCTAAGGTCTGTGCACCGAGCACGGCCAAGATCGCGCCTAGATTAGTCCACTTAAAGAAGGCAACGAATTGCGCCGCGAAGAAAACAAGAACGATATATGCGCCCATTGTGTTCATAGCATGATTCATGGCGTGAACGACATCAGTCGAGTTGGTAATCGATTTAACGACCTTGCCGTACACTAAGCCCGCTAAGGCAAAGTAAATGAATATGAATGCTAAGATCGATTTTAAGAATGGAGACCCTGCAACAAGTCCTGTTTCAGGATGGCGTAATATTCCATTTTCTGGAACGATCGTAGAAGCCAAAACGCCCGCAAAGATGAGCGTATAAATACCGACGACTCTCAGACCTTTGCGCTCAATATCGGTTACGGCATGTGAATTCATCTCTTGCTCGAGTTCTTCGACGTGTTCAGGTGATGCATCATCTTTGTTATACGGACCTAATTGAGGCTCCACGATGTACTCAGTAATCAGCATGCCGAGAATAGAAATGACAAAGGTCGAGGCCATCATGAAGTACCAATTGGCCTCAGCCCCAACCGTATAACTCGGGTCAATAAGTTGGGCTGCTTTCTCTGAGATGCCTGATAGAAGTGGGTCAACTGTTCCAATTAAAAGGTTCGCGCTATAGCCGCCTGATACACCCGCAAACGCGGCAGCAAGACCGGCTAGGGGGTGGCGACCAAGCGATGCGAAGATCATTGCAGAAAGAGGAATTAATACCACATAACCAAGCTCAGCGGCTGTGTTCGAAACGATGCCAGCTAGTACAACAGTGAATGTCACAAGCTTTTTGGGCGCACCCATTACCAAGTTACGCATTGCTGCCGAAATGACGCCTGATCGCTCTGCTATCCCTACACCTAGCAGGGCAACTAACACGGTTCCGAGTGGGGTGAATCCTGTAAAGTTCTTAACGAGCTGCGTGAGGATTTGCTGAAGACCTTCAATATTGAACAGGCTGACGACTTCAATCATTCCTGAAGGAGATCTACCACGGCTACCCTCAGGCCGTGGATCTACCACAGCAAGTTCAAAATACCCAGCGACGCCGCTAATAACGATGATTAGAGCGCATAGTATGGCGAACAAAATAACGGGGTGTGGGAGTAAATTTCCAAGGAATTCAACCGTATCGAGAAAGCGTGTGATGAAATTTTTACTACCACTACTTTGATCGTTATTAGGCGTTTGTGGTGATTGGGTATGATCAGTCGACATGGTGCTCCCCCTTAAAATCTTTCCGGAGTATAGCTGTTGTTTTATTTGGTGCTTTTTTAAACAGAAAGGGAGCTGTTTTTTTTGTTTCAAGCTTTACCTTTGCTTACTTACTCGGTCAGTTTTCATTTATACTTCGCGCCGACTGAATCATGTAGCATCGAGTATTTGCTCGTCATCGGAGTAGAAATGAAGTCCTTAGAAGGGTCAGACAAGTATGAATTCAACAAGCTTCAAAAACGCTTGCGTGCCGGAATGGGTAAAGCAATCGTTGACTTCAACATGATTGAAAGTGGGGATAGGGTCATGGTCTGTCTGTCCGGAGGAAAAGACAGTTATACAATGCTAACTATTCTGATGAGCTTACAAAAGAGTGCTCCGATTGATTTTGACCTTGTCGCCGTAAATTTGGATCAAAAACAACCGGGTTTTCCAGAACATGTGTTACCTGAATATTTAGAATCCTTAGGTATTGAATACTATGTTGTGGATCGCGACACATATTCTGTTGTGAAGTCTAAGATCCCAGAAGGTAAAACAACCTGTGGTCTATGCTCACGGCTTCGTCGCGGGACCTTGTATTCATTCGCAGAGGACATTAAGGCGACTAAGATTGCATTAGGACACCACAAGGACGATATCGTCGAAACATTATTTTTGAATATGTTTCATGGCTCGAAGTTCTCTGCAATGCCGCCTAAATTGTTGTCTGATGATGGGCGAAATATCGTTATAAGACCTCTGGCCTATTGTCGCGAGAAAGATATTCTTAAATTTGCAGATATTATGGAATATCCGATTATTCCGTGTAATTTGTGTGGCTCTCAAGAAAACTTACAACGTCAGAATATCAAAGCGATGTTGCAAGCGTGGGAGAAGGAGTATCCCTCTCGTATTGAGGCGATATTTAGCTCTTTGCAAAATGTTGCACCGTCACAGCTTGCAGACAGAAATTTATTCGATTTTGAAACGCTCAAAATTGATCGCACCGAAGCGCGTAAACCATATGAATTTGGGGCTGAGCAAACGATTTCTTCCTCCAACCCGAGTCAAGATGAAAGCATCGTACAGGTCATCGAAATTTATCAGCCATGATTTTAAAAACTAGAAACTAACGACCAGGCGCCGAAGCAGATAAGAGTCATGCCAGCACTTTTTCTAAACCACTGACTATTTAAAATCGCAGATAACCGTTGGCCTGCTACCGAGACGCCCAGCATGCTAGGTAAGGTCCCTAAACCAAAGGCAAGCATTGTCATTGCTGAGCCAGAGAGCGTTCCTTGGGTGCTCGCGTAAATCAGTCCAGAATATACCAATCCGCATGGTAGCCAGCCCCATACAGCGCCAAGCGCTATCGCTGCCCTATGAGACTGAGGCCGTAAAAATCGACTGCCAATCGGTCTAAGTTTTTGCCATAAAATGGCACCAAGCTTCTCAGTAAAAAGTAGAGCATTGAGCCATCCAGTTAGATATAAGCCCATTAGGATCAGCATGATTGCTGCCGCAATACGCAAAAGCATCAGTGCACCGAGATATTCAGAGAACCAAAATCCTAGCGCACCGACTAGTAAGCCAGCGAAGGTATATGAGCTTAATCGTCCGAGATGATAGCTATAAACATAATTATGCTGGGGGGTATTGAGCCCAAGCGCAGACGCGAGTCCACCGCACATCCCAAGGCAATGGCCTGAACCTAATAGTCCAAGCAAGAATGCACTTAGCAGGATGGTATATTCGATGGCTATACGTCCTTTTCTTGGTTGTGTTGAGGTACCTTGCTTTGCTGTTTTGGCTTGTCGTCTGGACCAGGAATCATATGCTCATCATCATCAAACAAGATGCTATGGCCAGGGCCCTCAAGGTCATCATACTGTCCATTTTTAATTGCCCAGCCAAATAGCCAGATAGCGATCGTCACAAGCATTAAAGAAACAGGGATGAGTATGTAAAGAATTTCCATAACAATTTATTCAGCACTAAGTGAGATGCTATTTTCGCAGGCGCATCGAGTTAAATACAACAATTAAAGAGCTTAATGACATGCCGAGCGCAGCAAAATAAGGTGGAATGAAGCCGACCACTGCAAGTGGCAGCACGCATAAGTTATAGCCAAGTGCCCAGCAAATATTTTGAATAATGACTGTTCTTGTTCTGCGTGAATGCTGGAAAGCGTCAGCCAGTGATGCGAGGTGCTCGTTTAACAAAATGGCATCCGCATTGAGCTTAGTTAAGTCACTCGCTCCGCCCATTGCAATAGATAGGTTTGCGCGAGACAAAACGGGAAGGTCGTTGATGCCATCGCCGACCATCGCCACTTTTCTTCCTTCAGATTGCAGCGACTCAACGTAGTTCAGCTTTTGTTCAGGCGATTGCTCAGCTAAGAACGATTCGATACTCAATGTGTCGGCGACATGTTTCACTGAATGATGCTGGTCGCCACTTAAAATATGCACGGTTTTGCCCAGCTTACGCAGCGTTTCAATGCAGGCAGCTGCCTCTTCTCTTAGAGTGTCTTCGAGCTCAAACCGAGCAACTAATGTAGTGCCGTCAGACATAAATACGACAGGTCCGTCGTGTTGATGTTGCAGTTCTTGTTTATCGAGCGTAGACGTATTTTGTTCGATAAAGCTAGCGCTGCCCATAAAATAGCGAGAGCCATCAATGATTCCGCTCACGCCTAAACCAACATAATTCTTGGCGTCGATGACTTCTTTGCTTGTCTGCTGAATAAATGCCTTGGCAATTGGGTGGGCGCTTTGGCGCTCAAGCGCGCTTGCAAATATAAGCGCGGTTTCTTTATCCAAGTTAGTGTTAGTGGCAAGCTGAACGTGAGAGATCGATAAACGACCTTCACTGAGTGTCCCTGTTTTGTCAAAAATAACATCATTCGCTTGGGACATAGCTTCGAGTGTATGATGCTTGGTAAGCAAGAATCCAAGTCTACGTAATGCTGATGTTGCGCCGGTCAAAGCAGTCGGTGTGGCGAGTGATAAGGCACAAGGGCATGTTACGACGAGGACGGATAGGGTAATTGCAAAGGCTCTGTCAGAATCGATGTTCCACCAATAGACCGCTGTTAAACCGCAGGCGAGCAGTACGAAGGTAACAAAATACGAGGCAAGATTATCAGCAATCGTTTGAGTGCTTGGTTTTGCAGCTTGAGCTTTCCCAATAAGCCTAACGATTGATGATAAGCGGCTTTGTTTCGCGGTGGCAGTTACTCGAATGTCTATGGTGTTATCCATATTTGCGGTACCGGCATGAATAACATCGCCCGTCGCTTTATATATTGGCAAGAATTCGCCTGTTAATGCGGATTCGTCAAACCTGGTAGAGCCGTTTTCGATTAAGCCGTCTGCTGCGGCTAATTCGCCCTGTTTAATGCGGATGATATCGCCGACTTGAATACGCTGAGATACCAGGTTTTTTGTACTATCGCCTTCAACCAATGTGGCAGTTTCTGGAAGCAGTTGGTCCATATCTACATCATCATTTAAATAACGATGGCGTGTCTGCATTTCAATGAACCGACCCAGTAAAAGGAAGAACGCAAACATTGAAACAGAATCAAAATATACGTCTGATTCTAAGGTTGGGACGGTAGTAATGGTTGTATAGCTGCTCGCTAAGAACGCAATAATAATCGCAATTGAAACAGGCATGTCCATGCCTAGTTTGCGTGATTTGAGACTGCGAATAGCGGCTCTGTAAAAGGGGAGTGAAGCAAAGGCAACAACTGGCGCGGCCATGAACATGCTGACCCATCGAAATAGCGAAATCAGTTGTGTGTCGAGGTCGTTATACATTCCCAAATAGAGAGGGATAGAGAACATCATGTTCTGCATCGTAGCGATGCCCGCGACAGCGATCCGAAATACAGTGATGCGTTTCTCTCTTAGGGCCGCAAGTTTTGCTTCGTGATGTCTATAAGGCTTAGCGTTGTAGCCGAGTTTTCTAGCCTTAATGAGAACTTCACTTAATTGGCAGGGTGTCTCCCACTCAATATAGGCTTTGTGTGTACTGTGGTTTATCGAAAAATTTAGTACACCGTCGATGGCATTAATATCGCGCTCTAATAGCCATATACATGCTGCGCAGGTAATGCCAGAAATACTCAAAGAGGTTTGCAATACACCATCGTGAGTTTGCACAAACTCTTCTTGTAATAGCGGGTCATCATAAAGCTCTAGTTGCTTTAATTCGCTGGGCTTCAATTCTTCAGCTTTGGGGGAGAATTCAGTGCGGTGAGCGTAGAAATTATCGAGACCTTCATGGGAGATCACTTCTGCTACGGCCAAGCAACCATAACAGCAAAAAGGTTCGTTCTTACCTTTGATCTCTAAGGTGGCGGAGAAGCCAGCAGGGACCGCTTCACCGCAGTGAAAACAGGGTGTTGTCATCAGGTATGGTTAGGGTGCAAGCAAATAGTTTTCTGTTGGCAATGAGGTTTTTTGACGAACTCTCCATGACTCATCATGCGCATATAGATCGAGATACCAGTTTCCGCTAAGGTTTTCAGGTACTTCTGCGACATACGGACCTTCAGCGGTTGGTAAGAATTTTGTCACTGAATCTCTCTCTCCGAGAGTAGGGTGGACAAGTTTGAGCGTAACAAAAGGCTCTTTTGTTTTGGCTAGACTTTTCAAATCTATTAGCGCGTTGCCTTCTGCGTCAATACTGACATAGGCGCGTACAGCAAGTTTTTTGGCTAGACGATCTTGCCCAATCGTTTGGTTTATATCGAGCCCATCTTTGTAATAGTTGTCACTAACGAGCGAGTCTTTACCCTTCACTGCATGGTAGATCATGATGCTACTGAGAAATACAGAAGCTAAAGGGAAGAACATAATAAAATACAGCCAGTTTCGTTTTTTTGGATCTGGCTGTTTAGATTGGATTGTTTGACTCGACATCAGGGTTCCGGGCTAAGTTTACATAATCATTCGCGAGCGCCGAGGAAGCGGCTTTCGGAATGAGCTATTAGATCTGGGTTATCGAGAGAGTTTACCGTAAAACTTATCTCGTTACTGCTACTAGGGAGTAGTGATGGCTTTGCTTCAACAATTGTTGGCAAACTATACACTTCACCCGATTTCACTGTGATTTCTGATCGCGTGGCGAGACGAACTTCAGGAATGCCATCGACCTTAATCGCGACTCGCTGAGTCTCGTCCGTCATGTTGACGATCTTAAGGGTGTAAGAGTTTTCAATATGACCAAGACCATTTAGTTGGAATAGCGAGCCTCTATCACGAATAACGTCTAACTCTAAGGGGACTCGTCCAAAAATATGGTTGAAAAATGCGCCGGTCATAATAATGAGCAATACACCATATGCGATCGCTTTAGGACGCAATATATGACTTTCTTTGCCTTGTAAGCGGTGTTCGGTGGTATAACTGATCAGCCCTTTCGGATACTCCATTTTTTCCATGATGGAGTCACAAGCATCGATGCAGAGTGCGCAGCCAATACACTCGTATTGGAGGCCATCTCTTATGTCTATGCCTGTTGGACAAACTTGAACACACATGCCGCAATCGACACAGTCGCCAAGGCCTTGTTCTTTGTAATCTGAGTTCCGCTTACGGCTACCGCGAGGATCTCCTCGCGAAGCGTCATAGGCTACGGCAAGTGTATCGTCGTCATACATCACTGACTGAAAACGCGCATAAGGGCACATGTAAAGGCATACCTGCTCTCGTAACCATCCTGCATTCATATAGGTTGCGAGCGTGAAGAATGCGATCCAGAAAACTGCCCAGCCATTGGCAGAGTAGGTAAATAAGTCAGGAACAAGCTCTCTAATTGGGTAAAAGTACCCCACGAATGTCAGGCCAGTTCCGAATGCTACCGACAGCCAAAGAAGGTGTTTAATACCTTTTTTGGTGATCTTGCTGATGTCGTTGTCGGACTTATCTAGCTTCATGCGCTGATTTCTGCTGCCTTCTACCTTTTCTTCAATCCACATAAAGATAAACGTCCATGCGGTTTGAGGACAGGTGTAGCCACACCAAAGGCGACCAAATAAAGTCGTCACGAAAAATAGTGCGAATGCAGAGATGATCAGCGTGACTGCCAGTAAGAAGAAATCTTGAGGCCAAAAGGTGATTCCGAAAACATGGAATTTTCGTTCTGGAAGATCGAAATGTACCAGCTGTTGGCCGTTAATGGAAATCCAGCAAATAGCGAAGTAGGCGAGCATTAATGCCCAAAGTGTGTAGCGTCGTATTCCGTGGAAAAAACCAGTAATTTTCTTAACGTATATCTTTTTGCGTGAAGCGTAGAGTTCGACGGTCTTTGTGACGCCGTCTTGTGCCGTTGGGCTGCTATAAGTTTCGAGTTTTTCTGCGCCTGGTTCTATGTTTTTAACTGGAATTTTATTCGACATACGCTCTCTTCACTGGTTGCGTTAAATACTGACGAAATAGGCTTTTTTGATGGTAGAGCCCTTCGAAACAAGGGCTCAGGAGTGTCGTTTACTTTTGAGATAAACTGATCACGTAAGCGGTAAGAAGATGGATTTTCTCTTCGCTTAAACGATCTGATTGAGCAGGCATTACGCCAGCACGACCATAAAGTAGTGTGTGCTTCATACGCTTAGGCGTAGAACCATATAACCAAATATTGTCAGTTAGATTGGGTGCGCCAATAGCTTGGTTACCTTTTGCATCAGGGCCATGACATGCAGCACACGCAGTTTGATACATCGCTGCACCACGCTCTGCGGCTTCCTGGTCATCACTACGACCACTAAATGCAAGCAGGTAATGCACCATGTCATCGATCTGCGCATTGGTCATGTCGGGGTTTAAACCCCTAGCAGGCATGTTGCCCATACGGCCATTTACTAGCGTTGCTTTGATAGCTTCAGCTGAACCGCCATACAACCAATCATCGTCTGTTAGGTTAGGGAAGCCGATACCGCCGCGTGCTGCTGAACCGTGGCAAACTGCACAGTTATTGGCAAACAAGCGTTGACCAACTTTCATTGCTTCTGCGTCTTGCGCTAATTCTTCAATTGGAGTCGCGCCGTATGCTTCGAAGATTGGGCCATATTTAGCTTCAGCATCTTCAACTTCTTTTTGCCACTGATTGACCTGAGTCCAAGGCACACTGCCTTCTTCTAGTTCAATCGATAGCATTCCTTTGTAGTTACCTAGTCCTGGGTAGAGGACATAGTATGCGAGGGCGAATACACAGGTTGCAACGAACATGTATAGCCACCACTTAGGTAACGGGTTATCAAGCTCTTCGATCCCATCGAAAGCGTGACCTACTGTTTGATCAGTCTCAGTGTCAGTGGTTTGGCTCTTACGTGTTACGTATATCAACCACAAGCAGCCGAAAATTGATCCTAAACTGATTATTGAAACCCAAAAGCTCCAGAAACTAGTCATGATTATCTCTCTCTTTTTCGCGCAACGTTCGTTCAGCGATATCTTCATCGTCAAATGGGAGGTTGGAAGCATCTTCAAAGTCTTTCTTCTTTGAATTACTAAAAGCCCACCAACATATTCCTGCGAAGACGATCATCACTAATATTGTCGAAAGTCCCCTTAGCGTATTTATATCCATTATTTGCTTACTTGTTCCCAATCAACGTACCGAGGTTTTGAAGGTAAGCAACAAGCGCTTCAATTTCAGTCTTACCTTTTACTGCATCTGAAGCTCCTGCAATGTCTTCATCAGTGTATGGGACGCCAACTTTACGGAGAGCCTCCATTTTTTTAGGTGTTGTCTTATGATCGATTTTAGCGGTGAACAGCCAAGGGTAAGCTGGCATCTTAGACTCAGGTACAACATTTCGAGGGTTGTACATATGAGCTCGGTGCCAATCATCACTATAGCGACCGCCTACACGCGCTAAGTCAGGACCCGTGCGCTTTGACCCCCATAAAAATGGGTGGTCGTAAACAAATTCACCAGCTACTGAGTAATGGCCATAACGCTCTGTTTCTGCGCGGAACGGACGAATCATTTGTGTGTGACAAGTATGGCACCCTTCACGGATATATATGTCACGACCTTCTAGTTGTACCGCAGTATAAGGCTTAAGTCCCTCGACAGGTGTTTTCATATCCTTGTTAAAGAAAAGAGGTACAACTTCCACTAAGAAACCAAAGCTTATTGCGACAATGATTAATGGGATCATTAGGCCAAGGTTTTTCTCAATTATTTCATGGTTCATTCTATCGCTCTCCTTAAGCTTGTGCTGGCACTGAGTCGAGTGCTTTAGCACTTGTTTGTCTAATAGTTAGCCAAACATTAAGGGCCATAATAAGCATGCCTGACAGGAAGATAGCTCCGCCGATTAATCTGACTACATACCCATTATGGCTCGCTTCTAGAGATTCAACAAAGCTATAAGTGAGAGTGCCATCGGTATTGACTGCACGCCACATTAAGCCTTGCATGATTCCGTTAACCCACATCGCTGCGATATATAGAACTGTACCAGCCGTTGCTAGCCAGAAGTGAAGGTTGATCAATGAAATACTGAACATTTCTTTCACACCGAATAGGCGAGGGATTAGATGGTATGTTGCACCGATCGAGATCATAGCTACCCAGCCTAATGCTCCAGAGTGAACGTGGCCAATAGTCCAGTCTGTGTTATGTGATAGCGCATTCACGGTTTTAATCGCCATCATCGGACCTTCAAATGTCGACATTCCGTAGAAAGAAAGTGATACAACAAGGAAGCGTAGAATAGGGTCAGTTCGTAGTTTGTCCCAAGCACCAGATAGCGTCATCATACCATTGATCATGCCACCCCAAGATGGAGCAAGAAGAACAAGAGACATAACCATGCCGGCTGTTTGTGCCCAATCTGGAAGTGCGCTGTAGTGAAGGTGATGGGATCCAGCCCAAACATAAAGCGAGATTAAGGCCCAAAAATGGACAATAGATAAGCGGTAAGAATAAACAGGTCGTCCAGCTTGTTTTGGAACGAAGTAATACATTATTCCTAGAAAGCCTGCAGTCAAGAAGAAACCTACTGCATTGTGGCCGTACCACCATTGCATCATTGCATCGACTGTGCCTGAGTATATAGAGTACGACTTCATAAAGGTAACTGGAATAGCCAAATTGTTACCGATATGGAGTACTGCAACCGTCAGGATGAAGCCACCGTAGAACCAGTTCGCAACATAAATATGTTTGGTTTTGCGCTTAGTGATAGTGCCAAAGAATAAAATCGCGTAAGAAACCCATACTAGTGCAATTAAGATATCAATTGGCCATTCAAGCTCAGCATATTCTTTTGTACTAGTGAAGCCCATTGGAAGAGTTATTGCTGCTGCAACAATAACTGCTTGCCAGCCCCAGAATACGAATGATGCGAGAGAGTCTGAGATCAAACGTGCTTGACAGGTTCTCTGTACAACGTATAACGATGTTGCAAACAATGCGGAACCGCCAAAGGCGAAGATGACCGCGTTAGTGTGCAGTGGTCGAATACGGCCAAAACTCAAGTATTGGTTGTCGAAGTTTAACTCCGGCCAAACTAATTGAGCGGCGATAAATACGCCTGCAGCCATGCCGACAATTCCCCATACCACCGTCATCACGGCGAATTGTCGTACAACTTTATAGTTGTAAGTGATTGGGTTGATCTCGTTGCTCATTATTGAAGATCCATTCAGTTGCGTTTTCGAGGCTTGCTTTAATTCGAATCAAAGCGTTCAGAAGCTGGTCGGAAATCAGCACTTAGTTTATTTGCCATTGTGATCTAGGGCAAAAACCTAGATGGCGCGAAGAATAAATGTAGCACTATGCAAAATCAACCAAATCTGCCGCTAAATTGATTTCGCTCAAGAGTTTAGTTCAACTTTAGAAAGATGAACAAAAAGCGAACAGTTGTAGGGCTAAAGCTGAAACCTCAGCCCTGATGCGGGGTTTAATGACGGGAGTCAAGAAGAGTGACGTGTTCTTCTCTTTCAAGCATCAGCGAAAGCTTAGACATAGCTTCTTTTCGCTCGGAAGATTCGAACCATTTATCCCAGTCTAATTTACTACGCCACTTGCAAAGAATGACGTGGTGACGAGGATTTTCGATATCACTTAAGGACTCTCCTGAGATAAAACCGGGAGCTTTTACTGAGGCTGCAAGCACCTCAAGTGCTGCATCTTCATAATTCTTTTCAAGTGTTTCAGCAATGTAGCGATTAATTATTACGCGAATCATACTTTATTCCGTTGTATCAATGTTTAAAATGCACTGTATAAATCATAGCTTAGAAAAACGAATATGGAATTTGATATAGAGTTAGATGCTACTGGATTATTGTGTCCGGAACCGGTCATGCTGCTGCATGAAAAAATGCCCGATATGGAAAGCGGTGCAGTATTAAAAGTGCGCGCGACAGATCCATCGACTACGCGAGACATTCCTCAATTTTGCAGATTTTTAGGGCACACCCTGCTTGAGCAGCACGAGGAAGACAAAGCTTTTATCTATTTTATTCAAAAAGCATAACGTTAATTGATTGTTGGGTGATCACTTCACTTTCATGTTGATAAGGCCCGCAGCGACAATAAATCCTGAACCTACGAATATTGCAAGTGTGATGGCCTCTCCCCAAAATGCCCACCCAATGTAAGCGGTGAAGATCAGCGACGTGTAGGTGTATTGTCCTATTTTTCCGGCTTCTGCCCGTTTGTAGGCATAGGTCACGAGTAATTGACCTAATGTGGCAACTCCGGCAAGCGTCAATAACAAGGTAAACTGATTAAAAGACGGTTCTGACCAGTTCTGAAGCGCAACCGGCAACGACGCTAAACTCGCAAACAAACCGAAGTAAAACACGGTTCGCAAGGCGGGCTCTCCGCCGCCCATCTTACGGATAGTGACTTTTGCCAACGCCGCGAGACACGCACCTAACAAACCAATTCCTACCAGAGATAGCGCATCGAATGTGGCTGACATATTCTGTTGAAGCTTAGGCTCACTAATAATGCACACACCTATGAAACCAAGAATGATGGCAAACCAAGTTGCTGCAGAACTTATTTCTTTTAGCCACAATGCTGCGATCAATGGGATAAAAAACGGTGTGCACAGTTTTAAAAGAATCGCCTCGGTAAAGTGCATGCGGCCCAAAATATAAAAGAAGCAGCTCATTGCACTGACACCTATCAAACCACGCACTAAGTGCAGATGCATTTGCTGGCTTTTAAAACCTGTAAAGCCAAACTGATGAATGATCAATGGGATGATGATAATGAGCGCGAGGGAGTTGCGGAAAAACACAATGGTTTCTGTACTCAGGTCGGCGCTCATATATTTTATAAGCGCCCCCATGATGGCAAAACAGATTTCACCGCCAATAATTGCGGCGATGGGTAGTGCTAATGACGAATTCATTCTGAATTTCCAAGAGCTCGGTTTAATCGCTCTTGGAAACGCTTCTTCCCAATTTCACCAACAACTCTAAGTTGCTTCATTTCGTTTTGATTTGTATCGAAAAACAGATAAGAAGGCGGGCCAAATATTTCGTATTTTTCCATCAATGCAATGTTGCCTGCATCATTTTTAGTCATGTCTGCTTTGATGAGGTAAAACTGACCAAGCTTGTCGGCAATATCTTGTTGCGGAAAGACGTCTCTTTCCATAATGATGCAGCTAATACACCAGTCGGCATATATGTCTACAAAAGCAGGCTTGCCAGCAAGTTTTGCATTTTCTAGCTCGTTTTGAAGATCTTTTAAAGAGTAGACCTTGATAAACGGGAGCTTACTTTCACTCAGAACTGCACTGGTAAGCGGTCGCATAGGATCATTCGATCCTTTCATTGCTCCAAATAGCCAGAGCGCACCGATCAGCAACAGTAGCGAACCCAAAGTGTATTTGATGGCGCGGGTATGAATTTTGTGTGTTCTTTGAGTAAATACGTATATCGCGGCACCGACAGAAAGAACGCCCCAGAGTGCTAAACCTATGTTTCCTGGAACGAGACGGTTGATTAGCCAAACTGCAACGCCAAGCAATAGCATGCCAAAGATAAACTTGCTGTAGTTCATCCAAGCGCCTGCTTTCGGAATAAAACGCGCACCACCTACTGCCACAATAATCAACGGGACGCCCATGCCAAGCCCTAAACTAAATAGCGACACAAAACCAAGTCCAGCATCATTGCTTGTACTGATATAAATGAGAGCGCCGGCAAGGGGAGCAGACACGCATGGCGATACCAGTAGGGCAGATAGGGCGCCGATGAAGAAAACACTCGCTATTTTTCCGCCGCTCAGTTTAGCGCTCTGGTTCTGTAGTCGATCACGAAGAAAAGCTGGGAGTTGCAGTTCATATAGTCCAAACATCGCCGCAGCGAGTGCTATGAATACAATCGCAAAAAAGATAAGAACAATCTGGCTTTGCATTGTTGCTTGAAGATTCGCGCTTGCACCTAATAAGCCGACTGTTAGGCCGAAAGCTGCGTAGGTGAGTGCCATGCCAGCGACATACGACAATGCGAGACTAAAATTGCGCCCCCAATTTTTTTGCGAGCTTTGATTATTGCCAGCCACAATCGTTGTGATAATCGGAATCATCGGCAGTACGCAGGGCGTAAAGGTTAATCCGAGGCCAAGCAAAAAGAATATAGCTGCTGTTGCTAAGGCAGAGTTCTCCTGCATGAATGAGAATATCGAAGAAGCATCGTCTGTACTTAAGCTTAGTGATTTTGCCTTGATTTGTGCTTCGATGTCTTCGAGCACTGGGGCCGGTGCATTTTCTACGGGAAAGTAGAGTACTGTTTTTGCTTGCGGTGGATAGCATAGGCCAGCGACAGCGCAGCCTTGGTAAGTGATTTTGATTTCCGTTTCTTTAGCATCGCTAAGGAGCGTGACGGGTAATTCCATTTGAAGTTCGTTGTACACAACACGTGTCATCCCGAAATAGGGGTCGTTCTCTTCAATCCCTAAGTCTGAAAAATTAGGTGTGCCGAGTGTCGCGTTGGAATCTAGTAGGCTGACCTCGATTTTGCTTTGGTATAAATAATAGCCTTCGGTAATTTTCCAAGATGTTCTGAGCCCTTTAGATGTCACTTGAACATCAAAAATAAATGCCTCGTCAACGGGTAAAAATTGCGAATTGCTTGCGCCAAAGCCGTCTGAATCTAAATCAAAATTGAAGGAAGCATTAGCAGCACTAGAAAATACTGAAAAAGAGAGGAGTAACAGAGTCCATAAACGAGCTTTAATGAGTGAGTCGAGTATGCGACGTGCTGTTTTTATCATAACCACTTGATGTTCCCAGAAAATATTCAACGCCAATACGAACACAAATAATGCAAAAGGTTCCAATTGAAACTTAAGAGGCGCAATAGAATCGGCTATGATACCGCGCTTTATTAGAACTGGCTCTAATTATTAGTAAACCACGGCATATGATTGACTGCGTTAGTGCACAAAATTTCAGTGAAATCTTCAATCGGCAATTCGAAGAAACTGAAAATACAGTAGTTGTGATAGGGGCTTCTGAGCCTTATTACGTTCCCGCACAAATGACTGCGAGTTTCTCGGGCGGTGAAGGTATTGCAGTAAGTGCTAAATCTCGCATTTTTTCTCGAAGTGACTATCCTGCCAGCGTAATGCATGAGGTCGCGCATTGGTGTATCGCCGGCAAAGAACGGCGTACTCAATTAGATTATGGCTATTGGTATGAGCCCGATGGTCGCGATGAAGCGCAGCAATCTGTCTTTGAGCGGGTTGAGGTAAAACCTCAAGCCTTGGAGCGAATTTTATGTTGTGCAGCAGGATTTCGTTTTCGTCTTTCGGCAGACAATGCGAACGACCCTTTATGCCGGCCAAGCAGTGCTTTCGTAGCAGATGTGCAAGAGCAAACGATAAAGTATCTCGTTGAGGGCTTACCTGATAGGGCGGCTAAATTCGCAGAAGCACTAAATGCCGTGTTTAAACCTCAGACCTGCTATTTAAATTTAAGCAGTTATGTAGAAAGCGATCTGTTATAGTGTTCGGCCATTGAACGGCACACATCCGTGATCAGTGTTATTGAATTATTTTATGTAGGCGTTTTAAAGCATGTTTGGTGGCCTTTTTAAGTCAAAAACCTCCCCTGAAAATAAACAAGAGTCGCAGCAGAAACCGCGCTCTAGTTCATCTAAAGCAAAGGCCTCGCAAAAGACAGGTAAGCCTAAGAGTAATCAACGCTCCTCTAATCAACGTGCTAAGACTAAAACGCCTAAGCCAGCGTGGAACCCTTCCCAATATAAAGTCGACCCTGCTGAGGGCAAGACGAGGTTCCATGATTTAAATCTTGAGAATGAACTGCTGCACGCAATTGCTGATTTGAAGTATCAGTATTGTAGTGAGATTCAGGCTGCATCTTTACCATACACACTTCAAGGCCATGACTTTATTGGTAAAGCTCAAACTGGTACCGGTAAAACAGCGGCGTTTTTAATCACCATTATTAATGATTTGATGCTGCGTCGTATTCCTTCTGAAGAACGATATGCGAGTGAACCACGTGCACTTATTCTTGCTCCAACGCGCGAGCTAGCCCTTCAAATTGAAAAAGATGCAAAAGCGCTGACGAAATATGCCGGTTTAAATATTTACTCTGTTTTAGGTGGCATTGATTACCAAAAGCAACGCGATTTTGTCAGAAACAACGTGATTGATATTTTGGTGGCGACGCCAGGTCGTCTTATTGATTTCCTTAACAGCGGTGATCTGTATCTCGATCAAGTCGACACATTAGTGATTGATGAAGCGGATCGAATGCTCGATATGGGCTTTATTCCAGATGTGAAGCGCATTCTTGGTCGTTGTCCGAAGGTTGATCGTCGACAAACCTTGTTGTTTAGTGCGACGTTTAATCAAGATGTCTTGAATTTATGTCAGCGTTGGACGCGTAATCCAATACATATAGAAATCGAAGCAGAGCAGCTAACGACTGAAAAGGTTGATCAGAAGATATTTATGGTTTCTTCTGATGAGAAACTAGAAATTATTTGTCGATACATCGATCAAAATGATGTGCGTCGCGCCATTATTTTTGGTAACCGTCGCGATGAAACAAGACGTTTAGAGGCTGCTTTAAAAGCGAAGGGTATCAAAGCCGCTTTGCTGTCTGGAGAGGTTCCTCAACATAAGCGTATTAAAACACTCGAGCAGTTTAAAAACGGAAGTATTGAGATTTTAGTTGCTACGGATGTAGCAGGACGCGGTATTCATGTTGACGGCGTGAGTCATGTATTTAACTATAATCTTCCGGATGATCCTGAAGATTATGTGCATCGTATCGGCCGAACTGGACGCGCGAACGAAACAGGAGTTTCTATCTCTTTTGCCTGCGAAGATGATGCATTTTTGTTGCCTGAGTTAGAACAATATATTGGCATGAAGTTAAACTGCGAATATCCTGCATATCTACTCGATAAAAATAATAGTTAATACATTGCTGGTTGATCTTGGCCAGTACTGAGGTGCTTTTGAAGATCGTCGCTGATGAAAATATTCCTCTTCTAGGTCGCTTTTTTAGCGACCTGGGTCAACTACAGGCGATGCCTGGACGAGAAATTACAAACGCAGATTTAAAGGACGCCGATATTCTTTTAGTGCGGTCCGTGACTGCGGTGAATGAAGAACTCTTGGCCAGCAGCAAGGTTCGATTCGTCGGCTCGTGCACGGCGGGCATTGACCATGTCGATACCGATTTCTTATCAAACAATAATATTCGATTTGCGAGTGCGCCCGGCGCAAATGCTAACTCTGTTGTCGAATACATATTGAGTTGTATTTCAATTCTTGCTGATACGCATGACGTTGATTATGAGCATACATCGGTAGGTATTGTTGGTTATGGAAATGTCGGTAGTTTACTTGATAAAAAACTACGTAAACTGGGCGTTAAGACCTGCGTTTATGACCCGTTTGTTAGTTCTGATATGCGAAGCTTCAATACTTTAGAAGAAGTGCTCGAATGTGATGTGGTGAGTTTTCATGTGCCTTTGACAGATCATGCCGAATATCCCACGCGTTACATGATCGATGAGGCGCAGTTAGACGTTTTGAACGGCTCGCAAGTGTTGATCAATACTGCTCGAGGTGGAGTGATTCGTGAATCGGCATTGAAGAAACGCCTAAGCCAAGATAACCCGCCCACGGTGATCTTAGACGTTTGGGAAAACGAGCCAAATATTGATGTTGAATTAGCAAAGATGGTGTATTTAGGGACACCTCATATCGCAGGTTATAGTTTCGACGGAAAAGTCTCCGGAACAGAGTGTATCTATCAAGCAGTTTGTCATTTATTAGGGCTACCCACTAGGCACTCCCTTGGTCAGTTCTTGGAAGAACCGCCTTTATCGAGAATGTCATTTACTTCAAATGCTGATACTAATTGGTGTCTACACACGGCGATTCGAGCTTGTTTCGATGTCCGTCATGATTCGGGGCAGTTGATGCGTGTGTTGCAAGGAACTGAGCCTGAACGTACCAAGGGCTTTGATGCACTAAGAAAAAATTACCGTTGTCGTCGCGAGTTTTCTGGTGTGAAAATTCAATTAAAACAGGGTGATTCTGAGTTGTTTTCGAAGTTCAAAAGTCTAGGGTTCAATATCAAATAAATTTTTCTTTGGCGCCAAATTCATAGAGAGGTGACGCTGCCGTGCAGACAGTTGTTCAACAAAGATATCCTGAAAAATTGAGTTTCAGTGATTTACGTGTTCCTACTGGTATGCCGCTTACTTTAGATTTGGCAGCCCCAGCTCGTCGTGAGCAGGTACGTTTAATTGGTGTTGAAAAAGATACGGCTTTAATCGTGTCTTTACCTGAAAAGGCATTGAAAGATCTTTTAAATGAAGGTTCTCTGTTAAAAGCACGATTCTTGTTGAAAACTGGCTTTGTTAATTTTGGGGTACGCGTGTTGGCATTGGTTTCTGAGCCATTTCCGCATATGTTTTTGTCATATCCCAGTATGATTGAAATGCGAAAAGTGCGCAGTGCAGAGCGCGTCACGACGCGAATCATGGCGAACATAGATAGCCATTTTAATATCGATGCAACATGGCCAAAAGATGGAATCATTGAAGACCTAAGCAAAACGGGTGCAAAAATCAGATCTCGTGATCGGCTAGGTGAGTTTGGTCATGAGTTGTTGTTGGAGTTTGATCTAGTATTGCCAGACATGACGCGCAACGTTCGCTTATCTGCGATTATTCGAAATGCGCATGTTGAGTCGGAAGTCGTCGGCGAACCGCATTTTGTTTTTGGCGTGCAGTTTTTAGAAATGAGCGAAGATGCGCGTCTGACCCTCAATAATTTCATTTATGAGCAAAGATAAGCTCCGAAGTATATGAGCCATTCAAAAAGATTTACCGTTGCTCTGGTCATTAACCCTGTAGCAGGTTTAGGCGGACCAAGCGGATTTAAAGGTAGTGATGCCGTTGATACCGCGGAGCGAGCAAGAGCACTTGGTATCACAAGTGCCATTCCAGGCAAGATTCAGCAAATCATAGAAGGCCTATCAGATAGCCTTGATCAGATTGAATTTCTGATTCCAAGCGGAACAATGGGAGAAGACTATTTTACTCAGCTAGATCATGCCAAATTAATGTATAAGGTTGTGTATTCCGCGCCGAGTGAGACCACTGCACAGCACACGCAAGAGGCTGTGAATATCTTATCTTCATTTAGTCCGGACTTGCTGTTGTTCGCTGGTGGAGATGGCACGGCTCGAGATGTTTGTGCGTCCATAAACAACGAGCAGGCATGTCTGGGCATACCGAGTGGTGTGAAGATGCACTCTGGTGTTTTCGCTATCACGCCTCAAGCAGTTGTGTCGATCATAAAGAGCATGTTGGCGCGTAAGCTCGTTGCGGTGACTGAAGCTGAGGTGCGTGATATTGACGAACGATCCTTTCAAGAGGGGCGGGTTGCTACCAAGCACTTTGGTGAGTTGCTTGTTCCCGATGATCAATTGTTGGTGCAATGCGTAAAGTGTAGCGGTTTGCCTGATGATCAGTTATCGCTAGATGACATTGCGGCATTCGTCTCTGAGACGCTCGAGGATGATGTACTTTATCTCTTTGGTTCTGGTGGTAGCTTACGACATATTAAAGAGTTCGTCGGCATTGATGAGCCAACCTTGCTTGGTGTGGATGCCTGGTATAACGGAGAGTGTATTGCGAAGGATGCGAACGAACCAGTATTGATTGATTTACTTGGCAATTATCCAAAGGCAAAGTTGTTTTTGTCTGTGATTGGAGGGCAGGGAGTAGTATTAGGCCGCGGTAATCAGCAGCTAAGCGTTCGCGTGTTAAGAATGCTTGGCATTACCAACATTCAATTTGTCGGGACGCAAGAAAAGCTTCATGCGTTAGAGGGTAAAGCACTGCAGGTCGATAGTGGAGACGATGCTCTGAACCAAGAGATTAGTGGTTATCGGCCCATTTTATGTGGCTATCACGACTACGTCTTGTACGACATCGCTTACAGTGCATAAGTTCGTCTATTTATTTTTGTACTCTGAAAACAAATGAATCATCAAGCGAGCCAAGTGAGTCGAGGTCCCATTCTTCAAAGCAATTCTAAGGATCTCTACATTAGGAAGCTTGTTGTCCTCTTCGGCTAACTCATCGCTTAGATGATTGAGCAATCTTAGTCCTAGGGCGCTAAGCGTCGCCTGCTCAATCGCTTCTTGTCGAAGCGTTGACTCAAAGCTCATGTATCCTTCGCTTTCTAGCCACAACATTGCTCCGAAACAGGCCTGAAAACGAGGGCTATGAAGCCCAAATTCGTCAGGATTATCTGGGCCTGCAACGTCTTCAACAAAAACCGAACTTTTTACAGGAAAGCTCTGATAAAGCTGCAATAGTACGACCGCGCAATCGCGATAAAACTCTTCAATGTGTATGTCGTACATGCTTTATTCTGTTTCAGGAAGCTGCTTGTAGGTCTGTAAAAATTTTTCGAAACGCGCAATCGCATCTCGAAGTACATCTTCACGCGGTAGGAATACAAAACGGAAATGTTGAGTGTCTTGCAAATTAAAGCCAGTACCATGCACGATGAGAATTTTTTGTTGTTTGAGCAAGTCGAGTACTAGTTGTTCGTCGTTGTAGACTTTGTGAACTTCAGGGTCTAGCTTCACGAACATGTAAAGTGCGCCTTCTGGCTTAGTACATTGTACGCCGGGAATCTTATTCAACAGCTCGTAAGCCAGATTACGTTGCTCGTAGAAGCGACCATCGGGGATGATCAGATCATTAATGCTCTGGTATCCACCAAGAGCGGTCTGAACGGCATACTGTGCCGGAACGTTTGCGCACAAACGCATTGAAGCCAACATATCTAATCCATCGATGAAGTCAGACGCTAAATGTTTAGGGCCTGAGATCATCAGCCAGCCAGAGCGATAGCCCGCTGCACGATAAGATTTTGATAAGCCATTAAAGGTAAGTGTGATGACATCATTCGACATTCCTGCCATCGGGAAGTGCACAGCATCATCATATAAAATTTTGTCGTAGATCTCGTCAGCAAGAAGAATCAAGTTATGTTCGCGGGCAAGATCAACAATCTGAGAGAGCAACGCTTTTGAATACACTGCTCCGGTTGGGTTATTGGGGTTAATAACTATGATGGCCTTGGTGTTTTCTGATATCTTCGATTTGATATCATCAATACTTGGCTCCCAGTTCTTTGTCTCATCACACTTGTAGTGAACTGCGTTGCCGCCACTCAGCGTGACCGCCGCCGTCCAAAGTGGGTAGTCGGGAGATGGAATTAGTACTTCGTCACCGTTGTTAAGCATGGCCTGCATAGCCATCACAATCAGCTCGCTCGCACCATTCCCTAAATAGATGTCTTCAATATCGACACCTAAAATTCCACGGGCTTGGTAGTGCTGCATGACAGCTTTTCTACCAGAGTATAAGCCCTTGGAATCACAATAACCTTGTGCGTTAGGAAGGTTGCGAATCACATCTGTTTGAATTTCTTCGGGGACGTCAAAATCAAACGGTGCTGGATTGCCGATGTTGAGTTTGAGAATACGATGCCCCTCTTCTTCGAGACGACGTGCTTCGCGGGCAACTTCGCCGCGAATGTCATAACATACGTTGTCGAGTTTTGAGGATTTCTTAATGCTTTTCATCGTTTTCTCTTTGTTTATTAAAGGTATTTATTAAGCCTAGAAGCCATTCTATATAAATAAAGGAATATTGGAATGCTTAGGGAGGTATCCGCGCGCCTATCTTTGTAGTTGCTTACAACAAATTTTGGATGGCAGCGTTTTCGGGGGCGCTAGCGATTAACTCGTTAGTGGTCATTCCGAGCTCTGATTTAAAAAAACGGCGGAAACCTGAGATCGTTTGAAATCCGAGAAGTTCGGAGGTTGTCTCAATGCTTTTGTTTTGTTGGATAAGAAATACTTTTGCCAACTCTATACGAGCTTGAGATGAGAGCTCGGAAAATGACGTGCCGAGTAGGCTGAGTTTTTTCTGAAGTCCGCGGGGGGAAATGCTAAGTATCGTCGACAGAGTCGAGCCATTGAACGAATCAGGAAGATGTCGAATCAATTGCGTACTTGTTCGATAGTCAAAGCTCCAATATCTCTCAGCATTACGCGCGCTATCAACGCATTTTTTGATGTAGGTTTTATGCAATGTATGATTTGAAGTTTTTAAGCCCACATCGCTTAGCTCGTTTTTAAATTCGAGAATAGACAATGGGGCGTTGAACTCAATGTTCAGACCAAACAGCTCGGAGTATGCGTCTGCGTAACTTGGCTTATCGAAGTCTAACCAGACTTTGCATGGGGAGATTGAATGGCAAAGACTGTCGCGTGCAAGGTTAACTAAATAAATGAAGACCGCTTCAGCGCAAAAACGTCTTTGATGTTCCGACACGTTTTTCTTGTAGGGATAGTTTAGTGCGATTGAAATAGAGTCACTGCTTTCAAACGTAGTTAAGTAATACGAAGCACCTTGCATGTAATGCAAATCGTTAATTATTTGCATCGCGTTGCCGAACGATGGTGCGGTCATTAGCGCGCGCGAAAAATCACACAAGGCGTAGGGGCACAGCAGTCTTCCGTAGTGGAGCCCTATGTCGGAGCTAGGGTCGTTTTCATAGATCGAACCCACCAAATGACCATAAGCATCTCGTGACTCTTCACTCATGCCAAAATTATTGACGATGCGTTCAGCGTCTAATGGTCGCGGCTTGAGTGGTTCAGGAGCAAGCTCCATCAGCAAGCGAAAATAAATTTCATCTAGCATGGCTTTCGTTCGGCGAAAAAAGAATTAAATAAAGTCTTCATTGAAGAAAAGAGAAGAGAGCCCTCTCGTAGTCAAGGTGCATTAATTATTGTTGCTCTAACAGCATTGCACTCACGTCCTGAAATATTAACTTAGCTACTCTCAAGCAACTGTGCAGACAATCTCACTTTTATGACTTATTAGAATTCGTGTGCGTTATTCTATGAAAACAATGGATCTTGAATTGATCTGGCTCAAGCCTGCAGGAGAACTCCTTTGATAGCCTGAATGTACTAACTAAGGAGACAGAAATATGTATATAGATGAAACAATCATTGCGGGCGTACTTGTCGTTCTTGGAACTATCGGGTTTCTAGGTGGTTTTGCAGCATTTGTTTACAAAGATGCGCACAAGAAAAAATTTGTTTAGTTGTCAGAATTAAGCAAGAAATGGAACGTCAAGGTTTTGGCATTCTATTTCGAATGGATGTGCTTACTCCATTTCTCGCAGTCAAGTTATTGTTTTTAATATAGAAAAAATCCTTGGTATCAGTTTTGTATAAGAATTGACCACTTTTGTGGAGGTGCACAATGCGCAGATATTCTTTTACTCAAACAGAGCTGTACACACTCATTTTATTTATCGCCGTCATCGCAGCGTTGGCCGTGTTGCTTGGCTTTAATATCGCTTGGCAGTTTAATCAAAGCACTGCTAAAGCTCCTCTCGTTTTATCCCATCAAATTGAATCAGAACAGCTTGCCGTCACATCTAATGTGCCCAACTCAGATAGCGATGCACAGACGTATTTGTCATACGAGGGGCTGACTTCAACGGAAGTGTTTGGTGCCGTCCCTGCTATAAATTCTGTTTCTGTAGCGGATGATGCACCTCTGCTTAAGTCAGACTCAGGGTTCAGTCAGGCGAACAAAGCTGAGGCTTTCGTGACTGAAGGCGCCACTGGTTTTTCGCTTCAGCTTGCCGCGTTTTCTGAAAAAAAGAGAGCAATAGCTTCTGCGAAAAATCATCGAGATGCCTATGAAGATCTAAGAGTGTTGGTGAGAGAAGTTGATGGTAAACAGTATTTTTCCGTGGTGGTTGGGCAGTTTCCAACTAAAAGTGCTGCGAAATTAATGCAACGAAATATGATGTCTAATACTGGAATATCTAGTTATGTCATTCAGCGTGATGGAGCTCAGCGTGAGATCAACCTAAGTTCTTAATTTTGTGGAGGAGATGAGCTCCTGACACTGATGGTCAGGAGCTTGGCGTAATTACGCTTTTTTACGACGTGTTGCCGCTAATCCTGCTAGCCCGATAGCAAACAAAGCTAAAGTGCCCGGCTCAGATACTTCAACATCGTTGATTTCTCTGAATAGTTTTGTTCTCAATGCCGCTTCAAAGTCTACGCCGAAATTACTTGCTAAAACATAAAAACCGCCACCAGCAGTTGTATAGTCTTCAAGGAACGACTGGCCCGAAGGGCTGTTCAGCGCGGAACCTACGCCGATTGCGTTTACTTGAACATCGTTGTTAGCAGCGAATGTGGCGGCTTCGATAGATGCAAGTTTAGAACCTGTGGAATCTTGTGAATTGCCAAAACATTGTGGTTGACAGCGGAAAGGTTCGCCATCCGTTGAAATGTCTATGATGGCTTTATCAGAATCAATACTGTTATTTAGAATACTGAGTGTAGCGTTATATGTTGCTGTAGACGTGTTAGTAGTACCTTCCGTATAAGTGAACGCGGGTGTATTGCTAGCGTCAAAAAGATCTCCAAAACTTGCTGCCTCGGCATCATTGCTTAGCTGAGTCCAACCGATAGCTTGTGTTACGTTTGTAGAAAATTTCCAAGCACTTACATGAAGCTCATCACCTGTTGTGACGATGTTTGTGAAAAAATCGTCGGCGAAGATATTCTTATAAGCTTCAAGTTGTTGGTTATAGGCTGTGCTTCCGATACTTCCTGAGCCGTCTATAATGAGCGCAAGTTCTATTACGGCGGCGTTTGCAGGCGCGGCACTGAAAGAAATAGCAGCAGCTGTCGCTATTCCTTTTAATGCAGTTTTTAGTGTTTTCATTTTTTAATCCCTTTAGTTATGAACCTTGATCGGTTTTCTCCGTTTCCTTGGAGTTTTCCAGACTGCGAACCGGGTTGTGCAGAAATTGCACAACGTAAGCGTAGCGTGCAATTATTAAGCTACCTTTACAAGTCCAAGCGAGTGACGGATTGCGAACAAGCTTCTAAAACTTGAAGTAATTCATGCTTGGCAATGAGGAACGCTTAGGAAAGTGGTGCTATCGTTCAAATAATTTGAAGTAAAGCCTTAAAAATATGATGTTAAACCTTAGTGAGCTGCTTAATAAACTTAGCTCCGTTCTGAAAGATAGTTCAATTTAGGAGATGAAATCATGAGTTCAACAAAACTATTAACATCAGTTGATCAGGCGTTAACAGGGCCAAATTTACAATCGATATTCGACATTGTTGGTCGAGTTGGTTTAGCTGCTATATTCTTGTTGGCGGGTATTAGTAAGGTTCAAAATTTTTCAGGTACTGCTCAGTACATGGCATCAGTAGGCTTATCTGAAGCCTTGCTGCCACTAGTTATAGCTTTTGAAATTGGTGCAGCGATTGCTCTGATAATTGGATTTCAAACGCGTTTAGTCGCTATCTCGTTAGCAATTTTCTGTGTTGTAAGCGGATTCATCTTTCACGGAAATCTAGAAGATCAGATGCAATTCATTTTGTTCTACAAAAATATCGCGATGGCAGGAGGCTTTCTAGTGCTTGGTGCGCATGGAGCAGGGAAGTTTAGTTTGGATGCAAAGCTATTACGTTAAGCTTGCTCATTAGATGAAAAAGCCAAGACAGTGTCTTGGCTTTTAATTATGTATCGCGTTGTTTAGTTAGTTCAGCGTGATCTAAGTGATCGAAGCTTCGACCATAGATTTCTAAATCCATATCCAAATCGTAGACCAGTTTATTTTCTTCTAACTCCAGACTCATGCTCATTGTTGTAGTTAAAGCCTTTTCCCGCATGAAAACGCTCTGTGCAATGTGTCCTTCGCGATCTCGGCCACGGAGTTTGAATGCCCAACCATTTTCTGTTTTTTCAGCTTTACCTTCTAGTACGACTGAAACGCCTCGTGGAATAGCTAAAGTGTGAATGACTAAATCGTTCACTTTGTCCCACATCCAATAGCCGCATTGGTCGTGAAGATGCTTGTTGTCGCGTATACGATGAACGATTTGGTGATAATAAACACCGACAAGTTCTTGCTCTTCTGCGTTATCAACATCGCCGATAGGGGTGTAAGTTACGGTTTCTCGGTAAGTGTTTTTCTCAGTTCCATCTGGCTCGGGGGAGGTGTCAGAGCCTTTGTCGCCGCCCCATGTCCCAACTAGTAATGTAAGAGGTCCTAGATGTTCAAAATTATTCATAGTGTTCGCCGAAAATGTATTGATCAATGAGTATAGACTTAAAACTGTTCTTCATAGCTGTTGATGGATGCGAATTCCTCAACTGTGCCGTCTTTATTCATTAGCCATACTATATACGATTGAAATCGATCTCCATCTTCCATTCCTGCCGAACCTATTGGCATTCCGGGAACGCTTAATCCAAGTGCTCCGGGAGGAGGATTGTCTAGAAATTGTTTCATCGAAACAGGAGGAACGTGACCTTCGAAAACGTAGTTGCCCGCTACACCGGTATGACATGATCGTAGCTTTGGATGAATACCAAACTTATCTTTGATGCCGTTCAGTTGAGTGTGGTTAATGGGATTTGTTTGAAAGCCGGTTTTGTCTAGATGATCTATCCAGCCGTTACAGCAGCCGCAATGCTCTGATTTGTATACATCTATCGCGGTTTCTTGTACAAACTTTTCATCACCTGAAGAGGCAACGGACAAGGAATAAGATACGGTAAGCAATAGAGTAAGGAGTATGCGCATAGTCTAAATCCATAAATCGGAAGCGTTAGCTGTAAATACAAAAAAAAGCTTAACTTAAATGATTATCGAACGAAATAAGACTCCCTTTGTCTTGAATAAGTTCACTCCATTGTTTTACAAATTTGCCCGTACTTTGGTTCAAACTGTAGCCATTTATTTTCCCTGCTCCGCTGCTGGTAACAAATGCAAGATTTGAGGGGCTAATTCCACAAACATCGCGTGATCTTAGTTGATTGACTAAGGTCATTGTTTCGCTGTCCCAGAACGATATCAGACCTGCTCTTGGATCGCTTGCAGCAAAGTAACGACCAGAACTCTCAAATCGAATACTTCCGACATAATTGCTCGTATTTGCTTGTTTGTCTGGCAGTTTAGTAGCTAGCCTTAACTCTTCACCTAATTGAGTTTTCCCGATACAAGAACCCTGAGTATGAATTCTTCCCTGTTGTTGAGAACCAAATACAACGACGTCCTGCTTGTTTACGTCGATATGTCGAATACTAAGCTGATGGTGTTTTCTAGAAAGAGACCTTTGTTCTATCAACTCGCCTGATTCAACATCGATATACGAGAGGTTAGGGTGCATTGAGTCTATGTTTAGTTTTTTTCTCCCTGTGTTTGGGTGGGTGCGAATACCTCCATTGGCAACAACTAGGTAGTCCAGCTTGTGTAGCGTAGCGAGTTCATGTGGCCCAATTCCATGTGAGGCGTGATGCTGCAGAAGTCGGAATTGGTCTCTCACGTCTCTAATTCCGATTAAACCTTCCCCTGTTTCGAAGTTTTGTTCAGTTGTAAAAAGAAAGTTGCCGTCACGACTAAAGCAAGCATGACCGAAAAAATGGGTGTTCTTCGGTGATTCTATCTGGACTAATTTTTCGAGTGAGTATGCGTCAGCGATAGTGAGATAAGTTTGAGGTCGTCTCGCGACCGCCACTACCATTGATTTATTGGGATTAAACAGGACTTGATGCGCTCGCCCTGGAAGTTCAAGTAGTTGTGGAGGGCTGTTGTACTCTAACTTACAGAGTGCGAAGCGATTTCCTATTTTTACAGCACTTAAGATTGCATCGTTTTGTTTTGTATCGAATGCCGAAGATACTGAAGGCAGTGCAATAAGGCCTGTGCAAAGCGTCAACCCGTCTATTAAAAATTGTCTGCGGCGCATTAATCACCATCGCGACTATTGAAGCCTAAATGAATGCCCATCTTGGTCAGCGTGTTTTCTAACTCCGAATGAGCATGAACTAAGTCCTGCGCAATGTCTTTTAGCTCTCTGTACTGTTCGTTACTTTTTATCGCCTTTGCTAAAGGTGGATTTATGCTCATTAGACGGTTTTTCGCACTTTCTAAAATAGAAGTGGCAGACGATAACTCTGCGTTAGTTATGTTTTGTTGCAGCGTTTCGATCATGGCAATGCTAACGTCTAAGTTCTTAGTGATGAAGGGGAGAGAAAGGCCACTTCTCCAGGCTTCTAGACGTTGAAATTTTGCTTTTTTAGCGAAGCTACCCATCGGTCGTAGCAATTTCAAAGCGCTAATAACTTCCAGGTTTTCAGCGGCTCCCTTCAGTAGTGCTGTTGCAGCATCGATCTCATCTTCAAAGAAACCATCTAGTTGTCTTGGATCCTCGAATTGTTTGCGCATTGACTCTTTCCATTCAACAGCAAGCTCACTGCTGATACGGAGAACATTTTGTGTATGTAGCGCGAGTAGTTCGCACGATCTGTTATCAATTGGCTCTTCTGAATATAGAATGCGCTCAAGTACATTTAAGGCCCCGATACTAAATCGGCTAGTAGGGAACTCTTGCTCACTAAGAGCTATATCAGTATTTGTTTTGAATTCGTGAATACGTTTTCCTGAATAGCCTTTTTTGTCAGGCCAAAACTGAATGCTTACATCGCGTTTTGCATATGAAATGGGACCAAAACGAATATGTTGGACAGCTTGCCAAGCAACCCCAAACTCAGCATAGCTGTTTTTGAAACTACTATATGCTTGAGTGTCTTTTTTGTTTCGACAGAATTTCTCTCTGGCTTTATCTAGACTTGATGCGCTTGATTGTAGTCTTTCATAACCGGGAATAATCTGTGTGTTTACAACGTCTAAATTGAATGAGTTCCAATCGGCGTTGGCGAGTGAGCAAGACGTAAAAAATAAGCACCCTAATAACAAGGATTTATGTCGCATAAAAAGACTGGTCATCTAGAGTGACTCCACAAACTGGATCAGATGGTTCTGATCAGACTGAGATAAATTGACGAATTGCGTTTTACTTTTTCTAGCCTCTCCGCCATGCCATAAAATAGCTTCTGCTACGGTTCCTGCCCGACCATCGTGCAATAGGCGTAACTGCTGGTTGACTTGCTTTTGATGTGCCAATCCCCAGAGTGGGGGCGTACGCCATTCAGAGCCGTTTGCTTGATGCTCTATAAAGCCATCTGCTAACTCTTCGCCCATATCATGCAACAAGAAGTCCGAGTATGGCCATATGGTTTCGTTAACCGGCAGCGCTTGGATTTTCGAATCAAGAGTATAACTTGGTCGGTGACAGTCCGCGCAGCCAATATCGGAAAATAGTTGCTGACCTTCTATTCCTTTATCGTCTAAATGCACTCTTTTGGGCACGCTAGTCATCGAAGTGAAGTACAAAATACTTTGAATGACTTTGTCTGATGCTTCGTAGCCATCTTGTTGTTCTGTATTGCCGTGTGCTTGCGCCAAACAGTCAGTTTGTTGCTCGGTACAGTCTCCATAACCGGAAGGGAACCACTTCGAACCAACTCCAATGTCAGTGTGTAGGGCATTGGCGTTTTGCTGAGCAAGCGTGGCTTGTCCGGACTTCCAGCCAAAACGTCCTAGTTCTGATGAATTAGTATCTCTGCTGGGAACATAATTCGGTCTCCCAGAAATGCCATCGTTATTCGTATCATTAGGGTCTGCCCACTTTAGAATGTCTTCGTCGTCAATCGATTCAATTAGTCCCAGCCCAATTAATGCACCTGCTATTCGAGGGGATTGTTGTGTGCTTGGATGGAGAGAGTGATTGTTAGGGAATAATAGAGTGTATCGGGGTTCAAAAAGCGATACAGATGTATTTGAGGCTACTGGCACCATTTTAGTTGAATAGTGAATCTCCAAATTAGCTTCTGCCTGTCCATTGGGGTAAGCAAAGGGCTGTATTTGCTTACCATAAAATGGGTCTTGACCGAACTCTGGGTTGTTTAGTCTGATCACTAACCCAACCGGATTGAACACGAGATTCTCTGAGAAATCAAGCTTTGCTCTTCCGTTTTTGACATGGCATTGGGCACAAGATCGCGCGTTGTATAAAGGGCCTAGACCATCACTAGCTTGGGTGCTTGAAGGCGCAAATACCCATAGTTTTTCGAATAAGGCTTGTCCTACTCTATAGTTTAAGCCTTCTTCTAGTCCGATGCCTTTGAAAGGCTGAAGGAACGTATCAGCGCCTTTATTAGAAGCACTTAACGAGCCGGCAGGGAGATGATGATTATAATCATCGCTTTTTGAAGTATGTTCCGAAGACGTAAAGGTGCTTACATAAAAAAGAGAGGCAACTAACAGGCTGCCAAACCCTAAAATCGTTATTGGTTTGCTTGTAATCATAAACAAAAAAACCGGGCTATTAAGCCCGGGAGAGAAGCGCCAAAATGGCAAACTGAATGTTAGTTATAGTTGAGCAATTTTTTAAAGTACTGCGCTTGGGTTGTCTAAGCTGTCAGAGCCTTCAACTTCGATCTCTTCAAGATTGAGAGCCACAACAATTTTTTCGATAGTTTTGGTTTGATCCACAAGAGCGTCCACGACATCTTGAATTACTTTATTCCCTTCCGCATTGCCTTCACCAATTAAGACATCAAAGGTGTTTCCTTTGTTCGCTTCATCAACCATTACTTGCATCGCTGACATTGTAACGTCGAGTTTGTTGCGCATTTCTTGGTCTAATTCGGCATCTTTTGCTGCGACAAGATCTGAAAGACTTGCGCCGTCGACGACTTCTCCGCTTACCTTAGTGTAAGAGCCAAGGTAAATATTTCTAATACCTAGTGCGTCGTTGAAGTGAGATGCATGCGTGTTATCTGCAAAGCAATCGTGCTCTTCTTCTGGATCATGAAGCATCAGGCCAAGCTTGATACGTTCACCGGCAAGCTCGCCATAACTAAGACTACCCATACCTGTTAGCACGGTAGAAAGGCCGCCATTATCACCTTTCGCAAGAAGTTGTTTGGTGGCTTCACCGTCTGCAGCCCATGCTGCAACAATATCTTCAAGATCAGAAATTAATAGTGTACTTGCAGCTTGAAGATACTCGCGACGACGGTCACAGTTGCCGTTAGTGCAGTTTTCTAGTGAGAAATCTGTTGCTGGACGTGCGCCCGCGCCTTGATTTGTTCCATTAAGATCTTGACCCCATAGCAGGAATTCAATGGCGTGGTATCCAGTTGCTACGTTCGATTCAACTTCATCAATTTCTTGAAGCTGTTCTGATAGCAACGCTGGCGTGATTGATGATGCATCTACTTCAACGCCACCAACGCTAAGCTTTGGATTGGCGATTATGTTTGCAGCGTAATATGGGTTTTCATCAGATTCAGTGCCATAACTAGCGTCAACGTAATCAATGAGGCCTTCGTCTAGTGGCCAAGCATTTACTTTGCCTTCCCAGTCATCAACATATGCGTTGCCAAACCGATATGCTTCGGTTTGTTGGTAAGGTACACGCGCTTCAATCCAAGCTGATTTTGCCGCCGCAAGCGACTCTTCAGATGGAGCGTCTAGAAAAGCTTTGATTGCAGTATCGAGTGTTTTTGCCGTATTCAATGAGTCGCCATAGTTTGCTTGAGCGATACTTACATATTGACTAACCACGTCAGTAGCCGTTGCTGTCTTTTGCGCTGGAGCTTCATCTACAGTAGTGCACGCAGTGAGTAGAGCGCCTGAGATAATTGCAGCGCTAACAAGTTTAGTGTGTTCCATTTATTTCCCCAAAAAATGATTTATTTTTAGTTGTGCATGCCATGTTATTGCTAATGAGAATGATTAGCAATAACTATTTTATAAGGTGTTCATATTTTTTGTCCGTCAAGGTTTTCATAAAAGCAACAAGTGCTTTTATGCGTCGAGTGTCTAAAGCGGGTCCATGTTCTAGCTCCTTCAGTGAGATATTTTCCGGCACTTCGGCGTCTAACCACCGTTGATTAGTTTCAGGGTTGGTTTGATTCTTTGAAGAACGGCTGTTGTATTTGTTGTAAAACCGCACCACCGTTTCAAGTTCGTTAAACACGCCGTTATGCATATATGGTGCTGTGATCGCAACGTTTCTAAGCGTAGGGACTTTAAATTTTCCATTTAGCTCAGCACGGTTTTCTGTATGTATTTTGTCGGTAGAGCCTAAGCCAAAATCTTGGTTTCGTGGTGGAGTGCCGTTAATCTTTCTCAATGCTATATTGCTCGGAACACCAATGTTATGGTGCGTGTAGTCTGTAAATGTTTCTTGAGGTGCTAAGTTGCTGGTATGAAGTTGGTGGCATTGATTGCAGTTCGTAAACTGCTGAGAGAAAAAGAGCGTCATACCTAAGTCTTCTTCAGCTGTCATTTGGTATTCTCCCCGAAGATATCGGTCGTATTTCGAATCAAATGGGGATAATTCTGCACTCGTTTCATAATTTGCGATTGCTGTAATCGCTGCATCAAATAGTTTTTCGTCCTCTGTAACAACTTTTTCTCCGAAGAGTTTTGAAAACGTATACAGGTAGTTTTGATTCTCTCGGATGCGCTGTGCAAACTCAGATTCTGAACGAAGTCCCATTTCATTAGGGTTTAGAGGAGGACCCGTTGCTTGTTCTTTTAGTGTGTTTGCCCGACCGTCCCAAAATAGTCCGCCTGTGTACTGGCGTGCGTTGTTTATGTGAAATTTCGGAGTGAAACTAGCGTAGGCAGCACTCGGGGTATTCCTGTCACCGATACTTGTGTTGTTAGACCCAATTGAACCAGCGCTCGAGGCATTGAGAGACCGGGGGTCGGTAAAAGCTTTGTCTGGATGATGGCAGCTAGCGCAAGATTGATTTCTGTTTATCGATAAATTTTGATCAAAAAAAAGATTTTTTCCAAGCGATTGGAGTTCGGTTAATTCGCTGGCATAGCTTGATGTTGAATATGCGAGTGCGGCGATACAACATGTTAACAAGAAGTGAGTTTTCATTGTATTCGCTATCGTTCTGTTAGATCTGTTTAAGGATATAGGTAATTATATGCAAATACGAATGATTTAGATCATGTATTGATTAACATTTTCATGTGGCGATAATAGCGGCCGGCTTATTGAGAGATCCTACTTTTGAAAAAATCGAACACTTTTCTATCTGGTTCTGTAACGCGTCAGCTCCTGTCGATGACTTTTGCATCGTGGGTTGCAATGGTTGCAGGGATGTTACTGTCCTTGGTCGACACTTATTTTTTAAGTCGTTTGAATGATGTGCATGTCCTTTCTGCAATGGGGTTTGCCAGCTCAATTGGCTTGTTCATGTCTGCGATTGGTATCGGTTTATCGGTCGCTACTTCTGTGCTGGTGAGCCAAAAATTGACTCGCTCGGGAGAACACGCAGCGCATCAGTTATTTACATCTATTGTGTTGATGGGATTGCTCATTGGTTTGCTCGTGATGTCAGTCTTGTTATTAGGGTTGCCATTTATTTTATCCATTCTCGGTGCGAAGGGGGCGTCTTTTGACAATGCAACAAGCTATCTCCAGCTAACTTTGCTGGTATCCCCATTAGGTGTCTTAGCCATGATTTTCGCATCTGGCCTGCGCGCTGCAGCAATGGCCAAGGCATCGATGTGGATATCTTTGATTGCAACGATTGTGAATATCATATTGTGTCCAATCTTCATTGAATGGTTTGAGTGGGGAATAGAGGGTGCAGCATGGGCAACTATCGTTGCGCGCTATATCTCTTTTGGAATTGGTATTTGGTACTTCGGATACCGGTTGCGTTGGTTTAAAAGTATTGATTTGATCTTCGTTAAACAAGAGTTTTCGGGCGTAAGACGAATTACTATGCCGGTGCTGATTTCGAATTGGTTCATGCCATTGGGAAGTATGATCGTTGTTTGGATAGTTGCTGCTTATGGCGATGAGGCAATGGCAGGCATGGCCATTGTTGGTAGTTTAGGTCCAGTTTTGTTTTCAGTGTTTTTCTCGATCACCGGAGCTGCAGGCCCAATGGTGGGGCAAAACGTAGGCGCTAACCAGCCAGCGCGTGTGGGGCAGATCTATAGGTCTGGCCTGTGTTTGATCGCATGTTACACCTTGATTGTATGGGTTTTTGGCATGCTTAGTTATGATGCTATTGCAGATATGTATGATGTGGATGGCATAGCAGCAGGCATGATTATGATTTATTGCTTGGTGCAAATACCGCTATCTATGGGTATTGGAGCGATCGCTTTATCAAATGGTATTTTCAATAATCTCGGCAAGCCTAATTGGTCAATGCGCTTGAGTTTAGCGAGGGCAACAATGGGGACTTTATTGCTGTGTTATGTCGGTAGCGAATTGTTCGGTTTGTATGGAGCGCTGATTGGTTCAAGTCTGACGTTTTTCGTATTCGGCTTATTTGCAGTCGTTTTTGCAAATCGTTTGTTTTCTCGCACCTATCCTAACAACTGGTTAGTTTTCTCGAATCGATACTAATTGTTTAAATTAATCTTATTATCAGTTTATAACGTAGTTTAGAGGCTGATTTTAACTAAGAATTCTAAGGTGATTAATATGATTCAAGTCGGAGATAAACTTCCCGAGCACACATTTCAGTTGTTAAACGACGACGGGATGCAGAATCCAACAAGTTCTGAGCTATTTTCTGGTAAGAAGGTTGTTCTGTTTGCTGTGCCTGGAGCGTTTACGCCAACTTGTTCTGCAGCGCATTTACCGAGCTATGTTGTGCATGCGGATGAGCTAAAGGGCAAAGGTGTCGATGCGATCATATGCACTTCAGTCAATGATGCATTTGTGATGAAGGCATGGGGAGATTCATCTAATGCTGAAAACCTATTGATGCTTGCTGACGGGGACGGAGAGTTTGCTAAAGCGATTGGCTTAGGTGTCGAGACAGGGGCGTTTGGCGGGATTCGCTCGCAGCGCTATTCAATGATTGTGGAAGATGGCGTAGTAACGGCTCTGAATGTCGATCAACCTATGCAGTATGAAGTGAGCGGAGCTGAGGTCATTCTAGAACAGCTCTAAATCGTACTCGTCAGAAAGGGAGAGGTTTAATGAGTTTGATGATCTCTCCAGTTTTAATGGCTGAATCAAGTGACTCAGCCGTTCTCTCTGTTTCTTGTAGAACTGTGTTCCAATATTTTTGTCTTGTTGTGACGTCTAAGTCTACGAAGTCGTTTCTGTCCGGGATCTTTCCGTAGGGTAGAGCGCTAATAAAGTCTTTCGATGGGCAAATGAGCACTGTTCTGTCGTAGTGTTCACTTCTCGCAACTCTCTTTGAGCTTTTATCAAACCAACCAGGTTTGGGCGTTGGGTTGAAATGTGGGTACAAGCATAGCCCTTTGTTTTGAATCTCAAAGTCAAAGTGGTAATCGATCACTCCTCCATCTCGATACATTCCCGAAGGGGCGCCTGGTATATTTCTTATCCCTGCCATAACCATCGGTATGGAGCCCGACGCCAAGAGTGCCGGAATTAAGTTACTGTCTGAAAGCGAGACATGTTGCGTTGGAATGTTATCGGGGTCTTGTAGCGCGAATTCACTATGAGGGTGATGAAATACAAAGCGTTCGAACTGAGATTTTAAATGCTTGCGGTTGATTCTATTGCCAACATAACTCTTTGCCAGACCAAGCCCTTGTAGCATCGTATTTTCATACTGCACAAAACCCTTAGATTTAGCGACGATAAAGTGTGCTTTAAAGACTGGGTTGTGAAGAATTTCATCAATGCCGGACTCACTAACAACGTCTCTTAATAGTATTTCTGCTTTGTCAGTAATGTCGCGTGGTTTCGGTTTTTCCGGATATATAGTCGCGCAATAATGACTGGCGAATCGCTCGATCGCTGCAACTGGATTGGCTTGCGCAAAACAAGCTGCTCGGAAGGCTCCGGCGCTGGAGCCAATGAGATTGAGTTCTTGAGTTCTATCTTTAAAGAAATATCCAAAAAGGTATCTATCTAAGCCGTATAAACTAAACCATTTTGGGCCTCCGGAGGCACCCAGAAACGACGTAAATAGCGATTGTTTGAATCCTTGTTCTTGAATCGTTTTTCGTGCAGTTTCGCCAGCGTAAAGCTCGATCAAAACGTATCCTTATATGTGATATTTTGTTTGATGTATTGGTTTGACAGCACGATAATTAATCGAAAAGGCAGTCGATGCAACAAGCTTTAGCGAGAAAATATAGATTCTCTTCCGTGAAACTTGTCGCAAGAAGGTCCGTAAAAGGGAATAAGATTGAAGGGAGTTAAAGCATGAAGTTGCAAGTTAAGCCGATTCATTTTTTCGATGCTCAATTAGCGCTGTTCGTTGGTAGTGTTCACTTCTCGCTACTCTCTTTGAGCTTTTATCATGCCAATCTGGTTTGGGTGTCGGATTCAAAAAAGGGTAAACATACTCAATGTTTACCCTTATCGGCATCAACTAACTGCGGTAGCCTGTTTAGTTAAAAGTTATACTTCATGCCCACCTGAACTTGCCTTGGAATACCTGGTCTGTCGCCAAAAGGGCGTAGCGAGGTGACGTAGACTTTATTTAGCGCGTTTCTCAGGCTGGCATGAATATGCAGGTCCTTAGAAACTTTATAATTGCTCTTCAAGTCAACGACTATGTAGCCGTCGATAGTTCTGTTGCTAGGACTTACATTCGTATTTGCGGTGTCATTTCGCTCGCCAACGTACTTGACGATAAGGTGATTTTGCCAGCTTTTACCAACGATACCTGTCGAGAAGCTCGCTTGGTGTTCTGGAATATATGGTAGTGGATCACCGCTCTTGATATCACCTACGCCCCAATCTGGGTTGGTTGAACCAAAGCTTTCCGCAAATTTGGCCTGAGTATAGGTGTAGTTGAGCTTAAATGGATAAGACAGATCATTGTGTTGCAGGCTATAACCTAGCGTAATTTCGGCACCTAATATCTCTGCTGCGCCACCATTAAATTCTTTGTCTATGTCAGCGTCGGCACAGCCAGAAGAGAAGGTGCATACGCCTTTAATGTTAGAGTAATCATTATAAAATCCGACTAGCTCCGTATTGAAAGCGCCTTCGTAATAACGAAAGCCAGCTTCATAGTTGATACTTTCTTCAGGGTCGATATCATCATTTTGTCCGGGACCAACCGGTGAAAAGCCTTTATATACGCCGGCGAGTAATCCCAGTTCTGGTGTGAGTTGATAGAACGCACCTAGTCCTGGAATCAAAACCGTATCTTCATTCGATATGTCATCAGCGTTGCTGCTGGAACGATCCTTTCGCACGGTATCAATAAACTCTGCTCTGGCACCACCTGTCAGTGTCCAATCGCCTATTCTGATTTTATCTTGTACATGGATTGCTATTGCGTCTGTGGAATCTTTGTTGGTTGTGGTTGCAACAGTCGCGGCTCCGTCAGAGATGAGCTCGCCGTTCGTCATCAAAAACGAGTCTGTCGTATGATTTCGCTCGATGTAGTCATTATGAAGGCGGAATCCAAACTCGAATTCATGTGCGACTCCGAGAAGCATTGGGTCCCAGTGTGCCAAAAACTGTATGCCTTGAGAAACATATTCACGATCGTTGTTGCCAACAATTAGCGTTCCGTCTGGGCCCAGATCTGACGAGTTTATTTCGCCGCGTAATACCTGAATAAAATCGACATTAATGCCTTGATTCGGATTGGCAAAGATTTCCGATAAAGATGTATTGGTATCGAAACCATTTAACTTAGACCAGAGTCGTTCAAACTCATTGCGATAAACAATGGTCGTCAACGATAAGGTAGGGTCGAGTTCGATATAGTGCGTTAGCATCAATTGCTTATGCTCGGCGTCCATATGGTCTCGGTCACTAGCTGCATAGCGTCGATAAGGCGTGTCCTGAAAGTCTTCTTCTGTGACACCAAGATAGGTAGAGTCAGAGTCTTCATCCGAGTACTGAATTTTGACTTCCAATTGCTGATAAATATCGGCGCTAATATCTGAGTTGATCAAGCCCTTCAGCGTAATATCACTTTTGTTAAAGCCAGTGTCATTGCCAGTGTCTAGGTCTTTAAAACCATCAGTCTGTAAGTTGATGCCGTCGACTAACCAGCCCCAAGTATCTGTTCTCTGACCATAGAACAAATGCGCTTTTGAATAGGCGTCTGTACCGTAGGCGATATTTAGGCGTCCACCATCTTCTTCTGGAACTGAGCGTGTCACCATATTTACCGCCCCGCCCACAGTGTTAGGTCCATATTTAATGGCAGACGGGCCTTTAAATACTTCTATACCTTCCATCTTTGCGAACATTGGAAAGTAGTATGCGGCAGGAGCTGAGTAGGGCGCAGGCCCAATCAATACTGCATCTTCCATCAATGCGATTTTACGGCTGCGATGCGGATGTGCGCCACGCAAACCGATATTGGGTCTTAAGCCATAGCCTTCCTCTTCTTGAATATTGACGCCCGGTATATGGCTTAACACACGATTAATATCATCATATTCAAACTTTTCGATGTCATTTTGGTCGATGAGATGCGCGGAACCCGGTTGTTTTTTGATCTGAGTCGCACCGCCGGTAATGTAGATGTCTTCGCGTTTAACGCTGGTAATGGAAGACGAAGCGACTGCTTCTTCGGTACTAAGTGAAGCCTCATTTTCAGATTGCGCATGTGATAGTGGGCTAATGCAAAACGCTAGAGGTGCCGCTAAGGCAAGGTGTAACAGCTTAATTTTCATAGTCAGGTATAGGGTAAAATCTATGGTAATAAAAATAACTAAGCGAGATCACAATCTTCTTTGTGAGCCTAGAAGATTGTGATCTCGCTCGATATAGAAAATAACAACGCTAGCGCTTTGGTCTAGTCGTTATCTCCTTCTGCTGATTGAGGAATCGCTAAAGTTAGTGCTGTGACGAAATCAGTTTTAAGAACATCTGTGACTTTCTTAACATCTGCATGCAGTGCGCAAGCTTCTTCAAGTCTGTTATCTGAAGTAGAGTTAGTGCAGTCAGCCTCATTGATTCCTGTCACGCTAGCAACGAGTGTAGTGCCGAAATTATCGATGTTTGCAATTGCCGCATTAATATCGGTTGTCATGGTGGATGCGATATTGCCTTGGCCTGCATCTTCAAGTAAATCGTCCATGCCGTTATTTAATACCGCGAGAAAACCTTGAAGATTTGCTTTGATGTTTGCCAGCGATTGGTTGGCGTATGTAGATTCAACTGTTTCAGGGCAGCTTGTACTAGCACAGTCAGCGCTGATACCGGCAGGCTCCGCTATTTTCATATCTTTCACTTCTGTATCTAGATAGAACAGTGCGTCTGATATTTCATTCAACGCCTCTGTTGCTGAAGAGTACCGAGAGCTTGTGCTGCCTGCAGTACTTAATTGTTGGAAATAGTTGTCACCTGCACCTTGCCAGTCGTCCAACAAAGCGGTGGTTTGAGCTGCAACGTCGTTTGCTACGATTTTGGCATATTCACAACGGGCAAGTGAGCGGTCAGCATCTGTTCTGATATTCCACGCACCGTTTGTCGGACTTGTTGTTGAGCTGTCTGTTGAACACGTGTGGTCAAGATCATTGGAATACAGTAGATATTCAAGCGCATCTAATCCGATACGACGAGGGGTTTGGCTGTTAATATCAAATCCTGCTGTATCGTCATCATAATCAACTAAGGCGCCATCAACAAAGCAACTGCTTTTGGCCGGCCAGCTATAAATTCGCTCTCGAATACTATTGTTCCCGCCGTCGAATGATGGCCCGAAGTTCATGACTTCAGCTTGTTGCCACGCAGTCATCGCAGCTTGCCAAGTGCTCTGAGCTGTCGCTAGGGTGGATGCGACATTGGCGGAACTAACTGCCACTTCATCGCAATATGCATCAATAGCATTTGCTAGGCTTAGTGCTTGGGTGTTGCTGTTCTGTAAAACTGGAATCACGGCATTCGCAATATCGGTTAGTGCTTGTTGTTGGGCAGTCAATTCTGCATCCGGAGTGGGGTTGTTGTTTGTATCTGAGCTTGAGCTACCTCCACCACCACAGGCTGTTAGGAGAAATACGGAGGCGCTGATAATTACAGAAGAACGTTTCCAGTTGAACATAATATACCTCAATTCTTATGTGTTGGTTTCAATGAGCAAGTGATTAAGGTTTGCTTGCTGGAACTGAAACTAGGTTAGACCTGATAATGTTTGTGTTTTTAAACGCACAAAAGGGTAGGCTCTAAATGAATCCTACCCTTGTTGTAAAGCTATCCGTGGCTCAGCGGCTTGTATAACTGCTTAATGTGCTGGCTAACGGAAATTGCGTAGGTGCTTACCAGCCGTTTTCACCGTTTGCATCACCCATATTCTCATCAGCAAAGTTGTAAGCAGCTTGGAGAATATCGCGTGAAGCAATCAGGCTTGCACGATAGTTATTGATCGTGGTTGTATCGGCAGTAGAAAGTACAGGTGCATCACCTAGGTTGGTGTTGATTGTTTCAATGTCTGTGATACTGATTAGTGCATTCGGGTTAAATTGAAGGCCCATAACAAAACCTTTCAACTCTGACCAATGTTTCGCGTGATTGCGGAAACTGTAATCATTCGTACCGAAATCGTTCATGTCTTGAAGCGTGTCGTTGATATAGTGAACAGCTGTTGCCGCGTACACTTTTTCCCAGTTGTTAACGATGATGTCGCGTTGCGCTTCCAGTTCGACTAGGTCAACATCAGCACCACTTTCAGTAATCAAGCTGCGACCTCTTACGAAGGCATCAAAGATAGCTGCAGTGAAATTAGTTTTAGCATCATCCGAGCTACCAAAATCGCGTTTTGCGGCATTAACTGCTGCTGCGAAGTTGATTTCTGAACGCAGGTCAATTTCACCGTCGCCATTTGTGTCGAAGTAACCTTCACCACGTGGGTTGCCCTCTGCAGAGCTGTGGTTGCGGATCTCAGCGTCGGTGTATAGGTCGTAGTCACGTGCTGCGCCAAAGTAGCCGAATGCTTCGTCCCAAGCATGTTCTAGCCCTGAGTAAGGCTTAGGAACACCGTTGTTCACGGTTTGCTCTGCACTTGCGTTGATACCTTTGCCATTACCAAGATCATCGCTTAAATAGTCACCCGTACCTTGAGAGTACGCTACTGACATGAGCAAGAACTTGTTGGTAAGTTGTTGCAGGTCAACACCTGTAACTGTCAAATAAGGAGGTAGTGCGTCACCCGCATCTACAGGGTTAAGGCGTACGCTTGGATCAACAGCATTTGCTGCAACGATACCGAATAGGTATTGAACAAACTCGTCTGGTGTTGGGTTTGCGTCCAGACCTGTTGCCCAGCCGCGCAGAGTAGTGTGGCGTAGGCTGTTGTCTTCACCAGCAATTTTTTCTTTCAGGTCTTTTCCAGTGGAAATGTCGCCGTAGGTTGGGCCTGGGCTAAGCGTTTCTGCGCCTTTGGTCAAAAGGTAATTGGTGTTATCAATATCACCGCCAGAATTAGCGTCATATAGAGCATTTAATTCATCCAGCACATCGCTAGCTACTGTGGCCGTAGCGAAATCGCCAGCGATTAGGCTTTTCAAATCTGAAATTAATACTTGGCGCGCTGTTTGACCAGAATAGGAAATACTACTTTCGCCTGCTTCAAACTGGCTTTCAAAAGAATAGGCAGGTTGAGCGGAAGAACCGCCTCCATCGCTGCTACTGCAGCCAGCAAATGCAACGCTAAGTGCCATTGCTGAAAGGGTAAACGTCTTTTTCATTTTTTATAATCCAAATAAATTGTGATAAATGATAATAATTATTATTTGCGTCAGGAGTTTATTTTTTTCGCGAGAGATGTCAAATAATAATGAAAATAATTATGATTTGTATTTGTATTATGATTATTGGTGAACGCGTTAAATTGTAGGGTCTTGTGGCCTTTTGAGCCCGAAGTTAAGTCTTTCGTATTGATCTGTGCAGTAGAGGGTCCCTCCCATGCGATCCCAAATAGATAATTGAGAACCAAAATTTAGATTATGGTGTTCGGGAGCAGAACTGTGGTGAATCTGATGTTGCGCAGGACTAATAAATATTCGCTCTAGTGGGCCAAATGATAGCCAAATGTGAGAATGGCGAAGGTTTGCCCCAAACAGGTTGAATGCAAAGCGTGCGGCGTTGACTCCCATAATTGTAGCGAGATCTATATTCTGGCCTGAGCAATAAAAAAAACATCCTGTCACTACACCGGTCACTAGTACATCACGCGTGTATTGCAGCGCAGACTCTACGGGATGAATACGATAGAGTGTGAGGGGGGTCATTGTCCTTGCGGAGTGGTGCCATTTATGGAATTTCCAAAGCCATGGTATTTGATGCATCAAACGATGGAGCAGATAACGTGACGCATCTAATGCTAGTGTAAGGGATAAGCTGTACGAAAGAATTAAAAAAGACTGAGACACTGTTGATGTTTCGGTGCCTGACAACTCTAGTGGTCCAAACACAAGGGTAAGCAGCTTGACTGTATAAAACCCTACTGAAAACGCGCTGATAATAAGCGGAATAAACAAGAGTGCTTTTAAGGTTGCGTTGAGGCAGAGCAGTCCAAAATCGATTGCGCTTGAGCGATTAAGCCAGATTGCTTTGGGGAAGATGAAGCGCAGAAGTCCAGCTAGAAATGGAGATTGTGAAAGGCTATTTCTTGAACGCCAAATGTGACGATGGTAAACCCAGGTTGCAAGAATAAGCGCCGATAGAATATAGCCAAAATAAAGACGTTTGTTTGGTTCCAGTAAAAACTGCATGGGAACAAGTACAGCTTCGTAAATTGCCTCTTCATCTATTGGGAATAGCATTGCTGGCCAATTGTGTCCTTTGACTTCTTGAATTAATCGTTGTTAGCAATTAGTAATAATAATAAAATGTATTCTCATTTGCATTTTAATTATCTAGTATTTTCACTTTATGAAATCAACATTTAGTCCAAGTCGACGACGCTTTCTGTTTGCTGGTGGTTTGGGGCTTACTGCAGTTTCTTTAGCATATGTAGGTTTGGGTTCATCAAAGAGGGGGGAAAGTAGTGAACTCTTTTTGACTGCCCACAAACACAAGAATCAACACTTCGTTAGTGCGATGAACTTGGGGGGCAATGAGTATTTTCGGACTTCAACACCCTCTGCGTGCCATAGCATAACAACCCACTCAGCAAGCAATACAATGGTTGGGATTTCCAGAGATCCCGAAGCACCGGCACTAGCGTTTAATGCTCAAAATGGTGAATCTATTTCGCATTTCTTTCCTCGAGAGGGGCGACACTTTAATGGCCACGGCTGTATATCTGACGATGGGCGTTATTTCTTTGCGACGCAGAATGCTTTCGAAGAACAGCGTGGCGTTATTGCCGTGTATGACATAGAGAGTGCGCAACAAATAGAAGAATATGACAGCGGTGGACAGGGGCCGCACGAGATTCACTTGCTCAGTGATAAGCGGACCCTAGTGATTGCAAATGGAGGTATACAAACGCATCCAGAAAGTGGCCGGAAGTCGCTCAATCTTGCGAAGATGCACCCTAAGTTGAGTTATCTAGACAGTAGCTCTGGGGAGCAGCTCGATCACTTTGATTTGCCCGATCGGCGTCTAAGTATTCGGCATGTGGCAGTCGGTAGTGATGACACGGTGGGGTTGGCACTTCAGTACAAAGGTAAGAGAGAATTCCCGCCGGTGGTTGGCTTTCAAAAAGGGCAGCGAGAGATTCAGTTGGTTAAGTCGGATGACGATCAGACCCATTGGAAAATGAATCAATACACTGCAAGCATTTGTATTCATCCTGAAACGGGTGTCACTGCTATAACCTGTCCCCGAGGCAATCTCATCACATTTTGGGATTCTCGAGATCGTAAGTTTATTAGTTCAATAGAAATTTTTGACGCGAGTGGTGTCGCTTTAAGCCGGGATGGCAGGTACTTTTTTGTTACCTCTGGTACTGGTTCTTTGTATCACATTGACGCCCATGCTTTGGCACTCAGCTCAGTCTCAATTCCTGAATGGCCAAACGCCCATTGGGGAAATCACTTCAGCCAAATAACGGTGTAAACATGCTGATTAATCTAAACCTAAGCACGAGGCTGAGTTCATTGCTCTTGCCTTTGTTTGCGATCTCATTGTTGGTAAGTGCGTCGCCGAGTCGTGGGCAAAACACAATTAGCGACTCGAACCTTGTCCGCAAATTTGATGCGAATATACAAGTTGTAAAGGCCGCGAATATTTCTGGAAAAATATCGCAGGAAAAAATCGATGTGCTTGCTGAACAAACTGAAGAGTTGCTCGATGCATATCGTGAATCCTACGAACAGCTAGCGCGCTACCAGAAGAACATCGCCCATCTTGAGGTGATGCAATCGCGCCAAAGCGAACAAAAAGAGTCTTTACGCAAGCAGATGCTAACTTTATCTGAAACTGAAACAGCTTTGGTTCCTTTGTTGTTAAACATGATTGATGCGTTAGAAGCGAGTATTGAAAAGGACTTACCTTTTTTACTCGTAGAACGTCGCGCGAGGATTAAAGCGCTGCGCAAAATGATCAGCGCGCCAGATTTGTCTTTGCCCAACAAATATCGTCAGGTGCTCGATGCCTATGAAATTGAACGAGACTTTGGTTATACGCTCGAGACTTATGCTCAGGAGTTATCTTTGGATGGCCGAGAGACACTTGTTCAAATACTTAGGCTTGGCCGAATTGGGCTTTACTACCAGACCTCAGAAGGTTTGCGACAAGGTCTATGGGATCGAGAAAAATCAAAATGGCAATCTTTGGACGGCTATTCAGATTCAATTAGTGATGGTATCTCAATGGCGAATGAACAAGTTTCACCAACGCTTTTAAATTTACCTGTTTTGCCTCATAAGCAAGTGATCGAACAGCAAGGGCATGAAGTTAAGGCGGCAGAGGGAAGTGCGAAATAATGCGTTTGATTAATTTGAAAATCAACACCCGTCTTTTGAGGAAGTTGGTACAGGATAAGTTGCTCAAGCGCAGCTGTGTGTTTCTCGCCATGCTGGTGTGTATCAGTGCCAACGCTCAAACTGATAATGAAACTAGCTTAGATATCTTGCTGACTCAATTGAACCAAGATAAGACTAATGAAGCGGCTATTCATCGTGAGCGAGAAAAGGCGTTTTTAGCCGAAAAGAATGAACAAGCTACTAAGCTTGCCGATATGCGTAAACAAGAGCAGCAGGCCAGAATTCAATACGATACGCTGCAGAAAACGGTAATGGCAGAGGCGCAAAATCTTGAGGCATTAAGCGAGCAACTAGAAGAACGTGCTCATCACTTAAAAGATTTGTTTTCTGTGGCAAGGCAGGTTGCCAGTGATACGCAACAAGACATCAATGCGTCTCTTAACTCTACCCAATATCCAGATTTGAGGCAGACTTTACCGTCTTTACTCCAAAGTAAGTCTTTACCTGAAATCAAAGATTTGAAAGCCTTGTGGTTCGTGTTGCTGAAGGATATTCAAGCATCAGGTGAAGTCACGAACTATCCGGCAGATGTGTATCAGCAAAATGGAGAGAAAATTACGACTTCCGTTTTGCGTATGGGGCCATTTACTGCGCGCACAGATACACAGTTCCTTAGCTATGTAGCGAAGCAACAACGTCTGCAAGTTCTTGCATCGGTGGAAGAGGAGAAGGCGCCAGTTGGAACATCTTCGGCTGGTCTGTTCAACGTGATTATTGATCCAACTCGTGGCCAGCTGCTGGCGCAGATCGAGAAGAAAGCTTCGCTAGCAGATCGCGTTCGTCAAGGGGGTTATGTGGGTGGCGTCATTATTTTGCTTGGCCTTACCGGCTTGGCTTTTACCGCATGGCGTTTGTTCTATCTCTCGAAGGAGCATGCAAAGATTCGGCAGCAACTGTGCAATCCGGAAACCATTTGCAAAGAAAACCCTCTAGGCCGGGTATTAGCGGTCGGAAATGAGCATCTCTTGGCGACGGAAAATCTCGGTGCGGAACAACTGCATGACAAGTACGAAGGCCTGGAAGTGAAGTTAAATGAAGCGGTGTTGCGCGAAGCGCCATCGCTCGATCGAGGAACAGGCTTTATTAAGTTGCTAGCGACCGTTGCACCTTTGCTGGGTCTATTGGGAACTGTAACAGGAATGATTGCGACTTTTCAGGCCATTACCTTGTTTGGAACGGGAGATCCAAAACTAATGGCGGGCGGGATTTCTCAAGCGTTGGTTACGACGGTTCTTGGACTAATTGTGGCCATTCCCTTGTTGTTTGGTCATAGCTTGGTCGTGAGTCGTGTCAAAGGTTTACTGTTGATCTTGAGTCAAGAAAGTTTGTCGCTGGTTGCTCAGACTTTAGAGGGTACTTCTCTCCAAGGTAGTCGAATCGAAGACGGCAAGTAGTCATCCATGGATTTCACAATGCTCTTTATGCAAGCCTTGCGGTGGCCATTTATACAGCCCATTTCTAGTCTATTCGAACAGGGTGGGCCAGTTCTTTGGCTGATTTCGATTGTGGCAATGGTTATGATCGTCTTAGCTGCCGAAAGGTTATGGTTTCTAACCCTATCTTATAAGAGTGAGCGGGACCAAATCACCTCGCGCTGGCAAGCGCGACAAGACAAAGGTAGCTTGATCGCGCATCGCGTTAGGCAGGCGATGCTTGCTAGATTTAAACATCAATTAAGGCTCCATCTCTGGATTTTGCGCGGGCTGGTGATGATATGTCCGCTGTTGGGCTTGCTTGGCACTGTAACGGGGATGATCAGTGTATTTGACGTAATGGCATACAGTGGTACAGGGAATGCTCGCTCTATGGCGGCAGGTATTTCGAAGGCAACGATTCCAACGATGGCAGGGATGACAGTTGCAATTGTTGGTTTGCTATTAATAGCTAGGATTGATCGACTCGCTAGATCAAGGCACGAAGCACTTACGGCGCAATTAAGCGTTAGTTAACAGAGTTAAAACGAGCATGAATATTAAGCTTCCTTATTTGAATTCCAGTGACAATGAAGACGAAAACGCAATCGATATGACCCCCATGTTGGATATCGTATTTATCATGTTAATCTTCTTTATCGTTACGACTTCATTTGTGAAAGAAGCGGGGGTTGAAGTAAATCGACCAGAAGCTGAGTCCACCAAAATCCAGAGCAATAATTCAATTATGGTGGCGATTACACAGGATAATCGGATTTGGATAGATCGTCGCCAAGTCGATCCGAGAGCGGTGCGTCGAAATGTTGAGCGCTTGTTATTTGAAAGCCCAGAAAGCGGTGTAGTGATTCAAGCAGATGAATTCTCTCAGACCGGGCTGCTTGTTATAGTGATGGATCAGATTAAGCTGGCTGGTGTCGAGAATATAGCGATCGCTGCCGCCAAAGGCAGCCAATAATATGCTCGCTCGTATTGCTGTGCTTTTGCCGTTAGGCATGGCTGTATGCCTATGCTTGTTCTGGTTGATGGCAAAATTGATTGAACCTTCGATACACCAGCCTACATCTTCCAAAACCTTACTAGTTGTAGATTTTTTGAGGGCTAAAACCAATTCAGATTCAGAACCCTCTGAGGAAGAAAAGCGAGAGTTGGCAGACGAGATTCCTGAGCAGCCGCAAATCGCACCTCCCGCTCTAATGCTTCCTGATATTGCAAATCAAAAGCTATCGATTGAGATGCCATTGTTCGCTGATGAAGTTGCCATCGAGGCGCCTATTTCGTTGGCAGAGCTTTCATTTGAAGGCATTAACAATGAAGCAACGACAAGTCTAGGAAATAGCCGAGAATTGGTTGCAGTGAGAGAAAGCACACTTACTTATCCTCCTAAAGCTCAACGAAGGCGAATAGAAGGATGGGTGGTATTTAATTATATAGTAACTGCAGAAGGCAAGGTGACTGACGTTGAAATCGTTGAATCTTCCCCTCCAAGAATTTTTGATCGTGTCGTGTTGAAGGAGGTAGCTCGATGGGAATACCTGCCTCGTTTGGTCAATGGTCAAGCGCAAGCTACGCGTGTTGTTGAGCGTAAGTATGTATTCCAGCTCTAACCGATCCAGTTTACGGCATCGCAGATTATCTCTGGTGCTCACGTTCATTATCTCGACTGGGTTGTCGCATGTAAGTTTTGCGACCGATTTTCAAATGCCTCCAAGTGTTGCTGCGGGCGGAAGTGAAGGCTCTGCTAGTAAAAAATCCCTTGTGTCAAAAGGCACCTACAATTTACTAGTTGATGTGCAAGGCAGTATTGATGAAGGCGATATTGATGGCGCGTTTGAGAAACTTAATCGATTGATCATTCGCGTACAGAAGAACGCCTATGAAACGGCCGTCGTCTTGAAAACGGCGGGTTATATTTATGTCAGTCGCAATGAAAATACTAAGGCAATTGAGCTACTGGAATTAGCTCATAACATGAGCGCTCTGGTTCATGAAAATCAGCAAAAGTTGCGTTATGACTTGTCTCAACTTTATCTTTCTGAAGATCAATTAATGCTGTCTATTCGTTATCTACAATCTTGGTTGGAGCATGCTAAGAAAGATGAATTGAATGCTGCTGTGTTTATTCGTTTAGGTAATGCCTATATACAGGCTAAAGAGTATCAGGAAGCGGTCAAAAGCTTTGAGCGGGCAGTGGCTCAGAGTGAAACGCCTGTCGAATATCATTTGCAGTTGCTACTAGCGAGCTATGTGATTCAAAAAGATTATGGGAAAGGTATTCAATTACTAAAAAGAATGGTCACGCTTTATCCTGGTAAGAAAAAATACGTATTACAATTAACAGGGCTATACGACGAACTTGAGCAAGAAGACAATGCTTTGGGAGCTCTCGAATATGCTTACAAAAACCAGTTGTTGAATGAGACTCAAGAGTTGAGTGATTTGGCGTATCGCCTTATCACTAGAGGGTATCCGCATAAAGCAGCGGAAGTTCTTGAAGCAGGTTTTAAAGACTTCATACTTTGGTATACGGCCGAGAACTATAGCTTGCTCGCACAAGCACACCTCGATGCGAAACAAGTAGACAGGGCAATCCCTTATTTAGAGAAAGCGATATTGACCGCAACAACGCCGAACTCAGCTCAAGCGCTAAGCCATGCATATATTGAAATGGAAGACTACGAGAGTGCAGCTAGAGCATTGCAAATCGGTTTGAAGAGATCAAGCAAGGATCAGCAGCGTTACCTCAATTTATCTTTGGGGCATGTTTTATTTAAACTAGGTCGAAATGAACAGGCGTTAGCGGTATACAGAAGATTAAAAGATGATGTGTCGCTAGACGAACAGGCCAAAGTATTAGTGAATCGCTGGTATCGCTATCTAAACAGCTTATAGCGTATCAGATCATTGATCTAATTGACGCACAGGCATAGCTGTTGCTGACGTTACGACTTAAATATACCGAGCAAATCAAGCCATAAGAACAGGCTGGCCTGCTTTCACACCTTGGGTAATGGAATATCTCGAAACGAAATTGGCCGAAATGTCTAAAGCTGAATAAATTTATCAGAGCTTTTTTTCCGTTCGTTGAGCACTTCGACTTTTCTATGTTAGCCCGAATATTCAAGTTGTGTTCTATTTACTACTTTCTCGTTACCTGAGCATCGATTTATTTGGTTGCGGTGCGCGAACCAGTTCGGGCAAGCCGCAGCGCACTATCTGAATGAGCATGCGCATAATAAAGAATTGCGTGTGATGTACAGAATTTGAGAGTGCTGAATCCATTTATTGGTGGCATTGAACAGCGTCAGATCTGAGATATTTCGTCGAAGCTCGGCGAAAGCAAGATGTTAAATCTTCAACTTTGAGCCGAAGTTTTTCTTTAAGCAGATACGCAATCTTGCCGCCAGGAAGTGGCGGGCTTAACGTGGTTGGGGTCACCTCCCATACTTATCTTTTAAGGTTGGAGGGATGGCAGGCAGCCAAACCCAATAACTTGGGAGGAGCAGAATCTGCTTTTTGATGGGCTGCTTGAACACCTTCGTGAGATGTGTTTGTGGAAAGTTAATGTCGGCTGCAAGGGAGCAAGAGGTCTGTCAGCTAAGCTGGGATTGGGAATTTGAAATACCAGAGTTGCAAACCTCGGTGTTTATTCTTCCAGGCGACATAACGAAGAATGCGAGCGAGAGGATTGCCATTTTAAACTCGGAGGCAATATCACTACGCACTACTCAGCGCCTGAAATTCAGGAGCTCATGGATGCAGTGGAGAAGATGGCTTTTGAACCAATACATTCGACACCGTCGCTGACGGTAATTCGGATTCGAGGATCCCGCAAAACTCCCGCACGGGAAATAAAAAAGGCCTAGTTCAGTGAACTAGGCCTTTGGAATAATTGGTGGCTACACCGGGATTCGAACCTGGGACCCCATCATTATGAGTGATGTGCTCTAACCAACTGAGCTATGTAGCCATTTGAGTCTTAGGACTTAGTGGTAGCCCTGCTCAAGAAGGCGCGTATTTTCTTGCTTTTACCTTATTATGTCAACAGCTAAAAGTAAGAAAAATACATTATTTTTCTTACTTAAATTTTTGACTAAACGTTGAAGCGGAAGTGCACTACATCGCCATCTTGAACGATGTAATCTTTTCCTTCTAAGCGCCATTTTCCGGCTTCTTTTGCACCGTTTTCACCGTTGAATTCGATGTAGTCGTCATAGGCTACTACTTCAGCTCTAATGAAGCCTTTTTCGAAATCTGTATGTATCACGGCAGCTGCTTTTGGCGCAGTGTCACCGGCTTTCATTGTCCATGCACGCACTTCTTTTTTGCCTGCAGTGAAATAGGTTTGTAAACCTAGTAGTTCGTAGCCTGCGCGAATAACACGATCAAGGCCTGGCTCTTCCATACCTAAGTCAGCAAGAAATTCATCACGCTCTTCATCTTCTAGCTCTGAAATTTCAGCTTCTAACTTATTGCAGATAGGTACAACGACAGCGTTTTCTTTTTCAGCGATTTCGCGCACGGCATCGAGGTGTGGATTGTTCTCAAAACCGTCTTCATCTACGTTAGCGATGTACATGGTTGGCTTGATCGTTAGAAGACATAGCTCTTTGATGGTTTTAAGTTCGTCCTCATCTAAGCCTAATGCGCGAACTGGCAGACCTTCGTTGAGGTGAGGGAGTAATTTGCTCTCTAAAAGCGCTAGTGCTTTCTTAGCATCTTTGTCGCCACTTTTAGCTGTACGCGTGTAACGCTTTACCGCTTTTTCTACGGTATCTAGGTCGGCAAGCGCAAGCTCTGTGTTAATGACGTCGACGTCAGCTTGGGGGTTAACTTTTGCTGAGACGTGCACAACGTTCTCATCTTCAAAGCAGCGTACTACGTGCGCGATAGCGTCTGTTTCACGAATATTGGCTAAGAATTGGTTACCAAGACCTTCACCTTTAGAGGCCCCTTCAACAAGTCCTGCAATGTCGACGAATTCCATTGTCGTTGCGAGTGTTTTTTCAGGTTCGACAATTGCTGATAGTTTGTCCAGTCGTGGGTCTGGCATGGCGACTACGCCTGCATTGGGCTCGATTGTACAGAAAGGGAAGTTCTCTGCGCCGATACCAGCTTTAGTTAATGCATTGAATAGCGTTGATTTGCCAACGTTTGGAAGTCCTACGATGCCGCAGTTAAAACCCATGGTCTGAATCCTAGTGTGTCTGGTCTTAAAAAATTGGGCGTATTATATAGAGAAGGGCGAGGGTGGTCACCTTGTTGGGTGACAAAGATACGATGTTTAACTTGCTTTGAAGCTATGCAGTGCATTCATTGCTCGAGCGGTATCTCCAGAAATGATCTCTGGCAAATATCGACTCGCTTCGTCGATGACTGCAGTGAGTTCTTCTGTTTCTTTTTTACCAAGTTTTCCGAGTACGTGGCCGGTTACTTTACTTGCGTGGCCTGGATGGCTGATGCCGAGTCTTAGTCGTGAGAATTCTTTATTGCCGCCAAGTTTGGCGATGATGTCTCTAAGTCCGTTTTGGCCGCCGTGTCCGCCGCCTTTTTTAAGTTTCATTGTGCCCATTGGAATATCGAGCTCGTCATGTGCGACAAGAATTTCTTCTGGCTGAATCTTAAAAAATTGAGCAATCGCTTGAACGGCTTGGCCGCTGCGATTCATAAATGTAGTGGGGACTAAGAGGTGGATATCTTTTCCTGAGAAGTTGACTTTACAGTAAAGGCCGTGGAATTTCTTCTCTGGTTTGAGGGTTTGAAGCGCTTGTTGTGCAAGCGCTTCTACAAAGATGGCACCCGCGTTATGGCGGGTATTTGCGTATTCGGCTCCGGGGTTACCTAAACCGACAATCAGCTTGATCTGTTGAGTCATGGCTGAATGTGCATTCCCTAGCTGGTGCCAACGTAATAAGCTCCGGTTGGGGCTTATTCGTCACCTTCGCCTTCAGCTGCAGCGTCTTCTGCTTCGTCAGCAGCAGAGCCTTTCGGCTTGTGTACAGATGCAACAGAAAGGTCGTGATCTTGACCTTGCTGAAGTGCAGCAATCGTTACACCTTTAGGAAGATCGATGTCTGAAAGGTGAACGATTTGGTCCGCTTCAACTTCAGTCATGTCAACTTCGATGAACTCAGGAAGATCTGCTGGAAGACAGATAACTTCAACTTCAGTCATTTGGTGCTGGATCTTGCCGCCGCCAAGTTTAACGCCTACACATGCTTCTTCGTTAGTGAAGTGAAGTGGTACGTTAACGTGGATAGCTTGGTTTTTAGTAACGCGCTGGAAGTCAGCGTGCATTACTTCATTCGTTGCTGGGTGGCGTTGAAGATCTTTAAGAATTGCATTCTCTTCTTTACCATCGAAAGCGATAGTAAGGATGTGAGAGTAAAATGCTTCTTCTTCTAGTGCGCGGCGAAGTTTGTTCGCAGCGATAGAAAGAGAAACAGGCTTCTTAGACTTTGTGCCGTATAGGATTGCAGGTACTTTGCCTTCTAGACGACGCAGGCGGCGGCTCGCACCTTTCCCCTGGTCTTCGCGAAGTTCTGCTTCGACAGTAAATAAATCACTCATTATTGATTCCTCAATAAGCGTTGAAACAAGTCCGCGACCAGACTCATAACACGCATTTTAAAACGAAAAAAAGCACTTATGTGCTTTTCGATAGTTTGCCTACGCCCTTGAAGGGAATAGGCAAATTTTTCTAACGCGCTGCTTCGTTTAGTCGAAGAGTGCGCTAATTGACTCTTCATTGCTGATGCGTCGAATCGACTCAGCAATTAGGCCAGAAATCGTAAGGGGGCGAATCTTACCACATTTTTCAGCGTTGTCACTTAATGGAATGGTGTCTGTGACAATCAATGCGTCCAATGTGCTGTTTTCGATGTTTTTAATCGCTGGGCCCGACAAAACTGGGTGGGTGATGTAAGCGTAAACTGCTTTTGCGCCATTCTCTTTCAATGCTTCTGCGGCTTTGCATAGCGTGCCTGCCGTATCAACGATGTCGTCGATGAGTAAGCATGTTTTGCCTTTTACATCGCCAATAATGTGCATTACTTGAGAAACGTTCGCTTGAGGGCGACGTTTGTCAATAATTGCTAAATCTACATCACCAACGCGCTTAGCCATTGCGCGTGCGCGAACAACACCGCCAACGTCTGGGCTGACAACGATAAAGTCTTCTTTAAAGCGCGTCATGATATCGTCGACCAGAATAGGTGTTGCGTAAATGTTGTCTACTGGAATATCAAAGAAGCCTTGAATCTGATCAGCGTGCAGATCAACAGTCAATACGCGGTCGATGCCTGCGCCAGTGATCATGTCAGCCACAACTTTTGCTGTAATCGGTACACGCATTGAACGCACACGACGATCTTGTCGTGCATAGCCGAAGTAGGGAACAACCGCTGTAATACGGCCTGCAGATGCGCGACGTAATGCGTCGGTCATGACCACGAGTTCCATAAGGTTGTCGTTGGTTGGGTTGCAGGTTGGTTGGATGATAAAAACGTCTTTACCGCGAACGTTTTCGTTAATCTCAACAGCTACTTCGCCGTCGCTGAATTTAGTGACTTTAGCGTTACCGAGAGGTAGGCGTAAATTGTCGACAACTTTCTGTGCTAAATCACGGTTTGCGTTGCCGGTGAATACCATCATTTTAGACATGTGGGTAGCTTACCTCGTTTCAGAGCTTCTTGTGGCGATCAATGTTTGGCTTATATATGGGTATTGAATAATGGCTGGGGTAGGAGGATTCGAACCTCCGCATGACGGGATCAAAACCCGTTGCCTTACCGCTTGGCGATACCCCAGTAATCTGTACCTAAATAAAGTCTGCAATATAGTTCAATTTTGAACTTTTACCTTGAGTTATCCTTTGCGAACGTCTCAACTTCATTTAGCTTTTGATGAGCAGGAGAGAGTGAAACTCCCTTGGCTATAAAGCCCTTGAATTTGGCGCTAGCCTCGTTCAAAACCTGTCTTGCTTCTGTCTCAGTTGAAAGTCGACAAAAACAACATGCTCCAGTTCCTGTTAGCTTTGTTGGTCCATATTTACTCAACCAATCAATTGCTTCTTTAACAGTAGGGTAGAGCTGCTTAACTAGTGCTTCGCAATCGTTGTGAAGCGTGTTTAGTGCCTGTCCCTCTAAAGCGGGCGCTATTCTCATCTTTGGAGTGTCTCTTGTCAACACTTCATTTGAAAAAATTTTTACCGTACTAATGTGTGCTTCTGGTGCTAGTACAACATACCAACAATCTGGTGTTTTTATAGGCGATAATTGCTCGCCAATGCCTTCTGCCCATGATGTTTTTCCGTTTACGAATACTGGAACATCGGCACCTAATTGAATCCCTAAGTCGCAAAGTTTTTCGTTACTTAAATTGCATTGCCATAGGTAATTTAGAGCAATTAATGTCGTCGCTGCATCAGAGCTGCCACCACCCACACCTCCGCCCATGGGGAGACGTTTGTTTAATGTAATGTCGACCCCTTTATAGTTTGTGGCGAAGGGTTCCAAAATTTTTGCGGCTTGGTAGATCAGATTGTCTTCGACAGGAATGTCGTTGAACTCAGGTTTGATCGTAATAGCTTGGCTTGAGTTCAGTTCAAAATATAGTTCGTCCCCAAAATCGAGAAGTTGAAAAACTGTTTGAAGTTCATGGTAGCCGTCTGGTCTGCGCCCGTTGATATGTAGAAACAGATTTAACTTGGCGGGGGCTGGAAGGCTTAAAGAATGGACCATTGTGCAACTACCAGTGTAATACGCGTGTCGTTTTGTTCGATTTTGATTCGGCCAGGTAAGGGAAGGTTCGATACATCGTGGTAGCGATCTAGGTGTATTGTCCAGCCATCTTGTTCAAGTGTAGATAGTAGGCCTTGTTCGTTGAGCGTTTCTTGGGATTTAGATTGCGGTGCTGGAATGCCGCGCAGCCAATAGCGAATTCTTTGTATAGGTAAGGGGCTGCCTAGTAACTCTTTGATTGTGTAGTTAGGGTAGTCTGATCTAACTGGTTCTTGGCCGGGTTCGTTAGCCTCAATCCAGGCGGCGGTGCCTTTCAGTTCGATGGCGCCTAATCCAAAGAATGTAGAACTTAATTCGATTTGGTATTTGTCAGCGTCTTGAAGCCAGTTGTTGATGGCGACGCTGAAAGCTTCCTCGCTATTGCGAAAGCCTAGTTTGCCATTAAATTGAAAGGTCTCAATTTGATAAAGCTTAGCGCGGAGTTCTTTTGAGCCGTCGTTTTCGAAGCTTTTATAGCTACTAGAGCAGCTCATCAGTAATAAGCTGAACACTATCGTGAGAGTCCAGCGAGATATGGTTTGAGGCATTTTCTTTTAAGACTCTGAGTTTGTTTCTAACTCAGGCTCTGGTTGGTCTTCGGCAGAGTTTGTAGTGCTATCTTCAGAGTCAGCGTTGGGTTCAAGCATTTCGGGTGCAAGTCTCTGTAGCGTCTCTATTAATACCTTATGATCTGGTTGTTGACGCAAACTGTTGCTCCAAACAGTTCTTGCTTGGTCTTTTTTGTCGAGTGACCAAAGTGCCTCGCCTAAGTGTGCTGCTACTTCTCCGTCTGGATATTTTAAGTACGCTGCACCTAGTAACTGTACCGCTTCTTCGGCTTTTCCTAATCGGAAAAGGACCCAGCCCATGCTATCCATGATGGCTGGATTATCTGGTTTTAGCACAAGCGCCTTGCCAATGAGTTGCGCAGCTTCCTCGAGTCGATCTGTGCGATCAGCCAAGGTATAACCTAGGGCGTTCAGGGCAATCGCATTATTTGGGTTTTGGTCGATGAGGTGGCGCAGGTCTGCTTCCATTTCTTCAAGCCGATCGTCGCCTTCGTAATGCATTGCTCGTGCGTAGACGAGTTGTTCATCATTTGGATAATCAGCAATACCTTTGTCGAGGCTCTCTAATGCTGCGTCACGTTGGTCAAATGTGTTCAATAGCTTGTATTCAATGAGCCATAATCTGACTTCGTTGTTTGGCTGTTCTTTGCGCAGGCTTGCAAGTAATTCGATCGCTTCATCTTGGCGATCAAGCTTGGTAAGTATGTAGGCCTGACGTTCAACAGACGAATTGTAATGTGTTCCAGGTGAGACGGCTTTGAAGTAGTTAAGTGCTTCTTCAAGTTGTTCCTGTTCTTCTGAATATCGACCAAGGTAGTAGTTTGCGTCGTTTTTGTGCGCAGGGTAATTTTTCAATTGCTCGAAGACGACAGTTGCTTCTTCTGGTTTGTTAATTTCTAAAAGTAGAAGAGCGTACGAAAGTTTTAAGCTTGGTGATTCAGGGTAATATTCTATCAGTTGAGCAAATACGTTTGCTGCGTCTTCTGTTTGCCCGCGTTCAATTAGGAGGCTTGCGTATAGTCTTCCAATTGCATTGTTATCTGGAAAGTCGTCAAACGCATCAGCTGAATATTCGAGCGCTTCTTGTTTCTTTCCGCTCTCGTTCAAACAGTTAGCTTTGACGATAGCTGCTTGTTGGAATCGTGGTTGTACTTTTAAAACGGCGTCTAGGTTGGCAATCGCTTCATCGCATTGCTTCAAATTGCGTTGAACTAATGCAATGCTGTACTGCACCTCCCAGCTCTCTGGGTATTGTTCAAATAAATCTTTATACAGGGTAAGAAGTGCTTGTTTTCCTTCTTCGCTTTCTTGTGCTGAATTGATAGCAAGTGCTTCAACAGATGTGTTGCCTCCTAGACGCAAAATCTCTGAGGTGTGAAACATTGCTTGCGTGTAGTCTTTGTCGAGAGCGTATTGATAGCCAAGCAGTTGGTGTGCGGCGATCGAGTTTTCATCTTCTTCAAGCCAGAGCATTGCCAGCTCTTTAATTGCTTCACCATCTTTGGCGATTTGTGCGGCATTTATTGCGCGTAAAATGACAGCAGGGTCTCGGGTGACTTGTGCTTGATGAATATAATTCACAAGTGTTATATCAAACTGGTTTCGCTGAGATGCGATTTCAGCAACCAGTAAATCATATAGCGTGTCTTGTTCGACAGAAAAGTCTTGGTATGTGACGTCTTCTTGTGCTGAGTTGGACTTAACCTCTGCGTCAGTCGGGGCTGTGTTTTGTGTGTTGAGAAGGCTCGCACAACCACTAAGAGTGATGAGCGCGCTTAAAACAAATGCGAAGCGAAATGAATTCAAAGGTGTCTCTTTTATCGTTACTAGATGAGGCATAAACGCCGTTATGATGACATACCGCTTAATACTGTCAATGTTGTCGATAAGACATTGTGTAATTCGCATGGAATATTTCTCACGCTCTTTGTAAAATAGGGATTTAATTCTCAAATTCTGTAATCAATGTCCATCCTTGCCTTCGGCATAAATCATAAAACAGCTCCAATAGAGTTAAGGGAGAAAGTTGCTTTCGACCCTTTGGCGCTTATGGATGCCTTGTCGTCTTTCGTTGCGCAGCATCAGGTGAGCGAGGGCGTTATTTTGTCTACGTGTAACCGGACGGAGATATATTGTTCGGTTGATGGCGGTTACGGAAAACGTGATGTTTCAGATTGGCTCGCGAAATTTCACCACCTTAATGTCGACCTTATTGAGCGAAATTGCTTCTGTTATGGCAACGACGATGCAGTGCGACATGTTATGCGTGTCGCGGCGGGCTTGGAGTCACTTGTGTTGGGTGAGCCGCAGATCTTAGGGCAGCTCAAATCTGCGTATGCTAGTGCGCTTGAGGCGGGCTCAGTTACTGGGCGGTTGGGGCGTCTCCTTGAAACGAGTTTCTCGACGGCTAAACAGGTGCGTACAGAGACGGCGATTGGCGAGAGTGCAGTATCGGTTGCAGCGACGTCAGTGGTTTTGGCAAAGCAGTTATTTGGTCAGTTGAGTCAGAGCAAAGCGTTGTTGGTCGGAGCGGGTAAAACAACTGAGCTTGTAGCGAAACACTTACGTCAAGCTGGCATTAAAGACTTAACTATTGCGAATCGTACTTTGGCGCGTGCGCAAGATTTGGTAGATGAAGTCGGTGGTCAAGCAGCTTTAATAGGTGATATTCCTGATTTATTGGTCGATGCAGACATTGTTATTTCCTCTACTGCGAGTCCACTGCCAGTTCTAGGTAAGGGCGCTGTTGAGCGTGCATTAAAGTTAAGGAAACATCGGCCGTTTTTCATGGTGGATATCGCGGTCCCTAGAGATATCGAACCGCAAGTGGGTGAATTGGCGGATGTGTATTTATATACGGTTGATGACCTTGCCAATGTGATTGATGAGAATAAGCGTTCGAGAGAAAGGGCTGCTGACGATGCCGAGTCGATTATTAACGCTGGAGTGCGCCGATTTACGAGTGATTTGCGTATTTCAAAAGCGGGGGACGGCTTAAGACGATTCAGAGCGCATGCTGAAAATATCCGCCTAAACGAAGTAGAAAAGGCGGTTAGTGCTTTGCAGCAAGGAGCTGACCCTGAGAAAGTCGTGAGGAGTTTGTCTCGAACTCTCACGCAAAAGTTATTGCACGAACCGACCGTCTCTGTTCGTGATGATGCTGCAGCCGGGAAAGCTGAAACGGCACAGTTGTTATTGAATTTATTTAAACTTGATGAAGAGTAGCGCTGCTACACTTCTCGTACTTTATTTTTAGTGAAACATATATATGAAAGAGTCTTTGCTACTCCGTCTTGAAGAAATTACGGAGCGATATGAAGAGTTGGGCGCGTTGTTGAGCGACCCAGAAGTGATTTCTGATCAAGATAAATTCCGTGCCTACTCCAAAGAATATTCAGAAATCGAGCCTGTCGTGCAGTGTTTTGCTCGCTTTAACCAAGCGAAAGATGACATTGAAGAGGCGAAATTGTTGATGGAAGACGGTGATGCCGAGATGCGAGAAATGGCGCAAGAAGAGTTAGGCGAAGCTGAGAAAAATATGGAGGTCTTATCGGATGAGTTACAAATGCTCTTGTTGCCGAAAGACCCGAATGATGGCAATAACGTGTTTTTGGAAATTCGTGCCGGTACAGGCGGTGACGAAGCTGCGATTTTCTCAGGTGACTTGTTTCGCATGTACTCTCGTTATGCGGAGCAAAAGCGTTGGAAGATTGAAGTTGTAAGTGAAAGCCTTGGTGAACATGGTGGTTACAAAGAAATCATTACGCGTGTGATTGGTGACGGTGTCTATGGCGCGTTGAAGTTTGAATCCGGTGCGCACCGTGTGCAGCGCGTTCCTGAAACTGAATCGCAAGGTCGTATTCATACGTCAGCATGCACGGTTGCGGTTATGCCTGAAATCGAATCTGTTGATGATGTTGAGATTAATAAGGCTGATCTTCGAATTGATACTTTCCGTGCATCGGGTGCGGGTGGTCAGCACGTCAACAAAACTGACTCTGCAATTCGTATTACTCACTTGCCAACAGGCGTAGTTGTTGAGTGTCAGGACGAACGTTCCCAGCACAAAAACAAAGCTAAGGCGATGACCTTGCTTGCGTCTAAGTTATTGAGTGCAGAACAAGAGGCGGCTGCAGCTGAGCAATCGTCTCAGCGCAAGAGTTTGGTAGGCAGTGGAGATCGTTCAGAGCGAATCCGAACATATAACTATCCGCAAGGGCGTGTCACGGATCATCGCATCAATCTTACCTTGTATAAGCTTGCTGAGGTGATGGAAGGTGATCTCGGGACTGTGATCGATCCTTTGTTGCATGAGCATCAAGCCGAGCTTCTTGCGAGCATGAATGACGCATAAATGAGTGCTCAGATAACAATAGAGCAGGCACTCGCAATGAGTGCCGATATTCAAAGCGAAACACCTGAACTTGATGTCCAATTGTTGTTAGCGCATGTCTTGCAGGTAGAGCCAAGTTATTTTCGTACTTGGCCCGAAAAGTCCCTCAGCGTAGAGCAATCTCAAACCTACCGTCATTTATTGCAAGAGCGTCTTAAGGGGCGGCCTGTAGCACATCTGACGGGTAGTCGAGGTTTCTGGACGCTCGATCTTATTGTTAATGAAAGTACTCTCATTCCTCGTCCTGATACCGAATGCTTAGTTGAAGCGGCGTTAGACTTATTGGCTGATGTTGAGGCGGCGAGTGTACTTGATCTAGGGACGGGTACGGGCGCTATAGCACTAGCTCTAGCAAGTGAACAACGAAATTGGACTGTGCTAGGTTCAGATCTAGAGTCGGATGCGGTTCTTTTAGCGCGCTCAAATGCAGCTAAAAACCAAATTCGAAACGTCGATTTTGTTCAAGGCTCATGGTTTGACCCGATCGATAAAGATGCTAAGTTTGATTTGATCGTGAGCAATCCACCTTATATCGACGAGAATGACGTCCATTTGTCTCAAGGTGATGTGCGATACGAACCCTTGTCAGCGCTTGTTGCGGCAGAGCATGGTTTGTCTGATATAAAGCTTATTTCGAATTTAGCAAGATCTCACCTTAAGAACGGTGCGTGGCTGATACTTGAGCATGGTTATGATCAGGGAGATGATGTTCGACGTATTTTGAGTCAGTTTGATTACGAGAGTATCGAAACGCGGCAGGATTACGGTAGCAACGACCGGTTCACGATCGGACGATTCTATGGATAAGGCTTCTATGGATAATAAAATGAATGATGAGGCTTTGTTGCGGTATAGCCGACAGTTAATGCTACCGGGATTTGATGTGGCAGGGCAGTTAGCTTTAAGCAATGCGCGTATCTTGATTATTGGGGCTGGTGGCTTGGGGTCTCCTGCGGCGTTGTATCTGGCTGCCGCTGGCGCGGGGCGACTTACCATTGTGGATGACGATATCGTTGAATTGAGTAACTTGCAGCGTCAGATTGCGCATGGTGAGTCTGCCATAGGGCAGTCAAAAGTTGTGTCTGCGAAAGATAGTCTCAAGGCATTGAATAAGCATTGCGAGGTTATTGCATTAGAACAAAGGTTTGTAGAGTCTGATTGGGCGGAAAAGCTTTCTGAGTTTGATGTGGTGTTAGATTGTAGTGATAACTTTGAGACGCGCTTTTCAGTAAACCGCCTTTGCGTGAAATCGAAGGTTCCGCTAGTTTCAGGTGCTGCAATTCGTATGGAAGGGCAGTTGGCGATATATGATTCTAGAGAGGATGATTCGCCTTGTTATCGATGCTTATATGATGAGCAAGGTAACGAAAACCTTAACTGTTCAACCAATGGTGTGATGGCGCCGCTAGTTGGGGTGATTGGCTCAATGCAGGCTTTGGAGGCTATAAAGCTGGTGTCTGGATATGGTGAGCGCAGTGCCGGGAAATTGTTGATCTATGATGCTCTGTCTTTAGACTGGCGTACCTTGAAATTGCGCAAGGATCCTGAGTGCCCCGAGTGTGCGTAGTTGCGATTGAATAACAAAAAAGCCGGAGATTAAATGCTCCGGCTTTTTTGTTATGGGGTGATGCTAGTTACTTAATCATGAAAATTATTCGCGACGTAATCTGCTAGACGAGATCGTTCAACGCTTGTGAGTGTGATGTGAGCGTAGTGCTCCCAATTTCTCATGCGGTCGATCGCGTAACTAAATCCGCTTGTATTGGCGCTGAGGTAAGGTGTGTCGATCTGCTTGAGGTTGCCGATCGCGACAACTTTAGTTCCTGGGCCTGCGCGTGAGATGAGGCCAAGCATTTGCGCCGCGGTCAGGTTTTGGGCTTCATCAATTAGGAAGAACTTTCCTGAGAAGCTTCTACCTCGCATGAAGCTTGAGCTTTTTATTTTGACGCGATTCTTAAGAAACTCGAGCCCTGATTTTCGCTCAAACTCATTGCCTTCTGGGTTCGCCGCTAAGGTTTCGAGTGCGTCCGTAATTGCACCCATCCAAGGTTCGATTTTGGCTTCTTCTTCGCCTGGTAAAAAGCCTATATCTTCTCCCATCGGAACGGTCGCGCGAGTGACAATGATCTCATCGTAGAATTTATCTTCGTACACAAGTTGTAGCGCTGCAGCGAGGGTTAACAAGGTTTTACCCGTACCTGCATCGCCAGCTATCGTTACAAAATCAATTTCGGGGTCGGTAAGAATAGAAAGCGCGTAGTTTTGCTCCTGGTTACGCGCTTGAATACCCCAGCAATGATAATGTTGCTCGAAATCAGGGAGTATTTCGATCATAGCTTCTTTGCCATTGGTGGCGCGAAGAATGCCGCGAAAGTTTTGTTGGTTATTTGAGTTTGAGTAAATGTGCGTGTTGATCGGCCAATTTCCGACCCAAGGCGCTTTTATGTAATAGATAATGATGGTGCCGACATCTTGAGAGTCCTCGCGTTCGGTTCGGATTTCAACACCTTCAGCTTCCCACATCTCTTCAGTGATTTCTATTTGGCCGGAGAATAGAGATTCATCACCAATGCTTGCTACTTGGTCGTTACGATAATCTTCTGAGATGATTCCACGGACGACAGCTTTGATGCGCATGTTGATGTCTTTCGTGACAAGAACGACGCTTGTATCGGTATTCTCAAAGTCGTCGCGTAACTGTTTAGCGACATCAATGATTTCGTTATCAGCAACCGTTTGTCTATCTTTTTCGAAGGTTTGGAATATAAGCTTCCCGCCTCCGTCTAGGGCAATCCCCTCAGGGAGCTGGTCTATATCTGCTTGTGAAAGGAGTTCGTCGAGATAGCGGTGTGCTTGTCGCGCATTTCTGGCGGTATCTCGTTGGCCACGTTTGTGGCTATCAAGTTCTTCTAAGACGCGAAGAGGGATAAAAACAGTTTGTTCTTCGAATTTAAATATTGATTCAGGCTCGTGGAGCAGAACATTGGTATCAAGTACATAAATTTTACTATCGGTTTTTTTGTTACTTATAACCATCTTGAATTCCTTCGAAGTGAATGTGCATTTAGGTTTCGCGGCCCTCCGAGTTGTTTGCGCGCATCATTAACTTAGTTGAGTTGTTCGACAATAACTTTGAGTAAATCGTAAGTCGTAATGATGCCGCTTACGTCATCACCATGTTTTACAAATACTCTATGAAGGTGTTCGTTCATCATGAGTTTTGATACTTCTGTAATGGGAGTATCTTCTGGTACGGACACTAAGATAGGGGTCATGATGTCGTTAACTTCGACAGGCATATTGGCAAGGCCTTCGAAAATCATCATTCTTAAACGGCGAACTTCTTGCTGCTCCTCTTCGCTCATTTCAGCTTCGTAAGGAGAACTCGAACCATCAAAATGGAATTCCGCAATATCTTTGAGTGTTGCAATGCCGATGATTTTGCCTTCATCGTTCGCAACAGGGCTGCCGATAATATCGTTGTCGCTTAGGAATTTCTTGAACCGTTCCATTGTCCAAGATTGCGGCACTGACTTTACGTTGGGAGTCATGATGTCTTTTGCGGTGAGCGATTTTACTGACATTATTTTTTTTCGCCTTTATACGAGATTTCTTATGACTCAGAGAAAGTGCCGTCCACTGGCACTCATTATCTTACTCTGGGAGCATGACGTTCAGTTCAAGAACCGAACAGTCATCATTTTTATCAAGTTGGACCTGTACTTGGTCTTGATTGATAGATACGTACTTGCGAATAACCTCAAGAATTTCTTTTTGAAGCATTGGCAGGTAATCGGGCTGCTCGCGCTGCCCACGTTCATGAGCAACAATTATTTGTAAGCGTTCCTTCGCGATAGATGCGGTGTTCTTCTTGGTGCTTTTAAAATAATCTAAAAAACTCATGCTGTTGCAGCCCCCTTAAACATACGCTTAAAGAAACCTTTCTTTTCATTCGTGATAAAACGCTGTGGCTTTTCGGCGCCAAGTAAGCGTTCTACAGCATCATCGTAGGCCTGTCCTGCATCAGTTGATTGATCATGGATAACAGGAACGCCTGAGTTTGAAGAAGAAAGAACGGATTGTGATTCAGGAATAACGCCAAGAAGTTTGATGGCTAGAATCTCTTTAACGTCATCTACGCTCAGCATTTCACCTTTCTCAACACGGATAGGGTTGTAGCGGGTTAGAAGAAGGTGCTCTTTCACCGATTCGCCATTTTCAGCGCGGCGAGACTTGCTTTGCAAGATGCCTAAAATTCGGTCTGAGTCGCGAACCGAAGATACTTCCGGGTTCGTTACGACAATGGCTTCATCTGCGAAATAGAGAGCCATTTGAGCGCCGTGCTCAATGCCTGCAGGCGAATCACAAATGATGAAGTCGAAGCGTTCAGAAAGTTCATTAAGAACTTTTTCTACGCCATCTTGAGTGAGTGCATCTTTATCGCGAGTTTGAGAAGCGGGGAGAATGTAAAGATTCTCATTATGCTTATCTTTGATAAGTGCCTGATTTAGCGTCGCTTCGCCGTTGATTACGTTTACGAAGTCATACACTACACGACGTTCACAGTTCATGATTAAATCTAGGTTACGAAGACCTACATCGAAATCGATAACGACGGTTTTGTGTCCCTTCAGGGCAAGACCTGTGGAAATGGATGCGCTGCTGGTTGTTTTACCTACGCCGCCTTTACCTGAAGTGATAACAATTATTTTTGCCAATGTTCTATTCCCATGTTGCTATGTTGTTTGAAGTTGGGCTTAAGCCTCTTTACTTCTTGCGCTCTTATTCGGCGCTTAATGGGCTCTTTAGAGCTCTAGTTTTTGAAAATTCAGAGTTTGCTCGTCCAAATATACTTGGCAAGGCTTGCCTATGGTTGAGCTTGGAATGTCTTCGCTTATTTTGTATTGCCCTGCGACGGAGACAAGTTCTGCTGCCATGCTTTGGCAGAAGATGCGTGCTTTGGTATTGCCTTTAACCCCAGCTAGCGCGCGTCCGCGCAATGTACCGTAAACATGAATGTTTCCGTCGGCTAGTATTTCTGCGCCGGCACTTACAGAGGCTAGAATGATCAAGTCACCATCTGCTGCGTAAACTTGTTGTCCTGATCGAATAGGATGATGGACAATTTTACTAATCTGTGTTTCGGTTTTGATTTCGACCTTTGCAGGCTCATCTGCTTTGGGTTCCTGCGGCGCAGGTTCGCTAGCTGCTGGAGTGTCTGTATCGATCGCTGCGTTACGTTCTTTTTGTTTGGCTAATATTCCTAAGCCATGATTGCGCGCGACGTCTTGAAGTGATGCGCTGGCGCCTCTTACAGCGATTGCCTTCACTTGGTGTGCTTGGCATATCTCGATGAGACGCTCAAAGTCGAGGCTTGGTTCTTCATACTTCTCTAGGCCAATCACGACAGGAAGGTTTTCAAAAAAACTAGGGGCTTGAGCGACTTTCGCTGCGAGTTCTTCGCTGAATTGCTTTGGTTCAAAGCTGGTGAGCTCTAAGGCAGTCATTGGAGCTAAGGATGCTTTAAGTTTGATGCTTGGCTGAACAGGCGGGTTTTCTGCTGACTTGTGTGCTTCTGGAGCGATGGTTGTGCCTGTGTCCGAACTCATGATTACCCTAATTTTCTATTTTGTTTTTTTGTTTGCAGAGCATGTACTAAATAGTTACTTATTTTGGGTCTGTTTCGCAATAGTCAACAAACAGATTCTGACAGCCCTCTAATGCTTTCGATCATACCATAGAGCCTGAAGCTCATGCTTATGTTAAAAGCTGATTTTTTAGTAATGTGTTGAATTAATTATCGAGGATTTACACTGACCTCTCAGCTTCGATTTAATAGGTTGTGAGAGGTCAGAGCGATGGTCTGGTTTTATTGCTCGGTTTCTGGTTTTGTTTTCGGTAGAACAAGGTTGAGAAGAATGCCCGAGATGGCTGCTAATCCTATCCCTTGAACGACGAAGCCTTCACCGCCAAAGTTCATTCCGCCAATTCCAAATACTAAGGGGATTGAGATAATTGCTAGGTTGCGAGGGTCGTGCAAATCAGCATTTGAACGGGCTATTGTTCCTATGCCAATTGTTGCAATGGCACCAAATAGTAGAACCATAATGCCGCCCATCACAGGGGTTGGAATCGTGGCAAGAAAGCCGCCGAGCTTGCCGCAAAAAGATAAGATAATTGCGAACACTGCGGCCCAGGTCATGTAGATTGGGTTAAATGCTTTGGTTAGTGCGACGGCGCCGCTCACTTCTGAGTACGTAGTATTTGGCGGTCCACCAACCACTGCGGCTGCGGTTGTGGCTACACCATCGCCAAGTAAGGTTTTATGAAGTCCAGGTTTTTTTAGGAAGTCTTTTTTAGTAACGCTGCTAATTGCCATCATATCTCCGATGTGTTCAACCGCAGGTGCAATGGCGACGGGCAACATAAATAGAATTGCGCTGGCATTGAATTCGGGGAGCGTAAACCTTGGATTCGCAAACCAAGCCGCGTTGCTGATTGGGTCAAAACTAACAATTCCACAGAGCAGGGCGACGACATAGCCGACAGAGACTCCAAGAAGTATAGGGATTAAGCGAATAATGCCGCTGCCTAGAAGAGATGCAATGGCAGTAACAAGCAATGCGCTCATTGAGATAAGAATGGCAGTGTTCTGGTTGACTAGCTCTGCTGAACCGTCACCCGTTTTACCGAGTGCCATATTCACAGCGACTGGCGCAAGGCTTAAGCCAATTACAACGATAACCGGGCCGACAACAATCGGCGGCAAGACGCATTCGATGATCTCGGTTCCGCGCCACGCAACAATGCCCGAGAGCAAAATATATACGCAACCTGCGGCCATTAGTCCGCCCATCGTTGAGGCTATGCCCCATGTCTGGATGCCATAAATAATAGGGCCGATAAAGGCAAAGCTGGAAGCGAGGAAAATCGGAATGCTGCGCTTAGTTATAAGTTGAAAGATGAGCGTGCCAACACCCGCAGTAAATAGAGCAACGTTACTATCTAACCCTGTAAGTAAGGGGACAAGAACGAGGGCGCCGAAGGCAACGAACAGCATTTGTGCGCCAATTAGCGCAGTCTTTGGGCTGAATGCATTTTCATCTGACATCGTGAATCTTCCTTTTCGCTATGTTTAGGGTGAGTTGTTGCTACTGGGTCCCGAAGATCTTGTCTCCTGCATCGCCAAGCCCGGGTAATATATATCCTTTGTCGTTTAGCTTTTCGTCGACAGCGGCGGTATAAATTTCCATGTCAGGGTGTGCAGCTAGAACTTTTTCAATGCCCTCGGGCGCTGCAACTAAAAACAAACCAATGATTTTTTTACAGCCTGTTTTTTTAAGAAGGTCAATTGTCGCAATCAGAGTTCCGCCAGTTGCAAGCATTGGGTCTATGATCATTGCTGTTCGATCTTCAATGTCTTTTACGAGCTTTTCAAAATAAGTAACCGGCTCGAGTGTTTCCTCATTTCGATATAGCCCAACGACGCTGACCTTAGCGTTAGGCATTAATTCAAAAACACCATCAAGCATACCAATACCTGCACGTAGGATTGGAACGACAGTGACTTTCTTTCCTTCGATTTGCTCAACGGTTGTCATGCCCGACCAGCATTCAATTTGTTTCGGTTCGAGAGGGAATGATTTGGTTGCTTCGTAGGTGAGGAGGGTTGTGATTTCTTTACTGAGTGCGCGAAAGCTTTTAGTGGAGATGTCTTTTTCGCGAAGTAAGCCTAACTTGTGACGAACGAGTGGGTGTTTGATTTCGATGACGTTCATGCATCTTCCTTTGATTAATACGTAAAAAAAGGGCGCTTAAATCATTAAGAAAAGGGCACATTACTGATTAGCTCTATGCAGTTGTGTGCACGCTCCATATAATGAACAACAGCTTCACAATCATAGTCAAATTTTTCCTTAAGGGAACTCTAAAAGGGAACTCTAAGTTTTATGAGTCAAGACACGCCTAGTTTCGAAGATGGTGTCGAGCAGATTTCGCTTCGAGAATATACCGAAAAAGCCTATCTCGATTATTCAATGTACGTCATTCTTGATCGTGCGTTGCCGCACGTCGGGGACGGTTTAAAGCCTGTTCAACGCAGAATTGTTTATGCCATGTCGGAACTTGGCTTAAAAGCATCGGCGAAGTATAAGAAGTCCGCGAGAACGGTGGGTGATGTTCTGGGTAAGTTTCATCCGCATGGCGATAGCGCGTGTTATGAAGCGATGGTGTTGATGGCGCAACCGTTTAGTTATCGTTATCCATTGATTGATGGGCAAGGTAACTGGGGTTCGGCTGACGATCCTAAGTCATTCGCGGCAATGCGATATACCGAATCAAGATTAGCGCCTTATGCAGATGTGCTTCTTGCCGAGTTGGGTCAAGGTACTGTTGATTGGATGCCTAACTTTGATGGCACGATTGATGAACCAAAAACCTTACCCGCTAGATTGCCGAATTTATTGCTTAACGGCACAACGGGTATTGCGGTCGGTATGGCCACTGATATTCCTCCTCATAACCTTCGAGAAGTCGCGAGTGCATGTATTCATTTGCTGGATGAACCTAAGGCTCAAACTCAAGATCTAATGACGCATGTTCGCGGGCCTGATTATCCAACGGGTGCTGAGATCGTCACTCCGCCGGCAGATATTCAGAAGATTTATGAAACAGGCCGAGGCTCGATCAAGATGCGAGCTGTCTATAACACTGAAAGTGGCGATGTCGTGATCACCGAATTGCCTCATCAGACTTCTGGAGCCAAAGTGCTTGAGCAGATTGCGTCTCAAATGCAGGCCAAGAAGCTACCGATGGTTGCAGACTTAAGGGATGAGTCCGATCACGAGAACCCAACGCGTCTTGTGATTGTTCCCCGCTCAAATCGTATTGATATCGATTCATTGATGGCGCACTTGTTTGCGACGACTGATTTAGAAAAAAGCTATCGCGTTAATCTTAATATGATTGGTATTGATGGTCGTCCTGCAGTGAAAGACTTGCGTACGATCATTAGTGAATGGTTGAGTTACCGTACTGATACCGTTACACGCAGGCTGCAATATCGCTTAGATAAAGTTGAGCGTCGCTTACACTTATTGGAAGGCTTATTGGTCGCCTTTCTTAATATTGATGAAGTCATTCATATTATTCGTACTGAAGATGAACCTAAAGCCGTCTTAATGGCGCGGTTTGGTTTAACTGAAGTGCAAGCTGATTACATTCTCGATACCAAGTTGAGACAGTTAGCACGTCTTGAAGAGATGAAAATCAAGGCGGAGCAAGAAGAGCTCGAAAAAGAGCGTGCTTACTTGCAAAAAGTACTTGGCTCAAAAGCGCAGATGAAAAAGCTCATCAAGAAAGAGCTGCTCGCTGACGCTGAAAAATATGGTGACGATAGACGCTCTCCGTTGGTTGTTCGTGGTGATGCAAAAGCCTATTCCGAAACTGATTTAGTCAGTTCTGAGCCAGTGACCGTCGTGTTATCTGAAAAAGGCTGGGTACGCGCTGCGAAAGGGCATGACATTGATCCAAAAGGCTTGAACTACAAAGCTGGCGATAGTTTTAGTTTGTCGGCAAAAGGTCGTAGTCAACAAGGTGTCATCTTCTTAGATTCTACTGGTAGGGCGTATACGGTAGCAGCACATACTCTGCCGTCTGCTCGAGGCCAAGGTGAACCCTTAACCGGTAAAATAAACCCACCATCTGGTGCAGAGTTTAGAGCGGTGCTAATGGGTAAAGAGGGGCAAAAATTGCTCATGATGAGCGATGCCGGTTATGGCTTTGTTTCAAGCATTGATCAACTTCAAAGTAAGAATAAAGCGGGCAAAGCTGCGATCACATTGCCTAAGAATGCTGAAGTGATGCATCCGATGGTCATCGATGATGTAGAGAGTCAGTTGCTTGCTGCAGTGACTAATGAAGGCCGAATGCTGGTGTTCCCTGTGAAAGACCTTCCTGAATTGGCGAAAGGTAAGGGTAATAAGATTATCAGCATTCCTTCAGCGCGAGCTCAGAGTAAAGATGAGCTGATGACCAATGTTGCGATTTTCTCAGAAGCCGATTTTGTGGTCATTCACTCTGGTAAACGCCACTTGAAGCTTAAATACAGTGATTTGCAGCACTATGTTGGTGAACGCGGACGAAGAGGGCAAAAACTGCCAAGAGGATTGCAGCGTGTAGACCGTATTGCAATTATTAAAACGGGTAAGGCTGACGCTGAGCCAGAAGCAGAGCAGCAAGCAGAATAGTCACTAGAATAAAAGCCGTTGTTACAACGGCTTTTTGTTATCCAAGAATTCATTTTAATCAGAAAGAGATTAGCTTTGAGCGAAATTATATTAATTAACGTGTCTGGTATTGATAAGCCTGGTTTGACCTCAGAAATGACCGCAATCATGGCGCAATACGATATCCGTATTTTGGATATTGGTCAGGCCGTTATTCATGAGCATTTGACCTGGGGGATTTTGGTCGAGGTTCCTGGTGATAAAGAATCAAGTAGTGTGCTGAAGGACTTGTTGTTCCGTATGCACGAACTCGAGCAAGATGTGAGTTTCAAGCCTGTTAGCAAGGAAGAATACGCCCTGTGGGTGGAAGGCAAAGGTAAGGCTAGATACATCGTTACACTCTTATCACGATCTATCTCTGCGGAACAGATTTCTCATGTGTCTGCGATCACCGCTCGTCACGGTTTGAATATCGACAACATTACGCGATTGTCTGGTCGTCCCGCCGTTGAGCAGAGCATTGAACAAACTAAGGCATGCATTGAGTTTTCAGTGCGTGGCACGCCGCCTAACTTAGATGATTTGCGACAAGACTTCCTTGCTATCGGCAACGAGTTAGGTGTGGACATTGCGTTCCAAGAAGATTCAATCTTCCGTAGAAATCGTCGTTTAGTTGTCTTCGATATGGACTCGACTTTGATTCAAGCTGAAGTAATTGATGAGCTTGCGATCGAAGCGGGTGTTGGAGATCAAGTGGCTGAAATTACAGAATTTGCGATGCAGGGTAAACTTGATTTTAAAGAGAGCTTTGCTCGTCGAGTGGGTTTGCTTGAGGGTTTGAGCGAAGAAGTTCTCGAGAAAATCGCTGCACGTTTAAAATTGACCGAAGGTGCTGAAAAGCTAATTTCAACGCTTCGCAGTCTTGGATATAAAACCGCTATTTTGTCGGGCGGATTTACTTACTTTGCTAAAGGGCTTCAAGAAAAGCTTGGAATAGATTACGTCTATGCCAACAATCTTGAGATTGAAGATGGCAAAGTAACAGGCCGTGTCACGGGCAATGTGGTTGACGGTCAACGTAAAGCCGATTTGCTGGATGAGTTAGCTGAGAAAGAGGGTATTGGTCGTGCTCAGGTTATTGCGGTGGGAGATGGCGCAAATGATCTAGCAATGTTGAGTCGAGCCGGCTTAGGTGTTGCGTTTCATGCCAAACCTTTGGTGAAAGAGAGTGCCAAACACTCCATTTCAAATTTGGGCCTAGATGCCATTCTTTATTTGATTGGCTTCCGCGATCGCGAATCAGAAGCATAAAAGGATCGGGTCAGTTCTGTAGTCGCTGACCCTTATTTACTTATCCATTCGCGGCTTTTTTTCCAGCCTGTTTTAGTAGGGTGCAGTGCTTTTTACTTAGATCTAAAAAGCGAGGCGTTGGGCCCACATCTTGATACAAAGGGTCTCCTTGCTCGTCAATAGCGGCGACTTCTGTGCCTGCAATGTAAGGCATGGCGGTCTCTAGCTCTTGCAATGCAGAGGAGATGAGTTCGCAAAGAATTTCGTTTTTATTGCGTTTAGGGTACATCTCGGCGAGCGCTTCAATTTTAGCGGCATCTTCGATTGGAATACGGAACGAATATTCGTTCTCGGTCATGATTGCTTTTGCTTGTTTTTCCCATTGCGCTGTTAGTTCTTTAATTCTCATAATTGTGTACACCTAATCGTTTTTCTAAAGACCCTGTCTCCGCAAGCAAGGTCTATTTTGTTCGTCATTACAATATTGAGTTTAGAACTCTGTAAGAGATTGCATGTCGTTGCTTTGTATGAAATTGTAAATATATTGGATAAATCCGTTGTAGAAACGAAGTTTCGTTGTTCTGTTCAGGAAGGGAGAATAGCTTGTCCGAATTACATCCGTTGTTACGTGAAAATGTTCGTTTGCTTGGTACGTTGCTAGGAGAGAATGTCAAAGAGCAGCATGGAGATGACTTATTCGAATTAGTGGAGAAGGTTCGCCGAGCCGCAAAGCTAGATCGAGATGTTGCAGCGGGAGATGCAAGCCCAGAGCTCGTGAGTTTGCTCTCTAATCTTAAAGATGAAGAACTTGTTCCTTTATCGCGTGCATTCAACCAGTTTTTAAACCTTTCTAATATTGCTGAGCAATATCACGGCGTTCGACGAAGTGATGAGCAAGCAATAGATGCCTCAGTGTTATTTGAAGAGCTATTTGACCATCTCGATGCGCATAACGTGCAGAAAGAGAGACTTGCCAGCCTGCTTGAGAGCTTATCAATTGAGTTTGTTCTGACGGCACATCCTACTGAAGTAGCGCGACGAACGCTGATCATGAAGTACGATGCTATTACCTCCGTGCTTCACAGCAAAGATCGCAGTGATCTCAATGAGAGAGAGCAGCAGCAAATTGATGATCGGCTTAATACCCTTGTTTGTGAGGCGTGGCATACGAACGAAATTCGTGAACAAAGACCAAGCTCGGTTGATGAAGCCCGTTGGGGTTTTGCTGTTGTCGAAAACAGTCTTTGGCAGGCTCTTCCCGAATTTCTTCGAGACTTTGATATGGCTTTATATGAGCGTTATCAAATACGTTTGCCTCTATCATCTAGGCCTATTCGGTTTGCTTCTTGGATGGGAGGCGATCGCGATGGAAACCCCAATGTCACTTCTACTGTAACAAAAGAAGTATTGGCTCTGAGTCGTTGGATGGCAGCGGATTTATATTTGAGGGACTTGGCTTCGTTGATGACGCATTTGTCCATGTGGGAAGCGAGCGCGGAGCTTGTCGAATTAGCAGAGCAGCTAGATTCAGGTTCGGGTCGCAATCAAAGCGAGCCTTATCGGATTGTGTTGTCTTCGTTGAGAAAACGCTTATCTAACACTCGTGATTGGGCGGCAGAGGTCGCGCGTGGTGATGTTTCAAATTTCTCCCAAGATCAACTTCTCTTGTCGACAAGTGAATTACTCGAGCCTTTATTGATTTGTTATCGATCATTGCATGAAAAAGGAATAGCGCGTGTGGCAGACGGTGCCTTACTTGATGTGATTCGCCGTGTTCAATGCTTCGGTTTAGAGCTGCTGAAATTAGACGTAAGACAAGACTCTGAGCGCCATGCTGATGCGATAAACGAGATCACGGAATTTTTGGGTATCGGCACCTATAACGATTGGAAAGAGGAAGAGAGACAAGCATTCTTGTTGAAAGAGTTGCAGGGCAAACGCCCTCTGATTGCAAAGGGCATGACTTGGAGCGAAGAGACTCAAGAGGTCTTCGATACTTGTGCAGTGATTGCTGGTGAGTCAGAGGAAGCGTTTGGGTCCTATGTAATCTCTATGGCATCTAAGCCTTCTGACATATTGGCCGTTATCTTATTGTTGCGCGAGCAAGGCATGAACCGAAAGATGCGTATTGTTCCTTTGTTCGAAACCTTGGATGACTTGAATAGCGCGTCAGAAAGCATTGATAGATTGTTGAGTGTGCCTTGGTATGCAGATTACTGTGATGGCTATCAGCAGGTGATGATTGGTTACTCTGATTCGGCTAAAGATGCAGGTCAATTAGCCGCGGGTTGGGCGCAATATCGAGCGCAAGAATCCTTAGTAAAAGTGGCAGCGAAACACGGTGTGAAGTTGAGCCTGTTCCACGGTAGGGGGGGAACGGTAGGTCGCGGTGGAGGTCCTGCTAACAAGGCGATTCTGTCTCAGCCTCCGGGATCTGTTGATGGGCGATTTAGGATTACAGAGCAGGGCGAGATGATTCGATTTAAATTTGGATCGCCTTCTCTTGCAAGTAAGAGTCTAGGGATATACGCGAGCGCTGTGATTGAAGCGAGCTTGTTGCCACCTCCTGAGCCCAAGCCGCAATGGCGCGAAGCCTTAGATGCTTTGACGGCCGTGTCTGTGAATTCGTATAGAGACGTGGTGCGCAATGAGCCTAATTTTGTTGAGTACTTTAGGAGTGTGACGCCTGAACAAGAGTTAGGAAAATTAGCACTTGGCAGCCGCCCTGCGCGAAGAAAAAGTGGAGGTGGCGTTGAAACATTGCGCGCCATCCCTTGGATATTTGCTTGGATGCAAATTCGCTTAATGTTGCCGGCATGGCTTGGTAGTGATGATGCCTTTGAACAGGCGTTAAATAATGACCAAGATGCACTGATGAAAGAGATGTCTGAGCAGTGGCCATTTTTCAGGGCGCAAGTGGATATGCTAGAGATGGTCTTGATTAAGGCTGATCCGCGTATCGCGCGATACTATGAGCAAATGCTCGTGGACGAGGACTTAAAGCCATTAGGAAAACGTTTAAGAGGTCGCTTCCGTAAAATGGTGAAGTTGGTTAATCAGCTCAAGGGGCAAAAAGATCTACTTGAAGATAGTCCCGAATTTGGTGAGTCGCTGCGTGTACGTGCAACCTACACAAATCCTCTTCATTATCTTCAAGCGGAATTATTGCACCGAAGTCGCGGTCAGTCTCATGCTTCTGAAGCGGAGGCACAACAAGTTGAGTCGGCCTTAAAAGTAACGATGGCGGGTATCGCGGCGGGGATCCGAAATACTGGGTAGGACATACAACGTTACATATAGCTACCTTGTGTAACCCGCATTTGTGACGCGGTACAAGTGCTCAATATCAGCTTCGCTACACTTGATCTATAAGCCTCAAATTAAGGCTTCAGATTTTTAGAGTAGTTTAGTTAGAGAGAAGTACCGTGCCACTTGCCAGTCGTTTAAGTAAATACATCGATGAAAATGCGATCCAGTGTCAACTTGTTCATCATGCCCGAGCAAGGGATTTGTCCCATGCTGTTTTGTTGGCAGGAGCTGTTGCAGAATGCACGGTTAGAACTCAGTTAATACTCGATCGAGATGGGCCTGCGGTTTTAATTATTCCTTTTCAAAGCCGACCTGATGTTGATGCAGTAAATCGTTTCTCAGGTCGACAATTTCAGATTATTGATGATGAGCAGGCTGGGAAATTGTTTGCTGACTGCGATCATGGGCATTTGCCACTTCTCGCGCAGTCTTATGGTTTAACGGTCTACGTTGATCACTCAGTATTCGAGCTTGATGCTATTTTTGCTTCGAGCGGTTGTGCAAACACCTTGTTAAACTTGCCTCGCTTATCGATTCGAGCGGCATTTCACCAATGCAATAAAGGAGACTTTTCTGAAAGTCTAAGCGCGCCAGAGATAGTAGTTCATATCGAGAAAGGCTACTCGCTTGATGATGTGGCTAAAAAGCTAACAACACTTTATCGTCTGCCTCCGATGCCTGAAACCGCTGTGCGCGTCATGCATATTACGTCTGATCCTAATTCTAGTGTTCAGGAATTGGCCCAGCTTGTGGAGCAAGACCCAAGTTTATCTGCGCAAATTATGCGTTATGCAAGATCGGCCTTGTTCAATTACCGTGGTAATTTGACTGATGTGAAAGAGGCGATCAATGCTGTCTTAGGTTTTGAACGCGTCGCTAAACTTTCCCTTGGCATTGCATCCGCTCGTGCTTTTACCTTACCTCTTGATGGTCCATTAGGGCTAAATGCATTATGGCGTCATGCTTTGCATTCTGCTGTGTTAACTCAAGCGCTCTCTGTCATGGTCAACCCTGATTTGGGTGTAGACGAGCACGAGGCATACTTGTCTGGTTTACTCCACAATTTTGGTCTACTGCTCATCGGGCAGCTCTTCCCGCCTGAGTATCGCATGCTCAATAAGCTTCGTGTCGCTGAGCCAGAGAGAACCATGCGTGATATTGAACAGCAAGTATTTGGAATGGGCGCAGCTCAAGAGTTTATCTCATTGGGGCATGGCTCCCTTGGTGCTATTTTATTGAAGCTTTGGGGCTTGCCAGAGTCCTGTATTAAAGTTGCTGCTATGCATCAATCTCCAAGTTACGAGGGTGAGCATCAGGAACTAGTGTCGCTAGTTCAGTTATCTAATTATCTGCTTTCTCTTCATGGTGTTGGTGATGAACCATGCTCGATAGATTTTGAAGGATGTTGCAGTGCTTTGGGTATCGACCCGGAACAAGCGCTTATCTTAGCCGATACAACGGTCGCGCAATGTGAATCTCTTGATGGTTTAGTGAACGAATTAGTCGCCTAAATCAGATTATTTTCAGGGTGAATACCTTTTATTCTCAGTGGCTCGGGGCACAAGACTTTGCCCCGCAATCTGATTGCCCTATAATGGCCGCCTTTCAGTGGTATCAATCGTAAAAATATAACAGGTTGAGTGCGGTTCACTCATGATTTAGCTAGCCGTGAGCTAGTGCCTGTATCTATACCCAAACCGTTTTTTCTATATTGTTGGAGTAATCTATGAAGGTTATTTTGCTCGGCGCACCAGGTGCCGGTAAAGGAACTCAAGCTCAATTCATTACTGAGAAGTATGACGTGCCTCAGATCTCAACGGGCGATATGCTTCGTGCAGCTGTTAAAGCGGGCACTCCACTAGGCTTGAAAGTGAAAGAAGTCATGGCGTCTGGTGGTCTAGTTTCTGATGAGACAATTATTGCTTTGATCGAAGAGCGTATCAAAGAAGACGATTGTGCAAATGGTTTCTTGTTCGATGGTTTCCCACGCACAATTCCTCAAGCAGAAGCGCTTAAAAAGCAGGGTATTGATATCGATGCCGTTGTTGAAATTGATGTAGCTGATGAAGAGATTGTTAGTCGTTTGAGCGGTCGTCGCGTTCACGAGGCGAGTGGTCGTGTCTATCACGTTAAGTACAATCCGCCTGCAACTGAAGGTAAGGATGACATTACTGGTGATGCGCTTGTTCAGCGTGAAGATGACAAAGAGGAGACTGTACGTAAGCGTCTAGATGTTTATCACTCACAAACAGCTCCACTTGTTGAGTACTACTCTGCGTGGGCTGAGTCAGGTGAAGCAGCTGCGCCAAATTACGTTCGTGTAGATGGCGTTGGTGAGATGTCTAAGATCCGTGATCAGATTGTTGCTGGGTTAGACGCATAAGCGAATAATCTTTGAAAGAAAGGCAGCTCCTTGAGCTGCCTTTTTTATTGCTTGGCGTTTATCATATGTTTTTAAATTTTTGTTTGGCAGGTAAGAATGACAGCAATCCTAGCTGTAGATACATCTTCTGAATTGTGTTCAGTGACTTTGTTACTGAAAGGTGAGTGCGGTACTGAGCTTTTTTCTAAAACGCTAGAAGCCGCAAGAAGTCATGTGCAGCATGTTCTTCCTATGGTGAAGGTGCTTTTGGAGGAGGCGGGGCTTAAGTTGGAGGATGTCGATGCACTTGCGTTTGGCCAAGGCCCCGGTTCGTTTACCGGGCTTCGTATTGCTACAGGTTTTGTTCAAGGTATTGCATTCGGTAAGGATATTCCTGTTGTAGGCGTCTCTAACTTGAGGGCGCTTGCGCATCATGTTTTGCAGAATGAGTCTGAGCAGAACGAGTGCTTCGTTTTAATTGACGCCAGAATGGATGAAATTTATTGGTCTGTTTATGAGCGAGATATCGAAGGGTTCCCCAAAGAGCAGTTGCCTGAATCTGTCGACAAGCCAGAATGTGTCGCGGATGCGTTGAAAGATCATACAAACATGCCTGTTTTTGGCAGCGGTCTAGCTTATAAGGATCGAATTTCTTTGATCAGTAATTGGTCTGAATGTGAGGCTGTGCTCGAGCATCCAAGTCGTGCTATCGCAGAGTTGGCCTTGATTGATTTTGAACAAGGCAAAGCTGTGTCGGCCGAGCAAGCAGCGCCCGTTTATATCCGTGATCAAGTTGCTTGGAAGAAACTTCCTGGAAGAGAATAAATAAAAAGGACGAATAATGGGCTGGTTAGAAGCCTTTGTGCTTGCTCTGATTCAAGGGCTCACTGAATTTTTGCCGATTTCAAGCTCGGCGCATTTGATCCTCCCGTCTCAATTACTGGGTTGGGAAGACCAAGGGCTAGCATTTGATGTCGCGGTGCATGTTGGCAGCTTGCTTGCCATTGTTGGATATTTTCGTAAAGAGCTTATCGAGCTTGCTCAAGCTTGGTTATCTTCGATTTTTCGTCCCGGTTCGGAGTTTTCTGCTTTGGCTGAAACAAAGCAGCAAGCGCGCTTGGCCTGGTTGATTATTCTTGCAACGATACCTGCCGGGCTTGCGGGTGTTCTTCTCAACGACTTCGTGTCTGAGCATCTTCGTTCTACACTTGTTATTGCTACTACCACTATATTCTTTGGCATCTTATTGTGGGTTTCTGATCATCGCGGTGCAAGACGTTTGTCTGTGACTGATGTAAACGTCAAAACGGCATTGCTTATTGGGTGTTCGCAAGCCCTTGCATTGATTCCTGGTACTTCGCGATCTGGTATTACAATGACTGCAGCGCTATTGCTAGGCTTAACGCGTGATGCTGCTGCTCGTTTTTCATTCTTGCTCTCTGTCCCATTGATTGCTGCAGCTGGATTGCTGAAGACTAAAGAGTTGTTAGAAACAGGGCATGATGCCCAATTGCAGTTGATTGCTTTTGCAACCTTTGTTTCTTTTATAAGTGCTTATCTGTGTATTCATTTCTTCTTAAAGCTGCTAGAGAAGATAGGTTTTTTGCCTTTTGTTATCTATCGTCTGGCCTTGGGATTTGTTCTTTTTGTACTAGTATTTGTCGCCTAGTGTGTTTTTGCATTACACTTCAGCAACCTCAATAAATATGTGATATTCGATGCAAGTCGGCAACCCTTCAATTAATCTTACATCGCTGCAGCCTGGCGCCACTGAAAAGAGGCAAGACCAAAAGCAAGCCCAACAGGTGTTAGAAGCGCCTATGGCCGATGCGCGCGTCGTCGCATCCCCAGAAGTATTGCGTGAAGCCGAGTTGAGACAAGTAGAGCGTTTAGAGCAGTTGCAACGAAGCGAAAATCTCACAGGGCGTAACAAACAAGCGCTACAGGAATACTTCGCAACAGAGCAGGCCGGACAGTCATATCAGGGCGGCGAATTGCTCGGTATTGATATCTACGTTTAATTTGTATGCTGTCTACAAACTCTTCTGTGCCAGCCTTAGCGGTTGGAGTTTCTGATCACGCTTCTCCGTTTGCAGACTCTGCTCAGTCTTTTTCTCAATCCCATCAATTGGAACTTTTCATAGGCCCTTTGTTAGATCAGGCAAAATACGTTCTTTATTTTGATGAGAATGGCCCGAAGCTATATCAAACGGGAAAGGGCGCTCCTGGTCCGATTTCAGCTTCTTTTTTAAGTGGTAAGAATGCGCATCGTATGCGCCACGGCGGAGGAAAGGGGCAGTTAGTGGCAAAAGCTGTTGGCCTAAACAAGGGCGTCTATCCACATGTGTTAGATGCAACAGCAGGTTTGGGGCGAGATGCGTTTGTTTTAGCTACCTTAGGGTGCAAGGTCGATATGTACGAACGAGTGCCTGTTGTTGAGTTTCTGTTGCAGCACGCTTTAGAAGAAGCGCAGTCGTTTAATGATATGGAGATTGCAAAGATTGCTCAGCGTATGACGCTTCAATACGGTGATGCGATCACTAAGCTAGAGAGCTCTTCTGAGCCAGTTGCTGACGTTATTTATCTTGATCCGATGTATCCAGCCCAAGAGAAGTCGGCAGCTGTTAAAAAGGAAATGCGAGCCTTTCATGATTTAGTGGGCGAGAACTTAGATGATCATCGTTTGTTGTCCGCGGCATTAGACAATGCGCGATATCGTGTCGTTGTGAAACGCCCTAGGAAAGGTAAAGAAATTGCCGGGCAAAAACCTTCTTTGAAACTAGAAGGGAAAAGCTCTCGCTACGATATATATACGATCAAAAGCTTATCCGAGTTGTAAGGGGCAAGGGCTAAGGTCTGTTAGCCCCTAGATGCCTGAGTCTAGCGACCAGATGTAACCTGCAGAATGGCTTGTCTAAGATTGCCATTTAAGACAAACGTAGAGTCTTCCGCGGCTTTGTTTATCAACTCGCTGTAATTTAGTTTGCCTGTTTCGTTCTCTTCCAGAATGCCTTTCTCTTTCAATATAGAAATGAAGTTTCTGAACAAGGTTTTATCGAAGAACTCAGGAGCGTTCAGGCCAAATAGGATAGACATTCTTTCTGCCATTAGCGTACTAAGCTTCTCGAGCTCTTCAGCGTTCATTGAGCCACTTTCTTTGCGTGTCAGAATAGCAATCACAATATAGTAGCGTTCAAGGGTCGGCATGATGAAGCTCGCTAGAGTCGTTAGTTTTACGAACTCGTTACTGCCGGTATTTGGCCTGTGAACTTCATCGTCCTTAAGTGTTAATAAACCCTTCTCTGCTAGGAGTTTCAACCAAGCTTCAAATTCTTTGTCGACTTCAGCGCTTTCCCACTGAATAAATAATTCAGCACGAATATAAGAGTAAACGGAACGGAAGATCCGATGTACTTCGGCTCTGCTCATTGCAGGGTTGTTTTGCGTAATGCAGGCGATTAACGCCGGAATAGCAAAGAGATGTAGTGTGTTATTGCGATTATAGGTGAGCAAAACGGCGTTGCGATCATTCAATGAAATGATGTCGCCTAGTTCATTGCTTTGACGGCTTAGTAAGCCCATATCTTCTGTGTATTCGATCCATTCTTCTCCAGTACCTTCGGGGAAGGTGATATATGGAGAGTATGTTTGCTCTTTAAGTAGTGCTGCGAAAAATGAAGTTAAGTCTGCTAGTTTGTTGGCGTCCATGGCTTGTCGCTGTGTCGATAGCAATACTGTGGCTGTCAACGTGACCGGGTTAACCGCGGCTGATGCATTGATGCGTGTTGCGATTTCTTTTGATAGGCCACCTACGACATCGTTAAACCAATCAGGTTTTTGATCGTTAATATTCTCAATGCTCTTAATATCATCTTTCCAAGATGACTGATTTTGATCTAGGTAGTTCTCTAAAATAATTGGCTCGCCAAAATTCAGAGCGACTTTACCAAATGATTTTCGTAAGTTCTTGAGAGATTTAAATAGACCGAATACAGATTCTTTTTGCTTTTCCTTGCCACGAAGTTCGCCCATATACGTACTGCCTTCGAGTACTTTCTCGTAGCCAAAATAAACGGGAATGAAAGCAATGGGTTTTTGCTGGTCTTTCAAGTAGCTAGCAACCGTCATAGCGACCATGCCAGCTTTAGGCTGCAGCGTTCGTCCAGTTCGGCTTCGACCACCTTCTACGAAATACTCTATTGAGTAGCCGCGTTTGAACATAATATGTATGTACTCGGCAAATACTGCTGCATAGAGCTTATTGCCTTTAAAGCTTCTGCGCATAAAGAACGCGCCGCCGCGACGAAGGATGCTGCCTACAACAGGAAGGTTTAGATTGATACCCGCAGCAATGTGGGGAACCATAATGCCTTCTCGGAACAACAAAGAAGAAAGAAGTAGGTAGTCAATGTGGCTTCGGTGGCAGGGTACATAGACAACGGCATGGTCTTTAGTGACTTCTTTTACTGCTTCGACATTTGAGGCGTAAATACCTTTATAGATTTTGTTCCATAAGCGATTAAGAACTCGTTCTAGAAAGTGGATAGTAGAAATCTGCAAGCTCGCGGCAATTTCATCACCATATTTTAAAGCTTGTTGTTTGAGTTCTTGTTTTGGTTTGCCTGATGCTTCGGACTCTTTTGCTATCGCATCGCGAACGGTCGGAGTGTCCACGATTGTTTGAACGAGCGTTTGGCGGTGACTAAGGTTAGGCCCAATAACCGTTTGACGCACGCGTCTGAAATGCACACGTAATATACGTGCGGCCATGCGCTGAGTTCGTTTTGCATCTTTCTCACTGTCGCCATAAAGCTCTTGCAATGAGATAGGTTTGCTAAATTGCACGTAAGTTCGGCGACCGTGAAGAAGAATGATAAATAACTGACGAAGAGGGCTCGCAACGGACCAGTTGTCAGTCAAAAGCAATTGAAGCCACGAGCGCTCACGTGTTGGCGCACGGCCCCAGAAAATTGATACAGGTACAATCTGAACGTCGCTATCATCATCGTCTGCAACGTGCTGTGCTAATTGTTTTAGGCGGCCTGTTACGGTTGGACGTTGTTTGCGTTTGAAAAGTCGGCCCAAAGGCTCGTAAAGAAAGAAGAATGAGCGACGCACGTCTGAGTTGCCGAGTGCGAGCTTAGTTTGTGATGAGGGAAGCTTTTGTCTAATCGTTGATTCTTCGAGTACTAGGCGTCCCGAAAATGTGCGGTATTGCAGAACATAAATGACTGGCTTATCTGGGTCTAGTTCTAGCTCATCGGCCTCTGCGCCTTTGATATCAACGCGTACCCACAAAAAAAGAATTTTTCTGAAAAACGTAAAGAGAAGGGTAGAAAGTTTGAAAAAACGACTCATACGGATCTTCATCCATTAAAAAAGTAGCGCATAGTGTAAGGCTTGGTTTTGTCTGGCGTAAAGCTTAAATGTTAGTGAATTACTTTGAATAAATATTACAAACATGACCATGTAGAAATGTTGGCAGTGATAACTTGAAGTGCCCTTCGTCGACTCTATATCCTTGCGTGTGGCTCATAGAATCGTTTAGAGCCTTCTTTCATAATTAATGACCCAGTTAGAGACGAATAACAACATGATTACGGTTGATAAACTCACTAAGCAATTTGGTGATTTTTTTGCGGTAAATGGACTGACATTTACCGTTGAACCAGGTGAAATACTCGGTTTTCTTGGCCCTAATGGCGCAGGTAAATCGACAACGATGAAAATGCTGACGGGGTTTTTACAGCCCAGCTCAGGCTCTGTATCGGTAATGGGATTTGATGTGCTGAAGACGCCCGTTGAGGCCAAACGTTTGATTGGCTATCTCCCTGAGGGTGCGCCGGCTTATGCTGATATGACTGTGCTTGATTCCTTAAGATTTGTCGGGAAAGTTAGAGGTTTTTCTGGGTCTGATCTCAATACGCGTATTCAAGAAACTGTTGATAAAGTCGCTCTGAATAGTGTGCTGAATAAACGTGTTGAAACTCTTTCCAAAGGTTTTCAACGTCGCTTAGGTTTGGCGCAAGCGATTCTTCATGATCCTCAGGTTTTGATTTTAGATGAGCCTACAGATGGTCTTGATCCGAACCAAAAGCATCAAGTGCGAGAGCTCATACAGAACTTATCTAAAGATAAAATTGTCATCGTTTCCACGCATATTCTTGAAGAGGTGAGCGCGGTTTGTACGCGTGCAATGATTCTCTCTGATGGGGCAATTAAGTTTGATGGCACGCCTGAGGATTTGGCGGCCAAATCGGTTTATCACAATAGTATTCATGTGCACGTTGCTGAAAGACATTCGGAACTAAAAGCTAAGTTGATTCAATTGCCTCGCGTTTCAAAGGTGAACGAACTTTCTGAAGGTGCGTTACAGGTGCTGTCTGAAAATAAAGATTCAATTTTGTCGGACGTGAATGCCGTCTTGCATAGCGGTTCTTACCAGATCGATGAGCTGCATGTTGAGCAAGGCAAGCTAGATGATGTGTTTCGTACAATGACTTCAAAGGAGGTGAACTCATGAACGCCTTAAAAGTAGTGTTGGGGCGTGAATTGTCGAGTTATTTTGCAACGCCGGTAGCCTATATATTTCTCGTTATCTTTTTAATGTTGTCGGGTGTATTTACTTTTTACATTGGTCAATTCTTTGAACGCGGTCAGGCAGACTTAGTCGCTTTCTTTAACTTTGTACCTTGGTTGTATTTGGTTCTTATTCCCGCTGTCACCATGCGCTTATGGTCTGAAGAACGACGTAGCGGAACAATTGAATTGTTGATGACCTTGCCGCTTGCTACGTGGCAAGTTGTTCTAGGTAAATTTCTCGCAGCTTGGCTGTTTGTTGGTCTAGCACTGGTGCTAACTTTTCCTCTTTGGATTACGGTTAACTATCTTGGGAGCCCAGATAATGGTGTTATTCTTGGTGCCTATATTGGTGCTTGGCTTATGTCGGGTGGCTTTTTAGCTGTGGGCTCATGTCTTTCAGCGCTTAGCAAGAATCAAATTGTCGCCTTTATTCTCACACTTGTAGTGAGCTTTGTTCTCGTTGTGACTGGATTTCCAATCGTGCAAGACGCTTTTTCAGGTTGGGCACCGTTATGGCTAATTGATGCGGTGGCGAACTTGAGCTTTCTAACCCACTTTACCGCGATCTCTCGTGGCGTAATTGACGTCAGAGATCTTGTGTATTTTGCTGCCATGATAGGTATATGGCTATACGCAACATCACTCGTTGTTGACTTGAAGAAAGCAGATTAAGGAGGCCGCCATGAATAGTTCAATTATTTTAAAACTCGTTTCTGCGTTCGTAGCGCTCTTCTTAATCATTCTTTTGTCTTCTAATTTGCTCAGTGGTGTGCGACTTGATTTGTCAGAGGGAGGTTTGTATTCCTTATCTGACGGCACAGAGTCAATACTCGAAAACCTAGAGTCTGATGTGACGATCGATTACTACTTTTCTGAGCAAGCTACATCTCAATTACCAGCGCTAAGAACCTATGCTAAGCGTGTTGAAGAGTTGTTGACTGAATACGAGTCAAAGAGCAACGGAAAGCTAAGTATTAACAAGATTGATCCCGCGCCATTTTCCGAACAAGAGGATGAGGCGGCTTTAGCCGGTTTGCAAAGCGTTCCGGGTGGCGCACGTGGCGATGAAATTTACTTTGGCTTAGTCGCTAAAAACGCCGCGGGTCGAGAAGAAGTGGTTCCGTTTATCCAACCTGATAAAGAGGCATTCCTTGAGTACGACCTAACGCGTCTAATTTCCGCTTTATCACGCGAAACTTTACCCAAGATCGGCATTTATTCGGGGGCTGATATTCGTGGTGGGTTTGATGTAATGTCCCGTCAACAAACGCCTGAGTGGGCTGCATTGCAGTTCATCAATGATAATTTCGATCTGGAGTGGATTGAGGATGATGCCGACGCGATCGAAGGTGTTGATATGCTGCTGCTTATCGCTCCCCAAGATTTATCCCAACGCTTGCAGCTAGCGATTGATCAATATGCTTTGTCTGGTGGTAAGGTGATGGTTTTTGTTGACCCTTACATTGAAACAATGGCGATGATGAACGGAATGGCAACTGTTCAGAGCTCCAATATTTCAGCCTTGTTCGAGTCATGGGGCGTTGCATTTGATGAATCACAATTTATCACTGATTTCGAAAACTCAATGGTCGTGTCGCTAGGGCAAGGTGGCCAGCCAACTCGACATTTAGGGCTTTTGAGCCTTGGTCCTAATGCACTATCGCAAGATGATGTTGTTATGTTTGGGCTGGAAAGTATTAATCTTTCTTCAGTCGGTGCGATGAGTGCGGCGGAAGGTGCGAGTACGGTGTTTACTCCTGTTATTCAAAGTTCTGCACAAAGTGCTTTGGCAGATGTGAATGTGTTGACGACCTTGAATGATCCTTCGACCTTGATGAATGACTTTGTTCCGACTGAACAGCGCTATACCATCGCGGCAAGAGTAGGTGGTCCTGCAGAATCTGCATTTCCTGATGGGATTACTGTTTCTGAAGAGTTGGCCGATGGAGAGGGTAGCGTAGACCTTAAGTTAGAGCCATCTGTACTGAGTTCTGAAAATGTCAATATCATGATTGTCGCAGATAGTGATGTGCTCAGTGATCGCTTATGGGTGCAAGTGCAGAATTTCTTTGGACAACAAATTATTAGCCCTTGGGCTGACAATGGTAGCTTGCTGTTGAATTCAGTCGAGAACTTGTCGGGCCAGTCAGAGCTGATTTCTATTCGGGGTCAAGGTCGATATAGCCGTCCGTTTGAGCGCGTTGAGGCCTTGCAACGAGATGCTGAAGAGCGATTCTTGGCGCAACAAGAAGCCTTAGAGGCGCAATTAATTGCCACGGAAGAGCAAATGTTTGAGCTTGAGCAAATGCGTGATGGCGGTGACGTGGTGTCTCTGACAGAAGAGCAGAATAAAGCTTTACTTCGCTTCCAAGAAGAGAAGTTAAAAATTCGCAAGCAGCTGCGAGACGTTCAACATCAGCTAGATCAAGATATTGATGCGCTAGGTACAAAATTGAAGTTAATTAACATCTTCTTAGTACCTGTATTGATCTGCTTTTTTGCTTTAATGCTAGGCTTTCGTCAGCGTCGAATTGCAAATGCTTAAGGATTAATGTGGCGAATATACTAGTTCTAGATTCTGGGGTAGGAGGGCTGTCGATATGCCAAGCTCTTCTGTCTCAACTAGAGGGTGTTCAGATTAGATATGTCGCTGATGACGCCTGCTTTCCCTATGGGGTTAAAGGCGAGGCCTTTTTAATTGAGCGTTTGTCGCAGTTAATAAAGTTCAGTGAGCAACGTTTCGAATTTGATTTGATCGTTATTGCCTGTAACACCGCAAGCACGCTGGTGCTTCCAGCTTTACGGTCTTTGGTTAAAATTCCTGTGATCGGTGTCGTGCCAGCCATTAAGCCGGCGTCGGCCCTAACTCAAACAAAAAAAATTGCATTACTCGCAACGCCAGGCACTGTTTCCCGTCCTTACACTCAACAGTTAATAGATGACTTTGCGAGCGATTGTGAAGTTGTCCGTGTCGGTTCCAGAGTTCTTGTGGATCAGGCAGAGCGCTTGTTGAACGGATTGGTCTTGGATATCGATGCAATAGAACGAGAGTTAAAAGAAATCATTGCGGATGATCAGGTTGATACTGTAGTTCTGGGTTGTACGCACTTTCCTTTATTAAAGGATGTGATAGCCCGGTTTTTGCCAGGAAAGGGCTTTGTCGATTCAGCGCAAGCAATTGCGCGTAGGGCTGAGTCTTTGTTGGTTGATTTGCCACATAAGGCATCAAATGACGATAAGCACTTTGTTATGTTCACGGGTGCAGTACCAGAAAATAAGGTGTTTGAATCTTCCTTAAAGAGACTCGGAATGAGCCATGCTGTTTTGAGTAAGTTTGATATTTAGAGCGGGACATCGAAAACAAAAAGCGGCTATTGAGCCGCTTTTTTGTTTGTAAGGTGAATGCTTAAAGCTCTAGGCAATTTTCGCGTGAGGGCTCTCGAGTCGACTAAGTATCACTTCACCAGGTTCTGCTCTTCCGAAATAGAAACCTTGAAGTTCTTGGCAACCTAAATCTTTCAAATATTGAAGTTGTACTTCGGTTTCTACGCCTTCAGCGACGATATTGAGCTTCAAGCCGTGAGCCATATTGATGATGGCGTTAACAATACAGGCATCGCCCATTGTCTCTTCAATGTCTTTTACAAAGCTTTGATCAACCTTAAGTGTGTGGATTGGCAACTTACGCAAGTAATTGAGGGATGAATATCCAGTGCCAAAGTCATCGATCGCAATGGTTACTCCGTGCTCAGATAAGCGATTGAGCTTTTTGGTCATCTGATCAAGGTCATTCATGATCGCGTTTTCGGTAATCTCAACTTCTAGGTTTGTTGCAGGGAAGTTGTTTCTTTCAAGTGTCTCGAGCAAATGATCTACAAATCGCGGGTGCTCGACCTGCAAGGGTGAGAAGTTAACCGAAAGGCGAATGTTTGGGTGTCCGTTATTGATCCAGCCTTGTACTTCTTGGCATGCAGAATTTAATACCCACTCACTAATGTCCGTGAGTAGCTTTGTTTCTTCTGCCAAAGGCAAGAACTCACCCGGGAATACCAAACCGCGAGTAGGGTGTTGCCAGCGCACTAGCGCTTCTACACCAATAACATCGTTCGTTTTTGCATTAATCTGTGGTTGGTAGAATACCTTGAATTCGTTGTTTTCTAATGCTCTGCGAATCTCTCGTTCGAGCTTAATGCGGTTTGAATCAGCTACTTCCATTGAAGGGCTAAAGAACTGGTAACCGTCTTTCCCGCGCGATTTCACGTGGTACATCGCTACATCGGCATTTTGAATCAATTGATCTACTGTGTCGCCAGCTGTCGGGAACATAGAAATGCCGATACTAACGCCAACGAATACTTCGTGTTCGCCCAGAATAAATGGTTCTTTAAGGGTGTTAATGACTTTCTTAGCGATAATGCGAGCATCTTCAGCGCTATTAATATTTGGTAGTAATAGCGTAAATTCGTCTCCGCCAAACCGTGAAAGGGTGTCGCATTTACGAATAACGTTATCCAGTCGCATTGCTACGGCTTGCAGTAGACGGTCACCCATTGCATGGCCGAGCGAGTCATTAATCACTTTGAATCGATCAAGATCGAGGAACATGACCGCTACTTGGTTGTCATTGCGTTTAGCTTGCGCCATGGCAAGGTTGAGTCGATCTTTAAATAGTGAGCGATTTGGTAAGCGTGTTAGCAGGTCATGATATGCCTGAAAGTTAATAAATTCTTCGGCTTCTTTTCTTTCTGTTATGTCGCGCGCCGTGCCATAAGTGCCGACAACCTGCAGAGACTCTTCGCCATTGATTTTCACTTTTCTCTCAATAGGGAAGAAGGTAATTTCAAAGTGACGTGAAGCGTGCTCGTTCTTTTTCACTTTCAGGCGAAGTTCAGAACTCCAAGCGCCATCTCTTTTTTTGCCGTGTTCCGTGAAGATGTAGTTGGCTCGGTCGATATCTTCGGCTTCAATAATAGTTTCGTAGCTTTTGCCCAATAAATCCTGTTTGCTGTAGCCAAGCAGTGTTTCAACTTTGCGGTTAAGGAAGGTGAAACGACCTTGGCGATCAAGCATAAATACAACGTCAGGTGAGCTATTGACGATGTAACGATGCAATTCTTCTGACTTTTGCAAGCGTGCCTGCATTTGGTGGTGAGCTTTCTCAAGCATAACTTTTTGCAGGCAATTTCGTGTTGTATTGATCAGTTCTGCAGAATCGTAAGGCTTGCGGAGGTAGTCATATGCGCCGCGGCGGAGGGCTTTACTGACGGCTGTGAATGACGATTCGCCACTAACGACGATAATGGCTGGATCCATGTTGTTTTCAGCAACAAAATCCATGACCTGATGACCGTCAATGTCGGGCATGTTTAAGTCGAGCAACACTAAGTCGAAGCTATCTTGTTTCAAGGCTTCGCATGCATTTAAGCCGCCCAAGGCTGTCGTGACATCAAAGCCTTGTGCAACGAGGAGTGCCTCCAAGCTTGTTAGCAGACGATACTCATCATCTACTACAAGTATTTTTGCCTGTTCAATATCCAGGTTTGCCACCTGTTTCGACTTTATGATTTTCATTCTAGTTGTTAACCGCTCGCACTATAGTAGTTTGTAAAGTGGAACTATCCAGTTCTACCGCTTCCTATTTAAGCGGTTTGAATTTATTTATTGCTCTGGTAGCAATATTTGAAACTGGGTGCCCTTGCCATCACTTCTACATGTGATTGTTCCTCGCGCTTCCGTTACGAGGTTTTTCGTAATGCTCAACCCTAAACCTGAGTGGCCTGCTCCTTTGGTAGTCGAAACTGGCGTAAATAAGTTCTTTTGTATTTCTTCTGGAATACCTGGACCATTGTCAGTGATTTTTATTTCACAAAAGCTATGGCCGTTGACGTTGATGCTGCTTTTTGTAGCAATACTGATTTTACCACCCTCAGGCATTGCTTCGACGGCATTCTTCATAAGGTTAGTTAATATTTGCCGCAGACTGCCAGGGCTGATGTCGACTGGGCGTAGGCTACTATCTGGCAGGTATTCGCTGTCGATACTCTTGGCCAAGAATAGTGAACTTTTGTACAGGGTTAGAAGGTTTTTGATTTCTAAGTTGATGTCAGCGTCGCCTTCATCGTGCGTAATATCTTGCTGCAGATCCCTTAATCGAAAGATTATCTGGCTTGCGCGCTCTAGCTCTTCTTTAAGAACTTGTAGTTCTTCTTGTACTTCGTCTTCTTCGCTGAGTTTCAGGGAAAGGCTGCTCAAATAGTTATTGATGATGCTAAGAGGGTTGTTCGCCTCATGTGCAATCTCGCGAACCTTTGCGTTTAATGAGTTGATTTCAGAATCAGTGTTTTCTGCGCAGTGGGCTTGCTCTATATCTATGCATTGGCGCTTAAATTGGCTGATCAGAATGCTTAAGAAATTAGGATGAAGTCTTTCCTTATTTGAATGCAATGTTGTAGCGATGACTGCGATGATGCGCTCCCCATCGAGTAGAGGAAGACAGAGCATGTGCTGTGCATCGAGCAACCGGAGAATTTGTTGGTTAGCAACAAAGGCAGAGTCATCATCGATTGAGCTGAGCACTTCATTTCTCAGTGCAGATTTCGCCGCAAGACTACTGCCCTCATTTAGAGGGAAACAAAGTGGTGCTTCGTAGCTGTCTTCGATAAGAACAAGTTCGTTGTCTTCGTTCCAAAATAGTGCCGTTTGGCGAGTGCCAAGCAGTAGTGACAGAGAGTGCTGAATTTGGGTTGCGAGTTCTATTTTTGTCTTGGCTTTTGAAACAAGATCCCGAGAAATGTTTTGAAGATTTTGGTCTCTAATGGCTCGTGCTAAAGATATATGTGCTTCTTGATCATCTTGTTTGTCGAGTTGCACGCCCATGCTCTCAGCTACTTGGATAACTTCTTCATCTATTTTTCGACAGATTTCAGAGATGAGGGATGGGTTGAGTTCAAATAAGCTGTTCGTCGTTTCAACACTCTGCTGCATGCTCTGTTGCGCATCATTGCTAAGAGCGCTTGCAGCATACAATATTTTGACCAAATGCTGAGCGCCCAGAATGTCGACTGTGTTTGCGTGATGATAACGAATCGCATCGATTGCATAAGGGCTTAGCCCCCATTCGTTTGCGAGTTGTGCACCAAGTTCTGCGTGATCAATACCGAATGTACCCAACTCATGCTTTAAGCGTTTATCTTCGTCGGGCTGCTCTTCTCTCAGAGTTAAATATTCTTTGTTGAAGTTTCTTGAGAGTACGAGTTCTCCAATGTTGTGTAATAAGCCGGTCAAGTAGGCTTCTTCTGGTTTAGGGTAGCTTGTGAGTATGGCGAGAGATTTGGCGAGTAATGCGCAGCTCAAAGACCGTCGCCAGAACTCTTTTAAAAACTCATGATTTCCGTGGCTTAAACCTGAAAAAAACTGGTGGATAGACGCCGTGATTACAATCGTTCGAATGGTGTCGATGCCAAGTACTAGCAAAGCACGATCTAAAGAACGAATAGGGGTGCCGCGGTTATACAAAGTTGAATTGGCCATTGTCACAACGCGTGCAGAGATGCTCGCATCACGTGCGATGATTTCTGCAAGCGACTGAAAACTTGAATCATGGTTTTGGCAGCTATCTAATACGTCAGCCAAGATGCTAGGCAAAGTAGGTAGTTTGCTGACTTCAAGTTCTTTTAAAATGTTTTGTGAATTGACTGGCATGTTCGCAAAAAAATAGGATTTATAGCTTTTTTTTAAGCTTAGACAATATTCCTTAAAAATTAAAAGTTTGCGCGTTCTTTTTTATGTGATGCTTGAATTTCCTGGTCGTATTGTGAGCAAAGCTCGCGCGTTTTGTGGCTTGTCAATCCTTTTTATGATTCCGCAAAGCCTTTAGAATTACTGAAATACAACGATAAAAGCACAACCGATAGGCCATATTGCCTAATTCGCGTTTGAGCTTGAAACAACAAAAAGCGAGCCCGATGAACGTCATTAACTTGAATAAGTCAAAGTCTCAAAAACCAATGCCTCGTGTTCTCGCGATTACCGGTGGTAAAGGCGGTGTTGGTAAAACAAGCGTTTCTGTAAATTTAGCTATCGCGCTCGCGAAGAATGGCTCGAAAGTATGCTTGTTTGACGCAGACACTGGGCTAGCCAATATCAACGTGATGTTGGGTCTCCATCCTGCTTATACGCTTGAGCATTTGTTTACCGGCGAAAAAGAGATTCAAGATATTGTTCTTGAAGGTCCAGAGGGTATTCATATCATTCCTGGTGCCTCAGGCTTCGCTCAATGTGTTGAGTTAGATCTGCAACAGCAATCTCGTCTTGTTGATTCAATTAGCACCCTAGAACCTAATTACGATTATCTGCTGGTTGATACGGCAGCGGGTATTTCTCCCACAGTGCTGCATTTTGTTGCAGCATCGCAGGTTGCAGCAGTCGTTATTACTCCAGAGCCTACTTCGTTAACGGACGCGTTCTCTTTGCTCAAAGTGTTGCGTCGTCGTGGATACCGTCGCAAAGTCGAAGTCATCGTAAATATGGCAACGAATGCGCGACAAGCTGAAAAAGTGTATCGACGTTTCGAGGCTGCGGTTAAGAAGTATTTGGGTTTACGTACAGAGCAGCTAGGGGCTTTGTGGATGGACGAAAGCATGCGTAGTGCGGTCGCGTTGCAGCGTCCTGTCGCGCTGTTCCAAAAAGAGGACCCATCAGCACGAGGTTTTTATCGCTTGGCGGAGCGCGTTGATGACTTATTTAACGCCCCCAAAGTGCCGAAACTCGCATTTAGTAGTTATTGGAAAAAGCTTGTAGATCGTTCTCAGGAGCTTGCCAGAAAGAAAGTCGAAGAAGCTGCGCAAACCAATACGTTTACTGCGCATCCAGAGCCTCCTGTTTCTAGTCCTGACGTTTCTCGTCCTGATGGTATGCGTGTCCGAGAAGACAAGCCTGCCATGGTTGTGGATTTGAATTCTGGCTCCTACAAAGAGTCATTGAGCCAAGTTCAAGAGCAGATCAAAAAACAAAAACAGACAATCGCTGCGGAAACCGCTAAGCCTGAGAGTCAGGAATTACTCTCTGATCAGTCTGAAAATGCGTGGGTTGATCTGCGTATTCGCATGAACCGTTTCTTTACCGATCCAAATACAACGCCTGAGCAAGTCACGACACTTATTTCTAGTTGTATTTATGCCTACGGAGATCGGTTAGGTGATTCTGCAATCGATTTATTGCATGGCTTGTTAAGCACGTTAACGCCTAGCTCTATCAATGAAGAGCATCGTCTTTTGTTGCTCGCAGAATATGAGCGTCTTGAGTTGGCGAAGCCAACTGGCATGCCAGCGCCATCAGCGAGTTCAGTAGAGGCTTTGGATCGTGAGGAAATTCGTGTTGATGAACCTTCCGAGCAGAGTGTTTACGATGAGAAAGGTTTTGGTTCTCAGAGTAAGTTGGCTGAGCAAATTCGTAGCTCATCTAATACCGTCCCTCTTGAAACGTTACTCGAGTCTATAAAATACGCCTCATTGGTTGACTCGTCTCGGGACTGAGCGTAGCTTTTTGATGCTGAAATTATCTAGGCATCATTTGTAGCAAAAGCTGCGACTTAGTCCGTGCTAAGTTCTTATAAATGTTGCCCAGCTGCCTAACAAAAATAAGAGGAAGCGCCATGACAGAGCAACATATTTATCCTGTTTCTCCTGAACTTGAAGAATTTTCAACGCTTAACAAAGACCAATATTTAGAGCTATATAAGGCATCTATTGATGACCCAGAGAGTTTCTGGGCAGAGCAAGCCAAAAGAATCGATTGGTTTAAGCCGTTTACCAAAGTCAAAGACGTATCTTATGCATCGAAAGATTTGCATATTCGTTGGTTTGAAGACGGTATCTTGAACTCGTCCTACAATTGTTTAGACCGTCACTTGGCTGATAAGGGCGATCAAACTGCGATTATCTATGAAGGTGATGATCCTTCCCAATCTGAACATATCTCATACAAACAGCTGCATGAGAGAGTATGTCGTCTTGCGAACGGCCTGAAAGAATTAGGTGTAGAGAAAGGGGATATCGTCACCTTATATATGCCGATGGTTCCAGAAACAGGCATCGCTATGCTGGCCTGTGCGCGCATCGGTGCCGTGCATTCCGTTGTTTTTGGGGGGTTTTCCCCGGAAGCTCTCGCAGCCAGAATTGAAGATGGTCAGTCTAAATGGTTGATTACGGCTGATGAGGGTATTCGTGGCGGGAAGTCTATTCCATTAAAGAATAACGTGGATAAGGCTTTTGAAGTAGGGAATATCGGGCATGTGAAGAATGTCGTTATGCTTCAGCGCACGGGTGGCGATGTGTCATTCGTTGAAGGTCGTGATGTATGGATGCATGAGTTGATGGAGCGTCAGGGTGCTTATTGTGACGCTGAACCGATGAGCGCTGAAGATCCCTTGTTTATGCTGTATACCTCTGGTTCAACTGGCAAGCCTAAGGGCGTTTTGCATACGACTGGTGGTTATCTTACTTACGCATCCTTTACGCATGAGAAAGTATTTGATTATCGCGAGGGCGAAGTTTTCTGGTGTACCGCGGATTTCGGATGGATTACTGGGCATAGCTATATTTTGTACGGTCCATTGTGTAATGGTGCGACAACAGTGTTGTTTGAAGGCGTGCCAAATTATCCTGATGCTTCTAGGTTCTGGCAGGTTGTTGAAAAACATCAGGTGAACGTATTTTATACCGCGCCGACCGCAATTCGCGCGTTGATGGCTGCTGGTGATGATAAAGTTCAATCCTACAACCGAGATAGCATTCGTCTTTTAGGCTCGGTGGGCGAGCCAATTAATCCAGAAGCTTGGGAATGGTACTACGAAGTAGTCGGACAAAAACGTTGTCCTATTGTTGATACGTGGTGGCAAACCGAAACCGGCGGCGTATTGATCTCCGCTATTCCAGGGGCGACGACTTTGAAGCCAGGCTCAGCAACGCGTCCATTGTTTGGTGTGAAACCTGCGATTGTGGATAACGAAGGCAATATTCTAGAAGGCGAATGTGAAGGGAATTTAGTCTTAATGGATAGTTGGCCTGGTCAAATGCGCACCGTCTACGGTGATCATGAGCGCTTTATTCAAACCTATTTTTCGACGTATGAAGGAATGTATTTTACGGGTGATGGAGCTAGACGTGATGCAGATGGGTACTACTGGATTACTGGTCGAGTCGATGATGTATTGAATGTCTCTGGACACCGCATGGGAACAGCCGAGATAGAGAGCGCGCTTGTTGCTCATAGCGCTGTTGCTGAAGCGGCGGTTGTTGGTTTTCCGCATGACATCAAGGGGCAGGGCATCTACGTCTATGTTTCGATGATGGCAGATGCTGATTTGTCTGATCTTACTGCACTTGTGAGTGAGCTCAAAGATTGGGTGCGTAAAGAGATCGGCCCTGTCGCAACACCAGATTTGATCCAGATCTCAGGAGGTCTTCCTAAAACGCGTTCAGGTAAAATTATGCGTCGTATTCTGAGAAAAATTGCAGCGAATGAGTATGACAGTCTTGGTGATACGTCTACGTTGGCAGACCCAAGCGTTGTCGATGTCTTGATCGACGAACGCCTGAATCGTTAGACCATACTACTTATCGAAGTTTGAAAGAGAGAGCCATGCGCTCTCTTTTTTATTTAGTAATTTCTGAAGTTGGGTGATGGCATCATCTTGTGACGTTTGATGCTTGCTTACCATAATCAAGTTTGAACCTTTTTTCTTTACACGCTCTGTGTAGAAAGATCTAAAGTTGTCGATAGTGATTGCTTCGATCGCATTGATCATTTGTTCTTCGCTATCAAACTTGGCAGCTTTCTTGTCTATCTCGCTCCAGTATCGATTGCTTCGCTGCCCAATATTGGTCTCTTTTTCTTCTAAGCGGGAGATCACTGCTTTTTTATAACGAGCGAATTCTTCTTCTGAAAGCGAATTAATACGGTCAACTTGAGCGTTCAGAAATGTTCGTGTTTCATTAAATAACTGGTCTGTGCTGGCACTTGGCGATTGAACAATGAACGCTATTCCCGGAACTTCAAGTAATGGGTAAGGTGTTGCGAACACGATATAGCCAAGCTGTTTCTCGGTTCTAAGCTGAGCATAATAGTCATTGCCGATTGCCTGGCTCATTAGTGAATACAGTGCGCGTTCAGAATAGCTTTTAGTTTCGCCTTGCATGTAAAACACCATGCTCGAATCGGGGTGGTCAATATCTAGCGCTTTAGCCCAGTCTTCTTCACCTTCTAAATTAAGAACACTTGCGCGCTCCACACTCTGAATCTTAGCGGGCTCGAGAATATGTTTTTCAACAAGTTTTGCCATCTTTTCGGTTTTATCTTGTTCGACATTACCGTTGCTAAGTACTGCGGTATCTACGGTCGAGAAAAACAGATTTTTAAATTCTCGCAGCTGCTCGATAGAGATCTTTTCAAGTGCGACAAGCTTTTCTTCTGAGTTCCAAGACGGGCTAAGGATGTCATCTTGAATCGCTGTGATGGCTTGCTGGAATGGCTTTCTTTCTTTTTCGTTTTCAAGAGATCTTTTCAGTCGCTCTTTGATGTTTTCAAAGCGCTCATCTCTTAATTCACTGTGTTTGATTTTCTTCAAGATTGTTTCAAGAAGTACATCTTGCTTATCGTTGTATCCCGCTATTTTGAGCGTAACACCTCTAAGGTGCTTGTATAGGTCGTAGCTCAAACCAGCAAGATAAGCGGGATAAGAAAATTCCACGAGTTTATCTGTTAGCATCGAAACGAGTAACTGCGTCATAACCAAGTGTTCGACAGTATCGACCGCATGAGGAGAGCGAATGCTGACAAAGAATGTTGATTTTGGTGTCCCGAATTCTGTGTCAGTCGCGTGCCATAATTCCATTCCTTTAGGTGCCGAGAGCAGCACTGGAATCGGGTTGTTTTCTGCTTTGCTGAGCTCGGTGTTGCTCGGGATGAAGTTGTTTGGCTCAGGCAAGGCTAAGTCTTTGCTAGCTTCCGCCTTTTTAAGTTGATTTACCAAGCTCACAGATAGGCTTTTAACCGAGTAGGGCGCCTTAAACCATTGTGTTTCTTGATCGGTTTCTAGATCTTTTGCTTTTACGCTAACTAAAAGATTGTCGGGTGTAAGCAGGTGTAGGTAATCGCTAATTAATTCCTTATCAAACTTGTTTAGCTTGTAGGGCGCGCTGAGAATATCCTGTGCCGAGAACTCATGCAGTGCTGAGGACAAGCTTCTGACGTAGGACAGCGCTGGGACTTTTTCTTGGAACTTGAATGCAATTTCTGACAGTTGTTTTTGTTCAGTGAAATACATTTCATTGAGGTCGTTTTGTTTTAGCAGGTTGATGTAGGCAAATACGGCATTGATGACTTCATCTTGTTGCTTTAGGCCTTTCTCGGTAAGGCTCATAGAGATGATAAACATCCCTTGATTATCTGTGTCGAACTGAGGGCCAGCAGATAGCGTATCAACAAGCTGCTTCTTTTTAAGAGAGGAAAGCAGGCTGCCTTTTCCTTCATGCCCTATAAGGTTGGCAATATATCCAAGAGGTTGCGTATTGATGTAAGGACGAGACGTCGGAATAGGGAAGCTTAATGAAATACTTCGTGTGTCTTTGATACTTTTGACTTGAATTTTTGCTGGTAAAAAACCACCGCTAAAAAATGGTGTCGTGGTTTTATGTTCAGGTAAATTTTTGTTCGCGATGCTTGAGAATTTCTCTTCCACCCAGCTGGATAGTGTTTCAAGGTCTTCTTTGCCAAGTACAGTGAGCTTCATTCGGTTTGCTGAGTACTGCATGTCGTAAAACTCTAAGAGCGCTTCACGCAGAGTAATGTCAGGCTTATCAACTAAGGTTTCTAAGTTACCAACTGCAAATTTTTTGTAGGGATGATCGGGATTTAATATGGCTTTGAAACTTTCTAAGTAGCGACGACCATCATCTTGGATTTTTGAACTGTATTCTGAGTGCACTGCATTGACTTCTCGTTGCACATAATCTGCGTTAAACAATGGTGCAGTGAATTGTTGAGAGAAACGATCGAGTGCTGGCTCTAGGTATTCGGCGGACACATCAAAGAAGTAATTAGTGTGTTCAAGTGATGTGTAGGCATTATGACCGCCCCCATGCTCGCTAATAAACTTTTGATATGCGTCAGGCTCTGGATATTTATGGGTCCCGAGAAAGAGCATGTGCTCAAGAAAATGCGCCAATCCTGGAAATTCGATTGGGTCGTGTGAACTTCCCACTTTAATATCGAGAGAAGCAGCGCCTTTGTCCGCTTCTTTGTCAGAAATGATTAGAACGTCGAGTTTGTTCTCGAGAGTGAACGATGCATATTCACGTTTGTCGTTAGGACTCTTTTCAATATCGAAGTTAAGTTCAATTGCTGATGAAGTTGCGCTGAGCGCGAGTAAAAATAGTGTGCCAAAGGCGAGAAGCGTACGGTATATCACCGAGTGGGTCTCCTTGAAACTGGAATAAAGCCGAGCGTAGCTTAGCAACTGCTTGTTATCGGAAAAGTGATCCGGTTGTGATTACTATAGTTTGATCGTGCGTTTAACAAAATTTGAATTATAAAAAATTGGAGTTGTTGCTCTATGAGGACGTGACTTATATTGATTGCATTAGGAATCATTGAGCGTATTTTTGTTCCTCAAATTTTAATAAATCTAAGAATTAGCTCAGCATACGTGTTGAGATCACTGCCTAAGGATAAAACGATGAGTTATTTCATTACCGGTGGAACCGGCTTTATTGGACGCTTTCTTGTAGAAAAGTTATTAGCACGTGGCGAGACCATATACCTCTTAATGCAAGAGTCGAGCATGAATAAATACGACGCATTGCTTGAGCGTATTGGTGCAACATCAAAGCAGGTTGTTGCTGTGAAAGGCACACTGACCAAGAAAAATCTTGGTATTGCTAAAGCAGATATGGATGAGCTTAAAGGTAAGGTTGATCATTTTTATCATCTTGCAGCGATCTATGATTTATATGCTTCTGAAGAAGTGCAGCAAGCAGTGAATATTGATGGCACACGCAATGCGATTGCTGCTGCAAAAGCAATGAAAGCAGGGTGCTTCCATCACGTTAGCTCTATCGCGGCAGCCGGTTTGTATCGTGGTGTGTTCCGTGAAGATATGTTCAAAGAAGCGCAAAAGCTTAATAACCCTTACTTGCGCACTAAACATGATTCAGAAGCAATTGTGCGTGAAGAGTGCAAAGTGCCATGGCGTGTATACCGCCCGGGTATGGTTGTTGGTCATTCTAAGACGGGTGAGATTGATAAGATCGACGGCCCTTACTACTTCTTTAAAATGCTTCAAAAAGTTCGTCGAGCAATTCCTCAGTGGATGCCAACGATTGGTGTTGAAGGCGGCCGAATGAATATCGTGCCGGTTGACTTTGTCGTTGATGCTTTAGAGTACATTTCGCATGTTGAAGGTGAAGATGGCGGCTGTTTCCATCTAACAGATCCTGATCCATATAAGTTGGGTGAAGTTTTGAACATCTTTGCGAAGGCAGGTCATGCGCCAACGATGGCGATGCGTATTGATGCGCAAATGTTCAACTTTATCCCTTCAATGCTTCGCAACGGCGTTAAGAACTTGCCGCCGGTCAAGCGTTTAACGTCAGTGTTCTTGAATGACTTTGGTGTTCCAGAGTCAGCGATGGAGTTCATCAACTATCCAACTAAATTTGATTCGCGTGAAACAGAGCGAGTACTCCGTGACTCGGGTATAGAATGTCCAGATCTTAAGTCTTATTCCGCACCGATTTGGGATTTCTGGGAGCGTAATCTTGATCCTGACTTATATAAAGATCGCACTTTACGTGGCACGGTTGAGGGTAAGGTATGTGTCATTACCGGTGCGACTTCAGGCATTGGTTTAGCAACGGCAAAAGTCTTAGCGGAAGCAGGTGCGATTACCTGTATCGCAGCGCGTACACTTGACAAGCTTGAAGAAGTTAAATACGAGCTTGAGCAAAACGGCGGTACTGTTTACGCGTACCAATGTGATTTTTCGAATATGGAAGACTGTGATCGTTTTGTTGCTGAAGTTGAGAAGGATCACGGCCCGGTTGATTTCTTAATCAATAATGCCGGTCGCTCGATTCGTCGTTCTATAAACCTTTCGTTTGATCGTTTCCACGATTTCGAGAGAACGATGCAGCTTAATTACTTCGGCTCGCTTCGCTTGATACTTGGTTTTGCTCCGAAGATGCTTGAGCAGGGACGAGGTCATATTGTAAATATCTCATCTATCGGTGTTTTGACAAATGCTCCGCGTTTCTCTTCGTATGTAGCCTCGAAGGCAGCATTGGATGCGTTCTCGCGATGTGCTGCGGCAGAATTCTCAGATAGTAATGTGAGTTTTACGACCATCAACATGCCGTTGGTAAAAACGCCAATGATCGGTCCAACTAAGATCTACGACTCGGTGCCAACGCTAACGCCAGAAGATGCAGCAGATTTAATTGCGAAAGCAATCGTTCATCGTCCGAAGCGTATCGCGACGCGACTAGGTATTTTTGCACAAGTCTTACATGCTCTCGTACCAAAAGCGGGTGAGATTATTATGAATACGGGTTACAAAATGTTCCCAGATTCTGCAGCGGCGCAAGGTAAAGACCAGAAAGCTGATAAGCCAAAAGTCTCGACGGAGCAAATGGCCTTTGCTGCGATCATGCGAGGAATTCATTGGTAGAATCCAGCGTATAAGAAAAAAGCCCCTGCCTTGGTAGGGGCTTTTTCGTTTCTGAAAAATAAGCGCTATCTCTTATTGGACAACCAGCCTAGTCGTTGTACCATAAGTCGACTTTGTACATCGCTTGAGGCGTAAAGCGTCTCTGACAAATATCAAAAACGCAATCAACATTTGGAGATAATAAATGAGCGTATTAGTAGGCAAGCAAGCCCCTGACTTTACTGTTCCAGCAGTTCTTGGCGACGGTTCTATCGTAGACGAGTTCACCCTATCTGAAGCTATCAAAGGCAAGTACGGTCTTGTTTTCTTCTACCCGCTAGACTTCACGTTTGTTTGTCCATCAGAGTTGATCGCTCTTGATCACCGTATGGCTGACTTCAAAGAGCGTGGCGTTGAAGTGATCGGTGTTTCTATCGACTCTCACTTTACGCACAACGCATGGCGTAATACTCCAGTTAATGATGGTGGTATCGGCCAAGTAGGTTACACATTAGCTGCAGATATGGCGCACGACATCTGTAAAGCATACGACGTTGAGTCAGAAGGCGGCGTTGCTTTCCGTGGTGCTTTCTTGATTGACAAAGAAGGTTTGGTTCGCTCGCAGATCGTTAACGATCTACCACTAGGTCGTAACATGGACGAGCTAATCCGTTTGGTTGACGCTCTTCAGTTCCACGAAGAGCACGGTGAAGTTTGCCCAGCTGGTTGGAACAAAGGTGACAAAGGTATGGATGCTTCTCCTGATGGCGTTGCAGCTTACCTTTCTGAGAACTCAGACACTTTGTAATTCCTGTTTAAATATGGGAATAAAAAAGCCGAGCATTGCTCGGCTTTTTTGTGCGTCGAAGACTCTTAAATACCGATCTTTTGATCAAGTGGCCAACCGCCAAGTTTTGACCATTTATTGATGATGGTACAAAACAGCTCAGCTGTTTTCTCTGTGTCGTATTTTGCAGAGTGTGCTTCGTGTCCATCAAACGCGATTCCGGCGGCAGAGCATGCTTTAGCTAGAACTGTTTGCCCAAAGGCCAAGGCCGAAAGAGTGTTGGTATCGAAGCTTGAGAAAGGGTGGAACGGGTTGCGTTTGATACCTGTGCGTTCTGCAGCAGCAAATACAAAATTGTGATCAAACGACGAATTATGGCCAACTAAAATAGCACGCGTACACCCGGTATTTTTTACAGCACGACGTATTGGTGTAAAAATTTTGTCGAGTGCGAGCTTTTCAGGTTGTGCGTTTCTGTATGGTGAGTAGGGATCAATGCCTGTGAATTCGAGCGCAGACTTTTCAAGGTTGGCGCCTTTAAAAGGCTCAACATTACAATGAACGGTCTCCTTGCAGTACAGTTGTCCGTCACTGTTCATGTCTAGTATCACAGCGGCTATTTCAAGTAGAGCATCAGTTTGAGAGTTAAAGCCGGCTGTTTCGACGTCGACAACAACTGGTAAGAACCCGCGGAATCTCGCTGAAATGGAATGAGAATTGCTATCTTGATCGTTATTATGTTCTTGCATTGTGGAATTAGATCCTGACACGCTTTGCCCTTACTACTGTCACTCGCGCAAACGAGTATAACAGAGCTTATTTGAGATTTGGGATCTCCACGGCAAAGAATTGCCTATTACGGCGTAAACGCGCCCAATAACAGATGAATTAGATGTTTAAATATTTATCAATACTCTTAGGTTTAATGCTTTCCTCGGCAACTTACGCCGAACAAGAATTGCGTTACCTTGCTCCTATGGAGCGCAGTGCTTGGTATATCTCCACCAGTATTTTTGAATGCAGCGTGATTCATGATATTCCCCGTTATGGCCAAGGTATTTTCTATCATGAGGCCGGTGAAGATCTGTATTTCTATTCGCAAACCAATTCCAATCCAATGAAGCCAGGCAAGGCTGCTTTGGTCGTAGAAGCTTCAGACTGGAGGCCGGGGCAGGCGATTCGCGACTTAGGCTATGTTGACGTTGTGCAAGGCGATAAGCCTTTAAAAGTAGAAAGTCGTCGTTCACACGATCTAATGAAAGGTCTGTTAGAAGGAATGATGCCTACGTTCACGCGTCAGTCGTGGTATAGCGATGCCTCAGTGCGTTTATCCCTAAGTAGTATCGGCTTTGCCAATGTTTATGAAGCTTATTTAGACTGCATATCATCTTTGCTGCCGGTTAACTTCCGACAAGTCGAGAGAACTCGTGTGCACTTTGAATCAGACAAAGCGATTCTTCTGAAAGAAGATAAAGCGCGTTTAGATATGGTGGTTCTTTATGTTCGCGCCGACAGCAACGTCACTGCGGTCTATGTGGATGGCCACACCGATTCAACGGGGCGTAGGATTTATAATCGTCGATTATCGAAAATGCGTGCCGAAGCGGTGACAGCTTATCTGACAAAAAGCGGCATCAATTCAGAGATGATACAGACTCGCTATCATGGCGAACGCTATCCCGTCGCAGGTAATAAAAACTCAAAAAATAAAGCGAAAAACCGCCGAAGTACCGTTCGTTTAGTGCGCGGAGAGCAGCTTTCTTTGCCTTCAAAAGAAAATCCTGAGGGTGAGCTGAATTAAGTTGTTGTTTTTGGTTGTTTTTCCATCACTCCTTTCTGTAGAATACGCACCCCTTTTTTAATATAAGCAAAATCTATAACAGGTTTTGGGAGCCTTTATGTCGAGTATAAATAAGGTCGTGTTAGCGTATTCTGGCGGCCTAGATACTTCTGTAATCGTAAAATGGTTACAAGAAGAATATAACTGCGAAGTAGTCACTTATACTGCAGACTTGGGACAAGGTGAAGAAGTCGAGCCAGCGCGCGCAAAAGCTGAAGCGCTAGGTGTTAAAGAAATCTACATCGAAGATGTCCGTGAAGAGTTTGTACGTGATTTCGTATACCCAATGTTCCGCGCGAACACCATCTATGAAGGTGAATACCTTCTAGGCACTTCTATTGCTCGGCCCCTTATCGCAAAACGGCTCATTGAAATTGCGAATGAAACAGGTGCAGACGCGATCTCTCACGGTGCGACCGGTAAAGGCAACGACCAAATTCGTTTTGAATTAGGTGCATATGCACTTAAGCCTGGTGTGCAAGTGATTGCGCCTTGGCGTGAATGGGATCTTAACTCCCGTGAAAGCCTTCTTGCTTACTGTGAAAAACACGGTATTGAGATCGAAACGAAGAAAGGTAAATCACCATACTCAATGGATGCGAACCTCCTTCACATCTCATACGAAGGTGACATTCTTGAAGATCCTTGGGCAGAAGCAGAAGAAGATATGTGGCGTTGGTCTGTATCTCCTGAAAATGCACCCGATAAAGCAACCTATATCGACCTAACTTACGAGAAGGGTGATATTACTGAGGTTGACGGGAAAGCGATGACTCCTGCAGAAGTGCTAGCGCACTTGAATGAAGTGGGTGGCGCAAACGGCATTGGTCGTTTAGACATCGTAGAAAACCGTTATGTTGGTATGAAGTCACGTGGTTGTTATGAGACACCTGGTGGCACCATCATGCTTAAAGCACACCGTGCGATCGAATCAATCACGCTAGACAAAGAAGCTGCGCACCTTAAAGACAGTGTGATGCCTAAGTATGCAGAGCTTGTATACAACGGATACTGGTGGTCACCAGAGCGTAAAGCGCTTCAAGCATTGATCGACGAGACACAAACTTACGTGAACGGTGTTGTGCGTTTGAAACTTTACAAAGGCAACGTCATCGTTGTTGGTCGTAAGTCAGAAGATACCTTGTTCGACGAAAGCATCGCGACATTTGAAGATGATGCTGGTGCATACGATCAGAAAGATGCAGATGGCTTTATCAAGCTAAATGCGCTTCGTTTGCGTATCGCCGCAGGCAAAGGTCGTGATTTGTCGTAAGTGATCTAAATGTCTGTCTTGAAAGTTAGAAGCTAAGACAGACTTTGAAAATAAAGAGCCCAGTCCCGAAAGGAACTGGGCTTTTTTCATTAGCTGATCAAGATGAGTTAGGAAATTAAACAAAATATGAGCGAATACAAAATTATCACGCAAGAGAGAGAGCATGGCTATGTGATACAAGGTAGCGATGTTTGTTTTGAGATTGCTATTGCATCAGAGGCGGGCGTAAGAAAAGTCTCTTCGGTATCTGCGTATGTAAATGCTGAGGACGATGATGCTGTCGACATTAACCGAGACGATGCGCTTAAGGTTGCTCAATTCGTGAAACAAATAGATCCAGATTTAATCCTGGGCGAATTAGTTCGCGGTGGATGGGATCAGCCAGAAAACGAACATTCAGAATTAGGCTGGTGGCAAACGGCTTAAGGGAGGCTCTGAGTTAATTCTGGGTGTTTGGAGTTGGGCAGAAACGGTCTGTCTCTGCACCGTCATTCCGTACACAGAAGCGTGCACTAAAGTTTTTCTGGGATAAAGTCAGGCTAATTCTTTTTTCCTGTCGGTGGCAACCCACAGCGCCTTAAGACCTTTGTTTCGCCAAAGGTCTTAAGATGGCACATGCCAGCCTCTCTTGCTTCTCAATTCACCTTCATCTAAAGGCGACCCGGTAACTCAGGGCATCTTCTCTTGCTCTGCGGGCAATTCACCTTAATCGCTTGCGTGCTCAACGGGATTTAAGTTTCGTTCCAATCCGTCATTGCCGCGCAGGCGGCAATCGATTGTTTAAAGTGCAGTGCACGGAATTAGACAGAAGCGGCTGTTAGTGCTTCGCAGTTCACGATGCCCGCTTCGAAGAAGATTGCAGACCTTAACGCTTTGACCGCACCTGCTTCGAGAGGTCGAGTTGTGTTGGTTCAAATTATATCTACAGGTCGCCTGTGATAACCGCACGAGGGGCGGGTATCATTGCTTATTCTTATAAAGCTCTGATTTTAAAGGGGTAATGAATTAGCAAATGCGTATTCAATACGCATTTGCTAAAGAGTGTGCGCAATTTGAAAAAACGGAAGTCTCATAAGTCTATGATTATTAATGAATTGATCGTTCCGAAGGTGTTAACCTAATTGAAAAGTGATACCCGTATCGGGTACGTAGAATTAACTGTTATGAGTAAAAGAATGGAATCGAAAAAGTCATGCCCTGTATGCGAACATCAGTTCAAATGGTGGGCACGCAAACATAAAGTTAAATGCCCAAGCTGTGGTACAGATCTCAAGTTAGCAAACTTTGCCACATACAACTTTATTCAAATCGTTTTACCATTTTTGCTAATTCTTCCCGCAATCGTGAGTCCAGTGCTTGCTGCTATATCAATTCTTATTTATGTTGTCATATAGGCACTATTTATCAACAAAATGCTCTATTACACAAAAATACCCAAATGACATCGATCAAAACTCATAACAAGTTGCAGCACAACCGCACGCAGGCGTGCTCGGACTGCCAAAACGCTTCGCGTTTCGTCAGCCCGTGTGCAAGGCGTTATGAGTAAGTAATGGGAAAGAAGCTACCACCAGATCAGCTAGAACTTTATAAAAGAATCGATGAGATCCTCTTTTATAAATGGGACCCAATTGGCGTTTCCGATAGCGACTGGGCAAGAGATGAATATCAATCTTACTTGCCAAGAGTTTTTGCTTACGCAATGGAGAGCGATTCTCCAGAGCCAATAGCAAAGTACCTTGGAGTGACTTCAACTGAAAATATGGGGTTATCTGCAGCGCCTGAGCATGATATGAATATCGCCAAAATAATCTTTGAAGTAAAAGAGGGGTTGGGGTTGTAGTATGTGCCACATAAAACTCATAACAAGCCGCTCAAACACGTTCCGGCCGCAAAAAGCGCGACCTCCACTGGACTCACTACACTGCGTTTCGTTCGCCGTTTAGCGGGGCGTTAGTACGTACTAAGAATGAAAAGCAGACATCAGCTGTTAGATTAATAAAACATACTTGACATATAACTTCTGACTTCTCCTGTTAAAGAGAACTATTGCGGCAATTAAAGTTGTTAAGCATTGCTGTTTACAGAGCTCTATTTTCGAGTTTAAAAATATAAGATTTGCACGCGTTTTTTTATGACCATAACAAAAACAAATTTGCTTGATCGATATTATACGTTGAAATTCAATGCTCTTCTGTTTTTCAGGTATATCAAGTGGCCGCTCGTTTCTTTTATAGCACTCTTAATTGCATTTGAGGTTTCGGGCAGGTGTGTAAGTATTGCTTATCAATATGCATCAGCAGATATAGATTCAGAAACAATCGGCAAGATAGTTAGCTCTGGGTCATACTCTGGAAGTAAAGGTCGTACGAAGAGGCACAATATTTTGTACGAATATAAAGTGGATGGGGTTACCTATACATCAAGAATTATTGATTATGAATATACGACTATCGATGCGTCTTCCAAGATAAAGCAATACTACGTCGGTAGAAATGTAAGAGTGCTGTACGACTCAACTAGACCTGCGTTGTCAGTTTTAGAAATCACGCCATTAAGCGCGAGTGTAATTATTAGGTTACTGATAGCTTTGTTAATTCCATTTATTGTGGTGATTTGGCAGATTGATTGGAAAGCAAGAGCAAAAAGAAAAAGGTGATAGATCTTTTTAGTCTGCAAATATTCTATTTTCTCTTTTTGCATAGCAGCCGATAAATTTCCTTACAGAAAAATGTCTGCTTCTTTGTAGAAGTACGCATCAAGGATCGACCGGACATCAGCAGTTCAACATCCGCTAATGTCTATCTTCGGGCATTGAGAACACGCTTCACTGTCCGGTACAACAGTGGGGATGGAAGTTTATATATCCGTTTCATTTTCCAAGCATCAGCAAGCGGCGAAAGAAACTAGCGAGTAATAGCCTTCACGTACATCTTCCCGACCTCTGATTTAACCACTTGAACTTCCGTTCCTTTCCCAAGAACTTGAGACTGATCTGGGGTCAAGAATACTTGCCAATTAATACCACTGTACTCTTGCACTATAAAAGTACTTGGGGCCAAGTCTTCAGAAAGGAAGAACGTAACGCCACTAAAACTATTCGGCTGATCTTCAGGACTTTGCTGACGTTGCTGCAACTTTCTCAATGGTTTCCACAGAAATAAGGCCCAAACAAAGGAGAAGATCGCGACAGAGACAGAGGCGTTCAAAATCGAATGCTCAAACAGACCTATCGACATTAATATAGCCGTAGTAAAACATGCAACAGCAACGAAAATCAGGAAAATACTACTGAAACCCAGTACCAATATTTCTATGATGATCAGTGCAACGCCAACAAAAGATAATAATGTTGGCAAACTCGTAAATAGTTCAGGCATTGAAGTCTCTTACTTTTTCAAAGAATCCGCGATAGACAGAACTTGAGCAACGACAGAAGCCGCTTCTGTATTCCCATCGGGTAACAATACCACAGAAGATTCTTTGGCAATCGCCTCTTTTGCTGCGATTGCTTTTTGCGCCAATTCTAATTGAATAGCTGAGCTGCCTTCATTGGTGACGGCGATATTCCCAATTTTTTGCAAAGCCGCAGCCTGCGCTTCGGCTACGCGAATAATCGCTTGCGCTTCACCTTCGGCAGTTAAGATCTGTTGTTGTTTTTCCGCTTCTGCAGCAAGAACCTGTGCTCTTTTCTCACCTTCAGCACGGTTGATTTCCGCTTGTCGATCACCTTCCGACTCTAGAATTTTAGCGCGGCGCTCACGTTCGGCACGCATTTGCGCTTCCATACTCGACATCACGCTTTGTGGAGGAACAATGTCTTTTATCTCGTAGCGTAAAACCTGAACACCCCACGGCTCAGCCGCTTGGTTAATAGAGTTGACGATATTGGCATTGAGTTGATCACGTTCCTCAAATGTTTTATCGAGCTCTATCTTACCGATCTCTGAACGCATCGTGGTTTGCGCAAGTTGGGTCACCGCAAAGGCATAATCTTCAACACCATAAGACGCCTTATAAGGATCGAGTACTCTAAAATACAGCACACCATCTACCGTCAGAGAGATATTGTCTTTTGTGATAGCGCCTTGGCTAGGAACGTCAACAGCCTGCTCTTTCAATGAGCGATCATGCGCTACACTATCGATAAATGGTACAATCATATTGATACCAGCTTCGATCGTTCGATTATACTTACCAAAGCGCTCGACGATGTAAGCTCTGTTCTGAGGTACAAATTTGATGCCTAATTTTAAGACAATAAGGATGGCGACTAGTACAGCCGCTTGGACAGAGAAAAGGTATTCAAGAACGATATTCATAGAGCGAGCAATCCTTTGTTGCGATGAGTGTAGCCAGTTTAAATATAACAATTAGGGCGCTCTGCTAAAAGGAGATTTAGGGCGCTTTTTAAAGGGAATATATTAATGGGGCTGCAGGTGATAGGCCTGCCATTGAATTTCTAATCGCTTAGCTCGAAGTACTTCTGCTTTTGTCTAAAAGCAGTAGGCAAGTTGGCACTCATTTCTTAACTTCTCATTACGCCTTTGCTTCGATATAGAACACTTCAGTCCAATCTCGTTATACTGACTGTTCAATTCGGCAAGGACTGTCATGCTCTATCTTTACCCCTCTAACAAAACTGCGAACTTGGCGACTGTGCTTGCTGAGATTATGCGGGCAGATCCGCTCGCGGACCCATTTGAGTCCGACATCATTCTTACCCAGAGTCATGGTATGGGCGTGTGGTTGAATCAGCAGATTTCTGCAAATCAGGGTGTCTCATGCATGATCGACAGCATGATGCCCGGCGCGTTTTTATGGAGTTTGATGGATAAGCTAGATATTACTGGTGAAGAGGATGGCACCGGTGCTGTAGAGCAAAACAGCGTTCAACACTTCGAGAAGAGTAATCTGCGTTGGGAGATTTTTCGGCAATTACCCGACTTAATTGAACGCGATGAATTCCAGCCTGTGCGCCAATACATTCAAGCGCTTGTTGCACGTGAAAGTAGGTCTGAATCCGAGCAAACAGAACTCAGTCCAGCAATATTGTTTCAGGTGAGTGAATTGCTCGCTGATAATTTTGATGCTTATCAAAACTATCGGCCTGATTGGATTGATGCTTGGGAGCAGGGTGGTTTTATCGATAGTGATAAAAACTTTGGTAGTGGCATTAACAAAGAAAGCGATGAAGCGTGGCAACGCTCACTTTGGTTGAATTTATATCCAGGTATCCCCGTAGATCAGCGACATCATCGTTCCGCACAACTGCAGTCTTTAACTAGACATCTTGCACAAAGCAGTGTAGGTAAAGCAGCACTTCCCAAACGGTTATTTATCTTTGGTTTAGCGGCTATTCCTCCTCAATGGCTACCATTGTTTTTGGCGCTCGGGAAACACATCGATATCCATTTTTTATTTCAGAATCCGAGCAGAGCGTATTGGGCAGATATTGTGTCTGAAAAGAATGCGCTAAAAGAACAAATGAAGGTCGAACAGTCGGCTGTCATAGGTAACGAAGGTGGCGCGATTGGACAAGTCGAAGATCGGCACCCGGTTCTTGCTTCACTCGGCCAGCTAGGGAAGAACTATTTAGCGGAGTTATATCAATACGATGAAGAGAGCGGCTTAACTGAATTTGATGCCGATTTTTATACCGAGAATGATGCTCATTCGGCGCTATGTTTGCTAAAAAACGATTTATTGCATGGACAAATCAATGCTCACGAATTTGATTCAGATGATGAATCTATTCGGTTTGCGAGCTGTCATTCAAAGCTGCGTGAACTTGAAAGTCTGCGTGACTATCTATTAAGCGCTTTTGATAAAGACTCGAGCTTAAGTTCCAAAGACGTCATCGTAATGGCCCCTGACATTCAGTCATATGGGCCCTTAGTGCATGCCGTATTTGGCGAGCCGATAAAAAATAAAGCGGGCCAAACCCAACGTATTCAGTATGGCATATCTGATCATGCATTAAGTTTCGAGCAGCCACTTTTAGAGTCTTTGATTAAAGTGCTTAGTTTTGATCAATCACGACTTGGCGTTGATGAGTTCTTAGAGTTAATGAGCGTCGAAGCCGTGCGTTCGCGCTTTGAGATGGATGATGCTCAATTAGAATGCTTGCAGCATTTGGTACGTTCCTTAAATGTGCGTTGGGGTTTGTCTGAAAAACATAGAGATCAAGTGTCTGGTGGTGAGCAAACAGGTAGCAATAATACTTGGTTGCAAGGTATTCAGCGTGCGCTCAAATCATATCTCCTAGGTGATATGCCCGCGTTGAAAGTAGAGCAAGACTTTGTCCCGATTTCGCTAAGAACACGTGAGTCGCAAGACTTAGTGGGCATGCTAGCAAGTATTATTGATTTGATTGAAGACTGTATGTCAGTGCTTTCTGGTAAACAGTCAACGATGATATGGATGAATCGAGTTCAAGCTATTTGGCAACAATGGTTTGATTTGAATATCGTAGACGAGTCAGTACAGCGCTTAATCGATCGCGCCTTAGATAGCTGCCGCGAGCAAGTCATGTTGACCCAATTTGATCAGACTATTCCGTTCTCGATTATTCGCGGAATCCTTCAAACTGAACTTGATAAAGAGAAAGTGAGTCAGCGTTTTCTGGCTGGGCGCATGAACTTCTGCAACTTGATGCCAATGCGTACTGTTCCGTTTCGTTTGGTGTGTTTGCTCGGTATGAATGAGGGTGAATATCCGCGGCATGATTTAAATCAAAGCTTCGACTTAATTGCGCAATATCCTAAACGTCGTGGAGATCGATCTCGCCGTTTTGATGATCGCTATATGTTTTTAGAGGCCATATTGGCTGCGCAAGATCGTTTGTATATTTCGTATCAGGGCAAGCATGCGAAAGATAATAGCGAACGCTTCCCATCGGTTTTGGTAAGTGAATTACAGGATGCACTTGTACGTACGTTTACAGATGGTTCAGAACAAAGTGAAGAGCAATTTTTAAACGCCTTGAGCCTTGAGCATCGGCTTCAACCTTTCCATCGTTCGTATTTTGAAAGTACTTCGGAGACACCCAGCTTCTCTAATCTTTGGCGATCGTTATACCTTGAATCTGCTGACCAAATTGCTCCGATTATCTTGGATGAGGCGGCCGAACAAATTGATATGTTTAGCACGCCACAAACCAGTGATGTGAACGTTGATGCGTCACCAGAACCTAGTGCTTCGAGATTTATTGCGCAAATAAAAGACGCAGGCCACTGCACTTTACGCGATTGGGAACAAGCTTTTGCAAGCCCTTTACTGCATTACTATCGTACACAGTTAGGCCTTACAAAGACGTACGCTGAGGAGGTGGTGGAAGCAATCGAGCCCTTTGATTTGTTTGGCTTAGACGCTTATAAAGTGGCGCAAGAGCTAGCGCCATTTTGGCTACACGATCGAGCAGAGGATGAAGCACGTAAACAAAAAGAATTGGCCTTGCTTGGACGACTACCACAAGGCTTAGTTGCTGAGTTAAAACTCGACAGTCTCAAATCTAGTTATGGAAATTTTATCGAGCGCATTGCTAAGGCTTCATGCGACGATGAGGCTAGCAAAGTTATTCCTTATTCATTTGAGTTAACGTTACCGGAAAACCTAACTGGCAGCTCAATGCAGGGAGATGTGTTCTTAGCCCCCGAGACTGCCATCGATGTGCGATTTGGAAAGTACTGTCATAAATGGATATTCGGTGCTTGGGCAAAACACGTGGCTTGGAATGCACATGTGCATTCAGGCAACGACGTTTCTAAGAATAAAGCTAGCGCTGAAAATAATCCGACCAGTCTTCCCCTAAAAACAACGAACATCTGGCGTAAGGGCCAAATTGTGTTCCCAGCCTTAACTGCGGAGCAAGCTGGCACCTACTTGAGCGAGCTTGTGCAATGCCTTGTGCAATTCTCAAATAGCCCATTGCCGTTTCTTCCTGAGCAGGCTTACAAGCTAGCGTTTGCGTATTTTGATAGTTCCGAAAAAGCTTATAACGAATGCGAGCTCGGTAATGAGTCTGCGTTGGTATGGAATCGTTTAGGCGAGTTGAGTGAGGACACAGAGCTAGGCAAATTTATTCCAGAGCCAGATGAGTATGTGTTGATGCAGCAAATTCTGCGTCATGCGCCGGTTAAAAAATCTCGTAGCAAAAAGAAAGATGATGATTCTGACATTGCGGCCAATGATGACGTTGAACGTATTACGGTAGAGGAGGATCGATAATGAATGAGACTCCAATGAACTCATTAGCGCCAGAAACACTAGATCTAAATACCTTTCCTTTAGAGGGACTTACCTTAATTGAAGCGAGTGCAGGCACGGGTAAAACCTATGCCTTGTCGAATTTGGTTCTGCGTTACATTCTCGAGAAAAACTATCAGATAGAGCAGATCTTGATAGTGACGTTTACCGATGCCGCGACACAAGAACTCCGTGTTCGGGTGCGGGCGAATATTGTTCAGTACATTAAGTATCTTGAGCGTTTAATTGAGTTTTATGATGAGCTGGAAGTCGATAGTGATGGCAGTAGTGAAGCAGTAAGTGAGAGCAGATCAGATATAGATGCTGCGCAATTAGAGTCGCTTATTCCTGACGCTTTAGCGCGCAATATTATTGGCCGCTTGGATAATCTAAACCAAAGCTTATTGGCTTTAAAAATCGCCGAACAGAGTATCGATCTTGCCGAGATTCATACGATTCACGGTTTCTGTCAAAAGGTCGGGCGCGACAATTCAGTGCTTTTGAATGTTCCTTCGAACCAAGAGCTTAAAGAAGACCTTAAGCCAATGCGTTTAGAGGTTTGTCAGGATGTTTGGCGTAGTGAAATTTTAAAACTGAAGCCAAGCGTGTTGCGCTATGTGCTAAACAATTGGGGTAACCCAGCTACATTACTGTCGGCACTTTCTGTGTTCAGCTCGCGTATTCCAGAACGTATCTATCCAGCAGTGAGTTTTGATGACGATGGACTATCTCCCATACGTCAATGGCAAGATGATTATGCGCAAATAGGACAGTGGGTTGAAGATTTAAAAACCTTAGTTCTGGTGCATATTGATGATGTGACGAAGTTAGTCGGGGAGTCTGACCTCACTCGTCTCAACAACAAATTAACTTGGCTAAATAAAATTAGATCTTGGGCGGAAGATAGTGCGAGTGGTCTGCCAGATAGCTCCCTTAAGTTTGATAAATTCTTCGAAAGTCATCTTCCTAGTGAAACGAAAAAGGGCAAGCAACCACCCGAGCATGCTTTTTTTGTATTTCTAGAAAAACACTTTGTAAACGAACCCGCAGACCCGAAACCAATATTTGTTCAGGCAGTGTTTAAGCAGATAAATGAGATATTTGAGGCGCGCAAACGTTCTGAACAAATACTCGATTTTGATGATCTTATTTTGCAGCTCAAGCAGGCGACAGATGATGAGCATCTAGCGAAGAAATTAACGCTTAGTTTGCGCAAGCAATATCAGGTAGCTTTGATTGATGAATTCCAAGATACCGACGCGAATCAGTACCCTATATTTTCTCGCTTATTCGGCACAGAGTGCACGAACAATGATTTAGATATTGCTCCATCACTTGTATTAATCGGCGACCCAAAACAAGCGATTTATGGTTTTCGTGGTGGTGATATGGCGACCTATCTGCGTGCGAAGCATGATGTAGAAAACGCTGAGCTCGGTAGTGTATTTACCATGGATAAGAACTGGCGTTCATCGACAGAAATGGTGTCCAGTTTAAATGCCTTGTTTGGTGCACATAGCAATCCATTTCTTGAAAAAGAGATTCCCTATATTCATGTCGATGCCGCAAAGGGCTCGTCAGAAACACCTTTTGGCAGTGCCTTACGATATTCTGAAGTTGAGGCATTTGATGAAGAGGGGAAGGCTTTATCAAAGGCTGACATATCGGATAGCTTAAGCTTGTTGTTGGCTTCGCAAGTATGCGAAGTACTCAATGATAAAACGCTAGGACTGAATAGCTCTGACTTAGCGATACTTGTGCGCACTAAAAATGAAGCGCGACAAGTGAAGCAGGTGCTAGCGCAGGTCGGTGTTAAGTCTTGCTTTGATGACGATGCTTCTGTGTTTGAAAGTGCGGAGGCTATGTCTTTGGCATTTTTGTTAGAGGCAGCGCAAAACCCAACAAAGACGCGCGCGATACGTTCTGTACTGCAAGATCCATTTTGGCAGGTAACAGATGCCGAGCTGTCTCGCATCACAGAGGATGAGTTTGCTTTACAGACATGGGTAGACCGTTTTCAGAATCTACAACATCATTGGCAGCGTTTTGGTGTGCTTAGCATGGTGCGCTTAGCCATTGATGAGTTTTCAATTCTAAAGCATTGGCATAACGCGGCGACGTCACAGGACACTGTAACGCTAGATTGGGAGCGCAGCCTAACTAACATCAGTCAGTTAGCTGAACTTTTACAAGAAAAAGCACGCACATTGCGATCAGAAAGCGCCTTGTTACGTTGGTATTGGCAGTGCATTGGGCAGACTGCGCAGCCATCAGCCGAAAAACTCGCGACGCATCAGCTTCGTTTAGAAAGCGACGAGGCCTTGGTTCGTATCGTGACGATTCATAAGTCAAAGGGCTTGGAATACCCAATTGTGTTTTTACCGTTTCTGTTTACGACAAGAGATGCGCAACAGGCTTGGTTCTATGATGAGGCTGGACGTTTATGTTTAGCATTAGAGCCGAACGAGCAACAGCAAACAGCGGCTGATCGAGAGCGTTTAGCGGAAGAAATGCGTTTACTATATGTCGCTTTAACGCGCGCACAATATCATTGTTATATCGGCACCGCGGAGTTTAGTGGGAGTCGATCACCCAAAATGTACTCCACTGCGCTTGGTTATTTGTTATCACAGGGCCAGTTACCCGATGATCTTGAAAAAGGATGGCTGCAAGACGCAATCTCTCGTTTTACGAAGCACACTGATTTTTCTACTTCATATCAATATCTCACGTTTGAAGAAGTACACGCGCTCAATCGCTCGAGTCGATTGTTGATTGATCAAAGTTCTCAATCGGCTTCTGAGCTCTCAGACGAGTTATTCGCTCCTCAATTAAAACAATCATGGAAGGTCCAAAGCTTTACCGGATTGCTTAATGAGCACAGAGCACTAAACCCGCATAGTGAGCATACTCATCGATCAATGGATGATCTCGGCGAAGCCCCGCCAGCTAACGCGATTGATATTATGAATTTCCCCAAGGGTAGTCAGGCAGGTACTTTCTTGCACCGCTTATTCGAGGATATTGAATTCGCAACGGGCGAGCTAAACACCAATGTCCCAGCCACTAATTTAGAAGAGCACATCTGTAATTTGTTGCAGCAGTATGCCTTAGTGCCAGAGCGGCATGAACAAGCATGGGCGGCTTATCTCGAGCAATGGGTTCAACAAGTGCTTGCGCTGCCGCTGATAGAAATCGGCAGCGCTTCTGGAGCATCAATTGCTTTAGCACAATTAGACGAAAACGATTATCGCGTTGAAGCCGAGTTTTATTTCTCGGTAGATGATTTCTCTTTGTCGAACTTTAATTCGCTACTTCGTCAGTACAATCCGAATGCAGACGCTTTGAGTTTTGAAGCATTCGAAGGGCATATTAAAGGGGCGATCGACTTATTGTTCCGAGCGCAAGACGCTTATTTTGTGCTGGATTATAAATCGAATCATCTTGGTTTTAGCGCAGACAACTACACGCACCACAAACTAGAAGAAGCGATCAATGAGCATCGTTATGATGTGCAATACCTTCTGTACAGTTTAGCCATTCATCGTCTGTTAAAAGCAAGAATGGGAGGTGCCTATAACTATGAGGCACATTTTGGTGGTGTAGTGTATTTGTTTTTAAGAGGACTTGGTTTAGACGCAGATGGTGATAAACCAGCGGGCGTTTACTTTATAAAGCCAGAACAGAGTTTGATTGAGGGTCTAGATCAGCTTTTTACTGATGGAGGTGCTCAATGAGTCTTCCATCAAACATTTCTCAGCGTTTACGTTTCTTAAAGCAGAGTTTACGTCGCGGAGAGTCCTTGGTGTCGTGGATTGATTTTTATGCGGCAGACGCAGCATTAAACGAAGTGCTGAGCGGAAGTGATTCTGAGCTGCCATCAACACTGCTCGAAGTGGTTTTTGATTTAGCTTTAGTTTTGTCTTATGCATCAGGTCTTGGCAAACAGTGTGTCAAGCTTGATGAACTAGATGAGTATTTATCTTTAACGGTGTTTCACCGTGATCAAAGTTTGATGACTTCGACGCAAGCCTTGCCCGAATCGATCTTAAGTTCAGGCGAGGGCTCAAGTGTTTTCGTTAAAGTTCTCAACGATGAAGCGGAGCTCTATTTGCGTCGTCTCTGGAATCTCTGTGATAAAACTGAACGCTGGTTGTCGGGCCAACTATCGTCAAACATATCCTCTGATGTGGATCCTAATGAATCTATTGATTTAGCTCGCGGTAAGGAGGCATTGAATGCCTTATTTCCTGACTTAGATTCTACTGACATTGATTATCAAGTTTGGGCGGTTGCGCAATCACTTCTTTCAAATCTTGTGCTGGTGAGTGGTGGGCCCGGTACGGGTAAAACGACAACGGCTGCAAAAATTATCTTAGCGCGTTTGTCTGCAGAGAAGTGCATAGAGAGGGCCATAGAGAAGGGCATAGAAAGTAGGCGTGCGTCATCGACGGTTTGCTTGGCACCTACTGGCAAGGCTGCACAACGCTTAGCATCGTCGCTAAGTTCTCAAGCTGAATCCTTATTGTCTAGCTTGCCGTTTGAAGAAGACTTGATTCAACACTTACGCTCTGCACTGCCAAAACGGGGTAAAACCGTTCATCGATATTTGATTGAAAACGATGTGTCGATGAGCGACTTTGATGACGATGACTACCTCAGTGATAACGAACGTTTGTTTGGCAAGCTCGAAACCTCAGCGATTCCAAATGTGCTCGTAATTGATGAATCTTCAATGATTGATTTAGCTTTAATGGAGCGTTTAAGCACGATTTTGCATCCGCAAACGTGCGTAGTGCTGTTGGGTGATCATTATCAGCTGCCTGCGGTGGAAGCTGGCGATGTTTTTGCGCGTTGGGTAAAACGCTGTAAGCGTAATGCCATATCTGCTGAGCAGTTAGGGCAGCTAATTCACCTACTGCCGTTTGATATGAATGTTGAACCATCGGAGTCTGAACAGATCAATCCTCTCGTGACATTGCAAAAGAGCTATCGTTTTCACGGTGCTTTAGCGGATGTTGCGCGCCTTATTCGTGATGAGCCAGTAGAGGCTTTGCGTCATTTCCTTACAACGAACACTGACGAAGCTATTAGGTACCACTGGGTTGAGGGCAGAGCCCAGCAAGAACTCGGTGCGTTGATGGCTCATTATCAAGACTTTGTAGAGCTCGCTGAAACAAAAGCCTCATTGGCTGAACTGCAAAAATGCTTCGATCAGTTCCAAATTCTTTGTTCAACGAGACAGGGGCCTTTAGGGACGGATCAGCTCAACGAGGCCGTTCACACAAAAGCACAGAGTCGATTTTCATCAAGCCGCACTGGTGTGTATCACGGTATGCCGATTATGTTGGAGCGTAATTATCCAAAACTCGATTTGTACAATGGAGACTTGGGTTTTTATATCGAAAACGTAAATCAAAACCACGAAAGCCAGTTTGTTGCGATGTTTTACCGAGGTGGGGAAGGACGCGACATCACAGTATTGCCCTCGCAGATTGATAAGTACGATCTGGCATATGCGATGACAGTGCATAAAAGTCAGGGCTCAGAATATGATCACGTTGGTGTGGTGCTTGCGCCATATGCGCCAGAGTTACTGACCCGCGCCTTGTTATATACCGCTGTGACGCGTGCGAAGCAGAAATGCACGCTGTATCTTAATGATGAGTCATTGGATAGATTAATGAATTAAATATTGGGGTCGGAGTAAAAGTACTCTGACCCCGGAAATTATGGTCCCCGTCAGCCGATCAAGGCACAACGATCGGTTCTTCTTCGGTGATTGTAATGTCGTAACTGGGAGTGATGCCTCCCGTGCTTGTGTTCTTAGTGTACTGAATTCGCATGCCTACTTGCACAATTTCGCCATCTACCCCTGGGTTAGCTAGCCCGGTCACTGGGAACTTCGTGTAGGTTTCGTTTTTATAGCGGAACTGAAAGGTTTTGAGGATGACGCCCGGCACGTCACCAACGCTCGTCATATCAACAGTGATAAGATTGTTCGTATCACTTGTTACTAGAAATTCCGCCTCATTATACACATCGCCAAGTACTTGAGTGTTTCTTACATTTCTTAATTGGCCTTTCCATGTCACCCGCAGACGAGCAGTTTTGCTCGGATTTAAGAGCGCGTCTGGAAATTGAATGGGGGTTATCTCTGTAATGGTAACCTCTGCTTTAGCCGTTGTGTTGAACACAGCAAGACAACATAACAATAAGAAAGTTGTTAAAGACTTAAGCTGCAACGTCGAACCTTCACTCAGAAAAACGATTAAAAAGGGCAGTAGTATTATTTTTGAACAGTGTCTCTTCTTCTTGATTTGCATTCAACAGTAATTATTCAGTCTGTCGAAAATTTATAAATCGGCGCTTTGTTGCAATCTGTTGCTGAACCTTGTGTAAAAAAGGTTCGTTTTTTACATCGCGGACGAGTATCGACACATTGTGCAAACACCTTGTAACACTTCGCTACAAAACGGCCTGTTTTTCGGCGTGCAAGTTCTGTGATCTAGCTAAGCTGAAATTAAGCGCAATCGAAATGCAAAAAATTTTAAAAAACGCGCTGCTTACAACGTGACGAAATATCTAATCGTGATGTTGTAGAGGCCACAAGCCTCGCTTAAAGCTGCATATAAGCAGCTTGCAGTTAAGAGCAGGAAGCAAGCAGTACAAGCAGTAAGTGCGAAAGTAGTAGATATGAAAGGTCTTTCGAAAGAGAGACAAACAAGATGGCCCTAAGGCCACGATATAAAAATTTAATTCAGCAATTTAAAAACTAAATAAGTGTTCGGAGATACTATCCATGAAAAACGTATTCAAAAAAGCAGCAATCGCAACAACTCTAGTTTCAGGTCTTGGCGCAGGTATGGCTCACGCTGATACTTTCCAGGCTCTACTTCAAATTGTTGAGCCACTTCAGTTGACTGAAAATACGCAAATGAACCTTGGTCAAATCGACCCTTCAGCTGATGCGGTAACTTGTACGCTAGCTGCAGGTGGTGCGCGTTCAGGTACTGGTTGTTTTGATGCAGCAACAAACGGTGTAGAAGGTGTTATCGACGTAGCAGGTACTGATGGTCTTACTTTTGACATCACGCTAGGTCAGTCTTCTTCAAACGGTATGACTTTCGTACCAGCAATGATCGACAACGGTGAAGCGGCAACAGCGCTTACAGGTGTTACGCTACAGGCAGCTCACCAGTTGACGCTTGGTGGTACTTTGACAGTTGATACTGCAGCAACAGCGGCTGCAAGTGGTGCAACGTCAATCGATTACGATGTTTCTGTTGTATACAACTAAGCACTAGTTGTAGAGAAACATGTAAAAGGCGCCTTTGGGCGCCTTTTTTGTTGTACCGCATAATCAAAATCTTATCTGCAAAATCCTTTCTTCAAAGGTCGATCGGCAAAGCTTTGTTGTCCGAGTTGTATTGCCTAGCCTTATATTATTTTTCCAGTTTTACTCCGCCATTAAGGGTGAAAGTCGAAGTCTAGTCATCTGAAAGTTTTATCGCATCGCCTGTGTAAGGTATTGATATAGATATCGAAATTGGTCAATGAATGATCGGTATTTACGTCTGTCTTTAAGTTTGAAACACGTATCAAACATCACGTAACACTTTGCTACAAAACGGCCCGTTTTTTGGCGTGCAAGTTCTGTGATCTAGCTAAGCTGAAATTAAGCGCAAACGAAATGCAAAACATTTTAAAAAACGCGCTGCTTACAACGTGACGAACTATCCCGTCGTGATGTTGTAGAGGCCACAAGCCTCGCTTAAAGCTGCATATAAGCAGCTTGCAGTTAAGAGCAGGAAGCAAGCAGTACAAGCAGTAAGTGCGAAAGTAGTAGATATGAAAGGTCTTTCGAAAGAGAGACAAACAAGATGGCCCTAAGGCCACGATATAAAAATTTAATTCAGCAATTTAAAAACTAAATAAGTGTTCGGAGATACTATCCATGAAAAACGTATTCAAAAAAGCAGCAATCGCAACAACTCTAGTTTCAGGTCTTGGCGCAGGTATGGCTCACGCTGATACTTTCCAGGCTCTACTTCAAATCGTTGAGCCACTTCAGTTGACTGAAAATACGCAAATGAACCTTGGTCAAATCGACCCTTCAGCTGATGCGGTAACTTGTACGCTAGCTGCAGGTGGTGCGCGTTCAGGTACTGGTTGTTTTGATGCAGCAACAAACGGTGTAGAAGGTGTTATCGACGTAGCAGGTACTGATGGTCTTACTTTTGACATCACGCTAGGTCAGTCTTCTTCAAACGGTATGACTTTCGTACCAGCAATGATCGACAACGGTGAAGCGGCAACAGCGCTTACAGGTGTTACGCTACAGGCAGCTCACCAGTTGACGCTTGGTGGTACTTTGACAGTTGATACTGCAGCAACAGCGGCTGCAAGTGGTGCAACGTCAATCGATTACGATGTTTCTGTTGTATACAACTAAGCACTAGTTGTAGAGAAACATGTAAAAGGCGCCTTCGGGCGCCTTTTTTTGTTCTAAGGACTTAACAATGAATGTTTCTAAAAATTATATTGAATTCAATGACTTTTGAGCCAAAATTAAAGTTAGCTATAACAAAAAATAAATTTATATAAACAACTAGAGTTAGTGTCGATATTGTTATGAAGTCTTTGTTTTTGAAGTTTGGTGTATTTTCCTTTCTTGCAGCATTTACGATAAATGTTTCCGCAGGACTTTTAATCAACCCAAAACGTGTCGTATTAGAAGAACGTGAGCGAGCAGCTGCGCTTGATCTGTTGAACGATGGAGCGCAAAAGGCGCGTTATCAGATCTTTTTTGAACAAAAGCTAATGCGTGAAGATGGCAGTATTGTTGATCTAGAGACGCTTGATCCCGATGCGCAATATGCCAAAGATATGATTCGTTATTCTCCTCGTCGTGTGGATGTTGAACCAGGGCAACGTCAAACCATTCGTATCGCAGCGCGTCGTCCGAAGGGTCTTCCGGATGGCGAGTATTTGTCGCACCTTGTATTCCAAGAGATTCCTATTACTGCTGAAGCTGATGAGAATAACGAAGATGAGGAATTATCTGTTGCCGTTAAACCTCGTCTGAAAATCGCTATACCTATTATTATCCGAAAGGGTGAGTTGAGTTCTGTTGCGGGTTTAGAAAGTATTATTTTTGATGCGACAGAAGGTAAGAATGGCGCTTTCGAAATGCAGATTACACGTGAAGGGTCGTCATCGTTATATGGCAGCGTAGAGATTTTCGAGAATGACAATGGTAAAGCGGGTGATCGCGTTGCTATGTCAAAGGGTGTTGGCGTATATACAAGCATCAACAAACGTTTGATTAAAGTGCGTTTGCCTCAACCTTTAGAACCAGATCAGACCTCTTTCATTGTTCGTTTTGATGAAGACGAGAAGTATGGTGGTACAAATCTCATTGAAGAACGCTTTGAGTTAAGTCAGTAATGTTATAGAGGGCGCTCGATCATATCGGCGCCTTTTTCGTATATGCAGCACCCTTTCTTGTTCAACATTTTTTGTAGCCTCAGGTTTAGCATGTTTGCTTTTCTTGTGTTCGCTATGCTGTTGTCTAGTGCGAAGGCTACAGAGTTAGAACTTGATGATGAAGACTTGCTAGTAGTACAACTCAGTGTAGGGCCTTACACTGATGACGAACCTATCTTTATTTACCGCTCCCCAGAACAAACCTTGTTACCAGTCGATACGATCGCATCATTACTAGAAATTGCTATTGAATCGGACATCGATGAATTATTAGTATCCGGTTGGGTGGGGGATGAGAGCAATACTTTTGAACTGGATCTGACTAAACAAGAATATTATTCCAAAGGAGTTGCTCAGCCTTGGCCGCAAACGATTCGCTATGCGGAAGACGGCTTTGATGTTTATCTCGATCAACAGATCTTGCAAGATCTTTTCGGATTCAATTTTGATATTGATGTGTCTCAACTTCAGTTACGTGTTGATGCTTCAAAAGATATCCCATTAATTGCCAAGCTCGAGCGCAAAAAACGCCAAGAAGAAATAGAACGTCCCGAGCTGGAAACGCTTCCTGAGACTTATATCCCAAACACTTATAAGTGGTGGAATATGCCGCACTTCGATATCTCTATCGGTGCTGACGTTGAGAAAAATCGAGGTGCGAGCGATTTTCGACATGATCTCGTTGTTCAAGGTCGGGCCGATGTGGCAAAGCATTCGCTTCAAGCAAGCTTGATCTCTAATAATAGTGATACAGATATACGCTTAACGTTTTCGCGCGCCTCTGAAGGGCCGGACAAAACGATCGCTCTAGGTATGGATCGTTATGAGGTTGGGGATGTGACCGGGTTGAGTGATGCGCTGTTATTTTCTTCTGTTCAGGGTAGTGGGGCTCGCTTGTCTCGCGGTGGCGAGTCAATTCAAGAGCAGGGCGATGTGATCACGCTTGAGGGTGATGCACCTCCAGGATGGGAGGTCGAACTTTATCGCAATGGTAGCTTGATAGAATTTTCTGAAACCACAAGCCAAGGTCGCTACATCTTTGAGAATGTACCCATTTATTTGGGCGAGAATATTTTTGATATTCGTTTGTATGGGCCTCAGGGGCAAGAGCGTGAAATTCGTGAGGTAGTGTCATCGGGCGGGGCAATGCTTAAGGCCGGTGCTTGGGAATACGACATTTGGAGCTTACAAAGAAATCAGCGATTAGTCGGTGGGAAGATCAACGATTTTAATGAGGTGACGAACTTTAATATGGCGGAGGTCCGCTATGGATTGCATAGAAGTTTAACTGCTCGCTTAGGGTTAAGCGCAATGACGCCAAACTCCACATCAACTGATCGCCAATACTTTCATACCAGTTTGTATGGAAGTTTAGGGCAAGCCTTGTCGCAGTTTGATTACGCGAAAGATCTTGATGGTGGTTCAGCGTATCAATTAACGCTTCAGAGCCGTCTGCTTGATACTAGCTTGAATGCTTCTGCATCCAAGTTCTCTGATCTAATTAGTGACCGTAATCAAAATGGTAAATTAGATTCTGAGTATGCACTTCGTCTTGATCGATCATTTTTAGTCGGCCTGCCGAGTGCTTTGTCTGTGGATTTAGAATTCAGAGATCGCTCATTTGTGGATGGCGACGGAAACTTCACGACTAACCTGCGCAAAGCAACGGGGTGGGCGGGATATCAATTCGTAAACGAGCTTTTGTATTTTAAATCATCAGGGAGCTCAGATATCTCGCGAACAGACGGTGGCTTCAGCGCCACAAGACGCTGGGAGGGGTGGCGTTATAAGGGTTCTATTGCGTATAGTGTCGCCCCCTCATCTAGCGTGAATAGCCTTTCTTTTTCAGCGTCGCATAAGTTCGCCAGCAACATCAATTACACTGGTTCAGTGGCTTATAACTTCACAGGTAAAGATGTATTCAGCAATGACAACACCCTAACGTGGGAGTTTGAGAAATTTTCCGTGTCGGGCAGTGCTGGCTTCAATACCGATGGATTCGCTTATCTAGGTGCAACGCTTAGTACTTCCGTTGGCTATGACGCGAAGAGAGATAGTCACTTCTTATCGAATGAAAGTTCAGTCAATAGTGCATCGTTAAATGCACGAGTATTTATTGATGAAAACGATAATCAGATGTTTGATGAAGGTGAAGAAACTGTGCCAGGTATCCGCTTTAAGGGTAAGAGTAAATGGCGAACGTTTGAAACAGGCGATGACGGCGTTGTTGTTTTGAAAGGGATCGATCATCTTCAAATGGAAAAAATTGAGATTGAAGAAAAGAGTATTGAAGACCCGTTTATAAAAGCTGCTTCTGGCCCACTTTTTGTCTACACACACGCAGGCTCGTTGTTACAGCAAGACATTCCTTTGGCTTATACCTTTGAAGTTGAAGGCAGCTTGTTTGTGAAACAGAACGGACAGCAACGACCTTTAAGCACGGTAAGGGTAGAGGTGCTTAATGAGGCGGGTGATCAAGTAGCTTTGACGCGCTCCGAATATGACGGGGTGTATCTGCTGTCAGGCTTGCTGCCAGGGAAGTACTGCGTTTCAGTTAATGAGAATGATTTGGCTGATCGTGATCTTCAAACGATTGAACCAACATGTTTTTATTCTGATGGTAAAGATGGCGTTGTGTTCATGGAGGATATCGTCTTTTAGTTGACGTGCTAGGCACCTTTTGCCGGGCAAAACGGGCTTATGTAACATTGCGTAACTTTTTGTGTTGCAGTGTTACAAATCTGTCCTATACTCGAAGTCCTAAATTTTTTGGGCTTCGACATGTCTGCGTGTTTTGGTTTAAAGCATATCCTGCTGACGGCATCTCTCACGATGCTATCTCTTGCTGTGCACGCAGATCGCTTTAGTGCGCGTTTTGAAATTGTCGATTCTGTAAGCCTTTCCTCCATAGCGCTTGATGGCGCTGAGTCATCTTTAAACCCTGAAGACTGTAGTTCATCTTCTTCGACGGTCAATTCTGACTTGGATGCATGCGATGGCATGTTTCACACCAATCTAGACCTTGAAATAACCCAAGCCAGTTTGTTTATTAATGGTGAACCATTACCTTTTGAATATTATGCGCAAAGCTTCAATGGGGGAGTGGATAGTGGTGTCGAAGAAATTATGTTGGTAATGCAATAGAGCTGAAAATAAGGCTTTTATGTCGCAGAGTGCTTTGGTATTATGCGCGCTCGTTGATCGGCACTAGCCACAACGCACCATGGTAACTCTTGTTGGTTCCCTCGCAATGATAAATCGTGAACCTGGTCAGGCCCGGAAGGGAGCAGCCACAGCGGTCGACTCATGTGCCGAGGTGTAGCTGGCGAGAGTTGCCACCCAAATTTCCCCTTTAGAATTTCTTGCTTCTTGCTTCTTGCTTCTTGCTTCTTGCTTCTTGCTTCTCGCGCTATGTGCGTTAGTTCCGATGTGTCAGATTATTTTACTGTTCATCATTCAACTAATTCTTAACTTCTTACTCTAATGCTATGATTACTATGCATTATTGGGGATAGGAGTGAATATTGCATTAATTCAGTTGAAGCGGGTCATAAAAATAAGATGACGCTTACATGGATTGAACATTTGGAGTATTCAAAATGAAATTTGGAAAATTACTTGCGGGTCTGACCCTAGCTGCAGCAGCGACTAGCGCGCAATCTGCAGTTTTAGATTCGAACGATGGATTGTTGACGTATACAGGTCCTTCGTTTGTTGATGTTGCAACGAATAACGATTTTTTAGATGATGAAATTGCAGCAGGTAGCCAATACGGTATTGGCGGTATTCTTGAATTGAACGGCATGGCTGATCTGACCTTTACATACTTAGGTTTTGAAGCAGGCTATGACAACGATTTCGAAGCATACAATAATACGTTCTCAAACCGTGGCGGAAACGCATCAACAGTTGGTGATAGCTTTTCGGCTACAGCGGATGAGTTGGTATTCAGCTTTTACGCGAACAATGTAAACAGCGGTGTTGAAAACCCAAACAACCCAGTTGTTGGTAATCAACATCAGTCTTTCGCTGTAATGCTTGATTCAATGTGGGATGGCGTTATGTATGACGCAATTCTATTGTTTGACGATTCAGGTGCAGGTCCAGACGATAACCATGACGACTTGGTTGTTGGTTTGAATGCCGTTGCGGTTTCTGAGCCGGCAACACTGGCTTTGATGGGCCTAGGTCTATTAGGTCTTGGTGCAGCGCGCCGCCGTCAAGCTTAATCGTTTGATGAATTCAAAACCCGCTTCTTGAAGCGGGTTTTTTTATGCCTGAGTGATAGTGTTTATGAAGTATCGGGGCAGAGAGTAAAGTGTAGAGGGCAGAGCGTTGCTTTACTTAGAGTACGCTGGCATCGTCCTGTATCAGCTAATATTTTGCAGGAATCCGTTTGGATAGTTGGCGGGGCTCGCATAATCTTCATAGGGGATGGTGTAAAAGGTGTTAAGCGTAGGTGGCTGGAGGCACTTCGCTGTATGGGGCGCGCTAAAAGGCTTTCTTTGATTGATGCGCGTATTTAAGGGGTAGTTAGACATAAAAAAAAAGCGCCCGAAGGCGCTTTGATAAGAAGTTAAAAACTACTTATTTTTGTCTGCGTCGTGCTGCACCTAAACCTGCAAGGCCAAGGCCAAGAAGTGCTAATGTCGCTGGTTCAGAGACTGCAGTAGGAGTCACTTTCACGTCATCAAGGAAGTTACCAACTGTGCCGACTTCTGGTGTGATAGATGTGAAACGAATGTACGTTTGCTCGCTTAACGCTTCGAACGTTGCTGTGAAGTAGCTCCACGCTGAAGTAGTGTGATCTTCGATTGTTTCAGAAATAATAGTCTCTTGGAAGTCCTCATCACTTTCATCTACCGCGTAGATGTCGAATTGGAAAGTTTCGTTTTCGCTTGAACGTGCACGGTAAGCGAAAGAGACGTTGTATTCGAAGCCAGCTGTTGTGTCGAACACTTGGTAGATTGAGAATTCAGTTCCGGTGTTTGGATGTGCGTTAAGCTCACCATGCTGTGTACCTTCCGCTGAAGTCACGCCATTAAAACCTGATTCCCAGATTTCGATGTTGCTGCCTTCCCAGCCTGGTACGTCACCTGAGGATTCGTAAATCCAGCCGCTGCCGTCATTAAGTTCAGGTGCTTCAAAGCCACCGTTAAGAATAAGATTCGCTTGAGCTGTTGCGCTAAAGCAAAGCGCTGCGCCAGCGATAATTCGTGCTAATTTCATCTTTACGTCCCTTTTTATTTACTGCGATAAATTTGCTTAATTGTTAAAGCAATAAATAGTCCGGTATCTAAAAATCTATATGTATCATTGCTTTATAAGAATTTTGTCTTTCCTATATTCAATAAACTGTAAAGTTTCTCGACACGCTTAGTGGTATTTGTGATGTACTTTCAGCGAAGTAATTCATATCTGCTTCGTGGATTGCGCAAAGCTTGAAAAATGCGGGTTTAACGACTATTTAATAACATTCAAACTATTGCGTTCGCGAATCAGGGAGGACCCCTTTAATGGAAAGCTTGAAATCTCTTGGTATCAAAAATCTGAATAATATTGATTACTACACCGTTCGTAATGAAGGTGATTTTGATGTTTTGAAGGTGTATCACCATCGTGAAAAAGGCGCCATTTTTCATAAAAGTGAGAAGTTCAAATTCCATCGCTCAAGCAAGCCCATGAAAGAATTTTCAAGCGATAGTTACACGCAGATTAGTGAGGTGTCGCCAATGCTTGTGTCGGTGATGAGTGACTTAGACGCAATCACAAAAAAGAAGTCAGTCGAAAAGAACGCAAAAGAAAAGATCTTGTCAGACCTGAGACACTTAGAGAAAGTTGTTGCGAATAAAGTTGCTGAGATTGAAGAGTTGTTGGACCGGCTCTAGCACTCCATGACAAGTTAATTATTGGTTTCAGGGCGTTACCTTCATGATGTGTTGAATAGGGTAGCAGCGCTGATCGTTTTGGCTTCAACGACAGCTCTGTCTTCGCACTTATATTTAGACCTAAATTTAGCAGTAAATATTTAAGCTTAGTGCTGCGCGTGATAGCATAATATGCTCCTCGTGTAGTTACCCTTTGCTTTATTTAGGAACCCCTGTTTCATGTCGTCTGGCACGCCTCCACAGTTTGTTCATTTACGTGTCCACACCGAGTTTTCACTCGTCAACGGCATGGTTCGCATCAAGCCTCTCGCAAAATATATCGAAGAAACTGAGACTCCAGCGATCGCGATTACGGACCAGTCGAATCTTTGTGCGTATGTGAAGTTCTACAAAGCTATTCGTGGCGTAGGGGCGAAGCCGATTCTTGGAGCAAGTATTTTCTTAGAAAATGAGGATGACGAAGACGATCCATATTTTATGACCTTATTGGCAAAGAATCAGAAGGGTTATCAAAACCTGACGGAATTGATCTCACTCGGATTTACTGAAGGTCAAAAGGGCGGTAGGGCGCTTATCAAGAAAGAGTGGTTGGAGGACGCCGCTGAAGGTTTGATCGCATTGTCTGGGGGGCGTCTAGGCGATGTTGGTAAAGCCTTGGTAAACGGCAAGCATGAGCTTGCAGCAGATCGAGCGAGACATTGGCAACAAGTCTTTCCAGATAGTTACTACCTTGAATTGCATCGAACCAAACGCGAAAACGAAGAAGATCACTTACATGCGGCGGTCGCGCTTGCCCAACGTATCGCATGTCCTGTTGTCGCCACCAACGACGTCCAGTTTATCAACCGAGAAGATTTCGAAGCCCACGAAGCGCGAGTTTGTATTGCCGATGGTGAGACCCTTGATGATCCTCGTCGCATAAAACGTTATTCCGAAGAGCAGTACTTAAAAACCGCCGATGAAATGGCTGAGTTGTTCAGTGATATTCCTGAGGCGTTAGCAAATACGGTTGAGATTGCTAAACGTTGTAACGTTGAGTTGCGCTTAGGCGAGTACTTCTTGCCAAATTATCCTGTGCCTGACGGGATGACGATGGATGAGTTTTTCCGTCAATTATGCCGAGATGGTCTAGATGAGCGTCTAGAGGTGATTTTGGGTGGCGAAGGCAAAGATACGCCTGAAGCACGCCAAGAATATTACGATCGACTGACCTTCGAGCTAGATATTATTTTACAGATGGGGTTCCCTGGTTACTTCCTCATCGTAATGGACTTTATTCAGTGGGCTAAGAATCACGATATTCCTGTTGGTCCAGGACGAGGCTCGGGCGCGGGATCTTTGGTCGCATATGCGCTAAAAATTACCGATTTGGACCCGCTTGAGTACGATCTTCTTTTCGAGCGTTTCTTGAACCCTGAACGTGTTTCGATGCCCGATTTCGACGTCGACTTTTGTATGGATGGCCGCGATCGCGTTATTGGTTATGTGGCAGATCACTACGGCCGTAATGCGGTGTCGCAAATTATTACCTTCGGTACGATGGCCGCAAAAGCTGTAGTTCGTGACGTAGCGCGCGTACAAGGTAAGTCTTATGGTTTGGCTGATAAATTATCGAAGCTCATTCCTTTTGAAATTGGGATGACTCTTGCTAAAGCGATTGATGCAGAACCTGCGCTCAAGGAATTCCTAGAGACTGACGAAGAAGCTCAAGAAATATGGGAAATGGCGCTGTCGTTAGAGGGCTTGACGCGTAATGTTGGTAAGCACGCGGGCGGTGTTGTTATCGCTCCGACGAAATTAACCGACTTCGCTGCTTTGTATTGCGATGAAGAAGGTGGCGGTCTTGTTACACAGTTTGATAAAAACGACGTAGAAGATGCGGGTCTAGTAAAGTTTGACTTCCTTGGCCTGCGAACCCTAACTATCGTTGATTGGGCCTTGAAGATGATTAATCCTCGTCTTCAAAAAGAAGGCAAAGAAACGATAAACATTGATCATATCCCGCTTGATGATCCTGCCTCGTTCACTTTATTGAAAACGGCCGAAACGACGGCTGTATTCCAGCTCGAATCACGCGGAATGAAGGAGCTGATTAAGAAGCTTCAGCCAGATAACCTTGAAGATATGATCGCACTTGTTGCTCTGTTCCGTCCGGGGCCATTGGACTCAGGGATGGTTGATGACTTTATCAACCGTAAGCATGGTCGAGCAGAAGTAGCTTATCCTCACCCAGACTTTCAGCACGAGTGTCTCGAGCCTATTCTTGAACCAACTTATGGGGTTGTTGTTTATCAGGAACAGGTAATGCAAATAGCGCAGTCGCTTGCAGGTTATACCCTTGGTGGGGCGGACATGCTGCGTCGTGCGATGGGTAAGAAAAAACCTGAAGAAATGGCCAAGCAGCGTGAGATTTTCCGTGAAGGTGCAGTAGGTCAGGGCGTCGACCCAGAATTGGCGATGAAGATCTTCGACCTCGTAGAAAAATTTGCGGGATACGGTTTTAACAAATCACACTCTGCTGCTTATGCATTGGTGTCTTATCAAACGCTCTGGCTTAAAACGCATTATCCTGCGGAGTTCATGGCGGCAGTAATGACTGCTGATATGCAGAATACCGACAAGGTTGTTACCTTGATCGAAGAATGCCGCAAGATGAAGTTGCCCATTGTACTGCCAAACGTGAATGTCAGTGACTACACCTTTACCGTGGATGAGCAAGGTCAAGTTGTATATGGGCTTGGTGCGGTTAAAGGACTAGGTGAAGGTCCTGTTGAAAGTATTCTAGAAGCCCGGAAAAAAGATGGGCCGTTTAAAAACCTGTTTGATTTCTGCGATCGCGTGGATCTCAGAAAGGTAAATAAACGTGCTCTAGAGGCTTTGATTTACGCCGGAGCGCTTGATTCTATCGGCCCGAATCGCGCACGTTTGATGGCGACGATTGAAGAGGCAGTGCAACGTGCTGATCAAAATGCGCGTAACCAAAATTCGGGTATGACGGATTTGTTCGGTGCTGTTGTGCCAGACGAAACGGTAGATGATGTATATCAGCGCTCTGAAGGATTAAAAGAATGGCCTGAAAAGCAGCGCCTTGGTTTTGAAAAAGACACTTTAGGTCTTTACCTCACGGGGCATCCTTTTGATGAGTATGAAAAAGAAGTGCGTCGTTTTGCGCGCAGCGCGATTGTCGATTTAAAACCAAGCAAAAACAAAATCGCTATTGCCGGTCTGGTGGTAGATCTTCGCTTGATGAAAAACAAGCGCGGCCAAACAATGTGTTTCGTAACGCTTGATGATAGAACTGCTCGTATCGAAGCGACATTATTCTCGGATGCGTTTGAGACCTTTCGTGAGCAGCTTAAGAAAGACACTGTCATCGTGATTGAAGGCAGTGTGAGCCACGATGATTATTCGGGCAATATGAAGCTAAGGGTCGATAAGGTCATGTCCTTGGTGGATGCACGTCAGCAATATGCTAAACAATTGCTTATTAATCTTGATAAGCAAAGCTTCGATGCAGGCTTCGTCGATAAGTTAAAAGCGACGCTTGCGCCTTATCAGGGCGGTGGATGTAAGATTGCCGTACGCTATTACAGAGATGACAGTGAATCGACGATTGCCTTTGGCGACAGCTGGAATATGCGCCCAGACGATGAGGCCTTATACGAACTTGGCCATCTTATCGGAAACGAAAAAGTCTCTTTAGAGTACGATTAATAACGAAAAAAAACGCTATACTCTTGGCGAGCCATAAGCTCGCGCGTTTACTAATTATCTTGGACATATATGAATTTACAATATCTAGACTTTGAGCAACCGATTGTTGAGTTGGAAGAGAAAATTTCTGAATTACGACTCGTCGGTAATAGCCAAGATGTAAATTTGAGCGAAGCTATTGAACGTTTAGAGCGTGAATGTGAAGCGCAAACTAAGGCGATTTTTTCAGACTTGTCTCCTTGGGATATTACGCGCATAGCACGTCATCCGAATCGTCCATATACGCTCGATTATATTGCAGAAGTATTTGATGACTTCCAAGAACTGCACGGTGATCGCACCTACGCAGATGACCCATCCATTGTTGGTGGATTAGCACGTATTGATGGGCTTTCCGTGATGGTGATCGGCCAACAGAAAGGCCGTGATGTTAAAGAGAAAGTGAAGCGTAATTTTGGTATGCCTTTGCCTGAAGGCTATCGTAAAGCTAAGCGATTGATGGAGATGGCCGAGCGATTTGGTTTGCCGGTCGTTACGCTTATTGATACACCCGGGGCCTTTCCCGGTATCGGCGCAGAAGAGCGCGGGCAGAGCGAAGCAATCGCACGAAATATCGCGGTAATGAGTCGATTAAAAACACCGATCGTGTCGACAGTGATTGGTGAAGGTGGATCAGGTGGCGCATTAGCGATTGGTGTATGTGACCGCTTGAACATGTTTGAGTACTCCACATACTCAGTTATTTCTCCTGAAGGTTGTGCATCTATTCTGTGGAAGAGTGCTGAGCACGCTGCAGAAGCGGCAACAGCGATGGGTGTTACAGCTTCGCGATTAAAAGATTTGGGTTTGATAGACCATATTATTGATGAGCCTCTAGGCGGCGCACATCGAAGCAAAACTGAAATGGCGCTCTCTCTTAAGCAACGTATCGTCGCGGATATTAAAGCCTTGCGAGATATTCCTGTTGATGACTTGATCGAGCAGCGATATCAGCGTTTAACAGCGTATGATCGAGGCTAAGCTTCAACAAGCTCTTGCTTCTTCTCCTGATGCCAAGACTATTTATATCGCATATAGCGGTGGGCTTGATTCCACTGCTTTGCTTCTCTCCGCGGTTCGCTCACTCCAAACACTAAAACCAACTCAATCATTCTGCGCTATCCATGTTCATCATGGATTAAGTTCTCACGCTGATGCGTGGGCGGAGCATTGCCAAGCTGTTTGTGCCGAATATCAAATACCATGCATTGTTGAGCGTGTTCAACTTGATCTGAAAGGTAAAAGTCTCGAGCAAGCGGCGCGTGAAGCGCGATATGCGGTGTTCAAACGACACGTCGGCACCGATGATATTTTGTTGTTGGCGCATCATCTTGATGATCAAATCGAGACGGTTCTTATGCGACTTATAAGAGAGACTGACTCGAGTTTGTTGGCTGCTATTCCTCACAGTCGGCCTATGGGACTAGGTCATCTCGTTCGACCATTTCTAGATTTACGAAGAAAGGATCTTGAGCAATATGTCCAAGACCAAGGTGTGAGTTGGGTCGAAGATGCATCAAATCAAGACCTTTCGATCACAAGGAATCGCATTCGTCATCAAGTGTTGCCGCGATTGTTGGCTCAGTCAGATAGTTACGTTGATGATTTAGTGTTGTTAAGCAAAGGGCATACTCGAGTTAATGGTTCAGCGTTGCGTTTGGCGCAAGCAGTGTTAAAGCATATGCACATCACGAACTACGCAAACGATCATGGAATTTCTCTTACTAACCTCAACTTACTTGCTAAGCGAGAGCAGACGTTTCTTTTGCGTTGGTGGTTTATTTCTCTAGGGTTAGCGCAACCTTCTGAACGAATTTTTTCGAGGATCTGGACAGAAGTGCTTCCTGCAAAATCAGGTTCTACACCCGAATTAATGTGGGGGAGTATAAGATTAGTTCGTTGCTTTGATGCTTTGTTTATCATGGATGAGTCTAGCCATTCGCTAAACCTACAGTGTGGTGATGATCAAAGCGAGATAGATTTTGACCTACTCAACGATCAAACTATTGAGCTTAGATCGTGGGATGAGCAGTCGAAACGAGATCGTTTCGGTGGGCGAAGAAAATCTGAGTGGGCGAAGCGTTTATTCTTAACGCCTTGGCGCAAGGAAAGCGCTGTGTTTGTATTTAAAGAAGGGCAAGAACTTGGAATTTTTGATGTAAAACGCAAGGTTTTTATCGCTAAGTTCTAGTTACTCTCTCGCAATACAAAAGCTTCAAATATTTAAAATTTCGACTACTGTTACCCGACACATGTTCTCTCGGGAGATGGTTTATGCATCGTACATGGATCGTGCTATTGCTGTTCACGTCTTTCTTTGCTCATGGCTCAAGCTTTGTGCATCTCAATGGTTCTGGCGCGAGCTTTCCTGAGCCTATCTATCAAAAATGGTTTAAAGATTTCAGTTATCGCGATAACGATGCGCGGATCAATTACGAGGCTGTCGGGTCTGGTGATGGAATATCTCAATTCATCAACGGGGATGTTGATTTCGCGGCCAGTGACTTAGCGATGAGTGACGAGCAGTTGAGTTACTTGGAGCAGGGCGCAGTGATGGTGCCTTTGATCGCTGGGCAAGTTTCTTTAATCTATAACTTGCCCTCTGTTTCAGATTTAAAACTTTCACGTGACGTGTATTCACGGATTTTTCTCGGCGAGATTCAATACTGGGATCACCCAGATATTCAGGCAAGCAATCCAGGTATTCAATTGCCAGCAAAGCCCATTACTTTAGTCGTTCGATCTGATGCATCCGGCTCTAGCTTTTTGTTTAGCAATCATCTGGCTTTAGTTAGCGAGAGTTTTCGAAATAACATAGGAGCATCAAAGTTACCAGAGTGGAGTGACCAGCCTTATTTCTTATCAGCTTTGCATAATCAGGGGGGGCATAGCTTTTGTGCGTCAGACAGAGGGTGCTATTGGTTATGTTGAGTGGGGATACGCCAAGTTAACGCGTCCGCCAACAGCCTTACTCGAAAATAGAGATGGCAAATTTGTTAGGGCGGAAGCTGAATCTGGTAAGGCTGCGTTGAGCAATGTGACGTTCCCAAGTTCAAACTTACTTCAGTCTGATGTGCCAGATCTTCGTTCGTGGGAGTTTGATCCTGTGGGGGAGGCGTCTTATCCGATCGCTTCGTTTACGTGGTTGATCTTTCCTAAGAAAATGCCTGCAGGACAGTCTGAAGTCGTTCGGCGTTTAGTTGAGTATTGTTTGACGGATGGACAGTCCTTAGCGGAGAGAATGGGGTATATTCCGCTGCCAGAGAATGTTGTGGCTTTAGTCAGACACGCAGTGCAGTTTATCGAATAAACCGCACTGCATGAGCACTAGGATAGCGTCGCAACCATCACAGCTTTGATCGTGTGCATACGGTTTTCGGCTTGATCAAAGACGATGCTTGCTTCGCTCTCGAATACATCTTCAGTTACTTCGAGTCCGTTCAAACCATAAGTTTCTTCTATTTCTTTTCCAACGCGCGTTTCGTTATTGTGAAATGCCGGTAAGCAGTGCATAAATTTGCTGTTTGGGTTGTTAGTGAGCGCCATTAGCTCTTTATTTACTTGATAAGGCTTCATTAGGCTAATGCGCTGTTGCCATGCTTCTTGTGGCTCTCCCATCGATACCCATACGTCTGTATAGATAAAGTCTGCATCTTTAACACCGGCTTCAACATTGCTGGTAAGAGTGATGCCCGCTCCGCTCTCAGCGGCAATGGCTTCACAACGTTCTACGAGTGATTCTTCTGGATGATAACCCTCTGGTGCGACTAGGCTAATGTTCATACCCATCTTTGCAGCACCGACCATCAAAGAATTTCCCATGTTATTGCGAGCGTCACCAAGGTAAGCAAATTTAATGTCTTTTAAGGCTTTGTCACTGTGTTCTTGCATGGTTAGAAAATCGGCAAGAATTTGCGTGGGATGAAATTCGTCAGTGAGGCCGTTCCAAACTGGAACGCCAGAGAATTCTGCTAGTGATTCGACGTCGTTTTGGCGAAATCCTCTAAATTCAATGCCATCATACATGCGGCCTAAAACACGAGCAGTATCTTTAACGGTTTCTTTTTCACCCATTTGCGAGCCGCCGCCTATATATGTGACATTCGCACCTTGATCAAAAGCAGCCACTTCAAAAGCGCATCGTGTACGTGTTGATGCTTTTTCAAATATTAGGGCGACGTTTTTATTTCGGAGAGCTTGTGTTTCTGTGCCATCTTTTTTCGCCGCTTTTAACTTAGCAGATAGCTCAAGAAGATCTGCAATCTCTGCTTGAGAAAAATCCAGTAATTTAGTGAAACTACGTCCTTTAAGTGCGTCGCTCATGCATGCCTCCGCTGCGTGATTATTATTTGGTAGGCATGAGTAATATTTCGCCTACTCGCAAAGCAGGTCATCATATCAGATATAAAAAGCATGAGAAGTATAGCTCTTGGTTATTGCATTTTAGAGCTCGAGCTAGGGCCTGGGTTATTGCGTTGAGTGAAGAGAAGACCTACATCTAATAATGCAGTTGCGTTTTGCTCTCAGGCTACTTTGTGAGATCTATGTATGTAAATGATTGAGTGTCAGAAACAAAAACGCCTGCAAGGTAGCAGGCGTTTTTAGTGGCGAATATCTTAATTTGCATCAGTCATGATGTGACTATCAAAAGTACGCTCACAATATTTGCACTTCATACGCACATCGTCTTGATCGACGATCACTTTAAAGCTGCTGTTGACGGGCTCACCATGGGTGATGCAGTTACTGTTCGGGCATTTGAATACGGATTCGATTACTTCAGGTAGGGCTAGAGGAAGCTTTTTAACAACACGGTAGCCTTCAATTTGGTTAACTGTCGCATTTGGCGCATAGATAGCTAATTGGCTAGCTTGCTGTTGAGTCAAAAAGACATTCTCAATTTTGATAATGTCCTTTGCTTTCGTAGCTGAAGATGAAGACGGTAGGTTTAAGCCGATGGTGACTTTTTCTGTACCTTGTTCGATATCGAACAAACGTAGTATTTTCAATCCAACGTTCGCTGGGATATGGTCGATGACTGTGCCATTTTTGATCGCCTCGACCTGCATTTTTGTTTGCTTGTCCATAGTCATGCCTCCCTTAGTAGTCTTTGTTTAATAGTAAGGCGAGTAGTGACTCGCGCGCATAGACGCCATTTTCGGCTTGCTCGAAATAATACGCATGCTTCGTTTTATCTACGTCAACCGTAATCTCGTCAACGCGAGGTAGAGGGTGCAATACCTTAAGATTATCCTTTGCAGGCTCGAGCATTGCTGCCGTTAGAATGTAAGCAGCCTTCATATGCACATATTCGGAGGGATCAAAACGTTCTTTCTGTACGCGCGTCATATATAGGATGTCGAGTTCTGAAATCACATTTTCCATTGAGCTATGCGCGGAGTACTTGATACCCGCCTTGTTCAACTCTTCACAAATATATTCCGGCATCGACAGTGCGTCTGGTGCAATGAAGAAAAACTCGGTGTTATTGAATTTCGCTAGTGCTTGTGTGAGAGAGTGAACGGTTCGTCCGTATTTCAGATCGCCAACAAATGCGACTTTGAGATTATCTAACGTGCCTTGCGTTTCGTAGATCGAAAATAAATCTAACAAGGTCTGTGTAGGGTGTTGATTTGCTCCGTCGCCACCATTAATCACCGGCACGCCGTTACTGAATTCGCTTGCTAGGCGAGCTGCGCCTTCTTGAGGGTGTCGCATTACAAAGGCATCGACATACGATGCAATCACTTGTATAGAGTCTGCGAGTGTTTCACCTTTTTTCGCGAGAGAAGTATTACCACCGTTATCGAAACCAACAAAGGTGCCGCCCAAGCGTTGAATCGCTGTTTCAAACGACAGACGTGTTCGCGTCGATGGTTCGAAGAAGCAGCTCGCAATGACTTTGTCTTTTAACGCGGTATTGTCTGGATTGCTTTTGAGTCTTTCGGCGGTCTTGACGATAGTCTCGAGTTCTTCACGAGACAATTCGGGTATGGAAATAATGTGTTTTTTAAACAGCATATTTGGCATCAGGTATCTCTCTTTCTAAAAAGATAATGAAGGTTTGTGTCTAATCTTTAGGCACTAAATAGCCACCCTCATTATCATGAGGATGGCTATGATACCAAACCTAGTGCGCCCACTTAACCGCTAGACGGCCATTTAATTCTTGCCCGCCAAATTTAAAGTAGCCTTGGCCTTGTTCATTTGTTGATAAACGAACATTTTCGCCGGCATAAGGGGCATCTGGATTAGTGTACTTGAGTTCACCCAGTACTTGTCCATTTTTCGCCCTTGCTAACCAGTCAAAGCCATTTTCAACACTAACGAAGCAAATCCCACCATGAATATCGCCGCCTGAATAACGAATACCGAGGTCATACACGATATTATCGTTTAGCTTGCGTGTTAGTGTCGCACTTGGATTTAGCCCAAGATTTGGCTGCACTCGCTCACCCAGATCTTTGATGTTGTTGCAAGAGAACGCATCGTAAGATCGGATCGCAAATTCTTTTTGCGCATGCGAAATGCTGTCATAACATAGTCCGCCATTTATACCTTCGCCACTAAGACGAGCGCCAAGTAAGTACAGAGGTTGAGCAGGAACCTTTTCTCCGTTCTCATCAAATGTTGTTTCAGCACACGATCGATAAGTGACGCCATTTTTGAAGCTCTTTTGATAGGCAATCTTTGTTAGTCCTTCACCAATTGGTTTTGCATTGCTGCACTCGTACCCGTTATTGACCGGCGGAGTTACGATTGGATCATCTGGTTCCGGGTCGACTGGAGGGTCAACCGGATCAGGATCACTTGGCTCCGGATCAATTGGAGGATCAACTGGATCGCTTGCCACTGATACCATCAGGACAGCCTGCGGTAGCTACTAGGATTGGTAGTACCACAAATAATGTAAAAATAAGTTTTTTGTTGTCATGGTTAATCTCCGACATCTCTTAAAATAAGAGGTGGGGTCGTGACTAGGTGGTTATTTATCAACGCCTGAAGAGAAGGTGGGAGGAACATCAAATATTACTTTGCTTCACCACTGTGATTCTTGTTGCAACTTTACCAGTCGGTCAACTTTAAAAAAATAGTAACGCGCTGACAAATAACAAAAAATGCAACTTCTTGTTACATGATGATGATTTTTATTGTGCATTGTTTCGAGGGTAGGTTTTGGGCATAAAAAACCCCCACCGAAGCGAGGGTTTGTGTCGTTCAATTAGTGCAACTTCGTATTACGCGATTGTACCTACTGTTAGTGTACCCATAATCAACACTGCAAGAATTAGCAGTAGAGGCCATGTGAAGCTTAGCCACTTGTTGTATGGCACGCGACCGATCGCCAAACCGCCCATAACAACAGCAAATGTAGGGTTAACTAGATTAACTAGACCGCTTGCCGACTGAAATGCCGTGACTGCAAGATGACTAGCAACACCAGAGAATTCGGCAAGTGGCGCCATCACTGGCATCGACAAAACTGCTAAGCCAGATGAAGACGGTACGAAGAACGACAAAAGTATTTGTACACCAAACATAGCGTTAATGAATCCAATTTCACTTAAACCACTTACCATGCCTTCAGATGCATATAAAATAGTGCCTGTCAGATTACCCGAGTCCATGATGACGACGATACCGCGCGCTAACCCAATAACCAACGCAACACCTAGTAACTCACGTGCACCTTCTACAAATGTGTTACTAAACTCTTCTTCACCCATTCTAGCGACAATCGCTACAAGAATAGAGGAGGCTAAGAATAGTGCCGACATCTCAGCCATCCACCAACCTAGTACAGATACTCCGTAAACTAGCAGGGCGAATGTTCCTGAAAAAATAAGCAAAATAATATTTTGAGTACCAGTCAAGTTATCGCTGATGCTGCTGTCAGTAGTCAGAAAATGTTTTTTGTTGCTCTCAGCCATATCTGCGACGAGTGATTTGGATGGATCATTTTTCACCATTTTTGCATAACGCATGACATACAAGATACCAATCACTAAGCCTGTAACCAGAATAAATAGTCGATAGCTCAGGCCTTCAGTAAATGGAATGCCTGCAGCTTGTGATGCAATAACTGTTGCGAATGGGTTGATGGTCGACCCTAGCGTACCGATACCCGCGCCGAGCATAATGATCGCAACCGCAGTCACAGAGTCATAGCCCGCGGCGATGATGACCGGGATTATCAGGGCATAGAAGGCGAGCGTCTCCTCGGCCATGCCATAGATAGTGCCGCCTGCAGCGAAGAGTATCATTAGGATAGGAATTAGCATGATCTCCTTACCCTTCAGGCTAGTCGTAACTTTGGCTATGCCTGTATCTATCGCGCCGGTCTTGGTGACAATACCAAGGAAGCCACCAATAAATAGAACGAACAAGGCAACATCAATTGCACTTGCTTCGTAGCTACCTGGATCGTAGAAACCTGCGATAGGCGCCATGAAGATGTCTGTGAGCCCTTGCGGGTTCGGGTCGACTTCATGATATGAGCCAGAAACTGGCACTTGTCTGCCTAAATCTTCATTGTCGACCATTTCGTATTGGCCTGCGGGTAAAACCCACGTTAACGCTGCCATTACAACTATGAGGCCGAAAAGAATTGTATAGGCGGTCGGGAACTTAAACTTACCCATATACTTTCTCCTTTAGGTTAATCGGTTTTAATCGTACTCAACATCTCCGCAACGGCTTGTTACAGAAGTTCCGGCTTTGCCATCTAACATATCTAATGCATTTTCAAGGCTGCCAATGCATGACGTACCACCCGTAGCGCGTGCAAATTCACAAGCTGCTTCAACTTTTGGTCCCATTGAACCGGCAGGGAAGTTAAACTCAATCATCTGATTGGGGGATGCTTTGCGAATCGCACGTTGATTGTCTGTACCCCAGTCGAGATACACAGAGTCAACGTCGGTGAGTACTAAGAATGCGTCAGCTTCAATCTCGCGAGCGAGTAGTGCAGCTGCACGGTCTTTATCGATAACAGCTTCTACACCAGCCAATGTGCCGTCAGCTTGGTACATGGTTGGAATGCCACCGCCGCCAGCGCAAATCACGATAACGCCTTGATCGATTAGCATCTTGATGACGCCGATTTCAAAAATACGTTGTGGCAAAGGTGAAGGAACAACGCGACGCCAGTATTTGCCGTCGGGCTTCACGACCCAGTTGCGCTCCTCCGCTATACGTTTGGCTTGCGCTTCATCGTATACGGGGCCAATGAATTTAGTCGGATCTTTAAATGCTCCGTCGTTTGGATCGACTTCAATTTGAGTAAGAATGGTCGCAAATGCTTGCTCAGTAGGCATGATGTTTCCCATCTCTTGCTCGATCATATAGCCGATTTGACCGACAGACTCTGCTCCCAGTACATCTAGTGGATAGGGGGCAGCGCCATCAAACGCTGCGGCTTGTAGTGCCAGTAGGCCGACTTGAGGTCCGTTACCGTGAGCAATAATAAGCTCGTGTTCTTTTGCGATGGCTGCTAAAGATTTAGCAGCTTTCGCAATGTTCACTTTTTGGTTTTCGGCGGTCATTGCTTCGCCTCGTTGAAGCAAAGCGTTGCCGCCGAGCGCGACAACAACTCTCATCTTACTGATCTCCTAAAGTAGCAACCATGACTGCTTTGATTGTGTGCAGGCGGTTTTCTGCTTGCTCAAAACTAATGTTATATGGAGATTCGAAAACGTCATCGTTCACTTCTAAGCCGTTGAGGCCATATTCGGCTTCAATTTCTGCACCCACAGTTGTTTCGTTGTTGTGGAATGCTGGTAGGCAGTGCATGAACTTCACGTTTGGATTTTTGGTTTTCTCAATGACATCAAGATTGACCTGATAAGGTGTCATTAAACCAACGCGCTCTTTCCATGCTTCTTTAGGTTCCCCCATTGATACCCATACATCCGCGTACAAGTAGTCAGCACCTTCAACACCCTCTGCAATGTTTTCAGTAAGGTTGATTTTTGCACCAGTTTCTTTTGCTATTGCCTGGCACTCTTTTATAAGCCACTCTTTAGGCCAGTATTCTTTTGGTGCAACAAGACTGATTTCCATGCCCATTTTAGCTGCGCCAACCATGAGTGAGTTGCCCATGTTGTTGCGTGCATCACCAAGATATGCAAACTTCATATCGCTAAGGGACTTGCCGTTGCCCCATTCTTGCATAGTAAGGAAGTCCGCAAGAATTTGAGTTGGGTGCCATTCATCAGTCAGGCCGTTCCAAACTGGTACGCCAGAATAGTCAGCTAAATCTTGAACGTCCTTTTGACGAGATCCGCGGAATTCAATTCCGTCATACATGCGACCTAGAACGCGTGCAGTGTCTTTGACTGACTCTTTGTGCCCCATTTGAGAACCGCCTCCAATATAGGTTACGTTAGCCCCTTGGTCGAAGGCTGCTGTCTCAAATGCGCAGCGAGTGCGAGTTGAGGTTTTCTCGAAAATCAAGCAGATGTTTTTTCCGCATAAACGAGGTTGTTCGGTACCCGCATATTTGGCTTGCTTTAGGTCCCGAGACAGATCCAACATGTAACGAATTTCGCGAGGAGTAAAATCTAAAAGTTTTAAGAAGCTGCGGTTTTTTAAATTAAAAGCCATATCTCTATTCCTTAATTCTGTAAATCGTTCAGTGAAACAAACGACTAAATGTCGTCACGCTCAATTGGGCAACTCATGCAGCGAGCACCGCCGCGTCCTCGACCTAACTCATCACCTGGTATCGCAATAAACTTGATTCCAGCTTTTTCAATATTATCGATCGTGTAGTGGTTACGTTCATAACCAACAACAACGCCCGGACGAATAGTGAGCACATTATTAGCGTCGTTCCATTGTTCACGTTCGGCTGCGAATACGTCGCCACCAGTAGGAATCATGCGAACAGAGTCGTTGCCTGTAATACGTGCTAAAGTTTTAAAGAAGCCTTTTTGTTGCGTACAAACAATGTCACCGTTATCACCAGGAGTTAAGCTATAGTGGATGTTTTGGTCCGATACAACGCCTGGATAGTAGGTGAAGCAGTCTCGATCCATATGTGTTAACACGGTGTCTAAGTGCATTGCTGCACGAGATTTACCAAGATCTATTGCTATGACTTCATCGGCTCCGCCTCTGGAGAATAAGCTTTTAGCCAACATTTCAATTCCTTGAGGGGTTGTTCGCTCAGAAATACCGATAAGTACTTTGCCGTTACCGATGATTTCAACGTCACCACCCTCAATCGTCGCGCCTTCATAGACGCGTTCTTCACCGCCATACCAAACTTCAAATTTTTCTTTCTTGAACATTGGGTGATAACGATAAACCGCTTTGAAATGAACTGTTTCGCGCTGTCGAGCAGGTTTCATCATTGGATTGATTGAAACGCCACCATATACCCAGCAAGAAGTATCACGCGTAAATAAGTGGTTTGGGAGCGGGTCTATGACAAAACTAGTTTTCTCCAGCTCCGAGCCCAGCAAAGATTTTGGCGCTGCTTTTAAGAGCTTGGGATCTATGTCTGCAATGGCGACACCGCCAGTCAAGTGTTTGGCAAACTGGTGGTCGTCCTGACTTTCCATGAATGCTCGAACCTCTTTGGCCATGGTCGGTCCGAAACGTAGTTCAGAGCATTGTTGATCGAGAATCCATGCTTTGGCTTGCGCATCAGCAATGGTTTCTTGAAGTAAATCATTCAGTAAGAATGTTTCTACGTCATGTTGTTCGAGCGTTTTTCTGAAGGTGTCGTGTTCTTCTCCGGCTTTGCCTAGGCGAAGAACATCATCAAAAAGTAGCTCATCGCAGTTGCTTGGTGTTAAACGCGATAAACTAAGCTGTGGTCGGTGAAGAATGACGCGACGAAGCCTTCCAATCTCTGAACCAACGTGTAATCTGCTCATAGCTTTCCTCCAACTTAGCGTAATAAATGGTTACGCAATTGATAAACAAAACTGTTTTCAATGAATCGCTACTAGCACACTTTATAAGTTGTTATAAAATCTAATTTCTTGCCAAATTGTGAATAATTGTCTCTGTTGCAATTATTAATTTACTAATATTTTTTAGTTGTCTAAATGCTCCCATTGCGCCCATACAAATACAGGGACACTTGCCATTAATAATATGGTTCCCCAGTAAACAACCTCTGGCCCTGATCCAATAATCGCGCCAAGTACATAGCTAAATGCAATGACCGTAATGCCCAGATGGCGTGTCCACTGAAAGTTTTGAGTGCCTTTCCTAGAAAGGTGAATCATAATGCTCGCTAGTGAGCAAAAAAGATAAGGGATCAAACTTGATAGCGATGCAAGTAAAATAATAAACGTGAAAAGTTTAACCAGATCGCCTGTGAAGTTAGCTAACACTAAAAGTGATATCAACACGGTTGAAATTGTGACTCCCCAGATAGGGCGCCCTTTTGCGTCTTCCTTGCAAAAGATTTTAGGAAATAGCTTTTTCTTGGCAGCGACATAAGGCACCTCAGCTTGAATAAGCATCCAGCCATTTAACGATCCGAGTACCGAAATAATGGCGCCAATCGCAATAAAGTGGAAAGCCCAGCTACCCCATAAGGCGCCCGCCGCATCAGCAAAAGGGGCGGTACTTTTTTGAAGTTCGGCAGGAGACATAATGCCGAATATTGCGGCAGATACAACAAAATAAAGAATTGCGACAAACAAAGTGCCGTAAATAGTAGCTCGAGGAATATTCTTTTCAGGATTCTTTACGTCACCAGCAGGAACGGTTGCAGATTCGAGTCCCAAAAATGCCCACAAAGTAATGGAGCAGGTGGCCAAGATTGCATTGAATGTAGGCAGTTCACTGACATTACTCACTGCATAATTGCTCGGCTCGAAGTAAAAGAAACCTGCAAAGGCAAATAATGCCAACGGTATTAACTTTAAAATAGTTGTGATTACTTGAATTAAACCTACAGATTTCAGTCCTTGTAGGTTAATAAAATAGAGTAACCATACTGTCCCTAGCGTCACGATTACTGCGAGTCCGGAATTATCTTTAAGTTCAGGAACGAAAGCAGTTAGATAACTTGTGAATGCAACCGCAAGACCGGCGTTTCCGGTCCAGGCCGCAATCCAGTGTCCCCAACCCACCAAAAAACCAGCAAATTTTCCAAAACCTTCTTCGGTATATGCAAGCGGGCCACATGCTTTTGGTGAATCGAGCGCTAAGCGAGCGAAGACAAATGCTAATAAGACAGAGCCCGCACCAGTGATCGCCCAGCCCCACAGCGATATCGGACCGAAGTCACTCAGTGATGATGGCAAGAGGAATATTCCTGAGCCAATCATGTTGCCAATGACAAGAGATACGCAGACCCAAAAGCCTATTTTGTGATTTGTGCTCTGTTCGTTGGCCAAAAGCAATTACCTGAAGGCTAATATCTTGCTGAACCTTAGTCGCTGTTTCTGAATAGTCTAGAAATATTATGTTTCAGCGGTGCTGAGGTTTGTTATGCCTTTGTTACGGCAGTTTGCGTACCGATAACTTGCATGTGGTGGGCTTTGTCTGTAAGATGCGCGGCTCGAAAAACTGCGGGTTATATTAAGTTGCTAGCATTTACAGGCGACTTGATAAATTCGTTTAATTTGTAACTCCTTGCTTTAAAAAGAATTATTCGATTTAAGGCTATATATCCAAAGGGAGCATTTATGCGTCACTATGAGATCGTATTTCTGGTACACCCTGATCAGAGCGAACAGGTACCAGGTATGGTTGAGCGATACAGCAACCTAATCACTAATGGCGGTGGTCAAGTTCACCGTTTAGAAGATTGGGGTCGTCGTCACTTGGCATACCCGATCAACAAAATCCATAAAGCACACTACATCTTGATGAACATCGAGTGTGGCAGTGAAGTGCTTGATGAGCTTTCTCATAACTTCCGATTCAACGATGCAATCATTCGTGAGTTGGTAATCCGCCGTAAAGAAGCGATTACTGAAGAATCTGCGATCAAAGCATCTCAAAACCGCGACGATCGTCGTCCACAGCGTCAAGAAGCGCCAAAAGCTGAAGCTCCTGCAGCAGCTGAAAGCCAAGACGCAGCGGCAGACGATAGCGCTGAAGCATCAGAAGAGTAATTCGGAATTAGGAGAAGACTATGTCTCGTTTTTTACGTCGTCGTAAGTTCTGCCGTTTCACCGCAGAAGGCGTTAAAGAGATCGATTATAAAGATCTTGATACTTTGAAAGGCTACATCACTGAAACTGGAAAAATCGTTCCTAGCCGTATTACCGGTACTAAAGCGAAATACCAGCGTCAGTTGGCTACAGCAATCAAGCGTGCGCGCTACGTTGCATTGTTGCCTTACACAGATAACCACCACGAGTAATGGTGGCGTTGCCCTTTTGGGTAACTACAAATTTACTTGAATACTTGAGGAAGCGCTTAAATGCGTGAATTAGCCCGGTTTGCCATGAAGGGACCGTTAAATGCGTCAGGCATTGCCTTTGTCGCATGTTTGGTTCCAATGATGTTCTGGCTTGGTGCCGCTACAGTAGCTTTGGTGACTTTGCGTCACGGCACATCTAAGGGACTCAATGTATTCGCATGGGCGATGGCCCCCGCGTTGGGGTGGTGGCTCGGATTGCAAGATCCAACAGCACTTGTTGTAGTCATTTTTAGTTTTGCATTAGCGCAGATTTTGAGAGTGACTGTGGCGATGAATCGTACTTTGCTGTTTGGCTTCGGATTAAGCGTGTTAGTTGGTGTATTAACGCCGATTATTATGCCTGGAGCCTTAGATATGTTGCAGGTTGTTTCGGATGAGCTTCTGAAACAAATCGCAGTAGACTCGCAAATCGAAGTGAACGAAGAATTTCGTGCTTCGTTCCAAGATCTCATGATCGCGAGTTTCGCAGCATCATTTTATTTGATGAGTATTGGGTCATTGTTTTTGGCTCGGTCTTGGCAAGCAGCGTTGTACAACCCAGATGGTTGGCGAGAAGAATTTCATCAACTAAGAATGGGACCGATTGATATGGTAGTGATTGTCAGTGCCATGACGATTGGACCGAGTATCGGAATAGATGGCTATTTACTCGTATTTAGCGGTTTGGTTCCTGTGCTTATCTGCGGTTTTGCTTTAGTGCATGGTGTGATCGGCAAGAAAAATTTAGGCGGGCAATGGCTCATTGGTTTTTATGCCATGGTTCTTGTTTTGTTTCCCGCATCGTTGGCAATCATTGTATTTATGGCAATGGTCGATAGTGGTGCAGACTTTAGGTCAAGGATACAAGCTTCACCAAAGTCTGAGTGAAGCGACAAGAACTTAGTATTGTTCGCAAAAGAGACAATTCGATTTAATAGTTGAGGATAGCGAGATGGAAGTAATTCTACTCGAGAAAGTTGGTAAGCTAGGCGGTCTTGGCGACAAAGTGACAGTGAAGTCTGGCTTTGGTCGTAACTTCTTGATCCCTTACGGCAAGGCTGTTCCAGCAAATGCTGCGAACGTTGCTGAGTTTGAAGCTCGTCGTGCTGAGCTTGAAAAAGCAGCTGCTGAGAAACTTGCAGCAGCAGAAGCGCGTGCAGAAGAGCTTAACGGTAAGGCTGTAACGATCGTTTCTAAAGCTGGTGATGAAGGCAAGCTATTTGGTTCTATCGGTGTACGTGACGTTGCAGATGCAGTCACTGCTGCTGGCACTGAAGTAAGCAAGTCTGAAGTTCGTCTTCCAGAAGGTCCAATTCGTAACACTGGTGATTTCGAAGTTGATGTTCAGTTGCACAGCGATGTAACTGCAACAATCAATCTTTCAGTTGTTGCTGAATAAGACCTTACGCCGAAGCGCGTAACGTTCACAGAGCCCAATTTTAAGTTGGGCATCTGCTTCTAAGCCCTAAGGATATCCTGTATATTCTTGGGGCTTATTTGTATTTATCTCCTGGAGTTTTTTCCTCTCGTGGCTGACCAAGAAATCTTAAATTTAAAAACCCCACCGCACTCAATCGAAGCTGAACAGTCCATTCTTGGGGGCCTGTTGTTAGATAATAGTAAATGGGATGCGATTGGCAGCAAAGTTATAGAGGATGACTTCTACCGACAAGATCATCGTTTGTTATTCCGTGTCATGAGCCGTTTGGCTACGGCGGGCAACCCTGTTGATTTGATTACTGTCTCAGAAGAACTGCAGCGTATTGGTGAGCTTGATAATGCTGGTGGTATGCAATACCTCACCGAACTCGTTGAGAAAACTCCTAGTGCAAGTAACGTCCATTCCTACGCAAATATTGTGCATGAGCGAGCTGTTTTACGCCGTTTGATTCGGGTTTCTGGTGAGATCTCTGATAGTGCTTTTAATCCTTCAGGAAAGAGCTCCAGTGAATTATTAGACGAAGCTGAGCGCAAGGTATTTAAAATTGCCGAGGGCACTGCAGGTGAGGAAGCTGGTCCTGTTTCTATCAATCCGATTCTGACCAAAACGCTTGAACGTATCGAAGAACTATTTGATGCAGAAGAGGGGATTACCGGTGTTACGACAGGGTTTACCGACCTAGACGAAATGACTTCCGGTTTACAGCCCTCTGATTTGATTATTGTTGCGGCGCGTCCTTCTATGGGTAAAACGGCATTTGCGATGAACTTGGTAGAAAATGCGCTGATTAAGGCTGAACTCCCGGTATTAGTATTCAGTATGGAGATGCCGGCAGACTCTATTCTTATGCGTGTATTGTCGTCGTTAGGCCAGATAAACCAGACTCGTATTCGTTCGGGTAAGTTAGAAGAAGATGATTGGCCGCGCTTGTCTTCAGCGGCGAAAATCCTAAAAGACCGTCCGCTTTACATCGACGATTCAGCAGGTCTTAGTCCAACAGAAGTCCGCTCACGTGCTAGACGTGTGGCGCGAGAAGTGGGGCAGATTGGCTTGATCATGGTCGACTATTTACAGCTGATGCAAGTACCTGGGATGAACGAGGGAAGAACGGCCGAAATTTCTGAGATCTCTCGATCTCTTAAAGCTCTTGCTAAAGAGCTTAATTGTCCTCTTGTCGCGCTTTCTCAGTTAAACCGGGGCCTAGAGTCGCGGACTGATAAGCGTCCGATGAACTCTGACTTACGCGAATCCGGAGCGATTGAGCAGGATGCCGATGTCATCATGTTTATCTATCGCGACGAGTACTACAATGAAGATAGTCCAGATAAAGGGCTTGCTGAAATTATCATTGGTAAGCAGCGTAACGGGCCAATTGGTAAGATCCGTCTTCAGTTCCAAGGCGAATTCACCAAGTTCAACGATCTGTCACACGTGGATTATAACAACGAATTCTAAGGTTCTTTGCGATGGCTCGACCTGCTGTAGCTCTTATAGACCAACAAGCATTTGAACAAAACATTGCCTACCTATCCGGCCTTGCCAATAATGCCGAGACCATTCTTGTCGTAAAGGCAGATGCCTATGGTCACGGCGTTAAGAATCTCATTTCATCATTTCAAGGTCGCCGCTTAGCCGTTGCCTGTGCTGAAGAAGCTGCAACAATTTTCTCGCTAGGTTTTGATGGTGAAATTCTCTTACTTGAAGGGCCATTCGAAGCGGACTGCATCGAGAGTCTAGCTCAGCACAACGTGAGTTATGTTATCCATCGGCCTGAGCAAGTGAGCATGCTGGTTGCACAAAACTTTGATGGCAAGGTCTGGTTAAAAATCGATTCGGGTATGCATCGTTTGGGCTTAACGGTCGAGCAAACCAAGCGTTGTATTGAGTTATTAGATGGCGCAAATATTCAGTTAGAAATGCTAATGACTCACTTTTCGAGCGCAGATGATCGTCGAAGCCGCTCATTGCAAGAGCAGGCGGATGCGTTTGACCGTTTAGTGAACGAATTAAAGCTTGATGATCTTCCAGTATCAATGTGCAACTCCGCTGCCTTGATGTTGCATGAGCGTTATCATGGGGCAGCAGTAAGGCCAGGCATTGCCCTATATGGAGCTAACCCCGCGCCTGTAATCAAGCCTTTGTCAGAAAAGCTCTCGCCCGTCATGACCTTGCAGACTGAAGTGATCGCTGTTCGAGATATCGAGGTTGGTGAGACCGTAGGGTATGGCGATACGTGGACTGCATTGCGCCCGAGTAAGATTGCGACATTAGCCATAGGCTATGGTGATGGTTATCCGCGACATGCTCCAACAGGAACGCCAGTATTGATCAATCAACAGAGAGCACCTTTAGTGGGGCGCGTGTCGATGGATATGATTACTGTTGACGTGACTGACATTGCGAGCGTTGATGTCTGTGCAAAGGTTGAGCTCTGGGGCCAGAATCTGCCGATTGAAGAGATTGCAGAACATGTCGGAACGATCTCTTATGAACTTTGTACGAGTTTAACCTCACGCGTTCCGAGACGCTTAGTTTGAATGTCCCTTAAACAACAGAAAAAGCCCCAATAGTTGGGGCTTTTTTGTTTCAGAACGAGATACCTTATTTCTAGAAATCTTCCCAGTCGTCTTGACCAGAGAATGAGGCTGCGCCACCACCTCTATTGTTATTTGAGCGAGGTGACTCATAAGTCATGACGGGCGCAGGAGAAGGGCTCGGAGCGGGTGCTGCTGTTGCAGTGGGCATTGCGCTCATTGTCATTCCACCCTGTAGGTTGAAGAACGAAATCATACTGGCCATGTTGTTAGACTCTTCTGACATGCTGCGACTTGCAGCTGAGGTCTCTTCAACTAACGCCGCATTTTGCTGCGTCATTTCATCCATTTGTGTAATAGCTTGGTTGATCTGACTAATACCGGCATTTTGTTCGATTGCAGCATTGTTCACATCGTTGATCATTGTCGCTACTTTATCGACGGCGGATACTATCTCTGCCAAGGTTTCACCACTTTGATTAACGAGTGTAGAGCCAGATTCAACTTTACTTACGCTGTCGCGAATAAGATCTTTGATCTCTTTTGCAGCCGCCGCGGAGCGCTGTGAAAGTGTTCGAACTTCGCCAGCAACTACCGCAAAGCCTCGACCTTGTTCACCTGCACGTGCCGCCTCAACAGCCGCGTTGAGTGCCAAAAGGTTAGTCTGGAAGGCGATCTCATCAATCACTCCAATAATGTCGTTAATCTTATTGCTCGACTCTAAAATCTCACTCATCGCATTCACTGCATCGTCAACAACCGCGCCACCTGATTGCGCTTTGGATTTTGCTTCTGCTGCTAAGGTGTTTGCTTCGGATGCGTTTTCGCTAGATTGCTTCACCGTAGAGGTCATTTCTTCCATGCTTGATGCGGTTTCTTCCAATGAACTTGCTTGCGACTCTGTGCGTCGGCTCAAATCATCAGAGCCTTGCGCAACTTCGCTTGCCAAGCTTCTTACTGCTCCAGCGGCATTTTGAATTTTAAGAAGCACTTCGTTTAGCTTGTTCACAGTGTTGTTTGCGTTGGTCTTAATATTATCGAACTCACCACGATAATCGCTGCTGATTGTGTTGGTGAGATCGCCCTCAGACATATGTTCAAACATTTGTCCCATGTCATGCACGAACGATGAAGTTTTATCGAGCAGGGTGTTTAGACCTTCACTTAACTGTTTAAAGAAGCCATCTTTGTCGCTTAGGTTAATTCGCTCACTAAGATCCCCGTCATTTGCGGCAGCAATGATGTTGTCCATTTCTTCTTGAATACGAACCTCTGCGGTTTTGTCATCCCACTCGACAACAGTACCTATACGATTGCCGTCCTCATCATGAACAGGATTTACGATCAGGCTCATATGCCGACCACCCACGACGATTTTGGTTCGGGTCGTTCCGGTCATACGTTCAAGCATCTGTACTTGATGTTGGGGATTTTTATGGAATTGGTCGATGCTGCCGCCCATCAATGTCTCAGGGTTAAAGTTAGGTAGGTCTTTACGAATGTCATCGGCCGCCGCACGCAGCGTGTCGATCACAGCGTCGTTTGCATAGACAATATTTCGGTCAGCATCTGCCATAATTACGTTAGCGGTCACGCTATCAAGGGCTGTTTTAATACGTGATGTTTCGGCGATCATGCGCTTATCCTCTGCGGCGCGATCACGCAGTTTCTGGCGCATATCTTTCATCGCAGCAAGCAGGCTTGTTGTATCGCCTTCTTTAGTCTCGACTTCTTCATCGAGTTGTCCGTCTGCGATACGGCTTACAACAGCCGTTGCATACGAAGGTTCACCACCGATGGTTTGAGTAAGATTTCTGATAATAAAGAAGGCCGCAATGATGCCAAATAAGATAGCGATGGTAGAGCCGATATATATGATAGAGGTTGTCGCCGAGGCTGTGTCTGCTTGTTCTTGATTTCTAACAACGATCAGTTTCTTTTCTTCGCCGATAAAGTCAGCAATCACGTCGCGCATGGTATCCATGCTCTTTTTGCCGAGACCTTTGCCAATGTACGCGACGATATCAGCATTGGTCGCATTACCCGCATTAACGTCTTTGCGGATGTCCATAGATGGTTCTACATGTTCACGGATCCATGTGTACTTTAGGTTCACTAAATTTGAAATACGTGACACTTGTTGGGGATTATCCGATACGAGCTCTTTGGTCTCATCCGTAAGCTTGTCAAAGTGCTCGCGTCCTGAGTAGTAGGGGTCGAGAAATTCTTCCTGGCCGGTGATTAAATATCCTCGTAAGCCTGTTTCCATGTTGACGAGTTCTGCCATGATTTCATCGCCGTGTTCGATAACCTCATGGGTATGATTTACCCACTTTTGGCTGGTCAGTAAGTGCGATAGACTCTGACTAGCGATAACGGAGATGACAATAAATAGCGTAATCGGTATTGCAAAGCCGATACCGAGCTTTCCTTTTAAACTTAGCTTCTCGAACATATTCATATTGCTTGCCCGTATAATTGAACTTATTCCAAATCTCATGCCGTACCACGTCATTTACCCGGCTGAGAAAGTACTTTTACTTTGCACATATCAATGTGCTTCAAGTATGCTCTGCGTCACGCAGATTTCGTGATGTGCATGAGAATATAGTCGCAAATAACGGTTTCGCTTTGTCTGTTAAAACGAATATCGAAATAGTAATTCTGCTTTAAGAGCAAAACGTTATATCTTTTATTCCACCTTTAGATTTAGAAATATAAATAATGCGAGTCTTAATCTTTTTGATGTTTATTTGGTCTGCAAGTGCGCTTGCGGAAGAAACTTTTTATCTTGAGTTAGCAGCAAATGGCGTGATGCAATCTGTAGCTGACGATGACTTTACGCTAGCGAGCACAGAGCTAAGAGCCGGCTATTACATTGTTGATATGATCGCGATTGAAGCTTTTGCAGGAGTAGGTGTACTCGAAGATTCAGTCGGAGATGCGAATCAAAGTATGCCTTCGCTTTATGGCATCAATACTCGTTTTGAATCGCCGAGCAGAGATGGCACCAAGGCATTTATTGTTCTTGGATATTCATCGACAGACTTGGAGTTAAGCCGAAAAAGTTCCGGTCAGGTGTTGGCAGAAGATACCTTTGATGGCTTTTCATATGGAATTGGCTTAGAAGAAGCGTTGAGTAAAACCAACCCAATTTATTTAAATCTACGTTGGCAAAGACATTATTCAGCGGGAGATATTACGATTGATAGCTTAGGAGTGGCACTTCGTTATGCGTTCTAGTGCATTGTTCTGTTTCAGATCTATAAAATTACTGATTGGATTAGTTTTAATCCTCGTTATGAGTGCTTGTCGCAATGAAGATGGCGAACAAGCTTTTGTTGATGCTGTCGAGATCATTAATTTAGGTGTTCAAAGCATCGCAATTCAGGTTGACGGGCAGGGCACTATCCTCGAAGCGGGAACTGAATCTAGCCTTTCAGCCTTTGCGACTTTAGAAGATAGCTCATTGCTTGATGTCACTAATCGCGTTTCATGGTCTTCGAGTGATTCAAGCATTGTAACTGTGAAGGGCTCTGGTCAGTTATCAGCCGGAACTAATTCAGGGTCAGCAGTGATTGCTGCTAATTGGGGAGATCTTAGCGCTTCCCAATCTATTTCGGTTTCGACGGCGTCTCTCATCAGTTTGTCGTACAGCAGTTTTACCTCTTCGTCTTCTCAGTGCGTTCCTGATCGTCAATTGATGGTTGATGGCGTATATGCCGATCGTACCAGTAATGTGACTGAACTTGCTTCGTGGGCAAGCAGCAATAGCAGTGTTGCGACAGTGAGCTCATCAGGTATTTTGGCAACCTTAGATGATGGAGCTAGCACCATTACTGCAAGCTATGGCGGCCAAAGTGTGAATGGGACGATTACGGTTGCGGCAGATATTAGCAACCTCGCGCTTTCGAGCACCCCAGCGGCTAACTTTTCTTTAGATACCTCCGCTACGCGAAGTTTCTCAGCAAGCGTAAACGAGTTAGGCATTGTTCGTGATGTCACTGACATTGCGAGTTATGAGTCTTCTGATGCGAATGTTCTGACCTTTTCCAATAACGTTGCCAGTGCAGGAAGCCAAACAGGAACAAGTGATGTCACTGTGCGCTGTGGTGATCTCGCAACGACTCCAATTACAGTTACCGTAACCGTTCCTGCGACCGCTGATGATCTTGAGATTCGCTACAACAATACCGATACCAGTCCAGCTGGACCATTTGAAGTGCGTGATAGCCCGATACAGCTGTCGGCCATCCTAGTCTTCAGTGATGGTTCTACTTTAGATGTCACAGATGATGCCGATCTTGACTGGTCTGTTAACTCGACTGTTTCAGGTACGGGAGCCACTGTAGACAACGGTAACAGCAAGGGCGAAGTGGTATTTAATGCTGTTGGTCGTACGCGTATAGGTATCGTATTTGATAGCGATGACTACCCATATTTTGAAGATACTATTGATGTATTAGTCGAATAAGATTAAAGTCGCGCCTCCTTAAAAACCTGAATAGAAAATAACCGTTCAGGTTTTTTTTGTATCTAAAATTACTGATTGACCAAACGGTCAGCTTGGAACAGGTATGCAAATCCTTAAACAAACTCTATCAGTTATGATGCTGATGCTAATTGCTACGAGCGCTGCGGCAGCAGGCGGTGGTGAAGTTCAGATGCTCGATCTAACCGCAACATGGTTAGGTGGCATATCAATCGCTATTTTCGTATTTGCATACATGCTTGTCATCGGTGAAGAGTACCTGCATTTACGTAAGTCAAAACCTGTGATGGTGGCTGCAGGTATCATTTGGATTCTTGTCGCAATTTCTTACAACATGGCGGGCGACACGACGAGTGCGCATGTGATGATTCAGCATAATATCCTTGAATATGCTGAGCTATTGCTGTTTTTGCTTGCCGCAATGACATATGTAAACACCATGCAGGAGCGTAACGTATTTGCTGCGTTGCGTTCATATTTGGTTTCTAAAGGGTTCTCTCTTAAAGCGATTTTTTGGATAACCGGTGCTTTGGCATTTGTGATCTCTCCAATCGCAGATAACTTAACAACGGCACTTGTCATGGCTGCTGTTGTGATGGCTGTGGGCGGTTCGAATGCAAAGTTTATCGGTATGGGTTGTATTAACATTGTTGTTGCCGCAAATGCTGGTGGTGCGTTTAGCCCGTTTGGTGACATCACTACACTCATGGTATGGCAAAAAGGTTTAGTTGAATTCACTGAATTTTTTGCACTGTTGGTACCATCTATTGTGAATTGGCTTGTGCCAGCAATGTTGATGTCATTGTTCTTGCCAAAAGGACAGCCAGAGGGTGTTGATGAAGCCGTGACGGTGAAGAAGGGCGGTATTGTGGTTATCTTCTTGTTCTTGGGAACTATCGCTATGGCCGTGTCTTTCCACAGTGTTCTTCACTTGCCTTCGATGGTCGGTATGATGACTGGCTTGGGTGTTCTGAAACTCTACGGCTACTACCTCAAAATCACGGGCGAGAATACCTTGCGCACGATTGAGCAACACGCTGGTATCAGCGAAACAGAGCCAGGAACCTTTGATATTTTCGATCAATTACAGCGCGCAGAGTGGGATACATTGATGTTCTTCTATGGCGTGGTGTTATGCGTTGGTGGCCTAAGTGCGTTTGGCTACCTCAACTTGGCGTCTATCTTTATGTACGAGCAAATGGGCGCGAGCTGGGCCAATATTTTGGTCGGTGTGTTGTCGGCGATTGTCGATAATATTCCTGTCATGTTTGCCGTGTTAACTATGCTTCCTGATATGTCAGTGAATCAATGGTTATTGGTGACATTAACTGCTGGAGTAGGTGGTTCGATGCTTTCGATTGGTTCTGCGGCGGGTGTTGCCTTGATGGGACAAGCTCGCGGTTACTACACGTTCTTTAGCCATTTGAAATGGACATGGGCAATCGCTTTAGGCTATGTCGCATCTATTGCTGTGCATTTTTGGATTTCGGATATGCCTTTTTGAGCAAGCTCAACGCGTTCAAAAATAATTGATTGAAAAAGGCGCCTTACTTTTACAGGGCGCCTTTTTTGGTTTTTAATGAAAGAATATGTTCACTTCAACATGCGTAGGAAGGGAGTACTTTGAGCGAAACGTTTGAGGATATGCCGCTATATCCGAAGGAACTTAGCTGGCTAGCGTTCAATGAGCGGGTTTTACAAGAGGCAGCTAATGCGGCTGTGCCAGAACTTCAACGCTTACGGTACTTAGGTATTTTTTCAAATAACATGGATGAGTTTTTTAGGGTCCGTGTTGCCGATGTCAGCCGACTCGCTGCGTTCTCCAAGGGTGGGGAAGATAAACAGTTCTATCGCGATCGCTTAACAGATATTCAAACCAGAACACGAGAGCTGCAGCAGCAATTTGAAGTGACTTACAAAAGTGTTCTTAAAGCGCTTAATCGACGTCACATCTACATTATTACCTACGAGCAGTTCAACAAGAAGCAGGGCAAAGAAGCACGCCGTATTTTCTTCGAGCAAGTGTTGCCTGAGTTAGATCCTGTCATTCTTAAAAAAGACCTGCCTTTCCCTAAAATTGAAGACGGGATGCTCTACCTAATCGTTAAGACTGTCGATCAGGAAGATACGGTTAGATATGGTGTGGTAGAAGTACCGAGTGATCGCCTTTCACGCTTTGTTCAATTACCCCCTCAGCCTGGGCGCAAAACGAAAGTATTTGCAGTATTAGAGGATATTATTCTCTACAACCTACCTGATGTATTTCGTGGTGTTATTGATATCAAATACGCCGAGGCCTACGTTTTTAAACTGACTAGGGACGCTGAGCTTGAGTTAGACGAGACCATCAACCAGAGCCTGGTTGATCGCATGGCGAAATCAGTGAAAAAGCGCTCATCGGGTGAGCCAGAGCGGCTTGTTTACGAAGAGAGCATGCCAGAAGATATGCTGTCTTTACTGACTAAGCGCATTGGTCTGGGGCGTTACGACAGTCTGATGCCTGGCGGTCGTTATCATAACTCGAAGGACTTTATTGGGTTTCCGAGCGTTGGTCCAAATTATATTGATGCCAAGCCAATGGATACTGTTACCCATCTGGCTTTAGCTGATTTCAAAGGCAACTTGTTCGATTTGATTCGTCAAAAAGATGTCTTGCTTTACTACCCTTATCATTCGTTTGATACCGTAATTGATCTTCTGAAAACGGCCGCGATAGATCCGGCGGTTACAGAGATTAAGATATGTTTGTATCGTGCAGCAGAGCATTCGCGCATCGTTGACGCCTTGTTGTCAGCAAGACGTAATTTGAAGAACGTAACGGTTGTTGTTGAGCTGCAGGCGCGTTTTGATGAGGCCAATAACATTGCGTGGGCAAATCAGCTAACAGATGGCGGCGTGAACGTAATATTTGGCGTGCCCGGCTTAAAGGTGCATACCAAGCTAATTGCCATAACACGTAAAGAAGATGGTAAACCGCGCATTTATACGCACATTGGCTCAGGAAACTTTAACGAGAAAACCGCCAAGATTTATACCGATTTTAGTTTACTGACACGCAATAAAGAGATCGGCAAAGACGTTGCCAATGTGTTTGATTTTATCAATTACACCTATCGCCGCCACGCCTATAAACACTTAATGGTGTCACCACTTACACAGCGCTCAGGCTTAGTGGGCTTGATCGAGAATGAAATCTCGAATGCCAAATTAGGCAAGCCAGCCGAGATCATTATTAAGTGTAATAACCTCACTGATAAGCGAATTATTGCGCAGTTGTATGAAGCGTCTAAAGTGGGCGTGTCTGTTCGTATTATTTGTCGAGGAATGACATCAATAGTGCCGGGAATCAAAGGTGTTTCCGAGAATATCGAAGCCATTAGTATTGTCGATAAATACTTAGAGCACCCGCGAGTCTATGTGTTCCATAACGATGGCGACCCTAAGTATTTTATTTCTTCTGCAGACATGATGAACCGAAACATCGATTATCGTGTCGAGGTCAGTGTTCCTGTTTGTGATGAAGATGCGAAGCAGCAGCTTCAAGACGTGTTAGATATTCAATGGTGCGACAATGTGAAAGCGCGTGTCTTGGATGCGAAGCAGAGCAATACTTATAGGCAGTTTAAAGTGAACGGCTTAGTTCGCTCTCAAGAAATGATTCATCAATACTTGAGTGATGGCGTCTTGCCGACTCGGATCAAACACGCACGCGAGCGATTACGCCGAGATCTTATTAAAAAGGCAAAAGAACGTGAGCGTAAGTTAGCCTAGGCTTTGCCACGCTTTTTGTGTTCTTACTTTTTGTGCGCTTTCAGCGAGCGATAGCAACGCGCTATCTCGTTTCCATGTTTTAGCAAAGCTAGGCAATTGATCTTCTAGAAGCTTGTCTTGTTGTTCAAATGTTCGTGTTAGCTGCTGTTTGATTCCCGATAATGTCAGGTGCGTTGAGGGTGCGCTTCGGTCGCTTTTCTGCATGAAAAGAATCGCGTGCGCGCTCGCAATATATTGCTCAGCAAGTTGTGTCTGGTCTAGCTCTAGAGCAATGGATAAACGTTGGCCGCATAATGCTGCCAAAATATGCAGATCTTCTTCCGTTCTAAATGGTTTTACGTACGCACTAAACCCATCGCCAACCAGAATATCCTCACGCTGGATACGTATCCCGGTTTGCTTGAGTTTTGCGTGTGCCAGTTCGGGTACAAAAGGAAGGGGAGGTAGAGGCTCTAATCCGAGTCTGTTGTCTTCATTGTTTAATTTTACGAGTACGATATCGCCATTTGCGTCAGGACGTTGATCGACTGCGCTAACAAATATGGTCTTCGCATCAGTGCCTCCTGAAGCAAAGCCCTTATAGCTATCGAGCATCAGCTGACCATTCTGTTCGTAGACCCAAGTTTGCATCTCGCGAGGCTTCTTCACACCTTTTTCGTTATGGCATAGAGCTGCGATGGCATCTCGATCTAGATCAAACATGTTTTCTAATGCAGATTGATAAGCCGAGGCGAAGGCAAAACTAACCTGACGAAAATGCGCACCGGCAACGAATGCTCTTACTAGAGAATCGTCGTACTTTGAAGTGAATGATTGGTGGTTCGCTAACCAATCTTGCATCGATGAGCACCCTATAACTGGAGAGTTAGCTGCGTTTTGGATCGACGGTAGTAAAGATTCAATCATCATATTTGATTTTCTAGTTTTGATTTCGACCTTGGTGTCGCCAAAAGGTTTGCTGCGCTAGTCATTCAATTCAAATGTCTGCGAAAATCGCTGAGACCTTATCTTGAATTGAATGAACTGCTAACGGGGTTAAACAGGTGTCTTTCGTTTGCTTTGATAGAATACAGAAACTATTGGAACACCTTGATTAAGCGATTGAGCTTATTTTGGAGCCATGCGTAATGCACAGTCAATACGGATTACTTCGCCATTCAAGAGCGGGTTTTCGACCATCTCTTTGACGATACGTGCATATTCCTTTGGATCACCCAAACGCTGCGGGAATGGCAGTGTTGCAGCCAAGCTTTCTTGTGCTGCTTCGGGTAAAGAAGCCAGCATTGGCGTCATAAATAATCCCGGAGCAATGGCTAGCACACGAATCCCGTAACGAGCGAGTTCCCTTGCAGCAGGTAGGGTCATTGAAACAATACCGCCTTTGGACGCTGAGTAAGCCGCTTGGCCAATTTGCCCCTCATATGCAGCTACGGATGCCGTTGAGATGATCACACCGCGCTCACCATCGTCGTTTGCATCTCGGGTTTGCATTTCATCTGCAGCAAGGCGAAGAATATTAAATGAGCCACTTAAGTTAACGGCGATCACTTTGTTAAAGAAATCCAAAGACTGTGGACCTTCTTTACCCAGAATTTTTGCCGGAACACCAATCCCTGCGCAGTTCACTGCAATGCCGACTGGCCCATGTGCAGCTTTAGCTTGATCAAAACATGCTTGCGCACTTTCGGCGCTCGTTACATCACAGTCAAATGCTAAACCACCAATTTCACTGGCGACTTGTTGCGCCTTTTCTGTTTGCACATCAAAGATACTGACCTTCGCGCCTAGCTCTGCTAACAACCTAGCCGCTGCTTCTCCAAGCCCTGAGGCTCCGCCAGTTACAATTGCAGGAACACCATTGATATTCATTCGTACATTATCCTCGTTACTATTATTTTTGTCTTACAGTCTTTGTTTTAAAGAACTGATTACTTACGAAAGACCTTTACGTAAACGTAAAGCTAGTGGATGAGCATGATATGAGTAAAGTCGGGGGGAGGCAACCAAAGCCAGCATTTGGCTTTGGTTGAAGGCTTAAGAATCTAGCTTAATGCGCCGCTGCAAGCAGAGCATCGCAGGCTTTGGCAGGATCACCGCTTTTGTTGTATTCCTCTACCCATGCAGGATAGTTGTGTACCACTGGGATTTTCTCTGGGTGAAAGCCTGGTTTAAGGTAAGCAAATAAAGGCTTTGTAAATGAAGAAAATACGCCTTTACGTCCATACATCCAAGGCAAGTTCTTAATAAACATTTTGCGACGCTCCCATTTTGAGAAGCCATCAGCCTTAAGCAGTTTGTCCCCATTAGTGAACATGATTCGCATGGTTTCATAGGTTCCGTATATAACCGCCCACACACGCATGAAATAACCAACTTTGGCAACTTTCTGCATCACATCAAATGCTACGGAACGATGCTCCATTTCTTCAATCGCATGCCATGCAAACATCGTCTTCATTCGATGATCGAAGCCTTCAGATACATATTTTTTACTGAAGAATGCTTCTGCCATGAGCGCAGTAAAATGCTCAAAAGCTGCGGTAAGCGCGACATTGTATTCGGGTGAATACTCATTGAGATATTTGTCGATGATCTCTTTGTGCTCAGACAAAATCTCATCGATTGGCATACCTTGTTTTTTGAGCAAATTATTGAACTTAGTATGTGCGATGCCATGCTGTGCTTCTTGGCGTGTAAAGGCTTTCACATCTTCGAGTTGTGTCGGGTCTTCAATTTGGTCTCTAAATGCGCGCACGGCAGTAATAAAGTAACGCTCTCCATCAGGGAAGGTTACCTGCATTGCATCCATCAAGCGTGTGCGGAAAGGATTACCATCTAACCAGTATTTGGGAATGGTTTCGTCCAAGCCAAAATCTAACTTCTCTCGCACATCCATATCAGGTTGAAAATGCTTGCCATCATTTAGCGGCGCGTAGTTTGAATCTGTTCTGTACATACTAGTTCTTCCTTAAAACTTACTGATTAGTTGATAGTCTTCAGGATCAAAAAGATCTTTCATCTCGTTATGCAGATATTTATTTCTCCAACGCAAAGGTATAGCCCAAGAGAGCAAGGCGACGGGTTTAGATTGATGCCCACACACAATGCGTTGTTTGCCAGTTTGAATCGCTTTAATGACTTCTCGCACAACAGCCACTGGCGGCGTTTTTAGATACTTAGCGGTAAATTCTTCGCCACCGTCGGTATTCATTGCGATGTTTGTTTTTATTCCGCCTGGGTGAAGCAAATGCACAGAAATAGGGGAGTCTTCTAACTCAACCATCAGCGATTCTGTGAAGCCTCTTACAGCAAATTTCGAGGCGCAGTAATCAGAGGCGTTTGGCGTTCCCACGAGGCCAAAGATGCTCGACACGTTAATAATCGCGCCTTCATTATTTTGTATTAGCTGTGGCAAGAACGCTTGAGTACCGTAGACAACGCCAAAAAAATTCACGTTCAGCGTTTGCGTGTATTGTTCGGCATCTATATTCCAAACGGGCTTGCCACCACCACCAATGCCTGCGTTATTGATCACCACGTGTGCAGGGCCTAGTTCGTCTTTGACGCGACGCGCAAACTGATCAACGATTTCTTTATTGCTTATATCGAATGCCTGATTACATATGCCTTTGTGAGGCAAGGATTCGAGTTGCTTCACGGTTTCGTTTAATCCTGCTTCGTCGTAGTCGGTAATCGCGATCCGTGCATTTAGCTTTGCAAATTCCAGCGCGTAGGCGCGCCCCATTCCAGAACCCGCTCCGGTTATGACGATGGTTTTATCTTTAAAGTTCTTCATGCGGCACTCGTTTCTTTGGTTTTGTTGTGTTGCTGAGTTGAGTTAATCGTTTTGTTTTTAATCGATGACACATCTACATTGATCGAAGGTGGATAGAGCTTCAGGTTCTCGTCTGTCACTGGGCCATGCCGAAGATTTTTGAGATCTACTTTATAGTCCATCGACATGTACCAAGGCGCCTCGAACCCTTGGCGAGGGAGATCTTTTAGTACTCGCTGTACATAACCTGCACCAAAATCTAAGAGAGGGCGTGTTGGCATGGTCGGGCTAGGCAGTTCAGGACATGCTGCGGCCTGATTGTTGTCACTCATGTGTTTTATCAGTCGACAGTAATGCTCGCATAGCAAGCCTACTTTTAAGGTCCAAGATGAGTTGATGTAACCAATGGCAAAGGCAAAATTAGGTATGCTGCTCAACATCATGCCTTTGTATGCAACGGTATCGGATAAATCGACGGGCTTGTTATCGACGTGCAGCTTAATACCGCCAAACAGTTGAATGTTCAAGCCGGTAGCCGTTACGACGATATCTGACTTGAGTGTTTCGCCTGATGCTAGTTCTATACCTTCCTCGTTAAAGCGTTTGATCGTGTCGGTTACAACCGAAGCTTTGCCATCGCTGATCGCATTAAATAAGTCTCCGTCAGGCACCGCGCATAAGCGTTGATCCCAAGGGTTGTATGGTGGATTAAAATGTTGGTCGACAGGGTAGTTCTTTGGCAGCAGGCTCTTATTGCTATGACGAATAATCTTACGTGCGAACTTAGGGAAACGTTGGCACAAACGCCAAATCAGACGCGAAATATTAATGTTTTTATTTCGCGTTAGTTTATACGCGAGGCGTTTAGGGAGCAGTGCGCGAAGTACGTTAGCAATCGGGTCGCTTTGCGGCATGCTCATCACATAAGTCGGCGTGCGCTGAAGCATAGTGATATGTTTTGTCTTATCCGCCATCGCAGGTAACAGCGTCACGGCTGTTGCACCACTGCCAATTATCACCACATTTTTACCTTGGTAATCGAGATCTTCCGGCCAATGTTGAGGGTGAATCACTTGGCCCTTAAAGTTTTCTATTTCCGGAAATTCTGGCGTATAGCCTTTATCGTAGTTGTAGTATCCAGCGGCGCTAAACAACCAGTTACAGCTAACTTCTTCAATGGTTTTGACGTGGCTGTTGCTATGTTCTATTTGCACCGTCCAGCACTGTTCTTGTGAGCTCCAATTGGCGCTTAATACTTTTCGGCCGTAGCGAATGTGTTGGTCGATTTTATTTTCGGATGCCGTTTCACGAATGTATTTGAGAATATCCTGACCATCAGCAATGGCTTTTTTATCTTCCCATGGTTTGAACTCATATCCAAAGGTGAATAAATCAGAATCAGAACGAATGCCTGGATACTTAAACAAGTCCCATGTGCCGCCAGACCGTTGGCGAGATTCAAGAATTAGATAGCTTTTATCTGGACAGTCTCTTTGCATGTAATACGCAAGACCAATCCCTGAAAGACCAGCACCAACAATGAGTGTGTGAACGTGTTTTGCAGTCGCCATAATACTTACCATCTTTTATGCGAGTTGGCTTTTTCGTTATTGTGTTGCTCATTCTATGAACAGAAAAAAGATTGGTCGATATGCAAAATAACTCAATATGATTATTATATGGTGCATATTGCACTTTAATGCTGTGAAGAATTGAGGGTTTTGCATTGGCTGAAAAAATAGAAATAGCTGCGAGCACTGAAGAAAAAGAGCGTATTTATCAGTTGTTACGCCTTGGGGCCGAGAAAGCCTTGGTGATGATTAGCAAAGACGAAATCATTGAGCAGATGGAGCAGGCCGGTATGTATGGGGCGGGCGAACATTCTGACCTGGATGATCCAGTTTTAATTGCTGCAACGCGCCGTTCCATTCGCTCAAGCCTTATTCATTGGTTGAACTCCACTATAGAAAACCCCGAGCAAAAAGTATCGCCCTTTGTTTCAGATAATATTGTGCAAAATGCCTTGGCCATTATTGAAAGAGGCGTGCCAGAACTCATGTTAGCGCTTGATAGAGCAGGACAAAACGTAGCATGGCAATACTGGATGAATGTCGCGTTTGAGATTGCTGAAAACCCGCGTGAATTGAAGTTGCTATTGGATGTGTCATTCAGGTCTATCTCAAGTTATATCGATACAAGTCGCGATTTATTGCAAAGCATATTGAAAGAATATTCTGACGATGAACAAAGTGCTTACCTGGCTAAAAAGCGTGATCTGGTAGTGACCATTCTAGAGGGGCATGGCGTACAAGTTGATAAAGCGATCAGGCAGCTAGATTACACAATGACTCAGGCGCAACATGCGGCTGTTGTTTGGAGTGATGAGGCTAATCTTGAACTCAATGCACTTGAAAAGGCAGCAGAATATTTCGTTAAGTGTTTTCGAGATGTCGACTCTTTGTCTGTCATTGTCTCAGCAGAAGTGATGTGGATATGGGTGGGTTCTTCGGAACCGATCGATACCTATCGACTGCGTTCTTACTTCGCTAAACTAGAAACCATTAAGCTCTCTTATGCATCAGCTGGAAAAGGCTTAGAAGGCTTTCGCAAAGCGCACATGGATGCCTTGGCGGCACAGAGAATTTTGGGACGCTTCCGGTCGGGGGCAAGTATTGTGTCTTATGAACAACTGCGTCTGGCAGAGATGTTATCGCGAGATCTCGACGCAACGAATAACTTCATTCGTTATATCTTGGGCGATTTAGCACGCTCTCCGAAAGAGTTAAGACAGTCGTTGTTGGCGTATATCGGTGCTAGCTGTAACGCGAGCAAAGCGGCTGATCAATTGCATACTCATCGTAATACCTTGCTGCGCAGGCTCACCAAAGCACAGGAGTTACTGCCGCGGCCTTTGGAAGAAAACTTAATACAAGTTGGAGCGGCGCTGGAACTTTCGAGTTGGCTATCTTGATGAAAGAGTAGTATTGCCAATACCTTTAGAGATATGAGAGTGATCATAGACAATTGCGGTAGTTTGTTTTTTAGAGGGTAACATCAAGCTAATTCTTCTTTTCCTGTCGGCGCTGGCCGACGGCAGGCCAGGGTCTTTGTTTCGCCAAAGACCCCAAGACCCCAACACCCCAAAGGCGACCCGGATCTCTTGCGCGCTCGACGGGATTTAAGTTTCGTTCCAATCCGTCATTGCCGCGCAGGCGGCACAAAAGCGCGCTTTAGCGCGTTGAACGACAAAAAGTCGGCCCGAAGGGTAAGCGAAGCGCATCATCTATTGTTTAAAGTGCAAT
>JAKVBL010000006.1 GCA_022447365.1 Oleiphilaceae bacterium
TCCGTGAAACTCAAACCACTACTTGTACTGGTGTTGAGATGTTCCGTAAGCTTCTTGATGAAGGTCGTGCGGGCGAGAACGTTGGTGTTCTTCTACGTGGTACTAAGCGTGACGACGTTGAGCGTGGTCAGGTTCTATGTGTTCCTGGTTCTGTTAAGCCGCACACTAAGTTCGAAGCTGAAGTATACGTACTAAGCAAAGATGAAGGTGGTCGTCACACGCCATTCTTCAAAGGCTACCGTCCACAGTTCTACTTCCGTACTACGGACGTAACGGGTGCATGTGAGCTTCCAGAAGGCGTTGAAATGGTAATGCCTGGCGATAACGTACAGCTTTCTGCAGAATTGATCGCGCCAATCGCGATGGAAGAAGGTTTGCGTTTCGCAATTCGTGAAGGCGGTCGTACAGTAGGTGCGGGCGTTGTAGCGAAAATCATCGAATAAGATATTTCGGTACTGAAAAGGCCGCCTTTTGGGCGGCCTTTTTTGTTGTTATATCAGTTTGCAAAGGGGTTAATAGTGCGTGTTGACACGTTTGTGTGCAATGTGTACAATGCCGCTCCTTTTTTGTACAGGTGCTGCGAAAACATACTGTTTAAGCGGCGATAATCGGAGTTTTGTTAAGTATGCAAAGCCAAAAAATCAGAATCAGACTGAAAGCTTTTGACTACCGTCTGATTGATCAGTCTACGCAAGAAATCGTAGACACGGCAAAGCGAACTGGTGCGCAAGTGCGTGGTCCAATTCCTCTGCCGACCAAGAAGGAAAGGTTTACAGTATTGATTTCTCCGCACGTAAATAAAGATGCGCGCGATCAATATGAAATCCGTACGCATAAGCGCATGATGGATATTGTAGAGCCTACAGAAAAAACTGTAGACGCACTAATGAAGCTTGATCTTGCAGCTGGTGTTGATGTTCAAATCAGCCTAGGTTAAGTCCAAACGAAAGTTTGGTGTCGAGTCAACTGGCTCGGCGAAGTGTAACTACCTTGTTTAAGGGCCATAGAGGGTGAAAGCCCCGTACACTTAGAGGTGAAAAATGGCAATTGGTTTAGTCGGCCGTAAGGCTGGTATGACTCGTATCTTCACAGATGAGGGTCAATCTATTCCGGTAACCGTCATAGAAGTTGATGGTAACCGTATCACACAGGTGAGAACCGACGATGTAGATGGCTATCGTGCCGTCCAAATCACTACTGGTGAGCGTCGCGCATCTCGCGTTTCTAAATCTGCAGCTGGGCATTTCGCGAAAGCGGGTGTTGAAGCGGGTCGTGGATTATGGGAATTCCGTTTGGAAGCAGAAGAGGGTGCTGAGCTTAAAGCTGGCGATACTCTTGATGTTGCACTATTTGAAGCTGGTCAAATCGTTGATGTGACTGGTCAATCAAAAGGTAAAGGCTTCCAAGGTGGTGTTAAGCGTTGGAACTTCCACATGCAAGATGCTACTCACGGTAACTCTATTTCTCACAGAGCTCCTGGTTCAATTGGTCAGTGTCAGACTCCTGGTCGCGTTTTCAAAGGTAAGAAAATGGCGGGCCACATGGGTGCTGAGCAAGTGACTGTTCAAGGTCTTGAGCTAGTTCGTGTAGATGCAGAGCGCAATTTGCTTTTGGTTAAGGGTGCTGTTCCTGGAGCAACAGGCGCAGATATCATCGTTAAGCCAACAGTTAAATCGTAAGAGGTGTAGTGATGGAATTAGTAATTTCAGGTTCTAAGAGCAGCGTTGCTGTCTCTGATGCTACCTTCTCTCGCGAGTACAATGAAGCATTGGTACACCAGGTTGTTACAGCTTACCTAGCTGGCGGCCGTCAAGGTACAGTGGCTCAAAAGACTCGTTCTGAAGTGAGTGGTGGTGGCAAAAAGCCATGGCGTCAAAAAGGTTCTGGTCGCGCACGTGCTGGTACTATCCGTAGCCCAATTTGGACTGGCGGTGGTGTTACATTTGCAGCGAAGCCTCGCAGCTATGAGCAAAAAGTTAACCGTAAAATGTATCGTGCAGCAATGCAGGTGATTTTGTCTGAGTTGGTTCGTCAGGAGCGTTTAGTCGTTGTTGAAGAAATGACTGCGGCAACTCCAAAAACTAAAGATTTCGTTGCTCAGCTAGAAGCGCAAGGTCTTAGTGAAGGTGCATTGATCGTTGCTGAAGAAGTTGAACAAAATCTTTACTTGGCTTCACGTAATCTGCGTAACGTAGAAGTAAGCGATGTAGCAAGTGTTGATCCAGTTAGCTTGGTTGGCCACGATAAAGTAGTTGTTACTGTAGCTGCTTTGAAAAAGATTGAGGAGATGTTGGGATGAACCAAGAACGTATCTATAAAGTGCTTCTAGGCCCTCACGTTTCTGAAAAAACGTCAATGGCTACAGAAAACGATCAAGTTTGTTTCAAGGTTGCTCCAGATGCGAGCAAGCCAGAAATCAAGAAAGCAGTTGAAGCGTTGTTTAACGTAGATGTTAAGTCAGTTCAAACTGTAAATATCAAGGGCAAGACCAAGCTTACGCGTAACGGTCTTGGTAAGCGTAAAGATATTCGTAAAGCGTATGTTCGTTTGGCTGAAGGTCAAGACATCGACTTTATGGATGTTGAATAAGGTAGGAGATAGTTATGCCAGTCGTTAAAGCCAAACCGACTTCTGCCGGTCGCCGTCACGTAGTTAAGGTTGTAAACCCTGACCTACATAAAGGCCGTCCTTACGCGCCATTGGTAGAGAAAAAGTCTAAGAGCGGCGGTCGTAACAATAACGGTCGCATTACAACTCGTCATAAGGGTGGTGGTCACAAGCAGCACTACCGTTTGATCGACTTCAAGCGTGGGAAAGATGGTATTCCTGCGACTGTAGAGCGTTTGGAATATGATCCAAATCGTTCTGCGCACATTGCATTGCTTAAGTATGCTGATGGTGAGCGTCGTTACATTATCGCTCCTAAAGGTCTTAAGGCAGGTGATGAAGTTCGCTCTGGTGAAGATGCGCCAATCAAGGTTGGTAGCACATTGCCAATGCGAAATATCCCAGTAGGTAGTGTTATTCACTGCATCGAGATGAAGCCTGGTAAAGGCGCTCAGATCGCACGTAGTGCTGGTACTTCTGCACAACTAGTAGCGCGAGAAGGTGCATATGCAACTCTTCGTTTGCGTTCTGGTGAGATGCGTAAAGTGCTTGCTGAATGTCGTGCGACTTTGGGTGAGGTTTCTAATAGCGAGCATAGCCTACGTCAATTAGGTAAAGCGGGTGCATCACGTTGGCGCGGTATTCGACCAACAGTGCGTGGTGTTGTTATGAACCCAGTTGACCACCCACATGGTGGTGGTGAAGGGCGAACCTCTGGTGGTCGTCACCCTGTTACTCCTTGGGGTGTACCTACTAAAGGTCATAAGACTCGCAAGAACAAACGCACTGACAAGATGATTGTACGTCGTCGGTCGGCTAAGTAATTAAGAAGAGGATTACGCTGTGCCACGTTCTTTGAAAAAAGGTCCATTTATTGACCTTCATTTATTAAAGAAAGTAGAAACGGCTCTGGAAAAGGGCGATAAGAAGCCAATTAAAACTTGGTCTCGTCGTTCAACAGTTTTTCCAGAGATGGTGGGTCTTACAATTGCAGTACATAACGGTCGTCAACACGTTCCGGTTTTTGTTACTGAAGATATGGTAGGCCATAAACTAGGTGAATTCGCTGCTACACGTACTTATCGCGGCCATGCTGCTGATAAGAAAGCTAAGCGTTAATTCTGAGAGGATTTAGAGATGGAAGTAGCTGCAAAGCATAGAGGTGCTCGAATTTCTGCTCAGAAAGCGCGTTTGGTAGCAGATCAGATTCGAGGCAAAGGTGTAGAAGAAGCGCTAGAGACATTGTCTTTTAGCACTAAGAAAGCTGCACAATTGATGAAGAAGGTGTTGGAATCAGCAATCGCAAACGCTGAGCACAATGACGGTCTTGATGTTGACGATCTTACAGTATCAACAGTTTTTGTTGATGAAGGTCCAACTATGAAGCGTATCCGTCCTCGTGCGAAGGGTCGTGCTGATCGTATTTTTAAGCGCACCTGTCATATCACGGTCAAAGTGGCCGATAACTAGGAGATACACAGATGGGTCAGAAAGTACATCCTAATGGTATCAGACTGGGTATTGTGAAAGACCACAACTCCGTTTGGTATGCAGAAAAAGGTGAATACGCAAATAACCTTCTCAATGATATCGAAGTTCGTGATTTCTTGATGAAGCGTTTAGAAAAAGCGTCTGTAAGCAAGATCATTATCGAGCGTCCAGCACAAAACGCACGTATTACAATTCACACGGCTCGCCCGGGTATTGTAATCGGTAAGAAAGGTGAAGACGTAGAGAAGCTTCGTAAAGAAGTTGGCAAAATGATGGGCGTTCCTGTCCACATTAACATCGAAGAAATTCGTAAGCCTGATCTTGATGCAAAATTGGTTGCAGCTAGCGTTGCTAGCCAGCTTGAGCGTCGTGTTATGTTCCGTCGTGCTATGAAACGTGCGGTTCAGAATGCTATGCGTCAAGGCGCTAAAGGAATCAAGATTCAGCTAGGTGGTCGTCTTGGCGGTGCTGAGATCGCTCGTTCTGAGTGGTACCGTGAAGGTCGTGTACCTCTACATACACTTCGTGCGGATGTTGATTATGCAACGCATGAAGCTAGCACAACTTACGGCATCATCGGTGTCAAAGTATGGATCTTCAAGGGTGAGATTCTTGGCGGTATCGAGCAGGTACGCGAAGCTAAGAACAACTCACGCAAGAAGTCTGCTAAGTAAGGGGCCGAGAGATGTTACAGCCAAAACGTACCAAATTTAGAAAAGTACAGAAAGGTCGTAATCGTGGCCTAGCTCAACGTGGCGCTAAAATTAGCTTCGGTGAGTATGGTCTGAAAGCGACAGGTCGTGGTCGTATTACTGCGCGTCAAATTGAGGCAGCACGTCGTACTATCACACGTAAAGTTAAGCGTGGTGGTAAAATCTGGATTCGTATTTTCCCAGACAAGCCAATTACGCAAAAGCCTTTAGAAGTTCGTCAAGGTAAAGGTAAGGGTAACGTTGAATACTGGGTAGCCCAGGTTCAGCCAGGCCGTGTTTTGTATGAGATTGAAGGTGTGCCAGAAGAATTGGCGCGTGAAGCTTTCGCTCTAGCAGCTGCTAAGTTGCCTGTTCCTACGACCTTTGTTGAAAGGACGGTGATGTAATGAAAGCAAATGAATTACGCGAAAAGTCTGTTGAAGAGCTAAACCAAGCATTGGTTGATGCATTGAAAGAGCAGTTTAACTTACGTCTTCGTAAGTCAACTGGTCAGCTTAACCAGCCGCATCTTTTGGCTCAAAACCGCAAAGACATTGCTCGTATCAAAACAGTATTGACGCAAAAGGCAGGTGAGTAAGATGACTGAAGTTGCAAATAACACAGCTCGTACCATCAGCGGTAAAGTCGTCAGCGACAAAATGGACAAGTCCATTACTGTATTGGTTGAGCGCAAGGTGAAGCACCCAATTTATGGTAAGTACGTTAAGCGTTCTACCAAATTGCATGCTCACGATGAAAACAACGAGTGCAATATCGGTGATGTTGTAACTATCCAAGAAACGCGTCCTCTTTCGAAGACCAAATCTTGGAATCTAGTTACTGTCATCGAGAAGGCAAATAAAGTCTAACCCAGAGAGTTTGGAGAACTAAGATGATTCAGACGGAAAGTATGCTCGACGTTGCCGATAACAGCGGCGCACGAAGAGTTCAGTGTATTAAAGTGCTGGGTGGCTCTCATAGACGTTACGCACGTATCGGCGATGTAATTAAGGTCACCGTTAAGGAAGCGATTCCACGTGGTAAGGTTAAGAAAGGACAAGTATTAAACGCGGTTGTTGTGCGTACTCGTAAGGGCGTTCGTCGTCCAGACGGTTCGTTGATTAAATTCGACGGCAACGCGGCGGTTCTATTGAACACCCAAGATGCACCAATCGGTACTCGTATTTTTGGCCCGGTAACTCGTGAGTTGCGCGGTGAGAAATACATGAAGATTATCTCCCTAGCACCTGAAGTGCTTTAAGGATAGAGGCCCGTTATGAAAAAGATCAGACGTGACGATGAAGTGATTGTCATAGCAGGCAAGGACAATGGTAAGCGCGGTAAAGTAACGCGTGTTATGCAGGATGGCCGCTTGGTTGTTTCTGGTATTAACATGGTTAAGCGTCATACCAAGCCAAACCCAATGTTGGGTACACCAGGCGGTATTGTTGAAGCAGAAGCTCCAATTCAAGCTTCTAACGTAGCGATTTTTAATCCTACTACTAACAAAGCCGATCGTGTTGGTTTCAAAGTCCTTGAAGATGGCAAGAAGGTACGTGTGTTTAAGTCGAACAACGAAGTTGTCGACCAATAAATAAGCAGGTAGCGATATGGCACATATGAAAGAAGTATATACAAGCGAAGTCGTACCTGCGCTGCAAAAAGAGTTCAACTACAAGAGCTCTATGCAGGTACCTCGCATTGAAAAGATCACCTTGAACATGGGTGTAGGCGAAGCATTGAACGACAAGAAGCTATTAGAGAATGCAGTTGCAGATCTAGAGGCGCTTGCCGGTCAGAAGCCAGTTATCACTAAAGCACGCAAGTCAGTTGCAGGCTTTAAGGTACGTGAAGGCTATCCAATCGGTTGTAAAGTAACACTACGCGGCGAGCGCATGTGGGAATTTTTCGAGCGTTTGGTTGGTATTGCTATTCCTCGTATCCGTGACTTCCGTGGTTTGAACTCAAAGTCTTTTGACGGTCGAGGCAACTACAGCATGGGTGTTAAAGAGCAGATCATTTTCCCTGAAATTGATTACGATAAAGTAGATAAAGTTCGTGGTTTAGATATCACAATCACTACTTCTGCTCAAACGGACGATGAAGGCCGCGCTTTGCTAAGTGCCTTTAACTTCCCATTCAAGAAATAAAGGTAAGAGCAAATGGCTAAGATCTCAATGAAGCAGCGCGAAATTAAGCGCGAAAAGACGGTTGCAAAATTTGCAGCTAAGCGTGCGGAATTGAAAGCTATTATTGCAAGCCCAGCGACTTCTGAAGAAGATCGCTGGGAAGCACAGAAGAAGCTTCAAAAACTTCCACGCAATGCGAGCCCTAGCCGTCTTCGTAACCGTTGTCAGGTTACTGGACGTCCACATGGCGTTTACCGTAAGTTCAAGCTTTCACGTATTAAGTTGCGTGAAGAAGGAATGGCTGGTAATGTGCCGGGCCTTAAAAAGGCTAGCTGGTAAGCACAACATATTTGGTGTGTTGGTAAGCGCTACATCTATGTAGCGCTGCACAACTAAAATGACAGGAGAACATACGATGAGTATGCAAGATACGCTTGCGGATATGTTTACGCGTATTCGTAACGCACAAATGGCTGAGAAAGAAGTTGTTTCTATGCCATCTTCAAAGATGAAGCTTTCTGTTCTTGAAGTTCTTAAGACTGAAGGTTTTATTGCAAACTACTCCGTTACTGAAGGTACTAAGGCAGAAGTTTCTGTAGAACTTAGATACTTTGAAGGACGCCCTGTAATCGAAGAGATCAAGCGCGCAAGTCGCCCAGGTCTTCGTCAGTACAAAGCGTCGGCTGAACTGCCGAGCGTACGTGGCGGCCTAGGTGTAGCGATTGTTTCTACTTCTCAAGGCGTGATGACTGACCGTGCTGCTCGTAAAGCGGGTATCGGCGGCGAAGTTATCTGTACAGTATTCTAAGGGAGGTTTGCATGTCTAGAGTTGCTAATAGTCCAGTTGAGCTTCCTTCTGGTGTTGAAGTTAAGCTTGCTGACGGCCAACTTGAAGTTAAAGGCGGTAAAGGCACACTTTCTATGGAAGTGAACCCTGCTGTAGAAATTACTCAAGATGGTTCAGTACTTACTTTTGCTGCAAAAAATGGCAGCAAATTCTCTCGAGCGATGTCAGGAACAACGCGTGCACTTGTTAACAACATGGTTGTAGGTGTGACTGCTGGTTTCGAGAAAAAATTACAGCTTATTGGTGTTGGTTACCGTGTTCAGGTTCAAGGTCAAAAATTGAATTTAAACTTGGGCTTCTCACATCCAGTTGAGTACGAATTGCCATCAGGTGTTAAGGCTGAAGCGCCTTCACAAACTGAAATCGTACTTAAAGGCGTTGATAAACAACAGCTTGGTCAGGTCGCTGCTGAAATCAGAGCTTACCGTCCGCCAGAGCCATACAAAGGCAAGGGTGTTCGCTATGCTGATGAGCACGTCAGACGTAAAGAAGCCAAGAAGAAATAGGTGACATCATGAGCGTAAAGAAAGTTTCAAGAATTCGTAGAGCGAAGAAAACTCGTTCAAAATTGAAGTCACTCGGCGAAACTCGTTTGACTATCCATCGCACGCCACGCCACATCTACGCACAAGTTATTGCGCCAGAGGGCGACAAAGTGTTGGCTGCAGCGTCTACTGTTGAGAAAGACCTTCGTGGTGAGAAGACTGGTAACGCAGATGCTGCAACTAAAGTCGGTCAGTTGATCGCAGAGCGTGCTAAAAACGCAGGCGTTACACGCGTAGCGTTTGACCGTTCTGGCTTTAAATATCATGGTCGTGTGAAAGCACTTGCTGACGCTGCCCGTGAAGCTGGTTTGGAATTCTAAGGAGTCTAGCGATGAGTGTAGAAGAGCAAAAAGGACCAGAGCTTCAAGAGCGTTTGGTTCAAGTAAACCGTGTAGCAAAAGTTGTTAAGGGTGGTCGAATCTTCGGCTTTACAGCTTTGACTGTTGTTGGTGATGGCGAAGGCCGTGTTGGTTTCGGTCGTGGTAAAGCGCGCGAAGTGCCTATCGCAATTCAGAAAGCAATGGACTCAGCACGTAAGAACATGATCAATGTAGCGCTTAATGGCAACACATTGCAGTACCCAATTACTGCTCGTCATGGCGGTTCTAAAGTGTACATGCAGCCAGCGTCTGAAGGTACCGGTGTTATCGCCGGTGGTGCGATGCGTGCAGTACTAGAGGTTGCAGGTGTTCAGAACGTATTAGCAAAATGTTACGGGTCAACTAACCCTGTTAACGTTGTACGTGCAACGATCAATGGCCTTAACGCGATGAAGTCACCATCTGATGTGGCAGCTAAGCGTGGTAAGTCAGTAGAAGATATTACGGGATAAGATCATGGCTAAAGCAAAAACTATTAAAGTTACGCTTTTCCGTAGCCCAATTGGTACATTGCCTAAGCACAAGGCATGTGTAACAGGTCTAGGTTTGCGTAAAATCGGTCACACTGTCGAGCTAGAAGATACTCCTTCAGTTCGCGGCATGGTGAATAAAGTTAACTACATGGTAAGAATCGAAGGAGAGTGAGATGCGTCTTAATACATTAAGCCCAGCTCCAGGTTCAAAGCCTTCACGTCGCCGTGTTGGTCGTGGTATCGGTAGTGGTCTTGGTAAGACTGGTGGCCGTGGTCACAAAGGTTTGAAGTCACGTTCAGGTGGTTCAGTAGCACCAGGTTTTGAAGGTGGTCAACAACCTCTAGCGCGTCGTTTGCCAAAGTTTGGTTTTTCGTCGCGTCAAGCTAAGTATGTAGCAGAGATTCGCCTTAATGAGTTAGAGCTCGTTGAAGGCAACGTTGTCGATCTAGATGCACTTAAAAATGCAAATCTAGTTCGTCGTGATACGAAATCTGCAAAAGTTATCCTTTCTGGCGAAATTAAGTCAGCAGTTACTGTTCAAGGTTTGAGAGTAACTAAAGGTGCTAAAGCTGCTATTGAAGCAGCCGGTGGTAAAGTCGAGGAATAATAAGTAATGGCTAAGTCTCCAGCGATGCAAGGCGGATTCGGCAAGGGGCTTGATGAACTCAAGTCTCGTTTGTGGTTCGTTTTTCTTGCAATCATTGTTTACCGTATCGGGGCACATATTCCCGTACCAGGAATTAACCCAGAACGGTTGGCGGCACTGTTTGAGCAAAACCAAGGCACGATCTTGAGCTTGTTCAACATGTTCTCAGGCGGCGCGCTTGAACGCATGAGTATCTTTGCCTTGGGGATTATGCCTTACATTTCAGCCTCGATTATTATGCAGTTAATGACTGCGGTTACACCGAGTTTGGAACAGCTTAAGAAAGAAGGTGAAGCGGGACGTCGTAAGATCTCCCAAATGACGCGCTATGGTACGGTGGCTTTGGCCTTCGTTCAGGCGTCAGGTATGTCAGTAGGTCTAGCATCACAAGGTGTTACGTTTACGGATGGCTTTAGCTTTTACTTCTTAGCGGTAACAACTTTTGTTTGTGGTGCTGTTTTCCTAATGTGGTTAGGCGAGCAAATCACTGAGCGTGGAATTGGTAATGGTATTTCATTATTGATCTTCGCTGGCATTGTCGCAGGTTTACCAGGTGCATTTGGCCAGTCGTTTGAAGCGGCGCGGCAAGGCGAACTGAATATTCTTGCGCTCTTGGTCATTGGTGTGTTTGCTGTACTAACGGTCGGTTTTGTTGTGTTCATCGAACGTGGACAACGTCGACTAACTGTCAATTACGCCAAGCGTCAGACAGCTCGTGGTGGTTACAGCCAGCAATCTAGCCATTTGCCTCTTAAGGTCAATATGGCAGGTGTAATTCCTCCAATCTTCGCGTCGAGCATACTACTGTTCCCAGCATCTATGGGTCAGTGGTTCGGTCAGAGCGAAGGTATGGAATGGCTTGCGGATATTTCGCAAGCATTAGGCCCAAGTCAGCCTCTTTACATCATCCTGTTTGCAGCGGCAGTCGTGTTCTTCTGCTTCTTCTATACAGCGTTAATGTATAACCCTCGTGAAGTAGCAGAGAATCTTAAGCGCTCTGGTGCATATCTGGCTGGTAACATTCGTCCAGGCGAGCAAACTGCAAATTATATCGATAACGTACTTACGCGTTTAACAATATTCGGTGCTGCTTATATTACAGCAGTATCATTACTGCCACAGTTTATGGTTGTTTGGTTCAACGTACCGTTTTATTTCGGCGGAACCTCACTTCTTATTGCGGTAGTTGTGGTGATGGACTTTATGGCTCAAGTGCAGTCGCACCTGATGTCTCATCAATATGAGTCTGTTATGAAGAAATCAAACCTTAAAGGTTACGGTAACAGCGGAATGCTGTGATAACCGGTAGGTTTTAGCAAATAGTTGGAGCAGATAATGAAAGTTCGTGCTTCGGTAAAGAAGATTTGCCGTAACTGTAAAATTATTCGTCGCAATGGCTCAGTTCGAGTCATTTGCTCAGAACCTCGTCATAAGCAACGCCAGGGTTAAACCAGGCTTGTAAAAGGGCGTGACATTCCCTTGATTTATTTTTGATCAAGGTATATGATTCGCGCCCTTTTTAATGACGGTAACAAATATGGCCAAGGGAAATCCCTAAGGTCATTGAATTAAGCGGAGTTAGATGAATGGCACGTATAGCCGGTGTCAACATACCTGACAATAAGCACGCAGTGATTTCACTGACGTACATTTATGGTGTAGGTAGAACGACAGCATACAAACTTTGCGACGCAACAGGCGTTACCCCAACAGCTAAAGTTAGCTCGCTAACTGAAGAACAGTTGGATTCGCTTCGTACTGAGGTCACTAAACTGACCGTTGAAGGTGATTTGCGCCGTGAAGTACAAATGAACATTAAACGTTTGAAGGATCTTGGTTGCTTCCGTGGTCTTCGCCACCGCCACAGTTTGCCTGTGCGTGGTCAGCGTAGTAAGACTAACGCTCGCACTCGTAAGGGTCCACGCAAACCAATTCGTAAATAAGTAGGAAACAGTAATGGCAAAGCCAGGTACACGTACCCGTAAAAAGGTGAAAAAGACTGTTGTTGACGGAATGGCGCATATCCACGCTTCATTCAACAACACTATCGTGACCATTACAGATCGCCAAGGTAACGCTCTTTCATGGGCAACTGCAGGTGGTTCTGGATTCCGTGGTTCACGTAAGAGCACACCTTTTGCTGCGCAGGTAGCAGCTGAAAGAGCCGGTAACGCGGCTGCTGAATACGGCCTCAAAAACCTAGAAGTTATGGTTAAAGGGCCTGGGCCAGGACGCGAGTCCGCTGTTCGAGCACTAAACGCTTGTGGTTACAAAATCACAAACATCACTGACGTAACGCCGATTCCACACAACGGCTGTCGTCCATCGAAGAAACGTCGCGTTTAGGGGAGAACAGATAAATGGCTCGTTATATTGGACCAAAATGTAAACTGTCTCGTCGTGAAGGGACAGATCTGTTTTTGAAGAGCGGTGCTAAGGCACTAGACCAAAAATGTAATCTCGAAACTGCACCAGGCATGCACGGCGCTCGTCGTGGTCGTTTGTCTGAGTACGGTACTCAGCTCCGTGAGAAACAGAAAGTTCGTCGTTTATACGGCGTATTAGAGAAGCAGTTCCGTGGCTATTACAAAGAAGCAGCGCGCCGTAAGGGTGCGACTGGTGAGAACTTGCTTCAGCTTTTAGAACAACGCCTAGACAATGTTGTATACCGTATGGGTTTTGGATCTACTCGTGCAGAAGCACGTCAGTTAGTTTCGCACAAAGCGATCCTTGTAAATGACAATGTTGTAAACATTGCTTCATATCAAGTGAAAGCGGGCGATACTATCTCTGTTCGTGAAAAAGCAAAGAACCAATTGCGTGTTAAAAACGCGGTTGAATTGGCGGGCAACCGTGCGCCAGTTGAGTGGGTCGAAGTTGATACAAGCAAGCTTGCTGGTACATTTAAGTCAGTACCAGAGCGTAGCGACCTAACAGCTGAAATCAACGAAAACCTAATCGTCGAGCTTTACTCTAAGTAAGCTTTGTATCTACAACATAACGTATAGGGGCGTATATGCAGCGTTCAGTAAATGAATTCTTGAACCCACGTAACATCGAAGTTCAGGAATTAAGTGCAACACATGCGAAGGTGGTTTTAGAACCATTAGAAAGGGGTTTCGGGCACACTCTTGGTAGTGCGCTTCGTCGTATCCTTCTGTCTTCAATGCCTGGTTGTGCGGTAGTAGAAGCTGAAATCGACGGTGTATTGCATGAATATAGTGCCATTGAAGGCGTACAAGAAGATGTGATCGAAATTCTTCTTAACCTCAAAGGCCTAGCAATTGTTATGCATGCTAAGGATGAGGCGACTTTGACGCTCACTAAGAAAGGATCGGGTCCGGTTCTAGCTAGTGACATCCAGGTAGATCACGATGTAGAGGTTCTTAACCCTGATCACGTGATTTGTCATTTAGGTGACAACGGCGAAGTGAACATGAAGCTTAAAGTTTCACGTGGTCGCGGCTATGAGCCTGCGGATCAGCGTAACTTGGGTGAAGATGAAACTCGCGCGATTGGTCGTCTACAATTGGATGCGTCTTACAGCCCAGTAGCACGTGTTGCTTACTCTGTTGAGAATGCACGTGTTGAGCAGCGCACCGACTTGGATAAGTTGGTTATTGATTTAGAGACAAACGGCACGATTGATCCTGAAGAATCGATTCGTCGCGCGGCGACAATCCTTCAGCAGCAACTTGCTGTGTTTGTTGACTTTGATAACGAGAAAGAACCTGTGCAAGAGGAAGAAGAGGAAGAAGTCGATCCTATTCTTCTGCGTCCTGTGGATGACCTTGAACTTACGGTTCGTTCTGCGAACTGTTTGAAAGCAGAGAACATCTACTACATCGGTGATTTGATTCAACGCACTGAAGTAGAACTGCTTAAAACACCTAATTTAGGTAAGAAGTCTCTTACTGAGATTAAGGATGTTCTAGCGTCTCGTGGTCTTTCTTTAGGTATGCGTCTTGAAAACTGGCCGCCAGCTAGTTTAAAGGGCGATGATCGAGTGTTGGCTCACTAAGCCGCCTCGACTAGACAGGTAAGGAATTAGAAAATGCGTCATCGTAAAAGTGGTCGTAAATTCAACCGCAACAGCTCGCACCGTAAGGCGATGTTTAAAAACATGGCTGCATCTTTGGTCGAGCACGAGTTGATCAAAACGACATTGCCGAAAGCAAAAGAGCTTCGCCGTGTGGCTGAGCCTTTGATTACTCTAGCTAAGAATGATTCTGTAGCTAACCGTCGTTTAGCGTTCGCTCGCGTTCGTAATGACGAAGTTGTTGCTAAGTTGTTTGATGAGCTAGGCCCACGCTACAAAGAGCGTCCTGGCGGTTATATTCGCATCCTTAAGTGCGGTTTCCGTACTGGTGATGCTGCGCCAATGGCTTACGTAGAGTTGGTTGATCGTCCTATCGTTGATGAGATCGACGAAGACGAAGAGTAAGCTTTTCAGAGCTACCGCTCAACGAAAAAACCCAGTCTACTGACTGGGTTTTTTTATGTCTGAATTTCGCCTGCAAGCACATTTTAGGCGAAGGTAAGATGGTTAAACGTATGAAACACCTAACATTCAGTGATCGCTAGCACAAGGTGCGATTACGACTCACTGAATGTTGGTGTGTGGCTAAGCTTACTACAGCATTGGTTTAAGAAATTGTCCTGTAAACGAGCCGGGTATTTCAGCAACTTGTTCTGGTGTGCCCTCAGCAATGATATTTCCTCCACGCGTACCACCTTCGGGGCCAAGGTCAACGATCCAGTCAGCCGTCTTTATCACATCAAGATTGTGTTCAATTACCACAACGGTATTACCGTGGTCCCGTAAACGATGTAGCACGGTGAGTAATTGTTGTATGTCGTAGAAGTGCAAGCCCGTCGTTGGTTCGTCTAGGATATACAGAGTTTTGCCTGTATCCCGCTTAGATAATTCTTTGGCAAGCTTTACTCTTTGCGCTTCGCCACCTGAGAGTGTTACAGCGCTTTGTCCTAAGCGAATATAGGACAGTCCTACATCGATGAGTGTTTGGAGTTTTCTTGCGATGAACGGGACGGCATCGAAAAATTCTCGGGCATCCTCGATCGTAAGATCGAGCACCTCGTTGATGTTTAATCCTTTGTACTTGATATCGAGTGTTTCGCGATTGTAGCGCTTGCCCTTACATACATCGCATGGAACGTATACGTCAGGCAAGAAGTGCATTTCTACTTTGATTACGCCATCGCCCTGACATGCCTCACAACGACCGCCCTTTACGTTAAAGCTAAAGCGTCCTGGTTTATAGCCTCGGCTTCTTGCTTCTTGGGTCCCTGAGAATAACTCACGAATCGGAGTAAACAGTCCAGTGTATGTGGCGGGGTTAGAGCGCGGTGTTCTTCCGATAGGGCTTTGATCAATATCGATGACTTTATCGAAGAGGTCTAGCCCCTTAATTTGATCGTACGATGCCGCCTCTAATGTTGTTGCCTTGTTGAGTTCTGTCGCAGCGAGCGGGTAAAGCGTTGAGTTGATCAGGGTCGATTTCCCAGAGCCTGAAACGCCTGTGATACATGTTAACAAGCCTTCTGGGATGTTGAGTGTGACGTCATTCAGATTGTTTCCATTCGCGCCGATTAAGCTCAATTGTTTTTTCGGATTTGGAGCTGTGCGTTGTCGAGGTATTTCAATTTTTTTCGTCCCGCTCAAATATGCGCCAGTAAGTGAGTTCTCGTCACGCATGACTTGCTCAGGAGTGCCTTGGGAGACAATCTCACCGCCGTGTACGCCAGCGCCTGGCCCGATATCGATAACATAATCTGCGAGTCTGATGGCGTCCTCATCGTGCTCGACAACGATAACGGTATTTCCAAGTTCTTTCAGATGAGTAAGAGTCTTAAGCAGACGTTCATTATCTCTTTGATGAAGGCCTATAGAGGGTTCATCGAGTATGTACATAACGCCAACTAATCCAGCTCCAATTTGACTAGCCAATCGAATACGCTGCGCTTCGCCTCCTGATAAAGTATCCGCGCTGCGGTCGAGTGTCAGGTAGTCCAGGCCTACATTGACCAAAAACTCCAAGCGTAATTGGATTTCCTTCAGAATTTTTTCAGCAATTTCTCCTCGCTTACCGGTAAGAGATAACTCTTGATAATAAGTGAGTGCTTGGCCAATAGGCATTTTAATGACTTCGGGGAGCGTCGTTTCTTCAATGAATACGTGGCGAGCGCTTTCCCGCAGGCGTGAACCATGGCAACTTGGACACGCTTGCATGGTTAAGTAGCTTGCTAGCTCCTCACGTACCATTTGTGATTCTGTTTCTTTGTAACGACGCTCCATGTTGGGAATGACACCTTCAAAGGGATGCTGTCGTTGCATGGTGTCGCCGCGAGAATTGACATAATTAAACGCAATCTCTTCAGAACCGCTGCCGTTTAATATGATGTCCTTGATGTGTTCGGGAATGTCCGCAAACTTCGTATCGATGTCTACCCCATAGTGCTGCATGACGCTCGATAATAATTGGAAGTAGTAGATGGTTCTGCGATCCCAACCTTTTATCGCGCCCTCTGCAATGGTGAGTGTGCCGTCTCTCACGACGCGAGACGGATCGAAAAACTGCTTAACCCCTAGTCCATCACATGTCTGACATGCGCCTGAAGGATTGTTAAAGGAGAACATTCTCGGCTCAAGTTCACTGATAGAGTATCCACAGACAGGGCAGGCAAAACGTGACGAGAAGATAAGCTCTTCCATCTGATCATCACTATCCATTGGCGCAATGACGGCGATACCATCGGTGAGCTCTAGGCAGGTTTCGAAGGACTCTGCGATACGCTGTTGAATGTCATCTCGGACTTTAAAGCGGTCAACGACGACCTCAATGGTGTGTTTCTTGTTCTTGTCGAGCGCTGGCGCATCATCGATATCCACTACGAGCCCGTTTATACGTGCGCGAATAAATCCCTGAGCTTGGAGCTCTTGAAATGTGTGTAAATGCTCCCCTTTACGGTTTTGAACAACCGGTGCAAGCATCATCAGCTTGCTGCCCTCTGGGAGTTCGCATACTTTATCAACCATTTGACTGACTGTTTGGGCGTCTAAGGGTAGGTTATGAGTAGGGCAGCGTGGTTCGCCTGCGCGAGCGTATAGTAATCGCAGATAATCGTATATTTCTGTGATTGTACCGACGGTAGAGCGCGGATTATGGGATGTCGACTTTTGCTCAATCGATATGGCTGGCGATAAACCTTCAATATGGTCAACTTCGGGCTTGTCCATCATGGATAAAAACTGACGCGCATATGTCGAGAGTGATTCGACATATCGGCGCTGGCCTTCTGCATAAAGCGTATCGAAAGCGAGTGATGATTTGCCTGAACCAGACAGGCCTGTAATTACTATTAATTTGTCGCGAGGGATCTCTAAATCAATGTTTTTTAAGTTATGAGTTCGCGCTCCGCGGACAGTAATGTTTTCCATGTTGAAACTTCGTGACGCCAAAACGTGCAATTATAGCGCTGAAACATCTTGTTAGGGCATTAATAAAATGATTTTGTCGGACAGTAAAGCGCTTAACTTCACATTCTTTGGTGATAGAATACGCGCCCTTTCTAATGTTTTGATGTTTATTTTATGAATTCAATTGAGCGTAAATCCGTTTTGTCTTTGGCGATGCTGTACGCCACACGGATGCTTGGTTTATTTATGGTATTGCCTGTTTTCGTTTTATACGGAAATGACTTGCACGGTGCAACGCCCGCTTTAATCGGTTTGGCTATTGGAGCTTATGGTCTCAGTCAGGCGCTTTTACAAATCCCATTTGGTGCGCTCTCTGATCGTTATGGGCGCAAGCCGCTTTTATATATAGGTTTAGTGATCTTTTGCCTTGGTAGCGTGGTAGCCGCATTAAGTGAATCGATATATGGCGTGATCATCGGCCGGTTTATTCAAGGTGCAGGTGCGATAGCCGCGGTCATCATGGCCCTGTTAAGTGATCTAACAAGCGTGGAGAGTCGCACGAAATCAATGGCATTCGTCGGTATGTCGATTGGCGTAAGTTTCACCATTGCGCTCATCCTTGGTCCTTTAGTCGCGAAGCTGGGTGGGTTACAGGCGATATTTTGGTTAACGGCAGCGCTCGCGGCATTCGCATTGATCTGGACAAAAGTGTCCATTCCAACGCCCGCGGTTCGCACCAGACATCGTGACACCCGCGTATTTTCAGATCAGATTCTTGATGTGCTGAAAGATAAAGAATTGTTGCGACTCGATTTTGGGATCTTGGTCTTACACCTTGTATTAACTGCGATGTTTATCGCTATCCCTGTGTCCTTGGTTGATAGTGTGGGCTTGTCGAGTGAGCAACATTGGTGGTTGTATTTACTCGTATTAGTAGGTTCCTTTATTGCGATGATTCCGCTAATCATCTTTGGTGAGACGAAGCAAAAGATGAAGCCTATATTCTGCGTGGCAATCATCTTGGTGTTGATAGGTGCGTTGGCAATGTCGTCTTTTCAAACGGCATTAAGTGGATTTATTGTTTCGTTGTTTGTGTTTTTTATGGGCTTCAATTTACTGGAAGCCAGTTTGCCTTCGCTCGTCAGTAAAATAAGCCCTGCAGGTTCAAAAGGCACTGCAATGGGCGTCTACTCTACTAGCCAATTCTTCGGTGCTTTCTGTGGTGGTTTGTTAGGGGGCGTAGTCTTATCTGAATATGGCGTAAATGGCGTTTATTACTTTTCTGCAGCATTACTCACTGTTTGGTTTTTTGTCGCAGCAACAATGAAAAAACCAAAGCACGAAAGAACAGTGACTGTCTTTTTTAAATCGGATCTCGATCAAAATGAAATTGATGATCTGGGCGATGCACTTATCTCAATACAGGGCGTTGAAGATGCAGTCGTTGTGTCAGAGGGAGTAGCCTACTTGAAAGTGATTTCAACGAAGTTTGAAGAAGCTTCGCTAGAGCCTCTGAAAAAACAATATCCTTATCAATCCTAGGCGCTATTTCCGTTCAAGTTGATGGTAAAACTAGGGTAGTCGTGAGACAATGCGACACATATTTAGACGCATTTAATTATTAATTTAAGACGCAAAGGACGGCGTTAATATTGGAAGGGGAATAGCATGGCCAGAGGCATTAACAAGGTAATTTTAATTGGTAATCTTGGGCAGGACCCAGATGTTCGTATGAGCGCTCAAGGTTCAGCCATTACAAACCTTAATCTCGCAACAGATGAAAGTTATAAAGATAAGCAAACTGGTCAAATGGTTCCTAAAACTGAATGGCACAGAGTTGTGTTGTTTAACCGCCTAGCAGAGATCGGTCGTGACTATTTGCGCAAAGGCTCAAAAGTTTATATTGAAGGTCGTCTACAAACGCGTAAGTGGCAAGATCAAAATGGCCAAGATCGCTATACCACTGAAATTGTAGGTAATGAGCTTCAAATGTTGGATTCTCGTGGTGCTGGCATGGATCAACCCGGGCAACAGCAGGGTGGTTATGCACCACAGCAGCAAGCTGCTCCTCAGCAAAGAGCGCCGCAACAAGCAGCCCCTCAAGCTAATTACCAACAGCAACAACAGGCTCCGGTTCAACAGGCCTATAATCAGGCTCCTCAAGCCGCACCGGCTCCAGCACCAATGGCGCCAGCGATGGATGATTTTGATGACGATATTCCGTTCTAATATCGTTTGATCAACAACAAGTAATAAGATCGAAAAGCCCTGCAGTAGCGGGGCTTTTGCGTTAATCAGTATGACAAAACGCTCATGCATGATCCGTTTACAAGCACTTACATACTCTTTATTCTGCTGTTCAAATAATAACTACTGTTAGGCATTTTTTGGTGCGTTCTTTAATCCTTTCTCGAACTGCTCATACCCGAGTTGGCCTTGAGTTTCGTACAGATGGTTTAGCAATCGCTCTAACGCGCTCCGCACGTTATCCATCCTTAAAATTGATGGAATCATACTGGTTACCCTCTGCGCCTAATAAACGCCTACAAAACCTTCGAAATTTTGTTAGAGAACAAGGTTTGAAAGGTGTCTCTTGCGATATCGTGCTTCCTCGAAATGATTACCAACGCATTGAACTCGATGCTCCTAATGTGCCTGAGACCGAATTAGAGTCAGCTGTTCATTGGGCTGTGCAAGCGCTAATGGATGACGCTGGGATGGACGCGCAAGTTGAGTATTTTGATTATCCCAAAGAAGCCTTAAGAAACCGCCCTCCGAGGTTGCATGCTCGTGTCGCACGACAAGCTTTGATCGATACATTAACGCAGTCTGCAATAGCGGTTGGTCTAAAGCCAAAGCGAATTACAGTAAGTGATTTAGCCTTAAAGAATCTATCCGAAACGATTGAACCAAGTAATGAGCTTCAATTGACGCTTAAGTGCGAAAATGATTTCGGATTGATTACTATCCACAAATCGTCGCAGCTGTATTTCTCGCGTGACTTTGCTATTTCTCGGCGTGCCACTTTGTCTGCCGATGAAGAGATGGCGCAAGTTGCCATTGAAGTTCAGCGCAGTATCGACTTCTTTGAAGGCCAAACTGGTTTAGCGTTGCCTCGACAAATAAGATTGTTGAGTAGTTTTAGTGAATCAGATCGGGTTGCTTTGGAAATGCTCCTTGGTAGTGCTGTGATTCGTCTTCCATTGCAATCAAAATTAAAAGCCGTAGACGCGTATACCGATACTTCTGGCGATGCACTGTTGAAAACACAAAACGCCGTGGCTGTTTTGTGTGCCTCTAACTCGGAGGCTAATGCATGAAGACCGATATTAACTTTATAAAGCATGGCTCGGTGAAAGAAGTTCGTTATTCTTTCAGGGTGTTTGTTGGCGTTCTTTTGCTAGCCATGTTGGGTTGTTTGATTCATTTTTATTCTCAATCTTTCGACGGGTTTCCTGAAAAGGTTCGTATTTCAAATACGCTTATTCAAGAAGAGAAAGCACCTGATTGGTTCAATCAACTTTCGCAAGATCAAGCTTTTCATCGTAAAGCAAAAGATCTTTTAGCCGATCTAAGTAATCGGAGTGAGGTAACGATGGATACGATATTGTTTAGCGCTAATACGCAATCAATAGAACTGTCGTTACAAGCTAATAGCCAAGCACCTATGGTTGAATGGCTTGCTCAGACTGTTAACACCGAGAGCACTATTACCTTGGCAGGGTTCGCGATTGAAAAGCGTTCTGACGCATGGAATGCATCGATTAAGCTGAATATAGCCGCAGGAGTTACGTATGAATAACTTCAATACGCTTACCCTGCGCGAACGGATACTAACGACTTTTGCGTTGTTGGCGGTTTTGATTCTTGCTTATGTGTCTTTTGTGGTGCCTCACAAGAGTGCGCCACAGGTGTTCAATATCGAACTGCCTCAAACTGAGGCCTCTTCCTTATCTGATAATTCAAAAACCACAGAACTTGCGAATTCTTTGCTTCAAGCACCGCCGGGTAGTCAAATACTTAGCCAGGTCATCGGCGAGTTATTGAATGAAGTTCAAAAGGTTCAGTATCTAGGCTCTCAGTTTTTATTTGAAGCACCGGCATCTTACGTTGAGTTCTATCAGCATCGTTTCCGTATCTCGGCAGATGCAAGTCAGTCTGATTTAGCACGTGTTATGACTTATGTTGAGAACAAGTCTTACTTGGACTTACAGGTATTAGATTGGCAGTCGCAAACAAATTCAGGCGCCTTAAATTTTGAGTTGGCGGTGATTAACACTGAGCCTCGTTGGCTAACAGTCAAGGAGCCTAGTCATGCTAGATAAAAGAAAGCAGCCATTAGGTGAGTTACTGATTCAAGAGGGATTTATCTCCCAGGATCACCTTGATCAAGCACTCGCGAGTCAGAAAAAATCAGGCGTTAGGCTCGGCAAAATCCTAATTGAAAAACAGTTTATATCTGAAACGGATTTGCTCGCGTTACTGTCTCGCCAGCTTAAGCTCCAGTTTGTTGATCTTAATCAGCAAGGAATGAATCTCGAGTTAAGCATGCAGCTGCCTGAAACGATGGCGAGACGATTACGCGCGATTGTTTTATCTGATAATGGGCGTACAAGTCTAATCGGAATGGCTGATCCTATGGATTTAGCCGCAGTTGATGAGATAGCCAAAAAGCTTGGTCACGATGTTGAAGTGGCGGTAATTCGCGAGTCTCAGTTACTTGTTGCGTTCGATGAGGTCTACAAGCAGAACGAAGAGATCTCAACCATCGCTACCGAGTTAGATTCGGAGTTATCCGCGCAGGTTTTTGATATCGCGCAATTGAGCCAAGCCGATGTTGACGATAGTGATGCGCCCGTTGTTCGTTTGCTGCAAACTATTTTTGAAGATGCAGTATTAGCGCGTGCTTCGGATGTCCATATAGAGCCAGAAGAAACCGTGATCCGTATTCGCCGTCGTGTAGATGGTGTGCTCAGTGAAACAGTGATGCGTGAAACAAGAGTTGGAGCGGCGCTAGTGCTTCGACTTAAGTTAATGTGCGGCTTAAATATATCTGAAAAGCGTCTGCCTCAAGACGGGCGTTTCAATATTCTCATTAATGGACGTTCGATTGACGTGCGTCTTGCGACACTTCCGACACAGTTTGGTGAAACCGCTGTATTGCGTCTCTTAGATCAAAGCCAGCAAGTTCTGAATCTGTCTGACACAGGTATGCCTCCTGAGATTGAAGTGCGATTCAAACAAGCTCTGGCACAACCGCATGGCATGATTCTGGTAACTGGGCCAACCGGTAGTGGAAAAACCACAACGCTCTATGGGGCTCTGAAGTTTTTAAATAAACCTGAGCTCAAAATAGTGACTGTAGAAGACCCTATTGAGTACCGGATGAGCCGACTTACGCAAATTCAGGTGAACCCCAAAATAGGATTAGATTTTGCCTCTGTTGCGAGAGCGAGTCTTCGTCATGACCCAGACGTGCTTTTAGTCGGTGAAATGCGGGATGAAGAGACCGTCGATATCGGCTTAAGGTCGGCGATGACGGGACACCTAGTATTGTCCACGCTTCATACCAATGATGCGATTTCGAGTGCACTGCGTTTAATGGATATGAAAGCAGAGCCCTACATGATTGCGGGTTCTATCTATGGGGTATTAGCACAACGCTTAGTAAGACGTTTGTGTGAGCAATGTGCTCAAGAAACTCATTTAGATGAGCATGAGAAGGTTCTAGTTGAAGAGCTTTTAAAGAATGACAATGGGCTATCTGATGAAGACCTTTCATTCAAAGCTCCTCAAGGTTGTCCGGCATGTTCGAATACTGGTTATAAAGGTCGTGTCGGGGTGTTTGAATGGCTCGAGTTGGATGAACCATGTTTAGAAGCTTTAAGGCAAAATGAGACACGGACCTTTATTCAACATGCTCGACAGGCTAAACACTATCAGCCTCTCGCTGTATCTGCCTTGCATCTCGCTATGAATGGTGTCACTTCTTTAGAAGAAGCACTGAAGGTTGCTGGTTATGCCGAGCTTTGAGTATCGAGCCCGAGATCAAAAAGGTGCGTTGCACCACGGTGTAATGGAAGCAGCGCACGGAGCAGATGTTGCGCGCGCGATGAAGCAAAGAGATCTGCTACCGGTCTCGATTGAGGCGCTCGAGACGCGTCGCAAAGAGCTCGCTTTACCTTCAAGAAAAAAGGTGTCGAGTGAAATCTTAATTATGTTTTCGCGCCAAATGTATGCCTTGCTTGCAGCGGGTGTGCCGATTACGAAAGCAATATTGGGATTAGCAGAGGCAAGTCGTTCTTCTACATTTAGGCGAACTTTATTAGATGTGAGTCAGCGACTCGAATCTGGAACAGAGTTGAACCTAGCGTTTCAGGCTCACAGGGAAGTATTTAGTGATTTATATATCACCATGGTGCGTGTGGGAGAGAGTACCGGAAAGTTAGAAGAGTCGTTTCACAAGTTGGCTGAGCACTTGGAGCGAGAGCGAGAAGCAAAGAGGCGTTTTAAGCAGGTAACACGCTATCCATTGTTTTTATTCTTAGCCATCATTACTGCGCTTTTGTTTATCAACGTTTGGGTGATTCCTGAGTTTCAGGGGCTATTTTCAAAATTTGATTCTGACTTGCCGTTTGCAACCCAAGTATTAGTCAGTTCCGCAGAGTTTTTCCATGATTATGCATGGCTGCTTGTATTGTTTGCTCTGATTTCAGGTGCTGTATTTTGGCAGTGGGTGAATACGACAGAAGGGGCGCTTCGATGGAGTCGCTTTGTGCTGAAAGTGCCAGTGCTCGGCACCTTGCTCCGTTACATCGCGTTGTCTCGTTTTGTGCATAGTTTTGCCATGGTTGTGCGCGCAGGTATGCCGATCACAGAAGGGTTGATTATCTCAGGTTACGCAAGCGGGAACCCATGGATCGCCAAGCGTATATCGCGTATGAGAACAGCGATAGAGCGAGGTGAGTCTCTTTATCCAGCTGCTTTAATTAGTGGTGTTTTTACTAGTTTGGTGTTGCAGATGCTTGCCGTGGGTGAAGAGTCCGGAAATCTGGATGTTTTGTTAGAAGAAGTGGCTCAATTTTACGATGAAGAGGTCGATTACAGTCTAAAGACATTAACGGATGTCATTGAGCCGACTTTAATTATTGCGATGGGCTTGGTCGTTTTGATGTTAGCGCTAGGGGTGGCGTTACCTATTTGGGACCTTGGTCAGGCAGCAATGGGCGGCAACGTAAGTTAAAAATTATAACAACGATAATACTCAAGTAATGAAACGCTAAAGTCGAACTATTCAAAATAACGACTACGCTAACGCGCATTGAGTAAGTTTCTAATCATATAAAATAAAGGCAACAAGCCAATGAAAAAAACGATTGGACAACTAGGGACGGATGTAAATCAGAAAGGGTATCGAAAATCAGGCCGATCTTGGGTGCTGGTGTCGAGTGTAGTGATCGCAAGTTTGCTGGCAGTAAATGCTGTCGCTAAATACGCTGATTTTCATGAAGTCGCTCGCGATTACCACCATGCTATGCAAGATGATGCGAATCAACGCATGCAAGTGTTGAGCTTGGTCACATCGGAACGAGAAAAATAAGGTCGGCGCTAGTCAATAAGCCTAGTCCGTCTATAGTTAATAATAACAAATTAACGAATATCGAATTATGCAGAAGTACAGTTTAATGCGTGCACGTCAGTCGCGCGGTTTTACCCTTATTGAATTAGTGATGGTTATTGTCATCTTAGGTATTTTGTCTGCCTTTGCAATTCCACGATTTGCAGATCTTGGAAAAGAAGCGCGTGAGGCTTCGCTTGCCGGTGTCGCAGGTGCCATCAAATCTGCAGCAGCAATTGCTCATGCGGAGCAATTAGTGAAAGGTGCAAGCTTAGGCGAAGCCGTCACATTGGATGGTGCTCGTATTACCATGGTGAACGGATATCCGACGGCTAATATAGCCGGCATTGCTATTGCTGCGGGTGTTGAACAAAACAAAGACTTTATTGTTCAAAGCGAGGGTGCTCGAGGTGGTGATGTCTTGCGTCTAGAGCTTCAAAAAGATTGTTATGTTGATTACACAGCGGCGAAAGCTGATCTTGATAACACTGCTCCAATTCGCGTTAGTTATGGCGTGAATGTTGTCGCCACTGGTTGTGGCTAGTTTTAAAGCGAATCGTGCGCGGCAACGAGGATTTACCTTAGTAGAACTTATTGCCGTCATTCTTATTCTATCGAGCCTTGTCTGGCTCTCTGTTCGCTCTTTTTCTCCAAGTTTATTTCATACCTACTCGTATACTCAGGTCTTGAATCAATATATTGCTAGGGCGCAATCCTTGGCACTTGCTAACCAAGATAAGGCAGGCGTTTATGTTGAGCTCAATGCCTTAGAAGAAAAGCCAGTGATATTGCTTCTGATATCTGATCGGCATGTATCTCGCTTTGAGTCAAAAGAGCGTTTTTCCGTTCGTTCCTTAGAAGGAGAGTTATCTTCTAAACCTCTTCGTTTAGCTTGGCGTAAAGACGGTCAGCTTGATGCTGCGCGTCCTCAGCCTTTGAAGCTATCTGTTGATAAAGAGAGTAAGCTGATTTGTATCATGCTTAATGGTGAAGTTATCGAAGATCAGACGATCGCTGCGTCTGAATGTGGTGGGCTATGAAAACGTTTAACACAATACGTGGGTTTACCTTAGTAGAAGTCTTAATTGCCTTGCTCGTTTTGACTGTCAGTGTCTCTAGCCTTTTTTATGCTTATCGCCTTGCTTTATCGGGTGTCGGTAAAAGCATTGAAGCACAGCAGTCCATCATGCTGTCGAATAGCTATCATTCTGATCTCAATCACCAATCACCTAGCCAGTTAAAGAAAAACCTCGAAGAAAAGTGCAAAGCGCTTACGGCACGAAATGAAAGTGTCAGTGTCGTGCATCAACCTCCTATGTTGGCAGGTTCGCTTTATCTTGGTTTGAACAACATTTATGAATCATATTCCGTCGAGATCACTTTTCCGTGCACGGGTTTAACGGACTCTCGTTTATTAGCAAACTTGACCATTATGCCGCCATCTGGCCAAAAATATGAATTTGATATGGCTATGAGTAAGTTGTTAAGTGAACCGGTGAGTAAGTCCAATGCTCTCTAAACAGAAAGGTGTCACGTTGATCGAGCTAGTGCTAGCGATCGTTGTTGGTGCGGCGGTGATTGCAATGCTGATCCCTGTGTTGAAATTTATGTTTAGTGTGCCAGAAAAGGCCCAAGCAGCTGATAGAGCCTCGCATAAAGCATTCATAGTGAGTGAAAATATCGTTCGAGCACTTCGTAACGCTAGTGAGGTGCAGATAGAGTCAGAGCAATGCCTAACAGGAGAGAGCAAGGCGCAATCATTCTCTTTTTGTTTTGAGGGTGGAGAGCTAATCCGGACAGACGCTTTTGGAAACAAGAATGTCTTAATGCGAAGTATCTCTGGTCGCTTTGATAAGGTTGTGAACGCAAGCGCGATTAACCTTGCTTTTGTCATTTCTGAATCACAAGCACGCTATTCGTTCTCTCAAGCTCACTTCATGCAAAACAATGATACTTTGGGGCGAGATTAAATATGTATGCACGTGCGGAGCAAGGCTTTATGTTATTGAGTGCAGTGTTTGTTCTGTTGCTTTGTGCTGTATTATCGCTGACACTCGTGGAACGGACTATTAATGTGAGTGAGCGAAGCGCTACCAACATGCTTTCTGCGCAAGCATATTTTTATGCCGATTCCGTACTCGTCGCAGCAGATGATTCGGGGGCTTGTGATGTAAATAGCTCTCATGTCTTGGCAAAACATGATGCACTGTCTTGTCAGGTGAGAGTTGAGTGTAATGACTCTGAAATGAGGTCTGCCGTGGCGGTATGTAAAACGCGCGACGGCATCCCTATTGTTCGAAAGGCAATGAAATAAGGTCTATTTAGGCTTCTTCGACAACGTCTTCAGAAGACTCCATGCCTAGTTCTTTGATTTTTCTTGTTAAGGTATTTCTGCCCCAGCCCAATAGTAACGATGCGTCGCGACGACGACCGCTCGTGTGGCTTAATGCCGTCTCAATCATGATTCGCTCGAACTCAGGGACAGCTGTATCAAGAATGGCGTCTTTGCCTTTTTTAAGTTCTTGGTCAGCCCATTGACGAAGCCCTTCTTGCCACGTGACGCCTGTTGCTTGAATCTCTTTGCTCTCAAGCAATTCAGGAGGGAGGTCTGATACATGAAGCTCCCTACCGCTCGCCATTACCGTAAGCCAGCGACAGGTGTTTTCGAGTTGTCGAACATTACCTGGCCATGGCATTGCGCTCAGATATTCCTCGGTTTCGGGTCTTAGTATTTTAGGTTCTACCGCGAGCTCGTCTGCAGCACGCTTTAAGAAAAAGTGCGTGAGTTTCGGTATGTCTTCTCGACGATCGCTTAAGCGAGGTAAGTGCACACGAATGACATTCAAACGGTGAAATAAATCTTCTCTGAACGAGCCATCTGATACGAGGCCTTCTAGATTTTGGTGTGTCGCAGCAATAATTCGGACATCTACTTTGACCGGTGTGTGTCCACCAACGCGGTAAAATTCGCCGTCAGCAAGCACGCGTAGTAGCCGTGTTTGCGTATCTGCAGGCATGTCACCAATTTCATCTAAGAACAGTGTGCCGCCGTTCGCTTGTTCAAACCGTCCAGTTCGCTGGCCGCCTGCTCCTGTAAATGCGCCTTTTTCGTGACCGAATAGTTCAGATTCAATCAAATCTTTCGGTATAGCGGCCATATTAAGTGCAATAAATGGCTCTTTCGCTCGAGGACTATGTTGGTGCAAAGCTTTAGCGACGAGCTCCTTACCTGTTCCCGATTCCCCGTTAATGAGAACCGTAATATTTGAATGAGAAAGACGGCCGATAGCACGGAAAACTTCCTGCATTGCTGGTGCTTCACCGATAATGACAGTGCTTTCTTCAATGTTATTAACTTGTGTGTCGCCATTTTTTGCACGTAGCTCTTGCGAGTGAGCAATTGCGCGCTTCGCAAGTGCGACGGCATCTTCGAGATCAAAGGGCTTTGGCAGGTAGTCAAAAGCACCTTTTTGGTAGGATGTGACGGCACTGTCTAGGTCTGAATGAGCCGTCATTATGATCACAGGGATATCAGGATCATGTTGATGGATGCCAGTGAGTAACTCTAAGCCATCAATGCCCGGCATACGGATATCGCTAATCACGGCGTCAGGCGTTTCTCTCGTTAAGCTATCCAGAACGCCATCCGCGCTTTCGAATGAACGAATAGTGTAGTTTTCCTTTGCTAGGGCTTTTTCTAGTACCCATCGAATTGATCTATCGTCGTCAATTATCCATACGAGTGGTTGGGAACTCATGTTACATCTCCAAAGGAAGGTAAACGATAAAGTCAGTACGGCCAGGTTGGCTCTCGCACTCAACTAAACCATTATGTTTGGTAAAAATACTTTGTGTGATTGACAGTCCAAGGCCCGTGCCTTCAGCGCGACCGCTAATCATTGGGTAGAAAATGTTCTGAATGAAGTTTTTATCAATGCCGGGACCATTATCGATAAGCTCGATACGAGCAACGATTCGATGGCGTGTTTGACCAATCGTAAATTGTCTTAGCGCACGCGTACGAATAGTGATACTCGCGTCTTCACCAGATTGCGCTTGCGGCTCTAATGCTTGCAGCGCATTTTTTGCGATATTTAGGAAGCCTTGAATGAGTTGGCTTTTATCTCCTTGTATCTCAGGAATACTTGGGTCGTAGTCTTTGACGATGCGAATTGCATTACCTGACTCGGCTCGAATGAGCGCACATACGCGCTCCAAGATTTCGTGCACGTTAAGAGGGCTCAGATTGAGCGCTTTGTGGGTGCCTAACATGCGGTCCACAAGATCACGTAAACGATCCGTTTCTTCTATGATTACCTGCGTATACTCGCTTTGCTCATCGCTTAGTTCCGATGACAGGAGCTGTGCCGCACCACGAATTCCTCCAAGAGGATTCTTGATTTCATGTGCAAGGCCTCTAATGAGGATTTTCGCTGTTTCTTGATTTTCTTGTAGCTGTTCTTCCCGGCTGATTCTAAGTAATCGATCTTTTGCTTGTATCTCAACAAGTAAACAAGGCGCATTATTAGCGATCAGACTAGAAACAGTGCAGTCAACGAGAATGTGTTCGCCATTTAATAAGGTCATCTTACATTCGCGTTGAGTGTAAGAGTGCCCCGTTTTAAGGATCTCTTTCATCTCGTCGATGAGATTACTTTCAATGTCACTAAATAGTTCAGGAAATTTCGCGGCTTCCAAGCGTTTTTGGCTTACTTGGGTCAACATTTCGGCAGCAGGGTTGTAATCAAGCACCGTCAAGTCTTCCGCTAAAACGAGAACGGATGTCGATAGGTTGTCTAGGATCACTGATTGCTGAATGTTTTGGTTTTTCATTCGTCTTTTCTGGCTTTATATGATGGTTTCGCACCGTTTAAGACAACTAGCAATAATTAAACCATTTGCGGTGCATTCATTTTGATAAGAGCTAAGTTATTGAATTTACCAAGATTGTTATTCTGTTAATCGCTCGATAACAATCCTTCGCACTTGAGGAGAGCACAATGAAGATTTTACATGCACCATGGTGGTGCATCAAGAGTTTAGTTTAGCTTTGAAGGGCGGTGCATTGTGAAAGATATGGAGGAGGATTTGATGATTTTACCGCTAGCATCGCTAATCTGAACGCTAAGTTGGTGCGTTCCGCGAAATACGTTATCAACAATCAACGATGTGGTGCGTTGTTCGCCTACGAGTTGGTTATCGATGAAGATTTTATATATGTGGCTCGGTCTTAATTCTGGGAATGAGGTAAAAGAAATGTTTACTGTGCCAGAGCCGCTGTGGAATGCACTGTCATTGCTAGGGCTTAGTATCTTTAAGGATTGATAGAGTTCTTTTGTTGTTGTGTCAGCTTGTTGAGTGTTCGTTGAGCTAGGAGGTAGTTTAAGTGCGGGTACTGTAGCGACATCTTGCACCTCTATTGTTTCAGAGCGTTCGCTTGGTTCGTCTGAGAAAGAGATGCTGCCATCAGGGTTAATGGTTTTGTAGACCTTGGTAGCGCCACTTAGGCCAATTGTTAAAGCCAAAAGGAAGAGGGAAGAAATGATTGATTTTGTCATGGCTTCGGGCAGCTCCGTTGCGTATTAGGCTACTTCTAGTATGAACCTCAGATATAAAAAAGCCCAGCATTTGCTGGGCTTTTCTTTAAAACAAAGTCTTAAACTGAGTAGTACATGTCGAACTCAACTGGGTGAGTTGTCATGTTCAATGTCTCAACTTCTTCACGCTTAAGTTCAAGGTAGCCTTGAATCATATCTTCAGTGAACACGCCGCCTTTTGTAAGGAATTCGTGATCAGCTTCAAGAGCGTCAAGTGCAACGTCAAACGTTTCAGCAACAGTTGGGATCTCAGCCGCTTCTTCAGCTGGAAGATCGTACAAGTCTTTATCTGCTGGATCGCCAGGGTGGATCTTGTTCTGGATGCCGTCAAGACCAGCCATCATCAATGCAGAGAACGCCAAGTATGGGTTTGCAGATGGGTCAGGGAAACGAGCTTCCATACGACGCGCTTTTGGCGAGTTAACGAATGGAATACGGATAGAAGCTGAACGGTTACGTGCAGAGTATGCAAGCATAACTGGAGCTTCGAAACCTGGAACCAAACGCTTATAAGAGTTTGTAGAAGCGTTAGTGAATGCGTTGATCGCGCGAGCATGCTTGATGATACCGCCGATGTAGTACAAACACTCGTCTGAAAGACCTGCGTAGCCGTCACCAGCGAAGATGTTGTTGCCATCTTTTGCTAGAGACATGTGTACGTGCATACCAGAACCGTTGTCACCTACAAGAGGCTTAGGCATGAATGTCGCAGTCTTGCCGTAAGCGTGTGCAACGTTGTGTACACAGTACTTAAGAATTTGAACTTCGTCGGCTTTGTTTACAAGTGTGTTCGCACCAACGCCGATTTCACACTGACCAGCAGTACCTACTTCGTGGTGGTGTACTTCGATCACTAGGCCCATTGCTTCCATTGCAGCACACATTGCGCCACGAAGATCGTGCAAAGAGTCAACTGGTGGTACTGGGAAGTAACCGCCTTTAACGCCAGGACGGTGACCAGTGTTGCCGCCTTCGATGCTTGCGTCGCTAGACCATGCAGCTTCTTCAGAGTTGATTTGGTACATCGCACCGCTGATGTCAGCTTTCCACTTAACATCGTCAAATACGAAGAACTCTGGCTCTGGACCAAACAATGCGCTGTCTGCGATGCCAGTAGACTTCAAGTATTCTTCTGCGCGCTTAGCAACAGAGCGTGGGTCACGCTCGTAGCCTTGCATAGTTGCGGGCTCAACGATGTCACAACGCAAGATAAGAGTGGTTTCTTCAGTGAAAGGATCAAGAACTGAAGTAGAGTCGTCGGGCATAAGGATCATGTCTGATTCGTTGATGCCTTTCCAGCCAGCGATAGATGAACCGTCAAACATTTTGCCTTCTTCGAAGAAGTCTTCGTCAACTTCAGATGAAGGGATGCTTACGTGCTGCTCTTTACCACGTGTGTCTGTGAAGCGAAGGTCTACCCACGTTACTTCATTTTCTTGGATCAGGCCCAGAGTTTTCTCTGACATTATATTTACTCCATTTAACGGATGTTTTCGAACACCAAAGAGGTCGTTCTTGTATTTCGGTCTGCGACGATTGTTATCACCTTTGCAGATGTTTGTTGTCGCAAACTGTTGTTTTATTGACGCAATAAGCGTTCTTTGGGGCTTATTTCGTACTCGCGCCTATAAAATTGGCAGCAGCGTAACACGCTAGGCAACCTATTTATAGGGTTTCACGGGGTGTGCCCGCTTTTGGTTCGCTACATATGCAAGCATCTTGCCAAAAGTTAAGAGGCTCTATTTTTTGATTATAAACAACGAATTAGGAATTGCTTGGAATTTTACAAAGGTTTTTATTGCGCCTTAATGGTGCGCATGGCTTCTTGCAGGGTCAATTTGGTGCATTCGTTGTTTTGGGTAGGATTGCAAATAAATGTACATTTGATGTCCATCTTCATTTGCTTGCTGTATACTCCGCGTCCGATTTTTTAACCCTCAAATTTTTGGGAATTGCTGTTGTGATTGAGAACCTTAGAAATATCGCCATTATCGCGCACGTTGACCATGGTAAGACTACCCTGGTTGATGGCTTGTTAGGTCAGTCTGGTACCTTAGATCGTAAAGATGAAGGTGCTGAGCGAATTATGGACTCGAACGATCAAGAAAAAGAGCGTGGCATTACCATTCTTGCTAAGAACACAGCAATTACATGGAATGATTACCGTATTAATATTGTGGACACTCCTGGGCACGCCGACTTCGGTGGTGAGGTAGAGCGTGTTCTTTCTATGGTTGATTCTGTACTACTTCTTGTTGATGCAGTAGACGGACCGATGCCACAGACGCGTTTTGTAACGTCAAAGGCGTTTGAGAAAGGTTTGAACCCGATTGTTGTTATCAACAAGATTGACCGTCCGGGTGCGCGTCCTGATTGGGTAATGGATCAGGTGTTCGACTTGTTTGATCGACTCGGTGCAACCGATGAGCAGTTAGACTTCCCTGTGATTTATGCGTCTGCATTGAATGGTATTGCGGGAGATGATCCGGAAGAAATGGCAGAAGACATGACGCCGTTGTTTCAAATGATCGTTGATCAAGTTCCAGCGCCAAAAGTTAACCCTGAGGGTTCTTTCCAAATGCAAATCTCTGCATTGGATTATGATTCATATGTAGGTGTTATTGGTATTGGTCGCATCACGCGCGGAACGCTGTCGCCTAATCAGCAAGTTATTGTTAAGCAAGCAGATGGCAACGAGCGTAAAGGTAAGGTTCTTAACGTGAAGGGTTATCATGGTCTTGATCGTGTGGATACTGATTTGGCGAGTGCGGGCGATATTGTGTGTATTAATGGTATCGACGGATTAAGCATTTCAGATACTTTATGTGATCCAGCAAATGTTGAAGCATTGCCGGCGCTAAGTGTTGATGAGCCAACAGTAAGCATGACCTTCCAAGTAAACGATTCGCCGTTTGCTGGTCTCGAAGGCAAGTTCGTAACTTCACGAAATATCAAAGATCGTTTAGATCAAGAGCTTATCCATAATGTAGCATTGCGTGTTGAGCAGGGCGATACAGCTGATAAGTTTGTTGTGAGCGGTCGTGGTGAGCTTCACCTTTCAGTTTTGATCGAAACAATGCGTCGTGAAGGCTTTGAACTAGCAGTATCTCGTCCAGAAGTTATCGAGAAAGAAATCGATGGCGTGATGATGGAGCCCTACGAGAACGTAGTGATTGATGTTGAAGATCAGCATCAGGGTTCGATCATGGAAGAGCTTGGTTTGCGTAAGGCTGAGTTGACTAACATGGAGCCAGACGGCAAAGGTCGCGTAAAACTCGAGTTCTCAGTGCCGTCGCGCGGTTTGATTGGTTTCCGTGGTCAGTTCCTGACGCTTACATCAGGTAGCGGTATCATGACATCTGTATTTGATCGTTATGATGTAGTTAAAGCTGGTGAAGTTGTATCACGTCAAAATGGTGTATTGATCTCAATGGTGAAAGGCAAGACCTTGTCTTACTCTTTATTCAATCTTCAGGATCGTGGTCGTTTATTCTTGGGTCACGCTGTAGATGTATATGAAGGCCAGATTATCGGTATTCACTCTCGTTCTAACGATTTGGCAGTTAACCCTACAAAAGGTAAGCAGCTAACGAACGTACGTGCATCTGGCACAGATGAAGCGTTAACGCTGGTTCCACCTATTCGTCACACGCTAGAGCAAGCGCTTGAATTCATCGAAGATGATGAGCTAGTTGAGGTAACGCCTGAAAGCATTCGTTTGCGTAAAAAGCTATTGACTGAAAACGAACGTAAGCGCGCGAAGTAAGTTTTTCAGTAAAGTTTAGAAAGCCGAAGCATGTCTTCGGCTTTTTTTATATCTTGAGAAAGTAAACATATACTGGGGTCAGAGTACTTTTACTCTGACCTCTATTTGTTTTTGGAAAGTGAGGCGATGAAAGCACTTATTCAAAGAGTAAAAAATGCATCGGTTGAAGTGAATGGGCAAATTGTCGGAGCTATTGATGAGGGTATTCTTCTGCTGCTAGGCGTTGAGAAAGATGACGATCAGCTGGTTTCAGACCGTATGCTCAAAAAAATTCTCGCTTATAGAATCTTTGATGATGAGAACGGAAGAATGGGGAGAAGTCTTGCTGATATAAATGGCGGTTTATTGGTTGTGTCACAGTTCACCTTAGTGGCTGATACTAAAAAAGGAACCAAGCCGAGCTTTTCTTCAGCGGCGCCGCCGGAGCATGGTGAGTTGATATATAACCACTTTGTGGCACAAGCGTACGAATCGCACCAAAATATTGCGACCGGTCAATTCGGCGCAGATATGCAGGTAAGCCTCTTAAACGACGGGCCTGTGACCTTTATGTTAGAGCTCTAATCTTGCATTTATTGCCTTATTTTCCCTGAAATATGACAAAAATAAGAATTTTTGCACTAAAAAATTGCGCAGTGTAACAAAGTGTACTAAACAGAATACAAGGGAATGCATTAAGTTATTGCTCTAACACGCTGTTTTGACTATAAAAATGAACATTTTGTAGGTTTTTGTGGGTGCCTTTGAAAATCTGGCACGGTTCTAGCTAAATGCTTAAGCGTTAGGAAATGGAGTAACTTGCCATTAGTAAGCGGCGATACTCTTGTTTAGAAACGAGTGCTGACAAAGTGCATATTTTCTAAACAAGCTGTAACGTGCGAAATGTGAACTTTTTGGCTTAAGATACTTTTGGTCAAACCAACGAGCATACTTTTGGTGCACTCAGTGTTCGAAAGTATGGCAGTCGTGAAAGAAATTGCTCGGTCATTGCGGTTGTAATATTTCTGTCATGAGTGTGAAATTAAATGGGCACCACTTTGGGGTTTCCCATTGAAACTATAAAAAACAATTTAATAGCTATTAAATTAACTAAGAACGAGCGGGCAAGGCCCAATCTTCAATTAGCAATAAGGAAGACGAAATGAAAAAGACTCTGATCGCTTCAGCTGTAGCAGCAGCTGCACTATCTTCAAACGCATTCGCGATGGATCATGCTGAAAAGCTTGATTTAATGCCAACTATCTACGGTAACATCCAGTTAGTTAATAACACTAACGACGATTCTATCGCTGATGACACCACTACTACATTTGATGACAATGGCTCTACACTTGGCTTCAAGCACGAGCATGAAATTGCTGCAGGCATCACTGGGTTTTTCAAAGCCGAGCTTGAGTTCGATGCTGATGACAAAAAAGATAACAGTGGCCTTAGCGGCTTTGACGAAGCTTTCATTGGTGTAAAGGGTGATTTCGGTAGCGTTCAGGCTGGTTCTGACGATACTGTTGCTGAAGATTTCGACGTAATGGACTTTGAAGAATACGCAGGTATCGGAACTGGTAACTTGGTTGGTATGTCTGAAGGCGACAACATCCAATATCGCACTCCTGATATGAATGGTCTTTCGGCTGGTCTTACATATAAGGCAGATCAAAAGTCGACTGACGAAGTTGTAGCAGCCCTGTCTGTTGGTTATGCAGCTGATGCCTTCTCAGCAACTTTGTCTTATGCAATGGCTGGTGACGATTTTGAATTAGTTGATGGCGATGGCAATGCTACAGGTGTGTATGCAGATGGCGAAGACGCTTTTGGTCTTGGTGGTACGTTTGCAATTGAAGACCTAACGTTGATGGCTTCATACGAAGACAAAGATAAAGCTTCATACATTGCTGTTGGTGCTCTATATGCTATGGGTGCTGCGCAATTTGCTGCTCAATATGGTATGGGTGACAACGGTGAGAGCGGTGCAGCAGAACAAACAGTTGACGAGTTCTACTTGCAAGCGCTTTATAACATCAGCGATAACATGTACACATACATTGAATACGTTCAGTCTGAAACTGAAACTAACAGCGTGACAACTGCTGATACTTCAGATGTTTCAATCGGTGCTACTTACTACTTCTAAGTCTTACTTAGCAAGCTAGTTAAAAAGAACCGGCCTATTGGCCGGTTTTTTTGTGTCTGTTGTTTAGTAAAATTCTACTGTTGTTAAGGTGTTGGATTAGAGAATGGCAAAAGAATTGGAATTGAAACTACGCTGTTGTGAGCAAATTGATTTGCAGGCTGTAATACAGTGTTGTGAAGATCTTGGTGCTACTTTTGCTTATAAAGATCAGGCGCTCACTGACTCGAAGAATCTGCGCAATATCTACTTTGATACGGATTCACTGTTGCTGCACAAACAGCGCATGGCCTTGCGGGTGCGAAGTAAAGCCGGACTATACATTCAAACACTTAAAACATCTGGAACAAGTGTTGATGGAATCAGTCAGCGAGGCGAGTGGGAGTGGCCGCTCGATCAGAGCGAGTTAGATGTGTCTTTGTTGAATGAAGCGCCTGTCTGGAGTGCGCAGTTGCGTGATCAAGAATATCGTGCTGTGTTTGAAACGAACTTCTTACGCGAAGCGTGTGAGTTTGATTATCAGGGTTACGCTTTTGAGCTGGTACTAGATGTCGGAGAGATTGTATCTCAAGCTCGCACTAATACAGTTTCTATCAATGAAATTGAGATCGAGCTGAAGGTCAGTCATTCTGCCGAGTCGGAGAGTATGGGGACTGAAAAGGCTGTTTCAGTTTTACAAAGTTTATCGCATGCACTGTGTGAGAACTTGCCATTAGAGCAATATGATGTAAGCAAGGCGGAACGTGGGTACGCCTTGTTTTTAGGCTAAAGAATGATGTTATGGCGGTATCAAGAAGATGAAGTTAGTTGTTGCATGTAAAGCTTGCTTGCTATGTCTAATTCTGAGTTTGTCGGCCTCTGTTTCGTTTGCGGATCTCCTAATTGAAAACGCGACTGAAAAAGCAGCTGAGCAAGCGCCTAGCAGCGTGGATGCAATTCAGCATAGCGATGTGAAGTTGGCCGAGTTTTACGTGCTTTATCAGTCAGTGCTGTCTGATTACCTTGTGCCAGGTGAGAAGAACGGTGTTGAACTTAATTTGGTCAATTATGCCGAGCTTCGTTCTGACGATCGGTTAGATACGCTCATGCAGTTTTTGGCTGAATACGATTATGATCAACTACCGAATAAGCAAGAGCGTATTGCCTACTTCTTGAATGCGTACAACATTATGGCGATCAATATGGTTGTCGAAAATTGGCCCCTGAAAAGTCTTCGCGGTTTAGGGAATATGTTTCGTCCTGTGTGGACGCATAGTTGCGGCACATTCAATAACGAGCACATGACCCTGCGAAAGCTTGAGCATGATATTTTGCGAAAACAAAATGAGCCTCGCATTCATTTCGCTTTAAATTGCGCTTCTGTTTCATGTCCTGATTTGCGATCAGAGCCCTATGTTGGTGAGAGGCTCGAGCAACAGTTGTCCGAGCAGACCTTTGGCTTCTTTAAACAATCGGGAAAGGGCGTGGTTGTTGATGGCAATCAGATCAAGGTGACACCTTTGCTTGATTGGTTCGAGGAGGATTTTGAACCGATAGGTGGGGTGACTGCTTTTCTTCATACATATCTGCCAAAAGATAGTATTCCTGGCGATTGGCAGCTTCAAGGTTTTCTTCCTTATGATTGGGAGGTCAATGCGCATCTCTCGGGATCAGAAAAACGCCAAATTAGAATGCGAGATAAGTAAGTCTTTCGATTTCCTCTTCCGGCTTAAAACTTGACGCAGGGCAGCATTTTACCGAGATGCTTTGCTACACTTCTTCGCACTACTCGTATTCTTTATCGTTTCATTGGTATCCACTATGTCGTTCGCACACTTTGTCGCTGAGCAACCATCCTCTTTACGCGCAAACGCTACCCGTTTTTTAGATCATGTTCAGGAAAGTGATTCTTATGAATCGCTGTCTGATGATTTCAAAGCAACGTTGACGCGAGCTTGTGCGCTCAGCCCTTTTGTTGCTGAGTTTGTCTCTAAGTACCCTGAAGTATTAGTTGATTGGCAGTCACCGGATTCGGCTTTGTTTTTAGGGCGATCTGAAAAATTGATGACTCAGCTCTTAGCTCAGAAGCTAGACGAGTGTAATGATGAAACTCAAGCAATGGCTGTGTTACGCGTGTTTCGGAACACTGAGCAGGCGCGGATTATATGGCGAGACATGAATGGTCTTGGCAATCTTGATCAGACGCTCGCCGAGGCCAGTGCGTTGGCTGATGTGTGTATTCAGCAATGTTTGATTTGGTTGCACGCACGTTTTATTGCGCGATACGGAACACCGCGCAACGCTGATGGCGAAGAGCAGAGAATGATTGTGCTCGGCATGGGTAAATTAGGTGCGCGCGAGCTCAATGTGTCTTCTGATATCGACTTAATTTTTGCCTTTCCTGAAAAGGGCGAGACAGACCATCCAAAAAAGCCCATTGATAATCACCAATTTTTCTCAAAGTTGGGGCAGAAGCTGATTCATATGTTGGATGCTCAAACGGCAGAGGGTTTTGTCTTTCGCGTCGATATGCGTCTGCGGCCTTATGGAAGTAGTGGTGCCTTAGCTTTGAATCTGCGCGGTTTTGAAGATTACTTCCAAACACAAGGTCGTGAGTGGGAGCGTTTTGCCATGCTGAAGGCACGTGCAATCACTGGTACCAAAAATGACCGAGCGGTGTTGCTGAAGAGTATCATTCAGCCATTCGTGTATCGTAAATATCCTGACTATTCGAGCTTTCAAGCTTTGCGAGACATGAAGCGACTCATTATGTCTGAGGTGCATCGCAAAGGTGGCGATAGAAACATTAAGCTGGGTAGTGGTGGTATTCGTGAGGTTGAGTTTATCGCACAAGCCGCGCAACTCATCTATGGAGGTCGTGACTTAAGACTCCAAGACACTGGTCTGCAAAGCGCTTATCGAACACTTGCTGAACAAGATTATCTGCCTAGTGAGTGGGTTGATCGTTTGTTAGAGGCATATAGTTACCTGCGCGATTTAGAGCACGCAATACAGGGGTATAAAGATCAGCAGACTCAGCAATTGCCTGATGAAGAAGCTGCACAAGATGCCGTTGTGCTGGCTATGAATGAAGAAAGTTGGGGCGCGTTAGTTGCCAGGCAAGCCAAGTTGCGTGCAAATGTATCGGCTATTTTTGAAGAGTTCCTGCAAGAAGATGCACAAAGCGAAGAGCATGAGGATGCTGGTGCTTATGAGTGGCTTCAGATCTGGCAGGTCGAAGACGATGAGCAGGGAAGTCGCACAGAGGCTTGGGCCAAGGAATTTGAACGGGCAGGGTATGATGATCCAGTTCTAGCCGCTCAGGCGATGGTTCAATTCAAAGACTTGCCGCGTTTTCGCTCGATGACGCCAGCTGCGTATAAACGATTCGAAGAATTTTTGCCTCGCTTGCTTAATACGCTGGCAGTTGGCGGAGCGCCGAGCCTGACGTTAAAGCGCGTTTTGAAAGTAGTTCAAGCCGTCTTAGGGCGTTCTATCTATTTGGTTCTTCTTATTGAAAATGAGCAGGCGCTTCAACAGCTTTGTAAGTTGTGTTCAGAGAGTGAATGGTTCGCTGAACATATTTCGGCCACGCCAGTTGTACTTGATGACTTACTAAAGCCGGAGTTGCTGTATACGCCGCCTAAACGCGAAGAGTTAAGTGATGAGTTGCGTCAGTCCTTGTTACGTATTCCTGAGGAAGATCTTGAAGCGCAGATGGATTGTTTGAGGAATTTCAAACAGTCACATATGTTGCGTGTCGCAGCCGCTGAGATAAGCGGTGTCTTGCCTGTGATGAAAGTAAGTGATTACTTAACATGGTTGGCTGAAGCCTGTGTCGATTCGGCATTATCGATCGCTTTGCACAACTTAAGTCAGAAACATGGTTTCCCAGAAGGGGACGAATTAGAAGGCGGCTATTCTGGGTTTGCTGTGGTCGGTTACGGCAAGCTTGGTGGTATTGAGCTGGGCTATAGTTCAGACCTCGATATGGTATTTATCTACGATGCCAATGACTTCGGCTCAACGGATGGCGATAAGCCAATTAATAATCAGCTTTTTTATACTCGTTTAGGTCAGCGCTTGGTGCATATTTTGGGAGCCCAAACCTCTCAAGGGATATGTTATGAAGTGGACATGCGTTTGCGCCCCTCTGGTAATTCTGGAATGTTGGTGTCTTCGATTAAAGCCTTTGAAAAATACCAAAGAGAAGATGCTTGGACGTGGGAGCATCAGGCCTTAGTTCGTGCTCGCTGTGTTGCTGGTGATGAGCGGGTAATGGCTAAATTTGATGCAGTACGCGATGCAATTTTGAGTATGCCAAGAGAGCGCGCCAAGTTGCTTGAAGAAGTCCGAGTGATGAGAGAGAAGATGCATACGGCTGCAGCAGATAAGCTCGGCTCGATCGACATGGCAGAAAAAAATATCAAGCAAGGTCGAGGTGGATTGATTGATATTGAGTTCTTAACGCAGTTCTTGGTATTGGCCAATGCGCATGAGCATCCATCACTAACAGTTTGGTCAGATAATGTGCGCTTGTTGGAGGCACTTTCGTCAACCATTGATGAAAAACTTTCGTATCAAGCTTTGGATGATGCGTACAGAGCCTTACGATCTGCGTTGCACAGAAAAAGTTTGTCAGGTGTTAGTTATCCTGAAGGATTGAAAGAGTTTCCGGTTGAGCGCGATGTGGCGCACGATGCGTTTGTAAAAATCTTCGGTTAATCACCATGTTGATATCAAGGATTTATCTTTCAGCTCAACTTATTCGTAGGCGAAAACGCTTGTCTTTGGTAGAATGCCCAACCTTTTATTTTTATTATTGAAACTCAAGCTAGCTAAGGCGCTAGCCACTGTAAGGAGTGAAGCACGATGTCGATGGCTGATAGAGATGGCCTGATTTGGTTTGACGGAAAAATGGTACCTTGGCGTGATGCTCAGGTGCACGTACTCACGCATACATTGCACTATGGTATGGGTGTGTTTGAAGGCGTCCGTGCTTATGAAACTTCTGAAGGTACAGCGATCTTTAAGCTTCAGGATCACACTGATCGTCTTTTCCGTTCTGCGCACATCATGCACATGGAAATGCCTTATACCAAAGAAGAAATCAATGAAGCGCAGAAAGCTGTTGTTCGCGAGAACAATCTGAAAGAAGCGTATTTGCGTCCAATGGTGTTCTTTGGTTCTGAAGGCATGGGTTTGCGTGCTGATAACTTAAAAGTACACGTGATTGTTGCTGCTTGGGAGTGGCCATCATATATGTCACCTGAGCTTCGCGAGCAGGGTATTAAAGTACGTACTTCTTCTTACACGCGTCATCATGTGAACATCAGCATGTGTAAAGCGAAGGCTAACGGACATTACATCAATTCTATGTTGGCTTTGCGTGAAGCATTAGATAGCGGTTGTGATGAAGCATTGCTTTTGGATAACGAAGGTTACGTTGCAGAAGGTTCTGGCGAGAACATCTTTATTATCCGTGAAGGTAAGATGTTCACACCTGAGCTTACTTCATGCTTGGATGGCTTAACGCGTCGTACTATCTTCGCTTTTGCGGAAGAGCTAGGCGTTGAGATCATTGAGAAGCGTATTACACGTGATGAAGTATATGTGGCTGACGAAGCATTCTTTACCGGAACTGCTGCGGAAGTTCTTCCAATTCGTGAATTGGATGGACGTAAGATTGGTAATGGCGCACGTGGTCCATTGACCGAGAAGTTCCAAACTATGTACTTTGACGCAGTTAAAGGTAAGCGTGAGCAAAACCAAGACTGGCTGACGCTAGTTTAATTGCGTTTTACGGTATCGGAGATACTGATTTGAAAATTTTTATCGTAGGCCCGTCCTGGGTTGGCGATATGGTGATGGCGCAGAGTTTATTTATTGCTTTGCGTCGACTCCACCCATCTGCACAAATAGATGTTCTTGCTCCAGCTTGGAGTCGCCCCATAATTGAAGCAATGCCTGAAGTGAATAAAGCCATTGATATGCCTTTAGGGCATGGTGTGCTTGCTATTAAATCTCGCAGAATGCTTGGGCATAGTTTGCGTTCAGAGCAATACGACTGGGCGATTGTCCTTCCAAATTCGTTTAAGTCGGCATTGATTCCGTGGTTTGCGAAGATTCCTCGACGTACTGCCTGGAAAGGTGAAATGCGCTATGGCGTGGTCAATGATTTGCGTCAGCTAGATAAAAGCGTTTTTTCATTGATGGTGCATAAGTATGTTGGGCTCGCTTATGACAAGGGAACAACGCCAGATGCATTTGAGTGTCCGGCTCCCTTGCTTGTTCCTGCGACAGAGAATATTGCTAAAGCGATGACGAAGTTCGGTTTGGACAAGAGTAAGTCGGTGCTAGCGCTATGTCCGGGTGCGGAGTTTGGGCGTGCTAAGAAGTGGCCAGAGAGGCACTATGCAGAGATCGCACGTCGCCATATTGCTGAAGGTGGACAAGTTTGGTTATTTGGGTCTCAGAATGATGTGCCCGCATGTGGGGCTATTGCCGATTCTATCGATCAAGATTGTGTTAGTTTGCTGGCAGGCAATACCAGCCTAGAAGAGGCGGTTGCGTTAATGTCTCAAGCTGATTTGGCCTTAGCCAATGACTCAGGCTTGATGCACGCAGCGGCCGCATTGAATGTCCCAACGCTTGGCTTGTTTGGTTCAACCTCTCCAGATTACACACCGCCACTCAGTGAGAAGTCTGCGGTTATAAAAGCTGACATAGACTGTAGTCCATGTTTCAAGCGTGATTGCCCATTTGGTCACTATAAGTGTTTGGAGGAGATGATGCCGGATAGGGTTTGGACGGCTTTGCAGGGTTTAAAATAGCTACTGCGACAACTTGGGCAGTGTTGAAAGCGAGCTCAAAATGCTCATTTATTCGCATATAAACTCTGTGTTCTCGCAACGCTTTCGCCTTGCCCACGTTTCTCTCGTAACGCTATCTGCCTCAATTTCATTTGGTTGAAAGTTAAAGTTTGCTCTCTTGTTCTCTTAGTACATTGGTTTAGTAATATTGGGGTCAGAGTACTTTTACTCTGACCCCGATCTATGAGCGTCCAGCGTTCTCAATCCTTGGGAAGCTCTGGGCATAGCGCTTGTTCAATTCCATCGCAAAGAATATGACCTAACATAATGTGTGCTTCTTGGATTGTTGCAGTAAGCGGCGCAGGAACCGCTAAGCAAGTGTCCGATATTTCCTTAAGTTGGCCTTTTTCGCCACTCATACCAATCACTTTGATGCCTTTTTTACGCGCGACATCGATGGCCTTGATTACGTTTCCAGAGTTACCAGATGTTGAGATAGCGACAAGTACATCGCCTGCTTGACCAAGTCCTGATAGTTGTCTTGCAAAGACTTCGTCATAGCCATAGTCATTACCGATCGCGGTTAAGGCTGAGGTGTCAGTGGTTAGTGCGATGGCTGGCAATGATTCACGATCAAAGCGATAGCGGCCAACGAGTTCAGCAGCAAGATGTTGAGCATCCGAGGCGCTTCCTCCGTTACCAATAAACAGTACTTTTTTACCTGCACGTATCGCTTCAACACAAAGTTGAATGGAGGTTTCTAGCTGCTCGAGGATGGCAGCATCATTTGAAATACGTGTTTTTGCTTCGATGCTGCGTTCAATATGCGCTTTGATGCGTTGACTCATATGATTATCCAATTAGTTCGCGAGTATTTTCTTGGGGCGTAGTTTACAACAGTCTTGTGACGCTGCTAAGGCTTCGTGTCTTGTAAAATCGTTTAGATTTTTCCAAATAAAGCTCTGGGAATATGCGGCTTCGGTGCGCGCTGTGCACATTTGGATCTTTGAATAAGACGGCTTTGCCGACGCCGGCAGTACGAGCTACTGAGACATCAGAGCTGCTATCGCCAACCAAAATGCTGTCAGCCAATCGTAATTTGAAGTCGCGCGTTGCTTTTGTGATCATGCCTGGTCTTGGTTTTCTGCATGTACAAGGTTGAGAAAACTTTGGATGATGCGGGCAGTGATAAGTATGCTGAACGCGAATTCCCTGCTTAGAAAACATGGATTCTATCCAATGTGTAAAAGATTGGAACGTCGCTTCGTCGTAGTATTTGCGTGCGATGCCGCTCTGATTTGTCACGATAATAATGGCATAGCTTTTTCGTTGCGCCTCTTTGCAAAGATCGAAAATGCCATCAACAAAATCGCAGTCTTCTTGGCGATGCACGTAGCCATGGTTCACGTTAATAACGCCATCTCTATCGAGTAAAAGTGCTTTGCGCGTTGGCGTTGTCATGCTGTTGTTTTATCCATTTCTTTCAGGATTTGTTCTGCAAGTAATTGATGCCCCTCTGCTGAAAAATGCGTTGGGTCGTCGTAGTGTGTTTGCATATTGCGTTCAAATACGTCGTAGCATTTTATGAGAGAGGTCTTGCTGTGTTTTTGAGCCAGTTCGGCGAGAGCGGCATTATAAGCTTTAATCGCTTGGTTGCGAGATTTATCGTGATTGGGGGCTGTTTCGATCAACACCACGGAGGACTGCGTTTTATTGATGATGGTTTCTATATTTTCTTTGTATTCGTTCAAAGGAACTTGGTTTTGCATGCCAAATAGTTTGCCTAGCCCTATTTTTCGACCGTATTTCTTCCATTTTTTTACCCAGCGTCGAAGAAATCTACGAGTGGATGAGTCAGGGTAATACAGCACATAAGGCGCGGCTTTGATTGTCAGCCAGCTATCGACAAGGCCATATTGAATGAAAATAATTTCGATCTTCGGGTGTTCGTAGTCTTTGAAAAATTCGAGCGCTTCACGCGTAGTAGACATGGTCAGTCCGCAATTCTGTATTGAACGCTCAAAGTGGCGCCCAACTATGTCGGCATATACTGGTGCCTTGAGTTGCTCTGTACCACAGGTATTGCAGTCGCCTAAAAACAGAAACTGAGCTTGAGTCTCTGTTAGAGAGGCGTACTTGTCTTGATATGCGTTTAGCATGCGCGTGCTCGTGAGTTGTGTTTTTGCATACTCGAATGCATCGTTTTCCATACTCGCTAATCGCCTGACCTTATGACTATTGCCAAGTTTTGCAGAGATTTCACTGCGTAACTCTTCCACCGAGTTCGCTTGAATAATTGCTTCGTTCGGAAGCAGTGAGGCTGCGCCTGATACTTTAGTTGATAGTACGGGTGTATCTGCTTGCAGCGCTTCGATCATGCTTAAACTCAATCCCTCCCGGGTCGAGTTAATAACAAGTGCATCGGCTCCGTAGAGAAATCGTCGCGCGTTATGTTGGTGGCCGATAAGCTTAATATGTTCTGACTCGTATTCTTTTAACGCTTTTTTTTCTGGACCATCGCCAACAATGATTAGATTAACGGGCAAAGTCTGGCAGGCTTTCATCACGTTTGAATATGCTTTGACCTTTGCAAGCCTTCCAATGCAAATCAGTATTGGCCAATCAGGGGTCAAATCATAATTGGCTATTAGTTCGGCCCGCAAGATGCCTGAATCCGCGTTAAAAAGATCTATGCCATTCTCAATGCAGGTGCTGGTGACGGCTTGTTTTTGTAGTTGTGTTTGAATGTCACGACTAACTGCGATCACTGCATCAACGTGTTTCACTGAAGGATAGTTTTCTTTGAAACCGTGGATAGTGACAAGTTTTTTGATGCTTCTAGAGAGCTTTAAGGCATTGATCAGTTCGACAGACTTTAATCCATGACAGTGAATGATATCGGGTTTGAAAGCGTCAATGGCTTCTTGTACGGATTGAGAAAGTTGGGGGTTTTTGCGTGAAAGCGTGCTGTCAACAGAGAAGGTTTGTTGGGGCACTTGTTCACACAATGCTTGGTGCGCAACAAGACTGAGGATCGAATCATTATGCGAATTGAAGTATGCGATCAACTTGAGTATTTGCTGCTCCATGCCACCTTGTAACAAACCGTTTTGATTAGGCTTTGATAGGCAGAGTAAGAGAATGCGTGTTTGACTCATAAAGAAATTCGAATTATCACGGTTGCGTTGACTATAGGCTGTAATTCAATGGTATATGCTCTAAACTGCACAGCCAATTTCTTGTTTCTATCTGTCTGTTTCTCAATTATATGAAAGATAAACTCATCGCTTGGTTAGTGACGCGCATTTTGAAGTTGCTGTCGTTACTGTCTTACTCATCAACGCAAAAGCTTGGGCGTGTCATTGGACGAGCGTTGTGGCTCGGTGACTCTAGTCTTACGCGGGTGACTAAAGTCAATGTAGAGCTTGCATTCCCAGACTTAGAACAAGAACAGCAACAAGCACTCATCAAAGCTAGCTTAACAGAAACCGCAAAGCTTTTTGCTGAGTTTGGCGCAATGTGGGAATGGCCTACAGAGAAAGCGCTAGGTTTAGTTAAGTCTGTTAGGGGCAAAGAGTTATTCGATATGGCGTCAGAGCAAAACAAAGGGTTGATCGTTCTTGCGCCGCACCATGGCAATTGGGAATTGGTTGGTTTGTATTTATCTACATTACGCCCCATGGCTGCCTTATATCGCCCCCCTAAAATAAAGCCTTTAGAAGACTACATGTCTAAAGTGCGTGGTCGTCATGGCTCAGAGTTAGTGCCTACCACGAAACGTGGGGTGATTCGTTTGTTCTCGATTTTGCGTGAGCAAGGAATGGTTGGTGTATTACCTGATCAGGTTCCTCAAGGCAGCGGCGGTATTTTCGCACCATTCATGGGGGTCGAAGCGAATTCTGTCAAGCTGGTGTCGCGTTTGATCGAAAAGACAGACTGCTTGGTATTAAGTCTGGTTGCGATGCGCCGTGAGGACGGTACGGGATTTGACTTGATCTTTAGAAAGGCAGATCCGGATATTTATAGTGATGACTTATATACCTCGGTTGCTGCTATGAATCGAACAGTTGGGACCTGTGTGCGTGATAGACCCGAACAATATCAATGGGAATATAAGCGTTTCAAAGACGCACGAAAGGGAAGTCGACATACCTACGGATAGCTCGCGTATGCAACGAACAATTGTCTGTTTGAAGTGGGGTGAGATGTACGGCCCTCAATACGTCAACAATCTCTACGCAATGATTAGGCGTAATCTACAGGGCGATTTTCGCTTTGTTTGTCTAACGGATAATTCGACCGGCATTCGATCCGAAGTTGATTGCCAGCCTTTGCCAGATTTTCCAGAACCTGAATGGAAGTATGCGAGATACTGCTCAGCATGGCGCAAATTAGCCTTGTTTGATGCGGGTAAGTTGGGCCTAAACGGCCGTATTTTATTCTTAGATTTAGACCTTGTTATATTGAGTGCCATTGATGAGCTCTTTGAAGGTGATGCGCCTTTTTTGATGCTAGAAAATTGGTATCAACCTGGTAATGGTCAGGCGTCTTTAATGCGTTATGACAGTGACTTTGCCAAACCTGTATTAGACGAGTACTTGTCTGATTCTGAGACGATATTGAAGACTTACGTAACTGAGCAAGCGTTTATTGCAGAGCGTTTGTGCGTTAATGGCGCTTACTTTGACCCAAGTTATTGCGTGAGCTTTAAAAAACATGTGATGCATAGTGATTGGCGTCGTTTTACGAGCAAGCCCTATGATAAACCCGAGGGGGCCAAGGTCATTGTGTTTCATGGTCGGCCAAACCCGCCGGATGCGATTAAAGGTGATTGGGGGAAGTCATTACCTGCATTAAAACGCTGGTGGAAGGGTTTAAAGCCTTGTCCTTGGATTGCCGATTATTGGCGTGAGTAAGCGTACTCGTAGTGCTCCATAAACTGGGTCCAGTTTGCTTCGGTCCAAATAATTCCATGTCGAACATGTTCTTTGATGAAGCTGCGCTCTAGACGTTCGATCATGCGCATCCGGTGTCGTTCTTTCAGTTTAAAGATTTTAGCTTGGTCAAAGTCGATGACCCAAACCTTTTTCTGAGCATCTACCAGAATGTTCTGAATATTTAGGTCGGGGTGGAAGACGCCATGCTTGTGCAGGTCTGCAATGCAATAGGCCAAGTCTTTAATAAGTTGGTTGCTTGCAGGTTCTTGCAGTACTTTGAGAAGGTCTTCTGCTGTGTCGATGCGTTTCGTGAGAAGGTCTGCCGTATAGTGACGTCCTCTTTTAATAACGCGCGCGCCCGCAGGCTCTGGAACGGGTAGTCCTGCATCATGGAGTTTCTGTAGTATTCGGAACTCTTTGATAGATCGTGTTTTATCAAACGAAAAGAATAAATAGTGATCACGATTAAAGCGGCTAATTAGCCCGCCTCGATAATAGTGACGCAACACAAGTGCATACTCGTTATGGCGCACAAACCAGGTTGTTCCTCTGCCAGATTCATGACCTTCAACTGCATGAATACTTTGCCAATACTTAGGGTCAAAGTATTCGGTTTTTTGTTCATGGAAAATTCCATGATTAACTTTAATGAAGGTGTTTTTCAGCATGTACGTCATTTATCGATTTAAAGCTTGCTAACCATAGCGGATTTTTGCCAAAGCTCTTTATAAAGTTGCAATGTTTTTTGTGTGGTTTGGCTTTTTTCAAAGTGCGTTTGAACGAATGCGTGAGCATTGTCTCCTACAAGACTTCGTTTGTCAGTTGAGAGAGTGTAAATTTTTTGTAGCGCAGCAATGAAAGATGACTCATTTTGCGCTTTATATAATGCGTACGGAATTAGCTCTGGAGCAATGATGTCTCTACTTGTTCCGTGATCAGGCGCTAGAACGAATGTTTTCATCGCTTGTGCTTCTATGATGGTTCGCCCAAATGATTCTGGTTTGGTCGTAGCGGACAGTACAACATCCGCGTTTTCATAAAACGGCTGCAGATTTTTCTGATGCTCTACAAAACGCACGGTATGACAAGAGCTTTCAGACAGCTTCTGAATCTCTTTGTAGTAATCATCCTTTCCTGTTTTGTCACCAATAAAAATTAGCTCGACTCGTGTGTTATTAAATTGTTCAAGTGCTTTTAAGACAAATGCATGTCCTTTTAATCGGGTAAATCTCGCAGGCATCAAGAGAGTAAATACTTCTTTTTCTTTTGGTTGGCTTTGTTCTTGAGCAGGTTTAAAAAAATGCGTATCAACCCCGCGATTAATCGTCACAATGTGATTGGCAAGTGCTGGATAGGTGCTTTGTATATGCCTTTCAACAAACTGAGAAACTGCGATTGTTCTGACTCCACGTAGCATTGCGGAGTTATAGAAACGCTTTGCAGCGGGTTGATGTCCATAGACTCCATGGAAAGTCGCAACGTAGGGTACGCCGCTCAGCTTAGACGCCAATAGGGTGCTCCACGCTGGGGCCCTAGAGCGAACATGTAACAAGTTTATGCCGTGTTCTTTGATTAATCGCACCATTGCGAAAGCATTGAGTATGATGCGGACAGGATTCTTGCTGTGAACGGGCAGAGTATGGTGTCTGACATTGAACAGATTCAGTTCCTTAGTCAGCTTTCCGCCGGATGAAATGACGCTCGACTTGATGTGATTTGAGGACAAATGTTCAGCCAGCTCTATCGTTCCGCGTTCTACACCTCCGCCGTGTAATGCCGGAAGAATTTGCGCAACATGCGGCGCGGCTTTTCTTTGTTCCACTTTTTTTAAAAGCCAGTGTACGGCGCGTTCAGCTTCGTTGATGATCGCGCTCTGTGCTTCTGAGCTTGGTGCGTGTGAACTTTGGTGTTTTGAGTTGTGAGAGGGTGCAGGCGCTTTGTCTTCAATATATCGAAAGATGAGATTTTCTTGCTCGAGTGTTTTTAGTTCGTTGAGAACCTTGTTACGTCTCAATATTCGTCGTTTGGATTTCAAATGAAGCACGCCCACAGGCTCTTGAGTATTGAGAGCCTCATACATCATATTTATGCTATCGGGGCTGACCCAAATCGATTTGGCGCTTGCCAGTATTGGTTCAATGTCAGCTGTTGCCTCAATGATTTTGATATGACTTAGCTGTTGTTGAATAGCCTGAGCAGTGCTAACAGGAGTGCGTCGAGAACAAGAGACTGACCATGGTAATGAGTCGTCTTGTGAGATAGTCGTAATCTGCTTGATGATTTTTTCTTCATCCCAAATGAAGTGTTTGGATTGTCCGCCTAATAAAATCAGACCTTCTGATCTTGTGTCCGATGCAATTGCGGATTTCTTGATTAACGGCCCTTTTGTAGTGAGTACGCGCTCACTATTTTTAAGTTTGTCATGTCTTGGTGCGATGATCGCATCAAATAAACCATGAGGAAGAGAGGGTGACATAACAGAGCAGGATAAAGCCTGATACTGTTTTGCGAGCGAGAGTACTGCCTTGTGCGTGCTATGGCCTGCACCAATCACAATATCAAAAGTTGATTCAGAGCTTGGTTGCTGATCTGTATTTATATCGATCCATGATGTGGCGATTGGAACTTGTTCTTTAAAGGCGCACTCTAGGGCCTCAAGTTGTTTGCGGTGGCCTGTTTTGTTGTCAGTCACGAAACAAATTGAAATCATGGAAGCAGTCGCTTTATTACGTATATTGATTGGGCAGTTTTTCGCACTAAGGTATACTCGCGAGCTGTTCGATGAGGCGCTTTGTATATGGTCCGGTTAGTTTACTCAATTATTATTGCGATCTGCATTCCTTTTGTGCTGTTGCACTTATTGCTTCGAGGGATTCGCTCGCCTGAGTATCGATCACGTCGCTTGGAGCGTTTAGGCTTTTTTAAGGCCCCAGAACAAGCTCAAGATTTTTGGATTCATGCTGTTTCCGTCGGAGAGTTGCTTGCGGCAGAACCTATTATTCGAGAGCTGCAAACTCGTTATCCTGCAAAGCGTATTACTGTCACGACAATGACGCCTACGAGCTCTGCATTGGTGAGTAAGCTATTTGGTGACTCTGTTTATCATGTATATGCCCCATATGATTTTCCGTTGTTTGTCGGTGCGTTTCTTAAGCGTATTCGTCCCAAGTTTGTAATTATCATGGAAACTGAGCTTTGGCCGAATATGCTGCATGGTGCGCAGAAGGCGGGTTGTTCTGTGGTACTAGCTAATGCTCGCTTATCTGAGCGTTCTGCGCGAGGTTATAAGCGCTTTTTGCTACTGCTTTCGTGGCTTTTTGATAGTTTGCAGCTGGTGCTATGTCAGTTTAAACCGGATGCCGAACGGTTTGAGCGGTTAGGTATTTCACCAGATCGTATTCGCGTCACCGGAAGCCTAAAATTCGATATGCAATTTGACGCAGAACTCGCCGAAAAAGGTCTGATCTTGAGAGAGGGACTCGATTCTGAGCAAATGATTTGGATCGCGGCGAGCACGCATGAGGGTGAAGATGCCAAGGTTCTAGCTGTGCATCAGGAATTAAAACAGCGTTACCCTGATTTGCTATTGATATTGGTGCCACGACATCCAGTGCGTTTTGATTCTGCATATCGTTTAGCCCATGAGATGGGGTTTCGTGTCGGCAGATACAGTGAACGAGAAAGTTTGTTGCCCGATGAGGATGTTTACGTCTTAGATGTTATGGGGCAGTTGATGCGTTTTTATGCGGCGAGCGACATTGTTTTTATCGGAGGTTCTCTAACGGAAGTTGGTGGCCATAATCCGATAGAGCCCGGAGCATTGGGTAAGCCTATGCTGATTGGCCCTCACTATTTTAATTTTGAAATGATATGTCGAGAGTTCATGGCATCCAGCTCGTTAAGTGTTGTGCAGGATGATGCTGATTTGAAGGTGCAATTGAGCCGATTACTTCAGGATCCAAAAATGGCCGCTGAGTTAGGAAATGCTGCGTTTGACGTGGTGGAGAAGGGTAAGGGCGCAATCGCTAGGGTTGTCGATGCAATTGCGCCAGAACTAGATTAGTTAGCTTGCAAGATCAGGCTTTCGTTGATCGCAGCGAGATCTTCTTCATGAAGCGTACCGGCAGCTTGTTTTAGCTTGAGACTGCTGATGATGAAATCGAACCGCGCACTCGCATAATCACGCAATGCTGTGAAGTAATTTCTTTCCGCATCGAGTACTTCAACAATATTACGTGTTCCAACGTTATAGCCTTCACGTGTTGCTTCGAGAGCGCTCTCACGAGAGATAATATTCTGTTTCAAAGAGTCAACGGTTTGAGAGTTTGTACGCAAGTTAATGAACTCTGAGCGTGTTTCAATTTCAGCCGAGCGTTGCGCTGCTGTGAGTTGATGCATTGCTTGCTCGGAGAGTAAACGAGCACGTTTTGACGCTGCACTTGTTCCGCCGCCAGCATATATAGGGAGGTTCAGATTTATAAAAACCGTACCTCTTTCCGCTTCTGTTTCAACATTGTTATTGAAAATACCTGATTTCACCTCATCAAGATTTGTGTTATCAAAGCCAGCGGTGAGAGTCAGAGTTGGATAATGTACTGCGCGCTTGGATTTGTAACCCATTTCTAATGCCTTGGCGTTAAAGTGGGCAGCAATTACAGAAGGGTTATTTTCGATAGCGCTATTTACCCATGACTCAATACTATCTGTTGGATCAATTGTTGTTTCGTAGGTGTCTGAAAGTGTTTTTAGATCTATTGCGTATTGGCCAGTGATGCGTGACAGAGTCTCGCGGGCAATCGTCAATGCGCCTTCTGCGCGAATTCGTGTCGTTTGGGATGAGTCGTAAGATGCTTTTGCCTCGTGCACATCGGTGATCGCAATCAATCCAACCTCAAATTGTTCTTTCGCTTGTTCATATTGACGTTTAACGGCTGTTTCTAAGGCTTGGCTAGCAATCAAATCTTCTTCTGCGCGAAGCACGTTAAAATAAGCTTCGGATACTTTAAGAATGAGATTTTGTTGCGCTGTTAAGAACTCAGCTTCTGCGCGTGATGATCCATATTCTGAAGCAGAAAGATCGTACCATCGAGGCATGTTAAACAAAGGTTGCGTTAAGCTCACGCCGTAAGTTGTACTTTTATAGGAGTCCGATACGTTTGGACCTTTTTTGATCTCGTCATTGGTATGACCAATGCTTGCGTCAGCGTCGATTTGAGGAAGAAGATTAGCTAATGCTATGTTTTCTTGTTCTTGCTCCGCTACGTAAGCTGATTCGGCAGCAGCAATGTCGGCATCGTAGGTGAGAGCACTTTGATACAACTCTACTAAGTCATAAGTGTCTGCTAGAGCGGAGCCTACGTTAGCTAAACAGCTAATACCGATACATAGAACTAGTTTTTTAATTGATATCATGAGTAGACAAAATCCTTATGCATTTCAAAAAAACACGTGTAACTGAGTATAAGGTAGCAGTTGCTAGGCATTCTGGACAATATTTTTGCGTAACTTTACACTTGCGCCGCTATTTGCGGTGCCTTCGATGGGATGGCCTGCTTCAAAAACTTTTAAAGAGTAACGAATGGCAAACTTTACGCACGAACACTGGAGCATGATTCAAGAAGAGTCTTGTTATGAGGGCTTTTTCAAACTTATTCGATATCACTTTAAACATCGCCTGTTTGAGGGTGGTGAGAGCCCGGTGTTGTCGCGTGAAATTTTTGTGCGTGGTGATGCGAGTTGTGTCTTGCTCTATGACCCAGATAAGGATTCGATTGTGCTCGTTGAGCAATTTCGTATTGGTGGACTTCATCATTCAGACTCACCTTGGATGCTTGAGCTTGTTGCCGGTATCAACGAAGAATCAGAGTTGCCAGCTGATGTTGTGGTGCGTGAAGCGCAAGAAGAAGCGGGTGCAGATGTATTGGATTTGATGCATATCTATGAGTTTTATCCGTCTCCAGGAGGCTCTACCGAGCGCATTCACTTATTTGTTGGCTTGGTTCATAGCGTAGGTCTTGGTGGTGTGCATGGCCTTGAAGAAGAAGGTGAAGACATAAAGGTGCATGTTATAGGGTTTGATAAAGCTATGGAGATGCTCAAAGATAATAAAATTGATAATTCCCCAGCGATCATTGCCTTGCAATGGTTGGCGTTAAACAAACAAGACGTTAACGAGCATTGGTCAGGTAAATAGTTCGTGGTTAGAAAATACGTTCCAGATATCTCTCATCTGAATGCTTTGTTTGAAAGCAACTATCGCCGCTTAATGAAATTACTGCATCTTGTTGATGAAGGTGATGAGCTAAATATTTCTTTGTATAACGGATCTCATTTTATTGGGACGGTTCATGCTCAAAATATCGAGACCTCAAAATACACCGACACAATTTTACTAGAGCAAGTCTCCTCAGCAGGGCCTTGGCTGAATAATCCATCTTTAATGGTTCGTCTTTATCATGATGCGGCTGTTGCGGAGGTCATTAGTCGTAAAGGGTATCGAGCACTTTCTGGTGTGAACTCTTACCCAAATAAAGATATGAATCTGCCGGATGAGAAAACGCAGCTGAATCGTTTTTTATCAGAATGGTTGAGTTTTTGTTTGCGCTACGGGATTTGTGATACACACCCGTTTAACCCGAGTAAACTGTGAAGCTCGTGCTAGACGCGCCGTCAAGTTCGCTTTAACTTTATTGTGTGTGAAACATAGCGTCTTATCTTTAAGGGCATAGAAACAGCATAAAAATGAATACAATAAATAGCTGTCACCCTTAAAGCGCAATACGAGACAGAACGACTAGTTTGTCTATACTAATTTGTCATCGTACTGTCGAATGATTGAATAAAACGTTATTTGCACTGAGCGTGTAAGCAATAACAACTAGAGCCGAACTCCAATGCACCAGAAGGACTATGCAGTGAAGGTGCTGCATATCACAGATTGCCATCTTAATGCAGACAGAAGTAGAGACCTGTTAGGTATCAATACTTTTGATAGCTTGAATGCCGTGTTAAATGACATCAAGGCAGATGGTCAGCAGCCAGATTGTATTCTCGTGACTGGCGATATTTCCCAAGATGGATCTGTCGAAGCCTACCAAACGATGAAAGAGATGCTGTCTGATTTCACCTGTCCAATTCGTTGGTTTGCAGGTAACCATGATGCACGTTCAAATATGTCATCGGTGATCGGCGAGGGCGAAGAGCTCCAGAAAACCTTGGTTGTCGGTGATTGGGAAATCATTCTTTTAGATTCTTTGTCCCCAGGGAATGTTCATGGTGAGTTGAGCGACTCAGAGCTGAACGTACTGGAGACTTCTTTAGCTTCTTCCTCTGCGAACAATACGATGGTGTGTTTGCATCATCACCCAATTCCTATTGGTGCAAAGTGGCTCGATAACATCGGCTTGCATCGTCCTGAAGCATTTTTAGATGCGGTCTCGAAAGATCATTCAGTAAAAGCTGTTTTGTGGGGGCATATACATCAGGAATTTGATCAGAGTATTGATGGAAAGCGCTGGTTGGCTTCTCCTTCAACATGCATACAGTTTAAACCGCAGTCTGAAGACTTTGCTTTAGATAAGTTGGCTCCAGGGTATCGTTGGCTGACTTTACATTCTGATGGTTCCTTCGAAACGGAAGTGAAGCGAGCAAATGAGTTTGAGTTTGAGCTAGATCTTCAAAGTAATGGCTACTAAGCGACTTTTATATCTTCACGGTTTTAATAGCTCTCCTGCTTCTGAAAAAGCGAATCAAACCTGTAGTTATTTTGCTGAGAACGATCTTTTCCGAATCGACATTCCTGCTCTTCCTGCTGAACCGTCCAAAGCAATCGACTTGCTGGAGAATAAGCTCCAAGTTGCCGAGTATTCTGGTTTAATTGGTAGCAGTTTGGGAGGGTTTTATAGTCTTTATCTTCATGTTAACTATGCATTGCCGGCTGTTTTGATCAATCCAGCGGTGCGGCCGTATGAGTTGTTGTCGGATTACATTGGCATAAATAAAAATACGTATACCGGCGTGGAGTATGAAGTAAAGTCTGAGCATATGGAGCAATTACTTGCTTTAGATGTTGATCGGACGTCTTTAAAATTGTCGCAGTTATTTCTCTTAACAGAGAGCGAAGACGAAACACTCAATTACCAAGAAGCCGCGCTTAAATTGCTTGGTGCTAAAATGTATTTAAGTCGTGGTGGTGATCATTCTTATACATCATTCACAAAACACTTACCCACCATAGAACATTTCTTCAACAGAATTTCTTCTAAAAGCTAGTTTTTCTAGCTTTTGTTTCGGTAAAATGCGGCCCAATACTAATAAGCTTGTGGAGCTGTTAAGTGGGTAATAAAACATCATTGTACCAAGCGCACCTTGATTCAGGCGCAAAGATCGTCGATTTTGGTGGTTGGGATATGCCAATCCACTATGGCTCTCAGGTTGAAGAGCACCATTTTGTCCGCAAAGACGTAGGCATGTTTGACGTGTCACATATGACTATCGTCGACTTGTCTGGTGCAGATGCTCAAGCGTATCTGCAACGCTTACTAGCAAATGACGTTGCTAAGCTAAAGTCAGTCGGTAAAGCGCTATACACCGGTATGCTTAATGAAAACGGTGGCGTGATTGATGACTTGATCGTATACCGTATGCCTGAAGGCTTTCGGCTTGTTGTGAATTGCGCAACAAGAGAGAAAGATCTTGCTTGGATGGAAAAGCAAATCCAAGGTTTTGATGCCTCATTAAATGAACGTCCAGAGCTCTCTATGGTCGCTGTTCAGGGGCTAAATGCTTTAGCGAAAGTTTCTGAAGTGCGTGCGGATGCAGCATCTTTGATTGAGTCTTTGAATGTATTTCAAGGTTTGGAAGACGGCCAGTGGATGTATTGCCGTACTGGATATACAGGTGAAGATGGCCTAGAAGTTATTGTTCCTGAAGCTGAAGCGGAAAAGTTTTGGAAAGATCTTGAGGCTGCTGGTGTAAAACCATGCGGACTCGGCGCAAGAGATACACTTCGCTTAGAAGCTGGTATGAACTTGTATGGATCAGATATGGATGAGGAAGTGTCTCCGCTCGAAGCGAATATGGGCTGGACGATTGCTTGGTCAGAAGATCGTGACTTTATCGGTAAGTCTGCACTCGTTGCACAGAAAGAGCAGGGCTTAAAATTCAAACAAGTTGGTTTGGTACTTGAAGCTCGCGGTGTATTGCGCGGGCATCAGAAGGTGTTGGTTGAGCATGAAGGGCAAACTCTCGAAGGTGAGATCACTAGTGGAACATTTAGCCCAACGCTAGGTTATTCCGTCGCGTTAGCGCGAGTTCCTGTTCAAGCTCAAGAAGAATGTGATGTGGAGATACGAAACAAGCGCGTCCCAGTCAAAATAGTTAAAGCGCCTTTCGTGAGAAATGGCGAACGTGTTTACAAATAAAATATAAAGTCACCAGTGGTTAAGCGCTGATGAAAAGGAGATAGGTATGAGCAATATTCCAAGTGAACTTAAGTACTTGTCGAGCCACGAGTGGGTTCGTGTTGAAGCTGACGGTGAGACAGCTGTGATCGGTATTACAGATCACGCTCAAGAGCTTCTTGGCGATGTTGTTTTCGTTGAGTTACCTGAGTTAGGTACCGAATTAGCCTCGGGTGATGAGGCTGGTGTCGTAGAGTCTGTAAAAGCAGCTTCTGATATCTTTGCACCAGTAAGTGGTGAAGTTATTGCGATTAATGAGAGCTTAGAAGACGCTCCTGAAACGGTAAATAGCGAGCCTTATGACGAAGGTTGGTTCTTCAAAGTTAAATTGTCTGACTCGTCTGAACTTGAAGCCTTACTTGATGCAGATGCTTATGCAGACGTGTGTGAGGCTGACGACCACTAAATCGAAATAAAAGCGCATTGATGCGCTTTTTTTGTTTTATACGTATTGTTGTTTAGCCCCGACTAATAGGGGCTTTTTGTTTCGTAGGAGCGAGCATGCCTTTTGTGCCTCATACCGACGCTGACGTAGAGAAAATGCTGGGAACTATCGGCGTTGAATCAATCGATCAGTTATTTGATGAAATTCCAGAACATTTACGAGCAAAGCCTTTAGCTGTTCCAGCTGGTTTGTCTGAAATGGAAATGATGCGCCGTATGAACGAGCGTGCTCAGCAAGATAGCGGAGCGCTTTGTTTTATTGGTGCGGGTGCTTATGAACACCATGTTCCTGCTGCTGTTTGGGATGTGACTACTCGTGGTGAATTCATGACGGCTTATACGCCTTATCAGGCAGAGGCAAGTCAGGGTACGTTGCAATTGATTTATGAGTACCAGTCGATGATGTCGGCACTGACAGATATGGATGTATCTAATGCTTCTTTGTATGACGGTGCTTCTGGATTAGCTGAAGCTGTTTTGATGGCGATTCGTGCGAATCGTAAGTCAAAGAGTAAGAAAGTACTAGTAGCCAAAACAACGCATCCTCTATATCGCAAAGCCGCGCAATGCATCGTTGAGAATCAAGGAATTATGCTTGATGAGCTAGCAATGGATGCGCAGGCTTTAGTGACGGATCAGTCAGCCTTGGCCGAATATGAAGGTCAAGACTATGCCGCGCTTGTTATTTCTCAACCGAACTTTTTTGGAAGTTTGGAGCAGGTTGATGCGCTAACTGATTGGGCGCATGCGCAAGGTATGCTGGTGATTGCGGTTGTTAACCCTACGGCTCTTGCAGTGCTGACGCCTCCAGGGCTGTGGGGTGAAACGGGTGCTGATATTGCTGTTGGCGAAGGTCAGCCTTTAGGTGTTCCTCTTGCTTCAGGTGGTCCTTACTTTGGGTTTATTTGTTGTACCAATAAACTCGTGCGCCAGATGCCAGGCCGTATTATTGGTAAAACAGTTGATACAGAGGGTGTTGATGGATATGCCTTGACGCTACAAGCGCGTGAACAGCACATTCGACGATCGAAAGCGACATCGAATATTTGTACCAACCAAGGTTTGGCGGTTACTGCTGCAACGATTTATATGTCCTTACTTGGCGCAGAAGGTTTAAGTCGTGTTGCCGCGAATAGCCATTCGAACACACAAAGTTTGGCTCAAAGTATTGAGCAGTTAGATGGCGTTACATTGGCTAAGCAAATAGCTAGCTTTCATGAGCGTGTTGCATTGCTTGATAAGTCTGCAGAGCAAGTACTTGCAGCGATGGCGAACCAGCAAGTGTTAGGTGGGATTGATCTCGCGCCTTATTACCCAGAGCTTGGCAACGCTATTTTGTTCTGTGCGACAGAAACAAAGACACAAACAGATTTAGATAAATATCGCGATGCCATGCAACAGGCATTATTAGAAACGGAGGCTGTGTAATGTTGATTTTTGAAAAGAGTTCTCCGGGTCGTCGAGCGACCGCTCAAGCGCCAAGTAATAAGGCTGAGCTTTCTGGCATTCCTGCAGAATTTCGTCGTAAAGATGCGGCTAAATTACCTGAGGCATCTGAACTGCAAGTTGTTCGTCATTTTACGAATCTATCGCGTAAAAACTTTTCCATTGATACGCAGTTCTATCCTTTAGGCTCCTGTACGATGAAATACAATCCTCGCGGTGCACATAAAGCTGCAAGTTTGCCGGGGCATCTGGCTCGTCACCCTTTAGCGCCTCAATCGCATAGCCAAGGCTATCTTTCTTGCGTTTACGAGTTGCAAGAGATTCTTAAAGAAGTAACCGGCATGGCAGGCGTTTCGTTAACACCAATGGCGGGAGCGCAGGGCGAATTTGCGGGTGTTGCGATGATCAAGGCGTATCATGATGCACGTGGCGATACAGCTCGTCAGGAAATTATCGTTCCTGAAGCGGCGCATGGTACTAACCCTGCGACAGCAGTTATGTGTGGTTACAAGGTTCGTGAGATTCCTGTACTACCGGACGGTGATGTCGATCTTGATGCCTTGAAAGAAGCTGTGGGTCCTCAAACCGCAGGGATCATGATGACCAACCCATCGACTTGTGGCGTGTTTGAACGTCAAATCGAAGCGATTTCGAAAACGGTGCATGAAGCGGGTGGTTTGCTTTATTACGATGGTGCGAACTTGAATGCTATTTTAGGTAAGGTTCGCCCTGGGGATATGGGGTTTGATGTTTTGCACATGAACCTGCATAAAACTTTCGCTACGCCGCATGGTGGTGGCGGTCCCGGTGCTGGCCCTGTTGCTGTTGGTGAACGTTTGTTGCCGTACCTGCCAACACCGATTGCAGGCAAAAAAGACGATCAGTACGTTTGGATTGATGATGACGAGTTGCCAGACAGTATTGGTCGTTTGAGTGCCTTTATGGGCAATGCTGGAATTTTGCTTCGTGCTTATGTGTACGCAGTATTGCTGGGTAGAGATGGTTTGCATCGTGTTGGTGAATATTCAACGCTTAATGCTAATTACATGGCGAAATTAATGTCCGATGCTGGTTTCAAGCTTGCTTATCCCGAGCGTCGTGCAACGCATGAATTCATTATCACCTTAAGCGAACAAGCGAAAGGCTTGGGCGTTAATGCTATGGATTTTGCGAAGCGCTTGTTGGATAAAGGCTATCATGCGCCGACCACTTATTTCCCATTGTTAGTGCCTGAGTGTTTCTTAATCGAGCCGACTGAAACTGAGTCGATCGAAGAATTAGAGGGCTTCGTTCAAGCAATGGTTGAGATACAACAAGAGGCGGAAGAAAATGCTGATCTTGTTAAGCATGCACCTTACACGCAACCAGTAAAACGACTCGATGATGTGAAAGCAGCACGTGAGCTCGACGTAAACTACTGGGCAGACTAAAGTACATTTCAAATAATAACGCACACACTGATGTTAGGTGTGTGCGTTTTTTTTGCCTAAACAGAGGCACTTTTCATGCAAACAATGATTTTACGAAAAGGCGCTGAAAAGCGTCTTAAGCAAGGCCACCTTTGGATTTACAGTAACGAGGTGGACGTCAAACAAAGCCCGCTAAAGCAATTCAGTGCGGGTGAGCAATGTCATGTGCAATCGCACTCGGGTCAGTTTTTGGGTGTTGCATTTGTAAATCCAAATACTTTGATTTGCGGCCGTTTATTCAGTCGAGATAAAAAAGCGATTTTTGACCGCTCTCTTTTTGCACATCGTTTAAATATTGCGTTGAGCTTGCGCGAAAAGCGCTTCGATGATGAGAGTTATCGGCTTGTGTACGGTGATAGTGATGGCATGCCAGGGCTTGTGATTGATCGATTTCAAGACGTACTCGTCGTGCAGATCTCAAGTGCTGGAATGGAACATTTGAAAGCGGATATTACTGAAGTTCTTGAGAAGAAGTTAAAGCCGCGAGCCATTGTTTTTAAGAACGATGGGAAAATGCGAGAGAGCGAGGGTCTAGAGAGTTACGTTGAGCATGCTTTAGGTGATATCACTGAAGCAGAGTTGAGAGAAAATGGTGTTCGTTTTGTCGCCCCAGTTGTTGAAGGGCAAAAGACCGGATACTTTTATGATCATCGACTAGGAAGAGCTGCATTAGCGCACTATGTGAAAGGCAAGACGGTTCTTGATCTGTTTAGCTATATTGGTGGCTGGGGTGTTCAAGCTGCAATGTTTGGAGCGAAGGAGGTGACCTGTGTTGATGCCTCAACGCTTGCTCTGGATTATGTGCATAAAAATGCAGAGTTAAATGGTGTTGGTGATATTGTTTCCAGCATTGAAGGTGACGTGTTTGAAATCTGCAAAGCGTTGAAGGAAGAAGGTGAGCGCTTTGATGTGGTGATTGTTGACCCGCCAGCGTTTATTCCTCGCAGAAAAGATCAGAAAGCAGGTGAGGTCGCTTATCAACGTTTGAATCAGATGGCGATGCGTTTGTTGAGTAAAGATGGTGTGCTTGTTTCAGGATCTTGCTCAATGCATTTGGCTGAGCCAACATTGTTAGATATTGTTCGTAAAACAGCGCGTACGCTCGAGAAAGAGTTGCAGTTGATTGAGCGTTTTCCGCAAGGCCCTGACCATCCTATTGTTCCTGCGATCGCAGAAACAAACTATCTCAAAGCAATGTTCTTTAGAGTGCTTCCTCAGTCTTAAGTTGCTCTACAGCAGCCCATTGTTCAGATATCTTTTGTACAAGAGATTGATCAAAACGGGCTGCTTCAGCTTCTAGATAAGCCTGTTTGAAGGCGTCGTCTTGCAGTAAATGTAGATTAAGTATGCCGAGTTGTTCGAACTGCAGTTTCTGTTTTTTAAATTCAGAGACCAAGTGTTCACTCAGCAAGCTTAGGTATTGGCGTCTGCGCTCTGCGGTGTGTTTATTTTTATCAGTTCCTTCGTCATTGAATCGTCGCCATGGAGCTACAGGTGAGTCAGGGTCCCCGTTGAGTATGAAAGCGAACGCTTCAAATCCTAAAGTTAAATACATTGAATCGCTAAACTGGAATTCGTCTTCCAATGTAGAAACGTTTAAAGGGATTTCTGAATGAATGATTCCACTGTTTGGATAGCCTTCAACGCTGTCTAAATAGCCTGGCAGTAAGGGGTAGCTATCCAAAAACTTCGAGGCTTCATGAGCAGGACTGAGCGCTAAAAAAGCACTGCTCACACGATAGGCGTTGTGCGCTTCGGTCAAACGCGCTTGGGTTGCGTTAAAGAGCTGCTCATTGGGTGTGTCTGTGAACTGGGTTACGGCAAGAGACAGTGCGTCGAGAGCAGTGAGCGTATCTAAAAACGCTTTGTTGGCGAATTCTGTCTGCGCTTTCGTGTTGTTTAAAGGGGCGTCTGATAATTGAGAGTGGTCATCCGTCGTTGTGCTGTTTTGTACTGGTTCTTCTAACTTTGGTGCGTCATTTTCGCTGCAAGCCAGTAGTATGGAAGCAGATAATACTAATACGAAATTTTTTAACGCAATCATTGCACCGCGGTTCAGCATCACTTAGTTATCTCTTAATGAAATGCATTTCCAGTTATTTGTTTTTGCATGTTTCAGAAGTTGATCGTCGCCATCAACGACAACAGGATGATCAACCTTTGCAAGCAAAGGAATATCGTTGTGCGAGTCGCTATAAAAATAAGCGCCTTCGAGAGATAGCGTGTTTTCAGCCAGCCAGTCATTTAAACGGGTTACTTTTCCTTCCTTAAAGCTTGGTACACCAAAGCTCTTTCCTGTGTATTGGCCATCGACGACTTCGACCTCGATAGCAAGAAGGTTTTCAATGCCAAATGCTTCGACAATAGGAGCAGTTACAAAGCGATTTGTAGCAGTGATGACAAGTAATGTGTCGCCTTTGTCTCTATGTGATTCAATCAGCGCTTTTGCCTTAGGCAGGATGATGGGCTGGATGTGGCTTTCCATAAACTGCTGGTGTAACTCGTCAAGCTTAGTCATGGAGTGCTGAGTAAGTGGAGACAATGAAAATTCAATGTACTTGTAGATGTCGAGCTTACCTTCAACATAGTCTTGGTAGAACTCATCGTTTTTTTGCTTGAAATACTCTGCATCAACAAGTTTGTTTTCAACTAAAAATTCACCCCATAGGTGATCGCTATCGCCTGCGATAAGGGTGTTGTCTAGATCAAAAATTGCCAGTGCCACGCATCTTACTCCATTGCGAAATTGAATATTGGCGCAGCATAACAGGTTATACGACAGAGGAAATAAAAAACTGAAGTGCGACCAATAGTGTGTCTAATGTTTAAGGAAATGAAGGTCTTTATGTGTGTGATAGCTCGTATTTACCGAGCCTTACGATTGCTGCATTTTGCTTTTTCTGGAACAATGGCAGAAACGAAATTTTATTAGGAATGGTTGTGATTGATTCTGACGGTTTTAGATCGAATGTCGGAATTATTCTTGCTAACCAACAGAATGAGGTGCTATGGGCGCGTAGAATTGGACAAACTTCTTGGCAGTTTCCTCAGGGGGGAATAAAACCTCACGAAACGCCAGAGCAAGCATTGTATCGAGAGCTTTATGAAGAGATCGGTTTAGTGCAAAAAGATGTTCAGATTGTTGCGCAGACTGAGGGCTGGTTACGGTATCGCTTGCCAAAACGCTTAGTCCGACATAACTCCCATCCGGTTTGTATTGGCCAAAAACAAAAATGGTTTTTGTTGAGAATGATCGGGCAGGACGAAAGCATCTCTTTGAGCAATGGCGAAACGCCAGAGTTTGATGGTTGGGATTGGGTGAGTTACTGGTATCCATTGGGTCAAGTAGTTTCCTTCAAGCGAGAAGTCTACCGACGTGCATTGAAAGATTTGTCTAGCCACTTATTTACTGTGGACTAGCGTCAAATAATAGGGGTTGAGCAATGCTGGCGACGCTTCGCGGCATAGTACAGGAAGTCAATGCAGCTGCAGATCTTAATGAAGCTCTTCAGCTGATTGTGGATCGAGTGCAGTCGTCTATGCAGACGGATGTATGCTCGATTTATCTTCTTGATAGCGTTGAAAACCGCTACGTACTGATGGCAACGAAGGGTTTGAACCTTGATGCGGTTGGGCAAGTCAGTCTTGGATATTCTGAGGGTCTGGTCGGACTCGTTGGCGTTCGCCAAGAACCTATTAATTTAGAGCATGCTCAAAATCACCATCGTTATCGTTACTTTCCCGAAACGGGCGAGGAGCGATACGAAAGCTTTCTTGGTGTGCCAATCATTCACCACAAGAAAGTTCTCGGCGTTATTGTTGTTCAGCAAGCTTCAAACAGTCGTCATTTTGATGAAGGTGAAGAAGCTTTTCTTGTTACTGTTTCGGCTCAGCTTGCCGGCATTATTGCGCATTCAGAAGCGACAAGTGCGTTTGTTGGCCCCTCTTTAATTTCCAGCAAAGAACAAGATCTCGTCTTTAAAGGGGTCGCGGGTTCACCAGGGGTTGCGATTGGTCAAAGCATGGTGATGTTTCCCCCGGCGGACTTCGATAGCGTTCCTGAAAGAACTTCCGATGATATTGATGCAGATTTGGCGCTTTTTGATGGAGCCATCGAATCTGTGCGTGTCGATATATCTAAAGTAGGTGAGCGTTTAGCGGAGCAGCTTAGGCCTGAAGAACAGGCGCTGTTCGATGTATATATCGGGATGCTCGACGATAAAGCACTTGCGGGCGAAGTTCAGAACAAAATTAAAGCAGGATCATGTGCGCAGACAGCGTTGAAGCACGTGATAAAGGATTACGCGAGTCACTTTGAAATGATGAGTGATGCCTATTTGCGTGAGCGAGCTGTTGATATCAAAGACTTGGGTCGTCGTATTCTGAGTTATCTTCAAGAGCGCGAGACACAAACGCTAAACTTTCCCGAGCGCACCGTGTTGGTGAGTGACGAGTTGACGCCGACAATGCTAGGCGAGGTGCCGCGCGAGAATCTTGTTGGCTTAGTGTCCATTAAAGGTTCGGGTAGTTCGCACGTTGCGATTCTTGCGCGAGCAATGGGCATACCTACCGTTATGGGCCTAGTAGATGTTCCGTTATCCAAGCTTGACCGTTGTGAGATGGTCGTTGATGGTTATAACGGTGACATTTTAATTTCGCCTTCTGCAGAAATGCAGGCGCATTATGCGACGGTATTGAATGAAGACAAAGAGCTTGATGAAGACTTAAAAGAGATCATCGAGTTACCATGCGAGACAACTGACGGACATCGTATTCATTCTTGGGTAAATACTGGCTTAATGGCAGACGTGGTTCGTTCGCTTGATCATGGTGCAGAGGGTGTCGGTCTGTATCGAACCGAAGTGCCTTTCATGATTAACGAGCGTTTCCCAAGTGAATACGAGCAAATGCTGTATTATCGAGAGCAGCTCGAAGCGTTTGCTCCGAATCAAGTGACCATGCGCACACTCGATATTGGTGGAGATAAAGCCTTAACGTATTTTCCTATTGAAGAGGAAAATCCTTTCTTGGGTTGGCGTGGTATCCGCGTCACGCTAGATCACCCTGAAATCTTTTTGGTGCAAATGCGCGCCATGTTAAAAGCTAGCCAAGGCCTCAACAATTTACGCATCATGTTACCAATGGTGTCGAGTGTGAACGAGGTAGAAGAGGCCTTGCACCTTATTTATCGTGAGTATCACGAGGTTCGTGCAGAAGGCTATCAAGTCAATATGCCGCAAGTGGGAGTGATGGTTGAGGTCCCAGCAGCGGTCTATCAGGTGCGCGAGTTGGCTGAACGCGTCGACTTTTTATCGGTGGGTTCAAACGATTTGACGCAGTATTTACTGGCTGTAGATCGTAACAATCCGCGTGTTGCGCCTTTATATCATTCATTCCATCCTGCAGTTCTTCAAGCTTTGTACAAGATCGCGCAAGATTCTAAGGGTATGCATGTTCAGTTAAGTATCTGTGGCGAGCTAGCGGGTGATCCGGCTGGCGCATTATTGCTTATGGCTATGGGTTATGACGCCCTTTCGATGAATGCTTCGAATCTATTACGCGTAAAAGCTGTGTTGCGAGGCGTGAGTTTGGAGTGGGCGCAAGACTTGTTGAAAGAGGTGTTGATGCTTGATTCTTCGTACATTGTTGAGAGTACATTAACGCTAGCACTGAAAGAGGCTGGTTTTGATAGATTCTTACGTAGGTCTCGTTTAGCTGAAGTGAAATCTTCCGCGGCCTTATAATCTCTCGAAAAGTCTTATTCTCGGCTTAATCCCGCATCGCTAAGTTGATCGAGATAATCCTGCCACAGACTTGTTTGTTCTAAAGCAAGTTTTCGTAAGTAGTCCCACGTGTACAATCCCGAGTCATGTCCGTCATCGAAGCTAAGCTTGAGGGCATAATTACCGGCTTGTTCTATGCCGACTAACTGCACTGACTTTTTACTGTGTTGTAGAATGGGTTTGCCATGGCCGCGCACTTCAGCAGAGGGCGATAATACGCGCAATAACTCAAAGCTCAGTGCATAGTCGCCATCGGCATAAGATAAGGCGAGTGTACGAGACTGTTTTTTGAGTTCAATGCGCGTTGGGATCATCTTAAGAGTTCGCCGTCTATAGAATGTATTGACTTAAGTCTTCGTCTTCTGCCACTTCGTTGAGCTGTTCGTCAACATACGCAGCGGTCACTTCAAACTGCTCTCTTACGCTGTCGCCCGCGTCGTAAGATATTTGCTCAAGAAGGCGCTCTAATACTGTGTGCAATCGTCGTGCTCCGATGTTCTCGGTGCTTTCGTTCACTTTCCAAGCAATGTGCGCGATACGTTCGATCGCATCATCATTGAAACTTAGTTTGACGCCTTCGGTTGCCATCAGAGCGACATATTGATCAATTAATGATGCATTTGGCTCAGTTAGGATGCGTTTAAAATCATCTGTGCTCAGTGCTTTAAGCTCGACACGAATCGGCAGGCGCCCTTGCAGTTCGGGGATAAGATCTGAAGGCTTCGATAGGTGGAAGGCGCCTGAAGCAATAAACAGAATGTGGTCTGTTTTGACTGGGCCTAGTTTAGTCGTGACAGTATTCCCCTCAATAAGCGGAAGTAGATCGCGCTGTACGCCCTCGCGTGAAACTTCGCCAGATCCACCACTGTCTGCGCGCTTAGCGACTTTGTCGATTTCGTCGAGAAATACAATACCATTTTGTTCAACGGCTTTTATGGCTGTAGCTTTAATTTCTTCTTCATTAATTAGCTTGGCCGCTTCTTCTTGTTGCACAATTTTGAGAGCGTCCGACACTTTCATTTTTTTGCTCTTACGTTTGTCTCCAGCCATATTAGAGAACAAACTCTGTAGTTGATTGGTCATGTCTTCCATTCCTGGAGGAGCCATAATCTCAACACCAACTGGAGTAGAGCTCACTTCGATATCGATTTCTTTGTCATTTAGCTCGCCTTCACGGAGCTTTTTACGAAAGATTTGACGAGTGCTTGATTCTTCAGCGCTAGGCTCTTCTGAAAAAGAATTAGTGCTACGAGCAGGACGAAGTAGTGCGTCCAAAATTCGATCTTCTGCTAGATCAGCTGCACGCATTCCAACGCGTTTAATTTCTTTTTCACGGAAAAGTTTAAGCGCGTTTTCGGCAAGGTCGCGGATGATTGAATCAACATCTCTGCCTACATAGCCCACTTCAGTAAATTTGGTCGCTTCAATCTTAACAAAAGGTGCGTCTGCGAGTTTAGCGAGTCGTCGAGCGATTTCTGTTTTACCAACGCCTGTCGGGCCAATCATTAGGATATTCTTTGGCGAAACTTCGTCGCGTAGATCCTCGTTTAGTTGCATTCGGCGCCAGCGATTACGAAGAGCGATAGCAACGGCACGTTTTGCGTCGTCTTGGCCAATAATGTGTTGGTTGAGTTCATGTACGATCTCGCGCGGGGTCATGTTCGCCATAGTGCTAGCCTTTTACTTCAGTTCTTCGATAGTGCGGTTGTCGTTGGTAAATACGCAAATGCTTGCTGCAATGTCTAAGCCTTTCTCAACAATATCGCGTGCACCGAGCTCGGTGTTATCAAGTAGGGCGCGCGCACTTGCTTGCGCGAAAGGACCGCCTGAGCCAATGGCGATTAGACTGTCTTCAGGTTCAATGACATCGCCGTTGCCCGTAATAATGAGTGAGGAGTCTTTGTCGGCAACAGCAAGTAATGCTTCGAGTTTTCGAAGAGCTCTGTCGGTTCGCCAATCTTTTGCTAATTCTACGGCCGCTCGAACGAGGTGCCCTTGATGTTTTTCGAGCTGAGCTTCAAAGCGTTCAAATAGCGTGAAAGCATCTGCAGTGCCTCCAGCAAAGCCCGCGATGACTTGTCCATTGTAGAGACGGCGCACTTTCTTCGCATTGCCTTTCATGATGGTGTTGCCAAGAGAGACTTGGCCATCGCCGCCTAGTGCAACTTCGCCTTCTCTGCGGACAGATAAGATAGTGGTCATCGTTGAGCTCCTACTCGATGAATTTTTTTGTCTCGAACGAATATGGATGCGGAACTCAGAAATTCAAGGTTTCTGCGCGTAAAATAATGCGTACGCGCACGATGATGACTATGAGTGTCCAGGCTTTAAAAGAAGGGGAGAGTTAAGCGAAGCGAACAAGCGCCACTTTGAGCTTACTTTTTGCTTTTCTTCACGAGCGGCTGAATATTGATCGCATAGAGTTTATCTAAGGCCGCATTCATCTCACTACGAGAAGCAAAGGGGCCAGTTTGAACTCGGAACCATGTGCTGCCTTGGTCGTTGCTGGTCGCTTTGATTGAAGCTTTAAGTCCCTGAAATGCGATCGTAGCTTTCTGACGTTCTGCGTCTTTGCGTTGACGGAAGGAGCCAGTTTGAAGCATGTACTGATATTCCTCCTGCACTCCTTTTTCTTTAAAGGTGTAAGCGGTTACTGCATCAGTTTCGACTTCGCTATTAGGAAGCATGTCATAAAACTGGAAGCGAGCTTCGGGCTTTTCAGTTTTTGTCGGCTCGACCTGCTTTGCTTGGCTTGGTTTTGTTGGTGTTGTAGGGTCTAGCGTGCGATCCGCCGGAAGTTGCGCAAGTTTGTACAGACCATAGGCAAAACCGCCAAGAATGGCGGTAATGAGTGCGATGTGGAAAAACTTACTCTTGCCCGAGTTTGAGGGGGCTGGAGGCGCTGCTTTTGGAGCAGCAGCGCTCTTTTTTGCCGTTTTCTTTTTCGGTTTGCTTTTCGAGCTTGTTTTTGTTGTTGATGGTTTAGCGTAATCGCGTGTCATTCCATGAATCTCGTGTCTACTTACATACTGTCTGGCGCGCTAACACCTAGCAGATTCAGACCATTGCGCAGAACCTGTTGCACAGCAAGGCTCAAGGTGATGCGCGCATCACGTACATTATGATCTTCAACAAGCATCTTGTTCGCGTTGTAGTAAGTGTGGAATTCACTAGCTAGGTCACGTAGATAATGCGTCATAGTATGCGGCTCAAACTGCTCAGCAGAATTAAAAAGCGTTTGCGGATATTGCGCCAAACGTTTTGCCAATTCAGTTTCAGCTTCGATGGCATTGCTAGTTAGTTGACTTAAACCATTTGCTTGATCAACGGATGCGCCTTCTTCTTCCAGTTTGCGCAGCATACTTGCAATACGTGCATGTGCGTATTGGATGTAGTACACCGGATTATCTTTGCTTTGTGATTTCGCAAGATCGAGATCGAAGTCCATGTGCTGCTCAGCCTTACGCGTCACGTAGAAGAAACGTGCTGCATCGTTGCCAACTTCTTCGCGTAACTCACGTAGCGTCACAAATGAGCCGCTTCTTGTCGACATTTGAACGCGTTCGCCACCGCGATAAAGAATTGCGAATTGAACTAGTTTTACAGTGAGCTTTTCAGGGTCAATGCCTAAGGCTTGTAAAGACGCTTTTACACGTGTGATGTAGCCATGGTGGTCGGCGCCCCAAACATTGATAACGCGTTCAAAGCCGCGTTCGAATTTGTCGTAATGGTAGGCAATGTCCGATGCGAAGTATGTTGTTTCGCCATTGTCGCGCTTCACTACACGGTCTTTGTCATCGCCAAAGTCCGTTGAACGGAACCATGTAGCGCCATTTTTCTCGTATAGGAAACCATTCTCTTGAAGTTTTGCAAGCGCGACTTCAATGCTGTCTTTTAATGATGCCTCAGAGAACCAGCGTTGATAGTTCACACCGAACTCGCCTAAGTCTTCGCGTATTTCATCAACGATTGAATCAGCGCCGAGGTCGTAGACCGTTTTGAATCCGTCGCCAAGTAGTTCTCTAGCGCGAACGATGACCGCATCGATATACAGCTCTTTATCACCGCCTTCATCTTCATCTTTTGGAAGATCTTTATATACATCTTCGGCGTTTTGGGAGAACACGTCGCCATGCTTGCTTTGCAGGTCTTTTGCGATATCAAAAATGTATTCGCCTTTGTACCCGTTTACTGGGAATTTAATGTCTTGGCCTTGCAGTTCTAAATAGCGCAGCCAAACACTCGCAGCGAGAATGTTCATTTGGCGGCCAGCGTCGTTAACGTAGTACTCTCGCTGCACTTGATAGCCTGCAGCTTCTAAGAAATCTGAAACAGTCGCACCATATGCAGCGCCGCGACCATGACCTACGTGAAGTGGGCCGGTTGGATTGGCTGAAACAAACTCAACTTGGATCGATGGTTTGCTGTTTGCGTCTGCGCGCCCGAAGTTCTCGCCTCGTGCGAAGATATCTTCGAGTACAGCGAATTGGCTGGCTGAGCTCACAAAAAAGTTAATGAAACCAGGGCCGGCTATTTCAAGTTTTTCAATTTGAGCATTGTTGCTGTTTTCGATTTTTGCGCAGATGTTTTCTGCTAAAGCTCGCGGTGCTGTGCCAGCTTGTTTGGCTAGCATTAATGCAATGTTGGTTGCGAAGTCGCCATGACTCTTATCTTTTGTAGTATCTACCATGACCCGAAACTTAAGATCACCGGGCAAGGTATTGTCTTGTTGAAGTTCCTGAATGGCTGATTCGATGAGTTGTGCAATGACGTCTTTCATGATGCTCCGAGAGATAGATGTTCGATAACACGAAATTTGGGGCGCGTATTATCTATAATTCTAGGCTCTAGTGAAAGAAGCTGCACACCGAAACTCGGCTTATTTTTCAAGATATTGCTTAGCTTGTTTCGATAGGGTCGATATCGATGCTTAGTCGGAGTTTGTGTTGTTTAACGCTCTGAATAAAATGCAGAGCATATTGTTGGGCGATATAGCGTTGTTTGTTGTCTTTGCCAAAGCAATGTAAGTAGTGTCGAAAGCTGTTTTGCTTGCGACTAATGCTTGCAGCTAAAGGGCCGGCAATGAATAAGTCAGCGAGTTCTTCTTGGTCGAGTAAATATTGCTTGAGGTGTGTGAGGTGCTGTTCGCCCGATACAGGATCCGGCGTTTCCGAGCGAATCGTCATAAGTTTACTAAATGGTGGCAGTGCGCAGAGCTGTCTTTCTCGCAACTCATTTTCCATAAAGCTGTGATAATCGTGTTGTTTTAAGGTCTCGAAGAGTGAGTGCTCGGGTTGGCGTGTTTGTATCGCTACATGCCCTGCTTTTTCTCCGCGGCCAGCCCTGCCCGCAACTTGCAATAATTGTTGAGCACCTTTTTCCATTGCCCGGAAATCTGAGCTAAAAAATAGGCCGTCCGCATCGACGACAACAACGAGTGTGACGTCTGGAAAATCATGTCCTTTTGCAAGCATCTGTGTGCCTACAATTAAGCAAGGGGAGCCATCTCGAATCTCTGTGATGCATTCGTCCAATTGTGTTTGGTTTTTAATGTTGTCGCGATCGAGGCGCAGCGTTCGGGTATGCGGGAAATAATAATTAAGTATTTGTTCTATACGTTCTGTGCCTGCACCAACTGCATTCACATTTGTACCTTGGCACTCTGGACATTGGTGGCTGATCTGATGTTTGTGGTCGCAATGATGACAATGTAGATACGCAGGAGTGTTGTGCACGGTCATTCGCGCGTCACAGTTAGGGCAGTGGCATATCCAGCCACAATCAAAGCACATTAAACTCGGCGCGAGACCTCGGCGGTTATGGAAAATAATGACCTGATTGTTTTGATCAATTTCTGATTTGATGCGTGCCAATGTTCGTGGGCTAAGAATGTCCTTAGACTTTAGCGCTCTCATATCTTCAAGGCTGACGCTGGGCAATACGCTTTTCTTGGCACGATGTTTCAGTGTTAAGTGTTTGAATCGTCCTTCCAGAATGTTGAGAGAGCTGTCTGATGAAGGGGTGGCGCTGCCAAGAATAACAGGGCATTGGTTGAGCTGCGCCCGTTTAACAGCGATGTCTCTAGCAGAATATTTAAACCCTTCGGTCTGTTTGTATGAGTTGTCGTGTTCTTCATCGATAGTTATCAGGCCTAGGTCTTGATATTCGAGAAATATTGCGGATCTTGTCCCGATGAGAACTTTGGCTTGCCCGCTGCTGCATAGTTGATGGGTGATCAGCTTTTCTTTATTGCTCATTTCTGAGTGGTAGACGGCCACGGGGATGCCAAGTTGGCTTTGGAAGCGTTTAAATGTTTGAGGTGTCAGGTTGATCTCTGGCACCAGAATCAGTGCTTGTTTATTTAAGCTCAGGCAATGTTTTACGGCTGCAATGTATACTTCAGTTTTACCACTGCCGGTAATGCCCTCAAGCATGAACGGGGTGAATTGATCGAAGTTTCGAATGATGCCATCAACCGCTATTTGTTGCTCTTGATTAAGTCCGTATGAAATCGTGTCTTCGTGGACTTGCATTGCTTGGCTTTGCTGTTGGGATAATTGTTTCTCAATATATCCTTGTTGTTCGAGTGATTTAAATTGCGCGCCGGTAAAGCCAAGCATGCGCAGCGCATCTGCCCAAATTCCTGTTGGAGATTCTTCTAGCTGTTTAAGAAGTGCGATCTGCTTATGCGCGTTTCTTTTGCCAGAAAAAGGCTTGTTTGTTCGAATCCAAAGCGTGTTTTGATATATCGCCTGTGGTTTTGTGTTGCGCAGTGCGGTGGGCAGTGCGCTATATATCACTTCGCCGATCGGATGGCTGTAATAGGTAGAGGCCCATTTAAGAAGTTCGAGTGATTGCGCCTTGAATATTGGGGTTGAATCAATACATCGCTCGATGTCTTTCAGTTTGCTGGGCTCTAGCAGTGTTTCCGATTTGATATCTGTAATAATTCCACAAATGACTCGATTGCCAAATGGCACAGCAACGCGCATTCCAGGTTGCAATGATCTGTTTTGCATCGTGATGGGTATGCAGTAGTCGAACTCTTTGTGCAAGGGAACAGGAAGTGCAATAGATGCAAAACGAAGGGGGGATGAAATAGCGCTCATGCTTTTTAGTTTACTTCGAGTCACTTTCTGGGTCATGTAATATTGTTTTGAAAGTTGAAGGATGAGCATGTTTGTATTTGCATTAGTCAAAATATAATCAATTCACGCTTGCACTCCGCAATTGTTTTGGTAATATTCTCGCCCCAATTTCGGCCCTTGCGCCCTTTTTTGGTGTAAATGGCTCGATGCCTTCCTTGCGGTGCCCAACGCTAGAGTGAATGACGATGGGTGGCGGCAAACAATGAAATAGGTAGTTAAGATGAAAAGAGATATCCATCCTCGTTACGAGGAAATCGAAGCAAAATGTAGCTGTGGTAACGTTATCAAAACGCGTTCTACGCTAGCTAAAGACATTCTTTTGGACGTGTGTTCAGCGTGTCACCCATTCTACACTGGTAAGCAGAAAGTGATGGATACAGGTGGTCGTATCGACAAGTTCAAGAAGCGTTTCGGCAGTCGTATTGCGAGCTAATCCGATACAAGAATTTAAAAAGAGCGCCATGCGCTCTTTTTTTGCACTTATGTCAGCAAATTGCTGAGTGTGAGTAAGCTCATAAGCGCTTCGCTTTTGAGAGAAACATAAAAAGGGCATTGCCCAAATTTTTAAAACGGTACACTGTAATGGCAGACGATTTAAAACAAGCAGCACTCGATTATCACGCGCAACCACGTGCAGGTAAGATCAGTGTTGAAATCACTAAACCAACACTAACTTCACGTGACCTTTCTTTAGCATACAGCCCAGGTGTTGCTGAGCCGGTACGTGCTATTGCTGAAAATCCAGAAAACGCATACAAGTACACAGCAAAGGGTAACCTTGTTGCTGTTATTTCTGACGGTTCTGCGATTCTTGGTTTAGGTAACCTTGGTCCATTGGCTTCTAAGCCTGTAATGGAAGGTAAAGGTGTATTGTTTAAGCGCTTCGCAGGTATTGATGTATTTGATATCGAAGTAGATTCAGAAAGCCCTCAAGCGTTTATTGATACAACAAAACGCATCGCAAACACTTTTGGTGGCATCAACCTGGAAGATATCAAAGCACCAGAGTGTTTTGAAATTGAGCGTATCCTTCAAGAGCAGTGCGAAATTCCAATTTTCCACGATGATCAGCACGGTACTGCAATCGTAACCGCTGCAGGTATGATCAACGCACTTGAGCTTCAAGGTAAGAACATTGAAGATGCTAAAGTTGTATGTCTAGGTGCGGGCGCTGCAGCAATCGCATGTATGAAAATTTTGATTTCTTGTGGTATGAAGCAAGAGAACATCTTCATGCTTGACCGTAAAGGTGTGATTCACACTGGTCGTGATGATTTGAACCAATACAAGGCGATGTTCGCAAACGATACTGACAAGCGTACGCTATCAGATGCTTGTGATGGTGCTGACGTGTTTGTTGGTCTTTCTGGTCCAGACCTTCTTTCTGTTGAAGATTTGAATCGCATGGCTCCAAACCCAGTTATCTTTGCATGTTCAAACCCTGATCCAGAGATCCAGCCTGAAACAGCTCTTGCTGCACGTGATGATCTAATCATGGCGACTGGTCGTTCTGATTACCCGAACCAGGTGAACAACGTTCTTGGTTTCCCATTCATCTTCCGTGGAGCGTTAGACGTTCGTGCTAAAGCGATCAACGAAGAGATGAAAGTGGCAGCGGTTCACGCAATCAAAGATCTTGCTAAAGAGCCAGTTCCTCAAGACGTTATCGATGCTTACGGTGGTGAGGCGCTTGAGTACGGTAAGGACTACATCATTCCTAAGCCGCTTGACTCCCGTTTGCTTGGCGCTGTATCAGCAGCAGTAGCGAAAGCAGCTGTTGATTCTGGTGTTGCGCGTTTTGGTTACCCAGAGCACTATCCATTGAGCACTGTTGATGACATCAAGTAATCAATAGTCGTTTCAAAAAAGCCGCATCTAAGTATGCGGCTTTTTTTTGTTCAAGAATTGAGGACGAAGCCGTGATGAGTAATTCGATCAGCTAAATCGAGGTGCTTAGAAAATATCCTCAGGGCGAGCAGTACTTTCGCTCGGAATGGTGTCGAACTGATCTAAGCTCGGCGGAGTTGCCCGCTCTTCTTCAGGTTTGTTTTCGGTTCTAAAGTATTCAAACAGTGTTTGTTCTGCATATGATGTCCGAAGGCCTGTCTTGGCATTGATCTTAACGCTAATGATGCCTTCCGGTTGTGCTAAGTGTGCAGCAGGAGTGTCAGCCAATGCGTCTTTCATAAAATCCATCCAAATTGGTAGCGCGGCTCTAGAGCCGTACTCTCTGCGGCCAAGTGTCTCTGGATTGTCAAAACCTACCCATACACTCGTTGCGACCTCAGTGTTAAAGCCCGAGAACCAAGCATCTTTTTGATCGTTGGTCGTTCCTGTTTTGCCGCCAATGTCGGATCTTTTGAGCGCAGAAGCGCGTCGACCAGTACCTTTTTTAATTACGTCTTTCATCATTGAGTGAAGAATAAATACCGCGCGTGCATCTGCAATGCGAGGAGCGGGCTTGAAGCTTTCTTCAGTCAGTCCGTCTTCAGTGCTTGCGTCACTTTCTTCTTCCGCTGCGTTTTTCTCTACCATGCAGATTTTATCGCAAACAACATAGGGATCAGATTTGTAAAGTGTTTCACCTTTGCTGTTCTCAATATGAGTAACCAAATATGGCTCGATATAATGACCGCCATTGGCGATCATTGCGTATCCAGCGGCTACATCGATAGGTGTAATACCTGCGCTACCTAGAGCAAGTGAGAGGTCTTTAGGCAGGTCTCGCTCGTTGAAGCCAAATTTTGTGATGTGCTTGAGTGTCGGCTTGATTCCCATGCTTTTGAGTAAGCGAATCGATACAAGGTTTCGAGAGCGATAAAACGCTTCCCTTAGTCTTGTGGGGCCGTAAAATTTGCCACTCGAGTTTTCTGGTCGCCACGATGTTTCCAAGTTTTTGTCATTAAAAACTAAGGGTGCATCATTGATGAGTGTTGCGGCTGTATTCCCTTCTTCAAGCGCGGCTAAATAGATAAATGCCTTAAAGTTTGAGCCAGGCTGACGTTTTGCTTGAATCGCACGGTTGTATTTGCTCATTCTAAAGTTGTAGCCACCACTGAGCGCGAGAATTGCACCATCTTCTGGGCGCAGAGATATAAGCGCAGATTGTGCTTCAGGGCTTTGCTCGAGTATATAAGGTAGGCGCGGAGCTTCAGCTATCTCACCTGAAACGTCAGCGCTTGCTTCTGTAGGGGTATCTTCTGATGGTGTTGCTTCAGCGCTAAGGGCGCTGACCTCGATAATGTCTCCAATTTTGAAGTGCTCGCTTAAGTCAGTTGGAGCTTTACCCACTTTATTAATGTTGACGAATGGCGCTGCACGCGATGCATTTGCTATATGGATAACACCTTCTTCGCCAGATAGCGTGAATAGTTCAATAGATTCTGGCTCTATTCCTGTAATGACTGCTGGAGTAAAGCGCGTTTTAGCAATGTAATTGCGTAGTATCTGTTTCTTTGCAACATCATTTTCTTCGCCTGTTAGTTCTACATGGTCCAGTGGCTCACGGTATCCATGACGTTTGTCGTAGTCATCAAGCCCTTTAACTACAGCATTTTGGGCGCTTACTTGTAATTCGCTGTCTGTCGTGACGTAAACATTGAGCCCTAGTGTGTAAGCTTCAGAACCAAAGAGTTCAACTGCTTTTTGGCGTGCCATTTCTGCAACATATGGTGCGGCCAAATCAGGTTGAATGCCATGGTAGCCAGCGGTTAGTTCTGAGTTTTTTGCTTCTGAATAATCTAGGCTAGAGATCATTTTAAGCTCTAGCATGCGGCTTAAGATCCAATCTCGACGAATTTTGGCGCGATCTGGATTCACGATAGGATTGAATCGAGAAGGTGCTTTTGGCAAGCCTGCAATCATTGCACTTTCTGCCAAGCTAAGTTCATCGAGGTTTTTCCCGTAATACACTTGCGCAGCTGCTTTTACGCCGTAAGCGCGATTACCTAAATATATTTTATTGAGGTAGAGCTCTAGTATTTCGGGTTTTGTTAAAGCTTGTTCTATCTGAATCGCTAGGAATATTTCGTTGAATTTTCGAACAAAGGTACGCTCGCGTGTTAGGAAGAAGTTTTTGGCAACCTGCATTGTGATTGTGCTGCCGCCAGTTTTAATTCGACCAGATTGAATTAGTTGAGCTGCCGCACGCCCTAAGCCAATAATATCGATGCCTCCGTGCTCATAAAATCGATTATCTTCAGCAGCAATAAATGCGGAGGTTAATGTGGTCGGAATTTCAGAAATATCGACCGGACTTCTTCGCTTTTCTCCGAATTCAGCAATCTTTTTATTGTCGCTGGTATACACCCGCATAGGGGTTTGTAATTGAGTGTGTTTTAGTTGTGCTGCATCAGGTAGCTGAGGCGCGAGATACAAATAAAACGCACTTAACAAAATTCCAGCGCCGCAAATCGCTGCGGCAGTACACCACGCAAAAAAGGTGGAAAGTCTCACAAAACGAGCCATGTTTTTCCTAGCAGTTTATGAATATAGGTCTATTATCTTAGAAATAGCTTTAATTTTAGGCGGTAACTATTATACGTCTATTTTGAGTGCTTTTAGTAAAGAATTGTACTGTGTGTGCTTGGTCAAGACTCTCCTATAACAAGTCGGCCACACTAATGTCGATTTAGATGGTAGGATTTCTGTGTTTGGATTATTCGGGAAAAAGAACGACATCGTTTTAGGTGTCGATATTAGCTCTTCTTCCGTTAAGCTTTTAGAGCTGTCAAAGAGCGGCGATAAGCTTAGGGTCGAGAGTTATGCTGTGGAGCCTTTGCCGGCAAATAGCGTCGTTGAGAAAACGATCAATGATGTTGAGCAGGTTGGTGAAACGGTTAAAAAGGTGCTCGCGAAGTCGCGTAGTAATGTGAAGCTTGGTGCTGTAGCGGTAGCAGGCTCTGCTGTTATTACAAAGACGATTCAAATGAGTGCAGAACTTAATGACCAAGAACTTGAGGATCAGATTTCGGTCGAAGCTGATCAATATGTCCCTTATCCGCTCGATGAAGTTTCGATTGATTTTGAAGTTATTGGCCCCTCCGAAGACAATGCAGATCAAGTCGATGTCTTGCTCGCTGCTTGCCGTAAAGAAAACGTTGAATTACGTGAAGATGCCCTCGAAATTGGTGGGCTTATCAGTCGAGTAGTTGATATTGAAGCGCATGCAGTTGAGCGTGCCTTCGGTCTTATCGGTTCCCAAATGGAAGATTCTCCAGAAGAGCAAACTGTGGCAGTTGTTGATGTTGGTTCAACCATGACAACGCTAAGTGTGCTCGCCGAAAATACTACCGTTTATACCCGTGAACAATTGTTTGGTGGACGTCAGCTGACGGAAGAAATTCAGCGTCGTTACGGTTTGTCGTATGAAGAAGCCGGCCTGGCGAAAAAGCAAGGCGGTTTGCCGGATGACTACGAACGTGAGGTGCTTGAGCCGTTCAAAGAAGCTGTTGTTCAACAAGTGGCTCGCTCTTTGCAATTCTTCTTTGGGTCTAGTCAATACAACGAAGTTGATTATGTAGTACTTGCTGGCGGTGTTGCTTCCGTTCCAGATCTTGCTGAAATGATTCAAGAGAAGGTTGGGATCAAGACAGTCGTAGCAAATCCATTTTCAGATATGACGTTGAACTCAAAAGTAAATGCCTCAGCTCTGAGTAATGATGCGCCGGCATTAATGATTGCTTGCGGTTTAGCGATGAGGAGTTTTGACTGATGCCAAGTATTAACCTACGTCCGTGGCGCGAAGAACTCCGAGCCAAACGACAAAAAGAATTTATCGCAATGCTTGTTGCTGTGGCTGTTGCAGCTGGTGGCCTTTTCTTTCTTTGGAATACGCAAGTTAGTGGCATGATTGCAGAGCAAAAAGCACGTAATTCCTACATCAAAACATCGATGGCAGTGCTTGATAAGAAGACCAAAGAAATTGCAGAGCTTAAGAAGAAGCGTGAACAGCTTCTAGCACGTATGAAGGTCATTCAAGACTTACAAGGTACGCGTCCTGTCATTGTACGAGTGTTTGATGAGCTAGTTAAAACTCTCCCAGAAGGGCTTTATTACACAAGTCTCGATCGCAAGGCTGCACAAGTAGATATTCAAGGTGTGGCAGAATCGAATAATCGAATTTCGGGCCTTATGCGAAACCTTGAAGGTTCTGAGTGGTTCGCTAATCCAAATCTAAGAGATGTGAAAGCAGCTAAAGGCGGAGACCAAAGCGCCTTCGATATGACAGTTGCGCAGGTTACACCTGTCTCTGAGCAAGACGATAAAGGAGAGTAGTTGTGAGTTTTGCAGAACAGATGGAAAGCCTGAAAAATTTCGATATTAATGATCTCGACTTTAATAATGCAGGTTCTTGGCCGATACCAGTAAAAGCGATTGTACTGGCACTCGTATTTCTCCTTATTCTAGGTGGTGGATATTGGTTCATGATTAAAGACCAATATGCAGCATTGGAGCGTGTTGAGAATGAGGAAGTCACGCTTAAGCAACAATATGAAAGCAAAGCTTTTAAAGTTGCTAATCTCGATGCATATCGTCAGCAGATGACCGAAATGGAAGAGTCTTTTGGTGTTTTGCTTAAGCAATTACCTGCAGACACTGAAGTTCCTGGTTTGCTTGAGGATATTACGAATACTGGTTTAGGTACTGGTCTAGAAATCAACAGTATTGGCTTAAAGCCGGAGGTTTCTAGAGAGTTTTATGTTGAGCTTCCGATCGATATTTCTGTGCGAGGCACTTACCACGATATGGCGGCGTTTGTCAGTGGTGTGGCTGCTTTGCCGCGAATTGTGACGCTACATGATTTTGATATTAAGCCAGCTGGAAAAGGTGGTGCGGGTGATTTGACGATGAATATTTCTGCTAAGACGTATCGTTACAACCCAGATCAAGGCGGTAAAAAGAATAAGAAGAGGAAGAAAAAATGAGTAGGGTATTAGTTTCTTCTATCTTGCTGGCAAGCGCTTCGTTACTCACTGCGTGTGGCGGAAATGAAGGTTATGCAGATTTAGATTCTTTCATGAAGGCAGCTGATGAGAAGCCGGCTGGGCGTATTGATCCGTTACCTGAAATGATTGTTTATGAGTCATTCAAATATTCAGAAGCGGGCAGCCGTTCTCCTTTTACTGCTCCGGTTGAAGAGGTTGATGTTGGTGTCGAGATCGCAGAAGACCAAAGTAACATCAAGCCAAATTTTGATCGTCCTAAAGAATTGTTGGAGTCATTCCAGCTTACTCAGTTGAGAATGGTTGGTACTTTGCAAAAGCAGGATTCAGCCACACTTTGGGCTCTAATTTCTGATAATTCTGGCGGAGTTCATCGGGTTCAGGAAGGTCAATATATGGGCAAAAATCATGGCCGTGTGGTAGCAATTCAAGAGGCTGGAATTAGTCTGATTGAGATTGTGCCGAACGGGAATGGTGGTTGGATTGAGCGTCCACGCTCTGTAACGCTGGAAGATATATAGTGATTGGGAGCGTGTGAATAGTGAAACAAATAAATGAAAAAGTTAAAACATCTAGAGTTTTTGGGGCAATAAAAATGTTTGGTCAGCCGAAATTAGCGTTATCTTTGTTCACGGCAATGTTCATGTCCGTGGCCAACGCGGCAGTATTACAGGATGTGAAATTTGCATCGATGCCGGGTGATACAGTTGAGATTGTTCTGAGCTTTGATGAACCACCTGCAGAACCAAAGATCTTTACGATCGGTCAAACTGCAGACATCTCAATTACAGTTGATGGCGCAACAAATGGTTTAGATAAGCGTTATCACGAGCTCGGTCTCGGCAACGCTCACCGTATGACGGTGATCGAAGCAAAAAATAATGCGGGCCAAGCTGTTACACGTTTTGTTGTTGATTTGAATGCCATGGCGCCTTACACAAGTTCTGTTGAAGGTAATGATCTGATTTTGAAGATTGGCTCAGCCGCAGCTGAAAATTCATCAGCTGAAAGCGATGCGTCAGTTAGTCAGTCTGCTTCAGGGAATGGTATTACAGCGATTGATTTTCGTCGCGGTGAGAAAGGCGATGGTCAAGTCATTATTGGTCTAGCGAATCCATCTGCTGATATCGACATGAGTGAAGTAGGTGGCAACATTCAGCTGTTGATCTCTGATGCAGAGCTTCCGGAAAACCTTCGTCAGCGTTTAGATGTTGTTGACTTCGCAACACCTGTTTCACGTATTGAGTCTTACATTGAAGATGGTAAGGCCAAAATCGTGATCAAGCCTACCGGCAATTATGATTACTTGGCGTATCAAGCTGACGATCAGTTTGTTGTAAGCGTTGAGAAAATTACTGAAGACGAAGCAGAAGAACGTCGCAAAGAAAAATTTCCTTTCACAGGCGAAAAGCTCTCTCTTAACTTCCAGAACATTGAAGTTCGTGCAGTATTGCAGTTGATTGCTGACTTTACTGGGTTGAACTTGGTAGCGAGTGACACTGTTGGCGGTAGCATTACTTTGCGTCTGCAAAACGTGCCTTGGGATCAAGCGCTTGAGTTAGTGCTAAAAACTAAGGGTTTAGATAAACGCATGACAGGTAACGTTATGCTTGTTGCGCCAGCTGAAGAGATTGCAGCGCGTGAAAAGCTTGAAATTGAGACGAATAAGCAAGTTGCAGAGTTAGCTCCGGTTCGTTTGGAAATTATTCAAGTCAATTATGCAAAAGCATCAGATATCGTTTCATTGTTACAGCAAGATGAAGAGTTGATTTCTGGTCGAGGATATATTTCATCAGATGAGCGTACTAACACGATTAGCGTGCGGGAAACTGCAGATAAATTGGATCAGATTCGTACTTTGGTTGATACCTGGGATATTCCAGTGCGCCAAGTGTTGATCGAAGCACGTATCGTTCGTGCGCGTTCAAATATTACTGAAGAAATGGGTATTACTTGGGGTGGCGGTGGCCGCAACCAAGATGGCGATACATTCTGGCGTTTTGGTGGTTCTCAAAATACTCTTGGCGAGTTAACAACTACCAATACTGTTACATTCCCAGACGCATTGGCGGTTGATTTAGGTGTAACACGTACTAATGCTTCATCTATCGCCATTGGTATTGGTAATGGTGATTACTTGCTTGATTTAGAGTTGTCGGCATTCGAGGCTGATGGCAAAGGCGAAATCGTTGCTCAACCAAAAATTGTAACGGCGGATCGTCAAACAGCAACGATTAAATCTGGTGAAGAGATTCCTTATCAAGAAGCATCTTCTTCAGGCGCAACCTCTGTGTCATTTAAAGAAGCTGTGTTGTCTCTTGAAGTAACACCGCAAATTACTCCTGACGATAAAATCATCATGGATCTGAAAGTAAATCAGGATGATCGTGGTGAAGTGACAGCAGGTATCCCAAGTATTGCGACCAACGAAGTCATTACTCAAGTACTTGTTGGCAACGGCGAAACTATTGTTCTAGGCGGTATCTTTCAGTCGGAGCAGTCTACGACAGTAACTAAGACACCTTTCCTTGGAGATATTCCTTATCTTGGTAACTTATTCAAAAAGACGCAAAACATTAATGAGCGTACCGAGTTGCTAGTGTTTATCACTCCTAAATTGATCAAAGATGGTTTGATTGATCAATAATCGCGGCACACTGAAAAAGCCGAGCTTATTAGCTCGGCTTTTTTTTGTCTGAATGTATCGTTCCTTGTTATCAAACGGTGTTAAACTCAAACTTTTTAAGCAGTTTTTTCAATGGCATACAGAACAAAGAAGCCTTTAGTTGTATTGGTTGGGCCAATGGGGGCGGGAAAGACAACAATAGGTAAATTGTTAGCGACAGAGCTTTCCTACGAGTTTATTGATTCCGATAAAGAGATTGAGCAGCGATCTGGTGCAGATATTCCTTGGATCTTTGACGTCGAAGGAGAGGAAGGTTTCCGCAATCGGGAAGTGGCTGTTATTAAAGATTTAGCTCTAGAAAGTCAGGTGGTATTAGCAACAGGTGGTGGCGCGGTAATGCGTCAGGAGAATCGCGATCATTTGACCCGCAATGGTTTCATTGTGTACCTCAATACCTCTGTTGAGCAGCAGTTTTCGAGAACCCATAAGGATAAAAACCGACCTTTGTTGCAAGGAGGAGAGGACCCTAAGCAAGTCTTAACGGACTTGATGGCTCTTCGTGATCCAATTTATCGTGAAGTAGCGGATTTTGTCGTGGAAACAAACAAAAAGTCGCTGCGTTTAATTGTTAAAAGCATTGTGCGTGCATTAGAGCAAAGTGACGGCATCGCAGCAGAGGAAGAATAAGTGTCAGATACGGTAGATATTTTAAACGTTGATCTTGGTGAAAGAAGTTACCCTATCTATGTTGGCGCGAACTTATTGAGTGACGCTTCGTATTTTACAAAGCACATACGTAGCAAGAAGGTCATGATTGTTAGTAATACGACAGTGGCTCCATTATATGAAGATAAGCTTCGTGCAGCTCTGACCGATTTTGATGTGGATAGCGTGATCTTGCCCGATGGCGAGCAGTATAAAAATTGGGATACCTTAAATCTAATCTTTGATGCATTACTTGAGAAGAAGCATTCCCGTAACACAACGTTAATTGCTTTGGGTGGCGGTGTTATCGGAGATATGACAGGTTTTGCAGCCGCGAGTTATCAGCGTGGAGTTGATTTTATTCAAGTTCCGACAACCTTATTGTCTCAGGTCGATTCATCGGTCGGGGGAAAGACAGCTATTAATCACCCGCTCGGTAAAAACATGATAGGTGCGTTTTATCAGCCAAAAGCCGTTGTAATCGATACTGCTAGTCTGTCCACCTTACCTGAGCGAGAAGTTTCTGCAGGCTTGGCAGAAGTAGTTAAATACGGATTGATTCGTGATTTGCCATTCTTTGAGTGGTTAGAAAAGCATGTGTCCGATATTCGAGCGCTTGATGAAGCAAGTCTGCGTTACGCTATTTTGACCTCCTGTGCATGCAAGGCGAGTGTTGTTGAGGAAGATGAAACAGAAGGCGGTGTTCGTGCAATTTTGAATCTTGGGCATACCTTCGGCCATGCTATTGAGACGTTTTCAGGTTATGGAAATTGGTTGCACGGTGAGGCTGTTGGTGCGGGTATTGCAATGGCCGCGCATATGTCTAAGTTGCTGGGGTGCCTATCAGAAAGTGATGAAGAGCGGATTCTGAAAGTCTTGAATGATTGTGCTTTACCGATTCGAGGCCCAGAAGTCATGTCAGCTCAGGATTATCTCGAACTGATGTCTGTTGATAAGAAAGTGTTAGATGGTACTTTGCGTCTAGTGCTCATGGACCGCTTAGGGTTTGCGCGAGTGACTGATGATTTTGAGCATAGTACGTTGTTGAAAGTTCTTCCAAATTAGTCTTGTAGAAAAGGGATAATCAATGAGTCAGGCGCATTTTTTATCGATTGCCAAACGTCTCTGTGCAGATGATGCCGCCCTGTCGGCGCAATTGTCGGAAGGGCAAGGTTTTTTCTTTAAAGGTGCTCAACGCCAACATCAACTAGAAAGTGTTCGTCATTTAGCTTGCTTTGGTGATTTACTGCTTTGTCTTCATGCTCCTAAAGGTTCGGGTAAGACGCATTTGATTGACCAAATGCATGCTGAACTAAAATCTGAACTGAATTTGATTTCTATTTCCGCTGAGGCTGATATGACTCCGGCGGATATTGTTCAAGCTATTGCTGATCAAAGTGCCATTTTTGCCTCACCTTCTGAAAATGTTGAATCGTTGTTGGTTCGCTGTCGCGAGAGTTACAAGCAGCTTTATCGAGAGAAAGGTAAGCGTACATTGATTACGATTGATGATGCTGAACATCTTTCCCAAGCCTTATTGAAAAGTTGTATTGACACATTGGAGTTGCCTCAATCAGATACCTCTGTTGTGCTGTTGTTGGCGTCTACTTCAGAACTTGCTTGGTTGTCCGCTACTTATGGTGATGAGTCGGTTCATGCATTTGGCTTGCCCCTTTTATCTGTTGAAGAGGTAAAAGCATTCATCGAGCAAGGTTTGTCTAGCGTAGGTTTTAGCTCGACTCTTTCTATTCCTGAAGCATCGGTAGAGCGTTTGCATATAAAAACCCAAGGTCTAGTTTCTGAGGTTCAAAGGCATATGGGGGCAGTGTTATTTAACTCGACTGATGACGCAGTCGTGGTTGAGTCACAACGTTCCCAGCCGAGACTACCTGCGTTTGCACTAGTTACTATTGTGTTGATCTTGATGGCTTCATTTTTATTTGTCGCGCAGCAGCACAATTTATTCTCGGGTATGGCGCAGCAAGAGTTTGCTAGTGAAAGCGTTGTGATAGATGAAGAAGCTCAGAGTGAGCGTTTAGCGCGATTGGATGAAGCGTTGCGCCAAAGTGAGAAGTTTGATGTGGTGCAAGAAGCGGTAGTTGTTGAGAATGAATCTTCGCTAGCTGTTAATGAGACCTTGGCGGCTGAAAATGTAGCGAGTGATGATTTGCTAGAGACAAAAGAGTCTGCCAAAGAGGACTCTGATTTAGTCGGGTCGAAAGGTGCGCAGTCTGACGATCCAGTCCTAGCGAATGAAAAGAATAACGATGCGGCTGATACTGATTCAGGCGTCACTGCATTAGAGTCGAGCGTGAAGCCTGAGTCTGAGGTTGTTCGGACAAGCACGGAAAATCTTGGTACTGATATGCCTGAAGATAAAGTCATAAAGGTATCGGTGAAAAAAAGCCAGGAAGATTCTTCAGTATTTGGTGGCGCTAATTACACGCTTCAGGTATTGGGTTCTTATAATGAGTCAACAGCACAGCGTTTTGTAGAGTCGAACCAACTTCCAGATTTATATTATGTGCGGTCGACATACAAAGGTAAGGCGTGGTTTGTGGTGCTTTATGGTCGTTTTGAATCTGCTTTCGATGCGCGATCGGCAGATTTGCCAGATGTTGTAGCGTCACAAAAACCTTGGGTTCGCAGTGTAGACGGGCTGCGCTAATCTTCTTGAGTTCTATAAGCTCCTGTTTGCTTGTATAAATAGTGAGCAGTTAGCTTCCCTTCTTCGAAAATCTCTTGTTATAAAATTTGTTAAGACGCATTGCTGTGTGTAAAATGTTCGACCCCAATTTTCTTAGTCGTACATTTTAGGCAGAGTTATTGGTCTAAGTGTATGAAATTACTAGATGTTTTAGAGAGAATGCTATGGCAGCAGGTTTGTTCCGCCCAGAAGAGTTTCGTGATAACTGTGGTTTTGGGCTCATTGCGCACACAGAAGGTGCGCCTAGCCATGCTTTGTTGGAAACAGCAATTGAGTCGCTCACATGTATGACCCACCGCGGTGGTATCGCGGCAGATGGCAAAACAGGTGACGGTTGTGGTTTGTTATTACAAAAGCCAGATTCATTTTTACGCAAAGTCGCACAAGAAGAATTGTCACTGACTTTAGGTGATCAATACGGCGTAGGCATGATTTTCTTGCCGCTAGATGATGAGCCTGCAGCGCAGGCGCGAGCGACATTTGAAGCTGCCTGTGCAGACGAAGGTTTAAACGTTAAAGCATGGCGTGTTGTGCCAACTGATAATGCTTGTTTAGGTCGAATGGCTCTAGATTGCTTGCCACAGATAGAGCAAGTTTTTGTTGAAGCGAACGATGATATTGACGAGCAAGCGTTTGGCTTAAAGTTATTTGTCGCCCGTAAAAAGATTGAGCGTGAGTTAAGTCAGGAAGAAGACTTTTACGTTTGTAGTTTGTCAGATCAGGTTATTTCGTACAAAGGCTTGATGATGCCTGTCGATTTGCCGAACTTTTACCTTGATCTTGGTAACGAAGCGTTAGAGACGGCGATTTGTGTTTTCCACCAACGCTTCTCTACCAACACAATGCCAAAGTGGCCATTGGCTCAGCCTTTCAGATTTTTAGCGCACAACGGTGAGATCAATACAATTGAAGGTAACCGTAATTGGGCTCTAGCACGTACGAGTAAGTTCGAAAGCGACAGACTTCCTGACTTAGCTTCTATTGCGCCGTTGGTTAACCGCACAGGTTCTGACTCATCAAGCATGGACAACATGCTCGAGCTATTGCTGACGGGTGGCATGGATCTTTTCCGTGCGATTCGAATGATGATTCCACCGGCTTGGCAAAATGTCGACACGATGGATGCAGATCTGCGTGCTTTCTATGAGTTTAACTCCATGCACATGGAGCCGTGGGATGGCCCTGCAGGCCTAGTTACGACAGACGGTCGTTATGCTGTGTGTTTGCTAGATCGTAACGGTCTACGTCCGAGTCGTTGGGTTGTTACTAAAGATGGTTTTATTACAGTAGCATCGGAAATCGGTACTTATGCTTATAAGCCTGAAGATGTTGTTGCGAAAGGTCGAATTGGTCCTGGACAAATCTTAGCGATCGATACGAAGACCGGCGATGTATTGCATACAGATGACATTGATCAGCGTCTTAAAGAAGCCAAGCCTTACAAGAAGTGGTTGCGTGAAAATGCTCAGCGTCTTGAAACGCGCTTGAAGAGCTCTTCGCCTGCGTTTGAACCAATGCCTTCGGATGAGTTGAAAACGCAAATGAAGATGTTCCAAGTGAGCTTCGAAGAGCGTGATCAAGTTTTACGTCCACTAGGTGAGGCGGGACAAGAAGCAGTAGGTTCGATGGGTGATGATACGCCAATGGCTGTTTTGTCACAGCGCGTTCGCTCCGTTGCCGATTATTTCCGTCAAAAATTTGCACAGGTTACGAATCCTCCAATTGATCCTTTGCGTGAAGCGATTGTTATGTCGCTTGAAACCTGCATCGGTTCGGAACGAAATGTATTTGAAGAGTCTCCTGAGCACGCTAAGCGTATTATTTTAACTACGCCTGTTTTGAGTCCAGCTAAGTTTGCTGCGATTTTAGACAATTCTTTAGGTTTTGGTTCAGCGACTGTTTCATTGCAATTTGATCCTGAACAAGGCCTGGAAGCAGCGATTCAAGATGTGTGTGAAAAAGCGGCACAAGCTGTTCGTGATGGCTCAGTGATTGTTGTCTTGTCGGATCGAGACATTGAAAAAGGTAAGTTGCCAATCAATGCATTCATGGCTACAGGTGCAGTGCACCACTACCTGGTTGAGAATGGCTTGCGTTGTGATGCCAACATCGTTGTTGAAACTGGTTTTGCACGCGATTCACACCACTTCGCGGTATTGTTTGGCTTTGGTGCAACCGCGGTGTATCCATACCTTTCTTATCAAGTGTTGAATGACTTGATCGAGAGCGGCGAGATGTTGATGGATCCAATCGAGGCGAAAAACAACTATCGTAAAGGGATTGGTAAAGGCCTTCTTAAGATTCTTTCTAAAATGGGAATCTCAACGATTGCGTCTTACCGTGGTGCTCAATTGTTTGAAGCAGTTGGTCTTTCTGACGATGTGGTTGATCTTTGTTTCAAAGGTGTCGCGAGCCGAATTCAAGGTGCGAGTTTTGCGAATTTACAAGCTGAGCAGTCATTGCTTGCGAATGAGGCTTGGAAAGCGCGTAAATCAATCGAGCCGGGTGGTCTTCTCAAATATGTACATGGCCAAGAATATCATGCCTTCAATCCTGATGTTGTAAACACGGTTCAGCGTGCGGTTGAGAGCGGCGATTATGGTGTTTACAAAGAATACGCAGACTTAGTGAATAATCGTCCTGCCGCTACATTGCGTGATATGTTTGGTTTGAAGCAAGGTATTTCTCCTATCTCCTTGGACGAGGTAGAGCCAGTTGAAAATATCTTCCCGCGTTTTGACTCTGCAGCGATGTCTTTGGGGGCGTTGTCTCCTGAAGCACACGAGGCATTAGCTGTTGCGATGAACACTCTAGGTGGCCGGTCTAACTCTGGTGAGGGTGGCGAAGATGTCGCGCGTTATGGAACGGTTAAACGTTCTAAGATCAAGCAGGTTGCTTCGGGTCGTTTTGGTGTTACACCGCATTATCTAAGCAGTGCTGAAGTTATTCAGATTAAAGTTGCTCAGGGTGCAAAACCTGGTGAAGGTGGTCAGTTGCCTGGCGGTAAAGTCAACGACTTGATCGCAGAGCTTCGTTATTCTGTACCTGGTGTGACGTTGATTTCTCCTCCGCCTCATCATGATATTTATTCTATCGAGGATCTGGCTCAATTGATCTTCGACTTGAAGCAGGTTAATCCCGATGCGCTTGTCTCTGTGAAACTTGTTTCTGAGCCAGGTGTCGGGACGATTGCTGCTGGTGTTGCAAAAGCTTACGCTGACTTAATTACTATTTCGGGTTACGACGGTGGTACTGCTGCTAGTCCATTGACCTCTATTCGTTATGCAGGCTCTCCTTGGGAGCTAGGCTTGAGCGAAGCACATCAAACGCTTCGCGGTAACGACTTACGTGGTAGCGTTCGTTTACAAACAGATGGTGGTCTTAAAACGGGACTTGATGTTGTAAAAGCTGCGATGTTGGGTGCTGAGAGCTACGGTTTCGGTACAACGCCGATGGTGGCTCTAGGTTGTAAATACCTCCGTATTTGTCACTTGAATAACTGTGCAACAGGTGTTGCTACGCAGAACGAAAAACTGCGAGAAGAGCACTTTAAAGGCACTGTCGAAATGGCGATGAATTTCTTCCGCTTTGTGGCTGAAGAAACGCGTGAATGGATGGCTAAGTTAGGTGTTCGTAGTCTTGAAGAGCTCGTAGGCCGCACAGATCTTCTCGAAGCATTAGAAGGCTCGACTGACAAGCAGAAGCAACTCGATCTTAGCGCTATTTTATCGGATGGTGGGGTAGCAGAAGATAAGCCGCACACCTGCGAAGTCGTGCGTAATGAGCCTTTCGATCAAGGCTTGTTAGCGGAGCGTATGGTTGAGGAATTGCTTCCAAGTATTGAAGGTAAGAAGGGCGGTGAATTTAGTTTCAACGTGACTAACTGTGACCGTTCAGTTGGTGCTCGTCTGTCTGGCGAAATCGCTAAACGTCACGGTAACCAAGGTATGAGCGAACAAGCAATTACGCTCAAGCTTAATGGTACTGCAGGCCAGAGTTTTGGTGTGTGGAATGCTGGCGGCCTGAACATGGATCTAGAAGGTGATGCAAACGATTATGTCGGTAAAGGCATGACCGGCGGTCGTCTTGTGATTCGTCCGCCAGTAGGAAGTGTATTTAAGACTCAAGAAACGTCTATTGTCGGTAACACCTGTTTATACGGTGCAACTGGTGGTGAGATGTTTGCTGCAGGTACTGCTGGTGAGCGATTTGGTGTACGTAACTCCGGTGCTGTAGCAGTAGTCGAAGGTGCTGGTGACCACTGCTGTGAATATATGACTGGCGGTCAAATTACCGTGTTGGGTAATACTGGCTACAACTTTGGTGCTGGTATGACGGGCGGTTTTGCCTACGTTCTAGATCAGGACAATAGTTTCGTTGATAAGTACAACCGCGAGTTGGTTGAGATCCAGCGAGTTTCATCTGAAACAATGGAGCCTTATCGCAATCACTTGCGTGGCGTCATTCAGGAACATGTTGCTGCAACAAACAGCGCATGGGGTCAGGAAATTTTAGATAACTTCGATGATTTTATTACGCGTTTCTGGTTAGTAAAACCAAAAGCAGCAAGCTTGCAAACGCTTCTAAATAACGTCAGAACACGCCCTGAGTAAGGGCGTATCGTCGAAGATTATGCTTAAAGAGGTAAGAAATGGCTAAGCGTTTAGATAATAACTTCCAATTTATTGAAGTTGGCCGTTGTGACCCCAAGAAGGTTCCAATGGTTGATCGAACGGAAGGTTTTGGCGAAATTTACGAGACATTCCAGTCAGAAGAAGCTGCTGAGCAATCACATCGTTGTTTGTCATGTGGTAACCCATACTGTGAATGGAAATGTCCGGTACACAACTTTATTCCAAACTGGTTGAAGTTGGTGTCAGAAGGCAACATTTTAGAAGCGGCTGAATTGAGTCATCAAACGAACTCACTTCCTGAAGTATGTGGTCGCGTATGTCCTCAAGATCGTCTTTGTGAAGGTGCTTGTACTCTGAATGATGGCTTTGGTGCCGTTACGATTGGTTCCGCGGAAAAATACATCACAGACACTGCATTTGCGATGGGATGGCGTCCTGACATGTCTAAAGTTGTCTGGACTGACAAAAAGGTCGCGATTATTGGTGCCGGTCCAGCGGGTTTGGGCTGTGCTGATATTCTAGTGCGTAATGGTGTTAAGCCTGTTGTGTTTGATCGTAACCCAGAAATTGGCGGCTTGCTGACGTTTGGTATTCCTGAGTTCAAACTAGAAAAGAACGTGATGTCTTTGCGTCGCGAAGTGTTCACTGAGATGGGCGTAGAGTTCCGTTTGAACGTAAGTGTTGGCGAAGACGTGACTATCGATGAGCTGTTAGCTGAATACGATGCGGTATTTATGGGAATGGGCACCTATTCATATATGAAAGGTGGTTTCCCTGGTGAAGATTTGCCAGGTGTTCATGATGCCCTTCCGTTTTTGATCTCGAACGTAAATCGTCGCCTTGGTTTTGAGAAAGCGCCAGAAGATTTCATTGATATGAAAGGCAAGCGTGTTGTCGTCTTAGGTGGTGGTGATACCGCAATGGACTGTAACCGTACCTCTATTCGTCAACAAGCTGAGAACGTAACGTGTGCGTATCGTCGTGACGAAGAAAATATGCCTGGCTCTCGCAAAGAAGTTCAAAATGCGAAAGAAGAGGGTGTGCAGTTCTTATTTAACCGTCAGCCAGTAGCTATTGTGGGCGAAGATAAGGTTGAAGGTGTTAAGGTTGTTGAAACCAAACTAGGTGAGCCTGATGAAAATGGTCGCCGTCGCCCTGTGGTAATTGAGGGTAGTGAAGAAATTTTGCCTGCAGATGCTGTTTTGATTGCATTTGGCTTCCGCCCAAGTCCTCCAGACTGGTTGAAGGATGTTAGTGTTGACGTGAATAGCTGGGGTGGTGTTGAGGCGCCAGAAGCTGGTGAATTTGCGTTCCAAACAACTAATCCTAAGATCTTTGCTGGCGGTGACATGGTGCGCGGATCAGACCTAGTTGTAACAGCGATTGCTGAAGGTCGAAAAGCGGCAGAAGGTATCTTGGACTACTTGGACGTCTGATATCCGTTGCTGGTTGAAAAGGCACGGCATTTTGCTGTGCCTTTTTTGTTTAGAATCAATTTAGAGAACTATCAAAAAGATGACGCAACTTAAGAACGATCGATTTTTAAAAGCCCTTTTAAGAGAGCCTGTTGATGCAACGCCAGTGTGGATGATGCGTCAAGCTGGTCGTTATTTGCCTGAATATCGTGAGACGCGCGCACAAGCGGGTGATTTTTTGAGTTTGTGCAAGAACAAAGAGCTTGCGTGCGAGGTGACTATTCAGCCTCTAGAGCGCTATGACTTAGATGCGGCAATCTTGTTTTCAGATATTTTGACGATTCCTGATGCGATGGGCTTGGGACTATATTTTGAAACTGGCGAAGGGCCGCGTTTTAAGAAAGTCATTCGTACAGAGCAAGACGTGGCATCGCTTAAGGTTGTTAATACCGCTTCAGACTTGTCTTATGTCACCGATGCAGTGACTGAGATTCACGGTGCGTTATCTGGACGTGTTCCTTTGATCGGCTTTTCCGGATCGCCTTGGACCTTGGCGACCTATATGGTTGAGGGTGGTTCTTCGAAAGATTTCCGACATATTAAAGCGATGATGTATCGCGAACCTGAAACTCTTCATGCTCTATTAAATGTGCTTGCAGACTCTGTTATTGATTATTTGAATGCGCAAATCGATGCAGGTGCTCAAGCTGTTCAGATTTTCGATACATGGGGCGGGAATTTAAGTGATCAAGCCTACCTCGATTTCTCTCTTGCTTACATGCAAAAGATTGTGGCGGGTTTGAAGACGGAAGCGCGAGGTTTGCGCGTACCATCGATCGTATTTACGAAGGGTGGTGGTCTATGGTTGGATCAAATCGCCGACTGCGGTGCGAATGCGCTAGGGCTTGATTGGACGATGAATATTGGTCGAGCCCGCTCTATGGTGGGTGATCGCGTCGCGTTACAAGGTAATATGGATCCAAGTGTTTTATATGCTAAGCCAGACCAAATTAAGGCTGAAGTTGCCCGAATATTAAGGGACTTTGGTGCGGGCAATGGACATGTGTTTAACCTCGGACACGGTATTCATCAGTTTGTAGACCCTGCGGCGCCGAAAGTCTTTGTTGATGCGGTGCATGAATTGAGTGCGCAGTACCACGTTTAAGCCTCGTGAGCGTATGCTGCGTCACAAATGTGGTGGCGTAGCGTTTATCCTACCGTACGCATATCTTACAATTTTCCCTCCGATTAAGAATAACTAGGAAAGTTCATGAGCCGTCTTGCACGAGCCTTTTTATATTCTTTGACTGCTCTCGTTGTGGGATGTGGGGAGTTTATCGTTGATGATCAGGATTTTAGCGATAATCGAAGAACGCTCGACATAACCAATGATAATGCAGAAGCTTACCTGTGGTCTTCTTACCAAAGTATCTTTTCCCCACTCTATTTTGCGCGTTTAAATGAAATGCTTGATGCTCGTGACTTTAAAGGTGTTCAGGTAGGGGGTTATACATGCCCAGGAGGAGGAAGTGCAGTTGTTAATTTCCCTAATGCTTCTGGAGTGCGATATGAAGAATCTGATGCTTTCTCGATAAATTATACTGCTTGCTTTAATGACGCTGGAGCACAGTTGAATGGTGAGGTTTCGGGAAAGTATAAAGAAACGGAAGGCTATAATAAAACGTTCGCGACCGACCTGACCGTTGCCCAATGCATTACTAACTTAGAGCTCGATGAAAAAATCGATGCTGGTCGATACGAGTTAATTGATGATCAAGCATCTAATTTGATTTTTGATAAGCAAGGTGCACGTTTATTTGTGCGTTATATGGAGCAAGATCCTCAGGACGATCAATTAGCAATAGAGAAGAGAGTTGAAGAGCTCTCACTTGATCAAATTGCAGTAGTGGTTAATCGTTCAACGACAGATTTTGATTCTAGTTTTGAAGAAGATGGAGCCCGAATTTTTGTTGTTGAAGATGGTGTTCAAGAGCAAATTGATTGTGCTTATTATGAACGCGAGATTGATCTAGATTTGCAGGATTTGATTGTCGATATTGATGACAATACGCACGAGCTATCTGGGAAGTTAGCATTAAAAAACTCAATGGGCAGAGAGGTTGGAGTAAGTTCTCGGCAAGATAGGGTTTATTCTTTGTCTGGAGATTTTACGAGCGTTTTAAGCAAAGGAAATTTTCGCGAAGATCACTCTATAAAAGACTTTGAGTGGCGAATTGAATATGGTCCGACTTCGCAATCAACCTGGGCTCTCTCATTTAGCGCAGAACTGACGAATCAAAACGATGGAGTAATTTTTGAAGCTTTTTCAAGTACAGGTTCTCCCTTACGCGGTGCTTTTGATTTAAGTGTACCGAATCTTGGAATTTTAAGTGTAAGTGGGAAAGATGACGATGGTGTCGCGATGAATGTTTTGAATAGTGCTGGTGTAACATTTGCGATACAGTCAGACGGCGATATTAATGGCGATGGTCGAGTCGATTTGACTGCTCCTAATTTCAACGTTGCATGGAATGACTTTTTAGATCGTAACTTCGTGCGTCCTCCTGTGGAAAATATTATTCGTTAGTATGCCTAAATCTAAAACGGCTTATGTTTGTACTGAGTGTGGTGCAGACTTTTCAAAGTGGCAGGGACAATGCCCAGAATGTGGTGAATGGAATACCGTTCAAGAAATTAAGCTCTCATCAGCCAAAACTTCCCGCTCTTCAGCTAAAAGTGTGGGGTATGCAGGCGCTGCTGCAGAAATTAAATCTCTCAGTGCGATTGATCTGAAAGAGCAGCCTAGATTTAGCTCGGGTATCGGAGAGTTTGATCGTGTTTTGGGTGGTGGTTTAGTTCCGGGTTCTGCAATTTTAGTTGGTGGTCATCCTGGTGCAGGGAAGAGCACGTTACTTCTGCAGACGATGTGTTATCTAGCAAATCATTTACCCGCACTATATATCACCGGTGAAGAATCTCTTCAGCAAGTTGCGATGCGTGCTAAGCGCTTGGAGCTGCAGGCAGATGATCTCAAAATGTTTTCAGAAACAAGCATTGAGAGTATTGAAGCGACGGTACAAAGCGTTCAGCCTAAGGTCTTAGTGGTTGATAGTATTCAGGTGATGTTTAGTGAATCACTGGATTCTGCTCCGGGAAGCGTCTCTCAAGTCCGCGAATGTGCTGCGCGTCTAACACGTTTAGCTAAGCAAACGGGTATGGTGCTTTTTTTAGTTGGTCACGTCACCAAAGAGGGAGCGATTGCTGGTCCAAAAGTATTGGAGCATATGATCGATTGTTCGATCATGTTGGAAGGCTCGAGTGATACACGCTACAGGACTTTGCGCGGAATTAAGAATCGTTTTGGTGCAGTGAATGAATTAGGCGTGTTTGCCATGCAGGAAAAAGGCTTGGCTGAAGTTAAAAATCCAAGTGCCATTTTTCTAAATAGGGGTGAAGAAGCGTCCCCTGGTAGTGCTGTTACGGTTCTTTGGGAAGGTACGCGTCCTCTGCTTGTAGAATTGCAGGCCTTGGTTGATGAGAGTCAAGGTTCTTACCCGAAACGCGTTGCTCTGGGCTTGGATCAAAATAGGGTCTCCATGTTATTAGCGGTGTTGCATCGCCATGGCGGTCTTCATTGTGGTGATCAAGATGTTTTTGTCAGTCTCGTAGGCGGCGTGAAAACATCTGAAACGAGCACTGATTTAGCATCGCTCGCATCTATCGTCTCAAGTTTTCGTGGTGTGAATTTAGCGCGTGATGTCATCATGTTTGGCGAGGTAGGGCTTTCTGGAGAAGTACGCCCTGTCGCAAGTGGCCAAGAGCGTATCCATGAGGCGGCGAAACATGGCTTTAAATTAGCTTATGTTCCGTGGGGTAATCGCCCCAGAGAGGATGTGCCTGGAATGAAGGTCGTACCTGTCAAAACGCTTGATGAGTTTCTTAAAAACGTCTTTTAGTTTGCTCGTTAGTGCGTTTCGCTTAACGCGCTCAGTTCGCGGTGCAGAAGATCTTCGTCTGCTAAGTTGAGCTCTACGAGTCTTTTTAAATGCGTCATGCTGTCGATATCGATATGGTCGCAGGCAAAACCTAAGGCGTTGTCGTGCTCATTTGAAAACGAAAGTATCATGTTAATGCACTGCTCGTTTCCAGCGAGTTTGATGCTAGCTTCAAAGGTATTGTCTTTGTTCATCGAAAAACCCTCTGGCTTTCGAATCAATACGCCCTTCAGTGAAATGTCTTGCACACCGCTCGTCCATTCCAAACCTTCTTGACTCAAGGTGCATTCGGCATTGAATAAAATTCGGCTGAATTGACGACGTTCTTGCTGTTCTTGTAATTGTGACATGCCTTTTCCTAGGATGAGTGCGAGGACTAATGCGCACTTACTTTAGATTTAAGTTTAAATCCTAGCAAGTGCGCAGCACTTATTATGCGAGTTTCTTATAGTTGAGGCGTGTCGGCGTTTTCGCAAGCTCACCTTTTCTATCTTTGAAGTCTGCTTCGTATTCTGTGTAATTGCCTTCAAACCAGACAACCTCACTATCACCTTCATATGCAAGAATGTGTGTTGCAATACGATCTAGGAACCAGCGATCGTGCGATATGACAATCGCACAACCTGGGAAGGCCAGCACAGCTTCCTCTAGTGCGCGCAAGGTCTCAACATCTAAGTCGTTGGTAGGTTCGTCAAGCAAAAGAACATTCGCGCCTTGCTTTAAGGTGTTTGCCAAGTGTAGTCGATTGCGTTCACCGCCAGATAATTCACTCACGCGTTTTTGCTGGTCATTGCCGCGGAAATTAAAACGGCTGATGTAGGCGCGTGATGGCGTTTGGTAGTTGCCGATCGTGATCATATCGTTGCCGTCGCTTACTTCTTCCCAAACAGTTTTGTTATTGTTTAGGTCGCGAGTCTGCTCGACATATCCGAGTTCAACTGTTTCACCAAGACGAATCGATCCTTCATCTGGCTCTTCAATGCCGGAAAGTAGTTTGAATAGTGAAGACTTACCCGCGCCGTTGCCGCCAACGACACCTACGATACTGCCGGGAGGAACTGAGAAGCTTAGATCTTTAAATAATAGTTTGTCGCGATATTGCTTGCAGACACCATCAAGTTCGATAACAACGTCGCCCAAGCGTGGCCCAGGTGGAATATATATTTCCATGGTCTCGTTGCGTTTTTGTGAGTCTTGCGAATTAAGCTCTTCAAAGCGCTGAAGACGAGCTTTGCTTTTTGCATGGCGGCCTTTTGCGTTGCTTCTAACCCATTCGAGTTCAGACTTAATGCTGCGTTGGCGAGCGTCTTCTTGTTTCTGCTCAATTTCGAGACGTTTCTCTTTTGCTTCAAGCCATTGTGAATAGTTGCCTTCAAATGGAATGCCGTGGCCGCGGTCTAATTCAAGAATCCAGCCTGCGACGTTATCAAGGAAGTAACGGTCGTGAGTGATGGCGACGACGGTGCCAGGGTAATCGTGTAAGAATCGTTCAAGCCAAGCCACACTTTCGGCATCAAGGTGGTTAGTTGGTTCATCAAGCAGCAGCATGTCTGGTTTCGAGAGAAGAAGGCGGCAAAGCGCTACACGACGTTTTTCACCCCCAGAAAGCGTTGCAACATCCGCATCCCATGGCGGTAAACGCAAAGCATCCGCAGCAACTTCTAAGGTGCGTTCGAGATTATGGCCATCTCCTGTTTCGATAATAGCTTCAAGCTTGGCCTGCTCCGCTGCCAGTGCGTCGAAATCAGCATCTGGTTCGGCATACTCGGCATAGACTTGGTCGAGACGCTCTAGAGCATCTTTTATTTCACGTAAACCGTCTTCTACATTTCCGCGTACATCTTTTGATTCGTCAAGTTGCGGTTCCTGCGGTAGATAGCCAACGTTGATGCCAGGTTGAGGACGAGCTTCCCCCGTGTAGTCTTGATCGACACCTGCCATGATTTTAAGGAGCGTTGATTTACCTGCGCCATTCAGGCCAAGAACACCGATTTTTGCGCCGGGAAAGAATGAAAGAGAAATGTCTTTTAGGATCTCTCGTTTAGGAGGGACAACTTTCCCTACTCGGTTCATGGTAAACACATATTGTGCCATGCAATTGCTCCTAGATTTTGTTCAGTATCGTGGGCTGGGCTGCCTCGAAGAATATGACGCGCACACTAGCGAAAAACCTGAAATAACGCAACGAAAGTGCATTTTTGACATCGAGATACGACCGCGGCCTACTTTAGACGCTTTCAAGCGATTAGGTCTCATAAATATCGTGATGTTGCAGGGAAAATCATTTAAACTGCGCGCTTTTTAAACTAACCCGAATTTGTTCAGGGTTTGCCGTAGTTAAGAAGACCAAGAGGCATAGTATGTTCAAGCAAGAAATGACCATCGCTGGATTTGATGATGAACTGTTGTCGGCAATGGATGCAGAAGCAAAAAGACAGGAAGATCATATTGAATTGATTGCTTCAGAAAATTACACCAGCCCTCGTGTAATGGAAGCGCAAGGATCTTACCTTACTAATAAATACGCCGAAGGCTACCCAAGTAAACGTTACTACGGTGGTTGTGAGCATGTTGACGTAGTCGAGCAGCTAGCAATCGATCGTGCAAAGGCATTGTTTGGTGCGAAGTACGCGAACGTTCAGCCTCATTCAGGTTCACAAGCAAACGCAGCGGTATTTATGGCTCTTTGTCAGCCAGGTGACACAATCCTTGGTATGAGCTTGGCGCATGGTGGTCACTTAACGCATGGCGCGGCGGTTAGTTTTTCAGGCCGAATCTACAATGCAGTTCAATATGGCTTAAACGAAGCAACTGGTGAGATTGATTACGATCAAGTTGAGGCTCTTGCGCGTGAGCACAAGCCTAAAATGATTATCGCTGGTTTTTCAGCCTATTCTCTTGTTGTTGACTGGAAGCGTTTCAGAGCAATTGCAGACGAAGTGGGTGCGTACTTGTTTGTTGATATGGCGCATATAGCGGGTCTTGTTGCTGGCGGTGTTTACCCAAGTCCTGTTGGTATTGCAGATGTCGTGACTACAACGACGCATAAAACGCTACGAGGCCCTCGTGGTGGTTTGATTTTGGCAAATGATGACGAAGAGCTGAACAAAAAGCTGAACTTTGCCGTCTTCCCTGAAAGTCAGGGTGGACCATTGATGCACGTGATTGCTGCGAAAGCAGTGTGCTTCAAAGAAGCGATGTCAGAAGAGTTTAAAACATATCAGCAGCAAGTCGTTAAAAATGCACAAGCGATGGTTTCTGTATTTTTAGAGCGTGGCTACAAAATTGTGTCTGGCGGTACTGATGACCACCTCTTCTTGCTTGATTTGATTGATAAAGATGTAACGGGCAAAGACGCTGACGCAGCATTAGGTCGTGCTCACATTACAGTAAACAAGAACTCGGTTCCAAACGATCCTCGTTCTCCATTTGTAACGAGTGGATTGCGTATTGGTACGCCAGCTATTACAAGTCGAGGTTTTCAGTCGAAAGATTGTTCTGAATTAGCTTCATGGATTTGTGATGTGATTGACGCGTTAGTTGCCAATCCAGAGGACGACTCTGTCATCAACGCAACACGCGAAAAAGTGCAAGCAATTTGCTCGCGTTTGCCAGTTTACGCATAACTGTCAGGGTTGATTCCTCATGCATTGTCCGTTTTGTAAGGCGACTGACACGAAGGTTTACGACTCTCGTTTGGTTTCTGACGGCAATCAAGTACGTCGTCGACGCGAGTGCTTGACCTGCCAAGAACGCTTTACCACATTTGAAACGGCTGAGCTTGTGATGCCGCGGGTTGTTAAACAAGACGGCTCGCGCCAACCCTTCGATGAAGAAAAGCTGAATCGTGGTGTTCAGCGAGCTTTAGAAAAGCGTCCTGTGAGTATTGAGTCTATTGAACAAGCGATAGACAACATCAAGTATCGTCTGCGAGCGACTGGTGAGCGAGAACTATCTTCATTGCAAGTGGGTGAAGAAGTGATGCGAGAACTTCGAAGTTTAGATGAAGTTGCATATGTTCGATTTGCCTCGGTATATCGCAGTTTCCAAGACATCAATGAGTTTAAAGAAGAGATTGATCGCTTAGCCAAGCGTGATCGCTCTTCTGATAACGCATAAGCACTAAGAGTTTTGCTCCATATGCATGACTGGTCGGCTGATGATCATCGTTATATGGCTCGTGCTATCGAGTTAGCCTGGCTTGGTGAATTAAGTTGCCAGCCTAATCCACGTGTTGGTTGTGTCATAGTGCGCGATGGTCAGATTGTTGGAGAGGGCTTTCATGAACGAGCAGGTGAAGGCCATGCTGAGGTTAACGCATTAGCTCAAGCCGGAGAGTTGGCCAAAGGTGCTACGGCATATGTAACCCTAGAGCCTTGCAGTCATTACGGTAGAACTCCACCTTGTGCAAGAGCCTTAGTCGATGCGGGATTGGCACGCGTTATTAGTGCGATGCAAGATCCGAATCCCTTGGTTGCAGGTAAGGGCGTAAGCATATTGAGTGATGCTGGTATTCAGGTTGAACTAGGATTGCTCGAAGAGCAATCGAAGCAGCTAAATATTGGTTTTATTTCAAGAATGACGCGTAAGCGACCCTTTGTACGTCTAAAGATGGCAGCGAGTGTTGATGGGCGAACAGCAATGGCTTCTGGCGAAAGTCAGTGGATTACCGGTGCTGCTGCGAGAGAAGATGTACAAGCGTGGCGCGCAAAGTCTTCTGCTATTTTAACTGGCGTAGGAACCGTTCTATACGACAATGCCAAGTTAACGGTGCGAACCGATCATCTACTCGATAAACGAGGGTTTCAGCCGATGCGCGTGGTTCTTGATGCGCACGCACGTTTAACCGGGCAAGAAGCGGTTTTTGAGAACAATGCTGCGGTGCAGTATGTCGTATCGGAAGAGGCTAAGGTTTCTCCCGAAATTGTGGGTTCGCAACATGTCAATGTCGTACGTTTAGCATTGGACGCGAAAGGATATTTTGATTTATCTGCGCTTCTCCATGCTCTGGCCGAACAAGAAGTCAATGATCTTTTTGTGGAGGCTGGAGAGAGTCTTTCTGGCAGTTTTATAGATCAAAATTGCGTAGATGAATTACTGCTGTATGTTGCGCCTAAGTTGATGGGGCATCAGGCAAAAGCTCTGGCGAATCTGCCATTTGATCGTATGGGGCAGGCCATAGATTTAGATCTTAAGGATGTTCGACAAGTAGGGGCCGATCTACGATTTCAGTATCAATTTAAGGGCGCTCTTTAGAAATGTTTACAGGTATTATTGAGGCGGTTGGCACCATAGCTGCCATTGAAAGTGCTCGTTCAGGCGCTCAACTTCGTATCAATGTCCAAGCCCTTGATATGAGTGATGTTCAATTGGGAGACAGCATTGCTGTAAACGGAGTTTGTCTGACTGTCACCGCTTTCTCTCCTAATGATTTTTGTGCGGATATCTCCGCAGAGTCATTGCGTTACACACGATTCGCAACGATGCGAGTCGGTGATCGAGTTAATCTTGAAAAAGCGCTTACGCTTTCGCGCCGTTTAGGTGGCCACTTAGTCAGTGGGCATGTTGATGGAATAGGGTCTATAGTTGCTGTCAGCTCAGAAGGTGACTCATTACGTTATACCATTCACTGTTCATCGGAACTTTCGCGCTATATCGCGAATAAAGGCTCAATTACCGTGGATGGGGTTAGTCTTACAGTGACTGGTTTGGTGGATGAAGGATTTACTCTCAATATTGTTCCTCATACCGCTCAGAATACGATTATCCCTGAGTACTCAACTGGCCGAGATGTGCACTTAGAGGTAGATCTTATGGCTCGCTATGCAGAGCGGTTATTGAGTTTTTCAGATGAAAAGCAATCGCCGAAGTCGGTGATTGATGAAGCGTTTTTAGCAAAGAACGGTTACAAGATATAGAAACATACCTAGCTTAATTTGCTGGGTCTTTGGAGGTTGAATGAAGCTCAACACTGTTGAAGAGCTAGTTGAAGATATCCGTCAAGGTAAAATGGTTATTCTGATGGATGACGAGGACCGAGAGAACGAAGGTGATCTCGTTATTGCGGCAGAGCAAGTGCGTCCTGAAGATATTAATTTCATGGCGACACATGCGCGTGGTCTCATTTGTATGACGATGACGAGAGATCGTGCGGATTATTTTGGCTTGCCTCCGATGGCGCATGCAAATAACGCACAATTTTCTACTAATTTTACTGTTTCGATTGAAGCGGCAGAAGGTGTAACGACGGGCATCTCTGCTGCGGATCGTGCTCATACTATTCGGACTGCTGTGGGTCGAAATAGCAAACCCCAAGATATCGTCCAGCCGGGTCATGTTTTCCCAATTGTTGCTCAGCCTGGTGGCGTATTAACGCGTGCGGGTCATACAGAAGCTGGTTGCGATTTGGCGAGAATGGCTGGCTTTGAAGCGGCTTCGGTCATTGTTGAAATTATGAATGATGATGGCACGATGGCACGTCGCCCTGATCTTGAAGAATTTGCGAAAAAACACGATCTAAAAATTGGCACAATCGCCGATATGATTCATTATCGTGCTCTGAATGAGCAGACGGTTACTCGTCAGGAAGAGCACGGCGTTCAAACTGAGCATGGTGATTTTCAGCTGATTACCTACAAAGATACTTTGCAAGGCGATGTGCATATGGCTTTCGTGTTGGGTGATGTAGATCAGGTTGATGCGCCAATAGTACGTGTTCAATACCCTGACATACTGCGTGACACAATTGGTGTACGAAAAGAAGGTTCTCAATCTTGGTCGGTGCAAAACTCGCTAGCAAAAATTGCTGAAGCAGGCGCTGGTGTATTGGTGCTGTTAGGTGATTCATACGAAGCCTCAATGGAAGACCGCTTGGTTGAGTTTTTTAACTCATCTTCTCCCCAATCAGGTGGGCAAGGTGCGTATTTGACGGTTGGCACAGGGTCGCAAATATTGCGTGATTTGGGCGTTCATAAAATGCGCTTGCTCGCGCCAGAGATGAAGTTTTCGGCGCTGTCGGGCTTTGATCTTGAAGTAACAGAATTCATTCCGTACAACGGATAAAACAGCTAATTAAAGAGTAAAAAAGATGCGAAATATCAAAATTCATGAAGGTGACTTTAAAGAAGTTTCAGGTAAGTTTGCCTTAGTAGTTGGTCGTTTTAATGCTTTCGTTGTGGAAAGTTTGGTAGAAGGTGCGATTGACGCGCTTGTACGTCAAGGTATTGCGGAAGAAGATATTGAAATCTTCCGTGTTCCTGGTGCGTTTGAGCTTCCGCTAGCAGTTCAGCGTGTGGCTAAAACGGGTCAATTTGACGCTATTGTCGCGCTTGGAGCAGTGATTCGCGGTGGTACACCACACTTTGAGTACGTGGCAGGTGAATGTACAAAAGGAATTAGCGCTGTTTCATTAGAGACTAATCTACCTATTGCCTTTGGCGTATTGACTGTCGATAGCATCGAACAAGCGATTGAGCGTTCAGGCACGAAAGCTGGCAACAAAGGTGCGGAAGCAGCGATGTCAGCATTAGAAATGCTTACCTTGTTTAAAAACGCAGGTATTTAATGAGCGAATTTGATTCTAGTGTGCCTAAGAAGGTCACTACATCTCAGCGTAAGAGAGCGCGAACACTAGTGCTCCAAGCGCTTTATCAATGGCAGTTGGGCCATTCTAGTACGTCTCAGATAGAAGCGGAGTTTCGTACTGATAATGACTTCGGAAAGATCGATCAAGCTTATTTCGAGCAAGTGTTTCGAACGATTCCAAGTTCTACCAATGAACTAGATCAACAATATGAAGTGTTGCTAGACCGTGCCTTAGAAGAGGTCGACCCAATTGAGCTGGCTATTTTACGTATTGGTACGTTTGAGCTAATGCATCGCATCGATATTCCTTTGGGGGTTGTGATCAACGAAGCGATTGAACTCGCAAAAGAGTTTGGCGGTACAGATGGTCACAAGTATGTGAATAGCATATTGGACAAGTTAGGTAATAAGCTGCGTTCTGCTGAAGCCAGTGCGCAACGCAAATAGCAATTTAATGCTGGGGTGGTTAGGACAATCTACACATGAACTCTCGTTTAAGGAAAAGCCGCGAGTTTGATCTAATCACTTCTTTGTTTTCTAAAAGTCGCGCTCCGTCGTTTGATCTTGGGATAGGCGATGATGCTGCGGTGTTTTCACCTCCTTCAAACCAGTCTCTCGTGTTGTCGATAGATACCTCGGTTGAGGGACGGCATTTTCCAGCTGGTTTCCCTCCCGAATTCATTGCTAAACGAGCACTGGGTTCTGCGCTCAGCGACATAGCCGCAATGGGAGCCCAGCCACATCATTTTACTATAGCTTTAACACTGCCAGAGTTCGATACGGTTTGGTGCGAGCGATTTTCTACAGGCTTATATGATCTGGCCGAGCAATTTAATATTTCGCTAGTTGGTGGCGATACGACTAAAGGGCCTCTGACAATTAGTATTCAGGTGCATGGCTTAGTCGATAAAGGTAACTATTTAACTCGATCCTCCGCATCGCCCGCGGATTTAATTTTTGTATCAGGTTGCTTGGGTGATGCGCATGCGGGTCTGCTATTAGCGTTAGAAGGCAAAGAGTTAACTGAGCCATACCAACAAGCATTATTTGAAAGCTTTGCTTCGCCAACGCCTCAGATAGCGCTTGGCATGGCAGTTAATGGGCTAGCGAGTTCAGCGCTTGATGTTTCAGATGGTCTACTGGCTGACTTAGAGCATTTGTGCTGTGCCTCGGGCTTGTCGGCCGAACTAGAGTTAAGTGCGGTGCCATTGTCAGATGATTTGCTGAAATATAGAGATTATGACTTTGCAATGCAGGCAGCATTAAATGGCGGTGATGACTATCAGTTACTCATCACGGCTTCTTCAGATAAGCGTCAACGACTGTTAGAGCTAGGGTTTATTGAAATCGGCGCGATGTTAGCGGATGAGGGCAGCGTGTTGTCAGCAAAGTTAAATGGGGAGTCTGTGGCTCTGCCGGAAAAACGAGGCTTTGATCATTTTGAGTGATAAAAAAATTCCCTTACGCCTTTTGAAAGACCCCCGTTGCTTATTGGCATTTGGTTTTGGCAGTGGCTGCGCATCGAAAGCACCTGGGACTTTTGGTACATTGGCAGCTATCCCCTTTTATCTACTAATTTCAGACTTAGCGCCATTGCATTATCTTTTAGTTTGCCTTGGTTCTTTTGTTGTAGGTTGTTATCTCTGTGATATTGCGAGCCAGAAATTGCAGGTGCATGACCACGGAGGCATTGTCTGGGACGAATTTGTCGGCTACTGGATTGCTATGTTTGCTGCGCCGTCTGGCTGGCAGTGGATTCTGATAGGTTTTGTACTATTCCGCCTTTTTGATATTTGGAAGCCGTGGCCAATTCGAATACTGGACAAGCACGTACATGGCGGGTTTGGCATCATGATTGATGATGTTGTTGCAGGTCTTTATGCCCTTGGCTGTGTACACCTAATAGCTGTCGCTGTTAGTGGGTTTTAGGAAGTTTCTGAACGACGCTGAGAAATCTTGCTAGGCTAGCTTCCGCTCTCTCTTTTGATGCGTATGGGCCGCTATCAAACCCCTCTCGTGTTGAAAAATACCAACGATCTCCTGCGCAAAAGAACCGTTCGCTTCTGAAAGGAATGTTTCCTGACTCGCCTTTTCTGTGACTCTGTGTGGTCATGGCTAATCCTGCTTTTCTAAGTTAGTCCCCTAATTTAGTATCAATTGTATAAAAAACAATCTATCTGTTTGGGTGTCTAGATCTTGTTTTATGAAATTAGAGTTAGCATTGTTTAGTTAGGTCTTTGGTATGTTGAAAGCTACACATACTGCGTTCAGAATGGCACACTGAGTTTTAAATTTCCTAGGACCATCATGAATACATTAAAAATAACTGTAGTATGCCTCGTGTTGCTATTTTTGGCAGGTTGTTCAACAAAGCCAGTACAAGTATATGAAGGAGAAGCCCTAGCTGCAGATCAGCAAGCGATGATCACGGCGGGTGAAAATATTGAGATTACGCGTATTAATGGGAAGAAAATGAAAGAATATTTGCTTTCAAATATCGATACGCATTACGCACTCAAGCCTGGGAAGAAAAAGGTTGTCTTTAATTACACGAGTGTTTGGGCGGTATCTAAAGTAGGTCCAGATGGAGAGCGTTCAGAGCTAGTTGAATCCGGCCCGCAGTTTGTTGAATTTGATGCTTCGGCTGGACAAGCCTTATCGTTTGATTTTAAAGATGTTGCTAACGTTAGAGAAGCGCGTGACTTTGCGCTAGCCTTTGTAGCTTCTGTTGTTGATCAAAATGGCAATATCGTAGCGATGTCAGAGCCATATGATGCTGAGAATCATAGTCCAGTGTCGGCAGCTGTTGTTGCGGATGCTCCTGCTAACGTAGCTGTGACCGCGACACCATCTGCGCCAATAGATCAGGGTTTACTGACTATTGATGCGCTTAAAGTGCTTTGGGATCAAGCATCAAGCGAAGAGAAAAAAGAATTTCTAAAATGGGCGTTTAAGTAAGTTTTATTCGCCTTGCTTCGAGCTTGTAGTGGATGAGAATAGTCCGCTTACAAGCTCACTTGCATCGTCAATAATGCCGCTTACAAATGACCGGCTCTCATCCTCTTTTTCTTCAAGTGCTGTATGTTTCAATTGATCTATACGTTCCAGCGCTTCTTCCAAGTAACGAGAAAATGGCTTCTCTCCGTTGAAGCGATCTGGACAATATGTGCAGTTGATATTGTATTCGCCGTTATAACTGATGATGGTGATCGTTAAGCCAATTCCATCAAACAATGGGCTGCTGCATGACAAAGAAACTAGTTCGTTTTCTTCTAAATACAGAGGGAATTGTGGGCCTGGAATATTGATGATTGGGAGGTTGAACATCGGCTTAAACTTTTGAGCCAATAAAAATTCTGAGTATACGCGAGCAGAAAGTGAGGCCATATTGCTAGGTACAAGCTCGGTTAGTCTGTTCGCAGATATAGCGTCGTCATAATGATTTGAACTTGTGGCCATCGAATGAATCTGGCGAATTCGACGAATAGGGTTTGATTCATTGGTGATTAACGAAAACAAACTAGCAGTGAGTTGTTTTCCAGATTTATACGTAAGGCTTGTTGAGCGCACTGAGATTGGAGAAAGTGCAATCAGCGGAGCCTTCGGAAGAGCGTTATTATCTTTTAGGTAGCTATGAAGTGCCTCAGCACAGACTCCAATAAGAATGTCGTTGGTCGTGACATTATTTAGCTCTTGTCGGAGTGTGCGAATAGAAGAGAACGACAAGCGTAAGTTGTCGCTGATGCGCTTGCTTGAGACTTTCTTATTTAGCGGGGTGCTCGCTACGCTTAATAGTGCTGAGGGAAGATTTAAACGCTGCAGTTTTTCATATAGAACGCTATAAAACGCTGAAGAGGCAGTATCTTTGAGCAAGCTTGCAATGCTCGATGGAATAGAAAGGGCTGTGTTATAGGCTGCCTCGATCAAAGATGCTGTTTCAGGTAGCTCCGTGGGCACCCATGGCTCTGGTGTTGTTAGCTTTTGAACATGCGGAGAGACATCTAATAGCTGGCTAAGAATGTCTTCACCAGTTGAATGGTCAAGTGCTGAGATGTGTGTAACGAGGATAAGCGCAAAGTGTTGTTTGGAGTATCCTGCGTCGCTATCTAAACCGTCGACATAATAAACCTGCCACAAAGGTTGGTGGCGTTCTAGCGGTGTATTGAGTATTTTTGCGGACAGTTCTTCAAGACTGCATGGGCTTTGAAGGGTGTTAAGTTGGATGTGGTGTACATGGTTCTCCAAATCAAAATTTGGGTCGTCACACCAGATCGGAAATTCGTTGTTTAATGGCGCTTCAACAAGTTTCTGACGCAAGAAAATTTCATTACCAAGCTTGTTTGCGATAAGGGCTTTGATTCGCTCGAAGTTAAATTTCGAGCGCGTGCTCTTTTTCTTGAATATATAAGTACCGCCAACTTGCAATGGTGCTCGGCTACTTTCCAAAAATAGAAACGAAGCATCAAGCTCGGATAAAGTTCGCATACATTTAAGCCTTGGTTATTATAGTTTGCGCTTATTTATTTCTATTTACGCTAATTTCCGCTAAGTGAATGAGACAATCACAATAGATATTGTTGCCTAATTGTTTGGCAGCCTTGATTGCGTCGTTTTTGCATCGCTCTGCAGCTTCTTGAGTATATGCGAGAGCGCCAGTGCTTTGAACAATGTTGATGACTTCTTCAATCATATTGCCATCGCCTTTGCGGATAGCTGTTCTGATTGTGGTGGTTTGTTCTTCGCTGCCGATTTGCATGGCTTGTATCAGCGGCAATGTTGGCTTTCCTTCGGCTAGATCATCACCAATATTTTTTCCCATTTCTTGAGCGTTGCCGGTGTAATCCAGGATGTCATCGATGAGTTGAAATGCGAGTCCTAGTTTTAATCCGTATTCTTTTGCTGCGTTGATTGTTTGTTCGTCGCAATCTGCCAAGGTAGCGATGCCCTGTGAAGCAGCAATGAAGAGCATTGCAGTCTTACTCTCGATAACGTCGTAATATTGCTGCTCAGAGATATTTGGGTTTTTTGCATTCATTAACTGAAAGACTTCGCCTTCAGCGATAATGTTTGTTGTGTTAGCAAGAATGCCCATTAGCTCAACACTACCGATATCTACCATCATTTGAAAAGCGCGTGAATAAAGGAAGTCGCCAACCAATACGCTCGGGGCGTTTCCCCAGTTTGCGTTCGCAGTGGCTTTGCCTCGACGCAATTCTGATGTATCGACTACGTCGTCGTGAAGTAAGGTTGCGGTATGCAAAAACTCAATGATTGTTGCGAGCTTTACCGCATTATCGTTATTGTAGTTGAGTGCTTTTGCGGTCAAGAGCGTGATAAGTGGGCGCATGCGTTTACCACCGCTCTCAATAATATATTGTGCGATTTTTTCAACTAAAGGAACGCGAGATGATAGTTGATCGAAAATCAGGGCGTTGACTGCGTCGAACTCTTGCTCAACGCTCTGGTAGATGTCTTTTAAGTGCATTTAATCGTTCAAATTTTTGTAGAGTTTTGCTGCTTATCTATCGATGCGGTGCAAATGCTATGGTTCGGTGTGTCGAGTGTCAAGATAAGTTCTTATTAGATTGGCTTCAGTGTTGCATTTGCTTTCTTGTTTTATTAAAATCACGCGCCCCTCAAATACGAGGTTGTTCTCTGTTATAGGGTTGCCGAAGAGCTTCCTTTAGAAACAGATGTTAAAAAGCAGTGCTTTAAGAAACAACGGCAGGGTAGATTCAGATCTATAAGTTGAGGGTTATTAAAATTGGAGAACATAAATGTACGCAGTTATCGTAAGCGGTGGTAAGCAGCACCGTGTTACAGAAGGCGAAGTACTTAAGCTTGAAAAAATTGAGCTTGAGACAGGCGCTAAAGTAGATTTTGATCGAGTATTGCTTGTAGCGAATGGTGACGATGTAAAAATTGGTGAGCCAAACGTGAAAGGCGCTAAAGTGACAGCAGAAATCGTTAGTCACGGCCGTCATGACAAAGTAAAAATCATGAAGTTCAAGCGTCGTAAGCATCACATGAAGCAAATGGGTCACCGTCAGTGGTACACTGAGGTGAAAATCACTGGTATTAAAGGCTAAGCTAAGCGTTTGCACTTAGTGCGAATCAGATAGCGAAAGGAGTAATCTAATGGCTCACAAGAAAGCGGGTGGTAGTACCCGGAACGGTCGCGATTCCGAGAGTAAACGCTTAGGCGTTAAGCGCTTCGGCGGCCAAGTTGTTTCAGCAGGTAGCATTATTGTTCGTCAACGTGGTACACGTTTCCACGCTGGTACTAACGTTGGTTGTGGTAAAGACCACACTTTGTTTGCAACTGCAGACGGCGTTGTTCAGTTTGTTACAAAAGGCCCTCAAAACCGCAAATACGTAGAAATCGTAGCAGCGGAATAAGCTTGGTCTTATCAAAAAAAGCTCCGCATTGCGGGGCTTTTTTTTTGCGTTTTTGTAGCGCATGAAAAACTAGCAGTTAAACTGAGTCAGTGGCTTGTAGATAGAGCGGAAAAATATGAAATTTGTAGATGAAGCAACGATATCTGTTGAGGCAGGAAAAGGTGGAAATGGGTGTTTAAGTTTTCGTCGCGAAAAGTATATCCCTAAGGGTGGCCCAGATGGCGGTGATGGCGGTGACGGCGGATCCGTGATTCTCGAGGCTGGGGAAGGTATTAATACGCTTATTGATTATCGCTATGTTCGGCAATATCGAGCTCAGTCTGGTGAAGGTGGTAAAGGGCGAAATTGTACCGGCGCGAAAGGTGAAGACTTGGTATTAAGTGTGCCTGTCGGTACGAGTGTCTTTGATGTTGATACTGAGGAAGTGCTCGGCGATTTGACTGAAATAGGTCAGCAGTTAGTTGTTGCGCAAGGTGGCTGGCATGGTTTGGGAAATACTCGCTTTAAATCAAGTACTAATCGCGCTCCTCGACAAACATCGCCGGGTAAGCCGGGTGAGAAGCGCAACCTCCGTCTTGAATTGAAAGTACTTGCTGATGTTGGTTTGTTGGGTCTGCCTAATGCAGGCAAATCTACATTGATTCGTTCGGTATCTGCCGCGAAGCCGAAGGTCGCGAACTATCCCTTTACAACGCTTGTTCCTAATTTGGGTGTCGTGCGTGTTGAGTCTCACCGAAGTTTTGTGATGGCCGATATACCAGGTTTGATTAAAGGTGCCTCGGAAGGTGCGGGTCTTGGTATACGTTTTCTGAAGCACTTAGTTCGTACCCGTTTGCTGCTTCATGTTGTCGACATGGCTCCATTTGATGGGAAAGAGCCTCTAGAGGCGATTAATGAGATCGTTGGTGAATTAGAGGGGTTTAGTCCGACCTTAGCCTCAAGAGAGCGTTGGTTGGTCTTGAATAAGCTCGATATGGTTCCAGAAGATGAGCGAGATCAGCGTTGTGATGAGTTGATAAAAGCGTTGAATTGGACTGGTCCAGTTTACAAAGCGTCAGCTTTGAATAATGAGGGCTTAGAGCCTCTAGTATGGGATATCATGCGTTGGATTGAAGAGCGAGCTGAGGCAGAGTCGAATGATGAAGAGTTGGCTCAGATAGAAGCTGGTCTGAAAGAGGCGATGCAGAAAGAAGCGCGTCAGCGTCTTGAGGAATATAAGGTCGCTCGAAAAGCGTCGCGTGCTAGCGAAGATGATGAAGATGACGACTTTGACGATGATGATTACGACGTTGAAGTTGAGTATGCGCCATAAGAGGTTGTCGTGCTAGATAGTAAGAGTATCGATGCGGCTCGTAGTAAGTTGCCTGCCGCAAAGCGAATAGTAGTTAAGATTGGTAGTGCGCTGTTAACGGACGATGGTCGAGGTCTCGATAGGGCGTCCATCAAAAAGTGGGTTGCTCAGATGGCGGCTTGTCGTCAGTCTGGAATCGAGCTTGTTTTGGTGTCCTCTGGTTCGGTGGCAGAGGGTATGGTGCGGCTTGGTTTGGATGCTAGACCTGAGCAACTTAATTTATTGCAGGCTGCTGCAGCGGTTGGTCAAACAGGGTTGGTCAATGCTTATGAGGAGTTCTTTCGCTCTCATGGATTAGCGACTGCGCAGATTCTACTGACTCATGAAGATTTGTCAGATCGTAAGCGTTATTTGAATGCTCGAAGCACGATCACAACCTTACTTGAAATGGGTGCGGTGCCTATCATCAATGAAAACGACACGGTTGTGACTGATGAAATTCGTTTTGGCGATAATGATACTTTAGGTGCTTTGGTTGCTAACTTAGTAGATGCTGACGGCCTGATTATCCTGACTGATCAGGATGGTATGTTTGATAAAGATCCTCGTGTTAATTCTGATGCTAAGCTCCTGAATGTTGTCCGTGCACAAGATAAGGCGCTTGATGCTATGGCGGGTGGGCGCTCTGGGGCTCTTGGTCGAGGTGGTATGGCAACCAAGTTGCGGGCTGCTAGATTAGCTGCGCGTTCAGGTGCATATACAGTTGTTGCTGGTGGGAAGATCGATGAAATCATCTCTCGCTTATTACAAGGTGAGCATCTGGGTACTTTGTTTGAGTCGAATACCGATCGACAATTAGCGCGTAAACAATGGCTTGCAGGCCATTTGCAGACAAAGGGAAGTTTTACGCTTGATGATGGTGCGGTAAAGGCGCTTAGTGCTGGTGGCAATAGCTTGCTTGCTGTCGGTGTTGTTGAGCTTTCTGGTGATTTTAGGCGAGGCGAGATGGTGCGTTGTATTGATGTTGCTGGCAGAGAGGTAGCTCGGGGGCTGAGTAATTATAGCGCGCAAGAGGCGGTGAGGATTTTGGGTAAAGCGAGTTCTGTAATTGCTTCAGAGTTAGGTTATTGCCATGAGCCAGAGCTTATTCATGCTGATAATTTAGTTCTAACTTAAGAGTAAGCAAATAATTTAGACATAAAAAAAACCGAGCAAAGCTCGGTTTTTTTTATGTCTGCGTCGAATTAAGCTTTAAGCGCTTTAACTCGTGCGTTGAGACGGCTCTTGATACGAGCAGCTTTGTTTTTAGGGAACAAGTTCTTGTTCACCATGCCGTCGATAAGAGGTACAGCAGTTACATATGCTGCTTGAGCGTCATCGTAGTTGCCGCCAGCAATCTGTGCGTCAACTTTCTTGATGTAAGTGCGAACCATAGATCGTTGGCTTGCGTTGCGTTGGCGGCGTACTTCTTGTTGACGCGCGCGTTTCTTTGAAGATGGGGAGTTAGCCACCGTAATGCTCCTAAAATTTCGCGAAAATATTCAAACTAGCTGACTCAAAACTGCGAAATCGCTTACTTTTTGAGCCTGCGTTAAAAAAGGACGCGAGACTATGCCGTTTTAATTACTTAATGTCAAGGCTTCAGTTGGCCTTGAATGTTAAGTGTTGTTGCCTTGTTGAAGAGGAAGGGCTTTGCCTCTCCCGTCAACTTATTAAGTGAACTTCTTTACGCCACCATTTTTCCAATTAATGCCTCGCAAGTGCCCTTATCCATATACTTTGGTACCGGGTAATTTGCATGTGCTTCTTCCAGAGCAAGCTTCGCAATGCGCGGGATGTCTTCTTTTTTAAGGCTATCAAGTGTCTCTGGGATTTCGAACGACTGCAACATGCTACGTACTCTAGCTATAAATTTATCAGCGAGTTGTTTGTTGCTTTCTCTGCCTGTTTTTAAAGCACTAGCTTTTGCAAGTTCAGCAAGCTGAGGAATGATGTCGCTTTTCGAATAGTCCAAGATGTGTGGTAAGACGATCGAATTGGCGAGACCGTGAGGCGTTGAGTATAGAGCGCCAAAGTTATGCGCAATAGCGTGTACATAACCAACACCTGCTTTTGTAAATGCTAGTCCTGCATAATATGACGCCATGGCCATATTTTGGCGTGCCTCAAAGTTTTTTCCGTCATGTACTGCTGTTTCTAAATTTTCCATGATGAGTTTGGTCGCTGCTAATGCGTAACCACGTGTCTCATCCGTAGCATTAGTGGAAATGAACGACTCGATTGCATGAGTTAAAGCATCCATACCTGTTGCCGCAGTGACAGCAGGCGGAAGGCCAAGCATTAATTTACCGTCTAATGCCGCCATGGCTGGTACAAGCTTTGGATCAATGATTGGCGATTTTTGATGTGTATCTGGATCTGAAACGACCGAAACAATTGTGACTTCAGAACCTGTGCCTGCGGTTGTTGGCACAACGAATAACGGTAAAGGTGCTTTTCGGATTTTAAATAGCCCAGCCATTTTTTCGAGAGACTTATCGTTTGTAGCTCTTGCAGCAATGGCTTTACTTGCATCAATAGGTGAGCCTCCACCAACAGCTAAAATCCCTTCGCATTTGTTTTTCTTGAGAATACTCAAGCCTTTTTCGACTTGATCATAAGTAGGGTCTGGAAGAATGCCGTCGTAAATAGTGACATTGATACCTTGTTCTTCTAGTTTTGCTTGAATTTTGTTGAGCAGTCCTATTTCTACAAGCACTTTGTCTGTGACAAGCAATAGCTTTTTGATGCCTAGGTGGTGAATGGCTTCACAAAGTTCTAGTGATGAGTCCGCGCCGGAAAAAAGAGTAGGCTTTGGCATTGGGATAACGGCGGCCGCTACTTTAAGAGCTTTGGTTAGGCCTTTGTAGTATTGAACTTTTACTGGAAATAGCATGGATTTACTCGTCTAAATGAAATAATACAAAACGCGTGATTATGCGTATCACTTAAAATTAGAGTATATACTCTAATTTTAAGAATGGAAGAAAAGCCTGTTGATGAAACTTCTCTCGCCTTGATCAATTCGGCAGATTTTGTGCGATATGACTGGAGTGAAAGCGTTGTGGTAACTGTGTCACGGTTTTTGAAATAAAACGTTACACATTGCAAATTATTTGCAACATACAAATAGACGGTGGGGGCTTATAGTAAAAGCATACCGAATGTGTTGCGATTCAGGCCCGCAACGTGATCGGCCAAGTTTTTAGTGATTTCGTTTCCAAGCCAGCTTTTTAGCGGGCTTTTTTTTGCTTTGAAAAGAGTGTTGGTGATAGCAAATATTAGGCGCTGGCGCTCACGGAACTTTTAAGGTCGATATCTTCAAGCAGTTTATTTATCGCTGCAGCAAATTCTGCCCCAGCGTCTTCTTGTAAAAAGTGCCCGCCCTTGAGTGTAATGTGCTCTTGACCGTGAGCCCCCGGAATACGCTTCTGCATGTATCTATCGCCTCCGCGCGTAATTGGGTCGCCATTGCTGAATGTGGTTAGGAATGGTTTTTCCCATTTCTCGAGGACTTTCCAAGCTTCTTTATTTGCGCTAGATGCTGGATTATCAGGGGAGATTGGGACGAGTGCAGGAAAAGCTCTTGTTCCAGCTTTGTATTTTGAGCTAGGAAACGGCGCATCGTAAGCACGTATTTCATCAGGACTAAGCGTTTTAAAACAGCCAGTGTTTATGATTTTCGCGATGGGAAACCAGGGGCTGTTTAATGCAAATGCGCGCCAAATTTTAAATGCTTTTGGAACTGTCTCATCACCCGTGGGCAACATGCCGTTGCCAACTACGATGGCTTTAAATCTGTCTGAGTTCTCTGCGGCTAAGCGTAAGCCAAGTAGTGATCCCCAGTCTTGGCATACAAGAGTGATGTTGTTGAGCTCGAGTTGATCAATGAAATTAAGAAGCCAGTCAACATGTGTTTCGTAGCTATAGTCGTTTTTATTGGTTGGTTTATCTGATTTTCCGAAGCCAATGAGATCTGGCGCAATCACTCTATGTCCAGCAGCTGCGCAAATAGGAATCATGTGTCGATATAAATACGACCATGTTGGTTCGCCATGGAGCATGAGAACGGGATCTGCATTTTTAGAACCTTCGTCAACATAGTGCATCCGCAAGCCATCAATATCTTTATAGTTGGGCTTGAAAGGGTAATTAGATAGGCGAGCAAAGCGAGAGTCTGGCGTGCGAATGAATGGAATCATGTATAGCCTCTATATGTTTTTATTTTTTATCTCGGTAATGCTAGCGGGATGATCAAAAAAACACCAGAGGCAAAAGATTTCGCGATGCGCTTAGTCTTTTAGATCTAGATATCCACGCTGAATCGATGTTTCAAATGCTTTAGAACCCTCCGCCAACTCCTCAAAGCGTAAACGGTGAGCACGAAGTTTTTGCATTTCGTCGTTGCTAGGGAAATTCTCAGTTCCCTCATACTGCTTACATAGCGTGTATAGATGCTCTAAATATTCTGCGCGACTGCGTGCTACTAGTTCGACAATAGGCTGGAGATCGCTGATGCAAAGCTCATCAATTTTAGGGTTGATTTGCTCCTTGTTTGTCGTTTTTAAAAGCTGCTCAAATTGCATAAGTAAGCGATTAATGCTCTTGTCCATAATTCACCTCAGTTCTTCTTTATTCTCTAAGCATAGTGAAAGTCTCGCGATAGTCGAGTAGCATGGCGAGCATATTAATTGTTCAGAAAAATAAGACCTTGTATGGATTCCGAGGCAAGCCAAAGTCCCGCTAAAAAAAATTTATTTCGTTCTTCCGCAATTGTTGGATTGATGACAATGGTGTCTCGCTTTCTAGGCTTAGCGAGAGACGTTGTTGTCGCTAATTTCTTTGGTGCCAGTGCCGGCGCAGATGCATTTTTTGTTGCTTTCAAAATCCCTAACTTTTTTCGACGCTTATTTGCCGAGGGAGCATTTTCGCAAGCCTTTATTCCCGTATTGGCAGATTACAAAGATGGGCAGGATCGAGATGCGGTCAGAACATTACTGGGTTCTGTTTTAGGTGTGCTCGGCGCAGTTCTATTTGTATTTAGTTTATTAGCTGTGCTCGGTGCTCCTTGGGTGACAGCACTGTTTGCTCCTGGCTTTTTGGATGAGCCTGCTAAGTACGAGCTTGCTAGCACTATGCTACAAATTACGTTCCCTTATCTTTTCTTGATATCGCTGACTGCGTTTGCCGGCGCGGTCTTAAATAGTTATGGAAACTTTGCTGTTCCAGCATTTACACCAGTACTGCTGAATTTGAGTTTGATTGCATCGGCGGTTTTTTTAACCCCTTTATTTGCTCAGCCGGTTATTGCGCTTGCGTGGGGTGTTTTTATCGCTGGTGTATTGCAGCTGTTTTTTCAATTGCCGTTTTTACTGCGATTGGGTTTGCTACCTAGGCCAATATTAGATTATCGGCATGAGGGCGTACGCAAAATCGGTGCATTAATGTTGCCAGCAATGTTTGGGGTTTCGGTGAGCCAGATTAATTTATTGCTCGATACAATTCTCGCATCCTTGCTGCAAACAGGAAGCGTGTCTTGGCTGTATTACTCGGATAGATTGGTTGAGCTGCCGCTTGGAGTCTTTGGTATTGCGATTGCGACGGTGATTTTGCCGGCGCTTTCAGCAAATAATGCCGCAAAGTCGGAAGAGGCTTTTTCAGCCACTATCGATTGGGCTTTGAAAATGGTTCTTTTAATTGGCTTGCCTGCAGCACTTGCTTTAATCGTTTTGGCAGAACCATTAATCGCCGTGTTGTTTCATTATGGAGCTTTGAACGATACTGATGTGCTGCAGTCTGCTCACAGTTTGCGAGCATATGCTTTAGGCTTGTTGGCGTTTATGTTCGTCAAAGTCCTAGCGCCGGGTTTTTTCGCGCGAAAGGATATGCGTACACCGGTCAAAATTGGCATCTATGCCATGATCGCCAACATGGTATTTAATCTCGCGCTTATCTGGCCTTTACAGCACGCAGGGCTTGCGCTGGCTACTGCAATGTCGGCTTGGTTAAATGCAATTTGTTTATTGGTGGTTTTGAAGCGACAAGGCGTTTACAAGTCAGGTAATGGCTGGTTTGTATTTGTAATACGTTTGCTGGGTGCTGTCGTCGCTATGGTGTTAGTGGTTTCATATTTGAATTCACCAACTCAAGAATGGTTGGTTTGGGATGTTTGGCAGCGTATCTCGACGATTGGTTTGCTTGTCATCTGTGGAATCTTTAGTTACTTCATTGTTTTGCTTTGCTTGGGTTTAAACTTGAAAAATATGCTTAAGCAAAAGGTGTAGTGATACCTAGTGAACTGTACGCTATTCTCTTAGTTTGTTAATTCATTAAACAAAGCTGTGATCTAAGTCGAAAAACCTAGTGGTGTTGTCTTTATTTTGTTCAGTTAACAGGATTTAATAAGCGATAACTTAAGTTTACACAGTGTTTTGGCAAGCGAATTTCGCGGAGATCTCATGAAACTTTTTATATCAGCGTTCACAGCTTTTGTGCTCATTTTTGTATCTGCTGCTTCGTATGCCAATGATGATGAGTTTAAGCCTGCCTACCAGAATATCGATTCTTATGATTTAGATGACTCCGATAAATTATTTGTTCGTCACAAGGGGCGTAACTACTACACATCAGGCAAAGATGCTGGTGATAACACTATTCGAGTGAATGAGAATAATGAAGAGTCGACTGATGAGACGGTCGGTATTTTAACGTTTTTGATTGCTCCAGCGGCTATTGTTTACATGAACTTGACCGGGTGGTGGGAATAAAACATCGCTTGACGAATAAAATTTTCCTTTCTTTCACCTAAACCATGGGCGCTTGATTGAATAAGTGCCTCCTCAACATTTATAATTCCCAGCTATTTTTTGCAGTGATGTAGGGCAAATGAAGCTCCTTCGAGGCTTATACAACAACCCTCTTCCAGAGGAAGGGTGTGTCGCAACGATTGGAAATTTCGATGGTGTTCATCTGGGGCACCAAGAAATTGTACGTCGTGTTGTTGAGCGGGCTAGTGATCTTAATCTCCCCTCGGTTGTCGTCGTGTTCGAACCTCAACCGCAAGAGTATTTTAAAGGCGAGCAGGCACCCGCGCGTTTAATGCGATTTCGTGACAAGTACGAATGTCTGCAAAATTACGGCTTAGATTATATTTGCGTACTTCAATTTAATGAGAAGTTTCGTGCCCTCACTGCCAAAGCATTTATTGATCAAGTTTTGGTGAATCACTTAAAAGTGAAACACTTGGTCGTTGGAGATGACTTTCGTTTTGGCGGAGATCGCCAAGGTGATTTTCAAGCCTTGTTAAATGCTGGTGAGGAATTTGGCTTTACGGTTGAAAATTCCGATACCTACAAAGTTGAGGGTACAGAGACCCAAGCTCGCGTTAGCTCTACATTGGTCCGCGTTAAGTTAGCAGACGGTGAGTTTGATACGGTTGAAAGATTGCTCGGTCGTCCTTATACCTTGTCGGGACGCGTGATGTATGGGCAACAGCTTGGCAGAACGATTGGCTTTCCCACGGCCAACATTGCATTGCGTCGAAAGAGCAACCCACTAAAGGGTGTGTTTGCATTACAAGTCGATGTAATGAGCGGTGATCATGCCGGTTCATATTACGGCGTGGCTAATTTGGGTAAGAAACCTAGTGTTGGTGAATTTGACGCCAACTTAGAAATACATATTTTTGACTTCTCTGGCGATATATATGGTCAGAGAGTACAGGTAGAGTTCCTGAAAAAAATTCGCAATGAGCAGAAGTTTGAGAGCCTTCAAGCACTGCAAGAACAAATAGAACGCGATAACGTCGCTGCGAGAGAGTTCGTAGCACAACTTAATGAGAATGAAGCGAAAAGACTATGAGTGATTATAAGCACACCTTGAATTTGCCGGATACCGAATTTCCGATGCGCGGCAACCTCGCTCAGCGTGAGCCAGGTATGTTGAAGCAATGGCAAGATCAGGATCTTTATCAAAAGATTCGCGATGCGCGCCAAGGTGCTGAAAAGTTTATTTTGCATGATGGCCCTCCATACGCGAACGGCAACATCCACATTGGTCACTCTGTTAATAAAATTCTTAAAGACATTATCGTGAAATCGAAAACCATGAGTGGTTTCGATGCGCCATATATCCCAGGTTGGGACTGCCACGGTTTGCCAATCGAACACAATGTTGAAAAGAAAATTGGTAAAGCAGGCGTTAAGGTTGAGTTCTCGGCGTTCCGTAAAGCGTGTCGTGAATATGCAGCGAAGCAAGTAGCTGGTCAGAAAGAAGACTTCATTCGTTTAGGTGTTTTTGGTGATTGGGATAAGCCTTATCTCACCATGGACTTCAAGTTCGAAGCCGACATTATTCGTGCATTAGGCAAGATCATTGATAACGGCCACTTAGTAAAAGGCTTTAAGCCAGTTTACTGGAGTGTGGTGGGTGGTTCTGCGTTGGCTGAAGCTGAAGTTGAATATCAAGACAAAGAAAGTACAGCTATTGATGCCCGTTACGATGTTGTCGATCGAGCTTCTGTGTTTGGTAAATTTGGTGCCGCCGATAATGGCCAAAATCTTTCTATCGTAATTTGGACAACAACGGCTTGGACGCTTCCATCTAGCCAAGCGGTTTCTTTGAATCCTGATCTTGATTATTCCTTAGTGAAAGTCGATCTAGGATTGGGCGAAGAACTTGTGGTTCTTGCGCAAGCACTCGTTGATGATGCTATGGAGCGTTATGGTGCTGAAAACTTTGAAGTCGTTGGCTCGGCGAAAGGTTCTGATCTTGAAGGTGAGTTGTTGATTCATCCTTTCTACCGCGACAAGCAGCTTCCTGTACTAGTTGGTGATCACGTAACAACAGATGCTGGTACGGGTGCAGTACATACAGCACCTGACCATGGTGTTGATGACTTCAATGTTGGCAATAAGTACGGCTTAAAAACACTTAACTATGTCGACGATAACGGTGTTTATCGCGATATCGTTCCGATGTTTGCAGGTCAGCACGTTTATAAAGCCGACGGTCCGGTTCTTGAAGCGTTAACTAACGAAGGCAAGTTAGTTCTTAGCAAAAAGTTCTCGCACAGCTACCCGCATTGCTGGCGTACAAAAACGCCACTAATCTTCCGTGCAACGCCTCAGTGGTTTGTGAGCATGACGGAAAATGGCTTGAAAGATAAAGCGCTAGAAGCTGTGAAAGGCGTTAAATGGGTGCCATCTTGGGGTCAAAATCGTATTGAAGCGATGCTTGAGCAAAGCCCTGATTGGTGTATCTCACGTCAGCGTACTTGGGGTGTTCCGATTGCCTTGTTCGTGCACAAAGAAACTCAAGAACTTCATCCAAAAACGTCAGAGCTGATTGAACAAGTGGCTCAGCGTGTCGAAGGCACTGGCATGGATGCATGGTTCGATTTAGATGCTTCAGAGCTACTTGGCGATGATGCAGACAACTGGAACAAAGTAACCGATACCTTAGATGTATGGTTCGACTCTGGTGTGACACATGCAGCGGTACTTGAACAGCGCGCAGAGCTTGGTCAATACCCGGCAGATCTTTACTTAGAAGGTTCGGATCAGCACCGTGGTTGGTTCCAGTCATCTTTGAAAACTGGTATTGCGATCAAAGGTGAAGCGCCATACAAGCAAGTGCTTACACATGGCTTTACCGTGGATGGTGAAGGTCGCAAGATGTCTAAGTCCATTGGTAACGTGGTTTCGCCGCAAGAAGTGATGAACAAGCTTGGTGCAGATATCCTACGTTTGTGGGTTGCTGCGACGGACTACAGCGGTGACATGACGGTATCGGATGAAATCCTCAAGCGTACAGCAGATTCATATCGCCGTATTCGTAATACCGCGCGATTCTTGTTAAGTAATATCAATGGTTTTGATCCAAAAGCGGACTTAGTACCGAATGATCAAATGATTGCACTAGATCGTTGGGCTGTAGATCAGGCACTTCAACTGCAAGCAGAGCTTCAAGAAGCGTATGACAACTACAACTTCTTAGGCGTGTTCCAGAAGTTGGTTCAGTTCTGTGTTGGTGAGTTGGGTGGTTTCTACTTAGATATCATCAAAGACCGTCAGTACACCACGCAAGCGAATAGCTTGGCTCGTCGTTCTTGTCAGACTGCGATGTATCATATTCTAGAAGCAATGACGCGCTGGATGGCGCCAATCTTAAGCTTCACGGCTGATGAGATCTGGGCTGTTATGCCGCAGCCAGTATCAGGTGAGCGAGAAGAGAGCGTATTCTTGGCTGAGTGGTATACCGACTTAGTTGCACTTTCAGATGATGAGCCGCAAGGTCGTGACTTCTGGAATAAAGTGATGGCGGCAAAAGAAGCTGTTAATAAGTGTATCGAAGAAGAGCGTAATGCCGGCAATGTAAAAGGCTCACTAACGACTGTAGTTAGTTTGTACTGTGAAGGTGATTTGGCTGACACCTTGAGCACCTTAGGCGAAGAGTTGCGTTTCGTATTGATTACCTCTGGCGCACGCGTGCTTGGCTTGAGTGATGATGGCCATGCCGATGCGAAGCCTTCTGACTTAGAAGGTTTGCTTGTGAAGGTTCAACCTAGCTCTGATGTGAAGTGTGATCGTTGCTGGCACCACCGTCCGGAAGTCGGCACGATTGAAGCGCACAAGGATCTGTGTCAGCGCTGTGTTGATAATATCGATGGCGAAGGTGAATCGCGTCAGTATGCTTAATCAATAGCAATTAAATAGAGCAGGGTTACTAAGTATGTTGAAGTATTTGTGGTTGTCGTTGAGTGTTGTGGTGTTAGATCTTTACACCAAATACTTAGCGAGCACGCAGTTGGAATATGCGATTCCTGTGCCCGTGATGCCGCACTTCAACTTTACTCTGCTCCACAACACTGGAGCGGCATTTAGTTTTCTCGCGAATGAAGGTGGCTGGCAACGTTGGTTCTTTATTGTCTTAGCTCTGGGCGTCAGTATCGCGCTTGTTCGTTGGGTTTACACGCTCAAAAATGACCGTTGGTTAGCGATTGCTTTATGTCTCGTTTTAGGTGGGGCACTAGGTAACCTGTATGACCGGATAATGCTGGGATATGTTGTCGATTTCCTTCATTTTTACTGGAACGATTATCACTTTCCAGCCTTCAACATTGCAGATAGCGCTATCTCGGTTGGTGCCGCAATGTTGGTATTAGATATGTTCCGTAGCAAGGACGAAGACGGTAACCCAAGACCAAAGAGTCGTTCTGAGTCTCGGGCAATATAGTCTCGAGTCATATACTAGAGAGCGAATTCGTTTCTGTTTAACGTTCTATTTAGGTAGTTAAAAACGTGAGTTTAGTTGTTTCTGCGGACACACGTGTCACGCTTTATTTTTCTTTGAGTCTGCAAGATGGCTCAGTCGTCGATTCTAATTTTGACGCTAACCCAGCGACATTTGAGTATGGTGATGGTCAATTACCCGATGGCTTCTTGTCCTGCCTTGATGGCATGAAAGAAGGTGAGGAGGGGGCTTGGCTCGTGACTCCAGAAAAAGCGTTTGGGATGCCAAATCCAAATAATGTTCAAACCTTTAAACGTTCCGACTTCGCAGCAGATATGCAACTTGAAAAAGGCCTAGTCATTTCTTTTGCTGATGCGAGTCAGTCTGAGTTGCCTGGCGTTATAAAGCAGTTTGACGACGAAGAAGTGGTGGTCGATTTCAACCATCCGCTAGCTGGCGATACATTAACGTTCAAGGTTAAGATCGTTTCGATAGAAACTATTTAGGGATCATAGTTCAACTCATGCAAATTCAACTTGCTAACCCCCGAGGATTTTGTGCTGGTGTCGATCGCGCGATTGAGATCGTTAATCGTGCATTAGAGGTATTCGGAGCGCCAGTGTATGTGCGCCACGAAGTTGTTCATAACCGTTTTGTTGTGGATGACCTAAAGAATCGTGGCGCTATATTCGTTGATGAGTTGCATGAAGTACCTGATGATGCTTTGGTGATTTTCAGTGCACATGGCGTGTCTAAAGCTGTGCAAAATGAAGCGCAAGATCGAGGCTTGAAAGTCTTCGATGCGACCTGTCCTCTTGTCACGAAAGTACATCTTGAAGTGACCAAATTCTCGCGTGATGGAATGGAGTGCGTCTTGATTGGCCACGAAGGCCACCCTGAAGTCGAAGGTACGATGGGACAGTACGATGATTCTAATGGCGGAGTTATCTATCTTGTTGAAGACGCAAGCGATGTTGCTCAGTTATCTGTCAAAGATCCTGAAAACCTAGCGTATGTAACGCAGACAACTTTATCTGTGGACGATACTTCAGTGGTGATTGATGCTTTACGAGAGAAGTTCCCGCAAATTCAAGGCCCGAGAAAAGACGATATTTGTTATGCCACGCAAAATCGCCAAGATGCTGTAAAAAAAATGGCTCCTTCTTCTGATTTGATGTTAGTGGTTGGTTCTCCAAATAGCTCTAACTCAAATCGTCTACGTGAGCTTTCAGAGCGTATGGGAACAAAAGCTTATTTGATTGATGATCAGTCTCAGATCGAAGACGCTTGGCTTGATGGTGTTAATAATGTCGCGGTCACAGCTGGTGCTTCAGCGCCAGAAGTCTTAGTACAAGCAGTTATTGATCGACTTAAAGAGTTGGGTGCAACGTCTAGCAAAGAAGTCGATGGGCGAGAAGAGAATATTGTTTTCTCAATGCCTAAAGAACTAAGGATTCCCGTTAAGGAAATTTGACGACACTGGGGTCAGAGTATTTTTACTCTGACCCCAAGCCCTTCTTCTACGCTATCCATCTGTTTTTCTTAATAAATATCTGAATCTTTCCTACATATCTCCAATTCTTAGCTAAGCTGAAGAAAAGCCCTCTGTTTTTGTGTTTTGCCTCGCATTTCGCTTCGTAGAATTGCCGTTTATCAACAATAACAACCGTTGATCGCTAAGCAGACTCATTTTTACATCTGGGCATCTACAGTATACAAATCGAAAACCAAGATGGCGGACAGATGAAACAATCAGGATTCACTCTCATCGAACTTATGTTAGCGCTTGTCGTAGCGGGCATCGTTGCTGTGATTGCCTTACCTAGCTTCGGCAATCTTATTGCGCGCAACCAAATTAGTGCCACCGCAAACAATGTCGTGGGGGCGTTGAATTTGGCGCGAGCTGAAGCGGCTCAGCGTGGTCGAGTTGTTCAGGTGAATTCATTAGATGTCGGTACACCAACCAATTGGACTAGTGGATATCGCATTTGGGTAGATCTTGATGGCGATGCGATCTTTGATGCCAACGAAGAGATCCGACGTTTCGATGCCATTGACGGTGCACTTACCTTAACAGGCACCGCTGGTACTTTTAGTTTCAACGGCGCTGGTTTTGCAACACCTGCGATCAGCTTCAATCTATGTACTGCTCAAGCAGGCTTAGATGATCGTCAGATAGCCGTGGCTTTGTCGGGTCGCGTGAACGTGAATAATTTTACCTGTCCTTAATGAGTGATGAATGACATGAGACAACTTACCTTTACAGGCAAACATCATCAGCAAGGTCTCTCTATGATTGAGATTATGGTGGCGATGCTAATTCTAGCAGTTGGTTTATTAGGCATGGCGAGTATGCAGGTGAGAGCTGTGCAAGACACCTCAAACTCAAGTTATCGCGGTGTTGCACTGTACTATGCCAATGATATGGCTGATCGTATGCGCGCGAACAGCGAAGGCGTTGATAATGGCGATTATGGTGATGGAACGGGAGGCAGTGCCAAAGCAAATTGCCTGAATACAACAGGATGTTCTTCTGCAGATATGGCGACCAATGATCGATTTGAGTGGCAAGCAAATCTAGCAAGATATCTCCCGGCAGGTCAGGGTTCTATTGCTTTGAATGGCAGCGTTTATACCGTAAGGGTGCAGTGGACAGACCGTGTCGAACAAGGTGCAACGAGCATCGCGACAAGCTCTATTGATCTTTCATTTGAGCCTTAAGGAGTAGAGCACTATGACACAACATTCGAAACAACAAGGCTTATCACTTGTTGAATTGCTCGTTGCTTTGGCGTTGAGTTCTTTCCTATTGCTTGGTTTATTCCAAATTTTTAATAGCAATAGTCAGGCTTTCAATCTTCAAGGTGGAGTTGCACGCGTTCAAGAAAGCGGTCGTATCTCGATGGAGTTTTTGTCTCGTGGAGTGCGTGCTGCAGCGTTTCTTGGCTGTGCATCGGGAGATGCGAGTTCACCATTCACCAATGGAGCGGACACGAGCGAATTCTCGAATTTAGCATTTCGAAACGAGCTAATTCGTTTCAATGGCGACAATGGTATTACCGGCTTTGATAATGTGACTGGCGCAGTTACAACACTGAACAACATGGGCTTGAGTGTCGGGACAGGTGCACAACAAATTGTAAGCGGAACGGATGTATTTATCGTGCATGGTGCAGAGTCATGTGGATTGAGTGTCACAGCTTCTGATGCGACTTCGATTACGGTTCCGAATGCTTCTTCTTGTGGCATTACAACAAACGATTTAGTCATCGTTTCTAGCTGTGCTCGCGCAGAGTTATTCTCTGTAACGAGTGACCCAACAGCAACGAACGTGCTTAATCATGCGACATCGCATAACAATAGCGCCAACTTTGCTGATGATATTTATGATCCTGACGGTAGTTACTTGTACCTACCTACTATTACTGCATACCACGTCGGCAATACGGCCGATGGTGGTCGCGCACTCTTCATGACGCAGATTAACCGATCTGGTGAGACCACTTCATTTATTACTCAAGAGATCGCCGAAGGCGTGGAAGATATGCAGCTGCTTTACGGTGAAGATACTAATGATGATGGAACAGCGAATCGCTATGTGGCTGCCGATGACGTCGATGAATTTTTGAATGTTGTAGCAGTGCGTACACGCATTCTTACCGCATCTGAAGATCGTACAGTTGCGGAGAACCAAACCTATACCTTTAACGGCACGACTACTACGGCTGCGGACTTACGCTTTTATGTGCCGTATGAAACTACGAATACCATTCGCAATCGTTTGAAATAGGGAGCGAATATGACACACGTATCTACTATGCAGAATCTAAACCCTCAAAAGCAGAAAGGCGCTGCCTTATTTATCTCGCTTATCTTCTTGTTGATCTTGACGGTATTGGGTGTGAGTTCAATGAACGACACCATTATGCAAGGGAAGATGTCAGCAGCGATTCAAGACGGCAACGTTGCACTGCAAGGTGCAGAAACAGCCGTTCGCGCTGCAGAGCAAGCTATTGAAGCGTTTATTTCGACAACGGGTTTCAATTCAACTGGCCCGTTTTACACCAATGGTGATGCGCCAGACCCATTTGATGCCAGCATTTGGGTTGATGACGTAAACAATACCGCCACCCAGGCAGCGGGTGCCGTGGCAGGGCAAACAGTGCAACCACGTTACTTTATAGAGCTTGCGGGTTCAGTCGAAGATGATGGTCTAAACACCGGTCAGGGTGACTTTGATGAAACCGGTGGTGGTTATGGTTCAGGCACCGGTAATCCTTTAATCACAACGTTTAGAATTGTCGCGCGTAGTACAGGTGGTACCACGAATTCACAACGCATTATTGAAACATACTACGGTAAAAAACTATGAGCTTGATCAATAGACATACGACAGAAGCATCAAGCTCTAGCGACCTTGCAGGGGGGCGTGCTATGAAAACATTCGAACGCAAACTTCGTTGGTGTGCTCTGGTCACATATCTGACCGCACCTACTATTGCTTATTCTGCTCCAGGTCAGTTAGCAGACCAGCCATTATGGTTAGGCTCGTCTGTGAAACACAACCTAATGTTCGCGATTGATGACTCCGGTAGTATGGACTGGGAGCTATCTTTCCCTGTCAATGATGGTACACCGCGTTTGAGAAGCGATGGTAATTTTGTAGACTCAAACGGTGATTACCTCAATAGTGGTGGCTACGGCCAGTATGCTTACGTATTTGCCAACGGCGTAGATACAGGCGGGTATGACGGTCGCCGCCTCTATAGCAACCGCTATGCAATACCCCCTATTGCACAGTACGCATCAGCAAAAAGTTCCGCATACAACACGGCATATTACGACCCAAGTGTCACCTATGATCCTTGGCCGACCTTTACTAATGCTGAGTTTGATAGCGTTGCGAAAACCAATGGCTATACCTTTACAGATGCGAGTGTGACAGCAACCTTAGTTGAGCCAGTCACAACGGCTTTTGGTACACGTACGGTTAACTTATTTGCAGACTTAGATACATCTACTAAAACGGAATCTTATTGGGATTACGATATTCGTGATGCTGACATGGTTTGTAAAGAGAGTGGTGCAGACGATTGTGCCGATAACTCTCGCCAAGACTACACATTTTATCCAGCAACTTACTATCTGAAAGATCAGAGCGACCATTATTATTATCACGCTGCAGGAGGCTCTGGGTCGGGCGCACCATCTAAAACAGACAGTGATTTATTAGAAGCTGAGAATACCGATGGTATTTCCCAACCCATGCGATTTGCGGCTGACTTGGAAACGCTATCTTCTGGTACTGAATCTGACCGTATCCAAGCATCTCGTGACACCAATGTAACAAGTGGAGGCGATTTTATCGGGACGCTCGTTAGCTTAGGAACTAGCAAGCGTAACAGTGTGCCTACCACTGGCATTGCATCTTATAGGGTAGAGGCGAAGAGCTCAGGAACACATTATATTTGGATGCGCGTATTTGGCGCAGGAGGGGCTTCGGATTCATTTTGGGCGAAATTAACGGAACCATCGGGAAGTGATCCAAGCGTTAGTTACAGCAATGGCAATGCATTAGGCGATTATGGCTCTTTGCAAAATAATATGCCAAACAATACTTGGGGGTGGGTCAAGTGGGGTGAGGCGAATCTTACCGCTGGTACCTATCAACTCGATGTGGCTTACCGCGAAGGTGGTACCTTGATGGATCAAATCCTTGTCACTTCGAACACAGATACGCCGACAGGAATAATGACTTTTGAAAAAGGTGATAGACGAGAGTGTTCGGCATCAACACCTTCTGACTATCTTGAGTTTGCGCGCAACCCTGAAAGATATCGTATTGGAGAGAGTTCAGGTTCTGACTCATTGATTGAATCTGGAAGATCGCTTGCTTTCGACGGTGCTTGTCTCACGCGCTATCAGATTGGTAAAACGCAAGCTGATGGTGAGGCCTTTATTAACGGTGCGGGTGTTACACGTACTGTATTGGAAGAAAAGCAAAACTTCGCGAATTGGTTCCAATATTATCGTCGTCGTCACCAAGCAATGCGTGGTGGCTTAGCAGCAGCGGTTCAGGGTATTAATGGTATTAAAACAGGCATGTTCTGGATTAATAACAGACGTACTGTTGGTTCTGCACAAATGAAAGATGTTGGTGTAGGGACTGAACTTGGTACCTTCTTAGACGAGCACTACACGCGAGTGAATGCGGGCGGTACACCACTGCGTAGCGCATTGAATCATGCTCGCAATCAGTTCAAGAGCACAACCGGCCCGATAACCAGTGAGTGTCAGAAAAACTATACATTGTTGTTCACAGATGGTTTTAATACCCAAAACACAACAAGCGAAGTTCAGTCTGTGCTTAATGACGGTATCGGCAACCAAGATGGTTCTGCGGGTGCCCCTTATCAAGACAGTTACTCAACGACACTCGGCGATATTGCATATGATGCTTATACAACGAACTTGAGAGGTGATCTCCCAACAGGTGCAGTGCGAGTCAATCCGCTTTGTGCAGACGCGAGTCCTGATGCTTGGTTAGACTGTAATACTAATCTACACATGAACACTTATACCGTCGGCTTAGGTTTGCGCGGGAATATCTTTGGTGTGACTCATCATGCTGTGGAAGATGCTCATGGGGCTAATACTGAACCAGTTTGGCCAGATGTTTCTGATGAAGGTCTTCCTCAGGTGGATGATTTATATCACGCAGCAGTCAATGGCCGTGGCGAAATGTACAGCGCAACGTCGCCTGATTCTTTGAAAGAAGCGCTGCGTTCGGCGATCAACGATATTGTGACATCTATTGGTAGCGGTTCAGGTGTAACCTTTAACTCTTCATCATTACGTGCGCAAGATGGCACATCTATTTATACAACACTCTTTAATTCGTCTGACTGGAGTGGTGACTTAGAAGCACGCTTACTCGATCCAAGCAATGGTGATGTGCTTGATATTGTTTGGTCAAACTCAGCGGGTGAGGCTTCAGGTGCTGCGGCTTTATTGGATGAAAGAGATATTTCAGTTGCTGATCAAGAGCGAGTTATCTACACACAGGGTGCATCGGATGGTGTAACCTTTGAGTGGGCGAATTTAACGGACGCTCAGAAAAACGACTTACGCACGAATCCTCCAGGAGAAGCGGCAAGTCCTGACGACACGCTCGCGCAGGATCGACTAGCTTACCTGCGCGGAGATCGCTCAAAAGAAGGCGGTGTGTTCCGAGCGCGTGGTAGCCGTATGGCCGATGTTATTCACTCTGCACCTGTTTATGTAGGGGAGCCTTCTTCTGCATGGCCAGACGATGGACTGTTTGGTGTTGATGGTAACCGTTATTCAAATTTTTCTGACAAGGATGATGCAAACGGCGGCGCAGCAGGACGTATGCCTGTTGTATATGTCGGTGCGAATGGCGGTATGCTTCACGGCTTTAACGGCCTTAATTCTGGCACAGACGCAGGTAAAGAAGTGATGGCTTATGTGCCTAATTTGGTCTACTCAAGCGTTGCGGGTGAAGGATTGCACTATCTAACAGACCCTAACTATGCGCATCAGTATTACGTAGATTTGACGCCAGTAGCGCAAGACGTCTATACAAAAGGCAATTCTGCAGATGTGTCACGTGACTGGCGAACTGTTCTAGTTGGTGGCCTGCGTGCTGGTGGTAAAGGCTTATTTGCACTGGATGTGACTAACCCTGATGACTTTACAGACTCAGCGACGAATGCTGCTAATACTGTAATGTGGGAATTCACTGAAAGTGATGATGCAAATCTAGGTTTCTTGACGACTGCTCCATTAATCTCATTGATGAATAACGGCAAATGGGCGGTTATCTTTGGTAATGGTTATGAGTCAACCAATGGTCGTGCAGCACTCATGATCTTGTATATCGAAGAAGGTCTAGATGGATGGGCTGCAACTGACAAAGTTGTGATTGATACGGGTGTAGGTACCTCGCTTGATAAAAATGGTTTATCTGGTGTAACGGCTGTTGACTTGAATGGTGATCAGATTCCAGATCGTATTTATGGTGGTGATATTAAAGGCAATATGTGGGCCTTTGATGTGAGTAATACAAATGCTGCCAATTGGGGCTCTGCCTATAACTCTGGCACAACACCAAAACCATTATTCTCAGCAAAAGATAGTAATGGTACGGCACAGCCTATTACGGCAGCACCTAGTTTGGCATTGAACAGTGCGCAAGCCAATAAAGGTTTCTCGCCAAATGCTTTAGTTACTTTTGGTACTGGTCAGTATTTAGTAGATGGCGATCAAGCGAATGTGGATGTCCAAAGCTATTACACCATCTGGGATAGCGGAACTGAACAAGAGCTAGTCCGTACAGATCTAGCGTCTAGAACCTTTACGGAAACGGATGAGGTGAAGTCACTGGTTGGTACAGACGTGAACTGGGATAATGATGAAGGTTGGTATATCGACTTTATTGTTACCGGTGAATCTGCTGAAGGTGAGCGTGTAACGCAAAAACCAGAGTTGTTGTTCGACTCAGATGTTGGTCCGATTGCTTTCTTCTCAAGCTTAGTACCAGATGTATCTGAGTGTTCCGGTGGTGGTGCAAGTTACTTATATGCCTTGCCTTTGTTAACCGGCTTAAATCCAAGCAAGCCTATTCTTGATTTGAATGGCGATGGTGTTATTAACGAGAACGACGTCGGTGCCGGTATGAAGAACGATAACTTCACCAACGAGGTCAACGTACTTGGTAAAAACTACTATGGCTCAAATAAAGAGCAGCCACCCAGCGATTCAAATAATGTCATTGATCAGGTTACTATCACTAAAGGTCCACTCAACTATGGCTCTGCATCTGATCGAGAAGGCCGTTTAGGTTGGTTTGAGTTGATTAATCAATAATGAGAGGAAAAAACATGAACACAAATAAGCAGCAGGGTTTTTCCCTCATTGAGTTGATGATTGTGGTGGCGATCATCGGTATTTTGGCCGCGATTGCCTACCCAAGTTACCAAGAGAATGTAGCGTCAACGCATCGCGCGAATGCGCAAAGCGAGCTGATGGGCTTGAGTTCAGCGCTTGAGCGCTGGTACACGCAGAATAATCATTACTCGAATGCTGCCGATGGTGGTGCCGATACGGGTGCGCCAGGTGCGGATTTATATGGCTTAGATCAAGAAATTGCGCGTTTTTATACCATCACTATTTTAGATACGGATGATGTCACGACGGATACAACAGCGGCTCAAAAATATACTCTGCAAGCTGCACCAGTTGCAGGAAATATTATGGCGAATGACCGTTGTGGCACTATGACGATTGATTCGGCGGGTGTAAAAACGCCGGCTAACCCAGCTGATTGTTGGCGTTAAACTCGCATTAATATGCAGACAACGGGGCCAGAGTAAAAAGATTCTGTCCCCGTTTTTTGTTTAAGAACATTGTACGGGGCTGCCACCGCTATATTCACGAACACCATCGTTGTTGGAATCTCTTCCAAAGTATGGGCGTCCCGCTACATTGACGATTACAGGCACCGCCGTCTCAACGTTCTTATTATTTGCGCAAACCGTAAAGGTGCCATTTTGAAAGTTGGTCATCCCTGTCGGTAAAAACTCAAGATAGTCTTGTCTTCGAAACGAACCCCAGCGAATGCGGTTATCATCACTACCAATTTCAAATAAGTGAATCATGTCATCAGATGTGTCGAAGCTTTTATTTCCGTTGAGATCGCGATAAATCATCATCGTATTCGACCAATTTTTATCGCAATGACTTCCGTTGTCACTTGCGCATATAAAAACAGATTGGTTTTCTTTAATCGCGAGGCTGCGCGCATACATGATGGCTTGAATAACAGTGCGTGCATTTTGCTCGACACGTTGTTTTTCAATAAACGAAAAACTACCAAATGAAATGCCAAATGTGATGGCGATAATTGTAAAAGCGATGAGAAGCTCGAGCAGCGTAAAGCCACGCGAGTAATGCGAAGAATATGTCATAACATCAATCCTTGATTATAATAAAAAGTTGAGTCAATCCTTTAACTCGTGCTCCATTTTCCTCAGCCAGCGCGTAGAATACAAGCGCATATTTATAAGGGGATTTGAATGAAGGCGATTGTTGTTGGTGCGGGTGTGATTGGCATGTTGCAGGCTCGTGATTTGGCACACAATGGGTTTGATGTGGTTTTGTATGACCAAGGCCAACTAGGGCGCGAAGCGAGCTGGGCTGGGGGAGGAATTATCTCTCCTCTATATCCCTGGCGTTATTCTTCTCCAGTGACAGCACTCGCAAAGCGATCGCAAGCTATCTACGCCGAGCTGATTGAAGATCTCGAAGCGGAAAGTGGTATCGATCCAGAGCTTAGCCATCACGGCTTATTAGTGTTGAATGTTGAAGACCAACAGGCTGCGCTTAACTGGGCCGAGAATAATGCCTCTTGGATGGAAACAATTTCTGCTGAACGTCTCTATGATCTAGAGCCAAAACTGAAAACAGGTTTTGCATCGTCTTTGTGGATGCCAAAGGTTGCGAGTGTTCGTAATCCACGTTTATTAAGAGCCTTAAGAACGATCATGAATCATCACGCGGCCATTACCGTGCGTGAGAATCAAAAGATTGTGGGAATTGATGAGGGTAGAGTGAACTTGGCCTCTGGCGAAGTAGATCATGCCGATTTAGTTGTCGTTTGCTCGGGAGCATGGACATCTCAGCTCATGCCTCAGATCTCGTCAGAGATTGAACCAGTGAAAGGCCAAATGCTGGTGTTTGATGCGCCAGTTGGTTTGGTCAATCGCGTAGTGTTGAGTGATGGCCGATATGTGATTCCCAGAAAAGACGGAAAGGTGGTGGCAGGCAGTACGCTTGAATATACCGGTTTTGAAAAGCTAACCAATGAAGAAGCGAAGCAGTCGCTAATCGACAGTGCTATCTCCTTATTCCCGAGTCTGGCTGAGTATAAGGTTAGTCATCATTGGGCAGGCCTTAGACCCGGATCGCCAAAGGGTATTCCTAGTATTGGCCGTATTGAGGGTTATCGACACGTTTACGTGAATGCAGGGCATTTTAGGAATGGTTTGGTATTAGCGCCGGCATCGGTAGAGTTATTAAGCAAAATAATTGATACACAGTCCTCAGAAATAGATCCTAGCCCTTATTCTGTAGGCCTTAGAACCGAGTAATGGTGCAGGTTTGCTATACTTTAAGAACATACAGGAGGTACACATCATGTTTAAAAAAATCTCAATAGTGTTGGCACTGATAGCGTTCGGCTTTTCGTCATCTTTAATGGCAATGCCTAAGGATTGCGAAGTGATGATGTCTAATCTACAGATTCAATATGGGCAAGACGAAGACGACGGTTTCGAGCTAGTTCTTGCTGAAATCGATGATGATGTTGAAGGCAAAGTGGTTGGCTACTGCGGTTCTGGCTACAAAGTCGTTTATCAAGAAGTCGATCCTTCATAGCTCTTTATAATCCTGCATCTTTTCGATTCTTTGCTACTCTTCTTCTGCCGTCCATTAAATTATTAGGTGGATTATGAAAAATATTTTCGCGTGGGGCGTAGCAATGACCCTTCTTGCATTACCTTTGATTGCTAGCGCAGAACTCAAAGATTGTAATGAGTTGAAAGATGAGATCGAAGCCAAGATTAAAAACAATGGGGTGAAAAGCTTTAAGCTTACTATTGTTGAAAAAGACGCCTCAGCTCCGGGTGAACAAGTCGGTAGCTGTGAAGGTGGCACCAAGAAAATTATGTATGAGCGTGGTTAAACTCCTCGATTCAAGGTTTACTTTCTCTTCAACTAGATTACTCTAGCGCCTCTTTCTTGCTCTGCGCTCATTCACTATTCAGCGTACGGCAACATTCTCTTTTTATTCACAGATTTATACGCCATGACTAATCAAAGCTTTTCCTCTTTAGCTTTAAAACCAGAATTGTTGGATGCTTTAAACAAAGCTGGTTACGAGACTATGACTGATATTCAAAGTGCTGCCTTGCCAAACTTGCTTGATGGAAAAGACTTAATCGGGAAAGCAAAAACGGGAAGTGGTAAAACGGCGACTTTCGCGTTAAATCTACTGAATAGACTGGAGCCGAAGCGATATCATATTCAAACTTTGATCTTGTGCCCAACGCGCGAATTAGCGACGCAAGTTGCGGAAGAGACGCGCAAGCTAGCGAAAGGTATGCACAATGTAAAAGTATTGACCTTGTGCGGTGGTCAGCCAATGGGACCTCAAATTGGTTCGCTCGAACACGGTGCACATATTGTTGTGGGCACACCGGGACGCATTAAAGATCACTTACGAAAAGAAACGCTCAAACTCAATAACGTTGATACCGTCGTTTTGGACGAAGCTGATCGAATGCTAGATATGGGCTTTTTGGAGGACGTTGAACATATTGTAGGGCACTGCCCTGCGCAACGTCAGACCCTACTTTTTTCCGCGACCTATCCCGATAAAATTTCCTCCCTAGCGAAACGACTATTGAATAATCCTGTAATGGTGACTGTAGAAAGCGAGCATAGTGACGATCATATCGAACAGCGTTTTATTGAAGTAGAAGAGCGTAATAAACAAGAAGTACTCGCGCGTATCTTGCGTCACACGCAGGCTGCGACCGCAATTGTTTTTGCAAATATGAAGCAAGATTGTGATGACTTGGCGCAATCACTGAATGATCTTGGCGCCAGCGCACTAGCCCTTCATGGTGATTTGGAACAACGTGAGCGTGACTCTGTTCTAACCCGATTTATGCAGGGAAGCTGCTGTGTTTTGGTCGCGACAGATGTCGCGGCTCGTGGCTTAGATGTCGATGATGTTGCTCTTGTCGTCAATTATGACTTGCCACGAGACAGTGAAGTGTATGTGCATCGTATTGGGCGGACTGGTCGCGCTGGTCACTCAGGAAAAGCTTATAGCATCTACACAGCGAAGCAACGGTACAAGCTCGAAATTTTAGAAGGTGAGCGCCAACAAGCACTTGAATATCTCGATGCTGCTAGCTTTAAGGCAAAGGGTAGTTTTCCTGAACCTGAGTTCGTGACGATAGAAATTTCTGGCGGTAAACGAGAGAAAGTACGCCCCGGAGATCTATTAGGAGCCCTAACAGCAGATGGCGGAATAGCCGGCTCTGAAGTCGGCAAAATTAAAATCGTTGCACGAGCAAGTTATGTCGCAGTGAAATCAGGATCGATGCGCAAGGCGTTGAATATTCTGAATGAAGGAAAAATAAAAGGGCGCAAATTCCGCGCGAGAAAGCTCAAGTAAATCGAAATCTAAAGAAACCAAAAAGGCAGACTGTCTCCATTCTGCCTTTTTTATTTGATAAAACACTTCTTGCTCAAATTATTGAATTGCTTCACGTCGTTTTCAGTGTGCAGTTGATCGATATCAATCAATTTTTTTCTTCTCGCACTAGTCTTATATTAATAAGAATTTCTGATTAAATAATGAACATGATTCCTCGCCTTATCTGTAATACAAGGCTAGTATCTAACCGACACATAGCTGTTTGCATGGAAATTATAAAAGTAATAAACCATGTTCTTCAGTTATAAAATCCTTACTTAGAAAGAATAACAAAAACAATATTATATGAGTTGGTGCTGTACGTTGGCTAAAAGAGGAAAGCGGACCTTCAGTCAGGAAAGAAATCTTGGTTTGCGGGCATTCACTTTCATGAGAAAGCGGTCATTCCAATTTGGTAGAAATACCTCCTAAACCGTCATTAGGGATCGGTTTAGTATTTGGCCGAGTTTTCTGGTCTAACTTTGACCTAGTTCAATTACCTAAACAGACATTGCAGACCTGAAAATCGCTTGTTTTTCGATGTGTGCTTAAAGATAGAAGCGCACTAAATGACTGAAGCTCAATGTTAGTAATAACAAAATGATCTTATCACCTGAGTACTTTTGATACTAAGGCATTCATAGTCGACTAAACTGACATAGACCGCTGATTAATATTCGGATTGTGGAGGAATACTATGTCTTGCTCAAACACTTCATCCCACCCTGATCACACTCATGGCCCAAACTGTGGACATACTGCGATTCGTCATGGCGATCATATCGACTATATTCATGGCGGGCATCTACACCACCCCCATGAAGATCACTACGATGAACATACCATCGAGGTTAGTGACGCTAATCCAGATGGGTGTAAGCCTTTACACTCCTGCGGAGATCATGTTCATGGTCCAGGTTGTGGCCACGAAGCGGTGCCTCATGGAGATCACATAGATTATTTAGTGGATGGCAGGTTACACCACGTGCACAACGGGCATTGTGATGATCATGGTCCTATAGAACTGGTATAGATAGAGTCACAACGCTTCTTTAATTTGAATTGCTGAGTCATGGCGACTAGTACTCCACTAGTTGCATAATTAGGCCAGTAAACTTATATTCAGTACCGCATTGGTTCACGCCTATTAAATAGATGCCTTAGGGTATCTACAGGTTGTGCTAAGAGGAAATCTGGTGAGAATCCAGAACTGACGCGCAGCGGTAATAGGGAACGAAAGCGACACGATTGGTATCTCATATAGATTAAGATCAGGCACTGGAAAGAGCTCCGGGAAGCCGTCGCCGTAGAAAACTAAGCTCAGCTTATTTGCCCTTAAGTCCGAAGACCTGCCAACGCAGTTCATCCACAAACTATTGGGTGAACTTTCATGCCTTCGCGATCATGAGGTATAGAAAGACAGGTTTTAGTTGCCTTAAGCAAGCTTAGTGTTACCGCTTATCTTGCCTCCTGTAGTTTCTTCTTTTTTCGCAAAGGACCGTTTACCGAGTTCAATTTGCGTTGTAAAGAAATATGCCGAACCATGAAGTAATCAAATGCCCCCGTTGTGGATCACCCTTTGAATGTAAAATGGGATCAATCACAATTTGCCACTGTAGCGATGTCCACTTATCTAGAGAACAAATGGCGTTTATTTCGGAACATTGGCAAGGCTGCTTGTGCCATGCGTGTTTGCTTGAGATTAAAACATTGTTACCAGAGAACCCTTCCTATAGGGCAAGGGCGTTGAACTGAACTGTCCAATTCCTAAATTGCTATTCGTCGTTCTCTAGGCGCGTATTCAAAAACATCGGAGTAGCAATTTGCTTCGTTAAGGCCTTTGGATTCAAGTTTATCGATAGTGCCGTATACCATTTGGGGCGATCCGCATAGATAAACCTTGGTATTGTCGAGGTCTTCAAAATCATGCTCAATCACCTCATAGATATAACCGGAGCGGCCATTCCATTCACTATTTTCTGTTTCTAAAATCGGCGTAAAGGTGAGGTTCTTATGTTGTTTTGCCCAGCCTTGAAATTGGTTTAGCAGATAGAAGTCGTCGATATGTCTATTCGACCAATAGATATTGATCAGTGCTTTAGGTTGTCTTGTAAGAGCCTCTTCGGTTAAGCATTTAATCTTCGCGATACCTGATCCCGAGGCGATCAATAGATGCCTTTGATTAAGGTTGGTTTGCAAAAAAGCCTGCCCCATCGGTAAGGTCACGGACACTGATGCCCCATCGATAAGACATTTTGTAAGGTGTTTCAATATTCTACCGGCTAACTCACTACCATTCTGAATATACAGTTGTATTCGACGAGCTTGGTTTGGGTCGCAACGATTCGCAATGGTATAAAAAAACGCTTGTGGTTCTCCATCATCATTTAGATCGAGTTCCAGCTGCAGATACTGCCCTGCATGATAATTCAGCGAGGTGCCGACGGGAGAAAGTAATTCAATCTCTAGGGTATCTTTGGTCAAGGGTTCTGCGCTCAAGACCTGACATTCGTGCGTAACTTTATTCGCAACTTTGTTCATATCAAAGCCGTCATTACTATTTCAATAATCGAGTTCTAGCAAGTTTAGAGGACTTTTATGATGAGTAAAAATGGTATATTTTCACGTACCGATTAATATTTGTCATGCATGATGTTTGCTGAACTTAACGATGATTGAACGTACTCACCTTAGAATTCTGCACGCCGTTGAACAGAACGGATCATTAACGGCGGCTGCTAAAGCGCTTTGCGTGACGCAATCCGCTTTAAGTCACACGATGCGAAAGCTGGAAGATAATCTCGGCGCCGAAATTTGGTTTCGAGAAGGGCGCAGTTTGCGTCTCACTCAGTCAGGTCGTTATCTATTAAATATCGCGAATCGCGTGCTTCCCTTGCTAGATCATGCTGAAGAAAAGCTCAAGCAAATGGCGCAAGGTGAGCGAGGCACATTGCGAATTGGTATGGAATGCCATCCTTGTTATCAATGGTTGTTAAAAATCGTTTCTCCGTTCTTGGATGCGTGGCCAGATGTGGATGTAGATGTAAAACAGAAGTTCCAGTTTGGTGGTGTCGGCGCACTGTTAGATTACGAAATTGACCTATTGGTGACGCCAGATCCGTTCTATAAAAGCGGCCTAAATTTCACCCCTGTATTTGATTATGAGCAGGTCTTGGTTGTGCCTCGGGGGCACGATTTAGTTGGATGCCAATATGCAGAAGCAGAAGATTTAAGAGACCAGGTTTTACTGACCTATCCGGTCGCCACTGATCGACTCGATATTTATAGCCAGTTCCTTAATCCGGCGGGTGTCGTGCCCAGACTTCACAAAACCAGTGAGACGACCGAGATCATGTTACAGATGGTCGCTTGTGGGCGCGGTGTGGCTGCTCTGCCACGTTGGTTAGCAGAGGAGTATTGTAAAAAGCTTCCTTTAAGTGTGGTGCGTTTAGGTAGAGAGGGCATTGCCAAGCAGATATTCGTGGGGACGCGTGAAAGTGATGGCGATATTAAGTATCTCAATGCATTTATTGAAATGGCACGTGGCTACGAATATCCGATATCAACCGGTAAAACCTAGGTTTTTCGCTAGGTTCTATCCTCTCGCTTCAATTAAGTATGATAAAAACTCATAAAATAATGAAATAAAATCAATTTTATTCATGATTTGATCTGGGTATAACTATATACAGTTTTAAATGCGGCATAGCATGTATACGGGAGGTCAGGTCACCATGAGTAAAGGGTTTACATACACAATTAAGACAATTCAGTTTGATGAACACTATCGTCCATCAGACGGTACTCGAATCACAACTAATTTCGCAAACCTGGCGAGAGGTGAAAGCCGTAAAGAGAATCTGCGAAACGCCTTGAGAATGGTGGATAGCCGATTCAACGCTCTCGCTAATTGGGACAACCCAAAAGGTGATCGCTATTCAGTTGACTTGGAGATTGTATCGGTCGACATGGATATCGAAGGAAATGGTGAAAAATTTCCATCGATAGAAATTCTCAAGACTTATGTTGTTGACCGCCTTACGAATAAGAGAATTGAAGGCATTGTAGGGAATAACTTCTCATCTTACGTTCGGGATTATGATTTTAGCGTGCTGCTTTTGGATCATAATAAAGACCAGGATCATTTTAGTATTCCTGATAACTTTGGCGATCTACATGGCAATCTATTCAAAGATTTTATCTGCTCTGATACTTACAAAAAGAACTTTAACAAGCTGCCTGTTATCTGTCTGAGTGTGTCTGATAATAAAATTTATCAACGTACAGAAAACGGTCATCCTGTCTTAGGCATTGAATACTTACCAAACGAATCTTCTTTGACTGAACAATACTTCAAAAAGATGGGCTTTGAAGTGCGTTATTTTATGCCACCAAACAGTGTCGCGCCGCTTGCGTTCTACTTCTTTGGCGATTTGCTTAGCGATTACACCAATCTAGAGTTGATCAGTACCATCAGTACGATGGAGACCTTCCAGAAAATCTATCGGCCTGAAATCTACAACGCTAACGCGGTGGCGGGTAATCACTATCAGCCAAAATTGAAGCATTCAGATCATTCCTTAACGCAAATTGTTTATGACAGACAGGAACGTAGTCAGTTAGCCATCAAGCAAGGGAAGTTTGCTGAGGAGAATTTTATAAAGCCCTACCAGAATGTTCTAGAAAAATGGTCGGCAAACTTTTCCCCATCAAACGATGTTTTACAAAACCTAGCCTCGTGATTGGCCTAAAAAGACGGAAATTCATGATGAAAAAATTATTACCTACTTCGACGGCTGGTAGCTTACCCAAGCCTTCATGGTTAGCGGAACCTGAAAAACTCTGGTCACCATGGAAGTTGGAGGGAGAGGACTTAGTCTCCGGTAAACAAGATGCACTTCGCGTTACCTTGCAGGAGCAAGAAAATGCAGGAATAGATATCGTGAGTGATGGTGAGCAAACGCGTCAGCATTTTGTAACGACTTTCATAGAGAGCCTGAGCGGCGTTGATTTTGATAAGCGCAAAACGGTTAGGATTCGAAATCGCTATGACGCGAGTGTGCCGACTGTTGTTGGTCCAGTGAGTCGCCAGAAAGCAGTGTTTGTTGAAGATGCGAAGTTCTTACGCAAACAAACCAAACAGCCAATAAAGTGGGCGCTTCCCGGTCCTATGACGATGGTGGACACGCTTTACGATGAGCACTACAAGAGCCGTGAAAAACTGGCTTGGGAATTCGCCATTGCCTTAAACAAAGAGGCTAAGGAACTCGAAGCGGCTGGTGTTGATATTATCCAGTTTGATGAGCCTGCATTTAACGTCTTCATTGATGAGGTCAACGAATGGGGCATTAAGTGTTTAGAGCGGGCGATTGAAGGTCTGAAATGCGAGACCGCTGTACACATTTGTTATGGCTATGGCATTCAAGCCAATACAGACTGGAAGAAGACTTTAGGTTCGGAGTGGCGACAGTATGAAGAGACATTTCCATCGATACGAGAATCTAATATCGATATTGTTTCGTTAGAGTGCCATAACGGTCGCGTACCGGTTGAGGTTCTTGAACTTATTCGAGGCAAGAAAGTGATGGTCGGTGCCATTGATGTAGCAAATGAAACTATCGAAACGCCCGAAGAGGTCGCTGAGACTTTGCGAGGCGCTTTGAAATATGTCGATGCAGATAAGCTCTATCCGTGCACCAATTGTGGCATGGCCCCATTATCCCGAAAAATTGCAAGAGGAAAACTTGAAGCCTTACGCGCTGGTGCCGATATCGTCAGACGAGAATTGGCCGCTTAAAAGTCAAAACAATTGTGAGCAAACCTAGATAAACCACTCAAAGCAGAAGTAGTCACTGATGAGTATCATTGAATTTTTAACACAAAACTTTCCCACCTTTTTAGCCTTGTTAGCGACAGGAGTATTTGCTGGTATCCTTGCCGGATTATTAGGCGTTGGTGGCGGAATCGTCATCGTACCTGTATTGTTTTTCTTGTTTCAGAGCTTTGGCGTCAGTCCCGAGTCTTCCATGGTAGTGGCAACTGCCACCTCACTGGCGACGATCGTGCCTACTTCAATCAGCTCCATTCGGTCTCATCACAGTAAAGGTTACGTAGATTTTGGTCTGCTAAAACGTTGGGCCATATTCATCTTCGTTGGTGTGTTGGTGGGCAGCTGGCTAGTTACGCGCGTCGATGGTACGTGGTTGACAATGCTATTTGGTGTGATCGCGACCTTATCCGCGCTCAATATGTTATTTAGAACAGGAAAGTCAGCGTTATTTACAAGTTTGCCGGGCAAAGCTGGACAATCAGTGATGGGGACGTCCGTTGGGTTTTTTAGTTCCATGGTTGGTATCGGTGGCGGGACAATATCTGTTCCTTTGCTTACGCTATACAATTATCCAGCCCACAAGGCGGTTGGTACGGCTGCGGCGATTGGTCTTATCATATCTTTGCCAGGCGCGTTAACGATGCTGTTATTGGGAACCACACCAAGCGATGCTCCTGTCGGTACATATGGTCTCGTGAATTTGATTGGTTTCATCTGTATTGTTCCGCTTACTGTTTTCTTTGCACCAATTGGCGCATCGCTTGCCGCGAAACTGGATGCGGCTAAACTGAAAAAAGTATTTGCTGTTGTATTGCTTATTACAGGTATTCGAATGTTAGTTCAGTTGGCGCTGTAAATGATGTTTGGCTGATAGTTGCCTAAAAAGTTGGTGGATAATAATGAACGATTCAATTTTCGAAAAACGTAAGGAACTCTCCCTTACACGTATTACTAAAGCGGTTTTTCCTGACACGACAAATCATCACGATACGTTGTTTGGTGGCACAGCAATGCAATGGATGGACGAAGCTTCATTCATTTCTGCCACCCGCTTTTCACGCAAACGTCTAGTCACGGTTAGCAGCGACCGAATCGACTTTGAGCATCCTGTACCGGCTGGAAGTGTGGTCGAACTTATTGCTTCAGTCGCAGACGTGGGGCGAACGAGCTTAACAGTACGGGTTGAAATGTGGGTTGAGAGTATGTATCACGATGGCAGAACCAAGGCCATCAGTGGCGTGTTTAAGTTTGTAGCGGTCGATCAAAATATGCAGCCCACGCCAGTAATGGAATTTACTGATTGATATCTTACTGTTGCTATGCGAGCTAAGTAGAATAGAATGATATGTTACATCGTAACTATATTAATTCTCGTTGCCATGATAGTAAATACATATCAGAGGGAGTTAAGGTTTAATATCGGCTATGGATGGTTTCCTCATTAAGAAAAATGAATAAAAAATGCGACGTAACAGAATCACTTTTAATAAGCTGCTCATTGGTCGAATTCAAGTATCTTTCGGTTTTATTGGTCTCATAAGCTTGCTTTGGTACAGTGTCAGCTCTACATCACCATCAGCCTCTACCACTAATCAACGCATCATTCCTATTGAGCTCATCGATCAAAAACAGGATTCAACAAATAATCATCTCCCTCAAAAATCGCAAGAAAAACGGTTTCGAGACCAGCGTTACACAGTAGTGGAAGGCGATACCCTAGAGGCGATATTCAAGCGAAAGCAGCTCTCTATCAACGAGCTATATGAAATTATAGAGGCTGATGAACCGTATTTAGAGCTGGATGTTTTACAACCAGGGGATCAACTGATTTTTCGTATCGAGCGTGAAGACAATCGACTCGAAGCCTTGTCTCGCATCGTTGATCCAAGTAAGACAGTTACGTATCAATACAATAACGATGATTTCATATACCAAGAAGAGCTTACTCCAACAGACAAAATTGCCGAGGTGACACGTGGGCAGATAGACGGCAGTTTTTATGTTTCGGCCTCATCTTCAGGTCTAACCGATAACGGTGTTATGACGATTACTCAGCTTCTCAAAAGCTCCCTCAACTTTAGACGAGACCTACGAGCTGGTGACCACTTTCAAGTCATCATGGAGCAAGAGACTGTTGAAGGAAAGACGATTGGTAAAGATAGATTACTTGCTGCACGTGTTCTATCTAGGGGAAAAGAATTTGGCGCCTACCTACACAGCGATGGCTCATACTACAATGCGAAGGGCGAAAGCTTAGTCCCCGTACTTTTGCGCTATCCAACAAAAAAGAAATATCGTATAAGCTCACACTTTAACCCTCGACGAGTCCACCCTGTTACCGGAAGGGTGAAGCCTCATAATGGGGTCGATTTTGCGATGCCAACTGGCACGCCGATACTTTCTACAGGACATGGTCGTGTCACCCGTGTTGCCTCCCATCGCTACGCAGGTAAATATATTGATATAGATGAGTTTGGCCCTTACTCGACACGATTTCTTCATCTTAGCAAGATACTGGTAAAGAAAGGTCAGCAGGTTGAACGTGGTCAAGTCATTGCTCTTTCTGGAAATACAGGTCGCTCTACTGGTCCTCATTTACATTATGAGTTGCACATCAAAGGTCGGCCAGTTAATCCAATGACCGCAGATATTCCTATGCTTAAATCGATTCCCAATAGCGAGATCAAAGACTTTCATTTATATGTTGCGGATATGCGAGATTTAATGCTTAGCGAAGAAAAAGTTGTGTATCTAGATGAGCAAACAACGGATAAACATAAACAAGAAACTCATCAATACAATTCAGCGAAGAGTTCGAAGGAGCCCCCTGTGATTTCATCTTCGGCGAGTTAGGATTTTTGTTGGTGAAAAGGGATCTAGCTAGCTATCTTCAGAAGATTAAGCGCTTGCCAGTAGCGCTATTGATTCTGTTAGTAAAGTTTTATCAATTATTTATTAGCCCCATTATTGGTCCTCGTTGTCGTTTTACGCCAACTTGTTCAGAATATGCCGTCGAAGCTCTAAAAACTCATGGCGCGCTTAAAGGAGTTTGGTTAACAATAAAGCGGCTGTCTCGGTGCCATCCTATGCATCCTGGCGGTCACGACCCGGTGCCGCCATGTTGTTCGACTAAGAAGCCATCAAACTTCGATAAGAGCTAAGGTCGCTCTTTAACGGCAACTAAGGATTTGGACGGGGTTCTGGAATCAAAAGACTTTGGTCTCGCTACGTAACACACTAAGGGTAATCTATGGGTACCCAACATAATTTAAAACTAGTAAGGGTATTAAACGAAAGATGAATCAATACAAAATAGTCATACAAGAGAAAGAGCATGGCTATGTGGTAGAAGGCAAAGATATTTGCTTTGAGGTAGCAATTTCTTCAGAAGGTGGCAGGAGACAGATTTCCTCGGTCTCAGGGTATGCGAATGCAGACGATGATGACGCAGTCGACATTAGTCGAGATGATGCTTTAAAAGTTACGAAGTTCATTCAGCAATTAGATCCTGACCTCATACTAAATGAGCTTGTTAGAGGCGGTTGGGACCAAACAGAAAATGAAGGCTCGGAGCTAGGTTGGTGGCAAACTGCTTAGCGATGAAATAAGCGTATAAACACAAGGCAAAAATGTTTGCTTTCTCATCCTTTGCAATGAATCGCATTGTATTAGCGCTGGCCTGATTTTCCTGGTGAGGATGTTTGGAGCTAGTGGGACGGAAAGCGATGATTCAAGCCTCCCTCAAAAGTCTGCTATCCGAACAAAGGTAATGTTCAGAGTTAAACTTTGATGCCAGATCTTAAGGTCCGTTATTGTCTATTTGCGAATGGAAAACCAATGTCCGCTTTTCATTCTTATGGGGCTATTCTGACGGGCTTTGAAAATACCTGATACAAAGAAGCGGACATTTCGCGGCGCGAAAACTTTTCGATTTATATACAGAAGCGGAGGTCCAGCCCGCAGGGCGAGCATGGCTGCACTTGTTATAACTGATTTTAGGGGCCATAAGTATTTACCGCCTCTTTGCATTTAGGCAAAGCACAATAAGTGCTTAATATATACAAATGAGTTTCTTTCGATTTTTTCAGTTTGGCAGATGCAGCCTCTAGGTTGCCGTTTTGAATTAACTGCTCGACTTCGGAAATAAGCTTTAACTGAGTGATTGTATTGCTAGATAGAGTTTGCTCGACGGCTTCTCCGGCTGCGACTTCAATGGCCTCATTTGCCATTTCATAGCCCCATAAGCTCGCAAACCCCAAAACAGCGATAATCGCCAAACTTATTATCTATTTTTTCATCGTAACTTCCGTGCAACTAAAAGTTATAACATTTGTATAGTGAGACCCCCCTCATATGTATGACAGGTGGTCTCTTTCCTTTCTCATATACTACTTTGTTTTTAAATGAAAAAACTCGAATCTTGCTCATTTCTTTATCACAAATATGAGGGGTCACGTATGTAGAAATAGTGAGGGGTCTCGTATGTAATCCACAGAACAACTCAAAACTTTGATTTCATAAGGTTTTTCATGATCCCTCGGGTGCTAAACGAGCATAATTCACTTCCTTGTGTAGTTTAAACAACGACGCTCAATAGCGCTTTGATTAGTTAAGACTTAAGTGAGTGAAGAGCTTTCGATGACCTCTGCTTTCCTATTGAAGCAGGCATCAGGAATGGTTCAGTGCCAAGGTCAGCAATTGTCTAGCAGCAGAAGTTTTAAGCGATGAAAGCATGACTTACTTTTCATGAATTTTGCTAGCGCTGAGTCTCGATTTAGTGCAGTTAATTCTCTTCTTGCAGCTTATAATGTTGATCCTTTAGAGCCCATATTTGAGTTCAATAATGCTTAGAAAAAACCAAGAATTCCTTACAATATTGAATTCTATTAAATTCAACAGCTTACAAAATGTAAGCCTTACAAAGGTTGCTTAACTGAAAGGAACAATTCACTACAACAACCGTTCGGGTGTTCGTGCAACTTGCCCAGACTGCCACGTACCGCATAATTGGACGGACAAGATTGCGCGTAAAATGCAGGCATCGAAAGAAGTGTGGGGTAAGGTTTTTGGAACGATCAATACCCGCGAAAAATTCTTAGAAAAACGTTTGGAACTTGCTCAGCATGAGTGGGATCGCTTGAAGTCGAACAATTCTTTAGAGTGTCGAAACTGCCATAGTGCCGAATCGATGGACTTCAATCGCCAGAGTCCGCGAGCTCAGGCAATGCATTCTAAGTTCCTGATTACGGGAGAAAAAACGTGTATCTATTGCCATAAAGGCATTGCGCATAAATTGCCCGATATGCAGGGTGTTGAAGGTTGGCAGTAGCCTAGGACTTCATTAACGAAAATTGGGGTCAGAGTACTTTTACTCTGACCCCAATTTTAACCACAACTAAGAACTTAATCTCTGTAATACACTTGTATCAAATGAAAACCGAATTGGCTTTTAACAGGGCCGTGAATTTTCTTGAGAGGCTGCGTGAAAATTACTTTCTCAACGGGCTTAACAAGCTGACCTTTGCGGATTTCTCCTAGATCGCCACCTTTTTTTTTGGATGGGCAAGTTGAATGTTTCTTGGCGAGTGCCTCAAAAGATTTACCAAGAATCAGCTGCTTTTTTAACTGCTCCGCTTCTTCTCTTGTCTTCACTAGTATGTGCTTTGCCATTGCAGTTGCCACGTTTGTCTCCGGCAGTATATCTCTATCATTGTCTTGAAAATCATCGCGCATTGTACACCTTTCGTATCTAGAGTGTATTTGTCGGCAATCAGTACCTATAATTGCGCGCAAGAAATTATTGTTATGGCGGATAGCCAACAAAGGAAAGCATTATGATTATCGTAACCGGCGGTGCAGGTTTCATCGGAAGTAATATTGTGAAGGCGCTGAATGATCAGGGGCGCACAGACATCATTGTTGTGGATGATCTAAGTGATGGTACAAAGTTTGTGAATCTTGTGGACTTAGACATTGCAGATTATCTCGATAAAGATGATTTCTTGGCGATGCTTGATGATGATGCTCCCTTGGGTGATATCGACGCTATTTTCCATGAAGGTGCTTGTTCTTCGACCACTGAGTGGGATGGCAAGTTTATGATGCAGAACAACTACCAGTATTCTGTTGAGTTGCTTGAATACTGCTTAGATAAAAAAATCCCGTTCCTGTATGCGTCATCTGCTGCAGTCTATGGCGGCTCAGATATATTCAAAGAAGAGCGTCAACACGAAAAGCCTCTGAACGTATATGGCTATTCGAAATTTCAGTTTGATCAATATGTACGTCGCATATTGCCTAAAGTCGAATCTCAAGTGATTGGTTTCCGTTACTTCAATGTATATGGGCCGCGCGAACAACATAAAGGTTCGATGTCGAGTGTTGCATTCCACTTGAATACGCAGATTAAGGCAGGCGAAAATCCTAAGTTGTTTGAAGGCTATGATGGTTATCCAAACGGTGGTCAAACGCGAGACTTTGTTTATGTAGGTGATGTCGCCAATGTGAATCTTTGGTGTTGGGAAAACAAAGCTGAGTCTGGGATTTATAACTTAGGCACAGGCGCGGCAGAACCTTTCCAAGCCGTGGCTGACGCGGTGATTGATTTTCACGGCAGAGGAAAGGTTGAGTACATTCCTTTCCCAGATCATTTAAAAGGCCGTTATCAGAGTTTTACCCAGGCAGACATGACTAACTTACGTGCTGCAGGCTATGACCAAGCATTCAAGACGGTTGCTGAAGGGGTGAGTGAATATATGATATGGCTTAATAAGGACGCCTAATCTTCGATGGAATGGTTGCTGTACTTCGATCTGTTTGGTGTCTTCGTTTTTGCGCTGTCAGGAGGTTTTGACGGTGCAAAATACCACTTAGATTTACTCGGTATTTTGGTGCTAGCTTTGGCGACGAGCCTTGGTGGCGGCATTATGCGCGATGCGATTCTAGGTGTGCACCCGCCAGCAGCCTTTACTAACGAGACCTATTTTTTTACAGCTCTCGCTGCCGGTTTAATTGCTTTCTTCTTTGCTAACCGCGTCGAAAGGCATATGGACTATGTCCGTTTTGCAGATGCGATCGGTCTTGGCGTATTTGCGGCTATTGGTGCAGCAACTGCAGTGCGCCATGAGCTTGGTTGGGTGGGCGTTGTATTAATGAGTACCTTGACCGCGACCGGAGGTGGTGTGATTCGCGATTTACTTGTTCGCGAAATTCCGATGATCTTACGTTCAGATTTCTATGCATCTGCGGCCATTATCGGCGGGTTAATGTATATGGTTCTACATTCAGAAGGAGTGCCTGAAGCATATTGTATGGGGCTTGCCGCTCTAGCCGCCACTGCTAGTCGTTTTGTTGCGATGCGATATAACGTAAATCTTCCTCAGGCCAGACGCTAGCTCATCATTAACCAAATACCTACGCCTGCTAATAAGGCTCCAGAACATCGATTGAGTGTTTTTTGATGTTTTTCATCCCCCAAGAAATGCCCAAGACTCTTTCCGCCAAGCCCATAAATAATTAAGCACATCGCTTCGAGCACGAGAATCAAGACGAGTAACACAGATAGTTGTCCGAATAATGCGCGTTCTGGGTCGAGAAATGGTGGAAGCAAAGCGACAAAGAATGCCCATCCTTTGGGATTAGCTATTGCGGTGATAAACCCTTGCGAGATCAGTGCCGTAGGAGAATAGACAGTGTTCATTGCCGCATCGTTGGTGATGGCCATTTTTCCTTTTGATAGCCACATCTGTAAACCGAGATAAATGAGATAACATCCACCTCCGATCTTTAACACGCTAAATAAAATTGGATAGGTGAGAAGAATGGCGGCAACGCCAACGGCACTCAATGTCGCGACAAGACCAACACCCGATAGTTCGCCAATCATCATCCAAAAGATGGCTTTCATTCCGAAACGCATACCGAGCGTGAGTGACAAGGTCATACACATTCCTGGTGTGATAGACACCATAAAAAAGGTCGGAATGAAAAGAGATAAAACCGTGACGCTTGGCAGATCCAAAGTTATGCTACTCCTAAAAATGATGAGGCAATGACCCCGGCCCCGCGTATATTATTCGTAGAACAGACATTATGCAGCTAGAAGCAGTAAAAACTTTCGCAAACGATGTTGGACGAGCGTATTGGATTTTATTAAAAATTCTGGTTCCAGCAGTGATGGTTGTGAAAATTTTGCAAGAGCTTGGTGCGACAGAATTACTCGCATCGTTGCTTGCCCCCTTAATGAACATTGTTGGTTTGCCGAGTGAGTTTGGTTTAGTTTGGGCTGCAAGCATTCTGACAAATATCTACGCGGCGATGGTGGTGTTTTATGAATTGGGTGATGGCTCATACTCAGTCGCGCAAATCACAACATTAGCGATGCTTGTATTGGTGGCTCATGCCATTCCTATTGAGGGGGCAGTCGCGAAAGCATTAGGAGTTTCTTGGCGTATTACGATCTTGTTGCGCTGTGTCGGTGGTTTTGTCTTTGCTTTGATTACCTATTTCAGTCTCAGTGTAACGCCGCTTGCTGAGCAAACGAGTCAGGCTCTCTGGACCCCCAGTGTTTCTGATACCAGCTTTTGGGGTTGGGTGAGAGCGCAATTCGAAATGTTGGCAGGCATATTGGTCGTACTGAGCTCTCTCATGCTATTTCTGCGTTTTTTACGCCTTATTAAGTTCGATCAAGTACTAGAATTTTTACTTTTACCGCTGACAAAACTCTTAAAAGTTGGCCGCGAAGCGAGTCATGTCACGATCGTAGGCTTGATGTTAGGTCTGAGTTTTGGTGCTGGTTTGCTCATTGATGCCGCAAAAAAAGGCGAGATCAATTCACGGGATATGAAGGTCGTTGCATGCTTTCTCGGGCTTTGCCATAGCATCATTGAAGACACTTTATTGCTTCTATTATTAGGCGCACATTGGATACCCATTTTGCTTGGTCGTTTATTGTTGTCGATTATAGTGATGGCTATTTTGATTCGCTTTATGTTTAAAGAATCTGAAAAAGAGCCTGACTTCAGCTAACACTTTTCAAGTCCTTGTTTATACTCAAAGTTATTCGTTTTATTTAATTGTATTCGCGTCGAGTATGCCGAGTTCTTTATTTACTTATTTCAATCTTTATCGCGTCGTTATTTCTGCTTTATTGTGGGGGGTGACGTTTTCTAAAAAATACGCGGTAAGCGATTTTCGTGATATTGAAGCCTTTCAAGTTATCGCAGCTACTTACTTTGTCTTTTCTTTAGTTTCTTTACTGGCATATCGTTCGCGTTTAAAGGCTGACGATAGCCATATCTTTTTCTTTGGTTTCTTAGATCTTTGTTTTCTTCATGCCTTGTTTTATGCCGGTGAGGGCATCACTGGAGGGCTCAGTAATTTAGTTATTATTTCAGTTGCTGCTGCAAACATTATGCTTCGTGGATTGTCTGCGTATGCGCTTGCGGCCGTGGCAAGTCTGTTATCGCTAACGCTTGAGTTTGATCGTTATATTCAAGATATGAGTGTGCTCTCCGATGTTGCTCGAGCAGGGTTATTTGGAGCTATCTACTTTGCGACCGCGTTTATTCTTCAAAACTTGTCGCGCCGTATTTCTCAAACGGAAGAACTCGCTGCCAAACAACAGAAAAATATCGCAGAGCTGCAAGCTCTTAATCATCAGATTATTCAAAGTATGCGCACTGGGATTATTGTTTGTGATCCTGATTATAAGGTGCTGACATTTAACCAAGCATGTTCTGATTTACTAGGTATGAAATCAGGAGAGCGCCTGCCTCAACAAATTATTGAGCGTATTGATGCGTGGTCGCGACAACCCACGGTGCGAAGTAAGCCATTTCAAATGAGTGCTGACTTACCTGAAGTTCAAGCAAATTTTTCGCGAATGGAAAATGCTGGCAAAAATAATACGCTTATTTTCTTAGAAGATACTCGTCTGCTCACTCAGCGCGCGCAACAATTAAAGCTAGCATCACTTGGGCGTTTAACAGCGAGTATCGCACATGAAGTGCGTAACCCCTTAGGCGCTATTAGTCATGCCGCACAGCTTCTTTCTGAGTCAGAAGAATTGACGGAAGCCGATCGCAAGATGACTAGCATCATCGAAAGGCATTGCGCGCGAGTAAATGGCATTATTGAAAATACGCTTACCTTGAGCCGCCGTGGTCAACCCGACGTGCAGGCTATTTCACTCCGACCTTGGCTTGAGCAAGTCGTCGATCAGTGTCGAGAACAAAGCGATTCTCCTATCCTCATCCGCGTGAACGTTCTGAATAAGGAAGACACTCTGGCGCGATTTGACCCTTCTCAGATTGAGCAAGTGCTTACTAACTTGATTGTCAATGCGCAATACCACATCGAGAAATCGATGAACGAGGGTGGGGTTGAAGTGTGCTTGTCACGCAAAGCGGGCACGGGACAAGCTATCGTAGATGTCATTGATTCGGGTAATGGCGTATCGGAAGAGAATCAGAAACATTTGTTTGAGCCCTTTTTTACAACCGAGAGCACAGGAACCGGATTGGGTCTATATATATCGCGTGAACTGTGTGAAGCCAATCAGGCAAACTTAAGTTACCTTGAGAGCAGTAGTGGCGGTGCTTGTTTTCGCATTATATTTGCGCACCACAAACGAATTGTTTAAGCCAGAAACATTTGAATACAGACTTCAGCATTGACTGAGATAGAAACTAGTAGAGACGTTAAATGACTCGACCATGCGTATTAATAATTGATGATGAACCAGATATTCGAGAACTTCTCGAAATCACGCTGATGCGTATGGGGTTAGATACCGTCAGTGTTGATTGTATCGAAGAAGCGCATCGTGCTTTGTCAGAGTTTACCTTTCAATTATGTTTAACAGATATGAACCTGCCAGATGGCAATGGTATTGATTTTGTACGTTTCATACAGAGCGAACACAGTTATATTCCAATAGCTATGATTACCGCTTATGGCAGTGTTGAAACCGCCATTGAGGCGCTAAAAGCGGGTGCATTTGATTTTATCTCTAAGCCTATCGATTTAACGCAACTACGCACACTTGTATCTAGTGCGCTTAAACTCGCTGAAACAAAAGTTGATCTTGCTCAGCCAATTCCTAGTGATCAAACGGTGCTCCTCGGTGAAAGTGCCGAACTCAAAAAGCTCAACAAACAGGTTATTAAACTCGCTCGCAGCCAAGCGCCAATATACATCTCTGGTGAATCCGGAAGTGGTAAAGAATTGGTTGCACGTGCCATTCATGCCAATGGTGTCAGACGTGATGGGCCATTCATTCCAGTTAACTGTGGCGCGATACCAAGCGAGTTGATGGAAAGTGAGTTTTTCGGACACTTAAAAGGTAGCTTTAGTGGGGCTCATCAAGATAAAGATGGCCTGTTTAAAGCGGCGGATGGCGGCACTTTGTTTTTGGATGAAGTGGCTGATCTACCCTTAGATATGCAGGTGAAATTGCTTCGTGCTATTCAAGAGAAAGCGGTGCGTGCCGTAGGCGGTGAGTCTGAAGAAGCCGTCGATGTGCGCGTTTTGAGTGCAACGCATAAAGATCTTCAAGCATTGGTCGACGACGGCAGTTTTCGACAAGACTTGTTCTACCGCATTAACGTCATTAACTTGCAGGTACCTAGCTTGCGCGAACGCCAAGATGACGTAGCGCTATTGGCAACGCGTTTCTTGTCGAATATCGCTCAAGAATGTGGTGTCGATAACTCGTCCATCGATGACAATGCAATGCAAGCGCTTAAAAGCTATAGCTTTCCTGGAAACGTGCGTGAGTTAGAGAACATCATTGAACGTGCGTTTACGCTGTGTGAAGACGATATTATTCGTGAGCAAGATCTGCAGCTAGATTACAGCCCGCGCTTATCTCCAACCCAGACCTTTTCTGAGCCGAGCGCTCAGCCCGACAACCAAGATAGCTCTACAGACTCTATATCGGCTCGACCGGAGGATATGCCTTTAGAAGATTATCTTGAGCAAATAGAGCGCGTAGAGATAGAAAAAGCGCTGCAAGATACCAAATGGAATCGCACTGCGGCAGCGAAAAAGCTGGGTATGAGTTTTCGGTCTATGCGGTATCGTTTGAAGAAGTTGGGATTAGATTAGGTTTGGTTCTTGTTTCTCAAGAGGACTTGAAAGACCTTCCGTTCTTAATGAGTTTTCGTCATGCGTTATTGGAAGGCACTAGTGATAACTTTTTCAAAAAGGCTTATGTCTGCGTATTTGATCACTGGTTATCTCGAACAGAATATTCAGAGTATATTGGTTTAGCAAATAGCGATCGTATTTCATTTTATAACTCATTGCGGTCTCAACTGTTTGTTTCGATTTCCGCTGAATGTTTCTTGTTAAATCTTGACGATTGTCAGTACTACAGAGTGACTGATACGCAATCTGTTAAAGCTTCATTGGCGCCTCATCTGAATGATTCTGAAGGTTTTCTTTTAGTTTCCGAAAGAGGGTTTGCCCTTCAATTTGGTTATGACTACACGGATTTATTGCATTTCTCCAATAGTTCGAGTTTGAAGTTTGTCCAAACACATGCAAATGAAATAGGGCTTCATGTCCTTTTTAACTAAGAATTTTCGTCCTGATGCACGAGTTAAGGGAGTGCGCTGACACTCCCTGAACAATGGCCCAGGCCACCTTCTCTTGCTGCGCAATTCACCTTGTCCCAGTCAGCCCCTGCTTCCTAGCACTTCGGATTCATTCGTTGCTCAAGAATAAACAGCGCCTGCGGAACTCCCTACCTATCGGTCGTTCAGACAGTCCTCGGCGTTAATCTGTTTATTCTACGCGCGACTCATCTAGTCAGAAGGGGGGCAACGATTACATATTTCGACGCTTCTTCTTTCATTTAAAAGGAAGAAATCTTAAATACAGTGATAGGATTAGATACTGAAATGGCAGAACCTAAAATCGAAGTATGAGCATTGAAGTAAATGAAATAATCCGAAACGCGTTAATCCAGATTCAAAATCAAGAAAGGGATTACTCTGCTTTCGTTTTCAATTTTGAATTTATGTGTCAGCAAGTTCATGACATTAAACAAAAACGAGCTCTGCTCGATAACTGGAGGTCTTTCGAAGAGATTAATGCTTTGATCTTAGATGAGTCTGACTCACATGGCATTGAGCAATTCTCTTTTGAAATAAATGAAATAGTTAGATCCTGTTTATCGATCCTCAACGAAGCGTAATCATGTTTAGTAGTATTTTTAAGGTGAGGTGAGTCGCTCGCCATTTTAAGACCTTTGGCGTCAAAGGTCTTAACGTGCTGTCGGCCGCTGCCGACTAGAAAAGAAATGATTCTATTAGCGAGCTGCTAAGTTAGATAAGAACCCAATAATCAGCAGACAAAACTATATCTCGATCATCACTGGACAGTGATCTGAACCCATCACCTGATCAAAGATATCTGCATTCTTGATGCGATCTTTAAAAGAGTCAGACACTAAGAAGTAATCAATCCTCCACCCTATGTTGCGCTGACGTGCTCCAGCACGGTAGCTCCACCAAGAATAACGCTCACCTTGCTCTGGATGAATATGTCGGAAGCTATCGACAAAGCCCGCATTGGTATAGGCATCCATACCATCGATTTCTTCTTGCATGTAGCCTGCGCTTTTATTGTAGTTTGGCTTCGGACGCGCGAGATCAATATCTTTATGTGCAACGTTCAAATCGCCGCAAACTAATACTGGTTTGGTTTGTTCTAGGGTTTGAATGTATTCAAGAAAAGCTTTGTCCCAAGTTTGACGATATGGCAGACGTTTGAGTTCGCTCCCGGAGTTAGGTGTGTAAACGGTGACGAGATAAAAGTCTTCGTACTCTGCGCAAATGACACGGCCTTCGGTATCGTGTTCATCGATGCCAATATCATTTTTAATAGAAAGAGGCCTTTCTTTCGTGATGATCGCGGTGCCAGAGTAGCCTTTCTTTTCAGCTGAGTTCGAGTAGATGTGGTAGCCCTCGAGTTCAGCAAGTGCTTCCTGTACTTGGTCGTCTTGTGCCTTGGTTTCTTGAAGGCAAAGCACGTCCGGCTGCATTTCTTCGAGCGAAGCCAAAAAGTCTTTTTTCATTACGGCGCGAACACCATTTACATTCCACGAAACTAAACGCACGAAAGATCTCCAGTTCAAGTACTAAATTTTGATGGTGAGTTTACATGGGGTGTTGATAGATCGAAACACTTAATTTTACCGTAAGCCCTTTCTATCTGGTGCAGAGTTTTTTAGTCTGCACGTTCTAACAAAAAGCCTGAGGCCTGAATAAAAGATGGAGTTCCAAGACGTTCTTACGAAACGCAATAGCACGCGTGATTTTACCGACCAAGAAGTAAGTGATGACTTGATAAAGACCTTGCTTGCGGATGCTTTGAAAGCACCAAGTTCTTCTAATACGCAGTCGTATCGTGTGGCGATAGCAAAAGGGGCGACTAAAGATAAAATCGCTGAAGCGTTATTGAAAAAGTATGATAAGGGTATCGAAATTCAGCGTTTAAAAGGCGTGTCTAAAATCGTGAGGGGTATAACGAGCGGTGCCTTGCCTAATGGCGATTTCAAACCAGATATTCATTACCCATCCGAGCAAAAGAGACGCGCAATTGAGTGCGGCAAGGGCTTGTATGGTGTACTCGGAATTGAGCGACATGATCGCGCAGCGCGCGATGCTTGGATGCGAAAAAACTTCGAGTTTTTTAATGCGCCGGTAGCGATGTTCATTTTTGTTCATGGCGAACGTGCCGAATACAGTGCGCTTGATACAGGTATGTTCTTGCAAAATCTGATGCTGTCAGCGACTGATAAAGGGCTTGGGACATGTGCGCAAGCTTCTGTTGCAATGTGGGGCGGCGATGTTCGTCCATTCTTTGATATTGAAGACAAGTACAAGCTAATTTGCGGTGTGTGCTTGGGCTACCCAAGTAATGACAAAATAAATAGCTTTCAACCAGAAAAGCGCACAGTAGAAGAAATCTGTTTTCCTGTGGCGTAATGAGCCATTTGTTTGGCTTTTTATAATATCGGGATCAGAGTATTTATACTCCGACCCCGATTTACAGCATGACTACAAGAACTTACAGCAAGACTTGGTGCTGCTCTGCTTTTAAGCGTGGTCCGTATTGGCTGACTACTTGAGCAGCTGCTTTGTTTGCCAGAGAAGCAGCTTCAACGTAGGACTTTCCAGCAGTAACAGCATATAAAAATGCGCCAGCAAACATGTCTCCCGCACCGTTGGTATCAATAGCTGTTGCTGCCACACCTTCAACTTTTGATAGCGTTGTGCCATCAAATACCATTGCGCCATCTTTACCTAATGTGATCGCAAAACTTGTCGCGTATTGTTTCATCGCGTCACAGGCTTCTTCGATATTCGAGGTCTTTGTCCAGCCGAGGGCTTCGTCTTGATTGGCAAACAGAAGATCAACTTTATCGCCGAGCATGTCGGCGAGACCATCACCGAAAAATTGCACCATTCCAGGGTCAGACAACGACAGTGCTGTTTTGACACCATGCTGTTCAGCTAATTTGCGCAACTCAATCGCCGCAGCGCGTCCTGTGTCTGACGTAACAAGATAGCCTTCGATATAGGCATACTCTGATTCTTTCAACGCATCGATGTTGATGTTCTCGGTGCTTAGTGTTTCGCTGATCCCAAGAAAGGTATTCATGGTACGCTCAGCGTCTGGGGTAATCATGACTAGACACTTACCGGTTGTACCTGATTCATGTTTTGATTGATCGGTAGAGACGCCTGCCTCAGCAAGGTCGTCATGGAAGAATGTACCGTTATCGTCATCAGCTACTTTGCATGAGTAGTATGTTGATGCGCCAAAGCAAGCTGCCGCATAAATTGAGTTACACGCACTGCCGCCACTAGATCGCTTGCTACCCACTAGGTGATCTTTCATATGATCGAGAAGCTCTGTTTGGCGTGCTTCATCTACCAATGTCATAAGACCTTTTTCGATGTTTGCTTGAGATAGAAAATCATCAGTGACTTCAATTTCGGTGTCGACAAGTGCAGCACCGAGGCCATAGACATGGTAACGTGGCATAGTTTTTTGTTCCTTTCATTTTTATGCGATTCAAACCCGCATTATTACAATCGAGCTCAAGCAACGCAAAGCATCTTGCTGCTGTTTTTCGCATAAGGAGAGTTTGTGCAAAAATTAAATAGGAATGTTTGGCTTTTGGCAGTCGCAAGTGCCTTAGGTTTGAGTACGGCGCCGTTAGTTGTGTTTGTCGGTGGCTTGATTGGCAGTGAGTTGGCGCCAGATAAAGCAATGGCCACGTTACCTGTTGCAGCAATCGTTGTGGGTACGGCTATGGCGGTCATTCCTATTGCGCGCTTGATGCAAAGTTATGGGCGTTCGACTGTTTTTCGCGTCAATATTCTTATGATGATTTGCGCAGCACTTGGTGCAGCGCAAGCCATCGAGCAGACCTCGTTTTGGGGATTTTGTTTCTTCGTGATGTTGTTAGGAGTTGGCCTAGCGGCAATTCAGCAATATCGGTTTGCGGCGATGGAAAGTGTTGATGAATCTCAACATGCGCCAGCTGCTTCGTTCGTACTGCTGGGTGGTCTTGTTGCAGCATTTGTTGGCCCAGAGCTCGGGCAGGTTGGTAGAGAGTTATTTGACCAACATTACAGTGGCTCGTTTGTCTTGCTCGCTGTCATACTCGCATTAAGTTTGCCTGTTTTGTTTGTATTTAAGGCGCCTAAGCCGGTTGATTCCCAACAGCGCTCTTCATCAGAAGAAAGGACAATTTTTGAGATTTCTTCTCAGCCGGTGTTTTGGGTGGCCGTTCTCTCGGCGGCCATTGCTTATGCCGTTATGTCTTATGTTATGACCGCCACGCCAGTGACAATGCACAATCTAATGGGGCACTCGCTCGAAGATACGAAGTGGGTGATTCAAATACATATTATGTCGATGTATATCCCCTCGTTTTTTTCAGGCTTTCTCATACAACGATTTGGTCAATTAAAAATGCTATGGCTGGGTTTAGCATGTTATGCCATCACAATTGCTATTGCGTGGTCTGATCCTCAGTTAGTACATTTTTATGTCAGCTTGATTTTGTTAGGTGTTGGCTGGAACTTATTGTTCGTATCAGGCACGAGTCTTTTGCCGCAAGTCTATAAAGGCAATGAAGCTTATAAAGTGCAGGGTATTAACGACTTTAGCGTGTTTGGTTTGCAGGCCATGGCGTCTTTGTCGAGTGGAGCAATTGTTTATGCCTTTGGTTGGACGACTTTGTTATTTTCTGCAATACCGGTCTTGTGTATTCAGTTGGCATTGTTAGTATTCTGGAAACGTTCTGCATAACAATAATCATGTTCATGGCTAGGCGTTTTGATGCGAAAATGGCCTAGTTTAAAAATAAGAAGTATGACCTATGTTAAAGAATTCTTTTGCCGTGCTCGGTGCGAGCTCCTCCGCTTTTTCGTCGATGGTCGTTCGACCTAATTCACTTTCAGCTCGAAGTTGGCGCGCAGAATTTACCTGTCGTTTTGTGCAAATGCTGTTTAATAAATATGAATCGCAGAGTCATGATTGGTTGAGAGAAACGCAAAAGCTGCTCGCAATGAAAGGGCCTGCTTTATCAAAAGTGACAGCGCATCGAGGAGAGATTGCTGGTGTACCTGTTTTAGAAGTTTATCCAAAAAAACTAGATCCAAAAGACTTGCCAACGGTAGTGTATTTTCATGGTGGCGGATATGTGATTGGTAGTGCCGAAGGGTATAAATATACTCTCGCGAAAATTGCCATTTTGTGCGGTATGCGAGTTATTGCTGTGGATTATCGATTAGCGCCTGAGCATCCGCTTCCGTGTGCACAAGAAGATTGCTTGGAGGTAGTTGAATCAATTATCAAAGATCTAGATGCTCAGGAGCAGTTATATCTCATGGGCGATTCTGCGGGTGGCGCTCTGGTGCTCAACACGCTTCGGGAGTTAAAAGAGCAAGGTCGGGTTGGTTCAGTAGATGGTGCGATTCTGTTGTCGCCATGGGTTCGCCCTTTTGAGCCTGAGTATTTATCGACGGAGTTTGAGTCGGTAGACATGTTGTCAGAGTCGATTGTAAATCGCTGGGTCAACAGTTTTGGTGATAATGTCCAAGACCATAAACGTGTAACGGATTTTTCTGAGACCAGCTTTATTGGTTTTCCGCCAATGTATGTGCAGGCAGGAGGAAGTGAGATATTCAAAGCGCAGGTGGATGATTTAGTCAGCCGTTTACGTGCTGATCGAGTAAACACAGCATACGATGTCTTCCCTGATATGTTTCATGTCTTTCAAACTTTGTCTCCGTTGGTTCCAGAAGCTGATAGGGCATTGGCTTTGATTGCCAAGAAAATAGAGCAATTTACTTGATGCGTTTAATCATCACGCTCCTCGCGCTAACTCAACTTGTGGGGTGTGCGACAGCGCCACCTAAAAATCCAGATAATCTCTGTGATATTTTTTATGAGAAATCTGATTGGTACGAGGCCGCTATCGAAACGCGTGAGCGCTGGGGCGCGCCGGTGCATATTCCGATGGCCATTATGTACCAAGAATCTCGATTCAAGTATGACGCACAACCTCCGATGGAATATTTTCTTTGGATCATCCCGATAGGTCGTGCGAGTGACGCCTACGGATATTCTCAAGCAAAGACGCCTGTTTGGGGGGAGTATCAAGACGATGCTGGTGGCTGGTTTGCAGAACGTGATGATTTTGAAGATGCCATTGATTTTGTCGGTTGGTATATGAACCGTACTAACAAAATGAACAAGGTGTCGAAGTGGGATGCTTATGCGCAATATTTGAATTACCACGAAGGGCAGGGCGGTTATCGCAGAGGTTCTTATAAATCCAAGCCTTGGTTAATGGGTGTCGCCCGTAAGGTCGAAGCGAGAGCGAAAAAATACAGCGAGCAGTATTGGGGATGCAAAGATGATCTGGCCAGCTCTTGGTTTTGGTAAGAGATAGTATTGTTTGGGAATAAAAAAGCCGACTTCATGCCGGCTTTTTTGTTTTAACACCCTACCTGAGGAATGGGTTCAACATTCTTCCAAAGAATCCAGTCATCTTCAGAGGGGCGTCCATTACAGCTAAACAAATACAATCCGCGTCAGCCGATGCTTGTGGCTGGTGCTTAGTATTCTCGTCTGCGAGAATGAAATCGCCTTGGTTGTATTTGCAGCTCTTGTCAGAGAATGAGCCTTGCATTACTAAGGTATATTCCGTTCCTTTGTGTGTATGCTCTGGAAGCTTTGAACCAGCTTTAATTCGGTATAGCTTCGTTGTGTAGCGCTCATCATCAATATTGAGATTTACCTCTTGGATGTTTTTGCTGAAGCCACTCCAGTCTAATTGATCAAAATCTTCTTTGATAAATCTGCGCATCGGGCGCGGTATATTTACGCGCTTTTCGTTTGCTGCTTTTTCGAAACTCTCTTGAGAAACTTTATTTCTCTCAAACATTTCGATTTTTGCCCAGGTCTCGTCTAATAGAGAATCAGACACGACTTCTTCGGAACATTGATTCAATATGTCGCCACCAAGCGACTCAAAGTTACGAACTTTTTCTGCACATTTAGGACATGATTCAACATGACATGCCACCATGAGTCCTAGTGCATCAGCTAGTTGCCCAGCTGCAAAGGACATCAAAAGTTCATCATTAGGATGATAATTAGCCATGACATTTGCTCTTTTGCTACGTTTTCTAATTTCTTCATTGCGAGTCTTAGGCGAGATTTGATTGTACCTAGTGGTAAATCAAGATCTGCCGCTATCTCGCTGTGTGATTTGCCTTCAAAGTACACTTTGAAAACCACTTGCTTTTGGACCTCTGGAAGGTGCTTCAGCATTCCTCGCGCTGTCTTACCTTCCATTTCTCCTGAAATCTGCGCCTCTAATTCTTCTGAACCTTCTTCGGCCCAGAGGTCGTCCGACTGCACAGTTTCATGACGACTTTTTCGCGCCATATCAATTCTTTTGTTTCGAACGATCGTGTACAACCAAGTAATCGCGCTGCCCGACTCTGGCTTGAAAGTGTGCGCTTTACGCCACACAATGATCATACATTCTTGCAGAAGCTCTTCAGCGTCAGCGCTTGAAGCTCCGCATTGCATCGCGAAGGCTTTTAATCTGGAAGATGTTGCTTTGAAAAGATCTACAAACGCTTGTCTATCTTTACTCTCTCCAATCCTGATTAAAAACTGGTTCAACTCATTCGGTTCTTTCTGTGCCAAAACTCGGCCCTTATTTGATGAAGATGCAGATGTACCGCGGGGTTTCACCAAACTTACCTTAGCTTTCTTGTCCAGTAAAGCATTCATACTAGGAGTTCTCGGTTTGAGCAGTTTTACTATTAAAAAAACGATCTAATACTTCGCAAAGTACGTACTGCAATCGTTACTAATTTTTCTTACGCGCATCCTTAAATTTCGGATTAACTATGGATCAAAAAACATCCCCTTTCTCTCAACGCTGGGACTTTGCCGTTATTGGCGCTGGAATGGCAGGCGCTTTTATCGCAGGACGACTACAGGCTGAAGGCAAGTCAGTATTGATTATTGATAAAGCGCGAGGATCTGGGGGGAGGGTTTCCTCCAAACGTTTGAAGGCGGGCGAGATCGCTTTTGGCGTCGACTTAGGGTGTCAGTTTTTTGAAGTGAGCCACTCTTATTTTGAGGCCTATCTTTCTTCGAGGGAAGATGTCGTGATTGAATCTAGCAAGGCGATTGTTCGTGGACGTAATTCTTTGCTTACCCGTGGAGCGCTGGGCAGCGCGTCAACCTTGTTCGGAGCGCGAGTGCTCAGCGCAAGCCGGAACGAAAATCTTTGGACTGTCGAATTAGACGTAGCTTCTGAAAACAAAACACTTGAGGCCGACCATCTCATTTTGGCTACGCCGCCGATTCAAGCGGCGGAGATATTGGGGCGCGAACACCGGCTTTATTCATCACTGTCTGAGTCGCGTCATCACGCGCAGTGGGTCTCTGTTTTTGCGTTTGATAAGCGTGTTCTTGATGCTCAGACAGTAAAGATGCTAGAGAAAATTGGGTCAATCCAAAGTGACGTCATAGGGCTGGTGTCGGTTGAATCGCGTAAGCCAAATCGGAATATTGATGCTAGCCTGTTGGTTGTTACGCTACACAGCTCTGAATCATGGGCGGCTCGGAATCTTAATGTCAGTGCTTCAGATGTCGAAACGGTATTGCTAGAATCCTTGGCCGATGTCGTGGATCTGGACTCAGTTGTTTTGCGCAATGCTCTAGAAAAGGCGCATGTTCATCGATGGTTGTATGCTCGTCCTATTATCTCTAATCGTTTGATGGGGCCTTTCTTTGATGATGCCTCGATTAAGCTGTCTGCCTGTGGGGATTACTTTTCGGTGGAATCCGAGTATGGTGTTGAATCAGCATTTTTAAGTGCAAATGCTCTTTTGAGAACCATTCTCACGTCTACTGAAGGTGTGTTGTCCAATAATGAAAGCGAAAGTCTCCTCACATCTTAAATCCAATGGTTCTTGTTTGACGTTTAGTTAGTGTCAACGGATTTATCGCCCGAGCATCTCGCTCGGGTCAAGCGTTTGGGATATTTAAGTGAAAACACAAATAAGTGAAAGCCGATTTTCTTTGAGGAAATTGGCGATGTCCGTCGTGCTTTGGTTTGATGCTGAAGCAAGTGCGGAGCAAATAAAAGGTCAACCGAATGATATTAATTGGTTGAGATGTTTGCCCTTTATCATTGTACATGTCGCATGTCTGAATTTGATTTGGCTCGGCTGGAGTCCGATTGCGGTCGCTATTTGTTTGGGCTTTTTTTGGTTGAGAATGTACGCGATTACCGCGGTATATCATCGTTACTTCGCGCACAGAGCGTATAAAATGAATCGCTTCTGGCAGTTTTTCTTTGCGGTGATTGCTTCGAGTTCAGCGCAGCGTGGACCCTTATGGTGGGCGGCTCATCATCGAAATCACCACAAATTCTCTGATACAGATCACGATTTACATTCACCAATTAATCACACCTTTTGGTGGAGTCATGTTGGATGGTTTTTAAGTAACCAGGCGTACAAGACCGATTACGATGTTGTCCCTGACTTGGCTAAATATCCAGAGCTCGTCTTCTTAAATCGTTTTGATAGCTTGATGCCAATTCTAGCAGCGCTAGGCATGTATGGTTTAGGCGAATTATTGGCTGCAACACATCCAGAGCTCGGCACTAACGGATTACAGCTTGTTGTCTGGGGTTTCTGCGTATCGACGGTGCTGTTGTTCCATTCAACTTTCACGATTAATTCTCTGGGGCACGTCTGGGGCAAGCGTCGTTTCAATACTAAAGACCAAAGCAGAAACAACGGTTGGCTCGCGCTGCTGACTTTGGGTGAGGGATGGCATAACAATCATCATCGGTTTGCGGTATCTGCTCGACAAGGCTTTTACTGGTGGGAGATTGATATCTCTTATTATGTAATCAAGGTGCTGAGTTTTATTGGTATTACACGTGAGCTAAAGCCTGTTCCCTCGCGTATCCTCCTTGAAGGTAAACAGCACGCTAAAAACGCGTCCAGCCAACAAAAGGGGGAGATTGGTGAAAGCAAGTAACGCGCAAGTGGTTTCAGCAGTCGCGCAATTCAAAGAAATGTTTAACGTGTTGAATCGCGACACTCTAAGCGAGTCTTTGTTGAGCCAAACCTACACTGATGACTTAGTATTTAGGGATCCGCTTCATCATATCGAGGGCATGGCTGACTTGATCGCGTATTTTGAAAACGTGTACGAGAACGTCGGAAGTATTTGCTTTGATTGGTTAGACGAGTCGCTTGAGAAAGACCGCGCGTACTTGCGTTGGAAAATGTATTTCACTCATCCTCGATTAAATCGAGGCCAAAGCGTTGCTGTGGACGGGACCTCTATTCTCAGAGTTGAAGATGGAAAGGTTTGCGATCATCGAGACTTTTTCGACGCAGGGCAGATGCTATATGAGCATATTCCTGCCTTGGGATTTCTCATTAGGAAACTGAAACAACGATTGGTTTAGCGGAGATCGCGCATGACCGGAAATAATCAACATTCCACGCTGTGGGTCGTCGGTGCCAGTACTGGTATCGGACGTTCTGTAGCGATCGAGTATGCGCGCAATGGCGGTTTCGGCAGAATTATTCTAAGTGCGCGATCTGAGGACAAGTTAGTAAGCGTAAAGGCTGAAATCGAAACTTTCGGTGTGCTTGCAAACGTTCTCGTTTTAGATGTAACTCAGGCAGATCAAATTGCGAACGCTCAATCTTGGTTGCAGGAAAACGTTCCGAACTTATCCATGGTGATTGTCAACGCTGGGACATGTGAGTACATGGACAGCGATCAGCTTGATACTGATTTGGCGCGCCGCGTTTTCGACACAAATTACTTCGCTGCGATTGAAATCTCGCGGGTGGCTTATCCGTTTCTCCGAAAAGCTAAAGCTGCGGATGCTGATGCATCAATGGTGTTCGTGTCGAGTAGTGTGACTTATCAGGCGCTCCCTCGTGCGCATGCTTATGGAGCTTCAAAAAGTGCGTTGCGTTATTTTGCGGAATGCTTGCGCATAGATTGGCAGCTCGAAGGTATTGATGTCCAGTTGGTCAGCCCTGGTTTTGTTGATACACCGCTGACCCAGCAGAACGACTTTGATATGCCTATGATGGTGTCGAGTGAAGATGCAGCCGATAAGATCGTGAGGGGGTTGGATAAGCATATATTCGACGTGTCTTTCCCAAAGCGTTTTGTTTGGAGTCTCAAGCTTCTAGCGTGGCTGCCTACTAAGGCCAAATTTAAACTCTTGGGATCGATGTCTCGTCACGAAACCAGTTCAACAGATTTAGACAAAGGAAAGACAAATTTATGATGACCGAAGTTCAGTCGTCACAAAAAATTGCGGTAGTCGGCTCTGGCATTGCTGGGCTCACAAGCGCCTATCTATTGAGTAGGCATCATGAGGTCACGCTTTTTGAAGCAAATGATTATCTTGGTGGGCACACGCATACAAAACAAATTAAACATAATGGGAAGCGCTACCCGGTCAACACTGGTTTTATCGTTTTTAATGATTGGACGTATCCAAATTTTATTAAGTTGATGGAGCAATTAGGTGTTGCATGGCAAAACTCAGATATGAGTTTTAGTGTTCATTGTGCAAACAGTGGTCTCGAATATAACGGCACGAATATCAATTCGTTGTTTGCTCAACGCCGCAACTTGTTTCGTCCTAAATTCTGGCGCATGGTCAAAGATATTCTGCGGTTTAATGAGCAAACTACCTCTGCCTTAGATAAAGGCGAAGACCTCAGTATGACCTTAGGGGAATACATTGAGCGTAATGGGTATTCTCGTCAATTTCGTGATTTTTACATCATACCAATGGGGGCAGCTATTTGGTCTGCGTCAACAGACGTAATGATGAATTTTCCAGTTGAGTTTTTCCTGAAGTTCTTTAACAACCATGGCATGTTAAGCGTGGATGACCGTCCTACATGGCGTGTGCTTACTGAAGGCTCGGCCGCGTACGTGAAAGAGATTATCAAGCCTTTCGAACAAAACATTCGTTTAAACACGCCGGTGAAAAAAATCGAACGAAATGCGTCGAATGTCGTGATTCATTCAAAAGACGGTGCTGAAGAATTTGATCAAGTGATCTTGGCATGTCATAGCGACCAAGCGCTTAGCATGCTTGAGTCGCCGACTCCGCAAGAAGAAGAAATTTTAGGTGCGATTCCGTATCAAGATAATGAGGTGGTATTGCACACAGATACCACTTTGATGCCAAAGCGAAAGCTTGCATGGGCCGCGTGGAACTACCATATTCCGCAGCGTTGCTCTGAGCACGCTATGGTGACGTACAACATGAATATTCTTCAAAACTTTACTGATGCGGATCAAACCTATCTCGTTACGCTTAATCGTAGCGACGAAATAGATGAGTCTAAGGTGATTGAACGATATAACTATGCACATCCGGTCTTTACTCAAGACGGGGTGGCTGCGCAGGGTAGACACTCCGAGATTAGCGGTGTGAACCGCACTCATTATTGTGGTGCGTACTGGTTGAATGGCTTCCATGAAGACGGCGTGAATAGCGCCTTGCGTGTCGTTGAGCGCTTTGGGATTCATCTCTAATGTCAACGCGCGAGTTGAAGAGTTGCCTCTATCATGGCCACATTCGGCACCGCAGGTTTGAGCCGATTTCGCATGCATTTAAGTACAGTATGTTTATGTGGTATCTCGATTTAGACGAGATTGATGAGGTAACCAAAAAACTCTGGTTCTTTCGTTTAGGAAAGTTTGGTATCGCGAGCTTTGATCGTAGCGATTACTTCAATCAGAGTGCTGATCATCAAGATGACGATTTAAAGCAATGTGTCATTAAAAAAGTAAATGCCTTTTACACGTTGAACCAGCGACATGCTCCAACTATTCAGTCAGTTCGCCTACTTGCGAACGTTCGTTATTTCGGGGTGATTTTTAACCCTGTTAGCTTTTACTACTGTTTTGATGAGAATGAGCGGCTAACTTCGATATTGGCTGAAATTACTAATACGCCATGGGATGAGCGTCATAGTTACGTCCTCCCGATTGCTGATGGTAAGTTAGATTATCAGAGCTTTGATGATGCAGTGATTGAAGTAGAACAACTTCGAGAGACGGTCAGCCGCTTTTCGTTTTCTAAAGCCTTCCATGTTTCGCCGTTTAACCCAATGAATATGGAATATAACTGGGTATTCAAAACGCCGGGAGAAGGTTTGTCGGTACATATGGATAACACCATAGAACGAAGCGATGCATCTGTTGAAAAGCACTTTGATGCCACGATGGGCTTGCACAAAGAAGGCTTAGAACATGGTCTCAATCGATTGCTTAAGCAACCTCTTATGACAGTTAAAGTGGTGCTTGGCATATACTGGCAAGCGTTGAAGTTATGGATCAAACGTAGTCCATTTTATGATCACCCTGACTCTGTCAGTGATAATCAACACAACAATAATGCGAATTCAGCCCTTTAAGGTGGGGAGTTTATTATGAACACACAGCACGTTAATGCCTATCCTCAGGGGCGCCGTTTTAGCTTCCAGTCTATTGCTAAGAAAGCAGTGTTATCACAGCTTAAGGCTTTGCATACTGGAACACTGAGTATTATCGATAACGGCCAGACTTATCGTTTCGGAAACGACAATAACGCTGATTTGATTGCCGAATTACATGTGAACGACGCGTCGTGTTATGTAGATATTATGACCGGCGGAAGTATCGGTGCTGCTGAGAGCTATATGACTGGTGATTGGTCGACGCCTGACTTAGCAAAGTTAGTGCGCTTGATGGTGCGCAACATGGATATTTTAGATGGTATGGAAGGGGGCTTTGCGGCCTTATCTAAGCCTGCCCTGAAAGTCTTGCACCGCATGAATCAGAACACCGAAAAAGGCTCAAAACGCAACATTGCTGCACACTATGATTTGGGTAATGACTTTTTTGAAGCGTTTTTAGATTCAAGCATGATGTACTCGTCAGCAATTTTCCCAACTAAAGAATCGAGTTTGGAAGAAGCACAGCAATTCCGCTTAAAACGGATCTGTGAGCAACTACAGCTTAGTGACCAAGATCATGTTGTGGAGATTGGAACAGGTTGGGGCGGCTTTGCGATCTACGCAGCAACACATTACGGATGTAAAGTTACCACGACCACGATATCGAAAGAACAATACGCGCTAGCCTGTGAAAGAGTTAGAGCAGCAGGCTTAGAGGATAAAATAACGCTTCTGCTTGAAGACTACAGAAATCTTGAGGGCACGTTCGACAAACTTGTATCGATTGAAATGATTGAAGCGGTTGGCTGGAAGTATTACAACACATACTACGAGACTTGCTCGCGACTTCTTAAGCCTACCGGTTTGATGTTGATTCAGGCAATTACGATTGCCGATCAACGTTATGACCGCGCGAGAAAAGATGTTGATTTCATTCAGCGTTATATTTTTCCTGGTAGCTGTATTCCTTCTATTACCGCATTAACACAGGCGATGCGAGATAGTTCAGACTTACGCATGGTTTCTCAGTTTGATTTCGCAGAACACTATGCAAGAACGCTATCTGCTTGGAATGAGACCTGTAAGCGAGAGAAGGCAAAGATTACTGAGCTTGGTTACAGTGAGACATTTCAGCGAATGTGGGAGTTTTATTTGTGTTACTGTGAGGGCGGTTTTGCGGAACGTTCAATCGGTGTATCTCATCTAGTCTATGCAAAACCAGAGTTTCGAGATGAGGCCGTGGTTTAATTGAGGCAAATATGGCTGAGATAACAGCAACTCAAGGGTCAAGTGTTCGCGCTGACTATGCAACAAAGCATGTCATTGTAAATGCTGTGTTGTTTCAGTGTCTCTGGTTTGCTGCGATTCTAGAGGGCTGGCAGATAGCGCTAGCTCCTCTTGCTGTATTGCTTGCACATTTCTTTTTTGTTGTTCGAAATCGCAGGACATATGTGGCTTGTGCGGTCGTTGTTTTATTTGGTTGTATCGCAGACAGTATTTTGGCTGATCTAGGTTTATATACGTTCCCAGAAGGTAACCTTTTACTACTTGGTTCTATGCCATTGTGGTTATGTTTTATGTGGTTGGGATTTGCAGCGAGCCTCCCTCTATCATTGCGATGGTTACATACTTCTCCTTGGTTGTTGATCGCGTTTTTCGCTATCGGTGGGCCAATGTCCTATTACGCGGGGCATAAACTTGAGGCGTTAACGTTTTCGATCGAGCATTTACCGATTATTGCGGCTCTTTGGTTAGCTGTTGGGTGCGTCGTGTTAATGCTTAATCAGCGTCGACAAGCTTTCGTTTAATTGACGTAGTTCCATATTAAATAGTCCGACTATTTCGATTATACGTAATCTCTAACGTTGAATAATAAGAGTATAGAGATGACTTTTTTATTTCGAAGAACAAAATTCCTTTTTCTGTTGATACTTGGCGCAGTTTGTACGTCTGTGGCTTTTGCAGACCAACTTAGATTCATCGGCAAAGCTTATGATATTGATAGCAACGAGCTGTTGTACGTTGAACGTCATTATGTAGAGCTCTCAAAGCAAGGCGAGTACGTTCAATCGCAAGTCATTTATGAGGGTGCTCAAGGTCAGCGTATTGCCGAGAAAGCGCTTAATTTTTCAGGAGCTTCATCCTTACAGCCCTATCTTCAATTCGAACAATTTAATAGTGATATTCGCTATGAAACGACTTCAATGCGTGACGCCCTGTTCCTAGACAGTAGTGGTGAGAGAACGCGTTTTAGTTTGTCAGATTCAGGGCTGCCACTGGTTGTTGATAGTGGCTTCGATCGAATGGTGATCGAAAACTGGGATGACTTGGTATCCGGTCAAACTATCGAGTTTGAGTTCTTGGCTCTGAGCCGAAGTTCTACAGTCGGTTTTGAATTGAGCCGTGTGTCGCTATCGGATGACAGTGTGCGTTTGCAGATTCAACCTTCAAATTGGGTCATTAACTTGTTAATGGACCCTATCGTTTTAGATTATTCGCTCGATACACAGAGGCTTTTGCGTTACGAAGGGCTTACGAATATTTATGCACCCGAAGTTGATGCAAATTATTCGGCGATTATTTTGTACGAATATGAAGAACCTCATCATATTGCAGATCGAGAGGCGTTAGATAGTGCGCCTACCAGTGTCGTGAATTAGTTTTTCTAAGCGCAAGGCTGAATAGAGAGAAGTTATGATAACGCTACGAATAATTGGTGTTTTATATTTGTTGAGTGGTTTGTGGTGCCTGTTTCAGTACGAGCCTGCCGCGCAATATTTAGGCTTTGATTTAGCGACCAGTCTTGCTGCATCTGAATTTATGAGCGTTTATGGTGGATTACAGATTGGTCTTGCGCTGGGAATGTTTATTGGTGCGTCGATAAAGGCTGCGCAGTTTGGATCACTCTTAATGGCCTTGCTCGTCTCGGTAAGTTTGGCGTGCGCACGTGTGCTCAGTTTTGTGGTACACCCTGAAGCGCTCGCTCAGTCGGGCGCATGGATGTTGGCAGCACTAGAAATCACCATTGCAGTTTGTCTAGGGTGGGCTTTTCGTCGGTATCATCGTGCAGCCTCATAGGTTGTTGAACAACATCAATTCACCCGGATGAGCATTTAAGTACATACAGTTATCTATCCACTCGATCGGATGACGTCTAAAGTGATGTTTCAATAGTACGATCGGCACGATCAGGGGCAAGATCCCGTCTCGATACTTCAGAATCGTTTCTACTAACTCCGCTTTGTCTTCTTTGTCCAAATTGTTTTTCAGGAAACCTTGAAGGTGCTGCAGTACGTTTACGTGATTCTTTCTGGTCGCACGTATTTTGAGGATGCGCATCATCTCAACGAAGTAACATTCAGATAGCGACTCCACTTCTTGTTTGTTGCCGCCACCTAACATCGTTCCTAGAGCACGAGTTCGGTCTTGGTCATGAGCTAAGAGAGAGTATTTGTAGGCGGCATGAAACTCGAGCAGCTTCTTCATGGTTAATCCGCTTTCTATCATGTCTTGCCAGTCTCGGTAGACATAAACACGTTTGATAAAGTTCTCGCGCAAAACGGCATCGCCCAATCGGCCTTCTTCTTCTACAGGTAGATTAGGGAAGTTCTTCAGCAGTACTTCAGCATACAAACCCGCACCAATTCGCTCGGGTACCAACTGCTTCGGATTTTTCCCTTTGTAGACCTTAACGCGTTCCATCCCGCAACTAGGTGAGTCCTTTTTTAAGATGTATCCGCACAAATCTTTATGCCAATCTTTCTGCTGTTCAGCGACATCACGTAACGCGATAGAAACGTCATGATCTTCAGTCTTTGTGCCTACCGCATGAATACCATCTTCACGTTCAACGAGACGAATCGTTTCTCGCGGGGTTCCAAGGCCAATAGCCATTTCTGGGCAGAAAGGATGAAAAGTAAAATATTGGCCAAGCGTATTAGAGATGTATGAGTGGTGTTTGTGGCCGGTATCGAAACGAACCTTTTCTCCAAGCAAACAGCTACTAATTCCAATCAAAATACGTTCTTTATCTGGAAAGATTTGTTGATCAGGCATTCGAAATTCCAATTTGAAATAGAGAAATTGTATACGCAACTAAAGTAGCAAAGGATTGGAATATGAGAAATATAAGCCTTTGCGAAAACGCGTGCTCAGACTCATGTTTCTATTGATTACCTCATTGCTCTGCTAAGGCTGGTGCTTCGCGTTTGCCACGGAATTTGCGCCATTTTGCGCTGGTATTAGCGCCTAGCACGAGAAGTGCTGGAGTGAGTAACAGGGTGAGAATAGTCGCAAAGCCTAGACCGCCAGCTATCGCGCTCGACAATTGACGCCACCATTGTGTCGATGGGGCACCGAAGCTAATGTCGCGTCCAATAAAGTCGATGTTCATTGCCATAACCATAGGAATTAGTCCTAGAATAGTGGTGCCGGCTGTGAGCAATACTGGGCGTAAACGAATTTCGCCAGTTGCCAAAGCCGCATCGAATGGCCGGTAACCGTCTTTGATGTAAGCGTTATAGGTGTCGATCAATACAATGTTGTTATTCACGACAATGCCCGCGAGTGCGATGATTCCGAGTCCTACCATAACTACGCCGAATGGTTGCGCGGTAATCAGCAAGCCAAGCAGTACACCGAAGGTTGAGAACACGATGGCACTCAGAACTAAGAAGCTCTGATAGAAGCTATTAAACTGAATCACTAAGATTAGAAGCATCAAGAAAATCGCGAGAATGAAAGCGGTTCCCAAGAAAGTCATTGTTTCTTGTTGGTCTTGCTGTTCACCTTTTAACTTGAAACGTACGTCAGGTTGAAAAGACTCTCCCTCAATTGAGGCAAAGAGTTCTTGGATCTTATCTGTCGGCAGAAGTCCTTCTTCCACTTCAGACTGCAAAAGAACCGCACGGCGGCTATCTGCACGTTTGATTGTGCCGGTTTTTGGAGCAGGCTTTAAGTGTACAAAGTTCCCAAGTGGAACCATTCCCACATTGGTTTGAATACGAAGGCTCTGCAAAGCTTCTAGTGTTCGTTTCTGAGATGGGAAGCGGATGTTGATATCGACTTCTTCATCAGTGTCATCTGGACGATATTCTGCAACCTTAACGCCATTAGTAAGAAGCTGGATGGCGGTACCAATTAATACTATATCTGCGCCTGCGCGAGCAGCGCCTTCGCGATTAACTTCCATTTGCCATTCTATGCCAGGCAGCGCGCGGTCATCTTCAATATCTTTGAAGCCACCTAGTTTCGCCATATGCGAGCGCAGTATTTCGATCGTTTGATCGATATGCTCTGGGTAAATTGCTGATACCTGAATCTGAATCGCTTTACCGCCTGAAGGGCCGTTATCAGCTTTACGAAACTCTAGTTTTACACCAGGAATATCTTTGGTTTTTTCAGCCATTTCAGCAAGAATGACACTCGCGGTGCGTCTTTCGTCCCATGGAATAAACTGGAAATCCACAGAGCCAATGACGTCTTCTGCCATTTGATCTTGAGCTCGATTAAAGGATCTCGCATAGACAGACTTGAGTTCTGGCATATTGAAGAAATTACGTTCAACCTCCTTCAACAGCGCATCTTTTTCATAGATTGAGAGATCTCCGCGTGCCGATACCAGAACTTTTGCGTTATCCGGTTCTACGTCAGGGAAAAACTCGACACCTTTGCCAAAACTGCCATAAGCAATCATGATTGCGACGACGATAGAGATATTACCTAACAGCGTTAAGAGCGGTCTTTTAAGTAGTGCTCTTAGGACTTTTGAATAAGCCAAGGTGAAGCGATTATCAGATTGTGCTTCTTCGCTTTTTATTTTGCTGCCACCAAGTGAAGCACCAAGAACTGGCAAGAAGAGTAGTGCGACCACGAGAGACGCACACAAACAAATAATGACCGTAATGGGTAAGAATTTCATGAATTCGCCCACCACGCCAGGCCAAGCGATCAAAGGTAGAAACACTGCTAAAGTCGTTGCTGTTGACGCAATAATGGGCCATGCCATTCGACGCGAAGCTTTAGAGAATGCTTTGTCTGAACTTAAGCCTGCTTCTTGATTTCGAGACGCTAATTCCGTAACAACGATGGCGCCATCGACTAGCATCCCCACTACCAAGATCAAGCTAAAAAGCACAACAATATTAAGCGTAAGCCCCATAAAATTAATGATCAGAATACTACTCAGGAAGGAAGCTGGAATAGCAAGGCCAACTAGAATTGATGAGCGTAAGCCGAGTGCGCCAACAATAACGATCATCACCATGATGATGGCACTAATGACGTTGTTTTGAAGGTCTTCGAGCATCGTGATGATATCTTTAGACTTGTCAAGAATGACGTTGTACTCGAGCGTTTCGGGCCAGTATTGTTCCTTCTCGGCAATAATGGCTTTTATCTCTTCGGTAACAGCAATAATGTTTGCGCCGAGACGTTTTTTAACCTCAAGAGTGAGTGCTTGCTTACCATTTACTCTGGCGAAACCGTTAGGGTCTTTGAAGGTTCTTTTGATGCTTGCGACATCGCGGAATGGCACAACGGTGCCGGCTTCAACTTTAATGGGCATCGACATTATGTCATCGAGATCTTCGATGACGCCCGAGACTTTCATTACTTGGCGTCCAGCACCATTATCAATGGCGCCTGCCGCGACAAGACGATTATTTCGAGAAACAACGTTCAGCACGCTTTCAAAATCGATACCGTAAGTTTCAAGAATGAGGGGGTCGACAATAACTTCTAGCAATTCTTCGCGCTCACCGGCGATATCGACTTCTAACACACCACCTAAGGCTTCAATGTCGTCGCGCAAGTCACGGGCAATTGCAAGCAAGTTTCGTTCGGGTAACGCGCCCCCTAAACTAATGCTCATGACGGGGAAGAGTGCGACGTTAATTTCGTTTACTGTCGGCTCATCACTACCTTCGGGGAGCTTAGATTTAGCTCGATCGACCTTTTCTCGCACATCATCTAGTGCTGCATCGCCATCAAATCCAGCATCGAACTCTAGCGTGACAGAAGCGTGTCCTTCGCCAGCGATAGAGGTCATTTCTTTTACGCCCTCTATTGATTTGAGCTCTTTCTCCATCGGACGCACGAGCAATCGCTCTGCATCTTCGGGAGAAATGCCTTCATAGGTCATGGATACGTAGATCCATGGAATAGGGATATCTGGCTCAGACTCTTTAGGTATTGAGTTGTAAGAAGCGATACCTGCGATGAGCAGGAAGAACAAAATTAGCAGTGCGGCACGTTGACGACGAATCGCCCAGTCGACGACATGAGATTTATGCTCGCCCTGAGAGCTAGCAGCGCTTAAATCGGTTTTTGCGATCATGCATCGACCTCAGTGTCTGCGTCGACATTGGTTTCGATTTGTCCTTCAATAGCGATATCGACCGTTTGTCCCTTTGCAACAAAAGCCTGTCCGACAACGATTAGATTAAGGTTTTCTGGTAGGCCTGATAACCAAACGCCATCGCTATCATTTTTGATAATCTCAACCACATAGCGAACTACTTGATTGCTCTCATCAACAGCATTTACATAAATGCTGCCATCAGCAGCTAAGCTCAAAATTGATGATGAGACTTTGTGCGCAAGAATGTCTCCGAGCTGTAGTCGAACGCGCGCACTTTGGCCAAGACGAGGGTTGCTCTTTGACTGTGCAGTCGCTTCGATTCTAAATGTTCGTGTTGCTGGGTCCGCTTGGCTTGAGATGTATGAAAGTTGCCCTTCAATTGTTGTTCCGTCTAAAAGGTCAGCGTTGACAGTTTGTCCAAGCTTAATCTTGGAAACATGTTGTTGAGGTACGCGCGCTATGATTTTAATGTGCTGGTCGTCAATCAAGTCGATGAGTGGGTCGCCGGCTTGAACATAATCACCTAGCTCCACATGGCGATAGTTAGCGATGCCCTCAAATGCCGCACCAATACGCGTATGGCCAAGTTCAACGGTTATTTGCTCTACCGATGATTTGGCTGCTGCGAGATTTGCTAAGGCTTGTTCGAGTTGATTTCCTGAAACGAGTTTTCGTTGTTTTAACTGTTGTGCTGCTTTTAGCTCTGCTTCACGTAGCTTTAATTCTGCTTGAGCTTGTTCAAGGCGCGCTTGTCGATCTGAAATGGCGATATTGAGCATGACTTGATTTTGCTGAACACGCGTTCCGCTCTCGACGCCAATGTTGGTAATGCTGCCATGAGTTTCAGCTTTCACCGTGATCGCACGAGCCGGTTCGATGTCGCCTTGTAGGGTAATAATATCGGCAACAGTTTCGGCAACCATTGGACGAACCGTGACTTTAAATAATTCTTTTGGTGTTGTTTGTTCTTCAGATGCGGATTCATTAACTTGCGTAGCTGGCTGATTCGATGAGCCAGAAAAAAGCCAACCCAGAACTGCGATGCTGAGGCCAAGGGCAATAAGTACAGAACGATTCATTGTTATCCTAGAGCTAGTTTATTGTATTAAGGGAAGAGTGCGTGATGCGAAAGCGGTCTAGTCTGACGCAAATGGTCAACTAATCCAATTGGTCTTTCCTTTTATTGGTGTTAAGTTGTGCCTTTAATAATGAAAAACGAGACCTTTGTGGCACTTCAATTGGCACGTATTCACGTTGAGAATTTACGGCTCCGAACCTTTATCGGTTTCAATCAAGAAGAGCTCATAAAGCAACAAGATGTGGTGATTAATCTTTGGATTGATTATCCCGCGCATACGGCCTGTGATAGTGATGACCATCATGACGCGTTAGATTATAAAGTCATTACCAAAGCCGTGATTAATCTTGTCGAAAAGGGACATTTCAAACTTCTCGAAAAGTTATGTTCAGAAATTCTTGATATCATTATGGCTCACGCGAATGCACAAATAGCTCAGGTAAAGGTCGAAAAGCCACATGCCTTGCGTTTTGCTGATTCTGTTTCTGTTACTCTAAGTGCGACTCAACATGCCTAACATTACTCGTTTACTTCAGCTTCTTTTTATTTTGAGTCTTACCGTTATTTCTGGATGCTCTACAACGACCTCAAATGTTCATGATGTCATGGAAGAGGTTGACCGTTCTGATTTGTCCTACATCAACATAGCTGTCACTGGGGCGGAGATCCAAACGGCTTTGCAAGACAGTGGTCGTCTATTTGAATTGCATCATCGAAGCGCTGAAGTGTTGAATCTGATTCAAGACGTGGTTCGTTACTATGGCTTCAACTTGGTGGACGAAGACGAGGCGGATTTTGTTCTCGATATCCAGCAAGCATTGCCGGACGGCGGAGCATGTGTTCATGGCATGGAATCCTTTCGCGACAACTTTACCTACTCTACTTCAGTGCTTACCTTGGGGATTGTTCCAGCGAAAGGTGCGCATTGTATTGTGATTACAGCCGGACTCTACACAGAGTATGTCGACGATAGTACCGCGATCGGTGAATTTATCTCGAATACCGGCTGGGTGAGAATTTACGCCGGTGTTGCTGAAATTGATAATTATCGCAAGACGGTGACTAAGCGTGACGAAATTCGGGCGCTTGAAGCCTCAGCAGCCGGACTTTTAAATCTGTTGATTGAAGAAGGCGCCTTCAAATAATAGGTCTTGGCTTGTGTTATGCCTTAAATGCAAAGCAACCTAGCGCGCTAGGTACTATATAAAGCGATATCTTCTTATCCCTAAGTTAAAAGCAGCTTTTTTTATATTGCTTATTTTCATCAAAATGCAAAAAACTTGAACTACACTAGTGGCCTAAATTTTGTACGCTATGTGTGAATTGATAGTTATTTTCAATATATTTCTGTAGAATACGCGGTCAATTTTTGCCTAAGGGCGCGACGATCAAAAGTTGTCCGATGCCTGAACTGGTTTTTTCTACCGATACAATTTGGGGAATGCATGTCTAATAAAATTATCTATACCAAAACCGATGAAGCGCCGGCGCTTGCTACCTACTCGCTCCTACCTATTCTAAATGCCTTTACTTCTGCTGCAGATGTCAGTGTCGAATCAAGTGATATCTCACTTGCTGCTCGAATCCTTGCAGCTTTCCCAGAGAACTTAAAAGAAGAGCAACGCGTTCCAGATGCGTTGAAAGAGTTGGGCGAACTAACACTTAAGAAAGAAGCAAACATCATTAAGCTTCCAAATGTGAGCGCGTCTATTCCTCAGCTAAAAGCAGCTATTGCGGAGCTTCAATCTCAAGGTTTTGATTTACCTGCATACCCAGACGAACCAAGTTCTGATGAAGAAAGTGACATTCAAGCACGTTATGCAAAAGTGCTTGGAAGCGCGGTAAACCCTGTATTACGTGAGGGGAACTCTGATCGAAGAGCGCCAAAAGCCGTTAAAGCGTATGCACGCAAAAATCCTCACTCAATGGGTAAGTGGAGCCAGGCGTCACGCACGCACGTAGCGCACATGTGGGATAACGACTTTTACCATAACGAGAAGTCTACGATTATTGATAAAGCTTGTAATGTTCGCATTGAGCTTGAAACCAAAGATGGTCAAAAGAAAAATCTCAAAGAGAATCTAGCGCTGCTTGACGGCGAAGTCATCGATGGCATGTTTATGAGTGTGAGAGCGCTATGCGATTTCTTCGAAGCCGAAATGGAAGGTGCGAAACGCGCTAACATTTTGTTCTCGTTGCACGTAAAAGCGACTATGATGAAAGTTTCTCACCCGATCGTCTTTGGCCATGCTGTAAAAGTATATTTTAAAGAAGTCTTTGAAAAGCACGCAGAAACCTTTGAAAAGCTCGGTGTGAACGCGAACAATGGTTTAAGCAATGTTCACCAGAAAATTCAGTCTCTTCCATATTCGCAGCGTTCTGAAATTGAAGAAGATATTCGTAAGTGTTACGAAGATCGTCCTGAACTCGCTATGGTTGATTCAGACAAGGGTATTTCAAACTTACACGTTCCTAGCGACGTGATCGTTGATGCTTCTATGCCTGCAATGATCCGTATCGGCGGTAAGATGTGGGGCACCGATGGTAAGTTAAAAGATACCAAAGCGGTTATTCCAGAGAGTACCTACGCGACTATTTACCAAGAAATTATCAACTTCTGTAAGCATCACGATAACTTTGATCCAGTGACTATGGGCACGGTTCCAAACGTTGGTTTGATGGCTCAAAAAGCAGAAGAATATGGTTCGCACGATAAGACATTTGAGCTTGAAGCAGATGGAACTATTCGTGTTATTGATGATGCGGGCAATGTCTTGCTTTCTCACGATGTTGAGAAGGGTGATATTTGGCGTATGTGCCAGACAAAAGATCTTCCAATCCAAGATTGGGTGAAATTAGCCGTTACTCGTGCACGTGCTAGCGGTATGCCAGCAGTATTCTGGTTAGACCCAGAGCGTCCACATGATGCATCGATGATCTCTAAAGTCGAAATGTACCTGAAGGAACATGATACAGAAGGTCTCGACATCCGTATCCTTTCGCCGGACCAAGCGATTCGCTTAACCATGGAACGTCTGATTCGCGGTAAAGACACGATCTCAGTGACTGGTAACGTATTACGTGATTATCTAACGGATTTGTTCCCAATTCTTGAATTAGGTACAAGTGCAAAAATGCTTTCTATCGTGCCATTGATGGCTGGTGGGGGCTTGTTTGAAACAGGTGCTGGTGGTTCTGCGCCGAAGCACGTTCAGCAATTCAATGAAGAAAACCATTTGCGTTGGGATTCGTTAGGTGAGTTTTTAGCGATTGCGGTATCACTCGAAGATTTGAGTGACAAAACGGATAACCCTCGCGCGAAAGTGCTTGCAAGTACGCTTGATAAAGCGACTGAAGTCTTCCTTGATGAGAACAAATCACCTTCTCGTAAGGCGGGTGAGATCGATAACCGTGGCAGTCATTTCTATCTTGCTCTGTACTGGGCAGAAGCCTTGGCAGCGCAAGACGATGACGCTGAGTTGAAAGCGAAATTCACTAAGCTCGCAGAGCAGCTTCGCGCAGACGAAGCCAAAATTGTGCAAGAACTACTTGATGTTCAGGGTCAAGAAATCGAGATTGGCGGTTACTACAACCCTGACTTCGAATTGGCTTCAAAAGCGATGCGCCCAAGTGAGACCTTGAATGCAATTATTGATGAGTTCAAATAAGCGTTAAGACGCTTCATTCATTTGAGGTGAGTCTAATACTAAAAGCTAGTACAGAAATGTACTGGCTTTTTTTGCCTGAAAATTAGAGCTGGGATTACGTTTATAGTGTTCTCTACTTCGAGTTTTACATTTCATATGAAAGTAGTGAGAGAGCAGTCTTATGTGTGTTTCAAGCTGGTGCGCCTTGATCACTTGTTGGGCGTTATTTACTGCAACGCATTCTAATCTATTGTTGTTATCCCCTTAAGTTGTTGTTTATAAATTGATTTTTTAAACTTTCTAGAGTTGGCAAGCATTCTGCTATGTGTCCTTTGACAGTTAAACAGCACAGTGCGAGTAGCTGGAAATTGTCAGGCCTTTCGAGAGAAGGTTTTGAATGAAAGGAACTTTTTTCATGGAAGATTATGGCGGCCCGGGGACTGGCCGCTTTTTTTTGCCTGAAATTTTTAGAATAGCGATCAGTCTTCTCTTTTTTGTTTAGCGCAGTGTTCTTGACTATAACTCCCATGCAAATCACAGCAGGATTGTCATTGTGCGTTTGCGTTCTAAGTTTTTAAGTATTGGCATTTTACTAGCCATCATTCCCGCTTTTTGTCTCAGTGCCTATATTGCATATAGCAGTTATTCGGACGGAAAGTCGGCCATTCATGAGCTTTCAAAGGCTCAACTCACTGCAGTGAGAGAGTCTAAGAAATCCCAAATAGAGCGATATTTTCAAACGATTCAGGATCAGGTATTGAGCTTCTCGAAAGATCGGATGATCGTGAATGCAATGAGAGAGTTCAAGCAGGGGTTTGATGATTATTTGTCGCAGCGAACGGGTGACAATGTCGTTCAGCAAAAAGAAAAATTGCAGCAATACTATGAGCAATCCTTCGGTGGTGAGGACGCTGAACGTAATAACGGTCAAAAGGTCAATTCAGCAGCCTTAATGCAAGGCTTAGATGCAGACTCTATTTCTCTACAATATGATTTCATTGCAAACAACACTGAACCTTTAGGGGCCAAAGATGCCCTGATTCAGCTCGATAAGAATACGCTCTACAGTAAGTTGCACAAGATCTATCACCCGCCTATTCGCGATTTTCTGCAGCGTTTTGAGTATTACGATATCTTCTTAGTCGCGCCAGATACCGGTGATATCGTTTATTCCGTTTTTAAAGAACTGGATTACTGAACATCTTTATTTGACGGACCTTATGCCAACAGTGGTATCGCACGCGTTTTTACGCAAGCGGTTCAAGCAACCGAGCAAGATTATGTTGTGATCGATGACTTTGCTCCTTATCCACCATCTTATGAAGATCCTGCTGCGTTTATTGCTTCTCCCATTTTTGATGCGGGAGAACTGTTAGGCGTTCTGATTTTTCAGATGCCTATAGATCGTATTAACGCAATCATGACGCACGACCAACAATGGGCAACGACAGGTTTGGGCGAATCGGGTGAAACATATTTGATTGCTCAAGACCGCAAAATGCGCAGCATGAGCCGTTTTTTGATTGAAGATAAAGACGTATATTTAGAGGTACTAGAAACATCGGGTTTAGATGCGCAGACACTCCAATCTATTGCCACTAAGGAAACCAGTATTGGTCTGCAGCCAGTGAACACAAGAGGTGCTGATCAAGCGTTATCTGGTGTTGTAGGATTTGAAGTTTTTGATGATTACAGAGGTGTCTCTGTGCTGTCAGCCTACGCGCCGCTCGATATTAATGGTTTGAGTTGTGCGATCATGAGCGAGATCGATGAGGCCGAGGCGTTCGCGAAATCTGAGTCTATGTTTGAATCTTTGATGACGGCTTTAGTTATCGCCTTGTTAGTCGCCGCGGTCATCGCTGTGTGTGTCAGTTTATGGTTTGCTAATCAATTGGTGTCTCCAGTGCCAGTATTTACTGAGCGCTTGCATCGTATTGTTGAGAATGCGGATTTTACACAGCGTGTTGATGTTCGTAGTAAAGATGAGATTGGTGAGAGCTCTGATGCGATTAATCGTTTACTTGAGAGCTTTCAGACAACCGTGGCCTATATGGCAGACACGGCAACGCGTTTGTCCTCATCGTCAAAAAGCTTGCATGCGCAAAGCCAATCTATTTCTAGTGCTGCGGTTGAGTTGAATGCCACCTCAAGCGAGTTGGCTGCGAATGCCGAGCAAACTGCATCATCGGGCGCTAAGGCTAGCGAGCTTGCTAAAGAAGGTGCATGATTGATCGAAAACCGTATTGAAAGCATTCGTGCGCAAGCCAAAAACATCGAGAACATTGATTCTGAATTAGCAGATATGGCCGAGGCGGGAGAGCGCATATCTCAGGTGCTTCAGGTGATTTCTGATATTGCGGAGCAGACCAACTTATTGGCTTTAAATGCAGCTATTGAAGCCGCTAGAGCGGGAGAGCAGGGCCGAGGTTTTGCGGTGGTTGCGGATGAAGTACGTTCGCTTGCACAAAAGACGCACTCTTCAACGGACGAAATTAATGCGACGATTGAGCGTTTGCACCAAAGTATCGACAAAGCTAAAACGGTTACCGCTCAAGGTGTTCGCGAATCAGAGCGCAGTGTAGAGGGAGTAGATAAAATGAGTGATTCCTTCCAAAGCATTGCTGAACAAATTTCTCAAATCCAAGTTATGAACGAGCAAGTTGCGGCGGCCGCAACGGAGCAGTTAGCTGTATCTGAAGATATTTCAAGAAGTATTCACGACGTGAGCGAGCTTTCCACTCAGAGCCAAGCCAATGCAGCAGAAACTGCTAATGAGGCGCAGGTTGTCGATACGATGGTCGATGACCTTAAATCTTATGTTGGAGGGTTTAAGGCTTAGCTATTGGCTTAGCAACAGAACTACCTTAATGAAATCGTTTTTAGTCGCTACGCTCTACGATTCTTAATGCTGATAGGTTTTAGTATTTTTGTAGGATTCTGCATCAAAGTCTGGGTAAGCTTTGGCGCGCATGACAATAGCAATTGTTTTTTACACTTCAACCCAGGCGGCTTTACATTCTTGACTAAAATCGTTACCCAAACCTTCCGCTAGAGTATTTATTAAGGCATTTCCGACAGGGGTGTAATCATCTATTTTTACCCCGTATTCAATATGCTTTATGGCTAAGTTTTCGAGCACTGGAACTAAGGCATCTAGGTCGTCGAGTGATTTTACGGCAATCTTCAATGTCGCCATTAGCTTTTTACCTTGCTCCGTCATATCGCCTTTAAAAAGCGGCTGAAGGCTAGGGTCATATTGAAAAAGCTTGCCGTAAAATATTTCGGCTGCTGCGTCAGCAATGGGTTCTACTTTTGCAAAACTTTCTTGTACAGATTTTTTTCTGTGCTTCAGTGCTTGCCATCGTGATGCCTCTGAGTGAGTGACATTGCACTAACGCTAGTCAACACAAATTGAAAGTGCAACTAGTCGCTTAGTCATACACTGAGAGCGCTTTGACTTGCGCCCACACCGACTGACCTTTTTCTAACTGTAGTTTCTTGAGAGATAAAGCTGTGATCAGCGCATGCAAAGTTTGGTCATTGATATCAAGTGTTACCAATACTGACGAGGAGTCAATTGTGGTGTCGATATGTCTGATCGTTGCTGGGATAATATTTTGAATACTTTGTTCTTTGTTATGTCTCAAGCTAATGCTCACATCTTTTGCCGCGACTCTGAGCCTAATATTTTGGCTAGCCTCTAAAGTCGTATCGTTCAAGTACACACATGTTGATGCTGCACTGGATTGATTCTTCAAAAAGACTTTAGCAATTCCGCCTTTTGTGTCGATATCGACTACCTTGCCCTCGAATACCGAAGACAGTTGGTCATGGCTGAATACATCGGTGTGTTCTGCGAATGCGGCTAATGCGGGGCCTTTATGAAGTACTTTTCCATTGCGCATGATGATCACTTCGTCTGCTAATTGGGCAACCTCATCAATGGAGTGGCTGACATACAAAATTGGCGCGGATATGTCCTCCTTTAGCGCTTTTAAAAAATTCAGCATCTCCTGTCTTGAACTACTGTCGAGCGCAGACAGAGGTTCGTCCATGAGTATTAGGCTTGGCTGACTCAATAGTGCGCGTGCGATGTTAACGCGTTGTTTTTGTCCGCCCGATAGTTGCGAGGGGAGTTTGTCGTTAAGCTCAAATAAAGCGCATTTTTCGATAACGCTCGAAAGTGTTTCATCATTTATGTTTACGCGCTGATATTTCAGATTGAATACTAGGTTTTCGTATACAGTTAGATGCGGCAATAGGCGTGCATCTTGGAATATATAGACGAGATTGCGCTGATGGCTTGGTACGAATGTGTTCGATTTTGAGTCTTGCCAGATGATGTCATTGACTAAAACGCGGCCATTTCCTTTTTCAAGTCCAGCTATGCATCTCAGAAGAGTGGTTTTGCCGCAACCCGACGGGCCGAAGATAGCGGTAAGCCCAGAGTTCGACAGTGACTCGTTAATAGTTAAGTGAAAGTTTTCGCGATTGAGGCGCAGATTGATATCGATACTCATGTGCTGCGACGCTCTTTAGAATTCTGTTGAAGATAGGCTAAGCACCAGACAACGCAGAAAGCGAAAATAACGAGCCCTAAGGACAAGGTATGGGCTTGTTCGAAGTTCAATGCTTCCACATGATCATAAATGGCAATTGAAAGTACGCGAGTTTCTTCAGGAATATTTCCGCCAATCATCAAGATCACGCCGAACTCTCCAAGAGTGTGCGCAAAGCTAAGAATTGCCGCGCTGAGAATTCCTGTTTTGCCCAACGGAAGTGCGATGCTCTTGAAGCGAGTAAACGGGCTTGCTCCCATTGTTGCGCCTAGTTCAAATACGCCTTTATCAATGCTAGAAAATGCGTTGTAAATAGGCTGAACGGCAAAGGGTAAGGAATAGATTATTGAGCCGAAGACGAGCCCCCAAAAAGTAAATACAAGACTGCCAAATCCTAAGGATTCAGTGATGACACCAATCGCTCCATCAGGGCTCAATAGTAGAAGTAGATAAAAACCTAATACTGTTGGAGGTAAAACAATTGGTAGAGTAATGATCGACAGAACTAGTGGCTTGAGCCGACTATGTGTTTGGCTTAACCACCAAGCTAGCGGTGTAGCGATGATTAATAGAATTGCCATGCTGATGAATGCAAGGCGCAGGCTTAGCCATATTGTGGACCAATCTGAGATCATTGAGCTTCCGTTAGATACCCAGCTTCGACGATGATGTGTTTCGCTTCATCGCTGTTGAGATAATTAAAAAATTGAAGCGCATGTTGATTATCATGAGCCCGTTTCAATAGGACGGCGTTCTGGCGAATTGGTTGATATAGCTTAGCAGGAACGAGCCAATGTGTATGGGCTTTGTAGGTGATGGTGATTTGAGATTGGGCGATCAGGGCCCAATTGCATGCTTTTGATAAAAAGAACTGCTGTGCTTGTGCGACGGATTGACCTTTAACATGCTTATGAATGCTAACCCCGACTTTTTCTAAGTGCCCGATAACTTCAGCTGCGGCTCGGCCATATGGCGCAACAGCTGGGTTTGCGTAGGCAATGCAGTCGAGCTCCCTTGGTGAGTCGAATTCGAATTTGGCGTTTTGCTCGTGCGTCACAAGAACCAATTGCCCAATCGCATAAGTAAACTCAGAATCGTCGACTACGAAAGATGGGGCAAGCGTTGTGCCTACTTCTCCTGCCGAAAGAAATATATCAAACGGAGCACCTCGTGAAATCTGAGCGGTGAGTTTTCCTGTCGATGCAGAAGAGATGCTTAATTTACTTTCGTTATATGCCTTAGACAGCTTTTCAAGCGTTGGTTTGAAGTTCGAAGCAACGGCGATGCGTACTTCCGAGCTAAACGAAACATCCGCAAAGAACGTGAAGAAAACAAGCAGAGTGTAATGTTTTATGCGCATAGAGTGTGTGAGTGCATATGATGACACTTGATTTTAAATTTAAACACTAGCGAATTAGAAGATCTTAGACCACAATTGCCGCGAATTTATTGATCACGAGAAATGTTGTGCGTATCGAATATTGTAAAGTTGAAGATTTGAATTTTGGAGATGATCTAAACGTATGGTTGTGGCCAAAGTTGATACCTGAATGTCTGGGAGTCAAAGATAAGACTGCATTGTTAGGTATTGGCACAATCTTAAATCAGCGCACTTTCGATACGAACCTAGCCGGTGTTGAAAAGGCGTTTATCTTTGGGTCAGGATGCGCAGGTGAGCAGCCGATTATTCCTGATCACTGGAGGGTCTTGTGTGTTCGTGGACCGAAAACCGCAGAGGCTGTTGGCCTTGATTCAACATTAGCTGTTGCTGATCCTGCATATTTGTTACGTGCTGTTGAAATGTCTGAGGTCGAGAAACAATATTCTATTGGCTTTATGCCGCACCACAGAAGTGAACGAGACTTAGACTGGAAGCGTGTATGTGACGCGGCAGGTATTCGTTTTGTCTCGGCTAAACAGCCAGTTGAAGATGCTGTGCGCGAAATTCGCTCCTGTGACCTTCTTCTAACAGAAGCTATGCATGGTGCGATCGTTGCAGATGCCTTTCGTGTTCCTTGGGTACCAGTGTTTTACAACCCGACTGTTTCGCATTTCAAATGGCAAGATTTTGCGGCATCAATGCAGATTGATCTCAAACCTGTTTATTTGCCTTTTATCTGCGAGCGTGGCCGAGATACGGGACGTCTTTTTGAGCGCAAACTAAAGGGAGGGGCTGCGCGATTTGGCCTAGGCCCGAAAAAATGGATGAGCTACCCGGTTCCAGTGCGTTATGTGAAAGACTCCGACTATAAACTGCTTGGTGATAAGTTGTTGACCATTGCTAAGACAGAAAGATCTACACTCAGCAGTGATGATGCAGTAGAAACTGCTACTTCTTCGCTACTGGAAAAAGTAGCGCAGTTGAAAGGGGACTATCTTGGGCAAAAGTAGACCGTAAAGTAAATGCTCCTTGTATTAATGGATATCCAGTTTTATCTCTGAGACTTTCTCGCCCTTATATTGTGCATAGGTGTTTCGCGCATTTATTCGGAATTTTTCAGTAAGAAACTCATCGTCTGGCGTTCTTATAAATTGGATATTTAGTTTTGGGTATAGGAGAGACAAAGTTTTGAGAGCTGTGCTAATAAAGCCAACTATGCTCGAGACTTTGTATGATGTGATAGAAATTTCAATAGGGCGATCATCTTCAATAAGCTTAAGGTTTGCCAATGATAACCATTTTTGAATATTCTCCTTTGATTCAGCTCTGTGAGGAAAATAGTAAGCTTTACCATTCTTACTTAGCTTTTGAAGGCATTTTAAGTAATAGTCTTCGCTAACGATTCCTGCTTCTACGAGTGGTTGTCCTAATATGCCTGTTGGTGCGTTAGAGTCGCTTGTTATTTTCTTTCTGTAATAGGTCGTTTGAGAGAATCTATTTTCGACGACAGATACATGGGGCGTGGGGCTCAAATCAAACATAGTAAATAGTTCGATTTCATCAAACTGATTCGGCCTGAATTTGGATATTCCGAGCACTCTTAAAAGTAATTCTTTTTCAAGATGAGATTTGGATGATGCTATCCGTGGTTCAAAATAAACACGGTAGTCATTAAGTGTCATGACTCCATCGTCGAAAATGACTCGTTTGTTGTATTTAATATTTGCGATGAGGATATTTTGAAACCAAGCGTTAAATTCGGCATTTAACACCAAGTTATACTTCTCTCCTCGCAAGGCGCGAACTGTTTTATAGGTTTCTCTGAGAGACTTTTCTTTGGTGATAATATAGGTTGCATTCCAAAGCGGATATTCGAGCAGCATGTCCCTGAGCATATTGTTTGATACATCGTTGCCTCCATACTTTACGACTAAAGTTGCCTTACCTATTTTGTAGTACTTAAACGCTTCGGCAGCGCATAACAGTTGTAAGGGAGAGGTGACGATAAATAGAGCAGACTTCATTGTGTTCATTTTTGCTTTTTCTTATTTTACTAGATTCCAAGAAATTGGCTCACCAAACGCAATGTCTCGTGCGGCTTTTTTACCTAGCACATTAGGCAACTCTTTAGGCGTAAGACCAAAACCTGGGCGTATTGATCTTACATTTTGCTTTGTGAGCTTTTCGCCAGCTTTGATATTGGCTACGGCATAAAGTGAACGCCTAAAAGTGGCATTTCCTTCTTCACTTTTTTTACGTTGATAATTGACAGAACCAAGTGCTTCCCAAGCAGTTTTACTATCACGGCATAACTGAAGAAGTTCTTTTTCTTCTAATGAAAAACTATCGTCTGGCCCCCCTCCAGAACGATCGAGCGTAACATGCTTTTCAATAACGCAAGCACCCAGTGAGACCGAAGCAATAGCTGTTGTATTTGAGATAGTATGATCAGAAAGCCCAGTAAGCACATCGAAGCGTTTGGCCATGTCAGGGATTGTCGCAAGATTATAGTCGTTAGCTGGGGCTGGATAACCGCTGACGCAATGTAAAACCACTAACTCTTTACAGCCAGCCCTTTTTGCAGCCGCGACAGCTTCGCTAATCTCTTCTTCATTGGCCATGCCTGTAGAAATGATCATGGGCTTGCCTGTTTTCGCAACATATTCGATGAGAGGGATATCTATTGCTTCAAAGGATGCGATTTTATAAGCAGGGCAGTTTAGCTCTTCTAGCATATCAACCGCTGTTTCGTCGAAGGGTGAGCTGAAAATCGTAATATCTAACTCTTTTGCTTTCTTGAACAATGGCTTGTGCCATTCCCACGGCATAAATGCTTCCGAATACAAGTCGTAAAGAGTTCGACCTCCCCATAGCCCACCTTCAATTTTAAATTCTGGGCGATCACAATCAATCGTAATTGTGTCCGCTGTGTAGGACTGAAGTTTTATTGCGTCAGCTCCGCAACGCTTGGCCATTTCCATAATTTCGTAGGCGCGTTCGATACTGCCATTATGGTTCGCAGATAGCTCTGCGATGATGTATGGGGGGGTGTTAGAGCCTATTTTTCTTCCGTTTAACTTTACAGGGTCTTTCATGTATCTAGCTTTTTGAATAAATAAATTGGTTTTTATCTGTTTGTTTGAAGCCGCAACGGGAAAAGAGTTTTTGCGATGCCTCATTTTCTGGTAGTACTGTTGCTAAAATCGTTTTATCAGGGGTTTGTTTAATTTGTTTTATTATTGCGCGTTGGGCAATGCCTTTTCCGAAAAACTCAGGGTCGAGATAAATTGAAATTTCAAATAACTCTGTACTCTTATCTATTAAATCAAGTCGAATAACTCCGCACTTTCGCCCTTTTGTATCTTCAATAATATTAAAAAAATCATCTTGGCTTTGAAGTTTCTTTCGCATCCATTTGGAATGATCTAACAACGATGGAATATTGGGATTTCTAGCGAATCGTCTTGTTTCGGGAAGGCATTGAAGATGATGAACATATTCAACATCGATTTCGGTTGCGGGGCGAATATCTATATCAGGCTGAAGCTGAATATGTTGTTCGATGGCGTTAATAACTCGCAGACCACCCTTCCCATCACAAACCTTTTTACCTTGATGCGCTATGGCTTTTCTTTTTTCAGGGTTACTAATTAAATCATTAAGCGCGTTATTGAATTTAGATTCTGTAATATTATATATGTCACCCAAATTGATTGCAGCACCGAGCTTATGAAGGTTTGATGCAACATACTTTTGATTCTGAGCGGTTTCAATCATTAACGTAGGTAGCTGCATTGCGCATCTTTCCCAAGCGCTGGAACCTGCGGCACCAACACACAAATCATGTCTTAAAAGTACAGAAACGATATCAGGCTCGTTAACAAGTAATGAATATTGTGTAGACTTTGAACAATATTCTCTAAGAAGATTTAAATTGGGATTAAGTGAAGTTGTTAATATCGAAATTTCTAAACTGTTTGTATTATTGTCAAGCCATTTAAGTACTTTGAGTGAGTCATTGTTTAAATCAGCCCCGCCTAAAGCGACTAGTATTCTAAATTCACTTGCTTGAGTTGATGGAGCGGCAGGTTCTGAAAATTCTTTTCTAAGTAATGTGTATTGGCTGCCAATTAAGAAAGTGGCATTAGGTGCCCTCTTCTTATATGCATCGCTAGTTTTTCCGTATGTTTGATCAAGCAACCAAGTACAACTATGCTGACGATCATTCAAGTCATCAATAGCTAAAACGGGTGCAATCTCTTCCAGCTTCGACTCCCATGGCGCTCCTAAAGCGTAATGATCCACGACAATGAATGAGGGGGCTAAGTTTTTGCACGAGGATACGTAATCGATTGTTTGTTTAGCGTCTTGTAGTTGGGAGCCTTTGAGCCAGTGTGAGTGCTGATAGTCTTTAGAGCTAGGTGAGTTCAGTTCATCTAGAAGGACTAGCTCACCCCCAAGTTGATCAAGCTTTTGTGTTAAAAAAAGGTGAGGGGATTTTGTAAGTAGCACTACAGAATAATTGAAGTCCTTTGCCCACTGGGCTAACGCTAAGCAGCGCATAACATGGCCTAAGCCAACAGTTTTATTTGCATCAGCTCTGATTAAAAACCATTTGGGATTGTTTTCTGGTTTCATTACTTTAAATCAAGGCAGTTGTACATTAATTCAGCATGTTGCCAGTCTTCTTGTGTATCAATGTCTTGAACTCGATAGCTGGGTAATATGTGAGGTTTAGATTTTGAGCCAGTTAAAATTCCTTTACCTTGAGAAAATGCGTTCACATTTCCAAAGTAAAATTGCCCAGCGTCATGAAAAGCAATTTCTAGATCTTGCGAGCGGGTTGTTTCATGCCCTTTTTGAAACATTTCACTAAAGCCACCACTATTTATTTTTAAAGCGCGTTGAATAGGGAATCGATACTCGGTGGCAGAAAAAACGTAATCAAGTTGTTCTGTTGAAAGCAGTTTAGAGGCTTCAGTTAAATCAGTAGACCTTACAAAAGGCGCTGTGGCATAAATGCAACAGAGCTGGTCTTTTTCACTGAGTTTTAGTTCGTTAATGCTGTGTTGTATAACGTCTAAGGTTGTTGCGAAATCATCTGATAGTTCTGGTGGTCTGATGAATGGTGCTTCAGCTCCGTAGGAGCATGCAATATCTATGATTTCTTTATCATCTGAAGATACAACTACTCTGTCGAAAAGACCGCTCTTTATAGCGGCTTCAACGGAATATCCAATAATAGGTTTTCCACAGAATTCCTTGATGTTTTTTCTTGGGATCCGTTTGCTACCGCCTCTGGCTGGAATTAATGCAACTTTCATGACAGTACCTGAGAGATAGTTTCTATGCTTGTAGATTGTTGCTCATCTGTCATTGCATGGAAAATTGGGATCGAAATAGCTTCCCCATAATACTTTTCTGCTTCAGGGAAATCGCCAACTTTGAACCCTAATTTTTGATAATAGGGCTGTAAATGCACTGGTATGTAATGAAGGTTTACGCCTAAACCTGCGCGGCGTAATTTTGAAAATACTTCCTTATGACTCAATTTAATTTCGTTTAGCTTCAGCCTAATAATATATAAATGAAAGCTTGAAAAGATGGAATCAAGGCGCTTAGGAAGCTCAATTGGTAGGTGTTTAAGCTCATTGTCGTATCGAATTGCTAGCTGATTTCTGCGTTCTACAAAATCAGTTAAACGAGTCATTTGAGATACGCCTAAGGCGGCCTGCATCTCTGTCATGCGATAGTTATAGCCTAATGCGATTTGCTGGTAGTACCAACCACCATGACTATCTTCAGTCATCAAACTTTCATCGCGAGTGATGCCATGACTTCTAAGTAATTCTAGCTTTTTAGCGAGTACATCGTTATTGGTTAGAGCGGCTCCGCCTTCAGCAGTGGTAACTATCTTGACGGGGTGGAAACTGAAGATTGTGATATCAGAGTATTTACAATCACCTGTTATAGAGTTTTGGTATCGAGCGCCAATTGCATGAGAGGCATCTTCAATTATCTTAAAGCCATATTGCTTTGATAATTGATAGATTTTCTCCATGTCACAAGGCTGGCCGCACAAGTGAACAACAACGACAACTTTGGGGAGAGTACCTTCGGCTTTTGCTTGCTTTAACTTGCTCTCAAGTTTCGCTGGGCACATGTTGTATGTGTCTGGATCAATATCAACAAAGTCGATGGATGCGCCGCAATACAAGCCACAGTTTGCAGTAGCAACAAATGTAATAGGGCTGGTCCAAAGGTAATCCCCTGGACCTAAGTCAAGAGCTAAACAAGAAATATGCAGGGCAGAGGTCGCACTATTAACAGCAAACGCATATTTAGCGCCACAAGCACTAATTAAACTATTCTCAAAGGTGGGGACTTGAGGGCCTTGAGTAAGGAAGTCTGACTTTAGGACATCGATGACTGAATCAATATCTACTTGGCTAATTTCTTGTTTTCCATATGGAATAAACGACATATTTAAACCTCAAAATTAGGGTCAATATGCTCTTTAATTAACGCTCTTAGACTTTCTACACTTTCCCATTCGTCGTTCGTACCGGAATTGTATTTGAAGCCAAATGGTACTTTTTCAGCTTTGTGATGCTCAATATACTCTTGTTCTTGGTAGCAAAAAGATACCGATGGCAGGATGGCGTAGTACTTCCCTAAGTCTATTGTATTGAGCGAATCGGTGTCCGTAATCATTTCTTCGTGTAGTTTTTCACCTGGGCGTATTCCAACAACCTCTGTTTTACACTCTGGAGCGACGGCTTTGGCGACATCCAGAATTTTATATGAAGGAATTTTAGGAACGAATATTTCGCCGCCAAGGTGGTGCTCAAATGCATACATAACCATATCCACACCATCTTGAAGAGAGATGTTGAAGCGGGTCATTTCTTCATGGGTGATAGGCAGAACACCTGATTGTTTTTTATTTAAGAAAAATGGGATTACCGAGCCTCGAGATCCCATGACATTCCCATAACGAACCACACTGAATCGAATGTCCTTTGATCCCTTAATATTGTTTGCGGCAGCGAATAGTTTGTCTGATGCTAACTTGGTTGCGCCATATAGATTGATAGGGGCGCACGCTTTATCAGTTGAAAGTGCCACCACGTCAGTGACACCACACTCTAAAGCTGCAGCGATTACATTTTCAGCGCCATCAATGTTTGTACGAATGCATTCGGTTGGGTTGTATTCTGCAGTATCTACTTGCTTGATAGCTGCTGCATGAATGACCATGTCCACACCTTCACATGCCTGAATTAGGCGTTGCCTATCGCGAATGTCACCGATAAAAAAACGTAATTGAGGATAGTCTTGAGGCGGGTATTTAAAACGCAATTCTGATTGCTTCAATTCATCTCTTGAAAAGATAATAATCTTTTTGATGTCTGGGTAGCGATTAAGAATGGTCTCTAAGAATTTCTTCCCGAACGAACCTGTGCCTCCAGTAATTAAGACGACTTTATCATTAAGCATAAAAAAAGAGTGCCGTTATAGTTAAATGTAAATCAATGAGTTTGGTGAGGAAACCTGCAAATCTTTAGTGAAATCAACTAGATCGAAAAGGCTATCGGGATTATAGAATAGATACAATCTTGGTGAAACTGGTAACTGAATATTGCTGAGATGTTAAGTAGTCCTTTTTTGCATATTTTGTGTATGATTCGCGCCTTCTAGTTCTATTTATGTGTTTTTTCTAGTTTTAAAAGCGGTAAAACGGATTCTATGAGTATTCCAGAAAAAAGTATGTTAGATGATGGCTTCTATCAATTTGAGAAGTTGTTAGATCAGAAAAAGATTAAAAAGCTTTATACAAAAATGATTGAGTCGCGCCATTTTGATGAGAGTCTCTTTTTGAGTGAAGAAGAGTATGAACGCCAGTCCTCTCATAAAAATGCTAACCCGACTTCTGAGTTTAATTTTTTGGGACAGTTTGCTAATGAATTGGATGTGGTAGAAAAAAATGAGTCAATTACTAATACATTGAACAACTTACTTGGATATGATTATGAGATTGTTATAAAAAAGCGGTGTGCGGTGTTCCAGAATCGTGGTTGCCTGACTGGATTAAATCTAGAATAGATGGCGTAAATGCAGCTAACTTAGGGCCTTTTATTAAAAAAGAGTTTAGAGATATTACATATTTTCGTGGGATTGATTTTCATCAAGATATTATTGATTGGCCGCTAGGGATGACTGACCTAGATCCTGCAACCTTTATAACTCTATATGTATATATTCATGACGTTGATGAATATGACTCCCCTCTCCATGTACTTCCTAGAACACATAAGCTTGGAGCAACTCTTTTTCCGCACAAGCTAGAAAAGGAAGAGGGTGAGCGGTGGATGTATGAAAGCGACAGCGGAGCGCGCGTTGAAGTTAAAGATAGAATTTTAACAGGCCAGGCTGGTTACACTGCCATGTGGCATAACTGTACTTTACATGGAACACAACCAGTACAGCATGAGTCGGAAAAATTTAGGCTTTCTCTTCGTTACTTAATTGGAAAGTCAAAGGCAAACAAAGAGTGGACTGTTATTGATGATATAAATAAAACGGTAGAGGGAGACTTGACACCTATAAGAACTAGAAAAGACCTAGATGAAGCTGGGAAAGCTAAGATAAAGGGCAATATTATCAATAAGTATTAATCTGTAGCTGGATGAAAATGGTGATTAGCTTAACTTTTGAGACGTATGTCGGCAGCGGAAACATGTAACCAGCTTCTAAAACGATTTAAGTATAGTGTGCTCTTACATCAAAATATAATTGCTCTTACTAAGTTATTTTGAAGTGAATATATCGTAGGTAACCAGATAAAATATGATTTTGAAATTGCTAATTAAACTGGTTGGTACGAATCAGCCGCAGAAAAAGTTTCAGCTAGAGTGCCGGTTGATGTTTGCCTTTGTTGGGAAATTTAAATTCTGTAGAAAGTTTTTTCAGCGGCGTATTTATTACAAATATCACTGTGAAGTAAGCCATGAGGCGAACGTGCCGGCCTCAACACAATTTGTTCACCCTGTAGGAGTAATTATTGGTTCTCAGGCAATGTTGGAAGAGAACGTTACGGTTTATCAAGGGGTCACTATTGGAGCAAATTTACGAGGCGATAATTCAATGCCTCGGATTGGTAGAGGTTCGACCCTTTGCGCTGGAGCGAAGTTAATTGGTGGAATTAATATAGGTAAAGGTGTGATTGTGGGGGCGAATTCAGTGGTCACTAAAGATGTTCCGGACGGCTCAATCGTTGTAGGGGTAAACCGAATCGTTGGTCAAAACAAGGCTTAATTAGTTGAAAATCCTAATTATCTCATCCTATACAGATACATGGAACTCTGTCCGTCCCGAGGCTGAAATTTTCATCGGCTTAGTCAAGCTCGGTGTTGATGTGACATTAATGACCGAAGGCGATGCGGAGTATGTTTCCCGATTTGAAGAGAATGGCGTAAAAGTCATCGATTTTCATCCGAAGAAAAAGCTTGAATGGTCCGCAATTCGGCGTATTCGTTCTGAGTTAAAACAGGGTGGGTATGATGCTCTGTACATGTTCAATAATAAGGCTATTACGAACGGTTTATTCGCGGCAATAGGCTTGCCCGTAAAGACGATTAGTTATCGTGGTCAGACGGGTAATATTTATTGGTATGACCCCACGAGTTATTTGACTCATTTACATCCGCGCTTAGATGCGATCATTTGTGTGGCAAATGCGGTAAGGGATGACTTACATTTACAATCTCGTTTACCGAAAGAGAATATCGTCACTGTCTATAAAGGGCATTCGCTGGACTGGTATCAGGATCAACCTGCTGATTTGAGTGAGTTTGGCATTCCATCGGATGGCTTTGTGGTTGGTTGTGTTGCCAATGATCGGCCTCGAAAGGGGTTGCCGGTATTGCTTGAGGCTTCTAAGTTGCTTCCACAAGACAAGGATATTTATTTCTTGTTAGTGGGCAATGGTATGGATAGTGATCATATTCAAGCGCTCATTCAAGAAAGCCCAATGGCTGAACGTATAAAAGTAGCAGGACATCGAAAAGATGCACCGGCTTTAATAGCCGCGTGTAATGTATCTGTATTACCTTCTATTAAGCGCGAAGGTCTTCCTAAAACTGTGATTGAAGCGATGGCATACGGCACAGCAGTTATTGTGTCTGCTACCGGAGGAAGTGCAGAATTAATCGTTGATGGTGAGAGCGGTATTCGGGTTGAACCTGGTGATGTGAACGCTATTTCATCTGGGATTATAACCCTTGAAGAAGACCGAGAGCTATGTGCGCGGATGGGCGAAGCAGGCAAGAATAGAATTCTTACGCACTTTAGCACGGAGAAATCTGCCTTAGATACTTTGGAATTTTTGAATAAGTTAGTTGTTACAAAGCGCTAGCGTTAAATGAAAAAAACTGAAACACTAACTTTATAAAAATAATTGTTCATGAGAATACGGATGCTCAGTCGCTTGGATCGCGTTTTACTTACGAGTGCTATTTTGACCGCACTTTTATTTAGCTCTTTTAGTCGAGCAAGTGGTGTATCTCCTTACCTCCCATTGCACATGTCTCCTGAAGCTGAGCGTCAAATAGAGCGTTTACTGGTTTTATCAGGCACCCCAGTGTTAACGAGACCTATTCCTGCAGCTCTGGTGCACAAGGCCGTTAAAGAATACTGTCAACAAACGAGCGCTCTTTGTCGACAGGTGCGTTCATACTTAAAACGCTTTGCTCAGACTGACGGTTTTACCTATGCAAATTTAAATCTGAGGCTGGCAAGTGACAAGCGTGCTCCGATAGCAAATCAACGTGGTGAGTCTACCGATAATGTTGCTAGTATAAATGCTCAGTTGTATGTGCGAATGAGTCCCCACTGGTATGCATTCTTAGGTGGTGAGCGACGCGAAGATGGCGAGTCGCTTGAGGGAACATATTCAAGTTTTGGTTGGGACTGGATGCAGTTAGATGTGGGTTACAGGCCGCATTGGTTGAGTCCGTTTCAGCACGGTGCAATGTTATTTAGTAGTAACGCGGAGACCACACCTTCGTTAACACTCTCAAGCCCGATGCCTATTGGAAGCTGGGGATTTCGTTATGAAATGTTTGCCACTCGCTTGAGTCGCTCAGACAATATCGCTTATCAAGGTGGTAAGGTGTCCGGAAATCCTTGTGCGATTGGTATGCACCTAGGGATAAATCCAGTTCGAAATATATCTTTTGGAGTAAATAGGGTCATGATGTACGGCGGTGGTGCGAGAGGAAAGTGCCATGAGCCTAAAGATTTATTCAAAGCGTTTTTTGATCCAAGTTCTGCAGACAATGCAGGTAATAATCTTTCCAAAGATGATGAGTTTGGAAATCAAAGTGCTTCTTTTACCTCTCGAATCAATGTCACAGGTAGAGTACCTTTTAGCTTATATTTTGAATACGCGGGTGAAGATACATCCGTCAATAAATTTTATCGTTTGGGTAATGCGGCTTTGATGGGGGGGGCTTACTTTCCCGCCCTGTTCAGTGATCTGGATCTTACGATTGAGCATGCTGAATGGCAGAATGGATGGTATGTCCACCATATTTACCAAGACGGCAGTGTGTCGGGTGGTAACATAATTGGCCATGCCGCTGCAGATCAAAGAGAGTCTGGCGATGGAGTAGGAGGGCGAGCAACAACCTTGTCCTCAAGTTGGCAGTACCATGCTGGACGAATGTTATACATGCAAGTTCAATCAATCCAACAAGCGTCTTATTCAAACCAGAATTATGATCATGCCCTCGATGTTTTGATACGACATTCTTTTGCCGCCAAGGACGCGCTTTGGGGTATAGAGGGGCGTTCCGGAAAGAACGTATGGGGTGATGATTATTATTCGGTTGGAGCATTTACGCGATGGTGAAGTACGGATTAATTAGCTTTGTGTTGCTGCTGTGTTCACCTGTACTTTACTCTATGGATGAGTTCACTTATTCCTTGAATGCGGGTGGAGCCTCAAGTCAGGTAAAGATCTTGCTCAATGGAGGTGATAATGCGCCTGCAAGCACAAGCGATTGGGATGCGGCCTTGCTGTTAGGAGCCTCTGTACATGGTGTTTACGAAGAAGACCATCATCTAGGCTTAGCTTTTCAATTCACGCAGGCTGATGGTGATAACTTATATTCATTCCGTCCGTTGGACTATAAATATCAGGTAGTCGACGACATTTATATCAAGAGTTTTTTTGGTTTTGCTCGCTATGACCAGACTACGCCTGCACATGGTTATATTCTTGGTTTGGGATTGGAGTGGATGTTTCTTTCAGATGTAAGTTTCAGTACTGAATTTGCCTATGGCGATAAGGTGGCGCGTGATCGAGTTCTGGCGAGTGATCCTCCATCTTTGCAGTCATCGTCTCCAGAGATTTTTTACGATATATATATCGGAAGCTTTTATTTGTCTTGGTACTTTTAGTGTACGGTCTATGAAAGTAGCTATTATTCAAAAAGACTTAAAAAATCTAAGATCAGGTGTATCTAGGCTTGTTCGGTCAGAGCTAGAGGCTTTAGATCGGGCTGGAATTCAAAGTATTGTCGTTTCGGAAAAAGTGAATCCCGTTGTGCACGCCTCCACAATGGCGAGAGTGAAGAAAACAATTCGTTGGCCTCTAAAGGGATTTTTTAGGCGAGCTTTTTTTAAGTTTCAAGCAGGGCTTTGGATAAAAAATCTTAAACCAGATGTTAGTGTTGGTCACGGCGATATCGCTGATGTTGATATTTGTTTTATTCATAATTGCGTGCACTTGGAACACGAAGTTATCCAGGGGAAGGCTCTACCTGAGAGAAATGATGTGGGTAAATTGTATACTCAAGTTCTCAGTGCTAGTCAGTTTAAAACGATAGTGTGTAACTCAGAAATGATGAAGCAAGATCTTACAAATAGGTTTGCTCTTCAAGGAAAAAATATTGAAGTATTGTACCCAGGATGCGACCCCGATCATGTCTTGTCCTGTGATACGAACGTTCGAGATAATCTCAATATCGAAGAAGAAGCTTTCGTTATTGGATTGATCACGTCCGGAAATTTTAAAAAACGTAATGTCGATTTTTTTCTTGAATTTACTAAGTCTCTTCAGTTCGATCATCCCTTACACATTGTGGTTGCGGGAAATGGCAAACGCTCGGCTTATACGGAGTTGATAAACTCTCATCCTCATGCAGTTCATTTTTTACCATCAACAGATTGTGTCGCTAATTATTACAGTATGTTAGATGTATTCGTTCTTCCTGCTCATATTGAAGAGTTTGGTATGAGCGCATTAGAAGCAATGACATGTTCTAAGCCGGTTGTATTGCACAAAATGGTTGGTGCGAGTGAAATACTGGAGGGTGAATCTCTTCGCTTCTCACTGCCTAGCTTAAATAAAGATGTTTGGGTCTCATCTGTCCAAGACTTGTTAGATGATCAAGCGTTACGCAATAGAGTAGCTAGGCAAAATCAAGAAACTTCCCTCAAATACACTGCGAAAGAACAGAACAAAAAGTTTATTGCGCTAGTTCAAGCTGCTTACCAAGAGTCCTAATATCAACATGACAAAACAAGAACACTACGCCGCACTCTGCAACATGTATCGTGCAGCGCCAATCAATAGCTTTTACCCTCCTCGCATCGAGATCCAAGAGGGCAAATGTACGATCGAAATTGATCTCAAGCCTGAGTATTGTCATTCTGCTGGTGGCACGCATGGTTCGGTTTACTTTAAGATTTTAGACGATTCAGCATTCTTTGCGGCAAATTCATATGAAGATGAAGTGTTTGTGCTTACGACGTCTTTCACGACCTATATCACGCGTCCTGTTTCTGAGGGAATCATGCGTGCGGAAGGCAAGGTTGTGAACATGAATCGAACGCAGTTTATTGTTGAGTCCATAGCCTATGATTCAGAGAATCGAGAGATTGCACGAGGTAATGGTATCTTTGTAAGAGGAAAATTTCCTCTCGAGAAAGCATTAGGCTATTCATAAAGTAACGCGCCAATAAAAGCGATAAGTGCTGCGATCGAGCATAAGCTAAGCAGCAATGGTCTGAATCGATTGTTGTCATCGATGTATGGCCTCGCTTTTACCCCAAGTACGAAACCTAATAGGCATACCGGCAAAAAACTAAGACTTTCTATTAGTAGCTGCTGATTTAATACGCCGATATAGGCGTAGGAAATCATGCTGATTGTGCAGCTATAACCAAAATATATCGACAGGTTTGCGCGTATGTTTTGAGGCTTTCCGTGCTGCATGACTAAGGCCATAGGCGGTCCACCAATGGACGTCGTCGTTCCCATTATTCCACTGATAAATGCTGCAAGCCCCATTCGTCTTGGGGTGTAATCAAACTGCTTGCCATAGTAAGAAATGATTACCGCCGCAAAAACGCATCCGGCGACAAACAGTTGAAGGGCAAAAATATCGAGTTGAAGTAGTAACCATGCACCTAATATCGTACCGGGGATTCTTGTAATAAAAGGCAGCGCTAAGGCGCGATATTCGATGTGTTCGCGCTGATTCCAGGTGTTGAGAACGCTCAAGAATAGCGCGCATAAGGTGAGTGCGACGGGAACCCATAAAGGGTTAAGGATGACAATAATAGGTGCGGCAATCACAGCCATTCCAAAGCCCAATGCAGTCTGAATCCAGCATCCGACAAATAAGCTCAGTGCAGCAAGCAGCCAAATCCACAAATCCATACTTGCTTAACCTTTAGCGCACAGTAGGGCGTCGATTTTTTGTAAAACCATCTCAGTACTGATGTCTGCCATCAGATCAATGCCTTTAACTCGAAGGCCCCATTTTAATTGGTCGGCGGCTTTTCCTTGTTGAAGCATCAATTGTTCGTGATATTGCTCTGCAACAAAGTCTAGGCTGTTATATGGCCCTGTTCGCGCAGGATTGGAATGTGCATATAAACCAACACATGGTCGACCTGCTGCATTAGCCATATGCAAAGGTCCTGTGTCGGGTGCGAGAACAAACAAGGCTTTGCTTAATAATGCATAGAGTTGTTTTAATGACGTTTTTCCCACAAGGTCGATTACATCAACGCGAGTAAGCGCCATGATGTCTCGAGCTAGTTCGTAGTCGAGTTCTGAAGGGCCGCCGCACAGTATGGTTTTTATACCCTTGCGCTCAAGGCTATGAATCACCTCAGTATAACGATCAGGTAGCCAGCAGCGTTCTCGCTTGCTTGCAGCGGGGCAAATAATGGCGGTAGGTTGTGAGGGTAGAATATAGTTGTATGCGAATTGCTTATCTTCATCACTCACCGCGATATTCCAGCGAGGAGGGTAGCAATCCTCTTCCGAAGCTCCTAGGGTCATGGCGAAGCTTAAGAAACTATCTAGTACGTGTTGACGAGCATCCTTTGGGTTTAATCTAGGTATCCGCTCATTAACGACAAGCGAATGCCCTTCTTTGGCCCGTTTAAAGTCATACCCTATTTTTCGTTTTGCAGGAATCAGATGCGCTAAGCGGTTTGCACGCATTGCCACTTGCATTTGTAACAAAACATCAAACCGACGACCGCTAAGAGTTTGTTTTAAGTCCTTAATCGCAGTTGAACCGCGACGTTTATCGAAAACGATAAACTCAATGCCGGGCAGGTCATGAACGAGTTGATGCTCTAGCTTGCCGATAATCCACGTAATTTGGCTCGCAGGATATGCTCGCTGAACAGCCTGCACGGCTGCAACAGCGTTACAAACATCGCCTAGTGCAGAGAGCCTAAGAACGCAAACTGACTTTGGCGCGTCTTGCTGACTATTGGTCATCGTGTTGTTGGATTTTTTCGATGATGCGTGTGGTTGAGCAACCGTCTACAAAATCAATGACAGCAACCTGCCCGCCGTTTTTTTGGACGATATCTGCGCCTACGATCGTGTCGATGGTGTAATCACCACCTTTCGCCAATACATCCGGCATAACTGTTTCGATAAGGTAGAAAGGTGTGTCGTCGTATTGATCGCCTTTCACCTCTCCAAAAGGAAGGACCCAGTCGACGCTTGCGAGTCCGCCGATCACCGTAGCGCGTTCTTCATAACCATTCACGGGGCGTGTTTCTCCTTTTAAGCGTTTAACGGATTCGTCTGAGTTTAATCCCAGTACAAGTCTATCGCCTAATGCTCGCGCTTTTTCTAAATAGCGTACATGCCCTGCATGAAGAATATCGAAGCAGCCGTTGGTGAATACAATTTTTTCGCCAGCAAGTTTGGCAAGCTCTATGTGACGCAATGTCTCTTCGTAAGTTTCGGTCTCGCGGGTTCCTCGATGTTCAAAGAACACACGATTTGCGATTTGGTAAAGCTCTTCAGGAGAAACTGTTTCGGCACCCAGTTTAGCCACGACGACTCCGGCTGCTAAATTCGCTATCTGCGCCGCATCTTCAAGAGGGGTGCCTGCCGCCATCATTAAGGCCAAGGTGCCGATGACTGTGTCGCCTGCACCGGTTACGTCAGCGACTTCAAGTACACGGGTTGGCATGTCATGTTTTGAGGAGGGTGTGATGACCGACATACCTTGTTCGCTGCGAGTCAGAAGGATGGCATCGAGATCGCATTTTGCCATCAGTGCTTTCGCTGAAGCGTGAATGCTCTCTTCGCTGTCGGTTTGACCTCCAGCAGCAATAAATTCTTTCAGGTTTGGCGTGATGACGTGTGCGCCACGGTAGACCGATAAATCTGAAGACTTTGGATCGACTAAGATTGTTTTGCCACGTTTGCGTGCTTCATGAATCATTTCTCCGACATAGCGTAAAGAGCCCTTGTTGTAGTCGGAAAAAATAACGAAATCATAGTTATCGATCTGAGCTATAAATTGTTCTTTCAAGGTTTGCGCATGCGCATCTGCAAAAAGCTCTTCGAAATCAAGACGCACCACTTGTTGATGGCGACTGATGACACGAAGCTTGGTGATTGTTGGCTGTTGATCTTGACGAATAAGTGCGGAGCTTACTTTGTCTGTTGCGAGCATGGCTTCAAGACGATCGGCGTTTTCATCATTGCCAATTAGCCCCATTAAACTAACTTGCCCGTTCAAATGCGCAATGTTGCGTGCCACGTTTGCCGCGCCGCCAATTCTGTCTTCAAGATTGTTGATTTTAACAACAGGAACCGGAGCTTCTGGAGAGATTCTTTGCGAGTCTCCTTGCCAGTAGCGATCAAGCATTACGTCGCCAACAACAAGAATATTCAGGTCAGAAAGGTGGTCTAAAACGGAAATATCAAACATTAAATGGTGCAGCCAAGCTATGCGTCAGAGGAATGAATTAACAACGCAATAGCTTAGCTTAAATGAGCAAAACCTTACAGCTTTGATGTTTGATCTATCTATTCTTCAATGTTTGCTGCTTTTGTTCTTGAAATAGCTGCATTCATTGAGTCGGCAGTTAAATTAACGTTATTCAGCAGGTGAACAGCAAATTCGATGTTATTGATATCTGTGTCCTGTATTGTTAGTTCTGTTGGGGCTGTGTGAGCTGGGTATGCCCCGCATATTTCAGCGAATTCACAAATAGTATAGTTACTATCAATATCACTTCCTCCTAACAGGTTGTAGTTACCTGGAGGCACATTTAGTAATTCAAATTGATAGACGCCATCGGTTACTTTTTCTGCTATGACTGTTTGTTCAACTAGACCAAATAACGAACTAAAAAGAACTACGTATACCGGAGGTGCATCGTCAACGGAGAGATTAAGTGGCTCGATAGATAATGTAACTGTGAGAGAAATAGATGAGCCCTTACTTTCAGTAAATATGATTTCAGCCTCGTATTGTCCTTCAGTTAAGCCCAAGGCATCTGCAGAAATTGCATAAGAACCGAAACCATTTGAATCGGTATTTAAGTCAGATATGTACAACCAAGAACCGTCATTACCAGTAATGGAAATATCCGAAATGTTAGATTCGCTGCCTTGGTTGAACAATGAGACTTGTGAGAATAGCTGATAGCTTGTTAGCTCGATAGATGAGTTTGTTAATACTAATTTCGGTTTTAATGTTTTTTCCAGTTCTTTAGCCAAGCCTTGCGCTGCTGTGACCGCTTTTCTAGCATCTATTTGGCCGGCGCCGAAATAAAACGCATCACCGTTGCCGTTGTTAAGGCCTTCGTTACTGGTGAGTTTTCCGTCTCTAAGTAGGATGTCGAAATCTGCAGGGCTTAGCTCAGGGTAAGCTGATTTCATGAGTGCAGCGACACCTGCTACATGTGGTGCTGCCATAGACGTGCCTTGTGAGTATTCATAACCAGAGCTGAGAATACCTGTATCAAAATCTTCATCGACAAACGTGCTTAATATCTTTGTGTTATTGCTCGTGCTGTCAGAATCGGAAGCTCCGCCAGGGGCGACTAGGTCTAACGTCGGTCCAAAGTTAGAATAGGATGCGAGCTTGTATTCTTGAGTAAAAGAATCGAATGGCTCGAGAGCTCCAACAGAGACAACGCCGTCATAGGATGCTGGGTACTCTGGTGTAGTAACGCCCTCATTTCTTTCTGTCGAGTAGTTATATTCACCATTACCTGCAGCAGCAATAATGATCACTCCTGCATTTCGTGCATAGTTGATATTGTCTTGAAATATTTGTGAGTATGGAGCACCGCCTATACTCATGTTTATGATATCGGCTCTTTGGTCGGGTAATTGTCCACTATCGTTAGATAATCCGGCAGCAAATCTTACGCTCTGAATAATGTCATACATAGCTCCGCCTCCTTTGCCTAAGGCGCGCATAGGCATTATTTTAGCGCCCCAAGAAACACCCGCTACTCCTGTATCGTTATTAGTATTAGCAGCTATTGTTCCTGCAACGTGGGTTCCATGCCATGACGAGCTCCCATCGTCATAAACTTGATCACCTGGGTCATTGGGGTCATCGTCCGGTCCATCTCCATCAAGTGAAGCCTCTTGATCAATAATGAAGTCGTAACCGGGTACGAATTTCCCGACAAGATCTTCGTGGCTAAGCCATACGCCAGTATCTATTACTGCAACAATCACGTCAGAAGAAAAACCTGTCTCAAGATCCCATGCTTGCTCTAGATTAATTTGAGGGTAGTGCCACTGTTTGTTGTAGGCTGAATCTATCGGGGTGGCAAAGTTAGTTACACGATAGTTAGGTTCTGCAAGCGCAATATCTGCACGTTGCTTTAACTCTTTTATTCGCTTCAAGGTTTGCCTTAATGCGTACGAGTTTGGCTGATACTGCTGTAAGAAATTATCTAATTGATCGGATGACTCAAATGAGGCAGTTCTAACTTGTTGTTCCTCGAAATTAAATTTGGCGAGCGCCGTTCGTGTGTAGTCAAAGTGATTAACACTTGATGCGATCGATGCTGCAGAAGTACGCGTGTTCAAGTTAACGCGTTGCTGCACGATTGCTTGATTAGGGATGATGTTTTCTGTTGCTCCAAAAATCCGGGAGCCACCAGAAGGGGCTGCAAAATTAAGAGTGTAACGTACCGCGCCTTCAACGGCCTCGACCACAACATAGTAAGTGCCGTTAGATGAGACGGTAACTAAATCTATTTGATCCTTTATATTGCTAGAACGGCCGACTAGCTGAAAGTTTTCATCATAAAGTTCAAGGTCTGCATCAGAAAGGCTGTCCTTGTAGCCTATTGATTTCAGACTAATTAATTGATCCTTTTCTAAACTAACTTTTAAAAAATCTATTCGATCAGGGAAGTTTGAGTAATTACCGTTGGGCGCGTCAAAAGAGCTGCGTGATACGAAGCCTTGAAAGGGTAAATCACTACTAATTTCTTGCGCTCTTTCAAAGAAATTATTGTTTGCTGTGTCGGTGTTTATGTCGTTAATATCAGCGTCAGTTTGAAAAGCGGTTTGTAGATAAATCGTGCCGCGCACAGAAGCAAGTTGCTCGCAGTTGAGGCGGATGTCGAGAGGAGCTGAGCCGACAGTTGCTGGGCCATTATTGAATAATTGACATTCAGTATTGAATGGTAAAGGTTCTTCAATGTTGACGACGAAGGTGTCGCCATCACTTACTAAATATTCAAATGCAAATTGCCCATCACGAGAGATGACCGTTTCTTCTGTTGGTGTGCCATTCACATAGAGGCTAAGAGTAACTTCTTCTCGTATTCCTTCTGAAGTCACCGTGATGCGTTGATCAGCGTCAGATCCGACGATGTTTGAGCTAGAAGAGCCGCCGCCACAAGCGGTCAAACAGAGAGAAAACAGAACGAATAGAAGAGTCTTTTTATCCATTTTTATACAACTTAACGGCCTTGTATCGCTTCGACTAAAAGCGAGAGATTTTTATTGTTACTTTATGTTAACAGGGTAAATTTCTCATTTAGTGAAGTCAACAAAGCGAGGCTGTTCCAAGCGATTAAGGCTTGAGGCTGTCGACTGGTTCTTGTTGTTCGCGATAAGTTTGTCCAGAAAATTGGTCGAGTGTATAGCCGTAAGTGTAAATATTGGTTTTTGAAATAGGCATGCGAAGCATCGGCACACCGGCTTTTGCAAGTTCAACGCTGTAGATGTTGTAAGGGCCCGGTTCTCCAGCGTCACGGATCATTAAGCCAAAATATTCTAAGGGTATCCAATGTCTGCCAGGCTTTAAGGTCTCAGAAAATTGGCTGCTACCAATCGGGTCATTGGTGTTGCTATAGAGCGCGGCTCGAACGTAGTAGCGGGCATTTTCTTCAACGTTTACTTCTAATTCGACTAATAAACTGCCTGTATCAGTAATTCGGTCGCGGTGCTCACCGGTCAGGCTGATGACGGGTGGAGAGATTACGAAACTCACCGATTCTGAGAGTTGGTCAATGTCACTCACGATAATGGCTTTGTATATCCCTGAAGGCCATGTGCTCGTTTGCTCCTTTGAAAGAGTGAGGTAATACGTACCGTCTTGTTGGCGTGCCTGAAGATTTTCGATGAGCATGCTTTGCTGTTCACTAAAGTACACTTGCGCCATGATTTTGCTGCTCAAACCTTGTTGCTCAACACTATCGATGCGCGAGAATAATGTAAGCGCTTGACCTTGATTGATGTATTTTTTATCGGTCCATGCAGTGATAGATGTGCGCATGTCTTCGCTTTCTGTCGTGCGTTGATGTGTTTCGTAAGTCATGGTGACAGGGTCGCGTTCCAATCGATCAACACGAACATTGCTGCTTGGGTAGCGTGTGAAGGCGTCATGGTCTTTTAAGACGGCTTGATGCAAAGCGGTTTTATTCTTGATGGCTCTTATTTGTTCAATACCTGAAAGCGGGGTAACGGATATTGGATCTTGTTGAGAGCCTGTTACAGGTTTGAGGGTTAATGTCTGTACTTTTGCTGCTTGGCTTGCAGCAGGCTGATTGATAGGTGTTTGCTGTTCGGTAAAGGCTTTTTGAGGTTTGCTGTCGAGATCTGGGGTTTGTTGTGCATGATCAAAATACGCAAGCATTGCTAAAGCGAGTAGGGGAGGAATGCTCAATAAAACGATGTTGCGTTGCATGGCTCGGTACTTCTTTGTAGATTGAAAAGGAGGGCATGGCCCTCCTTGTTATGGCGCTGTATTGATTACAAGCAAGAGTTGATTCGACCCGCCATACTGCGGCCATTTCCGCAGGTAATGCCGTCTTCGATATTTGTGTAATCAGGGTATTTGATCGCAGCGTTACGCTCAGCATCATGGTCAGTGTAAACACTTGCCATGTTGTAAGTACGCGGCGTGCCTTTGTTTGCATCGTTACAACGATACGTTGGGCTACCGTAACTAATACCGAAGATCTTTTTGTAGTCGTTCAGGTCGCTTTCTACATAACGCTTACCAGAACCAGAACAGCTCATTTGAGATGCAAGGTTGATGTAGCCATCATCTTCACCCGTGATTAAGCCAGACGAAGCGCCTTCAAGGCCTGGGAAGCCCTTATAACCGCCCATCACGTAGATCGGTGCACCTAGGTTAGAGCCGATGTAGCTCTTCGCGGCATAAGAGTCGAATGTTTGTAGCCACTCTACGCTAGCATTACAGTCTTGGCCTAGGAATGCGAAGTTGATAATACTATCAAGCCAGTTGCCATTGCATACGCGGTCAGCACCTTCGGTTCCTCCGATTGCTCCACCAAGTGTGAAGATGCCTGCCAGACCTGACATCGCAGCGTCGAAGTTTACAGACACACCACCTGAAGGTGTGTAGGCCGTGTTGTAGTTTGGAGAGCCCGCTAGTGCGTTGCCCGCAATGTACATCATTTCCGTTGCGCCTTGGCTGTGGCTAACTACCCAGAAAGTGTCATTGGCAGCACATTGTGTGTTCGCTTCAGGGTGAATGTAGCCATCGCCATTACCTTGGCGAATTGCAATGATTTGACGTGCAATTTCACCTGCCGCTTCATCGCGCCACCATTGATAGCCCGCTTCGTCTGTAGAGTTGTAGCCGACAATTGCGTAGTTATCTGTTGAACCAGCAATAAGCTCGGTGATCGCGCTGTTTCCAGCATACTCGCTAAAGTTGTAGTTGCTCCAATAATCTAAAGCAGGTTGGTTTGTGCCGCTTTTGAATGAGCCGTCTGTTCCATGGCCGTGAACCATGATGTAGCAGTTGTCAGCCGCTGCTTGGCTTGCGCCAAAAGCAAGTGCTGAACCGAAAAAGAGTCGTGCGAGAAACCCAGGTTTCTTGGTTTTAGTTTCCATAATCAGGCCTTTAGTTCGTCTATATTGTTTTTATTGTGCATCCTGCTTCGGCAATGTTTGCCGATTTACTGCCCAGTTGTTCCTAGGATGCGATTATTCAACGAGATTACAATAAGTGCTATGACAGAAAAGGACAGATGCATGGCTCTAGAGGTCAAGATTTTTGATGTTGCTGAAGTTGGTATTCTTTCGGTGAGGCACTTTCCCAGCGTTTAAACGCACGACTAAATGAACTCGCGTCGTTATAGCCAAGAAGAATCGCTATTTCTTGAATAGTTTGTTTGTTTGAACTGAGAAGCTTTTTGGCAATGTCGTGTCTTTCTTGGTCAACGATTGTTTGAAAGCTAAAGCCTTGAGCTTGTAGGTGTCGACGTAAACTTCTTGAAGACATACAGAGTTGAGCTGAGATATGTTCTAGGCTAACCATGCTCAGCGCGTTTTTCTGGATAAGTGCGCGCGTTCTTGAAACTGTATCGCTTGGTGCAATGTGCTCCATTTGAGTTTTGACTGTTTTATCGTTTTCTTCTGCGAGTATTGGGTTTGAGAAAACAAGTTTTCTCTCTAACAATGGTTTTGGAAGAAGAACACGGTTTTTCTCTTGGTTGAAGCGTACGGTCTCCGAAAAATATTTGCCGTAGTAGGCGCTCTTTGAAGGTTCTGGATAACTAAATTCGAAGATAAGAGGGACGGATTTTTCACCTAAGCAATAGCAGCCAAACGAGTAGAGAATCGCGTAAAGATATTCGATATAAAACGGCAGGGTGGCACCAAAATCGATATGTGGTGTGATGCTGAATTCACCCCAGCGTTCGTTGGCCTCAAAGTTGAGGCTAAACTGATTTGTCCATAGCTTGTAATAGTCGCTCAGCAAATGCATTGCTTCGCCGGCTGTGTCACAACTCATTACGCGGCTTGCGAGTAGGCTGTCATTATTAATGAAGTCTTGCACGCCAAGCTGAGCTCCAAAGCTCATATCGGGCGCGTGCTTGATGGCATTCAATAATAGTCTTTGATGTTGGAACGCATCAATTGAAATGTCTCTATGGATAAGGTGGTGCTGCTCAATACCGGTGCCTTCAAGTAATTTAGGCAAATCGACGCCTTGCATGATTAAAAACTTAATCATGGGTTTTAGCTGTTGAATGTTCAGAGAGAGCGCTTCTGCTTTTTGTTTTACGAAGCCTTTCTGATCTTCAATGTTGCATACTAAAGACATAGATCGACGATAACATTGCTATTTTTGTTTGAGGTCAAACGGTAACTCAAAAGTGCTGGTTACAATATTAACAATGCTCAGATAGAAAATTAGGTCACAAAAAAAGCGAACCAATTGGTTCGCTTTGTAAGGGCATAACAGAATCTTGCTTGTTATGGGTAGACAAACTCACCTTTAACAGGGAAGTGGTCTGATAAGTCCCAACGACCCCAGTGCTCAGATTCTACGCTACGAGGAAGTAGCAATGTGTTGCTAGAGCTGATTGGCGTAACGTGTTCATTTGAGTAAAGCACGTAGTCCAAGTACTCGTCATATTGATCATCTGCATACACGTTAATAGAGCCGCCGTAAGAGTACGGGTAGTCTTCAAGTGCTGTTGGCTCTGTTGCATCCAGAACCACCATCAAATCATCACGCTCCTGCGGGAAGTTTACTTTGTCGACGTTAAAGTCGCCGGCATAGATAACAGGCTCATTCGCAGGGATGTGCTTGCTGTCTTTGAATGCTTTCAGTTCTGCTAGATGCTCAAAACGATTCGCAATGTCTTCAGGTGTTGTATAGGCGCGAACGTGCGTACCGAACAAGTTGTACGTTTTGCCAAGCTTATTGATTTTTGCGTAAACCGCACCTTTTGATGCAAGGCAGTCTTCGCCGATACATGCTTGATAAACAATGTTGTCTTCTACTTCGATTGGCCACTTAGATGCGATAAATATACCGCCGTTTAGAATGCGGCCAAGCTCGAAAGGAATCTCAGTCAGGTAAGGGTATTCACCTTTGATGTGATCGCGGAAGTAGTTTGATGACGCTAGATCATGTGCTTCTTGGAATACGATCGCGTCGTAACCTGGTACTACCATGTGTGCGATTGAGTGGAAGCGATCGTAGGTGTTTTCAGCAGTAATGCCTGGTAGTAGACCCCAAATGTTGTAGGTCAATACGTTGAAGCTGTTTGCATTGGCTTCATCTCGAACTTGCTGTTCAAGGTTTGGTTGGATGATGTAATGGAAATCATCGCCTGAAGCGCGTGCGTAGCTTGCTTTGTATGCGAGCGTTGCATCTTGGCCATCAAAGTTGATGTGCTGTTTGTAGATGTCTCGGTCATCCTTCCAGCTGTCATAATTTGCGCTGTGCTTGATGTTACTAAAGGTCATTGTGCCTTTTAGTTTTTGTTGCAATACAACGCTAGAACTCTGACCTTGTACAGTTGTTGTAAACCAGTACTTTTTGCCCCATTTGATGCCTCGGTCGCGATTAAAACGCAAGAATTTTACTGTGCCCATTGGTGGTACGCTGTGAGCAAGTTGCTCCCATTCGTTGCCGTGGGTGATGTTGTCATGGCCAGTTTGCACTGTGCTAATGCTTAAAGGTTCGGTCGTGCTGTTTGTCAGATAAATATATGACTCAGCAAACGCATTGCTGCCAAATGCCATGCTAAATAGCAAAGCTAAAATCAGGTGTTTTTTCATATGATACTCGTCCGTTAAATTGGGTTTACTGCTGTTCTTCTTGTTATGAGGGCGCGACTTTAACAGTCGCTCGATGACAATTTGGCGACAAAAATCAATAAACAGAATTTTGGCAGTAAAAGAATGTAAATTGGCCTTTTTTGTCACGTTTTGGTGTTCATGTGGTGATTGTTCAAAACAATTGTTCGAATCAAACAAAATAATTGCACTGCATGGTTGGCTGTTTGCGTACTAACATTTCGTACTAATTTTGGATTGAAGTAGGAGTAAGTGAATGGGCTTGTTGGTCGATGGAGTATGGCGTGATGAGTGGTATGACACTAAGAGTTCTGATGGAGAGTTTATTCGTACTGATGCGCAATTCCGTTCTTGGATCAGTGCGGATGGTTCAACTGGGTTTCAAGCGGAGTCAGGGCGCTATCATTTGTTTGTTTCGCTTGCATGTCCTTGGGCGCACAGAACGCTTGTCTTTCGTGCTTTGAAAGGCTTGGAAGATGTTATTTCTGTTTCGATAGTGAAGCCTGAGATGTTATCCCAGGGCTGGGAGCTTCAAGGTGACTATCTTCCGGATCGTATGGAAGGCTTTTCATATATGCATCAAGTTTATACTTCAGTTCAACCTAATTACTCTGGTCGTGTCACTGTTCCGGTGCTCTATGATAAGAAAACTCGGCAGATTGTTAGTAATGAGTCTTCAGAAATTATTCGAATGCTGAATACGGCTTTTAATGATTTTGCTTCTGATGATTTGGATTACTATCCGGAGTCTAAGCGACAAATCATCGATGAAGTAAATGCAGATGTGTACGAGAATATTAATAACGGTGTGTATAAAACTGGATTTGCGACCACACAAGCAGCCTATGAGAAAAACTTCGAAGCCTTGTTTGAGGCTTTAGGTCGTATGGAGGTGCGCTTGTCTGAATCTCGGTATTTGACTGGTGATACCTTAACCGAAGCAGACTGGCGTTTATTTACTACGCTTGTGCGTTTTGATGCGGTCTATGTTGGTCACTTTAAGTGTAATTTAAAGCGTATTGAGGATTACCCTAATTTATCGAACTACTTGCGAGAGCTATATCAAATAATGGGAATTGCTGAAACAGTCGACTTTGAGCATATTAAGACGCATTACTATTATAGCCATGACATGATTAATCCGACTCGCATTGTGCCGATGGGGCCAGATTTAGCTTTGGAGCGAGCGCATGATCGTGACCGGTTTTAAGGTGTGAGTTATTAAAATAAAAAAGCCCGCTCAATGAGCGGGCGTTTTGTTTGCGTTTAACTATAAAAACGTTCTTACATGTTTGGATAGTTTGGACCACCGCCACCTTCAGGTGTTACCCAGGTTATGTTCTGAGCAGGGTCTTTGATATCACATGTTTTACAGTGTACACAGTTTTGAGAATTGATCTGGAAGCGTTTTTCGCCGCTCTCGTCTTCAACAATCTCGTATACGCCTGCAGGGCAGTAGCGTTGCGCTGGCTCATCATATTTTGGCAAGTTTTGCGCAAGAGGGATGCTCCCATCAGCTAGCTTCAAGTGGCATGGCTGGTGCTCTGCATGGTTTACGTTACCGATGAATACGGAGTCAAGTTTAGCGAAGCTAAGCTTGCCGTCAGGCTTAGGGTAATCGATCTTTTTGCTTTCAGAAGCAGGCTTCAATGTGGCGTAATCGGGAGTAGTGTCGCGCAACGTGAATGGAAGCTTCATAATGTTGTGGTGAATGAAGTTGAACGCGCCGCCGCCAATCATGCCAAATTTGTGCATAGCTGGACCGAAATTACGGCTGTTGTATAGGTCTTCATATACCCATGAGTCTTTGAATGCTGCCGAGAATTCAGTGATCTCGTCGTTTGCGCGCTCTGCCGCAATCGCTTTTACGACTTCTTCCGCTGCGATCATGCCGCTCTTCATTGCAGTATGCGTACCTTTGATCTTAGAGAAGTCCAAAGTACCCGCGTCACAGCCAACGATCAAACCACCAGGGAATGTCATTTTAGGAAGTGCGTTAAAACCGCCTTTAGTAATTGCACGTGCGCCGTAAGAAACACGCTTACCACCTTCAAGGTGCTTGGCGAGCACTGGGTGGTGCTTCATGCGTTGGAACTCATCAAATGGGCTGACGTGAGGATTTGAGTAACTCAAGTCAGTGATCAGGCCAACAACAACCTGGTTGTTTTCGCCGTGATAAAGGAAGAAACCGCCTGTCGAATTAGACTCGTTGAGTGGCCAGCCTGCGCCGTGAACAACAAGACCTTCTTGGTGTTGCTCAGCAGGGATGTCCCATAGCTCTTTGATGCCGATGCCGTAGTGTTGTGCATCGCTATCTTTATCTAGCTCGAACTTAGCAATCAACTCTTTACCTAAGTGGCCACGACAGCCTTCTGCAAAGATCGTGTATTTAGCACGTAGCTCCATGCCAGGCATGTAGCTCTCAGTTTGCTCACCTCCTTCGTTTAAGCCCATGTCGCCAGTGATGATGCCTTTTACAACATTATCTTCAACGATTAGCTGAGCGGCAGGGAAGCCTGGGTAGACTTCAACTTCAAGTGCTTCAGCTTGCTCGCCCAACCAGCGTACAACGTTACCAAGGCTAACAATGTAGTTACCATCGTTATGCATTGGCTTTGGAATCATCCAGTTCGGAGATTTGAAGCTCTTTTCTGCACTATTAAGAAGATATACTTCGTCTGCTTTAACAGGAACATTTAAAGGAGCACCCATTTCTTTATAGTCAGGGAATAACTCTTTTAACGCACGATCTTCGATAACGGCGCCTGATAGTGTGTGTGCGCCGATTTCTGAGCCTTTTTCAACAACGCAGACAGTAAGTTCTTGGCCTGTTTCTTGTGCTAGTTGACGGATACGGCATGCTGCTGAAAGGCCAGCAGGACCACCACCCACGATGAGAACGTCAAACTCCATCGATTCTCTTTCCATGTTCGGTCTCCTGTTTTTCAAGGTAATTAAAGTTGTCGTTGGTGAGTCTTTACCGATATAGACTTTCTCGCACCACGATATTGCGCGCGATTATACATATAAAGGTATACGAGTGCATTAGTATTCTGGGTTATTTCAAACGATCGTTTGAATTTTATGCAAATTTAATGTCGTTACAAGTCCTGATTGGAAGTTGCTACGTAATAGGGTGTAGATACTGAAGCTTTATTAGTGAAACAAATGCCGGTCATCTAGCTTAATTTTTGCCCAAGTATTGACGCTTTTTTAATTAATCGGCAGTATTATGCGCTCCGCGAATTCGGGGCATGAAGCTTGGAGCTACATAAGTTATTGATTAATTTATGAAAAATAGCTTTTTCGCAGTATCTTGTGTGTGTGCTTGATTAAGGGCATTCGCACCATCAATTCATCAATTGTTAAGAATGAGGAATCTATGAAGGTTCTTGTCGCTGTCAAACGAGTTATTGACTACAACGTCAAAGTACGTGTTAAGGCCGACAATTCAGATGTCGATCTTACTAATATCAAAATGGCAATGAACCCATTTTGTGAAATCGCAGTTGAAGAAGCTGTTCGTCTTAAAGAGAAAGGAATCGCGAGCGAAATCGTTGTGGTTTCTATCGGTCCTAAAGTTGCTCAAGAGCAAATCCGTACAGCACTAGCATTAGGTGCAGACCGCGGTATCTTGGTTGAAACTGACGAACAAGTTCAATCTCTTCAAGCTGCTAAAATCTTGAAAGCGATTGTTGACGAAGAACAACCTCAGTTAGTTATTCTTGGTAAGCAGTCTATCGATTCAGACAACAACCAAACTGGTCAGATGCTAGCAGCACTTGCAGGCATGGGTCAGGGTACATTCGCATCAGAAGTTGTTGTTGAAGGTGATAAGGTTAACGTTACGCGTGAAGTTGACGGCGGTTTGATGACTGTTGGTCTTAATCTTCCTGCAGTAGTGACTACTGACTTGCGTTTGAACGAGCCACGTTACGCATCTCTTCCTAACATCATGAAGGCTAAGAAGAAGCCTCTCGATACTAAATCTCCAGCAGATTACGGTGTTGAGTTGAGAGCTAGCCTAACTACATTGAAAGTAGAAGAGCCAGCTAAGCGTTCTGCGGGTATTAAAGTTGCAGACGTTGCAGAGCTTGTAGACAAACTTAAAAACGAAGCGAAGGTGATCTAAATGAGCATTTTAGTTATTGCAGATCATGATAATGGTAGCTTGAAGCCAGTTACTCTTAACGTTCTTGCTGCAGCAACAGCAATCGGTGGTGACATCGACGTATTGGTTGCGGGCGAAGGTTGTGGTGCAGCAGCAGAAGCTGCGGCAAAAGCGGCTGGCGTTGCTAAAGTATTGGTAGCTGATAACGCAGCTTACGGCCATCAGTTGGCTGAAAACCTTTCTCTATTGGTTGCTGACCTTGGTAAAGGTTACTCGCACGTTCTTACTTCTGCGGGCACAACTGGTAAAGACTTCCTTCCACGTGTTGCTGCACTTCTAGACGTTGCGCAAATCTCTGACATCATCAAAGTTGAGTCAGCTGATACGTTCGTTCGTCCAATCTATGCGGGTAACGCGATTGCGACAGTTCAATCTAGCGATGCGATCAAAGTAATCACTGTTCGTGGTACTGCGTTCGATCCAGTTGCTGCTGAAGGTGGTTCAGCTGCTGTTGAAGCGATTGACAACGTACAAGACGCTGGCATTTCTACTTTCGTAGGTCAAGAAATGGCTGAGTCTGATCGTCCAGAACTTACTGCTGCAGATATCGTAATCTCTGGTGGTCGTGGTATGCAGAATGGCGACAACTTCGCAATGCTTGAGAAAGTTGCTGACAAGCTTGGCGCGGCAATGGGTGCATCGCGTGCAGCTGTTGACGCTGGCTTCGTACCTAACGATATGCAGGTTGGTCAAACAGGTAAGATCGTTGCTCCTAACCTATACATCGCTGTAGGTATTTCAGGTGCGATCCAACACTTGGCTGGTATGTCTGGTTCTAAAGTAATTGTTGCGATCAACAAAGACGAAGAAGCGCCTATCTTCCAGGTTGCTGATTACGGTCTTGTTGCTGATCTATTTGATGCGGTTCCAGAATTGGAAGCTGCCCTTTAATAGATAGCTGATCTCAAAAAACCGGCCCTCTAAAGAGCGCCGGTTTTTTTGTGCCTTTAAAAAAACGACTACTTTCTAACCCAGACCTTACATATGTTCGGAGAGTCGTTTTGAAGAGAGGAATAGGTGTTTTTTTATTATCTGTTGGGCAATCGGCCTTAGCTATTGAAGGCACGGCCTATAGCTCGACATCAGGATTGTTGACTAGTGTTTGGGGTACGTATGGCCAAGGCACTGTTGGTATTGATACGACGACTTATACCTTGTCGAGTGATTTTGCGCTCTTGTCAGATAGAAGTATTCAGTGGAATACAGGAAGCCGACCGCCACCCGTTGGTGAAACGGTTGGTACGCCGGCGGGAACTTACTTTAGAAATGTAATTATTCAAAGTGTGGGAGGTCAAAAGCATGCTCTCACTATCACTAACTCCGGCCCCGCCAGAAAATTGAGCGCCGAGAAACTATCGATTACAAATTCTCGTTTAGTACTTCGTGATGATGTCACATTCAACTTCCAGTCCCCGAGCGGCAGTTATAATGTAATTCTAGATAACAGTGATCTGATCTTTGACTGGACTTCTGCTGAGCCAAGTTTTTACGCGGATGCAAACAATAAGCTGATTTTTGATATTCGCGGCACTAGCCTTATTTAAGGTTTTACTCAGGCCAGTACGGCAGGTTGGGCACTTCAAGGTGATGAAATTAATCTCGCAGAAAACAGCTATTTAACCTTATTGGATTGGAATACGACGCTGAATGCTTTCGGTAGAGAAGAGTCCTTTACCATCAATGCTGCTCAAGGTAGTACCTTGCATATTCAGCGTCTTGATGCGGGTACTAGCGGGATCTTGCAGTCTAGTCAAAATCGCACTGATGTGAAGTTTCAGATCGACTTGAACGAAGCCGATTTCATTCTCGATAATGCGCCTTTAGATGTCGATACTGTGCTGGCGTCTGGATCGAATCTGGCTCAACCCTGACCAATACTCCAGATTTTACCTTAAGTAATGGTTCTAGATTCGAAATAGAAAACGGAGTAAATGTCGCCGAAGCACAGTTGAGCTTTGAGCAGGGTAGCAATTCCTTGCACAGTGCTGCGATAGGCGCAACGCCACTTAAGGGTATGTCATTTAAAGGCAATGCAACAATTACCGCGGATGATGCAGCGGGTTTCACCGGTTTAAATTCTTTTGGTGCACTTCCCGGCATTGAAGTGACGATTGGTGAAGCAGGAGATGCCGCTAATACGGCTATTGGTTTTGGTGCGAACTCGTATTCGGTCATTGATGACGCGCTTATCAATGGTCATATTGATTTTAACACCCAGAGTTCTTCTACTTTCTTATTTCGTAATAACCCTAAGTTTTCACCAGGTGTTGGCTCTGGAGATATCGGTACGATTCGGTTTAACCTGAATGGTTCTGCTTTAGATAACAGCTTGGTGCCAGTCTTTGGTGATCCGTCATTGCAATTCAATTTGGAAGTTGGTGATGTTAGTAACGACAACGACAAGATCGAATTCAATGGGGGCGCTGTTATAGGCACGCACGATGTCGTGATTGCGCCAAAATCTAGTGCTTATAAAGCTGATGACTTGGATGGAAATAGCTATGTGGTTGTTGAAGACGATGCGGGCCAGGACTCGTCTACTTATACCGCAAGTTTAACTGCAACAATGCCGGCGGCAATTCAAGTTTCCGGAGTAAAGCAAGTGGTGCAACAGATACTTATACTGTTACTTTGACTAAAGATCTTAATAACATCACGACGCATTCCTCTCTGACTACGCGTAATCAGCGAGTCGCAGCGCAAAGTTTAGTGAATCAAGCGCCAACCAATACCGCAGTGAATAGCCAGCTGAATACAGTAACAAATGCACAGCTTGCTAACGACTCCTATGCCGAACCTGTTGCCTCGCATTTAACGGTTGGACTTGAGCAGGCTGAGATGATTATTAACAGCGTGTTTATGCGCAATGTTGAATTTGGTTTGTCGGAAGGACAGGAAAGCTTTGCACCTAACTTCTTAGGTGGCGATAGTGCGTCTAATCAGAATGTTTGGGCTGACGTATCTCGTGTCGATGGCAGTATTGATTCAAGCACAAACGAAGCAGGTTTTGAGTACGATATGACCCAGATGACGCTTGGAGCGAACCTGCTCTCAACGCTTGATAGTTATGCTGGTGTCTACTTTAGTGTGGTCGATCAAACCATGGATGAGCATGACGCTCAGAGCATTAGTTTTGATACTTCGGGCTATCACTTTGGGGCTTACTGGAGTGGTCGGTTTGAGAATCAGATCGAGCTCGATGATGTTATCGGCTATGGCATAAATGAGACGGACTCGGTTCGTAGTCTAACAACTGCACCGAAAGCTGAGGCGACCTTTGATTCGGATTTTGTCTATGTCGCCTTGCAGGTTGCCAAACCTATTTATAACTCTGAACTTGTGAATATCGCGCCTTTTGCTTCGATTAGTCACGTGAGAGCAAGTCAGGACGCCTATTCTGAGACCGGTGGTGCTGCCTTGGCGATGAGCGTAGACAAAAGCGATGCCGAGTCTTCATTAATAGGTTTGGGTCTGGCATTTGAAAAGTACCTTGATGATCACGAGGGTTTGAGCGTTAATGCAATATTGCGTTATGACCGTGATTTGAGTGCCGATAAAAGTGGCGATCACTCTGTTATTGTCACCTCAGGCGCTACCGGCACTTATACTGGTCAGAATCGCGGCGCGAATACTTGGACTGGCGGTTTGGCCCTTCGTTATCACTTTGCAGAGCAGCATGCCTTGGGAGGAGGGGTGAGCTATAGCAAATTTGATAATGGTGATGAGCACGGTTTTGGTTTGAACTACAGCTATCAATTTTAATTGATGATTGAAAACTGAATTCGAGTTGACATCGTTCTGTTAAACAAGCCATCTTGTGTGATGGCTTAACAATAACAACAGACGAGCTTTCCATGAATTCAACACCAATCCTTACGATTTTCCTTCCTGCTAGTCTCGGCATTATTATGCTTGGGCTGGGTTTGTCCTTAACGATTTCTGACTTTACCCGCATCTTTAAAATGCCAAAGCCGGTACTCATAGGCTTATTTTGTCAGGCTATTATTTTGCCAATCGCATGCTTTGGTTTGGTCATCGCATTTGCTCTTCCTCCAGAATTGGCGGTTGGGCTAATGTTGCTCGCGGCATCCCCAGGGGGGACCAGTGCTAATTTATTTAGTCATCTTGCGCATGGCGATGTGGCTTTGAATGTGACGCTCACCGCCATTAACTCTGTTCTATGCATTGTTACGCTGCCAATCATTGTGAATTTGAGTTTGTTTTACTTCATGAGCGAGCAAGGTAGTGTCGGCTTACAATTCTCTAAGGTACTTCAGGTTTTTGCGATTGTGTTGATTCCGATCGGCATTGGGATGACGATTCGGCGCTTTAGAAAAGGCTTTGCTGAGGTCATGGAAAAGCCAGTTAAGATTATGTCGGCACTATTCTTAGCCTTGGTTGTTGTGGTTGCCGTGATGGAAAGTTGGGAGCAGTTTACTCAGTACTTTGCGATTGTTGGTGCAGCAGCACTAGCGTTTAATCTGATTAGTTTGGGCGTTGGTTACGGCGTGCCTCGCTTGTTGAAGCTGGAGCTCCGTCAGAGCATTGCGATTGGTATGGAGATTGGTGTTCACAATGGTACTTTGGCGATAGCCATTGCCTTGTCTCCAATGCTTTTGAATAACGGGGTGATGGCCGCGCCAGCTGCTATTTATAGCGTCATTATGTTTGTCACAGCAGCTTTATTTGGCTTACTGGTAAACAAAATTCACGGAGATCAACTCGGTAATAACACCGCAGCTTAATGATCAAGGTAGATTGCGCCACGCCTGCCAGTAAGGCTTTGGCTCAATTTATGATTGTGGTTCGTTGAAGCGTGCTATCAAGGTTTTTGCTGCGTCGTAAGCAGTGAGTTTCCCTGAAATTACTTGTTCCTGCAGTTGAGGGAGCGATTCTTGAACGGCTTGATGGGTCTCAAAAGCGTGTCGAAGCTGCTCTGTGATGAGCCTGTCCAACCATTTTTCGTTTTGCTGCTGACGCTTTGTTTCGAGGATAGCCTGATTAGAAGAAAAGTAGTCTGTCAGCAAAGCCCATATTTCTGTAATCCCTCTGTTCTCAATCGATGAGCAAGTCAGGGCTTGAGGCTCCCATTCTTCAGAACTTCGCATCAGATGTAAGGCATTCTGGCAATGTTGTTTTGTGCGCTCAGCTTGATGCAGACTATCGCCATCTGCTTTGTTAATGATCAAAGCGTCCGCTAGTTCCATAATGCCACGTTTGATGCCTTGTAATTCGTCGCCTGAATTTGGCTGCATGAGCACCATAAAGAAATCGACCATCGATGCGACTTCATACTCAGATTGGCCAACGCCAACGGTTTCAACGAGAATGACATCAAAGCCTGCGGCTTCACACAAGATCATGCTTTCTCGTGTTTTTTGAGCAACGCCGCCTAAAGCTCCCGCTGAGGGGCTTGGTCGAATAAAGGCGTTATCCGCGCGTGAGAGCTCTTCCATGCGGGTTTTATCACCAAGAATGCTACCACCACGAATAGGTGAGCTCGGATCGACAGCAAGCACTGCAACACGCAGACCTTGTTCAATTAAATAAAGTCCGAAAGCTTCAATAAAGGTCGACTTTCCAACACCGGGTGTGCCGCTAATGCCTATTCTCTTAGCTTTCCCCGAGTAAGGTAAGGCTTGGTTTAACAGTGCTTGTGCTTGTTCTTGATGCGTGGCTTTGGTGCTTTCAATTAGGGTAATAGATTTTGCGAGGCTGCGCCGACGAACTGGATCAGAGGTATTCTGAACGAGTCCGTCTAATAATTTCTTTATCGGCGCAAGAGCAGTCATGAATTAACCTGCATTAGCCTGATTAATAGCGTCAAGAACTTCGCGTGCAGACTGTGGAATCGGCGTCCCTGGCCCAAAAATACCAACCACTCCTGCGTCATACAATACTTGGTAGTCTTGCTTCGGAATCACGCCGCCAGCGACGACTTTGATGTCTTCAGCGCCTTGCTCTTTTAATGCTTGAATTAGCCCTGGAACGAGTGTTTTGTGGCCTGCCGCTTGCGAGCTTACGCCGATTACGTGCACGTCGTTTTCGATGGCTTGTTTTGCGACTTCTTCAGGTGTCGAGAACATGGGGCTTAAATCTATGTCGAAGCCAACATCAGCAAATGCAGTTGCGATCACCTTGGCGCCGCGGTCATGTCCATCTTGGCCCATCTTACAAACGAGCATACGAGGTCGACGACCATGTTGCGCTTCAAACGTTGCGATATCGTCTTTAATCAAATTCCAGTCCTTGTCTTCATCATACGCTGCGCCATATACGCCGCTGATGGTTCGAGCTTGAGCTTGGTAACGACCATATATTTCTTCTAATGCGTCAGAAATTTCACCAACAGTGGCTCGTAAACGAGCAGCTGCGACGCTTAAAGCAAGTAGGTTTCCGTCACCGGTTTTTGCTGCAGATGTGAGGGCATTAAGTGCAGCTTTGACGGCGTCATTGTCACGCTCTGCTTTGATTTTCTCAAGGCCTTTGATTTGTGATTCGCGCACTGCAAGGTTGTCGACCTCTAAAATATCTAGCTCTTCTTCTTCCGCAAGTTGATATTTATTAACGCCTACAATGACATCTTCGCCACGGTCGATGCGTGCTTGCTTTTTAGCTGCGCTTTCTTCTATGCGCATTTTAGGTAGGCCTTGCTCAATCGCTTTAGCCATACCACCGCTTTCTTCAATTTCTTCGATCAGAGCCCATGCTTTATCCGCAATTTGTTGTGTGAGCGACTCCATCATGTAAGAACCACCCCAAGGGTCAGCTACTTGAGTAATGCCTGTCTCTTCTTGAATGATGATCTGGGTGTTGCGGGCAATGCGAGCAGAGAATTCTGTCGGAAGTGCGACCGCTTCATCAAGCGCATTGGTATGAAGAGATTGTGTGCCGCCAAATACTGCAGCCATCGCTTCGATCGTTGTGCGAATCACATTGTTATACGGGTCTTGTTCGGTGAGCGACCAACCAGATGTTTGAGAGTGTGTGCGTAGCATCGATGATTTTGGATTGCTTGGCGAAAACTCTTGCATGATGCGATGCCACAATAAACGACCTGCTCGTAGCTTAGCTATCTCCATGTAGAGGTTCATGCTAATGCCCCAGAAGAAAGATAAGCGTGGCGCAAACTTGTCGACATCAAGGCCTGCGTTAATCGCAGTGCGAACATACTCACGACCATCGCTTAACGTGTATGCAAGTTCTAAAGCAGCGTCCGCACCAGCTTCTTGAATGTGGTAGCCAGAGATAGAGATGCTGTTAAAGCGTGGCATGTTCTCAGACGTATACCCAATGATATCGCCAATAATTTTCATTGAAGGGCTTGGCGGGTAAATATAGGTATTACGAACCATGAACTCTTTCAGAATGTCGTTCTGAATGGTGCCAGCAAGCTGTTCTTGAGAAACGCCTTGTTCTTCCGCAGCAACGATATAGTTAGCGAGCACCGGAAGCACCGCGCCATTCATGGTCATCGAGACAGAAACTTTATCTAAGGGAATGCCATCGAAGAGGATTTTCATGTCTTCGACTGAGTCGATGGCGACGCCTGCCTTGCCTACATCGCCCGTAACGCGAGGATGGTCAGAGTCATAACCTCGATGCGTAGCTAGATCAAACGCAACCGACACACCTTGTGCGCCAGCGGCTAAGTTTTTACGATAGAAAGCGTTAGATTCTTCAGCAGTCGAGAAGCCTGCGTATTGACGAATGGTCCAAGGACGACCGGCATACATTGTGGCCATAGGGCCTCGCATGTAGGGCGCCATGCCAGGTAAGGAGTCGATATGCTCAAGACCCTTCGTGTCGTCGGCCGTATAGAGTACTTTTACGGGAACGCCTTCAGGTGACATCCAAGTCATTTCTTCTGGAGTCATGCCTTTCATTTGTTTGGTAGCGAGGGCTTCCCACTCGTCGAGTTTGAGCGTTTTCTTTTCAGTCATAATTTAACTCTAGTGCTTAAACTAACTTTGGTTTTCGTCTGATGACGAGTCGGGGTCTTTGTGTCGCCAAAGACCTCGACACCCCAAAGGCGACCCGGATTGCTTCGCAATCGACGGGCTTAATGCGTCGATAAAATTTTCACAACTGGGGTCAGAGTACTTTTATGCTGACCCCAATTTATTAAAACTACATCGGCTGATTCAATTCAACCAAAACGCCATCGCAGCTTTTAGGGTGAATGAAGATAACTCGGCAGTTGTGTGCACCCAGTGATGGCGCATCTGACAAGAACTCATAACCCTTTGCTTTGAGGCGTTCGATGTCAGAGTCGATGTCATCGCTTCGAAAGCATAGGTGATGCATGCCCCCGCCTTTTTTGTCGATATACTTCTGGATCGGTCCTTGTCCATTCAGTGGGTGCACAAGCTCAATGCTTGTTTTGTCTAAAGGGAAAAATGCCGTGCTAGTCAGGGCGGACTCAACATCTTCTTGGCCTTTGAAATCCAAGCCAAAGTCTTCAGCAAAGCGTTGAATTGCTTTCTGTAAATCAGGTACTGCAATAGCTATGTGATCTAAACCAGTAATCATGTTCTCTCTCGTTTGATAATGGGGTCAGAGCGCATTAGCGCTGACCCCAGTTGAACAGTTATTTAGTGTTTTAAATTCTATCCAAGAATACGGAACACGCTTGGGCTTTGATCTGTTTGATCTGCTCATCAGTGAGTGTTTCGATTTTTTCATCTGGCACGATCTTGAAGATTGGTTGCCCTTTCTTGATGATTTCTCCATCGCGTTCGATGAGGCATTTTTCAATAATGCCAGCAAAAGGAGCGTTCACTTTGTTGAACATTTTCATGACCTCAACAATGAATAGCGGTTGTCCTGCTTCGAAGTGCTGGCCCTCTTCAATAAACGCTGGTAACCCCGGTGCTTCACAGGCATAGAACATCCCGCCTGAAGGAGCAAGGATCTCATCACTCTTCGCTTTTGGAGGAGGAACAAGAACCTTCGCCATTGCATCCTGAAGATCGGGATCAGAAAGCGTATCTGGAATATGGATACTTAGGTCGTCATTCACACTCAAATTATAGAACTCAGTGCTGTATGCGACATGCGCGAGCAATAGCATGACGTCGTTGCCGAGCTGATAACCGGCGTGCGCCGCTTTAATTGCTGACCACTGCTCTTTACCAAGACCTTTTGGAGCTCTTGCGGCCTTGAGTGCTTTATCAAGCTCGACAAAATCATTTGTACCGATGATGTCTTCAACTTGTTTGTAGAAGTCGGTAGCGGCTTGCAGAACTTCGTTGTCATGATCCCAGATCATACGTGCAGCAGGGTTTTCTGGCGTGAAGTCCATATTCAGATAGTGGTAAGTTTCGTCTAAGACGTGAATAGGGTTTCTTTGCCAAGACAGTTTGCCTTTTGCGCTTTGTGTAAAGCTGTCTTTATGGATGCTTAGCCATCCCGAAAGAACGTGAGGGTTGCTAAACAGTTGTTTCACTGCGCGTGTAAGAAGCAGTGCTTTGCGTTCAGCGGTGGCTTGAATGTCTTTTGCCTGCTCTGGTTGCTCGTTCAGAACTTTTTTGATGATCGCTTGGTAGGCCTGATCAACGTCGAGGTCGTTGGCAACCTGTTTCAATTGGCCTACAGCGGTGAGGTAGGGAACAATAAAACGGGTAGTGGGGCGCGCATTGATATTGTTGCCAATAAACCAATTCACTAAGCCGTAATGGAACTCAAGGTTCGTAGATAGATCTTTGCCCTCGAGTTTCGTTACGCGTAAGGTTTCAGACATTTTCTGATAGCTATCAAGACGTGCATCGCCAACCGTTAGTAGCAACGCAACGTTAGAGTCATATGCGCCAGCTAAGTGGTAGCTCATGAAAACATTGGTATCAGGGTTGTGCCGACTAATACCTTGGTCGTCACGAATTTCTCCTTCGAGAGGGTCCGACCAATATTTGATGATGCCCCCAGCATGTGGTGCTAGTGCGTCATTGGTAGCGTTCAAACGTGCTTCGACTGATGCATTGAAACGTGGAACACGTTCTGGTTTTGGAAGGCGTTTGCCATGCGTTGCTAAAAGCACCATCGCTTCGACGAGAGACTTCACGATGAAGCTTTCTTCCTCGTTATCAGGGTTGGTGAAACGCAAGCTATAGCAGAGTTCTGTGACGCGATGTTCTACCTGAATACGCGTGTTCATCTCCATGAAGAAGTGCTTGTCTCGATCAACAATACATTCGAAGGTTGATACGTTATCAAGCCCAACTGCTTCGCCAAAACGTTCGGCTTCTTGTTCCATTGCTTCGAGCGTCAGTATGTCTTGGCTGAGTACTTTCACTTCAGAATCGCGACCATCTTTTACGGCCTGCGCTAATGCATTCTGTAAGTCTTCGGTCGTTACAGAAACTTCGAGAAGCTTTTGCTCATGCATCTGTAAAGAGCAATCGCGGCCGCCTAAGGCTAGCGTCCATTCGCCGTTACCAATTACTTGGATTTCTTGGTGGCGAGTCGTTTCGATATTGAGCTCAATAAGCACGTTTTTGTTATCGCCAACGCCAGTGGCTTTTACTTCGTTCAGTATTTCAAGTACCAGTCCTGGGGCACTTTCTGAAACCGCCTGTAGGCGTTTTTCTTGGCTGCCTTTAAATGAAGAAGGGCTTGGTAGTATGCGCTGACCTTTACCTCCACCGCCGCCAATGGCTTTTAAGCGTATGCGGTTTTCTGGAAACTTTTTACCGATCTCAACGACTTGTTCGGCGATGGTTTGCTGAAGTTCTTCAACGGTATATAGGTCGATGCCTTTTTTGTAGCCTGCTGCAAGTACTAGGTCAGCTTTGTCTTCCATCGACTCAGTTTGCTTGAGCACAGCAACGTCTACATTTAGCGCTTCTCGTTCGCAGAGTGCCAATAGCGCAGCTTCGTCAGGATGTTTTTTCAATAGGGTAATGGCTGTTGCGTTATCAATACCCGGCGTCACGCTAACCCCAACTTTGAGTGCAGTGCGCTTCGCTTCGTCCTTCAAGCCCGCATCGTGTACGGTACGCGAACATGGGCCAATGAACGTGAGGCCTGCGCTTTCCATCGCGGCGACCATAGTTTCGTCTTCGGCCATAAAACCATAACCGGCAAAGATCGCGTTGTAGTCGTTTTCGTGCGCTATTTGAATGATTTGCTGAATACGTGCTTCGCGCTCAGCTTTATCGGCACCGGTATAGTCGGGTACTCGGTGAACGCGAGAAGAATCTTCCAACTGACGTAACTCAGGAGCGAGGGCATTCTGATATACGACGCTGTCTTTCTCGGACAATAAAATACCGAAGACATCAATGCCCATTTCTGTAAATACATCCATGGCTTCTTTTCTGATCGGGCCACGGCAAATGATCAATGGGCGAAGTTTACGGCAATCAAAGCTGCGTACCCATTTTGAGGACGATTTTTTTAGCCGTCGGTCGCCATGGATAAGTGCATTATTTAAATAATGGTTGGTAGTCGTTGCATTAGTCATGTGTTGAAACCTATTCCAGAGACCGATTAGAAAAATTCGCGCTGAACAGATTGCATAGGTTCAGCATTGTAGTGGCGAAGGTGGAAGCTCATGTTTTCACAGAGTACTTTTCTCAGGTCTTTGGGCATGACAATTTGAGAGATCGATCCAAGGCTCAAGGCTTCGTTTGGATTCATCAATTCTTCTTCGTAGCGTTTCGCCAGAATGGCTTCTTGCTCTGCACCCCATTCGGCACTTTCGTCTCCAGATTTTACGGCTGCGCGGATAGCACGAAGCTCCTTCTTGTAAACGAACTCGACACCGGCTGGCCCCATCACAGCTGCGCGCGTGGATGGCAGAGCAATAACGAAATCTGCACCGGTTGGATAGTTGTTATAAGAGGCATACGCACCACCAAAGGCGTTGCGTAGGATCACCAAGAAGCGCGGGGTGCGTAAATCAACGATTGCGTCGAGCATCGCGCGACCTGCCTGTACGATACCCATCGACTCTTGTTCGCGCCCAGGTAAGAAGCCTGTGGTGTCTTCCATGAAGATGACTGGAATGTTGTACAGATTACAGAAGCGAATAAAACGTGCGTTTTTATAGGCCGCGGCAATATCTATTTGTCCCGAGGCAACTGCACTGTTGTTCGCGACAAAACCAATCACGTTGCCGTCCATTCTTCCAAGCGCAGTAATGGTATTGCGCGCTCGATCAGGTTGAATCTCAAGGAAGTCGCCGTGATCGCATAATTCTTGAATAATGATGCTGACATCAAGTGGAGTGTTAAAACCGCTTGGGCTGTTAAAGGCCTTCTTCAGCAGGATGTCGATGTCCCACGTCTCACGCTTCACAGCATCAGACGTTGGCTGGTGCGGTGCGAGTTCGCTATTGTTACTCGGGATGTATTTAAGAATTTCTTTTACTTTCTTTAGCGCTGCTACTTCATCTTCAACGACAAAGTCAGTAACCCCTGTTTGGCTGTGAACACCCGGGCCACCCAACTCGTCAGGTGTTACGTCTTCACCCAATACGCTTTTCACAACACCTGGGCCCGTGAGTCCAAAGAAGGTGTTTTTCGGTTGAATCATAAAGCTGCCTTGGCGAGGGAGATATGAGCCGCCGCCGGCATTAAATCCGAACATGCACATGATGCTAGGTACCACACCGCTGATTTTTCGCAGCGCGGTGAAGGCCTCGGCATATCCATCCAGACCGCCAACACCTGCAGGAACATAAGCGCCGGCGCTATCGTTTAGGCCAACTAAAGGGATTTTTCGTTTGCCTGCTAATTCGATTAAGCGTGCTAGCTTTTTACCGTTGGTAGCATCCATTGAGCCTGCGCGGATTGTGAAGTCGTGGCCATACAATGCGACGTCGCGACCATCTATTTTGATGATTGCTGTGACTAAAGACGCTCCGTCCAGGTTCGGGCCCCAGTTTTGGAAGAGTATGGTTGGCTCTTCATCAGTGAGTACTGAAATACGTTCCCATATTGTCATTCGCCCTTTGGCGTGCTGGCGGCTGATCGCTTTTACTCCAGCAGCTTTTTTAGGACGTTTGATGAGTTCCCAGCCTTTACGCAAACTGTCCTCATAGGGGCCAGGTTGATAGGTGGTTTGGCCTGGGGTTTTGAACTTCAATTCTTCTGTTTTATCGAAGGGATTGTCTAAAGAAATAGACGGTATCGTGTCATTCATAAGCCGAAAACTATGTTGGGTTTGCGTTGGTCGCACTGGGCGATGTTCATTTTTATGGCGTGGATAATAAGTTGATGTGACTCGAAAGTGAAACTATGTCTTTTGATTAAAACGGTCGATAATTATAATTAAGTTATTGAATTTTATGGTTTTGATGATTTTTAATGTCGATTCGTAGACATATTAATATTTGATCAATAGACATAAACGATCAAAAAATCTGTGGTTGGTCATTTTTGTTTTATCTAATGTGGGCTGCGTGTATCGCGATAATCTTGAGGGTTAAGCCCTGACCATTGTTTAAATGCGCGCGAGAATGCTCGTGACTCGCTAAATCCTAACTGTAATGCGATGTCTGCAATGCTGAAATTCGTGGCTTTGAGTTGTTGTTTCGCAAGTTTGAAGCGAACGTCATTTTTTATGCTCTGAATGGAGCTGCCTTCAGCGCTTAATTTTCGGCGTAAGGTGGGCTCGCTCATGCCCAGTTTTTCTGAAAGCTCTCTGCTATTTAGGAGCGATAAACGGTCTTCGTTGCGTAATTGACGAGGTTCGATGAGTTGTCGTGCTTTCGCCGAAATACTGGTGTCTTCACCGGGGATAGTTAGCAAATCTACAGGAGCATTTTTTAAGAAATTACGCAGATCAGTTGGCGTCTTGATGAGTGGCATGTCGAGGTATGATCGATGGAAAACGAGCCGATTGAACTTGCTTTTGAAGTTTGTTGGGCAGCGAAATAAAAGTGAAAACTCGATCGGATCAATCGGGTCGTAATTGATATAAGCGCTGACCAGTTTGATGGGTTGATCGATATACCAGCATCCAAAGCGATGCCAGATGACGTGCCAGTACTCGATATAAAAGTGTTCGAAATCTAATTCTGGCTGGCGGAGTTCTGTTGTGAGATAGACGTGCTCGCCTTGAATCTCAAGTGACATTTGTAGTTCGTCGGTGATCTGATTGTAGAAGCGTATGGCGCGTTCGTATAGTTCGCGTAAGGTATGGGCGGTGCTTACCCAGTCGGTCATCAGTTCAAAGGTGCCGACTTTGATTGGGTGTTCAGTAAATCCCATAAATTCATCGTTCAGGCGCTTGGCGATTCCGTCATACAGCAGCGCAACTTGTTGAACGTCAAAACGAGAGTTTGGATGGCTTAATTTTGATTGATCAATGCCGGCTTCGTTGAGTAACGACTGTGAGTCGATGCCTCTTTTTTTTGCGCCGCCGAGAGCGCTGAGAATGTAGTGGGTATTGATCGAAGCCATATGGCTAGCTTAAAGAAATTTGGGGTCAGAGTATATTTACTCTGACCCCAATATTTGTTGCTTGTTTGTTGCTAACTATTTGTCGCTAACTACAAACGTCCATCAACGATATCTTTATCAAAGATATGTTTTACGTCGTAGATAACATGGTTAGGCTTACAGACTGCTTTGAGTTCACTTGTGCTCATCGATTTGATCTGGTCGTGTGATACGCAGGCAATCACGGCGTCATACTTTCCGTTTTCGAGGGTGCTCACAAGATCGATGTCATACTCATCTTTTACTTCTAAGGCATCCGCCCATGGGTCATAGACATCTATGTTGGCATGAAAATCGTCGAGATCTTTGATGACATCAATCACTTTGGTGTTGCGGATATCTGGGCAGTTTTCTTTGAAGGTCAAACCGAGTACCAAGATATTTGCATCGACCATCTGGATCTTCTTTTCGGTCATTAATCGCAATACTTTTTCAGCAATGTGACCTGACATGTTGTCATTAATACGACGACCCGAAAGAATCATTTCAGGATGATAACCGATTGATTGCGCCTTGTAGGTTAAGTAATACGGGTCAACACCAATACAGTGGCCACCTACCAAGCCAGGGCGGAAAGGCAGGAAGTTCCATTTGGTTCCGGCGGCTTCTAGCACCTCTAAGGTATCGATGCCCATCTTATCGAAGATCAGCGACAGCTCGTTGACTAGTGCAATGTTTACATCACGCTGTGTGTTCTCAATGACTTTTGCGGCTTCTGCTACACGAATTGAGCTCGCTTTGTGTGTGCCCGCTTTGATGATGCTGGCATAAAGTTGATCGATGTATTCAGCAGCTTCTGGGGTTGAGCCAGAAGTCACTTTTAGGATATTGGTGACGCGGTGTTCTTTGTCGCCTGGGTTGATACGCTCAGGGCTGTAGCCCGCGAAAAAGTCTTCGTTGAGTTTTAGTCCCGAGCGAGCTTCGATCAACGGGATGCAATCTTCTTCTGTAGCGCCAGGGTATACGGTTGACTCGTAAATGACATAGTCGCCTTGCTTAACGACCTTGCCCAGCATTTCACTGGCCTTGATCAATGGTGTTAGGTTTGGCGTCTTATAGTCGTCGATCGGCGTTGGAACGGTGACGATATAAACATTCGCTTCTGCGATGTCTTCAAGCTTTGTGCTGAAGCTTAACTGCGTTGATTCTGCGAGTTCTTCTTTTGAGCACTCAAGCGTACTGTCGATGCCTGATTGGAGTTCTCTGATTCGGTCTTCTTTAATATCAAAACCGATAGTTGGGTAAAGTTTTCCAAATTCTACTGCTAGCGGAAGGCCGACGTAGCCTTGGCCTATTACGCACAATTTCACTTGCTGGTCCATGCTTTGTTTCTTCTATACATCAATTATCTTGTTGTTTTACATAGTTTTATATAACTAACTTTCTCTTATATATAACTAAGCTATGCTTTTTATATTACAGCCTTGAGTTCATAATAGCGCAACTTTTATGTGGCAATTTGTCACGCACAGGACATAAGTAGTTACAGCAGGAAGTACCGACGTGGCACACGTTCGCATATTAAATCATTACCTTCATAGCAAATTTATCTTTTTGGGCGCGCTAGAATTCGCAGCTCTGTCTGTCTCATTGTTTGTTGCGGTGGATATTCGCAACTACTTCTCAGAGACTGAGTTATTTTTACAAAACCCAATTGTTCAAGCATTTTTATTTGCTCTTATCTTAAATTGTTGTTCGCTGGCTATGGGCGTTTATACCTCTGTTTTTCAAGAAGGAAAAACAGGCATGGTGCTGCGTACGCTTGTCGCCTATTGCTTCTTAGGCATGATCGCGCTGACCGTTTTGTTCTTTTTAATTCCGGGACTGTATTTAGGGCGAGGCGTACTTGCTTATGCTGTGATTGTTGCGTTTTTATCGGTTTTAGTGATTCGTTTGGTCTTTTATTGGGTGGTCGATTTAGCCAATCTTGGTCGCAATGTTGTGATATTGGGAGCAGGACATCAAGCTGCAGAAATTATCGAGCGTTTAAGTAGCTTAGACCAAGCGCGTAGTTTTAAGCTGATTGGTTGTGTTCCTTCAGGGGCAGAAGAAGTGGTCGTTGGCGCTGATCAACTGCTTCCTGTGCCGGCAAATTGGCTGAGCTTTGTGAAAGCGCATAATGTGACAGAGATAGTTGTTGCGCCAGATGAACGTCGTCGTACTGAGGGTGGTGGTGTTCCTGTTGATGAATTGCTTGACTGCAAGCTATCAGGTGTGAGTGTGAAAGAGCCTCTGGAGTTTTTGGAGCGAGAAATGACGCGCCTAGAAATCTCTATGTTACGTCCAGGTTGGGCTTTATATTCCAATGGCTTTACTTATTCTCAAGCGCGAGACATCGTAAAGCGCATTTTTGATCTAAGTATTGCTCTGTTCATATTGGCGATCATGTGGCCATTTATGTTGCTTACAGCTTTAGCGGTGGCTTTGGAATCTGGCTTTCCTGTTCTCTACTCTCAAAAACGCGTGGGTTATAACGGTAAAGAGTTCTCCATCTACAAGTTTCGCAGTATGCGCCAAGATGCTGAAAAAGGCGGCAAAGCAGTTTGGGCGCAGAAGAATGATTCGCGAGTGACAAAAGTAGGCGCGTTTATTCGCAATACGCGTCTAGATGAACTGCCGCAGCTATGGAATGTCATTACTGGTGATATGAGTTTTGTTGGGCCGCGACCTGAGCGTCCTGAGTTCGTTAAAGATTTAAAAGAGCAAATTCCGTTTTACGATGCTCGCCATAAAGTTAAACCGGGCTTGATGGGCTGGGCGCAGCTTAAGTATCCATACGGCGCATCTGTGCAAGACGCAAGAAATAAGCTCAAATACGATTTGTACTATGTGAAGAACCATAGCTTTTTTATGGATGTGTTAATCGTCATTCAGACGGTTGAAGTGGTGTTGCTTGGAAAAGGTGTGCATTAGAAATATTGGGGTCTGAGTACTTTTACTCTGACCCCTTTCTATGTATTGCGGTACACTTAAAAGAATGAGAGTTGAAGGACCAAAGTATGTTTAAGCGAGTAGTGTCTAAAGTGGCGGTTTTAACTGCGCTAATGGGGCTGTATGCGTGTAGCTCTGTGAATACAGTTGAAGAGCAACCAGTTGAATCAAGTATCGGTGTCGTTGAAGAGTATTTAATGGGTATCGGCGATGCGGTATCTGTGAATGTTTGGCGGAACCCTGATTTGTCAGTGAACGTGACCGTTCGTCCTGATGGCAAAATCTCTGTACCGTTAGTTGGCGATTTGAAAGTAGATGGCATTAGTACTCGCGAGCTGTCTGCAACGATTGAAGAAAAACTAGGCGACTTTATTCGAACGCCGAAAGTAACAGTAATTGTTACCAACCCAACAAGTGCTGAATTTATTCACCGAATTCGTGTGACGGGTGCCGTTGCTCAACAGCGTTCGATTGCCTACCGCAAAGGCATTACCGTGCTAGATGTAATTCTTGAAGCAGGTGGATTAACGCCATTTGCGAATGGCAATGAAGCAAAGTTGTATCGTCAAACTACGGAAGGGGCGAAGGTATATCCTATTTACTTAAACGATATTCTTGAAAAAGGTGTGTTGGATTCTAATTACCGCCTATTCCCACAAGACATCATCACCGTACCTGAGCGGGGCTTCTAAGTTCGATGGATTTCGCTCAAATTCTGCAATACGCTAACGTTATCTTTAGAGAGCTTTGGCAACGCAAATTCTCTGTGCTCACAGCCTTCGCGCTTGTGAGCTTTGCTGTTTTAGTGGTGGGTATGTTTTGGCCGTCTAAGTACGAGACATCTGCTACGATTTACGCTGATAACCAAAACATTTTAGGGCCGTTGCTTGCTGAGCAAGCGAAACAGTCAAAAGTTGAAGATCGTACAAAGGTTGTGCGTGAGAAGCTTTATTCGCCAAGTTTGTTGGCCGTTGTTGCGAAAAACGTATACGGCGCTAAAACAGAAGAAACGCCTTCTTCAATGGCAAACTATATCACTGCACTTCGTGCAAGTATCAAAGTAAAGTCAATCGGCTCAGGCTATATGTCTATCGACTTTTCTGCGTCGAGTGCTGATGAGGCTTATCAGGGCTTGAATGCAATTATCGATACCTTTATTCGAACAAGCTCTGATGAGCAGCGAGCAGAAAGCCGTGAAGCATTCCTGTTTATCGACAATCAAGTGAAGCAATACAAAGAGCAGCTTGTATCTGCCGAGAACAAGCTAAAAGAATTTACAGCTCGTAATTTTGATGGGCGTGATACAGATGTCAGCTCGAGTATTCAGCGCTTGAGAAACCAAATCGAGGAGCTCAAGATCTCGATTGACGAAGACGAAATTACGCTAAAGGCTTTGCAACAACAGATTTCAAAAGAGTCTGAGTTCGCCGCAACCACCAAAAAAGTCGATGCCTACGCGGTGCGATTAGCCGAATTGGAATCAACATTGTCAAGCTTGTTGCTGACCTACACAGAAGACTATCCAGACGTTATTACACTGCGTTACCAAATTGCCGATTTGAAGCGAGTCATAGAACAGGAAGCCTTTGAACGAGCGATTGCGCAAGAGAATAAAGGCGAGCCTCGTGAGCTCGAAGAGGGCAGTGAGGTCTTGCTTAACCCTCTTTATCAAGAATTGCGCAGCCGTATCTCTCAAGTCGAAACATCTATTCAAGCCAAGCAAAAGCGTTTAACTGTTCTAGATGGTTTGCTAATCAATGAGTTCGATCGCCGTCAGCGTGTCGCTGAGCGTGGCGCAGTAGAAGCGGAGCTTGTACGTGACTACGATGTGACCAAGAAAATTTATGAGGATATGCTCGAGCGTAAAGAGAAGGCCCGTCTCTCAATGACCTTGAATATCGAGGGGCAGGGTGTGACGTATCGAATTCAAGAGCCACCCTTGCCGCCTTTGATGCCCTCTGGTTTACGTTTTATACATTTTGTATTAGTTGGTCCAGTGTTAGGAATATTGTTCGTGATCGGCTTAGCTGTCGCCTATGTACTGCTTGATCCGAGAATCCGCTTTGCATCATCTATTTATGCTATGGATGCACGCGTATTAGCTGTTATTCCTCATGTGAATACACCGCTTACACAACGTTTGAGACGCAGTGATATGGTCGTTTGTGGAATCTTGGCGCTGGCTATTTTTGCAGCCTATACAGGCTTAGCTGTGGCGTTTCATATGGGAGTGTTACTGTGAGCGAGTTGACCAAAGCGGCTGTATCAGAATCGAATCCACGTATTGATCAAATGGAAGAAGTGGATAAGTTCACTCAACAAGAGTTAGATGAAAGAAAGCTGATTTACCCGGGTATGAATAGCCCTCAAGTGCTTAATATATTTCGGGAGCTAAGAACGCAGTTACTGCAGCATCAAAAAAAGAAAAACTTTGTATGCATGGTTAGTTCGGTGAGCCATGGTGGTGGCGGTAGTTATGTGACGCAGAACCTTGCCTCTGTGTTTGCGCTAGATAAGGCCAAAACAAGCTTGGTTCTAGATGCAAACCTCTACTCTCCATATGCTCAGAACTTAATCTTTGGTGAAGCAGACACAGGCATTACTGATTATCTTAGTGACCCCGCTATTGGTATTAAAGACATCGTTTATGCGACTGGCGTACCGCGATTACGAGCAATTCCTCTTGGATCAAATAGCGAAGGCGCGGCTGAGTACTTCGAATCAGAAAAAATGCTTTCGTTCATTGATGAAGTGAAACATCGCTATTCTGATCGTTATATTTTTATTGATGCGCCTCCTGTGGCTAGTTCATCTGAAGCGCGTATTTTGGCGGGCATCGTGGATATGGTCGTGTTAGTGGTCCCTCATGCGAGAGTGACGAGTGATCAGGTTCAGATTGCGATCGATATCGTTGGCGAAGATAAATTAGCTGGTCTGATATACAACAACTAAAACAAAATTGTTAATTGAGTAGTGATACATGGACATTCAATTTTGCCGCGAACGCGTTTTATCGGGGCTTATTTCCTGTTTTCTTTTGATGGTGTTTGCTAGTCAATCCCATGCGACAGAGGCAACGGGCGCGATTGGCTCCCGAATCGAACATACGGACAACGTTCGACGCACAAACACTAATGCCGAAACCGATGTTATTCAAACAACGTACGCCGAACTAGGTGTTGAAGAAGTACGAAAGCGTTTTAAAGCGGATGCAACCCTCAAGTTACAAAATGAGCATTACTACGAAGGCACATACGAAGACGAAACCTCACTGACCTCCGGCTTTGGCTTATTTACGGTTGATTTGGTTGAGGACTTTCTTGAGTGGCAGGCCACGTTTTCGCGTACCGATGTTGTCTCCGATACGAGTCAAGACGAGAACCCCGATACGCGTGAGTTCAGGAATATTTTTCGAACCGGTCCAACCATTAACTATGCGGTGTCACGCCTAACAAATATTCTTTTGCGCGGTAATTATGTTCGCGTTGATAACTCGGAAGACGATGCAGATGATAACCAACGTGCTGAAGGTTCGGCGTCTGTTTCGCATCAAATTAATCGCCTCACCTCTGTTAGCCTCAATACCCGTTATTCTGAGGTGCTTGAAAGCGACAGTGACGAAGAGATCAGTAATGGCTCGGTGTCTTTAGCGTTATCACGTGCTTACGTTGATGGGCTTTTGAAAATAGATATTGGTCAGCAAGAGGTTGAGTCAGATGATGGTACCGTTGCCGAATCTGAGACAGGCGGTTTTGTAGACGTGCAACTCACTCGACAGGCCTTTCTCTGGCATAATTTTGACTTAAAGTATAACCATTCAATTTCTGATACATCGATTGGTTTCGAAGATGATGAGACCGGCAACAGGCTTGATATTGATCCCGTTCAAGCAACCACCACAACAGATATCGAAACAAGGTCGCGTTTTAACTTTAATGCCTCTAGGGACGCCGATGCGTTCACCTATGACATAGGGCTGATATACGAAGAAAGTCATTTCAAACTGCAAGACTTTACTGAGCGCTATCGTGGCGCCTTGATTGGCTTCTCTCCTAAACTCTATTCTCGGCTCATCCCTCGCTTTGAATATGAATATGCGCGTGAAAGCTTCGGTTTAATCAAAGGCCTGGGGGTTGATACAACGCATACCGTAACTGCATCGTTAAAATATCAGTTAGTTGAAGAGCTATATGCAGATAGTTTTGTTACTTACGAAACAAGAACAAACGACACTGTCGAGCCCAGAGAATTTGACGAATTGAGTGTTGGTGTTGGTTTGCGTTGGGAGTTTTTGTAATGCCTAAAATTACCAATGCGCTAACTATTGATGTCGAAGACTACTTTCACGTTGCCGCGCTGAAATCGCAAGTACCTGTTGATTCGTGGAAAGATCGAGAATGTAGGGTTGAGCGCAACGTCGATATCTTGCTTCAAATGTTTGATGATGCAGACCTTACCGCAACATTTTTTACCCTAGGTTGGGTTGCAGATCATTATCCGAGCGTCGTAGAGAAAATTGCGAAACAAGGGCATGAGGTTGCCAGCCACGGGTATAGTCATCAGCTTATCTACAACCAAAGCCCTGAAGTGTTTCGCGAAGAAACCTTCAAATCAAAACAGATCTTAGAAGATATTACCCAAGCTCCGGTTCGTGGATACCGAGCGGCTAGTTACTCAGTAACAGAAAAATCACTTTGGGCGATTGATACCCTAGTTGAAGCAGGTTTTGAATACGATTCGAGTATTTTTCCTGTCAGACATGATCTCTACGGTATTCCAGATTTTCCTCAGCAGCCGCATGTATATAAAGGTTCTGAGAAAGGGGATATTGTTGAATTTCCGATTAGCTCTATAAAAATGGCAGGCTATCAATTGCCTATCGCTGGTGGCGGATATTTTCGATTATTCCCGTATTGGTTTACCAAGTTTGGGCTCGGTAAAATCAATCGTGAAGAAAATGCATTCATGTTTTATCTTCATCCTTGGGAGGTTGATCCTGATCAGCCGCGTGTTCCTGGGGTTGGCTGGAAATCAACATTTAGGCATTACAACAATCTCGAGAAATGCCAAGGGCGTTTAGCGCAACTGTTGAAAGATTTTAAATTCGATAGCATGGAAAACGTGCTAATCGAGAAGGGATTATTGAGCTCGCGACCTGATAAGGGGGCTGCATGACCTTTATCAACCTTGTCGTTATCCTGAGTAATAACGCTGCCATTCAGGGCAATAATTCTGTCATTCCGCACTTGATGCGGAATCCATTGTTTTTGTTAGAAAATTTAAAGGGCGGTGCATAATGGAATTCCTATTCTGGCTATGCGCTTTTCTTGTCGTCTATATCTATTTGGGATATCCCGTTGTAATTAAAATGATCGCAGGGCGGGGGAATCCAATTTCTAAAGATGAGACCTTCGAACCAAAAGTCTCTATTCTCATTGCTGCATTTAATGAAGAGAAAGATATCGCTGACACGATCAATAATAAGCTTGCTTTAGATTATCCAAACGACAAGCTAGAGATTATCGTTGTATCAGATGAATCAGAAGACCGTACTGATGACATCGTTCAAGAGCTAGCAGCAAAACAAAGGGGTCAGACACCGCTAGCGGGCTCTGACCCCAGTTTGAAACAGTCTGCTGGCGTCTCGATTCGCCTAGTCCGCCAAACACCTCGTGCCGGAAAAACTTCTGGCCTTAATCTCATCGCTCCTCAAGGGACCGGAGACATACTGGTCTTTTCTGATGCGAATTCGCTTTACGCGGCTGATGCTCTACGGAAAATCGTGGCAAATTTTGCGGATGCAGAGGTAGGTTATGTCACCGGAAAAATGGTCTACGTCACTGGTGATGGTTCGCTTGTAGGTGATGGTTGTTCTAGCTACATGAAGTATGAAAACTATCTGCGCGAACAAGAAACGAAAGTGGGATCAGTTGTTGGGGTTGATGGTGGGATCGATGCTATTCGATCATCTTTGTTTGAACAACTTCGTCCAGATCAATTGCCGGATTTTGTTCAACCATTAAAAGTTACCGAAAAAGGTTATCGCGTCGTCTACGAAGAGCAAGCTCTCCTCAAAGAAGAAGCTCTAGATGACTCAGGGCGCGAATATAATATGCGTGTTCGGGTATCACTTAGAGCGCTTTGGGCAATGCACGATATGCGAACCTTGTTCAATCCATTTAAACATGGGGTCTTTGCATTTCAGATGCTATCGCACAAGTTACTTCGGTATTTGGCGTTTATCCCTTTGCTAGTTTGTTTTTTTAGCAACGTTGCACTTCTATCAGCATCTCCGTTTTATTTGTTAACTCTGCTTATTCAAGTGATGTTCTATGCCTTAGCATTTCTCGGAAAACTACGAATGAGTGATGAGCGTGCTCCTGTTTATCTTACCCTCCCTTATTATTTCACCTTGCTTAATGTGGCTTGTGCACATGCAACATGGCGGTATTTGAAAGGTGAGAAACAAGTGATCTGGAAACCAAGGGCGGGGTAGTAAGTGTTGTTTTGACTCATCGGTTTAGTGTTAGAGCTTCAAAAAAATGGTGGATGGTTGTTTGTGAATACTTGGTTGAGTTTTGAAGGCGTGGATTGCTTTTGATGAATAATTTTATTTTTTGCCCGGAAATTATTTCCAGACTCGTTTTTTATCCTGTTTGGGATATGTGGGATCGAAGTAAAAAACTTAGTGAATATCATTCATTAATGAATAGTCAGTGGGAGTCTCGAGATACTCTCCAAAATGATCAGGAAAATCGAGTGCGTGAGTTGCTGCTATATGCGAGCGAGTATAGTCCCTACTATAAGGACCTATTTAGTGATAACAATATAGACTTGCAGAACCCCAATTTCACTCAGTTGATTCATTCTGTTCCTGTGACCAAGAAGCAGGATCTTCGAAATAATATAGACCGATTTATATCTAATGAATTTAAAAAAGAAGAACTGATCAATGCCAAAACAGGGGGCTCTACGGGATTCTCTCTGGATTTGTTTTTCGACAAAAGGTGCCAAGAGAAGAGAAATGCAGCTGCGATGCGCACGGATAAATGGGCTGGCTGGGAGGCTGGCAAAGTTAGAGGTGATTTATGGGGGAATCCTAAACTACCAAAGTCAGTGAAGCAAAAAATTAGAAATTGCTTGCTAGATAAAATTATTTATTTAGACACGATGAAGCTCAGTGATCATTCTATGTCTAGATTTGTTGAAAGAGTTCGTAATTATGGAGTTGAAGTCATATTTGGCCATGCTCATTCAATTTTTCTGCTCGCGAAATTTATTGATTCACAGAAGCTAATGATCCCTCCAATGACTGGAGTAATTTCAACCTCAATGATGCTAATAGAATCTGAGAGAAAACTAATCGAACGAGTTTTTTCATGCAAGGTTACTAATAGGTATGGATGTGAGGAAGTAGGTCTTATAGCGAGTGAATGCGAACTTCATGAGGGGCTCCACGTAAATATGGAGCACGTATTTGTTGAGATAGTCAATGAGCAAGGTGAAGCCGTTAAAGACGGAGAGGTCGGAAAAGTACTGGTTACAGATTTAAATAATCATGCTATGCCCTTGATTCGATATCAGGTCGAAGATATGGCAGTGGCGACTTCGAGACAATGTAGTTGCGGGAGAGGTTCACAACTAATTGAAGGATTGTCTGGGCGTGTTGCCGACTTTCTCAAACTAAGTGATGGCAGCTCGGTTGCTGGAATATCACTCATAGAAAGGACGCTAACAAAGGTGATAGGCATCGAACAGATGCAAATCGTTCAAAAAAAGTTAGATGAAATAGAAATTAACCGTGTTAAAGGGAGGGATTTCACTGATTCATCGGATCAGGAGTTGATGGCTGAACTTAGCCAAGTTTTTGGGGAGGAAGTTAAAATTCGAGTTATTGATGTAGATCGGATTCCTCAAGAGAAAAATGGGAAGTACAGGTTTTCCATATGCCAACTATAGATGAACAGCCTTTAGTCTCTGTCGTAGTCGCTTCCTATAACATGGCTCCATATATTTGTCAGACTATCCACTCTCTAATAAATAGTAGTTATCACAACATTGAAATTGTGGTAGTTGATGACGGTTCTACAGATGACACTCGTCAAAAGTTAGCCGGATTTTTAGACGACCAGAGAGTCACTTATATCTTCCAGGAGAATTCAGGACAAACTCGCGCAAAAAATAGAGGTATTGAAGTCTCTAAAGGCGCGTTTATAGCTTTTTGTGATGCGGATGATTATTGGGTTGAGGACAAGCTAGAAAGGCAGCTTCCTCTTTTCGATGACCAAGATGTGGGTGTTGTTTATAGCGAAGTTTCATATATTAATTCTGAAGGTGTCATATACGAAAAAGAAGCTCCATATCAGCGCTATTCCGGAAATATTACCAATAAACTCTTGGTTAAGAACTTTGTTCCATTCGGTACGGCTATTTTCCGCCGTGAGTGTATTGAGACATCTGGCGTATTTAATGAGTCTTATAAAATGGGAATTGATTGGGATCTTTGGTTGCGATTTTCCCTTGATTGGAAATTCTCTTTTCTTCCCTCCAAAACCTACATATATAGAGAATGGGAAGGTCAAATGTCTAATAATCATAGAGGTCGTTATGAATCGGCGTTTATTATTTTGACCAATTTCGAAACCGAATACGGAGACAGACTGAATCCTGATGATTTGAGGCTGGCATGGTCGGATAACTATATTAGTCGTGGAGTTATGTATGCAAAGAAGGAAGGTCTTTGGTTGGGACCAATTAGAGATGTTTTGAAAGGGATTGCCATTCGCCCTCTTTGGCCATATGGGTGGAAGGCGCTTCTAAAGATATTGTTGCGTAGGCTCTAATTCGTGTTTATCTCTCGACAACAATTGCTGCGTTTATCGAACACGTTTGGTTTGACATCCTTCTTCAAGTGGAAATCAAGAAGGCAGCCAAAGGTTCTTATGTATCACAGAGTTTTGGATAATGAAGACGTTTTCTCTCTTTCGGTTCAAAATTTTCGTCAGCAGATGGCTTACCTTAGTAAAAATTATCAAGTAATTCCTATCAAAGAATTATTGCGTTTGATGAACGAGGGTGGCTTAAGGTCAAGGCATGTTGCGCTCACTTTTGATGATGGCCATCTCGATTTTTATGAGAACACGTGGCCTATTCTGAAAGAGTTCAGTTTGCCAGCCTCGCTTTATGTAACTACAGAGTTCGTTAACGCTAGAATTTGGTTGTGGCCGGATTTGCTTAAGTTTGTTCTTAACAATACAAGTATTGAGTCAATTAACTTCCCAGGATTGGGTGAGGTCAGAATATTCAATGAGAGAAATGCTGCATGGAAAAAGATGGCTAACCACTTGTTAAAATATAATTCCTTGGAGCGTTTAGCTCACATTAAGTCTATGGCAAGTGCTCTAGACGTAGAGCTTCCGAAATCTCCGGTTGAACCATTCAAGCCATTAAATTGGAAGCAGCTCAAGGAAATGGAAGCAGATGGTCTTGATATAGGTAGTCACACCCTATCCCACCCAATATTGTCCTTGGAAACAAAGCGGCATATTTTTAAAGAGCTTTTCGAGTCTAGAAATATCATTGCTGAGCAGATTGGTTATGTCCCTGAGGGGATTTGTTATCCAAATGGTATGCTAGATGACGTAAGCGCTGATGTTATAGCAGAAGCTGAAAGGCACTATCGCTATGGCCTTATGGCTTGTCGAGATGTTCCGATAGCCAGCAAATATATGATTGGCCGGATAGCCGCTCCTCAAGATATAGAAGAATTTAAACTTCGATTAGTGAAAGGCTAATTCGAATGACACGGAAGAGAGTACGTTCATGTTAAGTATAAAAGGGAAGCTCCGGAATAGTAAGGCCACGGCTGCTTGGGTTCTCGTTTTGGCGCTTCTAGGCTCACTTTGGATCAAAGTAGGTAATCTAGATATTGGCGCACCTTATGTAACGATAGATGATGCCACCATGTACGAGGCTGGTTTCTTAGTTTGGTTTGGTAATGCTCCACCACAAAGAACATACGTCGAAAGTTGGGTTTCTGGAATCTCTTCAATTACAACTTATGCGGTTTCAGCTTTGTATCACGGAGAATCATTAGGAATTAACATAGTAGCCGATGCATATAAGGACTTTTATCACGACCCAAGTCAATATGTGTTCAACTATCGATTAGTTATGCTCTTGGCTGACTTATTGACGGTATATCTAGTTTTCATCCTCGCATTAAAACTACTTCCGTCTAAACCGAGATCTGAACTCTATGCAGTAATAGCTGCCGTTCTATACATGCTGAGTTACAACACAGTATGGAGTAACGTTGTTGCAAGACCTGATACTCTCACTGCTTTGTTTTCAACTCTTGGTCTGGTGTTGTATTACTCGTCGGGTTTCGGGAAACATAAAGGAAACTTTTATCTTTCAGCGATAGCTTTTGGTATCGCAACTGGCATTAAGCTCCACGCAGCACTATTTGTTGTGTTCATTTTTGTGGATTATTTGCGAGTCAAAGGCCTAACGAGAGAGTTCACTCCAATGATTCCTTTTGGTGCGATTTCAGTTTTTAGTTTTATGGTCGCAGCAGGTTCTCCACTTTTCGACCCGCTAACATACGTAAAACTGAGGTTGTTGAATATTAGGGATGATGCATCCCCTTGGATTGAATGGGGAGATCAATTTTTGGTTGTTTTAGAGGGTGTTGGTTGGTTAGTCATCCCTGTTATTTTAATCTTTGCGTTTATTAATCGATCTTTGTTTAAAGAACGGAGCAATCCTATATCCAGTTTACTATTTATTGCGTTAGCTTGGATTTTAATTTTCTGTCTGATCCGCCAGTTGCGTGCTTACTGGATGTTACCAGCACTGCCACTCTTTTATGTGTTATTGGCGGTATCTATGCAGAGTCTTGTTCAGAGTCAATCTAAACTTAGCTGGGTAGCAATGCCTCTCAGTGGTGTTTTGCTTGTTATTTTTGCATTTCAGTCGATTGGGCAGTACCGAGAATTACAGCAAGTCCGCTACAGTGATCTTAGTGATTGGATAAAAAGCGATGTTAACCCTGAACAGGCATTTTTCGTATTTGGTTATGAGTCGGTCAACTTGCCTATCTCTAGTAAAAACTTACTTTCTCGCAAAGAGATTATAGAGCGTAAGCAAAAGTTGAGTATCGCTAATAATGAAACGTTCACTGAACGCCACATTCGGTTTTGGGAGGAGCGCTCTCGGCTAACATTATATTCGATGTTGGAATTTAAAACCGACCATGGCTATGACTATTATGGTTTTTACAGCACTCCGATTGCTGATTTAAATGGTGTCTTTGACATTAAGGGTATGTCCTTTGTGTTGGTTCAAGAGGGTTTTGAACACGAGTTCCATAAGGTTTTTCCGGAGTACAGTCAAGAGTTCGAGCTAGTCGGCACAAAGGTTGGGCCTGGGGGTGGTGGGCGCGGACTTAGCCATAAGGTGTATCAAAGATTATGACAAAAGTGGTTCTTCACCTTATTCAAAGTGATGGGGTCTATGGAGCGGAGCAGGTTATTCTCAATTTGTCCCGACAAATGAAAAATGATACGAACTACTCGGCGCTTATTGGCTGTATTGTATCCTCTCCCGACGAACAAAATGATCTTTTTGATGAGGCCAAATCCCGGGGGCTCGAGGCAATAAAGCTCACGATTTCAAATTCGGGTTTTTTGTTTCAGTTGCCCTATGTAGCGCGGCAACTTAAAGCCCTGAGCGTTTCGCTGATACATTCACATGGATACAAACCTACTGTCTTTGGATGGAGTTTGAGTAAGCTACTTTCATTGCCTATGACTGCGACCTGTCATCTTTGGTTTAAACCAGAATCTGGTCCATTAAAGATGCGGTTAATGATCGCTATAGAGAAGCGTTTATATCCATATTTTCCAGTAGTTGTTGCAGTATCGGATGAAATTAAAGCTAAATTGATTGGGTTCGGTGTAGATGCTGGAAAAGTGCGAGTAATAAAAAATGGTGTCCAGATCCAGAGCATAGAAAAAGGAGTCTCTTCAGAAATAAGGAAGTCCAGCGGTCTTAATGGTGGGGAGTTTCTAGTGACTAATGTAGCAAGGCTGACAGAGCAGAAGGCTCAGCATATATTAATTGACGCCATTGCGATGTTGAGAAGAAAAGGTTTTGATATTGCGGCGTTGATTGTGGGGGAAGGGCCTTTGAAACAAGAGCTTGATGCTCAGGTACGCAATCTTGATATTGCGGACCACGTAAAGCTTCTTGGTTTCCAGAAAAATATACGAGAGATACTCGCTTCCTCAGACGTTTTTGCATTGCCATCAATAGATGAGGGAATGCCAATTAGTCTGCTAGAGGCTATTTCGGCAGATGTCCCCGTTGTGGCGACAGACGTTGGAGATATAGGTAAGCTTGTTAGACATGGCCAGTCAGGGTTGATCGTTCCAGTCGGTGATATTGATGCCCTTGCGTCTGGAATTATGGAATTAATGGAGGACAAAGAGAAAGCCCGAGAATACTCAAAAAGTGCTCTTGCAAAACTCAGAGCTCAGTACTCGTGCGAAGCTATGGCTTCACAATATAATGAGGTCTATGACTTGATTTTTCTGGGTGGTCGAGATTGAAACCGATAAAAATAATGTTCTGTATTGATAATCTAGTGAGAGGTGGGACGGAGTTACAGGTCATAGGATTGATAGAGCGCCTAGATAGAGATAAGTACGAGCCTTACCTACTTACAATTCGAGAAACGGATCCAAATCTTGTTCCTGAAAACTGCGTTCACTTAGATTGGAACGTTAATAGATTATTTTCCGTCAAGGGGCTGGGAGCGCTGGTTCGCTTGGCAGGCTTTCTTCGAAGCAGGAATATTAGCATTGTTCAAACCTATTTTCAGGATTCGACGATTTTCGCTGGTATAGCCAGTTGCTTAGCGCGAGTTCCTATTAGAATTGCGTGTTTTCGAGATATGGCGTTTTGGGAAAATAATACTTCAAAATTGGCAATCTCGTTGGTATACCGCTGTATGACGCATTATCTGTGTAATGCTGCTGCAGTTAGGGAACGGTTCATCAAATTGTTTGGATTAAAAAAATCAAAGTTCAGTATCGTACCAAATGGAGTGGATGCATCTAAGTTAGAGTTTCTCAAACACTCAGGTGATGCTACTGATATTGCCATTATAGGAAACATGACTCGAGAAGTTAAAAGAGTAGACTTATTCTTAGATGCTGCGTCTGAGGTTTTAAAAGAATTTCCGTCCGTACGTTTTCATGTCGTTGGTGATGGTGATCTGAGACCTTCCCTTGAGGAGCAAACGGAGAGGTCAGGAATTCGAGACAAAGTTAACTTCACTGGAAGAATTGCCGATGTTGGCGAGTACTTAAAAAAAATACATATCGGCATTATCTGTTCTGACTCTGAAGGTTTGAGTAATGCAATTTTGGAGTATATGTTTCGAGGTGTAGCCTGTATCGCCACTGAAGTAGGGGGCAATCCTGAACTTGTTCTTGATGGTGAAACAGGTGTTTTGGTAGCGCCGGGAGACCCAATAGCACTATCTGAAGCGATTAAGAGCCTCCTAACTAATAATGATAGAAGAGAGAGTATAGCGAGATCTGCTCGAGCATTCGTCGAAGAGAGATATAGCTGGAATAGCTGCATATCGGCTCATGAGCGTGTTTATTGCTCATTTTGATTGTTGAGGGTGTTCTGTTATGCAGTTTCGTAGGTTCTTAGTGGTTGGTGCAAGCGCGACCTTAATCCAATATGGTCTCCTAGTTTGCTTTGTTGAATTAATAGGTACCTCACCTGTAATAGCATCTGTTGTGTCATATGTGTTGAGTAGTGGGTGGAACTACTTACTAAACTACCATTTTACTTTTTCAAGCAATGCCTCTCACGTTAGTTCAGTTTCCAAATTCTGTTTGGTAGCGGTATCAGGGTTAGCATTGAATACGGCGATAATGTTTTTTTTAATTGATGTGGCAGATATTCAATACATTCTTTCGCAAATCATTGCAACGGTGACTGTAATGATTTGGAATTTTTTCGCTCATAAATATTGGACTTATAAGTCTATTTCTTGAAGGCTCCCATATGTCAGAAGTTCAAATACCTAAGGTAGTAAATCTATCTGTAGTTATCCCGTGTTACAACGAAGAGGAGGTTCTTCCTGAGACAATAAAGCGGCTCGGGCAACTTATCGATAGCATGATTGAAGAGCAGCTTATTTCGGAAGAGAGTTCCATTTGGTTTGTTGATGATGGTAGTCGCGACAAAACTTGGTCTCTCATCGAGGAAGCGAGTCAAAACACTCTTTTTCGAGGGATAAAGCTGTCAAGAAATAAGGGGCATCAGTACGCATTACTAGCGGGATTAGAAAATGCAGATGGCGATGTGCTAGTAAGTATTGATGCTGATCTTCAGGACGATATTTCAGTTATCAGAGCGATGGTGGAAGAGTATTACAAGGGGAACGACATTGTTTATGGCGTGCGTTCAGAACGAGGCTCTGATACCTTTTTCAAACGTTTCACTGCCGAAAGTTATTATAGAGTCTTAAAACGTTTCGGTGTTGATGTTGTGTTTAATCATGCTGACTTTAGACTTATGAGTCGAAGAGCGGTTGAAGCTCTAAGCGATTATCGCGAAGTAAATTTGTTTTTGCGCGGGGTGGTGAGAGAAATTGGTTTTCCCTCTACTCAAGTGGAGTACGCGAGATCTGAGCGCTTTGCGGGTGAATCAAAGTATCCGCTGAAGAAAATGTTAGCACTGGCCGTTGATGGCATAACGTCTTTTTCTCCAGTTCCTTTACGGATGATAGCCGTGCTAGGCTTTCTGGTCTTTTTGTTTAGTTCTTTTATTGCGGCTTGGGCTTTGTGGACGAGATTGTTTACTGATCAAGCTGTTCCTGGTTGGGCCTCTTCTGTATTACCCATGTACATACTGGGGGGGATTCAGTTGTTAAGCTTAGGCGTGATTGGGGAGTACATCGCAAAGATTTTTATGGAAGTGAAGGCAAGGCCAAGATACTTGATAGACAAGTGCGTAGGCCTTTAACCTAGAGGGATGTGAATGACTGACTTTATCGATCTTTCGATTGTAATACCTGCATATAATGAAGAACGATTTATTAAAGATACATTGTCTTGCCTAGTTTCTGAGTTAGAGGGCTTGTTAGGATACGAGGTTATTGTAGTTGATCATGGTTCTACTGATAACACTGCGCTGATTGCAGAGGAGTCTGGTGCCACAGTGGTAAACGGTAGCATGCGTAAGACAGTTGGAGAGTTGCGTAACCTCGGAGTAGAACAATCTAAAGGTCGTCTCTTAGTTTTTATTGATGCTGATATTTGCGTACAGCATGGTTGGGGCATACAAATGAAACAACTATTTAAAGAGCTTTCTAATAGTTATTCACTAGTGTCGGGCTCTTTTCCTATTTTGCCTGATGGAGCTGCAGCTTGGCTTATAAACTGGTTTGAGCCTAAGGGGCTTGAAAAAATAACTAGATATATTGGGTCTGGCCACTTAGTTATAAGTCGCTCGCTTTTCGATGAAATTGGGGGATTTGATCCGGGGTTAGAGACATCCGAAGACGTTGACTTATGTCGCCGCGCTATAGACTTGGGGGCAAATCTTCGACCAGAGAAGAAGCTTAGAGTCTGCCATGCGGGAGCTCCCACAGGGCTTGTTTCGTTTATACGTCGAGAGGCTTGGCACGGTAGAGGTGATGTTACTTCCGTTCGGTCTTTTTTTTCTTCGAGAGCCCCTCTAACAGCGTTAGTATTTATGACGTTACATTTTGCTGTCTTGTTATTTTTGTTTACGGAGAGCGCTTATGCTCAGTATCCAGCCTACATACTGTTCATCCTTATCTTATTTTCCACAGTGTACAAGTTTCATGGTTCTAATATTTTAGTTTTTTTCTTTAATTTTTTTACTTTTTATTTCTACTTGTTTGGTCGATCAATCGGCTTAATAAGAGGATTAATTAGTAGAGATAAAATGAAGCGTTCTAGGGCGTAATGTTGAAGAGTAAATTTATTTTTCTTCCGGAAAAGTATTCGTTTCATAGTCTTTGTACTGCTGCTTACCTTTTTTTCTTTTATATGCAAGCGTCACTTAGGTGGCCAGCTTTTGAGGCTATTAGGTTTCACTTTCTATTTGGAGCATTTTTAGCCCTTATATCAATCGTTAAAATTCTAAAGAAAAAGAAATTCGTTTCGAAACTAGATGCTAAAGACCCCTTAATTGTTTCTGCATTACAGCTCAAGAAGGCTAGTTATTGGTTATTGGCAATTATGTGTGTGTACACAGTTTTTTCATATGCTCCTGACGTTTCTGCTGATGTTTTTGTCGATCGTGTATTCAAGTATGCGTTGGTTGCGTTTTTTGTTTATGTTGCCGTAGAAACCTTGGATGACCTAAAGGTAATCATTTTAGGAGTTTTTCTAGCGTGGTTGAAAGTTGCTTCGGAAGGTTTTTTGGGTTGGATTGACGGTAGCATGATGTGGGAGAGCCAGGGTTTTCAGAGGCTTCATGGGTCATCTGCTTTCGTGGGTCATCCGAATTCATTTAGTCTCTTTGCTCTAGGATGTTTAGCTTTGAGTATGGGCTTTTATAAATCTGAGTCTCTTGTTTTAGATAAGATTGCGCTAGGGCTCTTAGCGATTTTTTCTTTAGTAATAATTATTTTCACTGGTTCGAGATCAGGCTATGTAGCGCTTTTTTTCGTAACAACAGTTCTATTTTTTCGAGCGGGGCATAGTAAATTTAAAATTGTTGTTCTTAGCCTCTTCCTCTTACTGGCGATATTGCCCTTTATTCCAGTCGAGTATTATGAACGATTTGAATCAATTTTTACTGGTCAAGAGGCTGAAGGAAATTCGAGTGGGACTCGACTAATTATTATGGATGATGCGGTGAATATATTTTTTGCTTATCCATTTGGGGTAGGTGTTGAAGCGTTTTCAGCAGTTCGTATGGATATGTTTGGAAGGGTTCAAAATATTCATATGTTGTACCTTGAAATCTTAACTAATCTCGGTCCTTTTGGGCTTATAGTTTTTATGTTATTTGCTTATCGGCTTCTTTCGCTCGCGAAATTGGGGGTGAAAGAAGCGGACAAACTAGATTCTACTTTTTTGTCTGGATTATGTAAGTTTGTATACATATTCATTTTGTTTAGGTTAGTGTTTGGCTTGTTTGCTATGGATCTATATGAGGTGCATTGGTGGCTTTGTCTAGGGTTATTGCTAGCTTCCGTAAAGTTATTGACCCAAACCCAAACTATCGACAGCTAAGTTATGTAGCGCTGTCCACAGACAATCCCGCGGGCGGCTTAGGTTTATTTTCGTTCGTAAATTCTACAACGGTGTGGTTGTTTTCTCTGTCATGCACATGGAGAAATACTGGGAGTATATTGTCTTCTAGAAGTTGACGATTAATTTTTAAAGTGATTTTGTTTGATGCCCATGAAATCACAGGAAGTGTGATTAATTGCGTTGACTGGTTAATGTCTCTAGCATCACTTAAAACTACTCTTGCTAGGGCGTTATCACCGATTGCGACATAAATGTCGTCATAATAAGCGTCAAAATTGCTGTAATCACCGTTTCCAAACCAGCCTGGAAATTTAACGCGGTCGAATTGCTCAGTTACACCTAATGGCATTACTGGAGAGTCAGAGTTAATCGATAACTTGCTACCTTTTTCGCTAATGTGAGACCAATGCACCATGCCATTGCTGGTTGTAGGATTGTCATTATCCGGGATCTGGCCAAATGAAAAATAGTTTTTTCCATGCCAAGACCAATTGTCTCTCACTTGTATGTAGCCTAGCCCTCCTGAATTGCCCTGTAGCATGAAATTTCCGCTTCCTATGTGTGTCGGAGTGCATAGATTGAATCGTGTAGTAGAACCGATTGCACCGATTCCGTCAGCGATCCAAGTGAACTTCCATGAACTGACGTTTGGAAATGTAAAATCATCGGTAGCTCCTGAAAAATACCGGCCTTCCGGTACCCTGACGCTATAGCTAAGGAAAATATCATTCGTTTTGTCAGGGAGGATGGCTTCAAGTTGCGCAATTCTGTTGAGGCTTGGTTTGCCAAAGTCATGAATACTCATCGCCAAATCGCCCTCGTGAGCTGCGTACCTTGGTATCCCCGTGTAATCACTACTAGCGGACCAGTTTCCAAATAAAGCTAAATCTAAGCCAACTTGGTCCCCTTCTTTGCCATACGAAAAGTCCTCAAAGAGGATCATTTCAGGACCTGCACCGAAACTAGTGCCTAATATCTCGACCTGAACATATTTGTCATTAAGTTCATTGGAGAGCTCATTAACGCTATTAATTTCAAGAGCGTAAGAGTTAGGGGTGTGTAGCATGAGGGCGCTGGTCAATGAAATAGCATACAATGAATGCTTCATGGCAGTCTCCGTAAGTTGGTTATTGTTGAGAGCCTAGCAGAATCTTGTGGAGTAGATGGCGTAAAATTGTGTTCTAATTAGCAAAGCTACATACAGTAACGTTTTTTGATTCTGTTTTTGATAAATTCATTTGATTTGTACCCAATTTTTTTTAGGAGTTTATAGCCACTAGTTTTCTGTCCGGAGGGATAGCCTAGGTCTTCAAGTGTTTGTCCTGCGACTTCCCAAGCTATGGCTTGACTGCCTCTGTCCAACTTAGCCGGCCACTTAGTTACATTCTCAATTTTTGGTACTTCCGATAGTGAGGCGTGGAGTCTGTTTGACCTGTCCTTTCCAACTTTCTTTTTTGCCTCTTTGGTGTAGTTTTGCAACATCGTTTTGCTATAGGGGACTTCAAGAAAAGAGCAGATCTCATTAAGCTTTTCATTTGGCGAAATAACTAGGTCTTCAAGTTTCAGTTCAAATACTTGCTCTTTTGGTAGCATGGCCAGCATCTTTCGGCCAATTGTGACGTGTTTCTCCCAGTACTTTATAGCGCTGTAAAAGTCATTCGGGCCAAACCATTGCTCAGTCAAAGATAAAGCAACATCTCGACCATCCCGTATTACGTGAATGTATTTAGCATTAGGGAAGTAACGATGAAGTATGTCGATATGAGAGATGTAAAGTGGCGTTTTATCTCCCCATATTGTTTTTCCTTTGGCTCGCGCGTAGGCAGCAAATAATTGATCGATCATTCTTGGAATTGTCGTGCACTTACAGAGGTCGAATTCGTCTATTGTGGGCACGTAATCCCATTCACGAACATAGCGCTGTGCGAGCATCCATTTTATTAGTTTTATTCGCCCGGCTTCCCTTTCTAAGTCTGTGTAAACTTGCTCTTCGTTTTTAGCAAGATCCACAAAAAAATGAGATTCGTAAGGGACAGCTATCTTTGGGTGTGAGTCAAGCATTAGGCTCAACAGCGTTGTGCCGGATCGCGCTACGCCTATTTCGAAAAACGGTGACGGTGAATTCATATGTCTTTAATTTACCTGTTAAAGATTTGAGTCTTGAGTGCCTTTAATAGTTTTGCGCGTTTAATGTAGTTTTTTACCAATCGGCTTTTAAAGAGCTGAATACGTTCTCGTAGCATCTCTTGTTCCATTTTGTTTGAGCAGAGAGGGAGTGTTAATTCCGCAGCGGCAAGTTGGTTTTCTAGTTTTCTTAGTCCACCATTTGTTTGAATACTATTTTCTCTTATCCGATATGAATGCAGTGACTCATTGATAAAAATGCTGCAACATGAGCGTGCCAACTGCATCCAAAGTAGGCGATCATCGGAGTTTTTTAGTTGTTCATTAAAAGCTGTGTTAATGGGCAGATTCTGACGATTGAACACTACTGAAGATGTCCCAATAAAGTTAGCTTTCAGTAGTGGTCTGAATAGCTCTTCTTTGTCAAAACAATGGACACGATCTTCTCGACTTGATAGTAAGTTAAATAAAGTATCGTACTCTTCTAGGTAGCTTTCTTTAAGCGTTTGCCCAGTTTCATCGATTGACTTGAAGTTTGAAAAGCCAAAAGCGGCGGCTGGATATTGTTCCATCGCAGCTATAGATTTCTCGACTTTTTGACTCTGCATAATATCGTCAGAGTCGAACATAAATACATACTGACCGCGAGCAGCGTTGAGACCTATGTTTCTTGGCTTTGAGGGCCCTCCAAAATGACTTTCTCTAATGAGTTGGATTCGTTTGTCATCGATACTCTGTGTTACTTCGCATGTCCTGTCTGTCGATCCGTCATCAATTACTAATATTTCTAAACTCTGTTCTGATTGATTCAGCACTGACTTAATCGTTTGCTCAATATAGCTCTCGCAGTTATAGGATGGAATGATGACCGATGCTAAGGGTTTATTCGTCTTCATCGCTGGCTGAGTCTCTTTGAAAGTTGAGAAATAGCACGAGAGATAACTTTTCTCTCATTGGCATTAAACAGCATAAATGCAGGCACTAAAGCTAGTGGTAATGCGAGAGATGCGTTTGTCAAAATTGCTAGCCATGTGTTACTGACTGAAATAAACAATTTGGTTGAGTACAGAAGAAGAAGTGTTATAGCAACGTAAAGTCCACTCCAAACAAGCGGGGTTAATATTGACTTGTCCGCTGCTTGAGCCGTTGCGATAGGAAGTAGTGTGAGCCGGACAATCGCCATTGTTAGTAGGCAGGCAGTCGCTATCCCGACTAGGCCAAAATCGTCTTTAAAAACTAGGATGGAGGCAGTTGAGGCACTTAGTTCAAGCATCGAAATGATCGCTGCATATTTATGTTTTTTTAAGGTCATTAATAAGCTTACGAACGGCTGAAGACTTATCATGATAAAAGAGCTTGTTGCTAACACAAATAGAATTTCGGCACTTAACTTTGCATCGAAATCCGGGCCCATCCAAACCTTTAAGAAGGCTTCTCCTGCCAATATAAAGCCACCCATAGTAGTTACGGATGCAATCACGTACATCTTAAAAAATAAGCTGTGTGTTTCTCTGAGCTTTTCGATATCGCCTTCGGAATGATACTTGGTGAGTAGAGGTGTTGACATCGCGAGTGCTTGGTTAATAAATGTACCAGCATATTCAGCAAGGCGTTGTGCCGCGTAGAAAATTGGAAGGGAGGCTATCATGCCAAAGGCTGCAATCGCCCAGATTCCGATCTTATCTTTCAAAAGATAGGCTGTATCTATAATAAATACCCACTTGCTGAAGTGGTAAATTTCTACGAAGTCTTCCTTGTTAATCAGTTCGCGTGAAAAAAGCAGTTGTTTAAAAAGAGATTTTGCGAATAGAGCGTAGATTAACGTGCTTAGAGAGTTGGTCGTTAACCCGATAATTGCGATTGCAACTATTCCATAGCCCTCTGATACGAACAAGTAAATAGCTATTGCGTTTATGATAGAAAATGCTGTGCGTACTTGTGCTACTCGGTCAAACCTCAAATATGCATTTATGATTCCGGGAAACGCTTTTGCTGGGAACTCTAAAGCCAAACTAAGTGCTAGTATAAAAAACGCAATTTGTGGGGCATTGTCGGAAATTGAATTGAGCTCACTTTCATTGAAAAAGAACCGAGCCACTAAAACTGCAGCAAGTAATATGATCAAGCCAAGCAGGCTATATATTGCTAGAGCAGTATTTATGATTTTGTTGGCTTCTTGAAACCTCTCGGTATAAATATATTCTGCCACATACCTCGTTATAGCTTGGGAAAACCCAAGATCGAGCATATAAAATGCAGCGACGGTACTGCCTAATAAGACCCAGACACCGTATTGCTCGGCTCCTAAGTTGTTATAGAGAAAGGGTAACATCCAAAAACCGATAGCGATCGAGACTAACGTCTGAAGCACCCTTAATCCTGAACCGCGAATGAGTCTATTAGCGATGGAGGTCATAGATTAAAAGCCATAGTCAATTTTCGTTGAACTTTTCGGCCGAATATTTGAAGTTCACCTTTAAGTTTTGCGAATTTGTTTTTGTAAATAGTAAATGTGCTGAATTCTCTGCGCAGCTTGCCTAAGCTAGCCTTATAGTCAGCGTTTTTCCCTTGCCCCATGAGCATATCGAGGCAACTTATACCTGTTTGCTTGAATGTGCTTTCGATTGCATAACCCAGATGGAGTGTGCCTAATGATATTTTAGGGTCGAACTTTTCTAAATATCCTGACTGAATATTGTATTCAGCTTGTCCAAAACGCAGGTTATAAAGAACAGAGATTGGTTGGTCGTTAACACTCAGCAGGCTTAACTTCAGAAGCCCTTGTTCTAGGAGTGTTTCTGCGATCGATACATGAAAAGCTAGCGAGTGTTCATTAAAGCAGTGATTCCCCCATCGTTGAGCATGGAAGATGTTCAGAAGATCCAAGTATTCACAAATGTCATTGGTATTGGTGGCGTATGAGAGCAATGAGTTGGGATATTTCTCTTCTAGCTTTGTGCGTCGGTTGAACAATTTAAGACGAGTATTCTTGCCCAAGCTCGCTTTATATTTTTCAAAGGATTGATTTGTTTCAATAACCCATCCATCCGGCAACATTGTTTTGGTAATACTATTGAATTTCGTAGCCGCTATTCTCAGGAATAGGTTGTCTGGGTTTGCATAGGCTAGCGTAATTTTATTGAAATCCAATTCTCGTAAGAGTTGCAAGAGAGACGTGTGAGTTTGTTCAATTTTCGATGGTTTCACGAGTATGTCTGTGTACTCGCTGAGAATAGTTGTTCCAGTAGGATAAATGTTTCCCAAAAACTGGAAATTATTTGAGGAGGTTTGAGTGATTGCTTCCTTGTATAGTGGAAGGAGCGCTATGGCTTTTTGGTCTTCGAGAAAGATGAAAATACTAAGTTCTAATGAGTTTTGCTTTCCCCAAATATCCCACCATGTCTTTAACCAGGTATATGAATTGAATAAGCTGCCATGGACCTCCAATTCTTGCCATGCAGTTTCAACCTCTGGGCAAAATTTGTCTGCTTTGATAACTTCCACTTTGCCAATCGTTAGTACAACTTTAGGCATCGGTATCTAAAGCCTGGGTGAGTATGTACTTTAACTCTGTCATTTTTTGGTCTATTTCAACCCTTGCTATATTACAGCTCTGTCTCGTCGAAATTCTAGCTAAAGCAAAGAGCTTATTGTCAGCTTTTGCTGGGAGTGCTTGAAGTAGCTTCGCCTTGATGTATGAGTCTACCCATCTACCTGATACATAGAAAATCGTCTGGATACACGATTTATTCTCTAAATTACGATTATTGCCTATGAATGGGACAAGTTTTTCATCTCTAGTTTGTCGATTGTTTATGTAAACTTCTTCAGATATTTCAACGCTGTTTGACCAAGATGATCGCGAATATGCTGCGTCTACCAGCATGTCATCAGGAATAGCTTGATGGCTAAAACCATACGTTATAAGGCTAGGTTGTGTTCTTTTTGTAGGAGCAGAAATTAATAGATATGACGTAATTATACCTATAAAAATGAGAAGAGCTGGCGCACTATTCCTGAGAAATAGCTTCCATGCTTTTTTGTGGATGTGGTTGCTAGGTGCAGGTGGGAGTAGTTTTACGCCTAGATAAAGTGCCGGTAACAACGCGATAGCGAACACTCCCCAGCCAAAATACTCGTGGTCTTTTATCAAGTCGCTCTGCATATTCGTCATGTCTGCAGCAACTACTATCCAAAAGATTCTAATCCAATTTGCTACTAAAGAGCATAACACTGCGACCGCTATAACTAGAGACTTTCTAGTGATGCTAGCTTTGGAGTCAAGACTCAAATAGAAGCTAAGTGCAAGAGCGATAGTGAAATATCTTAATCCGGAGCAGCCACCTGCAATTAAAAGTGTTCCGTATGCTAACTCAATTTTGGGTCCGGTTATAAAAGCTGTTATTCCGAACAATTCGACAGTTTCTCCTACAACGAGACTACTCAAGTCAACTAGCACTTGATTGAAATAGTCCCAAATAGGGATTGCAAAGTATAAGAATGCGACTGGTAAAATAAGTTTGGTTGCGTTGGAGTGTCCAAAGACGATTGCGAGAACAATCCACAGGATGACCGGCATGAGAATCTGTTCGAGTATATTGATACTTGCCGAACTAAATATTAGCCAGATAAGTGAGCTAATTATCAGGCCTAATACATAGAGAGTGCCTTGAATTGTGCCATTTTTGCGAACATCGAGACCTCGGTCGTCAATTATTACCAAATACTTCACAGTTAGATGGACACTCATAGCTACAATTAATAAACCGTGGGAAAGGCTTTCGTCTAGTTCAAGCCAGCGATCAAAAAGAACCTGTGTCGTAGGGTAATAAGCAAAGAATACAGCAAGGTAAATGAGGCTTACTTGCAGGTAAGTATTTGTAAGTGTTGGCAAAATCCATCCAGCCATTTAATGCGTGTGTTTATTCATGGTAGCTGAATGACAATGGGTTGCAATACCTCAGTGTTTTAAATGAAAAAAGGACGCCAATTGGTGTCCTTTTTAGTGCTCAATCGTATTGCCGATACCGGATAGGTCCGGCATGACTGATCCGATATCAGAATAAATGCAGATTAAGCTTTACGACGACGCGCGAAACCTAAACCCGCAAGGCCTAAACCCATAAGAGCAAGAGTGCCCGGCTCTGGAACAGTACCAACAACAACATCATCGATGCCCCAGCCATCTGCGTGAGGGTCTTTACCGAATGTCAATGTTGCATCTGCAATCAGGATGTCACTAACGATTGTAGTGTAGAACAGTGAACCGCTTGAGCGTGCGCCTGGAAGTGTGTAACTAGAAGTGGTTCCATCAGCATAAGTAAGTTCAAGGCGGCCGCCTTGATCATTTGGGTCCGCAAGGTAGAAACCAAGTGCGTTGAACATTTCTCCGCCAAGATCTATATCCCAAACAACTTCGCGAGCATCATTACTGTCTAGCCAGAGGTCATTTGCGTCGCTCGCGAGTGATTCACGTCCATATTCGCCGGTACGTGAGCTCTCAATTTTGAGTTCGTCCGGACGGTCATCACCACTATGATCTTTCCCCGCAGTTACTAGTGAGAAAGTACCAACTGCAGTGTCGAATGAAGTTGCAGATGCCATCCATTTTTCTTGTTGTGATCCTGTAGTGACAGGGCTGTTAGCTAAACCATTGAAATCTTCAAGAGTTGAGGTTTGCAGGCTGTCAATGAAAGAGGTCGCTTCTGCGTCTACATTTGTGTCATAAATCGTGATTACAGCCGACTGAGCCGAAGCTGCAGCAACTGTAAGTGCCAAACCTGTCATTACGCTTTTTAGTTTCATTGTAATGCTCCATTTATCTTTATAAGCGTGATAATCGTTGAAGTGGCAACCGGCTGTCTGTTTCATCCTTAGTAACAGACCCTTGGCTTTCCGTCCCAATCTCGCAATTGGTTTGGCGTACTTCGTTGTTTTTACCAGATGTTTTTCTGATGACATACAAAAAAGCAATTAATACGCCAAGAACATTAAAGGCTCGTTAAGTTAGTAGTGTAGAGATTTAGAGGGAATCGAAGTTGAGTAAATGTGTAAAAAACACTGACGCTCAAATGTGAACCTGTGAAACAGTTCCGTGATGGGGTAAGAGGAATGAAAAGTTTCCGCTAATCTTACTTATAAGTGTAATATTGCGGTCATATTCTAGCTTGCAATTTAGAGCTTGGTTTTGGTAACGATTTTTAGTCAAAAACTCACTAAAACTAAGCATGCAGGATAAGCAGGGAAGGCGCGAGCAAAGCGTTAATGACAAAGGGTAAATAATGAAAGTATCAATATTTGGGACAGGGTATGTCGGGCTAGTGACCGGTGCGTGTTTGGCTGACATGGGACACGATGTTATTTGTGTTGATGTCGATGAGAGTAAGGTTGAAAAGCTCAATAACGGTGTTATTCCAATTTACGAGCCTGGTCTTGAAAGCATTGTTAAGAATAATTTTGCTGCGGGTAATTTAAAGTTTACGACAAAAGCGGAAGAGGCCATTGCGTTTGCGACGTTGCAGTTCATCGCGGTGGGTACTCCTCCTGATGAAGACGGTTCTGCAGATTTGCAGTATGTATTGGCTGTGGCTGAAACGATTGCGACCCATATGCAAGACGAAAAAATCGTGATCGATAAGTCTACCGTACCCGTCGGTACGGGCGATAAAGTGCGTGCGAAAATTGAGGGTGTGCTCGCGGAGCGCGGCGTAGAGATTGATTTTGATGTGGTTTCTAACCCAGAGTTCCTGAAAGAAGGTGCTGCGGTAGGCGATTTTATGAAGCCAGACCGAATTGTCATTGGTTGCTCTAAAGACTCGTCTGAAGCGCCAATGCGCGAGCTATACGCGCCGTTTAATCGTAATCATGACAAGATCCTATTCATGGATGTTCGATCTGCTGAGCTGACCAAGTATGCGGCTAACGCAATGTTGGCTACCAAAATTAGCTTTATGAATGAAATGGCAAATTTGGCTGAACGACTTGATGCAGATATTGAAAGCGTGCGTTTAGGGATTGGCTCTGATCCACGCATTGGCTTTCAGTTTATTTACCCTGGCGCTGGCTATGGTGGTTCATGTTTCCCTAAAGACGTGCAGGCTTTAACACGTATCGCGCGAGATGCTGGATATGATGCAGAGCTTGTACAGTCTGTAGAGAACGTGAATAACCGCCAGAAGCATCGTTTGTTTGAAAAACTCAGTGCTCATTTTAATGGTGAGCTAGCAGGTAAAACGATTGCAGTTTGGGGCTTGGCCTTTAAACCAGAAACGGATGACATGCGTGAAGCGCCATCGCGTTGTCTGATGGAAGCATTATGGAATGCAGGTGCCAAAGTCGTGGCCTACGACCCCGAAGCTCAGGAAGAATGTTCACGTATTTACGGTGAGCGTGACGACCTGACCCTAGTGACGAATAAAGATTCGGCCCTTGAAGGTGCAGATGCCTTGGTGATTTGTACGGAGTGGAAGGCTTTCCGAGCCATGGATTATGAAGCAGTTGTGCAAAAGTTAGCGAATCCTGTGATCGTAGATGGACGAAATCTGTACGATCCTGCTATCGTTAAAAATTATGGCATTACATATTACTCAATCGGCCGCGCATAAAGTCTGATGAGTACCAAAGGTATCTGTTGATCAACGCGTCGAATAGATACCTTTTTTGCGTGTAGATATTCATTGAATGAAGAATAAGGTTGATCATGGAAAGCAAAGGAAGTATTCGACGTCAGGTAAGTAAATTAAAGCTTGTTACCGCAGTGTCTGCCGCGCTCTTTTTGGGAGCTTGTGGCGGCGATGATACGGATACCGAGTTTCAGAATCACTTAGACAGAGCGAAAGCGTATCAGTCTCAGGGACAATACAAGGCAGCGATGATTGAGTATCGCAACGCTGCGAAGAAGTCTGGTGGTAAGCCTGAAGTGATGATCGAATTTGCTGATGCAATGAATGAGGTCGGTAACCATCAAAATGCCCGAAGCTATCTTGAAGCAATTGCTGGCGAGACTTCAGAGTCTTATTTATTGGAGCTTTCCGAAACCTATATTGCGCTGGGTAAATTTCAGTCTGCCTCTTCTACCTTAGAACAACTTAAAGAGCCAACGCGAGAAAAGATGTTGCTCGAGGCTGAGTTACTCTCTAAGAAAGGTGATTTCGACGCAGCTCGCGTTATTTATCAAAAGCTCTTAGCGAATAATCCTCAAGATGGCAGAGCGAATGTCGGCATGGCAACGCTTAATGCCTTAGAAGGTCAAATGCCTGCAGCGCTCGTGTTAGTAGAAAAAGTTAGTGCTGACGACGAAGCGTTCCCGAAAGCACAGTTGCTGAAAGCTGGTATCGAGATTTCTGAAAATCAGTTAGAGAATGCTGAATCAACCTTAAGTGAATTATTGTCTGTTTTGCCGACCAGCGACCAAATGCTTCCTGATCGTGTGCTAACGCTTGAGCGTTTGTCTTATGTGCTCACAAGACAAGGCCGCGCGAACGAAGCCTACATATACACAAAGCTTCTATCTGAGGCATTCCCAGGCGCGACTGAAGCAAATGATACTTTTCAAGAAGCTTTGGCCGACTTTCAAGAGAATCGTTTAGATCAAGCTAAAGAGAAGCTTGAGAAGTTAGTAGAGCAGTATCCTGGTCATACTCGTTCACGTCAGGTATTGGGTATTATCAGTTACATGCAGGGCGATACCGAAGCCGCAGCGCGTTACCTAGATGATGTGGTAGACCCAGAGACGGCAAGCCCGCTGGCTACTCAAGTCTATATGGCAACCAATCTAAAACTGAACGAGCCTCAGCGTGTTCTAGATGCGTTAGAGCCAACGATCGAGCAACAAACCTCGGTTGAGTTACTTGCTTTGTATGGCTTGGCAGCGGTTTCAGATAAGCAATATGAAAAAGGCGAAGCAGCGCTCAAGAAAGCCGCGTCAATCGATCCAGATAATGTCCGCTTACAGTTGGCATTGGCGAGTTTTTATCGCTCCGCACCACAAGTGGATCGAGCTCAAGAATTACCTTATTTGCAACGAGCGTTTGAGCTAGCACCTACTCAGCAACAGGTTTTGATTGATATCGCCTCGTATTACACGCGTTCAGGTGATCAAGCCACAGCGAAAGCGTTGCTTTTAGATAACGCTAGGGCGCAATCTTCGAACTATACAGCGAACTTTATTGCCGGACAGTATTTGGCGACCTTAGGCGAAGTTGATGGTTCAAACGACTATTTACGGAAAGCACTTCCTTTAGCAGAAAGCACTACTAACCAAGCTATTGTCCAGGGTGCGCTAGGGCGAAATGCCTTGCTTCAAAATAACAATCAGGAAGCTAAAAATCGTTTCAGTAAAATGCTCGAGTTGTCGCCCAATAGTATGGGGGCATATGCAGGAATTTATGAAGCGTCAACGCGTTTGAATGGGCGTGATGCGGCTGTGAAATCGCTTGAAGAATTAGCAGTGACAAACAAGTCAATGGCTGCGTTTCGATCTTTGATTCGTGTTGAACTTGCGAATAGAAACATCTCTGGCGCTGAGCGTGCTTATCAAACAGCAATGACTACTTTTCCTGATCAAGGTGCTGAACTTGCTGATGCGAAAGCTGTTATCGATTATTCGCGTGCGTTGGATTATTTGAAAACAGGGCAGCTTGAAAAAGCACGCCAAGTGGCGACGACGAGCCTAGTTACTAATCCGGGCAATGTGCGTGTTGTTGCTGTGTTGGCTGAAATAGAGATTAAGGCTGGTCAGTTCGAGGAAGCTGAAAAAATTCTTACGCAGCTCGCAGAGCAACAGGAGCAACTTGGACATATTTACCCTGCTTTGAAAGGCGATCTCGCTTTTGCGAAAAAAGATTTAGCGTCGGCACGCAGCGATTATGAGGCTGCATGGGCGATTTCTAAGACTCCTGGCGTGGCTGAAAAACTGCATCGTGTACTTGGATTACTGAAAGATGATTCTGCGCGAACAGCATTTTTAGCCGAGTGGTATACAGCACAGCCAGATAACCCCTTAGCAATGTTGTTAGTTGGAATGCAATCGCAACAAAGTGGAGATGTGGATAAAGCATCTACTGTTTATGAGACCCTTCTTACGCAACGTCCAGATTCGGTAGCTGCCTTGAATAACTTAGGATGGATTTACTTTGAACGCGGCGATAAAAAAGCACTTGAGCTATTGAGCCGTGCCGCGGAACTCGCTCCAAACAGCGCAGCTGTTCTTGATAGCTATGGATGGGTGTTGCACAAGTTTGGAAGAACTGAAGAAGGCTTGCCTTACCTTGAGAAAGCGGCTGCCTTACAGCCAGATAATGCCGAGATTCAAGGACATTTCTTAGAAGCTAAAAACTAGATTTAATACTGAGGCCGGAGTTCTTTTATTCTGGCCTCAATGTTTTTACTCAGCTTCAATGCCGTGTTTTTCGAATAATGAATACAGCGTCGGACGTGTAATACCCAGTATACGAGCCGCTTTTGCCATATTCCCATGTGAGCCTTTAATCGCTTGCAGGCATGCTGTTTTTTCTGCCTGATCGCGGATTTGCTTCAAATTCAAAGAGCCTTCTGGAAGGCTAGCTTCCGAGCTTTCTAGCTCTAAATCTTCAGCACTTACGTTCATCCCATCTGTCATAATTGCGGCGCGCTTAATTTTATTGATCATCTCGCGCACGTTACCTGGCCAGTCATAACCTCGAATAGCTGCCATTGCGTCTTCAGATAGTCGCAAATCACCACGATTCATTTCGCTACTAATAGACTTGAGAAGTGCTTGTGCAATGAGTACAGAGTCGCCTTCGCGCTCTCGAAGCGCAGGAATATTTAGCGTGATTTCACTAGTGCGATAATAGAGGTCTTCTCGAAAGCTTCCCTGAGATATCAAGTTATTGATGTCTTGGTGCGTCGCGCAGACAACACGTACATCAACTGGAATTTCTTTAACGCCACCAACGCGTTCAATCACACGCTCTTGTAAAAAACGTAGCATTTTGGGTTGAAGAGAGGCCGGCATATCGCCAATTTCATCCAAGAATAAGGTCCCACCGTGAGCGAGCTCAATTTTGCCTTTCTTTTGTTGATGGGCGCCTGTAAATGCGCCTTTTTCATGGCCAAATAACTCGCTTTCAAGCAGGTTTTCAGGGATCGCTGCACAATTAATTGCCGCAAAAGGAGCGTCGCTACGAGGGCTCAAACTGTGGATCGCCCGTGCTAAAACTTCTTTACCTGTACCTGTTTCCCCTAAAATCAGCGTGCTGACATCAGCAGGTGCGATTTTTTCAAGAGTGCGACAAACTTTGAGCATGCTCGGGCTATTCGCTATTACACCCGGAATGCCAGAGTTTGATTGAGCACTTTTCAACTTAGAGTTTTCGGTTTCTAGCTGCGCTAGGTTAAAAGCTCGCTCGACGACGAAATTTAGAATGTCTGCATCAAGAGGCTTTTGAAAGAAGTCAGTAGCGCCCATGCCAACAGCCTTTACAGCGTAAGCATTTTCTTCCCGACCTGTTACAACAATGACTTTGGTTTTGGGGGCGAGTTGTAGAATTTCTTCGAGAACTTTAAAGCCTTCGCTTGATCCGCCAGGGTCAGGTGGAAGACCTAAATCAAGTGTTACAACTGCTGGTTCATATCTGCGTAGCAAGGAAATCGCTGTTTCTCGATCTGAGGCCATGTGTACTTCAACATCATCGTTAAAACACCAGCGCATTTGGCTTTGTAAGCCAGGGTCATCTTCGATAATGAGTAGGGTTTTGCTCACGATCATGCTTCCTTGTCTTGCTGTGGTTTTTGTATCGCCTGAGGCTTATGCTCTGGCTGAAGCTCTTGTTCTGGCTGAGGCTCTTCTAATAACGGAATGCTTAAGGTGAAGCAGGTGCCTATATCTGGTTCACTGGTTACGCTGATTGAGCCGCCAATTTTACGCAGATACTCTCTACTTTGGTAGGCTCCTATGCCCATTCCTGTTAAGCCTTTTGTAGTTGAAAATGGTTTGAATAGTTCGTTGGTTATAAACTCTTCTTCCATACCTGAGCCATTGTCTTGAATAAAGATAAACGCATAGTCTGGCGAGGCTTTTGTTGAAATATCTACGTGCCCATCTTTGCTACATGCCTCTATAGCATTTTGAGTAATATGTTCAATCACCGAAGCGAGTTGCTGAGCATCTGCTTGAATAGGGATATTTTCACTGTGTAGCTTTAAGGTTGGTGCAGGTAGCGCATTGCGTTTTTCGTAACAAACTTTCGACAAGATATCGCACAGATTAATGTCACTGAGCTTCTCGTGTTGATTCGGGTTACGAATTTGCCCCAATAAATGCTCCATTTTTTCGACGGAATGACGAGTTGTTTCAATCATGTCGTCAACAAAAGCGGGATTCGATTTATGCTTCGGCGCATTTTTTACCATCATCGATAATTGCGCGATGATGGTTTTGATATCGTGAATCAAGAACGCAGAGGTTTGGTTTACAGCTTCGAATTGTTGAGACTGAGCGAGCTGTTCTTCTGAGGAGTGCTGATCGATATAACTACAGGCTTGTTGGGCAACAATTTTAAGAAGGTCATAGTTTTCCCAGTTCAAATCCATAGGTACGTATGGTTTACCGAGTAGAACGATGGCCGAAAGTTTATCGTTAACCTTGAGCGGCACCAAAAGCCATGGATTCTCACAAGTTAGAACAAACTCTGGTAATTCGATTAGACCGTATTTATCTGGATCAGTGAGATACTCGTTTAGGTTGATGATCCAATCGTTGTCGTTGAAATATTGAATCAAATCAGAATCGTTGTTGATGAGTCCAAAGTTATGCTGGTCAAAGCCAAATTGATCTTTGAAAGTCAGGTTGCCGTCTTCGTCTTGGCTCCAGATTACTCCAGCTTGCGCTTGAACTAGTTCAGCTAGGGTATTGGTGCTGCGTCGATACAAGCTCTCTTTCTTAGAAGATTCACTCGCTGGTGTTTGCAGGCTTGAGGTGCTTTTGATCCATTCGTCGCGATAGTCATATTTGTAATCGAAGAAGTTCTTCGAGATAAAAACCATTGTGCGGGCACGAAGATTTGGCGAACTAATCACGAGAATGAGGAAGATCCCCGCAATGAACAAGAATAAAACACGCAGTGCCGCACCCCAAGAGCCACCGAAGACATTGATGTAATATCCGCCTGCAGATACAAACAACAAGTAAATGCCTGCAATAACAAGGGTCGTGGTGTGGAACACCATTTGTCGTGAGATATGTATACCTAAGGCTTTCCCTTTGCGATTCACCAGTGTTGCTGCGATCAGGGGGGCAGCTAGCGCATTTACAGCGCCACGGCTATCCCAAAGTGCTCCTGACAAACGATTGAAGAGCAGGGCGTCGGAGTACATAACGAAGTCATAAGCAAGGATGGTTGCAACCGCGATGCTGAGATACTTAATTCCTGCGCGGGTAAAGAGAGAAGAGTTTCGCCAAATTTGTTCTAGTAACAGAATGCCTACTAATGATACGAGAACGTTAAGAACTAACAGTGTTTTGCCAGAGACGAGGGATATTGTGAATAGCTCTTGAATTATCAGTACCGCAATCAACCCAGAGATTAAAGTGATAACGCCGGTTGTAAAAAAGAATTGGGGGCCGATTTTAAATTTAGAAGGAAAAACTGTGACGCCAAGAATGGCATACAAGACCGTAAACCACGCAGCGGTTCGTAATAGCTCAAGGTTATAGCGCAAGGTAAATGGCAGCTCAAAACCTAAAGCTTGAATTGTCAGTATCAATAACCAACACAGCGTAGTGCTGGTCGCAAATAAGATGGCTTTATCGGTAGCGCGTCGCTGATAACTGCGCACTGCGTATATCATTAGCAATGCAAACGTAATAGCGCCAGTCGCGTTACCTATAACGGAAAAACTAAGATCCATTTTGTTCGTTCGTTGTGGTTAAATTCGTCATGAAACAAGATCTGAACAGAAAATTGTTCTCTTACTATCCAGTGTATCAGGGATGTGTAAAAACGAGGCTTTTTTCAGACATAAAAAATGCCGGGTGTGCTACCAAACACAGCCGGCAATAAGTGCGAGTAGTATCCATGAAAAACTTTCATGTCCCCAACAGCTGCCGCTGTTGGTGGACTAAGTATTAGCGAAAAGTTGAAATAATCAAATGTATAAAGGTGAGTTTTTAAGCATAAATTGGAATAACCGCTTTGATTATATTTTGAGCAGGTTATTAAATGTCGAAATAGTATTAATAAGGCGGCTCTATCTGTCTGTTTTAGCTAGTTTTTTACTTCGTCTTCTTCAACCAGCTTTTCTTCCGTAACCCAAGGCAATTGGCGATATCTTGGCTCAGATTGCGCAAAGTTCATGAAAGGATATTTGATAATGTCGAAATAAGGCGAGTAATCGAAGTCACTTGGCGTGCATAGCTTGGGATTTCTTCGGTAAATATTAATATGACCAGCTTCTGATCGCTTGATCATTGGTAAGATCGGATATTGGATCGAACCGAAGGCCTCGGCAATCATGGTAGAGCAAACCGTTTTTGTGGTTTGACCCGGATGTTTAGAAAACAAGCTTGAGCGCCATCTGCGAGGAAGAATTAAATACGGGAAGAAAAAACGCAGTAGATCGAAGATTTGCCGAACATCATAGTCAGCACCAAGCCGTGATATTCCGTAGTGAATAACTTTTTGCGCATCTGAATATGTTAGATCTTTAGGTCGACAAATTCTTACATGGTCACGGTCATACACGGATAAGGGGCGAGCAACCGTACCCATTCCTAGCTCGCTTTCTACTATAAGTTGTACGTCTGGTTGTCCATCGTAAAAGCTTTGAAGTCGCTGGCGGTCTAGAGGGTTTTCTACTTCATGTAGCCTGCCTATGTAGAGAGCAGCATGAGACCATCGACTCTGGGTTACTGTTTTAATAACATCACTGACGCGACTGCGACCTTCAACGAGAATTACGTCACCAGGTTTGATTTCATAACGCATTCTTTCATAGTCGCTCATTGGTATTGGGTTGGGTGCACGCTCGCGAATAAGTAAGCGCGTAATGAGCGAAATAATATTGCTCTTTGTTTGGTAACCCATTAATGACGACTCGATAGTATTTGTTGAAAGGTAGCTAGTTAAGGTTTAGACAATAAACCTATGAACAGCAAAGCAAAATTTTCTAAATTGTGACTGTATGGATGCTTTTAAGTCTCGTAGAATGGAAAAAAACTGAAGGGGGCTAGAGAATGAGCCAGAAAGATAAAAAGTCGGACGCTAATGAAGTGGGTAGTGATAATGCCCTTCCAATTTCTGACAAAATTAAAGCATCAGCACGTCAAATATGGTTGGCGGGTTTGGGTGCTTACAACAAAGCAGAAGAAGACACTGGAAAGATTTTCGATAAGCTCGTTAAAGAGGGCGAAGAGCTCGAAGCCGCAACGAGAGGTGTTGTTGAAAAACAATTTAAAGCCGTGGAAGGAACAGTAGAAGGTGTACGCGGTAAAGCGAGTAACACTTTCGGCAAGCTAGAGTCTGTATTTGATCAACGTGTTTCTGGTGCATTAGAGCGATTAGGTATCCCGAATCGCAAAACGATTGAGGCCTTAGAGGCCAGAATTGACGCCCTTGAGGCAGAATTGAAAAAGTGTAATAAGTAATTGCGCAATATATGAAAAAGCCCTTGCCAGTTTAATGGCAAGGGCTTTTTTGTTAAAACAGAGGTCAGAGTACTTTTACTCTGGCCTCTGTTAGCTTTCTACAGGTCGTAGCCTTTTTCTTCGTGAAGAGCTAGATCTAGACCGCGATACTCGTCTTCTTCGTCAACGCGTAAGCCCGTCATTGCATCGACAAGCCTCAGAATGACCCACGTTACGATTGCCGTGTATGCGATTGCGCTACCAATGCCGATTAGCTGAGCTGTTACCTGCTCGCCGATTGAGCTGTTGTCGCCACCGAAACCATAGCCACTAAATGCGCCAAGTTCTCCCGCAGCGAAGATACCAACGAGAAGAGTACCTAAAATACCGCCGACGCCGTGCACTGGGAATACATCGAGAGAGTCGTCAATTTTAAGTTTTTGTTTGATGAAGATGGTTGCGTAGAAACATACAACACCTGCACACAAACCAATTACAATTGCTGCTGCAGGGCTGACAGATCCAGATGCTGGTGTGATAGTACCAAGTCCCGCGACCATACCGGTTACGATTCCAAGAACCGATGGCTTGCCGAACTTTTTCCATTCGCATGCCATCCACGCTAAAGAGCCCATTGCTGCAGATAGGTGTGTTGCGATAAGAGCCATCGCCGCGTCTTCGTTTGCGCCAAGCGCTGAACCCGCGTTAAAGCCGAACCAGCCAACCCAAAGCATGCCTGCACCTGTAACAGTCATTGTCATGTTGTGCGGAGGCATCGCAGTTTGTGGCCAATTACGACGATTGCCAATCACAAGCGCTGCAACAAGCGCCGCTACACCTGCCGTGATGTGAACAACAATGCCGCCAGCGAAATCTAGAACGCCTAGATCGCTCAACCAGCCGCCGCCCCATACCCAGTGGCAAACTGGTGCATAAACAGCTAACAACCAGATGCTGCTGAATAGAAGCATTGATGAAAACTTCATACGTTCAGCAAAGGCACCAACAATCAGTGCAGGCGTGATGACAGCAAAAGTCATTTGAAATGCTGCAAATAAACCTTCTGGAATGGTACCTGATAGTGAGTCTTTCGTTACTTCTGCCATGAACAGATTGCTTAGGCCGCCAACGAAGCTATTACCATCGCTAAATGCGAGTGAATAACCTACCACGTACCAGAGCACAGACATTAAGCAAGTTAGAGCAAAACATTGCATCAATACAGACAAAACGTTTTTGCTGCGTACAAGTCCTGCGTAAAAAAGAGAAAGACCAGGGATGGTCATGAAAAGAACGAGTGCTGTAGCCGTTAAGATCCACGCTGTATCAGCACCAACAAAAGCATCTTCCGCGTACGCGAAAGCCGGCAGCATTGAAGCTACCAAAACAAATAGTTTAAACATGTTATTTCCTGAGCTAATTGTTTCTTACAAAGGTAAGAGAGCCATTTCTAAAAATACCGCCGGTTATGTTTTTGTATGACGTCTATTTTTCGAAACTTATGGCTTATTGTTATTTTCTAGAGTGCGTCGTCGCCTGTTTCACCAGTACGAATACGAACTGCTTGCTCTAGATCGCTAACGAAAATTTTGCCGTCGCCGATTTTCCCGCTATTTGCAGATTTGCAAATGGCTTCAACCGCTTGATCAACAATATCGTTTGCAACAGCTAGCTCAATTTTTAATTTAGGCACAAAATCGATCACGTACTCAGCACCACGGTATAATTCCGTGTGGCCTTTTTGACGGCCAAATCCTTTGACTTCTGTGATGGTCATACCCGCTAAGCCAATGTCAGTTAGAGCGGTGCGAACGTCTTCTAACTTAAATGGCTTTATCACTGCAGTGATTAGTTTCATAAGGGACATCTCCAAAGGCAAACTTAATCTGTTTGCTTATTTATTTTTAAGACTAATAGTTCTAATAATTTTTATAATTATGTGCGCGCCCTTTTCAGGGCAGTGATAAGCTAATCAACTTGTTATAACAATTCAAGCGATTACAAACACTTACCCATGCTGCAGGTCAAACTTTCCGTTTTTTACTTCGCATACTTCGCATTACTTGGAGTGATGGCGCCTTATCTAGGGCTGTTTTTAGAAAGTGAAGGATTTTCAGCTGCAGAAATCGGTCAGCTGACGGGCTTATTGATGGCGACGAAAGTGATTGCTCCTAATGTTTGGGGTTTGATCGCAGATCGCACACAAAAGCGTTTGTTGCTAATAAGACTCGGTGCATTTTTAACGCTGGTCTCTTACCTCGGATTCTTCTTTGCTGAAAGCTTTTGGTATTACGCATTGATGATTATTGCGTTCAGCTTTTTTTGGAATGCCATCTTGGCGCAGTTTGAAGTTATTACCTTACATAACCTGGGTGCTGATGTTGATCGCTACAGTTTGGTCAGAGTCTGGGGCTCTATTGGTTTTGTTGTTGCAGTTATTGCGCTTGGATATATTTTTGAAGAACGCGGGGTTGGGCTATTTCCCATAGCGCTGTTAATTATTATGTCGGGTATCGCGTTATCTACGTGTATGCGCTTTGATGAGCCAGTGGCACAACAAGGCCATGAGATATCTCATTCTCTGAGTGAAGATCTGAAGCGCAATCGCGCTTACTTATTTTTCGTAATTTGCTTTTTGCTTCAGTTTTCACATGCGGCTTATTACTCCTACTTTAGTTTGTATATGGAGCAACTCGGTTATGACAAGCTGAGCATTGGTATTTTTTGGGCCTTGGGAGTTATTGCCGAAGTTGCCCTGTTTTTTGTTATGCACCATTGGCATCGTAAACATGCAGTGCCTCTGATTATGGGTATCGCTCTTTTATTTAGCGCACTGCGATGGGCGATGATAGCTGGAGCAAGCGAGTATATTCTTGTGCTCGTTATTGCACAGTTGCTTCATGCTTTTTCATTTGGTGCTATGCATGCGGTCTCTATCCGTTTTGTGCATGAGCATTTTCACGCCAAGAACCAAGGAAGGGCGCAAGCTTTATATAGCAGTCTTGGATTTGGTTTAGGTGGCTTTGTTGGTGCTTTTGTCATTGCTGCGTTGGTTGAAGAGTCAGGTTACGCAAATCTTTTTTGGATTAGTTCACTGATTGTGTGTTTTGCCCTTTTCGTTTTGAGCCTTTTTTGGACTTCTTTCGTACGAGATCACGAAGTTCAGTAAGCGATTGAAAAAAAATTTTTTTAAATTGGGCGAATATCAAAATTGTGTCTATGCTTTTTTTAATGGACTAAGTCTGCCGAGAGAATACTTGTTGTAGGCTGACTAAAACTATGAAAGATTTTCCTAGCCTTTTTTACCCCTGCTCAGGTTAGAAAAGTACTACGTCGCAAGTATTGCGACTGAAATTACGGAGTAGCGTTCGATGACAAAAAAAATACAGTTGTCGCGACAAATGCGTAAGATGCCATTGGCTCTTGCTGTTGCGGCTGCATTCTCTACACCAACTTCTGCTGTTCAGTTCTACATTGGTGATTATGAAGCCAGTATTGATACCACCTTGTCTGCAGGTGCGAGTTGGCGTTTAGAAGATCCCCATCCATACAATATTGGTTTGGGTAACGGAACATCTGGCCAGAGTGCGAGCTCTCCAAATGCCAAATATGAAGCCTTGGGTGCGTCGATTAACAGTGATGATGGTAACCTGAACTTCGAGAAAGGCGATACCTTCTCTGAAACGATTAAAGGCAGTACTGACTTTTTAATTCAAGGCGATAGCGTTGGTGCTTTTGCGAGAGTGCGTTATTGGTATGATTTCGTGCTTGAGGATGAGAAGTTCGCGAATGATGGTGTGAACCCTACGCGTACTTTGAGTAAAGACGGTCAAGATAATGCATCTGACATAGAGCTAATGGATGCGTATATTTTTGCTGACTTCTATTTGGGTGAAATGCCTTTAAGCGTTAAAGCGGGTAAGCAAGTTGTGAGCTGGGGTGAATCGACCTTCATTATCAACGGTATTAACGTGATAAACCCAGTTGATTTACCAGCATTTAGAGCGCCGGGTGCAGAAATCAAAGATGCCTTATTGCCTGTAAATATGTTGTATTCGTCGTTAGGTTTGACTGAAAACGTTAGTCTAGAAGCGTTTGTCCAATTGGAATATGAAAAGACACGCATTGACGATTGTGGCACGTTCTTCTCAAGCGTTGACTACGTTGCAGACGGTTGTGGTCCGGTATACGCAGTAAACCAATTGCCACAAAGTGAAAACCAACTAAGCAATCTGACTATTGAGCGTGACGGCGATATTCTACCTCCAGACAATGATCAGTTCGGTGCCGCTGTGCGCTGGTATGTTCCAGAATTGAATGATACTGAGTTTGGTTTTTATTACATTCAATATCATAGTCGTTTTCCTAACGTGAGTGGTAGAGCAGCGAACGCTGTTGGTGATTTTTCTAGTGCCGCATACCAGATTGAATACGCGGAAGATATTAAACTTTATGGTATTAGCTTCAATACAACCACTCCGGGCGGTGTGTCGTTAAGCGGTGAATACAGTTTTAAAGAAGACATGCCATTGCAGTTTAATTCACAGGATCTTCTCTTCGGTGCAATCGGTGACCCATACTCTCCGGTATTCCAAACTCGTGTTACCGATACAAATGGTAATGGGGTAAAAGATCCGGCTGATTTCGCCACACTTGCGGGACAATCCACACAAGGTTTTGACCGGTATAATGTGTCGCAGCTCCAATTTACAGGTATTTCATTTATTGACCAAGTTCTGGGTGCAAGCCGCTTGGCGTTAGTGGGAGAGATTGGCGGTACATATGTGCATGATTTGCCAGACGTGAATGAGGTTCGTTATGGTCGCTACGATCAAGCCGGGTTCGGTTTAACTGGTGATTGGGGTTTAGGTGCTGGTGGTGGTCTAGCGAACTGCGAGTCAAAGATTCCGCAAGGTATTTGTGATACCGAAGGTTATACAACAGACTTCTCTTGGGGATATCGAGCGCGTGCGGCGTTAACATATAATGATGTTTTTGCTGGTGTGAACTTAACGCCAACCCTCTCTTATTCTCACGATGTAGATGGGTATGCTCCAGCTCCAGGTGCGAACTTTATTGAAGGTCGTCAAACAATTGGACTTTCAGTTGCAGCCGACTACCTTAATCAATATCAAGCGAAGTTAGGTTATACAACATACTTCGGAAATACTCGTTTGAACCCGCTAAGTGATCGTGACAACGTATCTCTCAGTGTTTCTTATTCTTTCTAAGTTAATCGCTAGTCTGGACGCAACCAGATTTAACGAGGTTATTTTTAATGAGACTTAAAAAATCTTTATTAGCAGTTGGTATTATGTCAGCTGCAATTGCTAGCTCCTCAGTGTTTGCAAAGGAGCTCGGTGGTGATCTAACACCAATTGGTGCAGAAAAAGCTGGTAATGCTGACGGCTCTATTCCTGCATGGACAGGTGGCTTAACGACGCCTCCTGCGGGCTACACAGCTGGCGGTGATTATGTCGACCCATTTGCTGATGAGAAGCCTTTGTTCGTGATCTCAAAAGCGAATGTTAGTGAATATGCGGATAAGTTGAGTGAAGGCCAAAAGGCGATGCTCAACAATTACGACACCTATACTATTCCTGTTTATACATCTCACCGTACAGCAGCATATACGGATGATGTAGTTGAGTATGCGAAGGCGAATGCAGCAAACGCTCAACTGATTAAAGATGGTAACGCTCTTTCTAATGTGCAAGGTGTTGTTCCGTTCCCAATCCCAGATAGTGCTTTAGAAGTCATTTGGAACCATATTTTGCGTGCACGTGGCGGTAGTTTTGATCGTAATTCTGTTCAAGTAACTCCGACTGCTGGTGGTACGTATCAGCCGGTAAAATTCTACGAAGAATTCTCTGAACGTCATGATTTGAAAGACTTTGCTGAGAACAAAGACGATAACGTCATGTTCTACTTCAAGCAGGTCGTTACAGCGCCAGCTCGTCTAGCGGGCAACGTTCTGTTGGTTCACGAGACCATTGATCAGGTTGCTGAGCCGCGTCGTGCTTGGATCTACAACTCTGGTCAGCGTCGTGTTCGTCGTGCTCCTCAAGTAGCATATGACGGTCCAGGTACAGCAGCTGATGGTCTTCGTACATCAGATGGTTTTGATATGTACAACGGTGCACCAGATCGTTACAACTGGGAGCTTCTAGGCAAGAAGGAAATGTACATTCCTCGCAACTCTTTCAAGCTAGATGATAAATCCCTGACATATGCAGATATCGTTAAGCCTGGTCACCTCAATAGCGATTATGCGCGTTATGAATTAGCTCGTGTTTGGGTTGTTGAAGGTACTTTGAAAGAAGGTGAGCGTCATATCTACTCCAAGCGTACTTTTTACATAAATGAAGATACTTGGGGTATTGCTGTTGCTGATCATTATGATGGTCGTGGCGACTTATGGCGTCATGCCGAAGCGCATAGTAAGCCTTTCTATGATCGCAGCATTACGCTAACTACTATTGAGTCTGTACACGACTTATTATCTGGTCGTTACATAGCGAATGGTATGGTCAACGAAGAGCCAAGCCGCTATAACTTCGACAAGACCTTTGCAAGCAAAGACTTTACACCTGCTGCGTTGCGTCGCTCAGCGCGTCGTTAACACGTAGCCAAAGATAAAAAAACCGGATCGTTTTGGCGATCCGGTTTTTTTATACGCGAATGAAAGTTATAAGCATGTCAGTTTCTTTCTTTCCTATCGGATAACTCGGCGATACTTTACTTGTCTCTTCTATGCTTGGGCTCTTTTTCTTACTTCAAGCATTTATACGTCCCGATCATTTGTCTGTAGCTGATCGTTTTAGACAGCTCTATTTGTCTCAAACCTTTGTTTCATGACGGTGGTGCTGGACAAGATCATTCATGTGATCGCTGCTATTTAGGGGGGCGTGAGCTCGATAAGATACATTGTTAATAGACTCACATTGTATGTATTAAAATGGGATTGATGGTTGAATTACTTGGTGCTGATATGAAAAGACCCAGCGAAGGCTAGGTCTATTTCTTAACTAATTTTTGCAAGGCCTTATCGGTTTGCTCTTAATCCTTAATGTTCGTGCTGAGCTTTTAATTTTGCGATATGTTGATCTTTCTCGATCCATAGCTCATTAACCCAGGCTTGGAACTCAGCCTTGAATTCAGCATCGCTAGTATAGTCTTTACCCAAAAACTGCTTTGGAATGTCGACTTTTCGAACATCCACTACCACTGTGCTGACCTTTCCACAAAACATATCCCAGATATTTTTTGGGCTATTTGGGTATAGCACTGTAACGTCTAACATGGTGTGCATCACTTCACCCATGCTTCCTAATACGAATGCAGCGCCACCCGCTTTGGGCTTCAATAGGTGTTCAAAAGGTGAATCTTGTTTTGCGTGCTTTTCGGGTGTTAGGCGGGTGCCTTCCATAAAGTTGAATACAGATACCGGCGTATATTTAAACTTTTCGCATGCTGCTCTCGTTACTTCTAAGTCTTTGCCCGCTAGTTCAGGGTTCTTTTTAATCTGCGCTGGCGTTGATCGCTTCATAAATGGGAAATCGAGCGCCCACCAACATAATCCAAGCAGTGGAACCCAAATAAGTTCTTGCTTAAGGAAGAACTTAAGCATTGGAATTTTTCGGTTAAATACTTTCTGAACGACAGGAATGTCGGCCCAAGACTGATGATTACAATTAACAAGATACCATTCGTCCTTGCTTAGCCCATCTAGCCCCGTTACATGCCAGTCCATTTTTAGGAATAAAGTGAATAGGCTGCTGTTTACTCCAATCCAAAAGGTAGCGATTTGGATCGCGATTTTTGTGCAAATTTTGCTAAGAAATGAAAGTGGCAAAATAAATTTTAGAAGTGCCACCGACATTAAGAATGGGAAACACACAATGGTATTAAGAATAATGATCAGAACGATCAATACGCCGCGAACAACTCCGGGTAAAAAACTGAACATCGGATGCCTCTTCTTTTATTTTTAGCGCAGTCTAGCGATCCGAGAAATCTGAATCAACCGCTGTAAGGTGAAGAAGCTGTTATGGAATGATTTGTTCCGCTTTGTCGGCAGCCTTTTGTTTGTTTTCGTCCGTGATATGGCCTGCGAGCGCTGAGATTGCAGCAATCATCACGCCTAAATCATCGGTATAGCCTAGTACGGGTGTAAGATCAGGGATGCCATCGATAAAACTAATGAAATAGGCCAGAGCCCCAGTGATAACGCCTTTGCACCACGTAGGTGTTTTGGGGTCGCGCATGGTGTAGTAGAGTAGCAGCGCTTTTTCGATGGTTTCGCGACCTGCAGATTTATAAGCGCGTTTCAGCTTATCCCGAAACGCTTCTTTGGTGATCGCTGGTGGTTTGCTCATGCGCTAATTGTCGAAGGTCGGACTAAGATCTTGGTCTAACTGTGCGAACACTAGTCCAAGAGCATTATCCTGTAGCCAGAGCAAATTGATTAATTTGACTGTCTTGCCTGTCGCGCCATCTTCTCTTGCCGCGAAACCTCGCAGTGTTAACGCATCCCCACCGATATTGAAGACTATCTCTACTTGGCCTTTGTCGAGTGAGCATGATGCACTGTTATAGTTGGTCGTGCTTGAAATAACTGGCATTGAAAGCGTGCCGTTGCTGCTCAGGTCATGCTCGACCGATACCGATTGCAAACCGAGAGTTGCCCTGCAGCCGCTGCCGTCCTCTTCTAAACTTAAGCGCGATTCATTTACATTTGCTAGACGATGCTTATCTGCATCCATATAGAAATAATTTCCACTCAATGTGAAATCAAGAGGCGTGCTGCTTAGGGTGATATCATCGTTACGAGCCTTAGTGGCGATGATAAGGCTGCGTGATGCGCTATTGTTTGATGTGTCGCGGGTTGTGAAAGCTAAGTGCTGGCCATTTTCAGTCATATGCCCAATTGCTCGGTCAGAGCCTGTTCCCAGCGTAAGCAATCCAAAAGTATCGAGAGTGCCGCTGCCCCCTTCGTAGAGATCCAGGCTCCGGCTACCGCTTAAACCTCCAGTCTGTTGTTGTGCTGCGCTAAAGACCATGTCTTTATCTCGCGCTAATTCCCACGTGCGATAAAAATCGCTTGGTGAATTAGGTTGGCTCTCTGATACGCTTCTTCCGCTCAAACTCCACTCTTTTAATTGTGCTGTAACCTGAACTGGCTTTCGAGCTGTGTCGAGCGTATTGGTATCCATTGCAATGCCAAATTCAATAACGTCATAGTCTCCTGTAATAACATCTTCACTCACTGTTTCCGGAGTTCTTAAACCATGAAGCTCCCAAGAGAAATAACGTAGTTTTTCAGCAATATCACCACGTTCAAATTCTTGAGTGGCGCTGTCCTGAGTGACGTCATAAATGCTTGCAAAGCCATAACCTGCACCGGTGAGCCAAGTAGGACTATCACCGTAATCAACCGGCGGCTCAAAGTCTAGCTCCGTTAAAATAGTATTAGGCTCTTGTTCATTGACGCGATAGAGTTTGTAGTACACAGGGTTGTAGTCGTAACCATATAACAGACTGCCCCCAGTGTTGCGTTCGGTCACGATTTGAGCAATTGCACGGTCATTCAAAAAGAAACCTTGTGTGCTTAAATGTGTCCCGTTAACGAGCGTACTTTCATTCTGGTCTGTAGAAGTTAAAAAGCTATAGCGATTCTCCGGACGGCTCGGTTCTGTAGTAGCGGTGACATTCGTTGTTCTAAAGCGAAGTGTAGACATTCTCATTGGAATATTTGGTAGCACTTCATCGTAACGATAGTCTAGGTAAAAAGAGTTATTGATGAGTTGCGGGAAAGCTTGGCTGTCGTCACCACTTTCAAGGTTGGTGCTTAGTGTTAAAAGTTTGTTGTAACGCGAGTCGTTGTCGATATCTTCAATAAAGCCCATGCCAAAAATGACGGAGTTGAAAATCAAACTTGGTCTGAGTCGATTTTGAATGTCGCCATTTAAGATGTCTGGGTCTAGAACCGTGTCATAAGATTCACGCACAGTGCCTTTTGCGATAGGGGAGTCTTCGCGAATGATTTCACCAACGGCCGTATCAATATGAATCATTAAATCCGACTCGCCTCTTAATAATGTGAGGACTTCATCTGCTTCCTGGGATGGTTGAATCAAATCGTCGTATTCATAAATTCTGGCAGTATCAGAAATAAACGAGAGTAGGCGTGATTTAGCGCGGTGTTGCGTCTCACAATCGGGGCTGCTGCCAGAGCAAGGACGATGTTTGTTTAATTCATCGCGAGAGTTGATCTTGTCGAAGAAGCGTTCAACAGCCAAATGAGTACCAAAGCTTACCGTGATCGATTGATCTTCACTTTCTACGCGACGTAATGGCGCATAAAGCAAATCGCCGTTTTGATATTCAACCCTCACCACATGATCAATTTGGGGTTCGAAATTTGTTTCAAATTCTAACTTACAGCCCGGCGCGTCTGGTTTTCCAAATCCAGCTCGTTTTACTGAGGCGTAGTCCGGAAAACTCGATGACACATTAAATTCCGTCATATCAAAGTCGAGTCGAACAACAGAAATGTTTCCGCACGGAATGTTATCATCTACCAAAATTGGTGCAGTGTTTGAAGAGAACCCGCGTTGATGCATTCTGGCAGTGCCTTCAACCGTAATTGCAGCAGTGACCACATCTCTTGCAGGGTCGGTAGAGGGTTTATTGAAAGTGGGGCCGCCGCCTCCGCCTGGGCCGGCAATACCACACGCGTTCAGAGTGAGAAAGGATGATAGAAGAAGAGCGTACCGTACAGTTTTAGATGACATACGAAGGCAACAGAATTCTGACTAAATACAAAAATTGATCATAGCACGAGGCGAAAGGTTTGCGCTTGAACTTGTCGTGTTTTTTTAATTTAGCTTTCTGTTATCTCGGACTCGTTTTGTTGTGAGGCTGAAAAATCATCTGTACTTTCAAACCAAAACTCTAATTCATTAATTGCTTGAATGGTTTGTTGTGTTTTTAGCAATACGATGTTGGCGGGCTCTTCAGTTTTGATGGCGATTTCAGCCTGCTTTACTGTGTGTCTTAACTTTGGTGTGCCACAAAGTAAGCTCAAACCATGCAGTTTATGCACGTAATGTCCAAGTTGTTCCGTGTCGTTATTCTCCATTGCCATTTCCAAGTCCGAACGAGTGCTGGGCAATGCGGCGATTAGATTATTGGTAAAGTCTTTCGCGAGTTCCGAATTGTTATTGCAGAGGTAAACCGCTTCATTCCAATTGAAAGCTTGTATTTCAGCGGAAACTTTCGGTTCATCTTGCACCGGGTTTTCAATCGCGAGTTCGGGCAGATACTTTTTAATGGTCTCAGCGAGTTTTTGCTCGTTTAAAGGTTTGGTCAATAGATCTACAAAACCTTGCTCAATGAATGCATCCTTTTCATTTGGTAGGGCAAAAGCAGTCAGGGCTATGATTTGGTTGTGATCGTAATAATTACTAAGGGTTTTGATACGCTTCATGCCTTCAATGCCATCCATGTCCGGCATTTGAATATCCATCAGAATAAGTGGGTAATATTGCTTCTTACATAAATCGATTGCTTGCTCAGCACTATTGGCTAAATCAATATCAATGCCCATTTCTTTTACGAGCGCCTTAACCAGGCTCAAGTTCATTTCATTGTCATCGACGGCCAGAATCGTCGCATTATTCGCAAAATGAGGCAGAGCATATTCCTCGGCATGATCTGAGGTAATGCCTTTGTTTAAAGCCGATACTAAACTTTGCGATAAATTCGTGTAGGTAGCGGGCTTTGTCATATGTAAGCTAATTTGTCGCAGTACTTTATAGTCGTAATGTAATAGCGATGGGGTATAAGTAAGAATGTTGATGTCTAAGGCATTTACACGTTTAAAAGCTTGGTAAATAGATTCTTCTTCGAGTCCTTTTTCGCTTAATGAAATAAGAGCGAAGCGATTAGTTTGTGTGTCGTTCTTTCCGTCTTGCTCAATTGCTGAAATCAGCTCTTTCAATGTATCGAACTGTTGGTAGGGAATGTTCAAATAATTGAGCGTATGAATGATATTTTGCTTAGAGTGATGATGCGGTTCGTATAAATAACAAGATTGATTTTCGAGCTTAGGATGCGTGGCTTTCGGATTCTGCATAAGAGGATTTTCGATTGGCAGGGTAAACCAGAACGTAGACCCTTTATCTAATTCACTCTCAACACGAATCGTTCCACCCATTTCGTGCACTAAGCCTCTGCAAATACTAAGGCCTAGTCCCGTTCCGCCGAATTGACGCGCGGTTGAGGCATCCGCTTGAGAAAACGCTGAGAAAATAGATAACTTTTCTTCATCTGATAAACCTAGACCTGTATCGCTTATCGCTATTTTTAAATTGTCGGTCCCTTCTTTTAAGCTGTCATCGAGCATCACTCGAACAATGATTTCGCCCGTTTCGGTAAATTTGATGGCGTTATTGACGAGGTTAGCAATGATTTGTTTGATGCGCAGCGAGTCGCCATCAAGCATTACAGGAACGTCGTCATAATATAGGTAATTCAGCTCCAGACCTTTGTTATGGGCTGACGGAGCCAGCATCACGACAACGTCTTCAATCAGCTCATAAAGCGAAATGGATTCTTTTTCTAATGCGATACGGCCTGCTTCAACTTTCGAAAAATCGAGTATGTCGTTAATGGTGCTGAGCAATACTTCAGATGACTTTTGAATAGCGCGTAAATTACCCATTTGCTGCATGTTGAGAGGGCTGCGCATTAGTATTTTTGAGAACCCTATAATGCTGTTAAGCGGAGTGCGAATTTCGTGACTCATATTGGCCAAGAATTCTGTTTTTGCCTTGTTTGCTTTGATCGCTTTTTTACGCGCTAGATCGAGTTCGACGTTCTGAATTTCGATGGTTTCGAGCGTTTCTCGTAAGTCTTGCGTGTTTTGTTCAATTTCTTCACGCACATCATTTTTATAACGATAGATTTGACTGCTAATTTCAGTTAGCAATTGCTCATGATCGTGGAGATCTTCTGATTCAAGTTGAGGGAAAATGGGAGACGATGACCCTTTGTTTGCAGAGATCAGAGCCTCTTTAATACGAGCAATGACATGTCGAACTTGCTGTAGTAAATACTTCGCCATAAGGATCGATATCAAGCTAGAAAAGATAAAAATAATTACCGCAGTTTTGATGACCTTTTCTTGCTGAGCTTGCAGGCTCGTCCGATCAACTAAGGCAATCAGCCACGATTGTTGTGGTTCGCCACTAGCGCTCTGCATTGGTAGTGTTTCGATGTATACGGCTAGGTTCCCGAGGCTAATGATCTGTGTGCCTGTATTAGGGAATCTATTTGGATTAATAGGCGGAGTGCTGTCATCGCCGACGTGCGCGATAACTGCTCGTTCTTCATTAATCAAAGTGAGATGGCTGACTTCGGGCGATAATAGGAGGTTTTTTAGTTGATCTTGGTAGTAGGGTCGGTCGTATTGCTGTCGAGATGAAATTGCAATTTTTGTACTGAATATCAGCTGATATATTGAATTTTCATAGCTGCTTTGGCGGTGCTCAAGTGCCCTGTGTGCGACAAAAAATGTGATCGCTAATGACGCTGTCACCAAGCAAAGGCTGGTGGTTAAAAGTATGCGTGACTTAATATTCAGAGAGTTCATGCCCACATCACTACCACGATAGTGTTGAATTATTATTTATTGCCCCGATCTTACCACGCATTGTGATTGCGTAAGGTGTATGATTGCGCATTATTTTTGGCTGTGACCCTAAGAGATAAGGATATGAGCTTTCCAACCATTGAAGACTACGTCGGTGAAACGCCTTTGGTACGACTTCAGCGTTTAGCGGGAAATACGTCCAATACGATTTTATTAAAGCTAGAAGGTAATAACCCTGCAGGATCTGTGAAAGACCGTCCCGCACTGAGCATGATTCAACGCGCTGAAGAACGCGGTGATATAAAGCCTGGCGATACCTTAATTGAAGCGACGAGTGGCAATACTGGAATCGCGCTTGCTATGGCTGCGGCAATCAAGGGTTACAAGATGATTTTGATCATGCCGGACAACGCGACAGAAGAACGAAAAGCTTCAATGTCTGCTTATGGCGCGACTTTGATTCCTGTAACCTCAGAAGAGGGCATGGAAGGCGCGCGTGATCTTGCATTAAGAATGCAAGCTGAGGGCAAAGGCTTAGTGCTCAATCAGTTTGGCAACTTAGATAACCCGCTTGCGCACTATCAAGGCACAGGGCCTGAGATCTGGCGTCAAAGTGAAGGAAAAATTACGCACTTTGTTAGTTCTATGGGAACTACGGGCACGATTATGGGCTGCTCACGTTACTTCAAAGAGCAGAATCCAGATATTCAGATTATTGGCCTACAGCCTGAAGACGAAGCATCGATCCCAGGTATTCGTCGTTGGCCAAAAGAGTACTTGCCAACTATTTTTGACGAGACACGTGTCGATCGCATTGTTGATATGGGGCAGCAAGAAGCCGAAGACACAATGCGTCTGCTTGCCGAAAAGGAAGGCATCTTTTGCGGGGTCTCTTCCGGTGGCTCTGTTGCAGCGGCATTGCAACTAAATCAAGAACTTGAAAATGCGGTAATTGTCGCCATTATTTGTGACCGAGGTGACCGCTATCTCTCTTCAGGCGTGTTTGCGAAATAGACAACCTGAAAAAAATACTTAGAAGACTGAACATATTATGGCGAGAAGACGCAGAAAAAAGCTTCCTGTAGATCCAATTGAATGTGACATTACTGGAGGCTTGAGTCATGAAGGGCGCGGGATTGCCAAATTAGACGGAAAAACCCAGTTTGTTGATGCGGCATTACCAGGAGAGAAAGTCTCTGCTGTATATGTCGAAAAGCGCGGCAAATTTGATGAGTTGAAAACAGTAGAAGTACTCAGCGCATCAGAGGAGCGTGTCGAGCCTCCTTGTGCACACGCCGAGATTTGCGGTGGTTGTAGTTTGCAGCACATGGATACTGATGCTCAGATCAAGTTCAAAGAGAATACACTGCGTCAGCATTTTGAACATTTCGGAAATCTTGAGCCGAAACAATGGATTGAACCTATGACCGGTCCAACGACTGGTTATCGCGGCAAAGCACGCCTAGGTGCGCGATTTGTGGCGAAAAAAGACACGGTATTGGTTGGTTTTAGAGAGAAGCGTAATAGTTTCTTAGCCGACATTCAGCAGTGTGAAGTGCTTAACCCGATTGTTGGTCACCGATTAATGGATTTGCGAGCACTCGTGGCAAGTTTGTCGGTATACAAAGAATTGCCGCAGTTTGAGGTTGCCTTAGGTGAAGATGCGAGTGCGCTAGTCGTGCGACACATGGCGCCTTTAACCGAGGAAGATACCATTAAGCTGATACAGTTTGGCCAAGATAATGCATTCCATATTTACTTGCAGCCTAAAGGCGTTGATACCGTGCACCGTATTTGGCCGGTGTCTGAAGGCAAAGACAAAGATCGCTTGCACTACACCTTAACGACGCCTGATGAGCAAGAAGTGAAGTTGGCGTTTCATCCTATGGACTTTACACAGGTTAATGCCGATATCAATAAGCAAATGGTGCGTCGCGCACTAGAATGGCTCGATGTTCAGAAAGATGAGCGTGTTTTAGATTTGTTCTGTGGTTTAGGAAATTTCACCGTGCCGCTCGCCACGCAAGGTAAAGAGGTTGTGGGCGTTGAAGGCGACGATGCAATGGTTGTACGTGGCAAGGAAAATGCTTTACTTAACGATCTTGATAACCTGCGCTTCTATGGTGCCAATTTACATGCGGACTTCACGAAAGAAGAATGGGCGCACGAAGGCTTTGATAAGATTCTTATCGATCCACCGCGCTCGGGTGCTTTGGAAGTCTGTCAGTATCTCACCAAGTTTGGTGCGAAAAAGATCGTGTACGTCTCGTGTAACCCCGCAACCCTCGCACGCGACGCAGGCGTAATTGTTGAAAACGGATATCGTTTGGTGAATGCAGGTGTTATGGATATGTTCCCGCATACATCACACGTCGAGTCGATCGCGCTGTTTGTGAAAGACTAGTCGATACTAATTGATAAAAACTTATGGATGTCGCATGGTAAAAGTTCGCGAAGATTACATCGCAGATTTATCACCTGAACAAGGGATCGAGCAATGGCTCGAGAACTTGCAGAGTGATACGAATCTGAATGAGATCGAGTGCGTGCGTGAAGCTTGCCATGCCGCTCTAGAGTACAGTAAAACGCCGTCGCACGAAGAACGTTACTGGAGTAATTCCAATCACGATACCTTTTTGATTGGCATAGAAATGGCGCAAATTTTGGCGGAACTCGATTTGGACGAGCACGCGATTATTGCCGCCATTCTCTATCGAGCGTTTCGAGAAGAAAAAGCCTCGCTCGAGGAAATTCGCAAAGGTTTCGGTAAAGAAGTCGCGCAGTTGATTGATGGTGTCTCGCAAATGGCTGCCATCTCTTCAACGCATCAACCTTTCAAAGGTTCAATTCTTGGTCAGAACCAAGGTCAGATCGATAATGTGCGTAAAATGCTTGTCACGATGATCGATGACGTGCGCGTTGTATTGATTAAGTTAGCCGAAAGAACTTGCGCGATTCGATCCGTGAAAGATGCAACACCAGACAAACGTCAGCGTATTGCCCGAGAAGTATTTGATATTTACGCGCCACTCGCACATCGCTTAGGCATCGGTTACATCAAGTGGGAACTGGAAGACTTAAGTTTTCGATATTTGCATGAAAGTGCCTACAAAAAGATCGCCAAATTGTTGGATGAGAAACGCATCGCGCGTGACGACTTTATTGTTGATGTGACAGCTACCATTGAGCGTGAATTAGAAAACGCGCATATCGAAGGTGATGTGGCTGGTCGAAGTAAACACATTTACAGCATTTGGCGAAAAATGCGCCGTAAGAATCTCGATTTTTCTGAGATTTATGATATTCGCGCCTTCCGTATATTGGTTCCTAAAGTCGCAGACTGTTATGCGGCACTTGGCGTCGTGCACTCGCTTTGGCGACACATTCCTTATGAATTTGATGATTACATAGCGAACCCGAAAGAAAACGGGTATCGCTCATTACACACCGCTGTGGTAGGTCCTGGCGGTAAGGTCATGGAAATTCAGATCCGTACTCAAGAGATGCATGACGAAGCCGAGTTAGGTGTCTGTGCGCATTATCGTTACAAGGGAACTGACGTTAAATCAGGGTCGACTGGCTACGAAGACAAAATTAATTGGTTGCGCCAAGTTCTAGAGTGGCAAGAAGAAGTCGGTGATGTTTCAGAAATAGCGCAGCACTTAAGCGCTGATGTCAACGCCGATCGTGTGTATGTGTTTACACCAAAGGGGCATGTCGTCGATTTGCCAAACGGTGCTACACCCGTTGATTTGGCGTATCGCGTTCATACCGATGTAGGTCATGCTTGTCGCGGTGCAAAAGTGAATGGTCGTATTGTTCCGCTTACGTACCCTTTAAGAACTGGCGAACAAGTAGAGATTCTAACCTCCAATAATCCTGCGCCAAGTCGAGACTGGTTGAACCCGAGCCTCGGGTATATTCAAACGTCTCGATCCCGTGCCAAAGTCGTTCATTGGTTTAAGCAACAAGATCGTGACCATAATATCCAAGATGGCCGCGCCATTCTCGAAGATGAATTAAAACGTCTATCTATTGGTGATCTAGCCTTTAAAGATTTAGCGCAAGAAACCAAATTTGATAATGCGGATGATATGTTTGCTGCGATTGGCGCCGGTGATTTAAAACCAACGCAAGTTGCGCATGCGGCACAACGTTTATTGGCGCCAGAAGAACAGCAACTCAAGTTGAAGTTCGAGCCCAAGCAACGTCGTCAGCAAACGAAAGCAGATGATGATATTCAGATCCGTGGTGTTGGTCGCTTGCTGACGACCATGGCAAATTGCTGTAATCCCGTGCCAGGTGACCCGATTGTTGGATACATCACTGTGGGGCGTGGTGTATCGATTCATCGACAAGACTGCATGAACATGCTGCAGCTTGAGGATCATGAACCTAATCGCGTTATAGAGGTGAGCTGGGGGACTTCTCCCGATGCCGCTTATGATGTTGCGATTGAAATTCAAGCCTTTGATCGTGAAGGTCTATTGCGTGATGTGACCACGATCCTAGCCGATGAGAAAGTGAACCTGACAGGTGTAAATACCTTCTCGAATCAACAAGAACATACCGCCACATTGATATTAAAAGCAGAAATTAAATCCTTAGATTCTTTAGGGCGCGTATTAGCAAAAATAAAGCAACTTCCGAATGTCATCGAAGCGAGACGTAAACGCAATGCCTGATTCTTCGCCGCGCTATACCATTGAAGACTTAAAGTATTTGATGGAGCGTCTGCGAGATCCAGAACGCGGTTGCCCATGGGATGTAAAACAAACATTTGAGAGCATTGTTCCCCATACTCTAGAAGAAGCCTATGAAGTGGCGGATGCCATCGAGCAGGGTGACCGCAATGAAATGCGTGATGAATTAGGTGATCTACTTTTCCAAGTCATTTTTTATGCTCGTATTGCCGAAGAAGAAGGTAGCTTCGACTTTACGGATATCACTGATGCGATCACGACTAAACTGCTGCGCCGACATCCTCACGTTTTCCCAGATAAAGAGCTGCATGCCTATCACCCAGAAGGTACTCGCTTTACCGATGACCAAATAAAAGGGCAGTGGGATGCCATCAAAGCCGAAGAACGTGCTCTGAAAGCGAAGCTTGCCGAGCAGAGTGGTAAGCAAGACAAAACCTTTAGTATTTTAGATGACATTCCAGTTGCGTTACCGGCGCTAGGGCGTGCTGAGAAACTTCAACGTCGCGCCTCGAATGTTGGTTTTGATTGGGACAACATAGATGACGTGTTCGCTAAGCTAGAGGAAGAGATCGGAGAAATTCGTGAGGTCTTAAACGAGGCAAAGGAACGAAGCTTACGTGACCCTGATATCCATGAAAAGCTGACGGATGAAGTGGGCGATTTGCTTTTTTGTGGTGTGAATTTATCGAGGTTCCTGAAAGTAAATCCTGATGAAGCCTTGCGCTCTTGCAACACCAAATTCACCTCACGATTCAATTACATCGAATCAGCTCTTTCAGAGCAAGGTAAGGCATTCGAAGACTGCACCCTAAAAGAGCTTGATCAGCTGTGGGATGAAGCGAAAAGACGTCAGACGTCGGACTCTTAATCTTTTCTTGTCGGCGGCGGTCGACAGCGTTTTAAGACCTTTGATGCCAAAGGTCTTAAAAATCTATACGCGCCTCAGCTCTTGGGGCCTGCGGTACCCCTAAAATCCTAGTTTCTACTCTTCTTTTCTTTCTTTGGTACTTTCTTGTTCGCCCAAGAAAGTACCAAAGAAAGGCGTACCTGCTCTTAGGCCCTTCGGGTCCATTCGTGTCTTGGTAAAAAATGGCGCTGCGGAACTCGCTCTCTTCTTTCGCTCGTACAGTCCTCGCTTAATCCATTTTTGACTGGCAGTCACTCATCCTTCGAGAAGGCGATCCCGCTACGATGAGTTTAGAGGTATGTAATACTCCATCCTATTTTTTCTATAAGAGTCCAGCACACACTTAAACTACAAAGTCTGAATCACTTTATCTGGCGAGCCAAAATACTTTTGCCCGCCTAGATCATCGAGTAATAAACATTCATTAAACGATGCAACGATGGCTTTTTCATTGGTCGCTGCGAGTACGGTTTTATTCTCGAGAGGACCTGATATGAGCGAAGTAACAATCTTGCCGAACTCATCTGCGCAGCCAAGTAAAGGTTCATCTAACAAATACAAGCTATGACGCATGTCTCCAAGGTTAATACAAAGCCGTAACAGCTGTTGAATTCCATTTGGCAGCTCGTTGATAAGTGATGGCGATAACAAGGTATTAACGCTTTGAGGAAAGTATTCGCTCAAGCCAAATAAGTCGACAGCCTCGCGCATATCTCTATCGCGCATAGTCCCGTTATATAGCTCAAAGTTTTCCTTCATCGTCCCATAGAAAAAATGACTTTCAAAAGGCACGTATTTAACAGACCGACGATAGCGATAATTATTAAATTGATGGATATTATAACCCTCGCACAATACCGTTCCTTGATAGTTTTGCTCAAGATTACCAAGTACTTTTAATAAACTGGTTTTGCCGCAGCCGGGTGGTCCAACTATGGTGACTTTACTGCCCGCATTCACTTTGAATTCGAGATTAGTTAAGCCTTTAGTACTGCCTGGATAACGATGAGTCAGGCCATGTACTTGAATATTGCCGCTTACTTGATCGATAGGTGGGCTTTTTTCTAAGTTCTGGCGATCATCATCCAAGGACATCAATGCATTCACTTGACGTGCAGAGCTTTGAATCGATTTAAAACGGGTGATTGCATTGAATACTCCCATAATTGGTGTTAGTGCTTTCCACACCAAAATAATGATTACAATCATTGCGCTCGGTTCATTTAAACCTTGCATCACGGCTAACACCGCGATCACTATACTTAATGTGCCGATGACTTGCGTCATTACTTGACCAGTATTCTGGATCCGCGAATTAGTGATCGCTACATGGTTGGAATCATCTAAACTCCGTGATTGTGCAGCCCCAAAACGTGATTCTATTACTTGTATTAGGGGCAAACCTTGAATAGAAGCCAATCTAGTGAACAGCTCATTCCATTGATGAGAGACCATCGCATTTGCACGTGAGTTTTGCGAGGTGGCTCGTTCATAACTTTGGCGTGCGTAGAGACAGTAAAGCAGCATGATGATAACACCTGCTACAACAGCTACAGCTGCGAGCCCAGAAAGCAGCATAATGGCAATTAGAAATACTAAGATAAAAGGGAAATCGAAATAAGAAAGCGTTGATTCTGCAGTCACCAATTTTCGAAACTGATCAATATCTTTTAGACGTGCAAGTTGTGCAGAAGCCCTTGCGCCAGTCGTCAGAGCATAGGGCAGCCAGAGTAATTTTGATGTGACGGTATATGCGATATAGATGGCAAGATCTTGTCCTGAATTATTCAGAATATCCAAGCGCATTCTCTTGAATTTGTATTCCAAAAGCGCGGTTATAATAGATCCCGCTGTTAGCCAAGCGAGACTTGAAAGAGAACCTGAAGTTAATGCGAAGGTGTAAATGATCATGATAAAGAAAGGGTTGACTGCACCCAAAATACTCACGATAAAACTGAGTATTGTTAGTTGGTGTAACTCACGGTTATAGCGATAAAAACAATACTTTATCCAGTTGCTTTTGTCTTGGCTCTCAGGCGGAGGCTCGCGAAACAATTTGGAATAACGCGAGATGTGAATGATCGTATAATTCTGCTCATCAGCCTCTTTATAGAACAAATTGTCATTGCGGTAGTCATAGATGCATAGTTGCTGTTTCTCGAGGTTATACTCGATCAGAATACCGTTAAACCCAATACATGAGATCCAACAAGGACTGTCAATTTTAGCTAATCTCTCCCGTGTGACACCATCCTCGTGCTCAGGGCTATAACCTAAACGTGTAAGTGTGTTTGTGAAAGCTTCATGATCTTCATTGGTGGGCAAAAATGCATCGGCTAAAATACCAGGTGTTCCTTCCCAGCCTAGTGCGACTAAGCTAAAAGCGATTCCACGAGAAATTGGGTGTGCCTCAAAGTAATTTTCACCTAAGGGACTATTTGCAAATTGATGCAGACGTTGTTCAACTTCATCAAAGGCAACTAAGGTATTCATGCAATGATATCCTTATTTATATCGTTTTTGTTTTGATGTTTTGGTTCTATGTTCCTCGCTTGATTCTTTAACGATCGTTGAGGTAAAACGATATGCTCAAGTTTTGGGTAGATTTCGTGAAGACGATTGGATACAAAAATACAGATAAAAGCATCTGAGCGCGGACGAATACAGGTGACCAAGTTTTTAACAAAACGGGTGTCATAGATTAGGTCCAGATCATCAATGATAATGATCGATTTACGACTCAAAACAGCACGAATAATAACCAATGCATAAATAACTTGACGAGGCAATGGAACGGTATTTGTGGAGCGAAACTCTGTATAAAACCCCTGCCTTAGCTCATCTATGGTGTGCTTGATTTGCATTGCTTCACAAAGCGCATAAGCGGCTTTATGCAGTGCGGGTTGGAAACATGTAATGTTGTCTATGATTGTCCCTTCAATAAAGCTTGAGCTACGGTTAATATGAATCACTTGTTCACGCCATATTTTATAAGGGATATTCTGAATAGGCTTGCCGTTTGTCTTAATGGATTCTGCGTGTTCCTCCCGTTCACGTGTAATGCATTGAGAAAGGTAGGTCTTACCGCTACATGAAGGACCACTCAACACGCATAACTGGCCGAGCGCCAAGGTTTTGTTAAAAGAGGGAACCTCTAAATTTATTAGTCTTAGATTTGTATCCGTCTGATTCACTGTAAATTCATCGAGCTCAAGAAGTTCGTTTAAGCGATTAAGGTATACCTCATTGATTTTCCAGCGCGATAAGGTGTGCATGATTTGTTGATAAGGTGCGAAATAACGATTTGTTAATAGGATGACCGCCGCCATCACACCTTGGCTGATATCCTGGCTAATGACTGATACTGCGCAATGAACTACAACTAATGAAACAGTAACGTGTTGGATCAAAGTGAGCATGAGATTGAATTGAGAATCTAGTTCTTCATATTCAGTGCTCCGACGTTCCCGCGTTTTGACCAAATTCGACATCAAATTTTCCATACGCATTTCCATAGCGCTGGCTTTTAGATTGGTGGGATTGGAAACAATTTCAAGAACTTTCGAGTTGGTTTGTCCTTCATAATATGATTTTTTAGGGAGCGTATTGATTTTCGATTTTGAAAGGTGGTGTGCAAACAAGAAAAGAATAAATGAGGCCGTTAATACGGTTAGGCCGGCACCTGTATCTATGAAATATATAACGATTATTGTTATCGCACTGGTTAAAGCATTTATGCTCGCTTTAATGCTATCGCCACCAAAGAAGTTTTTGATAGCGTGAATCATCGAAATTCTCTCTAGATATTCTCCACTCGAGAGCTGACTGAAACGAGATAAATTTGCATGTGAGATCGCATGGAATATGCCTTTTGTAATATGCGATTCAAAGCGTTTTATTTGAAGGGAAACAAATACTTGCTCTATTTGACTGATAATGCCATCGAGAATCACTGCAAGCAAAATAATAATAAACAATAGCCAAAGTGAAGATTGTGCACTATTAGGTAAAATACGATCAAAAATGATAAGTATCGAAAATGGTAGTACGAGGTTAAGTAAGGTACTGATAATTGAGCAACAAATGAGATAAAAGCTTCCTTCTAAACCGAGCTTTGGAAAGCGCTTAAATCTCATACATCACCTCCTTGCTCAATACTTCTGATTAAAGAATCAAGTTCTGGACGTTGTCTCCAGTCATATTGACGCATTCGAGCACTAATGTTAGCGACCATTTTTAAACTTAAATTTCCGAGTAAAGACTGAATTTCAACCACATTCTTAAGATAGTTATATTGAGTGTCAAAGAAGGCTCTGAGGCTATCAAAAAGCAATTTTTCGGCAGATAGCACATCGCTCAAAGTTCGTTCTCCTAGTTCATAGGCACGTTTTTGTCCTTTGAAAGACTCTTTATTTGCTTGTACGTTTTGTTTAAGCAATATGGCAGATTTAACATTTGCATTGACTTCTAATACGGCTTGTTTGAGATCAAGCTCTGCTTGTTGATAGGTATTGTCAAAATCGAGCTGTGATTGTTGAACTAGGTGCTTAGCTTTTTTTGCCTCAAAGAAACGCTCGCCACCGATAAGGATTGGCAAGTTGAGCGTCACTCGATAACTCGTGTTATCACTATCTCCAGTGGCAGGCAGAACAGTAGAGGATGCGTTATTCGTATCAGTGTATGAGTAGTTTATATCCGCACTGATCGTTGGAGAGAATTTTGATCTTGTCTCACTCAAGCTACTCTTACTTTTTTGAAGTGTTTGATACGCAATCAAAATATCGAAATTGGAGTCTCGCAATTGATTCAGGTAAATCGAAAGGGTGGCTTGATCAATTTCGCCAATCAAAATAGACGGATCAATATCATAGGTTGGGCTTGCACGATAACCGGCATCTTTTTGTAGTTTTGCGATTGCAATATCGATACGTTTCTGTAGATCTACTAACAAAGTGCTCACGCTGCCCACTTTTGCTTGTGCCTCGTATAGCGACGAGCGGGCGGTGTTTCCTGCTTCGACATTTTTACTGACCTGTTGTAAGAGTGCGTTAGATGAATCTAACTCATGTTCTGTTGCGAGTCTGCGGGTGTAAAGCTGAAGGATTTCAAGGTAGTTATTGAAGGCGCTAGAAATAATCTCCTGACGGGTTTGTTCAAACTTGAGCTGTTCAATTGTGTATTCTTGACGTGCTTGGCTGTAGCGAAATAGACGGCCAAGATCGAATAACCGTTGGTTAAGTGTGATCTGATAACCATGCTCGTTATACTCGTTTTCGATATCCGGTCCCGGATCTTGTTCTGTGTCGGATTCATTCCAGGTTGTATTGGCACTAGCACTAAGGCTTGGGAAAAACTCAGTAAGGCTGATCGACTTATCGTATTCGCTCGCTTCAAGGCCTGCTTGCGCACTCGCGATTTCAAGATTATTGTTGATCGCTTGTTCGACCACAGAGGCGAGACTATCCGCATAGCTTTGCTGAACATAGCCCAGCTGGCTAAGTAAAATCAGTTTAGTTATAACGAGCTTCAACATTCGTGTTGATTATCTCCCTGCGCGACAGACCTTGTGGGGACGCGCTAACTTATTTTTTGTACCGCCATGTAGTTTTTGATTACCTTGAAGATTTCTTCGTTTTTATATGGCTTGCCAATAATGTAGTCCATACCAGCATCCATACATTCTTTTTTATCTTTGTTGCTCGTGAGTGCTGTAGCACCAATGACGGTCAGTTCACCATATTGATCGGGGTTTGCACGTATCTTTCGTGTTGCTTCAATGCCGCCCATACCGGGCATAATGCAGTCCATAAAAATGATCGCTGGTTTTGCTTCTTTTAAACATTTCAGCGCTTCTTCCCCTGAATTTGCCGTATCGCAACTAATGCCGAATTCTTCTAATAGCTGAACCAAAATGATTTGCTGAATTTGATCATCCTCAACAACGAGTATGCGCTCGTCTGTCACAGCGGTTTTACTCTCTTCTTGATCGATCTGCTGAATCAATTTGGTGATAAAGCTTTTATTGTCTGAGGGGCGATAGAATATATGATCGACATGCTGGTAGGTGTCTTCGACCAAGTCAGGATCCGACACAGAAAGCAGCAGACGTGTACTGCCTTTTACTTTTGCCAAGCGAGATTTAAGTGTTTTACAGAATGACTTCAACTCAATGCCTGGTACCGTATCTGTCACGATAAAGGCATCAAACTCCTGTGCCTTGGCACTCGCTTTGAAAATATCGTTAGGTGAACTTGCCCATTCCAAGCCACAACCAGATTCGGAAATCGTGCGGCTGAGAATATCCAATTGCAATGGAGAGTCGCCACATAACAGTACTTTCTTTCCTTCAAGGATTGCTTCGTTTTCAGGATAAACTTTTGGCGTTGCTTCAATACTGACGACTAACTTTTCGGCTTGAGTGAGTGTCGGCGACGATTCGTCTAAACAATCTAACCACTGCACTTTCAGTTGTGCATCACTGCCCAATAGCTGCTGAGACTCGGAGCGTGAGCCTAGGCTCTGAGCTTCAAACCACTCTGCATTTAAGACTTCGTCGAGCGGCGCACTGAGTTCATTGCTGAAGAGAAGCTCGAATGACAACACAATTTTATCGATGCTTTCAGCTGACTGGCATTGAACGAGCAGCAACGCGTGTTTGTCGCTAATTTGTGTAATCGCATTTGAAAAGTGGAACAGCAGGGTCCAGAACACCCCGATCTGGTTTCCGAAAACAACACTCGGAATGTGCGGATCGATATAACTTTCCATTTTGCATTTATTACGTCGTACCTTACTTGCAAGGGATGTAGATAAATTCGCGAGGAGTGCATTAATGTCGATAAACTCGCCACCTTCTGCTTGACCCGATGAAAGTAAGCGATTGAAGTTCTCGGCCAACTCTTCGAGCATATCCGTAGCCATCGATATTTCATGCGCTAAGAACACACCATGGTCATCTGTATCTTTGGTTAAAACGCGCAAACCACCTTTGATCGTGGTGGTGATGCCGCGCATTTCAAAACCGATCATCGCGTATAGTTTTCGGTACAAATCCATTTGGTTACGGAAGTGATCAAGCTCGTGCTCTGTGTTCAAAACCTTCGAAAAGGCACGTCGCTCTAATTCGCTGAGATCGGTCTTACCGAGTAACGTTTTAAAACCATCGGTATCCCATTGGCTAATGGTTTGTGCGGTTTGATCCAGGCGCATGTTGATCTCTGTGTAGAGCTTTTCTTGGGTCTTAGAGCGAAAGTGGGCTGATAAATATGCAATAAAGAAGAGGATGACAGAGGCTGATATGAAGCTCGCATACAGCTTTATTTTTAACGCTTGTTTCTCGTTTTGGGAGAGCTCAAACTGTGCGTAAAAACGCGCATGCATCGCCTCGATGTTGGTACTGTCTTTAAGTAGATGATTATAGAGGACGTGATTGTCCTTCGTTTGTAAAAATTGATCTAAGTGTAGGGTGAGAATATCTAGGCTGGTGACACCGACAAAGCTCGCAATTTTACGTTCTTGTCCCACCATGTTTCGAAAGCGTTCCGCCTCGCTTTTTAATAACGCTGTGGGCGTGATGATAAAGTCGTCTAAACAGGGTTGGCTCTTGCAGCTTTCTGAATTGTCTAACAGGGTTTCCGTGAGTTTCACGAGGTGTTCAGATTGTTCGACCAAACGGTATTGTTTTAAGTCGCTCTCGGGCGTAACCGTCATATCGTGAATGACAAATACCGCCGAGATAGCGAGGCAGAGTATCGCAAAGCCTGCACATAATAGCGAGTTAGCTTTTGATACCACTACGCTGAGCTTGTTAGCGTTCATCGAAGGAATCCTGTATCGCGGCCATAATTGGTTTCAGAGCATAGTCGATCACACGTCGTGTGCCGGTTTGAATATCAGCCGTGAGCTCCATGTGCGGAGTGATCTTGTATTGCAGGCCTGAACGCTCAACGTAGTCACGTGCCAAGCTCACTTGCACCATGAAAAACTCATGGTCCTCTTCTTTAAATGAGCTTCTCGAGATTGATGAAATCGTGCCGTCGATGCTGCCGTATTGCGTAAAGTTGTAGGTATCGAGCTTTACCTTAGTGAGTTGCCCCATTTCGACAAAGCCAACGTCTTTTCTTGCCAACTTAACTTCGGCAATCAGTTCACCGCCTAAGGGTGCAATATCCGCAATACTTTCGCCCGGTGGGACGACGGCGCTTAAATAATTAAAGTGAAGTTTGTCGACGATGCCCTCAACGGGAGAAAATACTTCCATACGCTCAACTTTATCAGACGCGCGTATGAGTGCTTGGTCCTTCAGTTGGAGATCTTTGCGGGACTCACTTAGCTCCATGCGATAATCAGAATGACGTTTTAAGCGCTGGTCGTTTAGTTGCTTCACGAGCTTGGCGAGTGCAAATTCTTCGTTAAGTATGCCTTCGTCTAAATTCTCGATTTCGCGCGTCATGTTCATGCGTTGCACACGCATGTTAAGTACGTCGACATAAGACGCGACGTTTTCGTTGTAAAGAGCTTCCTTAATCGAGAGTTGTTCTTCAATGAGTTTTAATTGCTTATGCGCACTTGCTTTCCTTGTTTTCATCGAGGCCATTAGGCCCCGTTTATGTTTGATGTCGTGCCCGACGATAATGTCATTGGATTCATTTTTTTGATGCTCTTTGTACCAACTTTGCCATTGCGCTTCGACTAACTCGGCAGATTGTGCATCAATCGCAGAAAACGAGAAATCCGGTTCTCTTTCTTCAATTAGGGAAGTTAACCTTTCGATATCCAAACGTAATGCCAAGCTTTCGACTGAAGCAGATTGCAGTTCAACATCCCGGTCAGCCGCTTTTAACCTTGCGATTTGTTGACCGACAAAGACTCGGTCACCTTCGGCTACTAAAAGTTGGTCGAGTATTCCGCCTTCAAGGTGTTGGATTTTCTCGATGTCTTGTTTGAGAACAACTTCGCCGCGGGCAGAAACGGCGATATCTAATTCGGCCTGTGTCGACCAGATTAGAAGAATTAAAATCGTCGTGAAGAACAGAATTTGTAAACGACGACCAGTTTTGCCAGGAATTTCTGCGTCATCAATTTTACGCTGATCTAGCGCATGATCTAGCATCGCCTTTTTGATGACTCGTTGAATTTCGCTCATTTAGTCTGCCATTTTTACTGCTAAAAAGGCCTGACTTTTTGTTTGTTTGTGTCATGCCTTTCTGGTATGTAGCATTATGAGAGGTGGCTGAGAATTTGATCATTAATAGCTTTAATACGCTGTTCCATATCTGCTATTAATGCTTCGTCTGGTACAGCTCCGCCTCGTGCTGCGGACTCTATTTCAGCAGCTGCAGCAGCATCATCAACAGCGCACATATTGGCTAAAGCGCCTTTTAACGAATGTGCCAAATGATAAATCTCCTCTGTATTGCCCGATGACACGGCGCTATCAAACACGGCGTTTTGGCTGCCATACTGAACCGTGAAAATACCAAATATCTTCTCAACGATCGCAGCATTATTCCCCAAGCGTGTGTTCAATTGGTCTATATCAATCATCGAATTCCCTCCGTAAGTGAAATCAAAATATAGACGTAATTGTTAGTAAAGCAATAAAATTTAATGTCAAAATACCGGCTTCATACGCGGTTATTGCGTGAATAATCTAGGATAATTACGAGGTTCTTGATGAAGTATTATTCAGACTTTGAACTAAGCTAGGGTTAGCTAGACCAGAGTAAGCGCTGAGCGGAGTCAAACTTGATTAGAGTGCTGGTGATATTGCTGAGGAGGGTGAAATGAAAGGTGTCGTTTTTTCAGAGTTCATTGAGTTAGTAGAAGAACTGTTCTCGATAGATATGGTGGACGAAATTATTGACGACTGTGATCTTGAGAGTGGCGGTGCTTATACATCCGTAGGACTTTATGATTATAAAGAAATGCTGCAGCTTGTGACCGCCTTGTCAGCAAGAACAGGAACGCCTATTCCTGATTTATTACATGTCTTTGGTCAACACCTAATCAAAAAATTCAGTGTGAGCTTTTCCGACATGTTTGCGAATGCAGAAAGTTCTTTTGATTTTCTAGAGAAAATCGATGGGCATGTTCACGTAGAAGTGCGCAAACTTTACCCAGACGCCGAGTTGCCTCAACTTGGTACAGAGCGCATTGACGATAATACCCTTGTTATGAAATACCGCAGTAATCGCCCCTTTGCTGAACTCGCATATGGCCTGATGCTCGGCGCCATTAATCATTTTGGAGAGCAAATAAATATCACGCGCGAAGACCCTAAAACAGATGGTACCGCGCAAACCTTTACCTTGGCTAAGGCTTAAGTGTCGCGCGAATGACAGATGAAGCGAAATGGAAGCGCAGGCTAGAGCGAGAGCGGGCAGCGAGAAAGCAGGCTGAGGAGTTGCTCGAGCAAAAATCTTTAGAATTATGGGAAGCCAATGAGGCTCTAAAGTCATTTTCTGAAGATCTGCAACGAACGGTAGACGTGCGCAGTGTTGACTTGGCCCAAGCGCTTGAAAAAGAAATGGAAGCGAATAAGGCTAAGAGCGAATTCGTGAGCATGATTAGCCACGAAATGCGTACACCACTCAATGCTATTATTGGCTTCAGTGAAGTGCTGACCAATGAAGATCGAAACGCGAATCTGAGCAAAGACCAAAGCCAACACTATTTAGAAAATATACTCACCTCGTCAAAAGGCTTGCTTTCTCTAATCAACGATATTCTTGACATGGCCAAGATTGAGGCGGGTAAGCTTGAGCTCGAAACGCTTGAATTTGACCATGCTAAGCTTATTCGACAATTGCTAGATACCCACACGATCGCGATCGCTGCTCGAAATAAAAACTTAGCGCTTAACGTGGATATTGATGAGCAAGTTCCTAGCATGCTCGTCGGTGATCCGAATCGTCTAGCACAGGTGATAAATAATTTAATGTCTAATGCGATTAAGTTTACAGATCAAGGTAGCGTGAGCCTCTCTATTTCTATGGATAAGAAACTAGATTCAGGCGATTTTATTCTTCTCTATGCCGTTCAAGATCAAGGGATTGGCATGAATTTAGCTGTGATGGAAACACTGTTCACCCCTTTCACCCAAGCTGATAATTCGATGAGTCGTAAGTACGGCGGAACAGGCTTAGGATTAACCATATCGCGTCAACTATGTGAAGCCATGGGCGGTAAAATATGGGTTGAAAGTTCCGAAGGTAAAGGTTCGACCTTTTTCTTTAAAGTACGTTATTCACCGGCGCAGCAAGAAGTCGAATGCCCACAAGCAGCTCAAAACAAACGGGAAAATCGGCTGAAAGGCTATTACTTACTCCTGGTCGAAGACGATCTCATCAACCAAGAGCTTGCCAAATATCTCATTGAAAGCGAAGGCGCTAAATTAGATATCGCCTCGAATGGTTTGGAGGCGGTTGACTGTGTTTCTAAGAATCAGTATCACTTAGTGCTGATGGATCTGCAAATGCCTGTTTGTGATGGCTATAGTGCCACTTTAAAAATCAGAGAATCTTTCGATCCGCAGCAGCTAGCCATTGTCGCCATGACTGCCAACGCTGCGATAGACGTCAAAGCGCGTTGTCTTGAAGTCGGTATGACGGACTTCTTAACCAAGCCTTTTGTTCTTGAAGACTTACTGCAAAAGATCGAAGAGCATTCTCTTAAAACCTCGATCGGCAATGATGAATCTTTCGCCAAACCAAAATCTGATACCAAGAACATGATTGATGCGAATGCTGCATTGACAGCATTGCATGGCAATCGACATCTTTATTGTCGGATTCTCATGCAGTTTCAGCGCTGCTGTGAAGACGGTGTCTACGCCCTAGATCAAAAACGTATAGAAAAAGATGAAATGAATAGTTTGCGGCTAATCTATACTGTTAAACGTCTTGCTGGCGCCATTGGAGCTAAGAACCTTGAGTCGCTATTAAATGATCTAGAAGCAGCGATTCAAACGAAATCTGAAAGCGATATTGATCGATTAATTGAGGAATATTCCAGCGTTTTGGCATCGGTCAACGCAGAAATATCTGGTATTGATTTAAGCGAAATTTAGACTTTACTGTCTTGGTTTTTATAACGAGGAGTGAGCAATGGAAGAGCGTCAAACACGTCATTGGTTTTCACCCATCCTGATTCTAGTGTTATCGATTATCGGTGTTGTGATTACTGAGGTTTCTGTTGAAACGAGTATTTATTATTGGATGGGAATCTTCGTTTTTCTTGCCATTTTGTTTACTTTCTTGGCGCTGAAAAGCGATGGGAAAGTCTATGTGATGCACCATGCTGGGCATTGGATAGGCGGATTTACAGCGCTGGTCATGGTCTATTTGTTTATGGATGCAGGACGTCTCGATCCTTCTCAGGGTGCTCTCGTTAGCTTTTTGATCTTAGCGCTTACTGTTTTTACAGATGGTCTGCGCTTGCACTACCGCTATGCCTTCGTAGGCTTTTACCTATTTGTCGCGGTCGGCATCATTGCTTTCGTTGAAGCATTTGTTTGGTGGTTCTTAGTGTTATCACTGGTTGTGATTGGCTTAGAGGTCGCTCTAATTATGCAAGCGAAAAAAGACAAAACCACGAGTTAGGTGGTCAACGCACGATTATCGGAGTTAGATGGATCACCAAATTACAAGCGGCTTTGCAACCGATTTTGTAAATTTGTTATGTAGTTTGAAATAACTTGAAATCCTAAAAATCTAAACTTGAATTACATCAAAATTATATGAAGGTCCGCCTGTAAGCAGCCAACCAATTGTTTTGATGCATATTTTCGCCGATAAGGCGTAGTGCGAAAAAAGTATCCTGAAACTGATCTTACTTTTGGAATTTAATACAAAAGAATGGAAAGTTTAGGATGGATGACAATAATGAGTCAGAATCAGAGAAAACAGAACAGATCGATACTCAGGCTAAGTAGTCCTTGGGTCACGTGATGACTGTCTCTGAGCAAGAAGCAGAGGCTTTAGGGGCTAGTACACCAGATGCTTCTAGTCTTGAGTTATCATATCGTGCAGCGTTTGATTCTGTAGCTTGTTTGCTTGGATACTTTGATTATCACCAAGAAGCACATCAGTTAGACAGTGAAGAACATCTTCAAAGCGTTTCGATAGAGCAGCTCAATGAGCTCGCACGCATTAACCATCTTACTTTTACACCCACTAGCAAAGTTCACGAGAAAGGGGTTGATGACTTACTCGGCTTCCTGCCTCTGCTTCTAGTCGGTGAAAACAAGGCATCATTAGTGATTCTTGAATATACGCCAGGCCACTGGCGAGTGTTTGATATTAAGCAACGTACCGAAAATATCTTTCAGCTGAAGAACTCATTGAGTTTTCGCCCTTGGCGCAATTCTATGTTGAATTCAAAAGCGATGACGCGGAAGAGCTCGAACCATCAAAGAGTTTCTGTGATAACTGGATCGTCAAAGAAGTTGTGAAACATAAGACCATTTATCGCGATGCGGTATTGGCTTCGGTTGTCATTAATTTAGTCGCTTTATTTATACCGCTCTACACGATGAACGTGTACGACAAAGTTGTGCCCAATCTAGCCTTTAATACCTTGTGGGTATTCACCGCGATCGTCACCATCGGTCTGATCTTTGATTGGATTTTGAAGTCTTCTCGACCCATGTTGACGGACAAAATTGGTCAGCACATTGATACGTTTTTATTGACCCGCATCCTGCAGAACGTAATATCCTCTAAAAGCGAGAGCACGCCGAATTCCATTGGTACTTTCGCTAAACAATTTCAAGACTTCGATGGGGTTCGAGACTTTCTCAATTCAATGACTATTACGGCGATTGTAGATCTACCTTTCGTGTTTTTGTTCTTCTTCTTGTTCTTGTTCATTATCTATTTGGTTGGTGGCGTATTGGTGATTGCACCACTGACGATCATGGTTCTAATGATTGTGATTATGGTGTTGGCACAACCGAAGGTGTCGAACAACATTCAGCAAATGTCGCAGCTAAAGTCTGAGCGCAGTGGCTTGTCCAAACGGAATTGTTGCAGACAAGCTAATACTAGCTGCCGCAACTATGCGAGAAATCTTCATAATGGTTCGTCCGTTAATATTTTATTTTTATTCAAGGTTTACGGAATCGATGGCTAAACCGAGAGCTTTATTCCTGCTCAGAGTGGCGGCAGGTCCTCAAGCTAAAGCTTTAAACTGGAGGGAATGGCGAAGCAGACAGTTCATTTGCTTCGCATTTAGTAATTTGAGCGTATTGTTCTTAGTTGATTGTGAGCAACTCATCGATCATTGACATGATTTCGTTTTCAGCAACAACGTTCGTTTCAACTGATTTCTCGTGTTGTTCTAACATCTCAAGTTGTGTTTCGACGATCTCAGGAATGTCTTCAGAACCTTGAAGTTTTATATCGAAGGCAAAGTCGATATCTAAGTCACGCGTTTGAACACTGATGGTAAAAGCATCAGTTTGTCGTGCGCCTTCGCTAAGCTTGATGCCATCAAGAGTAGCTTCATCAAAGTGGTAGAACCATTCTCCTGTAGCAAACACAATCAGTGAGCCGAAGCGGCCCTGATATTCTTGAGCCTGCATAGAAGTGCTTTGATTCAAGCGTTTAAATTGACCATAAGCACCGATGCCTTCGTCTGAAATCATCGTACCTTTGTATTCGTTGTTAAGAATTTCTAGATGTTTTAAAGCCTGAAGCGAGTTGCGTTTGTTCTCAGCAGAACTCTGGTTGATGAGTTGTTCCACGGAACGAGGTATATCAGTATCAAGAGTGAAACGCTGACCGGCAGTATTTTTTAAGGTAATGCTCTGTTTCGATAGGCTTGAGACTAAGTCGTCCTTGGTTAAGCTGTCTTGCTCCCTAATTTCTACGCGACGTCCTGTCCAATCCATATAAAATACTGGACCTGTTACTTCTACTACTGAAAACACTGCAGCGACCTCTTCGCTCTGATAATAATGTGATACGAAATTTACCTTAATGTAACGCTATGTTAACGAGATCTGATCGTTGTTACGTGAGGCAAAAGGCAAACAATTGTGATTTGGAGGTCTAAATAAGAAGGTGAAAGAGAAGGAAAAAGAGTCTGAAAAAGAGAGGAAGAGTAGGGAAGATTAGATGGCGTTAAATTGCTTTGTCGATGATTTGCTCGATGAACCAAGCTCAATAGTCCATATATCATATTGCTTCGCGATAACGCGTTCTTGTGTGATTAAGTGCGCGATCATTCGTCGATTTTGTTGTCGCCCCTCTTTTGATGCGTTTGAGGCAATGGGCTGATCCGCGCCAAACCCAGCGGTCAGTATTTTTTGGGAGTCGATCTGATATTGCTTGATGAGAACATTCGCAACAGCATCGGCTCGTTTTTTAGACAGTGTTAGATTGCTGGAGGGGGAGCCAGTGCTATCTGTATGCCCCTCTATGAGAAGCATGAACTTCTGATTTTGGTTGTAGGTTTTCGCAAGGTTTTCAATAACTGGGTAATACTCTTTCGAAATTTCGGCACTGTTACTCGCGAACTGAATACCCAAATCGATGCTTTGAATTTCATTGTAAGACTCAACACAACCTTCGTTATCAATCACGGCATTTGTGCTGTTCTTATCGCACTGATCTCTTTGATCGATGACACCATCGTCGTCTTGGTCATCTAGAGTCTTATGTTCTTTTAGAAAGGGCTCAACTTTGTATGGTTCAGGAGCGGTTTCAGCATGTTTTGATGGTAAGCCTGAACCGAACTCTTGGTTGTCCTCAGTGTTTTCGGTACTGTGATGAGCGCATGCGATTAATGAGAAATAACAAATGAAGAGTAAGCATCGTGAGTACATTTTTTGATCCTCATTGATCGTTGGCTATGAATCTTCTTGAGCGAGAGAACCTTCAACATTTACGCGTAATGCGTCGAGAATATAACTCATACTCGCTATGACTCTATATTGTGTATAGATGTATTCGTAATCGGCAGCCAAGTACTGTTTTTTTGCTTCAAACACCTCATTTTGTGCATCAAGCAAATCGAGTAATGTTCGCCTACCTGCCTTAAATTGAGCCATGTAAAGAGTGGCACTTTCTTCACTTTGATTGACGTAGTCTTCTAGGTGAATAAGTGTTTGCTTGAGGGTTAGATAAGCATCCCACGAGGCGTCAACATTTGCTTTAACTTCTCGGTAAACACGGTTTGAGCGCATTCGTGCAGCTTCTTCTTCATAACGTGCTTTTTTCTGTCGTGATGAATTGGATCCACCTTGATAGAGGTTCCAATTCATTTCTAGCAGAACTCGCCACTCGTTTTCTTCGCCATCAAACCCCGAAACGTCGTCTTTCCATCTGCGGTCAGCGACGATATCTAAGTCAGGATAAAGATGCGAGTTTAGCCCCGTTGTATTGGCGGAAGCGGATTGCACGTTTAAGCGACTCGCAATTAAGCTTTGATTATTGTTCAACGCTAAGGTTTGAGCACGTTCGTTACTCTCGGGGATGTAAGCTTGATCGATTTCTGGACGAATCAGGGTGGCCGGGCGTTCGCCTGTCAATTGCGCGAAGACGGTTTCGGCATCACGCAGGTTATTCTTTGCGGAAAGTAGATTGGCTTTGACGCGTGCGAGACGTCCTTTCATTTGGGTCAAATCAGCTTTGTTAGAAACGCCTTGTTTCTTTCGTGCACTGACAAGTTCAAAAGTTTCTTCGTGCCGCTTTAAATTCTCTTCTGATAAGCGCACGACATCGCGTGCATTTAAAACATCGGTATAGGCTTTAGCGATCGATAGAGAAGTTTGTTCTGCTTGCGCCAAGGCTTGGTAATAACTTGCTTGCATCGCGAAGTCAGCGCGATCATGTTCGCTCACATTCGCAAAGCCGCGAAATACAGGAATAGTGAGCTGTAACTTTGCTTGGGTTCGCGTTTTATTGGTTTCGCCAACGCCTTGTCGATCGAGATCTTCTTTCCCTGTGTCAGCGCTTAAATCTAAGCTTGGTAGAAAGTTTCCTTGCGCAGCGCCTAAGTCTTCTCGCGATGCGTAGTAGCTTTGCAGAGCGACCGACATTTCAGGATTACTTTGTAGTGCTTCGAAGGTTGTTTCTTCTAAGGTTTTAGAGTGAGCCAGAGAGGATGAGATAACACTCGATACGAGAATGCAGATCGTCGCTCTAAGTCGCATGTTTGGATCACTCCTTGATAAGGTCGCGGCCAGATGTTTGGCGGAATTTTTTATTTATATTCAGCATAGTAGATGTTTGTTTTTTGCGCTAGAAAGTCGCACTTGAATAGAAAAATTCTGTGACAATGTATTTTTTTTATAAGTAGTTGATTTTGTTGGATTTACATTTTTATGTCTAAATCGTATCGTTGCGCCCAATGATTCACATTTTTGGTCTTAGTATTACGAGGCCTCTCTCGGAGAGATTATGACGAAAGGACTTATCCAAATTCTTCCTGCAAGCCTTGCTTCAGTATTGCTTGTTGCGTGCGGTGGAGGTGGAGGAGGCTCTGCGGGCACGATTCAAAAGTGTTCCTCTTACCCTGAGTTGAACAATCCTAACTCGAACTGTCCTGCTTGGCATGATGAGCAAACCTTAGCTGAAGCAGGCGCGACGGCGCGTAGTATTGATAGCCCTGCTATTTCTATCGATGAAGATGGCAATATCTCCGCTATTTTTAGGCTTGAGATGGATAATGGTGCTCAAGAGGGTTTCAAGGACATCACCTATGAATACGACAATGCGCAATGGAGTGAACCGCCACCAAATTTATTCTTAGATAATGTGCTACCGAGTGTTGCGACTTTTATTGATGAAGGCGTTCGTACTTTTGCGTTCACATCGGGTTCCTCGAGCACCGATACTGTGACGGTGCAACAAGGTGCATTCAATATGAGTGGCACTGAATTGATCAGCTCGACGTACACTGATGATGTTCAATTATTTGGCTCTACAGTCGTGGATTATGGCTCGGAGGAGCATCCGGTTTATGCTTACATTGTGCAGTCAAATTCGAATTACGATGTGTGTTTGACTTATAAACCAAACAGCTCTGCTAGCTATCAAGATCGGTGTTCGGACATTGATCCAAGTGTTGAATTGAATGCGAGCGCTCAGCAATTCAGTTCACTTTCGTTATCTGCGGAGTTTTCTTCAAATACTCTGAAAGCGGGCTTAGTGTTCGGAGAAAATCTAAGTTACACCGACGGTTCTACTGTAACGCTTGATCGTATTGTTGCGGCAAATATCTCAGCGAATGCTTCGGGTATTACCAGTCATGTTTCTAAGGTTATTGCCCAAGACACTACCGGTACGAATCAGTATGCCAATCCCCAAGTCGAATTAGCATCAGGTTCAGCAGCATTGTTTGTGACTTTCGATGAACTGACAAATGATCAAGTGGGTTTGTTCATTCTTGATGAGAATCTTGATAGGGCGCACCCAGCGACACTTGCTTCAAGTATCATCAATGGCGGGCTGACTTTCGATACAGCGCGCAATGCGCGACTTGTTAAGGCACTTGATGGCGATATGGTCTGGGCATTTTTTGCGACGAAAGATGGTAATGAGAGACCGATTATCAGACGTATTAATTTTTCGGGAGCGGATCAAGCAGGCTATCAATTAGATGATGCTCAGGTATTGCAAGCAGGGTTAGTTGGTAGTGCAGGCTACACGCAACATGCGCTAGATATGGCTTTCGCCGGTAATGGCAATATGGCGATCGCGTACAAAGAGAGCCTTTGTGAAGACGCCGACAATGTTGGGGCGGGCAGTTGCTCTCAATATACTTCGCGAGTTCGAGTAGCCTATTTTCGAGTACAAACCGGTCTGTTTGATCAATCGACTAACAGCATCGTTTCTCAACAGAGTTTTGAAAATGAAAGTGCTATCGTAGATATTCCTACGGATAATCAAGCACTCGCTATCGATGTTAATTCGGGGCAGGGTCAAGCGGCCATTATCTTCCAAGAAAGACGTGCGCCACAAAGCGGTTCGGGACCTGCTGAAAATACGGTTCGTGTTCTTCGACTAGATTAGTTTCGTTTGTCATTTGGTTAGTAACACTGGCGTCAAATATTGACCCAGTGTTCTACTCCCGCGCAGCTCTAGCGCTGCAAGGCCCGCAACAGCGGCTTCATGATGTATTCCAATACTGAACGCTCAGCCACGCTGATATCAACCGTTGCTTGCATGCCTGGTATGACGTTCAAGCGCCCGTTAGGGTTATCAAAGTAAGCTTGGTCTACGTGTACTTTCACAAGATAGTAGCTATTTCCACGTTGGTCCGTAATTGAGTCAGCAGAAATGGTTTCGACCTTGCCATCCAACCCACCATAGACTGCAAAATCGAAGGCCGAAATTTTTACCTTGGCGTATTGATCTCGGCGAACAAAGCCAATGTCTTTGGGTTTTACTTTCACCTCGACAAGCAACTCATCACCCACCGGGACGATGTCGATAAGTTCTGCGCCAGGTCTTGCGACCCCGCCTATCGTGTTGACGTGCAAGGTTTGGACAATGCCATCTACAGGGGAGCGTAATTCTGTGCGATCGACACTCGCAGCGCTAACGGTTTGTTTGCCACGCGCAATATCAAGGCGCGTTCTTACTTCAGAAAGTTGTTGTTGGGCTTTTGCTTTAAAACTTGCCAAAACTTCTTCTTCTTCTTTTTGAAGGCGATCTCTTTCTGATCTCAATTCAGGAATTTCATTTTTTGTGGAATTGACTTCAGACTGTGCACGACTCAATTGTTGCTGAATATCGAGCACCACAGATTCAGATACGGCCCCCATTTTTAGTAAAGGCTCGTTCATTTTCAGTTGCTGCTCAACAAGCTGCACTTGTCGTTGCTGATCTTGTTGACGTTGATTCGCCGCAACAAGTTCTTGCCGTGCTTTGCTTGCTTTTAAATGAATGTCTTCGACTTGTTTATGTAGTTCTTCCTGACGAACTTTGTAGAGTTGAATCTGGGTTTCGATGAAGCGTTTGTTCTGCTTGATTTGTTCTTCCGTGAAATTAGGCGCGATACCGGCAACCTCTGCCGCTAAACGCATTTCTTCTGCAACGAGCGAGGATGTTTCGGCAACCGATTGTGCTAGTGAGCCGCCGGCGGTTGTTGCATCTAGTTCCATGAGTAGATCACCCGCTTCCACGGTTTGGCCTTCACGCACATGAATAGCGCTTATAATACCGCCATCAAGATTTTGAATGACTTGTGTATGACTGAGCGGAATGGCTTTTCCTTGGCCGCGAACAATCTCATCAATACTCGATGTATAAGCCCAAGCAATGAGCGCGAGTACCATGACGAGCAACACCCATAAGGTGATTTGCGCCACTTTGGGCGTACGCATTAACTCGCCTTGCGAGGCATCTGTAATAAAATCTAAGTCTTCTTGATGCAGCTTCTTCAATTGTTTTTTGCTGAGGTGATCACTAGTGCTCATGCTTCACCTCCGTCTTTAGTATCGGACTTACCTTGTGCAGGTATTTTTCCTGATAAGCGATCGAGTATTTCTTGCTTGGCGCCGTGCATTAGAATTTCACCATCATCCATTACCGCGAGCGAGTCGAGCAAGCTCAGTATTGCAAGACGCTGTGTAAATACGATGATTGTTTTATCAGATGCAAGCTTGCTTAAACGCGTGATTAAACGTCGCTCTGAGTCTTGATCTAGTGCACTAGTTGGTTCATCAAAAATTAAGATTTTTGGATCGCGAAGCAGTGCGCGTGCGAGTGCAACACATTGACGCTGCCCGCCTGAGAGCATGCGTCCTTGTTCTCCACATTGTCGATTTAATCCTTCTGGATGCGTCGCGGTAAATTCCAACACGCCGGCCATTTCTGCGGCTTTCAGAATTTGGTCGTCAGTCGCATAAGGTGTGCCGGATGTAATGTTTTCGCGGATAGATCCTGCAAATAGCATCGGTTGTTGCTCGACACATCCGATCAAGGAGCGTAAGTCGCTGGGGTCGAGTTGCCGAATGTCGATCCCATCTAACTTGATGACGCCCTCGGTCGGTGTATAGAGCCCCATTAATAAACGCAGTAATGTTGTTTTTCCGCAGCCAATTCGACCGATCACCGCCAGTCGACTGCCAGCAGGAATATCTAGTGAGACAGATTTAATGATGGGCACTGTTTGTTCAGGGAAAGTGATGCCTACGCCTTCAAGCTCATAGTGTCCTTCGGTGTGGTTGCGTTGAAGATATTGCTTGTCTTTTTCACGCTCAACCGGCATTTGCATAATTCGCTCGATGCCCTCGTACGCCTCTTTAGTTTGACCCCAGCGAGCGATCAAACCTGCTACCTGCGCCATTGGGGCGATTACGCGCCCAGTCAGCATGCTTGCGGCGATCAGACCGCCCATGCTTAGTTCATGGTTTGAGATTTCGTATACGCCAACGATCAGTAGAGCGACAGTCGTCATTTGCTGAACAAAACCAGAGGTGCTGGTGCCGATGGTTGAGTACAAGCGAGAGCGATTGCTCCAATAGGAGTTTTCACCGACATTTTGTTCGTACTTGCGCTGATTCAGGCCTTCCATACGATTGCTTTTAACCGTTTCTAAACCGTTCAGGGTTTCAATGAGCAAACCATTCTTGACGGTCGAGGCTCCGTAGCTATGCGTGATTGACTCATCGACCGGGCGCCGAATAACGATGGTAATGATGAGAATAATGAGTACTGCGACGATTGGCACAATCACTAGGTTTCCGCTGAATATGTAGATCGCAATCAAAAATATAATTACAAATGGAATATCAACGAGCGTACTCATCGTTGCAGAGGTGATGAAGTCTCGGATGCTCTCGAACTCACTGACCATTTTTGCAAACGAGCCTACTGAAGACGGCCGGTACTCTAATTTTAAGGCCTGAACGTGCGAGAATATCTTAGATGATAAGATAACATCTGATTTTCTACCTGCGACATCAAGAAAGTAAGTACGTATTAACTTTAACACCAAGTCGAAGAAGAAAATGATGCCGATACCGATTGAGAATGCCCATAAAGTATCAAAGGCTGAGTTAGGTACAACGCGGTCATACACATTGCGAACATAAAATGGGCTTGCGAGAACAAATAAATTAATCAATACCGATGCTATGATGACGTCACGGTAAATAGGGAATGACAGTCGGAGCGTATCCCAGAACCAATGTTTACCGGCTTCTCCGGTCACCAGTTTACGTTCTTTATCGAATTGGTATTCGCGTTTGATAAAAAAGCAAAATCCGGTGTAAAACTCATTCAAGGTCTCGAGATCAAGCTTTTCCTCACCCAAGCCTGCTTCAGGTCGAATAATGGTCGCTTTATTGGAATCTTTGTCGATATGATTCAGTACGCACGCATTGCCATTGTGAAGTAACATTATGGCAGGCAATACCTCTGGAACAATTGAATCGAGTTCGCGGCTTAGCATGCGAGTAGACAAGCCTGCACGCTCTGCGGCACGCGGGAGCAGGGTAGTGGTTAGCTTGTTCTCGACGAGGGGAAGGCCTGCACTTAGTGCTGTTGCTGTGCTTGGTTTGTCATAGAGTTTTGAAACTATGACTAAGCTATCAAGCAAAGGATCAAAATGCGTGCGCTCTGGCGAGCCAGTATCCCACTGTTCCATCTGAGAATTATTATCCTGCTGATTCGTCATTTAGTCCTCTGAACTGCTATTTAATTCTGTTATCTCAAACTCTAACGCGTCAACCTGATACCTGATTAAGTCCGGCATGACCGAGTTGGAATCTTTTTGTCACGCAATCTTTAATCACTATATCGGCGGCAAACTATCATCATCGGGTTTGGCCACTAAACTATCTAAATGTGAGCTTGAACTGCCACCCACTGACTCATCTGGTTCTGTGCCGTCTGCAGCAAGGTCCGTTTGGCTCTGAGCGCCATCAGAATGCTCACTATCGCCACTCTTCGTTGCAATGTTTGCTTCGTCTTTTACCTTAGTCTTGTGGTGGGCTGTTAGATGTTCTTCAATCATGGTTTGTAAAGCATCGTTTGCCTCATTTTCAGAGGCTCCACCAAGAACGGTAGCGGCGCGCTCTTCTGAAGTATCAAGAGATTTCTGATCTGTTCTGTCTGAGCTATTTTCTTCCTGAAGCTGTTCATGAGCTGCAGAAAAGTTAAGAAGAGGTTCATCGCTAAATGAATATTCAAACTGCTCTGCGACTAACGATGCAGTCATTTGCTGATCATCAATGGTAAATTCATTCAATAGCTCATTATTATCGATAGACTCATCGTGGGTAACCGAATTAACAGTACTGACCTGAACTTGTCCCTGAGCATCGATGACGGAAGTCGCTTGTAAACCACTGCCAGTATCTGTGGTGACAACGGTAGTTTCAAAACCTGAATTGGTCGCGGTAAGCGCATGATCAGAGATCAGTTTTAGTTGGTCACTGAGTGCCGGATCGATTTGATAGCTATTGTGGCTTTGCGGTACCGAGTGGCCATTGTCATAGATGAGAGCTACACCATTGGGTAGATGTGTTAGAGCGATACTGTCTATAGTTTCTCCTGGTTTTTTATGGACAGAAATATCTAAGTCATATTCATAGCTAGCTAAGGAAGGCCCGCCAATAATGCCTGCTTGGGGAACCAGACCACCATTGGCAATGTCAATATCGATACTGATTACAGGTGGGGTATACTCATCTTTTCCGTGCACTGTTATGGTTAGATTTTTTGTATCTGTGGCACCATTCTGATCAAATACTATTACAGGAATCGTTAATACTTGATCTTGACCGTTCGACAAGTTTTGGTAACTCGCATGGCCCGGATCAAAGCTATAGCTACCGTCTGCATGCAGGGTAAATCCGTCGGTTTGTTGCAATACACTATAATGCGCAACGTCATGGTCATCCGTATCAGTTGACGTTAACTGACCGGTCAGCACTTGGCCGTCTTCCGTAACACTTTGCGCTTGAATCTGATCTAACACCG
>JAKVBL010000007.1 GCA_022447365.1 Oleiphilaceae bacterium
TGTCCCGTTCGTCTAGAGGCCTAGGACACCGCCCTTTCACGGCGGTAACAGGGGTTCGACTCCCCTACGGGATGCCACTTTCTTCGTTAGCAAATTAACCACTTACGGTTTCCGTAACGTGGTTTTTTTGTGCCTGAATTTTGTTATTTTGGGTTTTGTGCTCACAGACCTCCGCAAAGTTCATAAGCTCGTCTACACTAATAATTCAAGCGTACAAAAACAAATGCTCACTCATAGAGCTCATCGCGTATTTACCTGAAGTTATGCAAAAACAAGACGTCTTATTGGCTCGTCAGCCTATTTATAATCGACAAAAAGAAGTACATGCGTACGAGCTACTCTTCAGGGATAACGAAGAAAATAAAGCAACTTTTTTCTGCGATCTCAGCGCAACATCAAACGTGCTTTTAAACCTGTTCACTGAAACGGATCTAGAATTTGTGACGTGTGGATTACCCGCTTTTATTAACTTTTCAGGCGAACTGTTAATGGAAAAGCCCATCTTTGATCCTCACATGGTGGTCATCGAAATCCTTGAGCACGTTAAAATTACTCCAAGCTTCATAAAGCGCGTCATTGCGCTTAAGAAAGTCGGTTATACGATTGCGCTAGACGACGTAGTAAAAGCATCTCACTACAAACCTCTGCTTCCTTATATCGATATCGTGAAAATCGATTTACCTAGTTTGAGTGAAGATGAGTTGCGACAATCAGTCGACTACCTAAAGGACTTCGACGTCACTTTGCTTGCCGAAAAAGTTGAAACTCACGAAGAGTTTCAACTGTGTTCCGATTTAGGCTTTGAGTTGTTTCAGGGTTATTTTCTTGCTAAGCCTGAATTGGTTAAGGGCAAGAAATTAAACACCAACCAAATATCTGTACTTGGGCTAATCGCTGAACTACAAGACCCCAACATCGACATAAACCACGTCAGCAATATTATAAGCCAAGACCCCGTTATCAGTTTTAAATTACTGAAATTGATTAACTCAGCCGCTTATCGGCGCACGAAAGAAATTGACTCAATTAAATCAGCTGTCGCCTTACTTGGTTTAAAGCGCATTAAAAGTTGGGCAACACTGCTTGCGTTGAGCAAACTTGATAACAAGCCTGACGCACTACAATACATAGCCATTGTTCGTGCAATGACCTGTGAAAAACTTGCGGACTTTGTAAGTTCAGATTTACAGAATGAATTCTATACAACTGGTCTGCTCAGTTGCTTAGACGCGTTTTTTGACCAACCTATCGATCAAGTTATTGAAAGTATTCCAATTAAAGACTCAATGCGCTCTGCACTAATGGAACGTAAAGGCGTGCAAGGTTTAATATTGCAATCTACACTGCTTTTCGAACAAGGTTTGCTTGAACAAATAGACTGGAAGGCTCTCGGCGAACTGGGCTTAGATGGGCAAACCTTTAACGACATTTATTATGAATGCTCTGCAATAGCACTAGAGGCAACCGCAGCTTAAACACACACGGAAGAAAACTATGAGCTCAAAACACGTACTTGTCATTAATTGCGGTAGTTCTTCATTAAAGTACGCGTTATACGCCATAGGCGACGCCACCCCATTACAAACCGGTCTCGCTGAAGAACTTAATAGCCCCAATGCAAGGCATATTTCAAAAGATCTTTCTGGAAATAGGCAAAGCTTTGACACGCCAAATGCTTCTCACGGCGACTCAATTCAAGCAATCGTTGACGCACTCAACTGCGAATTTAACTTAAGCGATTCATTAATTGCTGTCGGGCATCGCGTTGTTCATGGCGGAGAGCGATTCAATAAAGCAACGCTCATCGACGATTCTGTGTTAGCGGAAATTAAACAATGCATTCAACTCGCGCCCTTACATAACCCAGCAAATATTACTGGCATAGAACTTTTACAAAAACAGTTTCCTGAGGTTCCGCAAGTTGCTGTCTTTGACACAGCGTTTCACCAAACTATGCCCGAGCACGCATATCGCTATGCGATACCAAGCGAGTTTTATACTAAGTACGGCGTAAGACGCTACGGGTTTCATGGAACAAGTCATCAATATGTAGCTAGTTCGACCGCACAACATATTGGCAAACCTATTGAAAATTGCTCCTTTATAACTGCACACCTTGGTAACGGCGCAAGTGTATGCGCGATCGAGAATGGCAAGAGCGTTGACACAAGTATGGGCATGACACCGCTTGAGGGATTAGTTATGGGCACCCGAAGTGGTGACGTAGACCCTGGTCTTATCGGTTTTTTAGGTTCACAAGGTTATGACTGCGCTCGAATTGATAAAATCTTAAACAAACAAAGTGGCCTTCTTGGTCTATCTGGCATTTCAAACGATTGCCGAACGCTTGAGGAGCAAGCATCTAAAGGAAACAAAGAGGCCCAACTCGCGTTAAAAGTGTTCTGCTATCGCCTCGCCAAATATATCGCGGGCATGCGCATTGCGCTGACTCAATGCGACGGCCTGATCTTCACGGGCGGTATTGGCGAAAACTCGGTATTTATTCGGAAAGAAACTGTGGCCCTTCTTAAAGGTCTCGGGTTCACAATTGATGAAGAACTCAATCGCGACATTACTGACAATGTATGCGCCATTCAATCAACAGTCAGCTTACCTATATTTGTATCACGCACCGATGAAGAACGTTTAATTGCGGAGCAAAGTGCTGCACTCTGTTCGTAAATGAAACCTATTTTTAAATTTAACAGCTACGGATTAAGCAGATGAGTAAGGCTTTTTTCTTAACAACTACCGCACAGAATTCAGGACTAACGTCAGTCACATACGGTTTGGTATACGCCTTAGAACGGCTCGGCGTTAACGTAGGTGTATTTCAGCCAATTAGCTATCAAGTCGGGCACGACGACAACTCAAAATATTTTGCCAAAGTCCTTAATATCGAAAGCGATGTGGAGATCATTTCACTATCAGACGCGCAAATGTTGATGAGTGAAAATAAAGGTGGTTTGTTGATGGAACGTATTGTTGCTAATTATGAAAAAGTAGCAGCTAAGAAAGACGTAATCGTTGTTGAAGGTATTCCGAATGATAGAAATGAAGCCTATTTAACGCGACTTAATATCGATATTGCTCAGAATCTAAATGCGCCCGTTATTCTTGTCGCCGACGTCAATCAACGGACACCTACTCAATTATCTAAACACCTCAAAGTTGCGGCTTCCCTATATCACGGCACAGAGAGTCCTGACGTGCTTGGAGTAGTATTAAATCGCGTTGGCGAAATATCTGATGAGGACTTTTCAGCGCGCCTCGTTTCAATAAGTGACCTAAATGTCTTTACCAATAATTTCCATTTAATTGGAGCGATCCCTCTTCTGAAAGAACTCGCAGCCCCAAGGGTCAGCGATCTCAAGTACACATTAGACGTTAACTCGCTTAACGAAGGTGAATCAGACTCTCGCCGAATTTATGACATCGTGTTTGCTGCAAAGACCGTAGACAACATCATTCCTAGGCTAACGCCTGGCACGCTTGTGGTAACACCGTCAGACCGAAGTGACGTCATTGTCGCTGCGTGTATGGCTGGCTTATCAGGCATTCCTCTCGCGGGCATATTGCTCACAAGTGATTCGAATATCGACCCTCGCATACACAAGCTTTGCGCAGCCGCTTTAAAAGCTGGTTTACCGCTTCTATCAACACCAACTGACACATTTAGAACGGCAGCAGCTCTTGCAAACCTTAACCGTGTCGTGCAGGTCGATGATGAAGCAAGAATGCGTCAGGTTGTGAGTATGGTTTCCGAGCATCTCGATTTGGAATGGCTCGCTCAAGTATGCGCCAAAGAGCGAAAGAGTCGCCTGTCGCCCCCTGCATTTCGCCACATGCTTACGTCTCGCGCTCGTTCCGCCAAAAAACGTATCGTTTTACCTGAAGGAAACGAACCTCGCACCGTTGCTGCTGCGATTGCTTGCCAAGAAAGGAATATCGCTCAATGCGTTATGATTGGGGAGCGCAGCGACATTAGCTTGGTTGCTGAAGCACAAGGTCTGACATTTCTAGATGAAATAGAAGTCATCAACCCCGACGAAGTGCGTGAAAGATACGTTCCTCATATGGTGGAGGCACGCAAGCACAAAGGCTTAGCGCCTGATATGGCGCGCTCTCTACTTGAAGATAATGTAGTTCTTGCGACGATGATGGTTGCCTTAGATGAAGTAGACGGATTAGTTTCAGGTGCTTTACACACGACAGCAAATACTGTTCGCCCAGCACTTCAGTTAATCAAAACTGCACCATCAGCCACTGTTGTCTCTTCGGTCTTCTTTATGTGCTTGCCAGAGCAAGTACTGGTCTATGGTGACTGTGCAATCAATCCAGACCCTAACGCTGAAGAGTTGGCGGACATCGCGATACAGAGTGCAGACTCAGCCCTAGCTTTTGGAATTGAGCCAAAAGTAGCGATGATTAGCTACAGCACAGGCGCTAGCGGTGCGGGGGCCGATGTCGAGAAAGTAAAACAAGCAACTGAGATCGCAAAGGCTCGTCGTCCTGACCTTTTGATCGATGGACCTTTGCAATATGACGCTGCTGCAATTGAAAGTGTCGCAGCGAAGAAAGCGCCAAACAGCGCTGTTGCGGGACAAGCAACGGTATTTATCTTCCCCGACCTGAACACTGGAAACACGACGTACAAAGCTGTTCAGCGAAGTGCGAATGTCATAAGCATGGGCCCGATGCTCCAAGGTCTAAACAAGCCGGTTAATGATTTATCGAGAGGTGCGTTAGTTGATGACATCATCTACACAATTGCGCTCACGGCGATTCAATCAAAACAAGCAGACGACGCTAAAGAACAAGCTCAGCAATAATTATGGGATGATCAGAGTAAGGTGCCGTCGATATACTTTGGTACCGCTGACACGAGAAACCTTTGTACAAGACATGGTCGATCATATAACGAAGCTTTCGCTTGGCCTTATGCTCTACTGAGTCGCAGGAAACTGATGCATTGCGCAGCTCTAGCTGCTTTTCTAGTGTTTTGAGAACCGGAGAAGCACGAAAGTCATTAAAATCACCTAATACAACAATGCGCGCTTGATCAAATTGTTGCACACCTTTCACCAAACCCTTTGATTGCATTAATCGCTTTGAGGCCTTTTGGGGTGACTCCTTCCGCTTTGATAAAAAATGCGCAGTAGCAAAAGAAACATCTTTATCGGTATCACCGATTCGGTATCTGAGGGTTAAGCCTAAGACTTTAGATAATCGTTTAGGCTTATAGCCATCCACATGGCCTGACGGGAATCCAAAATCTGTGACCTTAATTTGCTCTGCATCTTTCCAAACAAACGCAACATCTTGCCCCGTTGCCGTATCACGCCCTTGTTTGAATGCATAAGACCAGCCCTCACCAAGTGCATCGACGATCTCTTTCGCAACCTGCTTATTTTCGATTTCGATAAACGCAACAAGATCTAAACTTTGATCAAGAATAAGTTCACGATAGAACCCAAGCTTTTTGTCGTAATCAGAAACAGACGGATCACCCTTATTGAATCTTGATCCGTCGACATGACCATCATGAGGAGTCCAAAACCACTCGGAATTAAGTGTTGCCACGCGAAGCGTTTTTTCTGCACTAGCTAGAGTCGAGACAACCGCAAATAGGATTACAAAAACGACTGATACAAATATCCGCAACCGTGACATGTAACTAAGCTTCTTGAAGCAAGTGAGAAGTCTCTTCAGCGAAGCCTGCGCCAACCTCAGAGTAGTAATTGAACACCACATCCACACCATGAGATAAAAGCAGTAGACGCTCATCATCGTGCTGCGCAACGGCTGAAATCTTTCCCTTGTAATCGCGTAATTTGAGCTGTTCAATAATGTTGATCATTTCTTCTACATTAGGGATCGCGAGCATCACAAGTTTTACTCGGTCAAGATCCTGCGATTCCCAGAACTCAATATCATCTGCGTCGCCATGAATCACATTTGTGATGCCATTATTGATGTGCCCTGCAACACGTGACTCATCTATCTCTACACCCCAAACAACATTACCTCCGGCTTTAACAAGCGCGTGATAGGCACCTAAGCCAACGCGGCCAAGCCCGACGAGCATCACATCAGCGCCCTGCGCAACCTGACTACACATGGATGTATTCGCGTTTGCACGCTGAAAACCTTGCAAGCGGCCGGACAGCTTTGCATAAAACAAATGTGCTTTTTTATAGATAAGTGAGGTGATGACAAAGCTCTGCGCTGTCGTGATTGCTAGGATAATTAGCCACTCTTGAGCCAATAAACCTTCTCGAATACTAAGCGCTGCAACGATTAACCCAAACTCACTAAAATTCGATAACAGCAATGCACCAAGAAACGCCGTGCGCGCGCGTAAAGACATCACGCAAAACACTGCGTAAAATAGTAAGAATTTGAGCGGCAATAACAGCAGAAGAAGTGAAGCTAAAATAAACATTGAGAAATCGGGCAAGGCTGACAAGCCAATACTCAAAAAGAAGGACACTAAGAATAAGTCTTTAAACGAGATAAGTGATTTATATAACTCGCCCGACTTACTACTTGTCGCAACTAACATCCCAACAAGCAATGCACCCAAGTCACCTTTTACATTCACCAGTTCAAATAGCGCATAGGCGCCAAGCGCGAGCATAAGCCCACTCAAGGGCAACAATTCTCCGTGACCAGTTTTATTCAAAAGCTTATCGACGAAACGAGTAAGGAGTGGCAGCCCTAGTAACAACAACGCCCAAAATGAAGGCACTTTGCCGGTCGCAGCCACGAGAAAAGCGACGGCGATAATGTCCTGAATAATCAGCACACCCACTGCGATAGCGCTTTGTCGACTGCGGATTTCTCCGGAATCTTCGAGTACCTTGATGACGCAAACTGTACTACTAAAACTCAGCGCGAAAATGAGTAGCGCAGTCTGTTCTACAGAGAGTTCAAAAACTAATAAACCAGCCCACGCCATTACTGCGTTAATAACGAAGCATAAGGCAATCCACAAACTCATGTGACTGATTGCCGAACCCCAAACTTCTTTTTGAATGAGGTCTTTTACATTGATTTTTAGGCCGATCGTAAAGAGCATTAAGGTAATGCCTAAATCAGCGAGTCGTTGAATATCATCCGTTAAGGTGTAGCCCGCAAAATGCAAACCGAAACCCGCGAGCAAGTATCCAACTAATGGAGGTAGGCCAAGGACCTTAGCGGTCAGACCAGAAAAATAAGCGGCCAAAATTAAGGCTATGCTCATACGCAACAAATCCTGAGGGTTTGGTGTATAAAGTAGTCGATTACTTAAACAAGATACTTTTTGTTATACAAATGCTTATCGAGCTGCGGTCTAAAATCAGCGGATGCATCCATAGACTTTAAAATCCAATAATGCCCGCTAACCAGTCGATCAATATACAAACTATCAACCGGAGGTTTAAATCGTTCTAAGTTTTTGAAAAACAGCCCTGTGTGCTCCATCGCATCAACATGAAGTTTTGACTCGCCGTAATTAAAAGGTTGTCCGGCAAATGGCTGAAAAAAAATGTCCCGCCAAAGTTTATAGAAGTCAGAACCAGGACTTGCTTTATTTGCCACGCGCGCCCCAAGTCTTATCAAGGCCTCATCCAAGGCTGCATAATCCTCGTCGATAGCACTAACGACCGCGTCTCGATAGGCCTGAACAATTTCAGGCTTCAACTCTTTGATACAACCAAAATCATAAATAATGATTGAGCCATCGGGTCGAAATGCAAAATTACCGGGGTGTGGATCACCATGAATGCACTGACCTGAAAACAATTGATCACTCAACATTTTAAAGACCCGCTCAGCAATCACAGATCTTTGCTGCTCGGTATATCCCAGCGAAACAAGATCTTCGGCCGCATCTCCCTCAACTAACCCCAGTGTTAAAACACGCTTTGTGGAATATTTATCGAAGACTTCGGGAATTATTATCCCTTCGTCTTTCGAGTGAAACTGAGCAAAACGATTTAAGTTATGAGCTTCTAAAGTGTAATCGAGCTCTTCTTTTAAACGATCTCTTAATTCATTAAACAACGCGTCGACACTTTCTTTTGGCATTTTTAATAAACCGCCAAGCTTGAGTGTGAGTTTTAATTGCTTTAAATCTGAATCAACAGAACGGTCTACTCCCGGATATTGCACCTTAACAATGACGTCTTCGCCGTCTAAAGTGACCGCCCGGTGTACTTGACCTATAGAGGCTGCCGCGTAGGGTTCTTCGTCAAAAGTCTTAAATAGATCGGTGATAGGCTTACCTAATTCTGACTCGACTTGCTCTTTGATCACTGAAAACTCGACAGGAGGCGCTTGCTTCTGGAGCTTCTTCAAGGCTTGCGAGAATTCCTCAGGGAGAAAATCTTGAGTCTGAGAGACGATCTGACCGACTTTCATTACCGCGCCTTTCAACTCGCCAAGCGTTTCTGTAATGTCATCAGCCATTTTTTCGTAACTAGCGGCTTTTCGACGATCACGATCATCGCCCTTACTGACAACATCAACTAGTTTGTCACTTGCATATCGTGCAGCAACACTAGCCGTCATCCCTGCAAGCTTTACAAAACGCTTTGTTCGGCTCTGAGCCGGTTTCTTCCCTGCCACCTGCTTACCTGTCACCTGCTAATCTGTCACACAAAACAACGTTGTACTGGGGAAAATCTATCTGCTGCTCCCCTGCTTTTAGACTCAAATTAAGCCGATCATTATTTTTCAGCACGCCGACACCTTTTGGAGTACCGGTAAACAAAATATCCCCTTTACGTAAACTGAACACAGACGTAACTTCTTGTATTAAGGCAGGGATATCAAACAGCATGTCTGAAGTCACACCATCTTGCACGACCTCATCATTAATAAGGAGCTGGAAATTGATCTGGCTCAAATCCTGATCACTGAAAGGAATAAAAGACGTGAGTACTGAAGCGCCATCGAAAGATTTCGCTCTTTCCCACGGATGCCCCTTTTCTTTTAATTTAGCTTGAAGCCCACGATCCGTGAGATCAAGCCCAAGTCCTAAACCAGCAATATCCTGACTAACATCGACTGGAGCGCCGACGTTTATGTCCCGCCCGATTAAGACAGTGAGTTCAGCCTCGTAATGAATACCTTCACGTGGAATTACGACTTGCTCACTGGTTTGAATTGTAGATTCCGGTTTAATAAATAGAATTGGCGCCTTGGGTATGGGATTGTTTAGCTCTTTCGCGTGCTCCGCGTAATTTCGGCCAATACACACAAGCTTTGAGCAACGCGCGTCAAACTCTTTACCGTCAAACCAAACCGGCTGATACATCTACTACTCCATAGGTTAATTAGTCGAATATTTTGCCAGGATTCATAAGTCCTTTCGGATCGAATACCTGCTTGATACCTTTCATCAAAGCAATGTCTGCTGCGCTACGTGTGTATTGCAAATAATCCTTTTTCACAAGACCAACCCCATGCTCAGCAGAAACACTCCCGCCATGCTTTTCAACGATATCAAAGACCCATTTATTCACATCAACACATTTTGCGAAAAACTCATCCGCGGGCAAATCTTCTGGCTTCAGTATATTGAGGTGTAAATTGCCATCTCCGATATGGCCGAACCAAATTATTTCGAAATCAGGGTAATGCGTGGTGACAACCTCGTCGATTTCCGTGAGAAACTCGGGGACTTTTGAAACCACGACGCTTATATCGTTTTTATACGGAGTACGCGGCGCAATCGATTCAGAAATCCCTTCACGTAAACGCCATAAGTTCATAGCCTGCGTTTCGCTTTGGCTAATCACCCCATCAATTACCCAGCCTTGTTCAACGCAGTGTTCAAACAACTCCATCGCCGAATCCATTACCGCGTCATTGCTCGCCTCAAACTCTAGCAAAGCATAATAAGGTGCTTCAGATTCAAACGGCGCTGGCACATCTGCGTGCGCACGCACATGGCCCATCGCTTGATGTGAAAAGAACTCATAGGCAGTCAAATCGAGCTTACCTTGGAAAGACTTAAGAACATCCATCGTATTAGTAATATCGTTAAGACCCAGAACAAGTACAGTCAGATTCTCAGGTTGACGCGTCAGGCGCATGGTAGCTTCGGTAATTAAACCCAAGGTACCTTCTGCACCAATGAACAAATGGCGCAAGTCATAGCCAGTGTTGTTTTTGAGCAAATCAGAGTTCAAGTTCAAAACTTCGCCAGCGCCGGTGACGACAGTTAAACCCAAGACCCAATCTCGTGACATACCGTATTTGATTACCTTGATTCCTCCAGCATTGGTACTCAAATTACCTCCAATTTGGCTTGAACCGGCAGAGGCAAAGTCAACCGGATAGTAAAGACCTTGTTCTTCAGCGAAATTCTGTAATTGCTCAGTGACTACGCCAGCTTGAACTTTGACACAGCGATCGCTTGCACTGAAATCAACGATTTGATTCATGTAGTCAAAGCTAACGACGACCTCTCCATTAGTCGCGACAGCACCACCGCTTAACCCTGTACGTCCACCAGATGGAACGATTGCAAACTCTAGTTCGTTTGCCAGCTTAACGATGGCTTGCACCTGCTCTGTACTGCGCGGAAATGCAATGGCCAAGGGTGCCACCTCATACATCTTCGTCCAGTCTTTACCGTGCGTAGCTAGTGAGTCTGCATCTGTACGAAGCTTTCCCTCATCTAGTATGTCTGTTAGCGCATTAATAATTTGATCAACAGCGGCCATGCTTTCCTCGCGTACTACTAAGTTTTCAAGTTGGGGTGATTTTACACGACTAAATGCGCATTGCACTGGTCGATTAGGTAATCTTTGTTCATAAATAAATACGCTCAGTGAATAGCAATTATTAATCAAATATCAGTAATTTATAGATCAGTACAGAAGCACCGAATTAGAAACCTGTGGTAAAATACGGGCCCTTTCATTACCGTAGCCAGCCTATCATTAAAATTATTGGTCTGGCATTGAACAAAAAGGTAGAAGTAAGTCATGGCAAACACGTCTTTGGATAAAGCAAAAATCCGGGTTCTTTTGTTGGAAGGTGTTCACCAGTCAGCTGTAGATATTCTGCACAAAGCTGGTTACACAAACATCGAGTACCTCAAAACGTCTCTTTCCCAAGAAGACCTTATTGAAAAAATCAAAGATGCTCATTTTGTTGGAATTCGCTCACGCACCCAACTTACCGAAGAAGTATTTGCAGCTGCTGAAAAATTGATCGCTGTTGGCTGTTTCTGTATTGGCACAAACCAAGTCGATCTTGATGCAGCTACCCGCCATGGCGTTGCGGTATTCAACGCACCATACTCAAACACGCGAAGTGTGGCAGAACTCGTTCTTGCAGAAGCCATTCTTCTATTGCGCGGCGTACCAGATAAGAACGCTAAAGCTCATCGCGGCGAATGGCTAAAATCCGCAGCAAACAGCTACGAAATCCGCGGCAAGAAACTCGGCATTATCGGCTACGGAAGTATCGGTAGTCAGTTAAGCGTATTAGCTGAAGCGCTAGGCATGAACGTTTACTTCTATGACGTAATCACTAAGCTTCCTTTAGGAAACGCGCGCCAAGTTGACTCGCTAGAAGAGCTTCTAGGTATGTGCGATATTGTGAGTCTTCATGTTCCGGAAACTGCAGCAACACAAGACATGATCGGTGCGACCGAACTTGCGCAAATGAAGCAAGACGCGATTCTCATCAACGCGGCACGTGGCACTGTCATCGATATCGATGCACTTTCAGCATCGCTACGCGAAGGCAAGCTACTTGGCGCAGCCATCGACGTATTCCCAGTCGAACCTAAATCAAACGATGAAGAGTTTGTGTCTCCTTTACGTGAATTCGACAATGTCATCCTTACACCGCACGTTGGCGGAAGCACAATGGAAGCACAAGAGAATATCGGTTTCGAGGTTGGTGAGAAACTTGCCACCTATAGCGACACTGGTACTTCAGTGACATCTGTAAACTTCCCTGAAGTTGCATTGCCTGCACACCCAGAAAACCACCGCCTTCTTCATATCCATGAGAATGTTCCAGGGGTTATGTCTGAGATCAACCAAGTATTCAGCGAGAACAACATCAACATTTGCGGCCAGTATCTTCAAACTAACGAGAAAGTTGGCTACGTAGTTATCGATGTCGATAAAGAATACAGCGAGCTTGCTTTAGAAAAGCTGCGCAATGTTCGTGGCACGGTGCGAGTACGCGTACTGTTCTAAGCGATTCAATCATAATGAATCCCACAAAGGCTGTACTATTAGGTACGGCCTTTTTTATATGTAAAAGCCGCCTTCACACAGTTGTTCAAGTACTTATTACACGTTAAGTTAATGCTTCCGATAACAAGTAATAAGAATAAAAATGAGCAAACTTCATGAACGCCACTTTGGCGAAACGCAAAATATTGTACGCGCAAATGTAAGACGCTTTGTCGATACACATATCAACCCGTTTATTGATGAATGGGAAGAAGCCAACGAGTTTCCGCGCGAGCTCTACAAACTTGCTGGCGAGGTAGGTCTTCTCGGGATTGGTCACGATGAAGAGTTTGGCGGCGCTGGCGGGGACGTATTCACCAAAATTGCAGCATCAGAGGAACTCATGCGATCAAGCTCTGGTGGACTTGTTGCGAGCTTAGGAAGCATAGATATTGGTTTGCCACCCATCGCTCGTTGGGGCTCTAACAAACTAAAACAACGAATACTCCCTGATGTTATTCTCGGCAATAAAGTTATTGCTCTTGCCATCACAGAACCTTCTGGCGGATCAGACGTAGCAAACATCAAAACCACAGCTAAAAAAGATGGCGATTATTACATCGTCAATGGCAGTAAAACCTTTATTACAAGCGGGCATCGCGCCGACTACTATACAGTGGCAGTTCGTACCGGTGGCGATGGCTACGGCGGAATCAGTCTATTACTTATAGAGCGCGACACCGAAGGTTTTACGAGAGGTAAAAACCTTAAAAAAACAGGATGGTGGGCAAGCGATACAGCAGAACTGTTCTTTGATAACTGCAAGGTGCCCGCTTCAAATCTTATTGGTACCGAGAATGCAGGATTTTTTGCCATCATGTCGAACTTTGAAATGGAGCGATTAAGTCTGTGCGTTATGGCCAACATGACATCAGAACTTGCGCTCGAAGAGGCGCTCGCTTATGTGAAGCAGCGAGAAGCTTTTGGCCGTCCAATCGGTAAATTTCAAACCATCAAGCACAAGCTTGCAGAAATGGCGACAGCCCTAGAAGCGAGCAAAACATTTACCTATTCACTCGCACAAGCAATGAGTGAAGGCCAGCCGGTCATCAAAGAAATATCAATGGCAAAAAATCTAGCAACGCAGACCAGCGATAAAATCACTTACGATGCAGTGCAAATATTTGGCGGAATGGGCTTTATGCGTGAATCGAAAGTAGAGCGTTTAGCGCGAGATAACCGAATTCTCTCGATTGGTGGGGGAACCTACGAAATAATGAATGAGGTGATTGCCAAACAGCTAGGCCTATAGTCGCCCCCAGCCATTAACCTTCAACTAGACAACACGTTACTAAATCAATCAGTGCGGGAGCATAAAGCTATTTCACTTTACTCCCCTTTCTTTACTTCTCTCACTAAGCGTCAGATTGAAGACTCAATAATACTGAAGACCTTCTGACGATATTCAGCAGATTCACCAACCAGGTGATGACCAGCGCCATCGACCACACTGACCTTCACTAAAGGGAATAGTGTTTGGTAGAACGGAAGATTAAAGGTCCAGTCCACCGTTGTGTCATCGCTTCCTTGAATCAAACTCAATTGAGCACCGTTTACAAGACCGCTTATTGTCGCACGCTCAGACATTTTTGGAATCCAATTACGTAGAGCTCCGACCCAATCAACTGACAAACCATCATGCTGCAAAGGATCTTTATTCTGAACAAAATCTAAAAATGCTTGATCGTGAGAATTATCTTTAAAACTACGAGGCCAGTACTCTTTGCGACCTTGCAAAATACTGTGCGCAAATTCCGCCATATGCCAACTCTGCGGCTTCATTAATGGCGCCAACATAAATACATGCTTTAGATTAAGCGGCGATAACACCGTCACCGACTCTTCTGAACTTAACAAGTCTGCCAAGATGGCTGCGCCCGTGCTCTGACCAAGTAAATACAAAGGAAGTTCACTATCGCATAACGCAAGTATACTTTTTAGCGCAGGCTGATATTGCTCAAAGGCATCAATACTGGCGCGCGCGCCACTCGATAAGCCATGCCCGGGCAAGTCAAATGCAACAACGCGCAGGCCATTAGCAAGAAGGCGCTTCACGATATTTCCATAAAGTCCTGCATGATCATAGTAACCATGAACGATGACTACCTGCCCTTTGATTTCCATTGCGGGCTCAAAAATCTGAGCAACTAGATCAAACTCAACAGATGGCACTACTTGAATTGACTGCGACTTCGCAAGCCCGATCGACAACATATCAATATTGTAAAAATCGGCATAAGACTTGTATAACAAGCCGGAATGCGACTGAGGTTTGCCGCTTAACTTTAATGAACGAGTACTCAGGGCGAGTAAAAAACGATCTCTATCCCAAAACATGTTGAATGGTTCTCACTGACTTAGCGTTTAACATTCGTTATCACCGTGAACCACCAAATGGATCAAGATTTTAGTTACAATTCGCAGCATAAGATAACGAAGCGGTTACTCAATAAACCGCCGATAAATGAATACTTTTAATTATAACTAACTTGCGAGATACAGCCTGTGAAAATCAATAATCAAGCACTAAGTGTGATCGATGTCGTAGTAGCCACCACAGTGAGTTTTATATTTATTGGTTTTCTATATCAACACGTCTATGTGTAAACTGATTTAGTTTAAATAAAAAAGCCCGCCATAAAGCGGGCTTTTTTATTTATGAGTTTGTATCAGTCATAATCGGAGAACAAACGAGAGTAAGCAAGTGGGTATGGGCTACGACTATCGGTATACAATAGGATATGTCGACCGTCTCTAGCAAGATTGTAAATACCGTAATCTCCACCAGATACATTAACTTGCAGTCTTTCCACGTCACCAAATGACTCAAACCATTCCTCATTGTGCCGATATCTTATTGCTGACAAGCTCTGTCCAACTCCCTCATAAACTAGAGTACCGTTGCCTTCTCGATCCATAAGTAAGCTAATGTTCTGAAGCGAACTAACACTCGAATCTAATTCAATAATTGGCGTCCTCGAAAAAGATATTACGCCATCAACGATCGCTCGAGCTTGGACTCGAACAGAATAGACGCCAGAATTTTCAGACACCCAAGCAACGTAAGCTTGTCCATCTTCTAAAAACCCAAGAGAAAACTCAACTACGTTTGCAGTCCTAGTTTCAACAACTTCAGGACTATTCCATAAAAAACCGTCAAACGCAGATAAAAGCAAAGCTTCTTGCTGGACCGCCCTATTTACAATTGCAACACCTGTACCACGAATATCTATTGCCCCTTCAATAGATGTAATAGCCTGCTCGGATAATGTGATTTCTCTAACAACACTATCCGAAACAGAATTGCCGTAATTCAACGATATATGGTGTGCTTGATACCTAGACACAGCTGGTGCGGAAGTGTCATCACTCAATACAAATAAGTCGGCCAGGGAGTTATCTATATGCAAATCAGAAACACTAAGTGAATAAATTTCACCAGATAAAGATACGCTATCTGAACTTATGGATGAGATTTGAAAACTGCTCGCATCTAACCGCATTGAATGCAAAAACACATCCCCATCAGAGAGATAACTTACAAATATCTCTCCGAGACTGTTCATTTTTATATTCAAATGACTAAAGGACGCCCTTGCGATCGTATTTAAAGTTACCTTATTGCTAAATCTATCAGTCATACAACGAATGAAAATATCGCTATTCAAACCAGCAGATTGAGACCACGCAACACAGGCAGCGTCATTACGCCCTTCAGTGGCAACAATGTTTGATATTTGCCCACTTACAGCACTGGGGCCATCCAGCGAAGCAATATAATCAAGGCGCGTTGCCGCTCGGACGAACTGTTGAGATTCAAGATCGAACAAATCGGTATAAATAACAGGCTCCGAACCTTTATTGCCGGAAAAAACACCAAGTCCCGTTCCATTTATAACCGTATAAACTGGTTCCATTAGTGAGGTGAAATCGGGATCATCATAAACCGTTCTCGTAACAGGGCGCCATTGCCCGTCGTCAGTTTTAAATTCATTATTAAGTGCCTCTACTAAAAAATTTCCGTTAGTAGACTCTCTTGTAACTGGATTTATCGAATCAATAATAGACAGATCTTTCACGGTTGTATCAAACGTTACGATATAGTTTGCGTTTAGATTCAGTCGCTCTTTAGGTGTGACAAATACGGTGGTTGCAAGACGCTCAACATCAATCGACTCAGTGACACGAATTAATGCGCCATCTTCATCAAGGCTTTCACTTACTAAGCGATCCTCAGAGACTGTGACCAGAGATTGGCCCATGCTCATATCAAATTCACGGCGGTCACTTTGGAACACAGGAGCACTCACATCACTAACTGAGAAGGCTCGATAGATATCTCGATTCTTAACAGAATAAATCTCAACTCCATTCTGAACTGAGACCGGATCAAGTAGCTCATCAAACAAAAAAGAAATGCTACTATTCGGTGATATAAATTCGTCTTCCTCTAAAAATGGCACTGTGAGCAAAAGACTTGGCGGAGAATCGTCAACTGCAACCTCAGGAAGTGATACACCTGAATCAGAAGACGAACAAGCAAAAAGAAAAAAACTGGCAAAGAGTACCAAACTGCGAACGCTATCTCGCCACATAAAGAAAATTCCGAAATAAAGAAGTACCTCTCAATACACATATGTGTATTGAGAGGTCTGAAGACTAGTGAGCTGAAATCACCCAGTTCGTCTCGCTTTCGATGTCAGTCCAAAATAACTGACCGATAGACGCACCATCGTCACCGAACGACAACGCACCAATTTCCATATCGCCTTTAAAGTGCGTATTCAATGCAATACCGTCAACGCCGTAGGCATCTGCAACTGCCTGGCCAGAGCCTAAAGCAGCAACGTTAAGACCGCCAGTGCCATCAGCAGCAGCAATGAATGGAACAACGCCATAAGCGGCAGCTAATTTAGCTGAACTTAACCCGGCTGCATTACGTACAGCATAGATTTCTCGCTTAGACTGAGCGAAACCGAAGGCAAAATTACCGTCGATATCCGTTACATCACCACGAACATTATTAATCTGTAAGTTCTCTATCGCAACGCCAGCGATGTCGATGTAAACATCAAGATCTGTAATATTAACGTAAGTATTCCAGTTAATGATTGAATCAGCATTACCGTAACCTGTATCACCATTTGCTGCAGTGAAACCGTTACCATCGTTTTCAATGTGGATATCTACTGGACCAAGGTAACCGTCGATATCTAAGTTACTGATCAGAACTGTAGTAGTAGCGTCAGTATCAAGTGTACCGTCTGCTTGGTAACTCTGTACGTCAGCCGCACCGATAGAATCGCCCGCATTAAAGTTAGACGAAGCGAGACCGATCGCATCTATACTAAACGTAAAGTCTTTACCTTTGCTTAAACCAGCGCCAAGCAAGTCATTAAACGTTGTGTCACCCAAGGTGCCATTTTCAACTAGCGACGAAATACCACCAAGTTTCTCCCATGCGTCCTTATAACTCACGTGAATGAGTAAATCACCATCGCCATAAGTTTTACGGTCTTCTACCGTTAGAGGACCTGTAGAAGAAACGCCATCGGCTGCAATTAGCCCAGCACTTTGCGCATCTGCGACGGTAATTTCACCATCATATAGATCGTAAAACTTACTCGCTTCAGCGGTATTACCTCCTCCAGAAGCTGCAGCGCCTTGAATGGCTGCAACTTTGCGAACACCAGAGAAACCAGTTTCAAGAAGGTTATCGGCTGTTGTTCCAAGTTCCGGTGTTGATCCGTCACCAACTGCATTCTTCACATCAAGCGCACCGCTACCAGCGATATCTAACTTGATACGAACATTGTCAAAAAAACCACCAGCTTGAACGTTCTCATTTGAACCAAAGCTGATACCGTTTAAAAATACTGAACCTGCGTCTTTATACATAAATTCGCCGATGGTGTATCTCGTTTCTAGATCAATGGTCAAGCCTGCTTGACCAGTCATCTCACCCATCGTGTTATCGTCTAACGCTTTTAGTTCGGCTTGCACTCCAGCACTTACAGCAGATACTGCTATGGCTAGCGCAGTCTTTCTAATGATAGACATTAGCCTACTCCTTTATTGTTATTTAAAACCAAAAAAAGCCGCTCAGATGAGCGGCTTTTCTACTGAGCATTAACTCATACTACTAAGCAATCTTAGTGAGCAGAGATTGTCCAGTTAGTCTGGCTGTCGATATCAGTCCAGTAAAGCTGACCAATAGACTCACCGTCGTCACCGAATGAAAGTGCACCGATTTCCATGTCACCTTTGAAGTGAGTATTGATCGCAACACCGTCGACGCCGTATGCGTCAGCAACAGCAGCACCAGAACCTAGAGCAGCAACAGCGATACCACCAGTGCCGTCAGCAGCAGCAACGAACGGTACAACACCGTATGCAGCAGCTAACTTAGCTGAGCTCAGGCCTGCAGCATTACGTACTGCGTAAATTTCACGCTTAGATTGAGCGAAACCGAATGCAAAGTTACCGTCGAGATCAGTCACGTCACCACGAACGTTGTTGATCTTCAAATTTTCGATCGCAACACCAGCGATATCGATGTAAACATCAAGATCAGTAATGTTAATGTAAGTGTTCCAGTTGATTACAGAATCAGCGTTACCGTAACCAGTGTCACCGTTTGCTGCAGTGAATCCGTTACCATCGTTTTCGATGTGGATGTCAACTGGGCCAAGATAACCGTCGATATCTAGCTGGCTGATCAATACAGTAGTACTAGCTTCTGAATCAGTAGTACCATCAGCTTGATAGCTCTGTACATCAGCCGCGCCAATAGAGTCACCAGCTTCGAAGTCAGAAGCAGCAAGACCGATCGCATCGATGCTGAAGCTAAAGTCAACAGACTTAAGACCAGAAGTCAAAACGTCTTCGAAGCTGTTGTCGCCAAAAGTACCAGCTGCTAGTTGACCACCTAGTCCACCTGGGCCAATTTTTTGCCATGCATCTTTAAACGATACGTGGATAAGAAGGTCACCATCGCCGTATGTTTTCTTGTCGCCAAGAGTCAAAACTTCTCCGTCACGTGAAGAGTCAACTTCAAGACCTGCAGAAGCTTTAACTGAACCAATAGTTGAGATGCCACCAGCTGCAGCTAGGAACAAACCAGTATCAGCGTTACCAGCGCCAGAAGCTGCTGCACCTTGAAGTGCTGCAAGAGTACGTACACGAGAGAAACCAGTGTCTAGCTCGTTATCAACAGTAGCTAGAGGACCAGTTGATACTTCAGCAGTTGTGCCGTCACCAACAGCGTTGATTACGTCAGCATCACCAGCACCAGCGATGTCTAGTTTAATACGGATGTTATCAACAAAACCTGCTGCACCAGCACCACCAGTTAGAACACTGCCGTTAGCAGCGTCATTTTCGTTAGCTTGCAACTCGATTCCAGTCAAGAATACAGAACCAGCGTCTTTGTACATGAATTCGCCGATGGTGTATTTAGTTTCTAGGTCAATAGTCAAACCAGCTTGACCAGTCAACTCACCCATTGCTGAGTCGTCAAGTGCTTTAAGCTCAGCTTGAGCGCCAGCTGATACTGCTGCTACTGCAGAAGCAAGTGCAATTTTCTTCAGGCCTTTCATATTATTCTCCTAATATTTAGGTAAGGACGCTTCCCATAAGTAATCTTAAGTGGAAGCAGATATTATTTTTAGTATCCGGCTCGCTTTCGCTAACCAGTGAGTGAATATTAAATAATCCAATTAGCGTTTTCCGTGAATAGACTCACAAAAAGTTACGCGTCGTTACAATCTTGATTCTCATTCACATTGTTTTGCATAAAAGCGTATTTGGTTCTCACTATTTTCCACAATGCCATAGGTGTTGACGAAGTTTATGGCTGATAACAGCAAACACCTTTCATCCTTACCCAACATGAAACTTATTTCTTAAACAAAAAAAGCCGCCAACAGGCGACTTTATTCGAACCATTACAGTTAATTATTTATAGTAAACAGGTTTCATCTCAGTCTCGAAGGGACTTCCCATTTTCACTTGCTCACCATCAATGAAATACGGATAGCTCCACGTACGAGCCCACCCAGCAATGTGTTCTGTAGCAACCATTATACGACGCTGAATTCTTCCATCCTCCTGCTTCTTGCCGGTTACGTACATAACACCTACAGCCCACTGAGTTCTGTTGGCAGCTAGAGATTTCAAAGAACTAACAATTGCATCCAACGCAACTGCTTGCGGCATTTCTTCCTGACCATCTACTCTTACCGAACGAAATGTTCCATCGGGATCCAATGTCATACCAACTGGTTTAAATGAACCACGCTCTAACAATGTAGGCTCTATACGCTTGAATGCATTCAACATCATATATTGGAGCTGAGCGATCGCCTGCTCTTCAGTGAGTTTAGCCCGCTTTGGCTGAGCTTCACTTAAGTCCGTAATTGCTTGAACGGGCTTCTCAACAAGATCTTCGATACTTGGCTTCTTTTCTTCCGCACTAATTGTCAATGGCAATGCAAGCAATGTCACCGACACAAGTGCCAGCACACATGATTTAAACATAACGGGCTCCGTTTAATTTGGTTATAGAGTTATTAAAAGCCTGTTGGCACAGTTCTATCAATACCTAATGATTCGAAATATAATTGCGCCGCGACATTGGCGCTAACTTATAGAGACAACTGAAAAAAATCCAGCCAGACTGGTATTTTCTTTGTCGATTAGATCACACTCTCACACAAGTGCTTTATTGCTTATTTATGACTAACACTTTCAACGCATCAAAAGAACTTACATTAACTAATGAACAAATAGTCAATCTTATATGTAAGCTTAAGCACGCTATTTACTTAAAAAGCTTAAACGGGAGAGACGGATGGTCGATCATCTCCGGAAACCCATCCCGCATTAGCGTTAATCCAAATGAAGTCACCCTCAACAAGGAGGGTTACTGCGATACAGTAACAGGACAATCGTTTACCTCCGGATGGATTGGCGTAAATGGGTATGACAAAAAATTCTTTTTCGCCGCTTACTACGACTGGAGCTATTCGTTCTGCCACGAAAGCAATGAAGGCTGGCTATATTTCTCGGAGACCTGCTCTAAGGAAACAAGGAACGCAGTTAATAAGCTAATTGAATCAAGCTCATCAAATTCGGATTTAAACCAAAACCTCACTACACGAGCTTTAGATTGGAAACCATCTCAATCTTTCTCGCAATACAATTCAAGCTTTGCAAAACTAAAGGACTACATTTTTGCAGGTGATTGCTACCAAGCCAACTTAACACAAAGATTCGAAGCAAACGCGAAATGGTCTAAAGGTGACGCAATAAATGCATTCTTAAACGACACTGATCGCTCAATGGCAAACTACTGTGCATTTATAGAGATTGAAGCTAACAACTTTCTCTTATCTTTATCACCCGAGCAATTCCTTCAATGTCATGAAGGCACACTCCAATCTAAACCTATTAAAGGAACTGTTAAAGCAAACGGAGCGCTAACCACTAAGCAAGAACAAGAATTATTGAGTATCAAAAATAAAGCTGAAAACTTAATGATCGTAGATTTGTTACGTAATGATTTAGGAAAGGTATCTGAGACGGGAAGCGTAACGGTAGAAAAACTCTTCGACATAGAAAGCTTCAGCAACGTACATCATTTGGTTAGCACAATAAAATCGAAACTTAATCGAGCGCGATACGATGAATTCTCTGCGTTTTTAAACTGTTTTCCTGGAGGATCGATAACTGGTGCACCAAAAATTAGAGCGATGGAGATAATTAAAGAGATAGAAAAACATCCGCGCCGTTATTATTGCGGGTCTATTTTCTACTGGGATGATCGAACAAACAATTTTGACTCGAACATCCTCATCAGAACAGTCGAACTCATCAATAACAAAGCATATTGTTGGGCGGGAGGAGGTATTGTTGCCGACTCTGAGCTGATGAGCGAGTATCAAGAGTCTATTAACAAGGTTCGACACATCACAGGTATTAACCCGTAGTTAAAAACTTTCCCCTGACTCATTAGTCTGGTTTTCAACCACCAACTCTAACTGCTCTGATACGTCTTTTGCTATCGCATCGATATCCCGCATTTCTGACAGCGGGGGGAGTTGCTCAAGACTCGAAAGGTTAAAGTAATCGAGAAATACCTTAGTCGTAGCATAAATTGCTGGGCGACCAGGAACTTCGCGATGGCCTACAACTTTTATCCATTGTCTTTCTAATAAGGTCTTCATGATATGCGTGCTAACAGCCACGCCACGAACATCTTCGATTTCACCTCGGGTAATAGGTTGTCGGTATGCAATTAGCGACAGAGTCTCGAGTAAAGCACGTGAATATTTCTGCGGTCGCTCTTCCCATAAACGCCCTACCCACATAGATAAATCTTTCGCGGTCTGGAAACGATACCCACTCGCCACCTTGCTCAGCTGAATGCCTCGAGATAAATAGTCATTGTGAAGCTCTTCCAAAACCAGACGAATGTCTGATTTCTGCGGCTGCTCATGCAATTCAAACATTGAATGCAGCTTATCAACACTCATGGGCTTATCTGATGCCATTAACGTTGCTTCAACAATACGCTTCAACTGCGTTAAATCGAACGAATTACTTGTTGAACGCACTGAGCTAGCTTGATTGACTTCTGTTATTTCAATGTCAGACATGATCTTGTTTTTTGTTTTTTGTTTTAACTAAGTGGGAATAACTTGATTGTCGCCGTTTTAACTAAGAAAACGCAACTGAGGGTTTCATTTAGATTTGAATTATTGCGGAAGCAACTTTGCTTTTACGTGAATAGCGCCAAAGGCTTCTGCTTGCACGAACTCTACTAATTGCTCTTTGATCAATTCCATGATCGCCAAAAACGTAACCACAACACCTTGCCGCCCTTCTTCGGGAGTGAAAAATCGTTCGAATGGAACGTAGCTAGCATCATTGAGTTGTTGCAATACGAGAGACATCCGCTCTCGCGTGGAAAGCGTTTCACGCTCAATTTGATGACTCGTAAAATGATCGGAACGCTCTAGAACATTTTTTAGCGCGAACATTAGCTCATCAAGACTAACATCAGGTTGTCGAACAGCGACTTCTTCTATGTTTGCCGCGACGCGCGATGCAAAATAATCTTTGTCAAAACGAGGCAAAGCATCAATATCTTCAGCCGCAATTTTAAAGCGCTCATATTGTTGCAGGCGACGAATCAATTCAGCACGCGGATCTATTTCTTCGCCATCTTCATCTTTTGGCTTAGGTAGCAACATTCGAGACTTAATCTCTGCCAACATCGCAGCCATCAATAGATATTCTGCAGCAAGCTCAAACTTTAACTCTCTGGCTGCATCGATATATTCCATATACTGTTTCGTAATTGAGGCAACATCAATATTCAACACATCCATGTTTTGCTTTCGAATCAAATAAAGTAATAGATCCAACGGGCCTTCAAAAGCCTGTAATATCACAGATAATGCGTCAGGCGGAATGTAAAGATCTTGGGGAATTTCAGTGAGAGGTTTGCCATCAACAAAGGCTAATGGCAAAACATGCTGTTCAGGTGTGGCAGGTGACTCTAAAGTGTTTGATAACTCAGCATTGTCATCATTTGGCGTCTGCGCTGATGTATTTACTGAGTTATCATTTGGCATAAATCGCTCGTAGTTACGCTCCGAATGAAAGGCCCATCACCTGACGGACTTCTTCAAGTGTGGCTTTCGCTGCATCACGCGCACGCTCACGACCTTCAACAATAATACTTTGCACTAACTCAGGGTTCTCTTCATATTGGCGAGCGCGTTCACGAATTGGACGCTGTTCTTCAAGTACCGCGTCAATCACGGGCTTTTTACATTCAAGACAGCCAATTCCTGCACTGCGACACCCAGTTTGAACCCACTCTTTCGTTGATTCATCAGAGTAGACTTCGTGAAGTTTCCAGACAGGACACTTATCAGGATCACCGGCATCAGTTAAGCGAACGCGTTGAGGGTCGGTTTGCATTGTGCGAATCTTCTGTTCAACGACATCAGGCTCTTCACGTAATGCAATCGTGTTGCCGTAAGACTTCGACATTTTTTGACCGTCAAGCCCTGGCATTTTAGATGCCTTGGTCAATAATGCTTGCGGCTCTGGCAAGACGACCTTACCGCCACCTTCAATGTAGCCAAACAAGCGTTCACGATCACTAATCGTAATATTTTGCTGATCTCGAATTAGCGCGCGTGCTGTCTCTAATGCCTCGTCATCACCTTGTTCTTGGAAACGTTTTTGAAGCGTTCGATATAGCTTAGATGCCTTCTTGCCCATTTTTTTGATGGCTGCTTCTGCTTGCTCTTCAAAACCTGGATCTTTGCCATACAGGTGGTTGAAACGTCGAGCTACCTCGCGCGTTAATTCAACGTGCGCAACCTGATCTGCACCTACCGGAACAAGACCGGCACGGTACACAAGGATGTCAGCGCTTTGAAGTAAGGGATAACCCAAAAAGCCATATGTTGCGAGATCACGCTCTTTAAGTTTCTCTTGTTGATCTTTATAGCTTGGCACACGCTCTAACCAACCAAGCGGGGTCATCATAGATAGCAGTAGGTGAAGCTCGGCATGCTCAGGCACGTGAGACTGAATAAACATGGTTGCATTGCCAGGGTTAATCCCCGCAGCTAACCAATCAATCACCATATCCCAGACGCTTTGCTCAATGTCATAAGGCGCTTCGTAATGCGTTGTGAGTGCATGCCAGTCAGCTACAAAGAAAAAACATTCGTAATCATGCTGCAACTCAACCCAGTTTTTTAAAACACCGTGATAATGCCCCATGTGTAATTTACCCGTTGGGCGCATACCGCTTAACACACGCTGTTGTAATTCAACCGAACTCAAAACTAACTCCTAAGCAAAAAAATAAAGCGCGAGTATACAAGCTTTTGTGATACTCGCTAAGGCATTTGTTGTACATATGCGACTTGATCTAACGCGCTTGACGCATTGTCACAAACTCTTCAGCGGCTGTTGGGTGAATGCCAATCGTACTATCAAATACAGATTTGGTAGCTCCAGCCTTGATGGCAATTGCGATACCTTGAATAATTTCACCAGAATCAGGACCTACCATATGAGCTCCCAACACTTTATCCGTGTCTTTATCTACAATGAGTTTCATCATACTGCGTTCATTTCGACCACTCATTGTATGCTTCATTGGTTTAAAGCTTGAAGCATATACGTCTACATTAAATGATTCTCGTGCTTGCTCTTCTGTTAAGCCAACCGTACCGATATTTGGTTGGCAAAATACCGCTGTAGGAATATTTTCATAATCAACTGAAGATGGTTTTTTATCAGCAAAAAACAGTTTTGAGAGATACATACCCTCAGCTAAAGCGACCGGCGTCAATTGAACACGGTCAATCACGTCACCAATTGCGTATACACTCGGAACCGACGTTTGGAAGTCATCATTTACGCAAACTGCTCCGTTTGGTTTGAGTTCTACTCCTAAGTCTTCCAACCCCAAACCGTCAACTTTAGGCACACGCCCCAATGCTGTAAGAACCAAATCGGTCTGCAAGACCTCGTTGTCAGACAGGTATACTTGATACGAGTCATCGCAATGCGTGACGCTATCGATATTCGTATGAGATATCAGCTTGATACCTTTGTTTTGAACTTGCTCGGCGACAAAATCACGAATTTCTTCATCAAAACCTCGCAGTAGTTTCTCTCCTCGGAATACCACTGTGGTGTCAACACCGAGTCCGTTCAAAATACCTGCGAGCTCAATCGCGATATAGCCACCGCCCTGAACAACTGCAGACTTGGGTAATGTATCTAGATAAAAGAATTCATTCGAGGTGATGATGTGTTCACTACCTGGGATGTTCAGCTTGCGAGGCCAACCACCCGTCGCGACCACAATTCGTTCGCTGGTATATTGCTGGTCACCGACTTGAACGATATTCGGCCCAACGAGCTTAGCCGAGCCGTTTATAATCTTAGCTCCGCTATTCTCTAGCAGGTTCTGATAGATGCCGTTCAAACGACCAATCTCTTTGTTCTTGTTTTCACGCAAGGTCGGCCAATCGAAATTCAAGTCACCGGAATTTGACCATCCAAATCCCTCACCGTCTTCCAACTCCTCCATGACATGCGACGCATATACGAATAGTTTTTTAGGCACACAACCGACGTTGACACAAGTACCACCAAGATAACGGTCTTCAGCAACCGCAACTTTTGCTCCAGAAGCTGCTGACATACGTGCCAAACGCACGCCACCAGAACCAGCACCAATAACAAACAAATCAAAATCGAATTCAGACATTTCTTACTTCAGTATGTGAATTTATAAACTAGAAACTTTTAAAAAGGACGCTCTCAGTCACGTCACCAACAGCTACACTGCCGACAATGCGATAACCAAGCTTTTCATAAAAACTGATATAGCGCATATTGCCAGTATCTAGCGCGATTCCAGATGATGCAGGATTTTCTCGGCAAACTTCTTCGACCGCAGCCATGAGCTGTTTACCGTAACCAAGACTACGGTGTTGGGCATCGACACCAATCAAAGGAAGCTCATGGTGCTCTCCGTGAGGAAGAACTTTATGAATTTGCTTATGATATTCAATGTATCGCCAAGTACTTTCAGAACCTGCCGTTAATAACATTCGCATTCGCCAAGCAAATTGCCGACTCAAATCAAGACGAACCACAGGGCTACCAACTAGAGCAACCGCGATCAAGCGACTGTCTAGTGTTAAACCGATTACTTCTTGATCTAACGAAAAGTGTAAGTGGCATAATTCCCGAATAGTGGCGCGTACTCGCTGATCATAGCCAGGACGTTCCGCTTGGAACAAATATTTGAAAGTAGGTTCGTGCTTGTAAGCACGAAATAGAATTGTTCTTGCTTCCTTAATGGCACTGGCATCAAGCCTTACTACACGCGCCTCTACTTCATCGGTGGTAATTGGCATCCTGGGACCCCTTTTATAGATGAACGAGCTAAACGTAGTGTGCTCATAAGAGCACAAGTGCAGTCAGTTTAGGACGATAGCGTCAACCTTGCACTAACAACACCGGGTTTATCTTCTTTTTCAACGGAAATTTGCTCGACCTGCACCCCAACACTACGTTCGAGAGTGCTGAGCCATGTGACTAATGTATCGAAGGACACATCTTCAACCCAGACTTTGACCTTATTCTCTCCGCTAGGTTCAAAACGTTTTAGGTTTAATGATTGCTTTCGTGCCATGTTCGTCACAGTAGAAACCAATTGCTGGCTATTAAGATTAGAAGCATTCGACGTATTCGATGACGAACTGCGCAGCTGATCGCGCGAACTCTTAACCAATTCGAGAAGAGCTGCTTTATCTTTTAGGTCTTGCTCGGCGCGATCCATATAGCTTTGTGCTGGCACCCACATTGCGAAGTACATAAGTGAAGTAACAACTGCGACAAACATAACTTTTAGGCTGAGCTGCTCACGCGCTTCTAGCGATTCCCAACGATCCTTCGCCTGAGTAAACAATGGACTTTTAATCATGATTTACCCTACCCCTCACTTACGCTCAAACGTCCGCGGTAATATTGATTCTCTTGAACCGCGGAACTTATTTTGGCAATCAAACCTGCCGAAACAATTGCGGTTTTCAGCTGATCCATCTGTTCAAAATTCTTAGCGCGTAGTTCGATTACTAGCTCACCGCGCTGGGCGTTAAAACTCAAGGCAGTAAACTGAATATCAGTAGAGTTTTTGCGCTGCTGGTATTGATAGCCTGCTTCGCCTAATAAGGTCAAGAATCCGACATCAGCGCCTTTATTGTTCGATTGGCGAAGCTTACCTTTGATAATGCGAGCTAACCTTCCAACCGAAACATTTTTCGAATTTGGTACCGCTTGCTTGTAAGTTGCTAAGGCTTGTTGAGCCAGATCATCCGCAGATGACTGGTAGTGCATGCCCTTACCAATAAAAACACCAAGCTGTAACAAGAAAGCAATACATGCAACGCCTGCAACCCATGCCCATTGGCGCAATTGACCTGAACCCTCTTGGACGATTTTAAGCTCACCTTGGCATAGATCAATCTCTGGCGCACCCGCGTGAAAATAAGACTCTACCAATAAGTCTAAACTCGATATCGACAAGGCTTCGATATCGATATCACACCCTGGGTATTGCTCTAACTCAGCCAATAAAATCTTATGATCGGCTTCATTCGCATTGTGATCGTACACCTTAATTTTAATCGTTTCAGGGCTTTCGTCGTCTGGACCAAGCAGCAATGTATCCATGTAGGGAACTAGATTTTGCGCCCGTACACGCACGGCACATTGTTTAGCGTTGACGATAGCGGTATCACCTTCGAGGCTGATGACAATATCAGCATCAGATGAGACGAGCATTTCGGCATCTATATACGATGCACTTAGTTGAACGTCCGGCTTAGCCTCAAGAACGTCATCGTGAAACCCAATAAACAAAGACTTCTCGACGCAACGCACTGGCGTACCCGTCTTACTCTTATTTTTACCTAATGCAAAATGCAGTAATTCGATATCTGTTGCTAGCTTATCTTCGATTGCAAATGCTATGGCTTGCTGGGCGTAACGGGCGTTCTTAGATGGAAGGTCAACGTTCGTACTGAAGCTCAAATTGCTCGGCCATACCAACACAGCCTTAACGCTTTCTGCTCCGTTTTGCATCAAGACTTGTTGCAAGTCATCTGTTGAAATAGCTGAGCCACCGCCGACTTTCACGCCACTCAAATCATAAAGACGCCAATCATACCGCGCATCATTGGGTGAATAGGGTTCAACAGGTAAAAGAAAAACTTTATGTGCCATTATTATTGTGTACTCGTTTGCGAACCAGACTTAGTTATAAGGTACTTCTGGCCTTGATCACGTTGAATTAAGGTTACACTACCATCTTCTTGAGCGCGATAGAGAATTGAACGCAATCGAACTTTTCTCTCATCCAGCGTTATGCGTGTCGCTAGTTCATAAAAACTTGATGCGACACCTAAATAGGTTTGGTCTAATTTAAGTCCCTTTAAATCAGGTTCTTGAGCAAACTCTTGGATGTTTACCCAAGGCGTTTCGTCTGATTTTGACGCGAGACTCTCGGCTACCTCATCGGGCAAATTCTCAATGAGGCTTTGAAGTACTTCTGGGCTCGCCGTATTAACATTGATGGGCGCTCGACCTTGAGGGAGAGTCGATACGAAAGGCAGTAATACTTCATACGCTTCCTGGTTCACCCCCTCAATCAACAACATTTCGCTTGGATGCACGAACACCTGCCCTCCAGTGCGATAAGGGACATCCTTCGATAGATACTCTCCATCTTCATAGCCCTCAATACCGGTCGCATCTTGATTTTCATCTATCCAATCTTGAAAACGCTCTACCTTTACATCATCAAGGGAGAGTCTGTTAAGCAAACGCTTAAACCGATCAGCCATTATTTGATTCGCCACACCATCAACATAAACAAGGTCGTTGAGATTAATTCTTCCGTGTAAGTCATTAAACTGAGCTTCCAACAGAGCATTATCAACAGGAAGCAACAAGGCATCTTGCGTTTGCGCAGTATCGTCTACAAATTCGTTTTTATCTTTGTCTTCGCGCCAATCTTCTAAAAGCAAGCGCCGCGCATAAGTCTCGGACCCGAGCGCATATTCATAGGCTTGTGCGCTAGTAACCAAACCGCTCGCCCCGTATATAAATATTTTTTGTCGTTTATAAATGCCTGTTGCAAGAATCGCTACTAGCGCGAAGATCAATATGACAAGCATTAATGCGACACCACGCTGCTTTACGAGCGAGCCTTTAAACGGGGAAGATTGCGAGAATCCTAGCATCATAAATTCCCGCCTGTGATGCCATTATCAGGTGACGAATTTTGCTCTCCTGCGCCATTGTTAGAGGAACCCGTCCCATCTGAGTTGCCTTGATCACCACCGGCATTTTGATCATCACTATTTTCACCTTGCCCTCTATTCCCGCTCTGAGAGTCAATAAGCGTATTTTCCAGGTAATTCGGTAGCTGAAAAAGGCGAGAGATATTTCCGTAGCGAGGATGAGAGAGATTGATTTCTACAGCTTTTGGCAGCACTACGAAGCGGCGCATATTGTCTAATTCAGAGTCGTCAACCTCGAACTCTTGAGGTGGCCACTCGTCCACCCATGCATCACTATCATTGAGGTAACGAACAGAGAAAGATTCAACATCACTTAAAAGTCTTCGCGAAATCGCCTCCGAATCCTGGGCGCGGTCAAGAACCTTCCAATAACGCCTTATCAAATCGCCATCATCGATTGAATAAGCGACTCGCTGCGTATCTGAACGCTCTTCCTGAATTGGGTTTCGCCATCCAACACGCGTCAATTCGACGACATCAAACTCATCACCTGAAAGTAAGGCGGCAGAATAATCACCATATTCGTCTCGAATTGCACGGGGAACGACCTGTTGGAAGTCGCGAGCGATAAGTAATTGAGCACGTTGCAATTGCGACAAACTCTCTAAACTTTCCTGACCCAACTCGTAGGTGCGTATTGCAGTATTCAGCAATTGCCATGCCCCTAGGCCGATCAATGCAGTAATACTGATCGCTATCAATACTTCTAACAGGGTAAAACCATGACTGCGACGCATACGATTAATACCGACCAATGAACCCTGTTAATGAACGAATTTGCGACAATTCATTATCATCAGACTGCCGAAGAGACACTCTCACTTCAACGCGATGGATATCTGGATTTTCTGTCGCTTGAACGGCCGTCACGACCTGCCACTCATCAGTGCCATATTCGATGTCTTCTTTATATTCTCGCGTGGCTGGCAAGCCTTCCTCAAGACGAAGCTGGGTTAACTTGTTCTCAGCAATCCACGTTGCGTAACTATTTAAACGAGCTGATAGTACGTTGTTGGTAGATGATGCACTCACTTCAAGCAGAACAACACCAATCAAAGAAAAGTAAACAAGCGCGACAAGCACCTCGATCAACGTAAACCCGCGATGGTTCGTTCGAAACATTACTGAGACTCATCTTCAAGGTGGGGTAACGATATTTCTCCAAACTCATTCAGCGTAACTTCTTTGAATATATCGAGGTCGTCTCGCAAACTTAAACGTACCGTAAAATTGGTAATCTCGCCGCTAGACAGAAACATGAAATCGGGCGTCTTTTTATCCCGCAGAGAAGAATCGCTAGTAGAACTTGAATCGTCATCATCAAAAACACTGCCACCAAATTCACTTTCTTCTTTTTCAGAGCTCGGGAGAACTACCTCTTCACCTTCTCTCTCAAATTCGAGAAACATCCATTCGGGCAATACTTGAGGTTTTAGGACTGGGCTGGTCGCGAGGGACCAATTTTGTTCTTCTTCGTTGTACGAAATGAAATCGTAAGCCTGCTCACTAATTCGAACACCGATTTCAGCATTACTAAAGATAGCTTCATTTGCCGCGGTTCGCATGAGCGCATGCATTCTATTGGTTTCTATATCCAATTCACGCGCTTGATTACCACCGAAGCTCGTCGTAGCAAGGCCAGCGAGCAATCCAAGCAATACCATCACGACCAACAATTCAATGAGCGTAAAGCCCTTATTACGTTGATATTGCTCGGAAGAAAAAAACATAACTTAGTTTAAGTCGTGCACACTAATATCAGCCGCATCACCCTCACCGCCTTCGCGCTGATCTGCGCCAAACGAATACAGGTCGTAAGGACCTTCAGAGCCTGGGCTTACATACTGATATTCAACACCCCAAGGATCTTTTGGAACGCTTGGCAAGTATCCATCTTTGCTCCAGTTCTTTGGTTCAGGTGAACCTGATGGCTTATTAACCAAAGCCTCTAAACCTTGCTCAGTGCTAGGGTAATTGAAATTATCGAGCTTATATAAATCCAGAGCAGACGAAACGTTACGCAACTGCGTTTTAGCAACGCCAATTCTCGCTTCTTCCCCGCGTCCAAGTATATTTGGCGCTACCACTGCCACTAAAAGACCCAAAATAACCATCACAACCATGATTTCAATCAAGGTAAAACCATGTTGTTTTTTACCGTGGACACTCATTGAATAACACCTTTCTTCATTAGTTTTTTTTAGCCAACCAAGTTACTCATTCCGAGGATTGGCAACATAATCGCGAGGACGATAATTAATACCACGCCCCCCATTAATAAGAGCATTAAGGGCTCGAACAAACCGACAATCGTTTCAATTAGTGCGGCCAAATCACTCTCTTGATGGCTCGCGGTTCGCTCTAACATCTGATCCAGTTCGCCGCTAGACTCACCGCTAGCAATCATATGAACCATCATCGGTGGGAAATATCCCGTATTCTCTAGCGCTTTGTGCAGACTCGCACCTTCACTGACTTGTTTCGCGGAGTCTTGTAATGACGCTTTAAGACAGTCGTTACTGAGAACCTCTGAACTAATTTTCATCGCTTCAACTAGCGGCACGCCAGAGCTAGTTAAAATACTCAAGGTACTTGCAAACTGAGCAGTATTTGTTCCCCGACTCAATTTCTTAATAAATGGCCAAACAAGCAATTGTCGGTGCCACTGAAATCTAAAGCTGGGCCGTTTCAACATATACTGGAAACCAATAAAAGCGATCACCAAAAATGCAGCTAGTAATCCACCCCATTCTGCTAAAAAGTCGCTAACGCTCAGTAAAGCTTGCGTCAAAGGAGGGAGAGCCTGCCCATTATTGATAAATACCTCAATGATGTCAGGCACCACATAGGTCAACAAGAATACAACAATAGAAATTGCAACGATCGACAATATTACTGGGTAAATAGCTGCTAATTGGATTTTCTGACGCGCAGCCTGACGTCCTTCGGTATAATCAGCGAGTCGATTCAACACTAAATCTAAATGCCCGGCAGTTTCGCCAGCTGCAACAGTTGATCGATATAACTTAGGGAAAGCCGCGGGGTATTCCGCCAAGCTATCTGCCAAGGTAAAACCTTCTAAAACCTTCGATCGAATCGCCAAAATCATACTGCGAATATTAGGTTTCTCACTTTGAGAGGCCACGGCACTGAGCGTTTCTTCGATAGGGATCCCGCTTTGAACTAATGTGGCGATTTGGCGAGTAACTAAAGCAAGATCGCGTACGCTCAAACTTGGCTTACGCGCTAGAAGACTTTTAGACTGTTTTTGTTCAGCGGCTTGATTCGCCTCGAGCGGCATCCATCCTTTATCTCGAAGAGACTGACGCACCTGACGCGCGGAATCCGCTTCTATAACGCCTTTCTGTTTTTTACCACGCTCATCAAGAGCGACATATTCAAAGGCTGCCATAACTAACCTTTGTGTGTGACACGTAAGACTTCTTCAACAGTCGTCACACCATCTAAGATTTTCCTTGCCCCATCATCAAAAATTGCAGGGGATTTTTCTCGAGCGCAGGCTTCTAGTTCTTTCTCACTTGCACGATCGTGGATCAAGCTACGCATCTGATTATCGATCTCGATAATCTCGTAAACACCTAATCGTCCTTGATAGCCTAAGTGATTACATTCACTGCACCCTTTGGCACGGTATAGGGTTGGTGGATTTGTAGGATCAACTCCTAGCAATCTGCATGTTCCCTCATCTGCAACATACGCTTCTTTACAGTCATCACAAAGCACTCGAACTAGACGCTGCGCAATAATTCCAACGAGACTGCTGCTAATCAAGAATGGCTCAACACCCATATCCATCATACGGGTTATAGAGCCAACAGCCGTATTAGTATGCAGTGTAGACAGCACTAAGTGACCAGTTAAACTGGCTTGAACTGCAATTTCCGCCGTTTCTAAATCCCGAATTTCACCGATCATCACGACATCTGGGTCTTGACGAAGTATGGCGCGCAAGCCTCTAGCGAAAGTCATATCCACTTTCGTATTTACTTGGGTTTGACCGACTCCTGGAAGGTTGTACTCGATCGGATCTTCGACCGTAAGTATGTTTCGACTACGGTCATTAATCTCAGACAATCCGGCATATAGTGTGGTTGTTTTACCAGAACCAGTCGGCCCCGTGACCAGCATAATTCCATGTGGCTGAGCCAAAATAGATTTCAGCGTTCCGCTATCACGGTCAGTCATGCCTAAGTGTTGGATGCTTAGCCGCCCCGCGTTTTTGTCTAATAGACGCAGAACGATGCGTTCACCATTTGCTGACGGCATTGTGGATACACGAACATCTACTTCTCGCCCCCCAACACGAAGAGAGATACGACCATCTTGCGGAATCCGTTTTTCGGCGATATCTAATTTAGACATAACCTTGATTCGAGAAACGAGCAACGGCGCCAAAGCACGTTTTGGCTTTACGATCTCACGCAAAATGCCATCAATACGAAAACGCACGACAAGCTGTTTCTCGAAAGTCTCGATATGCACATCGGACGCCCCTGTTTTAACAGCCTCGGTCAAGATCGCGTTAATCAACCGGATAATAGGAGCGTCGTCTTCTTGCTCCAAGAGGTCTTCAGTTTCAGGCACTGAGTTTGCAAGGCTTGCAAGGTCCATATCGTCACCCAAGCCCTCAACCATTTGCATGGCCTCAGCTGAGTCACTTTGATAAGACGCGTTTAATGCTTCTTCGAATTCTTGCTCACTAACTAATTCAAAATCCAGCGAGCCACGAGTAACACGATTCACTTCTACGAATGCGCTATTAGTGATTCCAGCGCGATACAAAACCTTTTGTTCGTCATTAACCAACGCAATAACAACCCCCTGTTTTTTAGCGAATGTGAAGGGAAGCCTTTCAAACGCGGGGATTGTTGACGGTAGGTTTTCTTCTAGCTGATCAGGTGCGGGTGCGAGTTCGGTCACGCAACTCTCTCTATCATCTCAAAAATAATCGGGGCAAAAGCCAAAACGAATTGCCAAAACATGACACTATTCTATGTGTATTTATCGGCGCACCGTAAGCACAGTACATTAAATCATTGTAAGTCGAGTTTAAACTGAGCCATGCGTCACACCCGCCACGATGCCGTAAACTATGCGCCGATTTAATTAGCGAAACAAAGATAATGGACTAAATTATCAGACCTCATAGCCGATATTAATTAACACAACGCTATGACAGCTTGTTTACCAAGTACATCAAGTTAGAAAAAACAGGAGTTTTCTTGAATAGCCTAATGTCCCCTGCGATTGCATTAATGAATCGCCTTAGCTACACACAAAAGTTCGCGTTAATCAGTATTCTATGGATACTGCCGATTGCCGCACTTGGATGGATTCTTCTTTCTCAGCTTCAGTATCAAATTAGCGACTCTAAAAACAAGTTAGGGGGCGCAGGTATATACTTTTCGCTACTGTCGTATGAACACAACTTTCAGCGTCAGATTGACTTTGAGTCATTAAATCGACAGCGTCAAAATACGGCGTTCGCAGATCAATCTCGGCAAAGCAATAATTTAAATAACGATCTATTGGAAAACATCTCAGAAGATTTGAGTGTGCTAGACCCAGAGATCGTTGAAGCTTTGAAAGCGGCGCAATCTGATGTCATTAATACTCCTCAAGACCTTGATATTGCCAGCCAGCGAAACTCGTATAAGAAGCTAGAAAGCTCTGTTCAGCAATTGGCTCTAGACGTTGCCCAATCGACCCATTTGGCTTTAGACGAAGATCCGTTGATCCAGTCATACTTTCAAATCGCTTCAACCTTAAACAACTCTCTATCACCACTACTTGCGCAGGTCAGAACCTATGGCGTTTATTCGTTATACGATGGCAACCTTAGCTATCTCGCAAGCGATGAGCTCAATCGTCAATACGAAGCTTTACTTTTAGCCCAAGACAAGTTGAACGCACTGCTTGAGCTAGAAGGCAATATAAACCCCGAACTCAAGCAAGCGCTCAGCAGTATCAGTTCAAACATCAACAAGCTAAATACCACCATCGATGAAGACCTAATGAATTCGGTGCGTTTATCGCTAGACTGGCAGCTGTTCAGTAATGAGATCGATGAAACCTACGCACAGCTCGAGAATTTAAATGAGATTGCGGCGACTGAATTAAGCGATATTCTCGAAGCACGCATTCAAGAACAGCAATCTTATTTGGTTTACCTGTTCAGCACTATTTTTGTCGTATTGATCGTAATTGCTTATCTGTACACGGGTTTTTCGATGTCCGTGAAGCGCGCGATTGAATCTTTCTCGGTTGCAGCCAAACGCGTTGCTTCAGGCGATCTCACCGTCAAAATGGAAAAGCAATCGTCAGACGAACTTGGCGCGCTCACGTACTCCTTTAACGATATGACCATGCAAGTTAAACAGCTCATTGAAACAGCTCGCTTCATGATTAATGGCTTATCGACTGACGCAAACAAGCTCAACGACATAGCAACGGAAACACGCGACACTTTTCACAAACAAAAAGCTGAAACCGATGAAATCTCAAATGCGATGACCCAAATGGTTGCGGCAGTTGGTGAAGTTGCTCAAAACACGGCTCAAACCTCTGAAGCGGCGCAACAAGCTGAGGCACGCGCACAAACTGGACAATCGATCGTTCAAGCAACCGTTACAGCTATCGATCGCCTAGCGAACGAAATAAAACTTTCTGTCGATCACATCCACAAGGTATCGGACGACAGTAAAGAAATTACGAATGCATTGGTCGAGATTAAAGCCATTGCAGAGCAAACCAATCTTCTAGCTTTGAATGCAGCGATCGAAGCTGCTCGAGCTGGAGAACAAGGACGCGGCTTTGCCGTGGTAGCTGACGAGGTACGAACCTTGTCACAGCGCACTCAAAAGTCGACCGAAGATATCGATTTAATGGTAGATAAACTCCACAAAGGTGTTGGTCTTGCTGTCAACTCAATGACCAAGAGCCACCAAACGACTGATGAAACGGTTTCAAACAGCGCTGAAGTCAGCACGGCCCTCGAACAAATCGTAAACAGCGTAGGAAGCATTGTTGCGATGAGCCAGCAAATTGCAGGCGCCGCCGAAGAGCAGTCAATGATGACCGAGCACATTCAAAACAGCGCTCAACAAATATCTGAACTTGGAGCTCAGTCTCAAACAAATGCTGACGAATCTCTGACAGCAAGTGATCAACTTATGTCTAGCACGCAGAACCTTGAAGCCTTAATCAACAACTTCAAAATTTAACGCACCACTCACTCTCTAGCGCACCTTTATGATAAGTTTATAAATTGCGTGTCAAACTATTTGTATGACGGCACCGTTTAATAATAATTACATTCTGAATCGTTGCGGATTTTAGTAAACATGCTCGCTAAACAATTTCCATGGATCATCGCACTTTTATTTCTAGCGGGTTCGGTCGCGGCAACTGCATACCAGTTATACCCATTTTATTTAGATGAAACCTCGAAGAAAGAGCAGCAGGCTTCGAACATTTCAAAACAAGCGATCACACCAGAGCAAACACCCAAAAGAAATATCGCAAAATTTGAGCTTTTTGGGGACTTTTCTGCGCCTGCAGCCCAAATAACAGAACAAGAAAATCTTCCGAAAACCCGTCTTCGTTTAACTTTAACGGGGGTGTCAGCAAGCAACGATCCTAAGCGAGCCAAAGCACTTGTCGAAGGGCCAGATCGCACAACTTTGAATTACGCAATTGGTGATCAACTTCCAGGCAATGCGACTTTGCATGCCGTATACAGAGACCGAATTGTGCTTGATCGCGCAGGTTCACTCGAAACGCTCGAATTTCCTAAGCTGAGCTCCAGCAACTTCGTTGCCAGTACAACTCCTGAGCCGGAACCAATACCCACAATCACAACTCCACCAGTAGACGTAACCAACATCAACACGATGAGAAACAACCTCTCTGCCGCTGACAAAAAAAGCATTAAAGACAAGCTATCCGCACTAAGGGCCAAACTAAAACAGCCATGATGGCATTTCGCTTTAATTCTTTAACGCAATACCTCTACATTGCGTTAGCCGCAATGCTCATCACACCTGCAATGACGTCGTTTGCTGTGGAATTTAAAAATCAATTGTTAGAGGTCGTAGAGCAACGATTTGGCAGTGATGCCGCACAACGCCTTGTCGATTGGCAAAGTATGGCTTGGGACCTTAAACAGTCGTACACAGAAGATGTCGAGCTAGCACAGCTAAAACAAGTTAACGATTTCTTCAACCAAGCGGCGTTTGTAGACGATATCGAACTATGGGGAGACACCGACTACTGGGCGACCCCTGTAGAGTTACTAGCTAAAAATGCCGGAGACTGTGAAGACTACGCGATCGCTAAGTTCTTTACCTTGCTATTCGCTGGTGTTGACGAAAGCAAACTTCAAATCTCTTATGTAAAGGCTCTAGAGCTTAATCAAGCGCACATGGTATTGGCCTATTACCCAACACCAAACTCAGAGCCACTCATACTCGACAACATCAATAAGAATATCTTACCGGCCTCTCAGCGCACGGATTTAGAACCCGTTTATGGTTTCAATGGGCTTGGCGTCTGGTTAAACCGCTTTAGTCGTAGTAATGCGAAACGTGTCGGTGATCCAAGTATTATGGATAATTGGTCCGACATGCTTCGCCGTCAAGGCATTCTCATGCTGCGAAGAGAATCAAATAAGTGAATTACAGCTTGACGTTTACGTCAACGTAACGATACCCTCTTATCCTTTCTTAGTTATACAAATGAGCGCTACATGCCTAGCTATTCAATTTCAGAGTTATCGCACGAGTTCGATATCACTACACGCACAATGCGATTCTATGAATCTGAAGGGCTATTAAGTCCAAAACGTGATGGTCAAACGCGTATATACGCAGAAGCTGACCGGGTTCGTCTAAAGCTCATTTTACGCGGTAAACGCTTAGGTCTTTCGCTCGCCGAATCAAAAGAGCTGATCGATATGTATAAACCTCGCGGCAATAACGAAGCACAGTTAATCAAGCTACTCGAAAAAATACGCGAGAGAAAAAACATATTGGCGCAACAGCTTTTAGATATCCAAGCAATGGAAAACGAATTAAATGGCGCCGAAGAGCGCTGCCAAGAAGCACTAAACGCTTTAAGCAAATAAATATAATTACTTTTCAGGCGTTGTTGCCTGAGGATCAAAGCATTACAGGAGTCACTCATGGGCATTGCATCAATGCAACAACTTAATTTCAACCTTGGCGAAACCTGCGACATGCTACGCGACCAAGTTGCGGCGTTTACTCGCGATAAAATCAGCCCTATCGCCAGCCTTGTTGATTCAGAAAACGAATTTCCAAACGAAATGTGGCCCAAGTTTGGTGAACTTGGTTTATTAGGAATGACCATACCAGAGGAATTTGGTGGCAGCGGTCTGGGTTACATGGCGCACGTTGTTGCAATGGAAGAGATCAGCCGTGGTAGCGCCTCTATCGGCCTGAGTTACGGTGCCCACTCGAATTTATGCATTAACCAAATATACCGTAACGGTAATGACGAGCAACGCCGCAAATATCTACCCAAGCTCTGTTCAGGAGAGCATATCGGCGCTTTAGCAATGAGCGAACCGAACGCGGGAAGCGATGTCGTTAGCATGAAGCTGCGCGCTGAATATAAGGGCGACCACTACGTCCTTAACGGTAGCAAAATGTGGATTACGAACGGGCCAGATGCAAACACCTACGTCATCTACGCCAAAACCGACCCTCAATTAAATGCTCATGGCATCACAGCGTTCATTGTTGAGAGAGATTGGAAGGGTTTCTCTCGTTCACCAAAGCTCGACAAGCTTGGAATGCGCGGTTCGAACACTTGTGAGTTGGTATTTGAGAACGTTGAAGTGCCCGTCGAGAACGTATTAGGAGGTGAAAACAAAGGTGTAAAAGTCCTTATGAGCGGGCTAGATTACGAACGAATTGTTCTTAGTGGCGGGCCAACCGGCATCATGCAAGCCTGCATGGACAACGTTGTGCCGTACATCCACGAGCGTAAGCAATTTGGTCAATCGATTGGTGAGTTTCAATTGATCCAAGGCAAAGTCGCCGACATGTACACATCTCTTAACGCGTCACGAGCTTACTTATATACCGTCGCTCAAGCAGCTGATCGAGGGGAAACAACAAGAAAAGATGCCGCTGGCGTTATTCTTTATTGCGCCGAAGCTGCAACCAAAATGGCCTTAGATGCCATCCAGATATTAGGCGGCAACGGCTACATCAACGAATACGACACCGGGCGTTTGTTGCGTGACGCGAAACTTTACGAGATCGGTGCTGGCACATCAGAAGTGCGCCGGATGTTAATTGGTCGTGAACTGTTCAACGAAACGCGCTAAACGGAGCAAGCTATGCCAGTCATTCAATCAAAAGTGACCGTAGGCAGTGCGGAGTTTAATTCGCGACGCGACACAATGGATGCCTTAGTCGACGACCTACGTGAAAAACTGTCTGCTAACGCATCAACCCCGCACAATATCGCAGAGCGTCATCGGGCTAAGGGTAAATTGCTGCCTCGCGAGCGACTCGCTCACCTACTCGATCCAGGTACACCGTTTTTAGAGTTGAGCGCTTTAGCTGCGCATGGAGTTTACGACGAAGATATCCCTGCTGCTGGCGCTATCTGTGGTATCGGCATCATCAATGACACCGAATGTATGGTCGTGGTAAACGACTCGACCATCAAGGGAGGAACATATTACCCTCTATCAGTTAAAAAGCACCTTCGCGCACTTACCATTGCGGAAGAGAATCGACTGCCATGCGTATACCTGGTTGATTCAGGTGGAGCAAATCTACCGAACCAGGACGAAGTGTTTCCTGATGAGGACGATTTTGGCAATATTTTTTATCGCCAAGCCAATATGTCAGCCAAAGGCATTCCTCAAATAGCTGTCGTACTCGGCTTGTGCACAGCTGGTGGCGCCTACGTTCCCGCTATGGCTGATGAAAGCATTATGGTTCGTGAGCACAGTACAATATTTCTGGCCGGCCCTCCTTTAGTGAAAGCTGCTACAGGGGAAGAAGTAAGTGCCGAATCCTTGGGTGGTGCAGATGTTCACTGCAAAGTTAGCGGTGTTGCGGATCATTACGCTGATAGCGAAGAACATGCTCTGCAGATTGCTAGAGATTGCGTTGCACACCTGAATTGGAAAAAAGCGAATCCCATTGAACGTAAGACACCCGCTAAACCTATCTATGGCTCTAGTGAACTGAATGGCACTGTACCGAGCGACTTGAAAACCCCTTATGACGTGCGTGAAGTCATTGCACGAATTGTCGACAACTCAAACTTCCAAGAATTTAAGCAGTATTTTGGCGACACGCTCGTATGCGGATTCGCTCATATTGACGGTTTTCCGGTTGGAATCGTCGCAAATAATGGCATTCTGTTTTCTGAGTCTGCGCAAAAAGGCGCTCACTTTATTGAGCTTTGCTCGCAACGAAAAATCCCTTTGGTGTTTCTGCAAAATATCACCGGATTCATGGTCGGCAAGTCGTTTGAAGAAGGCGGCATTGCCAAGCATGGCGCAAAGATGGTGATGGCCGTCGCCTGCGCGAAAGTCCCTAAGTTTACAGTCATTATTGGCGGCAGTTTTGGCGCTGGTAATTATGGAATGTGCGGTCGAGCCTATCACCCTCGGTTTTTGTGGATGTGGCCTAACGCGCGCATTTCAGTGATGGGCGGCGAACAAGCAGCAGGTGTGCTTGCTCAAGTAAAGCGCGATAGCATGGCAAAGCGCGGAGAACCTTGGTCTGACGATGATGAGGCGAAACTGAAACAACCTATTATTGATCAATTTGAAAGGCAATCTCACCCCTATTACGCAACAGCTAGGATATGGGATGATGGCATTATTGAACCCGCGCAAACGCGTGAGGTCCTTGCCATGGCAATATCGGCAAGCATGAATAACGACATTCAAGACACGCAATTTGGCGTCTTCCGAATGTAAGTTTTTACGAGCATTAGAGTACTACAATGTCAGAGCAATCTGTAATCTTGAAAATAGAGAACCATACGGCGCGTCTCGTGCTTAATCGTCCGGATAAGCATAATGCTTTTGGCGATGAAACAATTGCTTCTTTACTTGCTAAGCTTGCCGAAGTTGAGCAAAACCCTTCTGTGCGAGTACTCTGCCTGAGTGCAACAGGAAAGAGCTTTAGTGCTGGCGCTGACCTGTCATGGATGAAACGCATGGCCTCACTGGATTACCAGCAGAATCTTGAAGACGCCAAGCAACTCGCATTGGTGATGGAGACGCTTAACACCTTGTCCGTCCCAACCATCGTTAAAATTCAAGGCGCCGCGTTCGGTGGTGCTCTTGGCCTGATTAGTTGCTGTGACATTGCCATCGCGTCTGATAATGCTAAGTTTTGCTTGAGTGAAGTAAAACTAGGTTTAAGCCCTGCAACAATTAGCCCGTATGTCCTCAAAGCGATGGGAGCAAGACGATGCCGTCGCCTATTTCTTACCGCCGAGTTATTTGATGCTCAGCAAGCTGAAAAATGGGGCTTGGTGCATGAAGTCGTAAAGCAAGGTCAACTTGATGACGCGGTCGACAAGGTGCTCCGACAGATTATCAGCAACGGCCCTAAGGCAAGCATCGCAACTAAGAAATTAATAAGGCAAGTTTCCGAATCAGACTTAAACCAAGATAAACAGCATGCGACAGCAGAAATCATTGCCTCACTGCGTGTATCGGAAGAAGGACAAGAAGGCTTAAGTGCATTCTTCGAAAAACGCGCTCCGAGCTGGGTTGATAAGGATTTTGGAGAGTAAGGTATGAGTGATTTTGTACGCGTCGTAGAAGTTGGGCCTAGAGACGGGCTTCAAAATGAAAAAGCAATTGTCCCACTTGAGGCTAAAGTTTCACTTGTAAATGAGCTTTCCGCAGCTGGTGTCAGTTATATCGAAGCTGGGAGCTTTGTTTCTCGAAAATGGGTGCCACAAATGGCGAATAGCGACGCATTGTTTGAAATGATTGATCGCAACGCCAACACACGCTACGCCGCACTTACGCCAAATCTTCGTGGTTACGAAGCAGCTAAAATCTGTGGCGCGGAAGAGGTTGCTGTTTTCGCAGCTGCTTCGGAAGCCTTCAGTCAGCGCAATATCAATTGCTCTATCGATGAAAGTATCCAAAGATTTGAAGAGCTCGCTAAGCAGGCCAATTCAGATGGCGTTTCTATAAGAGGCTACGTGAGCTGTATCTTTGCTTGTCCGTATGACGGTAAAGTAGACCCTCGTACGGTAATTGAAACGACGCATAAGCTATTTGATTTAGGGTGTTATGAGGTATCACTCGGTGACACCATCGGGGTTGGTACGGCTTATGACACCAAACAACTGCTCTCATTGATGTCGTCTGAATTTGATACAAGCAAATTGGCCCTCCACCTTCACGATACATATGGTCAAGCCCTAGCTAGCGTTTATGCTGGACTAGAGGCTGGAATACGTTGCTTTGATGCTTCTGTTGCGGGTCTAGGCGGCTGCCCTTATGCAAAGGGTGCAACAGGCAATTTAGCGACAGAAGATTTGGTGTACCTTCTTCACAGCGGCGGGTTTGAAACTGGTATTAATTTAGAGAAATTAGCGAGTGCCGGTAACAAAATATCAGACGTTCTCGGTCGCGAGAATCAATCTAGTGTTGGAAAAGCGCTATTCAAAAGTTGTTAAGGCCCTATTCCATCAGATAACAAAAACAAGGATTTCACATGTCACATGCGCCTTTATGGGCCCCGACACAGGATCAAATTGATCAGGCTAACATTACCAAATTTGGCACATGGCTCGGCGCGCAACACGGGATTTATCTTGATAACTACGAAGCGATTTATAATTGGTCGATCGCTCATCCAGACTTGTTCTGGTCAGCTATTTGGGAATACTACGATGTAATAGGGAGTCGTAGCGCTCAGATTGTAAGCGAGATCACGCAGATGCCCAGCGCAAGGTGGTTCCCCCAAGCTAGGCTTAATTTCGCTGAAAATATGCTGCGTTATGCCAAAACGAGCTCTCACCTTACAGCAATAACAGTCTTTAATGAGCTTGGTAAACAATGTTCTTATACATACAAAGAACTTCAAGATGCAGTTGCTGCCCTCGCCTCCACATTCAAAGACAATGGCATACAGAAAGGTGATCGCATTGCTGCGATTACAACCAATAGTGAGCACGCAATTATTGGGATGCTAGCATGTGCCTCTCTAGGCGCAGTTTGGTCATCCTGCTCGCCTGATTTCGGTGAAAGCGGAATACTAGACCGCTTTAGTCAGATTGAACCCAAACTGTTGATTACATGCACTGGGTATATATATGCTGGAAAAGTACTTTCTCTTGCCGACAAGATTAGTACTGTCGTTGACAGCCTACCCTCACTTCAAGCAGTCATTAGTTTTAACCCTATTGATCGCGACACATCCCATATCCTGACACTCACTACTGCTAAGCACTTAGATTGGATTAATGCGATTAAGAGTAACGACAAGATCGAACTTCATTTTGAAGAAGTCGATTTTAACGACCCGCTTTATATCCTTTATTCATCAGGCACAACTGGAAAGCCTAAATGCATTGTTCATGGAGTGGGCGGAACCTTACTTCAACACATCAAGGAGCTTTCCTTACACAGTGACGTTGTTGAAGGGACAAAACTATTTTATTTCACTACCTGCGGCTGGATGATGTGGAATTGGTACATCAGCGGTTTGGCCCTAGGAGCAAGTTTAGTGGTCTATGATGGGTCGCCTTTTCACCCTGAAAAAGACAGCTTGTTTTCGCTGGCAAAAGCAGAAGACATCGAAGTATTCGGAGCAAGCGCAAAATACTTTGCTGCGGCTGAAAAATTTGGCCTAAAACCAAACAAAGATCACCCGTTTACAAGCCTAAAGGCCATACTATCGACCGGCTCGCCTTTGGTCCCAGAGAGCTTTGATTACCTGTATGCGCATGTTGCTCCTCATGCACGTGTATCAAGCATATCTGGTGGTACAGATATCGTTTCTTGCTTCGCTCTCGGTGTTCCAACGCTTCCAGTCTATCGAGGAGAACTACAAGCTCCTGGACTTGGAATGGATATCGCGTTTGTTGACGAATCAGGTGTAGAACTTGAGTCAGGCAAAGGTGAATTAATTTGTCGCACAAGCTTTCCATCCATGCCTATTTATTTTTGGGCAGACGAATCAGGTCAACGCTACAAACGCGCCTATTTCGACAGCTTCGAAAACACATGGGCGCACGGGGATTTTGGTGAACAATCCTTACATGTGTTGTCTGATGGCTCGGTGCAAAAAGGGATAATGATTCACGGCCGCTCAGATGCCGTTCTAAACCCAAACGGCGTAAGAATTGGGACAGCAGAGATATATCGCCAAGTCGAACAAATTGATGAAGTATTTGAATCACTTGCTATCGGGCAAAAATGGGACGGAGACGAACGCATTATCTTGTTCGTAGTCCTCATGCCCGAAGTACGATTTAGCGAAGATCTCAGTCTTCGAATTAAGCAACAGATACGTAACAATACCTCACCGAGACACGTACCATCAAAAATCATTGCAGTCAGTGATATTCCCCGTACACGCAGTGGCAAAATTGTTGAACTTGCCGTGCGTTCAGTCGTACATGGTGAAGAAGTTAAAAACAATGAAGCAATCGCAAATCCGGCAGCCCTAGATTTGTTTAAAGATATTCCTGAACTCCAAGAGTGATAGGCATCATATGAAAGCAACCTTGTTACTACTTATCAGCCTAACAGCTAGTTTTGTCCATGCGGCACTGCAAAGTGAGTTTGTGGAACCCGAATCGAGCACTGATTTATCTCAATCCAACAACCCATACAGTGATTTGCAAAAGGTTGCACAGAACGATACTCAGATGGTGGTCACGGCTCATCCGCTGGCTTCTAAGGCGGGCGCGGAGATACTAAATCAAGGTGGAAATGCCATTGATGCGATGGTTACAATACAAGCTGTTTTAGGCTTGGTTGAGCCGCAATCTTCAGGGTTAGGCGGCGGAGTTTTTACGCTTTTCTATAAGTCAGACAATCAAACCTTGGTTGCTTATGACGGACGTGAAACCGCACCGTTAGACGCAGAAAAAGATTTATTCCTCAATAAAGATCAAACCCAAATGGATTTTTTCGATGCAGTTGTGGGAGGCAGATCTGTTGGCACTCCCGGAACAGTTGCAACGCTATGGCACATGCATCAAAAAGATGGAAGCCTGCCGTGGGCTAGACTCTTAGAGCCTGCAATTAGTATCGCAAAGGAAGGTTTTATCGTCAGCAACAGAATGGCGCAGTCGGTGCAGCGAGACCAATATCGCTTATCAATTCACCCAAGCACAGCGGCTTATTTTTTACCCGAAGGAGAGCCGCTTTCAGCAGGAACCAAATTAGTAAACCCTGAGTACGCAGAGACGCTAACCACACTCGCACAACGCGGCGGAGAGTATTTCTATCATAAAGACTTCGCAGTCGACATCGTTAACGCGGTTCAAAGCGCGAATAACCCAGGCTTACTTAGTATCGAAGATTTTAAACAATACAAAGTCATTGAACGTGTACCTGTTTGTCACACATTTATAGAACATCGTGTTTGCGGCATGGGAGCACCTAGCAGCGGTGCGATCACAGTAGGCCAGATTCTAATGACAAGCGAAGCCGCTGGTTTAATCGATTACCCGCCAGAGTCGCCTCAAGCATGGCATATCATCGCAGAGTCAACGCGCCTAGCATTCGCCGATCGCGCTTTGTACATCGCAGACCCAGCTTACTTCGATGTACCCAACTCATTATTAAATGAAGAATATATTTCGGAACGAGCGTCACAGGTCAATACATCGAAGAAAAGTCCAACGCTCACAGCAGGCTCTCCTTTCAGTGACAAGATCGCGCTAAGTACGGGAATAAATGTAGATCAACCATCTACCTCGCATTTCGTGGTGGTCGACAAGTCAGGCAACATCATAAGCAGCACAAGCACCATTGAAAATGCTTTTGGCTCTCGAGTGATGGTCAAAGGATTTCTTTTAAATAACGAACTAACCGACTTTTCATTCAAATTTGAGAACGATAAAGGCCTCATCGCCAATCGTGTAGAAGCTGGTAAGAGACCGCGCTCATCGATGGCACCAACTATCGTATTCAATGGTGATACACCAGTTCTAGCCATCGGCTCTCCAGGTGGATCAAGAATCATAAACTACGTAGCAAACTCACTTGTCCGGCACTTGGCGTGGGAACAGCCTTTAATCGAAGCGATCAACGCACCTCATATCAGCAACCGCTATGGCGACATGGATATTGAAAAAGGTGCTTGGTCGAATGAGGACATTTCAGACTTTGAAAACTTGGGGTACAAAGTAAATCAAAGAGATCTGAATTCGGGTCTACACGCTGTACAAATTACAAAAGACTTGCTCAAAGGCGCAGCAGATAAGCGTCGCGAAGGTAGCGCGAACGCACGATAACGGATTATAAGAAATCCGGCTCATCAATAATCTCGTGCTTAACACCATGCAGTTCGAAACTTAGTGAGCGGGAATGTAAGTAGCAACGGTCTGCGTCTTCACCACCATAGCGCTTATCGCCAAGTATTGGACTGCCCAGCGACTTACACATCACTCGAAGTTGGTGCGTTTTCCCAGTCTCTGGCCACAAGTAAAACAGCCAATTATCATGATGCTTATGCGCCTTAAATCTAGTTACTGCTGGGTTTTCGAAGGTCCTTAATAATTTATAGCTACCGCCACGTGCCTTTGTCATATCACCTGACACGAGACCTTGCTTTTTCTTTGGTTTTTTTGGGCTTAGGGCGAGGTATTCTTTCTTGATCGTTTTGTTCTGAAACAAAACAGAAATATCTCTATTTGCTTGTGGCCCCTTAGCAAACAACATTAAGCCGCTTGTAACACGATCTAAACGATGGACTGGGTAAAGTTGATCGTTATTAAAGTGAGATCGCACTGATTCAACAAAGCCAATTTGAGTCTCGCCGTTATCATCTAACTCAGTGTGGAAACATACGTTCGCATTTTTTGAAAGCGCAATAAAATCTGCGCTTTCAGTGATCACTTTCATTCGGACCACTCACTGCTTCTTGAGATTCGGTAGGAGTTGAATTAAGCGGCACTAATTCCATCGAAACCTTAGGAATACGAACTGGTATTTCTTTGAATCGGTTCCATGCATAAGAAGACACATCTTCGACGATATTTAATATTCCATACTTGAGTGGCACAGTTGCGAAACCAGTTAGCAAGTCCTTGGCTACCATTACTTTCTTTTCTTGCGCATAGAGATTGGCGTAACTTGCTACCAAAGCCGAAATTGATCTTGTTAAATGCAAGTAGTCACTCTGAATGGTCATGCCTAACTGATACGTATTAGACAAGAGCTGCAGCGCTGCGCTAACACGCATATTCAAACCATCAGCTCCTTCGTGCATAAACTGCCTAACATTCCAAATCTCAATTGGCTGTATGCCTTTCTTAGACATCGTTTCGAGCAAGGCTTTATGAATATCTGCACGCTGAGATTCATGCTTTGCAGGACTAGTACTCATTGCGATCAGCGTATCGGTTAATGCATCAACATCGCCACACAAAGCGGACGTTAAGTAGGAATAAACGTACCCCCACTTTCCGCGCATTTGAACACTATTACCCCAATCGATTAGATATAGATGTGCACGCTCATCTACGAGCACATTTCCAGGGTGTAGATCACCATGTATCTCTTGATATAAGGCAAACTGTTCTACAACGGTATAAATAAAATTGTGTGCGACGCGCCGTCTGAACTGCGACACATCTCCTTCATGCGATTGCCCCCATGATTCCAAGACCTGAGAAATCGGACTCACCTCAGACACATACTCCATTTCTATCACGCGTCCGCTCGCGCCATAGACCTTTGGCACCGACCAATAATCAGAACCAAGTGCTCGTTCGTAAAAACGTCTTTGTGTTTCAGCTTCTAAAGAGAAATCTAACTCTTGCTCAAAACCACGCGTGAACTCTTTAATTTGTTCTGCCATTGATTTCAAAAAAGGCTTAAGTTTTGAGTGAGGAGCCCAATACTGACTACTAATCAACATTAATTCGATTGCCAACGAACCCATCGCAAATTCGCGTTCAAGATTATGACGCGCAACTTTCACGACAATAGGTACCAGTACTGTTGATGTTTCTCCCTCTGAATTCGTATTTTCAACGGCTTTCTTGGCCAAAAACACGGAACCAATTGACCCACTTTTTAGAGGCTTTGATGCATCAAATTCGTAGTACATGCTCTCTGGAGGCTGACCAAAATCTTCAAAAAACACTTTTCTCACTTGTTCGACTGACATCGGCTCAACGTCTTGCTGGAACACCGCAAGTTCGCGTGAAATTTCTTCGGGCAGAAAATCAGCACTGGCCGCAGCAACTTGTGCCATTTTGATAAACAAGGGACCGAATTCACTTACCATCTTCGAAACGATTTGCGCCTGGGCATGGAAGTCTTTCGGGTCGGTTTCCAAGAAAGGTTTTATGTAACGGATTGCTTGAATTTGACGCTTTAAGATCTGAATATCGCCGCGCAATACTTGTAGCTTACGTACAATTTCATTAAAACCGTCACGATTGATTTTTCTCAAGTGCTTGATGGTATTGATCGCCTCTACCAAAAGCGGCTCGTAGACGCGGATAATTGCGCGGGTGATCTCTAGATTTAGCTCAAAAATCCCTTGCAGCTCTGGACTCTCAATCAGTTCTTGAAAGAACAACCAAAACTCTTCTATAACTACTTCGGGAATCTCTACAGGGCTGCGAGAGATAGACTGCGAAACCAAGTATTTGATGAGTCTCTCTGTGCTTTCTTCATTTGGGATGAAACTACTTTTACGAAGATATGCGGTTACATCCTTTGAGTAATTGGAAACTGGATGTGAATAGAGTCCATCAAACAGACCATCTAATGTCTCAGCTAACTGAGAACGACTTACATCTTCATCTGATATAACTAGTTTCAAAACCGGAGAAAACAAGGTAGGCAAAGCCAAACTGCTCGTGGCGATGCTTCCCGAACGCTTGAGAAACGACCAAGTTGAGTTACTTATGCTCTTAAGCGAATCGGTCAACGCAGAGAGCTCGTTCGTATCGTTGTCATAATCCTTCATAACACTACCAATATATCGTCATTCTCATTTAGTCGAGCGAGAGTCTTTACAAGCCATAAAGCTTTCTCGAAAATAGATCACAGAAACGGGCCAAGAATCATAACACAAGGACAGCATGCTTCATGCCTGAAACGTCGATAGTTCATTCATTCTTCTTAATTTTTACCGGCGCAGCTATCGTTGCATCGTTCGCTCTGTATGCGCGACAGCCACTCATACTCGCCTATATCATTATTGGTGCAATCGTTGGGCCATTCGGCTTGGACTATGTGTCAGACGCTCGAATGCTTAGCGAAATAGCCGAGATTGGTATTATCTTTTTGTTGTTTTTACTTGGCTTAGACATGCAGCCTAAAAGCCTAGGCGCAATGTTTGGCAAGGCAAGTTTCGTTGCAATTGTTTCATCGGTCGCATTCGCGGGGCTCGGATATATTGTTTCAATCCAATTCGGTTTCACTCAACTAGAAGCGCTCATCATCGGTGCGTGCATGGTGTTCTCAAGCACCATCATAGGGATTAAATTACTACCTACCACAGTTCTTCATCACCGACATACTGGCGAGCTCGTTGTCGCTCTGTTGCTTATTCAAGACTTAATTGCAATTCTAGTGCTGCTATTAATCGGAAGTTTTACATCTAGTGAAGATGCCGACTTTGAAATCCTAGAACTAGGTACGACACTATTGATGCTGCCTTTCGTTGCACTAGCGTGCTACTTGATCGTTCGCTTTATCATTCTTCCTCTATTCACTAAATTCGATCGTTTTCATGAGTACATGTTCCTGCTATCGATTGGTTGGTGCTTAGGGGTCGCAGAAGCTTCGGAAAAACTTGGCCTTTCTCTCGAAATCGGCGCGTTCATCGCCGGCATCAGTCTCGCGACCAGTCCAATATCACAATACATAGCCGTCAACTTAAAACCATTACGTGATTTTTTCTTAGTACTTTTCTTCTTCTCACTTGGCGCAAACTTCAACCACGCACTCCTTGAAAGTATCTGGATTCCAACACTTATCTTGGGCATTGTGATGATTGCGTTCAAACCCTGGTGTTTCAGCTTCTTACTTCAAAAAACCGGAGAACTAAAAGAGGGAGCTACTGAAGTTGGTGTGCGCCTTGGACAGATAAGCGAGTTCTCACTGATGATTGCGTTTTTGGCGTTTAGTCAGCAGCTCATTAGCAACGAAGCTTCTCACTTAATTCAGGCTACCGCTATTTTGACGTTTATTATCAATAGCTACATGGTCATCTTTCGCTATCCTAGCCCGATTGCGGTCAGCGATAAGTTACGGAGAGACTGACAAGTGGCAAAATCAATTAATCCATCGTGCCCATGCGGCAGCGGTTGCTCCTACGAGCAATGTTGTGGCGCGATACATTCAGGCCGACGAGAAGCACAAACAGCAGAACAACTTATGCGTTCACGTTACTCTGCGTTTGTAAAAAATGACCTCGATTACTTAGTGCATAGCTGGCACCCAAGTCATTGCCCCAATGATTTAAAGCTTGAAGAAACGAATTGGATCGGTTTAAAGATCAAAGAAACTCGCCTAGGACACAAAGATGATGAAGAGGGCTGGGTTCACTTTGTAGCGCGTTATAAAGTAAACGGAAAGGCCGAGAAAATTGTAGAAAACAGTCACTTCTCGCGCATAGATGGCAGGTGGGTTTACGTAGAAGCCCAATCGAATGATTAGGCTCTAATATAAATGCTTACGCGTGTTATGCGCGCATACCTTTAGTACTCTCTTGTTCAGACACAAACTTAAGAAAAGCGCGCTCGACACCGCTCGCCACAGCAAAACCGAGCTTGTCCGCCAAGGTCTTTTTCTCTTTAAACGCAATACTATAAACATCTGCGTTTTGACAGCACTGCACAACATACTCGTCCGATGTCATTACTTCATCGATCAACTTATTTTCTAGCGCTTGTGAGCCGAACCAAATATCCCCATTCGCCACAACATCAATATCTACTTGTGGACGACGATCATTCACATAACTCTTGAACAAACCATGCGTATCTTCCAAATCATCTTGGAACTTAGCACGACCCTTGTCTGTATTTTCACCAAACATCGTGAGCGTTCGCTTGTATTCACCTGCCGTCAAAATCTCATAATCAATATCATTCTTCTTGAGAAGCTTATGGAAGTTCGGTAGCTGCGCGACGACACCAATCGAGCCGACAATAGCAAAGGGAGAAGCGATAATCTTATCGGCGACACAGGCCATCATATAACCACCGCTAGCGGCAACTTTATCGACTGCAACAGTCAATCGAAGCCCAGCCTTTTTAACACGGTCTAATTGAGCAGCAGCTAGACCATAAGAATGAACCATACCGCCACCGCTTTCTAACTTAATAACTACTTCGTCTAGCTGAGGATCTGCCACTTGAAGAAGCGTAGTTATTGACTCACGTAAAGTTGTGACATCACTGGCTTTGATGTCGCCATCAAAATCTAGTACAAAGACGCGAGGTTTCGGCTTTTCAGGCGACTTGTTGCGCGACTTCTTTTCTCCCTTAACGAGTTTCTTTTCATCCTTCTCACGTTGCTTTAAGACTTCCTTCGATAGAAGCTCATCTTCCAGAAGAGCCTTATTTTCCGCCAGCTCATCATTCAGCTTAGTTACTCTTAGTTCGGCCTTTTTATCGCTCTTTCCTTTTGACGAAGCAGCTGCGACTGCAATGATTACAACAAGCAAAACTACCAAGACCGTAATTGCTTTAGCCAAGAAGATTCCGTATTCGCTTAAGAATTCCACTACCACCTCTTTTATCATTAAAATTTCGTGCTATCGATATAAGGGTTTTTGCCAACTATTACAAGGTTTGGCGTGCTTGTAATTAAATCGAACGAGCGTTTGATTGCTAAGTGTTGACATGATTGTTCATACAACCTACTCTGCTGTCTCGTTTTTCGGTTTGTACTGGAAAACTGACGGGTGCTCGTTTCCTGAAATCTAATAATCAGGCACCTATAAGATTTAGTGAGCTAGATTTCTCTGGCTTATAATTAACAGATAAAATGAAGGGTATTCTCATGTCTGTAGCTTCAACTTTTGAAACGCTAAAAAACAACTTTAACGCTGATGCAGCAGCTGGCTTGGACTTAGTTTTCCAATTCAACATTGAAGACGATGCTAACTACAACCTTACAATTGCTGATGGCACTTGCGCACTAGCAGAAGGCGATCACGAAGATCCTTCAGTAACTTTGATCATGAGCACTGAAACACTTAACGGTATCGTAAGTGGCGAAACTGACGGCATGCAAGCATTCATGGCTGGTCAACTTCGTGCAGAAGGCGACATGATGCTAGCTACTAAGCTTGGCGAACTATTCAGCATGTAATTCCGCTGTTTAGTGCAATAAAAAAGGCGACTTCATGTCGCCTTTTTTATTGCTCAATTGCCGCACATCATGCGACTACGTCGTACCCGATAGATTTAAGACTATCTTCACTCAGTTTAAGCAGGTCATCATTCGATGAGCTACTTTTACCTAGAGAGTCAATGTAGTATTCGATAGACGATAAAGCGTCTGCCAAGGTTTCCAAAAGCTTTTCATCAGGCAGTGATTGTGAATCTAATAACTCTTGCTGAATGCACTTTTCACTAGCAGCAATCACACTCGCGACGCGCTCTCTACCGAGTAAAAGCATTCCGCCACGCGCTGAATCGAGTGCCTGCCCGATATTTGCTAAATGCAACTTATCACCAGCGGATTCGATATAAGCTGTAATAGAGCGTTTCGTCAACACCAAACTGCTTTGTGACTCCTCAACAACCATCATATTGGCTTCTTTCAAGAAGTGAGTATCAGGATCCTTCTCAACTAGAACATGGTCAATATCACTTCCAAACTCTTTATATTTTGCCAAAGCAGCTTCAACGCCAATGATTGAGTCTGCCACTAACAGCAGATCATTCTCAACAATTGACTCTTCTGCTCCTATCCACGACTGAACAATGGCTGCTTTGTCCGTACAGTCAGCACTAAGTCTAGGCAGGTTCAAAACAATTAAAACACTCGACAGGCGAGTTAAGACCTCAGAGACCAAGTTGATATCTTCTTCATCAATACTAGATCCACGTTCAAAGAGATCGAGCTTTTCCTTAATTGTCATTAAGTCTTCACCGACAGCCTGAGATAAAGAATCTATAACTTGAGAGCCCGGCCCCATCAAACGCGATTTGGCATCTACACGCTCCTGTTCTGTATAACGTACAGCAAGATCAATCTGATCAAGAACTTGTTTAGCAGACAGATTATTTTGATCAACCACTGCATGTAGAAAAGCAATTTCACGCATCAGCTCTTGGTCTGGCGACTCATCTCGAGAATCTTCACCATTACTTACCATCAAACGAAAGAGCTTCTCAATCTGCATAAATAGCCGCTTACGCTCATCCGTAAATTCAGTTTGATTATGTTCGAGGCTAGAAACGAGTTCTCGCGCATAGGCATATAGTGGCGCCATCGCATAACCTACGCTGAGACGAGCAGCCCCCTCCAGAGAACGATCAATAAGCTTGAGAGCTACAGTTGTATCATTGGAACGCAAGATCGAAAGCAAACCAGTCTGGAACATGTGACGATAGCGATGAGCATGGTGAGAAAAGTCACCGAGCGGGGAAAATTTATCTAAAGCGATTACCGCAGCTAAATCAATCTGCTTAGTTGAATCAAACTCATGGAAATGTGATTCTAAAAATACAGATTTTTTTCGCTGCAACCTTAATTGATTAATTGTGTCTAGGAGTAACTCTGGAAAATCAATTTTCTCAGTTTGCAAGAACTCTGTGTAACGTTTCAGCACAAACACGGAATCACTGAGCTTCGATAATAATTCGTTTTTATCATCAGCAGCCCCAACCGGTACTTCAGTAGCTAGCTGGACCGCTTCGGCAGCAAGTGTTTCGGCACCTTGGAGCTCAACAACAACAAAAATACCGCGCAACTGATTTAATTGATCGATGCAATTTTGAAGGTCTTCACCGCTATCCCTATCATCAAGAAACCGAGAAAGACTCTGTTCTACCGCTTGTAAGGTGTTCTCTACTTCCTTATGTACAACGTCTAAAGTCGCGCTATTTATTTCATGCGACATAATGACACCACTCCAATCTTTGTGTTTGTAAACTTAGTATGGCACTCAGCCGGAACCTACTTTTAATCTATACCTTTAATTTATAGATCATTTTCGGCGCTTAACAAGCAAGGACTTGTGGAGAAAAGGAATTAATAAAAATAACTAAGCCATTATTACCAAAGAGTTTTTCCGGACGATTTTTGTAGCTTTTCCATGTATAAGTTATGCGCTTCAATTTCATCACTTTGAGCACTACATACCAATAATGATTGACCAGATGAACGATCCAGTCGTCGAATGTCTCCGACCTGTCCACCAGATGCACTATTTGCATCGAGTTCAAAAGCAGATTGCCCGCCACTCAGTAATAGATATACGTCTGCAAGAATCTCGGCATCTAGTAACGCGCCGTGAAGTGTACGATGTCCATTATCTATCCCATAACGCTTACAGAGAGCATCCAGATTGTTCTTTTGGCCAGGATGTTTTTCTCGCGCCATTGCCAAGGTATCAAGAACACCACAGTTCCTTTCAATAACTTGACGTTTAGGATTGAGCAACGAGAATTCATGGTTAATAAAGCCAACGTCGAACGCTGCGTTATGAATGACAAGTTCCGAACCATCAACGAATGCGAAAAAATCATCGGCTATCTGAGCAAAACGAGGTTTGTCTTCTAAGAACTCATTGGTAATGCCGTGAACGGAAATCGCCTCTTCTTCGACAACGCGATCAGGGTTAATGTAAACATGGTAATGATTGCCAGTCAGCTTACGATCGATCAACTCAACGCAACCGATTTCAATAATGCGATGACCTTGTTTTGGGTCAATACCCGTGGTTTCGGTATCTAGAACTACCTGTCTCATTCTTACATCTACCCTTTGTTATTGAGTGCGTACTCAACACCTTTGTTCGCCAGTGCGTCTGCGATATCATTCTCGGTATGATTGCTGTGACCTTTTACCCAATGCCACTCAACTTCATGGCTTTGGCACATCGCATCTAGCGCTTTCCACAAATCAGCATTTTTTACGGCTTTCTTAGCAGAGGTCTTCCAATTGTTCTTTTTCCAACCGTGAATCCAAGTTTCAATACCATTCTTTACATACTGAGAGTCAGTAAAAAGACGTACTTTACTAGGCCTTTTTAATGCACGAAGCCCTTCAATGGCACCAGTTAACTCCATTTTATTGTTCGTAGTATCTAGCTCACCACCAAACAATTCTTTTCTGTGTAGACCGCTTATAAGCAGAGCTCCCCAGCCTCCGGGGCCTGGGTTACCCTTGCACGCACCGTCGGTATAAATATCTATTTCTGTACTCATGAATATTGATCTAGGCGGTAATAAAAACTATTTTTCCGAATTTCTCGATTGTCGATTCGCTACGGGCAATCCGATGACGTTGGGCTTTCGCGCCCATCGTCGAGAGGTATTAATCAAACCCAACTGCTGTTTGCGCGCCATAATAACGTAGTAAGCGCCCAATGGCACCTTGGCGTTGACGACACTCTCTATCCAAGCAAAGCGCTTAGCTAAACCAGGGCGATTAATGGTTGGGGCATAAAAGTGATATTTATGACTTTCAATTTTGAAGTCCAACAGCGTTAACCAATCAGCGACTCTATTGCCCGATAAAAAGCGATTCATCCAGATGCCAGATCGAGATCTATTGGCTAATTTAGCCAAACCCCACAAACTCAGTGGATTGAACCCAATTAAAACCAAAGTACCGTTGGACTTTAAGATACGAGAGGTTTCGCGCAAAGTTTGATGAGGAGAAGGACTGAAATCCAAAGCGTGATGCATGATCACTAAGTCAGCACTGTCATGCGGTAATGCGATGTCTGTTGTCTGACAAACCAAGGTGTTGTTAGGCATTTCTACTTCATAGTTCGGAACGACATAAAACCGATGACCTAAGCCGCTCGCATTTCCAACAGGTATGCGGTGAGACACACACAATTCAGCCTGATGAACACCAACATTCCTTTCAATCAGGCCGTTTATACAACGCCGCTGGTCGGCCAGCAATTCACGTCCGGCGCTAGTTTGGAACCAGCCTTCTAATTGTTTTTGAACATACTGATAATGGGCAATTTTTTTCAAAGAATCGTCATCATCTGTTCTAACATCTATGGTCAAAACGCGTCCTCAATTCATGTATGAAGCTTAAGTATTGCTTGCAGCACAACTCAGTATACTATCGTAGCTTAAAGTAATCACAGAACTACGGCGGTTTAACATGGCTCATTGTACCATTTCAACGATTTCGGCATTTCGAGATAACTACATTTGGTGTATCCATGACGATTCAACAGCGGTTATTGTTGATCCTGGTGATGCAACGCCAGTACTAAGATTTTTAGAAGATAATAATTTGGATCTTGAAGCCGCACTTGTAACGCATCATCACCCCGACCATGTAGGCGGAATACAAACGCTTGGGACAAACTTCCCAAATCTCCGCGTTATAGGCAGTCCAGAATCACGCTTCGGTGGTATCAAGGAACAAGTCAGAGAAGGAGATTCGGTAATTGCCGGCGGAAACTCTTTCTCGGTTATTGACGTTCCGGGGCATACTCTTGATCACATAGCGTTCGTTCTGTCCAATGAAGAAAGTACGCATCTATTTTGTGGTGACACTTTGTTTTCAGCTGGCTGTGGCCGCTTATTCGAAGGCACCGCCAAACAAATGCACGACTCACTTAGAAAGCTGCAAAACCTTCCTGCCGAAACGCAAATTTATTGCGCCCATGAGTACACACTATCTAATTTAGATTTCGCGTTGTCGCTTATGCCGAATAATAAAGATCTTCAGGACTATCACAATCAATGCACCCTCAAACGTGAGAATAATGAGTCAACAATCCCGACAACGTTGTCCCAGGAATTAAAAATTAATCCTTTTTTAAGGGAATCTGATCCGGAGATCATCGATAATCTCCAAACACTCAACTATAAAGCGTTGTCAGAAGCAGAAGATCGCTTCGCGGCAATACGCCATGCAAAAGATAATGCTTAAGTTTTTTTCTTGATGTAACCAAGGTAGTTAGTTCACACATGTTCCGTTTGCTTTTTGTCGCTCTCATTTTTTTAAATGGCTGTAGTACTCTGAATACTGCGTCTAAAGCCAATATCAATAAAGATAGTGAGATCGCTACTATTGATGAAACCGAGCAAGTTTTTGTTCCTCCTCTAGAAACTATTCATATTACTTGGTTCGAAGATTATTTAGATGAAGTCGCTCTCAAACCTTTGATGTTCCCCCACGCGCCGAACGGTTGGCTCGTAGAGACGGAACATCAGCCATTGCCGGTTGAAGTGGTCGAAGCGATCGGCAGACCTACTGATTTGCTACAACGTATTCGAGACGGCCTAGAATTTGATTTGAGCGAAGATAATCATCGCATACGTGCACAGTTAAATTGGTATGTGAAGCACCCAGCTTACTTGGACCGCGTGTTTACGCGATCTGCACGTTACATGTACTACATCGTTGAACGATTAGAAGAAGAAAACCTTCCTTTGGAATTAGCCTTACTTCCTATTGTAGAAAGCGCATTTAACCCATTTGCCTACAGTCATGGGCGAGCGTCTGGGCTTTGGCAATTTATCCCAGGCACCGGGAAAATGTATGGCATGCATCAAAATTGGTGGTACGACGGACGCAGGGATGTAATTCTTTCGACAGAAGGTGCTATTAAATACTTGCGTTGGCTCAACAAACGTTTTGATGGTAATTGGATGCACGCACTCGCTTCCTATAACACTGGACCTGGGCGTGTTAGCAAATCAATCAAACGAAACAAAAAAGCGGGAAAGCCCACTGACTTTTGGTCATTAAAGCTACCAAAAGAAACGCGCGCTTACGTTCCTAAACTAATCGCGATGGCTAAAATTGTTGCCGATCCATCAAAGTATGGACTTGAGCTCAAACCCATCGCGAATCAAAAATACTTTAATGTGATCGCACTAGATTCGCAGATTGACCTTGCTCAAGCGGCTTCATTAGCTGAAATTGATATAGAGGAAATCTATCAACTCAATCCGGGATTAAACCAGTGGGCGACACCTCCTGCCGGCCCACACCGCCTTTTACTGCCTAGCAGTATTTCAAAATCATTCGAAGAGAAGCTATCGCAACTCCCCAAAAAACAGCGCTTAACTTGGGATAGCTATGTCGTGAAACGTGGCGACGCTCTGGGTACTATTGCTAAAAAATTCCACACGACCCCTTCATTGATTCGACAAGTAAACAATATTCGCGGCAATACTATTTACCAAGGCCAAAATTTACTAATCCCCGTGGCGTCGAAGAACAAGCATTTCTACAACATGAGTGAGCAAAACCGTATCAGCTCCGCGCAGACGAAAGTCAGGGGTAAGAACGGAGCCAATAAGGTTTTCTATAAGGTGAAATCTGGAGATACCTTCTGGGATATAGCTCGCGCGCACAAAGTAGGCGTTCGCCAGCTAGCAAAATGGAATGCAATGGCACCTGGAGATGTTCTTCGACCAGGTAAAACACTGCTAATTTGGTCGAATACAGATGCACAAAAAGCCTCAGCAAAACCTGCTCCAACACGTTATCAGCCTTCGATAGCAAGCTCGTATGCCCCGAGAGATAAGCTCAAAAAACTCAGCTATCGCGTACGCAACGGTGACTCTTTATGGCGCATAGCCAATAGATACAAGGTCTCGATCAACGAGCTAAAAAAATGGAACAAGCTTGGCGGAAAAAAATATCTTCAGCCAGGCCAACGCATCACGGTCTATGTTGATATCACGCAAGGCTAAGTATTCAACTTTTCTTGCCAATTATGTTCAACGCTAGTTTTGACTGAACGTAGAGTTGGTTAAACCGCTCTACGTATGCCGTGTCGATTTCTCGCTTACTCTCACAAAGATCTGCATATAAAAAACCAATCGGTTTAAACTGCGACTTCAACACTGCAACCAAACAAGTCTCAACACCCGTTTTGAAAGCAAGCACATCGAGTTTTTTATCACTGTCAGCATCGCCGACTTTAAAGATAAACGCTTTTTCGCTAACCATTGCTTGTTCGAATGAGGCGCTCTGCTCTATCTCTTGCGTCACCGACACATTGCTCGATATCTTTGAGATGCCATCACTTAACTTACACACATACCGATGAGTAGTTGTATTTTTAAGGAGCAATGCACAGCGTTCAAAGCCCGCGCCATAATAAACACCTCGCAGCAACAAACGGAAAAAACCATTCATTTCAAATTCGTTTGCCAACAACATTTCGGTAAGCTTTTGACTTACATGCAGCTGTTTTTGCGCGTCAAAGTAGTGATGCGTTTTTACTTGCTTTACCAAACCACTATCAGACTCGTTCGTATCATTCTGAAGAATAATCTGTGGATCAGAGTCAGCGTTTACATCATCTTCAGCAGACAGCCCACTTCCCTCAGAGCTTTGTTGTACAGCATCTACTTCGCTTGAATCGCTGTTATCTGACAAGCGGCGCTGCGCACAAGTAATAATCTTTTGATCATCAAATTCCTTGATTGCCAGCAATGCTTCATAACGTGCAGCGCGGACATCGCTTTTCACATGTACTCCGGTTTTACCGGTATATGCGACCATTTTCTTCAACACACTTTTGAAGACTCGACTGTCTTCCCCCGATTCAACCGCTTCACATGCATCTTGACCAAGCACTATAGCTTTCAGACGCTGATCAACCGCTCTGGGGTTATAGAGATCATTAATTAATCCATCTATCTGCCAGCGTTTCATTAGTGTTTTCGACAAGGTATCTAAGCGAGTTCCTAGAACATTATTGGCGATAATGTTTCGCTCTTCTGTTGTAGTGCTAGCCTCAACCTTGCTCGCATATAAATTCCCTTCCGGATCACAAGACGATAAGATAAGTAATTCGACTAACTGACTCAGCAGACAAGCTATGAACACCTCTTCACGCTCGGTTTCATTGAGTCGGGAACACAAAGCACGCGCTTGAAAAGAAGAATGAAGTCCCGTTACCAAACGGTCTGCCACCTGGTCGCTCGCATTGTTCATCGAAAACAACTCAAGTACTTTTACGGCCAAGCACACACTACGTATATGTTTAAATCCAATATTTATAATTGCTCGGCTAACGGTCGTAACAGGTGTTGAACTCGGGTTAAACTGGATGGAATTTCCAATCCTTATAATATGACTTGTAAGACTCGCGTCCTTTCTCAATACCTCGCCTAACTGAATCGCAGATGAATCGTCACTTGCAGTCAAGCGATCTAATTCTTTAAGTAATCCAGCAAGCGTAGCGGCTTGGCTACCCTCCAGTAATCTAATCCACCCGTGCAGCCCTTTTTGTTTTTGCTCGCGCATACATCATCCTCACGTACGAGCTCTATAGTTTAGCAATCAAACTAAAAACTGTTATCGAGTAGAAGTATTTGTTAAGTTCTAAGCACAAAACAATAAAGGAAAACGTTCGTGTCTGAGACCTTCGATAACTGCAATATCAAAATACATCTCCCGGTCGCATGGGGAGAAATGGATGCATTCCAACATGTGAATAACGTGGTTTATTTCAAATACTTTGAGAGTGCTCGAATTGCCTACTTTGAAGAGACTGGAATCAACGAATACATGCAAATTCATGGTATCGGGCCAATCTTGGGTTCAACGCAATGCCGCTTTAAAGCGCCGCTGACATACCCAGACAACATAACAGTTGCGACGAAAATAACCGAGTTAAGCGCAGATAGATTTACGATGAAGTATTTTGTTAAAAGCGACAAATCAGGCCGAATCGCAGCTGAGGGAGAAGGAACAATTGTGTTCTTTGATTACAACACTAATCAGAAACACCACATCCCAATTGAAATAGTCAAAACAATAAAAGAGTTAGATTTCTAAATCTGGTAATTAGAGATGAGCGTGACAGCCATTGGCTCATCTCTAATTTCGCAAATCGCTACGATAATGAGGTCAAAGTGTTAATCGTTAACCAGAATAACGGCACGTTTGATAACGCAAATAACATGAAACGCAATTCAATTTTATTAACGAGTGATTGAAACAAGCTATGAACGATTCTCAAGCCCACATAAGCCCATGCAAGTGTTTCGTTCAAACCCTCTCCAAGACCGAGTAAAGCCATACTTATCGCAAGCGCATAAAATACAGTTGGCTGCTCCATTAGATGGTTGTAATTATCAGCCTTCCACCTCGCTTTCGATGGCAAACTTGCCATTTGTTCGCCGTTAGGAATCGTTGCGTCTAATGTCATTCCTGACGCCTTAATCGCGGGAAGTCGGGTTGCTAACATCCACAACCATTGCACAAGCGACCATGCAACAAGCACTACTACAGGAACTAAAATTTCATTAGTTATAGTCATCTCTAAACCTTCTTATTGTCGTGAGAAGTTACAGCCTAACTAAAACTCTTAAGCCTTACGGCGCTTAATGCAGATGAGTGTTGTGATAAGCGGCCAGTCGCAACATGACCTTTCAGGTCAATATTCAGGCATCAATTTTTCACAGCTCTGAGGTAGTTTTTTAATACTTTTCAAAAAAGCGTCTGAAGGTACGACAAATGCTCTAAATCTTCCTTTACTATCATTAGTGGCTGCAGATAGTACGCCAAGCAACGTTGCTTTATTGCCATTCAGTCCAACCAGTGCGGCACCGGAATCACCATGTTCAACCGCACAGTCTTTTATTCTAATCATTTGGTTCTTTTTGGGTGGTAACGCTAACTTACAGCTCTGCTCTGCATGAATACGAGAAGGATCAGACTTTGGATAGCCTGCAATCATAAAGCGTCGAAAGGAGTTTGTGTGATCGCCGGGTTTCATATGACCTAACATACAGCCAACCGGATATCGTAAACGCACTAGAGCCCAGTCTTTAAGTAGGGCCTGATCGTCGAAAGTTCCTTCAGGCAAATGCTTCGCAGCAACGGTGTAACTCATCGCTTCAGACTGCGCGACCAAAGCTCCGGCATTCAAGCCCGCTAGGAAATGAATTTTATTCGGTGAAAAATAAGAACGGGTTTTGTAGTCGTATATGCAGTGCGCGGCGGTCAATACGGTATCGGGCGAAACAAGCGTTGCCGTACAGGATTGCTTCGCTTCAACACGCAACTTACCTATTACATTCCATGGAGGTTGAGTCGCATCAACAACAGCACTCGAGGCAAGACATGGCCAAACCAGAATAAAAAACAAAAAGATGGAAGTCTTCACAGTATCTCCTACGTAATTTTCGGCAGGAGTATAGTTAAAGATTTAGCGCTTCAGCGCCTCAAAGGCATCATATTGGGATAAGTACTTGTTACCCGTCAAACGGTCATAAAACCCAGCAGTTGCAAGTTTGTCATCAACAGGACCTTTCACTTCAGACAAGTGCAGTAAAACACCTTGTTCGAATAATTTGTTATTAAGGTTCTCGAGCATGGTTAACGCACTATAGTCAACTTCGTTTACCGCGCTGCATTGAATAATCACATGGGCAATTTGATCGCGCTTGTATAGCTCATTAAGAACGTATGCTTGCAACATCTCAGCGTTTGCAAAAAACAAACTTTCATCCTGCCTCACACTCAGCACTCTGGGACAAGTCGTCACATCAAATCGCTTCACGTTCCTAAAGTGCTCTGTTCCCTCTAATAACCCAACCTCTGCAATGTGCGGTTTAGACGTCCTGTATAAGTGAAGACATAAGGAAATAATTACACCCGAAATAACACCAGCCTCAACGCCCGAAGTAAGCGTGATAACCACGGTCGCTGCTACAGCAAGAAAATCACTTTTTGAATAGAGCCACGTACGTTTAAACACCACAAACTCCATCAACCCAATAACAGCAACAATGATCAACGAGGCCAAAACAACTTTTGGGAGGTAATAGATATAGGGCGTTAAAAACAGTGCCGCCAACGCAACACCAAGTGCTACATATAGGTTAGATAACTTAGTCGCTGCGCCGGCCTCAAAATTCACGGCAGATCGTGAAAACCCTCCGGTAACTGGCATTCCTCCGGATAGGCCAGATGCAATATTTGACGCTCCGAGTCCAATAAGCTCACGATTCGGGATAATAGTTTCTCGCTTTTTAGCACCAAGAGTTTGAGCAACCGATACAGACTCGACATACCCAATCAAACTAATCATTAAAGCCGGTAATGCCAGCTTCTCGACAATCGAAACATCAACTTCGGCAAAAGAGATACTAGGCAACCCCTGAGGTATATAACCAACAACTGCAACCCCTATTGCTTCTAGGTCAAAAAAGAACGACATACACGAAGCTAAAACGACTAGCAAAAATGGCACTGCTTTGCTGATTAAATTCGCGATACCCGCTGGCATTAAGCGCGAGAAAATCTGAGTACCAAATTGTTTATTTAATAAAAGGATTGTCAAGCAGGTTACGCCAAGCGCCAATGTTGAATTAAACGACGAGATATCAAACGCCGAAAAATGATCTATTTGCTTCGCAACAATAATCAAACTAGAAGCCGTAATAAATCCTGACACGACTGGCTTTGATATAAAGTTAATGATCAGCCCGAGCCGAAATAAACCAAACAAGACGAGGAAAAGCCCCGACAGCAAAGCCAGTACAATACTTGCTTCTGCGTATCCGACATCCACATTTTCACTAACTGAACCTATGGCCGATGCGGTCATTAAGGAGATGATTGCGACAGGCCCCACAGATAGCGTCGTACTGCTACCAAAAAGGCTATAAACAACGATGGGTAAAATACTAGAAAATAAACCGACCTGAGGAGGAAGGCCGGCCAGCATTGCGTAAGCAATGGATTGAGGAATCAGCAAAGCAGTTACGATAAACGCAGCGATAATATCGTTAACAAATAACTGCTTCGAATAATACTGATTCACAGAGTCATCAACCCAAAAGAAAATCGATTAAATTTTGCTGCTTTCTTCCCATATGATCGTGCAACGATTGCCCGTTCGGCAATAAGCATGCGTTACGAGACCCGCATCAAGTTCGCTTTTAAATTCTTGGACTTGGCTTGCTTGAAGTTGACCTCCGGCAAAAGGAATGGCAACGAACTTAATTCCAAGTTTCTCTGCCGCTTGCGCAATCTCTTCATATGGAGTTTGATCGGCAGCCTCGCCATTCGGACGGTTACAAATAAGAAGTTCTATACCCATGTCAGCTAAGCTAGAAACGTCGACAACAGTAATCTGATCTGAAACCGTATATTTTTCTGCAATCTTTTTAATTTCCATAATATTCTCAGTGCTTGTTTGTTTTAACCAAAGGCATTAATTGGAACCTTAAAGTAACGAACGCCGTTATCTTCAGCGTCGAGCAAAAATCCAGCCCGCATGTTTACTTGTAAGGAAGGAATAATTAAACGCGGCATATCTAGTGTCGCGTCTCGCTGTTCTCTTAATGAAACAAAGTCTACTTTCTTTATCGTTGTCGAGATATGAACGTTTTTGTTTTTCCGCTCTCCAACGGTAGAGACGAACTCCAGTTCACGACCATCAGGTTGGTAGTCGTGGCACATATAAAGGCGTGTTTCATCGGGAAGGGAAAATATCTTCTGAATAGAGTCATACAATACGCTCGCGCTACCGCCAGGAAAATCACACCGTGCCGTGCCCGAATCAGGCATGAATAAGGTATCGCCAACGAAAGCTGCATCACCAATCACATGCGTCACACAAGCGGCGGTATGTCCAGGAGTAAACAGCGCAATGCACTCAATATTGCCAATCTTATATTGCTCGTCCATGGCAAACAGATAGTCGAACTGCGATCCATCGCGAGCAAATTTGCTACCTTCATTGAAGATTTTTCCGAAGCAGTCTTGAACCGTCAAGATCTGTTCTCCGATCGCTAATCTTCCCCCTAACCTCTCTTTTATATATGGTGCTGCTGATAAATGATCCGCATGCACGTGCGTCTCAATGATCCATTCGAGAGACAAAGATTTATTTTGCACATAACGGATAAGTCTATCTGCACTATCATGCGAGATTCGACCAGACGCGTGATTAAAGTCTAATACTGAATCGATAATTGCACAGTGTTTAGTGGTGGGGTCAATAACAATATAAGAAAAGGTGTTTGAATCTTTATCGAAGAAATGAACTACTTCTGGGAGAATCCCAGACTCATCTCTCTTTTTCGCCACGGTAATTATTCCTTAGTTCATTAGTGCAGTTTGCTTAGTAAAATATCATAGTGAGTATATATCAACGCTATTAAATCAAAAAGATATATCCTTATATCTTATTGCTATAAGTTGTTTTTATTCGAAAATACCCTTTAGTTGTTTAAAGAGGATCTCATAATAATGATTCAGCAAAGCTAACTAATTCTTAGAGAAGTAGATATTGCGATAACTCGCTTGGGCATCTTGTTTTGAATTGTCTGTGTCAGTCATGATCGCAATTGCATCAATACGGGATATGTCCTTACCGAAAAACGCCTTAAAGTCTTCTTTCAAATTGCGTTTCTCGGTATACCAAGTCCCTGACGCCGAACTTGCATTTTTTACGGGAACCATTTGGGCGTTGTCGCCGGCAAAGGAATTTGGCCAAGCATCTTTGCTCGTAGCGCTAGAAGACCAAACATAGTTTAGTGCGATCGTATTCCAGAAAAACAAACCACCATCAACAACAACATACATTCGTGCAACATAATCATCACCTGACTTACTTTGCTCATCTAATGCAGCTAAGCTCTTATCGGACCTCCACTCCCAATTCAAGTAAGGAAATTCGTTAATATCGATATCTTGTTTCAAAAACAGGCCTGACGCACTTGCATTGCTGATTGCCCTCAAGAATGACGCTCCGTCACTATCACGCTCGAGCATATACTGCGTCTCTCCCTCAAATGACTTTGACTCCCATTGTTTTAGGTCGTCTTCTGAGGGAGACAAAACTGATAAGGTCTCTGCATAAACCGCCTTACTTGCACCAAGCAATACCGCTAATAAAAAGCTCATGACTAAACGAGCTGCTTTTACTCCACGCATTTTCATACCCTACAATTGTTTAGAGGACACTATAGACAAATTATGACTGCAAAGTTCCTCGCACAAAAACTGTAGACAATAAAAAAGGAGCTCTACGGCTCCTTGTAATAGCAATGACGGCGTTTTTATTTAGCGATATCTTCAAGAATACTAGAAAAATCCTTCTTTCCTTCTCCTGAATCTTGCTTATCGACATACATGTCATGTGCAGCACGACCTAGAGGCGTTTTACTTGAAGTTTCGACAGCATTCTCCATCGCCAAGCCTAAGTCTTTGGCCATTAGATCTACCATAAAACCCGGTCGATAATCATTCGAGGCAGGGCTTGTCGGCATAACATTGGGATAAGGATTATATTTTTCTAGGCTCCAATTTTTTCCAGAACTAGCCAGCATGATTTCAGACAATACAGATGGATCTAGCCCATTATTTGCGCCTAGATTTAATGCCTCAGATGTTCCGATCATGTGTATTGCTAGCAGCATGTTGTTACACATTTTGGCAACCTGCCCCGCACCTTCAGGACCTGCATGGAATATATTAGCCCCCATTGCGCCTAAGATAGGTTGCGCCTTTTCAAAGGCAACAGCATCCCCACCACACATAAACGTTAAACTACCCGCAGCTGCTGCGGCAACGCCTCCGGAGACTGGCGCATCAACCATATCGATACCGTTTTCACGACAAGCGTCGTGCACGCTTCTGGCTGTTGCGGCATCAATCGTTGAGGAATCAATAATCAGAGGCTTGTTGCTGAGCTGTTCGAGCAAACCCTGTTTGGCATTTGGCTCGCCTAAAAATAGAGAAGCCACATGCTTTCCAGCAGGGAGCATTGTAATAATGACGTCTGATGTTTTTACCGCATCCTCCAAAGACTGCGCTTTATGCGCGCCTTCTCTAACTAAGCTTTCAACGAGCTCAGGCATCAAATCAATCGCATAAACCGAATGACCGGCCTTGATCAAATTCAAAGCCATTGGGCCGCCCATATTACCGAGACCAACAAACGTAATCGTTGCCATAATTTATCCTTGTTTTTATCAGCAAATTAAAAATGAAATGCTTCTTACTTTAACGAGATACTCATGTTCGGGCCGGATGACTGATTTTCCGTAGCTTTCCAGTTTGAGGTCACGGTTTTAGTTTCGGTATAAAACCTGACGGCTTGTTTTCCATAAGCATGCAAGTCACCCATAAAGGAACCTTTCCAACCAGTGAACGAGAAAAACGGCAAAGGAACAGGTATAGGCAAATTAATACCCACTTGACCAACTTCAACCTCGTGCTGATAACGGCGAGCACTGATCCCAGACTGAGTAAATATAGACGTACCGTTGCCATAAGGACTGCTGTTAACCAAATCCAAGGCTGCATCCAGAGAATCAACATTAATACAACATACTACTGGGCCGAATATTTCTTGTTGATATATATCCATATTAGTAGAAACATCTTTAAAGAGCGTTGGCCCGACCCAGTTTCCGTCTGGATATCCGTCAACAACGACGCCTCGCCCATCAACTAAACATGTCGCTCCTTGCGTAATTCCAGACTCGATCAATGACTCAATTCTTTGTTTGCTTGCCGGTGTAATCACCGGACCAAACGCAGCATTAGGGTCATCCCACGCACCTGGCTTCACATTTCGCAAGCGCTCTGCTAAGTCGTCAGCCCACTTAATTGTTTCGCCGACAAATACAATGACACTAATCGCCATACAACGCTGTCCTGCAGCGCCTACCGTAGCGCCAACTAATGCATTCATTACAGTTGCCTTATCGGCATCAGGCATAACAACCATGTGATTCTTGGCACCCGCGAAGCATTGAGCGCGCTTTAACTGATTGGTTGCCGTGCGATACACGTGCGCAGCGACCGGCACAGAGCCAACAAAAGATGTCGCGACAACGTCTTCATGATTTAAGAGATAATTAACCTGATCCTTGTCGCCATGGATCACTTGAACCAAACCTGCAGGTGCGCCCGCTTCTATAAACAACTCTATTAAACGCATGGTTGCCAACGGGACCTGTTCAGACGGTTTGAGAATCATAGCGTTGCCGCATGCCGTCGCCATCGGGAACATCCACAAAGGAATCATGGCAGGGAAGTTAAATGGCGTAATGCCAAGCGTAACGCCGAGTGACTGCGTGATACTGTACGTATCAACCTCTCGCGCAACATTCTCAACCGTTTCCCCCATAACTAAGCTAGGAATATTGCACGCCTGCTCGACGACTTCTATTCCACGCCAAACATCGCCCATAGCATCTTCGATGTTCTTACCTGTGTCGACCGCTAAGATTTCTGCTATCTCGCGCTGCTTCTCTTTTAATAGGTGTTGATAGCGAAACATTAAACGAGAACGATCCGTCACTGCAGTATTTTTCCAAGCTTTATAGGCTTGTTTAGCGCCTTCAATAGCTAGCTCAATTTCAGCTTCAGACGCGCATGGCACTTCAGCAAGGACTTCTTGGGTTGCTGGATTTAATACAGGTAATTTGTTTTGGCTTGTGCTTTCAACGAACTCGCCGTTTATCAACAAAGGGACTTGAACTGGCATAGATATTCCTAACAGGTTTTATTTTTATTCAACTTAGTAACTCTACTCTAGTTTTAAATACATAGGACTGATCAAAACTTGCTTTTTAACTGATCAATATGGACAAACACTTTGAAGATAAAGCGCAAATGTCTAAACCGTAAACTCCTGTTAGTCCAATGGATATATTCGACTCACTAAGATTTAGACTCGAATTATCAACAGTCATTGGCCATGCTTAAGCTTGCACTAAAAATATTAGTTACGATTTTCGTTATCTTGGTACTTACAATCATTACTGTTCTAAGCAGTATTGATGTCAATGACTATAAAAGAGACATCGAAAACAGTACGAAGGACCGTTTCGGTTTAACTATAAAAATTGATGGGGAATTGAAGCTTTCTTGGTGGCCTCTCGGTGTAACCCTTGACTCTCTCAGTATTCTAGATCAAGAGGGGCAAGTGTTTACTCAGGTATCACAGATCGACCTATCGATAGACACGCTCAGCTTGCTCAAGCTCGCCCCTGAAATTAACGGAATTTATTCAAACGGCGCTCATATTCATCTGTATGTCGACGAATCTGGAAATCGTAATTGGGATCTTTTGACTAAAGGCGATAAACCGGTCGACGAAGAGTCACAAAAAACAGATAGCTCAGTTGTCACCACCGACAATACAAATCTGAAACCTACAAGCACAGAGTTGGCGACGATACCATTTTTGGCAAAGCATATTCATATTCAAAACTATCGAGTGGACTACATAAACGCGCAAAGCTCTCTGAATATCTCACTTCACGGCTTTGACTTAGAAGTGAATAATGCAAGACTAGATGAAGATTTTCCTATTCAATTCAGCTTCACTTATGAAGACAAGCTACAAGGGACACGCTACTTCAACAGCCTCAGAACAAAAGCAAATATCAGCGCTGAACGTCAAATGCTATCACTCATTGGACTTGAAAATAATCTCGACCTTTCTGGGATACTGCCTAATAAGAAAACCATACAGCTCTCGCTAACTGGAAACTTTGAGTATGACCTGAAAGGTGACACACTAAACGCTTCGAGCATGCAGGTCAGTGGCGCCAGCATTGCTTTAGATACTCAATTTGTCGCCAAGAAGCTTCGCACCAGTCCTGATATAACGGGCATGATTCACGTTGCACCCTTTGCTCTTGCAAATGTAAACCAATACTTAGGTTTAAATTTACCGATTAACGACAAAGCCTTTAAAAACATAAGAGTTGATGCTCCATTTACATTTCGTTCAGGAACTTTACAGAGCACTAATTTCGACTTAGCGTTCGACGAATCAAAGTTCTTGGGTTCAATTAAAGCGCGCCCAGCTGCCAACTTTTATGACATCTCATTGGCTGGCGATCAGGCGGTTATAGACAACTACCTCGCTGCCATAATTCCTTCGCAAAAGCAGGTTACCGCGCCACATATCGCTGCAATTGAATCAAATAACGAAGCAGTCAAACAGATCTTGCCATTGGACTTCATCCAAAACGCGGACATCTCCTTTAATCTCGTGCAAGACAAACTGAGATATCAGCACATTGAGGCTTCAGGGATCAAAACATCGATTTTGATAAACAACGGCCGTATAAGAAGCACTAATGAAGCCTCAGTCGCGAACGGAAGTATCACAGCCGCCGCAGTCGTGAATGCACAACTGCCCAATCCAGTTTGGGATCTTAGCATTGATGCGAATAGTCTTATTGTTGGAGAACTTATGCCGCCCACTCTGCAAACAAACGATATTTCCTTTGCAGGTACACTTGATCTAAATGGCGCTATATCCCTGACGGGTAACACCATCCCAGATCTTAAAGCTACTAACTCAGGAAGTGTTCAAGCTGAACTTCAACAGGGTCGTGTGGACGGAATAAATATTGATGCTTGGCTGTGTAAAGGCATTTCATATATTAATAATGACAAATATGACATTGAGAAAGCGGGCTCTTCAACGAGCATCAAAAAGCTGACAAGTACAATCGAGTTAAACAACTCCGTCATACAAACCCAACACACAAAGCTTAATTCGAATAGCACGAACACAATCATAAATGGTACTGCTGATATTCTAAATCAATCATATGAAGCTAACTTTTACATAAAACCTGAAGCGAACGGCGCAACACATGCCTGTCGCATCAATCCAAAACTTCAGAACATTAGCATTCCTTTAACATGCCAAGGCATGCTAATTGCCAATCAACATCGTTGCGACATCAACTACAGCGCACTGAAGCAGCAAGTTCAAAATGCAGCTATTGATGAAGCAAAGCGCAAAACAGAGAAAGAGCTAGATCGCGTCATCAATAAGCATCGTGAACGCTTGGACGGAATCATTGGGAAAGATAACGAAGCCGTAGACAAGATTAAAGACAGCCTTCTTAAGCTATTTAATTAAGTAACTCGCCTTTCGTTTTTATTAACTTTCAGCAAATAAGCCTTTCGGCTGATCAAAATACGCCCCATCCAAAACTAATATCTATCCTAACGAAACAGAGATGTTTCAGGGTTTTCATTTCCCTCCTTAGTTATTAGTTTGTTTAACCTCAGCGGTGATGGTCTTGTTCGGCGACCACGCCGCTTTTTTTTGGCCGAATGTCAGACATAAAAAAACCGGTAACAAGTACCGGTTTTTTATTGACGCTAAATAAGACTTAGAAGTTTTCAGCTTCAAGCGCCATCGTATCTTCACTACCAGACTTAATCGCCTCAAGAAGAGAAAGAGTCCCTGGAAGAAGACGACTAAAGAAGAAGTTAGCAGTCTTAAGCTTATTCGCGTAGAACACATCTTCTTCAACTTTAGGTGCTGCTTTTGCAACCATGCGTGCCCACATGTAGCCGTATGCAGTTAGACCAAATAAATCCAAGTACTCAACCGCTGCTGCGCCGATCGCATCTGCGTCGCCCTGTGTTGCACCGATTACATATTCAGTCGCTTCAGTTAAGCGATCTAAAGCTGCAGAAAGTTGATCAAGTTTGCTAGCCAACGCAGGATTGTCTGATTCAGCAGCAATGAACTCTTTTACTTCGCTAGCAAATAGCTCATATAGTTTGCCACCATTAGCAACAACTTTACGCCCCATCAAGTCCATTGCTTGAACGCCATTAGTACCTTCATAGATTTGCGTGATACGCGTGTCACGAACTAGTTGCTCTTGACCCCACTCACGAATAAAGCCATGACCACCAAATACTTGCTGACCAGCAACACAAGAATCTAATGCGCGGTCTGTCATGTATGCTTTAGCGATTGGCGTGAGAAGCGCAATCATTGCATTTGCATGCTTAATCTGATCGGCATCATCAGAGAACTTAGCAATGTCGAGGTAACTTGCAACGTAGGTAGAGAAAGCACGCGAGCCTTCTGTGTAAGCCTTCATAGTAAGAAGCATACGACGAACGTCAGCGTGAACGATAATCGGGTCAGCTTGCTTTTCAGTATTAACAGGACCTGTTGCTGCACGACCTTGAATACGATCAAGTGCGTATTCACGTGCGTTTTGGTAAGAGCGCTCTGCTGCGGCGAAACCTTGAATACCAACACTCAAGCGTTCGTAGTTCATCATTGTAAACATAGCCAAAAGACCTTTGTTTACTTCACCGACCAACCAACCTTGCGCACCATCAAAGTTCATAACACAGGTACCGGAAGCTTTAATACCCATCTTGTGTTCGATAGAACCACAAGTAACGTTATTGTTTTCACCTACAACGCCGTTGTCATCAACACTGTTACGCGGCACTAGGAAAAGAGAAATACCTTTTGATCCAGCTGGCGCATCCGGAAGTTTCGCAAGCACCAAATGAATGATGTTATCAGTCAGGTCATTTTCACCACCTGTGATAAAGATCTTCGTACCAGTAATGCTGTATGAACCGTCGGCATTTGGCTCAGCCTTGGTGCGAATCATACCAAGATCTGTACCTGAGTGAGGCTCAGTCAAATCCATCGCACCTGTCCATTCACCTGAATACATTTTTGGCAGGTATTTTTGCTTAAGCTCTTCTGAAGCGTGCGCATCAATTGCCAATGCCGCACCAGAAGTCAAACACACATATAGACCGAATGAGATGTCAGCAGAGTAAAGCATCTCTTCATACTGAGCGCCCAACATTTTAGGCATGCCCATACCTTCGTAAACTGGGTTACCAGTCAAACCTGACCAACCACCTTCAGCAAACGTTTTATATGCATCTACAAAGCCTGCAGGTACAGTGACTTTACCGTTATCAAAGTGACAACCTTCTTCATCAGCTTCACGACTCAATGGTGCAATCAACGAAGCTGTAATTTTTCCAGCCTCTTCTAAAATTGCATCAGCAGTTTCCATGTCAATGACATCTTGCGTGCCTGCCAATGAACCCCAAAGTTTTTCTGCTTCAAACACTTCATTCATTACGAAGCGAATATCTTGAAGGGGCGCTTTGTACTCTGCCATTTCCTAATCCTCAATTAATTCTTTGTGTTTATCTATGAGCTAAAGCGCTCAAAGAACGCCGTCAGCCAAAAAAATCGCGCGCATTATAACGCAAAAAAGCCCGCAAAGCGGGCTTTTTCATGAATAATGACAATTAGAATGCGAAGTTTTCTTCGTCGATTGCCATCATCGAGTCGCTACCTGCAGCAATCATCTGCGCGTGCGCAGCTGTGCGTGGAAGGATACGATCGAAGTAGAACTGTGCAGTTTGTACTTTAGCTGTATAGAAACCAGTTTCAGCAGTACCAGCGTCTAGCTTTTCTTGAGCAACTTTAACCATTTGCGCCCAGAAATATGCCAAGCATACGTAACCAGAGTACATTAGGAAGTCTACAGAAGCCGCACCAACTTCATCACGGTTCTTCATAGCATTCATGCCAACTTTCATTGTGATGTCGCCCCACTCTTTGTTAAGAGTAGTTAGTTTCTCGATGAATGGTTTCAAGGCTTCGTTACCTTCGTTAGCCTGGCAGAACTTATGTACCTGCTTAGTGAAGTTGCGAAGTGATGCACCCTGGCTCATAAGGATCTTACGACCAAGTAAGTCAAGCGCCTGAATACCAGTAGTTCCTTCATAAAGAAGTGCGATACGCGTATCACGAACGATTTGCTCCATGCCCCATTCAGCAATGAAACCGTGGCCACCGAATACTTGTAAACCGTGGTTAGCAGCTTCAAAACCAGCTTCAGTACAGAATGCTTTCAAGATTGGCGTCAAGAAGCCAAGCATCTCATCAGCAGCTTTCTGATCTTCACCTTCACCGTGAGTAACTAGGTCAGCCTGTTGAGCTGCATAGTAGATCATCGCACGAGAGCCTTCCGCGATAGCTTTCTGAGTAAGAAGCATACGACGAACGTCAGGATGCACGATGATTTGGTCAGCTTTACCTTCTGGGTTCTTAGGACCAGTCAATGAACGCATCGCCAAACGATCTTTAGCGTATGTAAGTGCACCTTGGAAAGAACCTTCCGCAGCCGCAAGACCTTGGATAGAAGTACCGATACGCGCAACGTTCATGAACGTAAACATGCAGTTTAGGCCCTTGTTTTCTGGACCAATCAACCAACCTTTCGCGCCATCGAAGTTCATCACACAAGTTGAGTTACCGTGAATACCCATCTTGTGCTCAATAGAACCACAAGAAACAGCATTCCGCTCACCTGCTTCACCGTTTGCATCAGGAAGACACTTAGGAACGACGAACAAAGAAATACCTTTTGTACCTTCCGGAGCACCTGGAAGACGTGCCAGTACGATATGAACGATGTTATCGACCATGTCGTGCTCACCAGCAGAGATAAAGATCTTAGTACCAGTGATAGCATAAGAACCGTCAGCGTTTGGCTCAGCTTTAGTAGTAAGGATACCTAGGTCAGAACCACATTGCGGCTCAGTCAAACACATAGTCCCTGTCCACTCACCAGAGATAAGTTTAGTCAGGTAAGTCTCTTGCTGCTCAGGTGTTCCGTGCTCTTCAAGTGTTGCACGTGCACCGTGAGATAAACCAGGGTACATACCCCATGCCCAGTTAGCAGTACCAACCATTTCACTGAGAATGATGTTGATCGATTCTGGAAGACCTTGACCACCGTGCTCAACAGGAGCGTTCATTGAAGGCCATCCGCCTTCTACGTACTGCTGATATGCTTCTTTAAAACCAGTCGGCGTTTTAACACCGTCTTCGCTCCAAGTACAACCTTCTTGGTCACCTGATTGATTAATAGGTGCAAGAACTTCTTCACAGAACTTAGCGCCTTCAGCAACGATCGCATCGATCATGTCAGGAGTTGCATCAGTCGCACCGATGTTTTGGTAGTGCTGTTCGCTATCAAGCACTTCGTCCATTAAGAACTTAATGTCTCTTAGGGGAGCTTTATATTCTGGCATAACGTTACCTCAATTTTATTCGGTTTCGTTTGAAAACTAATTAAATTTCAAAGCCCGTGTTAACAGTACACGTGCCGGTTTCGACTCTAAATCAAACGAGTGTTTGAAACATACGTTCGCTTGTATGCTTTGTCAAGCATTACGAGAAACTAAAAGAGAACAAACAGGAGTGCGTCTCGCACAAAAACGCGAACCTTTAAACAAGGGAGAATTAAACGAGGGTTATGCTAGGGTATCGAGAAGAGTACCAAGTACTTCATCCGCGGTGCGAACTACTTGTGATGACGCTTCAACAGAACGTTGATATAAGCGAAGTTCAATGATTGGTTCGACAACATCATTTGTACCATCAGCACCATCTACGGTTCCAGCACGAACGACTTCAGCAGCTGCCTTTTCGGCACCTTCTAACCCTGTGCGTACACCGCTCAATCCGATTTCTGATACTGCATTGATATTCATTTGCCAAACCATTGATTAATTTCTGATCAATTTAATTGAAGCAAAGCTTGGTTGGCTGTGCAAGCATTGAGCATATCTTTTACACAGTTAAACAATCTAAATGTATATATTTACCAAATTCTGCAGAAACGCTACCTGATTGATGCGGCAAAACACCTAAGCAAGGTGCATTTATAGCTTGGCGCAAAGTATGAACATTTTCATCAAAATAGCTCATTTGGTCTGAAGATTGTTGATTCGCAATCCAACCTGCTAATACAAGCCCGTCATTACGGATCGCTTCTGCGGTCAGTAATGCATGATTCAAACAACCAAGCTTCATTCCAACCACAACAATAACTGGATAACCTAATTCTTTGGCGAGGTCTGCCATGGTTTCGCGAGGACTAATTGGTACTCTCCAACCTCCAGCACCCTCAACAAGCGCGAAGTCTACCTTGCTCATTAACGCGCCGCGCACGTATCCGGTCAATCTCGAAGCGCTAACTGCCTTCTTAGATATACTTGCCGCGATATGCGGCGAACATGCAGTCTCCAGTGCGACTGGATTTACCTGGGCATAAGGCAATTTGACTGAAGATGCCTCAATCAAAGCTAATGCGTCTTCGTTTTTCATCTGGCTATCGAGCATTTCACAACCCGCTGCCACCGGCTTTAGCCCTAGGGTGCTCATTCCTTGCCGATGCGCTTCTTCTAGCAAGCGACAACTAGAAAAAGTTTTACCTACTTCAGTATCTGTACCGGTTACAAAATATTTTTTCATTAATCACTCATCGTTTTTTCTTAAGCACAAAATACGCAACTTGATAGGTTGCTGGGTAATGCCCCTTTGGATGCCGAAAGTCTTCATATGCTTGAAGTACTCGTTTTAGCTTACCCTTACCTGCAAGCCCCTTTGAGCGACCTCTCGAGATATTATGCGCACCGATCGCTTTTAAATCCTTCATTAAATCCATAGGACGCTGATACTCAACAACTATTGGAGACTGCTCATCAACTAACACTTCATAACCAAGCTCCAACGCAGCGTTGAGGCAAGCCCTATAAGTCATAAACTCGTTTACATGCGTTGCGTCATCGACCCTAGACCATGACGTTTTCAACTCATCCAAAGTGCCATCGACTAAGGTTGAATAGCTTATAACACCACCAGGTTTTAGCGCAGCGTGAGCTTGCTTTAAGGCTGTTTTCAAGTCATTCACCCATTGAAGCGCCAAACTGGAGAAGCAAAAATCGAGAACCTCGGATTGCAAAGCTATATTTTCGGCATCTAGCACTAGAGGATAAAACGCACGAGTTGAAGTCGGTTCGTTAACCAACGCTTCCTCAGACCACCGGCTAAAGGCGTATCGCGCCATCGATTCAGAAATGTCGAGCAACAGCATTTCGGCGAGCTGGAATTTCGTTTTTACATCTGAGGAAAAATACCCAGTGCCGCAACCAAGATCTCCCCCAAGTCCTTGAGGGAAGGAAACATCGCACGCAAGAGTATGCTCAATTAACTGATTACCAACCATTTTCTGTAGATATGCTGAAGCGTCGTAATTTTGAGCGGCTTTACCGAACGAATTTGCTAACTCTGATTTACTCGCTACATTTTGATTGGACATCTTGAACCGCAGCCTTTAAGTCACTTAGCTCTGATACAAGCACCTGCCCCACCGAATCAACGAACGGGAAGTGCGCTACACCATCAATGATTACGCTCTTATGATGAGTAAACTGGCTCTTAATCTCTAAAGCGCAGCTTTGCTTAACCAAAACATCTTGATCGCCGAATATCATGAGTGCTGACTGAGTTAAGTCGGCAAGCTCTTCCTGCACATCCAATTCGCCTAGCAACTTAAGACTTTGGCGCCGATTTGATTCCTCTAATAAACAAAGGTCGTACTGTTCGCGAACTCGCTTCAATAAAGAGGATTGCTTAGGAGCACCTTTGATACACAAAAACGGAAACGTTTTCACGATCGCTCGATCATCGCTAATAGAGCTCACAAAATCAGCAAAGTCCTGTCGCTTCATACCACATTGAAAATCCGTCGACTCTACGAACTTGGGCGAGCTCATTAGTGTCACTAAACGGTCGTACGGTTTATTAGCCCCTTCAAGGTAAGCTGCGAGCTTAATGGCCAACATTCCACCTAGCGACCAACCAATAATCACCGTATTAGGCGATACATATTCCTTGGCTAAATGCTCCAGCCAACGAATATCGCCACGCTCAGGGCACGCTACTATCTTGATTGATCGATTGCTCATAAGTTCTTTTGACAAACCATGAAGCCAATCGGCGTAGAATTCTTCAGAAACCGACCAACCTTGAATAAACAAAAGGTCTACGTACTTGCTCATGCCTCCATCCTCTCACGGCGGAATTCTTTGAGAGCTTGAGTCAAATTTGATAAATCTGAAGCGTTATGCGCGGCACTCATAGTAATACGCAAGCGGGCACTACCTTGGGGAACAGTGGGCGGTCGTATGACGCCCACTAAAAAACCTCGAGCACGTAAAAATGCTCCTGCATCAAGAGCTAACTGATTATCACCTAATACAACGCCTTGTATCGCAGTCTGAGAATCTAACAGAGTAAAACCACTGTCACTCAATTCCTCTTTGAATTGAGTAATTCGCTGATTGAGCAAAGTCCTCAGATCATCACCCGCTTCAATTAACGAAAGGCTTTTACTTGTTGCATCGACTAAACTTGGCGGCAACGCGGTGGTATAGATATGGGGGCGAGCGACTTGCTCTAAATATGAAATAAGATCCTCAGGTCCTGCGACGAAGGCTCCAAAAGTACCAAACGCTTTACCGAATGTACCAATTAACAGCGGGCACTGTTCTTGAGAAACACCTTGTGAAAGCACGCTACCACAACCGCCCTCACCTAAAACCCCAAGTCCATGCGCGTCATCAATGGCGAGCAAAGATGTATAAGACGAGCATACTTCGCTTAATTGAGAAATATCAGCGACATTACCATCCATACTAAACACACCATCACTCAAAACTAAGCAGTGGTCGTATTTATCTGCGTCATACAGTTTAGCTAGATAATTACCGAGGCTAGCAGGGTTATTATGCAGATACCTTTGCGCTCTCGCACCAGACAACTTGGCGCCGTCAATCAATGACGCGTGATTCAACTTATCTTGTAGTAATAGAGCACGAGAATTCGCAAACGCAGATGCAACAGCTAGGTTTGCCATATACCCCGTCGAAAACAACAAAGCTTTATCACGCTTAGTGAAGCGAGCTAGCTTTTGCTCCAGATCTGAATGCGCCTGAAAGTGGCCAGACACAACATCGGAAGCGCCACTACCGACACCATAGGTGCGTGCCGACGTGCACAAGGCCTCAACAATCTCAGGATGGCTCGCGAGGCCAAGATAATCATTACTTGCAAAATTAGTTAATTTCTCGCCATTAGTGACGAGCTCAACTCCACTTCGAGAGTGAACATCAAAGCGCTTTCTGAGAAGCGCTTTCTGCTCAATCAGAGATAGTTGATCACGCCAATAAGGTGCGTCGTACGCCACAGACAAACCTAGTGTTGGACTGAATCGCCAGCACTAGTTGCACTTGCTTCATAGAACATTGGATTTTTCGCTTCTTGATCCTTCACAATTGCTTGGTTCAGCACAGCTTCTTGTGTTTCATCAGACTCTTCAATACGCTGCTCTGGACGCAAGCCTAAGCGCTTAAATAGCTGCATATCTTTGTGCGCTTCGGGGTTAGGAGTAGTTAGCAAGCACTCTCCATAAAAGATCGAGTTAGCACCCGCCATAAAGGTAAGCGCTTGCATTTCATCGCTCATCGATTCACGTCCAGCAGACAAGCGGACATGACTTTTCGGCATCATAATGCGCGCTACAGCAATGCATCGAATGAAATCGAACGGATCAACATCCTCCACATCTTCTAAGGGTGTTCCTTTTACCTTAACGAGCATATTAATAGGAACACTCTCAGGTTGCTGCGGCAAATTAGCAAGCTGCACTAGCAAGCCAATACGATCTGATGCGCGTTCACCCATACCAATAATGCCACCACTACATATTTTCATACCTGCATCACGCACATGCTGCAAGGTATCAAGACGATCTTGGTAGCTTCGTGTGGTAATGATCTTGTCGTAAAAGTCAGGCGACGTATCTAGGTTGTGGTTGTAGTAATCCAAACCTGCATCTGCCAACTCTTGAGCCTGATCATCTCTCAACATACCGAGAGTCATACACGTTTCTAAGCCCAATTCTTTAACACCCTTGACCATTTCTAATACGTAAGGGAGGTCTTTATCACTCGGATGCTTCCAAGCGGCTCCCATACAGAAACGACTACTTCCTTTTTCCTTAGCTTGCTTAGCTTTTGTTAATACCGCTTCCACTTGCATCAGCTTCTCTTTTTCAAGGCCAGTATTGTAATGTCCACTTTGCGGACAGTACTTGCAATCTTCAGGGCATGCACCAGTTTTGATAGATAGCAAAGTGCTCACTTGCACTTCATTTGGATCAAAATGTTGGCGGTGAACCACTTGAGCTTTGAACAGTAAATCATTAAATGGGAGATTAAAAAGTTCCTCTACTTCCTTTTTATCCCAGTCATGCCTTACCACACCTAGATTCATATTCATCTTGGCCAAACGCCTCTCTTGCTATCTATTTAATGAGGAAATTAATGTTGATGTGTTACATTGCTTGGCATCAACACAAGGATAGTGTGAATGATAAAGTCAGATCAAGACTTGTCAACCAAAATCAGAATACTGGTTAACAAGTCAAAATACCTTTTCAATACGCCATACAAGCACCTACTCTTAAATCGCTGTCATTTATGTAACAAGCATTCTGACTCGCACAACGCTTTGTGCAAAAACTGCTTAGAGGACATTCAGGCAAGCCAACCTAAGTGCGCTACATGTTCAATCACAGTCAGAGCTCATGAATCCATATGTAACGACTGCAAAAATACTCAGCCTTACTTTGATCAAATTTTCGCTCCATGCTCATACGAATTCCCAATCTCAAAGCTATGCCAAGACTTTAAATTTCTCGCAAAAAAATACATAGCCGAATCGATGTCGATTGCTATTATTGAAAACAGAAAACTAAGTAACGCAGATTACCCTGACCTCTTGTGCGCTATCCCTATGCACCCCAAAAAACATGAGGAACATCAGTTCGACCAAGCTAACGAACTTGCTACTCGGCTAAGTCATAAAACTGGCATTCGATATCGCAACAATTTGCTTGTTAAAACTAATGAAACAAAGCAGCAAAAGCGCTCTAATAAAGCTGCTCGACTGAAAAACATTAAAAACAGTTTTTCCGTTCGAAATATAGAATTCGTCAAAGGAAAAAGTATCGCTATTGTTGACGATGTCGTGACCACGGGAGCAACGGTAGACGAAGCGTCTAGAATGCTAAAACAGGCTGGAGCGAAGAGAATTGAGATTTGGGCATTTGCGCGCACTCCGAAACAATAATTACCCCTTACGTCAATTGATTGGAATCGGCACTGTCATGCAAAGTACTCGGAGACTAAATCCGCAATAGCCATCGAAGATGTCAGTCCTGGCGACTCTATTCCGAGTAAATTTACGAAACCTTTTAATCCGTGATCTCGCTCAGAGTGAATCAGAAAATCGTTACACAGTCTGCCATTAATTTTTAGTTTCGGCCTCAAACCGGCATAGCCCGCCTGCAGACGACTTTCGTCAACCTCAGGCCAATACGACCGAATGCTCGAGGCAAAGAAACTACGTCTCGACGGATCAACCGCGTAGTCAAAATCAATTAACTCTCGCTCACCTAGTCCACCTTTCCATTCGACATCCGGCCCAAATCGCGCACTGCCATCTAAATCCAGCGTTAGATGAACACCAAGCCCACCATCTTCAGGCACGGGATAAATGAGACGATTGAAAGGAGTTCGGCCATCGTATGTAAAATAACTGCCTTTGGCATACTCGCCTTGAAAATCATACCCACATTGAGCATAGGCGTGAAAAATGTCTTCAGCTAAATGAGGAGCATACAAACCAGCGGCATTAACGATGTTGACGGCCTCTAGCAAGCAATCGTGACCTACTAGATTCAGCAGATATTTATTGTCAGAAGCTTCACAAATCTCAACCTGGCAATTAGTAACTAACTGCGCCCCGTCGCGCTCTGCATCTCCCAACATACTGTGCATAAATGAATGGCTATCTACTATGCCAGTTGATGGGGATAAAATCGCTGCCTTTGCCGACAACGCCGGCTCAAGCTTTTGAAGTGCAGATACTGAAAGCATCTCAAGGTCTTCAACGCCATTTCCATTTGCTCGCTGGATAATGTTATTTATTTCATCAACCTGAGCATCATTAGTAGCAACAATTAATTTGCCGCAGCGCTTATAAGGCAGATCTCTATCATCTAAATAACGATAAAGCGAATGCTTACCTTGGACGCACAATCGAGCCTTTAAACTATCTTTTGTATAATAGATTCCAGCATGTATAACCTCACTGTTTCTCGATGATGTGCCATGCCCGAAGCTAGATTCTTTTTCTAAAATCCAAACTTCACGCCCAAGTTTTGCAAGCGCCCACGCGACGGCCAAGCCCACAACACCTGCGCCAATAACGACCGTATCAACCTTGTAACGATCCATAAGACCACAATTCCCTAAATTAAAAACAGTCCATAGGCGATAATGATTTCGCCTTATAGATTACACTATCGCAAATGAGAAAAATCATACACATTGATGCAGATGCTTTTTACGCTTCCGTCGAAGAACGAGACAACCCGGCATTAAAAACTCAAGCTATTGCTGTTGGAGGAAACCCCAACGGGCGAGGAGTGGTCGCAACCTGTAATTATATAGCGAGACAGTATGGCGTGCATTCAGCAATGCCTTCGAGTGTCGCGCTGAGACTCTGCCCTCAGCTCGTATTTATTAGGCCACGTTTCGAAGCCTATCGTGAAGCATCTCTAGCAATGCATAAAGTATTTCGTCAATACACGGACTTAATTGAACCCTTATCCCTCGACGAGGCCTACCTAGACGTTTCTCAATGTACAGAATTTCACTCAAGCGCAACCCTAATCGCCCAAGCGATTCAAAACGACATCAAGTCTACGGTTGATCTAAGTGTTTCTGCAGGCGTAGCGCCTAATAAATTTCTCGCCAAAATTGCAAGTGACTGGAACAAACCGGCGGGGTTATTTGTCATTACCCCTGACCAAGTTGACAGCTTTGTCGCCGCGCTACCCGTTACTAAAATTAATGGCGTAGGAAAGGTCACTGCTCAAAAATTAAAAGAGATGAATATCGAAACCTGCACAGATATTCGGAATTACGACTCAAATAAAATAATCGAGAGGTTTGGAAAATACGGGAAACGCTTACTCGAGCTCGCAAATGGGTTTGATGACCGCCCCGTCGTAACAGAACGCCAACGAAAATCTTTGTCTGTCGAAACCACTTTCAGTTCGGACATTAGCTCATTGAAGGAGCTTTCTCCGGCTTTCTATAAGCAATTTGAACAACTTTCCGAACGGGTTAGCAAGGCAAACCCAAACCTCATACTAGGGCGCTATATTAAGCTTAAGTTTAATGATTTCACACAAACCACGATGGATGAAGCAATCCATGCAGGCATCGAAGATTGGAAATCTGCAGACTCATTTATAAATATGATTGAAAAAGCATGGGAGCGTAAAGACCTGCCTATTCGCTTACTAGGGTTGGGTGTACGGATTGGTAACAATAAAAACGACAAACATCAGTTAGACTTGTTCGATTAGCCATTTTTGATAGCCACTATGCAACACCCATACGAAAACCTTGTACCAGATACCGTCATAGATGCTGTAGAGTCGCTCGGATTAATTAGCGATCAGCGCATATTCCCGCTAAATAGCTACGAAAACCGTGTATATCGCGTTGGTATTGAAGATGGCTCACCTTGCATCGCTAAATTTTATCGACCCAACCGCTGGTCAACGGAAGCGATCCGAGAAGAACATGACTTTTGCTTTGAGCTGCAGCAACAAGAAATTAATCTTGTTGCTCCGTCACTCGTTAATAACAGTTCAATTCACGAATTTAACGGATTTCAGTTCGCACTATTTCCAATGCAAGGCGGCTATGCTCCTGAGCTTGAACTCCCAGATACAATGTACAGAATCGGTCTAAATATTGGACGATTACATGCATGCGGTGCGACCAAGCAATTCAAACATCGCACATCAATTAGTATCGATAGGATGGCCAAACAAAGTCGCGACTTTCTCCTTACCAATGAGTTCATTCCGATGAGTTTGGAGTCAGCATACTCTTCGCTCAGCAATGACTTAATTAGCCTAATGGAATCAATTTGGGATGAAGCCGACCCTAGTTTCTTGCGCATACACGGCGATTGCCATATGGGTAACATTCTTTGGCGAGATGACCTTGCGCACTTCGTCGATTTTGACGACTGCCTTATGGGGCCAGCCATTCAAGATATCTGGCTCTTATTATCGGGAGATCGCACTCAGCAAACTTCACTCCTATCAGAGTTTCTTGAGGGTTACGAACAATTCGCTAACTTCGAACTCAAAGAACTTAGACTCATTGAAGTACTAAGAACCTTGCGTCTAATGAACTACGCAGCTTGGTTAGCTCGTCGTTGGCAAGATCCCGCATTCCCAATGCACTTTCCTTGGTTTAACGCTGAACGGTATTGGTCCGAGCACATCCTAGAGCTTCGTGAACAACTATCACTATTACACGAAAACCCATTGCAACTTGCTCCCTAAGTTCTACAATCCTCCGAAATAGTTTTTCAATTGAGTAACAATGAGCGACACACAAACTTCGAACAACGATACGGTCAGCATGCGCACTTTAGTGTTTGCTATTTTTATCAGCATTGCAGGCACAGTAGGCGTACTAGACTGGCAAGGAAAGATCGTCCACGTAAGCAATGAGCCAGAGCAGTATTCATTAGCCGACTATAAAGTCATCTACATCCCGGAAGAAGATGTTAACTACCGACTTTCCCAGAAGCCTTCGCATCAAAGCTCTGCTTGTCATAATGGATATTTATTCATAGAAAACGACCATGACGATCAAATGCAAGGCCTGCTTGTAGATTACAAAAATCGTGGGATTAAATGTGCCGATTAATACGGTCAAACAAGCATGAGCAATCAAAAAACAAGACCTGATGACATATACTCATCACCACTTAATCGTGTGAACGATTTTAAGTTTGATGAAGCAGTGGCTCGCGTTTTTCCCGATATGATCCAGCGTTCAGTACCGGGTTATAAAACTATCATCCCGATGATTAGTTTAATTACTGAGCGCTACGCACAACCTGATACACTTGGTTACGACCTGGGCTGCTCCCTTGGTGCGGCAACATTAGCAATGCGCCACGGTGGAGGCGTTCTATCCGAGATTGTTGGCATCGACAACTCACCTTCAATGATTGAGCGCTGCGGGCATTATATCGAACTAGACAACCATCCGACGCCGGTCAGCCTTGTTGGAGATGACATTCAAAATATCTCTTTCAAACCATGCTCGGTAGTAACAATGAACTTCACTCTTCAATTTCTTGTCCCAGAGGACCGCCAAGCCCTCCTGGATAAAATTTATGCGGCGCTAGTTCCAGGTGGTGTATTGATCTTGTCCGAAAAACTACATTTCAATGAGGAGCAGGAACAACTAGAACAGCAAGAGTTGCACTGGCTATTTAAAAAGGCAAATGGCTATAGCGACCTCGAAATCAGTCAAAAACGTAATGCTATCGAAAAAGTTCTTCTCACAGACTCGGAAAGTACACATTACTCTCGACTACGAAACGCGGGCTTCGAAAACACCTTCACTTGGTATCAGTGCTTTAATTTCTTCTCGATGCTCGCTATAAAGGCTAAATAAAATGAATTATGACCAGGTATTTGGTGATCTCATCACGTACATGCAAGGCCATAAACGCCTCAAGAACTGGGTTCCCTCTCTAGAACTATTGCTGAAGCAAAAGCTATACGAGAAGCCTCATGGCGACATGCAGCGCTGGATAGACGCGCTCGACAACCTTCCGGCTATTAATCCCGAAACCACTCACATCAACTCGTCACGCGTGGGTGCCAATGCATCAATCGATGCAACCACCCAAGAGCAACTCTATGATGCATTAGTAAAGCTTCGGCCATGGCGAAAAGGCCCATTTGAATTATTCAATACTCACATTGATACCGAATGGCGCTCTGATTGGAAGTGGGACCGAGTTAGTCCTCATATTAGTCCGCTCGCGAATAAAAATGTATTGGACGTGGGATGTGGCTCAGGATATCACTGTTGGAGAATGCTTGGTGAGGGAGCAAACCGCGTTATTGGCATTGACCCCAGCTATCTATTCCTAATGCAATTCAACGCAATTAAGAAGTATTGTGGCCGAGATGCACCGATACATTTACTACCGATAAAGATGGAGGACGTCCACCCTCAACTAGAACACTTTGATACCGTATTTTCGATGGGGGTGCTTTACCATCGTAAGTCACCTATCGACCACCTTTATGAACTTAAAGGGGCGTTGAAACCTGGTGGCGAGCTCGTATTAGAGACATTAGTAGTCGAAGGCGAACTTGGCTATTCATTAATGCCAGAGGACCGATACGCTATGATGCGAAATGTTTGGTATCTTCCAAGCGTTCCAACCTTAGAACTATGGCTTCGACGCGCCGGCTTTACCGACATTAAGTGTGTAGATCTAGATCAAACCAGCCTAGACGAACAGCGCGCAACCGAGTGGATGGACTTTCAGTCTCTAGCCGACTTCCTTGACCCAGCCAATCCAAATCTAACCGTAGAAGGCTACCCTGCACCTTTGCGTGCAACACTGGTCGCAAGCAAGCCAAAATAATTCATTCTGAAAATTTGCAGACAATAAAAAACCGCTCATTGAGCGGTTTTTTATACAAGACAGCCGAGGGCTTAGTCAAAAGGATGGCGAAGAACAATCGTTTCTACGCGATCTGGGCCTGTTGACACAATGTCAATCGGCGCCTGAATCTTACCTTCTAGGTACTTGATATATGACTGAGCGTTAGCTGGGAGCTCTTCTAAGGTCTTCGCCCCAAGCGTGCTTTCAGACCACCCCGGAAGCTCTTCATACACCGGTTCTAGATCATCGTAGCCTTCTCCATCAAGTGGCGGACGAGATATATTTTCACCAGCTTTTGTTTTGTATGCGACGCAAACTTTAATAGTCTCAAGACCGTCGAGCACGTCCAACTTGGTCAGACAAATACCCGAAACTGAGTTAATTTGAATCGCGTGACGTAAGCCTACTGCATCAAACCAACCGCAACGACGAGGACGACCCGTGGTTGCACCGAACTCATGACCTTTCTCTGCTAGATGACGACCATTATCGTCAAATAACTCTGTTGGGAATGGACCCGAACCTACGCGAGTCGTGTACGCCTTAGTAATCCCTAAAACGTAATCCAAATACATTGGACCAAAACCGCTACCAGTTGCTGTACCACCGGCGGTTGTATTAGACGACGTAACAAAAGGATATGTTCCGTGATCAATATCTAAAAGCGAACCTTGCGCGCCTTCAAACATAATATTCTCACCACGTTCACGATATGCATGTAGCTCGTCAGTAACATCAACAGCTAGCGGCAGCAACTCTTCGCCCATCTTAAGGGTTTCTTCGAGTGTTTTCTCATAAGAGATAGGCTCAACTTTATAGAAATTCTCTAATACAAAGTTGTGATAAGTCATGATCTCTTTTAGTTTTTCAGCAAATGCTTCTGGGTTTGCTAAATCACCTAAGCGAAGACCACGACGAGATACTTTGTCTTCATAGGCCGGGCCAATACCGCGACCTGTCGTGCCGATCTTATTGGCGCCTTTTGCAATTTCGCGCGCCTGATCAAGTGCCACGTGATAAGGAAGAATCAAAGGACAAGCTAAGCTCAATTTAAGACGTTCACGAACAGGAACACCGTTTTCCTCAAGACCGCGCATTTCTTTCAATAATGCATCGGGAGCTAGCACAACACCGTTGCCAATTAAGCAGGTCACACCATCTCGCAAAATACCAGATGGAATAAGGTGAAGCACCGTCTTCTGGCCGTCGATAACCAAGGTATGCCCCGCATTGTGGCCACCCTGAAAACGCGCCACCGCAGTAACCTGATCAGTCAAAAGATCAACGATTTTTCCTTTGCCCTCATCACCCCATTGGGTGCCTAAAATGACAACATTCTTACCCATATTTCAATTTCTCTAGCAATAAAGCTGAAAGTTACCATTAAAGTAACCGATTAAATTTCAACAACTACCCACTGGCCGTCTTGGCTTTGAGCAAGTTTTTTAGAGCAACCGTAGGTCTGCTCATCTGATTCTGAAAGGCTTTGCACGACACGCTGCGTCTGTCGCAAATCAGCGATCCGCTCTAGCAACGCTTTATCTGTGCCGTATGGAGCTAAAATCGCCCCTGAATTCATTGTGCTAATACGAGACTGCAAACGCACGAGCGTTTTTAAGTCTGCACTAAAACCGGTTGCTGGGCGAGATTCACCAAATTCAGCGCCGATGGAGTCATATCGTCCACCTTTAGCCAATGCATATCCAAAGCTTGGTGTATATGCGCTGAACATCACGCCAGTATGATAGTCATAGCCTCGTAACTCGCAGAAATCATAGCCTAGTTCAATTTCTGGGAAACGCTCGCCAACCAACTCAGCAAAACGCATCAAAGCATCAACGGCATCTAAAGTTTCGTTACTAGCTAATTCAGAGTACTGGGATATGCTTTTTCGCACTTCCGACAAGGCATCAATACTGCCGCTAAGCAGAGCGATTTCGCGAATAATATCGATAACCGGCAACTTATGTTCAGCGGCTAGCGTATCAAGCTCGGGAATTGACTTGCGATTCAATGCGCTGAAAATTCGATCTTCTAGTTCTCTCGGGAGCTCAGCTGAAGTCATCAAGCCACGATATATACCAACGTGCGCCAAGTCCACATGAACCTTTGAGACATCTGCAATAGTCAATGTCTCTAGCATCAAAGACATCACTTCTAAGTCTGCTGCTTCATTGTCAGACCCAAAAAGCTCGCATCCAATTTGCATTGGACTTCGATTGGTCATCGTATGTTCTGGACGCGTATGCAACACGCTATCGACATAACATAAACGAGAAATGTCATGGTTTTTCAATACGTGCGCATCGATACGAGCGGCTTGCGTAGTAATGTCTGAGCGAATGCCGAGCGTTCTCCCTGACAGTTGATCGGTAACTTTGAATGTTTGCAAATCCAATTTACTGCCAGTACCGGTAAGTAAACTTTCAAGAAACTCTACAAGCGGTGGAGACACTAATTCATATCCATAGCTTGAGTATGTATCTAGCATTTCACGGCGCATTTTCTCAAGAGCCCATGCATCCGGTGGTAACAGCTCGTCAACGCCCTCAGGCAACATCCAACGTTCGGTCAAACTCATAGTATTTCTCGTGTCGATACACACATTAAATTACTGCCTTAACAAAACCACGCCCAGTAGACCTGCAAGCATGCAAACTAACGCAATGCTCCTTATGGTTCTATCGTTCGCTTTGAGAATCGATGCTAAGGTTTGCTTCCAAGCTTTTGGATTCAAGAATGGCATAATGCCCTCAATTACAAGCACTAAACAAAGTGCTGTGAACAGATCATTCCAGTCCATCTAAGCTAAGTCTAATTTCGTTAAAGGCAAAGGGGCGCGATTTTAACGCTTAATTGAAAACAACAAAAGGTGTTGTTGGTATTAAAAAGGCCAAAAAATGAAAAAAGCACCCTAAGGTGCTTCTTTCATTGATTTACGAGTAAGGAACTTGCCTATTTAGCCTGATTTAGGTATTTGAAGAACTCACTATCAGGCTTTAATAAAAGGACATCTTCTTTATTAGCAAAGGTATCCTTATATGCTTGCAAGCTACGCGTAAACGCATAGAACTCTGGGTTCTTATTGAACGCTTCAGCGTAAGTGGATGCCGCAATTGCATCCCCCTCACCACGTGTGATTTCTGACTCTCGGTACGCGTCAGACTCAATAACAACCTTCTCACGATCCGCATCAGCGCGAATACCTTCTGCCAACTCGCGACCCTGAGACCGCGTTTCACGTGCTTCACGCTCACGCTCTGTCGACATACGGCGATATACGTCTTTAGATAAGTCTTCCGGTAGATCAATACCCTTAACGCGAACATCTAAAACTCGGATACCAAATTCAGCCAAAGTCTGCTCATTCAACTTAGTAGTAATGTCAGACATGAGCTCATCACGCTCACCCGATACAACTTCAGTCAAGCTACGAGAAGCAAACTCATCACGAAGCCCTTTGTTGGTAGAGTTAGACAAAAGCGTCGTCGCTTGCCATCTGTTGCCGGCTGTCGCCTTGTAATAAGCACTGACATCTTCGATCTGCCACTTAACAAACGAATCAACGATCAAGAACTTTTTACCAACAGTCAAGAAGCGTTCAGGACGTGAATCGAGAGTTAGAATACGCGCGTCGAATTTGCGAATATTCTGAACAAACGGCATCTTAAAGTGAATACCTGGTCCAATATCTGACTCAACAATTTCACCAAATTGAAGTTTAATCGCAACCTGTCTCTCATCAACGATATACAGAGATGACGACAATACGACGATCGCGATAAGAACCGCCACTAACGATAATACTGACTTAGACATTAGCGCACCTCCCTAGCTGATGAACGCGAGTTGCGAGATCTAATCTCTTCAATTACTTGATCTGCGATTGCTGAAATATCAGAAGAGCTAGCGTCAGACCTCACGCTAGATGGTGCAGAGTTTGATCGCTCAGAAATAATCTTATCCAGAGGCAGATACATCATATTATTACCGCCCTCAACATCAATCAAAACCTTACTGCTATTGCCGTATACGTCTGAGATCGCATCGATATAGAGACGTTCTCGGGTTACTTCAGGCGCCTTGTTGTATTCAACAAGCAAGGCCTTAAAACGATCGGCTTCACCCTGAGCTTTTGCTACAACCTGATCACGATATGCACTTGCTTCTTGCAACATACGTTGCGCCTTACCCCGCGCTTCAGGAATAACTGTATTTTTATAAGCTTCTGCTTCGTTTACGAAACGCTCTTTATCAAGCTTCGCTTTCTGAACATCATCAAACGCCGCTTGAACAGCTTGTGGTGCTCTAGCTTCTTTGATGTTAACGACACTGACGTTAATGCCGGTTTGATAGTTATCCATATAATCTTGCAAACGCTCTCTCGTGCTGTCTGCCAAAATACCACGCCCTTCAGTTAAGATTGGATCTAGGTTGGTGCTACCCACTTCGTGACGAAGAGCCGACTCAACGGCATGTTGCAGAGATCGCTCTGGATCCTCAACACGCAAAGCGAACGATACCGGATCTCGGACCGTGTATTGAACGTTCAACTCAATCGCAACAACGTTCTCGTCTTGCGTGAGCATTTCTTCTTTCAGCTCAGCGTTTCGAACGTTTGTTACGTTAACTGGTATAACCTGCTCGACGAGAGGGATGACAATTCTTAAACCAGGATCAAGTGTTCGACTGTATTCACCAAGGAATAAAACAACTCCCCGTTGTTGCTCATCGATCGTATAAATCGATTTCCAGCCAAGAAACAGAACAAACACTACTAAGCCAACCAGAGCAATACCGCCAAAGCCCTGCTTACCACCGTTATTATCAGAACCGCCATTGCCATTTCCTGACCCGCCAAACAGCCCGTTTAGCTTGTCCATCAATTGTTTAAGCGCTTGATCTAAATCCGGCGGGCCTTGATTGCCACCACGATTATTATTACCCCATGGGTCTTTCCCATTAGAATTACCCGGCTCATTCCAAGCCATAGATTACCCCGTTGTTGTCATCAGTTTTAATTTAAAACATTCACAGCAATCGTAAATCGCTGCGCCAAAAGGAGCAAGCAAACAGAATGCTCCTTATTATGAAATCTTAGTCAGAAAGTTCTGAGCTCTCTTACAGCCTATCAATCAGCAAATCCGCGCGCGGAACATTGCAGCGTTTAAGCATTCTTTCAAAATCGCTGGTCTGCAAACGAACTTCAACACGTGCCATCCCTTTATCATCATACTCTTCCTGAATGACATGATTTGACTCAAATAACATCGCTCTGAGCCGACCTTGCTCTGGGCGAAGTCGAAGTATGCAGTGCATAACCTCATCGCTTAACAACTCAGCGACTGCATCAAACAATAAATCAGTTCCCTCTCCCGAGTTTGCTGACAACCACACTCTTACGGGAGCACCATCTTCATCGCGATCAATTCTACTTACGCCATCGTCCAACAAATCGATCTTGTTATAGACTCGGAGGACCTTAACATCGCCCGCGCCTATTTCATCTAAAACTTGTTCGACTGCCTCTATATTGTCCAACCTTCTTGAATCAGCACCGTCTATAACATGCAGCAAAAGCGTAGCCGATATTGTTTCTTCTAGCGTTGCTCTGAACGCATCAACTAACTTGTGAGGTAAATGCCGTATGAACCCGACCGTATCTACCAAAATGGCACGACCAATATCGGGAAAATCAATACGCCTAAGTGTTGGATCTAGTGTTGCGAACAACTGATCAGCGGCATAAACACCCGAGTCTGTCAGCCGGTTAAATAATGTCGATTTACCGGCATTGGTGTAGCCCACCAAAGAAATCGTGGGAATTTCAGCTCGAGTACGAGATCTGCGACCCTGGTCTCGCTGTTTGCGTACTTTTTCAAGACGCCCCGTTAATGCTTTAATACGTCCACGTAGGAGACGCCGATCAGTTTCAAGCTGCGTTTCACCCGGACCACGTAAACCGATCCCACCCTTTTGACGCTCTAAGTGAGTCCAGCCACGAATCAAACGCGTTGATATATACTCTAACTGCGCAAGCTCTACCTGCAACTTGCCTTCGTGAGTACGAGCACGCTGCGCAAAGATATCAAGGATCACACCAGTCCGATCGATCACTCTGCACTCAAGGGAGCCCTCAAGGTTACGCTGCTGACTAGGCGAGAGAGCGTGATTGAACAACACCACATCAGCGTCGGTTACTGCTTTTTCCGTAATTATTTCTTCTAACTTTCCGGAACCTACAAAAAAACGCGCACTGGGTTGCGATCGACTACCGGTAACGATCCCAACAGGCTCAACACCTGCCGAACGCACAAGTTCACGAAACTCCTGCGCATCTTCACGGTCATTTTCATTTGGAAAGTCTAAGTGGACGAGAACAGCTCGCTCTCCCGCATCTGGTCTATCAAACACGGCAGAGCTTAAATACTAACGAGAAAATACCAATTTCCAATGGAGTATTACCTATGAACCCGCTTCTTCATCCATTGACGGCATACGCACATTACGCGCAGGTACAACAGTAGAAATGGCATGCTTATATACCATTTGGCTAACAGTATTTTTGAGTAAGATGACGAACTGATCGAAAGACTCGATTTGACCTTGTAACTTGATGCCATTTACCAAGAAGATAGATACTGGAATGCGCTCTTTGCGGAGTGCATTTAAGTATGGATCTTGAAGTGAGTGTCCCTTAGACATTATTGTAATCTCCCGTTTTTTAAATATTTAACGCAATTATAGTCAATCTTACGTTTAGTTGTTAAATGAGGCCGCGTTAAAACTTTTCAACACTATCTCAATATTATTTTTCGCGCCAGTTTCTAGCCAGACAATATCCCGCCAAGCCCTCAACCACGTTAACTGTCGCTTAGCTAATTGGCGTGTTGCCACGACCCCTTTTTCTATCATCGTATCGTAGTCATAGGTACCATCCAAATATTCCCACATTTGTCTGTAACCCACACAACGCATAGAGGGCAAGTCCAAACTTAGATCACCTCGCGCTCGTAAAGTTTCGACCTCTTGCTGAAAATTTGCCTCGAGCATACCTCGAAACCTTAGTTCAATTCTTTTATGAAGCAACTTTCGATCACTTGGCGCAATCGCAAACGGCAAAATCTCGAACGGAATAGGAGGTAAACTCGCGCCATCAGGACTGCCAGCTCCATTAACTACTCCCGATCCGACTTGTTTTTGGTCACTCCAATGCTCAGTCAAAGTTCGACCACTAACCCTGTATACTTCCATTGCTCGCTGAAGACGCTGGGAATCATTTGGCTTGATACGTTTAGCCGAGTCAGGATCAACCTTAGCCAGCTCTTCATGTACAAAAAGCCAGCCTTTCTCCGCAGCCAAGGCATTAATTGAGTCACGCACAGATTGATCAGCCGAAGGCATAGAAGCAATACCTTCTTTTAACACCTTGAAATACATCATCGTCCCGCCGACAAGAAGCGGTACTTTTCCCGCTGCAACAATATCATTCATCTCTCTGAGCGCATCATCATAAAAACGTGCGACAGAATAAGACTCGGCAGGGTCGATAATATCAATCAAACGATGAGGCGCTTGCAGCAACTCACTCTCACTCGGCTTCGCGGTGCCGATATTCATATCTTTAAATACGAGCGCTGAATCAACACTGACAAGCTCCACCGGCAATATCTTGCGCAGCGCTATAGCCAAATCGGTTTTACCTGAAGCTGTCGGCCCCATTAGAAAAATAGCCGGCGGCATAGTACGAAGCGAAGACATAGAAACCCTAGTAGTGAAACTATCGACCACGTAAGAATAGCTTATCTAATTCAGGCATCGACAAAGTCGTCCAAGTTGGTCGACCGTGATTACACTGACCACTACGTTCGGTCTCTTCCATGTCACGCAGCAGCGCATTCATCTCACTTATCGTCAAAACTCGGTTTGCCCGAACAGAACCATGACAAGCCATTGTCCCCATCAACTCGTTTGCCTTTGCTTCTAGCTGATCAGACTGCCCGTAGCCAATCATGTCGCTCAAGACGTCTCGTACAAGCTGAACGATGTCTGTTTTTTGCAGAATCACAGGGACTTCACGAATCACTAGAGATTCAGGTGCAGCCCGCTCAACTCTCAACCCGAATCGTTGGAGCTCCACAGCACAATCTTCAGCAACATCTGCTTCCCTAGTACTAACAGCAATCGACATCGGAACAAGCAGTGGCTGAGATTGAATACCCGCGCCGTAAAAATCGGACTTCATCTTTTCGTAAGTAATGCGTTCATGCGCAGCGTGCATATCAACAATTATTAAGCCCGAACTGTTTTGAGCGAGAATATAAACACCATGAAGCTGAGCAATCGCGAAGCCTAAAGGATGATCTTCGGCATTATTAGATACGTCAACAGTGTTAGAAAGCTCTGGCAAATCTGGCTTCAAACCACCATACAGAGAACTCATCCCATCTAAGGCCGTGCGCACTTCACTTTGAGCAGGATTATTTGGAATAAACTGCGGTTGAAACGCAGCCCCCGTATTCGAACTCGGCACGGACAATGGCATGCGGGTTTGACTATTATAACCGGGTTGCGCGGCTAAGCCTGTCTCCTGGTGAATCGCCTCACTCTCAGCAACTCGACTTGCGCTTTGCTCTTCGCGCATATACTCGTCAGGACGAACATCCGCTAACGCGCGATGCAAGCTTCTGAATATGAAATCGTGCACTAAGCGCCCGTCACGAAAACGAACTTCATGCTTCGTAGGGTGCACATTCACATCAACAAGAGCTGGATCCAATTCTAAATACAGTACAAAGGCTGGATGTCGGCCGTGATAAAGCACATCCCTATATGCTTGCTTAACAGCATGACTAACCAAGCGATCACGAATCACGCGCCCATTCACGAAAAAGTACTGCAAATCCGCCTGACTTCGAGAGAACGTTGGCAGCGCGACCCAGCCCCATAGTTTTAACCCTGACGCCTCGACATCAATCTCTACAGCGTTTTCCATAAACGGCTTACCGCACAAACTCGCCACACGCTGCTCTTTATCTCTTAATGTGATCGCAGGGCGCAAACTATGCACCGGCTTACCGTTGTGAGACAGATCAAACCCAACATCAAATCGCCCCAAAGCTTGCCGTTTGACGACTTCCTCCAAATGATTGAATTCCGTCTTTTCAGTGCGCAAAAACTTACGGCGTGCAGGCGTGTTGAAGAATAAATCTCGAACATCAACCGTAGTACCGCGATTGTGTGCCGCAGGACTAATATTCGCGACCATATCGCGCCCTTCCGTCTCCACCGTCCAAGCTTCGTCCGCGCCCTCAGTTTTTGAACTGAGCTGCAATCGCGACACAGAGCTAACACTGGCTAAAGCCTCACCACGAAACCCAAGTGTTGCAACGGCCTCAAGATCATCCAAAGATAGTATTTTGCTAGTTGCATGGCGGCTAAGCGCTAAAGGAAGGTCTTCTTTTTCAATGCCATAACCATCATCTCGAATACATATTCGCTTAACTCCACCGCCCTCAACGGTCACCTGAATTCGATGACAACCTGCATCTAAAGAGTTTTCGAGCAGCTCTTTCACTACGGATGCAGGTCTTTCAACAACTTCTCCTGCAGCAATCTGGTTAGCGAGTCGAGGAGATAACTTTTGTATTTTTGACATATGAAACTAACGGAGAGGTAAAGCAAAGAGTTTAACACGCTGTCATTCGCTTAATAACCGATAGTTATTAAGAATTAGGAAGTTTAAGTCGCTGACCAACCCATAAAACGTCTGAATTAAGTTTATTAAGTTTCCGAAGACTCTTAATACTCACAGCATTATTGTGCGCAATCTGCGATAGAGTATCGCCCTTTTTAACCGTATATGAACTACCTGACTTAGATTGATTTGAAGCTAGCCAAGTACCAATTGGAGGTTGATCTGAAAAATAAGATTTAACGCCCTTAGAGATCGAGCCAGCAATCTTTCTTTGGTAACTACGAGTATTCAAACGACGAGATTCTGTAGGATTCGAGATAAAACCCGTCTCAACTAAAATTGATGGGATGTCGGGGGACTTTAAGACCATAAAACCGGCCTGTTCGACCTGCCGCTTGTGAAGACGAGCGACTCCCCCCAAAGACTGAAGCACACGATCACCCACTGATAAACTTGCCTTTAGGCTTGCGGTAGAGCTGAGATCCAACAAAACAGACGCTAGCATGTCATCGTGATCACCGAGATTCACGCCGCTACCGCCAATCAAGTCAGATGCATTCTCACGCTTGGCGAGCCAGCGAGCCGCCTCACTTGAAGCCCCTTTCTTCGACAGCGCGAAAACAGAAGCACCATTAGCTTGAGGTCTTGTGAAAGCATCGGCATGCACAGAGACAAATAAATCGGCGTTACGCTTTCGAGCGATCTCCGTACGGTTTCGTAGCCCTATAAAATAATCACTCTCGCGCGTTAAATAGGCGCGATAACCTTTAACGGCATTAATCTGCCTGGCCAATTCCTTAGAAATTGAAAGCACCACGTTTTTCTCACGAACCTTACCTGGCCCGATCGCACCAGGGTCCTCTCCGCCGTGACCAGGATCAATCACAATGATCACATCACGTTTGCCACCTGAGCTATTTAATTGCTTAACAGGCTTATATTCTTTTACCTTCGAAAGATAAAGATCAACAACCAAACGATCTCCATAGCTCTCATTCGGCTTAAGCAAAAAGCTTTTCGGTTTTACCGAAGCTTTCAGATCCAACACAATTCTGAGATCAGTGTTATTTCTCACAGCGCTCCTTATTTTTTTAATAGGAGATCCTTCCAAAGAAACAGCGTCAAAACGAGTATTCTTCTTTACATTCTTAATATCTAAAACAACACGTGGAGGATTATTCAATGTCATCAACTGGTGTGATGTTGAACCGCCAAGATCAAACACTAAACGAGAATGGTCAGGCGCATTCCATAACCTCGCATCATTGATTGCTATATTGGCCGCAAATGCACTGTGCGACCAAAAGCCGAGCACAAAACATAAGCATACGTAATGGGCCATTCTAGAAAAAACGAATCGCATCAGCGGCTCCCCGCTATAAGAACATCGAAATCAACACCCGAAAAAGCAGAATGTTCAGCAACTAACAAACCACAGCAGCGACTTTCAGCTTCAATATTCATCGAAAGGGTTACGTCTGCTTTAGGCAAAAGCCCTTCACCCCGTGCCGGCCACTCCACAAAGCAAAGAATTCGATCTTGTTCACATAGATCTGGATTAAGAAAATCGCGCATCCCCATAAACTCGAGTTCTTCTGGGTCTGCCAAGCGATAAAGGTCAAAATGATAAACCTTCAATCCTTTAGGCTCATACTCTTCAACGAGCGTGTACGTTGGAGACTTCACACTTCCTTCATGACCAAGACCGCGCAATATGCTACGAACAAGTGTTGTTTTCCCGGCGCCAAGATCACCAATCAAATAAACAACCGTTAATGCAGAATCAGAATCAAGCAGAACTTCTGCGAGGCCCTTTCCAAATCGATCCGTAGCATGTTCATCAGCGAGAGGAATTTGCATGAAAAAAGTCATTCCCAAACTAGCAAAAACTGAGTGCTAAACTAACAAAATTAATAACTGCAACTTCGAAATAGAAATCGCATTAAGTTCAAACACTATATATCTGTTAAGCTTAGCAAAGCACTTCCGTTTGTTCACTTAACATCATGTCACGATACTCATGACCAATCCCATTGACACCTCAGATGCGCTCAACAAGCTGCTAATCGAAATACGCAGCGAATCAGAACGCCTTGGCTTTCAAGCCTTAGGAGTCACGTCAACAGACTTAGGCGAACATATCCAGCATTATCAAGACTGGATAGATAAAGGGCATCACGGCGCCCTTGATTACATGCATAGCCACGGAAGTAAACGCTGGAAACCCGATGAATTGATAGACGGAACGCTTCGCGTAATATCGGTCAGAATGAATTATCTACCAGAGTCAGCTGGCCACGCGTTAGAACAACTAGAAGATAAAAACCGCGCTTACATCAGTCGATATACATTAGGACGCGACTACCACAAACTCATTCGAAATCGACTGAAACATCTTATCCACTTTGTTAGAACGAAGAGCGAATTAGATCTAAATTTCAGAGCATTTGTCGACAGCGCTCCAGTATTAGAACGCGCGATAGCCCAGCGCTCCGGCTTGGGTTGGTTCGGCAAGAATACAATGATTATTCATAGAGAGGCAGGCTCTTGGTTTTTTCTCGGCGAGATATACACCAACCTCGCACTGCCCATCACACCCAGCTATGAGAAAGAACATTGCGGCCGCTGCACTGCATGCTTAGACATATGCCCAACAAAAGCCTTCACCGCACCCTATGAGCTTGATGCTCGACGTTGCATTTCTTATCTCACGATAGAGAACAAATCAGAAATCCCGCTCGAATTTCGCAAAGACATGGGCAACCGAATATTTGGCTGTGATGACTGCCAGCTTGTTTGCCCATGGAATAAATTCGCTCAACATAGCGACCAAGACGATTTCACCCCACGACACAAACTAGACAAAGCAACTTTAGTCAGCTTATTTGGTTGGACAGAAAGTGAATTCTTAGCAAAAACAGAAGGTTCAGCAATAAGACGTACTGGCTATCATGGCTGGCTACGAAATATTGCAGTTGCACTAGGCAACGCACCAACATCAATCGAAGTTATTGAAGCGCTAAAAGCTCACGAAAATCATGAAGACGGCATGGTCCGCGAGCATGTAGCTTGGGCTCTAGCTCAGCATATAGACTAAAGCCTCGATAGTACAAGCCGTTCAAGCTCATCCGCAAGTTCGGCACTTAACATCGGATCACCATGCGAAGGAAGCAGCGCAACTGGGCGTTCCTGATGAATCATATCTAAACACCATCTTTTGAAACTCTTCCGGTTCGTGAGCAATAAATATTTGATCACTCGACTCAATTTTAAACCAGGGGCTGCACCCATTATCTTTTGAGTAAAACGCGCTATTGGCTGATTCGACATCCGCGGGTAGTTCAAAAAGCTATCGCACGTTACCCAGCAGACTTTGCCTTGCTCTCTAACACTTAACCACAAGTCCCCACCTCGATGTCCAGGTGGCGCAAACCACTGACAATCACTGGCGAATAGAGAGTCACCATCCGAAATGACATTAATATTTCTAACACCCTTACCTTCAAGAAGCGGCTTTGCTTGTTCTGACGCATACAGTTTCGCCTTTGGAAAGCGCTCAAGCCAAGAAGCAACGCCTAAAAAATGATAGGCATTAGGCATAACGATCTCCAACCCCTCACCTAAAACCTCATCAAAACCCGGGTACATTTCAGCAAAACTATCGATCAGAGCCTTTCCAGGGCTAATTACAACAACCTTAGCTTCTTTAAGCTCTATACAAACTGTGTTTGAAGCAAAATTTGGAACGATATAACGTGCATACTTGATGTTCGAAAAATCAGGTACTGACTTCCACTGAGACATTAACTAACTCACTAAAACGAAAATTGATAAACTAAGATGATCGTAAACGCATAAGGAAATGAGATGAAGATCTACGGAGATATTAACTCAGGCAACTGTTACAAACTACATCTAGCATGCCAGCTTCTCAACATTGAGCATGATTGGATTCATATAGACATTCTGAAGGGCGAAACCAAAACCAGAGAATTTCTAGCTCTTTCTCCTGCAGGTAAGATTCCATTACTCATAACAGATCAAGGAGAGACGCTTAGCGAGTCGAACGCCATCTTGAATTATCTATGCGAAGGTAGCGCGCTATACCCCAGCGATATCTGGCATCGAGCTAAAGTGCATCAGTGGCAGTTTTTTGAACAATACAGCCACGAACCATATATTGCTGTTGCAAGGTTTATTAACAAATACCTTGGGTTGCCCGAAGAAAGGCTGGAGGAATACAAGTCAAAACAAGAAGGCGGTAATTCAGCACTTCGAATCATGGAGACTCAACTTACGCATACACCTTTTTTGACTGGAGACTCGATAACAACCTGCGATATTTCCTTGTTTGCATATACGCATGTAGCGCATGAAGGAGGCTTCGATCTAAATCACTACCCAAATATTCTAAAATGGATAGACCGAGTAAAAAGCCAAGAAGATTTCTCAGCTACTGCGTAGGCTAATCCTTATGAGTAGAGCAACAGCCTAAGCCGGCGACCAATCTACTAATGCCTGAGTCAAAATAGCAGCATCAATTGGCTTAATAATGTAATCATCCATTCCCGCGATCAAGCATGTCTTCTTTCTTCACGCTCCACAGAGACAGATATAAGACAACAAAAAAAGCCGCAATTAGGTCAACCTAATTGCGGCCAATAAGGAGTTAACGAAATAATCGTTAAAGAACGCCTGTTGCGATCCCTAGAACATAAAGAACCGACACTAGCGCAACCGCTGGGCGAATCTCTGATGTTTTACCGGTCAACAACTGGAGAACTGTGTGTGCAACAAAACCAAGGCCAATACCGTGAGAGATTGAGAAGCCAAAAGGCATCATGATTGCACAAATCCATGCAGGCGCAGCGCTTGTCATGTCGTCCCAGTTAATGTGACGCATATCAGCAGTCATCATTAGACCAACATAGATCAATGCAGGTGCCGTCGCGAATGCAGGAACAAAATCTAATAGAGGCGTGAAGAACATCGCCGCCAAGAACAACACACCTACTGTAACCGCTGTAAGACCCGTCTTACCACCAGCAGCAATACCAGCGCCTGACTCAACGTAAGTAGTTACCGAAGAAACACCTAATGCAGCACCAGCAGTTGTCGCAGTAGAGTCAGCAAGCATTGCTTTCCCCATCGCGTCGAACTTGCCATCTTTATCAGTAAGACCTGCTTTAGAAGCTGTCGCCATCAAAGTACCTGAAGTATCGAACAAGTCGACGAAGACGAACGCCAAGATTACAGAAATCATTGTTGCTTCTAGTACACGGCTAAAGTCTAGCGCGAAGAAAAGCTCTGACATTGAGTGAGGCTCACCGACAATGCCGCTGAATGTAGTAATACCTAGAATCGAAGAGACGATAGCGATCGCCAGCATGCTGATTACAATAGAACCAGTAATTTTGCGGTAATCCAAAGCAATAATAAGAAGTAAACCAAGGCCAGCTAGAAGTGGACCTGGAGAAGCAAGATCACCTAAAGTCAAAAGCGTTGCAGGATGATCAGCAATAATACCCGCGTTCTTCAAACCGATAATGGTTAAGAAAAGGCCGATACCAACAGTAATACCGTGACGCAAACAACCCGGAATTGAATGAAGAATCCATTCACGAATTTTGAATGCAGATAACAAGAAGAAAATAACACCAGAAATCAAAACTGCTGCAAGAGCCTGTTCCCACGTGTATCCCATGCCACCAACAACGGCAAATGCGAAAAACGCATTAAGACCCATACCTGGAGCAAGACCTGCAGGGAAGTTAGCCCACAAACCCATCAAGATACAGCCTACTGCTGCCGCAACCGCAGTTGCTGTAAATACTGCTTCTTTTGGCATACCCGCTGCAGACATGATGTCTGGGTTAGCAAAAAGAATATAAGACATGGTCAAGAAAGTAGTCAGGCCGGCTACAATTTCTACCTTAATTGTTGTTTGGTGCTCTTGAAGCTTAAATAGCTTTTCTAGCATTTTCGTTTCCTCGTTCGGCGGAATTTTATGCACTAGTGCTCTAAAGTAGAACAAAAGTACGAACTTTGTATTTTGAACGGGACGAGAAGCTACAGATTTTGCGAATCAATTTCTAGATCAAAAACTACCTTATTTGACCAAATAGTCACTTTTTTGAAATATTAATGCGCCATAGTCGAAATAGTTCTCATCTATAACACCTTTAAATCACTAAATCATTGTTTTTATTAACCATTTGGTCAGGTTTTGTTATGACAAGGCCATATATGAACTATATATTCTTGCAAAAAATTGCATAAAAACTCTGTATGGGCGCCAATACTTTATCGTCTTTAATGCTATATATAACGGATTGACCGACTTTTCTGGTATCGACAAAATCATCTTCTCGCAACAAAGCTAAATGTTGCGACAAAGCAGATTGAGACAAGTTAACCTTACGGTTAATTTCCGAAACTGAGAGCTCTTCATCAACCAATGAGCATAAAATCATCAGTCTATTTTTGTTAGAGAGCGCTTTAAGATAGCGCTCTACAACCACAGTTTGTTGTTCGATCTGGATTTGGTCAACTTTCATATTAGGCCTTATCGGCTGTCGGTAAAAGCTTAGACAACAGCATCCCAGCTGTCATTGTGACGACAAATATTATCGAATTCATATCCCCGTAAGCCAAAGACGAAATCGCCGATCCCTGGCAATATCCGTATAAGGCCCAACCAATACCAAACAATATCGCGCCACCAATAAGTCTTTTATCGATAATCGTTTTCGATGGTAAGTGTAAATCTTCGTCAAAAACTGGACGAGGCTTATTCTTCATATACTGATAAACAGGGAAGCTCACTAGCAATCCTCCTCCCATTACGAACATCAGCGTAATATCCCATGCACCGAACAAATCTAAGAATCCAATAACTTTTTGCGTACCTGTCATCCCAGATAAAGCCAAACCAGCACCAAATAAAATGCCAGCAAACAAACCAACTAAATTTTTCATGCTTAAGCTCCCATCACGTGACGTACGATAAATACTGTAACAAAACCCGCAGCCATAAACGTATAGGTCGCAATAATCGAGCATTTAGATAAGCGCGCCATACCGCATATTCCGTGACCACTGGTACAGCCTGAACCAACCTTGATTCCAAACCCCACCAATAAGCCCGCTACAATTGCTAGAGTAATAGAGCCTTCTGGAGCATCAGGTATCGGTAAACCTCCAAATTGATGAACAATAATTGGACCTAGCACTAGGCCAACCAAAAACAAAATTCGCCATAAATTGTCACTAACGTCGCCTTTCAATAGCCCCGTCATTGTCGAAAACAAAACACCTGACACGCCCGTTATTCGTCCTAGCAAAACTAATAAAACAGCTGCAGCAGCACCAATCAATGACCCACCTTCCAAGGCAGGAATATACGCTTCCATAAAACACCACAAACATTAGGAATATCTAATTTAGATATTTCTAATGTATTTTATGCATACTTGTTAACTTCATTCTTCTCGGCGAATAACATATCTTGATCACACAAAATTAAGACAGTACCTATATAGATGAAAGAACTAGAGCAACTTGGACCAAACGATTATCAGCGTGTAGTTGATATCATGGGAAAGGTTTTCGATGACGACCCGATTCAACGTTGGATATTTGGACCTAGCATGAACATCGGCCTGTTTTTCGGCCTTTATGCTAAACGCATATATCTTAAATACAGCGACAGCTATGCAACCCCAGACAATAAAGCGGCAGTCTTATTTCTGAAACCAGGAATCAGTAAGCATGTGCCTGTCATATCGTCATTACCTTTAGTTCCAGCAATGATCTCAAGCGGCGGTTTTAAGAGCGTATTACGTGGAATTCGCGCGGAAACGCTTGTTGTACGACATACCCCATCTATACCGCATTACTATATTCTTGGAATTGGCGCGGTTAAAGAAGCGAGGGGCTCAGGTTACGGCACCTTACTCATGAATAGATGTATACAGACCGCTGAAAGCGCAAATATGCCGATCTATCTAGAGAACAGCAAAGAAGAAAATTTAATGTTCTATCAACGCTTTGGCTTTGAGAGTATTGGCCAGATCGATCTAGGAAAAGGAAGTCCACCTATGTGGTCGATGATAAGAAATCCTACAAATAGTTTTTAATTACACGGGCTGTGAACCAATCGGTTCGATAGAAGTCTAGAAGTAGACCATTTTACAACATAATAAACACACGGAGTCTTTCTCATGAGCGCAACCCTACCAATTGTTGTTGCTGCACTCGCCTTGTTATCAATCGCCATCTCGCCGAAAGCAAAATCTAACGAAGGTTTCTTTTCTGGTTTCAGCCCACAAGGTCAGGCTCCATCTCTGTTCACTTTAGTGCTCAGCCAAGTCACGACTTGGATTTTTGCTCGATCTCTACTTAACGCAGCCATACTAGGATTTTATTACGGCATATGGGGAACGATTGCTTATGCGGCTTATTACTTATCATTCCTAACTGGAGCAGCCATCGTTGATTCAATTCGTTTTAAACACGGATTCAATAGCGTCCAATCCTTCCTAGAGGATCGTTTCGGCAAATTAGGCACTCACTGTTACAACTTTGTGGTTGGATTGCGTCTGATAAGCGAAGTCTTCGCAAACATTCTAGTGATCGGAATTCTATTTGGAGCCGCTGGCACGAGTAGCTATACCATCGCCGTTGTCGCTTTTTCTGCCATTGCTATGATTTACTCGATGTTAGGAGGCTTACATGCGTCGCTAAAAACAGATGTTATGCAAATGCTAATTTTCATCGCAGTTCTAGCCTTACTTGTAGTTAGTGCATTAGGTGATGGCCTCTACAGCGCAGAAGCGCTTAATTTTGTCGAGTTTGATGTAACTAACCCTGGGCCAATCCTACTTGCTGTGGCGCTGCTGCAAGTCTGGAGCTATCCACTTCACGATCCAGTCATGATGGATAGAGGTTTTATCGCCGACAGAACTACAACTAAGCGTAGTTTTTTGCATGCTGCGTGGATTAGTATTTTATGCATCATTGCTTTCGGTTCTCTTGGCATAATTGCTGGGGCAAATGCTTTGGACGGCGATTCTATGAACGTCACCTTAGAACGAATTCTCGGCGACAATATGATGCTGCTATTTAATATTGCACTCGTGGTGTCTGCCTTATCAACGCTCGACAGCACATTATCTAGCTCTGCAAAACTCGTTGTCATTGATATGAAAGTGATGGCCGCGACTATCACTAATGGACGAATCATCATGCTTACCTTCATGATTTTAGGCGTCGCAATGGTCTTCTTGGGTAACAAAGACATCTTTAGTGCAGTAGCAGTAAGCGGCACAGCTTCAATGTACCTTGCGCCAGTAATATTTTTCTGCATTTGGGCGGGTAATGAACATATATCACCTTGGGCTTACTTATGCTCATTCATTAGCGCTATCGGCGGTGCTGCCTTATATTTTACTGAATCATCAGGGCATACAGCATTACTCGGTGACGCACATAAATATACGAAGCTTCTGTGGATTTCATTGAGCGTATTAGCAATTGGGTGCACTGCATTCTTTATTTCTCTCATTATGAATAAACCACGCACCCAACAATTGTCAGGGGTCTAGTTTGCTTATTGAAGTAAGACAAGACTTACCCTTACTCGTGTTTGGCGGGCCATATAGTAATTTGGCCGCCACTCTGGCAATTCGTGAAAAAGCCGTTGAGCTAAAAATCCCCAATAGCAACGTTATTTGCACAGGCGATATTGTTGCATATTGCGCCTCGCCGCGAGAGTGTACTGACTTAATTCATGATTGGGGTATTCACGTTGTACAAGGCAATTGTGAAGACGCATTAGGAAACGATAAATTTGATTGCGGTTGCGGATTTGAGGAAAATTCGTCTTGCGATCTCGCGTCAAAACAATGGTACGAATACTCTAAAGCAAGAATTGGTGAAGATCAGAAAGTCTGGATGGCAGACCTTCCCAATAATCTAAAGATTAACTACCACGGTAAAACCATCATTGTCATCCATGGCGGAGTGAACCAACAGAGTCAATTTATCTTTAGGTCAAGCTCTACGACAGACAAACTACAGCAACTTAAGCAAACCGACTCCGACATAATTATTAGCGGACATTGTGGCTTGCCTTTTGGAGAGTTGATTGAAGACAAGGCATGGTTGAATGCCGGCGTTATTGGAATGCCCGCAAATGACGCCACTGCAGATGTCTGGTATATGCTAATAACACCAAATGCAGAAGGTTTAGAGGTCAGCTGGCATCGTCTCTCTTATGACTTTAAGAACACACAGGCCCTTATGCAAAGTGCAGGATTGAATCAGGGATATATCAACGCGCTTGGAAACGGGTTATGGCCTAGCCTTGATGTATTGCCAGAAACCGAAATTAAAAAGACAGGAGAAAAGCTCAGTATCGCGACAGAATTGATATCAAATAAACCTTAGTGCGTTAGGCTTTTTTTCAAGTGATATAGATTTTGATCTGCGTCATCGTACAACTGATCCCAAGTGAATATTTGATCAATGCACTTCGCAATTCCGAGACTTGTAGAAAAGGAGATATCTATACCTTTTAGATTTATAGAGCCGCGTTTTATTTCCTGTTGCAATTGCAACTCTAGACTCTCAGCGACCTTTCCATCGATCGAATCACCATTTATCTTTAACACACCAAATTCATCTCCGCCTAAGCGAAAGGTGATCAGATTATCTGAATCCATAGCTGATAATTTGTTTGCGATAAAACGTAGCACCTGATCGCCAACCAAATGACCGAAGGTGTCGTTAATCTCCTTAAAATTATCAACATCAATCACAACTAGCTCGTAGCTTCCTTTTACACCCTCGATGTCAGCAAGCTCCAAATTAAGCCCTCTTCGATTACGAATATTGCAAAGTGAATCTGTATTCGCATCTTCATGGGCTTCGCGATGCCGCAATCTTGCGTCGTTGATATAACGCGCTCGTGTAACCGCTTTATCGATCGTATTCACTAAAGAGGACTGGCTTAATTCCGATTTACACAAGAATTCGTGTGCGCCTTGAGACAAGGCTTCATATTCAATGTTTTTTTCATCGCTATGTGACACCATAACAATGGCAGGAGTAACCTTCTCGTAGGAATTAAATTTGGAAATTAAATCGGTGCCTTTTTGCAAAGGCATTGAGTAATCAACGATAACACAATCGAATGAAGTGGCATCAAGCTCTCGTCGGGCCATTTTTACGGATTCTGCTTGAGAGATAACGAACTTTTTTGGGAGCGCCCGAGAAATAGCCATCTGATCAACTACGTCGTCATCGACAATTAAAATTCGCATATGAACACCGTACCCGTTCATTTAATGACCTATACTTAGCATATATCAACTTGTGTTTCCACTGATCCCTTAAGTTTCAAAATGTATAAAAACAATAAATATAGATACTTTACTTACTTGGCATGTTTTCTCGCAGTTTACCTTGTCAGCCCCATTATTCACGCGAAAGAATGCCCAGAGAATACGTTGATTTTTGCCGCGAATGAATCGATATCTCCCTACTTCATTCAAGAGAATGAGAGTGCTTCAGGAATCGTATTTGATATAGCAAAACAGCTCGAAAGCTATATTAGTGAACCGACTTGTGTTATTGGAATGAACTGGGCGCAAGCGCAAGAACAAATATTAGAAGGTGGTGTTGACGCTTTGTTGCATATCAACACCAATCATGAACGAGAAAAGATATTAGATTTTTCAACAGAACTCGTTGCTTCAGAATTCCACTTATTCGTGCATCGGGATTCTAACTTCGACGAAAATAATATTGATCTAAATAACATGATTATCGGTGTTGAGGCCAAGGGTTACCCCTACAGTTACCTCAAACGTAACGATATCCCATTGGCGTTGGTAAGCTCGTGGGAAGAAGGAATGCGCGGCGTCATAAACGGGGACATTGATGCCGTCCTCGTTGATCATCTCGTCGGAATGAATACGATCTTCAATTCTAGAATTGCGAACTTAAAAAGCATTCCTAGTCCATTACCAAAAAGCTATTCACGCATCGCTGTTAAAAAAGGCAATGACTTAATTTTGGATCAAATTAATAAGGGCCTTGCAATACTTTATGCCGATGGAACGATAGACCGATCGATCAAAAATTGGATGACGCCGAGCATCCAAATGGTAGAACAACTTTGGCACGAGCAAGAACGCGTCAAAACTCAAAATATCGGTCTGATTATTCTCTCATTACTCACCTTGCTCTGCTTGATAGCACTCGTGAAAAGTAGAATGACAATCTCTTCCGAGCTAGTTAAAAACAAAGACTTAAACAGGGCTCTGAAGGGAGCATATACCGAGCTTCAAGATAAAAACGAAGCACTAGCCGACGCAAATCAGAATTTAGAGACATTCGTTTCATTAGCAAGTCACGACATGCGCGCTCCTCTAAATGGAATGAAAAATCTCATTCAATGGGCCGAAGAAGACTTAGCCACCGATAATCATAATAACGTTAGAGAACATCTTTCGCTTCTTAAGAGCCGATCAACGCGACTATCAAACCTACTCTCAGACCTATTAATTTTCTTTCGTGCTGACAAGCACAGTGCTGATAGCAATGAATTAATAGATTCGAATCTGTGCGCAAGGGAATTAGTAAATAATTTCGACTCACCACTAAATGTAAACATTATTATCGCACCAAATGCCAAGCTACATGTATCCAGAACCTTGTTTGAATTGGTGTTAAGCAACCTGATAAAAAACAGTATTCTTCATAGTGGCGAAGATAGCGATTTATATATCAAGTTGGAATTCAAACAATTAAACACATCCTTAGAAATGACGTTTAGTGACAGTGGAAAGGGAATTAACGAAGATCAGTTAAATTCGATATTTATGCCGTTTGAAGTCGGGCAGTCACGTGATAAATCTGAAGGATCTGGGATTGGACTTGCACTTGTTAGACGAGTTATTGAGCGAAACAACGGAAGCATAGAGCTCACTGAGCACACGCCTTCAACCTTAAAAGGCGCGGTATTCAAATGCACATTCAATGAATCGAGCATCGTCGTGAATGAGCGCGAAAACGCTTGAGTTATTTCATTTAATAAACAACACTTGATATTGTCCTTCTTTAATATTGTTCCGGTTGATTAGCTTAATTTACACTTTGATCTGCAGTCACAAAGAAAAAACGTAATGAGCCCTAATCAACTCTGCGAATCAATTTCACCTTATATTCTTCAGCCCACACTCGTGCTTGAACAGTCAGTTTTGGATGAAAATATTGCAAGCGTTCGTCGTCGTATTGATGGCGATAAAAGCATACGCTTAGTCGTCAAATCTTTACCGTGTGCTGAGTTAATTAAATACATTAGTGATCAACTAAATTGCTCACGGTTCATGTGTTTTCACGGACCTTTTATCAAGCAGACCGCAAAAATCTTTCCCAAGGCAGATATTCTGTTAGGCAAGCCCTTGCCCCCGGCAAGTTTTGAGCACCTTGCGACTGAATTTCTTCAAGAAGGTTTAGCGCTAGATAATGTTCAGTGGCTAATCGATACCCACGAACACTTAGACGCATATTTGGAAATTGCTGAGCGGCTGAACATAAACATTCGTATTAACTTAGAGATCAATATAGGTCTGAACCGCGGGGGTTTCGCTCACGAAGATCAACTAAAAACCACGTTACCTACCATCGCTGATTCAGAGAATCTAAGTTTCTCAGGTCTCATGGGCTATGAAGCTCATGCGTCTAAAATCCCTGATGTATTCGGGGGTATGAAATTAGCACTTAAACAGGTCACAGAGAAATATCGCCGCTTCAGAGCGATTGCAGAGCGTTTTGGCAATCAAGAAGAGCTAACATTTAATAGCGCAGGAAGTACAACCTTCACTGAGTATCAGGGCAACGATGTCATTAATGATATTTCGATTGGATCTATCTTTGTAAAACCTGAAGACTTTGAGCTTCCTCATTTGAACGAGTTCAAGCCAGCATTGTTCATTGCAACACCAATACTAAAGGCAGTCGAAAAACCACAACTCCCCTTACCTAAGCCCTTCAATACCCCATTGAATTCACTATTTCGCTTTATCGGTAAAGTCCCTAATAAAGGTGCATATATTTACGGAGGTAACTGGATGGCGAGTCCATTTTATCCAGAGGGTTTCAAGACTAACTCCTTGTTTGGTCGATCGAGCAATCAAGAATTTATATCGCACACTAACGACACTCTAAAGTCTGGTGACTGCGTTTTATTTCGTCCGACCCAAAGCGAGGCGGTCATGCTCCAGTTTGGAGAACTCCTGTTAATCAAACCAAATAACGAAATCGACTACTGGCCGGTTTATCAAGCGACTCAAGTCAGACCTGATGCTAATAAAAAAGGTAAATCTCGAGAGTCGTAATGATTGAAGTTTGTATCGCCCTTTTATGCATAGTTTTTCCTGCAATCGCAATTACGCTAGGACTGCGTCATACTCTAATTGATCGTGCAGGACTGGTATTGGTTTGTTTTGCGAGCGGGATTCTCTTAAACACACTAACCGGTTCTATTACCGATGTGTCGCCTTTTGTGTCCAATTCGCTTATCAATATTCAAACCCAAATTACAGAACTCACAATCGCTCTTGCGCTCCCCTTACTCGTATTTTCTATAGATTTAAAAAGTGCTTTTACCCAAGCCGGTTCATCTAGTAAATCTATGTTGATGGCTTTTGCTTCAATCATTATTTGTACGTTTATCCTCAGTTTTATTTTTCAAGGACACATCGAAGGCTTGTGGCAGGTAGCAGGTTTATCTGTTGGTGCTTATACGGGCGGAGGGCCAAACATGGCCGCAATCAACGCAGCCATTGAAGGTGATAAAGATATATTCGTGATGATGACTAGCTATGACATTCTATTATCTGCAATATATTTGCTATTTGTCTTAAGTTTCGCCAAACCGCTATTCACCAAAGTCTTATTACCACCAGCTCAGGACGTACTTAACAAGTCGGAAAACAAGTTTGCACATTTGGGCGAAGAAACCTCAGCAAGTTACCAAGTACTTGGAACGCTCAGAGGTTTAAAAGAAGGTATGATTACGGCAGTGCTCTCGCTACTAATCATTGGTTTAGCACTTGGCTTGGCGAGTCTCCTGCCCAGTTCAATGAAATCATCAGGAACAATCATTCTCATTACGACGCTCGGAATGCTTGCATCGTTCATTCCTCAAATTCGTCGTTTAACAATGAGCTTTCGCGTTGGAATGTACCTAGTACTTGTGTTCTGTTTTACGATGGGAAGTATGACAAACTTGAGTGTTCTAGCTGATTTAAATTGGGCTCTGTTTAGCTACATTGGCTTAATGCTAATTGGTGCGATGACAATTCATGCGGGACTCTGTCGCGTTTTCAAGATTGATGTAGACACTTTCTTGGTCACATCTTCCGCAGCAATAATGTCTGTACCTTTTATTCCAGTGATTGTTGGAGCGCTTCGCAATCAAGCCTTATTGGTGCCCGGTTTTTGCGCGGCAATTATTGGCTATGTTCTCGGCAATTATTTAGGAATCGTCGTGGCAATATCGTTGAAATCTATCCTTTGATTGTAGGCTAAGCTTAGTATTGCCATTCGTCCTCAAACACGAACTCATCTAAGCTACGCTCTGTCGCCCACTCTTCCATAACGAGCATGGGCTTCTCATAGAAAGCATCTACATGACCAATGCATAGAATCGCGACAGGATGGCTGTCGGGCGGCATGTTTAAAACCGTTTTTAGCGCCTCAGGGTCAAAGATGGAGACCCATCCCATACCAATTCCCTCAGCACGCGCGGCAAGCCACATATTCTGAATAGCGCAAGACAACGAAGCCAAATCCATTTCTGGTAATGTTCGTCGCCCAAATACATGTTCATCACGCTTATCGGGCAGTGCCGCAACAATGACATCTGAACATTCTTTTAAACCCTCTACTTTGAGTTTAAGAAACTCAGCTTTGCGAGAGGCTAATGCAGCAGCGGTAAGATCGCGCTCATTCTCTACTAGCGTTTGAATCGCTTCACGCTTTTCAGTATTGCGAATTCGGATAAAACGCCACGGCTGCATTAAACCAACACTCGGAGCCATATGAGCCGCATATAGCAGCTTGCTAATAAGGTCTTCGGAAACCTTCTCGTTATTAAAATGCCGCATATCTCGGCGTTCCGCCATGACTTTATAAATGGCTGTTTTTTCTGCGCGAGTATAGGAAAACGTAGGGTCAGAAGAATCATTCATGGCAATATGCGCGTGAGGTTTGAGAACATTAAGCTAGGCGTAATAATGCTAGAACAGCCAACAAGAACCCAATCTCGGAGATCTGTTGGATTGCGCCCAGCGCATCTCCAGTGTAGCCGCCTAACCACCGTTTAAGTTTGATCGCCAGATAGTAAACCGGCAATCCCATAAGTACGACAGCTATTATAGTATTAGGAGGAAGTAAGATTAATGCAGGAAATGATAAAACCGTTGCTATCGAAAAATCTTTATTACCAAAACGCTTTGTAATCGGCTTAGCCTTGCTAGTTTCATCCAAACGAACATACTGCATCATTCGCATTACCAGAACGCTATACCAACGCGAAAAAACATGAGCAACTAATATAACAACCGGTACATAATCAGCAGGTAATTGCATCAGTGCGATGACCTTTAACGCCAATGCGAAGAATAGCCCAACAGCACCATAGGTACCTAAACGGCTATCCTTCATAATATTCAGGATATGCTCTTGTGACCAACCACCACCAAGACCATCGCAGGTATCAGCCAAACCATCCTCATGAAAGGCGCCCGTCATGTATATGCCAAGTAATATGACGAGAAGAATACTTAGCTCTTGAGAAAATATATGACTTAAAAGGATGAATGCGAGAGCTGTCGTTGAACCAACCAGCCAGCCGACAAGGGGAAAATAGCGGCTGGCATGGTCTTGCGTGCTCTGATCTACATTGCTCAAAGATGGCAAAGGGATGCGCGTATAAAACATCAAAGCATAATGGATTAGTTGAAGCTGTCGTTTAATCATGATCGAGGCTCGTTTGGCTTAAGCGTCTGAGACGCCCGCATCTTCAAAGCTAGCCATCTCATTAATAAACGATACAGCCGCCTTTACAAGCGGATAAGACAAAGCACATCCTGAGCCCTCACCCAAGCGAAGATTCAAATCTAGTAGCGCATTGACGCCTAAATAATCTAACAGCTTTCTATGCCCTTGCTCCTGAGAGCAGTGACAAAACACGGCATTGTCCTTAACCGAAGGGTCCAGCTTGTATGCACATAAATATGCGGCACTCGCAATAAATCCATCAACCAATATCAGCACATCACGCTTGCTTGCTTCGAGCATCGCACCAACCATTTGCGCTATTTCAAAGCCTCCAAACGTTTGGAGAACGTCGTGAACACCGTCTATTTGACCATGATAGGTAAAAGACTTTTCAAGTACCTGAATTTTATGACTCAGTTGACGGTCATTAAGCCCCGTACCGCGACCAGCTATTTCTGATACCGGAATCCCAGTTAACTGGGAAATAAGAGCAGCTGCAGATGCCGTATTTGCAATACCCATTTCACCAAACCCAACAACATTGCAGCCTTTATCATGCAACTCACCAAGAACATCCGCGCCTGATTGTAAGGATTGATTCAGTTGCCACTCGGTCATCGCCTGATCAACTAAAAAGTTACGCGTTCCTTTTGCTATCTTGCGATAAACGATCGGCAAATCATCAGGAAATTCATAGTTAACACCTGCATCAACGACCTGAAGATCCATACCATTCTGGATCGTAAATACATTGATCGCAGCACCTCCAGCAACAAAGTTCATGACCATTTGCCAAGTCACTTCCTGCAGATAAGCGCTCACGCCTTCTTCGGCGATACCATGATCGCCTGCGAAAACCAGCATGGTCGGTTTGGTGAGTTGAGGTTCCAGCGATTGCTGAATTAAACACACTTGTTTCGCTAACGTCTCAATATCTCCAAGCGCACCAATAGGCTTGGTCTTGGTATCTATTTTTCGCTGAACGCTATCGGCAAAGCTCATTCTAGTAATCAACACCCTTACGTGCTTTCACACCTGCTTTATACGCGTGCTTCACTTCCTTCACCTCAGAAACGGTATCGCACAAATCTCTTAAAGCGCTACCACCGCCACGACCCGTAACAATCACACTCTGCTCGGTTGGTCGGTTCGCGATTGCATCCAAAATCATCTGCTCATCGAGATACTTATAGGCAATCATATAGGTCAATTCATCAAGTAAAACGAGATCAATACTTTCGTCTTTCAACATACGTTCGGCTTCAACCCAGGTCGTTTGAGCAGCTTCAATATCAGCCGTTCGATCTTGCGTATTCCAAGTAAACCCAGTACCCATCTGGTAAAAATCAACTTCTGGCATCTTCTCTTTTAGAAAGATCTCTTCTCCTGAAAGCTGAGCACCTTTAATAAATTGAACAACGCCAACTTTATGCCCATACCCTAAGGCACGTAATACCATTCCAAACCCAGAACTGCTTTTGCCCTTGCCGTTACCGGTAAGTAGCAAAGAAATACCACGTTCTTCATCAGCCGCTGCAATATGCGAATCGACCTTTTCTTTTTGCTTTTGCATCGCTTTCTTGTGCGATTCGTTTTTAGCATTCTCGTCTGTCATAAACCTTCTCTTACTTTGTTTAAAACTACGCTTATCAATGCGCTACTTTTTGCTTTGTCTAATATCATCAAACACTTCGCAAATTTGCTGCATGCCGTAGAGTGTTCGATATGAAAACCGGTGCAATAAGTCACCATTAAAAAATACGATATGATCGTTTTTAACCGCAGGAATCTCAGGCCAGTCATTCCACATATTCAAGTCCATTTCTGTACCGTGATGCGTTGGCACAACGATGACCTCTGGACGCAAATCAATCACGGATTCTAAACTTACTTGCGGGTAATCCATTGAAGGGTCGTCGAAGACATTTACAGCACCGCAACCTGCGAACATTTGATTAATCCAACTCCCTGCAGCCATTGTACGTAATGGCTTAGACCACAATTGATAGAAGAAACTGACAGGTTTTCTAGACTGATAATTGTCACGTAAAGAATCTAGACGCTCCCGATAGTTTTGCGCCTGCACCTGAGCTTCAGCTGAACGTCCAACCTTATCGCCTATTCTCAATATCTCTTGCGGAATATCCTCGAGTTCTTTCGTTGTACTTTCATACACGACGATACCTAACTCTTTGATTCGTTCGATGTCTCGTGTTGGATTACCACTCTCCCAGGCAATCACTATATCTGGCTCAAGTTCAAGTACCCGGTCAATCTGGATAGCAGTATGCCCGCCGATCCTCGGAATCGATTTAGCCTCTTCTGGATAGTCCGCAAAATCGACCGTTCCGACAATCTTGTCACCTACGCCTAACAAAAAAAGTATCTCAACCGAATGCGGCGACAACGCAATAATACGTTCTACCTGTTTAGCATTCGCAACCATGGATACGAACAAAAGCAAAAACACAGAAACACTAAACTTAAGCACTAATATCTTCTCTATTAAAGGCGCGCGCGAGCGCAGTTTCTAGGTAATTTAATTCTGCTTCGTTTTTCGGAACAGAAACACGAAGGCCTAAACCGTTATCTAACAAACGGACATACACGCCATCACTCAGTAGCCGTTCGAATATAATGAGTGCGTCAGGTGTTCTGATTATTGAAAATAGCTTTACTGCGCTGTTTACATCACTAAAGTATCGCCGTAACACAACATCTAATTTGCGAGACCAAACTGTCACTTCTTCACAAGCAGAACGCAACCATGCCTGATCTGCTACAACACGTTCAAACAGCGTTAAAGATGGCCCGCTAATGCCCCACAATGGGATGTCACTCTTTACGACATGGCGTAACTGAGTAGAAACACCCACCGCTCCGATACGCGCGCCAGGAAGACCTGAAAATTTACCGAACGAGCGTAGAACAATTAAGTTCTCTAGCCCGGGCTTACCAACGTAACTCGACACGGAAAACTCATGATGAAAATCGACAAAAGCCTCATCAATGATCATCCATTTTCCAGCCGCGGTCATTCGCTCGGCTAACGTAATAATTTCTTTTGCGGTAAGAAAGTCTCCACTTGGATTATTTGGATTGATCACAACACAAATATCAACAGCTTCGATTAGTTCATTAGAAGCCAAGACGTCATACTCATACAGTCGTGCATCCACTTTTTGCCAATGATAGCGATGTTCAGCATAACCCTCACTCGGCACCGCAACTGACAAAGACTTATCGAGCTGTTGCTTGAATAGCTTAGGCAGATACTCAATAGCCCACTGAGAACCTGGTGTCAGGAGGAAGTTCTCATTGTCATAGTATTGCGCAACCCTCTCTTTCAAAGAGGGCGAGATATTCGGGAGAGATTTCCATTGTTCTGGCTCGTTATCTAGTTTGTCATAGGCAAAAGGATTGACCGCACTCGATAAATCTAAAATGCTACCTTGCAAATCCCGCTCATATCTCAAGCATGAAAGGTCTCCACCATGTTTTGGCCTAGGTTTCGAAATATCAGTCATGAACGTGCATCTCTTCGCACTAGCACTAGTAAGAAAAAAGCACTCCCCAGCGCTGCTGTAATTACGCCAATTGGCAGCTCTGTTCCCTCGTGCAAGACCCGAGCAAGCACATCCACCCAAATCATGAAAATACCACCCACCATGGCCACAGCAACAAACAAGTTAACACGTAATCCAATAACTAATCTTCGAACAATATGAGGAATCATCAAGCCAACAAAACCGATGCCACCGCAATTTGCGACCAACACTGCGGTCATTAGCGAACTCATCACCAGCATCCCAAGGCGTAAGCGTACGACATTAACACCAAGCGCCTTTGCATTTTCATCTCCAGCCAACATGGTTTTTAGAGGCCGAGAAAAGGCGAAGAAGCAAAGCAAGCTAATCAGTAAAACGACAATCACCGGTCCTATTGAAGCCCACTCCGCGCGAGCAAAGCTTCCTAAGGTCCAAAAGATAAGTGATGCAGCTGCCAAGGGATCAGACAAATACAAAACTAAACTTGTCGCCGCACTAAACATGAAGGACGTCGCGACACCCGCAAGCAACATACGTTCAACGTTTCCGCTTCGCCCTGCCAGTGCGATGACGATTACTACCGAAAAAAGGCTGCCAGCAAACGCACCAACCGCAATACTATATTCTGAAAATCCAGAAATTGCCGATACGCTAGTGCCTGACAACGCCGCAATCACCAGCACAGCCCCAAAGGATGCACCGGAGGAAATACCAAACAAATATGGGTCTGACAGGGGATTTCTCGTGACGGTCTGAAGTACCGCACCAGCAAGGGACAAACCTGCTCCCGCAAGAAACGCCAATACCGCTCTTGGGGCACGTAACTCCCATATAATACGTTCACGTATCGCACTGATTTCAGATTCTTGGCCTGTCAGAAGGCTGAAAGTACTCGAAAGCACGTCATTAAAAGTAATGCTCGCCGCACCGAAGACGACAGAAACAAACAGACTGAACATGGCCACAGCCACGCAAAGGCTTATAAAAACAGTTGTTCGCGTTATGCCTATCACTGACGGTGAACTCCGTCTTGAAAGGCGAAACTAACGCGCGGATGGTCATATAAAGGATGGCGATCGACGACACAGCATGTCCGATATACTTCACTAATAAGATCCTCGTTCAGTACATCTTCCGGAGAACCTTGGGCGCATAATTTTCCGTGATTTAAGACAATAATTTCATCACAAAACGCAGCCGCTAAATTCAAATCATGAAATGAAGCAAAGACCGTCACCGGAAGGGCCTTAACTTTACGAAGCACCTCTAACTGAAAATGAATATCTAAATGGTTAGTCGGTTCATCCATGATGAGTAGCTGCGGCTTTTGGAGCAAGGCTCGTGCTAAATAAGCCCTTTGCTTTTCGCCGCCTGACAGAACTGAAAAGGGCTTCTCTGCAAGTTCACTAAGCTCCATCTCTTTGAGGAGCTGCGCGATCAAGGCATCATCATCTCGAGTATTCCATTCAAACAAGCCCTTATGGGGCGTCAGCCCTTGTGCGATAACATCATGAACACTTAAGCCCATATAGTCATTTTGTTCTTGAAGAATGACAGCGGTTTTTAGGGCAGATTGTTTCGCACTCAATTCCCAAACATTCTGTTCATCCACAAACACTTCGCCCTCAGTGGGTTTAGTTACTCGATAGACACATCGCATCAAAGAGGACTTCCCTGCGCCGTTTGGGCCAATAAGGCCAACAAACTTGCCCTTCTCGATTTTAAATGAAACATCATCAAGAATTTTTACTGGGGATGCTAATCCTCTGCTTGGTGCTGTCCAACTTAAATGTTCTACCCGCAACATCGTTGCATTTTTAATTTGCGAAGACATACCGCTCACCAGCCCAATACTAGCGACACTAGAAACAGCACAGAAAAGCCTAACATTAGGCACCTGTGTATCCAGCGAATCATTGTGATTGATCGCGTTAAATCGAGAGGTGTTGGCTCGGGGCCGGCTCCCAAAACTGGACGTATTTTAACTGAACCATCGTAGACAGCCCGTCCTCCTAAGGAGACACCCAATGCTAGTGCACCAGCGGCCATCACTGGACCAGCGTTTGGGCTATACCAATTTCGCCCATTTCTTAATGCTTGTACAAAACGGCGAATTGAAATCGAAAAAATCAAAGCACAAAGGCGTGCAGGAATATAACCAAGGACGTCGTCGACGCGCGCGGAGAAACGTCCAAAATAATTATACCGAGTGTTACGATAGCCCCACATTGAATCTAAGGTATTAGATACTTTAAAAAATACGGCACCAATCGGGCCTCCAATAAGGAACCAAAACAAAGGCGCAATCACTCCATCATTTTCGTTCTCGGTAAGTGTTTCAATCGCCGCTTTGGCAATCTCTGGTTCTTCAAGCGAACACGTATCGCGACTGACCACCCTTGAAAGAGCAACTCTAGCATTTTCAACATTTCCACTCGCGAGAGTGGTTTCGACTGAAGAAATGTGCTGAATCAAAGAGCGAGGAGCAATACATATATACAAGATAATGACCGACAGCATACCAAACCATACATGTACGTTATCACTCTCTATGATCGCTGACGGCGCCAACACCACTAGCAAAATACAAATAAACACTGAGCTATGCACAATAAACGACGCACTCACACCCCTTATTAGCAATCGAGGTCTATTGTTATTCTCAGGATAAAAAGCTCGTTCAACGACCGCGATAAGATTTCCAAGGCCAACGATCGGATGATATTTTTTTGGCTCACCAAGTATCGAATCGAATACAAAAGCCAACACAACACACATTGAAGCGTAAACCGGATTAGTAAAAATCGGGAAAAACGAAAGCTCAGCGAATGCGCTCAAGGTTGGCGAAAGCAGATCTGGTGATAAAAGATACATAACCAGCTCACTTCACTGAAAGGGGTAAACCGGCGACGACTAAACTCACATGATCACAGATAGTCGCTAGGGATTGATGCAAGCGTCCAGCTTCATCACAAAAATCACGGGTAAGTTTATCCATACCAATGAGTCCCATATTGGTTTCATTAGACACCAAAATACAAGGTGTATCTGTCGTCTCTAGTTGCCCCTTAAACACAGAAATAAACGAATCTTTATGGTCAACGACCTCTGGTTTTACAAGCAAATTGGTCAACCATAGTGTTAGGCAATCAATTACAATAACACCAACGCTCGGGTCTTCATCTAAATCTCTTAAAGCATTAGCAAGATCGACAGGCTCTTCGATCACCACCCAATTATCCGGTCTCTGGATTTGATGCTTGCTAATACGCTGAGCCATTTCTTCGTCAAGAGCTTGTGCGGTTGCGACTAATGCAACGTTAAGTTTAGTGTTGCTCGCTACATCTGCAGCAAGAGTCTCTGCATATCGACTTTTTCCAGACTTAACACCCCCAAGGACTAGATGCTTCATTCATCTAACTCCAAGAAACTGAGCACATTCTCCATATCGATGCTTTCATCAAATGCAACAGCTAAGCGCTCAATTGACGCTTCACGAACAGCTTGATAGTCAAGTTGTTCTTTAACTTTAAAGCCCGCCCAATTTAGCACAGAAGTAAGCGCATCAGGTGTATCTATAAGACCATGCCAGTATGTCCCCGCAATATTTGAATCAAGGCTCACAGCGCCGTCTGAATTACCATTCTCATAGTGAATAAACGGCCTATCTAATGATTCACCATGCGTACGACCAGCATGTATCTCATAACCTTGGACGGCAACACCATCTGAGGCAAACTGCCCTCTTACCCGAACAAGCGCTTTTTCTTTTGTTAGCTCCGTATGATGTTCCAAGAACCCAAAGCCCTGAGATGAACCTGGATCGCCTTCAATACCATCAGGATCATCAATGCTTTGGCCCAGCATTTGATAACCGCCGCAGATGCCGAGGACTTTCCCACCGTATCGAAGATGTTTATTTATTGCATCTTCCCATCCTTGCTCACGCAAAAAGGCTAGATCGGCGCGAACCGACTTAGAACCAGGAAGGATAATTAAATCTGCAGGAGGAATGTCTCCATTCGGAGGAACATAAGTAAAGTTTATTTCTGGATGTAAACGCAAAGCCTCGAAATCTGTGTGATTACTAATGCGCGGAAGCACTGGCACTACAACACGAAACTCACCGTCTTGCTTCAAGTTGTCATCTGGCAACGCATCTTCTGCATCAATATTCAAACCATGAAGATAAGGCAAAACACCCAATACAGGTTTGCCAGTGCGCTGTTCTAACCATTCGAGTCCATTCTCTAAGAGTTTTATATCGCCCCGAAATCGATTAATCACAAAACCCACAACGCGATTTTGCTCACTTTCGCTAAGAAGATCTAAAGTCCCCACTAAGTGCGCGAACACACCTCCTTTATCGATGTCCGCGACAATAATGACAGGGCAATCAGCCGCTTCAGCAAAGCCCATGTTAGCGATATCTCGATCGCGAAGATTTATCTCGGCCGGGGAGCCTGCACCTTCCACAATGACACACTGATATTGTTCTTCGAGCCGCTGATGAGATTCAAGGACCGCGTCCATCGCCAAGGTTTTGTATTGGTGATAGCTGACTGCATCCATATCACCTTTAGCCTTACCGTGCACAATGACTTGTGCACCAATATCTGTATTGGGCTTCAGCAAGATCGGATTCATATCGGTATGAGGTTCAAGATGACAGGCCTGCGCTTGTAGGGCTTGCGCACGACCTATCTCTCCACCATCGGCGGTCACAGCGCTGTTCAGCGCCATGTTCTGAGGTTTGAACGGTACCACCGAAATTCCTCGGTGATACAGGCAACGACACAAGGCGGCGACGAGAATGCTTTTACCTGCATCCGAGGTCGTGCCTTGTATCATTAATGTGGACATAAAATTCGTGTTTTAGTTAGTTGTATCGGCGAATTCAATTCTAACAGGATTACGAATAGTGTTGATGGTCGCCACCGATGAATCATCCGCTATGCTAATCACTTCTATACGAGGATTAACTGTATCGCCAAGTGCAACCCAAAGTTGGTTACTTGAATCAATCTCGATTGTTTTAATGTCTAAACCTGAAAATCCATCGTTCGGCGAAGCACTTACAGCTCCAGATGTTGGGTTAAACTGAATAAGGTCATTATCCTGAAAGGCGTTATAACGAATTAAATATGCTTTATTGTCTGATGGCGATACTTTAACACCCGCAATTTGTCCATTAACATTATTATCGTCAACTAATAAAGTACTCGAATATGTGATGCCCGAAATGTCAACTTTCTCAATCCCACCGGTAAGCTCACGTGGCTCAGATCCATCAAATGAGGCATACTTCCCCAAGCCCGACACATATATGTAATCGCCGACTAAATCGATGTCTGAAGCATTCTTAATGCCTAACTCGAATGCCTCTCCAGAACCATTGACGCCAACTTCAAAGTTGGTTGAAGTGTCAATCACTAAAATACGTGAGGTTTGAGGCACGAATAGCCCGTCTAGGCCGGCTAACAGAACGTAAAGTAAGCCATCTTCCACAAAACCATCGACTGCACGAATTCCTGCGCCAAAGCTATATTTCGAATAGTCTAAGCGATCTACGATAAAATCACTTTGTTGATTACTATCGGTAACGCTTGGATTAATCTCAATAATCTCATCAGTACCAAAAGGCAAAACATAAGCCTGTGTTTCAGATACAAACACCACCGTATATGGGTTTGGATTATCGCTATCATCCTTAGCCACAGAGTATTCCCAAATTGGGTTCTCGGCATCATCAAATGAGAATTTCGCTAAGTTGTTAATCCCGAAACGCCCCATGCGATAGAAATGATCGCCAAATGTTAGAAAGCGTACATCAGATAAATCTTGAGCAGCATAATCCGAAGAAATTTCGAAAGCTGGGATTGTATCAGTAAACTGAACAGCGCTTGATGTAAAGTCTGCTGATACCGTGGAAATTACCGCGCAGTCAAAACAGTCGACAGAGTTGTCAGTTGAATCACTACTTGAACATGCGCCAAGAAATGCCGAAATAGATACTAATGCGGTCGCTTTTATTAATTGTCTAGCATTCATTTTTTCAGTTCCTTTAATTGAAGGTATAGCTATAGGTTAGGAAAGCTCGTCGTCCCGGACCCGGGTAACGATTAAAATCTTCGATTCTTTCGTCTGTAATATTTTCTAAGGAAAGCCTTGCGTTGTGCTGACCCAAACGGCGCTCGATACTAACGTTAATCTGTTCATTTGTTGGCATCTCTGCAGACGCACTTCGATCATAATAACCACCATCTTGGCGTTGATACTCCAAATTTAGCTTGTAGTCGAACACCGAAAATTCATTTGAAATAGTCGCAGCAGATTCATACACGCCAGCGAGAGAGTTCCCCTTAAAAGCTGGGATATCAGACGTGTCTTCACTATTTTGCAAAGTCGCCCTTAACCCAGCTTTCCAAAATTCAGTCAATAGAATGCTCCCGTCTACTTCAAGACCATATATCTGCGCACTTGCAGCGTTTTCAGCGCGACCTATTCCGCGCGAATCGAAAATAACGACAATCGCATCTTTTAGTGATCTGTAAAACAAGGAGGAGTTAAGGTTGGAATTCCCCTGCAAAAACTGCAATCCAAGTTCCGCGTTGGTTGCATACTCTTCGACCAGCTCGTCATTGCCTAACAACGAACCGGTGTCGCCAAACAATTCGCTAAGTTTGGGCGGACGGACTTCGTGAGAGAGGCTTGCGGTGAGTGCGAGGGATGGAAAAAACGTGTAGCGCAGGCCGCTGTAAGCAGCGTAATAAGATTCAGTATTACTAACTGATTTTGGAATATCTTGATCGTCTTGCAAATAACGAAGACCAATCTTACCGGTTAGTTGTAAGGTACCCGCATTATTTAACCATTCATCTTGAGCAATCAATGATGTTTGCATGCGCGATGCATCCGTAGACGTGTTCTGAATAAGGTCTTCGTTTTCATATTTTTCAAAACGTAGCAGTGCGGCAATATTGAACAAATGATTACCCGAAGATAAAGCCCAGTCAGTTTTAACGCCTATATTAGATGACTCAGATTTCTCTAGATTTGCAGACAGACCAACTTTGTTTTCAGTGTCGTCATACTCGCCTTTCAACAGCGAACCATAAATCTGATAAGACGCTTTTAACCTAGTAGAAAGTTCATGATTCAACTTACTTTGAATAGATAGGGTTTCAACATCATATGTCGCCGAATTATCTTTGGCGTTTCGCGCAGTCTGCACGCCCTTAGAAGACTTCGAGTAGCGAACTACGTTATTGGCATCTAAAGACTTAGAGATATCTGTGACCGCAGATAAATGAATCGCTCCTTGCTCGTATTGTGCGTTTTGACGACGCTGTACCTCATCATCGAAAGGATTGTTAGGAGTCTGCCGATCATTTAAAAACTCATAGTCGTTGTCGCTAGAAACATACTCTGCATTAACAAGATAATTTGTATCTCCAGAATGAAAAGCAGAGGTCAACGCGCCGAGCTGGCTTTTGAACGATCCATAGCCCGCCCTCACAGTATGATAAGGATTCGCAGCACCTTTTTTGCTTACGAGATTTATTGCACCACCAATTGATGACACGCCCAACTGCGCTGGGGTATTACCACGATATATTTCTATTCTCTCGATTGAGCTCAATTGAATATTGCCAAGATCAACAATTCCACCGTGCGCATCATTCAATAACATGCCGTCGAGAAACACATTAACTTGTGCTGCACTAGACCCACGGATACTCACAGTCGAATAAGAACCTATCCCACCTACTTGACGAATTTGAACGCCACTCTGATCAGATAACACATCCGCGACATTAGAGAACTCATGACCAAACTCACTAGAACGAATTACTGTTGTATGACTTGAAGTATGCTCGGTATTGATATGATCGGCATCAAGCTTAGAAGCTGTCACCACAACGGTTTCATGCTCGACGGTTTCCTCAGCAACAGCAAACGTCGAAACAAGAAGTAGATAAAGTAAAACTAAACGTAGACCCACGCACTTCACCAACAATCGCGCAGAGAGAGAAGCAAAGAACAGTAATGGTTAACGAGCGACAATCTAGTTCGTTAGACATCAGTCCCAAATATCGCCCTCCGCAATATCTAAAAAATCACTTCAGGCCGGTCTCCGGGCTTACAAGTTGTCTTTCGACTTAGTCGAACGGCCTTCCCATGCTTTACTGCACAGTGGCGAGGATGCCGACTTAACTTGCTTACCGTTGCGGGGGCAGCGTTGGACTTCAACCAACTTCCCGTTTCACTCGCTCACTAGACTTAGTGATTGAGCACCTCAAGCAGGGCTGCGACTTTACGCAGTTCACATTTTCAAGTCAATTGATTTATTAAAACTGGGGCAAGGAGTGACGGGACTAATGAAGTAACATGGTCGAGTGTACGAAGATCAGAACTGCAATGAAGAGCAAAACGTTTAGTCGAGCCTAAACGAGATGGGTACAGTAACATAGCCTCTCAATGAAGCTTCGGCCGCATCAGCAGGAGAGAAGCTCCAGCTTTCGTAAATAGTTGAATAAGCGGCAAAATCTAAAGCCGATACATTACTCGATTCTAGAATCTCTACGTAAGTCACCGAGCCCGTAACATCAACATGCACTCCTAGTAATACATCCCCTTCCCAACCACGCCTGCGCGCTAAGCTAGGATAAACTGGTCTGGGATTTGAAGGGCTACCTAGCACATAAGCTGGCGATCTAAATTGCTCTTTAGGCTCTTCAATTTTCTTGACCGGAGCCTTCTGCTCTTTTTGATCTTGTTGAGGCTGCTCTTTTGCTTTGCTTTCGGCAACTTTATTAGCAGGTTCACCCTTATCCGAATGATCACTGATGCTCGCTTCGGATTGCTTCGCAATTTTCTTCTTGGATGGAGCAACTGTTTGAATAGTCTCAACCGGTGATGATTTAGAAGGCTCGCTTTCTAAAATGGCTTCCGTTGACTTTTGAGGTTCGGGTTCGACAATCGGTTTCTCGACAGGCTTCACCACAGGATCGGGTTTCGATTTAGGGGTAAGATCTTCCTGTTTTGGCGATTCTTGACTGGCCGACAAGGGTTCAATAATAGACTCAGGAGTGGGTTCTAAAATGCGTTGAGCCAAGGCAACCCGGTACGTTGAATTATCGACGATATACGCCTTAGGCCCTAGCGCATACGAATAGAAAACGATCGCTACCAACAGATGAACAATTACCGCTGCGGCAAACGCCGTCAGAAATCCCGCATGCGGGTTATTCCAAACGATTTTTGGCTTCCGATAATTGATGTAGTTTTGCAACATAACCGCTCAAGCAAATGAATTTTGAGCGGCGAACTATACAAAAACACCAATTACGAACGCAAGACGTTGACCCAAAGCACCATACTTTGGTCTGTATCTCAGGCTGACTTAACTCAATAAGTCTTTAGCGTAAACTCTGCCTTCAGATGATGCTAAATTTCCACTTGATGCAAAGCTAAACACGCAGCGTTTACGACCAATAAAATCAGCGTACTTCATCCAGACTTTTTCAAATTCAGTCTCGGCGTCGCGTTCACCGCGGCACACTGCAATCAGCTGTTTTTGAGCCTTTCCCTTTGGCTCTATTTCTCCGGCAATAAGACTGTTTGCGCAGCAGCCTCCTCGTGTTAGTAGATCTGACTCATTACGAGAAAAATTCCCACTGCGACTAAATCCATGTGGAAAATTCTTGTCGTCACGAAATGCCTTACCCGATACCAAGCTTTTATCTAGCATCGCTTACTCCCTTATATTTATAGAGCTCTTCCCGCTCAAATTATTGTTATACGCTGACTACTCCCTAGCTGCCTCGTATTCTCAACGATCTAAACACCGATTGATGTGACGAACATTCAATACGGCTACATGTGGCCACATTGCACAATAATCTTTACAAAAACTTTACAGCGGCAACAAATGTGGACAGCTCAAAAAACAAACAAATTCCGTGCCGACTTCAGTTATAAGACAGAAGCTTCACCCATATAGACGAAACCCGCGAAAGACGGCATTTTAGGAACGTTTATTTTAGAAAGCTCATTTATTTGAAAGCCCGCATCACTAATCAGAAGATCAATAGAGCGATTAAGCTGACAGCCGCCGGCTAACCTAGACCAAAGGGGATTAATTCTGTTTTGCCACTTTTGAACGTTTAGATCTGCAGAAAGACCGTGCTCACAGAAAAGCAGCTTGCCATTTGGTTTCAATACGCGCCGCATCTGTGCAAGTGCTGTCCTCGTATCCACAATGGTGCACAAGGTAAAAGTAAGAAGAACTGTATCAACACTTTCATCATCCAAAGGAATTTGCTCGCCAGGCAAGTCTAGCCATCGCCAGTCAATTCCGCTCTGGGCTACGTTACTCTTAGCCTTATTACGCATTCCTATTGAAGGTTCAAGCCCCCAAACAAACTCAACACTTTTTGGGTCATAAAATTGTAGATTAATGGCGGAACCTGCACCAACTTCCAGAACGCGTCCAGAACACTTCGGCACGATTTGACTTCGGAGCTTCATGATCTGAGGCGAACCGCAGGCGCAATTAATTAGGTGAGGCAATATGTATCGCTCATACATAACATTTTCTTATTTTTATCAGAGATTTCGCTAAATATTACTCTACCGCGTGACGCAATTCCTCGATCAATTCATCGCGTTCTTTAGCGATTCGGTCAAGCAAGCCTTGAGGTGCATTCGTCGCTGAGTCATGCTTGCCGCTCCAACGGATCATCTCGAGTATAACTGGCATGAGATCTACACCTTTTGGCGTCAAGGTATAGATTTTTCGGCGTTTATCAGCCGGATCGACCTGTTTATGAATCAGCCCGTCCTGCTCTAACTGAACGAGCCTCGCACTAAGAATATTTGTGGCGATATGTTCATCACTAGTCTGTAACTCAGAAAAAGATCGTTTAGACGTAAAGATCAAATCTCGCATCTGCAAGGTAAACAAAGCGCCCTAGCCCTTCAAAAGTGTTAAGAGGTTTTCGATGACTAAACACTCGGCTATCCGTAACGAGCCTATGCTCAGTTAGTCCTGCAAAGCCTCCTATGGGCAATGATTCTCTCGCTATTATTTCCATCTCGATCTCTTGGTTAAAACGTTTTTCCTATCAATATGGAGAAAACACAGACCACAATTAATTACATATATATACGCATAATTGAGTAAAACAATCTCATTTTTGACAACAATTATTCGCCATAAGATTTGATAAACAGACCGACTTAAACAACATGCTAGTTTTTCTAGCTGTCATTGATTCAGGTAGTTTTACTGCAGCTGCTGAGAAATTAGATATTCCGAAGGCAAATGTGAGCCGAAAGGTGTCCAAACTCGAAGACAGTTTTGACGTGACGCTTTTAGAGCGCTCAACGAGATCGCAGCGACTAACGGAAGTGGGTTATCAATATGTCGATCATTGTAGGAAAATCCAGCAAGAGATTGACATAGCAAACTTCTCTATCTCAGAGATGAAAAACGAATTTGGTGGGCAACTCCGTATTGGAACATCGATATCAATTGCAAACGAAATTCTAAGACCATCGTTATCACAATTCTTAATGTACTATCCTGATATTGATGTAGATCTTCGTCTTCTCAATCAACGCATAGACTTAATTGAAGGTGGATATGATTTATTGATACATGTTGGAAAACTAGATGACTCGCGTCTTGTTGCGAAATCGCTTGGCTGCGCAAAACGTTATATTTATGCGAGCCCGAGCTACCTAAAGCATAACGCACCACTCAAAGATCTCGATGATCTAACAGAACACAACATACTCCTGATGTCACATCTTGCTCATCGCAATCAAGTCGATTTTTATAAACAGAATTCAAACAAAACCAAACTTACACTCATCATCAAACCTAAACTACTCGTTGATGAGTTTTCGATTATTAAACTGGCGGAGATAGATAGTCTAGGTATTGCGATACTGCCAAGTTATATGTGCAAAGAGGAGGCAAAGGAAGGAAGCCATGTGCGCGTGTTAAACGATTGGAAAATGTCAGATATAGGCATATATGCATTGTTTCTAAAACACCGAAACAAACTTCCGAAGCTCAACGCATTTTTAGAGCATGCCTCTAAGATTTTCAAAGAAGTACTAGAACAGTAAAAATCTAACTCCTCAAAATTAAAAAAGGAGGCAAGAGCCTCCTTTTTCAAACCTTAAGAACTTACCAACCAGTACGTTCTTTAAGTGCTTTACCGATGTCTGCGAGACTCTTAACCGTAGTTACACCAGCTGCTTCTAGCGCTGCGAACTTATCATCGGCAGTACCTTTACCGCCAGCGATAATCGCACCAGCATGTCCCATACGCTTACCCGGAGGAGCAGTAACACCTGCGATATATGATACAACAGGCTTAGTTACATTCGCCTTGATGTACTCAGCAGCCTCTTCTTCTGCAGTGCCACCGATCTCACCGATCATAACAATTGCTTCAGTTTGAGGGTCGTTCTCGAACATCTCAAGAATGTCGATAAAGTTTGATCCTGGAATCGGGTCACCACCAATACCTACGCAAGTAGACTGACCAAATCCGAAGTCAGTCGTCTGCTTAACTGCTTCATAAGTCAACGTACCTGAACGAGATACGATACCAACTTTACCTGGAAGATGAATATGACCAGGCATAATTCCGATCTTACACTCTCCTGGCGTGATCACACCTGGGCAGTTAGGGCCGATTAAACGCACGCCTAATTCATCACACTTAACCTTAGCATCAAGCATATCAAGCGTTGGAATACCTTCTGTGATGCAGACAATTAGCTTGATACCGCCATTCGCAGCTTCAAGAATCGAATCCTTACAGAAAGGAGCAGGAACATAGATAACAGATGCTTCCGCGCCAGTGTGCTCCACAGCTTCGCGTACAGTATTGAATACAGGCAAACCTAAATGTGTTTGGCCACCTTTGCCTGGCGTAACACCACCAACCATGTTGGTTCCGTACTCGATAGCTTGCTCAGAATGGAATGTACCTTGCGATCCAGTAAAGCCCTGACAGATTACCTTCGTATCTTTATTAATTAATACACTCATTACGCTTGACCTCCCGCCGCTGCGACTACTGATTCCGCTGCGTTGGTAAGGCTTGTTGCAGCAATAATATCAAGCCCACTTTCTGCAAGTGTTTTAGCACCAAGTTCAGCGTTGTTGCCTTCTAAACGAACAACTACAGGAACTTCAACACCGACTTCTTTTACTGCGCCAATGATGCCTTCTGCAATCAGGTCACAACGAACAATACCACCGAAGATATTTACCAATACGGCCTTTACGTTGCTATCAGAAAGAATAATTTTGAATGCTTCAGTTACACGCTCTTTAGTTGCACCACCACCAACATCAAGGAAATTTGCTGGAGCGCCACCGTGAAGCTTAACGATGTCCATAGTGCCCATCGCAAGACCTGCACCGTTCACCATACAACCAATGTTGCCATCAAGGGCTACGTAATTGAGTTCCCATTCAGCCGCGTGTGCTTCGCGCTCATCTTCTTGCGAAGGATCGTGCATCTCACGTAACTTCGGCTGACGATACATCGCATTACTATCAATGTTAATTTTTCCGTCTAGGCAGTGGATGTTGCCCTCAGGAGTAATTACGAGAGGGTTGATTTCTAACAACGCTAAATCGTAATCATGGAAAAGTTTAGAGAGCCCCAAAAACAACTTCGTGAACTGCTTAATCTGATCGCCAGCGAGACCAAGTTGGAACGCTAGATCGCGTGCTTGGTATGGTTGAGCACCTACTAAAGGATCGATTTCTGCTTTCAGAATTTTTTCTGGCGTTTCTTCTGCAACGGTCTCAATCTCAACACCGCCTTCGGTAGACGCCATGAATACAACGCGACGCGTAGAACGATCTACAACAGCACCAAGATAAAGTTCTTGGTCAATATCAGTACAAGATTCAACTAAGATCTTACTCACTGGCTGGCCGTTTTCGTCGGTCTGGTAAGTCACCAAGTTTTGGCCTAACCATTTTTCAGCAAAGGCTTTGATCTCTTCTTTGCTATCGACGAGTTTTACCCCACCCGCTTTACCACGCCCACCGGCGTGAACTTGCGCTTTAACGACCCACTTGTCGCCGCCGATTTTGTCAGCAGCGGCTGCAGCCTCTTCCGCTGTATCACAGGCATACCCTTGTGATACTGGCAGTCCGTACTCAGCAAAGAGTTGCTTTGCCTGATACTCATGTAAGTTCATAGCTTATTCCGTTGTATTAATGAGTGAGCGGCAGGCGTACGACTAACACCACAAACCTGCCCCTAGTTAACACCTATACTTATAGGCGAATCTAAATTATGTATTATTTGCGTTTCTTTCTGTTTGCTACGTGAATAGCGTGTCCTGAAACAGCTAAAGCCGCCTCGTGCACAGATTCAGAAAGCGTCGGGTGCGCAAACATTGTCAAACCAAGGTCCTCAGAACTAGAACCAAATTCCATCGCGATCACAGCTTGGGCAATAAGTTCAGATGCGCTAGGTCCAATGATATGCACTCCTAGAATGCGATCCGTTTCTTCATGCGCAAGAATTTTAACCATTCCCGCCGTCGCGTTTGTCGCCATCGCTCGGCCGCTTGCAGCAAAAGGTGCAATACCAACATTGTATGGAACGCCATCAGCTTTGAGCTGCTCTTCATTTTGACCACACCATGCTAGTTCTGGGTGCGTATAAATAACACCCGGAATAATATCGTAATTGACCTGCGTCTTTTGACCAGCAATACGCTCGGCAACCATGACGCCCTCTTCAGAACCTTTGTGCGCAAGCATTGGACCGCGAACAACATCACCGATCGCATAGACACCGGGCACATCAGTCTGGCAATGATCATCAACATAGATAAAACCGCGCTCATCCAAATTGATACCACTATCTGGAGACAACAAACCATCGGTAACAGGAGCTCGACCAACTCCAACGATTAACTTATCGACTTTAAGTTCTTGATCGCCTTTAGCATCTTTGTACTGAACGTTCACGAGACCGCGCTTAACATCTGTACCTTGAACCATAGATTTAAGACGAATATCGAGGCCTTGCTTCTTAAACTGCTTTAGCGCTTCTTTTGCGATTTGTTGATCAACAGCACTCAAAAACGTGTCCTGAGCTTCCAGAACCGTAACTTCCGATCCAAGACGAGCCCAAACGCTGCCTAGCTCAAGGCCAATAACGCCTGCGCCAATCACACCAACTCGTTTTGGAACTTCTGTGAATTCGAGAGCGCCCGTTGAGTCAACAATGTACACCTCAGTTATAGGGGCTGGCGGAATCTCAATAGGCTTAGATCCCGTTGCGATAATAACGTTTTCAGCCTCATAGCTTGAAACCTTCCCATCATTATCTGTCACTTCAACTTTCTTACCTGCTAGCACTTTTGCAGTACCGTGAATGGACGTTACGCCATTCGCCTTAAAGAGCATACCAACGCCACCAGTAAGGTTTTTAACGATGGTTTCTTTACGACCCATCATTTTTGGCACGTCTATTTCAACATCGTCTGCAGAGATACCATGAATATCGAAGTCGTGCTTAGCTTCCTCATACTTATGAGATGACTCTAAAAGCGCTTTGGAAGGGATACACCCAACATTTAGACATGTCCCACCAAGAACAACCTTTCCGTTGTCACTGGTCCATTTTTCAACACAAGCAGTTTTTAGCCCTAACTGAGCCGCACGAATCGCTGCAACATACCCACCAGGGCCTGCGCCAATGACAATAACGTCATATTTATTTGACATAATTTTCCCGCCTGAATTAGATATCTAAAAGAATACGTGCTGGATCTTCGATCAACTCTTTGATCGTTACCAAGAATTGCACAGCTTCCTTACCATCGATCATTCTATGATCGTAGCTAAGTGCTAGATACATCATTGGCAGTATCACAACTTCACCGTTGACCGCCATAGGACGTTCTTGGATTTTGTGCATACCCAAAATCGCAGTCTGCGGTGGATTAAGAATAGGCGTTGACATTAACGACCCAAACACACCGCCATTAGAGATAGTGAACGTGCCACCTGTCATCTCCTCGATCGTTAACTTGCCATCGCGAGCCTTACCACCAAATTCCTTAATCGAAGATTCAATTTTCGCTAGGCTCATAGTGTCCGCATCACGGAGAATTGGTACAACCAAACCTTTCTCTGTTGATACAGCAACACCAATGTCTTGATAGCCATGGTAAACAATGTCATTACCGTCTATCGAAGCGTTCACTGCAGGGAATCGTTTGAGTGCTTCAGCCGCGGCCTTAACAAACAAAGACATAAACCCTAGCTTCGTTCCGTTGTGTGTTTTCTCAAATAGATCTTTATACTGCTTTCGCAAATCCATTAACGGCTTCATGTTGACCTCGTTGAAAGTCGTCAACATTGCTGTATTTTGGCTAGCATCAAGCAAGCGACGTGCAATACTTGCTCTCAAACGCGTCATTGGTACGCGTTTTTCTGGGCGTTCACCAACAAACTGTGGCGAATCAGGCGCTGCTGCAACTGGAGCAGATGCAGGCGCTGCAGCAGGCTTTTCACTCAGATATTTCACGATATCTTCTTTTGTAATACGACCGTCTTTACCTGTTGCAGCAACACGAGATACATCAACATTATTCTCGTCGACAAGTTTTCGCGCTGCAGGGCTCATGATTACATCGCCAGATGCAGCTGCTGCATCTTCAGCGACTTGCGCAGCAGGTTCTGCCGCTGGTGCAGGTTCGGAACCAGCTACACCGGCTTCAAATTTACCAATCAATTCACCAGAGAGAACAACATCGCCCTCTCCTTTAACGATTTCTGAAACAACACCATCTTCAGGTGCTACGACTTCTAGTACTACTTTATCTGTTTCAATATCGACGATTAACTCGTCTCGAGAAACTTGTTCTCCAGGCTGTTTGTGCCACGTAGCGATGGTGCCATCTGCTACAGATTCTGGGAAGGTTGGCGCTTTGATTTCTATAGACATTTCCAATCCTTAAAATTTATTCGTTATCGAAAGCTTGTTTAACAAGGGCTGCCTGTTCCTCGACATGAACAGAGGTATAACCTGCTGCTGGTGAGGCTGAACCTTCACGCCCGGCATAACGCAAATAGACTTTTTCAGTGACTTCTTTTAGAGCTCCGCGCATTCGATGCTGAGTTGGATACCAAGCACCTTGGTTTTGTGGTTCTTCCTGGCACCAAACGACATCTTTTAGCTTCGGATATTCGTTGAATACGGAAACTAAGTCGTCGTGAGGGAATGGATAGAGCTGCTCAATACGAACAATCGCTGTATCTGTGATCTCATTATTACGACGATAATCAAGTAAGTCGTAATAAACTTTACCGCTACACAAAATAACCGACGTCACTTTCCTAGGGTTAAGGTCTTCAACTTCTCCGATGACCGTCTGGAATGTTCCATTGCTCAAATCATCAAGCGTAGAAATCGCTTCCTTATGACGCAGTAAGCTTTTTGGAGTAATCGCGACCAAAGGCTTACGCAAAGGACGTTTAACCTGACGACGCAACATATGAAATACCTGCGCAGGCGTTGTTGGAACACATACTTGAATATTGTGCTGCGCACAAAGCTGCAAGTATCGCTCGAGACGAGCTGAACTGTGCTCCGGCCCTTGACCTTCATAGCCATGAGGTAGAAGCATGGTTAATCCACACAAACGTCCCCACTTCTGCTCACCACTTGTAATGAACTGATCGATCACTACCTGAGCACCATTCGCAAAGTCACCAAATTGAGCTTCCCAAATCACTAGCGCATTTGGATTAGTTGTGGAATAGCCGTATTCAAAAGCAAGAACAGCTTCTTCTGATAGCAAAGAATCATATATCTCTAAACGAGGCTGATCTTCACTCAAATTTGCCAATGGAATATAAGCCGAACCATCTTTCTGATTATGAAGTACGGCGTGTCGGTGTGAAAACGTCCCTCGACCTACATCTTGACCCGTAATACGAATGTCATGTCCTTCATTTAACAATGTTGCATAAGCCATCGTTTCGCCGTATCCCCAGTTAAGAGGCAAGGCGCCTTGGTCCATCTTCTTACGATCTTCGATAATTTTTTGCACCTGACGCTGAATAGGAAGACCATCAGGTGTAGACTGCAATTTCTTTCCGAGCTTCTGTATTGTCTTAAGAGCAACACCCGTTTTCGCACGAGCGGTCCACTCGTGCCCCAAATAAGGCGCCCAATCAACATGCATCTTAGAGGTAGGCTCCAATACCAAACTGCGAGTTACATGCTCGCCGTTATCTAGTGCCGCTCTATAGTCATCCTCAAGTTTTTTGCTTTGCTCCGCAGTAATAAACCCATGTTCGACAAGCTTGCTCGAATAAATGGTGCGAGTAGTTGGCAATTTTTTAATTATGTCATACATCAAAGGCTGAGTACCTGAAGGTTCGTCAGCTTCGTTATGACCACGACGGCGATAACAAACCAAGTCAATCACAACATCGCTTTTAAACTCATTGCGATAATCAAGCGCAACTTGAGTTGCAAACAATACTGCCTCTGGATCATCGCCGTTAACATGCAGTATTGGAGCATGAATCATCTTAGCAACGTCAGTACAGTATTCAGTTGATCGCGCATCGACACGTTTGTTAGTAGTAAAGCCAACCTGGTTATTGATTACGATATGAATCGAGCCGCCAGTCTTGTATCCACGCGTCTGAGACATCTGAAATGTCTCCATCACCACGCCTTGACCGGAAAACGCAGCATCGCCGTGCATAATAATCGGCAACACACTATTACCAACAGCATCTTCGCGACGATTTTGTCTTGCCCGAACCGAGCCCTCAACCACAGGAGATACAATCTCAAGGTGAGAAGGATTAAATGACAAGGCTAAGTGTGCCTCACCACCCGGAGTCATAACGTTAGATGAGAAACCTTGGTGATATTTCACGTCACCCGAGCTATCAATCAACTTCTTGCCATCAAACTCGTCGAAAAGGTCTTTGGGGTTTTTACCGAGAGTATTAACCAGTACATTAAGACGACCACGGTGAGCCATGCCAATAACGATCTCTTTCGCGCCATAACCACCGGCACGTTGGATCAGCTCATCGACAAGAGGAATTAAGCTTTCCCCGCCTTCTAAGCCAAATCGTTTTGTCCCCGGATAACGAGAACCAAGATATTTCTCTAAACCTTCGGCAGCGGTAAGACGCTCTAAAAGATGAAAGCGCGTATCTCTTTCATATTCAGGCTTACCTTGTACGGATTCCAATCGCGCGTGAAACCATGCGCGCACCTTTGTATCAACGATGTGCATATATTCAGCACCAATTGAAGAACAATAGGTTTGTTTTAACCCTGAGACAATGTCTCTCAGTGGTAAGGTTTCAGGACCAAAAGCCAAACTACCTGTTTGAAACTCTGTATCTAAATCCGCTTCACTCAATCCATGATAAGAGAGATCTAAATCTTCAACATTCTCACGCTCCATTAACCCCAAAGGATCAAGCGACGCCGCTTGATGCCCACGAATTCGATAAGCACTAATCAGCTGAAGCACTTTAACTTGCTTCGCATCATGCTCTGACACTGCGCTTGCAGGAGTTGCAGAGCTAGCTGTTAACGCTTTGTTTTTTGAAATATGGAGAAATTGCTCGCGTACCGTAGAATGCGGTACGTCTTTGGCTGAATAGCCATCGACACGAGGAAGTTGATCAAAATAAGAACGCCACTCTTCTGGCACACTATTGGGATCGCTTAGATAAGAGTCATAAAGTTGTTCAACATAAACTAAATTGCCACCAGCCAGATGGGATGTCTGCCAGAGTAGCTCCATGTTGTTGTCTTGCATTAAATATTCGCCTTGTTAGCATCAAATGCGGACCGAGTTTTCCTTAAAAGCAATGAACACAAGCACGAAAAAGCGATTGCGAAACTTCCTTGGTTTGGGGGGATAACCCCGTCCCGGTATTTGAACACACCTTCGCCGCCTTTTAAGCAGCAAACTGCTCTAAAACTGCCCTTCACGTTATTGGGATAGCAAATAACAAAAAGGAGCAATAGATCCCGTCTAGTATAGCGACTTTTACATTAATTTGAGAAATATTTACCGACTTTTAAGCAAAAAAAAGCCGCTTAACAAAGCGGCTTTTAATTTGCTGCTCAACAAGTGAACAATTAAGTAGAACGCTGCAACAACATTCCACGAATATGACCGATTGCGCGTGTCGGATTTAAACCCTTAGGACAAACGTTCACACAGTTCATAATGCCACGGCAACGGAAGACACTAAACGGGTCATCCAAGTCTGCCAATCGCTCTTGTGTAGCCGTATCACGAGAATCAGCTAAGAAACGATAAGCCTGCAAAAGACCTGAAGGTCCAACAAACTTATCAGGGTTCCACCAGAAAGAAGGACAAGCAGTTGAACAACATGCACACAAGATACATTCGTATAGACCGTCTAGTTTCTCGCGCTCTTCAGGAGTTTGTAGACGCTCAATAGCTGGAGCCGGCGTATCATTAATCAAGAACGGCTTAATTTTCTCGTACTGCTTGTAGAACATAGACATGTCCACAACCAAGTCACGGATAACTGGAAGCCCAGGAAGCGGACGAATAACCAACTTCCCTTTCTTAACAACATCCGATAACGGCGTAATACAAGCAAGTCCATTTTTACCATTCATGTTTAAACCGTCAGACCCGCAAACACCCTCACGGCACGAGCGACGATATGCAACAGATGAATCTTTCGCCTTCACAAGGTGAAGCACATCAAGAACCATCAAGTCTCTACCCTCAGGAATCTCGACTTCGATGTCTTCCATGTAAGGAACCTGATCTTTCTCAGGATTGTAGCGATAAATACTAACTAACATTGATAACTCCTAGTATGAGCGAACTTTCGGAGGGAAAGCCTCTACCGTTTTCGGCGCAAAGTTCACGTCACGCTTTGTCAATTCCTTGGTCACTGGGTTAAAGATGGAATGCTTCAACCAGTTCTCATCATCACGCTCAGTAAAGTCATTACGAGCGTGCGCACCACGACTCTCTTTACGACCTTCAGCACTCACTGCCGTAGCAACTGCCACTTCGTAAAGGTTATCAAGCTCAAGCGCTTCAATACGCGCAGTATTGAAAGCTTGACTCTTATCTTCAAGATGTACGTTCTTCAAACGCTCTCCGATCTCTTCAAGCATTTTCAGACCTTTCTGCATGCTTTCACCTTCACGGAATACACCAAAGTAAAGCTGCATCGTACGCTGCAAATCTTCTTTAACAGCAACCGTACTCTCACCAGAAGTAGAGCTATTCAAGCGATTAACTCGAGACAATGCCTGCTCAACATCGGACTCACTAGCCTCGTCATGAACAAGACCTTCGCGAATAGATTTCTCAATTTGTAGGCCCGCTGCGCGTCCAAATACGACCAAGTCAAGCAGCGAGTTACCACCAAGACGGTTCGCACCATGAACAGATACACAAGCAGCCTCACCACAAGCGTATAAACCTTCTATGATTTGATCGTTACCGTTTGAGTCCTGCATGATCGCTTCACCACCAATGTTAGTAGGGATACCACCCATCATGTAGTGACAAGTTGGAACAACAGGAACCGGCGCTTTCACTGGATCAACGTGCGCAAATGTCTTCGACAATTCACAAATACCAGGAAGGCGCAAATTCAAGGTCTCTTCACCCAGGTGATCAAGCTTAAGAAGAACGTGGTCTTTCTTCGGACCACAGCCACGACCTTCAAGAATCTCCATTACCATAGAGCGCGCAACAACATCGCGTCCAGCAAGGTCTTTAGCATTCGGCGCATAACGTTCCATGAAACGCTCACCTTCACTGTTAATCAAGTAACCGCCTTCACCACGACAACCTTCAGTAACGAGAGTACCCGCGCCATAAATACCAGTCGGGTGGAACTGCCACATTTCCATGTCTTGACCATGGAAGCCTGCACGCAATGCCATACCCATGCCATCACCAGTATTGATCAATGCATTCGTAGTCGATTCATAAATACGACCAGCACCGCCTGTCGCCATGACAGTCGCTTTCGCTTTGATATATACCGTCTCACCAGTTTCGATACAGATAGCGATAACGCCTACAACAGCACCTTTCTGGTTCTTAACCAAATCTACCGCATACCATTCATTAAGGAATGTCGTTCCACCTTTCAAGTTACCTTGATAAAGCGCATGCAACAAAGCGTGACCAGTACGGTCAGCCGCTGCGCAAGTACGTGCCGCTTGAGTTGGGTTGTCAGGCCCTTTTGATTGACCGCCAAACGGACGCTGGTAGATACGACCTTCTTCTGTTCGAGAGAAAGGAAGTCCCATATGATCAAGCTCGAAAACCGCTTGAGGGCCAACTGAACACATGTACTCAATCGCGTCTTGGTCACCGATGTAATCAGACCCTTTAACAGTGTCATACATATGCCAACGCCAATCATCGTTTGGGTCCGCACTTGCAATAGCGCAAGTGATACCACCTTGAGCAGAAACCGTGTGCGAACGCGTAGGGAATACTTTAGTGATACAAGCAGTCTTAACGCCAGATTCTGTCAACTGTAGCGCTGCGCGCATACCAGAACCGCCGCCACCGATAACGATCGCATCGTAATTTAATGTTCTTAATCCTGCCATGTTAAATCACCCCCACAGAATCTGAATGCCCCAAACAACGTAGGCAAACAACACTACGCCGAAAAAGGCTTGAAAGCTCAAACGAACCGCTGTCGAACGCATGTAGTCCGTCGACACAGTCCACAACCCAACCCACGCATGAGCACCAATACAAAGAAGCGCAAGCAAAGAGAAAATACGCATCGCAGTGCACGCAAACAAGCCGCTCCATTGCTCATAAGTAAGCTCAGGGTTATAAATCAGATAACCCAAAATAAATACTGTATAGGCAGCCAAAACGACTGCAGTAAAACGCTGAATGATCCAATCGGAAAGACCGTTACGACCAAAACTAGTAACACTAGCTACCATATCCAAACCCCCGCCAGAACGATTAGAACCACTGAAAGAACGATTGTGATCTGTGCGCCGAGCTCACCGCCCTCGATCGTTTCGCCAACACCGAGATCCATAATTAAGTGCTTCACACCAGCAACCAAGTGATAAAGCAACGCCGATACAACACCCCAAATGATGAATTTAACCAAGGCATTATCGAAAAGCGCCTTCGCTTCAGCGAAGCCTTGCTCACTACTCAGTGACAAATCCAACCCATACATTAAAAACACCAAGCCAACAAACAACATAACACCAGTGATACGGTGCGCGATTGAAGTTAAAGCAGGCAAAGGGAATTTAAACTGAGTCAAGTCAAGATTGACTGGTCTTTTATTCTCCACGGCTATCTTCTCTCTTTTAATAAATCGATGATGAACACATCATGTTCAATAACGAACTTATAGAAAACGCAGATCACAAAGTTCGCTTATATTTTTTAAAATGGCGAAATCAAAACGTTAAGAAAAACAAAGCTCTGACGTCGGCGCGAGGATTATATTGATGGGTTAAAACAAACACAACCAAACGCACATTTTATCGTTATTCAGCCTAGTTATACCGACTGGAATTGACAATCCTGCCCAACACCCTATAGTGGTTCGCCTTAGCATTTACGCTAGCTATGCTTTCGCTTCACTAGTGCAAATCTTAGAAAGGATAGACAATCAGATCTAAACTCGCTTTGGCGATCATAAAAAACACGGTCACCTTAATAACGACAATACAAAACGCCGCTATGCCAAACGCATTTCGGGGTAGATTCAAGCAATAGGAGAAAACAATGACTGATAAGAAAGCTCAGTTATTGGTAGATGGCAAAACCATCGACTTACCAATGTACTCAGGTACTGTTGGACCAGACGTAATAGACGTACGAAGCCTCGTATCTGAAGGCTTGTTCACTTACGACCCAGGCTTTGTATCCACTGCGGCTTGCGAATCAGCCATTACATATATCGACGGCGGTAAAGGTGTTCTTTTACACCGCGGCTACGCAATCGACGATCTTGCTGAAAATTCTGACTATCTAGAGTTATGCCACCTTCTTCTTCACGGAGAGCTGCCAACTAAAGAAGAAAGTGAAGCTTTCCGCGCCACAGTTCGTAACCACACCATGGTTCACGACCAAGTAAATCAGTTCTTCCGTGGTTTCCGTCGTGATGCACACCCAATGGCTATCATGTGTGGTGTCGTTGGAGCATTATCTGCTTTTTACCATGACTCAATGGACATTACTGAAGCACAAGATCGTGAGATCGCCGGCTTCCGCCTAATCGCGAAAATGCCAACAATTGCCGCAATGTGTTACAAATACTCGATTGGCCAGCCATTCATGTACCCGAACAATGATTTGGGTTATGCAGAGAACTTCCTGCACATGATGTTCAGCACTCCTGCTGGCGATGTTAAATTTGATCCAGCAATTGTTCGCGCAATGGATCGTATTTTCATGCTTCATGCTGACCACGAACAAAACGCATCAACATCAACAGTTCGTCTTGCGGGTTCTACCGGAGCAAATCCATTCGCATGTATTGCGTCTGGTATTGCAGCACTTTGGGGTCCTGCACACGGCGGCGCAAACGAAGCTGTGTTGAGCATGCTCAACGAAATTGGCGACGTTGCAAACATTGACGAATTCGTTGCTAAAGCAAAAGACAAGAATGATCCATTCCGTCTTATGGGCTTCGGTCACCGCGTCTATAAGAACTTTGACCCACGCGCTAAAGTTATGCGCGAAACATGCGAAGAAGTTCTGTCTGTACTAGGCCTAGAGAACGACCCACTTCTCAAGATTGCGAAGCGACTAGAGCAAATTGCTCTTGAAGACGAATACTTCATCGCTCGTAAGTTATACCCGAATGTAGACTTCTACTCAGGCATTATCCTTAAAGCAATCGGTATCCCTGAGTCGATGTTCACAGTGATCTTCGCAATGTCTCGTACAATTGGTTGGTTTGCTCACTGGAATGAAATGGTCAGCGAGAACTACCGAATTGGTCGCCCTCGTCAGCTTTACAAAGGCTACGACAAGCGTGACTATCCTGCGTAACAAGCGGGCACAAAAAAACCGCTCAATGAGCGGTTTTTTTGTGCCCAATCAAAATCAATTAAAGACTTAAAGCCCGCGCAATTCGATCCCTACTAATACGAAGCACTTCTTTACGATCGACATTAAGAGCATCAATTGGCTCTAAAAATTCTATCGAGGCATAGACTTTCTTCTGACTTAAAATACGAACCAAGGTCTCGCCGAAACTGTCATCACCAGCGTAAGCCGCTTCTCGCATCGTATTCCCCGACTTATCAAAATAACGAAGCGCTATTGGTTGAACCTGACAACCAACTCGAACAGCTGACTCAACAAACATCCCATAAAAAGGCAACAAATGAGATCCATCGGAGGTTGTTGACTCTGGGAAAACGATGACCGATCTACCCGAGCGAAGCTTGTCCTCTAACTTTGGAATACTGCGATAGGCCTGAAACTTGTTACTTCTATCAACATACACAGACCCCATACGCCGCGTAAATGTACCTATGAATGGCCAGTCTTCAACATCATGACGAGAAACAAAAGCAAGAGGCTCAGCATGATTCAAAATAACCGTATCAACCCATGACACATGGTTTGCCAAAAACAAGCTACCTTGCGCTAAGGGCGTACCTTTCACTTCTAACTCAACATTAAGAGAGCGCACCAAATCCTTCACCCAATATCGGAAAGGCGCATAATCATTAAGCTCTTTGTCTTCGATTTTAGAAGCTCGAGGAAAGCGATGAATCGACTCTATTACCGTTGCGCCCCCCAAAATATTCAAGCCTAATCGCGCACAGCGTGGGGGGACAAGAAGTTTTGACATCATAGTTTCAATCTAATTATTTGGCTTTAGGCGGCTCATCTCTGGTGAATACCCATGTATCTCCTTCACTAAGCTCCGTGTTAAACCTATAACCCTCATAGTCAAAGCCCTTTAATATCTCTACATCGGTAATATTCTTATCCGCTGCATATCGGACCATTAAGCCACGTGCTTTCTTGGCATAGAAGCTAACAATTTTGTATGCACCGTTTTTAAGATCCTTAAACACTGGCGTAATAATCCGCGCGTTTAATACTTTCTTATCTACTGCCTTAAAGTATTCATTTGACGCCAAATTTATAACCAAGCTCTCGGAATCACTTAAGTCTTCATTTAGGAGATTAGAGATCTCCGCCCCCCAGAATTTGTATAAATTCTGGCCACGATCATTCTGAAATTTAATGCCCATTTCTAGCCGATAAGCCTGCATTAAATCTAAGGGACGCAATAAACCATAAAGTCCAGACAATATCCGCACTTGGCTCTGTAAATACTCAACCTGTGGACCAGACATCGTCTCTACGTTTACCCCTGTATAGACATCACCTTTAAAGGCATAGACAGCTTGCTTTGAATTTTGAAGACTGAACGGTTGAGACCATGCAGCAAAGCGCTCAACATTTAATTCAGCAATAGTGTCACTGACGCCCATCAATGCCTTTACATCTGCTGCAGATAAATTTTTAGCGCCTTCAATTAGCTCCGCTGAATGATCAAGCATTCTTGGAGTCGTAAAATCATCCGTCAATGCAGCATTTTCGTAATCAAGCGTCTTAGCGGGTGACAATAAAAACAACATTCAACTCTTCCTCGTTCGTACACAATAATGCTCGAAGCTATGTCGAGCATTCTCTTAAAAAGTTATACAAGCCTTCAGGATCAAAAGGCCAATCCAATTCTTTCTTGGTATCCGAGTCAATAATTACGGGAATTCTATTACCGTAGACCTCTACCAAAGCAGCACTTGAAGCAATATCCAAATTTTCAACATTTAACTGAAAGTCATGCACCTTCATCATTTCATTAAATTGCTCAACTACATCAACGGCTAATTCACATAGATGACATGCAGTTGTGCCTAACAGTTCAACTTTTCGAACATTCATTATATTTATTTATCAATATCTTACAGATGTTTATTAATAAAAATTTTAGATAATTAAGTTGGAACTTACTTCAATACACAGCATAATCTCGCCCACTTTTATAATGGCGCGATGCATATCCGTCTAACCCAACATCTATTATATAAGCAGTGACATTATGTGGTTTAAAAATCTTTTCTTCTACCGTTTTACTAAACCCGTACCTTTCGACTTAGATGAGCTAGAATCTCGTCTATCAGAGGGAACATTCAAGCCTTGCGATAACCAAGAAGCCATGCGCTTAGGGTGGGCTAGCCCAATCGATCAAGAAGGCACTCCTTTTGTACACGTTTGCGACAAGTACTGGATGATCTGCTTAAAAAAACAAGAGCGCATACTGCCAAGTTCAGTCGTCACTGAACAAGTTAATATCAAAGCGGCTGAGATTGAAGCAGCACAACATCGTAAAGTTACGCGCAAAGAAAAAAGCGAACTAAAAGAACTTGTCACTCAAGAACTTTTACCAAGATCGTTTACAAAAACAGTTCGACACTATGCTTATATTTGTCCGAAAGACGGGTACATGGTGTTAAACACATCGTCTGCAAAGCTGGCTGATGAACTAACTAGCCATCTTCGCAATGCCATGGGGTCTCTGCCAATCAGGGTACCAACATTAAATACAGCTCCCGCTGCATTAATGACGGCATGGCTATCTGAGGACGACCTTCCTCCTTCGGGATTCGTTTTAAATGAAGAGTCTGAACTTGTTACAGGCGGTGAAGAAAAAGCGACCGTTAAATATAAAGGAATGGCAATCGGCAAAGACCAATTGGACCAAAACAAAGCTCTAGGCTTTCAAGTCAAAAAACAAGCCTTTACCTGGGAAGAAAAATTGAGTTTCGTACTCTCTGACGATTTTGGCGTAAAGCGCGTAAAATTCTTGGATATGATGCAAGACAAGCTCGACGACACACAAGCCGAGGGTGCGGCGGAAAAATTTGATGCCGGTTTTGCGATCATGGCACTTGAGGTTGACCGCTTACTGCCAGCACTACTTAATGCATTTGGCGGAGAAGATACTAGCGCCCTAATCACAGACGATGAATCTGCAGCTTAAAGCCACACTAAAGCTTACCAATAGGAGGTTAAGGCCTTAGGTCTTAACCTCTGCAAGTCATCGACCTTTTTGGTAGAAAAATATTTTCATTCCCTCCCCTTGGAATCCAACAAAAAGATCTCATATGTATTATTAAGAGAGACGCCAATAGGGTTTTTCTTAACATAACGCCTAAACAAGGGCACAGATAACGCCGTCAGGGTTATCGATATATTTATTGCTCAACGAGGATAAAACTATGAGATCTATCGACCTTTCACCACTATACAGAACTGCAATTGGCTACGATCACGTACTTAACTTGCTAGAAAGCGCAAGTAGAGGCGATTCGAAAAATACTGGCTACCCGCCCTACAACATTGAAGTAATCGAATCCGACAAATATCAAATTACACTCGCAGTTGCTGGTTTCTCAAAGAACGAAATTCAGATCACAAGCGAGCGCAATAAGCTCAATATTAAAGGAAAGCATGTTGCAGACCACAAAGAACGAAAGTTCCTACATCAAGGTATTGCTGGTCGTGACTTCGAACGCACCTTCGAACTCGCTGAACATGTTCGCGTCGTCGGCGCAGATCTCGAAAATGGCCTTCTAAAGGTTGATCTTGTCAAAGAGATCCCTGAAGCGATGAAGCCTAAGAAAATCGAAATTGGAACTCAAATTATCGACGCTTAAATTCATTTTCTAGACCTTCTTAAAGAGCGGCAATTAGCCGCTCGTTTTGCATAGACATATCAAAAATGTAATTTTAGAAACCGGCCTATCCACTTTATTTTGAACTATTAACCCATATATCCGTTCAAGTACTCATATCGGAGATTGAAGTGAAGCGCATATTACTGTTTTTAGCTACTAACTTAGCAATCATTGTTGTCTTAAGTATTACACTCAGACTACTTGGATTTGAACGCATTCTCGACGCCAACGGTGTCGACCTAAACATGAACTCCTTACTACTGTTCGCATCAGTATTTGGATTTGGCGGCTCATTTATATCCCTTGCGATCTCAAAGTGGATGGCGAAAAAGACCACCGGCGCTAAAGTAATTACGCAAGCCAGCAACCCAACAGAAAAATGGCTAGTAGACACCGTTAGCATGCAGGCAAAAGCGGCAGGTATTGGAATGCCTGAGGTCGCGATTTATCCGGGTAAAGAAGTTAATGCATTCGCCACGGGTGCCAACCGAAACAATGCATTGGTTGCCGTGAGTGCAGGCCTTTTAAACAACATGACCAAAGATGAAGCTGAGGCTGTTTTAGCCCATGAAGTAAGCCATGTTGCTAACGGCGACATGATCACATTGAGCTTAATCCAAGGCGTCGTGAACACATTTGTGATTTTCTTCAGTCGCGTTATTGGCCACACCATCGATCGTGTGGTTTTCAAAAACGAACGAGGCCACGGCATTGCATATTGGGTATCAACGATTATCGCTGAAATCGTACTGAGCATACTCGCTAGCACCATTGTTATGTGGTTCTCTCGCCAACGAGAATATCGCGCTGATGCTGGCGGAGCAAAACTAGCAGGCACGCATAAGATGATCGCAGCATTGAAGAGACTTCAAGCACAAACAGAGAGCCAAGAACTCCCTGACCAATTAACAGCGTTTGGCATTTCCGGACTCAGACACTCTAAATTTGGTGCGTTGTTTTTATCTCACCCGCCATTAGAGCAACGAATTCAAGCACTAGAGCAATCGATGGCGCGAAACTAAGAACGCTTAGTTCGCACACAATAAAAAAGGCCGCAATAGCGGCCTTTTTTGATAATCACTAATGCTTAGATCAGCCCCTGCGCCTCTGCTTCTGAACGAATGCCAGCCCATCCTTCGCGCACTGTTCTGATGTGACTTGCCACTTCATCCAACAACTCAACATCATTTTTGAGATTCGCTTCTAACAACCGGCTTTCACAATAGGCATATAGTTGCGCCAAGTTATCGGCTAACTCTTCCGCTTTTGACTCATCAATAAAACTTCGCAAACCAGCCAAGATATCAATCGTCTTGTTGATAAACTTATTCTTAGCTTCATAGTCCTTCGCTAAAATACGTGCTTTGGCCATATTAATACGCTCAAGAGCGCCGTCATAGAGCAACTCAATCAACTTATGCCGATCAACATCTACAACGCTAGTTTGCGCATTCACTGCCGCATATTGATTTAGTGCTTTCATTATAATTCTCCACTAGTCATCGCTTCCGGTACCAGCTAAAGCTTCGAGCTGGCCCTTGATGAAATCTTGCGTACTGTTTAACTGCGCGATAAGTATATCGGCAGCGGTAAATTGTCGTACAAGATTACTTTCTAAATTTGTTAGACGTTCCTCAAGCTTTGCACGCGATAACGCAATGCTATCAAGCTCAGAATTTAAACGTTCATTCTTGGCGGTTATCGTACCATCTACGGACAAAAAGTTGTTAATAAGGTCAACTAACTTTTCACCTACACCTTCGATATAGCTAACAGATCCTCGGCTACCTGTCGCACCACCTTGGATTTCTACCAAGAGCCCCGCCACATCAGTGCCTGATGCGCCCGACAGAACCTGTCCGGTACCGGTCGCAGCAACACCATTGATTGTGCCTTCGACATCTAATCCAGCCGTACCAGCAACAGCATCTATGCCAAGCGTAGTTAAGGTCGTTGCATCAACACCAAGGAATTGAACTTGGGAATTGCTACCATAGCTATCAGAGGTAAACGTAAGCTGATTAGAACCATCTAGCGCGACAACAAGGCTTACGCCAGCATTGGATAAGCTTTGATCCGCATTGATCTGAGATTGAATTTCTGCAACCAAGTCTGCTTGATTATAAGTACCTGCTGTTAAGGTAATTGTCGCTGAACTATTACCATCGATACTCAACGTAAACGTATCATTATCGCCATCGATCACCGTACTGGCGGCCAATGCACTTGCACCTGTAAACGCACCCTTCGTTGAGAGTTGCGTCACATTTATATCGTAGCTACCTGGCTTTGTATCAGACCCTGCTCTCAAAAACTCAATTTGCCCATCGGTCGTACGGCCCTGCTTAGAAAATACCGCCGCAACAGACTCTGGGCTCGACTCTAATTTTTCGCGGAATTCAGCCTCATTAAACTGAAGGTTTCCAGTGTCATTATTGGTAGAGATACCAAGCTCAGCAAGGCCCCGTACAGGATCATTACCCAAACCTTCGATTGTTCTACCTAAGATATTTCGGATTTGATTGGAAATTGAGCGCGTAGCTGTATCACCAACCAATAGGCCGGCTGCCGCAGGATTACTTGGATCAATCTGTGAGTTTTCAACAATCAACGCTCGCAAGGCATTATATTTATCTACAAACTCTTGAACTTTCTCGACAACCACATCGTCATCGCGCTCAACAGTAAGACTTGCCGGTGAGCCTGTGTTTGTACCTTTGAGTTCGATTGTCAAACCTTCAACAAGATCATCAACGGTATTCGAGGTACGCGTAATAGCAATGCCGTTGAAGTTAAACGACGCATCAGTTGCTGCCTGATTCTGAATTAGGTTTTGTGCCCCTGTGGTATAGGAAAGCTGCGACAGCCCTGTCCCATCAATGTTATTACCGTCCGAATCAGTAACGTTAATTTCTATAGCCTTCGCAACACCTGTTTCACTGCTCGTGATAACAAGCTGATAGCCAGAACCATTGTTAATAACCGTTGCGCTCGCTCCCAACGCAGACTCTTCATTAATCGCTGACGCGATACCATCCAAGGTATTATTCGACGAATTGATCGCGAGATTTGTTGTCACACCATCAATAGTGAAGGCTAGTGTGCCCTCTCCTACTTGCGTTGTATCGGAGTCGGCGAAAGTTCCAGAACTCAAAGATTGTGATTTAGCGAGACTAGTAACTTCAAGCGTATAGTTACCTGCAATCGCTTTAGAATTTGTACTTGCCGTAAAGGCAGAACTAGCTGTATTGACGGTCAATTCATTAAATGTATCGGGGTTAGCTAGATTCCGAGCAGGAAGACGGATATCTGTCACTGCAGATTGTATCTGAGCGAATAAAGACAGCTCAGCCGTGACGGATTCTTCTCGTGAATTTAAGCGATTCTCTGTAGGCGTTCTTTCAGCAGAGACTAACTGATCGATAAGATCACTGGTCAAAACGCCAGAACCAATACCTACAGATGATACGTTAGCCATAATTACTACCTTTTAAATAATTTACCCTAGCGAGACTAGCCTAGGACAAAAAAGGGCAAAAGTTTACCTTTTGCCCTTACATATTCAGCACCGGATTGCCGGTTTATCTAAACTTTTGCTTTAAATAAACTTATCGGTTCATCCTGCTGCAAATCTCGAGCCAAACGAATAGCGACATCATCTGGAATTTGTCGAACTACCTCTTCAGTACTCCGATCATAAACAGTTATCACTGTTTTTCCTGACGTGTCATCCAATCGAAACTGCAAATCTCGCTGTACCGATTGAACATATTCATTTAGATTCGCGACCGCTTGCTCTACTTGCTCTGCACCCTGCTCGGCAACATCAGTAAGTTCAGAAGCGATCTCATCCGCTTGACGATTTGGTGCTGAATCCCCTGCAGTCGTTTTTGCAGGAAGCGTTACCTCTGAAGCTCCCTGCCTCAAAGCGAACTCAGTGTTTACGAGTTTAACGTCATTCATAATTGCACCCTTATCCTTAGCTTAAGTTTAACCTTAGTGGCACAATGATTTCTGCCACTAAGATCAAAAAGTCCTTAGCTTCTTATTACTGAAGAAGTGAAAGAACCTGCTGAGGCCGAGCATTAGCCTGAGCCAATACTGAAATACCGGCCTGCTGAAGAACCTGCGCTCTTGAAAGCGCAGCCGTTTCTGCTGCGAAATCCGCATCTTTAATTCGACTTGATGATGCAGAGAAGTTTTCAATCGCAATCGCGTTAGCAGAGATAACGTTTTCAAAACGCGTCTGAATCGAACCAAGTTTCGCCCGCTCTGCGTTCACAGTGTTAATTGCATTATCCACTGCGGCAATCGCTGCTTTAGCACCATCAGCTGTAGAAATATCCACATCTTTAAGGAGCGTACCAGATTCTGTCGCACCGTAAGAGCCAATGTTCAGACCAGAACTTTCGATGTCACCAGTTTCACTACCTAGGTTAATTTCGCCACCGCCAGTTAAAGTTACGCCAGCTACATAGGTATCAGCTGTAAGGCCAGTGTTTGTTACCGTACCACCAACGACAATGTTGCGACCATCATCAGCAACAAGAGTTAACTGGTCACCATCGAGAACCTCAGCACGAACACCTGTTTGACCAGAGGCTTGGTTGATCGCTTCAACGACATTAGTAACCTGTTCACTTAAAGAGCTGCCCGCACCAGCGTTAATTGTAGCGCCATTGATCGTAAGACCTGCGACTGCACCGGCCGATACTGCAGCAGAGTTGACCGTATTTTGGTTAGCCGTTGCTGAAACACCTGTTGTATCAGAAATGCGGTTGATAGCTGCAGCTAAAGCGATACCACTAGCAGACTGACTACCAGTAGAAGCTGTATCGTCGCTTGCGAAGGTAGCGCCAACGTTAGCACCGTTGATAGTTAGGTCACCGGAAACCAACGCAGCACGGCTGGCATCTGAAGAGTTATCACCAACTACTGAAGCAGTGTTACCAGAGAATGTACCAGTTTCAAAACCGGCATTATCGATATTGCCTGTTGTTGAACTAAGAGTGATATCCGAGCCGTCAGTGCTTGATAAAGTAACATTACCAACGTAGACGTTTGCGTTAGTTGCAGCACCCGCACGTAAACCTGCAGCAGCAGCGTCACCAGCCGTACCATCTAATAACGAGATGTTACGACCATCTTCAGCCGTCAAATCAACGCGGAAACCGTCGTCAGTTTCAACGACCGCTGCGGTAACGCCGGTTGCGTCTTGGCGAGAATTAATTTGATCAGCTACTTTACCAAGTTCTGTTTGAGTAGCTGTAGCGTTGTTCGCACCTGATGCCGCAACAACCAAGGACAGCTGAACACCATTAATAGTTACGACACGCGTGCCCGCAGTAGTACCAGATGCAGACGTTACTGAAGTACCTTCTACTGTGTTAGCATTCGCCGTTGCTACAACACCAGTCTGATCACTTACTGCATTGATTGCAGCAGCTTTTGAAATTGCACTTGAGCTCTTAAGTAGTGCTGATGCTGTGTCAGAACCACCAGATGATGCACCAACTGATACTCCATTGATTACCAAATCGCCGGCAACAAGCTCACGAAGGGCGGCACCTGTGGCGTTCGCTGCGATCGCTGCCTTGCTAGAGTTACTAGACACACCAGAAGAGGCTGCTGAACCAAGTGAAGATGTGTCAACAGACCCTAGGCTAACCGTTACCTCATCACCAACGTTTGCGCCAACTTGGAAAGATTTGCCTTGGAAAGAACCGTCTAGCAGATTTACGCCGTTAAATGTTGCAGAACCTGCAGTTCGCTCAATTTCTGAAATCAACTGCTGCGCTTCTTGATTCAAAGCAACTCGCTCTGAATCACCGTTCGAAGCGTTCGAAGACTGAACCGAAAGCTCACGTAAACGCTGCAAACTTGTAGAAATCGATTCAATAGAACCTTCAGCGATCTGTGCAAGCGAGACACCGTCACCCGCATTTCGTGATGCTACGCTCAAACCACGAACCTGAGCGTCAATACGGTTAGCAATCGCGATGCCAGCTGCATCATCTTTTGCACTGTTAATACGAAGACCAGAAGACAAACGCTGCAACGCTGTTTCCTGTGCTGACTGAGAGCTATCCAAGTTACGCTGAGCGTTTAAGGATGCGATGTTAGTATTAATTATTTGTGGCATATCGTCTCTCCTGAATTGAGCAATCTGCTGTTCGACACCATAGTTCTGACCAACAGAACTATGTCTTGTAAGTCGAACTCGTTGCAAACCTTAACGGCACTCGGGAAATAAACTTTAAAAGAAACGGCAACTATATTGTTACGGAGTGTTAAGGTCTGTAATAAAAGCGGCAAGCGGTGTCCGATTTTTGGCATATCAAAACCCACCCATATTTTAACCTCAAACAAAAAACCCTATAAGTCATTGATTTATAATATTTAATAAAAGTAAAAACCAAACATGGCACAGAATTCGCTGAACAGTAATCAATCGGCGATTCGTTACAAACACGCCAAAATATTTTTTGAATTTGCACGCATGTATGGCTGAAGGGGAAGACCATGCCACAAATAATTAATACCAATCTTGCGTCTATCAACGCGCAAAGAAACCTAGATAAGTCTCAGAGCGAAAACCAAACAGCCCTGCAACGCTTATCTTCAGGCTTGCGTATTAACAGCGCAAAAGACGATGCAGCAGGTCTTGCAATTTCTACCCGCTTCAGCGCGCAAGTCCAAGGCTTAAAAGTCGCGATCCGAAACGCCAGCGACGGTGTGTCACTCGCTCAGGTTGCTGAAGGCGCGCTCGGCTCGATGACTGACAACCTACTTCGTATCCGTGATTTGGCACTACAAGCCTCTAACGCAACGAACAGCAAGCAAGACCGTGAAGCTTTGAATGAAGAAGTTCAGCAGCTTATTACTGAGATCGAACGTGTTGCTGACCAAACAACATTTAACGGCACCAAGTTACTAGACGGATCCTTCACCGATGTTACATTCCAAATCGGCGCAAATGAAGGTGAAGATGTAAGCTTCGGTATTGAAGGTACAGATGTTACTCAACTAGGTGTTTCACCTACTGATGGCATTTCATCCTCGCCGGGCAGCACCGCTTCAACGCCGCCTGTAGCTGCCCTCGCGGCAGGTGATCTCGTCATCAACGGCATAGCTATTGGTGCATCATCAGGCGTTGACGACGCGTTTTCCAGCTCTAACAACGATTTATCTGCAATAGCAAAAGCAGCCGCAATTAACTCTGTTTCTGAGCAAACGGGTGTATCAGCCTCGATTCAAGGTACATTTGTCGACGGTAACTCTTTCACCTCTGCTAACGTGACAGGAAACATTGTTATCAATGGTATTACCATTGACGTTGAAACACGTGCCAACCTTAGTGAAACAGTAAACCTAACATCTGTCGCCGAAACGATTAATAACTTCACTGGACAAACTGGTGTCGAAGCTATCTTTAACGGCAATCCAACAGAAGGCATTCAGTTACGAGCGGAAGATGGTCGAAACGTTGTCTTGGCGGATGGTACTGCAACGGCAAGCGCGATCGGCCTTGCGGCAGCCGCAACATACACTGGCTCATTTACGCTAGTTTCAGACGACGGCTCTCCAATTAGTGTCGATACAACGACAGGCGGTATTGGGAACGCTGGCTTAGCTGTTGGAACGTATAGTGGCAACAACTCTGGTGTTGTAAGCGCGCCATCTCCGGGTGCAGCACTTGCATCTGGTGACATTGTTATAAATGGCGTTCCAGTTGGCCCTACTCTCACAACATTTGACACGGCGTCTACTGCCAACTCTGATCAAAGTGCTATCGCGAAAGCAGAAGCTATTAACCGTGTTAGCGAGCAAACCGGCGTTGTGGCGAAGGTCAACGCTAACATATTAAATGGCGGAGGGCTGACCACTGGTACTGCGATTACGGGTACTTTCGATATTAATGACGTGAGCATTGATATTTCTGTGAGTGCTACGGCAACGACAACCGATATTCAAAACGCAACAATCACTGCGATCAATAACAAAGCTGGTCAGAGTGGTGTCCGCGCTGAAGCATTCGGTTCAACTTACCGACTCATCGCTGAAGATGGTCGAAACATGGTGCTCGACAACTACACCGGCGCTGTTACAGCGAGTTTCGCTAACTTGGGTCTTCCAGCAACTGGTACAGAAACACGCGGCACAATCTCACTTGAATCATCAGGTAAGATCACGCTTGAAACTCTCACCGGCAACATCGGCAATTCAGGCTTCGAAGTTGGCGAATATGGTGGCGCGGAAGATGGCATTCTTGTTAAAGACATTGACGTCTCTACGGTTGCCGGCGCAATCGCAGCACTTGATGCTGTTGATAACGCATTAAATACCATCAACCTGCAGCGTGCGAACTTAGGTGCGATTCAAAACAGGTTTGAGTCCACGATTCAGAATCAACAAATTGCAGCCGAAAACCTGTCTGCTTCGAACTCTCGAATTAAAGACGCAGACTTCGCAGCAGAAACTGCAGAGCTATCGCGAACGCAGGTTCTTCAGCAGGCCGGCCTATCAATTCTGACTCAGGCCAATGCACAGCCTGAAAGTGTGTTGCAGCTTCTTCAGTAAGCTAAGCTCACATCTCTTGAAGCCGGCCAAATGCCGGCTTTTTTGTTTTTATTCAATAACTTAGTAAATTATTTTTTTGAATCAAAATCATATTTGGCACGTCATTCGCTACTTACCTTAATAACGAAACAAATCACTTATTTACCAGTATTAGCGGAAAAGGTTTACCTCATGCTTCCACAAGAAGGCTCAATCACAGTCCATCAAAGCACCCGCCTCTCACCCACTGAAGCGGCAGATCTAGCTCGACGAGTCATACAGATCAACCAAGACTACAACACGATAAATGCCGCACTTAGTTCTAGCGATGCGATACGCACGACCGCACTGAATCAACTACTAGTCCAGATCGAACAAGTAATCGAGCAAGACATTCCAGGAGCGGCAACTTTAAACCTTGCCGGTCGGATTAGCTTTGATTTGGACTTAACAGAGCTGGCGAATGAATACTTTCAGCGCGCCGGCATGCTTGAGCCAAGCAATGCGAATTACCTGCTAAACAATGCGAATGCCCAAGCACTCCTAGGCAACTATTCACAAGCGCAAGCCTTATTCAATAAAGTGCTCGATCTTGAGCCAAGCTCTCTGCCTGCATTTACCGGTATCGCATTCTGTTTACTCGAAACCAAACAATATGATGCTGCTTTCTTGCACTACCGCAGTATCTTGGCACATGGCCATACAAGCACAGAAATTCATCACCAAATAACAGAGTGCATCGAGAATCTTCAATGCGATACCTACACCGTTGAGTTAGAGCTGCTTCTTAATTACCTGCTTCGTCTAGAAGATATCGATACGCGTCGTTTGATTGAGTTCGCTGGGCAGTTGATCACGCATAAATATGATCTAACAAATCCTGAAGCCGCACTAGACATCGATGTACTTGCTCAAGATGAATTGCTTCTCTGTATCTTAGAGACCGGCGTTGTACCTAGCGTACATTTCGAAGAGTTAGTAACCCTACTTCGACTTTCAATCTTTTCAGAATGCGCGATCAACCAAACTCTTCGAACTGAGCTTCAAGCCTGCGCAATCGCAATTGGTGTTTACGCATCCCACACCGACTACGCACTCATAGCGACAGAAGAAGAACAAAACCATATCAAGGCAATACAGCTTCAGATCGCAACGAATATCGGCTACGAAAAGGCAGATATAGATGATATTTCAGGCGCATTAATTCTCTTGGGTATGTACGAAGCACTCTACGTGCAGAGCTTCTCGTTTGACTTACTACGCTACGACTTAGAAGACTGGCCAATCGCCATGCAAAGCCTGTTAGAGGTGTCGCTATATCAACTAAGCAAAGAGCATCACGCTCGCTACACATTGTTTGGTCAAACGATGGCGGAACTGTTAGAGAACGGCCTTCCGAGAAGTAAAGAGCGCTGGGCGGCGATCAAGACTCCTCAGAAGAAAGACTTCTACGCAACCTTGAAACAAAAGCTGGCACCAACTCTTCCACCTTCGAGTTGGCAAGGTAAAACTGTTCGCGTGTTATTACTTGCCTGCGGTTCTGGCCAAAAGGCCTTCGACTACGCCAATCAGTTCACTAATGTTTCTGTCCTAGGCGCTGACGCGAGCCAAATAGACATGGCCTATGCCCATATGCGTACTCAACATAGCGCATGTGATAATCTTGAGTTCGCTGTTGCTGACTACGCGCTACCACCACAAGACATCGAAAAGTTTGATTATATCGAGTTTGGGCAAGGCTTTGATTTCTCAAAGCTAGACGCATGGATCAACCTGTTAAATGATGATGGCGTTGCGCGCATTAACTGCCCAGGCACAGAACACAGAGAGATCACTGGTGTACTCACCGAGCTAGTAAAAGCCCGCGGCATGCAAGCAAACCTAGACAATATTCGACTGATTAGAAGCTCAATACTGCTGGAAAAAGAAAGCGGGTTATGGAACAAGCTTCTTGAAAACCCATACTTCTATAGTGCGTCTGGGTGTAGAGACATATTGTTTAATGACAGCGCACAATTCTATACCGTTGAACAAGCGTTCAACCTAATACAAAACGCGGGACTGATTTCAGTGTTTCCACGACCAAGCGCTCGCAGAGCCGCACAAGCAGAACAAATGCTCGACGTCTTCGTAAGAAAACTTGGCAGCCATTAACTAGCAACGATTAACCAGCGATAACGTAGATAGTTGAAGCTATCTCAATTCGGTAAAGAGCGACTAGCTATAGTCGCTCTGAAGCCAGCGTTCCCAATCTTCTAATTCATCGACATCAAAGCGCTTCCCTAATAGCGAGAAACTAAATCCAAGCCCTGTCATGCGATTTTGAACTTGCTCAAGCACGCGACTGGTGCCCCATTCGATTTCACCAAATGATGTAAATCCGCATGCTCTCTGCCCGACTAAGCCAAAGCCTCCATCCTCTGTTGGCGCGAATACAAAATCATGATTGCTAAGCGAATTGATTGCTTGCTGTAAGAAGTCATCATCGAGTACTGGAAAATCACTCCCAACAATAAAGGCATAGTCATAATGCTCTAGGGCATCGGACATAACCCTTTGCATTTTTGCACCTAGATCGCCACTAGGTTGCTCAAGACAATAATCAAAAGTGAGAGAATCGATCCACTCTTTATGACTAATACCGCCTCCGCTCGCAAGTGCCAACTTTACATCGACCTTGTCTCGGGTTTCTCCATACCGATTCAGTTGTTGGTTAACCGCCGCCGTCAAACGAATATGGGCGTCAAGCGCACCCTGCTCACCAACGGAACGAGCAAGGCGTGTCTTTACGTTTCCTGGAACGGGGTACTTTGCAAATTGAATGAAAACAGCACTCTGCATTTTATTTGTCTATAGTAAGAGTAAGAACAACGTTAATAATACTGATCCCAGCATGCTTTTCGATCAAACCTTTAAGTCTTTATACGATAGTGTTCGTTGCTTTGACGACTCAGAAGTCGACGTCATACTGCAGGAATTACACGACAGCACTCGCCTATCGTTTGTACTCGGCCAATTATTTCCGGGCCAAACACTCGACACAACAGAATTGTATGCATGCTCAACGATCTCAGAAATACAAGACTGGCTCATAACGCGATTGGTTCCAAAAATTGAAGGGACTTATTCAAGTTTAACAAGCACAGGCTTAGACCAACTCGATCCAAACACGCCTTATGTATTCATTTCGAATCACCGAGACATTGTTTTAGATCCAGTACTGATAAATACCGCGCTATACAATGATGGCCGCTCTACCGTACACAGTGCAATTGGCGATAACCTCTTGCTTAGTAAAACCGCAACGCGCATGGCATTACTCAATAAATGTTTTCGCGTGAATAGATCGGTCACATCACCAAAAGCGCTGCTTCGATCACTCAAACTGCAATCGTCGTATATCTCTGAGATTATCCATACCTTTAATGAGAGTGTATGGCTCGCACAAAGAGAAGGACGTGCGATTAATAATATTGATACGACTAACCCTGCACTCATCAAGATGCTGAGTTTAAGCAAGCCAAAAACCGAACAACTCGAATACCTTAACGCACTAAAAATTGTCCCCGTCACGCTCTCATACGAATGGGACCCTTGCGATCAGATTAAAGCTAGGCGCATCATCTCACAGTCTAAAAGCACTGTTGAAGAGAAACTCGCTAGCGACAAGTTCGAAACACTCACAGGAATTATTGGAAGTAAGGGGCAGATACATGTTCACTTTGGAGCTACCGTGTCGCCTGATGGAACAAACGCTCAGGGGCAAGACATCTATTATCAGTTTGCTTCAAAGATAGATCGCGAAATGCATTGCGGTTATCGCGTGTTTCCAATTAATTCATTATGCGACAAGTTAGTCCATAATAATTACGCTCCTCCAGCAGATCTGACAGAAGAAGAACAAACCAGTTTAACAGTTTTAAATAAACGCCTTTCAGTCACGATTGAAGACAATTCGATTAATGATCTCGCCAAACAGGTCATCCAAAACTACGCTCAACCGAGTATCCTTCAGCGCGCTGCATTAAAAGTGTAAGTTTGATTGGGAAATAAGTGGTTTTAAACCTACACTTTGGTAGACTCCGCAGCGCTATTCATTGACCATTTGGTTACCAAACAGGATTCGCCATGAACCGCCTTTTTGTTCAAAATTTAACAGTCATCGACTTCTCATATTTCGACGCTCAACGCGGCATTATGGGAGAAAGCTGGATTGTAGATATTGAATTGCAGGGCGAGCTAGATGATCAAGGTATGGTGTTTGATTTTGGTGACGTTAAAAAGCAAATTAAACAACTCATAGATACCGAAGTTGATCATCGTTTTGTTATCTCAACACAGTTGAAAAACCTGTCGATCGAGCAATCTCAGCATAAAGTCCGTCTAAATTGGGATTCTCAGCTCGGTCACTTTGAACATGAGTCGCCGACAGACTCTGTCGTGTTGCTTGACGCCAAAACAGTCAACACGAAAAGCATCTCTAAACACCTTGAAGATAAGATCCTAGATGTACTGCCAAGCAATGTGACTGGCGTTACGCTTAAGCTTTATGAAGAGCAAATCGAAGGTGCGTATTATCATTACAGCCACGGATTAAAGAAACACTTAGGCAATTGCCAACGCATCGTACATGGCCATCGTTCTAAAATTGAGATATTTGAGAATCACAAACGCAGTTCTGAATTAGAAGATTACTGGAGTGCGTGCTTCCGAAACATTTATATCGGCACAAAAGAAGACGTAAAGAAAGTTCTCGATATCAATGGCAAAGAACACACGAGTTTCTGTTACACCGCGCAACAGGGTCGCTTCAAACTAACCCTACCATCTAAACGTGTTCATATCATCGACACCGATAGTACCGTTGAACTAATCGCTGCGTACATTGCAGACCAGTGCCTCGCGAAACATCCAAACAACCACTATCTCGTGAAAGCATACGAGGGTGTAGGCAAAGGCGCGATAGCTGAAAGAAAGTAAGCAAAATTTAAACTTTTTAGCCCCTAATTCAATGGGCTGTTTTTAATTGTTGTGCTTTACTAAGTCGCAATAACTAACAACTATCGCTTACACCATGACTTTAATCGCCAGAATATCTGTCTTACTGCCTTTTTTATTAGCTTCTTCCCTGCTTTCGTTTAATAGCTTTGCCGAAGAAACTATTAGCGAAGATGAACAGCCCGAATACACTAAACATAGAGATGTTCCAGAACGATTTATACAGCAACAACAAACTGACAAACTCTCCTTTGTCATTACCCCGCATAGGCGAAACTATATTCTGCCAATAAGCCATCAAGAATCCCCAAACAACGAACCCTGGATAGCAGCTGGTACTTATCGAGATGAACAACCATTTCAACACAATGAAATAAAACTACAAATCAGTTTCAAAGTGCCCTTACTTGAAGATCGCTTATTTAATGACGGCGATGGTATTTATTTTGGTTTCACTTCGAAGTCATTTTGGCAAGCATATAACAGTAATATCTCTGCACCCTTCCGTGAAACAAACTATCGACCAGAAATCTTCTATCAAACGCCGTTTTATATAGATGACATCGACGGAGCATTCTTTTTTAGAACAGGCATTGAGCATGAAAGTAATGGGCGAAGCCAGTTACTGAGCAGAAGTTGGAATCGCGCTTTTGTCGGTCTTGGTTATGCTACGAATCGCTGGGCTTTGTATCTTCAACCATGGTATCGATTACCTGAAGACGCGAAAGAGGATGATGGAGATCCATCAACGCCGCCACCCGCCAAAGGCGACGATAACCCCGATATCGAGGACTACTACGGCCACTTTGAACTCACTGCAGTATACAAGCGCGATAACTATCAAGTAGCTAGTATTATTCGCGCCAACACCAGCACCCACAAAGGCGCCGTCGAACTCAATTATAGCTTCCCACTGCATGGTAGATTACGTGGTCTAGTACAGTATTTTGACGGCTACGGCGAGAGTATGATCGATTACGATTATCGTGTGCAGCGCTATAGCTTGGGAATTTTGCTCACAGAGCTTCTGTGAGCAAGTAATTGAGGAATAAACCTTATGCTGCGTGGCAGCTTACTTGAGGACGACTCACTTTCTCTATACGACGCAAGGGCATAGCATCCACTAAGCGTATAAGGTCGTTTGCCTTCAGCGGCATGTGAGCGCGAAGTTTCACTTTCCCGTCTTTACCAACAAGGACGAGCAGCTCGTTATAAGGTCCAACATCTAGTTCGTCTTTCAAAAACGAAACTTCTTCGTTCGATAGTGCTGCTCCATCGACAATGCTGTGTCCATCACCAACGATTGTCAGCACCTCCATGTCGCGCTTGTAAAACTCACACTCAAACTGTGCAAATGCTTTCAGCTGTTCTCTCAATGCTGGATGTTTTTCTGAACTTGTAAATAACAGTATTGGACGGGTATCAAATAAATAACCGTCTAAAGAGCCTGCTTGCGCACTCGAAACTAATGGCAGTGCAACAAATAACTTCCAAACAAGAATACGTACCAAGCGCTTTGACATGAGCATCACCTACGAAGTTATTGAGTCAACTTTACTTACGCAATAGATAGTCGTTTAGTGTGATACGCACTACAAAAAAGTGCGGATTTTTTGTAAGCGAGCGTGTAGTTATGTAGCCACAGAGTGCGCTTAATTTATCGCTAGGGTTTGCGACATACTGGCGCAGGTTTACGATTTAGCGCGGCACGATAGATAGCTCCAACCGCGTTTTGTTCCTTTTCTAGATCCCTAATGCGTCGATCATTTGATGGGTGTGTAGACATAAATTCCGCAGGAGCTTTGCCGCCTGATGCTTTCTTCATATTCTGCCAAAGAGCAACCGCTTCGCTAGGGTCAAAGCCAGACTGGGCCATCAGATACAAGCCAATGTAATCAGCTTCAGTCTCGTGCGCACGACTATATGGGAGTAACACACCAAACTGCGCACCTAAACCTAATGCGCCAAGTATTTCAGGCTTATACTCGACACCTTCCAACGCTATAGCTCCGACTTGTTGCGCAACTTGATTCGTCATTGCTAACGAGACCCTTTCAGCGCCATGGCGTGCATCAACATGGGCAATTTCGTGACCGATTACCGCCGCTAACTGATCAGGAGTTTCAGCGAGCGAAATCATACCCGTGTGGACACCAATTTTTTTACCCGGCAACGCAAAAGCATTAGGGCTAGCATCTTCAAAAACCGCGACCTCCCAATCGGCTGGATTTCTCTGGTCAGCAATCAAAATCGCATCGCTGATACAGCGGACGTACGCCAATGGTTTGCCAACAACCAGCTTATCGTTGCCTTCCTTTAACTTATCGAAGCTCGCTGCGCCCATCTGATTCATCTGCGCGTCACTGACTAAAATTAACTGGTGACGCCCGGTCGGAGAACTTGCACATCCAACGATCCAAACAACTAAAATCACCACAACACTGACCCGAAACATTTCATTTACTCCGATATTTTTTCACTATCATACATTGAAACATTTCATGTCTTAAATACAACAAAACACAAACCCTAAATACAAAAAAGCCCCGCTAAGTAGCGAGGCATTTTTATGCTCATAGACCGCTATTTTAATTCTACGCCTTCTAGTTTTATGCCGTCTTCAATGTTAGAACGAATCAAACGAAGCGTTCCCTGCCCTTCGTCTTCTTGTACGACTTCAAGACCATCTTTGTTCTCTTTTTTATTACGCGCTGTATTCACACGAATAACAAACGCATCGACATTGCCCTCGCCCTCTTCCTCGAAAGTGAAACCCTCTCCGCCGTTGTTAAAGGCATCTGTACGACGAACAAACACGCTCAAATCACCAGCATCTTCTTCCGACATTTTGAATGCATCATCATTGTTCTCGATACCACGGTTACGAATAAAGGCTGCATCGATTCCACCATTTCCGGCCTCATCGTAATCGACGCCTTCATCAAGGTTTAAACTAATCAAACTCTTGGACATAAAGCTATATATGCTGCCATCGCCCGCTTCATCCAAATCAATTCCATCATCAAGATCAAGCGCAAACTCGTATTCTTTGATCGAACCGTCTTCGTACAAGTCGATAGCAATTTCGATACAGGTATCATCTAAGCTACCTGACGGAATAGCTAAATCCGCTTCCATTAGCTCTCCAGGTTCAAATTCACCATCAGCCTCAACACCTGGGAACAATGCCGGATCACAATACGCGCCATTTGATAAAAACTGACTACGAACAACGTCAGCATAAATGCTTCCATCGTTTCCTTCATCAAGCTCAACGCCATCGGCACCCACATTTTGGAAAGTAGAATTACGAGAGTAAAAAATAATGTCGCCCGCACCACGGTCATCAACACGCAGACCGTCTGCGTCAAACTTACCGTTGCCAACATCATTAATCGTAGAATTGATCATAGTGACCTGAATCGAAGCATCTGAACCTTCACCTGCACCACCCGATCCAGCTCCACAGGCGTCAGAAAGGCTACAGTCAGAAACATGCACGCCATGATTAGCAAAGCCCTGAACCGTCACATTTTTTAGGCTTAGGCTGACGGTGCCAGTTTGGTCATCACGAACATCGATAAAAATACCTTTGCCGGCAAGCTCGCCGTTCAAATCTGCGCGGTTTTCAATGCTGTACGTATCGACTAAACCCTCAAGCGTAAGATCGCTAATCGCAAGGTTTGCGCCTTCATTGATCGACAACAGGGTCGCATTCTTTGGCAATTTCACGGTTTGACCCGAGCCAAAAATACGCAATGATTTCTGACTGTCGTAATTGAGCGTATCGCTTAGTTCGATCATGTTTACGCCCGGCATGATATAAACCGTTCGTGCTTTCTGAGATTCCAACGCGTCACGCAAAGACCCCTTGCCCGAGTCATCACCATTGGTGACCAAAGCAAAAGATCCAGCATGTGCAGTGACACTTGAAATTGAAAGGATGGCAGCGCTAAGAAGCTTTAGTTTCATTATTTTATCTCCGAAGTAATAACAGTAGTTCAGAGCAATAATGTGCGCGGTATGTGTCTTTTTTATTGCAGTTTTTTGGCGTTATTGTTACAGCATAACCATATTGGTTTCGTAACCCGCTTTGGCAAAGCCTTCTTGAATACTCGCAAGATTTTCATCTACGAAGTCGATGAATTGGCGTGCGACAATTGAGGGCCGCTTAGAACGAGGGTGAACTAAACACCAGGTACGACGAATCGGAAAACCCTCTAATTCAGGGCTAATTAAGGCCCCAAGTCTAAGTTCGCTAATCACACTGAGCTTAGGCAAAACCGCGACGCCCAAGCCTGCCAAGACGCCATGCTTTGTTGCATCGTTTGAACCAAACTCCATACTTGGTTTTAACTTCAAACCATGCTCCTGACAGTGCTGTTCCAAAGCAAGTCTGCTACCCGAACCTCGCTCACGAATCAGTACACCAGAACCAAAAAACTCTTCAGCGCCCAATGTTTCTAATTGGCTCAAGGGATGCTGCGGAGACATCACCGGTATCAATTCATTATCTAAAAACGGATACGATGAGAATGGCTTTTCAGTCGGAACAATACCCATAATAACGAGGTCGCCCTCATTACGATTGAGCCGCTCGATCGCCTTTGCTCGGTTTACGACACTAACTTGAACGTTCACCGCAGGATTTTGTTCAAGAAAAGGTCGAAGTACGTAAGGCGTGATGTACTGTGCCGTATTCACGGCTGTAATCTGCAAATCACCAGAGACCTGTCCCTCTAAGCTGTGTATCTCGTTCTGCAATTTACGCAGTTGCTCGAAGATCGACTCACAGCTTTCTGCCACCATCTCGGCAGCGGGAGTAACAAACAACTTGCGCCCGACAAACTCGAACAACTGAACATTTAAGGCTTCTTCGAGCAGTTTAATTTGAGAGCTCACGGCAGGCTGAGACAAACCTAATTGATCAGCAGCTTTGCTATAACCACTCGTCTCATAAACGGCTTTAAATATCTGTAGCTGGCGAAGCGTTAAGCGGTTAAGTAACTTTTGAACTGATAACTGCATGGGCGTGAGAGCTTATTTATTTGGAGGTGGAAGTATCCCGCTAGCCTGAGTTAAATTCAACTCTGTACCCAAGCTGCTCATCACACAACACACAACACACAACTAGTTGGGTATTTTTATGACCAAACATTGCACCTAAGCCCGTTTCGCATCTTGCTGAGTCTGTTGAACCGGCTCCAATTGATTGTGTACATATACTTGGTCTAGCGCACGCCTTGCTTGAGGTAGCTGCCTTTGGATACGCAACCAAACCTTCACCAATATAAACAGTGGAGCTTGTGCCAACAAGTTGAGACGCGACCGATACAACCACCACGGAATAATCCGCGTGGCTTTCACCAAGTTCTCAAAGCTGTTGACCATACAATACGGTAAATCTTCAACATTCTCTGGGTGAGGCACAGGGAAACAAACTTCATTTTTCTGGGCATCACTTAAGGAGCTTGTTTCTAATCGGCCGATATATGCTGCACTGAATACTTGCTGGCAAACTAAGATAGGTTGCAAGGTAATATGACCATCCGCAAAAATCGATTTCGCACGTCGTTTAGCGAGACCATTAGCACTGCAATTCACAATCAAAGCGTTGCGCGAGAGTGCCTGTTCCTCGCCGGACTCAAAATGCAAATGCGTGGTTGATACACGGGCAACGCGGCCCTTGCGCAACACCTGTTTGATTGATTTAAGCTGTTCTAGCTCTGGCATGCTTACCGTAGCGCATCGCCACTTGGTCGGCTGCACATTTTTATCGAGGCGGAATACAATGCCTTCGCGTTCCATTTGCAAAAACGCATCATCAATTTCAGCATTATCAATTAGGCCCTGTAATTGCCCCGACAGCATGTCGCCCACTGTATTCGGGGCGGCCATCTCACGCGGCCACATCCACATGTCATTCGAGATTACCCATTGAATGCGTTCTGGGATCACACCGTTATCAAGAAGATATAAAATGGCATCGATCCCAGTTTTACCGGCACCAACCACCACATATTTAGAAAAAGAGCGTTCGAGTTTAGTCAGCGCATTGGGTGCGACTAACTGAACGTCCCCATCCACTTTATAACGTGGTGGATGCGTCGCAGGTACTTCGACACGCATATAACCGCTATCGACAATCTTGCGCTTTACGTGGATTCGATACGACACGCCTTCGTCTATGTTGGAAGCAACCGTCGCGATTGCTCCCTTGTCGAGTGGCTGCTCACCCACAAAATCACATTTGAATAAAAAGCGTGCACGCCCAGTACTTACTAAGTTTTTAGAAATACGTTCAAAGTAATGAATGATTTGAGGGCGACTAGAAAGGTCTGTTTTCGATTCACTTAACTCAAGTGAGTTCACCCCGTAAGCTATTGCTGGCTGATGAAGCTTAACGTGATCATAGGCATCAACCCAATGCCCGCCCGACATGCCGCGACGCTCTGCAAACACGATGCTTGCTTGTTTGTCGTGTTTGAGCAATTCATCAGCAAATGCCAATCCCATCGCACCAGCACCGATGATCAAATAGTCCGCCTCTAATTGTTTTATTTCGGACATAGTTCCTCCTATAACAAGGTCTGTATACAATAAGCACCATAGCGCTACCGAGAGGTTTTATGACTTAGCTTCTGAAAAAGCATGTCGCGCAAGAACATAAAAGGAATATAACGAAACAAAGCTAAACACCAACGCTGGCACTAATCCTAAAATGCCCCATATATTGGTTTCACCGAGTCGATTATCACCGAAGGTCAAAGCTCTACTTGCCGAAAGCATCCCGCCCCAATAAAACATGGTGTTGCCATAGCCCGCGCCTACAATCATCCAAAACAGCTTTTTCTCTAGGCGCTCTGGTGCATTCAATCCCCATAGCAACAGTGCGACAACAAAGATCATTAAACCGTTCATCAAGCCACCCGCATGAGCTCGAGCCCATCCGCGATCGCTACCGAATAGTTCAAACTGCACAATATAATTAGGAAATATCTCAAAGCCGCCTATCAGTTTCATAACTAAACCGATACCAGCAATAAGACCGATTAACATAATGATCGCGCCATGCCCGACCATACGCTTCTGAAGAGCGTTCATAGACTTACCTGTTTGCTTTTATTATTTGAACAAATTGATGAGTTTTCAATTTTAACATCGATCAGTGAGTAGGCAGTGAGACTAAAAAAGACTGCCAGAAGCTGTAGACAAGAAAACGAGTTAGAACCGCGCATTTATAAGACCTTTCAAGAATTTTGTTAATAGACTTTGTAGACAACCATGCCGCCGGTTGCTGAAAAAGTTACCGAAATAACTGGAGTATTCCTGATCAATTTTTGTTGTAGTAGTTCACACAAATAAGGCGTTGAGTCGTATTGCGCTTGTAAATTTAAAATCATATTCTGTCTGAAGGGAAGTAAGAGAGACCTGTTCGGCTCACAAAATGTGCTTTAATGGTGCGCTACCTATAATAAGTCTCAATCTTATTAGAAGCCTAATGAAACAATAGCTTAACAAGCCAAACCAAAATACCAGGTATAGCGGGGTAAATATGTCTCTTCGAATTAATGATCAAGCACCAAATTTTACAGCAAACACGACGCAGGGGGAGATCGACTTTCACGAGTGGATTGGAGATGGATGGGCGGTTCTATTCTCTCATCCAAAAGATTTTACTCCTGTATGTACAACAGAACTTGGCTACATGGCGCGAATTCAGCCAGAATTTGAAAAACGTAACACCAAGATTATAGGGTTGAGTATTGATCCTCTCGATGACCATCATGTATGGATTAAAGATGTTGAAGAAGTAGGGAGTACGACAGTCAATTATCCTGTTATTGCTGACACGGATCTGAGTATCGCAAAACTTTATAACATGTTTGCCGCGGATGAAGAGGGGTCAGCAGAAGGCAGAACGGCAATGACCAATGCAACAGTTAGGTCTGTTTTTGTCGTTGGACCGGATAAAAATATCAAGCTTATGCTGACTTATCCAATGACAACGGGACGTAACTTTGATGAGATTCTGCGAGTGCTAGACTCGATGCAGTTGACGGCTAAACACAAAGTCGCCACACCAGTAAATTGGAAGGATGGTGAGGATGTCATAATTGTTCCAGCTGTTTCTAATGACGAGGCTGAAAAAAAATATCCGGACGGATGGGAAACGGTCAAGCCATACTTACGTAAAGTTAAACAGCCCACTGACTAGTTGTGGCGATAGCCTTATGCTCTGCAAGCCTGGCTGCAAACGATCTTGCTTTAGCCTGCGTTAATTCGGCTTTACGCTAACTCGTTTAGGGTCCGTCCAGATTTCTTGATCAACATTTTGACATAACTCGGGATGGTCAGGCGCGTGAAAGGTTGGATCTAGTCCAGCCTTTCTCTGCTTTATGTAGTCTTTCGTGAGCTTTAAAACAATCCCAGAAAGCAAAGAAATCGATACCAGGTTAATAATAGCCATTAAACCCATCGATGCATCGGCAGTGTTGAATACGGTCTCAACGCTTTGTATCGAACCCCAAATAACCATTGCAATTAAACCAATCCGTATACCGACCAAACCTTTTGTCGATTGCACCCCAAGAAAAATCATTGCATTTTCAGCGTACGAGTAATTGCCAATTATTGATGTGAAAGCAAAGAAGAAAATGGCGACAGCAATAAAAATGAAACCGGTTTCGCCTATATGCTGTGCAAGGGCTAACTGAGTTAATTCAACGCCACTGGGTCCAACACCTGGCTGATAAATACCAGACAACAAAATAACGACGGCTGTCGCGGTGCAGACGCAAATGGTATCAATAAATACGCCAAATGCTTGGACAAAACCTTGGCTAGATGGATGATGTGGCACAGGAGTCGCGCTTGCAGCGATGTTGGGCGCCGATCCCATACCGGCCTCATTTGAAAATAGTCCGCGTTTGATCCCATTTAGGAGAGCAACCATCACGCCGCCCGTTACGCCGCCAACTGCTTCTTGAATCCCGAAGGCGTTTTTAACAATGCTCAAGATAACATCTGGGACCGTCGCATAATTAATGATCATGATTACGACGGTGAGCAAAAGATAAGTCGCTGCCATAAACGGCACAATAATCTCTGCTACTTTAGCGATTTTTTTGATTCCTCCAAAAATAACAATGGCGGTGAGCACGCCAATGACAACGCCTGTCGTTAGTTTAGGAACACCAAATGCCTGATCCATTGCACCGGCGATAGCATTAGATTGAACCGCATTAAATACGAGCCCAAAAGAGAGTATTAAGCACAAGGAGAATATAATGCCTAGCCAACGTTTGCCGAGACCACGCTCAATATAATATGCAGGTCCACCTCGGAAGTTACCCATCGGTCCTTTGCTTTTATAGAGTTGCGCTAATGTTGATTCGGCATAGGCGGATGACATACCAACGAGTGCCACCATCCACATCCAAAATATTGCGCCGGGTCCGCCAAGATAGAGTGCGACCGCAACGCCCGCGATGTTTCCTGTCCCGACGCGCGAGGCCAAACTAACACTGAGTGCCTGCCGCGGCGAAATCCCGGTTGAGTCCTCCGAGCCTTTGCTGCTCAGGGCCCGTAACATTTCAGGGAAGTGCACGATTTGCGGAAAACCGAGTTTAAAACTGTAGAATATTCCAACAGCTAGAAGACCATAGATGAGAATGTAACCCCAAATAATATGATTTATTGCATCGATTACCTGATCCATGACTACGCTCGCATACCTGTTAAGATCCAACTAAATGTTATTTACGGATGCTGCAACTCACTCTATGTTTCAGTATGAGTATAGCCGTACACATATACTTTGATAGTATTTAGGTTTCTTACTGTTAGTAATTACGAAAAAATTAATACTAACTCCGCTATGACTTAACGAGTTATACCTCACCGGTACTGCATGCCGTAATATTTCGTAAATCATATTCTTGTTGTAATAGTTAGTGCGTGTATACAAAATAGCCGGATTTAAGTAAGACTTACTCCTGATACTATTACTAATCTGAACATATCAGGGGGAGTCTCGCGACATTCGCGCATTTGAATTTAAAACAATAAAACATATAGTGATCGAACCTAGTACATGGTCACGACTACCAAAGCTATGCGCGAAATTGGGCATGACATATACTGTTATTGGAATCGGTTAAAGGCTAGTCGAGTCTTTTCTCCAATAATATAGACAGGGTTAACGAATAAAATCAAAATCAATGAGATGAACGTCATTATCCAATTTAAGATTGCCATTAGTATTGAGTGTCAAAAACTATGGCGCCAAGTAAGTAAGTGAATGCGATTCAAGATCCCAAGATGCTCGGACATGATAATCTGTTCTATCTGGGCGATCTAACTGCAACGATTCGAGTTTTGTAGCCCGAATACTAATCACGCCAAAATGTGCAAATCCCGACGCTTCAGATTCAAACGTATAAGCGGCCTTCGGGTCATCCACTGAAGACCCTGGAGTGTGTTGTAGTGCATAAATACGACGCGACCTTTCAGAAAGCCCATCCCATTGTGATTGCGCAACATCGTCGGCCGAATTCAGAACAGCCTCGCCCTGCACTCGCATTTGCCACTTTCGTTTCGAACAGAAAAAGTGCAAAGCACAAGACGACTCTCGGGCCAGTTCCGTCCATTTCTGAGAGCGCACATCCGTATGAACGATAAACAAAGGTGTATCTACTGCATTATCACTGTCACGCAATAAATCTCTGAGCACTACGGTGCGCACCATCATTGGCTGACTAACGAGAGTGGGCGTCCAAAAGCTTCCGCGCTTAAGCAGATCCTTTTTTACTTCGCGCTGCCAATCTATAAACAACTGACGTAAATTCGCTTGCTGTAATGCTTCAGTCGTCACGATCACTTCCTTTCGTTAATCCTCGAATAAATTAGTTTCTTCGCAAGGCAGCTTGCCCGTTATCGTGTCGAGCAAGCTGAACGAAGTCATCGACTAAAACGGCATCGGGTAGTCTTTTATTACCGACGCAATTTCCTTAAGCGTGTCGTCACTCAAGGTCATATTAAAAGCATCGATATCTTCTTCAAGTTGCTCATGAGTCGTAGCTCCGATAATGGTAGAGGTAACACCATCAACCTGATCACACCAAGCCAACGCAAGCTGGGAAGGTGTCATGTTGTGTTGGTTAGCGATCTCTATGTAACGCTTCACTGATTGCTGAACCTGCTCACTATCTCTGAACAATCCATTTCTCTGCGACATACTCCAACGGCTACCCTCTGGACGCTTACCATCAATATACTTACCACTTAACACACCGCCACCTAATGGCGACCAAGGAAGATACGCAACATCCTGATGCACGCAGTTTTCGATTAAGTAAGGCCAATCTTTCGTGTGCAATAAGCTGAACTCATTCTGTATTGATGTCATCTTCGGAAGGGAATGTTTTTCAGCTAAGCGCAGGTATTCATTAATGCCCCATGGCGTGTCGTCCGACAATCCACAAAAACGGATTTTTCCTGCCTGAACGCAGTCGTTAAGCGCTTGCAGAATTTCGAGCATCTCATTTGAATGGTGCTCAGTATCCACATCTGTAAAAGTAATTTTGCCCGGCCAATGCTTTGCAAAATGTGGAGAGGTACGGTTAGGCCAATGCAATTGATATAGGTCGATGTAATCTGTTTGAAGGCGTTTTAGCGAGGCATCAACCGACGCAATAATTGCTTCGCCAGTAATATCGGCACCGTTGCGAATCCAAGGTAAGCCGTTTCCTGCGATCTTCGTCGCAATCACTAGGTCTTTACGTTTCTGACTATTCGCTGATATCCAGTTACCGATAATTTTTTCAGTCTTGCCATAGGTTTCAGGCGACGGCGGAACAGCATACATTTCAGCCGTATCTATAAAATTAACACCGCGCGATATGGCATATTCAATTTGCTTACTGGCGTCTAACTGAGAATTTTGGACGCCCCAAGTCATTGAACCCAAACACACTCTTGAAACGTTTAGGTTGGAACTTCCCAGCTTCGAATATTTCATTTTATTTTGTCCCGCAATAGATCATGTTAAACAGAATGGTAAGTTATACCTTACTTTTCGGGATGTGGATGAAAATTATTTCGCTGATTGGGGAAAATTGACTTAAACCAACATGAGCGATAAGCATTGGTCGCAGCACTCTCTAACTTGGTTGTGCTTGCGAAGGCGAGAGTCTTTCTTGAATAACTTAATGTGTGGAGTTAGACAGTTGAAGACCTTGCTCCAATACCTATTTTAATGCTCGCTCTGCTAACAAAGCTGACAATGTACTGAGTAAGGGTAGGTATTTTTCGATTTTATATGGAATTATCAACGGTCGTAGAAATATATGCCTCGTTAGGACACTTTATACACAACGCAAGCCAGTACTGAAAATTGCATTCAAGCCATAACATAACTACAATGTAATTATGAGCAAGTACAAATTTGAATGGGATGCAAATAAAGCCGCATCAAATATTAAGAAGCACGGAGTTAGCTTCGAAGAAGCCAAGTCTGTCTTTTACGACAATGCGGCGCGGCTGATTCCCGATCCAGATAGCTCAGAAGGTGAAGAGCGTTTTATCCTTTTGGGACAAAGCTCATATTTAAAAACACTAGTCGTTTGTCATTGCTATCGAGACTCTGAAGATACCATTCGTATTATTTCAGCTCGGAAAGCTGACAAGCGTGAAAGTAAGCAATATGAGGGCTTTTAGTTATGCGTGACAACTACGATTTTTCAGATTCAGTACCAAACCCTTACGCGAAAAAACTTAAAAAGCAAATCACCATTCGTCTTGATGAGGACGTTATTGAGTACTTTAAGTCGTTATCGGCGTCCAATGGCATACCCTATCAAAACTTAATTAATCTCTATCTCAAAGACTGCGCAGCAACACACAAAGAACTTAGTTTAGAATGGCACTAAAGGCTAAAGCCAATTGTGTTCAGTTATGATGCACACAAGGAATGAAAAGCGGACATTGGTTTTCCATTCGCAAATAGACAATTGCAGATCTTGGCACTGAACCATTCTCGATGCCTACTTCAAGAAGAAAGGAGACCTTGGGTTCGGAGCTATCATAACTTGGGTTTAGTACGAAGATACAACAAAGCCGATGAAATTGTAGGCTTTGTTTTGATTTCCTCATGGCCAGAAGTAAAAGTTCAGATAAGGAGTGTACGACGTCTATGGCCCGAACTTAGCGGCCCTTTCGCACTTGTAGTTTCCTTTGTTCAATTAAAGATGAAAGAAGACATTATTAATCGCTCTGCTAAATGACATTTAACTTCTTATTCAAATGCAAAGCACTAATTGCTAGTCTGACAACACCTTCGTTGCAACGAATAAGTTATACTCCTGAACTGATAATAAGTTTTGGATAGTCCTTGCTCAAAAGAGACTTTTAAAATATCCAGTAACTAAATATTAGTTCCAATGAGCATGCCCTCAGCTTTCAATAAATAAAACTATTCTAAGTAACTTTAATAAAGCAACGATTGCGCTACTGGTCTTTCATAACATTCGGTTAATAACGAGAAACAGCTAGGCTCTAGTTTGCAAACGCGAGAAGAAACGTGAAAATTTCGCAAAAAACTTGATACAGTTTCTATACCCCGTGTAGGTCCAGTTCGAAGCGTGACTCACGATAACATGCCATTAAATTATATGAACAAGTGTCTTGCTGAGGATCGGTAGCAATATAGTGCGTTTCTGACGTAACATTAAATCGCGTTTCGCAACAGGGCTCAACCATAGTTAAAGAGCGAGCATCAAGAAAAAACACAGAATCATAAATGACTATATTTTCCTAAGGAGAGATGATTGATTTCAGAAAAAGAGGGGGTCGGGCATGCGCAGCCTCATTGGTTTATTGATCCCGGGCATACGGACTATCTGGCAGTGATCGTTATCATTCTGCTTTTGGTAGGTTTGTATGGTGTTGTCTATCTTTACGCGGCATTTGACCGCTGGGCGGAACGAAAGTCATCAAATACACCGCTAGCTCGAACTATTCCTACCTTACTCGCTATCGCTTTAGTATATGAGATATTTCCAGTTGATCACTTTCATGCTTTCCTCCCTCTCAGTGCAATTCTTATAGCATTGATGGCGGACTGGTCACGTTTCCACCTACATAAATCATCGTCAGATAGACTACCAGCCCGACACTCCGGGATGGAGCAAGGTCATACTGGACAACATGAGTGTAACGAAGTTGATATGGTTAAAGGTGCTGACAAGGTGCGCGATGTTTGAACTTTTATTTACGTCGTTTCCTGCGGTCATACGTTATTTCCAGCTGCGCCGGCGCGGGGAGTCAATGACGGTTTGGAATATGAAAACAGCTGTTTTTTTGTGGGCGATAATGGCTTTTACTGTGTTTGTAGTTATTTTTTATTTTCACCCAAAAACGTATGCAGGCGTGGTGCCTTTTAGGACGGTTTCGGTCGTTGCTCAAACTTCAGGACCAGTGACAGACATTTATGTAAAAAATGGCCAGCGAGTAAATACCGGAGATCTTTTGTTTCGTATTGAAAATAGTGCGCAGCTCGCAGCATTGTCTGAGGCAGAGGCTCAATTGGCGGTCATTGAAGCTGAGCAAGCCAAAGCAGAAGATAACAAACTTATAGCTGAAGCCAGTGTTCGCGAGATTCAGGCTCGATTGGTAAGTCTGCGAGATGAACTACGCGATGCAAAAAGCATACTGAAACGAGGTTATGGTACAACAAATAATGTGATTGAGGCTCGGTCTCAAGTTCAGGTGGGAGAGGCGGATCTGGATGCAGCGAAAGCTCAGCTTGATCTTACTGATGTTGAACTAACAGAGGGTATCCCCGCAAGACTGGCAGCATCCGAAGCCGCGATTGAAAAAGCGAGAACAGCCTTGGATTTTACAGAGGTTCGATCGTTCACAAATGGAACCGTAACCCAGCTGGCACTCAGCGTTGGCAGCCCAACGACTACACTTGTATTGAGACCATCGATGGTCATCATTCCCGATCGACCTGAAAACACATCAGTACGTGTTTCTGCAGGATTTTCTCAGGTTTCGAAAACGACCCTTTATGAGGGAATGCCAGCAGAAATCGCTTGTGACACTAATGCGAGCCTATCTTATAGAAATGCAATACTTCCTGCACGGATCGTTTTACTGCAGCCCGCTGTTGCGACGGGTCAAGTGACCCCCAGTGATGACTTAAAAGATCTACAAAATGCATCACAGCGCGGAACAATTCATGCCATGCTGGAACTTATTCACAATGAGCATGAAGCCTTACTGCTGGATGGTTCGGGTTGTATCGTACAGACCTATACCAATAACTTGGAAGGGGTTTTCGGGCACATTGTCGCCGCTACCGGAGTTGTTAAGGCTGCAGGGCTTAGAATGAAAGTATTGGGTTCAATACTGGCTGGTATCGGCCTAGCAGGCGGTGAACACTAAGTGTAGATAGCTTAGTTCAAAAACGAATGAGAAATGTCCAACTCTATGATGCCAACGGAGCTTTGCAACTGATTTCTGCTCAAGGTTTGTATCACCCTTTCACTTCGGATAAAAGAAACCTTCGGCATCTCAGATAGCCATTTGCAGACAGTTACGCCAGGTCTTGTTTGTGTCGGTCATTCTGAAGAGATCGGAACACCAGGGCCGCCATGAAGGACTCAAGGCGTACATATAATCTCTTCCGCCTGATCAAACATCGGAGGGTTAAATGTGTTTCAGATTTACGATGCCAATTAATTTAGTACGCCTTAAAATTGCAACTATATAGCAAATGAGTGGAGTATGTGATGACTGCAATGCAACAAGTTTTTTATTTGGTTTCTGTATTCGGAAACCTGCTATTTTTGTCACTTTGGATGGTGACCGGTCAAACATTTTTCACGGTTATGTTGGTACTGACTATCAGCTACTCTGTGGTCGGGTTTTACGATTTAAACTACAGTGCGCATACTTTAAACAGGCTGTACCCCGTCGTCGCACATATCCGCTATTTTCTTGAGTCTTACCGAGTTGAAATTCATCAATACTTTATTGCAAATAATACGGAAGAGCTGCCATTTAATCGAGAGCAGCGGTCACTTGTATATCAAAGAGCAAAGGGTGAAATTGATACGAAGGCCTTCGGTACAGAACGAGATATCTTCCAGCAAAACTATCTATGTGCCTGGCATTCGCTAGCCCCAAAAGAAGTTCACCCAGAACATATTAGAGTTATGGTCGGGGGGAAAGAGTGCAGAAAACCCTATTCCTGTTCACGCCTAAATGTTTCAGCGATGAGTTATGGTGCGCTGAGCCAAAACGCTATTGAGGCATTGAACAAAGGCGCAGCTAAAGGTGATTTCTTCCACAATACCGGCGAGGGCGGAGTCAGCCCATTTCACCTAAAACATGGGGGCAATCTGGTTTGGCAATTGGGTACGGCATTTTTTGGTTGTAGAGATATCCATGGTAATTTTTCTGATCGCGCGTTTAGTGAATTAGCGAACCAAGGCGCCATCAAAATGATAGAGATAAAGCTATCACAAGGCGCGAAACCAGCCCATGGTGGAGTGCTGCCGGCGGCAAAGATCAGTGACGAGATTTCACGTATCAGAGGTATCCCCAAGGATCGGGATTGTATTTCTCCTCCAGTTAATTCGCTATGCCGCACCCCTATAGACTTGTTGAATTTTGTGAAACGATTGAGGGAACTATCAGGCGGAAAGCCCGTGGGTTTCAAATTCTGTATGGGCAACCCAGCAGAGTTTCTGGCCATCTGCAAAGCGATGTTGAAAACGGGTATTTCGCCTGATTTTATCTCTGTGGATGGGGCGGAAGGTGGGACGGGGGCTGCTCCTGTTGAATTTTCCAATCGATTGGGTATGGGATGCTTGGAAGCCACCTACATTGCTCATAATGCATTGCTTGGTTGTGGCCTGAGGAATGAGATACGCATCATTAGTTCTGGTAAAACCGCTTCTGGATTTGATCTTTTAACAAAAGTCGCTTTTGGGGCAGATATTGTTTCGGCAGCTCGTACCATGATGTTTGCTCTAGGTTGTATCCAGACGCAGTCCTGCAATACCAACTATTGCCCTACAGGTATCGCAACACAAGACCCGGTGCGTTCCAAGGCGCTTAATGTCGAGAGCAAATCAGAGCGTATTAAGAACTTTCAAAAGGCAACCGTAGATAGCTTTTTAGAGCTGGTTGGCGCGATGGGTTTGGAAAACCCAGACCAATTGCAGCCCTTTATGATAAGACGCAGAAACGCAAATGGGCTGAGTTTTGAGGGCGGTCTAACATTTCCGCCGCTCACTGAGGGAGCTCTCATTAATGAAGAAGAACAAGCTGACGAATGGTCTATGTATTGGCAGGCGGCTGACGCTAATTCATTTACACCCAAAGAACTTCTTAAATTTTCCCCTTGATAACACCATCTAATGGACTTTTACAACGCAGATAAACTAATGCCTTTCCTGAGAGTTTAGTAAAAAAGAAGGCGTAACTAGTTTCGAATAATCTTGTTCAGTTCGTCCGTTCCCCCAAGAAATCTGCCTAATTAACATCAGAAATTTGCCTTAGCTTTATGTCGGCTTTTGTCTAATTACATGCATTAATTGAGAGATTCCAAATCAGTCTGCGCTGTTTGGAATGACGAGGGAGAGGTACCCAAATCTGCCTAGTGCTTACCATCAAAAAACAAACACGAACTAATGCACATCCTTTTGCAAATCTGCATTCCAACGACATCTTTCAATTAAATCTCGATACGCCTTAGCATGTTCCGCAACACGGCGTTCATGCTCTTCCATGCGGCCAGCTACTAAATTAGGTGCACTGTGAAGAATAAAGGGCGGCATATAATGCATTCCACAAAGGTTCGCTGTCTGCTCTAATGGCCGAAGCAGCTCAGCCATTTCAAACTTGTTATAGCCTTCATGATGGTAAGCGTCTTCAGGCCCGCCGGTTGTAATAGCACACAAGAATCGTTTGCCATGAAGTGCATTACCCGAAGAGCCATAAGCAAAACCATGCTCAAAGACTTCATCCATATATCGCTTCAAATTGTGCGGTACGCTATACCAATAAAAAGGAAACTGAAAAATAATCACATCAGCAGCTTTTAAGTATTTCTGCTCTTCGGCAACATCTACAGAACCATCCTGATACCTGCTAGCTAAATTACTCAGCGAGACAAACTCCAAGTCTTCTATTTGCTCTAACATTCTGAGATTGCTGTACTCACCCGAATATCCAGTATGGCCATACACAATATGAACGTGTAGTTGATAACTCATGCCTGTGCTCCGAAGGTTTAACCGAGCTAACTATAGACCATCGAATACAAAGGCAATCGACACATCTAGATCCCGTGCCTGTTCTTTCACCTAAACAACATTAACGGGACTTGATAGAGAAATTCCCAATGCCCTTTGCTCCCTCTATTTCACTTTGCTCAATTCACCTTATTACGCTTCTGTTGTTGCATTGGGATTAATGCGTAGCTATAAAATCACGACTATAGAGAAAACATCGCATGACACTACCGAGGGTATTACCATGAATTTCCATTTCTCAATTTCTTGGGTTGCATTGGCCATACTACTTTCTGCAGCTCTGGTAGGGAGCGTTCATGCAGATGAATCTGGCAACGTTACTGAACATAAAAAGATTGAAGTTGATCTCAACGTAAATAAAGAAGATCCAGATACCAGCCTTAAGCGGATGGAAATTATTGAAAAGGCCTTGTCGAGCGATCTAATACAAAAGAAACGATCGCTCGTTAAGACGATCGAAAATGACTACAACCAGAAGATCATCGAATTATTGAACGCAACTGTTTCACCCCTGACGAAACATAGGGTGATCACTCACATCGAAGTTAACTTTTTCTCGCCTGAATTTGAGACTGAAGTACGTGCGAGCAGTAAGGTCGCGGTATCAATCATTTTGAAGAAAGCAACATTTGGTAACTGGCAGAATCAGAACGGCTCGAAAGAAACTGCTATAGAAGTGCTAAAACAGATCATTAGTCAGACATTTAATATTCAAAAAGATCGCATCACTATCGTCGTTGTGGGTTAGCCCCCTCCTCGATCAGTAAAAAACTTAGCATAAGCTTCGAAACAGACCTATATCAAAATATCTTGATATAGACTTGCTATATCAAAGTTTATTGATATAGTTGCATCCATGAATCAAATTAGCCAAACCCCAAACGATCTTTACCTTGCTTCAAATGCGATTGATCAGCTCTCGCAAAAGTTGAAAGCATGTGGCGATCCATTGCGCGTTCAAATACTTCAGTGTTTGAAAGCCGATGCGTTTGGTGTGCTTGAGCTAACGCAAATATTCGATACCAAACAGTCTGGTATGAGCCACCACCTAAAGGTGCTTAGTAAAGCAGGACTCGTCGAAGCACAGCGTGAAGGCAACTCTATTTTTTACCGTCGCCCTATTTTCGCTGAACACGGCGCGGAAGCAGCCGCCTGTACGCAGCTATTCAGCATGTTTGATGCACTGGTGTTGCAGCCTGATATCGAAGAAAAAATGCAAGAGATTCGGTCAAAGCGTGCTGAGCAATCTTCGGCCTTTTTTGATCGCAATGCTGATCGTTTTGCAGAACAACAAGAGCTGATCTGTGACCACCAGCAATATGCCCCGACTAGCTTTAAATTGTTGAAAGCCGGACTCACAACTCACGACGCTCGAGTATTAGAAGTAGGTCCCGGAGAAGGTCAATTCCTCGCCTTGCTTGGTGATTATTACGATGAGGTTGATGCTGTCGATACCTCACCGCAAATGCTTGAATATGCGCGTGCGTTTTGTGCTGACAAAAAACTAAGCAATGTCTCTTTGATTGAGGGTGATACCAAGCAACTCTTAAAACAAAACCAACGTTACCAAGGCATCGTTATGAACATGGTTTTGCACCATGTTCCGACTCCTGCTCGTCTTATCGCCGAATGCGCAGAATTGCTTGATGATAAAGGCGTATTAGTGCTTTGTGATTTAACCAAGCACGACCAAACATGGGCAAAAGAAAATTGCGGCGATTTGTGGCTTGGCTTTGACCAAGCAGAACTTAAGAAATGGATCCAATCCGTAGGGTTCATTGAAGATGAATCTGTATTTATCGGCCTACGTAACGGCTTTCAAATACAAATTTATCGCTACATTAAACACTAACTTTCACTAGGCCTTAACCAAGGAAAATAAAATGAGTGAATACAGTATTTTTACCTCTGAGTCTGTGTCAGAAGGACATCCAGATAAAGTGGCTGACCAAATTTCAGATGCAGTGCTAGATGCCATCATCGCACGCGACCCGCATGCACGTGTTGCTGTCGAAACGCTTGTTAAAACAGGGATGGCGGTTGTTGCAGGTGAGCTAACTACTTCTTGCTACGTTGATCTAGAAGATATCGTTCGTGATGTCATTACAGGTATTGGTTATAACAGTTCAGACGTTGGCTTCGATGGTGAAACTTGTGCAGTATTGAACGGTATTGGTAAGCAATCTGTTGATATCAACATGGGTGTTGATCGCGCTAAACCAGAAGATCAAGGTGCGGGCGACCAAGGTTTGATGTTTGGTTATGCGACGAACGAAACACCTTCATTGATGCCTGCTCCAGTTTACTACTCTCACCTATTGGTTCAGCGTCAATCAGAGATGCGTCGTAACGGAACGCTTCCTTGGTTGCGTCCTGATGCGAAATCTCAGGTCACGATTAACTACGAAGGCGACAGCCCAAAAATCGATGCCGTTGTTCTTTCAACGCAACACGATCCTAGTATTTCTTTGGAAGATTTACGTTCAGCTGTATTGGAAAACATTATCAAGCCAGTACTACCAGCTGAATGGTTGCACGAAGGCACCCTTTATCACATCAACCCAACCGGCAACTTTGTAATTGGTGGCCCAGTTGGTGACTGTGGTTTGACAGGTCGTAAGATCATTGTTGATACCTACGGTGGTATGGCGCGCCATGGTGGCGGTGCATTCTCGGGTAAAGATCCATCAAAAGTTGACCGTTCTGCTGCTTACTATGGCCGTTATGTAGCGAAGAATATTGTTGCTGCAGGTTTGGCAGATCGTTGTGAAATCCAAGTTTCTTACGCGATTGGTGTTGCAGATCCAACATCCATTTCTGTGAACACATTTGGTACAGGTAAGATTTCCGATATCGAGCTTGCGAAAGTTATCCGCGAAGTATTCGATTTACGCCCTTACGCTATTCAAACTCAACTAGACTTGCTGAACCCTATGTATCAAATCACTGCTGCATATGGTCACTTTGGTCGTGAACCAGAAGAAGTAACTTACGAGTATGAAGAAGGTGGCGAGAAAAAATCGAAGACATTCACAGCCTTCACTTGGGAAAAAACAGATCGCATTGACGCACTTAAAGCTGCTGCAGGCGTTTAAAACACTATTTGTTTATAGACATTACAATCGCGCGTAATCGCGAAGGACAGAAATAATGAGCACGAATTTACAAGCTGTTGAAAATGGTTTCACAGACTACAAAGTAGCAGACATTGGCCTTGCTGATTGGGGCCGTAAAGAGATTGAAATCGCTGAAGGTGAAATGCCAGCATTGATGGCACTTCGTCGTAAGTACAAAGCTGAGCAGCCTCTTGCAGGCGCAAAGATCATGGGTTGTATTCACATGACAATCCAAACAGCTGTGTTAATTGAAACACTGGTTGATCTGGGCGCTGAAGTACGTTGGTCTTCTTGTAATATCTTCTCAACACAAGATCATGCTGCAGCTGCAATCGCTGCTGCGGGCATTCCAGTATTCGCATGGAAAGGCGAAACAGAAGAAGAGTTCTTGTGGTGTATTGAGCAAACAATTCTTTCAGAAATAGATGGCAACCAAGCTTGGGACGCAAACATGATCCTTGACGATGGTGGTGATCTAACTGAAATGGCTCACTCAAAATACCCTGACCTATTGAATGACATTCACGGTATTTCTGAAGAAACCACTACAGGCGTTCACCGTCTTCTAGAAATGCTGGAAGAAGGTACACTTAAAGTACCTGCTATCAACGTAAATGATGCTGTAACAAAGTCTAAGAACGACAACAAGTATGGTTGCCGTCACTCGTTGAATGATGCGATAAAGCGCGGTACTGACCACCTTCTTTCTGGTAAGAAAGCACTTGTTATTGGGTACGGCGACGTAGGTAAAGGCTCAGCACAATCACTAAGCCAAGAAGGCATGATTGTAAAAGTGACTGAAGTTGATCCTATCTGTGCAATGCAAGCATGCATGGATGGTTTCGAAGTTGTTTCTCCGTTCATCGATGGTGTGAACACTGGAACACTAGACGGCATCAATAAAGAATTACTTGCAAAGACTGACCTCATCGTTACGACCACAGGTAACACGAACGTATGTGATGCAAACATGCTTCAAGCACTTAAGTCTGGTGCGGTTGTATGTAACATCGGTCACTTCGACAATGAAATCGATACAGCTTACATGCGTGAGAACTGGGAATGGGATGAAGTAAAACCACAAGTTCATAAGGTATACCGCAATAAAGCTGAGAATGATCATTTGATCTTGTTAGCAGAAGGCCGCCTGGTTAACCTAGGCAACGCAACGGGTCACCCTAGCCGTATCATGGATGGTTCTTTCGCGAACCAAGTCTTGGCACAAATCTATCTTTGGGAAGCTAAGTTTGCAGACCTTCCAGAAGCTGAGAAAGCACAAAACGTTTACGTTAAAGTACTTCCTAAGAAGCTTGATGAAGAAGTTGCAAAAGACATGGTTGAAGGTTTCGGCGGTGTATTGACACAATTGACCCAAGAGCAAGCGGATTACATCAACGTTCCTGTTGACGGCCCATACAAGCCGGAGTCTTACAAGTATTAAGTCTGACGTTTTACGTTAGATTAAAATAGAAAATTGGGGTCTGGGTATTTTTACTCTGCCCCCATTTAACTCCATTTGAGAAACATTATGGAAACCCAAAAACAATTTAAGCGCCGATTTAGCTTTGAATTCTTTCCGCCAAAAACGGAAGAAGGTAAAGCAAAGCTGCAGGTCGTTCGTGACGAACTAGCGCGCCGTAAACCTGATTTCTTTTCAGTGACATACGGTGCAGGCGGTTCAACACAAGAGCGTACCATCGATGCGGTGCTTAACTTCCAAGATCAAGGCATTTCAACTGCGCCTCACCTCTCTTGTGTAGGCTCGAGCAAACAAGAAATTGCGAGCTTGCTTGATTTATACAAAGAGCGTGGCGTTAATCGAATTGTTGCCCTTCGTGGCGATCTGCCATCAGGTATGGGCGGTTCTGCAGGCGAATTGAAATACGCAAACGAACTTGTTGAATTTATTCGTGAACACAGTGGAAATCACTTTAACATCGAAGTTGCTGCTTACCCTGAGTTCCATCCTCAAGCTCCAAGTGCAGAAGAAGACTTAATCAACTTTAAGCGTAAGGTTGATGCCGGTTCGAATAGTGCGATTACACAATACTTTTATAACGTCGATTCGTACTTCTACTTTATCGATCGTGTTGAAGCGATGGGCGTCAATATTCCAGTCGTTCCTGGCATTATGCCTATCACGAACTACACGAACTTGGTTCGTTTTAGTGATATGTGTGGCGCAGAGATTCCTCGTTGGATCCGCAAGCAACTTGAAGCGTATGGTGATGATAAAGCCAGTATCCTTAAATTTGGCGAAGAGGTTGTCACACGTATGTGCGAACAACTCATCGATGCAGGTGCACCAGGCATTCATTTCTACAGCATGAACCAAGCTGAACCTTCTCTGAAGATCTGGGATAACCTAGGCTTGAGCGATAAGGAAAAGATCAAGTTTTAAGGCTTAATCAGCGATAAAACTTTCTATTCAAAAAGAGCGCACCAGCGCTCTTTTTTTATGCACAGCTAAACAAAGTAAAGTGGCGTCGCGTAGAGGCCATTGGGGCGAAACGCCGATCTTAATATTTCTCGGGGAGCGCAATGCGTCATCCTCATTAGATAACTCATCACAGGCAACAGCTTTATATTACGTGTAAATTTTGCATCAACTTGCAGGCTATCAAAACTCTCTAAAGTTTCCGGTAATTGCGGAGGAGGTAATTTCTCCCAGCCTGCTTGGTTCAATACGTAAAGCTGGAACAGTAACTGTTCCCATAAACCAGCCTCGCGTTCAACGTCCTTATAGTCGACACACAATTCGCCACGCATTGCTTCTAAAAGGTTTCCATAGATCACCTTGGTAGAAATCTTTTGCATCGCTTTGTGAGACTGCGATCTTTTTAAATAGAGAGCACGAGCGTTGACTAAGACTAAGGTGCTATGTGGAGCATATCGATAAAAAGACTTGCTGTAGCACAGTGGGTTAAATGCTGTACAAAACAACGATTTTGAATGCGGCGCTTTTGTTCGGTCATTTTGAAGTTTACCAATCACAGGGTTAGCAATACCCTCCTCTTGATTCGATGAAATATAATTTTTGAGTTTTAAGAACATCGATGCTGCTTGTCTTTTGCCTCCGTTCGTTTGCAAGTGATAAGCCATCGATAAGCACCAAAATGCCTTAGTTGCGTAATCTCTTGCATCATCGTGATTAGACCAATCATGAGCAGGTATTAAGATCAAACGTTCAATTGGTTTTCCCTCAACTGTTTTAGAATAAAACTCGCGTAAAATTCCAGCGAGGTATGCAGCGCCTTGCCTATCAAAGGTCAACGAACTGGGGAGATGATAGTAGCTTGCTTCACCCGGAGCATAAGGGCAAACAGTTTCTTTGTTTGCAATCCAACGTCTCAGTGCATGTTCTTTTCTCTCAGCGTTCGAGGTTTCTTTGTTATCACTTTTTATGTGTTGAGAGTTTAATTCCATGTCTACTCGTCCTTTGTGTGACCTAGCACATTATCAATTTTTTCTTATCGCTAAATTCCTAGCAGGAATTTAGTATGAGAATGATTCATTGATGAAGACAGCGAATTTTTGACACAACACTTGTGAATAAAATTCTGCAATATACAAAGGGACGAGGAATGAACAATTACGAAGCATTCGATGCGGTCGTCACGCACGGCTGCTTTACTAAAGCCGCTAAACAGCTGCATCGATCTCCTTCAGCCATCAGCAAACTCATTGCCCAGTGAGAAGAACAACTCGGTATCCAGTTATTTGACCGCATAACTCGATGTTTAAACCTCACTGAAGCGGGAAAGCTTTACTCGGAACGATGCAAAGAGATTGTGCAAAAGATGAATGAGGCTGAAACCGAACTTCGCGAATTTTCTGGTGAGGCTGTCGGCAAGATCCGTATTACATTCCCGAATGCCTTGTCCTCGTCCCCTATTATTCCTGTTCTAAGTGAATTCACTGCTCGCTATCCCAAAGTGAGCTTTGACTTAAATGTCTCTATTGAAAAAAAGAACCTGACTGAGGACGACTACGACTTTGCGTTTCGTCTAGGGACGCTCGAAGACTCAGGCATGGTTGGCATCAAGCTTTTTGATATAGAACCAGCCTTCGCCGCCAGTCGAGCTTTAGTCGAGCAATATGGAAAGCCCAAACATATCTCTGACTTGACCAATTACCCTCTGCTCATTCCGAACAATATTCCAATCAAAAAGCTTCTAACACACCAGGACAGCCTTATTCCTCATCCAACAAATTTAGTACATACCGGTGTTGATATAGCGACATTTTTGAACCTTGCCTCATCTGGCTTCGCAGCCAGTTTTTGCTTTCAACACATGCTAAAGCCGTTCATCGAAAAAGGCTCTCTCATAGATATCACGCCTCCTGATGTCGCAAGCAAAATCCCTGTGTATCTGATCTACAAAAACTATCAATACATGCCGGTGAAACACAGATGCTTTATCGATCTATTCAAATCAGCGTTTATCGATTCACCATCATATTAAACACGTAATTTGGTGTCATGAATTTCGCTAGAAAGTAGGCAGTGGTGTGCAGCATGAATTACACTACGCATCTTTCTAATGTCTGGTCGCCAGATTGAAGCGCACGAAAAGGCCCGCTATGCGAATCCCCAATATTTATGTCTCTACCAATCTAGATGATAACGCGTCGATCACACTTGATGATCAAGCTGCTCAGCACATCATAAAAGTATTGCGTATGAAGAAAGGCTTTGCGCTGCAACTATTCAATGGAGACGGCTATTACTACCCTGCGACGATCGCAACAATTGATCGACGTAATGTCACGGTACAAACCAAAGATAGAATCTTCTGCGAGTCAGAATCAAACCTTCATACACATTTAGCTATTGTCATGTCCCGTGGCGATCGAATGGATTACGCTATTCAGAAAGCATGTGAGTTGGGCGTCAATCAAATCACGCCATTAACAAGCGAACGCTGCGAGGTCCGCCTTGATAACCAACAAGAAGACAAGCGCATTAAGCGTTGGCAACAAATAGCTGTTAGTGCGTGCGAGCAATGTGGTCGTGCAACGGTGCCGTCGATCTTACAAGTAGAGAGCTTAGATAATTTCGTAAACGCGAATGCAACAAACAAAGTGATAAAGCTAGTATTGCATCATCGTGACACTCAAGACTTGGCAACAGTAAGTCCATCACCTGAGCGCGTCATCATATTGATTGGCCCCGAGGGTGGACTTACGAGCGATGAAATAAACCACGCGACACAGAATAACTTTATGGCCTGCACGCTTGGTCCTCGCGTATTGCGAACAGAGACCGCGCCGGTAACTATTTTGTCTGTGTTGCAATGGTTGTGGGGTGATTTCAATTAAGCGTATAGCTGCGTTTAAAAATTACTACTGATATTAAAGTGATGGATTCACGATTACACTCTTAACAAGATCTGCCATAAAATCCAGACATTCACAGACTTCGTAGACTCACGTATGCATGCATTGCTACCGTATACTCATTCAATACTTAATGCCTTTCGTATCTAATAGGACTAATCAATGCCTAAATCATTTCTTGGCAAATGGACTCGCCCCGTTCTCATACTTCTCGTCGCAGTAGTTGTTATAGCGCTCCTCTTAGCGACTAAGCCCGAAGCACCAACACGTCCAAGTCTTGAGAAGGTATGGCAAGTGAGTGTGGCAAGTGTTGAGAAGATGACTGCACAGCCGGAGTTTGAACTTTACGCACGCTCGGAGTCACCGCACCACGCTAACCTTAGTACAACACTCTCATCAGATGTCATTGCCTTACCCGCCTTAATCGGCGAAAAGGTAAAACAAGGCGACGTGATTGTTCAGCTGGACGATACCGACGCGCGTATTGCGAGTACTCAAGCCCTTGCAGATGTTCAAGAATTGAAGGCGCGTATCAAATCAGAACATAACAGACACAAAGCCGATCAACGCGCGCTTCAAAGCGAACAAAGAATGTATGAGATCGCGAAGGATGCATTGGTTCGACAGCAGAAGCTAAACGCATCGCAATTAGTCGCAATTGAGCGCAAACAACTCGCCGAATCGAACGTCGCGCAATCTGAATTAGCAGTCACCAATCGCGAACAGAGCATTAAAGACCACGAGCCACGTTTAGCGCAACTTCAAGCTCAACTTAAAAGAGCAGAAGCTAGACTTGAGTTGGCACAACGCGACTTAGGCAAAACAAAGATCACAGCTCCCTTTGACGGTAGCATCACCTCGGTAAATGTATCACCAGGCGAGCGTGTACAAGCAGGTGCAACCATTGCCACTATATTTGATACAGCAAAGGTCGAATACAAAGCTCAAATCCCGAACAGCGTTTTAGCTTCAGTTAGCACGGCAATAGCAAGTGGAGAAAAAGTGCATGCCGTTGTCAAAGACAAAAACTTCGTATTGGATCGCTTGTCAGACTCAGCCAATCTAAGCCATGGCGGCCATGATGCGTGGTTCTTAGCCGAGGATTCATCCCAGATCCCGCTTAACCAGAGCGTTAAGCTAGTCATGAAGTTACCAGAGCAACAAGACGTCATAGCCCTCCCTATCTCATCAATTTATGGCACTAACCTCGTATTTAAAGTGGTCGATGACCGACTTGAATCACTGAATGTGGACATCATTGGTAACTTGTATAGCGATACACAAAGAGACCGAATTTTAGTACGCAGCAACCAACTGGAGGATGGCGACAGAATCATTACCACCCAGCTACCCAAAGCCATCAATGGTTTGAAAGTTTCTATTCAAGGCGCTGAGGTAGTTAAGTAATGGCGCTCGACACAGGGAAACACAAGCACGATTTAATCGGACGGTTCGCGCAGCACCGTGTTGCCGCTAACTTGTTGATGCTGATACTGCTGATCGCAGGAGCGGTATCTCTGCTCAAACTCAACACACAATTTCTCCCCTCATTTCAGCCCGATTATATTACAGTGCGTGTCATTTGGCCGGGAGCCAGTGCTGAAGACGTTGCTAAGTCCATTGTTACGCCCTTAGAACAGGAATTACGTGATCTTGATTACGTGAAAGAGATGAAGTCGACCTCGTATCAAGCAAGCGCTGTGATCAGCCTTGAATACGATGAAGGCACAGACATGGGACTTGCCCTCGATCAGGTAAAGGAACAGGTATCCTTGGTCCGGAATCTCCCGTCTGATGCGGAAGAACCCGAAATATCTAAAGTGGTGATCAATGAAGATGTCGCAACCCTAATACTATCGGCAGACGCCTCTCGCGATGAGCTTCGCCCGCTCGCTTACGACTTCGAACGCGAGCTAATTGCACGTGGTATCTCAAAGGTTGAACTTATTGGACTTCCCGCGCAAGAAATTGCAATCACGGTATCCACTCAGGACATTAACAGAATCGGAGAATCTATTCCTTCTCTCGGCAGGTCGATCACGAGCGCTAGCCAAGATATTCCTGCTGGCACCTCGGCAAAGGATGAAGTCGCACGAGAGCTGCGCAGCATTGAACAACGCCGCGACCAAGAAAGTTTTAAGGATCTTGTCGTGCTCACAGCTAAAAACGGAGAACGATTGCGGCTTGGTGAGTTTGCAGAAGTAGAACGACGCAACAAAGAAAAACAAGTCGAGGTATTTTATAAGGACCGCCCCGCCGTATTGATGAGAATATTGCGAACGCCCTCCTCTGACACACTTCAAGCCGCAGAGACCTTTAATACTTGGCTTAAAGAAACCAGTGAAAGCTTGCCTCCAACGGTGTACTTAGATTCATACAACGAAGCATATGTATTAATCGAAGACCGTATCAACCTACTTGTGAAGAACGGCATCGGTGGATTGATTCTCGTCGTCGCAATTTTATTTATCTTTTTAAATGGTCGCGTCGCGTTTTGGGTCACGATTGGTATACCTGTTTCATTCGCAGGAACGCTTGCTGTTATGTACGCAATGGGTGGTACCATCAACATGGTCAGCATGTTTGCGCTTATTATGGCCCTTGGGATTATTGTCGACGACGCCATTGTTGTTGGTGAAGACGCCCTAACTCACTTTCAAAAAGGTGAAGGTGCCTTGCAAGCTGCCGAAGGCGGTGCCAGACGTATGTTTGTGCCTGTTATGTCGTCGTCGCTAACCACTATTTCTGCATTTCTGCCTTTGATTATCATTAGCGGCATTATTGGTAATATTTTATTCGCCATTCCCTTGGTCATTATCTGCGTAATCATCGCATCACTCATTGAGTGCTTCTTAATTATGCCGGGGCACCTGAATCACAGCTTGAAAAAAATGGGGCACAACGCCAAAGAAAGTCGTTTTCGAGTGGCGGTTGATTCTAAGTTTAATGCCTTCCGAGACGGAACGTTTAGACAGCTCGCGACGAAAGCAATACAAAACCGGGGCACGACCTTAATGCTCGCAGTCTCTGTTTTTCTTATATCTATTACGCTCATCATATCGGGGCGTATCCAGTTTGAATTCTTCCCTCAACCTGAAAACCACGTGCTACTAGGCAATGCAAAATTTGCCGCAGGCACGCCGCCTGAGGAAGTACGCTCATTTGCTCGCAACCTAGAGGACGCATTGTGGCGTGCGAACGATCAACTGAAAGAGAAATACAACCGCGAAGATGACCTGATTGTCCATGCTGTATTGCGTGTTAACCAAGCGACCTTTGATGGAGGGCAAAGTTACCAGCAAGGAGAGCAATATGCCTCGCTACATGTTGAAACGGTGACGCCAGACTCGCGAGAAGTGCGCAACCCTGAACTAATTTCCGCGTGGAAAGATGCATTACAAATGCCTGATGGCGTTGAGCAACTTAGCATTACTAGTCCTCGCGGTGGTCCTCCTGGCAAAGACATCGATATATTCTTAACAGGCCAAAGCAGCTATATATTAAAAGCAGCGAGCGAAGAGCTTCAGGATGCATTAAAGGGCTATGTTGGCGTGAATGATATTCAAGATGACATCCCTTACGGTAAGTCGCAATTTATATACGAACTTACCACGCAAGGTGAATCTCTTGGTTTGAGTGTTTCTGACGTAGGCAATCAACTTCGAGCGGGATTTGATGGCCAACTTCTTCAGGTGTTCTACGATCAAAATGAAGAAGTAGAAGTACGTATTTTATTACCAGATCAAGAACGCAATACCTCACGCACTTTAAACGGCTTCCCCATCGTCACAGCAACTGGCGACATTGTTCGATTAGACAACGTTGTAACTTTAAGCTCTCGCAAGGGACTAGAGCTTGTACGACACACTGACGGACGATTTGGCCTGCGTGTAACTGCAGGTGTTGACGCGTCACTGAACAACGCAAATGTTGTGCTAGACGACGTTAGCAAACAATTCCTCCCAGAGCTAGCAGCGCGCTACGGCTTAGATTACGAGCTTAAAGGAAGAGCTGAAGAGCAACGCCAGACAGGCGCTGAAATGATGCTAGGCGCAAGTATAGGCATAACGCTTATTTACATTATTTTGGCCTGGGTTTTCGGTTCGTACTCATGGCCGCTTGCCGTGATTTTGGCCATTCCACTCGGCATTTCAGGTGCAATTTTGGGTCACTGGCTGCTTGGAATTAATCTCACCATGCTTTCGTGGTTTGGTTTCTTTGGCCTTTCAGGGATTGTGATTAATGATGCCATTATCCTCGTCACCTTTTACCGAGAACTACGAGAGCAAGGCCAAGCCATACAAGAAGCAATTATCAATGCCACCTGCTTACGCCTAAGAGCAGTCATGTTGACATCACTAACAACTATTGCGGGCTTGCTACCCTTGTTATTTGAAACATCACTACAAGCACAGTTCTTAATCCCTATGGCGGTCAGTATTTCCTTTGGCCTTGCATACGCAACAATATTGATTCTATTTGTAATCCCAGCTCTGGTTTCCAAGATAGAGGAAATGCGCGAGAAAAGAGCAGGTAAGAGAAAACAACCGGAATTATCAACGATATAGCCCTTTAAACTCGTCAGAGAGTAGAGATTATATTCGCTCTACTCTCTTTCTGAGTTTCTGAGGTCTTGTATTCTTGACGGCGTAACATCCCTTTCCTATAACCATACTTCGTTTCTTTACGAGGTTCATCATGACCGTTATTGCGCCCACCACTGTCACCTTCTTCCAAAATTCACTAAATGAAAAATCTAAAATACTCGGCGCTATTGACTGGGATGGGAAAGTATTGATTATTTGCGAGCAAAGCCCTTTTCACCCTGTTGATCACATATGGCCTGACCAACCAGCTGATAAAGGCGAAATTGTCATTAACGATCACTGTTATAGGCTAGAGGACTGCATTGTCGTCACCCAATCACAAGACGACGAACATTTTGAATTCGGTTCAGAGATTACGGCTAAGCGCTTTGATGAAGGTTGGAATTATCTTGTCGGCCACCTTATATCTCCAGACATAACAGCGGATCATTTGATTGGGAAAACTGCAGAATTAAAGGTAGATGAGAATTATCGAAACGCGCTAAACCTAGGGCATTCTGCTTGCCATCTATCTGCTCTCGCGCTCAATCAAGCGATGGAACCCTATTGGAAACGCGAGGTAACCGAGGACAGCCTCGGGCATCCAGATTTTGATAAGATGGCGATCTCAGATTCAAAGGTCACCGAGTTTAAATCGCGTGACGAATACCGCATTGGAAAATCACTTAAGCGAAAGCAAGGCTTTAAAGCGGCTGAAGCATTAGAACAGCTCGAAAACGTGCAAGCGCTAATAAATCAAACATTAGAAAACTGGGTCGCGACTGGGGAATCAATCACCATGATTGCCGATGGGAATAAACTGAACGATACCAAGCGCTGGCAATGTCGCCTGAATGACAAACAAGCTGAGATCTTTTGTGGCGGATCGCATGCAGTGTCGCTAAAAGACTATCAAGCCATAACAGTAAAACTACAACTTAGTGACGATCAAGGGACGCTGACGATGCACACCACAGCAACGCCAGCGTAGTCTAATACCCTAATTAGAAAGTAGATAAAGCGAATTAGACGAGATGCGCCCAAAGGTCGTATTCATCAGCTTCCTCAATTTCGACTTCAACGATCATTCCCACATCTAGGAAGGTAGCGCCATCGATAAAGACTTGTCCGTCGATCTCAGGCGCGTCACCCATCGTACGACCAACTGCGCCTTCGTCGGCAATTTCATCAATGATCACGAACTGCCGTGTTCCAACTTTTCGTTGCAAGCGGCCTGCAGAAATCGCAGCTTGCTTCTCCATAAACCGACGTTTACGGTCCTCTGCGACATCACTCGGAACATGATCTGGCAAATCATTCGCTGGCGCACCTTCAACAGGTGAATAAGTAAAACAACCAACGCGATCTAATTGTGCTTCATCCAAGAATTCGAGTAACTCTTGAAAATCTTCCTCAGTCTCGCCAGGAAAACCGACGATAAATGTACTGCGAATAGTTAAGTCTGGGCAGAGCTCCCGCCATTTTTTAATACGATCCAAAACCTTTTCAGAATGAGCAGGTCGTTTCATTGCTTTGAGTACTTTTTTACTCGCGTGCTGGAACGGAATATCCAAATAAGGAAGGATCTTGCCTTCGGCCATTAACGGAATAATCTTATCAACGTGCGGATATGGATACACATAATGTAATCGCACCCAAACGCCCAACTCACCCAGCGCAACAGCAAGATCTTGCATGCGCGTTTCTAATGGCGAGCCCGCGTTAAAATCAAGCTTGTACTTAACATCAACACCATAAGCACTCGTATCTTGTGAAATAACGAGTAGCTCGCGCGTACCCGCATTAACGAGTTTTTGTGCTTCTTCTAAAACAGAAGAGATTGGTCGGCTTACTAGATCACCTCGCATATGCGGAATGATGCAAAATGCACAACGATGATTACACCCTTCAGATATTTTCAGATAAGAAAAATGCGGTGGCGTTAATTTAACGCCTTGCGCAGGCACCATATCGCTGTAATGTTTTGCATCCTCGATTGGCGGAATATATTCATGAACAGTATTAAGCACAGTCTCATAATCAGCTGGACCACTCACACTCAATACATCAGGGTTTTGTTGCTTGATTAGATCCGCATCGGCACCCTTACCCATGCAGCCCGTAACAATCACTTTACCGTTCTCTGACAGCGCTTCGTTAATTGCATCCAGTGATTCCTGCTTTGCCGCGTCGATAAAACCGCAGGTATTCACGACAACAACATCCGCATCTTGATAGCTTGGAACGATGTCATAGCCATCTAATTGCAACTGAGTCAGCAATCGTTCTGAGTCCGCGAGGTTTTTCGGGCAACCTAATTGAACCAGACCTACTTTACCAGAGGACGAAACCTTAGCTTTATCATCAGAAGGATTATTAACTTCACTCATACTAACGAAATATCTCAATAAAAGACGGGATTGATGGCGCGGAAGTATAGCGGATCAGCACTTACGTTGCATTCAAGAATCCATCACCAGCACTACCCTAAAAGTAGGGTCGGTAGAGCCAGTTGTTAACGAATGTTACAAAGAAAGGCGAATTTTGTGGGACGCCGCACTATTTATGACCAGCTGGGCTATAAACGGTAGCATTTCTATATCATTTTCTTACATAAACATGGTGGCTAAGCCCTGATATTTATCTAATCTCACAATAACGGTAACGATTTTGCTTAAGAAAACGTGACTTAAGTAGTTTGTAGGTCGTTCACTTGCACAACAAAGCGTCAAATCGCACCAACTAAAACTGTGCAAGGTTTACAAACCAAGTGACGAGTAGATGTTGCGAGAGCAACAAGAGAGATTAGCATGAGCAGAAGTTTAATTTATCATACGCAACTGACCAGAAATGGTACGGTTAGCGTTGAATCAGAATCAGGTAGTGTTAACACACAATTAGATGCAGTTTCAAAAAGCGGAATTGTTCTACACTGTGATCATCAAGCACTCGCAAATATTTTCCCTAAAACTCCATCTCTTTCCCCAAAGCAATCAGTAAAACTGGATGTTGATTTTGGCTTGCCAGAAGTCGGTCGAGTAACAACAACGTGTGATGTTGTTTCATTACGACGTCTATCTCGAGACACATTCGAATTACAGATGAACTTTGCGGAGTTAAATGATCGTGCTGTTCGCGCTGTTGAACATTACGTTGAAAGACAATTACGTATTTCTCAGAATGCAAAGGTGACTCAACTGAATACGATCAAACTAGAGACACTTAGCAGCAACGAAGAGAAAGTACGTCACGTAGCTTGAAAGCTTAAGCAGGATCGCTAATCTCCTGCTTTAACTTTTAGATTTTCGTATTAAGAACTGGAACGTCTTCTTTTTCTTGCGCTTGTTTTATCAATGCAGAAACAAGTTCCGCCTCAGGACGAGAAATACTGCAAGCGCTCATCAATTCTTCAACACTTGCTCCCATCCGTACTAAACGCCCTGCTTCTGAATAACTGACTTTAACTGGATCGTTACGATGTATCTCTTCGACGGATATCTCCAAGCTATCATGCTTATCAACAACACCCTGAATGCGCCTTCCCATACCAAGAGTTGAGTGGCTTAAGGCATTCAATTCTTTAGATAGCGCATCAATTTTTTTGATTAAACGTTTTTCTACCATGGCTTGTTTGCGCAAGGTAATGCCGCACGCAACTAAAGCAAAGATGGATGAACACGCTAACACTAACATTAGCGGATCAAGGATAATTCCAAACAACATAAGGTTTTCCTGTGGCTATAGCGATGCCATTTCTGCCCATTCTTCTTCAGACAGCATTTTTTCAAATTCAACCAAAATGATCAGCTCGCCATTTTTATTGCAAACACCTTGAATGAACCGTGCACTTTCATCGTTGCCAACGTTCGGCGCTGTTTCAACTTCTGACTGCTTCAAATAAACAACTTCTGCAACCGAATCAACAAGCACACCAACAACCTGACCCTCAAGCTCAAGTACAACAATGCGTGTCTGGTCTGTCACCTCAGCCTCTGGCAACCCAAAACGCGTGCGGGTATCAATGACCGTTACAACATTACCACGCAAATTGATAATGCCGAGCACGTAATGTGGCGCGCCAGGCACGGGAGCAATCTCTGAGTAACGCAAAACTTCCTGAATTTGCATAACATTAATGCCGTACGTTTCTTCATCTAAACGAAACGTGACATATTGAAGTACCTGATCTTCTAATTGATCAGAGTTATGAGCTGTACTTGAAGACATTGATCGCCTCTTACTGACCGCTTCCGCGATATTTATTGTTAAGAATTCGCCAAGTTATAAATGGCTCGTCATAGCTTAAATATAGAACATAGCGCACTCTGCGCCACCTTATTCACTCCGAAACATGCAACTTATTTTCATCAAGCAGATCGGCAAAACTATCTACATCTAGCAGAGCACACATTTTGTCTATGACAGTTCCTGCTAACCATGGCCGTTTACTGTTGCAAGTACGCCACTTAACTTGACTCTGTTGCAGCCTGACGGCATGAGAAACAGAGGTACATGCTAATGCCCAGTTAGTATCACCCAGTCGAATCACAAAGTCATAATCCTCGATACCTGATGCCTGCATTCGGCTAGGCATAACCCAGCGAGCTGTATCCACAACTTGCAGATTGCCGGCGTTGCTATTAAGCATCCCTAGGTACCAAGAACTTCTACCGACGATCGGCGTAATATCTGAATCGATACGATGAATCGAGCCCAGAGAAACTAAAGGTACTGCGAGCTGAAGACCTTTCACGTCAAACAAAAGCGCTTCGAATTCGGGCAAGTTCTTAAAGGAGTTTTCGCGCACTCGTACTTGAGGCGGCTCTGGCTCTGGCTCTGGCTCTGGCTCTGGCTCTGGCTCTGGCTCTGGCTCTGGCTCTGGCTCTGGCTCTGGCTCTGGCAAATCATTATAAGTTGCCGTATCACTTAATACCTCAACGACAGGCTCCATTTTTTGTTCGCTAGAATCACTATCTTCTTGTTCTGGCGCCTTTAGCTTAGGCATAAGGCCGCCAATCACACCACTAGTAATCGTGTTAACCTCAGGCTCCACAAACAATTGTGTTGCTTTAGGTACGGTCGATCGCTTACTGGTTTTTAATTGAGGATTTAGATCTGCGGATCTCGGAGCTTGGCTTGAGTTCGAATATGCTTTCTGGGTTGATTTAACTGGCGTTGTGTCGTCGCCAGAGGAGCTAAACATCTCACTAAAGTAGTCCTGCAATAGATCATCATTCTTACTATGAGCAGCAGGTTTATCGTTGTTGTGAGACACAGTACAGCTCGACCTATTCTCGGTGGATTAACGACAGTACTTAATGCGCGGCAGCATCAGTTTTGCTACGGAAAGCACGTTCAATTGAAGCTTAGTGTTGCGTTCAAGACGAAACGAAATCATCATCGTTGTTAGAAAAATCAGCATTGCTTCATACTCAGATGCATCTTTCTTACCGTTCAATACAGCATCGACATCAATGGTCGATTGCAATTCAAATCGATTTCGAAATAACTGAAGAGGCTTAGGCGCGGTAAATAGAGCATCTAAGTAATCTTCAATAATTTGATCGTTATAAAAGGCGTACTGCACATCATATATTTGCTGTGTCATCACCCTCTCCTTTTATATTCCGTTGGGTGTTTTCTCTAACAAGGTTTCAAGTAGTTTTTTGTATGCGCGCACACCGTGTGTCACGGCGTCTAAATCTGAGGGCACCACACCTTTGGTACTCGCATCTCTGAACTTCGTATCGACCGGGATCGCAAATTTCCAAACGTGATCACCCCATGTCTGTTTAATTGTTCGAAGACTTTGTAATGAGGCCTGTGTCCGTCTATCAAACATAGTCGGCAAAATAAGATGTTGTAGATTACTTTTTTGCGAGCGTATGACCATCGATAAAGTATGCATCATTCGCTCAAGCCCTTTGATAGCCAAAAACTCTGTCTGCACCGGGACAATTAACTGCTGGCTGGCTGCTAAAGAGTTGATCATAAGCACGCCGAGTGACGGAGAATTATCTAACAATACAAAATCATACTGATCCCATAACAGCGCTAGCGTCTTTGATATAATCAGGCCCATTCCATCGACACCCACCATACGTCTTTCAAGCGTCGCTAATGCTGTGGATGCAGGCATTAGATCTAGACCTGGGCAAGACGTTGCCGTTATGAGTTGTTCAGGCAAACCATCTGGCACTCTACCCTTGTGCATAAACAGGTCAAAAGTACTCTGCTCTATGGTGTCTGGATCATGACCAAAATAGCTGGTCAATGATCCATGCGGATCTAGATCCATTACAAGAACGCGTTTACCTTGCGATGCAAGGACCCCCCCGAGGGATACAACCGTAGTGGTTTTACCAACCCCACCTTTTTGGTTTGCTATTGCCCAAATACGCACGTTCTTCCGACTCCTGAATTATATTTTTTGTACTGCAAAATCAATCAATTAGATATTAACACCACGCATCCATTGCTAAAACCCAGCGGCAAATATCTACGTCAACAATCTGACACACAACGCAATGTTGCACATCTCATGCCAAACACGCTTGACGAAAATGAAACGAGATAAGTTAGCGAATAAGCGTACTGCGGACGTCGCCCGAACGGGAGACTAATAGAACAATTCGTCGGTTATCACTCCGACCTTCAGGAGTGTCATTACGAACAATAGGTGAATACTGACCAAACCCCATAGCCACCATGCGCGATTCTTCAATATTTTCGATGGCTAGAAGCTGTAAAAAAGTCGTCGCCCTTAATGCAGAGAGCTCCCAATTATTCTGAAATTCACTATTTGAGACGCGCCGGTTATCAGTATGCCCCTCGATCAGAATGCCGTTTCCGCGATCACGCAATACACCCGCAATCTTTTTGATAACACCAAAAGCTTGCTCTGAAGGGATCACATCGCCACTTTCAAAAACGACGTTATCGCGTAGCGTTATCTCTACCCACTCATCAAGCAAAGTAACCGAAATCTTGTCTTCGTATATTAAGTCAGCAAAGCTATCTTCAAATTCGCCCGCTATCGACTCTAGTTGTTCATCATCAATATTGTCTTTGTTCGATTCGTAACGTTCATGACGACCTACAAGTAGAGGGTTCAGACCTTCGCTTTTGCTAAAACTTTCTGACTTATGGCTAATCTCACCAATTTGAATTGGTTCTAGACTTTTCTGACGGGTGTTGAAGACGCCCTCTAGCGTTTCTGATAGGACCTTATACTTCCCCTCATTAACCGAGGAAATCGAATACATCACAACGAAGAATGCGAACAAAAGCGTTATAAAATCTGCGTAGGATACTAACCAACGATCATGATTTTCATCTGCGGTAGTACGACGTTGTCGACGCATAGTCGTCCCCTAGACCTTGGCATGTTCGAGGTGTAAATACCCCTTAAGCTTCAGTTCCAAAGAACGAGGATTTTCACCTTCAGCGATCGATACCAACCCATCAATCACCATTTCGTAATAGCGAGTTTGATGCTCTACCTTATGACGTATTTTGTTCGCAATCGGAAGAAATACTAAGTTAGCTAAACCCACTCCGTATATTGTTGCGACGAAGGCAGTCGCGATGCCGGCGCCCAATTGGCTTGGATCGGCAAGATTACTCATCACGTGAATCAGACCAAGCACAGCACCAATGATACCGATGGTCGGCGAGTATCCAGCCATCGAGTCATAGACTTTAGCCAAGTCTAAGTCCCGCTGCTCACGCGCAAGCATATCGACTTCTAGCACGCTTTGAATCGACTCAGGCTCAGCGCCATCAACAAGGAGCTGAAGACCTTTTTTGCAGAAAGACTCGCGTTCTTTTGGGAGAACCGACTCCAAACCCAGCAAACCATCTTTGCGCGCACGAACACTCCACGACAGCAACTTATTAATACCGTCGTCAATTGATACATGAGGAGGAAAAAACACCCACTTTAAAGCCGAAGCGCTGCGCTTCAAGGTATGTGTAGGAGTTTGGACTAGAACAGCGGCAAGCGTGCCACCGATGACGATTAAAGCCGCTGGACCATTAATCAGAGAGTCGAACGTGCCGCCTTCAATCGCGTTACCGCCAAAGATCGCAACAAAAGCTAGTAATAGCCCTACGACACTCAGGTAATCCATTAGCTTAACCTATTTATTATTTGCTCACCGATTTCGTTAATATCAAGCGACCGATCACTGTAACCAGCTTTATCAACCACCATCGGCATTCCGTATACAACGCAAGATTCTTCTGTTTGAGTCCATACAGTCGAGCCGCCAGACTTCATTAGTCGACACCCTTCTTTACCATCTGAACCCATGCCTGTCAGAACAATCCCTAAAGCTTTACCAGGAAATGTCTTCGCCACTGAACCAAAGCTCAAATCAACTGATGGTTTGTACGTCAGCCTCTCATCGCCATCAAGCACAGATATAACCTTACGACCTGCTCTTTGACCAACAATCATTTGCTTGCCCCCTGGCGCCAAATAAGCTGTACCCGCTTCTAGAGTGTCGCCATCCACAGCTTGCTTTACTTTCACTTGGCTTAATCCATCCAAGCGCTCAGCAAAAGCAGGGGTAAATGTTGCCGGCATATGCTGAACAAGCAAAATAGGTACCGGAAAATTTTGAGGTAATTTAGTGACCACTTTTTGCAAAGCGACAGGACCACCGGTAGATGTACCGATAGCAACAATATCAACACTATGTCCTCTCCTAGAAGAGCCCGCAGCGTTAGAGTTAATAGATGTTGTAGGCGAAGTTGGCTTACTCGTTAAAGGACGACGCGTTGCCGCTTCGCTCCCTTTAGTCTCAGTAGTGCCTGACGTATTTGCAGAACGAAAACTACTCGCTTTGAATCGGTGACGACCGGCGATTGAAAGAACGCGTTTACGAAGAATATCTTGCATCTTCGTGGCATCACGCGCGATATCTTCAAAGTTCTTAGGAAGAAAATCTACTGCCCCTGCGTCTAATGCATCAAGGGTTACTCTCGCCCCTTCGTGCGTCAGCGATGAAAACATTAGAATCGAGGTCGGTTGTTCGGACATAATCTGACGAACTGCTGAGATGCCATCCATAATAGGCATTTCATAATCCATCGTAATTACATCTGGTTTTAATTCGACATTTTTCTCGACGGCTTCTTTACCGTTTGTTGCCATACCAACGATTTCAATGCCGTTTACATTTTGCAGAATCTCGTTCAATCGTTTTCTAAAAAAAGCTGAATCATCAACTATCAGAACTTTTACTGTCATCCCTTACAAACCCTGCAAAACAACATTACGCGTAACGCGTTAATAAACTTGGAATATCTAGAATGAGGGCAATACGGCCATCACCTGTTATGGTTGCGCCCGCCATACCTGGCGTGCCATGCAACATGCCACCTAGCGGTTTAATTACGACCTCTTCCTGCCCAACTAATTGATCAACGATAAACCCAACCTTTTGAGTACCCACTGCAACAATCACAACGTGTGCGAATTCTGGATCTGTGGCACCACCATTTTTAACGAGCCATTGCTTGATATAAAACAATGGGTAAACATTGTCTCGGACAACAATACATTCTTGACCATCGACAACATTTGTCTTCGTTAAATCTAAGTGGAAAATTTCGACAACGCTTACGAGAGGGAATGCGAAAGACTGTTGCTCTAGCTTCACCATCAATGTCGGCATGATAGCTAGGGTCAACGGCACTTTGATCGTTAAACAGCTACCTTTACCAAGCTCTGAATCAATATTAACGCTGCCGTTGAGCTGCGTGATCTTTGTCTTCACGACATCCATACCGACACCGCGGCCTGACACATCAGAGATCTCTTCTTTCGTTGAGAAACCAGGTGCAAAAATCAGGTTGTAACACTCGTTGTCACTCAAGCGATCTGCGGCGTCCTGATCATAGACACCCTTTTCAACCGCCTTTCTTCGTAATACTTCGGGATCCATACCTGCGCCGTCATCACGGATGGATAGCAAAATATGGTCACCTTCTTGTTCGGCCGACAACAACACTTCACCAACACGAGGCTTACCGTTTGCTTCACGCACATCAGGCATTTCGATGCCATGATCAACCGCATTTCGAACCAAGTGAACGAGAGGATCTGAGAGAGCCTCAACTAAGTTCTTATCTAAATCAGTTTCTTCACCTTGTAAAACAAGGTTTACTTCTTTTCTTAGGTTTCTAGCTAGGTCACGTACAACACGAGGAAAACGTCCAAAAACTTTCTTAATTGGCTGCATTCGCGTTTTCATAACGGCGGACTGTAAGTCCCCCGTTACAACGTCAAGATTCGACACCGCCTTCTGCAAGGCTTCGTCAGTACTGTCATCCCCTAAACGTTTTAAACGATTACGGACCAATACCAGCTCGCCAACCATATTCATAATTTCGTCGAGTCGCTTCGTATCAACACGAACGGTCGTCTCGGTCGTCAAGCCATCTGCCCGCGCATTAGCCTTGGGTTTTGCCGCAGGCTTACTGGCAGAAGGACTGCTTGCTACTTTGGGTTTCGCAACAGGGCTTGTCTTAGCAGTAGGGGCTGACTGACTAACTTCCTTATTTTCCGGTGTTGAAACAGAAGACGGACTCGGAGGCGGCGTTGTCTGAGACTTATTCGCTTGAGGCGCTTCATTTGCAGGCCCTTTACCTTGGCCATGCAAATCATCAAGTAATTTTTCAAACTCGTCATCAGTAATCATGTCCGAATTTGATGATATAGAAGCCTCAGATTCTTTGGTCTCAGGTTTTTCAGGTTCAGCACTCGCTGCGGGAGTATCAGAAGCTGCTGAGCTCGCAGGATCAAACTTCCCTTCGCCATGAAGCTCATCAAGAAGTTTTTCGAATTCGTCATCGGTGATTTCATCAGAAGCACTAGCATCTGATGCCGTATTTGCTTTTGGCTCTGAAGGAATCGGAGACTCACTTGGAGCATCCGCGACTTTATGCTCTTGCAGCTCACCTATGAGGCTTTCAAACTCTTCATCAGAAATATCAGAATCACCTGCTGGAGGCGCATCTTGTGATGGAGCAGCATCATTTGTTGAGGCGGGTGTCTCTTGAGCTGGAGCTGAAGTTGGGCCATCAAGCGCGTCCAACAACATCTCAAATTCATCGTCTGTAATGTCGCCCTCAGCTGAAGCGATCTGGTCAACGATTTTTGCTGCTTCTTCAGCTGTTTGCTGATCTGTTGAAGGAGTTTGTGGAGCTGGCTCACTCGGAGCAGCTTCAGGTACTTCCTCTGCCACCGGCTCCGCGCCTTGTTCACATGCAAAGCGCTCTAAATCTTTTAATAGCGAAGGTTCTGCAGGACTCGGTTGTTCGCCAGAACGAACCTCATCAAACATGACATTAACGGAATCAAGTGCACGAAGCACCACATCCATTAATTCGGCGTCTACGGTTCTCTTACCGTTACGCAAGACATCAAACACATTTTCAGCAATATGACAGCAATCGACCAAGGCCTCTAACTGAAGAAACCCTGCCCCACCTTTAACGGTATGAAAGCCACGGAATATTGCATTGAGAAGATCTAGGTCTTCAGGGTTTTGTTCTAGTTCAACGAGCTGTTCAGATAACTGCTCAAGAATCTCACCAGACTCAACAAGAAAGTCCTGCAAGATCTCTTCATCTGGCTCAAAGCTCATTCACTAACCCCTTTGTATTCTTCCTAAAACCCTAAGCTTGATAAAAGGTCATCCACATCGTCTTGACCATTTACAACATCTTCGCGTTCTTCTCTTTTCATCTGTGGACCTTCGCCATCCATATTGGTTTCGATGGACTCAAGGTCGTGCACAGTACCTGTAATTTGATCGACCTTTCCGGCCATCCTTACAAGGTTAACGAGATTTTCTTCAACATCTTTAACTAAATTTGTTACACGATTGATAACTTGACCCGTTAAGTCCTGAAAATCCTGTGCAAGCAATATAGATGATAAATTTTTATATACCTTATCTGAGTCATTACCAAGTTGAGTCAAGAAGGTATCCATGCGCCCCGTTAGGTCTCTAAATTCACTAGGGCTCATTTCCTTACGACGCAACTTTTGCCACTCTTGCTTAAGTTGATCAGCCTCATCTTTCATATGCGATGCATAAGGCATTGTTTCTTCAACAAGGTCTAAGGTTTTGTTGGCAGCGCTATTCGTCATATCAACGACGAAGGCTAGTCGGTCAGATGCATCATCAATTTTCGATAAAGCTTCTCGACTTTGTGCATCACCGCAATCAATCTGAAAGTCGCGAATTGATTCATAGAGACTGCGAGTCAATCGACCTACTTCGACATAAAGTGTTTTATCACGAGTTTGATTAATCTCAGAGATGAGACTAAGCGCGGAAGACAAGTCGCCCTGATCAACGAGATCTTTTAGCTGACTTGTTTGTTCTTTAAGCAGTCGTTCAAAGCCTTCTACACCTTCAATGCTTTGCGCTGCTTGAGACGGAGTTAGTTCGTTCATAACAGTACTAGGCATCAATTCGTTCGAAGATTTTCTCGATTTTTTCTTTCAAGACGGCTGCTGTAAATGGCTTAACCACATACCCATTTACACCTGCTTGTGCCGCTGCAACGATCTGATCTCGTTTTGCTTCAGCGGTAACCATCAACACAGGTAAAGACTTTAAGTCATCATCTGCACGAACGGTCTTAAGCAAGTCAATACCAGTCATTCCTGGCATGTTCCAATCCGTCACGAGGAAGTCATACTTACCGGTTTTCAGCATCGGCAATGCAGTATTGCCGTCATCAGCCTCATCGGTATTTGTGAACCCTAAATCGCGAAGTAGGTTTTTAATAATGCGCCTCATTGTCGAAAAATCATCAACAACAAGGATTTTCATATCTTTATTCAAGTCGACCTCCATTCCTGTCGAAACCTTTGATAGCGTTTCAAACCCTAATATGAAGTCTAGACAGAGAAATGAGTCTAGCCAGTTTTTTTTATTGGAAAATCAAGAACTTTGATTAGTTATGGATAGTCGTAAATTACGAATCAATCCACTCATACATTCGTGCCTTTAAACGGATAGCTGCCTGTGAGTGAATTTGACTAACACGAGACTCACTCACATCAAGAATTAAGCCTATTTCTTTTAGATTCATCTCTTCTTCATAGTAAAGAGAAAGCACTAAATTTTCGCGTTCCGGCAAACGCTCTATCTCAGATGCTAGAGCTTTTTTAAACTGCTGCTCACTAAAGGAATCACTCGGTCGATCAGCAATCGAGCCACTCTCGACTTCAAAGCCTTGACCTTCAGAGTTTTCAGCCAGTTCCTCGAGTGAAAAAAGCTTACCGGCATTACTATCTTTCAGGCACGCAAAATATTCATCGAGAGACATTTCAAGCTCTGCGGCAATTTGCTCGTCACTCGCATCTTGCCCAGTTCTAGCCTCAATCGCTTTTACTGCTTCCGCGATGCGGCGCGCGTTGCGATGTACGGAACGAGGCACCCAATCGCCCTTACGGACTTCATCCATCATCGCGCCGCGAATTCGGATTCCGGCATAAGTCTCAAACGCCGCACCACGATCACTTTCGTATTTTTGCGCAGCCTCTAGCAGGCCAATCATGCCGGCCTGAATCAAATCATCGACTTGAACACTTGATGGAAGGCGAGCCATTAGATGATGTGCAATACGCTTTACTAAGGGCGCATGCTTCACGATCAACTCATCTGCGTACTGTGTTTCTTTTTCGTTATACATCAACAAAACAGTATGGCCCTGCCGTAAAAATACTGCATGGGGAATAAATCATTACGAGGCTAAAGCCAATCCTAGGCTTGCACTAAGCGCTCAACAAAAAACTCCAAATGTCCTCTTGGAGTGCTTGGTAATGGCCACGAATCAGCCTTTTGAGCGAGCTGCTTGAATGCTATAGATGCTTTAGCGCGGGGGTAAGCTTCTAATACAGGGCGCTGACGCTGGACAGCTTTGCGTACGTTTTCATCGTAAGGAACAGAACCTACATATTGGAGTGCAACATCAAGAAAACGTTCCGTCACAGAGGTAAGCTTTGAAAAGAGATGGCGCCCCTCTTCTGGGCTGCGAACCATATTTGCAAGGACACGAAAACGGTACATGTCGTAGTCGCGATTAAGCAGCTTTATTAATGCATAGGCATCGGTAATAGACGTTGGCTCATCGGTCACAACCACTAACACTTCTTGAGCTGCACGAACAAACGATACAACACCATCTGATATACCCGCTGCGGTATCCACAATCAGAACGTCAAGATCTTGTGATAATTCACTGAAGGCGTTGATTAAACCGGCGTGCTCTAGATGGTTAAGCGCAACCATCTTTTGCGTTCCGGATGCAGCCGGCACGATCTTTATTCCTTTGGGGCCTTCTACAAGAATATCGCGCAGACTTAAATCACCTGATATAACGTCTGAGATATTTCCTTTTGCGGTAATACCCAAGAGCACGTCGATATTTGCCAAACCTAAATCCGCATCGAGCAATGTCACTCTGCGACCTAGATCCGCTAAGGCTAAAGAAAGGTTGATCGATACATTACTTTTACCGACCCCACCCTTACCGCCAGTGACCGCTATAACTTGAACAGGGCTTGAATTCGCCATGCTGATGAATATCCTTTTGTTTTACTTCTTCTTCGCTTCGAGACAAGACAAACCTTAAAAGCGACTACCAACAACCAAAATAGGTGATTGGTGAAATTTGTCTAGTTGACGCCAGTGGTATTAAGCAAAATTGCTAACTGATTCGTCTACATGCTGCTGCGCATTCGCGTGGCTCGGAATTGTCACCCATCGCTCGGAACTATTCAATAATTCCTCCGCTTTATTGAGCAGACTTTGACGCTCCGCCAAATGAATATCTTCTGGCACTCTCTGGCCATCTGTTACATACGCGCAGGGAAGTTTACTCGCTATAAGGTAACTTAATGCTTCCCCAAAGCTTACAGCTTCGTCAAGTTTGGTAATAATTGTTCCCGCCAGCCCGACCATCTTGTAATGCTTATAGTTAGCCTTCATCACAGCATACTGACCCGTTGCCGGCATCACTAAGTAGTTATGAATGCGATGCGCAGACATTTTCAATTCTTTAAGCTGCTCATTCCACGAACGATCAGACTGCATCAAACCAGCCGTATCCACCAATACAAGCTTGCGATCAGAGCACTTGTCTAGAATCGCATCTAAGCAATTATCCTCGTCAACAACATGCACTGGAACATTCAGAATTCTTCCAAACACTTTTAGCTGCTCGTGTGCGGCGATTCGGTAACGATCTGTTGTCACCAAAGCAATACTATCTGCCCCATGACGCATAACATAACGCGCAGCCAACTTACCAATCGTCATTGTTTTGCCACTTCCGGTCGGGCCGACAAGTGAAATCACGCCACCCATGTCGATGATTTCGCTATATTCTGTCTGAATCGCACCATGAAATTGTTTACGCACCTTTGCCCAAGCAGTATCAGAATCGCCTTCACTTGCAACGCTATCTAGCAATTGCTTTCGAATAGGCTGCTGAATCGCTAGACGCTCTAAGCGCTCATCTACGATCGATTGGCTTGGCGTCACAAAAGCTTGAGGCATTGGTTCAATAGATTGTTGCGAAGTCGAATGTTTCGCCTGAGCAGAAATCATTTCGCGTAGTTCACGGAGCTCTCCCTGCATCACGTAAATCGCATCATCTTGCTTGCTCGAACGCTCATCATGATTGACTGCAGGAGTCGCCTGAATCTTATTCGTTTGACCAAGCTGCTCTGTTTTAATGACGTTCTGTTCTTGCTTCACGCTCTCGATGCGGCGACGACTTCTATCCATTTCCGCCTGCAATTCGAGACTGCGCTCAGCGCGTTGTTTTGCGAGCTCGGACGCGCTCACTTGAGTTTCATTATTAGATACCTGAGCAACACCCTGCTCTGGCTGATCTTCATATTCGGCAGTTGCCAATATCTCGACACCACCATTTGTTTTTGAGCTTGAAAGAATCACCGCATCAGGGCCTAAATCTTCGCGTATCTGACGCAAAGCATCTTGCATTGAATGGGAGAAATAACGCTTAACTTTCATAACTCTTCACCTAAAGGCTTTTTTGACGACAACTTCCTGTAGTCAAATTATTGACCGACCGTCGACACTATATTTATTTGCTTGTTATCCGGAATCTCTTGATATGAGAGCACCCGAATACTGTCATTTACAAAGCGTGAGAACTTAGCCATCGCTGGGCGGACTGGCGCGGAAACCAAAAGTATTACGGGGTTTCCAAGCATTTCTTGTCGCTGCGTTACATCTGCTAGTGAACGCTGCAAGTTCTCCACAATACCGGGCTCCAAGACCATTCCGAGATCATCGGCACCGCCGGTTTTCTGTGCTTGCTGTACAGACTTAAGCAATAGCTGTTCCAATTCAGGCTCGAGTGTAATAACAGGAATTTCCGCCTCACCTTCAATTAGGGTTTGCACGATCATCCGCTTCAAGCCTTGCCGACAAGCTTCGGTCAACACTTCTGGCTCTGCGCCTTTGGGTGCGCGACTAATCAAAGCCTCAGCAATAGAACGCATGTCTTTAATTGGCACATCTTCTTGCAATAGATTCTGAAGTACTTTTAATAGAAAGGAGACACTTAAAGTGGTTGGCACTAATTCTTCAGCAAGTTTTGGCGCCTGCTTCGTCAACTGATCAATCCATTGCTGAACCTCTTCGTGACCCAATAGCTCATAAGCATGTTTTTGAAGAAGTTGGTTAAGATGCGTTGCGACAACAGTGCTTGCGTCCACAACGGTATAACCCAAGGCTTGAGCTTGATCTTTGTTCTCTGGATCGATCCAAACGGCTTCCATACCAAAAGCAGGATCGACACCCGCAATACCATCAATACTACCAAATACTTGCCCAGGATTAATCGCCAGCTCGCGATCGGGATGAATCTCTGCTTCGGCCAAGGTCACCCCCATCAAGGTGAGACGATAGACATTAGGCATGAGGTCAAGATTGTCGCGGATGTGCACTGATGGCATCAAGAATCCAAGCTCCTGTGAGAGCTTCTTGCGCACACCTTTTATACGACCCAAGAGCTGACCGCCCTGACCTTTATCAACCAAGGGTATTAATCGATAACCTACCTCTAGACCGATAATATCTACGGTCATCACATCATCCCAACCCAACTCTTTCTGGGACGATTCTTGTTGACCTTCTTGCCCCGCTGGAAGCTCTAGAGTTGAAGAGTCAGGTTGCACCTGCGCACTACCAACATTGGCTTGCGAGCCACGTTGAGGGACCGGCCCATCATAAGGTTCTACCTGCGGCTTTTTATTCTGGCGATCACGATACCAAGCCCCAGCGCCGACAAGAATACCAAGCGACAAAAACGCAAAATGCGGCATGCCAGGTACGATGCCCATCACGATTAAAATACCAGAGGCGATATACAAAGCCTTAGGCGACAAGAACATTTGATCCAGCACTTGTGATGACATGTCTTGTGTCGTACTAACACGCGTCACCATAATTGCCGCAGCGGTAGAAAGAAGTAACGATGGAATCTGTGCGACCAAGCCATCACCAATCGTAAGAAGCGAGTACTTTTGCATCGCATCATTGAACTCTAGTTGGTGCTGCAAAATGCCGATACTCAAACCGCCAATAATATTAATGGCTAAGATCAACAAACCCGCAATGGCATCACCACGTACGAACTTTGATGCACCATCCATCGCTCCATAAAAATCTGCTTCCGTGGCAACTTCTTCCCGACGCGACTTCGCCTCTTCTTGATTGATAATTCCTGCGTTAAGGTCTGCATCAATTGCCATTTGTTTGCCTGGCATCGCATCGAGTGTAAATCGAGCACTTACTTCAGATACACGCCCAGCCCCCTTGGTCACGACCACAAAGTTGATGATCATTAAGATTGCGAATACAACTAGACCAACGGCGTAGTTGCCGCCAATAACCACTTCACCAAAGGCTTGAATTACTTTACCAGCTGCGTCCCCGCCCTCATGACCTTCTAGGAGAACAACACGCGTTGACGCAACGTTTAATGCCAAACGTAGTAAGGTCGCAACCAACAAAACAGTAGGAAATATCGCAAACTCCATGGGGCGGAGCGCATAAACACAGACAAGAAGAACAACCAACGACAAGGCAATATTGAAGGTGAACAACAAGTCCAACAGGAAAGGAGGTACAGGCAAGGTCATCATGCCAAGCACCGCTATCAGCAATAGCGGAATGGCCATGTGGCTTTGAATAAATTTAAGCTGATTTAAGCCAAGACTTGTTTGCATAACACCTAATCAATTTTGTGATGATAACTACGAATGACGATTTTTCGTCACAACTATCGCTAGCTACAGTGTTTTGCAAAAATCGACCCAAGTTTTAACCCCGATCGATATTTTTTATAACATGCTGCTAATCGTGCTGTAGATCATCCGGAATTGGGATGTCAGGCATACTTGGGCGAGGTCTTGCACGTCTTCGGAATTGTTGTAACTGGAAGACATACGCAAGCACCTGAGCAACGGCCACATATAGACCCGAAGGCACCTCTTCCCCAACTTTTGAATTGTAATAAATCGAACGAGCAAGAGGCGGCGCAGCCACTAACTCAATATTATGCTCTCTACCGATTTCTCGGATTTTCATAGCAACCTCATCCACTCCCATCGCAAGCACGATTGGCGCATCGTCTTGATCAGGCTTGTAACGCAGAGCGACTGAGTAATGTTCGGGGTTGGTAATAATGACGTCGGCTTGAGGAACATCTTGCATCATGCGTCGCTGAGAAATTTCACGCTGGAGCTGACGAACACGACCCTTAACTTCAGGTTTACCCTCAGTGTCTTTGAATTCGTCTTTGACTTCTTGTTTGGTCATTTTCAGATTCTTATTGTGATCGTAAATCTGAAAAGGAACATCAACAGCTGCAATAATAATCATAGTGCAAGACAGAAAAAAGAAACTCCAACCTAAAATATCGGCAGCATGAGCCATCGCCGTGACGGTCGCCTGATTGGCAATACCTAACAACTCTTCGGTATGAATTTGAAGTAAAACAACCGCGAAAAATAAAACAATCCCGACCTTGGCAATCGCCTTGGCAAGCTCTACGAGAGATTTGAGCGAAAACATCCTCTTCAAACCTTTCAAGGGATTCATACGGCTAAATTTAGGCGCGACAGCTTTGGGCGCTATCAGCCAACCACCAAGCGCAATAGAGCCGGCAATTGCTGCAATAAAGAGCATTACCATTAAAGGCATCGTGACGAGCATGGCTTCGCCCGCAGCGTCCAGCAAATAAAGGCCCATCTGGTGATAATCAAAAACAACTTCGCGTGGCAACACGAAGCTATGCCTCATGATCTCAACCATCGCTTCGCCAATTTGCGCGCCAAAGATCAGAAGCCCGCCCGTACCTACAATCAAAAGCAAGGCCGTGTTCAGTTCTTTTGAGCGCGCAACCTGCCCCTCCTCCTTGGCTTTTTCTATTCGCCTGGGGGTGGGTTCTTCGGTTTTTTCCTGACTGCTATCGTTACCTTCTTCTGCCATCTAAAAGCCCTGCATATCACGCAAAAATAAGAAGGTGTCGGTACTGAAATTATCAAACTGGGGCAATAAGCCTGAAATGCTCACCCAGACAATAAACAAACCGAACAACATACCGATTGGAAAACCCAAAGAAAAAACGTTCATCTGCGGCGCGGCACGCGTCATGATGCCGAACGACAAATTTATGATCAGCACCGCCGTAATAGCAGGCAACGCAATCACTAGCGCAGATGCAAACAACCAATTTATGCGCATCAGGAATCCCCAGAGATCCTCTCGCGACACGCTATTTGGGCCGATAATTTGGTCTGAAATAGGCCACGCCTGAAAACTTTGAACTGCCACTTCGATCATAACGAGGTGGCCATTCATCGAAAGAAAGATAAGCGTCACGCAAACTAAAAATATCTGAGATAGGATTGGGACATTTACCCCATTACTCGGATCGATCATCGACGCAAAACCTAGGCCCATCTGCATGGCGATCATCTGACCTGCAGCAACAAACAGCTGCATCAAAAACACAAACATTAAGCCCATTAAGGTACCGATAAAAATTTGCTGCAAGGTCACATACATCGCAGTAAAAGATAAGGGCTCAATTTCAGGAACAGGTGGAAGCAAAGGAGCAACAAGCAACGTTACGAGGAATGCTAAACCAACACGAACGCGCATCGGAACTAACTGCGTGCCGATGACCGGAATCACCATAAAGAAACTCGCAATTCTGAACAGCGGCCATAACCATGCAGCCACCCAAGCCCCTATTTGCGCATCTGTAAAAACCATTGCTAGCCTATCAGCACTGGAATGTTGTGAATGAGACGCTCTGAGAAATCGATGATCTTTTGCATCATGAATGGACCTGCGGCAATGAGTACCACCAGCGTGACCAATAAACGAGGCAAAAAGCTAAGTGTTTGTTCGTTAATTTGTGTGGCAGCCTGAAATACACTCACCATTAAACCGACAAGCAAACCTGGCGTTAGAATGAGAGCGACAAGCAATACGATCAGATAAATCGCGTCACTCACTAAATCGATAGCAACATCAGGCGTCATACGCCCTCCCCTCAAGTAGCTTCGTCATATTCCAAAACTCGCGGCTAAGGTGCCCATAATCAATGCCCAGCCGTCAATTAAAACGAAGAACATAATTTTAAAAGGTAGAGAAATAATAATTGGAGATAGCATCATCATACCCATCGCCATTAAGACGCTCGCTACAACCATATCAATCACCAAAAATGGCAGGAACAATATAAACCCGATTTGAAATGCTGTTTTCAATTCACTAGTGACGAATGCAGGCATCAACACCCAAAACGATACCTCTTCAGGACTAGCCGCTTGTTTGCCAGATATGCGCATGAACAGCGCCAAGTCATCTTCTCGCGTTTGAGCCATCATAAACTCTCTGAAAGGCACACTGGCCTTTTCTACTGCTTCAAGTGGTGCTAGCTCCTCAGCCATATACGGTTGGATAGCTTCTGCATTCACTCTTTCAAGCACTGGCGTCATGATGAAGATTGTAAGGAATAAGGTCAGACCAAGAATAATTTGATTCGACGGTGTCTGCTGAAGACCAAGTGCTTGTCGCAAAATAGCAAACACCACAATGATCCGCGTAAACGATGTCATCATCATTAACATCGCAGGCAAAAAAGTTAGCGCTGTCATCAGCGCCAGAATTTGCAGCGTTACAGAATAAGACTGAGACCCGTCTTCATTCGTTATCAACTGCAATGCTGGAATACCAGAGTCGGCTGCAAAACCAAAAGAAGGCACAAGCAACGCTAAGATCGAGAATAAAACAGCCTTCACTTATTCACTCCCTTTTGAACTTTGCTTGCTAATAATAGATTGGAGTTTTTCGGCAAACTCACTCGGTTTCGCCGATACCGAGGGCTTAATTGGCGCTTCATCGAAATGATGCAGCAAGGAAATCTGCTGCGAAGTCACGCCGATCAAGAATTGCTCACCACGAACATCTAGCACTGCAACACGCTCCCGCGTTCCAATCGCCATGGCAGAAACAACTTTTAAATCGTTCGATCCCATACCGGTTAAACCTGTAAAACGCTTGACGATAAAGGCGATCAATAAGATACAGGCAACCATACCTAGCAGCGTGAGCATCACAAAAGGCCAATTGGATGCTTCAGAAACAGTGACTTTTGGAGAAGAAAGAAGGCCGTCAGAATCAAGTATGTTTTGAGAAGCCGACGACTGATTAGAATCCGAACCCTCAGATTCTATTGTTGTCACTAGGCTTTTTTCAGCAGCCTCCTGCTCCGACAAATCTGAGCGTTCAACTGACTCTACGGTTTGAGTATTACTATTTTGTTCTGAAGTGATCGTTTTCTGCGTCGCAAGCGCATTGAAGCTCAGCAAAGTAATCATTAGAAGGATCAACAGACGCACAATTTACCTCACTTACGCCAAATCCAGCGCTGCCTAGTTAGCCTAGGCGACGAATGCGTTCTGATGGACTTACAACGTCCGTCAAACGAATACCGAACTTATCGTTCACCATAACCACTTCGCCATGGGCAATTAGCGTACCGTTAACCAGTACATCTAATGGCTCGCCTGCCAATCGATCCAATTCAACAACAGAGCCCTGATTCAGCTGTAATAAATTACGAATAGGAATTGACGTATTCCCAACTTCCATCGAGATGGTCACCGGAATATCTAAAATCACGTCCAGATCGGGAGTTTCAGAACCAGTACCCAGACCTGCACTAGCTTGATGAGCTGTGCCAGAGAAACTTTCCAAGGGCGCTGCCTGAATATCATTCTCTTCGCCACCTAAGGCTTCAGCCTCGGCCATCGCCGCGGCCCATTCATCCTCAGCGTCACCACCAGCATCGCCAGACTCTTCCATCGCAGCTTCCCATTCAGATGCTAACTTCTCGTCTTCACTTTGACCGTCGTTTTGGGTTTCGTTATCACTCATCTTCGTCTACCAAGCTGGTTGAAGCGGTTGTTGGCCGCTCTATTTTGTCCTTAATCATTAATGCCAGTGATCCATTTTTCTGGCCTAACTGAGCATAAAACATAGGTATTTTGTTTGCCGATACCATGGCATATTCAGGTAAATCTACGGAAATAATGTCGCCTTCTTTTAAATTCGACACTTCACGTAAACTAATTTGGTTTTCTAGTAGGGTTGCGTTAATCGGCACGTTTGCGCTGAGTAAATCTTCACGCATCGTGTTCACCCAACGTTCATCAATTTCATCAACGTCGCTTTGCACACCGGCATCAAGCAGCTCGCGCATAGGCTCAATCATCGAGTAAGGCAGCGCCAAATGCAGGTCACCGCCACCGCCATCTAATTCAATATGGAATGTACTGATTACAACCACCTCACTTGGGCTGACTATATTCGCCATTGAGGGGTTCACTTCAGAATTCACATACTCAAAATCAACTTTAAAAATCGCATTCCAAGCCTCTTTCATATCGATAAAGACTTGTTCCAATACCATTTGGACAACACGATTTTCTGTTGGAGTAAACTCGCGCCCTTCGATTTTAGCGTGTCGCCCGTCTCCCCCAAAGAAGTTGTCAACGAGCTTGAAGACTAACTTCGCATCAAGAATAAATAGCCCTGAGCCACGCAAGGGGCGCATTTTGACGATATTTAAACTTGTTGGAACGTAGAGCGTATGAATATATTCGCCAAACTTCATAATCTGAACGCCACCTGTGGAAACGTCAGCATTACGTCGCAATAAGTTAAACAAGCTAATTCTGGTATATCGTGCAAAACGCTCATTGATCATTTCAAGCGTTGGCATTCGCCCACGAACAATACGGTCTTGGCTAGCTAGATCATAGGAACGGACGCCGTCTTCAGAATGATCCTCTTCGGTGTCTATATCTCCATCATCTACGCCATGAAGTAGCGCATCGATTTCGTCTTGTGAGAGTAAGTCTTGCACGAAAGCTAATAACCTTTTCTTACTGCATTACGAAGTTTGTAAAATACACAGCCTCAATAAGAGGCTCACCTTCGGCTTCAAGAACAGCATTGATTGAAGTAAGCGTTTCAGCAATCAGCGCTTCCTTTCCTTCAATTGTTTGAGCCATTTTGAAATCCGCTCCGCCATATAAGGCGTTTAGCTTCGAACGTATCGACGGCATGTGATAATCGACTGCATCTAAAGCAGCTTGATCACGCCCCATAACGTTTAAGCTTACCTGCATATAACGTTGGCGACCGTCTACCATCAACGTCGCAAGTACAGGTGGTTTTAAATCCATATAAATAGCAGGCTGAATCTCTGGCGTCGTATCGTCACTCGCTTCAGATTCTCCGCCTGCCATCAAGAAATACGTCACACCGCCAGCTATTGCCAACAAAAGTACAACTAAGCCAATGATAACAAACAGTTTTTTCTTTGATCCCGTTGCTTCCTGCTCAGCACCCTGCTCTTCATTTTCTGGCTTTTCTTTATCTGCCACGTCAAAATCTCGTCAATTATGTATTGATTAATTAGGCGTTGTAGTTATTCAGCAATCTATATGCCAATCACTACAACAGAATTGTCGTAAGTGAGTTATGCGCCTCACTTACGGAACCGAGCAGATTCTAGCTGATTCGCTTTCTATTTATTGCTTTGTTAAGCAAGAGTAATGCGAAAAGAAGGAGCGCACGAACGCGTGCCCCTATGTTGACTTAATGTATTAGGCGTAAGCGTCGACCAAACTATCGCTCAAACTGACGTTTTGATTTGGATTATCCGAGACAACACTTTGATGATTTTGCGGTGTACTCGTACCAGCACTATACGCCACAGATTGATCTTCTTGACCACCTTGCTCAGGCGACGACTCTTGGCCAGAGCTTTGACCTAACGATTGCTCGCCTGCGTCAGCAAGTTCCTCAGAGCTGCCATTCAGCATTTCTTTTAGCTTGTGAATATTAGCCTCAAGTAATTCGCGCACACCTTGGTTCTGAGCATTGATGTTTATAGAACTTTGCTCAGCGCCGATCTGAATTTTTATATCAATCGGTCCCATATCAGCAGGATTCAAATGCAATTCGGCCTGTTGAATATTACGAGCACTCATCCAGATCAACTTTTGATTTAACTGATTTGACCAGTCGGGGTCATCAACAGCTAATGGCAATGAACTAACATAAGCTTTACCCGCTTGTGACTCCGGCACTCTGCTATCTGAAACGAGGCGTTGATTCGTCAAACCCTCAAATTTGCTCAGACCTAAGTCAGGCGCATCGTCAACATTCTGGATACCACCAGAACTTAGCTCGAACTGCAGCTTCGCTCTAAAATCACTTTCGGAAACAAGCGTACTACTTTCAGGTTGCAGCAAAGTACTCGTGATGTTTGCCGCGTTAGCATTATACGGAGAGTTGCTGGTCAGACCTGCAGAGGTATTTGCGTTTTGCGAAGCAGCTGCTTGAACTTGTGCTTGAGCTAAACCTTCAACCCGCATAATGGATGCAGCGTTCAACAATGCTGGCCCTGCAGCGCTTACCTGCGCCATCATAGTATTACCAACCTTCATTGCACCTACGACATGAGATGCACCATCAGCAGCATTCGGACTTGTATCGGTGCGTATAACCGAAGTCCTATTATTCAACACTGTCTCACTAACGGCCGAATTTACTTGCCCGTCCTTAGCAGATACTTCAAAACCATTCCCAAGGGACTGAGGAGACTGGGCAATCGGATTTAGCGCGGAAGAATCCACTGGCTTACCGTTAATCGAGACAGTAAGCTCTCCGCTAACAATAGGATGTGCAAAATTCATTTGGCCATTCTGCGAACTAGATACAGCAGCAGAAGCCGCCACGCCATCTTTACCCAAACTTAAGCCCTCATTTGAAATGATCGCAGAACGTTGAAATGAATTCCCTAAGTTAGTTTGCGAATCGCTACTAGCCGCGCCATCAACACCAACTAATGGTGCAGAAGATCCCGCGATCGCGCTTTGGCCATGGGGCCTCAAAGCCTGGCCATTCGAATTGTTAACACTTGCTTGCTGAGAACTCGTTGATTGCCCAAACTCAGACCTGAGATCTGACGCTGTGTTTGCTAACGAGGATGCACTGCCATTCCTACCCACCTGATTAACAGCGCTAAATACTGCGCCTTTGACAGTTTGGAGCTCTGTATCTGGTGTAATAGTTACATTCTGGCCCAACTGAAAGTTCAATACTGATGAATTAATCCCACTATCACCTTGCCCTGATACGAATGCGGCCGTGGAATCGAATTCATCTGTACTGGCTGAATTAGTTAATCCATTCCATTCGGGCTGATCGGCTTGCGGCAATTCTCCGTCTTTTGGCGGTAACGGATTGCCACTTTCATCGTGAGCTTGAGGACTTGCCGAATGCGATATTGAATTAGACAAGGCTGTTTGATCGCCGGAATGTGCGCCTAAGGGTTCTGATTTTTCTACCTTAGTTTGAGCTTTATTAAAAACCTTACCGAAGGCCTCAGACGAGCCATTCTGGGCTTTAACCGACGCTGCTCCCGTCTCAATTAACTCTGAGTTCGGTGCACCGGACACTGGAAGTAATGACAATTGCTGCATAATTTTTAACGAACAACGTTATTTAATAATTAATTATGCAATCAACGATACAAAGATCATGCCGACAAGTGTTTATCGGCGCATAGATATATTAAGTGATAGAAAACAGCTGCTCAAAATTGGAAATTTTAAGGATTTTTTTTACATCATCATTGCAATGATTTATTGCGATTTTCGCATCCGCACCACCAGCATGATCACGAAGTAGCAACAACATTCCTAAGGCCGAACTATCTAAATAAGAGGTTTCGCTGAGATCAATTTCGTAAGATGAAATTTGTGTTTCAGCGCTCTCATATGCCTCTCTAAAAGCTGCGTGATGACTGAAATCAAATCTGCCATCTATTGCGATTTTTAAGGTTTGGTCACTACCTTGGTAGCTCACATTCACCGACATACTGCCCTCGTTTTTTCAGTGTTGGTATTATCGCACATAGCGTAGTAAAGATTGCGAAACTCGCGTAATTAATTTGAGAACTAATGAGCAATTATGTAATTTTGCATGCATTAAGTAATGCCGGCCCAATCCGCTGTATGGGCAGCACTTCTACTGCAGCATTCAGTTTAACTGCTGCGCCGGGCATTCCCCACACCACGCTACTTGCCTCATCTTGTGCAATTGTATGCCCTTTTGCTTGTCGCATTCTTAACATGCCGGTGGCTCCATCAGCCCCCATTCCCGTCAACATTGCGCCAACACAGTACTTACCAAGTTCGGCCGTTGCTGAATCAAATAAGACTTCAACCGATGGAATATGTCCGTTTACTTTTTCACCATCTAAGAGCGCTGTAACAAGCTTTTTATCGCGTTTAGCTAAGCGCAGATGACGGTCACTCGGTGCTAAATAAGCACACCCCGCTTTAAGCGGCATACCTGCTTTCGCCTCACAAACTTCAATGGGCATCGTATCGCTTAATAGACTAGCAAAGGTGCCACTAAAGGCCGCTGGGATATGTTGCGCCATAAGAATCGGAGGGCAGTTTTTAGGCATGTACCGAAGAACTTCTTTCAAGGCTTCAGTGCCGCCCGTCGAGCTTCCGATACAAATCACCTTGCCTACTTTATATCGATCTTCTTTAGTTGAAGTCTCGGTGGGAGTGCTTGCTTTAGTCGTGACACTTTCACGCGCGAGCATATTAGCTCTAGCCGCATTGCGAACCTTATCTTGAATGACACCTGCGTATTGGACGAGATCTCCCCAGCCTCCACCTTTGGGCTTACAAACGTAGTCAACTGCTCCAATTTCTAGCGCATCGAGCGTAACGGGGGCTCCTTTTGCCGTTAAGGTAGATATCATTACAACTGGCATAGGACGTAAGCGCATCAAATTCTTGAGAAACGAAATCCCATCCATCTTCGGCATTTCAACATCAAGCGTGATTACATCGGGGTTTAGTGCTTTAATCTTCTCTCGCGCGTCAAATGGATCGCTCGCGACCCCGACTACCTGCAAGTCGGGAGCTTGACTGATAATCTCGGTCAGTACTTGGCGTATGAGCTCCGAGTCATCAACGATTAATACTTTATATGGATTCACTGCCAGCCTCTCAAATCGACTTCAGTTAAAATAATTCGACATCGCCTGTATCTGCAGGTTTGTTTAAATTACTACGATAATCGCGTTCACGTTGTGCAATCGTGTCGTTCGCCACACTAATTAAACGCTTCATTTTTACGGCGCCAGTATCAGGGAAATACAAGACTTTTCTTGGGTGGGCGCCCCCAACATCCATTGCTGAAATACTTAAGCCTTCGCGTGCGAGATACGATCGAACGAAGTCAACATTGCGCGTTCCTATCTCTGTCATATTGCTCAACACATTACCGCCACCGAACACCTTTACTTCGAGGTTCTTGCGGGTTCCGCCCATTTTCAAAATTTCGTTGATGAGATACTCCATTGCCCAATTTCCATAGCGGGACGCCAAAGCAAGATCTCCTCCCCAATTATCAGTAGAGTGCTCGCCTTCTTGCGGCAACATAAAATGGTTCATGCCTCCAACGCCTAATTGCCGGTCACAAATACAGGCAGCAATACAAGAACCTAAGACGGTCGCGATGATTTCACCGCAACGACTTACATAAAATTCGCCAGGTAAAATTTTCGCTGCTGGCATATTCATTCGGCGATCCCAGTACCGATTAATATGCTCAAAACCTGGTTCTGCAGGAGGCAATGTGCCTGGTAGTTGATGCGCTTCCATCGCTATGATTTCAATCTGTAAATAGTCTTTCCTAGGGATTCAAACCGGACACCAGCGCCATGCATATTTTCAGAATGCCCTATAAACAAATAACCACCGGGGTTTAAAGCATCTGCGTAGCGATTCAATAAACGCTCCTGCGTCTCCTCATTAAAATAAATCATGACGTTGCGACAGAAGATGAAATCAAAGCGTCCTTTCATCGGCCACGATTCCAATAAATTTAGGCGTTTAAAACGAATCAACGACTGCAGCGATGATTTCACTTTCACGATATCTTTATGATTTCTATCAAACAAAAACCATTTCTTTTTTCGGTTCTTACTTAGATCTTCAATCCGCTCAATGTCATAGATTCCCTGCGAAGCTTTTTGCAACACATTTGAATCAAGATCTGTCGCTAAGACTTTCACATCCCAATTTTTGATAGGTAAATATTCGTTCAAGGTTAACGAGATCGAATAAGGCTCCTCTCCCGAGGAACAGCCGGCCGACCACGCTCTTATGTTGCCTTTTCCACTTGCGTGAAGCTGAGGTAAAACCGTGTTCACCAAAAACTCGAAGTGATGTTCTTCTCTAAAAAATGAAGTGAGATTGGTTGTGATCGCGTTGATAAATAAACTGATTTCTGGATGCTTTAGATTGCGAATAATTTCGCAATACTCTCCAAACTCGCTTAGGTTGAGTTCTCGCATCCGACGAGCGAGACGACCATAAACCATGTCTTGTTTATGGTCACCCAGAACGATACCTGTATAAGAATAAGCAAGTTTACTGATCTCAGAAAAATCCTTCTCTGACATGAAGAATTCGCGATCGATCTTTTTCGCGTTGGCTCCCACGTGCTCTCGTCCCTTTGAATCAGTGAATACTTAGCAATGCCTTTTCATCTTGAATGAGGCCTTCGTTTAGATCTAACAAAATGACCATATGTTCTTCTGTACTGCCCAAACCTTTGACGTACTGACCTTGGGCTTTGTCACTTAACTCGGGTGCGGGCTGAATATCTTTGTCAGAGAAGTTATGAACATCTGACACGGCGTCGACGACCACTCCCATCACTTTATTTGAGTTAGAACATTCGACATTCAAAATAATGACGACAGTCGCATCGTCGTACGTTAAATCGGTCAAGCCAAAGCTCATACGCAGGTCAATCACAGGAACAACAGTCCCGCGCAAGTTCATAACGCCCAAAACATGGCCTGGTGACTTGGGAATGCGCGTAACAGCCTCCCAGCCACGAATTTCTTGAACAGATAATATATTGACGCCAAATTCTTCTTCCTTCATGTAGAAGGTCAAATATTGCTCAGCCAATTCTGCCTGCGCATGAATGCCATCATCATTGTTTGGCGCTTCAATTTCTGTTTGCTTAGCCATTACTACTCTCCTTATCTCGCTTTAGGCCGCAGCCGAGTCATCTTCGTTGACGTGTTTCTTGTATTCGGCTCGACTCACGCCAGACAATTTTATCAAGCCGCCAATATCAAGAATTAGTGAGACAGTGCCATCCCCCAAAATAGTGGCACCAGAAATTCCATCGACAGAACGATAGTTTTCCTGAAGACTTTTGATCACCACCTGTTGCTGAGCTAGTAAGTCATCGACGAGTACGGCAATTTTCATGTTGTCACCTTCAACGACGACAAGCAGACCATCTTCAAGCTTTTCTGAATCAGGCTTAATGCTGAAGATATCCCAAAGGCGCACAATTGGTACGTATTCATCCCGCAAGCGCAAGACCTCACAGCCTGATGAAACACGATGAATCATTTGATCATAAGACTGAATAGACTCAACAATTGAGACCAGAGGGAAGATAAAGACATCGCTGCCAACTCGGATGAGTTGTCCATCAAGAATTGCTAGTGTGAGTGGTAATCGGATGGTGAAGGTGCTGCCTTTGCCAGACTGCGACTCAACTTCGACAGAGCCATTAAGCTCTTGGATATTTCGTCGCACAACGTCCATCCCGACGCCACGACCTGAAATATCGGTGATTTCAGCCGCGGTCGAAAATCCAGGTTTGAAAATCAAATCATAGATCTGTTCATCGCTGAGATTATCACTCGCTTTCACCAAGCCATTATCAATGGCTTTCTCAAGAATACGATCACGATTCAGGCCTGCGCCATCATCAATGATTTGAATCATTATGTTGCCACCCTGATGAAAGGCATTCAGAGTAATTTTACCCATTTCATCTTTGCCAGCTGCAACGCGCGCTTCAGGCGATTCAATGCCATGATCTAACGAGTTTCGGACTAGATGAACAAGAGGGTCTCCAATACGTTCCATCACTGTTTTGTCGAGTTCCGTTTGCTCACCCATCAACTCCAACTCAACATGCTTGCCGAGTTGTTTGCTCGTATCATGAACCAAACGGGGAAACCGCGAGAACGCAAAACTAATTGGTAGCATGCGTATACGCATAACGCTTTCTTGAAGCTCACGCGTGTGATTGTTGAGCTGCTCAAGCCCTTCCATTAATCGTGGCAACTTGTCGACAGTAAAATTTCTGCCGAGTTCACCTAGCATAGATTGGGTAATAACTAGTTCCCCAACCATATTAATCAGGCTATCAACCTTGTCGGTTCCAACACGTATTGACGCACTTTCAGCTTTCGCTTCACGCTTCGCTTTGGGTTCGGCTTTGGCCGCAGTAGTTTGAGGTTTTTCTGCGACGACTTGGCTCGGAGCGAATTCCGCTACCACAGGTGCAGGTTTAGCTGAAGAAGTCGCATCCTCTGAGGTATTTGAACTCGACGCTTCAGCAAGCCCAACACCGCCGATATCTATCGCTTCAATCGTCAACTCAGAATCATCAACGACCCATTCAAACACCTCGTCGACTTGCTCTTTTGTCGCCTCGCCAAACAAAGAGATATTCCATGCGAGGTAACAAGCATCAGCTTCAATATCATCGAGTTGCGGAACATCTGAGGCATCCACGTCGACCTCAAGATCACCGAGTTCAGCCAGCTCTCTGAACATCCGAACAGACTCGTTACCCGTTCGTAAAATATCTGTAGAAGGACGGAAAAATATTTGCCATCCGCGTGCCCCATCACTCTGACCATCATTAGCATCGACCTCTCCACCGTTTTGAGTTTCAGCGGAAGCGCCTGATTCTCGGCCATTTAAAATATCTTCAAATTCTGATTTAAGTGAATTGGATAATTCGGTCTCGCATTCCTCGCCTTGTTCCGATTGCGTGACCATTGTTCGCAGGCAATCGACTGAACGAAGGAATAGATCAACATGCTCTGCAAGAATTTTGAATTGATCTGATCGAATCAGATCAAGAAGCGTTTCTACGACATGTGTAAAATCTGCAATTTGCTGAAAACCAAAGGTACCACTACCACCCTTAATTGAGTGCGCAGCACGGAATATTTCATCAATGCGCTCAGAATCTAGATTGTCAGGGTCCAGCTCTAAGAGAGCTGCCTCCATTATGTCTAAGCCTTCGTTACTTTCTTCAAAGAAGACCTGATGAAACTGACTGAGATCTACGCTCATACTTCACCCCATGAAAATGGTGCTTAACACTACCCCATCACTTTCTTGATGGTCGCGAGTAACTGGTCCGGATTAAACGGTTTAACAAGCCAGCCCGTGGCGCCAGCCTCTTTACCTTCGGATTTCTTATCGCCAGCGGATTCCGTCGTTAACATAAGTATCGGCGTGAACTTATAATCAGGAAGTGTTCGTAGATTCTTGACGAGCTCAATGCCGTCCATTACTGGCATATTTACGTCTGATAAAACAAGGTCAATATTGGCACCTTTCGCTTTTTCCAACGCTTCTTGCCCGTCTCCAGCTTCAATTACATCGAAACCAGCACCCTTAAGAGTAAATGTCACCATCTGCCGCATTGATGCAGAATCGTCGACTGCGAGAATTGTCGCCATTCGAATACCTCTAGTAGTTGTCCATTCGCCTTATATCTTTATCGTTGACACAACAACCAATTGCGTTATTGGTAGCGTTCAGAAAGCTGTTTAAATCCGAGTAAATCGGTACATTCTCTCAAACCATCTGACGCTGTTATCTCAACTTGAATGTTCAAGTTATCTGCTGTTGTGCAGGTACTCGACAAAAGTTGAATAATTGCTGTATCAGCTCTTTCAACTGCGCTTGCGTTGATATGGAGGGTTTCGGACTCTGACAACAACGTTTCGATCTCGTGATGCAAAGCTTCAGCCTTTGCAATAGTTACAGGACCTTCAAGCGTTAATTCGTTGCCTGCCATGTTTCACCCTATCTTTCGTTAAGATTCAAAAAATTGACCATAAAAAACACACGCAACATTGCTGCGATGCCTCAAATGTAGTTTGAATTTTTATAAATGCACGGGGATTGGCGGGAGGGCTTAGATAATTAGGTTATAACCTAATATTGGGTTAGTTCATGCTAGCTGCCAAAATACTAACGATACTTACTCGAAATAAAATCATCGAGCATTCTCGCTTCTTGCTTTTTTTCTTCCTTTGCGAGTTCTTGGCGATGCGTATCGTCACGCAATTGAGCAAGCGATTTGGTTTTTTCTCGCAGTGTCACCCAATGTTTTTTTGCTTGTTCAAATTGCAAACTTACATTGTTTACAACAAGAGATTGTTGATCAATCGCATTATCGAGTTGTGCGACGAACTGCTGGTAGCTAGTTAGTGTATAGGGGTTAGAAGCTCCTTTCATGGAATTACTAACACCTGCAAGGTAGGACTCTCGATACTCCTTCAAACTATCCAATTGTTGTTGAGCATCATCAAGCGCCTGCCTAGCCTGACGCAAAATGGTACTAGCTTGGTCTTCCTCTTTCGTTGCCAGATCTACGAGCAAACGTAAACGATTTACTTTGTTTGAAACGGCCACAGAAATTAGCCTTCAGCGCTTGTTTCAGCGTCAGGAGCGACCACGCTTTTTAATTGCATAATCGAGACATCGCTCGTTGCTCGTTCATTGAGCCCTTGCTGTAAGAAGTTGCGCATTAAGTCGATTCTAGAAACCGCAAAATCGGTTAATGGATCTGAGCCTTGCGCATAAGCACCAACAGAAATGAGATCTCTCGCTTGCTGATATTTTGCATACAACTGCTTAAAGCGCTGAGCATCTTTAAAGTGCTGTGGATCAGTTACCTGCGGCATAACACGACTAATAGAAGCTTCAATATCGATTGCGGGGTAATGCCCTTCTTCCGCTAATGCTCGCGACAAAACTATGTGGCCGTCTAAGATTGCACGCGTTGCATCTGCGATCGGATCTTGCTGGTCATCGCCTTCTGTTAACACGGTATAAAAAGCAGTAATTGAACCGCCTCCTTCAACGCCGTTACCTGCGCGTTCAACAAGTTGCGGAATTTTTGCAAAAACAGAAGGTGGATAGCCTTTGGTAGCGGGAGGTTCGCCAACGGACAAGGCAATCTCTCGTTGTGCTTGGGCATAACGAGTAAGAGAATCCATTAATAGCAACACACGCTGGCCTTTATCTCTATAGTATTCAGCAATGCGCGTACATAACGTTGATGCTCGCATTCGCATGAGCGGCGAATCATCCGCGGGCGATGCAACCACAACAGAACGGCTTAAGCCTTCTTCGCCAAGAATATCCTCGATGAACTCTTTTACCTCACGCCCCCGTTCACCAATCAACCCGACTACGACAACATCGGCATTGGTAAAACGCGTCATCATTCCAAGCAACATACTCTTGCCAACACCACTACCGGCAAATAAACCGAGTCGTTGTCCAACGCCAACCGAAAGCAAGGCGTTGATCGCTTTTATACCGACATCTAAAGGCGCGCGAATCGGCGCCCGCGCTAGAGGGTTAATAATATCTGCTGAAGCAGGCACATAGCTCTCGGCAAGCAAATCGCCTTTACCATCAATAGGGTTACCACAGCCATCGAGCACTCGACCAAGTAACGACATACCTACGGGCACATCATTAGCGCTGGGTAGCGGAGTCACTTTGGCTCCAGGTTGAAACCCCTTCACCACGCTTAGCGGCATAAGATAGGTGCTGTCTTCGTCGAAACCGACGACTTCTGCTTCGACTTCTTCGTTATTGGCGCCTTGAATTAAACAGCGGTCACCGACGACTGCTTTACAACCTTTTGCCTCAAGGGTAAGGCCAATCATTCGTGTAAGTCGCCCACTGATGACAGGCTCGAAGTGTTCAATATTCTCCGATGCTTGCTGAAAATCGGTAATGCGTGATAGCAGATCAGCCATCTGGATTTAATCCATTTTCATCTTGCGAAATATCTTGATCAGGCGCGTCTTCTAGCACTTCGCTCGCGAAATCAACATGGCTTTCTAATGTCGCGGGGGATTCTTGATGGACCTCGAAATTTTGAGATTTCGCTGCTTGCAACAGCATGCTTTGTACAGCGTGTTGGAAGCGTTTTTCAATCGTGTAGTCAACCACCTGCTGCTTTGTCTCAACTAAGCAGCCGCCCCTCGCCAAATGTGGTGATGGCACGACTGCGACCTCCTTATCGATCTCTTCAATGAGTGGCTGTACGATTGGAATATCTTGAGGATTAAGAGAAATATTAAATTCGCGTTCACGCTTGGGCAGCGAATTTATCGCATTCTGGAGCGCCAAACGAATAACATCGGTACTCTGCTTGGTTTCTGTATGAATGACAGCACGCACAACGGCTAATATGGTATTGAGCAAGGCATCTTCTAGTTGATCGCGTTGACTTTCTATAGGATCAAGCAAGGCCTTTAATTGATCTGAAAGAGCTTGTTTGTGCGATTGCAACTCACTGTCAGCTTGTTGACGCCCCTGCTCTAAGCCTTCTTGCTTACCTTGTTCGATACCAACGGTACGCCCTTCTTCGACGCCGGCGTTGTAACCATCGGCTTTTCCTTGCTTAAGCCCCTCTGCATAGGCTTCCGCGCGGATCGCCTCCAAGTCGTCTGCTGTCAACGGTTTTACTTTTGCACTATCGGTATAGTCTTCACCTGAATTGAGATTAGGTAGCTCCCAGCGCTCGTAAGCACTTAAGCTTTCGACAGGACGATCGTCCTTAGGTGGATTTTGTTCACTCATACCAATACTTAGATCATTTCCTCACCGCTTCCACCCAAGGCTATTTCGCCAGAGTCTGCCAAACGACGAGCAATAGTAAGGATATCTTTTTGAGATGCTTCAACTTCCGATACTTTAACAGGTCCTTTCGCTTCAAGATCATCGCGAAGAAGCTCTGCAGCACGTTTCGACATGTTGTTGAATATTTTCTCTTGTAGGTCAGTGTCTGCACCCTTGAGTGCGACAATCAACACTTCGCTAGAAACTTCTCTGAGTAGTGTTTGGATGCCACGATCATCAACATCTTTCAGGTTGTCGAAGACGAACATGAGCTCTTCGATTTCGTTACCAAGGTCTGAATCGATCTCTTTGATGTTGTCCATCAAATCGCCTTCGATCGAAGACTCCATAAAGTTCATTATGTCAGCTGCCGTTTTAACACCACCAATTTTACTGGTCGCTGTCGCGGTATTCCCCGAGAATTGTTTCTCAAGAATATCGTTTAATTCTTGCAGGGCCTGTGGCTGAATCGAATCCAAAGAAGCGACACGCATCATAACGTCTAAGCGCACTTTTTCATCGAGGATACCAAGAACTTCAGCCGCTTGGTCGGGCTCCAGATATGACACAACGATCGCTTGAATTTGAGGGTGTTCATAACGGATAAGCTCAGCGACTGCTCGCCCTTCCATCCATTTTAAGGTATCGAGTCCAGTCGTATTACCACCAACTAAGATACGATCGATTAATCCTGAGGCTTTATCTTCACCCAAGGCCTCATTCAGCATGTTCTTAATGTACTGGTCTGAGCCAATGCCCATACCAGTTTGACGACCGACTTCTTCGATGAACTCAATCAGGACGGCTTCAACTTGTTCTTGGGTAATATTGGTCAAGCTAGCCATGGTCGAACCGACACGATGAACTTCTTTTGGGCCCATGTGTTTGAGAATTTGCGCCGCATCAGCTTCACCTAAACTCAATAGCAGCACTGCTGCTGCCTCTAAACGAGGAAGTGTCGGTAATTGTGCTGCTTCTGTGTTATCAGCCATCTTGATTTACCCAAGTTCTCACTACTTGTGCCACTCGTGCTGGATCTTCAGCGATTAAACCTTTGAGCGCATTAATTTGTTTATCGTAACCTTCAGATGCGCCAGGCAACATAAAGTCTTCACCATTTGTTCCTAATGCAGCCATCGCGCGGTTATCGCCGTCCATACGTTCAAACGAGTCTAGCGTTGGACCCGAACCGTCCATACCACCCAATGCTAACTCTTTTGCTTCGGCACCTGAACTTACAAGGCTTTTAAATATCGGGCGAATAATCGCGAACACTACAATTAAGGCAACAACGACTGCCAAGGCTTTCCAAACAACTTCCCAAAACCATGCCTGTTCCCAGATCTCGGGTTCTACAAATTCTTCGGTCTCTTGCGGCGCAAACGGAGTGTTGACGACGTTAACGCTGTCGCCGCGTGTTGCATCATATCCAACGGCGTTGCGTACAAGTAATGTTAGACGCTCAAGCTCTGCATCGCTCCACTTTTGGAACGACACTTCTCCTGTTTCAGGGTTGATGTTACGAATGTCATCCACTGCAACTGCAACAGTCAGACGTGAAACGCGTCCCTTTTGATGACGGGTGTAGCTCACCGTTCGGTCGACTTCATAATTTCGTGTTGCTTGCTTACGCAAATTAACAGGTGCTGCTTGTTCCGGCTGCGCAGCGCCCTCACCCGCTTCTTCAGGCACTTCTGCATTCACTGGCGGTTGATTAGCCAAAGCTCCTGGGATACCACCGTCGACACCATTTGCTTTTTGCTCATCCAGAGTCTGTTCGCTGCGTACCGCACCCATATCAGGATTGAACAACTCTTCTGCTTCTTCGATTTCTGTAAAGTCAACGTCAGCTGATACTTCAGAACGAAAACGACCAGAGCCTAGTACCGGATCAAGAATACTTGTGATTCGATTATTTAGAACCGACTCTATCTTGCGCGAGTATTCAAATTCACGAGAAACTCTTGCGTCTTCTTCTGTTTCGTTATTCTTAGAAAGCAAATTACCTCGCTGATCTACGACAGTCACGTCACTCTTCATCATCTCAGGAACACTCCCAGCAACGAGGTTAACGATTGCTTCAACCTGCTCTCTTGAAACACCACGCATAGCGGGAACTTCGATTAATACAGAGGCTGATGGTTTGCGTGAATCGCGAACGAAAACGGAACGCTTTGGAATTGCAAGATGGACACGTGCGTGTCGGATATTTCGGAAACTAGAGATCGTGCGTGAAAGCTCACCTTCTAGTCCGCGCTTAAAACGAGTCGACTCCATAAACTGGGAACTACCCAAACCTTGGTCTTGATCTAGTAGCTCATAACCTATCGATTGATCAGACGATATTCCGACAGCGGCCAATTTTATTTTTGCTTGATACAGTTGCTCTGACGCAACTAGAAGCACCCCACTCTGAGGGTCAACTTTAAAATCTATGCCATTTAAATTTAGTACCCGCGTCACTTCTTCCATATCTTGCGCTGCGATGTTTTGCATGGCGGGTTGGTAATTTGGCTCTTGTAACCAGAGGACTAACGCAAGACCTAGTGCAACACTGCCCGCCAAACCAATCATCAAACCAATTTGACGAAACAAACCTAGACGATTAACACCTGTCATTAGGTCGCTTTGTGCTGGATCAGCTAGCATATCAGTAGATCCTGAACCTACTGTCGTTGCTGGTACGCTTGCTTCGCTCATATTTGCTGCCATGATATTGCTCTAATCCTACCTATTAAACCGGCATCTTCATGATATCTTCGTACGCTTTCACTACTTTGTTGCGTACCTGTGTGACAGCCTCAAACGCGACTGAAGCTTTCTGAGACTGGATCATTACCTGAGTGATGCTGACGTTTGGATCGCCTTGAGAATAAGCTGTTTGTAATGCGCTAGATTTCTGTTGTGCGTCATTCACCGAGTTGACAGCGTTAGATAACAAATCACTAAACTTCGGGATCTCATCAACCTTGTTAGTCGGGTTGATTTGAGTTGGAGAGACTTCTGGCTTTAACTGCTCTGCAGGTTGAATCTGCGCGCGGATGTTACGCATCTCTGCCAATACTTTTGAGATATCGGCTCGGCCAGTGACTGAATTGATTCCTGACATAAGCGCTCCCCTCTAGTTGAATGTCAATTTTTCGTTGTAAACAGTAATAGTTAGTGACAACTGCACAAATCAGGCCAAAACAATTACTGACTATTGAACATTTCTAGCGGGCAAAAAAATGGGGCCTAAATAGGCCCCGAATCAGCAGATTGACAAACTAAATTACTACTTAGCGATAGTGTTCGGTATCAAAAATCTGACACTTTTTTCTATGCTGCTAACTCTGAAGCAATGTCGATGCCAAGTTCGCGCATTTGCGCTAATTTATAACGCAAGGTTCTCGGACTGATGCCTAGTTTCTCGGCGGTTTGCTTCTTCTTACCCCCTTCATCCTTGAGAGTATCGATAATAATTTGATATTCACGAAGTTTTAAATCTTTGCCTAGAGCACTGCTGTCGATATCCACGTTCAAGCTTTGTGGCGACGTTTGCTCCACTGTATTCTGACTAATCATCGACTCTGTCAAATTCTCGCCAGTAGTTGATTGAGGCTCATCGACCATAATGTGGCTATCGGAACTCAAATAATCGTCTGATGACGATATTCCTGGCATATCCAAAATAAAGTCTGAGGCTTTTATCACCCCGCCCTCTGCCAGGATCAAAGATCTCTGTACGGCGTTGTCGAGTTCACGAACGTTACCAGGCCAAGGATAATTCAATAACAAGGCTTTGCATTCATCGTTCAGTACAACCTTTCCTCGACGCATTTTCGCGGCATGCACTTCAAGCAATCGCTTAGCAATAGGTAGAATATCGTCTGGGCGCTCGCGAAGTGGTTTCCATGACATTGGGAATACACTTAAACGGTAAAACAAATCTTCTCGGAATTTCCCTTCGTCGACGTATGACTTCAAGGCACGGTTGGTCGTCGCAAGCACACGAACATCCAGTTTTATTGGTTTCTTACCACCAACGCGCTCTACTTCACGTTCTTGCAATACACGCAGCAACTTGGCCTGAAGCCCTAAATCCATCTCTGACACTTCATCAAGAAGCAACGTACCGCCATTGGCTTGTTCAAATTTACCTGGAGAGCTGTTGTAAGCGCCGGTGAATGCACCTTTTTCATGGCCAAACAACATTGCTTCTAGCATGTTTTCAGGAATCGCCGCACAGTTGATTGCGACAAATGGCTTGTTTTTTCTTGGTGAATTCGCGTGAATGTATCGCGCCAATACTTCCTTACCCGTTCCACTCTCACCGGAAATCATGACAGTCGAATCGGTTTTCGCGACCTTGCGCGCAACCTTAAAAAACTCTTTGGTAAATTTAGCGTTTGCAACCGGCTCATCACTAATTTCAGGATTGCTGTTAGCACCAACTATTTTATCGATCGAATCAATCAGCGTCTGCGGCTCAAATGGTTTAACTAGGTAGTCATCTGCGCCAGATTGCATTGCATCTACCGCATCTTTGATCTGCCCAAATGCTGTAATCAACATCATAGGTAAACCCGGAACCTTTGACTTAACCTGCGCTAATAGCTCATGACCGCTCATGCCCGGCATATTTACATCACTCACGACAATGTCAAAGTTTCGTTTTTCCAAGGCGATCAAAGCATTTTCTGCGCAATCGGCCTCAAAGTACTTCATACCAGCAAGTTTTAGTGTGGTGCAAAGCGCTTCTCTAAGCTCGCGATCATCTTCGACGATAAGAACATTAGGAGTACTCATTTTGTTACCTCTCTAGCCATTGCTGGGTTCAGAATATTTTGCTTAAGTTTAAACAGTGGAATTAAGATTGTCGCCTGCGCACCACTATCGGTTGATCGCAGTGAAAATTTACCTTTGTGCGCTTTTACTACCGCCTCAACAACGGCGAGCCCTAAGCCTGTGCCTTGTGATTTTGTTGTAAAAAAAGGTTCATGAATCTGTCGCGCAATGGTGTTTGGAATGCCCGGCCCGTTGTCGTTGATTTGAATACAAGCGAAGCGGCCATCGGCATCGAATGAGTCAATATTAATTTCCAACTGACGTCGCGCATCTGAGCTTTCGTGAGCTTCAATGCTGTTATTAATTAAGTTGATACACGCGCCTACCAAGGTTTCTTGGTTACACAGTATTTGCCCCTGTGAGGCATTTGACCAAGTCGAACTGACCATGTGTTTATCAAGCAAAGGCTTTGCAGCAGTCTGCAAACTCTCAAAGAATGCTTGCATGCTCACCTGCTCGGCTAATCGAGTTTCGCCTTTTGCAAAAACAAGCATATCGCGTATTTGATGCTCTAGATGTGTGAGACGAGAAAGCAATTTTTCAGCACACTCAATACGCATCTCTTCATTCATTTTTGGTCGTCTAAGATGTCCCGCATATAGCATGGCCGTAGAAAGAGGAGTTCTAATCTGATGCGCCAAACTGGCCACCATTCGACCTAACGAACTTAGTCTTTCGGTGCGACTAACTTGGGCTTGCAAAGCACGCGTTTCGGTAAGGTCGTTGAGTAATATTAATTGGCCGTCGCCAGACTTAAGTGAACGCGTCTGTATGCCAAGCTTGCGACCATCTTTTAAGGACACTTCGTGACCATCGTCATGCTTAGGCGCAAAACAACGTTTAATAACGTCAAACCACCGTTCTCCCTCAAGAGGCTCACCTAAAAGTTCAACAGCCGCAGGATTGTATTCTCGTATAATGCCTTTGCCATCAAGGACCACGACGCCAGCGGGCAGTACTTCTAACAACGCAGAGTGACGATGCTCTAGCGCTTGCTTTTCTTTTTCTTGTTGTGCGGTGTGTGATTCAGCTTCAGATAGCTCGCTTTTGAGTGCGACAACACGTTGCTCTAGTTCACGATATTGACGGAGCTGCGATGAGCTGAGATTAACGAGCTTCGCTGATTTTTTTTGTTTAAGTTCAGAACGAACACGTTCAACTGCTGCTAATTGAGCCGCAATTTGTTTCTGGTCTTCGGTCTGACGCTCTTGAGTCTTACTATAAGACTGTCCCATTTACTATCTCACTTACTTCGAAGGTCGGATGCAAAACACTATTGGGGACAGATAAAGCAGGTGTTAGGCCAAAACATAAAAGATTATATATTTCAATAGCTTGAAGAGATTTAAATGAAGTAGACAAGGTAAGACTGTCAATATTACGACACAAAAAAGCCAAGTTAATAACTTGGCTTTTTTGTGTTCATTTTTCTGACACTACTACCCATTGAGTTCGTACTTTCGAACCTTCTCAACCAAGGTAGTACGTCGAATTCTCAATCGCTCTGCAGCTCGAGCTACAACACCAGAAGACTCATCAAGCGCTTGTCGTATCAATGATTTTTCAAGGCTTGCCAAATATTCCTTAAGATCGATACCGTTAATCGGCAACAAAGCTGGAGAATCAACACCCGCCAAACCTTGTACCTGCGTTGCAGTATCCTCACTCTCAAGGAACTCATCCTCTACCTCAACATGACGGTACTTCTGTGGAAGCTCTTTAACACCAATCACATCATAAGGATACATAATCGCCAAGCGCTCAACTAAATTAGCAAGCTCACGAACATTACCCGGCCATTCATGGCGGCATAAACTCAAAATCGCAGCGGAGTTGAAACGAATAGATCCGCGCTTCTCAGTTTCCATACGCGAAATGAGTTCGTTGATCAACAAAGGAATATCTTCCTCACGCTCCTTTAAAGCAGGCATTTCAATCGGGAAGACATTCAGTCGGTAATACAGATCTTCTCGGAATGTACCCTCTTCGATCATCTCTTCGAGATTTTTGTGCGTCGCTGCAATAATACGCACATCAGTAGGAATCGTTTTTGTTCCACCGACTCGCTCGTAGGTTTTTTCTTGCAATACGCGAAGAATTTTCACCTGCATATTTAGCGGCATGTCTCCGATCTCATCCAGAAACAACGTGCCACCCTCAGCAAGCTCAAAGCGACCTGAACGGGCAGTTATCGCACCAGTAAATGCGCCCTTTTCATGGCCAAATAATTCGCTTTCTAGAAGCTCAGCAGGAATAGCACCACAGTTAACGGGAACAAAAGGCTCATTGCGACGATGTGAGTTGTAGTGCAAATTGCGCGCTACTACTTCCTTACCCGTACCAGACTGACCAGTGATCAAAACGCTAACATCTTTGTCAGCCACTTGTCCCATAAGAGCTCTAACTTCTTGAATTGGGCGACTAGTACCGACCAAGCTTCTAAACAATTCAGCTTCTCGCTGCTGTCCACGCTTTCGATTCGTAGCAAATTGATCTCGGTACAACTGAGCACGATATAAGCTATCAATGGTTTGGTTGTATTCCAGAGAGGATTCGAGCGATGCGATGACTTTTTTACGTAACACATCATCCAAATTGAAATGCCCTGCATCGCCAATCGTGAGAATTGGAACAGCTTGGTTCAGTTCATCTAACTGCGCGACGATTTCAGCACCTGAATCAACACTTGCGTCTAAAAACACTGTTCCCACGCAAATTTGATCATCGCTATTATTAACAGCTAACAACTGCTCTTTATCTGAGTCCCATTGATTGCGCCCAACAGATACAACTGTTTCGCCAAGAAAATTTAAAATTACGGAGATATCACGAAGAACCCCATGGTTATCACTGATAACCAGAACACTTGTATCTTGCGACATTAAGGTCTGCCTTTATTATGCAGCAATAGCTATTTGCCTTGCTTGTTATTGGATGTGCATTTTGCAATTACGAATACGATAATTAAAGCCACTAAGCTGAAAATAGTCAATAAAACGTCATCACGCATAAGAAATAAAAAAAACGACAAAAAACGTTCAATTTTTTGTCGGTTCATTAATTAAAGGGATTTAAGAGAACGCTCTAACTTGTACGATAAGCCTTAATGCCCTTCTTGTTTGATTGCATACCAGCAAGTTCCTTCGCAAATTGTTCACGTAAGTTCGCTACAGAGATAGTTAAGTCATCGTACATTCGTAACAGTGCTTTAAGCTCAGCGGTCGAATTCTCGTTGGCGTTTGACTGAAGGATAGAACGAATTGAGTGATCAAGTTCAATCAACTTATCGAAGTCTTGACGCTCAATCGCATCGTCAAACTCGCGCTGTAACTTCTTTAAATAGTCTGCCCCCAACTTAACCATTGTTATTTTTTAATACCTTCAACAGAGAGAATCATCTCTACGTCCTGAGACAGTGGCCCAAGATCACGCATGATATTGAAATCTTTCATACGAAACTTAGTTTTTCCCTCGAAACCTACTCGTTGTCCGCCCCAAGGATCAGCCCCCATGCCCACAACATCAAACTCAATCGCAACTTCTTTTGTTACATCTTTAAGGCTTAAGTTGCCATATAAGGTGCCACTTTCAGCATTTGCCATTTCGACCCGAGTGCTCACAAACTTAGCAGTAGGAAACTGCGCCACATCAAGAAACTTGCTACCTCGCAAGTGCTTGTCTCGTTCAGCGTGGTTCGAATCGATACTATCAACGTTAATGTCTACCATAATGTTTGAAGCGTCAGGTTTTTCTGGGTCGAACGAAAAATCACCTGAAAATTCATTAAAGCGACCGTATAACCAGCTGTAGCCGAGATGCATCACACGGAACTGAATAAAGGCATGTGCGCCCTTTGTGTCAATGACATAGTCCGCGGCATTTACTGCGATACTATTCAATGAAAGTAGCAACGCAACTGCACTTGCTTTCATTATTTTAACCATAATCTTCCTCTTATTCAGATGTTAGGACTTGATCCAAAGCATACGCTTTAGGACTGAATCTCGATTTACAAAGTGATGCTTCAATGCTGCAACGGCATGGATGATCGCAACAATTAGAACTGCATCAACAATACGCTCATGCCACAACCCAGCGACGTCTTCCTGATTAGGTACAAACTCGCCTAACGACACAACATCAATCAGTCCAAAGAAACTAACAGGACGTCCGTCCGCTGTCGATATCAAGTAGCCCGACAAGCAAATAGCGAGCACGGCAACATAAAAGAAAACATGCACAAGACGTGTTACCACCATCTCGAACTTAGAAGGTTCAATGCGCTTAGGACGAGTCCAGTAAATTCGCGCAGCAACTCTTGCCAACATTAAGACGACTACCAACAAGCCAAATGACTTATGCCAGAAAGGCGCTGACTGATACCAAGGATCATAATAATCCAGCGCGACCATGTAATCGCCTAGAAAGAATAGTGCTATCAAAAGACTAGCGATGATCCAATGCAGACATACATTTGCTAATGCCCAACGTTCCATTAGACGCTCCAAGATAAAAATAGTAAGTATAAGCTAGACATGAAATATTAGAATCGATAATATTTAAGCTAACAAATGTTAGCAATTAAAGTCGATTTGATATGTTAAGAACATTTTCGCCAAAACAAACCGAACAACTAGCGCATTACCTTACCCCAATCAGGCAACTGCTATCTCCTAACTACAAGCGAAAGCTTGCTCCAGCAAAAGTACTTTTCTGTGAAACGTTAGACGACGAATGCATATCCCTTCGCCTAAAGGTCAGCCACATAGAAAAATTGGCTTTCAAACCGGGTCAACACTTCCAGCTTTCGTTTGAGATAAATGGTCGATTTCTCACAAGAACCTTCAGTGCTGCTTCAACACCTAAAGACTTATATGAAAATAAAGTTGTCGAGTTCTACATCAAGAAAATTCCAGATGGTACGGTTACGAGTTTTATCGCTGACGAATTAAAAGCCGGAGATATGATTAATATTGCGAAAGCTCAAGGAAGCTTCGTTATCAGCGATAACTCATCATCGGCGATGCAGTTATTCCTTGCCGCTGGCAGCGGAATCTCGCCAATCCTTTCAATGCTGAAATCATTACCAAGAGAAGAATTAACAAAACATAAAGCAATATGGTACCGGAGAGGGAATGTACAATCCCCAGCAACTAAATCATTACGCTTGTTAGCAGAGAATGGTTTAGATCTGAAAATAATCGACACTGAGATTAATAACAGAATTAGCGACAAACACTTGGAGCACGCGCTATCGGAAAAATCCGTTTCGGATGCTTATATCTGCGGACCAATTGGCTTCATACAGACTGCCGGAAATTTACTTCAGCAACGCGCCAAAAAGCTTAATCAAACGCTTCCATCAATATACTCCGAGACCTTCGTTATACCTAAGATTTCTGGCAGCACATCTGAACATACAATCACAGTGAATAAAAACGCAACGGCAACCAGCATTGGCAATGAGCCCATATTAGATTCACTCGAAAGCGCTGGCCACAAACCCGTTTTTGGATGTCGGGCAGGAGCGTGCCACCAATGCTCGGCAACTTTATTAAGCGGATCGGTGAAAAACGTATTAACGGATCAAACTCATCGAGAGCACGGAGAAAAAATACAAATTTGTTGCAGCTTTGCAGAAAGCGATTTGGAGATAGAGATTCAGGAGAGAGTCGAATGACACAACAAATCCAATTTGATGTTTTAGAAAAGCAGTTTGAAGAATTAAGAGAACAAACATTTAAAAAAGTCGGGACCGAAGACGCCAACTATATTCGGAAACTTATTGGTTTTCAGAGGTTGCTCGATATTGTCAGCCGTATTGGAATTGCATGTGCATTCTTATTTTTTGATGGCTATCTAATGTGGTCGATAGCGACTTTATCTGTGCTTGGCTTAGCTCTCTCAAAGATTCTCGACAACATGGAAATCGGGCACAACATAATGCACGGTCAATATGACTGGATGCACGATCCGATTACAAACTCTAAACGATTCGACTGGGATAACGCTGGAGATAGCGATTCATGGCGTAGGTACCACAATTATGAGCACCATACTTATACAAATATCATCGGCAAGGACAGAGACTTTGGTTACGGTCTTTTGCGCCTGAGCGATAATTTGAAATGGCGCCCCAAAAACCTTTATCAGATCATAACCTATTTAAACCTAAGCCTACTGTTTGAATGGGGCGTTGCGTATCACGAGCTAGCAGGTGAACGCATATTCATTGGAAAGAAAAAAGAAAACAGTAAACTCCCAATATCAAGACTTGATTTAAGAAATGCATTTTTTAAGAAAGCCGGGAAGCAAATCCTCAAAGACTATATCCTCTTTCCGCTCATATTCTGGCCTGTCGCATTGCCAGTATTATGTTGCGCGATTATCGCAAATATTTTACGCAACCTATGGACCGCGACTATCATATTCTGTGGCCATTTCACCGAAGAAGCACAAACATTCGATGAGGAATCGACCAAAAACGAATCAAAAGGCCAATGGTATTATCGCCAGATTCTAGGCTCATCCAATATTGAAGGCTCTAAACTTTTCCATATCCTCACTGGCCATTTAAGCTATCAGGTTGAACACCACCTGTTCCCTGATATTCCAGCACCTAGATACCAAGAAATGGCTCCTAAAGTGCAAGAAATTTGCAGAGAACACGGAATTCCATACAATACCGGTAGCTTCGGGAGGCAGTATTGGGGCGTATTCAAGCGCATCGTCAAATATTCATTCCCAACATCAGTTACGAGCCAGGTGAAATCTATACATAACTAATGGAAGTGCTTTCAAGCGTTATTGAACAATATCAGAGCATCATAAGACTATCCGTTTTTGGATTATGTCTTATGTCTTTGTCTCTTATTGAACATCTAATCCCCGCACGTCAATCTGGTAAAAATAACCCAAGACATTTTGTCGAAAACATATCCTTAACAGGATTAACGAGCCTTGCCCTTCAAATAGCCCCCGTTGTGCTGGCTGCCAACATCGCTCTGCTGAATGAAAGTTGGCAGATAGGCATTTTTTATCTAATCAGCGACAACAATAACCAACTTGCCATAATTGTTATTGTGTCGGTAATCATTTTGGATTTTATTATTTACTGGCAGCACAGAGTTTTCCACAGAGTGCCTCTTCTATGGAAACTACATCGAGTTCATCATAGCGATCCATCTTTAAACGCAAGCAGCGCACTTAGGTTCCACCCTTTTGAACTGCTTCTATCAACCCTAATAAAATCGACCGTCGTCCTAGTATTCGGTATTCCCTTCGCAGCTATTGTCATATTCGAAATAGCTCTCAACGCTTTCGCATTATTCAATCATTCAAATATTCGCTTTACACCAAGAACTGAAAACGTACTGCGAAAAATATTAATTACGCCCAGTATTCATCGAGTACACCACAGCATTCATCATGCAGATCACGACCAAAATTTTGGATTTAGTGTCGTGTTTTGGGATAGATTATTTGGCACCTATAAGTCCGAAAGTTCACTCGGACGGCACTACTCAATAGGTTCAAATGAAATGACTAATGAAAATTGCAAAGGTTTTTATCGCCTGTTAAAGCAACCGTTCATTCCAACTAAATCATTGCAGAAAACGCAATAATTCCGTCTGCTATAAACTGAATAGCAAGTGCCGCAAGCAATACGCCGAGAAACCTTCTTAGCACCTCATCACCAGTCCGACCTATTAATTTTTTGACTGGGCTAGCCAAGCATAATGAAATAAATGAGATGCATCCTACGACTATAACTGCACTAAACACCGCTAACTTAGCATCTAGAGTACTGGCTCCCGAATACAGCAAAACGACCATTGTCAGAGACCCTGGCCCAGCTATTAAGGGAACAGACATTGGAAACACAGCGATATCCCCTCGTCCGTCAAGACTCGCAAAATCGACGTCCTGAGTTATCATATTAAAAGCGGTGTAAAACAATAGTAATCCACCAGCTATTCGCAACGATTGAATATTAATACCTAGCTGACCTAACAATTCTTGCCCGTACAGAGCAAAGAGAATCAAAAGTAGCATACTAATTACGATTGCCTTAAAGGCGACCCTCACCCTTTCTCTTTCAGACTTTCCCTCTACCAAAGCGTTAAAAATCAAAGCAACACCTATGGGGTCGATGATCACAACTAATGCTGTTAATGCATTAAGAAATACAAGAATGTCCAAAATAAAAGTCCTAAAAACAAAAAACCCGCTCGAAGCGGGTTTAAATAGTAGTCTATATATTTCTAGTGTGCTGAAATTGTCCAACGCGTATGAGATTCAATATCCGTCCAATATAGCTCACCAATAGAGGTCCCTGTATCGCCAAAGGATAAGGCCTTAATATCCATATCGCCTTTGAAACTGGTATTAAGAGCAATACCATCAACAAAATCAACGGTATCGTTACGCATTTTCAAGACCGACTCCTTTACAGCGTATATCTCTCGGATTGAGTGAGCAAAATAAAACGAAGAAGTCCCGTCTAGCCCGCTTAAGTCACCGCGCTTATTGTGAATCGCCATACCCTCGATTTGAACACCCGCTATATCAATATACAACTCCATATCGGTAATCATAAAGTATGCGCTCCAAGTAATTTTAGAGTTAGCATCTCCAACACCAGAACTCTGAGAAGCCTCAAATGAATCGATATCACCATCACCATTCAGGTCTTCAGCCCCAAAGCCATTGCCGTTATTAGAAATATGGAGGTCCTCAGGGCCGAGATATCCCTTCATTTTGAGATTACTGATGAGAGTGGTCGTACCATCTTCGCCTTCGTGCAGTCCAGTTGAATGATTTGAGTCAATATCAAGCCCTGCGCTTCCTATTTCATAATCGCTCCGTGCCAACCCTATTGCATCAATTTCAAACGCAAAATCAACCGCGTGCTCCGTCATCAACTCAAAAGTCTCATAGTCATCGGTTTCATAACGGTCGCTAGTTAAAAATGCAGCTTGCCCACCTTCTACCTGCCAAGGATCTGTGATATCGAAATGTATAACTAAGTCGCCGTCCTGGTAGGTTTTCTTATCGTCGATCGCAAGATCTCTCTTAGAATCGTAACCAAATGCTACGTCAGTAAACCTTTGGTCAACATTACCTGAAATCGCATATAGCGCTGCGTAGTCACGCATCTTAGAAAAACCATAGTCTAGAACATTGTCACCAGGGGTTGATCCATCGCCAGCAACATCAATCTCTAAACGAAGATTGTCCATGAAGTATTGAGAGGAGGAAGGGTCATGCAAATCATGCCCACCCATTCGAATGCCTTGCAGTAATAGAAAACCAGCGTCTTTGTACGCAAACTCGCCAATCTCATAGCGTGCTTCGACGTCAATAGTCAATCCAGCTTGACCAGTAACGTTTTGCAAATCTTGATCTTCTAACTTTATGAACTCAGCGTTTGCCCCATTAGAAATTGCACCAATTGCAACAACTAAACTGAGCCTTTTAAACGTGTTCATTACTTATCTCCGAGCAGAACTTTGTTCCCTCGAAATACAACACATACTTTCGAGCAAGTAAATTTTATTTATTATTGCTCGTTAGACTAACTTAATTCACAAAATTTTTCAATGCGCGTTTTTTTAATCGATCTAGCTTGCTCTCTTAATCATTAGCACACCGAAAGTAACGCACGCCAGTATTGGTAGAACCGTTGCTACGATCGGCTCAAATCCGAATACCATACTCGCAGGTCCTAACAAATCTTGAACATACTTAAAAGTCAGACCAACGATTAGGCCGACAAAGACTCTAGTCCCCATAGCGACACTTCTTAACGGCCCAAATACAAAAGAAATCGCAACTAAAACCAAAGACAATGTCGTTAGCGGCTGGAGCGCTTTTTTCCAAAACGACAGGACATACACCCCTCCATCTAAGTCTTGCTCATTTAAATACTTTGCATAAGAAAACAAGCCACTCATAGACAAGTTGTCTGGCTTAACGATTAGTATACTCAGCAACTCTGGGGTCAATTCAGTTTCCCAAGAAGAAACATCTTCTTGGGCGACAGTAATGTTGCTCTCTCCAAAATAACTCCTCTTTACATCCAATAGACTCCATTGACGCTCGTGAAACAAAGCCTTGGCCGCAAACTCACTCATGATGAGTCTTTTATCGTCGTCATAAGTATTTATGGATACACCATGCAACGCGCCATTTGGTTCAACGGCATTGATATGGATAAACGCATCACCTTCTTTATGCCAAAGCCCTTGTCCGTAGACGATGCTTGATTGAGCCCCTTGTTTGAGCGCTTTATCACTCTGCGCTAATTTCTCAGTAGTCGGAGCAACAAACTCACCTAAAAGAGCGCCAAAAATAATTAATAAAAGCACTGGTTTAATTGCCGAACCAATAATGCGGGCCAGCGAAACTCCTGCAGCTCGAACAACAGTCAGTTCACTATTCTTTGCCAAAGCCCCCAACCCTATTAGGCATCCCATGAATGCACCAAGAGGAAGGTAATCATAAATTCGTCTGGGAAGGGTCAAAAGAATGTATAAAGCAACATCTAAAAGTTGGTAGTCATTTTTTATATCTTCGGTCTCAGCAATAAATCCAAACACCACATCTAGGCTGAGGACGACAAACATAACGACCAAGGTCGATGTCATCACAGCCTGCGCTACATATCGATCAATTAGCTTCATGAGGCGCCACCATGACCAAATTTATCTCTTACTAGAACGCTCAAACGTTCTCGATAAAATAATGCTATTGCCGCGCATATAAACATGATGTGAACAACACCAAATGCGATTAGCGGATCTAGATCGCCCTCCCCACCTTTTTTCTTAGCAAGTATAAGTAAACCTAAATAAAGAATATAAAGCAGCATCGCCGGCACCAAATGGAGATACCTGCCGTGTCTAGGGTTAACTTTGCACACCGCAACAGCAATCATCGTCACCACTGGAATCAAGATAACGAGCGATATACGCCAATATAAAATAGACCTATACTCATTCGACTCAGATCTAATCAGAGCTTGTGTCGGAATTGCTTCCTCCTTAACTCTGCGAAGCTCGCTACTCTGCGATGCGATAAGAACTCCATAGGTATCAAACGACAACTCTCTATAGTCGTGATTACCTGGAGCCCCTTGATATTGTTTACCGTTGTGAAGCACAAGATATCGATCTCCGGTTTCAGCATCTACGCTCTGAACACCCTTTTCTGCATACAATATGTTGAGCCGCTCGGCATCATCCTCAGAAGACTCGGCGATAAATACATCAAACATTGTCTGCTTATCATCACTCAATGCTCCCGCATAAGTAATACGATTTCCGATATTCAGATTCTGAAAGCGCCCCGGAACAAGCAACTCGAACGCTGTTTTACTTGCTTGTTCAGCAAACAACTTTTCTACCTTGGCCATGCCCGCAGGCGACACGTACAAAGTTAATAGACCAACACTCAATGCAACAAAGCCAGAGATTACCCAAGTCGAAGCAAGCAACTTATTTTGGCTGTAACCACAGGCATGCAGGACAGTCATCTCACTTTCCATGTACATACGTCCGTACGCCAAGAGGATTCCCATAAAAAGCCCTAGAGGAAGAATCAACTCTAAAAAACCTGGCAAGCGAAATGCCATGACTAAAAACAGAATATCAGCAGAAATATTCCCGACGGCAGCTTGCGATAAATACTTAATAAAACGGCCACTCATAAAAATGAGCAAAAGGATAAATGTGACCGCAAGCATTGATCCCAACACTTGCCTCGCCAAATATGAAAAAATAATCAAAGAAAACCCCGAGAAATATCGCTTTACGTACTACTCTAAAAGCTAGTCAGCACAATCGAATAGTCAAAGCGTAATTCGTCTCTTAAACTAGAGTTAGAAATAAGAAATTTAGGTGGGAATAATGAAATACAACGCGTCAATCCGCAAGTTAAGTGAAATTAAAAGCGATATTACTTGCATATTTAGCTTCCAGAAATCGGCATTAGGGCAACAAGCGAGTGACCTAGATACAGCCACTAACCAAAGCTTAAGCAAATCTATCAAAAACCTTGGTTTCAAAAGTGAGCTTGGCTCATCAATTACAATCACTTCTCTTGACGCAAATTCGAAGCAAATAATTATTGTTGGGCTGGGCGAGCAAAAAGCCCTTAATAAAGCGTCAATATTAAAAGCAGCGGCATCAGCAACTAAAGATATCCTCGCACATACGCCAAAGACTATTACCCTTGGCATCTCTGACCTTGCGGAACACACCGCTGAAGCTGCAGAGGCATTTAGCTCTTCAATCGCTAGTGCAAGCTATCGCTTCGAAACATACAAATCTGAAAAATCAAAGAAACCAACACCAACACAGCTCACCTTTGTTTGCGATAAAAAAGAACAAAATGGAGTCAAAAAAGCCCTTGGTTATTCTCAAGCCAAATCAATTGGTATGGCGCTCACACGTGACCTAGGAAATGAGCCCGGAAATGTCGCGACACCAAGCTACCTCGCAAAAGTTGCAAAAGAAATGGCGAAAGAATTCAACTCTTTGTCCTGCAAAGTTCTTGAAGAAAAAGATATGGAAAAGCTCAATATGGGTGCATTCTTATCGGTGAGCAAAGGCAGTACTGAGCCAGGAAAGCTGATTGTTTTAGAATACAAAGGCGGCGCAGCTAAATCTGCGCCTCACGTACTGGTTGGTAAAGGCATTACGTTCGACACGGGCGGTATCAGCTTAAAACCTGGCCCAGCAATGGACGAGATGAAGTATGACATGTGCGGCGCAGCCAGCGTGCTCGGTACAATGCGCGCAATAGCCGAACTTGCTCCAAAAAAGAATATTATCGGCGTAATCGCCGCTGCAGAGAATATGCCTGCGGGCAACGCATCAAAGCCGGGAGATATCGTTACAACCGCATCAGGTCAAACTGTTGAAATTCTTAATACGGACGCAGAAGGACGACTCGTTCTTTGTGATGCACTCACCTACGTTGAGAAATTCAAACCCAAATCAGTTATTGATATTGCGACGCTGACGGGCGCATGCATTATTGCACTTGGCCACTCTACTAGCGCCGTAATGAGCAATAATGATGAGTTCGCTGAAACGCTATTACAGTGTGGCCAAGAAGCAAATGATAAAGCTTGGCAACTGCCAATCTGGGATGAATACCATAAGCAATTAGACAGCCCATTTGCCGACATGCAAAATATTGGAGGAAAAGGCGCTGGCAGTATCACAGCCGCTTGCTTCTTGTCTAAATTCGCCAAAAAATACACATGGGCACACCTAGACATTGCTGGAACTGCATGGACTTCCGGCGCCAACAAGGGCGCAACAGGCCGACCGGTTCCTTTGCTACTGAATTACTTAATGAATCACGCAAAATAAATGCACAAACAAACCGACATTTATATTTCCAAAGGGAATGCATTTAGTGATCTGGCAAGCATAGCTTGTCGGATCGCTGAAAAAGCCATCGCAGCAAATCAAACTATATTATTTGTGTGTGAAAGCGACATCGATGCTAAAAGTCTTGACGAGCTGCTCTGGTCTTATCGAGAAAGCTCTTTTCTTCCGCATCAGCAATCAGTATCCCCAAGCCCAAGTTACCCCATAGCTATTGCGTCATCGCAGGGCGCGAATGATCCTTCATTCAAAGCCACAGACACTAACATTTGCGTATACCTTGGCCCGACCAAGCTAGCCGAAGAACCTCAGATGAAACGACGAATGTTCATAGTTCGTAATGACCAGAAGCAACTGGAATCTGCACGAGCCTTGTTCAAGCAACTTAAATCTAACGGCGAAGACATAAATACGCACGACTTACGTCGTTAATTGGGAACATAACTACCTTGTTTGCCCCCGCAGATATATAATGCGCCTCTTTCTAAAATCAACGCCAAAAAAGTAGTGAAACACAACGATGGATAAAACCTACCAACCTAGTGAAATTGAACAAACTTGGTATCAAAAATGGGAAGACGAAGGCTTCTTCAAACCAAGTGGTGAAGGCACGCCATATTCAATCATGATCCCCCCACCGAACGTCACTGGCAGCCTCCACATGGGGCACGCGTTTCAAGACAGCATCATGGATGCCTTAATTCGCTATCATCGAATGAAAGGCAACAACACGCTATGGCAAGTTGGTACTGACCACGCGGGTATCGCGACTCAAATGGTTGTTGAGAGAAAATTAGCCGCTGAAGAAGATAAAACTCGACACGACCTAGGTCGTGAAGCATTTCTCGATAAAATTTGGGAATGGAAGGAAGAATCAGGTGGCACCATCACACGTCAACTTCGTCGTCTAGGAGCCTCTGTCGATTGGGATCACGAACGCTTTACGATGGATGACGGCTTCTATAAAGCTGTTCAAGAAGTATTTGTTCGTTTGTACAAAGACGATCTTATTTATCGCGGCAAGCGCCTTGTTAACTGGGACCCAAAACTACACACCGCTATTTCTGATCTGGAAGTCGAGAACAAAGAAAAACAGGGCAATATGTGGCATCTTCGGTATCCACTTGCAGACGGTGAAACAACAAGCGAAGGCAAAGATTACATCGTTGTTGCTACCACTCGACCCGAAACGATGCTTGGGGATACAGGTGTTGCGGTAAACCCTGAAGACCCTCGCTACAAAGCGTTGATCGGAAAAGAAATCATTCTTCCATTAGTCGGTCGTCGCATCCCGATTGTCGGAGACGAACATGCAGACATGGAAAAAGGCACAGGCTGCGTAAAGATTACTCCTGCACACGACTTTAACGATAATGAGGTCGGCAAGCGATGCTCGCTTCCAATGATCAATGTCATGAACAAGAACGGTGAAATTCTTGATCAAGCAGAAGTGTATGATGTGTCAGGCCAAGCCATCACCGACATTGACGTAACAATTCCTAGCGAATTCCAAGGTCTCGAGCGTTTCGCTGCGCGAAAAGCAATCGTTGCTGCTTTTGACGAAGCTGGATTATTAGACAAGATCGACGACCACACGCTAACAATTCCTTATGGCGACCGATCTGGCGTCGTGATAGAGCCGCTGCTTACCGATCAGTGGTTCGTTCGTGCCGGCCCGCTAGCTGAGCCAGCGATTAAAGCTGTAGAAGATGGCGACATTCAATTCGTACCTAAGCAATACGAAAACATGTACTTCTCATGGATGCGCGACATTCAAGACTGGTGTATCTCACGCCAGCTATGGTGGGGACACCGTATTCCAGCATGGTATGACAATGAAGGTAATGTCTATGTTGCACGCACAGAAGAAGAAGCGCGTGCGCATAACAACATTTCTGATGATGTAGCCTTATCACAAGATGAAGATGTTCTAGACACATGGTTCTCATCAGCACTTTGGACATTCGGCACACTTGGCTGGCCTGAAGCAACTGAGCGCTTAAAGACCTTCCATCCAACAGATGTACTAGTCACCGGTTTTGACATTATTTTCTTCTGGGTCGCTAGAATGATCATGATGACAATGCATTTCATCAAAGATGACGATGGCAAAGCGCAAGTACCATTTAAATATGTGTACGTTACCGGCCTTATTCGCGATGAAAACGGCGACAAAATGTCAAAGTCTAAGGGTAACGTACTAGACCCTCTCGACATGATTGATGGCATCGATTTAGAGTCACTCGTCGAAAAACGCACTGGTAACATGATGCAGCCGCAGCTTGCTCAAAAAATCGAGAAGCGCACGCGAAAAACTTTCGCGGATGGTATTTCAGCGCACGGCACTGACGCATTGCGATTCACCCTATACTCACTCGCTTCAACTGGCCGCGACATCAATTGGGACATGAAGCGCTTAGAAGGCTACCGTAACTTCTGTAACAAGATTTGGAATGCTGCACGTTATGTTCTAATGAATACAGAAGAGCACGATTGCGCGCAGAATCATGATAATTACGAGTTAAGTATCGCAGACAAGTGGATCATCTCTCGCCTTCAACAAACTGAAGCGACTATTGAAAAAGCCGTTAGTGAATTCCGTTTAGATCTCGCATCACAAACGCTTTACGACTTTATTTGGAATGAATACTGTGACTGGTATCTTGAGCTTTCTAAGCCGATCTTAAATGACGAGAATAGCTCTGCTGAGCTTCTTGCTGGTACGCGCCGCACTCTCGTTCGTGTACTTGAAGCAATCTTGCGCTTGTCACACCCATTCATGCCATATATTACAGAAGAAATTTGGCAGCGCATTGCGCCACTTGCTGGAAAATCTGGCGAAACCATCATGACGCAAGCCTATCCTGTTTGTGATCAAAGCAAGATCGACGAAGCAACCATTGCTGATATTGATTGGGTCAAAGGTGTCATCGTTGGCTTGCGTAATATTCGCGGCGAAATGGACATCTCTCCAGCCAAAGCAATACCAGCGTTGATCCATAACGGCAACGACGAAGATAAACGCCGTTTCGAAGAAAATGGCGCACTAATCAAATCACTCGCCAAACTTGAATCCTTAGATTGGGTTGATGGCGAAGAACTGCCAATGTGCGCAACACAGTTGGTTGGCAAAATGGAAGTACTTGTACCAATGGCAGGCTTGATTAACGTTGAAGCGGAGCTTGCGCGCTTGAAGAAAGAAGCAGGTAAAGCGGAAGGAGAAATCAAACGCTTACAAGGAAAACTTGGCAATGAAAAATTCGTCGCCAACGCGCCTGCTGACGTTGTAGAAAAAGAAAAAGAAAAGCTTGCTGCAGCCGAGCAAAGCTTAGCGACGCTAAGCGAGCAAATGGAAAAAATCGCATCGATGTAATTCGATGCGGTTTACCTCGTTTTAGTAGATTCTGTCAGCACGATGATCGCAATTGTTGGTGCCGGTGCCATAGGTCAAATGTGGGCCTATAAACTGGGTGCGGACAACTGCGTTTTTCTCGATACCAGACCGAATGGAACCAGTAAAACGATCAACATTACTGTTCAAGATCAACAAGTTACCAATGAGCTAACTGTTCGCCAGCACAATCTACAGACACTCAAAGAAACTAAGCTCTACATCGAAGCAGTATTAATCTGCACCAAAAGTCATGCTGCTTGTTCAACAGCACATGCTCTGGACACTAATCTACTGAAAGCTATTCCTTTCGTTCTTTTCCAAAATGGGATGGGAAGCCAACATGAGATCGTTGAAGGGATTCAGCATCGCCCTATCTACGCAGCAAGTACTACTAGTGGCGCCAATATAGAGAAGCCAAATAGACTCGTTCTAGCTGGTGAAGGTACAACCCATTGCGGCCCTTTAAATAAGCACGCTTCACAACATGATGACTGGCCGTCATCACTAGCAAAAATAAGCTCTCACGCAGACTATAAGCACAATATTAAATCTACTTTGCAGCGTAAATTACTCATCAATTGCGGCATTAACGCGTTCACTGCGATCGAGAATTGTTCCAACGGCCAAATACGATCAACTCAAAGTTTCCAACAGTATTGGCCTTCACTGATTGACGAGTTGAGCGGACTTTCAAATATCTATAAGTTAGAACTGACTAAAACCAATATAGTCGAAATGATCTTATCTGTTTGTGAAACGACCGCTGCTAATATCAGCTCTACCCTTCAAGACGTCCGGCAAGGAAAGAAAACCGAGATTAACGACATTAACGGTTTTGCGGCCAAACAATTAATAGCATCAGGTTTGTCAGCAACAACGAACACAATGCTAACGGAGCGCGTAAATGCACTTAGGAATTGACCTAGGCGGAACAAAAACCGAAATCATGGTATTAAACGCTGATAACAAGGCCGTCTACAACAAGCGCGTTGCGAGCCCACAAGGCGATTACACAAAAACATTGACCAATCTCTCCTCACTTATCCTCGAAGCAGAGAAATCACTCGGACAGAGGTGCACGATAGGAATTGGGATCCCTGGCAGCATATCGCCAACTTCAGGCTTGGTGCAAAACGCTAACTCAACCTGGCTAATTGGCAACAACCTTAAACAAGACCTCGAGTGTAGCATTGGTCGACCTGTCGCTTTAGCAAATGATGCTGATTGTTTCACGCTCAGCGAAGCATCAGATGGAGCAGCGAAAGATCAAACCTGTGTTTTTGGTGTAATACTCGGAACTGGAGTGGGTGGTGGAATCTGCATCAATCAACACATTCTGGTAGGCCCAAATGCGATTACAGGAGAATGGGGCCATAACGTCATGCCAGCACCCCTGCAAACTAATTCTAATGCTGCCCAATGCTATTGCGGAAAAACACATTGCATAGAAACCTACCTCAGCGGCCCAGCATTCGTTAGACGCACTATAGAAACAACCGGAGCGGAGGCCTCTTCAGTACAAGAACTTTTAAAGCTAAGTACTGAAGACACACAGATTAAAGATGCATTTGAACGTTACTACGAAGGATTAGCGTATGCTTTAGCCCAAGTCGTTAACGTCTTAGACCCCAATGCAATTGTTCTTGGAGGAGGACTAAGCAATCTTCGTGATCTGTATATCGAGGTTCCTAAACGCATTAAAAAATATGTATTTTCAGAACAATTTGAAACACCAATACAACCCGCAAAATATGGCGATGCAAGTGGCGTAAGGGGCGCGGCTTGGCTAGGAAGATAGCTCGAAGCTAGATCATTGAGAAATAGCGATTCCAATCAAACATAGGTCCTGGGTCTGTTTTTCTTTCTGGCGCAATATCACTATGACCAACAATATTATCTTTCGAAACTATTGGGTACTCATCCATTAGTGCACGCGTTAAGTGAACTAAAGACTCGTATTGCGCATCAGTAAAAGCATCATCATCCTGCCCTTCAAGCTCAACACCAATGGAATAATCGTTACAGTTTTCCCGACCACAGAATGTGGACACACCAGCATGCCAAGCGCGATCTAAACACGACACAAACTGCGTAACACGCCCATCACGTCGAATATAAAAATGAGCCGATACTTCCACTCCACGAATTTCATCGAAAAAAGGATGCATATCGTGGTCGAGGCGATTGAGAAAAAAGTCATCCACCTCATTACCACCATAAACGCCGGGCGGGAGACTAATGTTATGAATGACCAATAAAGACGGCTCAGAGCCATCAGGACGTTGATTGAAATTTGGTGAATCAAGGCGACGAACTTGCGTTAGCCACCCTTCATTTACGGTCATATTGATAAAACCATTATTAAAAGCTTTATCAGTAAGCTTATATCAAGAACGAAGATTTGTGATGATGGATTCAAGCGCGCGATCAAATAACAAGCCATCGTTCAACGCGACGAGCTGGCCTTCACATAAATCTTTAGCAAGCTCATCTTTGTACTTCTCGTGAACCTTCACACCAGCTCGATTTACAAAAATGTGCTTACCCGTTGATTTAATAATCGCGGCAAGCTTACAGCGCTCTTTATTGTCACCACCGCCAAACTCAAACCAACATCCAACTACAAAGCGCTCGACTTGTTGAACAAAAGGGTTGTCTGGCGCTAACTCGGGCGCGCGAGTTTCGGCTTGCTGGTCAACCAGTACGATACTTTCCTGTTTTTTGGGGAGCTTTTCGTTTTCTGCTTCAATTGCCGCGCGTTTCTCATTAGCCTGCTCGCATGCCTCTTGTAATTGTTTGAAATCATCTTCGAGCTCTAAAGTTGAACGTACTAGATCGCTTACTTCATCACTCTGTTCTGAAAAATCATCTTGCAGGAGTTCACTAGCTTCTTGCTGGTCAACCTCCCCCACTGGCGCAATTTCACTCAAATCAATTTGTTGCTGGAGAGCTTGAAGCGACAATACGTGCTGATCCTCTAGACCTGACAGAAGTCTTTTTGCCAAAGTATCGTCTAAAGCAACCTCGTCAAACCCTAAACGAACACGCTTAACGAGTGATGGAATCATTTTAAGAAGTTTAGCTCTCGCATCTTGCTCTGAAGGATCTGGACATAAGGACCAAACCAGTTCATTTACAATTGCTTTAGCCCCATTCCAAGCTTCGCTTTGCTCTCCCTCGCGCAGAAGTTTAAAGACCAACACTTTACTCCACGCATCGCGTAGTAGTTCAACACCAAGATCCGGAACTGACTTCCCTTCAATCGCCTCGTTGATAACATCTTGCGCCGCTTGGCGCGCATCGTTAGCTGCAGCTTTACCACGCTCAGAGTCTCTAGTACGCTGTTCAACTAACAGGCCTCGTTTTCTTTCCGAATCAACGAAGCTTTCAAAGTCACTCAATAAACCGTCGAACATAGACACGTCTTGCTCGAAGCCGTTAATAATTTGCTCTACGATACCCTCAAGCTTTTCTTTAAAGCGATCACGCCTTCCTTCACGCGGCGCATTCCAACCAATCGCTGAAGACGCGATTTCATTAAGAAGCTTACGTGCAGGATGCCCACCTTTGTTAAAGAAACTGTCATCGATCAACGCCACTTTCAAAATAGGTATCTGCAGTCGTGAAATGATGGCTTTCATTTCAGGCTGCAATTGACGATCTTCAAGAATGAATTCAAATAGCATCGACACAAGGTTGATCATGTCAGCATCGAGACTTTCATAAGCCTTTCCAACCGCTCCAGCGCTCTGATCTCTTAGCAAAGCAGCAAAATCAATGGCTTGATTCTCTCCAACGAACGACCCAGCTTGCTCTAAGCTAAGTGACTGAGCGCGAGATAAAATCGCAACTAACTCGTTTTGTGAAATAACTGGTGCAGCTGAGGCTGAGGAAGAGCTGGCATGCAATCCTGAAACCGGCGTATTACCCTGAATAGGCTGACCTTGAGGATGCAGAAGTTGACGTAATGCGTCTAGATTAACTCCACTATTGCCTGCATCCGCATACTCAGGCGCTTCAACTCCCGAGCCGATGCTTGAATTTGCTGAGAAGGCTGTGCCATTCGAAGAAGGAACGGAGCTTTGCTGTACAGATCGGTTTGTCTGCCTTACTTTAAATTCAGGCAATACTCCATCGTTAATAAGACTTTGATTTACATCAACATACAATTTCGGCAAAGCAACAAGAACATAACGTTCAAAAAGCTTAAACAAGGTCAGCTTAACACGAATATTCGCTTCTAAGCTTTTGCACGCATCCACAAAACCTTCACACAAAGCTTCTGGCGCGAGCGGTATATTTCGATCTTCACATTCGCTCGTGTTCCACAGCACTTTCATACGCGCTTTTAATGCTGAAAGGTCTTCAGACGAACCAGACCGGACTCGTTGCACCATTCCTTCGATCGCTACATCGAACTCTAAACTTTCATCATCCACTAAACTGAGCGAATCGATGGATGGAGCATCTTCGCTAACTTTCGGGTCAGCTTCCTTTTTAGATGGATGCTGAAAAGACTTAACCGCGGCACTTAGCGTTGATAATACAATTTGTTTTTTCTGGAGACGAAGCTCCCGCATCGCCTCAAAATACAACGATTGATCATTATTACTTTCAGCCTTGTCAGCCATAGCAAACAAAGCATCATCCGCGTTATTAAACAGCTCAATCAAGGCAGCACGAATTTGCTCCTTGCCAATATCCCTAATTTTCACAAGCTCTTTTGGCAATGGAACACCGGCCGCTCCTTGAGGGGCCTTAACTCCATGAATACCAACTACTTTAGCGCTGGCCATAAAACTGTTCCGATAATTTAAACAAAATGAAGATGCTGGAGCGTCAATTTATCAACGCACAATAGAAGTATATAGCGTCATTTTATAATCGCCTGTGACAATATGTTGCAAAGCGAATTAGTTCACATAGATAGAGAATTTAAATAACTCCGGCACACTCATCCTACAGATAGATTATTTTTCAAGAGTCCTTATAATGCGGCGTCCAACCAATGTGAGAGCACCCCATATGATTGAGCAAAGCACCATAGCTGAGGCCATTAAATCGAATGTTTCGCTAGCATTAAGTGAAGATATTGGCTCAGGCGACATAACCGCCATGCTCATTCCAGAAAACCAACGCGCAACAGCCACCGTCATAACTAGAGAGACCGCCATTTTGTGCGGCATAGATTGGGCCAATGCTGTATTTGAAGCCGTAGACTCATCACTAAAGGTGACTTGGCATTATTCAGAGGGAGACTCACTCGAGGCAAATCAAACTTTTCTGAGTCTAGAAGGAAATGCTCGCTCAATTTTGACAGCAGAGCGATGCGCCTTAAATTTCGTCCAAACTATGTCTGCGACCGCTACACTCGCAAACAACTATCATCAACTGGTAAAGCATACCGACGTAAAGATTCTTGATACACGAAAAACGCTTCCTGGACTACGTATTGCGCAGAAACACGCAGTAGCCGTTGGCGGTTGCACTAATCATCGCGTCGGCTTATACGACGCATTTCTAATTAAGGAAAACCACATCATTGCCTGCGGCTCCATTGAAAATGCGGTTTCCAACGCTCACACAATCGCACCCGGAAAACCCGTCGAAGTAGAAGTTGAGTCTCTCGACGAACTCAAACAAGCTCTTGATGCAGGCGCAGATATCATCATGCTTGATAACTTTAGTCTCGACATGATGCGCCAAAGCGTTGAGCTTTCTCGCGGACGAGCCAAGCTAGAAGCTTCAGGCAACGTAACCGACAAGACGCTCGTACCCATCGCGGAAGCGGGCGTCGATTATATTTCTATCGGCGCACTTACGAAGGATGTCAAAGCGATTGATTTATCGATGCGTTTCCAACATCAAGAATAACTGTCGCACCAGTAACAAACCGTTACAGTTTGCACGCAATCTCACATAGCGAAACACAGATTAACGACTAGAGTTCTACACCTCAAAACCAAGACCACATTGATCGCTGAAAACATTGATTTCAGCTCATGCTAGGGAAAGACGTGTTTAAGCTCAAGCCGTTGATAAACAGATATAATATCCCCTTTATGCGCTCATGGCTGACGCAATCGGATAGTCATCACTACACGTTAATTGTTGTTCTTTTCTTTACACTCCATTTAGCCCTAGCAAACCAACCACAAACACTAAGCATTGAGTCATTAACATGGCTATTAGGCGCTCTAGCTGTAGGACTCACCTACACATTCGGCTTCACAGGGCTAGTGCTAGCTCTCAGTGCAAACACCTTCACACAACATATCACGAGTTACCCTATTGGACTGACAGGTCTTCTAGCTACATCAATCTATTTAACGACCTTGTCATTATCTATTTTGCTCCCTTACTACAAGCACGAAAACGAAAAACTAAGTGACAGAATACTCGGAGATAGCACCGAAACAATTCAATTTATTGTACTGGCATTTATTGCATCAACACTCAGTGTTGGCCTATACACTCTAACACTAAAAATCGGCGCCGACATACACTCAGACCTACTTGCCACATACATGCGACAGACAGTTAGCTCTGCAATAATGATTACTTGCCTATGCCCCGCACTCACAATATGGAAATACAAACGAAAATGGCCTAGCTTACCTTCGGATCCGAAAGAGTTTGCCGCTTGGAGTGTTTGCCTGATTGTGATCAGCCTACTCAGCTTATCTTTCACGAGAGAATGGTTAGCACTTTGCGCGTTACTACTAATATGGGCTGTGGTCAGATTTAGCTGGTTCGGTGTGTGCTTGGCTCTGGGTATCACAACTCTATTTATTGCACCTACGCAAACGAACTCAACCTACGAGGCTCAATCAGTCTCAAGTTGGATCACGCACAATATTGAGCTAATCGCTTGGTACGCACTCAGCGCGACAGTTCTTTATCTAGCATCACTACTTGCAGACCAACGAAAAACTGAAAAAAATCTAGAACAACGCGTTATCGAGCGAACCCAAGCATTAGATGAAGCAAATCAAGAACTTCGCCAAGAAATAAGAACGCGCTTTGCAACCGAGGACGAGCTAAAGAAATCGAACAAACGTTACCGCGCACTCATCGAAACCGCAGGCATTCCAGTCATTGTTATTAACGATAATTATCTCATTGAACACTGGAATTCGGCTTGCGAAGCGGTCAGCGGATATCGATATGAAGCAGTGTTGGGCAAAGATTTCCTACGACTCTGCATTCCAAGCGAACAACATGAATCACTAATCTGGCGCCTCAACAAAGCAGCTGCCAGCTCAACGAATCAAGAAAACGTAGAAACAAAGCTGTTCACTGCACAACAATCAAAACGATCAATGCTGTGGAATATTAACTTCATATCCGACGAAAACTTGGAAGAACATGGCCAGTTTTTACTCATTGGGCAAGATATATCAAACATTAAAGAAACACAGGACCAACTACACTACCTTGCTCACTTTGACACACTAACTGGCGCCGCTAACCGGCGATTATTTGAAGACCGCTGCAAACAAGGCATAGAAACGGCGAAGCGCTATAACACCCAACTAGCTTTAATTAGCATCGATATCGATCACTTTAAAAAGATAAACGACACACTCGGTCATGATATTGGCGACGCACTATTAATAGAGCTAGTCGAACGTCTTACGCAGGGCATGCGCAAAGAAGACACCATCGCACGCCTCGGAGGAGATGAATTTGCAATACTACTATCGAATATTTCGGGTCAAGACGGCGCTGAGCTCGTCGGCCGTAATCTAATCGAACACATCACAAAGCCTATAGAAGTAAAAAACAATGAGCTAATTATCACCTCAAGCCTAGGGATTACCCTTTTCCCCGACGATGGTGACAGCTATGAAAAACTACTTAAAAATGCCGACATGGCGATGTATAAAGCAAAAAATGCGGGTAGAAATAACATTCAATTTTATAACGAAGAAATGAACAAAGAGATGCAACGACAATGCGAAATTGAACAAGCATTGCGGACTGCCATCAACACAAATCAATTTGAGCTTTATTATCAGCCCATTATCGACATCAATAATGGAGAGATCGTTGCACTTGAGGCGCTCACCCGATGGAATCACCCTAGCAAAGGAATATTACTTCCGGATGACTTTTTAAGCATTGCGGATCAAACAGGACTATTGCAGATCATTGGAAAATGGGCATTTAACCAATTATGCATTGAAGCAAAATCAATCGAGAAAGCTTGTGGTAAACAACTTTCTTATGCGTTCAATCTTACTCGCAAACAATACAACCACCCTAGTCTGCTGAATATGCTTAGGGGAGCCTGCATAGAGCACAGCTTTAATCCCAATCGTCTAATACTAGAACTGTCAGAGAACACTCTTGCTCAATCTAGTAGCGACACCATTAAACAACTCAAAACACTCAAGAGTTTCGGTTGTGTCATTACTATTGATGGCTTTGGCGCGAACTCATCATCGCTAACGCGGCTTGACAGTCTCCCCATCGATATGATCAAACTCGATCGACAAACCGTAGCGAGTTGCCTGCACAACAAAAAGAACAAACTTGTTATTGAATCTTTGCTCGCGATTGCCAAACAACTTGGCATAAAGAGCTTTGCATCCGGCGTGGAAAACCTGTCGCAAGAATCATTTTTGCAGAGAAATCACTGCCAATACGTGCAAGGGTTTATGTATTCGGAGGCGCTACCTGCCGAACACCTTATTGCCTTGCTGCTAAACAACGCCCGTGAGAAAGAATTACATTCGGGAGATCAAATAGCATTACCACTCGGCATCACAGAACTATAAGACGCCCTTTAAGCGTCCTGTAGCTCACCAACAATCTCTTCATGCAATGCCAAGAATTGTTCAGTCAAACTGTGCTTAGGTGCGAAATAGACCAGCGGCTTATTACTTTGATGGGACTCTTTCATTTTTACGCTGGCTGATAATTTAACATCGAGAACAGGCAATCCCTCTTCAACCAACTCTTCAACCAATTTCCTAGGTAGACTTGCTCTTGGCTGAAACTGATTCACAACAATTCCTTCTATTTTTAGTGAATCATTATGATCTTCCTGGATATCCTGGATTTCACCCATGATTTGATAGAGCGCTTTACGAGAGAAATCATCACAGTCGAAAGGAATCAAGACACAATCTGCAGCAATGAGCGCCGATCGGGTATAAAAATTTAATGCTGGCGCAGTGTCGATGTAAATATCATCGAAGAAAGACTCCATTTCTCTTAATGCCGTCTTTAATTTATAAATCTTGTGCTTTGCTTCTAATTTACGCTCTAGAAACTCCAACTCAGGATGTGAAGGCATTACCGATAAATTATCGTAAGGGCTTTGATGAACAAACTCGCTCGCATCTTTATTGAAAAGATTAAACGACAAGGTCTGCTCAAAAAAATCTGCGACGGTGTGTTTCAATTCACTTGAGGAGACGCCCAACAAGTAATGCGTAGAGTTGCCCTGAGTATCAAGGTCAACCACTAACGTACGACGCCCCTTGGATGCGCTAATTGCAGCCAAGTTACATGTGATACTAGATTTACCAACACCACCTTTTTGATTAAACACCACTCGAATCACTGTCGCTTCTCCTTAAACTTTGACGAGGACACTCTCACCAGCCCAACACCTTTTTTACAAACGGAACTGTAATACTTCGCTTTTCAAGCAATTGGGCATGATCCAACTTATCTAGAACCTCCAATAATGCGCCTAAACTACGAGAACTTCTAGCATATATGTAGCTCAGCACATCATCAGACAGACTAATACCACGTTGCTCGGCATATTGAGATATAGCGGCCTTCTTTTCAACGTCACTTAACACTTCAATTTTTTGTGTCATTCCAGAACTTAATCGCGACACTAAATCCTTAAGCGAAAAAGATAAATGACCAGGGACATCGCAGGCACTAACCACCAAAGTATTGCCGGCATCTCGAAAGTGATTAAACAAACTAAACAAAGCAAACTCAAAATCTGAGTCACCGCTAAACCACTCTATCCCGTCAACAACAAGAAAATTGAATTCTTTTAGAAATTCCAAATAGCCTAAGAACTCTTCACCCGACATGGTTTGGCGTACATCCTGACCACATACAAAATAGGCGTTCATACCTTTTTCTTTTGCAACACTATATGCCGCAGAACATAAATGCGTTTTCCCGCTATCTTTGGCGCCAACTAAGTACAGAAAAGGGACCGCCTGATCGAAGATTAAATGATTCAAACGATGGGGAATATTCAGTTCAGCAGGAGATACAAAATTACTAAATGACAGTTCTTTCTTAAACCCTAGCCCTAATAACAACTGACTCGATTTATCAGCGCTCACTATCTACACCTTTATTAAGAGCGAACTTGGCTTCTTTAACCCATAGATAAATGTAATGGATACCACTCAGAAACGTGATAATGGACACACTCGCGATACCTACATCAATATAAGACTCATTCAAAAGGTAGCCTGACAAATACAGAAGCATAATCGCCGCAAAGGCAATTTGAATAAACGTACACGCCTTACCTAAATAAGATGGCTTCACGTCGTAATGCGCAATCCTGAAATGAAAAAACAAAGCACCACAAACCAATAACAAATCTCTTCCAAATACTAAAATGAATAGCCAAATAGGAATATATTCCAGCCATGCCAAAATGATAAAAGTCGAGACCAACAGCAACTTATCGGCTAAGGGATCTGCAATCGCACCAAAACGAGAGTGCCAACCAAACTGTCGAGCCACAAAGCCATCAACGCCATCCGACACGCCAGCTATAGCAAACAACAACAAGGCCAAGTCATATCGACCTTGAAGAAAATACAACGCAAAAGGGATAACAAGAAATATACGCAATAGCGTCAATAAGTTTGGTATTTGACGCAACACTTATTTGAGACCTATTGAAGTCGGCCATTGATAATAAAGCTGAGGCTGAATAGAGGTTGCCAACACATTACCTGACGATGATGGAGCAGACTCTTCTTTTAAAATACCTGCAAGTGCTAGCTGCTGTACAAATTGATCTTCACTTGCGCGCAACTCGAGGTCCAACAAAAGATCACTGCCATACAAGGCTCCGAGCTGAACGTTAGTGACAGTCGATAAGCTACCCAAATGCTCAACGACTTTTACATAATCTAAGAATGTTTGCACATTACTAACAGAGATACGCAAATATTGATCTTGCTCGCTCGCTTTTATCGCGTAGCGAGAAGAAAGGTTTGAAGCGATCTCTTGGTTGACCAGCCCAAACAGCGCAGAATAATCCGCTGCACGAAAGCGCCCTTCTATTTCAACACCATTCTCCCGAAAGGCGTATTTAGCATCTAAGCCTTCCTCTGCCTCAAATACACGCATTTGTAATACGGCATCGTGCGGGTAGCGCTTACCAGCTTCGCTGACTGAACTGTCAAACAAGCCCCAAAGACCTGCCATATCTATCGCATTCTGATCACTTAAATCACCGACCGGTAAAAAAGAGACCAAGCCATACTCAGAAGCTGACTCCATAAAACTCGTTTCTAATTGCGGTAAATCAGATGTCAGCAATTGTCTTTCATAGCCCCTTTGCACAACCACCCAGCTTAAAATGGATGGCCTCAAGCTTCCCCAAATCGCAACATTGCTTGCCCTCAATGCTTTCAAAATAGCTTGATCAGCAAAATTTACAGTCAGCAGAAATTGTTTCTCAGGTGCAGACGCGGGAAAATCTAGCTTAAGGCTCTTTTCAACTTCAGTCTCGCCCTCACCTTCCGCCTGATCACTTAGCACAGGCGAAAAGTCTGGATTCGCTCTATAACTAAAACTCAGCACATAACGCTGAGCCTGAGAAATAATTGGAGATAGTTCAGGATTATCTTGAACAGAAGCACCTGTAAGCTTGCCAAGTACCTGCTCCATTGCGACTGGAAATGCTTCGTCTCTTTCAGAAGCATCCTGTGATTCGACCTGAACGACAGCATAGAAGAGCTGGACGCGCTCCGCCGCCACCGCAAAATCAACGCAAGTAAATACCAGAAGAAAAATAGATGAAAACCTAAGCAAGGAGCGTGATTCCGAGGTGAATAATTAGAATTAGCGTCATAATATTAGCCCTTTCCCGATATGACAATAACTGAAACAAATAAGCTGAATAAATTAGTTAGCCCCCTTTAAAGCCAAACACGTATGGAATCCCCTTAATCCTACCTGTAAACTCTCGACCTTTGATCACACACGTGCGAGTTCCCTTCATAATGTCTGAGAAATCCCTAAGTTATAAAGACGCTGGCGTTGATATTGATGCTGGAAATCAATTAGTAGATAGAATCAAAAACGTTGCAAAGAAAACTACCCGTCCAGGGGTTTTAGGCGGGCTAGGTGGATTTGGCGCCTTGTTTGAAGTTCCCAAGAACTACAAAGAGCCAGTGCTCATTTCGGGCACAGATGGCGTTGGAACTAAATTACGCTTGGCCATGGATCTCAATAAGCACGATAGCATCGGTATCGATTTAGTTGCTATGTGTGTCAACGATCTTATCGTAGCTGGCGCAGAGCCTCTATTCTTCTTAGATTACTATGCAACAGGAAAACTGAACATAGATGTAGCTGAGCAAGTAGTCAGTGGTATCGGTGAAGGCTGTTTACAGTCAGGCTGCGCACTTGTTGGCGGTGAAACCGCAGAGATGCCCGGCATGTATCACGGTGATGATTACGACTTAGCAGGATTCTGCGTAGGCGTTGCCGAAAAATCAAAACTCATAGATGGCTCAAATGTTCGCCAAGGTGATGCACTTATCGGCCTCGCTTCAAGTGGCCCACACTCTAATGGATACTCGCTTATCCGCAAGATCATTGAAGTATCTGGCGCAGACGTTTCAGCGCAGTTAGATGATGGCCAAGTCATTGCCGACGCATTGATGCAACCAACGCGCATATACGTGAAGAATTTGCTTTCACTTATCTCAGACTTGCAAGTAAATGCCCTATCGCACATCACCGGCGGCGGCTTACTAGAAAACATCCCACGCGTGTTGCCCGAAAGCTGTAAAGCCGTCATTAATAGCTCTTCATGGGAGCTTCCGCCAATCTTTCAGTGGCTGCAAGCCAACGGTAACGTTGATGCGACCGAAATGTATCGAACCTTCAACTGCGGTGTGGGTATGGTGGTTTGCGTACCTCAAGATCAAGCCGACGCGGCAGTCAACAAGCTCAATGAACTAGGCGAACAAGCTTGGTTAATTGGTCTAATTGAAGACAAAAGTGACGACGAAGAAGCCGTTGAATTAAGAGGCTAAGAAAAAATGGAAGCGGAACCAGCACCTCTACCAAAAGCTGTCGTCCTTATATCTGGAAATGGTTCAAATCTTCAAGCCATTATTGATGCATCAAGCTCTGGCGAACTCCCTTTAGACATCTGCGCCGTTATCTCGAACGTGCCAGATGTAAAGGGACTAGAACGCGCGGCAGATGCAGAAATCAAAACGCATGTAATTGAGCACAAAAAATATCCTCAACGAGAATTATTTGACGTACAGTTGATTCGCCAAATAAACGAATACCAGCCGGATATAGTCATACTTGCCGGCTTTATGCGCATTTTGAGCAAAGATTTTGTAAACCAATATCTGGGCAAACTTGTAAATATTCACCCGTCGCTACTTCCTCTTTATCCTGGACTTAACACGCACAAAAGAGCGCTAGAAAATCAGGATGCTGAGCATGGCGTCACAGTGCATTATGTTGTCCCAGAACTAGATGCGGGGCCGAATATCATTCAAGCTAAGGTTGACGTTTCTGCAACAGAGACTCAAGAATCGCTTGCAAAAAAAGTTCAAGAACAAGAGCACATTATTTACCCAATTGCACTAAAATGGATGGCAGAGGGTCGCTTGTCACTTGACGGAAACAATGTATACCTCGACTCTCAGGAAATCCCAGGTTCGGGCTTAATATTGGATAACAAGCGCACACTGCATTAAATACAAATAGCTGAAGATTAAAGGGAGTTGGTATGAAACAGTTCATTTGCGTATTAACGAACCTAATAGCATTGTCATGCTATGCAGAAACGACCTCCCTCTCATCCCATCAGTTAGTCCCACATAAAGCCCATTATGAAGCGCACATTGATCACGGATTATCGCTCAGCGGGACAGCAACGAGAGAGCTACGCAAATTAGAGAATGACGCCTGGCTTTACACGTTCTATGTCGACACGCTACCGGCAACAATCCATGAACAATCGACCTTTTCTATCACTGATCAAATGATCACTCCCTCTTTGTATAGCTACGCCCTCGAAGGAACATTCATAAAAAACCGCTATCAACGTGTTGAATTTTTTGACGACACGAAAATCAAAGAACGCTACAAGAAAAAAGAATGGACTTACACTAACGCAGGACCAACCTTAGATCGATTAAGCTACCAACTTCAAATACAGCTCGACAATGCATTTTCAAACGCCGACGAATTTGACTATCAAGTCGCTCATAAAGGCAGCATCAGGAAATATCGTTTTAAAGCAATTGGAGAGCAAACAATTGAAACTAAGATTGGCACAAAGACAGCGACGATAATCGAAAAGGTTCGTGAAGGAGAAGCCCAGAGAGAAACAAAGTTCTGGATCGATACCGAATCACCATATGCCCTTTTGAAGTTCATTCAAACAGAGTCAGATGGCGAGAAGTACGAAATCAACATCACGCGTTTAGAAACAAACTAAGCGCAGCTATTTTTTAGTCTACTGGCTCGATGTAATCAATCATTAATTGAACGCTCCGTCGCCCCCTAAATTCATTGATTGAAGGACGAAATACTAAACGAATATTAGTGAGATCTTCCGAGCAATAGGGGCTTGAAAACTGAATAGCATCGAATAGCTCGCCACCTTCAAACTCAACAACAAGCTTTAGGTGTTTCTCTTTTAATACGCGCTTCTGCACAACCCTTACTTGTGCATCGAAACAAGGCTCTGGAAACTTTTGCCCCCACGGCCCTGCACGTTCAATTTGCTCGACATTTGAAATTGTCAGCGCTGCTGGATCGAGCTCACCATCCGTATAAATGATCGCCTCAAGATCCTCTTCACCGAGCAAAGATTCAACAACATCCTGGAAAGCTGATTCAAATACACTTAATTTAGCTACCTCGATACTCATACCTGCGGCCATGGCATGACCACCGAACTTAACTAAAACGTCTGGATACTTTTTCGCAACGACATCTAAGGCATCGCGCATATGCAAACCAGGAATAGAGCGTGCAGACCCCTTCAATATATTGATCTGATCAGGGTCATCGCTCTCAGGTGCAAACGCGACAACAGGACGATGAAACTTTTCTTTCACGCGAGAAGCCAGAATACCAATCACACCTTGATGCCAGTGCTCTTCATATAGCACAAAGGCCTTTGGAGGCTGGTCTATATTGATTTGGGAAAATGCCGCATCGGCGTCTCTTCGCATATCTTCCTCAATATGCTTGCGCTCCTGATTCAAGCCATTCAAAACCTGAGCACGTTGACGCGCATCAAGCATGTCTCGCGAAAGCAAACATTCAATACCTGTCGACATATCATCTAATCGCCCCGCCGCGTTTAAACGAGGACCAACCGCAAAACCAAGATCACTTGTAACAGCTGTTTCGTAATTCCGACCTGCAACCTCAAATAACGCCAAAATACCCGGCCGTGCTTTACCCGCACGAATTCGCCGCATACCCTGCTCTACGAGGATTCGATTATAAAAATCCAGAGCAACCAAGTCAGCCACCGTACCTAATGCCACAAGATCAAGATATGCAGCCATATTTGGCTCAACAAGGTTCTTATCTTGAAACCAATTGATCGTACGGAGAGAGGCTCGTAATGCCGACATCACATAAAAAATAACACCCACACCAGCCATATTCTTAGAGGGAAAGTTGCAACCGTACTGAGCCGGATTCACAATCGCGTCTGCATCTGGAAGTTCGTCGCCAGGTAAATGGTGATCAGTGACAATAACCTTAATACCCAAGGCATGCGCGCGCGCAACACCTTCGTGACTAGATATCCCATTATCAACCGTTACTATTAGAGTAGGATTTGATTGAGCGGCCAGATCAACAATTTCAGGCGTTAGCCCATAACCAAATTTAAAGCGATCAGGAACAAGATAATCGACATTATTCGCCCCAAACTCACGCAACGCCTCGTAGGCTATGGTCGTGCTTGTGGCACCATCAGCGTCGAAGTCCCCTACAATGACAATCCGTCCATTAGCAGACAAGACATCAACAAGCAGAGCTACGGCGGTATCGAGACCTTTCAGCTTAGCAGCACTTGCCATTGACTTAAGCTGAAGACTTAGCTCATCAGCAGAAACAACACCGCGTGCAGCATAAATTTTTGATAAAAACTCTGGTATGTCGGGGAGTGATTTATAATTTTCTGGAAGAGCCCGCTGGACTATCTTTCGCTGCATAAGCGCAACTCAATGAGGAATGGAGAAAAGGCGCAGCACGGCTGCTACGCCTGATTTAACAATAATTACGTACGGCGATGCTCTACAACATATTCTTGGATTTTTGAAATGTCGTTATCAAGCACATCATAGCGCTCTTCTCGATCAAATAAATCTGCCATATGGATCGGCAACGCAGGAGAAACGTCAACGCCAGATTTCTCTACAGCCTCAGGAAACTTAACAGGATGCGCAGTACCAAGTGTTACCATCGGAATTGCTTGATCACGACGTGTCTTGCGCGCAGCATCAACGCCGATAGCCGTGTGAGGATCAAGTAAGTATTCTGTTGCTTCAAATACCTCTTTGATCACAGCACAAGTACGATCGTCATCAACCGCACAACTATCGAACAAGCTACGAGCAGAATTCCAACGCTCTTCTTCAATAGAGCCCGACTCTGTTTTCCACTTAACCATCAAATTAGCTAGAGTTTTGCCATCTCGACCATACAGATCAAACAATAGACGCTCAAAGTTACTCGACACCATGATATCCATGCTTGGCGATAATGTTTTGTGAAGCGGCTCTAACGCATAATGATTCTTGCTGATAAATCGGTGCAAAATATCATTACGATTCGTCGCGACAACCAATTGGTTAATCGGCAATCCCATATTTCTCGCCAGATAGCCGGCAAAAATATCACCAAAATTTCCTGTCGGAACCGAAAATGAAACACTTCGCGACGGGCCACCTAGAGCTAATGAAGCACTAAAGTAGTATACGATCTGCGCCATAATTCGTGCCCAGTTAATAGAATTAACCGCAACAAGACGCGTCCCTTCAAGGAAGGATTGATCCGCAAAACTTTCTTTAACCATGTTTTGACAGTCGTCAAAATTACCTTCAACAGCGATATTAAATACATTGTCAGCAATGATGGTCGTCATTTGTTTACGCTGAACATCCGACACTCGGTTATGAGGATGAAGGATAAAAATATCTACATTGTCACAGTGGCGACAACCTTCAATAGCTGCTGAACCAGTATCACCAGAGGTCGCTCCCATGATAACTACTCGTTCATCACGACGCTTTAAAACATAATCTAGTAAACGCCCTAGCAATTGCAGAGCAAAATCTTTAAAAGCTAATGTTGGACCACGAAACAACTCCATGACCCACTCATTACTATCAATTTGAACTAGCGGGGCGACACTCTTGTGATCGAATACCACGTAAGTCTCATTGATCATCGCCTTAAAATCGTCAGAAGGAATAGAACCTTCTACGAACGGGTACATGACTTTGTAAGCAAGTTCAGAATATGGAAGACCACGCCACGAAGCGATTTCTTCTTGGGTAAAACGTGGCAATGATTCAGGAACATACAAGCCGCCATCACTAGCCAAGCCAGCAAGCAATACGTCTTCAAAATTTAAAGCAGGAGCTTCACCACGAGTACTGATATATTTCATTTTTCTACCTATTAAAACTGCGCTACACGATGCTTAACAACCACACCTGCTGTATTTGAAAGTTGCTCGATCTCACTAATTGCCAGATTCACGACATCTTCTTTTACTTCATGAGTGAGCATAATTACGGGCGTCATATCACCAACCTGCTCGTTTTCTCGCTGGGTAATCGAATCAATATTGATCCCGTGCTTACTCATAATGCTAGTAATCGATGCAAGAGCTCCCGGTGCATCCGTAGCCATCACTCGCAAATAAAACGGACATACAACATCACCAATTTCAATGATGCTGGTATCCTTGAGAGCTTCCGCTTCGAACCCTAAGCCCGGAACAATCGGTTTAGCGCCGGCAACTAAAGCACGCGCCACATCTACTACATCAGCTATCACTGCTGAAGCTGTTGCTTCTGATCCAGCCCCTGCCCCATAGTAGAGTGTGTCACCAACTGCATCACCCGTAACAACTACAGCATTCATTACGCCGTCGACCTTTGATATCAACGCAGACTTAGAAATTAACGTCGGGTGAACGCGAAGTTCGACGCCATCTCCGCGTTTCTTAGCGATCCCAAGGTGTTTGATCGTATAGCCAAGTTCCTCAGCATAATTAACGTCATCTGTAGAAACCTTACTAATCCCCTCGGTAAACGCTTTTTTAAATTGAAGAGTGATACCAAAAGCCGCTGATGCCAGAAGAACAAGCTTATGAGCCGCGTCAATTCCTTCGACATCGAACGTTGGATCTGCTTCAGCATATCCAAGAGCCTGAGCCTCTTTCAAAACGTCCTCGAAGTCTCGACCTTTATCGCGCATTTCAGTAAGAATAAAATTACCGGTACCGTTGATAATACCTGCAACACTTGAAATATCATTGGCCGCCAAGCCTTCGCGTACCGATTTAATAATCGGGATACCACCTGCAACGCTCGCTTCGTAACAAAGACTAACTCCCGCAGAATTAGCCAAAGCAAATAGTTCATTGCCGTGCTCTGCAATCAAAGCCTTGTTAGCCGTTACAACGTGCTTACCTGCCTGAAGAGCCGTCTCTACTAACTCTTTTGCAGGGCTGTAGCCGCCAATCAACTCAAGCACAACATCTACTTCGGGGTTTGTTACAACAGCGTTCAAATCCGTTGTAAAGTCGATACCTGTCAAATCACAATTGTCTTTCTTCGTGCGCGAAGCAATCTGAATAATTTCAATCGAGCAACCCGTGCGTGCTGAAATCTCTTCACGATTTCGATTTAAAACATTAACCACGCCACTCGCTACAGTACCAAGACCGCATATGCCCAATTTGAGTGTTTTCAAAACACGTACCTCTTAAATCAACTGAAAGCTAAAAAACTAGTCCTTAAAACGGGCGCATAGTATAACGGGTAGAAGGGACAAAAAGAATGGAATCAATGATTTAAAACGCGCTTTTTAGCGAGAGTTTGACATGGTTAGAAACTAAGCCGAGACAAACAGTCCCGGCCTAATGCGTAATTAAATACCTAAACGTTCGGCAAATTGCTCAGCAGGCATATAGCCAGGAATTAAGGTGCCACCCTCTAAAACAATAGCGGGCGTTCCAGTCACACCAAATTGCTGCCCTAACCGATACTGCTTAGCGACAGGATTTTTACAACTAGCCACATCATTTAGACGACCAGTACTTCGATTAACTTTTGAATCTAGACGACCCTCTTTTGCCTCATTCATTGCCTCAAGCGAATCGTCGGCACACCATATGGACGTTAATTTATCATAAGACGCACTGTTAACACCGGCGCGAGGGAAGCTCATATAGCTCACCGTTATACCCAACTCATTCATTTTAGGTATTTCCCGATGCAGCTTTCGACAGTAACCACAATCAATATCAGTAAAGACTTTAATTTGGGCCTTTTCCTCACCTTTAGCCTTGTAAGTGATCAGCTCCGAAGCTTCGATCGATTTCAACAACTCACCACGCTTTGCCTGACGCTCTTTTTCACTAATATTCTCAAGTCGACCACCAATTGTGCTGTACAACTCGCCTGTAAAAAAATACTCACCGTTACTTGAGACAAAAATCGCCTGCCCACTTTGATCATGAACTTGATAGATACCGCCAACTGGCGTTTCAGCAACCGAAACAACCTCCAATTGCGGGACAGCTTTTTTCAAGGCCGACTCAATATTTTGTTCAACTTCAGCGATAGCGAACACCGGCATGCAAGCGAATAAAAGACCACATATATTACTTAACTTCATAACAACCCCATTTAAATTTATCCCTTATATGATCACATGCATCAGAGAACGTTCAATATCTTATAAATAAAAACTACGAACAAGGATCACCTAGCCGTAAACGCAAAAAACCCCGACGAGTCGGGGTTTTTTATAAATCAATATAAACTTAGTTAAGCTTCTCTTTGATACGTGCAGCCTTACCACTAAGCTCACGCAAGTAGTACAACTTAGCCTGACGAACATCACCACGACGCTTAACAGTAATGCTATCAACTAGCTTACTGAAAGTCTGGAATGTACGCTCTACACCTACACCGTAAGAGATTTTACGAACAGTAAAAGAAGAGTTTAAGCCACGATTACGCTTAGCAATAACGACACCTTCGAACGCCTGAAGACGCTCACGGTTACCTTCCTTAACTTTAACCTGGATTACAACAGTGTCACCTGGGCCAAACTCAGGCACTTCTGTTGTCATTTGCTCAGCTTCAATTGCGCTGATGATGTTGTTCTTGCTGCTCATTTTACTCTCCAAAAATTGAGTAGATCAGGTTATCTCAACCTTACCTACCGATTCACGTCTTTTAAAAACTCTTCCAAAAGCTGTTGCTGCTCTTGGTTCAATTCAATTTTGTCGAGCAAGTCAGGTCGTCGCTCGTACGTTCTTGCAAGTGACTGACTTAATCGCCACTTGCGAATTTTTTCATGATCCCCCGATAACAATACCGAGGGAACCACTTCTCCTTCAAGCACTTCAGGCCTCGTATAGTGAGGACAATCAAGCAAACCATTCGCAAAAGAATCTTCTTTTGCAGATTCTGTATGACCAAGCACTCCTTCTAAGTGCCTGCTCACCGAATCCATAACAACTAGTGTAGCTAACTCTCCACCGCTCAACACATAATCACCGATCGAAACTTCCAAATCGATATGCGTCTCTATTAAACGCTCATCAATTCCTTCATAACGACCCGAGACCAGCACTAAAGAAGGTTCTTGAGCCAACTCTCTAGCAAGCTTGTCATCTAGCCTCTTACCTTGAGGAGACAAGTAAACCACTTTAGGCGCAGACTTACCTTTTCGCTCAGCTTCGGCTTTAGCAAACTCAATTGCATCACGCAAAGGCTGAACCTTCATAAGCATTCCCGGACCGCCCCCGTAAGGTCTGTCATCCACGGTTTTATGCTTGTCGTGTGCAAAATCTCTAGGATTCACCAAGTCTAACTCGACCAATCCTTTACTGACCGCGCGTCCAAATACGCCCGATACAGAAAATGGTTCAAACATTTCAGGAAAAAGACTAACTAGTCCGAACCACATAAACGCTTAGAACTCTGGATCCCAGTCCACGGTCATTTGAGATAACTCAAGATCTACCGACTTAACAACCTGATCCGGCAAATAAGGAACTAGCCGCTCTTTTGCATCCAAGCTGCCTTCACACTTACGAATAACTAGCACGTCATTTGAGCCAGTTTCCATCAAGTGATGAACTTTACCCAGAAGCTGACCCTCTATAGTAAGCACTTTTAGACCTTCTAACTGATGCCAATAAAAGTCACCAGCTTCCAGCTCGGGCAGCGATGCAACATCAATTTTAATATATGACTCTGCAAGCTCTTTAGCCTGATCACGATCATCATACCCATCGATGTGTGCAACTAATCCATTGCCATGAACCTTACACTGCTTAACCTTTACATCCTGTGTCTTACCACACTTTTGCAAAGACCAAACTTTATATTTTGCTAGGTTCTCTTTTGGCTGAGTATATGAAAACACTTTCACCCAACCTTTGACGCCGTAAACAGACGTCACTTTGCCCATAATGTTTTCGTTATTGGAACTCACAACGGGCCTCCGCTAAAACGACTTAAGCCGCTTTAGCGTCTTTTAGTAAAGTTTTAACGCGATCAGAAATTTGAGCACCTTGACCTACCCAGTACTCAACACGTTCTGCATCAACACGCAAACGCTCTTCTTGGCCACGTGCAACAGGGTTGAAGAAACCAACACGCTCGATAAAACGACCATCGCGAGATGAACGGCTGTCTGCCACAGTTAAGTGGTAGAATGGGCGCTTCTTAGAGCCACCACGAGATAAACGGATTTTAACCATTTTGCTAATACATCCTGATAAACAGTTTAACTATATAAAGCCCCCATACAGCAAATGCATTAACTGAGGGACTCGAAAGGGCGCGTATTCTATAGCAATACTACGAAATTGAAAACACCCATTTACATTTTTACGCTTCTTTTCAATTAACTAAGCGTTAGATAGCTAGAAACGACCGAAAGGACCGCCGCCACCGCCGGGCGGCATCATCCCCTGCATCCCTCTCATCATATTCGCCATTCCGCCTTTTTTGCTAAATTTCTTCATCATTTTAGCCATCTGCTTATGTTGCTTTAAAAGACGATTCACATCTTGGATCTGAGTTCCAGAGCCCGTTGCTATCCGGCGCTTTCTGCTATTATTGATGGAATCTGGATATCGACGCTCTTTTGGCGTCATCGATGAAATGATCGCTTCTAACTGCCCTAAAGACTTATCGTTTACTTGGGACTGCGCGGCCTGTGCCATCTGCCCCATTTGCCCCATACCAGGAAGCTTATCGAGCAGACCAGCTACACCACCCATATTTTTCATTTGCAGGAGCTGATCTCTAAAATCTTCCAAATCAAAGGTTTTACCTTTCTTTATCTTCTTAGTCAGCTTGTCCGCTTTCTTTTTATCAAGCTTTCTTTCTGCATCCTCGATAAGACTGAGTACATCACCCATTCCAAGAATTCTTGATGCGAGACGATCAGGATAAAAAGGCTCTAGCGCGTCAATCTTCTCGCCAACACCCATAAACTTGATAGGCTTACCAGTAATCGCTCTAACCGATAACGCTGCACCACCGCGCGCATCACCATCTGTCTTTGTAAGAACAACACCCGTCAGCGGAAGCGCATCGTTAAATGCTTTCGCTGTATTCGCAGCATCCTGACCGGTCATCGAATCAACTACGAATAAGGTTTCGACAGGGTTAACTGATGCGTGAAGGTCAGCTATTTCAGCCATCATCTCTTGATCAACCGCCAATCGGCCAGCTGTATCGACAATCAGCACATCCATAAATTTAAGCTTTGCTTCAGCAATAGCCGCCTCAGCAATAGCTACAGGCTTTTGGTCCGCTGTACTTGGGAAGAATGTAGCACCAACTTCACCAGCAAGCGTTTCCAATTGTTTGATTGCCGCCGGACGATAGACATCAGCACTAACGACCATTACTTTTTTCTTCTCTCGCTCTGAGAGATATCTCGCCAATTTAGCTACCGAGGTTGTTTTACCCGCACCCTGCAGACCAGCCATTAAAACGACTGCTGGCGGCTGAGCATTTAGACTAAGCCCTTCAGACTTTGCCCCCATCACAGCCGTAAGCTCGTCATTAACAATTCGAATAAATTCTTGCCCTGGCGATAGACTTCTCATCACCTCTTGACCAAGAGCTCTAGTGCGAACCTGCTCAACAAAATCTTTCACCACAGGCAAGGCTGCATCCGCCTCGAGCAAAGCCATCCTTACTTCGCGTAACGTACCCTTGATGTTGTCGTCAGTTAATTTTGCCTGACCAGTGACCTTTTTAAGACTTTCGGAAAGCCTTTCGCTAAGATTCTCAAACATGTTTTATAGCTCTAATGATTATTGCCAAGTATTCGCAAACAGCGCATTATAACGACAATCAAAATTAATTAAATCGAAAGTCTCAGACTAACGCAGTTAAATGAACGCATCTTTACTCGCTTTGATAGCAATATGCCTCTATTTACTAGGCTCAGGCTTCAAAGCCATACAAATTATAAGAAAATCTGCGCCACGCAACATCATCCCAATCACTAGTGGACTGGTTGCTGCAATAGCTCAAGCAAGCAGTATCGTAATTAGTTTCGGCCAACACCAATCATTCGACCTCGTCCATAGTACGGCCATCATTACGTGCATATCAGTCGTTGTATTTATCATATTTGCAACGCGTAAACCGATACATAATATGCTGCTTATCATGTATCCAGCTGCCGCACTCAGCATGATTAGCATGCTTGCAATTCGTCCGGATGACGCCCCGAATCAACTTGATAACGGAATTTTAGTGCATATCGCATTGTCTATTTTGGCCTATAGCATTCTATGCTTGGCCTCCGTACAAGCAATCTTTGTTGTTTACCGTAACCGACAGCTTAAATCACACCTACATTCGAATAGCTCTCTCCCACCATTACTCGTAATGGAAAGCACCTTGTTTGATTTGTTAAGAATAGGCACCTTATTCCTTGCTATAGCGATCACTCTAGGCTTCATATTCGTGCATGATCTCTTCGCGCAACATCTTGCACACAAAACATTCTTCTCTTTAGTTTCTTTGGTGCTGTTCGGCGTACTGTTGTTCGGCAGACGCCAATATGGTTGGAGGGGCTCACTCGCAGCAAGCCTTACCTTATGGGGCACAGGGTCGTTAATGCTTGGTTTTTTTGGCACCAAGATAGTTCTTGAATCTATACTGTAATTTCTTTTTCTAGCAACCGAGCTTTACCTTGAACGAAACTTCCCTTACCTGGCTATTTGGCTCCCTTGGCGTTCTTATAATGTTGTCCGGCTTTTTCTCAAGTTCCGAAACAGGAATGCTGTCACTCAACAAGTACCGTCTTAAGCATCTAAAGAAACAAGGACATAAAGGCGCAAACAAAGCGAGTGACCTGCTCGACCGCACAGATCAACTTATAAGCGTTATTTTGATCGGCAATAATTTCGTAAACATACTTGCCTCTTCAATTGCTACAGTTATCGCAATCCGTCTCTGGGGTGATGCAGGTATTGCGATCGCAACCGCGTTACTTACGCTAACCATTTTAATTTTCGCCGAAATCACTCCAAAAACATTTGCAGCTTATCACCCAGAAAAGATAGCGTTTCCAGCAGCCCACATTCTCAAGCCACTCCTAAAACTGCTATACCCTGCTGTTTGGTCTGTAAACCTAGTCACCAACAACCTATTAAAAATACTGGGCATTAATACCTCAGCGCAGACTGAGAACCATATAACGAGAGAAGAGCTAAAAACACTCGTCCATGAAGCTGGCAATAAAATCCCTCGCTCTCACCAAGACATGCTGATCAGTATCCTTGATCTAGAGAAAGTAACTGTCAACGACATCATGATTCCTAAGAATGAAGTGATTGGACTAGATATTGAAGACAACCTAGATGATTTGATCGAACAAGCTAGAAGCTCGCAACACACTAGGCTCCCCGTCTACAAGGGAGACATCAACAACATAATTGGTGTACTCCACCTGCGAAACATGACAAAAGTTTTGTCTCATGCTGAGCCAAATAAAGCAGCACTACTGCAGGCATGTCGTGAGCCCTATTTTATCCCCGAAAGTACTCCGCTAAACCATCAGTTACTTCAATTTCAAAAAGCAAAACGCAGAATCGGCATTGTGGTTGATGAATATGGTGATGTTCAGGGACTTGCAACAATGGAAGATATCTTAGAAGAAATTGTTGGGGAGTTCACAACGGACTACTCTACAACCAGCAGCTCAGATATCACTGCGCAAGAGGACAGCAGCTTCCTTATTGATGGCTCCGCCACCATTAGGGCGATTAATAAAGCGCTTAAATGGTCATTACCTACTAATGGCCCTAAAACGATTAACGGGCTTATTACTGAGTCATTGGAGTTCATTCCTGAGCACCCAGTTTGCATAAAGATTGGTAACTACGAACTAGAAGTCAGACAAGTGAAAGACGACAAAATCAAAACTGTGCGCGCATTTAAAGGTAAAGCGTAACAAATTGCCCATTTTTCATACTAAAACACTTAGTTTCTTGCGAGTTTGTACTAATATGCGTAAATTACAGACTTCGGCGTCATTTTAACTTTTTGATACATTTCTCTATCGCTTGAGTGCACCAATGGCAAACAGCTTTAACGTCAACGACAATGCCAATTCTCGAGAAAGTGCTAACAGCTCAGCCGTCTCAGAAAAACTGTTCAATGCCTACTCTCAGCATGTATCTCCCCTACTAGATCAATCATTTGATGCGATTGATGACACCTTGTTTGATCTTGCAAATAATGCAAGAAACAACAATGAGCAAAATCGCTATTTCGAAGCCATGCGTGAATTACGCCTCAAACGTAAAGCCATATGCACGAACATTGATCAATCTCTTCAATCTTTATTTCAATTTCCTTTCGAGCAGATAAAACTTAATACACCAGCGCCGTCACAAGTTGAATCTCTATCAGTGGTAGACGACAAGCAATTTGAAGAGCAGCTAGCGGTTGAGACAATGGCTAGTAAGTCACGAGCTAACTTTCAGCATATTCACCTAACTCTGCATCAACGCATGGCCGAGGCTTATCAGCTTAATGGTGATGAACTTAGTCCAGAGTCACCTGAGTTATTAGCTCATATCATTGCTAGCAGCTGCAAAAATCTCGATATCGAGCTCGGTGAGCTTCTTTTGCTATACAAGCACTTAGACAAACACTTATTTTCCAAGCTTGAAGAGCCACTAAACGCATTGAATGACACTCTAATTTCTGAGGGAATTCAGCCGGATCTAAGCCTGACTAAACGCAAACAATCCGTCCGCTCCAAGCAAGAAACAACAAGAGCTCCTGTCGCACACGATCATCGAGACATTACGGCACAAGAAAACACTACTCAAACAGCCACACAAACGATTAAGACGCAGCATTACGCTAGCTCTCAAGACATCATCCAAGCACTGAATATTGTAAACGCCGCGAAGGAAGCGACAAATGAAGCAAGGTTTTTTGACGCCAAGACAATCAGCCAGTACGTGACACAACAACTTCAGAAAAGCTCAAGAAAACAAGTGGCCGAAAAAGATCTTGATGTTATTAATCTAGTCGGCTTACTGTTTGAGTACATACTCAACGACAATAATTTAGCGCCAGAAATGCAGGCGCTTATTGGTCGCTTGCAAATACCTGTACTTAAAGCGGTCATTCATAATCCTGTATTTTTCAAAGAGCATTCTCATCCGGCTAGAACCTTCATTAACAACTTAGCCACAGCAGCGATTGGCTGGACCAACGACAATCAAAACAGCGCACGAACAAAACTATACGACGAGCTTCGCTCACTCGTAGATGACATTATCGAAGATAAAAGTGGTCACTATGACTGTTTTACAGCGTCAAATTTAAAGTTAGAGCTTTTTATCGCGCGCGAAAACAAACGCCAAAAATTGCTCGAGCAACGTACGAAACTAACAGAAGAAGGACGCATTAAAAGCCGGGTTGCCCAAGAATTTATCGACTCAACTCTAAAAGCACTCGTTGAATCACATAGGAACTTACCTACTAGCATTTCTGAACTTCTAACCGGACCATGGAGACGAGTATTGTTCATCGCATTTCTTCGCGATGCGCAAGAACACAATTGGGATACCTGCAGAAAGACAACTGAAGACTTACTTTGGTGTACTAGAAAACATGCAACACAAAATGACCGTCAAAAGTGGTTAGCTCTGGTACCACGGCTGTTAAAGCAAATAGACGCAGAATTAACTCGTATATCGTTTGACCCCTACTCATCCAATAGAATGCTTGCAGACATCAAAAAAGATCTTACAAGTATTTTCAGGGAAACAGCACTTAGCAACCAAAATGATGCCAGCCTCAATAAACCAAATAATGCTAGCAGCACAGGCGCAATCACAAAGCAAAAAAGCCTACGCCCTCAACTTAACAAGAATGTTGAGTTGTTAGCTCAGCTGGAAATTGGAAGATGGGTCCAAATAAAAATTAACGGAAATTTGAAACGCTACAAACTGATTAGCAGAGTAGACGAAGCAAACGTATATGTATTTGCCGATAGATTTGGCCTTAATCCAATAGAGTTAAGTTCCCAGCAAGTCGTTGCCCAAATCAACAAGGGAATGATGGTCATTCTCGAGAAAGGCGCGCTCGTTGATAGAGCCTTAAACCACATTCTGAGCAATCTTCAGAGCTAGTAGGCTTAACGTTTAGTTATATGAAACACTATGCCTTAGCCATAGCATTGTCGGTCGCGGCCTGCTCACATATAATCTTGTATACCTTGTTGAATTTGTGGCCCGCCCCGACACCTAATGACACCCAATCTATTCCAGTAACATTAGTTCTGTCTCAAGAGTCTGCTGAAAGCCAAGCCAGTCAAAGTGCGTCTAGCCAAACGAGAAAAACTCAGGAACAATTCTTAACGACGAAAAGTTATAACGACTATAGCCACCTCACTACGAAAGAATCCGCTTCTAATGTGGAAGGGGCAAGCCAACAAGCTAACGCTATTAGTAAACAAGCAGCTAGCAATCAGAATGCTCCTGCACGCAGAATGAAGGCATCAGAACAGCAAATTATTGAACAGCAGAACGATCTAACGGACCCTAGCATCAGGGCTTTATCAACAAAAGACCTTCCTGTTATGACCGAATATGAACAGGCATTGCTGCAGCATTTACTGGACCGAGAACTTTACACTCAGCTACATCAATTCATGCAGAACGTCGACATTCCACGGATCGACTTCACAATTGAAATAAAGCTATTTGAAAATGGAGCGATCAAGTCGGCCTCGATCAAAAACAAAAGCGCGAATATACCTATTGAGCGCATTGCGACGACGGCAGCGTATAACGCAAGTCCATACCCTAGACCACCAGAATCCGACTACGAAATCCTTTATACGTATGCCGTCACTATGTCGTATAAAAAGACGGGGAATATTCAATAAGGATAGATTGACTCTGCATACAATTGGATCTCTTCCAATAAAAATGCTTTGTCAGAGCCATGCTCAACTCCTTGAGCAGCCGCCTGTAAATCTTTCGCAAATGCATCAAAGTTCAAATATCCGTTTTCACCGCCAAGAAGCCTAGCCATACAATGTTGACTCCACTTCTCTCGCTCTTCAGAATTTAATACCTCTGGATAGTTTCGTGCCTTATATCTAAATAGCATCTCATCAAGACGTGAATCCTGAAAGGCAAACTGAGCATCTTCGAGTTCTTCTGGCGGCATATTTCGGAGGCTCGTCAATTGCGCCTTGTCTTGCGGCGAGAAAAAACCTCCAGAATAGATCATCAAATCTGGATCGGTGGGCTGAGCTCTATCTTCATCAGCAACAAACACCTCCCTAACATGCGAAAAAGCCGACATATCTGCTTTAAGAAGCTTCACATGCTCTCTCATAAGATCGAGATCCATCCCCCAAGCCTTTAAACGCTCTTCGGGAATGACCTTAATCATTGACGCTGGCGCGAGCATTGGGCATTTATTCAAATGAATTAACTTCAAAGCAGGACGAATATTTACTGGGTTACCTGAACTATCTAGTTCAGTTTTTTTATACAACAGCGCCTTGATCTCATCGGATGAATGCTGAAGAAGAACATTGGGGTTCTGACGAAGGTCAAAAGCAATAATTGCATTTTTATTAGTAGGATGCGGCATCAACGGATACATCATCCCTATACAACCCTTATCTACGGCAATTTTTGACGATACATGCAAAAACGGTTGCCCTTGATGCTGATCCAGAAAATTTTGGACTGCGGTCTTACTGCGCATATCGAATGCAAATTTGTATAAAGCTGGCTGCCTTTGCTTAATCAATTTGGCTAGTTCAATCGTGGCATACACATCAGACATAGCGTCGTGCGCAGCCTCATGCGCGATGCCATTTGCTTCTGTTAACTTCTCTAGTCGGAAGGACACCTTGCCATCATCGCCAGTAGGCCAATTAATACCGTCAGGACGTAAAGCATAAGCAAGCCGAACAACATCAATAATGTCCCACCTAGAATTCCCGTTTTTCCACTCTCTTTCATAAGGATCATAAAAGTTGCGATAAAACAGGTTTCTGCTCACCTCATCATCAAATCGGACACTGTTGTAACCCGCAACGCAGGTTTCTGCCTGACAAAAGATTTCCGAAATGTTTTTTGCAAACTGAGCTTCTGAAACACCCTCTGCCATTGCTTTTTGTGGAGTGATACCAGTGACCAGACACGCTTGAACAGAAGGCAGATAATCTTCTGTTGGCTGTGAGAAGATAGTAACGGGCTCTTCGATGATATTGAGTTCGAGATCCGTTCTTACACCAGCAAACTGGCATGGTCGATCTCTTTGAGGGTCAGCACCAAACGTTTCGTAGTCGTGCCAAAATATAGTTTGCATAGAGGTTAGGCCTAGAAATAATTAGGACCTAATAGTAAACGCGTAGAAGACGAAGATGAAGTTAGAATAAACCGTTTCCGCGATCGATATATTCTAATCGGACACGATCCGTACCGCCTGCATTCAAACCACTATTCATATCGATCTGCATCGCCGTCGGTAGGTTAATGAAAGCGCCTAGATCTGCATTAAGCGATCCGTCTGAAGTCATCCATTCCGTCGCTTGTTTCTGGAAGCCAATAAAGAAGTCTTCAGTGTATTCCACTGCACCTGTGTCGGCGTTTCGCTCACCAATATCAAGTGTTTTGAAATCACCTAAGTCATAGCAATACCAGCCTGTTGAGCAATCTGTCGTACCACCGGTAAATTCGCGAGCCACACCGAAATTTGTTGATCTAGAGTTATCAGCATCACCTGCCGCATTCAGAAGCTGCGACTCGTAACGAGTTCCAAAGTCATCAACAATGTCCATCTCAACATTGCCTGAAATACTTCCAAAATCGCCAGACAACTGACCTCTCGCTTCGCCAAAACCAATACGAAAACCGATCAGCTCATTATTGTCGTCTCGTGCAATTTCAAAATATGGATCATTCAGCTCAAACGGAATAATTTCATTCACGTCATAGGTATTACCATCAAGCTGAACTTTAGATGAATCTGTAGAAATCGAACCCAAGCCGAGGTTTGAAACTTGTAAATCAGCCTCAAGACTTTCGCCTGTTTTTGCATAGCGGCCCGCCTCAAGATTATCGATATTCATTTGGATCTCAGCTTCCATACCCAACGTTACACGGGTATAACTTGTCGATCCTATTTGGTCTACATCAAACGCTACAGCCGCTTGACCAGATACTTCGCCTAATTCTTCATCAGAAATAGGACGCAGTTCAGCAGACGCAACGACAGGCATCAACGCCAGGGTTGCCAACACTAAACTTAACTGGTTCTTCGCTTTCAAAATCACGTCTATATGAGCCTTTTCTACCTTCTTCTGTTCGGCAATTTAAAAAAATAACTGCGTAAGTTCTTATTGTTTTAATGTTTATTCTTATATTTCAGAATGTAACTGTACCCGAAACAGACTTTTTCATATGTGATGACGACCACACTGCCCTAGCTACAACGCTGGATTTAACAGACTTTTACGGAATATTAGAACGGCATCACAAACAACAAAACCCGATAAAACTGAGGATATTTGGTAGAGTGGAAATCACATAAATGCTCATCAATAAAAAAGGCCCGTATAACAACGAGCCCTTTTAGAGTATATAGATTGCTTATTCAGCAGCGGAGCTTACAAGCTCCTTTAGTTCGCCAGATTCATACATTTCAGTGACGATATCACAACCGCCAACCAGCTCACCTTTTACATAAAGCTGAGGGAATGTCGGCCAATTTGAGTAAGTCTTAAGATTTTCTCTAATTTCAGGATTATCTAATATATTAATGTACGCGAAACGTTCACCGCATGCCATCAAAGCTTGAACTGTGCGCGCAGAGAAGCCGCACTGAGGTTGCTGTGGCGTTCCTTTCATATAAAGAAGGATTGAGTTTTCTTCAATCTGTTGCTTAATCGCGTCCATAATTGACATATAGTTTACCCTTACTCAGTAAAAATTAGCCGCGTATTTTAACAGCTAAGCCCCAGACGACCAAGCTCCACCGCCTGGAGTTTTAATGTTTATTACATCGTTTTGCTCGACTTGAATCTGGGCTTTAGCAGGTAGCACTTGATCATTAAGCGTGTTCACTCCGCATTTACCCGCGCCTGCACTAACTCCCCAAGGTTGGTTCATCCGCCTTTCTGTTAGCAGGGTAACGGATGCAGGTGCAGTAAAACGATAGGACCGAGACAAACCGCACCCTCCATCATACTCCCCTTTGCCGCCAGATCTTCTGCGGATTGAGTATTCGGTAATTTGTATTGGGTAATGTAACTCCAAACTTTCTACGGGGGTGTTCAAGGTATTCGTCATATGACATTGCACTGCATCAAGACCCGACGAACCCGAGTTCGCACCCATGCCACCAGCAAGCGTTTCATAATAATCCCATGACTCCGCACTACTCGATTTATTACCCATTGCGATATTGTTCATCGAGCCCTGTGCAGCAGCCGGCATATCTAAGCCGAGCTTCAACAAACACCCCTGAACCACATCGACTACTCTCATACTTGTCTCTACATTTCCAGCAGCGACCGCCGATCCTTTAGGGGCATTTAACATGCTTCCATAAGGACAAATAATATCGATAAACCTAAACACGCCATCGCACTTCGGTGCATATTCAGGCAACAAGCATGCGATGACATAGTAAACAGAAGATGCGGTAACACTCTCAGGGCAATTGAGGTTTCCTTTAACTGACTGACCAGTCCCAGAGAAATCAAACACGAGTCGCTCTCCGGTAGATCGCAATTCGAGATGAATCGGAATTTTCTCGGCACCGAAACCATCTGAATCTAGTACATCGCTAAACTCAACGCTTTCTATTGGTAGCTTGGAAATAAATCCTTGCATCAAAGTTAAGCCGTACTCATTTAATGCAGCACAACGTGCATTGAAATAGACTCCACCGTGCTGAATCCCATTCAGCCAATCAGTCATCCTCATTAGCCCAGTTTGATTAGCACTAATCTGAGCCAAAAAATCTTCAGGCAGCTCGCTGTCACAATTTGGCTCGATGCTGCGAATACGCCGCGCTAACTCATCAACAATGATGCCCTTATCAATAATCTTTTGTGGTCCGAGAACAATCCCTTCTTCAAGCAAGCTATCGCTCAAGGGCATTGAACCAGGCGCTTCACTACCAATATTCGCATGATGAGCGCGATTCACAACAAAGCCATGCAAAACATCAGATAGGAACAATGGTGCAATCATCGTTACATCTGGCAGATGCGTCCCACCCTTGAACGGATCATTCACTACGACCATGTCACCTTCTGACCAATCGAACATAGCAACGAGATCCTTCATGGCATACGCCATACTCCCAAGATGCACAGGAATATGCGCTGCCTGAGCTAAAATACGGCCCTCACTATCAAATAACGCACAAGAGAAATCGAGACGATCTTTGATGTTTGGTGACAATGCACTTCGTTGTAAGACAAAGCCCATTTCTTCACAGATCGTGTTCAATTTTCCAGAAAAAATAGCTAATTCAATTCCACTTATTTTCTCTTGCATTAATAACTCCACATTACTATTAGTTCGCGCCCGCAAATAAAGCACGAGAATACTTTGTCTTTGCTACACTTGATTCAGACGCAACTATAAATGAAAACGAACAAAACAATCATTAAACACATGATTGATTGAGAAATAACAAGATACACATGACAGATAATGCAGTAATGAATACTTATGGGAAGCTTGCCGTTTCTTTCGAGAATGGAGACGGCAGCTGGTTGTTTGATACCGATGGAAACAAATACTTCGATACATTTACCGGCGTCGCTGTAAGTGGGCTCGGACATTCCAATCCAGCCGTCGCCAAGGCAATTAAGCAACAATGTACCCGCCTACTTCATAGTTCGAATATCTTTCATTCAAAGCTTCAACAACAATTGTCTCAGAAGCTTTGCGAACTATCGGGATTGAACAAAGTATTTCTGTGCAACTCGGGTCTCGAAGCAAATGAAACTGCAATCAAGATCGCGCGCAAACATGCATACGACCAAGGCAATCATAGTCCTGTCATCATTACCTTCAAAAACAGTTTTCACGGTCGATCCCTTGCAACAATATCTGCATCAGGGAACGACAAGATTAAACATGGTTTCGGCCCGTTAGTTGATGGCTTCATTCATTTAAAGCTGAATGATTCCGAGGCCTTACACTCCGCGTTTGAGCAGAACGCTAATATCGCGGCAGTAATGTTAGAACCCATACAGGGAGAAGGCGGCATTCATTTAGCAGAGACCTCTTTTCTCAAAACTGCTCGAGAGCTTTGCTCAAAACATTCTGCCCTACTCATTTGTGACGAAATACAAACGGCTAACGCGCGAACTGGGAAATACTTTGCATATCAGCACGCCAACATTCAACCCGACATAGTAACCCTCGCAAAGGGTCTCGGTAATGGTTTTCCGATTGGCGCGTGTATCAGTTCTGACGAAGCAGCAAACAGTTTAATTCCGGGCAGTCATGGCTCTACGTTCGGTGGCAACCCACTGGCATGTGCCGCCGCAATGGCGGTAATTGAAGAGATTCAAAGCAAACATCTTGAACAAAGAGCAGAATCTTTAGGACAACACATTAAGTCGGCGCTAGAGGATGCGCTTCTGGGAGCAGACTATGTCGCTGACATAAGAGGCAAAGGCTTGATGATCGGCATTGAGATGACAGACCCTTGCTTTGCTCTAGTACCACTAGCAAAAGAAAAAGGGATACTTCTAAACGTTACATCTGACAATGTGATTCGATTGCTTCCAACTTTAAGTCTATCTGATGAAGAGTGTGATTTTTTGATTGACGCAGTCATCCAGATTGTGCGTTTATACGCGGCAGACGATAGAGCTCAACCACGAGCTAAATAAACCAGATAAAAACTGCTTCCTGTTTGCCGGACTAATTAATGCCAAACTTCCTAAAAATCAGTCAACTTCAATGTCAGTACGATGAAAAGACTGTCCTTAACGATCTTAATTTCACATTAGATAAAGGCGAGTTAGCGGCACTTTTGGGACCAAGCGGTTGCGGAAAAAGTACACTTCTACGTGCGATAGCGGGATTCGAAAAAATCCAAAACGGCCAGATAGAAGTCAATCAAACTCTCTTATCTTCTCCTAGCGTATCCATTCCACCAGAAAAGCGGAAAATAGGAATGGTATTCCAAGACTACGCTCTGTTTCCGCATTTAACGATTGAACAAAACATTGCTTATGGCTTGGATAAACAACAAGCGAAATCGCCGAATAAACGAATAGAGAAGCTTTTAGACCTGATTGACTTATCCCAGCATCGAACGCGCTATCCACATGAGCTTTCTGGTGGGCAGCAACAACGTGTTGCGCTAGCCCGCGCTTTAGCACCAGAACCCGAATTAATTCTGTTTGATGAGCCATTCTCCAACCTAGACGCAGATCTCCGAACGCGATTAGGTGGAGAGGTGAGACAGATACTAAAAGACTTAAACACCAGCGCAATTTTAGTAACACACGATCAATCTGAAGCATTTGCGATGGCAGATAAAATTGGCGTTATTCAACAAGGAAAGGTTATTCAAACCGGCTCAGCAAATCAGTTGTACCATCAGCCGAAATCAAAATTTGTAGCGCAATTTATCGGCAAAGGTAGCTTCATATCTGGTAAAGCCGTTAACGAATCTACGATTGAGACCTCATTAGGGCAACTAAATGCCTGCTCTGCAAATGGAGAACTTGTTGAAGGAGAGAACGTTGAACTACTCGTTCGACCAGAGGCGGTCACGATAGATACGTCGAGTTCAACACAAGCAACGATTACAGGCTCAGCTTTCGCAGGCGGGACAACTTATTTTAGTTTGTCAGTTCACGAAATAGAATTAGAAATATCGCTAGGAAGCCAATTAGATCTACAAGTTGGCCAAACCATACCTATTAGTTTAGCCAACGGGCAACTCATCGCGTTTAAGACGTCGGTTTAAAGCTCTGCACACAAGCAACAGCCATTTTCCAACCCGAGACATATTTATCACGTTCACTCGAGTCTAAGTTTGGCTCAAATCGCTGTTCTAACTTCCATTTATTCGCAACGTCATTTAAACAGCTGTAAAGCCCTGCTTGAACCGCTGCGATATATGCTGCTCCCAACGCGGTTGTTTCAACTATTTCAGGACGCTCTACAGGCACATTGCATAAATCAGATAAACACTGGGCGAACCAGTCATTCACGATCATGCCTCCATCCACGCGCAAACTCTCAACATGAGCACCGTCGCGAATCATCGCTTCTAATAAATCATTCGTCTGGTGCGCAACAGATTCTAAACCAGCAGTGACGACTTCGTTGGCCCCAGTGTCACGTGTAAGTCCTAATACCGCCCCGCGCGCATCAGGGTCCCAGTAAGGGGCTCCTAGACCTGTAAAAGCCGGAACCACATATAAGGCATCTTGATAACCGACCTCTGTCGCAATCGCTTCCGATTCATGTGCATTTTCAATGACGCCAAGTCCGTCTCTTAACCACTGCACCGCAGCACCAGCAACAAAGATACTCCCTTCCAAGGCATAGACCACTTCACCATTGAAACGATAAGCCACCGTTGATAACAGCTTATTATCTGAGCGAAGGGCCGTGTCTCCGGTATTGAGAATCACAAAGCAACCTGTACCATAGGTACTCTTCAACATGCCTTTATCAAAACATGCTTGTCCAACAAGAGCCGACTGCTGATCACCGATCATCGCAAGTATTGGAACTGGTGCGCCAAGCCACTCTTCACTGCAGACACCAAAGTCAGCACCACAATCTTTTACTTCGGGTAAAACTGATTTAGGAACGTCAAATAACGCTAGTAATTCGTCATCCCATTGCTGATCTATGATATTGAAAAGATTGGTTCGAGAAGCGTTTGTGGCGTCCGTTGCATGCACCTCTCCATCAGTAAGCCGCCAGAGCAAATAGCTATCAATCGTACCAAAAGCCAAATCACCCTGATCTGCCAATACCCTAGCGCCATCGACATTATCTAAGATCCAAGCAATTTTTGTCGCAGAAAAATATGGATCTAACAGCAACCCTGTTTTGTCACGCAGTGTTCCTTCATCATAATTAGAGCGCAGTTTAGAACAGATAGACGCTGTACGTCGGTCTTGCCATACAATCGCGTTATAAATAGCTCGACCGGTTTTTCGATCCCAAACTATCGTCGTTTCTCGTTGGTTAGTGATACCGATTCCCTTAATGTCCTTCGCTGCAATCCCTGCTTTCGAAACAACCTCTCGCATTACCTCAAGAGTCGACGTCCATATTTCTTCAGGGTCATGCTCTACCCAACCGTTATTTGGAAAGTACTGAGTAAACTCTTTCTGAGAAGTACCCAGATGATTGCCATCTTGATCAAACAATAAAGCACGAGAGCTCGTCGTTCCTTGATCTAATGAGAGGATATAGCTCGCCATTGTTATAATTATCCTTTTGAAAACAGCCGCAATTGAGTGATGTAACAATACGAATTTATTCTTTTTTTTCAATCTCAACTTATTACTTGTGTGAAATTGACGATTGCGTTCACAAATCCACAATACAAATCGCTATGCTAAATCCAACGTTCAATATCGATAACAGGAATCAAGGATGACAGATAAACAAGCGGCCTATGATCTCTTCATAATTGGAGGCGGCATCAATGGGTGCGGCGTGGCGAATGATGCTGCGGGACGAGGTTTAAAGGTATATCTATGCGAACAGAACGATCTAGCTTCAGGAACGTCATCAGCGAGTAGTAAACTGATTCACGGTGGATTGCGTTACTTAGAGCATTACGAGTTCCGCCTCGTGCGAGAAGCCCTCGCTGAACGAGAGGTACTTTTAAATATCGCACCTCATCTCGTCGAACCGCTTAAGTTTGTGCTTCCACACCGTCCTCATCTGCGCCCTGCTTGGCTGATTCGTTGCGGTCTTTTCTTATATGACCATTTAAGCAAGCGAAATAGTTTACCGAGTGCGACATCTATAGATTTGGGAACAGAAAAAGGGCTTAAGGCTTCCATAAAAAGAGGTTTTGAATACTACGATTGCTGGGTAGATGACGCCAGATTAGTCATCACAAACGCAATTCAAGCAAAGCAAAACGGCGCGGTCATTTCTACCAATATGGAATGCCTTGGCGCAACCTATAATGAACGCGAAAGACTTTGGCATATACGCTGCCTAAATAAACTGACTAATGAAACGGTCGATGTTTCGGCACGCCATATAGTCAACGCAGCAGGACCGTGGTTAAGCAAAATCTTTGAACAAAAAGTCTCTCAACTCAAACCAAGTAAACAAATTCGACTGATAAAGGGCAGCCACATCGTTGTTCCTCGAGTTCCAAATGGTGACTCTGCATATATATTACAGAACGAAGATAAACGAATAGTTTTTGTACTGCCATACCAAACAAATTACTCGATTATCGGAACGACTGATCAGGAGTATCTAGGAGATATAAATAAAATAGAAATTGATCAATCAGAAATCGATTACTTGCTCGACGTACATAACCAGCACTTCATTCATCAATTAGGGTCCCAAGATATTGTCAGTACTTATTCTGGGGTAAGACCATTATGTAATGATGAGTCATCAGATCCCTCAGCGATTACCCGTGATTACACTATTGATACGCAAAGCATTGACGGTCACTCAGCATTCATATCGATCTATGGCGGAAAAATAACAACTTACAGAAAGCTCGCGAATGCCGTTATGGCACAACTACAACGTTATGTTCCAAACTTACAAGAGGAATGGACAGAGCGACATCCACTAATAGGCAATTCAAAGCTTGGAATGACAAGACAAGGGATCACAGACCATCTTACAAGCCATTACCCGTGGCTCACGTCTAGCCTAGTTAGACGCTATGCATCAAGTTATGGGTTGCTAGCAGAGAATTTTTTGACTGGACGAGAAAGTATTAACGAGCTCGGTCAAGACTTCTCTAACGGCTTATATCAAGCTGAGGTAGATTACCTGATTAAAGAAGAATGGGCGCGAAATGCAAAAGATATATTATTGAGAAGAACCAAGCTCGGCTATCAGTTTTCAGATTCACAAGAGAAAACACTGCGTACTTACATTCAATCGTATCTGAATGAACCCAATATCACCCATTTAAACAGCGCTTGAGGTTAATCTAGCGCTGATGCACCTTGCTGCCTCGGCCATACAAGACTAAATTTGGCACCGCCAAGCTCTTCGCTCTTGCCAAGGAATGCTTGCCCGCCGTGCCAATACAAAATCCGACGAACAATAGATAATCCTAAGCCGTAGCCACCTGATGCCCTTGTGCGGCTATCATCTAATCTGGCAAATGGTGTAAATACAGACTCCCAATCTTCCTGAGGGATTCCTAGGCCATCATCTTCAACGTCGACCCGACACGTTTCTGAATCGCAACTAACGTTCACTTTGACTACACCCGAAGCGTAACGTGTCGCGTTACCAACCAAGTTTTGAATAGAGCGATGAATATATCGCGGTTCTATTTCGGTCTCCGCCCAGTCATCTGAATCTCGCTGAATAACTGCTTGTATATCTAGATTTGGACGCCCCACACTTTGCTCATCAACTACTTGATGGACAATATCCAACAAATTTGCCTGATGAAACGATAGTATCGGACCACCCTGCTCAAGCCTTGCGTAAGTTAAAATCTCATCAATTAGCTCATCTAACTCTTGAATGTCGCCATCGATTTCTTGCGCTTGCTTCCTAAGCGCTTCTTGATTTGGACAATCTTCAATCATTTGAACGCCAAAACGAATGCGCGCGACAGGTGTTCGCAACTCGTGCGAGACAGCGTGTATCATTTCCTTTTGTACAAGCATCAATCGCTGAATATGATCGGCCATCACGTTGAAAGCCGAGCTAAGCCTTTCAATCGCTTCACTCCCCTCGCTCACGTTCTTAACGCGGGCGTCTAATTCACCGCGGGCAATACGCTCTGCCACGGTTTCAACAGCACGCAACTTACGCTCATAGCCTTGAACAAAAATAGCAACCAGAGCGTACAGCGCGGATAAAACACCCGATATTAATAACACTACAACAGGAATCGAAACCAGACTAAACGGAGTCCAAAACTGAAGTCGATAGATAGTACCATCACTGGAACGCAACAGAGCTGAAACAGAATCACTAGAAATTGTTAAGTAATATCCTTGGTCGGATAGACTATCGAGAGCAGCTTGTGACTTTAAGGATGGGGAATCAACTACTTGGTAAAGCTGTAAACCCCAAGATTGTGCAAGAGCTGTTACCTGCTCAACACTGCTTGAAAATAACTGTTGCTTAAACAACGAAATATACAACTTATAAATGCTACTGCCACTTTGATCAGACTCAAGCTCCAACAACAAATCATCATTCAGACGGGCGTACACTTTAAATAGATCGTCTTGATCAGTTAATACAACTTGACCTAACTCTAAACGAGCACGTGTGAGATCAGAAACAGAATGCTGCTCATCTGACACGACACTTAACGAGTTCACGTCAACACGATCTAAAAGATGCTGATGCTTTGCGAAATGCGACATTATTGGGCTAACTACGTCGCTCCAATAATGCTGGTGTCTAACAAAATTTGACGTGCTGTAAATGAGCGTAACCAGCAGCCCCAAAGCCACAAGACAAATGGCTAAGCGACTGAAGATTCTTAAAGAGGGATTGTTCACAACTTCTTACCGGGGCTATGCTTCCTTAACGAAAAGATAGCCTTTACTGCGGACGGTCTTAATACGACGAGGGTGAACTGGGTCATCACCGATCTTAGGACGAATACGAGATACTCGAACATCAATCGAACGATCCTGTCCGTCATACTCGATACCCCTTAATGCCGTAAAGATCTCTTCCCGACTAAGTACATTCCCCGCATTGCTTGAGAGCAACCAAAGAAGATCAAACTCTGCACTGGTGAGATCAATGCTCTCATCATCTAGCCATGCTTCGCGCATCGAAGAGTCAACGACTAAGTTATTAAATACGAGGCGTGTCGCTGCTTCACCGTCAGCACTAGATTGCGAAGTATCTGCATGCGCTTCAACATCTTTAATACGACGTAAAAGAGCTCGGATACGCGCCAACAAAACTCTTGGACGAACAGGCTTAGACATATAATCATCAGCGCCCATCTCTAATCCAAGCACTTGGTCCAAATCATCAGTCCGAGCAGTCAGCATGAGAATTGGACCATTGTAGCTAGGTCTAACCTTGCGACAAATGGATAAGCCGTCTTCACCAGGCAGCATTAAATCTAAAACTACCAAGTCAGGTTTCTCATTTACAATTCGGTCTACAGCGTTCGTACCATTGCCTTCAACTGAGACAACAAGACCATTACTTTCTAAGTACTCTTTAGTAAGCCCTGCTAAACGCTCATCATCTTCGACAATGAGGATTTTCCACGCTTCGTTTTGATCTTCTACTTCCATCTGCTTTTTCTTATAAATACTGGAGTTGATGAATACACGCACCTTCTAATGCAAGAGAATCTACACTTACACCTAAATACGCATTGTTACACTTAGTATATATGCTGTTTCGAAAATTACCTGATCAAAACAATAAATTCTTGTTCACCTATAGCTTTTATGAATTTTCCTCTACAGCAATAATTTCCAACTCGAAGCGTAAGGTAAGTCCCGCCAGCGGATGATTCGCATCAACCGTCACAGTACTTTCGGTAACATCGACAATTTGAACAATCTGAGTTTGTTCACCGGTATTAGTTTGAAACTTCATACCTGGGACTAGTTCCGGAATGTCAAACAAAGCCCGATCAACAACTGATACAAACTCGGGTTTCTTTTCTCCATATGCAAGCTCTGGAGGAATTGTCGCTTCAATTCGATCTCCTGGGTGCCGACCTTCTACCGCACGCTGAAGCCCTTGGATAGTGTCCTCACCGCCCAAAGTAATCTTCATTGGCTCACCACCTTCTGACGTATCAACAACTTCATCCTGAGGATTTTTTAGCCAATAATTAACTGTGTAAACTGTCATTAAATAAATCCAATATCATGTATTTATAAATCATTACTTCGCAGAACGATCTATCAACCAGTCTGCGCTGATCGCCCATGTATGTGATGGCGCAGATGCACCTGCAAACACCCCTGCATGCCCGCCTGGCACAACGCAAAATTCTTTATCTGTGGAGGACACAATATCAAGAATTTTATGCGCGGCCTTCACGCTAACGATATTATCGCTCTCACCTGCAAACGCTAAAATAGAGCATTTAATCTTCTTAAAGTGCGCCTTAGCTTTACCAATTCGCATTTCACCTTTTGCGATACGATTATCAATCATCATGTGAACAGCCATATCTTTGATCGTTTCACCAGGATAATCGACCATGTCATCAAACCACTTACTCATTGTGAGGCTTTCTTCTAAGTATTCCCTGTCCCAGAGATTCAAGAATTTCTCGTATGAGTTAATGACACTACCAATAGGGTTCGTAAGCTTAAAAGTGACCGACGAAACCCAACCAGGTACGTGGAACATTTTAGCCGGCATATCCAATACAGAGACATTCAAGATACTGGATATAGCCTGCGCTGGCTTATACACGACCGATAAAAACTTCCCCGTAATACCACTCTGGTGCATGTCAACCGGGCTCGCAACAGTCACGAGATTTCTAACACGATCATCGCCTGATGTAGCTAGATACATCAATGATAACAAGCCACCCATGCAGTAGGAGAAAATAGACAACTCATTAGACTTTGAGTGCGAGACTACCGAATCAACGATCTGAGGCATCCACCCCATCACGTAAGATTCGAGCGACAAATCAGAGTGATCAGCCGTAACATCTCCCCAGTCAACGAGATAGACATCAAAACCTCTAGCTAAAAAGTATCTTACGACGCTTCTATGCGGCATTAAGTCAAATATTAACGAAGTCGCGGCAAGTGGCGGCACAAGCAATACTGGAATATTCGCCGCACGTGTCGCGCCATCTTCCACATCAATCTGCTCTCCGGCCACTTCAATTTGTGACTCATCTAAGGGCTGATAATGACGAACAGACATAATTCCATCGGAATGCACGACATCGTAGGGACTCAAATCTGCAATAACGAAATTGTCAGAAAATAATGTTTGCTCAATACCATGACGAACAGACCAAAGTGCTTTTTTTAAAAAGCCAGGTTCTTTAGACATGAAAGAATTCTCTTATTAACTGCACGAACTAAGGACGCGCTATTGTATAAAAAGCACAAAAACGATCAAGCGCTTGGGGTAAGTCAGATTCCACTTACACATTAATGAGCCAAATACTTTTTAGTGCCTTAAAAACTTAATCGATAACCTTACGTCAAACGGCGCTCAATTGATTGATAAAAAACATACAGCTTTCGAGTAGAGGAGGTGGTCCGTGATATTTGGACAAAATAAATTATGAGTTTTCGAACTAGCGAATCAGTCGCCACTCAGGCCTTTTAAGCTAAAAACAAAAAAGCCCCGGTAAAACCGAGGCTTTTCATCCAGTACTAGCGCGTATTAACCGCCTAAGAACTTAATCATTACACCTGCTGCAACCGCAGATCCGATAACACCAGCTACGTTTGGCCCCATCGCATGCATAAGCAGGAAGTTTTGCGGATTGTTCTGTAAACCAACTTGGTTTGATACGCGAGCCGCCATTGGAACAGCAGATACACCAGCAGAACCAATCAACGGGTTGATCTTATTCGTGCTAAATACGTTCATCAATTTAGCCATCAGAACACCAGTGGCAGTACCAACACCAAATGCAACCATGCCTAGAACAAGGATACCAAGCGTTGTTACATCTAAGAACTTGTCAGCTGAAAGCTTAGAACCAACAGACAAACCAAGGAAGATAGTTACAACGTTGATCAATGCATTCTGCGCAGTATCAGAAAGACGATCTACTACACCACACTCTTTCATCAAGTTACCAAGACAGAACATACCAAGAAGTGGCGCAGCATCCGGTAGGAACAACGCAACCAAAATCAATACCGCAATTGGGAACAAGATTTTTTCTAATTGGTGTACTGGACGTAACTGAACCATCTGGATCTTACGCTCTTCAGCATTCGTCAAAGCATTCATGATTGGTGGCTGAAGCACAGGAACCAATGCCATGTATGAATATGCCGCAACAGCGATTGCGCCCAATAAATGTGGCGCTAGAACACTAGCAACATAAATCGACGTTGGGCCATCCGCACCACCGATAATACCGATCGCTGCAGCTTCGCCAATATTGAATTCCATTACGCCTGTCATGGTTAAAACCGCTGCACCTAGAACGGTACCAAAGATACCGAACTGCGCCGCTGCACCTAACAAGATCGTACGAGGGTTAGCAAGCAATGGACCGAAGTCAGTCATCGCACCAACACCCAAGAAGATCAAAAGAGGACCAACTGTACTACCAATAATAACGCTATAGAAGTTCGCCAACATGCCGTTAGCATAACCTGCATTCTTAGCGATTTGATCTGCAGCAAATACCGTAGATGCATTACCTTCTGCATAAGCAGCTTTGAATGCCTTCAATGTTTCAGCAGTAATTTCTTGCCCTGCTTCAAAAGGAATCTTCAGAACCTCTGAAAGAGCAAGCATAACGTCCGGCTTATGGAAGTGAATCGCGTTTTCCGCGGCAGTTAGTGCCAAGCCAGCTTCTGGGATGTTCGCAAGAACACCACCAAAACCGATTGGCACTAAAAGTAATGGTTCGAAGCCTTTCTTAATTGCTAAGTACAATAAGAAAAGACAAACCACGATCATCGTAATTTGGCCGCCAGTGATATTGTAGAAACCACTACCGGTCCAAAGATTGAGGATATTCTCCATATCTAACGAACCTTACTTATAGTGTTAACAATGTATCGCCGACTGCAACAGAGTCGCCAACTTTAACGCTGATAGCTCCAACAGTACCCGCACGAGGCGCACGTACTTCTGTTTCCATCTTCATCGCTTCAAGAATCAATAATAAATCACCTTCTTGAACTGCTTGTCCTGGCGTAGCAATTACTTTAAAAATGTTACCCGCTAATGGAGCAGGAACTGGCTCACCGCCACCCGCTGGTGCTGCTGCCGGAGCCGCACCTACTGGTGCTGCTGCTGCACCACCTTGAACTGGAACTATACCAGTAATGTCGCCACCTTCTTCCACTTCAACAGTGTAAGACTGACCACCAACATTAATGGTGTAAACACCCTTGCCGCCTTTACCAGCAAGAACATCATCTTCACTTGGCACTGGCTCGAACGCGTCAGCGTTGCCACGATTCTCCAGGAACTTAAGACCAATCTGCGGGAACAGTGCATACGTTAGAACGTCATCAACTACGTCGTCTGCAAGCTTGAAGCCATTTTCTTCAGAAAGCTTCTTAACTTCATCAGTCAACTTATCCATTTCAGGCTCTAGAAGATCACCCGGACGACATGTAATCGCTTCTGCACCATCAAGTACACGATCTTGAAGTTCTTTATTGTATGGGGCCGGAGCTGCACCGTATTCACCTTTAAGAATACCAGCCGTCTCTTTTGAAATTGACTTGTAACGCTCACCAGTCAATACATTCAATACAGCCTGTGTACCAACAATTTGAGATGTAGGAGTAACAAGAGGAATATGACCTAAGTCTTCACGAACACGTGGAATCTCTTCTAATACCGCATCAAATTTGTCCGCCGCACCTTGCTCTTTCAACTGGTTTTCCATGTTGGTTAACATGCCGCCAGGAACTTGAGCGATAAGGATACGTGAATCTGTACCACGCAAAGAGCCTTCGAATTTCGCATACTTCTTACGTACTTTGCGGAAGTAAGCGGCGATCTCTTCTAGCAAGTCCATGTTTAGACCAGTATCACGATCTGTGCCCGCAAGTGCTGCAACAACACTTTCCGTTGCCGTGTGGCCGTAAGTCATAGACATAGATGAAATGGCTGTATCAACACGGTCAATACCCGCTTCAACAGCTTTTAAAATTGCCATGTCTGAGATACCAGAAGTAGCATGAGCGTGCAATTGAACCTCAAGATCAGTCTGAGCTTTCAAACGACTTACTAACTCGTAAGCTGCGTATGGAGTCAAAGTACCAGCCATGTCTTTGATTGCGATCGAGTCAGCACCAAGGTCTTCGATTTGCTTAGCTAATTCAATCCAGTTTTCGAGGGTATGAACCGGACTAGTTGTGTAAGAAAGCGTACCCTGAGCATGACCGCCATTTGCTTTAACCGCTTTCAAAGCGCGCTCAAGGTTGCGAGGGTCGTTCATCGCATCAAACACTCGGAACACTTCTACGCCATTTTTAACAGCACGCTCAACAAACTTATCAACAACATCATCTGCGTAATGACGGTAGCCAAGAAGATTTTGACCACGCAACAACATTTGTTGCTTAGTATTTGGCATCACTTTTTTAAGTTCGCGAATACGATCCCATGGATCTTCGCCAATGAAACGAATACATGAGTCAAACGTCGCACCGCCCCATGACTCTAGAGACCAATAACCAACTTGGTCTAATTTCTCAGCGATTGGAAGCATATCGTCGATACGCATACGTGTTGCAAGAAGTGATTGGTGAGCATCTCGAAGTACCACATCGGTGATACCGAGTTTCTTATTTGCTTCAGTCATTACTGTCAGGCCTTCTATTAAAGGTTTAGTAGTTATAATTCGATATTAGCGTTTCTTGTCCGAACGGTACTGATTAACCGCTTCTTGTAAAACTGCAAGTAATTGTGCATCAGCCGGCGCTGCAGCAACAGGAGCTGGCGCCGCTTTAGCTGGTTCAGGCTTCGGCGCATACTTGTTGACTAGCTTTGACATAGTCGAAGTCACAACAACAAGAATCGCCAGAAATACGAAGACGAAGCCCATACCGACAGCCATGAGACTGAACGCTTGAGTCATTAAATCGCTCATAGTTTGATCAACCCTTATGGATTAATTTATAAGTAAGCAGGCGTGCATTTTCCTGCCATTTAAAAGCTCCGGTAATTTACCGCCATTCAATAGGCTTAGCAAATTTGAATCCGCTATTAAGACCATAACCAAAACTAATGCAAAACACCAAAACAAAAAGGAATACAGATAGATACCAATATACAAACTGTTATGAGTAAAAAGACAAGCACGTAACCCATACAAGAGACCTTGAAGACCCTAGACTGCCTGCAACAATGCCACCGACCCTGAGACAGAATAAACCATATAAACTTGATCCGACTTATGAACTACAAAGCACAAGCCTTCATAATAAATTTTTAAACCCTGACCGCGCGAAGATCGCTTGGAGAAATCTGCACACTCACTAAGCTGTAAAACCTGACGCAAAATCTCGCAAGCCAAACACCAATGTTTGTTTATATTGCCCTCTCCCCTATTAACGAGTAGCAAGTAATCAACTAACACTGAAGAACCTAGCACCAACACACGTTCAGTTAACCAAGATTCAAGAGGACTAACCGCCCGAAAAGAAGAGCGACACAAATAGACACTCTCACCATCACACTCCAGATACCAATGCACACACTCAAGACCACCCATCTCCAAGAAAGTGCCTGCCCCTGTAGCCATCACGTCATTAATTCGATTCCTCTGAACATCTCTACTAACGGTTGTCGACAAAACTGCCATAACTCGATCAACCTCGTTATCAAACGTCTGCGTTGCATCACGCAAGCTGGAGAGCAAACTCCTCTCGACCAATCTTTTATGCGAATGACTCAGAGGATACGTGGGCAAATATAGGTGAGGACTTGCAGCCCTATTTGAGCGCGAATTGCTTCTTACATTGAATAGATTTTTAAATTTCATGATTTGACCTCCCTGAAAACTAAGGCCAATAATAAAATTTATAACGACACGTCATGTCGTTCGAAACAAATTAGGGGAAAGTGGCGCGGCTGGGAGGATTCGAACCTCCGACCGCCTGGTTCGTAGCCAGGTACTCTATCCAGCTGAGCTACAGCCGCGCAATGGTTCGGTCATAAACCGAAATACTTGATTAAAAGGGGTGTGGCACGGCTGGTAGGATTCGAACCTACGACCACCTGGTTCGAAGCCAGATACTCTATCCAACTGAGCTACAGCCGCATCTTATAAAAATCAAGGTACAACTTAAGGTAGGTTTGAAGTGGCGCGGCTGGGAGGATTCGAACCTCCGACCGCCTGGTTCGTAGCCAGGTACTCTATCCAGCTGAGCTACAGCCGCGTATCTTCAAAAAGGTGTCATGGCGGAGAGAGAGGGATTCGAACCCTCGATGGGCGTAAACCCATACACCCTTAGCAGGGGTGCGCCTTCAGCCACTCGGCCATCTCTCCAGACGCGCCGTATAATACCAAAAAAATATTAAATGCCAAGCGCCAATTTCGTTTATTTCCTGTTTTTTCAGAGGATCGATCAGGGAATAAACGATTCGCCTAATTACTCATCAGAACCCGAAGTATCGGACTTCTCTTTCTGGATTCTTTGGTAGATTTCTTCACGGTGAACAGACACATCTTTCGGTGCATTTACACCAATTCGTACCTGGTTACCTTTTACTCCCAGCACAGTCACTGTGACATCATCGCCAACCATAAGCGTTTCACCAACGCGGCGCGTCAAAATTAGCATTATTGCAACTCCTTCGTTTGTACTACCTTCCAAAGATTATCTTAACTTGTAGGTCGTCCAAATTAATTACTGCCAGTAAAGTCTACTTTTCTCAAAAAGAAAGGAACATCTTAGAACTTTTCTTTATGGACATCTAATCATTACCGGCAAGCTTGTATTAAGCGGATTATAAGCGAGAACTGTAATTACTCACTCTTATCCAAATCAAACGCTGTATGCAATGTGCGCACAGCCAATTCCATGTACTTCTCATCAATCACGACTGAGATTTTAATTTCAGACGTAGAGATCATCTGAATATTAATGCCTTCCTGAGAGAGCGCGTCGAACATGGTGGTAGCAACACCTGCATGCGATCGCATACCAACACCAACGATAGAGACTTTCGCGATTGTGTCATCGCCAACGACCTGCTTAGCACCTAGATCAGCACAAACCTGCTCTAAAATTGCCAATGCTTTTTTGTAGTCATTACGGTGGACCGTAAAAGTAAAGTCCGTGCAGTTATCGACACCAACGTTTTGAACAATCATGTCGAGTTCAATATTCTGATCACTGACAGGCTTTAAAATCTTGCTAGCGATACCCGGAATATCAGGAACACCAACAAGCGTTAATTTCGCTTCATCACGATTAAAAGCAATACCAGAAACTAACGGCTGCTCCATACCACCCTCATTATCTATAGAAATTAAGGTACCCGGCCCTTCCTTAAAACTGGATAGAACGCGCAAAGGCACACTATATTTACCCGCAAACTCGACAGAACGAATCTGCAAAACTTTAGAACCGAGACTAGCCATCTCGATCATCTCTTCAAAAGTAATCTGCTCCAGACGTTGCGCTGACTCAACTACACGAGGGTCTGTTGTGTATACACCGTCGACATCCGTATAGATTTGACATTCATCAGCTTTGAGAGCAGCCGCCAAAGCAACAGCAGTTGTATCTGAGCCACCACGACCAAGCGTCGTGATATTGCCCTTTTCATCAACCCCTTGGAATCCAGCTACAACGATAACGCGCCCTTGCTCAATATCAGAGCGCATCTTATCTTCGTCGATATCCAGAATACGCGCCTTCGTATGCGTATCGTCGGTTGTAATTCGAACCTGCCCGCCTGTATATGATCTAGCAGGACAGCCCCTTTTGTTCAGTGCCATACTCAACAAGGCAATCGTTACCTGCTCACCCGTTGACACCAACACATCCATTTCTCTAGGCGTAGGCTCGTCGGTAATGTCGTTGGCAAGACCGATCAATCGATTTGTTTCTCCACTCATTGCAGAAACAACTACGACGATGTCATCTCCCTTATCGCGAAAGCCTTTAATTTTATCCCCAACAGCTTCGATACGCTCAACCGTACCAACAGATGTGCCGCCAAACTTCTGAACCAACAACGCCATTTCTTTATTCCTGTACCACTACCAACGCACTACGTATATGCAAAAAGCGCGGGATTATAACTTACTTTCAACCCAAACTTGAACCCTAGCTAAAGCTTCATCTAGCCTAGCCAAATTGGTGCCACCACCTTGCGCCATATCAGGACGACCGCCACCTTTACCATCAACGATCTGGGAAACTTCTTTCATCAATTCGCCAGCTGAAAATTTCTTTGAAATCGACTTAGTTACACCCGCAATCAAAACAATCTTATCGCCTTCCTTAGCAGCTAATAACACGACAGCTTCACCAAGCTCATTCTTCAATTTATCAACGGCATCCATTAACGCTTTACGATCCATGCCCTCAGCGTTTTGCGCCAAAACTTTAATACCCGACACATCTTTTGCATTACCAGCCAACTCACTACCCGCATCAGCAGCTAGTTTCGCCTTTAATTTTTCAAGCTCTTTTTCTGCAGATTTAAGCTTTTCAAACTGACCCAACGCTTTGTCTAGGACGACATCTTTATTACATTTCAAAGCCGCCGCTAACTCAGAAAGTTGCTCTAAGTTTTCACGAACATAACGTTCGGCCGCATCACCTGTGAGCGCTTCGATTCGACGTACACCAGAAGAAATGCCACCTTCAGAAACGATTACAAGTTGACCGATATCTCCTGTTCGTTGCACGTGTGTACCGCCACAAAGTTCAACAGAAAAAGAATTACGTCCCATAGAAAGTACGCGCACTTCATCACCGTACTTTTCACCAAACAATGCCATTGCACCCATCTCGCGAGCCGAATCCATATTGGTCAACGTAGTTGTTACGGCTGTATTAGCGCGAATCTCGGAATTAACAATCGATTCCAATTCGCTAACTTGCTCTTTAGTCACCCCTTCATAATGCGCAAAGTCGAAACGCAAACGCTCACTATTTACCAATGACCCTTTCTGGACCACGTGTTCACCTAAAACCTTGCGCAAAGCAGCATGCAAAAGGTGTGTTGCAGAATGGTTCAAAGCAGTTGCTTCTCGCTCTGACTGGGCAACTTCACACTCTACAGAATCGTCTTTAGCAAAATTGCCGTTAGCTACAACACCAAGATGAACAAATTGATTGCCTTGCTTTTGAGTATCTTTTACTTCGAAAACCGAATCACCTGAGCGAATTACACCCGTATCTCCGGCCTGACCACCAGACTCAGCATAAAAAGGCGTTACATCAAGTACGATAGCCCCAGCTTGTCCTTGCGCTAAAGAAGCTTCCTGACCATCAATAAGCGTGGCGACGATATTACTTTGGCCTTCTAGGGACTCATAGCCAACAAAACTCGTTTCGCCTTCGATAGAGAAGGTATTATTATAATCAACGTCGAACTTGCTAGCGGATCGAGCTCTTTCGCGTTGCGCTTCCATGGCCACATCAAATCCATGGTAATCAAGCGTCAATCCGCGCTCTCTCGCAATATCGTTAGTTAAGTCAACGGGAAAACCGTAAGTATCATAAAGCGTAAATACTGTTTTTCCGGAAATAACCTTGCCTTCAAGCTGATCAATATCAGCTTCTAAAAGCCGCATACCTTTATCCAGTGTCTTAGCGAACTGCTGCTCTTCTTGAAGCAAAATTTTCTCGATTTGAACCTGCCCCGTCCTCAACTCTGGGTAGGCGTCTCCCATTATATGAACAAGACTAGAAACTAACTTGTAGAAAAATACCCCTTCCGCGCCAAGTTTATTACCGTGGCGAATAGCGCGGCGAATAATACGACGCAATGTATATCCACGACTTTCATTAGACGGCATCACACCGTCCGCAATCAAAAACGCGGCTGAGCGAATATGATCAGCAATAACACGCAAAGATTTTTCTTCAGTGGACACACCATTCAAAAGATTAGACGCATCAGATAACAAATCTTGGAATAGATCGATCTCGTAGTTGCTATGCACACTTTGCATAACGGCAGCGATACGCTCCAACCCCATCCCTGTATCAACTGAAGGTTTTGGTAATGGATTCATTTTCCCGTCGGCAGTGCGGTTAAACTGCATAAATACCAGATTCCAAACCTCAATGTAACGATCACCGTCATCATTTGGTCCACCAGGAGGATCACCTGCAACAGCTTCACCATGATCGTAAAAAATCTCGGTACAAGGTCCGCATGGCCCGGTATCACCCATCGACCAGAAGTTGTCTTTTTCTCCTAAACGAGAAAAGCGATCTTGATTGATACCAATATGATTAAACCAAATTTCTTCAGCCTCTTTATCGTCCTTATAGACCGTCACCCAAAGCTTTTCTTCTGGAATCCCAAGTTCCTTGGTCAGAAATGTCCAAGCAAACTCAATCGCCTCTGTTTTAAAGTAATCACCAAAACTAAAGTTCCCCAACATTTCAAAAAACGTATGATGGCGAGCCGTATAACCAACGTTTTCAAGATCGTTATGTTTACCACCTGCGCGAACGCATTTTTGAGATGTGGTCGCTCGGCTATAGGCACGTTTTTCAGTACCTAGAAACGTATCCTTAAATTGATTCATACCCGCATTAGTGAATAGCAAGGTCGGGTCATCGGCCGGAACGAGTGAACTACTTGCCACTCGCTGATGCTCGTTTCGAGCAAAGTAATCTAGAAATTTCTCGCGGATTTCTGCCGTCTTCATCTTTAAGGACTCACCAGGAAGTTTTAGTTATAGAATTCAATGAGCTGCATCAGCAGCAAAGCAGCGTACTGTAACATAATTTACATTGACCGGAACGCATTTAGGGGCGAACTCAAGCACTTTCCAATCTTTAGTTTGTAATATTTTCTAAACTTGGGATCTTATATGCGCTAGTATTCGCAACGATTAATGATTTGGAAAAAATATGCGCGAGTTTTACGAAAACGTAGAAGAAATGAACACTGCGGGCTTACCTCGACGGCTAGCTGCGATGTTTTATGATTTTCTCCTAAATATTGCTCTTTTAATGGTCACCACTGGTGTCTACATGATGATTTCCAAAAAAGTCATTGGAGCTGAAACGTACAAGGCAATGAATGAAAGCGGCAGTACAATTGGCGACCCAATTCTAACAGTAATATTGTTCGCCACATTGTTTTTATTCTACGGATATTTCTGGACCAAAACCGGACAAACACTTGGTATGCAAGTTTGGCATCTTCGTGTCCAGACTCACGATGCAAAACGCATCACATGGGTACAAGCACTCCGCAGATTTATCGGAGCATTTATATCGACATCTATATTCGGACTTGGCTATTTATGGCTCTTAATCGATAAAAACAATCGGACACTCCAGTGTTATATCTCAAACACTCAGATCGTAAGGATCCCCAAAAGAGCGAAAAAATAGTTACTTTACTTTTTTAATGCCAAGAACAATACAAACAAGACCAATAACAAAAGCGACAATTGCCTTTGTAGATGACGAACCCGTCAACGCCTGCCCCACTTGGCCAGATAGAGAAGAACTAACGTTATACCCCCATAGAACAACTGCAACACCAACCACAATCAAAACGATACCCACAATTTTTTGAGAGCCCATAAACTCACCTCGCTTTAAGTAGTGTGGCCATTTAAGTAAACATAATGCATTTTGTCTAATTTGTGATCAGCACTCAGTCGTGGACCGATAATAAGCACATCACTAATACTGTTATCGCATACAGAATTGATGGATAGACCACAAGCTCTTACCACACACATTAAAAAGCATACCCAAAACTGTGTTAGTGCTTTCACGGTTAAAACCAAACTTGCCCAAAACGTTCTTAGCTTGAACAGGGATTAATAATTAAAGTAACAGGTGCGGTTTGAGAGGATGATCTTGCGATTTATAAAAAGGACGAGATTCCACAGCAGTTTTGCATTAGAAGATTAAAGCCGGTCGCGACGGACCTTTGCTCACAGGCTTAGCTCGTTGTATGCTTACGGGATATACCTAGAATTGCCTACAGCAGTCTTTGCCTTACTCCACATGGTACCCATGTGAATGCTCTGTCTATAAATTCCATACAGAAAAAAAGGGCTATCCAACCAGATAACCCTCTCTCATATTAGAAGCCTGACGATGACCTACTCTCACATGGGACCTCCCACACTACCATCGGCGATGAACCGTTTCACTTCTGAGTTCGGGATGGGATCAGGTGGTTCCAGCTCTCTATGGTCGTCAGGCAAAACTCTGGTTGAAGTAACTTATTGTCGTTACACCAACACTTAATTCTGCTGTTGTCTTTAACATTGGAAGCGATAGTAGTCGCTTATGGTTCATATCTTCATTATTCGTCGATTGTTCGATTGGTTGCCTATACACCCAGCCCTCTTTCGAAGACGCTTTGGCGTTATATAGTCAAGCCTCACGGGCAATTAGTACAGGTTAGCTCAACGCCTCACAACGCTTACACACCCTGCCTATCAACCTCATAGTCTTTAAGGGCCCTTTAGGATTCTCAAGGAATCAGGGAAAACTTATCTTGAAGGGG
>JAKVBL010000008.1 GCA_022447365.1 Oleiphilaceae bacterium
AAAAGCTAGTTGATATGGCCAAAAGATAGCTAAGAGAGTTATGAGCCTACGCATGTTCATCCTTGGGTGTATAACGCCTGCATTTGGGGCCGGAGCACGCAGTGCGGAGGTCCCGGCCCGTGAAACGGGCGAACAACATGCACTTGTTAGGCTTTTGACCGATTAGAATATTTCCATAACCAAAGCCCCATCTTGGGGAGGAAAATTAAAGATTACCGATTCGTACTGATTTTCTGCAGTCTCGATATCAAAGACATCGCCGCTTTCAAATTCGATGCTTAGTAATTCTGGGCTTTTTAACACAGCCCGCTTAGCTAGTTGCCTACCCAGCAATCCCCATGGAGCCGAAGTTGGAGCATCACTCCACTCATAGCGCTTACCAGCAATAGTGGCAAAAACCCTTTCTTCACACTGAACATCGAAGTTAACAAATTGGATTTTAAATCCATAGGATGCCAATAGAATTGACTCTACATACTCCTCATTTTCTGAAAAGTATTCGTTAAGAATTCCTACAATGCTCTCGTTGAATAGATTCATATGCTTTCAGGGAGCCTAACGCCTCAATAATGGGCCGGAGCACGCAGTGCGGAGGTCCAGCCGTGAGGCGCCATTGATTGACTTGTTATGCATTTGCTACGTCTCGTACGTGGCTTACCATTTTGTACCAAACCAAGAATGCCCAGAATAAAGTAATGACGACCTCAGCTAAGGTTGTATGTGCCATAAAGTCATCTTCGACACCCTGGGTAATGCCAAGATAAACCCCTAAACCGATCATTAAGGCAACCATTAGTGGAATCAGCCTTATAGTAACTACCACGCCTAAACTGATATAACGTTCAAAGATATTTTCACCAGAACTACCGCCATTGGCCTTATAGAAAAGGCATGTTCCAACCACAGCAAACAACAAGTAACCAACGGTGATTACTTGGCGCCATATATTTATATTCTCATATGGTACATAGGCCATAAATTCCATACCGCCTGTCACAACCACTCCGAAAATCAATAAGTAGGAGAGGCTGGATTTTTGACTTAACCCTGTTGTTGAAAGAGTTTCTTTTAGTTGATTTATTTTCCAAAGGTACATTTCTATATCCTTATGCATAACGCCCGCATTTGCGGCGGTTTTGTAGCGAGGCACGAGCGGAAAAACCATCCAAGCCACGCAGTGGCTGATGCAACATGCGCTTGTTATGAGTTAACACTTGCGACTTGCTCCATTGCATAGAAATATTGGGTTTTATTTGCGGGGCCGCGATAGACACCCTCGAAGCCAAGGAGGTTAAGCGACATCCCAGAAATTTCCCAAGCCATATCTTCATCAATTTCGGCCATATCATTGCCGAACATTTCGAAGCCAGTGATAGCTTCTAATTCTTTTAACTTTGCGGCTTTACCTCTAAGGCCTTCAGGGAAAGCTTCGTTGGCCCAGCCCCACATCCAAGTTCCGCTTTCAGTGTTAAAGCTACCGATAGGAATAATCTTAGCTTTTACCAATACCTTGTCGTTCTTTATGAGATATAACTCTTCCTTCTCGAAGTCGTGCTCGAACTTGTCGAAAGAGCCGAAGCCAAATGTATCGATAAGGTATTGCTGCTTTCTTTCTAGCTCATCGAAGCAGTTGTCGATATATGTTTGGAATTCTTCGTCATTCATTTCTCAGTGACTCATAACAGTTAATTCTACGTGCCCGATACGGGTATCACTTTTCAATTAGGTTAACACCTTCGGAACGATCAATTCATTAATAATCATAGACTTATGAGACTTCCTTTTTTTCAAGTTGCGCACACTCTTTAGCAAATGCGTATTGAATACGCATTTGCTAATTCATTACCCCTTTAAAATCAGAGCTTTATAAGAATAAGCAGTGATACCCGCCCCTCGTGCGGTTATCACAGGCGACCTGTAGATATAATTTGAACCGACACAACTCGACCTCTCGAAGCAGGTGGGGGTCAAAGCGTTAAGGTCTGCAATCTTCTTCGAAGCGGGCACGGTGAACCGAGAAGCACTAACAGCCGCTTCTGTCTAGCAGCTGAAGTTTTAAGCGATGAAAGCATGACTTACTTTTCATGAATTTTGCTAGCGCTGAGTCTCGATTTAGTGCAGTTAATTCTCTTCTTGCAGCTTATAATGTTGATCCTTTAGAGCCCATATTTGAGTTCAATAATGCTTAGAAAAAACCAAGAATTCCTTACAATATTGAATTCTATTAAATTCAACAGCTTACAAAATGTAAGCCTTACAAAGGTTGCTTAATACATGAGCGATAAAAAAGTAGCACTTATCGTTGGTGCTGGAGATGCTATTGGCAGTGCGATCGCTAGAGAGTTTGCCCTGACGGGTTTGAGTGTATGCATGGTTCGTCGCAGTGAAGAGCTAGTCAAAGAGGCAGCCAAAGCACTTAATGATGAAGGCTATGAAGCACGTGGTTTTGGTGTGGATGCACGCAGCGAAGATGCAGTTCAGGAGCTATTCGAAAATATTGAGAACAACATCGGCGAAATCGGAGTGGTTGTATTTAATGTTGGGGCGAATGTGCCTATGAGTATTCTCGATACAAGTGCACGTAAGTTTTACAAGATATGGGAAATGGCTTGTTTCTCAGGTTTCCTTGTCGGAAGAGAAGCTGCTCGCGTAATGAGTCAGCGTAAGCGCGGAACGATTATCTTTACCGGTGCAACGGCAAGTGTACGAGGCGGCGCTATATTTGGCGCATTTGCCAGTGCAAAACATGGTCTCAGAGCCCTCGCTCAGTCAATGGCTCGAGAGCTTGGGCCAAAGAATATTCATGTTGCGCATGTTGTAATTGATGCGGCCGTAGACACACAGTGGATCCGTGAAAACCACCCCGAGTATCAAAAATTTGTAGAGAAGGATGGAGTCGTTCAACCTGCAGATTTGGCAAAAAATTATGTCATGCTTCATGAGCAACCACGCAACGCGTGGACCTTTGAGCTTGATGTCCGTCCATGGGTAGAGAAGTGGTAACGCTCTTACTATTAGCCAACCCAGCTTGAACGTAATTTATACATATAGGAATAACGATGAGTGATTCAGCAAAGCAAATTGAGTTTTATTTTGATTTTGGTAGCCCGACGGCTTACCTAGCGCACAAACAGCTCGCCAAGATGAGCGACAAATACAATGCTGATGTTGTTTATGAGCCAATGCTATTGGGCGCAGTACATAAAGCGACAAATAATACACCGCCGGGCTTGGTTCCTGCCAAAGGCAAGTACATGTTGTTAAGCGACATTCCGCGTTTCGTGCGTCGTTATGGTGTTGAATTCAAAATGAACCCGCACTTCCCAGTAAATACCCTGCAACTAATGCGTGGCGTATTTGCTGCAATGGAACTTGATTGTGTTGATGCCTATATCGATGTTGTCTATGACGCGATGTGGGTGAAAGGTCTGGATATGAGTAAGCCAGAGGTGATAGATGAAGTATTGACGGAGGCTGGCATTGACGCCGCTGCGTTTGCAGAGTTAGTTCAACAAGACGAGATTAAAAATCAATTGAAAGAAGCCACAGAAGCAGCGGTTAAGCGCGGTTGTTTTGGTGCACCGACAATGTTCTTGGATAATGAAATGTACTTTGGCCAAGACCGTTTGGACTTTATCGAAGACGTCCTCAGCGCGTAATTTCGTTTCTGATCTGTGCCCTGTTTATTCATTGAACAAGGCACTCAGTTCAATAAATCAGCATTAATCACTTTCTATCAGACCTATTAAGGAGTAGCTTAGAAGCGCTTTGATAGGTATTTGTATGCAGTTACCTACGCATTCCAAGGCACTCGCTATTAAATAATAACGAATAAGAGGCCACGGTTTAGTGATGAATACTGCAACCAAAACGACCATTTTTATCTTCTGTGCACTATTTTCAGTGCAGTCTTTTTCTCTCGAAAAAAAGAAATATTGTCTTTGGGATCCTGTAGGGAAAACGGGGCCCGTAGTTGAGTTCTTTTCCGACCTTAAGCCAAAGGCTTTAGGATGGGGGCTTGATCTTGAATTCATCACTTATACCGATGAGAAAGTGGCATCTAATGATTTCAAGGCGGGCTTATGCGATGCAGTACATCTAACGGCGATACTCTCACGAAATTATGTGCCGTTCGCAGGCAGCCTTGACGCTATCGGAGGCATTTTGTCTGACGACGAATTGGATCGTGTACTGGTTACTCTAGCGAATCCTAAAGCGGGTAAATTGATGACCAACGGTAAATACGAAGTTGTGGCTTCGTTTCCGGTAGGATCCATGTTTGCTTTTGTGAATGATAAAAATATAGACACGGTCGCTGAATTTAGTGGCAAGAAAATTTCAGTGTTAAACGAAGATCCTCAGGCTTTGCAGTTGTCGAGCTTAGCTGGCGCCTCACCGGTTGGTACCTCGCTCGCAACGTTTTCAGGACAATTTAATAATGGAAACATCGATATTCTATTGATGCCAGCCTTGGCATATAACACTTTTGAACTGTACCAAGGGCTTGGGACAGATGGTGGAATTATTGATCATCGTTTCTATTATGGGATGCTTCAGACAGTCATTAATAAAGAACGATTCGATGATAACTTCGGCAATTTAATGCGTGAGTATGTAGTATCTCGTTTACCTTTCATCCACAAGCAGGTAAAAGATGCGGAAGCAGAAATACCTGCTAAGTATTGGATCAAAACCGATGCCGATACGAAGAAAGAGCTGGATCGTTTCAGTAAAGAAATTAGGGTGAGCTTGAAACAAGAAGGGAAGATGGATGCTAAGGCTTTGACTCTTCTTTGGAAGATTCGCTGCTCAAATGACCCCGCGCGGTCTGAGTGTGCGGCGCCAGAGTAGGCCGATACGTTCTAAATAATTGAAGCATATTGTCAGCAACAGTCCTGATATCGCCCAATCAAATGTGCCTCTGTTGCGATAGAGGTATCGTTGATGGCAAATACTTCGTACCCAAGTTTGACGGAAAGTAAAAATGCTAGAGTTTTAGCGACTCTCGCATTTTTAATTGAAGAGCTAAATATCTGTTTCAGTATGCCAAAAGCTGCTAGGGCATGAAGGCAACCGCTTAAGCCAGCATAGGAAATGGATAGCGGAAAGAATAGATAATACATACCTGTGATCGCTATTCCGCTAATAACAAATACGAGATTTAGGGTTTTTATACTTTTTAGGCAAGGAAGTAGATAAACGAGTAACAATAAAGCAGCCATGTTTTGGCTTAAGTGAAGTCAAGTTAGATGGCTAAAGTGCGCGCTTATCAGTCGCCAATACTGCCCTTCGAAAACCGCACTGCCGTCATACTGTAGTGTTGTCGTTAAACCAAATATCTGATTGAGATACATAGCAGAACGACAAAGATGTAAGAGCATTTAGTTTGGGACATCTACAGTCAAACGCAATGAAATAAGGTCAACCTCACCTGCCATGCTTTGCCAGACTAAATCGAACATGCCATGTTTCATTGGACTTAAACTTATCCCGACGCCATATGCGAGATGATTGTCTTCTTCAGTCGTGACGCTGTCTGTATCGCCTTTAATCTTAGGGTCTAGATAACCAACACCACCGAGAATAAATGGTGCGAACTGGCTTTCCCACAGTTGAGTAAAACGATATGTACCCGCGAGCTCTAGTACGCGATATTCAATGCTTACATCGTCATATAGTGGGTCTGATGAGTTTAGTTTGATTGTATGGAAGTCATAATAACGTAGAGTTATCGAAAACTGATTCGTAAATTGATATCCCACACCCACAGCAAATGCAGCGCCATGATCACGATTTTGTGTCCAAATATTAGATGGCGCTTCTGGTTCAAGGTTAGAGTACCCAAAACTTAGATCTGCAATGAATCCTTTAAAGAACTGGTCTTCAAGAGGGGCTTGAGTTGCTGTTTGCGGCGATGAATCTAGCTGTGACTCATCGGCTTGCGCATCAGAGCTGATTAAACTTGTTATTAATGATGCTGCACAAACAAGTAAAAGAGACTGTGCGTGTTTATTACGCTTGGACATTAGATAGCTGCTAACGAGTAATGCAAACAATCCATTGAGCGAAGCCCAGCCGGCCGCCCCAGCTTTAGTTGCAACTTTTGTTTCAGCTCCGGCTCTTGCTCCGGAATTGATTTGCACTGTTACTTTAGCAGGAGGGCTATGCTTCAGTCCGTTATCAACCGCATCATAAAAGAATTCATCGCTACCTATATATCCGGGGTCTGGGATAAAAGTGAAACTGCCATCCAAATTAATCGTGACAGCGCCATGGATTGGAGCTTTATGAAGCCTTGCTTCTAGGCACAATTATAAAGGTGCTGTTGTATTTTGATCGTCTGAATCATTCTCAAGAAGTCCTGGGGCGGGGCGATCTAGGGTTTCACCTTCGTGAATGGTATAGCTGTCCGCGCCCGCAGTAGGTTGTTGGTTGCTAGGAATACTTATCCATCCAGTAGAGACTACATCAATAGTTACATAAGCTGATTTTCCCGATAGCTCATATTCAAATTGGTCTTGCCCGTAGTATCCGTTGTTAGACATATAATCGAACGAGCCATCAGGGTTCAGCGTCACAGTTCCATGAAGCGTTTGGGCTTTGAGTGAAACGCTGAGACCTCCTGGTGTTGAATCATTGGCTTAGCACCCCGTTAGCGGTCGAAACAATTAAATTCACCCCTTCATTTGTTTGGTAATGATCTGCATGCGCATAAAGTGTCTCATGCTTTTCATATGCGCCTATATCGACGGATGCGCCTTGTGCGCGGAGCTCTCCAAGAAGGTCTTCAGAGATTGGTGCTCCATCTCCGTAGAGTGCATCTGCGGTATTTCCTTGATCGACTAAGGGAGTGGATAAGGCGTTAGGGACGAAACAATTTCTATTGAAGCTTGCATTGACGCAATGAAGCGGGGACAGATTGAGCGCTGAGTCATCACCGTTGATACGGGATAAATAGTTGTTATCGTTTACCGCTCGCGCGAATACTCCAGTATCGTCCCAGTTCGCGGGATAAACTAAAGGTATTGTGTTTGTTGCCGAGTTGGTAGAAAGAAGAAGATTGTTGCGTGCAATCAGCTGCGCACTTCCCGCTAATTCAATGTGTGTTCCTTGAAAGATTTGTCCGATATTGTTGATTGTTTTCGACGTGTAGTACCAGGTGCTGTTAGTTAACGTTAAATCTCCGTCTATCACTTTGATCGCGCGAGTAGGGGTTGCATCACGCCCATCATAAACTGAATTACTGATTTCTACGCTAGCGTTTTTGAATTCAAGCGCACCCGAATCTAAACCATCAAAATAGGAATCACGGATAATAACGTTCTTGCTTGTACTGTCAGTCATTGATACTAAGCGGTCAGAAACGACCCTGATAGCGCGGTTAGAGTTGTTCGAAAAGGCAGAATTAATAATGGTGAGATCGTTGTTGATGACGAGATCTTGTTGTCCGTTGTTGACGAGATTATCAAAGATCAAACTATCTTTGATTGTAAGAGAACCTCCGAGACCATGCACAATTAACAAGTCACTAGAACGTTGGCATACGAAGCCATAGATCGCGACGTTATCAAGTGTTACGTTGGCATTATCCGTATTGATAAACGTACTCATTCGGGTAAAGGCTAGATTCTCGATGCGAACATCAAGTGTCCGGCCCGCGCCATTTGCCCGGTTTACACGAAATAGCGTGCTGACTGGCTTGAGAATTGTTGCCCCGCCACCGCCTGGACCTTGATCAAACGGATAGCCCACATTTGTGAGGCCCGCAGTCGTAATCTAATGTTGGTGGTCATCGATAACGGGGCGTGAACTTCCAAGACCTTTGATCGTAATATCGTCAGTTACAAGAATTGGATTCTCAAAAGTGTAACGGCTTGAGCCGCCACCGGTAACGGGAACAATTGGGTTGCTGCTATCAAAGGAGCCCGGGACTTCAACAATATCTGCGCCTGGGTTGTTGTTTGCTTGCTCTATCGCCCAGCGTAAAGATCCATTACCGCTCGACTTGGAATTCGTTACTTTATAGCTTGCCGCATGTGAAAAGCTTGAAATGCAGACGACAACTAGACCGACAATAACGCTGTAGAGACTCATTCATAGTGTCCAAAATTGATCAATGACAATATATAACTGTAGTTGATTCTAGGTGTTTTGCGCTAAGTACTTGTTCTCATTAGGAAAAGACCATCATCGAATTTATCGAAGCGTGAATACCAATGATGATAATGAAAATTGTTAGGGTAAGTATGGGGGAGCGGAGGCGCTATTTGGGAGGGTGAGCAATGTGCATGGCGAGTTGCTCGATTAAAAGCCACGCAGGCTCCGATCCAAACACGCCTTTTGATGCGTCATCGATTTTCTTAAGCATGAGCGTAAGATCGTTAATGCTTTTGGTGTTTAAGCGTTTTGCAGCCGAGACATAGTCTGCTTGCTGCTGGGCAAAGATGCGTTTGCCCTTAAGGTAGGCGTCAACGCGTTGTTGTTGCCCAATAAGAGGAATCAAACCTTCAAGCACACGGACGTCACGACTAAGTGGCCAGATCATAGTGATTGGCAGATTACCTTCAGCTTTCAAATGACCAACTATGCTCGCAGTTTTTTTTGCTTGGCCACTAAGCATGGCTTTACTTAAATCAAATACGTCATAGCGAGCAGAGTCTTTGACTTCGTCCAAGATCATGCCAACGCTAATTGTGTTGTTGCCATGTAAAATTGCGAGTTTGTCTAGCTCTTGTTTCGCCGCGAGCGGGTTGCCCTCTAGGCGAGACGATAAAATTTCGAGCGCATCATAATCAATATTGAGCTTTAGTTTATTGGCGCGTTGACGCATGAATGTGAGAGTTTGCTGTGGTTTGATAGGCCACACTTGAGTTATGACCCCTAACTTATCAATGGCTTTACACCATTTAGCGCTACCGAGTGTCTTCTTATCAATTTTGCCCGCTTCGATTATCAGAACAGTGTCTTCAGGTGGTGCTTCGAGATATTGAACGAGTTTTTTTGAGCCTTCGGTACCGGGTTTGCCATTCGGCAATTTGAGCTCAATGATCCGCTTGGTTGCGAAAAGTGAGAGGGCATTACCTTCTTCTTGGAGAGTTTGCCAGTCGAAGCCCCGCTCAACCCGCAATACTTGTCGTTCGTCATAGCCTTGAGCTCGCGCCGCCGCGCGAATTTCATCTACGGCTTCTAATTGCAGCAGAGGTTCTTCGCCGCTGACCATGTAAACGGGCTTCAAGCCGCTTTTTAATTGCTGAGGAAGTTGTTCAGGTTTAACCTGCATCGTTGGCGCCGATACGGATGAGTGTTAGCTGACGAATGATTTCGCGCGCAATGCTTTTATCTAAGGCTTTCGTGAGCGTAGTTTTTTCGCGCTCTTTAGCGAGCAGGGCGTCTGAATTATGACGATAAATACGACGAGCATTGATCTCGTTACTGTATTTGGATTTTGTATTGTTTGCTTCTGAGAAGGTGAATTTTACGAGACGGGTTATTTCGTATTCGTCAGCACTAGCATCTAGGTTAATGGTGAATGCTCGTTCGGTGGAGCTTGCACTATCGATACTCAGCGTGAAGGTTGCATCATCATCCATCGTGACCTTATGCGCTTTAAGCTCGCGCTCTAAGGACTGACATAGCTGCCAGTGCTCAGCTTGATCGCATTCAAAATTTACAGAGCTAAACCCGAGAGAGCCTAACTCTGCTGTGCGAACGTGAAATCCGCAGCCTTGAATGAGCGCGCCGCTAGCGATAACGAGTAGCAGTGCTACCCGTTTTGTTGCGGCTTTGAAGAGCTTAGTTTGCAACGATGTTCACCAGTTTGTTAGGAACAACAATCACTTTGCGAATGGTGTTCCCTTCAAGGAATCTCTTGACGTTTTCGTCTTCCATCGCTTGTACTTCAAGCGCATCTTTACTGATATCGGCAGGAACTTCTAGCTTCGCACGAACCTTACCATTTACTTGTACAACGATTTGCTGACTTGTTTTTACAAGTGCACTTTCATCGCATAAAGGCCATGGTGCAGTGAGCACGTCGGCGTCATTTCCTAGTTCTTTCCATAGAGTATGACAGATATGCGGTGTAATCGGAGCTAGCAATAATACAGCGGTTTCAAGTGCTTCGTGAGAAACTGCACGGCCTTGCTCACTAACATCAACAAATTTACTAACGCTATTCATCAATTCCATAACAGCTGCGATGGCAGTGTTGAACGTAAGTCTACGGTTTAAATCGTCACTTACTTTTTTGATGGTTTCATGTGTCTTACGACGAACAGCTTTTTGTTCTTCGTTTAATGCATTCTGGTCAAGTTCAACCTTTCCGCCATTGGTCAGGTGGTTGTCGACATTTTTCCATAAACGCTTTAGGAATCGGTTAGCACCTTCTACTGCATTGTCTGACCATTCAAGCGATTGCTCAGGTGGAGCAGCAAACATCATGAATAAACGCACTGTGTCAGCACCGAATTGATCGATGATTGTTTGAGGATCAATACCGTTGTTTTTAGACTTCGACATTTTGCCCATGCCAGCGCTAAGAACTTCAGAGCCGTCTTCTAATTTGACATAGCGTGATACTTTGCCCTTGTCGTCAGTTTCTGCTTTAACGTCTGTTGGCGAAATCCAAATTTTTCCGCCTTGCTCATCTTCTTGATAGAAGCAATCAGCTAGCACCATGCCTTGACAAAGCAAGCGCTTAAACGGCTCATCACTTTCAACGAGACCAACATCACGTAATAGCTTGTGATAGAAACGAGAGTAGAGTAGGTGAAGAATCGCGTGCTCAATACCACCAATGTATTGATCCACAGGTAGCCAGTAGTTTGCTGCACTTGGATCAAGCATTTGATCATCGCTGTTCGGAGAACAATAGCGCGCGTAGTACCAAGATGACTCCATAAAGGTGTCGAAGGTATCGGTTTCACGGAATGCTGTTGCACCGTTATGGCTTGTCTTCGCCCACTCAGGATCACTCTTAATCGGTGATTTAACACCATCTAATTCAACATCTTCAGGAAGCTGTACAGGCAGCTCTTCTAGAGGCACAGGGATCTCAGTGCCGTCTTCCAAGTATTTCATCGGAATCGGTGCGCCCCAATAGCGTTGGCGAGAGACACCCCAGTCACGTAAGCGGTAATTCACTTTGCGCGATCCAGTTCCAGCTTCTTCAAAGTGCTTCACAATTGCTTCGAATGCTTCAGCAGAGGTTAAGCCAGTAAATTCGCCGGAGTTTACAAGAACACCTTTGTCGGTATAGGCCGACTCATGAATATCAAGTTCTTCAACTTCTTCCGATGCGATAACTTGTTTAATTGGAAGCTTGTACGTCTTTGCGAATTCATGGTCACGTTCGTCATGTGCTGGTACAGACATAACTGCGCCTGAGCCGTAGTCCTTCAACACGAAATTCGCAGCCCAAATAGGTACTTCTTCACCTGTAATTGGGTGTATTGCTTTGAAGCCGGTAGGAAGACCTTTTTTCTCCATTGTCGCCATATCTGCTTCGGCAACTTTGTTTTTCTTACAGTCTTCGATGAACTCACGCAAGTCGGTGTTGTTTTCTGCACCACGTGTAGCAAGTGGGTGTTGAGCGGCTACCGCTACATACGTTACACCCATCAGAGTATCTGGTCGTGTGGTATAAACGCTTAGCGTTTCGTCTGAGTCTTTGATGCCAAAGCTGAATTCAAGACCTTCTGATCGGCCAATCCAGTTGCGCTGCATCGTTTTAACTTGCTCAGGCCATTCATCAAGCTGATCTAAGTCGTTAAGTAGTTCTTCTGCATAATCGGTGATTTTGATAAACCACTGTGGGATTTCTTTGCGCTCGACAATTGCGCCAGAACGCCAGCCACGGCCATCGACAACTTGCTCGTTTGCAAGAACAGTTTGGTCAACAGGGTCCCAGTTAACAGTTGCGTTCTTTTTGTACACTAAGCCGCGCTCATATAGCTTAGTGAAGAACCATTGTTCCCACTTGTAGTATTCAGGGCGGCAGGTCGCTAATTCTCGATCCCAGTCATAACCAAAGCCTAATTGCTTAAGCTGACTTTTCATGTAATCAATGTTTTCGTATGTCCATTTAGCTGGAGCGACGCCGTTTTTGATTGCAGCGTTTTCTGCTGGAAGTCCAAAAGCATCCCAACCCATTGGTTGCATAACGTTTTTACCCAGCATGCGCTGGTAACGAGAAACAACATCTCCAATCGTATAATTGCGTACGTGCCCCATGTGCAGCTTGCCGCTAGGGTATGGGAACATGGAAAGGCAGTAGTACTTTTCTTTAGACGAGTCTTCGGTTACGGCAAAGCTATTGTTCGCTTCCCAAAAATCTCGTGCATTCTGTTCTATTTCTTTCGGAGAGTATTGTTCTTGCATGCTTCTTCTTAAATCAATGGAATACGCAACACCGCTTATCTATAGTGCGGTGCAAAAATGGGCACATAGTCTATCTTAGTTTTATGTGTGGGTGTAGACGCTTCAAACCACAAAACGACAACAAAAATAATTGGTGAATGTTGTTGATAATGATTCGTATTGCGACTATCATTTGCTCCGTTGTTTAAGTGAGCGAAAATAATGTTAGTTTGTTTGTGTAAAGGTGTTTCTGACAGAGATATTCATTCTTTGATGGATGAAGGCAAAACCTCTTTTCGTCAGGTGCGCAATGAACTGGGTGTGGCGACAAGTTGTGGTCAGTGTGCATGTACTACTAAAGAAATTATAGAAAATAGATTGGCTCAAGATAACGACAATACTTCTCTCGACTTAGCCTACGCTGCAGTCATCTAACTGATACTGATTCGTATCATTATTCTCAACTTTTCAATAACTTAAACCTTGCATATACTTGCCCTGATTCTTTCGAAGGGAGGTTTGCTATGCAAGGTGATGTATCGGTTATTCAAAAATTAAACGATGTGCTCGCGGATGAGCTTATATCGATCAATCAATATTTTCTTCATGCGCGAATGGCTAAGAACTGGGGATTATCAGTTCTTGATAAGGTCGAGTACAAAAAATCTATCAAGGATATGAAACAAGCGGACGCGCTTATTGAGCGTATCTTGTTCTTGGAAGGTATCCCCAATCTCCAAAAATTAGGCAAGCTGTATATTGGCGAAGATGTTCCCGAGATTCTGTCTTGCGACTTGAGGTTTCAGACGCAGTCTTTGGCAACCCTTCGCGATGCGATCGAGCACTGCGAATCACAGCGCGATTATGTGAGTAGAGATGTCTTGCGCGAACTTTTGAGCTATGAGGAAGAGCATTTCGATTGGATTGAAACTCAGCGAGATCTCATCGAAAAGATGGGGCTCGAGAACTATACGCAATCATTGCTAGGCGAAGAATAGGGGTTTTGAAATGAAAGGTAATCAAAAAGTTGTCGATACATTGAGCAAACTTCTTGCTGGCGAACTCACCGCGGTCGATCAGTATTTTATCCATTCACGCATGTACGAAGACTGGGGGCTCAATAAGCTTTATGAGCGTCTTGATCATGAGCGTGAGGAAGAAACTGATCATGCTGACCAAATGATCCGTCGCATTTTATTTCTCGAAGGAACACCAAATCTTGGAGTACGAGAGCCTCTCAATGTTGGAGCTGACGTTGTTTCAATGCTGAAAAGTGATTTAGAAGTTGAGTACTCTGTTATTCAAAATCTTAAGGATGCGATCGCTCTCTGTGAGCAAGAACGTGATTATGAAACACGAGAAATGCTTCTGGGTCAGCTAAAAGACTCAGAGGAAGATCATGCCTATTGGCTGGAGAAGCAACTTGGTCTTATCGATAAAATTGGATTGCCCAATTATTTACAGTCGATGATGTAAGGCTGAATTGTGTAGGAAAAACGCGGTTTTTTAGCCGCGTTTTTTTATGCCGAAAGATATGACTAGAATTAATAAGCAGAAGATGAGTGTAGGTAGTGAGCCGAGCTTAGTGAATGGTGTGCTGCCTGCAAATGTCTTCACTCTTCCTTCGAGTGTTGCTTGCTTAAATTGAGGGATGGATGCGCTAATTTTTCCCGTTTCGTCGATAATTGCGGTTAAACCGTTGTTAGTTGCTCGAATCATGTATTTACCATTTTCGGCTGCACGAATTTGCGCGAGTTGTAAGTGTTGGTGTGGGCCAATAGATGCGCCAAACCACGCGTCGTTACTAATGGTAATTAAATAATCTGCGTTCGCGGCACGCGATGCCACAAAATCTGGATAAACCACCTCATAGCAAATAAAGGGTGACGTTAGATTTCCATTTTGGCGCAATAGCTCTTGATCTTGCTTTCCTTTGCGAAAATCTGACATTGGTAGGTCGAAAAACGCGATTAGACCTCTAAGTATGTCTTGTAGAGGTACGTACTCTCCAAAAGGCACAAGCTTTTGCTTGTGGTAGATGCCCGAGGCATCGCCAATTCCAATAATGCTGTTGTGCATCACAGGACGCTTTGCTTCAGCGTCCCAGCCTCGATAAGGAATGCCGGTAATGATAGACGTGTTGTTGGCTGTCGCCTGTTTCGACATTTTGTTTAGCAAAGGTTTTGCTTGGTTGTAGAAAGCAGGAAGAGCTGTCTCTGGCCAAACAATCAGATCTTTATCCCATTGCGCTGCTGACATCTGTTCTAGCAATGCAACTGTTTTAGGTTTTTGTGCGCGTTTCCACTTAAGTTCTTGAGGTATATTAAGCTGCAGTAGCGCGACATTGATGTCTTGGTTCTGATCTTTTGTCCAAGTAACGTGGTTTAAAGCTACGGGAGCTAGCCATAGCGCTATCAATAGTCCCGCTATTGGCCCTGCGATTCGAAGTGATGGCTTATTAAATAGGAGAAGTGCTAGCCCTGAAGTGATTGCTAGAACAAGCGTTATCCCATAGCTACCGATTACTGGATAGTAACCATGTAGTGGGCCATGAAGTTGGGTATCCCCAACAAACAGCCAAGGGAAGCCTGTAAGAAATACACTTCGAACGAGATCGTTTAAGGTCCACAATGCTGCGAAGAGTAAGGTGTTAAGTTCGGCTTGTTTAGTCTTTAGCTTTGCATACACATAAAACATCGCGCCATGGAATAAGCCTAAGAATGCGACGAATAGTAGCGTCAGAATTCCCGCCAAAGCTGGGTGCGCATGGCCATAGGTATTTATGCTCACGTACACCCAAGATGCGCCGCTAGCAAACAAGCCGAAGCCAAACAGCCATCCCTGATAAAAAGCACGTTTCCCTGTTAGTAAATGATTTGAAGATAGTGCTTTTGTAATGAATAAAAAAGCGACAAGCGAAATGGTGCTTGCGGGCCAAAAATTGAATGGACTTAGACCTAAGGTCTGTAATGCGCCTGCTACAAAAATAGCAAGCGAGCAGAGAAGTGTTGCTCGCATTTTTGACTCGCTAGCGCTTCAGCGCGCTTTTATTTATTTTTCGAATTTTAAAAGACGTACTGTGCGGCTATCCGCGTTTAATACGGTGACTTTGAATCCTTCGAACAGCGTTTCGTCCCCCCGATTTGGAAGGCAGCCGAAGCTTTTGATGACGCAGCCGCCGATGGTATCGAATTCATCATCAGGAATAAATGTGCCGAAGTGGTCGTTGAACTCTTCCACTGATGTGAGTGCTTTAACCGTCGACTCTGAATCGCTTAGAAGCTTAATATTCGCTTCCTCTTCGATATCGTGCTCATCTTCAATTTCGCCAACAATCTGTTCAAGAACATCTTCGATGGTTACTAAGCCCGACGTGACACCATACTCGTCAATGACGATAGCCATGTGAATACGTTTTTTCTTAAAGTCTTTTAGTAGCTCGTTTAAGCGTTTGCTCTCTGGAATTTTAGAAGCAGGTCGAATCAGCTCTTGGATGTCCTGACGCTTGAGTTCACCCTTAAGTGCGAGCGGTAGCAGGTCTTTAGCTAGCAAAACGCCTTCTACTTCATCATTTGATTCGCCGAATACTGGAAAACGGGAGTGCGCTGATTCGATGATGCTGCCGATGTAGTCTTCAGGATCAGCGTTAAGTTTGATGGCGATCATTTGTGAGCGAGGGATCATTACTTCACGCGCTTGCATTTGCGTGACTTGAATTGCGCCTTCAATGATGCTCAGAGCGTCGCTATCAAGAACGTTGCGCTGCTCGCTGTCTCGAAGTAATTCGAGAAGTTCTTCTGTGTTCTCAGGTTGATCGGAGAAAGCCTGAGAGATTCGTTCTAGCCAGCTCTTTGAAGCTGGCCCGGTACTCGGAGTGTCGTCGTTCATTAGTAGAACTAGTTTGCCTCTTACAAATAAGGATTATCGTAGCCTAAATCAGAGAGAATCGTAATTTCAAGTCTTTCCATCTCTTCAGCCTCGTCATCGTGAATGTGGTCATATCCTTGAAGGTGAAGCGTTCCGTGAATCACCATGTGCGCCCAATGCGCTTCCAGTTGTTTATCTTGTTCTTTTGCTTCTAGCTCAACAACGGGCTTACAGATAACTAGATCGCCAAGTAAATCGATCTCCACAAACTCGGGAGCTTCGAATGGGAATGACAATACGTTAGTCGATTTATCTTTACCGCGATACTCAAAATTAAGTGCGTGCGATTCTTCTTCTTCAACGATGCGTATCGTCATCTCGAGATGTTTCTCTCCCTGATACGCAGCGTTTGCCCAGCGCTCGAACTGATCAAGTGGAGGAAAATCGTTGTTACCGATTTCGATCTGTAAATCGATTGTGAGTTTGCTCATCTTAGCTCTGCTTTGCGTCGTGTTTGTCGTATGCTTCGACAATGCGCTGAACTAGAGGATGGCGCACTACGTCGGCCGAATTGAAATTCGTGACGCTGATGCCGGCAACATTGTTCAAGATTGTTTGGCATTCAGCGAGCCCGGACTTGGCGCCTTTAGGTAAGTCGGTTTGTGTAATGTCGCCAGTTATGATGGCGGTAGACCCAAAGCCGATACGTGTTAAAAACATTTTCATTTGCTCTGGTGTCGTGTTTTGGCTTTCATCCAGAATAATAAACGCGTTATTCAAGGTGCGCCCCCGCATAAACGCGAGTGGTGCGATTTCAATGACGTTTTTCTCGATTAGGCGCGCAACCTGCTCAAAGCCCAGCATGTCGTATAGTGCGTCATAAAGAGGGCGTAAGTAGGGGTCTACTTTTTGTGCTAGATCACCAGGGAGAAAACCGAGCTTCTCGCCGGCTTCTACAGCAGGACGTACCAAAAGAATTCGTTTTACTTCTTCTTTTTGTAAGGCTTCAACCGCACAAGCTACCGCGAGATAAGTTTTACCCGTGCCGGCGGGTCCAATACCGAAATTAATATCGTGCTGTTTGACGCGCTGAAGATACAAGATTTGATTTTGATTCCGCGCTTTGACTTGTAACTTAGGTGTTTTAATCACCGCATGAATATCGTTCATTGGCTGTGAAGTGACGAGCTCGTGCGCAGCTTCTTGAATATACAGTTGAACCTTTTCCAAAGAAATGTCGGGGGAGTGTTCAGTATCACGGTACAAATGCATCAGTATATTGAGACATGCTTGAGCTCGGGAATCATCTGTTGATGAAATGCTAAACAGCGCTCCGCGACGATTGATGCGTACGAGCAGTCGTTTTTCTAGATACTTGATGTTCTCATCAAATGGTCCGCAAAGCAGCGAAAGCCTCTGGTTGTCTTCAGGGCTCAAGTGCAAAGTCTTCTTTACACCTGTTGCAATAGAGCTAGTAGTCATTGTCGTCAATACGTTCGCCACGCAATGAGTTCGGATAAGCATCAACGATATCGACATCGATGAACCGACCAATTAGTGCAGAGTCGCTCCGATCTTGGTTTGCTTTGAAGTTGACCACGCGGTTGTTCTCAGTACGACCTTGCATTTCGCCTGGGTCTTTCTTAGAAAATCCAGTGACTAAAATGCGTTGTTGAGTACCGACCATGCGACGACTAATTTCATGTGCTTGTTGCGTAATGCGTTGCTGTAGTATGTGCAGGCGTTGTTTCTTCACTTCTTCTGATGTTTCGTCTGCTAGATCCGCAGCAGGTGTTCCAGGTCGAGCGCTGTAGATAAAGCTGAAAGATGTATCGAAGCCAATGTCGTTGATAAGCTTCATTGTATCTTCAAAGTCTTTTTCCGTTTCGCCCGGGAAGCCAATAATAAAGTCAGACGAAATGCTGATATCTGGACGATGCTTGCGTAAACGACGAATTTTAGATTTGTACTCTAACGCCATATGGCCGCGTTTCATTGCGGCCAAAATGCGATCGCTACCGCTTTGTACAGGAAGGTGCAGATGGCTTACGAGTTCCGGGACTGTTGCGTAAACATCAATCAATGCATCACTAAACTCAACAGGATGTGACGTGGTGTAACGAATACGATCGATCCCTTCAATGCCAGAGATAATGGTGATCAGCTCGGCAAGGTCCATGATGTCATCATCATGCGTGTTACCTTGATAGGCATTAACATTCTGACCCAGGAGGTTGATTTCACGTACGCCTTGTTCCGCAAGGTGGGCTACTTCCGCAATAACGTCGTCAGCTGGGCGACTGACTTCTTCGCCTCGGGTATATGGTACGACGCAAAATGTGCAATATTTACTGCAGCCTTCCATGATTGAAACGAATGCTGATGGTCCATCTACGCCAGGTGCAGGTAGATGATCGAACTTCTCTACTTCTGGGAAGGTGATATCCACAACACCTACATCAGAAGTCTTGGATGCATCAATCATCTCTGGAAGGCGATGAAGTGTTTGTGGACCGAATATTACATCAACATATGGGGCGCGATCTCGGATAGCTTCGCCTTCTTGGCTTGCTACGCAGCCGCCAACGCCGATCGTCAGTTCTGGATTTGTTTCTTTTAACTTCTTCCAACGACCAAGTTGGTGGAAAACCTTTTCTTGTGCTTTTTCACGAATAGAACAAGTGTTCAGCAACAAAATGTCTGCATCGTCAGGAGTGTCTGTCAACTCAACATCTTGATCGTCTTGAAGTAGATCTGCCATGCGCGCTGAATCATATTCGTTCATTTGGCAACCATGGGTTTTGATAAACAGCTTTTTGGTCATCGAAACTCTTAATACTCTTACGTGAAAAAAAGGGCGTGAATTATATCTAGTTAAACGCCCGAATTATAGCGGTTTTTTGTTACATGTGTTGGCAGGTTTCAGCGATGTTCTGAGCTGCTAAATGACTGACATTCGTTCGTTTTGTGCTATGATTTGCGACCTCGTTTTATCCGGTTTAGTAATGTTGTTTTATGGCTGTCAAGAAAACTTATAAAGTTGTTTTTTATAATCAGGACGAAGTGTTCGAAATATACGCTGCGCACGTTTTCCCGTCTGAAATGTATGGTTTCATAGAGCTTGAAGAAATTCTCTTTGGTGAGCGGTCGCAATTGTTAGTTGACCCTAGTGAAGAAAAGCTCAAATCTGAGTTTGCAGGGGTGACGCGCACATATGTGCCAATGAATGCAATTGTGCGCATTGATGAGGTAGAGCAGTGCGGAGTTCCTAAAGTAAAGCCAAGCCAGGTAGCGCAGTTTCCCGGCGGCAATAATTCCAAAAAATAAATAGTAAGGAGTAGGGTATGGGTAGTTCTCTTTTGCGTTATGCGCCAATGTATGCGGGCTTGCTTGCGATTTTAATTATTTACCTTGGTTATCGAGTCACTGCATTTCGCCGCGCTGAAAAGAAGAGCACAGAGCAAAACGATTGTTCTGTTGAGATGCGTTGTGCAATCCGTGCGCATGCAAATGCGCTCGAGAATATTCCACTCGCTTTAGTTTTGCTCTTCATGTTGGAACTTCAGTTCTTGAATCCAATTTTGATTCATGTTTTCGGCGGTATGTTTTTGCTGGGCCGCGTTCTTCATGCATGGGGTTTATCGCGTTTTGATGGGCCAAGTTTTGGTCGATTCTATGGCATGCTGCTGACATGGTTAGCGATGCTGGGCATGGCGATACTTAACATCTGGCTCTGCCTAATTCTATGACACCAGAGAGATACCGAAAGCTCCGCGAAACCTTAGATCGGCGCCAACCCGATTTAACAATTCTCGCGGAGCAGATCCACAAACCTCGTAATATTGCTGCTTTAGTTCGTACTGGTGATGCGGTCGGTATGCATGAGCTGCATATGGTCTGGCCGTGGGATAAGCATCGTCCATACTCGGGCACGGCAATGGGGAGTGATCGATGGGTTAACATCGTTCGGCATGAGTCGATGGATGCAGGTATCGAACTTCTCCAGACGCGCGGCCAAAAAGTTTATGCAGCACATTTGTCTGATACAGCGCTTGATTTTAGAGATGTAGATTACACCGAACCATGCGCCATTCTGATGGGGAATGAGAAAAAAGGCGTAAGTGATGAGGCTGCTCAGAAAGTTGATGGCCATATTATTATTCCCATGATGGGAATGGTTGAGTCATTTAATGTCTCAGTAGCCGCAGCGATTATTTTGAGCGAGGCGCAACGACAACGTGAAATGAAAGGCATGTATCATCAGACGCGCCTTGATGATCATGAATATTGGCAAACTTATTTTCGTTGGGCCCACCCAAGGATAGCCGAGTATTGCCATCAAAACGATCTTGACTATCCTGCCATCAATGAAGAGGACGGTGAAATTGTCGATCCTTCCGGTTGGTATGCTCGAGTAAGAGCCACTTCTTAAGGTTATTTAGTGATTACGAAGCTTATTCGCTTGGCTGTGCCGATGATTGTTGGGCAGCTGGCCTTTGCGTCAATGGGATTTATCGACACGGTATTGTTAGGTCAACTAGGTGTCGATACTCTTGCCGGCGGCGCACTGGGCGCCATGGTGTTTCAGTTTTTTCATATTGTTGGTATCGGGGTGCTAACCGCAACTGCGAATCTAATCGCGTTTGAATTTGGTAAAGATCAGCCAGATGGCATCCAAACGGCGCTTTTATCTGGCGTTTTGTCAGTACTATTTCTGTCAGTAGTGTTTGGCTTAATAATTTCGAACGCAGAGCCGATATTGCTAGCTTTAGGACAAGACCCCTTAATTATTCCTATTACTTCTACTTATTTGGATATTATTGTATGGGCGCTACTACCAGCGTTTACCTTTATCCTGTTGCGTAGCCTCGCGCTAGGTTTGGGTGATCCCTCTGCAGTGCTTCCAGTAAGTATTCTTGCGGCGGCATCAAATTATCCTATTAGCTATGTGTTGATGACCGGTGCTTACGGCTTTCCGAAAATGGGGGTGCAAGGTGTGGCGCTCGGCACCTTGATCGTTTCAATAATGATGGCGCTGGCGATGGCGGTGTTTATCTATAGAAAGGATGCGTTTAAGCCGTTTAAATTTTGGCGCCGTTGGAGACAGTTTCGGTTTTCAAATATCGTTGAAACCTACCGATTAGGCGTTCAAATAGCTATCGCGCATGCCATGGAAGTAGGCATGTTTTCGGCTGCGGCACTGTTGATTGGCGCAATGGGTGCTCAGGCGTTGGCTGCGCATCAGATAGTGCTTCAGTGCATCACGATGTCGTTTATGATTCCGCTTGGTTTATCGCAAGCTGTATCAGTGAAAGTCGGCAAGCATTACGGTGCAGGTAATCCGATTGAAACCAAGCAAGTGATTTTATACGCCCTAGTGATCGCGAGCGCGACAGCAAGCGCGGCAGGCTTGGTCTTTTGGTTGCTCCCTGATGTGTTGGTAGATCTTTTTGTTGATGAGGCATTAGGGCCAGACGAGTATCAGGCTCTAGTGGCCTTAGCTAGTTTGTTGTTACTGATTGGCGCCATGTTCCAATTGGTTGACGGGTGGCAGGTCGTTTTAATGGGTGTGCTCAGAGGCTTTAAACTTGGCGCATCTCCAACCATCGTCGCAACTGTTAGTTATTGGGGGCTGGGATTTCCTGCGGCTTATTTCCTGGGTGAGATGTTTGGCCCTGCCGGCGTATGGGCGGGCATGGGCTTAGGCTTAGGGTTAAGTGCAATCTTGTTATTTGGTCTTGTTGTTAAAACCTACAAGCGAGTGTTTTGAGCATACTTAATTGAAGAGCTAACGCTCTCGGCAAGAATACTCCACGCTCCATGTAGACCAAAGATCGAGCCATGCAGAGGATGCGTTATAGAGTAGAGCGTTGTCTAGCATGCTAAAAACAAAGTCCGTTGGAGTTACTTCGGTCGTGATTTGATTCCACTCCAGACCTGAGCACTCTTTATTTAACTGTAATGGGTTGCTCAGCTCGGCGACTGAAAAAATGGCGTGTTGATACCATTTTCTGTACCGAACACTGCTTGCTGCATCGTATTGTATGTCTGGCATATCTTCGGTAAACATACCTAGTGTCCAGTCAAAGCTTTGCTCAGGTTTTGGGTCGGGAACAACAGGGCCATTCTCAAAATGAATTACGGAACAGCCGCTTAGGCTTATCGTTGCTGCGATAGCAATGTATTTGGCTTGATGGAGGAAGTTCGTTTTCATGCTTATTTCACCTTCCGTTCGCACCACACCATTGCAGTACGTGGCATGTAGATTCCGAGTGTTCCGATTGCCCATGCAACATCAGTAAGCGTGTACTTGGTTTGTAGTTGTACGACTGGTCGGTTACGGCATACACGTTGCGTATTTACTTTGTGTTCACCAACAATTCCCCAGAGATAGAATGGCTTGCTTTCTTTATAGTGAGGACGATACAGGAAGTTAGGGTCTCCTGTTTCGGTGACAGTAATAGCTGCGCATGCAAATAACTGACTCGCAACAATGGCTAAAAGAACGATTCGTAAACACTTCATAGATGGTGATTTTTACTATTTGTTATTGCTATTAATTATACAGATCGGAGCGTAAGCGCACGTGATGCTGTCATCATTACGCGCGCTTGTTTTGAAGTTGTTAGTCTTCTTTATCCTTAATGAATTCGCTGAGTTGCTTCTTAAGCGATTTCGGAATTGCAGTAATGGTTAGCGTATCTGAGCTTTCGTCGTACAAAATCGTTTGCTGGAATAGGTCTGATGAAAATGAAAGACTTAACCCATTACCTTTGCCTGACAGGCGAACTAGGTGCTTTAACTTGCGCGTGTCAGGTCGCAATTCTTGTGTAGGTGCTATGTTAGCGCTCTGTTCAGCGAATTCTGCGAACTTGCTAGGCTTGTTTTCATCAAGGTAGCCTGAGAGTTCAGATAGTGGCACGGCTTCGCCCATTTGCTGCTGTTCAACACAAAAGTCATAAGCACGTTGGCGAACTTGCGCGGCCTCGTCTTTCTCTGTGTCTTTTGTGTAGTTCGAAAGAATTTCCATTAATGCTTCGGTTTCTTTCGCTATATCTACACTGTTTTCAAATCCAGCACTTTGTGAGAATGCCTCGCCTAGTTTAGAGGTGCCGCGGCCTTTTATCAGGCTTAGATAGGGAGTGTCATCGCTATCGCTTAACCAAGCGCTGATATCAACCTTAAGCGCTAATTCAAGCTTTGATGTGTTGAGATAGTCTACGGTGGTTAATTCCGAGTTTCCGTCGAGCATAAGTCCGCTAGAATCTTCCAGTAAGAATATCCAAAACCGGTCGCCATCCGCATGTTCTTCATCGACAAATAGTACGTGTCGATCAAAAATTTCAGGGGTTTTATTAGCTAGCTCACAGAGATGATTAAGCGCATTAGTTGTCAGGCTGGCGAAGCTCAAAGAGCCATCATTAAATTCTTTTAGCCATGGCGTGAATGGTGATTGAAGTTCGGTCTCTGAGAACCTACCAAAAGCCTTGCCTGCTCTGAATTGGAACAGCTTTTTGTATTGACTAAAAAGAGTTTGATGGTCTGCGTTAGCGTCTTTGGTTTCTGTGCCAGTTAGGATTTTTGCTGGTTGGTCGTCTTGCCATCGAGTAAGGCGATGGAAAACTAAGTGTCTGATTGCCATGAGGTAAGTACTAAAAAATTAAAGGAATGAAGGTGTAGTATTTTGGCGAATACTACACCTTTTTCAGTTTAAATCGACTTAATTGCGTCAACAATTTGTGATTCAGTTTCAGCGCTTAAAGTGAGGTCAGTATTTGACTGTGCTTCGCCCGCGTAGATAACAATTGCACTCGCAGCTTTAATGGCTGTTGCAGCCTCGTTCAAGCTTTCTTGGCTAGTGAATTGAGATGCGCTCAAAGTGATAGATGTAAGACCTTGATCGAACAGCTTACGTTCAGTAGCTTGAACCAATTGTTCGGCAAGCTCTCCTGTGCACGCAATGATCTTACCTTCGTGACCAAAGCGCTTGCTACGTTCCTGGGCGGTCACTTCAGTCCATTCTTGGGTGTCTGAACGGTCAGACTTGCTGACAATCATGCCCGCGCCAATCGTAACGTTGGTTAGACGGTCGATAATAATAAACGCACCGGTCGCCTTATTTTGATCATAAGGATCGAATGTCACCGCTTGATTAAGAGTCAGCTCACACAAAGAAATGCTATTTAAAGCCAAGTTGTCGGCATCATTTTTCTCAAGCGTGTTAACGTCAACGGTGTGAATGATATTGTTGACCGAACCTGAGCTAAGCGTAGAGCCAAGCTTGATATCGATAAGCTTGCCAGGTTGAAGCTCCGCTTCGTTCATCCAAACGATGTTAGCCGTAAAGCTTTGACCCACGGAAGGTAAGTTACTTGGCTTAACTAGCATATCTCCGCGAGATACGTCGATCTCATCGTTTAGAGTGATGGTGATTGCTTGACCAGCAAATGCATTTTCATGCTCGCCTTCATACGTGACAATCGATTTAACCGTGCTCTTCTTGCCAGATGGTAGGGCCATCAGTTCATCACCTTTGTTAACTTCACCAGAAGCCACAGTTCCGCAGAAACCACGGAAATTAAGGTTTGGACGGTTCACGTATTGAACGGGTAGGCGGAAGTCTTGAAAGTTTCTGTCTTCAGCCACCTGAACGTTTTCTAGAATGTCCATCAAAGGGGCGTCAGTGAACCAAGGAGTCAGTTCGCTATTAGAAACCACGTTCGTACCTTTCAGCGCTGAAAGTGGAACAAAGCGGATGTCTTTGAGTTGTAGGTCAGACGCGAATTCAAGGTAATCAGCTTTGATTTCGTTGTAACGCTCTTCGCTATAGTCAACGAGGTCCATTTTGTTGATCGCAACGACTACGTGCTTAATACCTAAAAGAGAGGCAATAAAGCTATGACGGCGCGTTTGCGTCAGAACGCCATGACGTGCATCGATCAAGATAATAGCTAAGTCAGCCGTTGATGCACCTGTCGCCATGTTACGTGTGTATTGCTCGTGCCCAGGTGTGTCCGCGATGATAAATTTGCGTTTCGCTGTTGAGAAGTAACGGTACGCAACATCGATCGTGATGCCTTGCTCACGCTCAGCTTGTAGGCCATCTACAAGAAGTGCAAGGTCAATTTCACCCTCGTTGGTACCGCTCTTAACGCTGTCTTTTTTAATCGCTTCCAAATGATCTTCATAAATCATGTGAGAGTCGTGAAGTAGGCGGCCGATCAGTGTGCTTTTACCGTCGTCAACGCTACCACAGGTCAAAAGTCGCAAGAGCTCTTTTTGCTCATGCTGCTTCAGATATTCATTAATGTCTTCACTAATTAGTTCAGATTGGTGTGACATGATTATTCTCTTTGTTTGCCTGTAATCAGGCGTGCTACGTAATAAAATTGTGTTGTTGCGTGTATGGTTCGCGCGCTAAAAACTATTAGAAATAGCCTTCGCGTTTTTTCTGCTCCATGGAGCCTGACGAATCATGGTCTATCACGCGGCCTTGACGCTCAGAGCTGGTGGTTAACAGCATCTCTTGAATGATATCTGGCAAAGTTTTCGCTTCAGACTCGACTGCGCCGGTTAGCGGGTAGCAGCCTAGCGTTCTAAATCGCACTGATTTCATCTCAGGGACTTCACCTTCTTTTAAGGGCATACGCTCATCGTCGACCATGATCAGTGTGCCGTCACGTTCAACAACAGGGCGCTTCTCTGAGAAGTAGAGTGGCACGATATCGATGTCTTCTAGGTGGATGTATTGCCAAATATCGAGCTCAGTCCAGTTTGAAAGTGGGAAAACACGAATGCTTTCGCCTTTATTAATTTTGCCGTTGTAGATATTCCAAAGTTCAGGACGCTGGTTCTTTGGATCCCACTGGTGGTTCTCGTCACGGAATGAATAGATACGTTCTTTTGCACGTGACTTCTCTTCATCACGACGCGCGCCACCGAATGCTGCATCAAACTTGTACTTATTAAGTGCTTGTTTGAGTGCTTGCGTCTTCATAATGTCGGTATGCTTCGCACTACCAACCGAGAAGGGACTAACGCCAGCTTTCACGCCTTCTTCATTTGTGTGGACGATTAAATCAAAGCCATACTTCTTGGCGACAACTTCATCGCGGAACTCGATCATTTCACGGAATTTCCACGTCGTGTCGACGTGTAATAGCGGAAATGGTGGTTTACCCGGAGCGAATGCTTTACGTGCTAGGTGAAGCATAACTGCTGAATCTTTACCGATAGAGTAAAGCATTACAGGGTTATCAAACTCGGCAGCAACTTCTCGAATAATGTGAATGCTTTCAGCTTCGAGTTGTTTAAGGTGCGTCATCTTATGGTCAGACATAGTTCCTCGATATCTTACAGTCGACTAATTATTAGGGCGCAACTATACCAGAAGCGTTTATTACCAAAAAAGCTTTATAGCCATATCTTTATTATCTTTTTGGAATATAGATATATGCTTTCGCTAATTTGTCACACATATTCGTCAAGAGGCGGTAGTCTGAGTATAATTCGCGGCTTAGCATTTTTTGCTTCAGCTCGTGTTTGAGTTGTAGCTTTTATTATCGGGTAAAAAATGAACGTAACAGAATACATGTCAGCACTGGGTCAGTCGGCCCGCAAAGCAGCCGCAGAGATGGCTGCTGTGAGTACATCGCAGAAGAATCAAGCCTTGTTGGCGACTGCTGAAATTCTTGATCAATGCCGCGAAGAATTGGCGGCCGCAAATGCACAGGATCTTGAAAATGGTCGTAATAATGGGCTTGAACCTGCCATGCTTGATCGACTTGAGCTGACGCCTGCGCGTATCGACACGATGATTGAGGGGCTGAAACAAGTTGCGGCCTTACCTGACCCTATCGGCGTGATTAACGATCTTAAGTATATGCCGTCTGGTATTCAGGTAGGTAAGATGCGTGTACCTCTAGGTGTGATTGGTATTATTTACGAATCACGCCCGAATGTAACGGTTGAAGCTGCAAGCTTATGTATTAAGTCGGGTAACGCTACGATTTTGCGCGGTGGTTCCGAGGCAATCCACTCGAATAAGGCTGTTGCACAGTGTATCGCTGAAGGCCTGAAGCAGGCGGGTTTGTCAGAATCTGCCGTTCAAGTAGTGGAGACAACTGATCGCGCTGCCGTGGGTGAGTTAATCACTATGCCAGAGTATGTCGATGTAATTGTTCCTCGTGGTGGTAAAGGCTTGATTGAGAGAATTAGTCGTGATGCCAAAGTGACTGTTATTAAGCATTTAGACGGTATTTGCCATGTGTACTTAGATGCTGATGCTGACGCAGAGAAGGCACAACGTATTGCAATCAACGCCAAAACTCAGCGATACGGTACGTGTAATACTATGGAAACGCTTTTAGTTAACGTATCGCGAGCCGAAGAATTGTTACCTGCATTAGAGCAAGAGTACGCCCATATTGGTGTTGAGTTACGTGCTTGTGCGAAAGCTCAAAAAATTCTTAATTCTTGCGTAGCTGCGACTGAAGAAGATTGGGAAACCGAATATCTGGCGCCGATCTTATCAATTAAGATCGTTGAGGATATGGATGAGGCGATTGCTCATATTAACAAGTATGGCTCTCATCATACCGACTCCATCGTGACCGAAAACTATACGCGTGGTCGTGAGTTTATTACGCGTGTCGATTCAAGCTCGGTCATGATCAATGCATCAACTCGTTTTGCAGATGGCTTTGAGTACGGTTTGGGTGCTGAGATCGGTATTTCTACGGACAAGATTCATGCTCGTGGCCCAGTTGGTCTAGAGGGCCTAACTTCTGAAAAGTATGTCGTCTTGGGTGATGGGCATATTCGTACATAAGTTATGAATATTTTGTTCGGCGGGAGTTTTGATCCTGTTCATAATGGGCATCTGCGCGTAGCGACCGAGCTTTCAGAGTTGTTCGATGGCGCGCAGGTTTCTTTGATACCGTGTCGGGATCCCGTCCACAAGCCGCGGGCAAATATCGATGCTGAAAGTCGATATAGAATGCTTGTAGCCGCAACTGAAGAATCTCCCAGCCTGGTTGTTTCTCGTATCGAGCTTGATGCAGAGTCAGACAGCTATACGATCAACACTTTGCAAGCTTTAAACTCTAATGAAGGGTTGATATTGGCGGTAGGAACAGACTCTGCGTTGAATATGCCTACTTGGCATCATGCAGAAGTATATAAAGATCTATGTAACGTCGTCGTGTTAGAGCGTCCCGATTACAGTAATGCGCAAATTGAAAACAACCTTAAAAGTTTGGGTTTTTCAATTGTTAGCTCGCCTGATGCGCTAAGATCTGCTAAAACCGGGTTAGCATTGATTGCGCGCGTAACGCAGTTGCAAATCTCTAGCTCAGATATTCGGCAAAGAGTTGCCGAAAACAAAAGCATTCGTTATTTGGTGCCTGATGCAGTGCAAGGCATTATTTGCGATAATGATTTTTATCAAATTTGAACCATTTTTTTGAGGCCAGTCCTTCCCTTTATGCAAGCAGATTCCATTAAAAACGTCGTTGTCGGCGCACTTGAAGATTTAAAAGCTGACAATATCAATATTTTGAACGTCAAAAAACGTACTAGCGTGACCGATTATATGGTGGTTGCCTCTGGTACTTCCTCTCGGCATGTTAAGTCTCTCGCTGACAACGTGCTAACCGAAGCTAAAGAGCAAGGTGTAAAGTCTGTAGGTGTTGAGGGTGATGCTAGCTCTGACTGGATTTTAGTGGACCTTGGTTCTGTCGTTGTTCACGTCATGCTCCCAGCAACGCGCACGTTCTATGACCTTGAGCGTTTTTGGGAAGGTGATGGCTCTGAAGGCGTAATGCCTTCGCCCGATGCGCGCTAAGATTTAGTCCAATGAAAGTTAAAGTTATCGCGGTTGGCACGAAAATGCCTAAGTGGGTAAATGAAGGAACCTCAGAATTTACTAAACGATTGCCGCGAGACTTTAAGATTGAATTTATAGAGATCCCTTTAGGTAATCGAAGTAAAGGGGCTGATCTAAATAGAGCTATACAATCCGAGAGTAAAGCAATTTTAGACTCCTTGTCAGATCGAGATTGGGTTGTTGCGCTTGAGGTAAAAGGCAAGGCTTGGAGTACTGAAGATCTTGCTGATCAAGTGACCAACTGGCGGATGCGTGGCGATAATGTTGCATTGTTAGTCGGCGGGCCAGATGGGCTTAGTGATGAATGTCGACAGCGAGCAAATCAACAATGGTCTTTGTCTCCCTTAACTTTACCTCACCCTCTGGTTAGAGTTTTGTTAGCCGAGCAGTTGTATCGTGCATATTCGATTACGCAAAACCACCCATACCATCGTGCGTAAGTAAAATAAAAACCTTTTAAAAAGAGGCGCTCGGTGCGTAACTCTCACCACATCAAAGATGCTAATCGAGAGAAGTCGATTTTTGCTTTTCGTAGCGTCCTAGCGCTCATTATTGTGCTGGCCATGCTCGCAGCTTTAATTGCGAGGATGTATCACCTTCAGATCACCAATCATAGCCATTACCAGACTTTGTCCGATAAGAATCGCATGCAGTTGCGATCTGTCGCGCCGACTCGAGGTCTAATCTACGATCGAAATGGCGTTCTCTTAGCGGACAATCAGCCAATTTTTAGTTTGGCGCTTATTCCTGAGCAAGTAGATGACTTAGATTTCACCATAAAGCAGCTGGGTGAGATCATCGATCTGCAAGATCGGCACGTTACGGGATTTAAGAAGCGTTTAAAGAGATCTAGAAGGCCTTACAAGGAGGTTGTTCTAAAAAGTAAGCTCACCGAGGAGGAAATCGCGCGAATCGAAGTCCGTAGGCATACTCTACCAGGGGTTGAGGTGCAGGCTGAACTTGCGCGTTATTACCCGCTTGGGGAAGCGACTGCACACTCTATTGGCTACGTAGGGCGTATTAACGAAAAAGAACTGGCAAAGCTTGACCCTCAAAACTATTCGGCAACTAACTATATTGGGAAGCTCGGAGTAGAACGTTTCTATGAGTCGGAGTTGCATGGGAGCGTCGGTTTTGAAACGGTAGAAATCAACGCTAGCAACAGGATTCTCAGAAGTCTAGATCATCTCGCTTCGACGCCGGGCAAAGATCTTGTTCTGCACATGGATGCAAGACTCCAGTTGAAGGTTATGGAGTTGCTTGAGGGTAAGCGGGCTGCCTTAGTCGCCATCGAGCCAAAAACGGGTGGTGTCTTGGCTCAGGTAAGTACACCGAGTTACGACCCCAATAAATTCGTTACGGGCATTGATCATAAAAGCTATGGCTTACTTCGTGATTCTATCGATACGCCTTTGTTTAATCGTGCTTTAAAGGGACAGTACCCGCCAGGTTCGACGATTAAGCCAGTTGTTGGGTTGGCCGGCTTAGATGTAGGTGTTACTTCACGCGACTATACAATAAATGATAGAGGGCGTTACCAGTTAAAAAATGATGATCGCATTTACCGAAACTGGAAGCGTGAAGGTCACGGTATTATTAATTTAAAGGATGCAATTGCTGAGTCTAGCGACACTTATTTTTACGAGCTTGCTTTTAATATGGGTGTCGATCGAATGTCTAGGTATTTAGGATATTTTGGGTTTGGTTCTAATTTATCACTTGATGTTTCAGAGGGTAGGTCAGGGATCCTTCCATCAAGAGAATGGAAGAGGGCTTGGCGGGGGCTTCCATGGTATCCAGGCGATTCCTTAAATATGGGGATAGGTCAAGGGTTTATGCTTGCAACACCTTTTCAGCTCGCGACTATGACAGCTCTAATTGCCAATCATGGGCAATGGGTCGCGCCTCGCTTATTAAAGAGTACGCGCGATGGGTCTATTGTGTTAAGTCAACGTCCAGATAAAGGGAGTGATGTGGCGTTAAATAAACCTGATAACTGGGATTATATTGTCGAGACGATGGAAGAGGTTATGCATGGTAAGAAGGGGACTGCGAGAGCGAGTGGCGCTAGGTCCTCATACCGTATAGCAGGCAAGACAGGAACAGCTCAGGTGGTCGAAATTCCGCAGGGTGAGGAGTATGACGCAGAAGCGCTAGCAGAGCGTCATCGTGATCACGCATTATTTGTTGGTTTTGCGCCCGCAGATGATCCAGACATTGCTGTCGCCGTGATTGTCGAAAATGGCGGAGGTGGTAGTTCTGCGGCCGCGCCGATTGCTCGTGCAGTATTTGACGAATGGATCAATGTTCTATCAGTTGATGCCGATCAAGGAGTCCTTCAGTGAGAGGAGATTTCTTGCGGCATATGCCGGGCGCGGATGCGAGTCTCGGTAAAGGGAAGTCGTTCTTTTACCGCCTGCATATCGACCCAATATTGCTTGGTCTTTTGTTAGCTTTGGTTGGCTTTGGTTTAGTGATCTTGTATAGCGCTGGTGGTGAGCGTTGGGCTTATGTAGAGCGCCAGGGGATCAGATTTTTGGCTGCGTTCGGTGTAATGTTCGTAGTAGCGCAGTTCGAGCCTAGTTTCTATAAACGTTGGTCTGTCGTGCTGTTTGTTCTGGGTGTTATCGCCTTATTAGGTGTGATGTTTTTTGGTGTCGGTGCAAAGGGGGCTCAGCGCTGGCTTCAACTGCCTGGCTTGCCGCGCTTTCAGCCTTCTGAGTTAATGAAGCTGATTGTGCCTATGATGGCGGCGTGGTATTTGTCTAGTCGTTATCTTCCTCCGAGTTTCAGAGATGTTTTTGTAACGCTCGTGCTGATCTTCGTGCCCGTGTTGTTAATTGTGCAGCAACCAGATTTGGGTACCTCGATATTAATTGCTTCGTCGGGCTTGTTCGTTATTTTATTTGCGGGCATATCATGGAAGGTAGTTGCTGGATTTGGAGCAATTGTCGCGTCCTGTTTGCCTGTTATGTGGCATTTTGTCATGCGTGATTACCAGAAGCAGCGTGTATTGACGTTTCTTGATCCCGAAAGCGACCCACTTGGAGCGGGTTGGAATATTATTCAATCAAAAACTGCGATTGGCTCAGGCGGTACTTGGGGTAAAGGCTGGCTTGAGGGTACGCAATCTCAGTTGAATTTTTTACCTGAAAGTCATACTGACTTTATCATTGCAGTGTGTGCGGAAGAGTTTGGCTTTGTCGGCGTTTTAGCTTTACTAGGCTTGTATTTGATGATCGTAGTCAGAGGTCTGTATATTGCCGTTAAAGCGCAAGATTCCTACAGCCGTCTGTTGGCAGGAAGTCTAATTCTGACGTTTTTTGTTTATGTCTTCGTCAACATCGGAATGGTGAGTGGAATTTTGCCAGTGGTTGGAGTTCCTTTGCCTTTGGTGAGTTACGGTGGCACCTCAGTAATTACTCTCATGGCAGCGTTCGGTGTAATTATGTCTATTCACACGCATCGTCGATTCTTGTCTAGATAAAACCTAAGCAAATCTTAATTCTAAAACTGGCTTTAGTGCATAGTAATTAGTGGGTGTGGCGCACTACACTAGAGCCGTTTTAAGTCCCTTACAAACTGAAGTCGTATCTCTATGAACTATCTGGTTTTTACGTTCGCGTTACTTTTTGCTCCCATTCTTGCTTTTGCTGATTATTCTCAGCACGAAAATGCTCAGTCCTTCATAGATATGATGGTTAAGGAGCATGGGTTTTCAGAGTCTGATATTCGATCTGCATTAACCGAGGCATCTCGAAAAGAATCGATATTGAAAGCAATCTCACGTCCAGCAGAGAAAACTTTAAACTGGGCTAAGTATTCCAAGATATTTTTGACAGAGTCTCGTATCAAACAGGGGCGTGAATTTCTAGAAGAATACGCGGAACCGCTAAAGCGCGCTGAAGATGAGTTTGGCGTTCCTAAGGAAATTATTACTGCAATTATTGGCGTGGAAACAAAATATGGGCGCAATAAAGGCAGTTATCGAGTAATAGATGCACTGGCGACGCTTGGGTTTGATTATCCACCTAGATCTAAATTCTTTTCTAGTGAGTTGAAAGAGATGTTCCTGCTGGCGCGCGAACAGGGCTTTAAAGTGACTGATTTGAAGGGGTCATACGCGGGTGCCATGGGGTATGGTCAATTCATTTCCAGTAGCTATCGCCATTATGCTGTTGATTTTGATGGCGATGGTGTCGTGGATATTTTAAATAACCCGATTGATGCCATTGGTAGTGTTGCCAATTATTTTAAACGCCATAAATGGAAATCGGATCAACCTGTCGCTAAACAGGTGTCGTTAAATGGTGTTGATTATGAGGGTCTGTTACATGACAAGCTTAAACCGAAATATGTCATGAAAGACTTACGTGATGCTGGTTATTCGGCCGATTCGGACATCTCAAACGAAGAAGCGATTAAACTGCTCGATTTAGTTGCTGTTGGTGGTGACGAGACATGGCTTACCTTCCACAATTTTTATGTGATTACGCGCTACAACCATAGCCATTTATATGCAATGGCTGTATTTCAATTAGCTGAGTCGTTTTAATGCGAGAGTTCCTCCGTCTTGGTTCTATCGTATTATTCTTAGTGTTAGCGGCTGCGTGTACAACAAAGCCAGAGCGTCAATATAAAATTGATCAGGATGTAGAGCCTCAAGGGGAGTTCGATGTATCCAGGGTACGGTTGGTTCAGCCCAAATGGGAGCCGCTTAGTCGCCAAGGAAATCAAAAAAATTATACCGTTCTTGGTAAACGTTATGAGGTTATGGCGAATGATGTTTCGTACGAGGATGTTGGCTATGCGTCTTGGTATGGTTTGAAATTTCATGATGAGCTAACTTCTAACGGGGAGCGCTATGATATGTATAGCTTCTCTGCTGCACATAAATCCCTCCCTTTACCCAGTTACGTTAAAGTTACTAATCTCGAAAATGGTCGTGAACTTGTCGTTCGAGTAAATGATCGAGGTCCGTTTCATAGTGACCGTATCATAGATTTGTCTTACGCTGCTGCGATCAAGCTTGGTTATAAAGATCAAGGAACAGCCAAGGTGCGCTTGGAGCGTCTGTTTGTTTCTCAACCTTCTGCAGAGCAAGCTGATAATAGCCAACGCCCTGTAGAGAAAACGTCGGTTAATCTTCCGCCTAAAGAGATTCTTGCCCCGTATGTCCAAATTGCTGCGTTCTCTAGTTACGATTTGGCTGAGTCTATACGTCTTCGCGCTGAAAGTTATGTTCAAGATGTGCCAGTTTTCTTGGCGAAGGTTGAGGTAGATTCTGGGCTTTTATATCGAGTTCGGATCGGTCCTTTCGTGACAGATTCTGACGCGCAAGAGTTGGTGAATGTTCTTGTAAATGCAAAGATCGGCTCGCCGCAAGTCATCACTAGATCAACTGCGGCACCGGAGCGTTAAAAGTTTTATACATTAATGAATGCTTGTGCAGAATGCGTTAGACTTGCGCAGCATTAAAATAGACAGAATATATGGGGTTTTAGGTAACTTTATGCTAGCTAATTTTTCGCGTAGCGTCCTCGTCGTTACAGCAGCTTGTTCATTATTGTTTTCGGCACTCGTGTCTGCAAAACCTGCGTTAATTCCTGCTCCACCTCAGGTGGGTGCAAGTTCGTATGTGCTAATGGATGCAACGACGGGTGAGATCATCGTCGAGCAAAATAGTAACGAATCCTTACCTCCAGCGAGTCTCACTAAGCTAATGACCGCGTATATCGTCGAAAGCGAGATTGTAGAGGGTAATATTTCCCTTCAGGATCAAGTGCCTGTCAGTGTAAAGGCCTGGCGCACAGGTGGTTCAAAGACCTTTATCAAAGAGGGTACTAACGTTCTTTTAGAGGACTTACTGAAAGGCGTTATCATTCAGTCTGGAAACGACGCAAGTATTGCATTAGCTGAATATTTGGCCGGCAGTGAGGAAGCGTTCGCAGATATTATGAATCAACAGGCGATTCAGATTGGAATGACTGGGTCAAGCTTCATGAATGCTACGGGTCTTCCGGCTGATGGTCACCATTCAACCGCGTATGACATGGCTTTGCTCGCTCAAGCAATCATTAACGACTACCCTGATCTCTATAAAATTTATAGTACGAAGTATTTTACTTACAACAACATTCGTCAGCCTAATCGCAATCGTTTGTTGTGGCGCGATAAGTCTGTTGATGGACTCAAGACTGGCCATACAAAGGAAGCAGGATATTGTTTAGTGTCATCTTCGAAGCGCGGAGATATGCGATTGATCAGTGTTGTGATGGGTACTGCGAGTGAAGAAGCTCGCGTAAAAGAAACGCAAAAGCTATTGAATTATGGCTTCCGCTATTACGAAACGACGCCTTTATACGCGGCTGGTGACGCATTGACGGAATCACGCGTTTGGGGTGGTGCACTAGATAATGTGAATTTAGGTGTGTCTGAGGATGTTGTAATTACTATTCCACGCGGCCATAAGACCGAGTTAGACGCTGAGATTCAAGTTGACTCTAATTTACAAGCTCCGATCGCGATTGGTGATAAACTAGGCACGTTACGCGTGACTTTAGACGGCAAGGTTGTCGTAGACCAAGTGATCGTTGCGCTGGCCGATGTTGAGCAGGGAAGTTTCTTTAAACGTATTTGGGATATGATCAAACTATTTTTTATTGGATTGTTTAGCTAACCCTATGGATAAGACTCAAGAACTCGAGTTTCCTTGTGATTACCCTATTAAGGTAATTTGTAACAACGAACCAGACCTAAAAGATGTTATCGGGGGTATTATCTCCGATAACACACAAGGTTTTGATCCAAGCACTATAGTGGTTCAACCGAGTAAGAATGGAACTTTCATTTCCTTGCGTATCAAATTTACAGCTACAAGTCGCGAGCAATTGGATGCCATGCATCAGGCTATCATTGCGACTGGTCGTGTGAAGATGGTCCTATAGAGGGCATCTGTCTTGTCAGAAGAATTGGCCAAACCTAGAAACTCTGAACGCGAGCTCAAGGTAACATATTTCTCATCGAAGCTTGATTACGAAACAGCGTGGCGAGCGATGCAAGACTACACAGATAAACGAGATTCTCTATCAGATGATCGATTATGGGTTTTGCAGCACGATCCAGTATTTACTCAGGGGCAAGCCGGTAAGTCCGAGCATCTTCTCAACACTGGAGATATTCCGGTAGTGCAAGTCGATAGGGGTGGTCAAGTCACCTACCATGGGCCTGGTCAGTTAGTGATTTATGTTTTGTTCGATATAGATAGAATGGGTATTGGTACGCGACAATTCGTACGACTGATTGAGCAGGCAATGGTTCAGGCGCTAAAAGATTTTGGTGTCGACTCTAAGGCCGATCCTGAAGCGCCAGGTGTATATGTCGATGGGCGTAAAATTGGTTCTATAGGTTTGCGTATTCGTAAAGGGCGTTCTTTTCATGGTCTGAGTGTAAATCTCGATATGGATCAAAGCCCTTGGCTTCGTATTAATCCTTGCGGCTACCAAGGTTTACAAATGGCTCAGCTGAGAGATTATTGCCCTGAGGTCTCTATTACAGAATTTTCTAACTGCCTCGTAGATGCCCTAAGTTCATTATTTTGTTATCGGCAGACCAACATTGAAGTTACAGATTCGTTATGACAGAAGAAACTAAAAAGACGTCCGTTAAAAAAGTCGTGGCTGGTGAAAAGTTGCGTGGTGCTGAAAAAGTTGCCCGCATTCCAATTAAAGTGATTCCTACCGAAACGATGCCGCGAAAGCCTGATTGGATTCGCGTGAGAATTCCTGCAACGCCTCGAATTGGCGAAATTAAGGACAAGTTGCGAAAGCACGGACTGCACACGGTATGTGAAGAGGCATCATGTCCGAACCTAGGTGAATGCTTTGGTGGTGGCACTGCCACATTTATGATCATGGGGGATATTTGTACGCGTCGTTGTCCTTTCTGTGATGTCGCGCATGGACGTCCAAAGCCGCTAAATCAAGATGAGCCCCGAGAGCTAGCCGAAGCCATCGCTGACATGAATCTCAATTACGTGGTTATAACTTCTGTTGACCGTGACGATCTGCGTGATGGTGGTGCTCAGCATTTTGCTGATTGTATCTCTGAAACTCGCTCAAGAACTGATTCAATTGAAATTGAAGTTCTCGTTCCGGATTTCAGGGGGCGTATGGACGTAGCAATCGATATTCTTAAAGACACTCCACCTGATGTCTTTAATCATAATCTAGAGACCGTGCCATCCTTATATAAAAAGGTTAGACCTGGCTCCGATTACGATTGGTCGTTAGATTTATTGGAAAAGTATAAAGCTGCGGCACCCTCAGTGATTACGAAGTCGGGTTTAATGCTGGGTATTGGTGAAACGAAAGAAGAAGTTATTCAGGTGATGCGTGATTTACGCGCACACAATGTCGATATGCTTACGCTCGGTCAATATCTACAACCGAGTCGTGACCACTTGGCCGTTGAACGTTTCGTTACACCTGAAGAATTTTATGAGTTAGGCGAACTTGCCAAAGAAATAGGTTTCAAGCATGTTGCGAGTGGTCCATTAGTTCGTTCGTCGTATCACGCAGACAAGCAAGCAAAGGGCGAGAAGGTCGGTTAACTCTTGGCTCTTAAGAGGTTCTTCGTTGAAACTGTCAAAGATTAAAACTGGAAGCTTTGAAAGGCGTTTAAGCTTGACTAAGGCTGGTTTGGTCTCCGGCACGCGTATGGCGGGCAGTTTGACGGCCGGTCTCTTTCAGTCCTCACAAAAACGCGCAGAGGCGCGCAGTGCGGCACTTTCACGAGAAGCTAAGTATCTCGTTGAAGAGTTGGGTAAGCTCAAAGGCAGTGTTGTTAAGATTGGTCAGATTATGGCGCTTTACGGCGAGCATTTTCTACCAGTTGAGGTGACTGAAGCGCTTCATACGCTTGAAGAGAAAACCGCGGCGCTCGATTGGTCTATCATGCGTGGTTTGTTGTACGAACAGCTCGGCTCGGAGCGTTTTCAAGAACTTGATGTGTGCGAAACATCTATTGGGACGGCTTCTTTGGGGCAGGTGCATCGAGCGATTGTGAAAAGCAGTGGTGAAGAGATTTGTCTTAAGATTCAATATCCGGGCGTGAGTGAGGCGATCGACGCTGATTTAGACTCTGTTGCTCAAATCTTACGCCTTGCCAATGTAGTGTCTCGTGGGCCTGCTTTCGATGAGTGGCTCGAAGAAGTTCGCGTTATGATGCACCGTGAGGTGGATTACGGATTAGAAGCTAAAACGACGCAGCGTTTCAATGATCTTCTGAAAGAGGATCATCGCTACGTTGTGCCCTCTGTTTATTCTCGATATTCGACCTCTAAGGTCTTAGCAACCAGCTATGAAGAAGGCGTGCATGTTGCTAGTGAATTGGCGCAAGGTTTGTCACAGCAAGAGCGAAACGCACTCGGGCAGGCATTTCTTGAATTGTTCCTGAATGAGCTTTTCGTATGGCATGAAATGCAAACGGACCCGAATTTCGGTAATTACCGTGTTCGTATTAATAAGTCCAAATCTCCTCAACTTGTTCTTCTTGACTTTGGTGCGGTTCAACGCTACGACGAGAGCTTTATAAAACCCGTATGTGAGATGATTCAATCTTCTTATCACAATGATCTTAAGGGCGTGATTCAAGCGGGTATTGCGCTTGATTTCATGCACGAGGATTGGCCCGATGACGTGCTCGAGACATTCGGGAAAGTCTGTATGGCTGTACTTGAACCCTTGGCTAGGATTGATTCGCCAGCAGTTTGTAAAGCAGATCATTGTGACGAATCTGGGGCTTATTTATGGGCTGAGAGTGATTTGCCAACGCGAATTGCCAAAACTGCTGCGCGTTCAGCTGTCAGCCGTTACTTCAAAATACCGCCAAAGGAGTTCGTTTTTCTAAATCGAAAACTCGTCGGCGTTTATACCTTTATCTCGGTGATTGGTGCTCAGTTTGATGGCGAGCCGCATTTGCGGCGTTTCCTATACATTAAACCATGAACTAACTTTGCAACACGTTTTGAAAATGCTCGCTTTTACTATAAAATGCGCGCCTCAAATTTAAAGAGTATTTTGCACGTGAGCAGTCTTAAAAATATCCGTAATTTCTCCATTATTGCCCATATAGATCATGGTAAGTCGACCTTGGCTGACAGATTTATTCAAGATTGTGGCGGTTTAAGTGACCGTGAAATGGAGGCACAGGTTCTTGACTCGATGGATATCGAAAGAGAGCGTGGTATTACGATCAAAGCGCAAAGTGTGACCTTGAACTATAAAGCGGATGACGGTGAGACGTACCAGCTTAATTTTATCGATACGCCCGGACACGTTGACTTCTCGTATGAGGTATCGCGGTCTTTAGCGGCTTGCGAAGGAGCTTTGTTAGTCGTTGATGCGGGTCAAGGTGTTGAAGCGCAGTCTGTAGCGAACTGTTATACGGCGATTGAACAAGGCTTAGAAGTTCTTCCAATCCTTAACAAAATGGATTTGCCACAAGCTGAGCCTGAGCGTGTAAAGCAAGAAATAGAAGATATTATTGGTATCGATGCGACGGGTGCCGTGCCGTGTAGTGCTAAGAGTGGTATGGGCGTTAAAGATGTGCTCGAAGAATTGGTTAAGGTTATTCCACCACCTGAAGGTGATCGACAAGCTCCGTTGCAAGCCCTAATTATCGACTCGTGGTTTGATAACTACCTAGGAGTTGTGTCGCTTGTTCGTGTCGTTGAAGGCACACTTCGCAAAGGCGACAGAATATTTATCAAATCTACCGGCAAGATCGAGCAGATTACTTCTTGCGGCGTATTTACGCCGAAGCATACCGAAACAGGGATATTGCAAGCAGGTGAAGTTGGATTTGTTGTAGCCGGAATTAAAGATATTCATGGTGCACCGGTAGGGGACACGATCACGCATGCTAAGACTCAAGAAGTCGGCCAGTTGCCCGGCTTCCAACGCGTAAAACCTCAAGTCTACGCGGCGTTGTTCCCTGTCAGCTCCGACGATTATGAGTCATTCCGTGAAGCTTTAGAAAAGCTGACGTTGAACGATGCTTCTCTGTACTACGAGCCTGAGACGTCAGATGCACTGGGCTTTGGTTTCCGTTGCGGCTTTTTGGGTATGCTCCATATGGAGATTATCCAAGAGCGTTTGGAGCGCGAATACGACCTTGATCTTCTTACTACGGCGCCAACGGTAGCCTATGAAATTAAGTTGAGAAATGGCGACGTAGTGATGGTCGATAATCCATCAAAACTCCCTGATCCAGGTTCTATCGACGAAATGCGTGAACCAATTGTTGAGGCAAATATTCTGGTTCCACAAGACTATTTGGGTAACGTGATTAGTCTTTGTGTTGAGAAACGCGGTGTCCAGAAAGATATGCAATTCATCGGAGGACAGGTCGCGCTCAAGTACGAATTACCAATGGCTGAAGTTGTACTCGATTTCTTCGATCGTGTGAAATCAGTGAGTCGTGGTTTTGCTTCACTCGACTATCAATTTATTCGTTTTGAGGCTGCTAACCTAGTTAAGCTAGACGTTCTTATTAACGGCGATAAAGTTGATGCGCTGGCCTTGATTATTCATAAGGACCACGCCCAATCTAAAGGCCGTTTATTAACCGAAAAGATGAAAGAGTTGATTCCACGCCAAATGTTCGATGTTGCTATTCAAGCGGCAATAGGCGGCCAAGTCGTGGCGCGTCAAACCGTTAAGGCTTTACGTAAAAACGTAACAGCGAAATGTTACGGTGGTGATGTGAGCCGTAAGAAAAAGCTCCTTCAGAAGCAGAAAGAAGGTAAGAAACGGATGAAGCAAGTGGGCAGCGTAGAAATCCCGCAAGAAGCGTTCTTAGCCGTTTTGAAAGTGGATAGTTAATCGATTTAAAATCGATAAAAATAAGTAGCGAGAAAAGAATGGATATCGATTTTCCACTGGTGTTGGTGGTACTGACGTTTTTTACAGGCTTCGTCTATTTAGCGGACGTTCTGTATTTTTCTAAACAACGCGAGGCAAGCAAGGCTCCAAAGGCATCATCAGAGGATGAGCCGAAGATGCATTGGTTGATTGATAATTCTCGCTCTTTTTTTCCAGTGCTGGCGCTTGTGTTAGTGCTCCGGTCTTTTCTTGTGGAGCCTTTTCAAATTCCGTCGGGCTCAATGTTGCCGACCTTAGAAGTCGGCGATTTCATCTTAGTCAATAAATACGAGTACGGTTTGAGGTTGCCAGTCGCGGGCACAAAGGTGGTCGAGCTGAACGATCCTGAGCGAGGGGACGTAATTGTCTTTAAATTCCCAGAAGATGGAAAAACTAATTACATAAAACGTGTTGTAGGGATCCCAGGTGATGTTATTCGTTACGACGAAAAACAACTGTTTATTAATGGTGAATTAGTTCCTGAAACGCTTGTAGCTAATTTACCTCCTTATCGTTTGGCCAAAGAGCAAATAGGCAACGTCACACATCAGTTAATGGAGCATAAGCTGCGCCGAAACATTCAAGCCGAAGGTGAATGGGTGGTACCAGAAAACTCCTACTTTGTAATGGGTGATAACCGTGACAATAGTAACGATAGCCGTTATTGGGGCTTCGTTCCCGATGAGTTAGTGGTTGGTAAGGCGTTTGCAATTTGGATGCAATGGAAAGGTCTCACTTCATTGCCATCGTTTTCGCGCGCAGGAAGCATCGAGTAACACGCATTACGTTGTAAACCTGATAGAGCGGGTCTAACCTTAAGTACGCGAGTTAATGAATTTGATTGGAGCAATGCAAATGTCTAGAAATGAAACTAATAATAAATTGTTGAAGAACCAGCGTGGCGCTTCAATGCCCTTTGTTTTGGTGTTTCTAGCGATGGCTGCGTTTGTTGCGTTAGTTGGTTTTAAATTGTATCCAGCCTATTTTGAGCACTGGCAATTAAAGTCAGTGGTGACGTCTTTTGTCGAGGATTCTCAAACCGCTGAACTCGATCTGGGTGAGATTAATCGCCGCTTCAAATTACGTATGCAGACTAACAATATTCGCGACATTGACTTCAACGAAGCTGTATCGATTGAGAAAGAAGAAGGGGTTATTTCTTTCTACTTAGATTATGAAGTTCGTATCAATGTTTACAAAAATGTCGATGCAGTGATTGTGTTCGACGAAGTATCAGAAATCTATCCATAGGTAGCACAACACGGGTGAGTACAGTTAATTACGACAGACTTGAGCGAAAGCTTGGTTATACCTTCAAAGATCGATCTCTTTTAGAGCTCGCCCTCACACATCGTAGTTTCAAAGGTAAAAATAATGAGCGTCTCGAATATCTCGGTGACGCTATTCTCGGCTATGTGATCGCCGAACAACTCTATCTTCGTTTTCCTCATTTTAAAGAAGGTCAACTCTCGCGCTTGAGAGCTCGCTTGGTTAAAGGCGTAACTCTCGCTGAGATAGCGAGAGAGTTTGGGCTAGGTGATTATCTAAAGCTCGGTCCTGGTGAACTAAAAAGCGGCGGTTTTCGACGAGAATCTATTTTAGCTGATGCAGTAGAGTCGATTATCGGCGCGACGTATTTGGATTCTGGTCATGACGTAGCCAAACAAATGGTATTGTCTTGGTACCAAGAACGATTGAGTTCTCCTGAGTTAGAAACGACAGAGAAAGATTCTAAGACTCAGCTGCAAGAATTGCTTCAAGCTAAAAAGCAAGACTTACCGACATACGAGGTTTTGCGCACAGAAGGCGAGGCGCATGCACAAACGTTCTATATTCGTTGTACGATTCCTGCGGAAGGCATTTCTATTGAAACGAGTGGTTCGAGTAGGCGGAATGCAGAGCAAGATGCTGCTAAGTTAGCGATTGAACAATTAGGTAAATAATATGAGCGATAAGAAGTTAGGCGATAACGATGCAGCGCAGTCTGCTGATGAGCTGGACGCTCTATTAGGCCAAGCATTTGGTGGTGTGGTGCAGAAGCACAACACTCGCTGTGGTTATGTTGCGATTGTTGGGCGGCCAAATGTTGGCAAATCAACCTTGATGAATCACATCTTAGGTCAAAAGCTAAGTATCACTTCTCGACGTCCGCAAACCACTCGACATCAAATCTTAGGAATAAAGACAAACGGGGCGAATCAAGCTGTATATGTTGATACGCCCGGCCTGCACTTGAAAGAACATAAGGCGATTAATCGCTACATGAACAAAGCCGCATCGAGTTCGTTGACTGATGTTGACGTGGTGGTGTTCGTTGTGGATCGTACGTATTGGACCGACGATGATGATCTGGTCTTAGAAAAATTACAGAATGTCGGTGCGCCGGTGATTCTGTGCATCAACAAAGTTGATCGTACAAAAGACAAGGGTGGCTTACTGCCGTACTTGCAAGAGATCTCTAAGAAAGGCGAGTTTCAAGATATCGTCCCTATTTCAGCGAAGCAAGGACACAACGTCGAGCAGTTGGAGAGTCTTATTGAGGAGTTGCTACCTGAGAGTATGCATTACTTTCCCGACTCCCAAGTTACCGACAAAAGTCAGCGCTTTTTAGCTGCAGAGTTAGTGCGCGAAAAGATCATGCGCCAACTAGGAGAAGAGCTCCCGTATTCGGTGACGGTTGAAATTGAAGAGTTTAAACAGAAGAGAAATATTCTTCATATTAGTGCCTTAATTCTTGTTGAACGTAGCGGCCAGAAAAAGATTGTGATCGGCGATAAAGGCGAGCAGATTAAGATTATTGGACGTGATGCGCGTAAAGATATGGAGCGTATGTTTGATAGCAAGGTCATGCTGAACTTATGGGTGAAAGTTAAGGGCGGTTGGTCCGATGATGAACGTGCCTTGAAAAGCTTAGGGTATCGCGACCAGTAAGCATGTTTGAAGCGAGTTACATTCTTCATCGTCGCCCGTTTAGGGATACAAGTTTGTTACTCGACGTCTTCACGTATCAGCATGGAAAGGTAGGTTTAGTCGCTAAAGGCGGCTACAAAGCAAAGTCTTCAAAGAGTGCCATTCTTCAGGCATTTCAGCCCTTGTTAATTGATTGGGTTGGTAAATCTGATCTCAAAACCTTAACACAAGCTGAACCGCCCAGCGCCCAATTAGAGTTGACGGGCCAACGGCAGTTCGCGGGTCTGTACATCAACGAGCTGTTATACAAATTATTGGCGCCAGAAGAGCCAATGCCTGCTTTGTTTTCAGCCTATGTAGAGTGTCTCTCGGGTTTAAGTGAGGGTGAAGATATGTCTCAGATGCTCAGAGATTTTGAACTTATATTGTTAGCTGAGCTCGGTTTGTTACCTAGTTTTGATATTGATTGGCAAGGCAAGGTTATACAGTCTGAGTCGAATTACTATTTGAGTGCTGACTCCACATTCGTGTTGACACAAGAGAATAGCCGAAGTTATGTCGTTTTTTCAGGTCAAGATCTCCTAGCTTATTCGTCACGCGTGCAGGCGCTAGTTTCTAATAAAAGCGCTAATCAAGTAAATGATCTTAAAGCGGTGTATCAGACGTTAAATAAGAAAGTCAGTTATATGCTGATTGATCAGGCGCTCCAAGGTGCGAAGCTTCAGAGTAGAGAGCTAATCAAGCAGTTCAGTAAATATACAACAGTAGGATGAGTAAGATGAGTCAACAGCGTAGGGTGTTGTTAGGTGTAAATGTCGATCATGTTGCAACACTTAGACAGGCACGAGGTACGCGTTACCCTGATCCCGTCCAGGCTGCGATGCTAGCTGAAGAAGCTGGCGCTGACGGCATTACGATTCATCCGAGAGAAGATCGCAGGCATATTCAGGATCGCGATGTGTTTGTGATGAAGGAAACCCTCCAAACGCGTATGAACCTGGAGATGGCGGTAACGGACGCGATGGTCGATCTCGCTTTAAAGGTTAAGCCAGAGCATGTTTGCTTGGTGCCTGAAAAACGCGAAGAGTTAACTACCGAAGGTGGGTTAGATGTTGTGGGGCATCTTGATAAGGTTAAGGATGCTTGTCAAAGACTCGGTTATGCTGGCATAGAGGTCTCTTTATTTATCGACCCCGACGAACAACAGATTTTGGCGTCGAAAAATTGTGGAGCGGCAGCGATAGAGCTGCATACGGGCGCTTATGCTGAGCCTGCTTCAAATGAAGCGCAGGCAAGGGAGCTTGGGTTGATTGTTGCCTCTACCGAATTAGGTGTGTCCGAGGGTTTAATCGTTAATGCTGGTCATGGCTTGAATTATCATAATACACATGAAATTGCGCAGATCAACGGAATGAACGAACTCAATATTGGTCACGCTATTATCGCTAGAGCAGTCTTTGTCGGTTTGAAAGAAGCTGTGCGAGAAATGAAATCGATCATTAATCAAGCAGGCTAGTCGAATGATAGGTGTTGGCGTTGACTTGCTAAAAATTGAGCGGATCGAAAAGGCAATGAGCAATAATCCGGAGCGTTTTCCAGAGAAACTGCTATCAGATGCTGAGTTTACGGAGTTTGTTCGTTTAGATCGTGGTCAAGAAAATTTTGTCGCAAAACGCTTCGCTGTGAAAGAGGCTGTTGCGAAGGCCTTAGGCACAGGATTTTCGTCAGGAGTATCTTGGCGTGATATTTCGCTTCAGCATGATTCAAATGGAAAGCCAGTCGTTACATTAACAGATGGTGCACAATCTCGATTTGAGGAACTGAATGCGTCATCACTTGAGATTAGTATTAGTGATGACGCAGGGTTCGTTATAGCGTACGCAAACCTGAGCTAGCTTTGAACGACCTAAAATTTCATCCCTAGACCAATGAAGTAACCGCTCTCGAAGGTGCGATCGCCAGCATCTTTGATACCTGCATTCAAATACTGGTAGCCAAGACTGAGATCAGCACTCTGGATGACTCGATAATTGAGCTGGGCTCGAAAGCGTTTAAATTCATCAGAATCACCGTAAGCAAGAATATCAGGCGCGTAGTGCAGTCGAGTTTCTACTGATAGGCCTGGAGTACTAGGAAGATTGATCCGAACAGCTCCACCAAAAGCAACCGCAGAAGCTTTGAATTCGCCTTCCTTCATATGTGTTGCCTCAAGCCCCAACAGCACAGTAGTTGGCAAATTTGAAATAGCTGTCTGTCCCTGAGTGTGAAGATTAATGTTGCTAATATTGACCGATTCGCTTTCGTCTTTATAAAAATGCTCGAAACCCGCCACTAGGTCGGTCTCACCAATCTGGCCATCAATGCCACCTCCAATAGTGTCATTGCTTATTCTGAAGGAGGCGCCGCCGGCGTAACTTAGGGAGGATAAAGCCAGTAATGCTGTGCATGCGATAAAGCGAATGTTGAATGTCATTAAGAAACCTTTTTGAAGCATTTATAAGTTTGTAGTAAGACCGAAAAATAAAGAAAAATCAGGAGTAGTGCTAGGTCTGATATCTTCACTAAACCCGATGTAAATATTGTGTCTGCTGACATCGAAAGACAGAGCGCTCGATAGTGCAATACTCGTCCATCCAAGTTCACGTACTTCATCATTGAAGTAAGGAGTATTTATGTCAATATTGGTAATTAATGCAATAGTTGGTGTGAAAATAAGGTCGAGGCTTCCATAAGCGCCACCAACAAACGGGTTTGGTGAAAACTCATCAATCATCGATTTGTAACGAAGATACGACACGTTATATCCATAACTTGTCTGAATTCTTGGCAGAAAAGCGTTATCGAGTTCAATCGAGGCGCCTTGCGTTGCGAAGCTAAGATTAATTGAACTTGCCAATCCGCCAGTTTGCTTTGACGTATCGCCGGTTGGCAAGTTGAAGCTCAGGCTTACTGCGTCGCTTATGAAAGATGTAGGACGCATTTCGACAAAAAGCATGGTATCTCCCAGACCATACGATCTATCAATACGTTTATATGTTTCACCGTTTTTTGTGATATTCCAATTCAGCTGGTTATTTGTAGATTGCTCGCGACCATTCTGAGGCATGCCAAATACGTCATGAAATTCGTAGATTGGATCGTCTAAATATCCAGAGCGATGCGCTTGATATTGCAGTGATAAGCCGAGGCTAAGAGTGCCCGTTCGATAGGTAAGCGTTTCTCGGATAAGCGATGTTTCTCCATCAACATCGTATGTTGTTTGGTCTACGGTCGATTGCCTGAAATAATTAGATATTGCCACGCTGGTTTCAAACGTCATTTTACTTTGCTTTTGAGCAGCAGATGGATAGCGCGCGTAAGGAAGCTGGCCGATTAGCGGGTTCAAATTTACATACTGAATTTTTGATGCGTAGGCACGTTGATCAAACAATGATAAGAACAGGATGATCAAGGCCGATATCAAGGATTGAGAGCGGAGCATATCAGTCTATCTTTTATTTAACGGCGCTCAGGATAGAGCAGACCGAAGTTATTTGTTAGTGTTGTTACGCACATATAATAATTTACTAATAAAACGGAGTTTTCGTGTTGTCGCTCTTAGAAGGACTTTTTGAATCAAAATTGTTAAGCAAAATTTGGTTCAAGAGCGTTGGTGTCGTTCTCTTCGCTACGGCAGCTTTATATATAGTCAAAGGAATAAGTGAATTTAGATCATATCAACATCTTGTTGAGAGTTGCGCCAAGCAGAAGCTAGTCCGAGAAGGTGAGCAACTAGCGCGAAATCTCAAGCAAAATGATTTGGAATATATTTCGGCACGTCTTAATACGATCGAGTATTCCTGTGCGATGCCTTTCGACCGAGGCTCTAGTGACTATTCTACATATCATGTTCGCCCTCAGGCTGACTTCTTTTGGTCCGTTTCTAAAAACGAATCCGAAGTTATGCGGATTGGTAAAAGCCTGCTTGCTGGTCCCACTTCTACGGTTAGTTATCCTCTAAGTATTTGGTCTGAAGGTAATTCGGGAGATTACTGGGTTGGAACAATATCCCTTAAGCTTTATTTCGGGGACCATGTTGAACACTTAACATCGTCGTATTGGTCAGATTATGGTGTGGACGCAACAAAGTCTGTCATCGTTTTAACCTTGGTGTTTGCTTGGATTTTTTTCGCCTTTATTCGTCCTAATCAGGAATTTACTCGACGCTTGAGCGACCCCGCTATGAGCTCGTCGCAGATAAGAAACCTTATAGGTGGACGTAGGGATGAATTGAGCGGTCTATGGCGTGCCGTTTTGACAGTCAAAGAAGCGTCTGAAGTAGAGCGCTTTGAGTTTGAATCTCAGATCAGAGAGCTTGATGCACATATCAGTAAGGTGGAACGTGGTCAGATTGGGCAAAATCTATCAACTGAACAAGCGAGTTCAGACATTAAGAGCGCAATTGCTCGCACACTAGCGCTACACGCACGTGCTTCACATGACGGCGATAAGCAGGCTGCGTTTTTATCAAACTATTTATCTGCTGTGTTAAGTGTAAGTGCCAACCTGCATGAGCGAGCATTAATGGAATCGGGTGAGGTCGCTCTCTCGGAAATACCATTTAGCCTAAGAGTGTTTGGCTTATTTTTAGTAAATGAATTTAAACGGCGTTTTGAGCGCCGAAATGTGGCTTTTATTTTTGATTTTGACGAAGACTTACCTGATTTCGTTGAAGGCGACCCTCAGAAGATTAGGCGGATCACGAGAAATGCATTTAAGCGTTTATTGTTGGAGCCGAGTTTGGAGCAAGTGACATTTAGCATAAGTAAGAAAGATATACCCATGAAAGACACTCGGTACGTGTTTGAGCTAGTAGGGCAAGCAAGGAAACATGGGCAGCTTCTGGATGCGACGGAATCTGGCTCAAATGCCGAACGCGGGCCCACGTCAATGCTAGAGATGCTCTGTTACATCATGGGTGCTCGCTGGGTGTTCTCAAAGGGTTTAGATGGTGAGTTGACCCAAAGTCTAAGCCTGAGGTTGCCTTCGCCTGTTATTGGTAGCGCAAGCAGCGTTAACCTAAATGACCTAAGTGGGCTTACAGAGGCGAGTGTATTGGTATACGATTTGGCTACGAAAGCAAACAGTTTTGTTTACGAAGCACTGTCCAGTGCTTGCGACAACATCGATTACACAAACTCATATGATCAGTTATTAAGTGCATTGAAGGGTCATCCAAGCTACCAAATATTAGTTGTAAGTGATCTTGTGCCTAACATGTCATCTCGCGAATTTTTGTCTGAATTAAGACGCTGCATTTCAGCAACAATTCAGATTCTTGTGGTGAGCGAAAGCCCTCAAGCGGGGGATGTTCAGGAGTATAGTGAGATAGGTGTGCAAGGACTGCTGTCGCGCAGTAATTTTGCGCATCTTGGGGTGCAAACCGTCAACTATATGCTTCAAACTGACCGAACGCTTGGTCACAAGCGAAAAAGCATAGTGACGCGCTATAGTGTTATTGATTTCCTAAGTCCTCTGAATATACAGGCGCTGCCGGCAGACTTAGCCCCAAATTACGATGTGGGTACTGTTTTACTCATCGCGGAAGAGTTGGTCTGTATCGAATTTACGCGACAACATTGTGAGAAGTTTGGTGCTCAATTTGTACACTACAAATCAGCATTTGAAGCAGTGGATGCATTCAGGCAAGAGGCTTTCGAGCTTGTTCTTGTTGATGATGCGTTTACTGATATAGATACACTCACAGTGATTGAAATGCTCCGGAATATAGAGGGGAAAAGGCGAGATAACGTTCCTACACCTGTTATAGCTCTCGGTAACATGGATCAGGATAGTAAAGATATCTATCTTAAAGGAGGCGCAACGGACGCTATCAATAAGTACACAATAGATGGCACATTGTCTGCTGCGTTTAAAAAATATTTAAACTGTAAAATAAGTGCATAGTTATTGACCTGCTAAGCTCGACTGCTACATTGGATGTTAATAAGAAGGATAAACAAAGGATTGATTATGGTCGCACGTGCATATATTCGACACCCGTCTGATATGCCTATCGAACTATCAACGGTTCCAGAGGACAGAGCCGTTTGTACGTTTACAAAAGATATCAGTGTTGGTGGGTTAAGTTTTAGTTCTTCAAGGCCCTTTGGTAAAGGCGCGCTCGTTTCAATTAAAATCCCGGTAATTGATCCTCCTTTCGAAGCTCAAGCTCGCGTTATATGGTGTTTAACTCAGGAAGATGGCTATGAAATCGGCTTAGAGTTTTGTACCTCTGGTGATGCCTATCGTGCTCGGATGGTCGAGCAGATCTGTCATATTGAGCATTACCGATTGTGGGTGAGAGAAGTAGAAGGGCGCGAATTAGACTCTGAAGGTGCTGCTGTGGAATGGATAGGAAAATTCGCAAAGGAATTCCCCGCCTTTAGCTAGCAATGTCAATAACGATTAGAGACTCCTGTTCTACACGGAATTTAATTTCAAATTCATATAACTTCATGCCATAGATCTTAGGATCCTCGTTTTGTTGCTTATACGCAGGGCGAGGGTCTTGTTCCATAACTTCCTTTACAAAACACTCTAGGTTCGTGTGGCTATTTTTAGTCAAGGCGTGAAGCATTGCTCTCGCTTTGTCACTGAACACAACATCTAGTTTTGAAGATGGTGCGTTTTTCGCGATGCTACACTGAGGATTGATAGCGCTATCGGAATATTCAATATAGGGTTTGATATCGTATATAGGTGTGCCATCGAGTAAGTCAGGACATGAGACGATTAAGCTAGTCTTTTTGTCGAGAATGACTTGCTTTAGCTCGACAAGTGACAGTCCCAGAGAATTTGGTCTAAATGATGAGCGGGTTGCAAAAACACCAGTTTTTTTATTGCCTCCAAGTCTAGGCGGTCTAACTAAAGGCTTGAATTCGGCATGTTCGTGCTGATGAAAGCCAAACTGCAGCCAGAGATGTGAATACTCTTCTAAGCCAACGAATGCATCCGGTTGATCGTAAGGCGAAACGAATTCTATGACGGAATTTGCGTGTTTGATAAGCGAGGGCTGCCTTGGAATACCAAATTTTTCTTTAAAAGGCGTGCTCGCAAATGCGATAGGAGTAATATTCATGTGAATGCTGATTTAGCTTAAGTGGAAATACTTATTCTTTCTCAGAGAATACCATTTCTATTTTAATGGTAAACGATGGATCCATCTTCCAGTTATCTTCTTTTGGGTAATACATTTCTGGAATCATTTCGTAAAACAGCCATTCCTTCATCAATTTTCTACGATAAATGGCGTGAACGAAATACCCAGTTGCTTGCACTTCTGGCTTTGTCTCAGCAAGCATCCCTACTTGATAATTGATAGCTATTTTTGAGTCGATTTCACGCAAGAAAGAGTAGGTGTGAGCGAGCTCCCAAAGACGTTCTTTATGATCGTATTTTCCATCTATTTCTTGCCGGAAGATAAACCAAGGTCCTTGTCGCTGCAGCGTAAATTCAGCATGCGCCCCCCAACCCTCATCGTGATAGTAGTAAAGAGCATCGTGCGAGGAAACGCTCCATACGTCTGTAAATTCATATCTCCCGTGAAGACGGTAACGCCAGAAAGGATCGATCGGATCTCCGAATTTCACCCCTATGCCAGTACTTGTGTCGAAATCCTTAAGGTTTCTAAGGGAGAAATCGAGCGCACCTGAAGCCGTATCTTTTACGCGTTTGTCTTCGTCATTTCGATTAATTGCACGTTTCTTATCGCGCACACTTTGTTCTTCTGGTGTTTCGCTCTCAACAATGAGCCGAAGTTTTTTTTGCAAAGTTGGTAGGTGAAGTCGGAATTTAACGATCGGGTCTAGATAGCTGTGTCCACTTTTATACTGTTGAAATTCAAAGCCAACCTTTAGAAAGCTATTATTGCTCGATTCGATTACTTCTCCATCAGCGAAAAACGCGTCGAGCCTTTTTGCCGTATCGCCGACGACATGCCCCCAGTAGTTACGGTTTTCTGTAAGCCAAGTAAGTGTCGGTGAGTCTTGTTGTTCTGAAGGAATAGAGCTTCTATCTTTTGCTGAGGGAGAGGTAAACTCGACATTATTAGCTCTTGATGTAAATGCGCACATCAATAGCGCGACAGCAGTAATACTTGCACTAAAAATACTTGGCGATTTGACGCGCTTGCTCATCCAGTGTGGCACGCTTTTCTTGTCTTCCCATAAGTCCAGTGACATGCAGTGCTAGTTTAGGCAATGATCGTAAAAAGTCATGCTTTTTGCGAGGAATTATATGAAGGTGGATGTGCGGAACTGTTTGATTAGCAGCTTTGCCATCATTTAATAGAATATTACAGCCATCCTCTCCAAAACCTGCTCTAATCATTGCGCTCATCACCTTACGCCCTAAATCGAACAGTTTGGACTGATGTTCGTCTGATAGCGCTGAAATCCGATCGTGATGAGCGCGAGGTATGATTAAAACATGCCCAGAACTTAAGGGGTAAGCATCCATAATAATCATGAAGTGTTCATCTTCATAAATCACGCTGGCCCGCAGTGCACCGTTATTAATCGCGCAAAATGGACAGGGTCGACGACTCATATTATTGAAGGCTTTCAGAAGTGTTAGATGCGCTTTGCGCTTCGGCGATTTCCCATTCGTCTTGGCTTTGAGAAGCGATGCTGTACTCCTCTGAAGCCCAAGCGCCGAGATCAATTAATTTACAGCGCTCGCTACAAAATGGACGCTCTTTATTCTTCTCTTCCCATGTAACAGGGTCTGCGCAGGTTGGACAATTAACGATTAGAGGAGTGTTGTTTGACATTTATTTTGACTCGGCAAGTTTGAGGTATTCTTCGTGTTGTGAGTCTACCACGGCGTTCAGGTGGTCTAAATCACCATCGTTTAAAATAATGTCGTGAGCACGCTCTTGTTTCATTTTTCTAGGCATTTGAGCAGCAATGATTTTCCCTATATCTTCTTCTGAAGCGTTATCTCGCGTGGCTGCACGGATTTTTTGATCTGCCTCGGTGGCGTCAATTAATAATGTTCGCGTGCAGAGCTGGCTTTGTTTTGTTTCGAATAACAAAGGCGAGACTAGAATTGCATAAGCTGATTCTGCTTGGCTAAGCTGTCGAATAATCTCAGATCGAATAAGTGGATGTAAAAGAGTTTCGAGCCAGCGCTTCGCATTGCTGTCAGAAAAGATAATTTCACGTAAGCGTGCTCGATTTAACGCACCTTTTTGCTCGCCGTCTGAATGTAGAACATCCGTTCCAAATTGCTTAGCGATCATGCCTAGTGCGCTAGAACCAGGCTCGACAACTTCACGTGCGACAACATCCGCATCAACTACGGTTACGCCAAGTGTTTCAAATCGATCACTGGCAGCGCTTTTTCCCGAGCCGATACCGCCCGTTAATCCAACGATTAGCATAAGGTGTTTGGTCTCTTTCTTATTAAGATCTGGCTAGCCAAGCCAAATGGTTTTAATTTGTTCGCCCCACATAAGCGCAATCCAGCCAGCAGCTGCCAGGTATGGGCCAAATGGCATCGGCTTATTTTTCTCACGACCAACAATCGCCATTGCAAGTATTCCGTAAGCGGCTCCTACAACAGAGGATAATATAATGATAATCGGAAGGATTTCCCAGCCGAGCCACGCTCCCAAAGCTGCCAGTAGTTTAAAGTCTCCATATCCCATTCCTTCCTTACCTGTAGCAAGCTTGAACAGCCAATACACGGACCAAAGAGATAAATAACCCGCAACTGCACCCCAGAACGCGCTTTCGAAGTTAGTCACCAATCCAAAACTGTTGATAATCAAGCCTAACCACATGAGAGGTAGAGTAATGTTGTCAGGTAGAATCTGTGTGTCAGCATCAATCATCGTGAGTGCAATGAGTGCCCAGGTGAACAGAAGCAAAGCAAAGCTCTCGTAGCTTGCGCCAAAGCTGTATGCAATGGCAAAGCACATAAAACCGCTTGTTAACTCGATAAGAGGGTAGCGAATACTAATCTTTGTTGAGCAATTACTGCATTTGCCGCGCAGAAATAGCCAACTCAGTACAGGGATGTTTTCCCAAGGCTTAATCGCATGACCGCAGTTAGGGCACGTGGAATTAGGTTTTGATAGGGTGATTCTGGCTTCTGTGGGCGCTTTCTGCTCCAGAAATTCAGACGCTTGCTGACGCCATTCCTGATGCAGCATTTTAGGTAAACGGTGGATAACGACATTCAAAAAGCTGCCAACCAAAAGCCCTAGAACAACATAGCTTGTACATAACATAACGCTGTTATTGTTCAATGTTGATATGAGTATATCGATTTCTTGCATGGATTTTCTTTCTTATGAGCATAAAAAAGGCAAAGCCGAAACTTTGCCTTTCAGTAATTGTATTCAAGTGACTAGACCACTTGTCCCATCTGGAATATTGGGAGGTACATACCAATAATCAAACCACCGACTAATACACCTAGCACAGACATAATGATCGGTTCCATGAGTGTGGTCATATTATCTACGAGGTTATCCACTTCTTCCTCAAAGTGCTCAGCGACTTTATCAAGCATGCTATCTAGCGAACCTGATTCCTCACCAATTGATACCATTTGCACTGCCATATTTGGAAATACACCGGTTTGCTTCATGGAGAACTGTAATTGTGTGCCGGATGCTACCTCGTCTCTTATGGTATGAACAGCGTTCCGATAAACTACGTTCCCCGTTGCGCCAGCCACAGAGTCCAGTGCATCAACTAATGGTACGCCAGCTGCGAAAGTTGTCGATAGTACGCGAGAGAAACGTGCGACAGACGATTTGTCGATTATGTTACCGACGATTGGGAGTTTCAAAATTAGGCGATCTAAGTTATCACGGAACGTCTCACTACGCGCCTTTGCTTGTTTGAAGATATATATAAATACAGCAATCGATGCGAATACTACTAGCCACCATTCTTGAAGCCATCTAGATATTCCGATGATAAACTGTGTAAAGGCTGGCAGTTCCGCGCCAAAACCTGAGAACATGTTTTCGAATTGAGGTACTACTTTTAATAGCAAAATTGCTGTTACTATCATAGCAACGACCAATACCGAGATAGGATAGGTCATCGCTTTCTTAACTTTCTTTTTAAGGGTCTCGGTTTTTTCCATGTAGGTCGCAACGCGGTCTAGCATGGTTTCAAGCGCGCCCGATTTTTCACCTGAGTCGACAAGGTTAACGAACAGGTCGTCGAAGTATTGTGGATGTTTCTTTAATGCGCCTGCAAAGTTATTACCCGCAGCAACATCGTTTTTAATGTCGAGCACAAGGTCTCTTAGAGTAGGGTTTTCAAGCCCTTCAGCAACGATGTCGAATGACTGAATCAGTGGTACACCGGCCTTCATCATCGTGGCAAGTTGACGAACAAAAATGGCGATATCGAAAGGAGTGATTTTTTTCTTTTTGGCACCGCCGCCAAAAGAGAATACTGGCTTTTTGACCTTAGAGGCATTAATACCTTGTTTACGTAGTTGCGCTTTAACAAGAGCTGCAGTTTCTGCGGTCATAGCGCCCTTAATCTTGTTGCCCTTGCGGTCTGTACCTTCCCACTCAAAATTAATGGGTTTTTTTGCCGTGGTTGCCATGCTTATTCCTTCGTTACTCGCTGTACTTCTTCGAGACTGGTTACACCTTCAATTGCTTTTAATAGCGCTGACTTACGGAGGTCGTTAAAACCTTCCTCTTCGGCAGCTTTGGCAATGGTTAGGGAGTCTGCTTCTGACATAATTAACTGCGAAATCTTAGGGGTGATTTTCACAACTTCGTAAATGCCTACTCTTCCTTTATAGCCGTTATTACACTTGTCGCAGCCTTTAGGTTGGTAGATTGTGATGCCTTCATCAATTTGCGCTTCAGTAAAGCCCTCTTCAAGTAGCGTTTCGCGAGGCACATCCAATGGCTCTTTGCAATTACTACATAAGCGTCGTGCTAATCGTTGAGCGATGATCAAAGACACCGACGTAGCGATGTTGAACGCTGGCACTCCCATATTTAACATACGGGTCAGAGTTTCCGATGCGCTATTGGTGTGTAGCGTCGACATGACCATGTGGCCCGTCTGTGCCGCTTTAATCGCGATAGAGGCTGTCTCAAGATCACGAATCTCACCAACCATTACGATGTCCGGGTCTTGACGCAAGAATGAGCGTAAGGCTTCAGAGAAGTTAAGGCCTACTTTGGTGTTTACGTTAACTTGGTTAATACCTTCTAGGTTAATCTCTACAGGATCTTCCGCCGTTGAGATGTTTCTTTCAGGGGTATTCAGAATATTAAGACCGGTGTATAGCGAAACCGTCTTACCTGATCCCGTAGGACCGGTTACAAGGATCATGCCTTGTGGTTGGTGCAAGGCTTCCATATACATGTCTTTTTGCACGTCCTCATAACCGAGTGCGTCGATCCCCATTTTTGCTGAGCTAGGGTCAAGAATACGGAGTACGATTTTTTCGCCCCATAGAGTTGGGAGCGTATTGACACGGAAGTCGATTGCTTTGGTTTTGCTCAACTTCATTTTAATACGACCATCTTGCGGGATACGTCTTTCAGAAATGTCCATTTGCGACATAACTTTTAAACGTGCTGCTATTTTTGGTGCAAGCTTAATCGATGGGCGAGATACTTCGTGCAAAATGCCATCTGTACGATAACGCACTCGGTATGATTTTTCGTATGGCTCAAAGTGTAAGTCAGAGGAACCTTTTTTAATCGCATCAAGCAGCATTTTATTTACATACTTAACGATAGGGGCGTCGTCTGTATCTGCGGATGTGTTATCTTCTTCATGCTCTTGGCCTTCGTCTAAATCAATATCGAGATCTTCATCATCAAGATCTCCCATGGAGTCGTCTTGCGATTCAAGATAGCTGTCGATAGCAGAAGTTAGCTTGTCGTCTTCGACTAGCACTGAATCAATACTCATCCCGGTATGGAATTTAATCTCATCGACAGCGTTTACATTGGTTGGGTCTGAAACGGCTATAAAGAGTCGATTGCCGCGCACATATAAAGGAAGTGCGCGATGTTTGCGAATAAGTTTTTCGTCAACAAGCTTCTCTGGAAATGATTCTTTTAGAAATGCTCCAAGGTCCAGAACTGGAACACCAAATTCTTCTGCAGCCGAAAACGCAATGGCTTTAGAGTTTGCTAAGTTCTCTGATACGAGATGCGTGATCAGCGGGATGTTATTTTCGATCGCATGCGTTTGTGCCTTTAACGCGGTGTCTTCATCAATAATTTGATCAAGAACGAACTTGCGGGCGAGTCCAGTTAAATTTGTTGGGGCATTGCTTGCCATAGTGTTCTCTTACTTGATAGGTGTTTCTAACTCAATAAGCAGGTTTAAATGCGCGTATTTATTATTAGCTTACGTGCGTTTATTCATCTGCTGTTTAAAAATTGTAGAGCAAGTTTCGGTTTTTAAAAAAGATTCTATCTAGTACGGAGCATAATGTGGCGTTAAAGCTAGTTTAGGTGTTTGTTGGTTTGTTACGCGAGTTCGATGTGAAAGGGCTAAATCTATATTTGCTAGTGTCATGTCCGTGTAAGAAGTGACAAATTGCGTCACTTAGTGCTAACGGAAATAGTCTGTTCTGGTTTTTTGCTGCTGCAAGTCATTTCTCTTTAATATCTTTAAGTCATTGATTTTTCTAAAATATAAAATTTTTTCTTGCGATTGGCACGGGTGCTGCTAACGTTAGTATTAGACGCGCTTGATGACTGCTTTGAGAACTTTTTTGCAGTTTGAAAGGAAAGGTCTCAAAGCGGTCAATAACGCCCAAGCGGCTAAGAAAAAAATTATTATTCGCTCACAGAGCAATTGGAGATTGATAATGAAAGCAATGCAAACAGCACAGAAAGGTTTTACTCTTATTGAATTGATGATCGTTGTGGCGATTATCGGTATTTTGGCAGCGGTAGCAATTCCTGCTTACTCTAATTATCAGGCTCAGTCTAAGCTGACTGCAGCATTAGCAGAAATTTCTGGATTGAAGACAGGCGTTGAAGTGAGTCTTAATAATGGTGACAACCCGTCTGCCACATTGGCTGCTACTGCTAATTGTACTGGTACTGTGATTGAGTATACCGATGCTTCATCTGATACAACTATTACCTGTACTGTAGATAACGCTCCAACTCAAATCGCTAACGCTGAAATGGCATGGACTCGCAGCCCTACAGGTTCTTGGTCATGTGCTACGACAGGAATTGTTGCAGCGAATAAAGATCTGGCTCCGAAAAGCTGCCCTCAGTCATAAAGACTGGCATACTTAGGCCAAAAAACGCTCCTTAGGGGGCGTTTTTTGGTCTAGTTAAATTAACTTAAATGACTAATCTATGGTTTTTTGTTTGTTCAGGTGTTTGTTGTTCCATTAATAACGATGGTAATGAAAGTTGCTTTTTCACCCTTAACTTACGGGTTGACTTAGCCTAAATGTGATAATGACCTTCTTTGTTCTTAACTTCATAAGGTTATTCCTGCTAACCTGTTTACCACTAATTCAATGGCTCATCTTTTCGATGCGATAGTGTAAGGGGGGTATTTTATGTGTGATCTCCTTGCCTCCCTCTCTATTCTCTATAGTAAGGAAATTGTGGGAGTATTGTGTGAAACATTAAATTTGGACACGTATTGATTCAAGATTACGGATCAAAATTGTTATTTTGCAAAAAGGCTAACCTAGTATCGTGAATAACAATCCAACTTCTTATATTGTTCCGATTGCCTTAATTCTATTTTTTTTTATAGCGCTGCTTCCGTTTGTTCCAGTATTGGCATGGGGTTCTTATAATCATCAACGCGTAGTCCAGATTGGTCTGTTGTCTTGTAGTTTTTTGTTAGTTTGTTTAAAGCATGCCAAGATAAATCAAAGGTACTCTTCTGCCATCTATTTTAACGCTCTAGCAAGTACATTTATTGTTTTTGGGGCTGTGTCTTCTCTTCTCTCAAGCGACCGAGCGTTTTCACTCCTTCTTCTTTATCATTACATTCTTTTGTTCGGGATGTTTATCGTTGCACAGGATATCACTAGTAATAAATCTATTTGGTCCGTTTTGCTTGCATTTAACATTGCATTTATGGCGATTACATTGGTTAGCACATTGAATCTAGCCTTTACTTTTATTGATGGGAATAAGTTATCTCCGTTCCTTATTTATGATGGTTTCATAAGTATTCGGTTCTTTAATCAAGTACAAGCTTTTGTTCTGCCTTTACTAGTGTGTTGTTTATCTTTCGAAAAGTATCGGCGAGTTTTTGCAGGCTTTCTTTTTTTAAATTGCTTGCTGATGTTTATTGGTTATGGGCGTGGAATAGTATTAACTTATTTGGTTTTCCTATTTTTGTTTGCCTTTTTAAACACCAATATGCGACGCGAAACTAAATTAGCGACGTGTATTCTTGCTTTAGCTTACGTTGCATATTTAGGACTTAGTTATTTAGCAGCGGAACATAGTTATAAAGAAAACGTGGGTCACTTACTTCGAGTTAGCAACTATGGACGGCTTGAAGGATGGTCGGATCTGTTGCTTGATCTACAGTCTCATCATTTTATATATGGTGAGGGATTGGGAATGTATCGGAATGATTGGGGCAGCGGGAATCTCAGTCATCCACACAATAGTATCCTGCAGATTTTGTATGAATGGGGAGCAGTTGCGTTGTGCTTACTTTTAGCGATGAAGATGATTACGTTAAAATATGTTGTTAAATATCTACGGCAAGCTCCTTCTGACATAACTGTATGGACAATTGCTTCAATGTGGGGTTGTGGCCTTGGTTATTCGATGTTTTCGGGAGTGATTGTTATGCCTATACCTCAGACACTTATTTTTTTGGTTTGGGGGCTCCTAGTTGGGCGGGTGGTACCACGGAGAATTAGATTAGTCCGGTTTAATCAGGTCGTTTTTAATATCCGGTGTTTATTGATCGTGGCTTTAATTGTTGGTTTTTATTTTTATTTATCCGGTACGGTTAAACTTTCTAGTTTGATTGATGTAGAAACGGTATACGGAATCGGTCCGCGCTTTTGGGAACAGGGAGTTCGTTTCACTGATTTTGACTAGTACGGTTGTTAGGGCTGGATATTCAAAACATGGGGCAGATCTTGCGCAATCTGACCCCAAAAAGGCCCATTGATATTACTTAGCTACGATCAAGTGCTTGTTCTTTTCTAATATACTTTTGCCAATTCCTTTTACTTCCTTAAGTTCCTCGACGTCGTGAAATGGGCCGTAGCTTTTTCTGTATTGAATAATCGCTTCAGCTTTTTTCAGTCCGATTCCTTTTAAATTACTCGCAATCGTTTGTGCGTCTGCTTCGTTGATATTGACTGGATTTTGAACGGAGGTTTCTGAGGCTTGGTTTGCTTCTTGTGCATAAGCAACCGAGCTGTGTAAAAGCACAACGGCTAAAAGGCTGGCTAAGACAAGTGAAATAAAGGTTTTGATTTTAAACATAACTGCTCCTTGTTAAGTGCCACATGGAGCGCTTTTACCGATCGGTAAAGAGTTGAGTAGAATCCGTCTACGTATGTGGTCGCATCCATGCGCGATAGAGTTTATTAAATGCACTGATGATTTGTAAATCGAAATCTTTGGTGTTCGGCTAATTTACGAAGTCCACAAGATCGTGTGTTATGAAATACTAGTGTATCAATAATGCGGAGGTGGTGGTTCTGGGGCGTTGTCTTCATTGCCCGATTTCATTTCGTTTAGGCTCTGTTTGAGCACTTTATTTGCGGTCCATAAATCTTGAATATCGCGGCTTTGCTTTGTGACAATCTGATTTAGTGTGTCTATCGTATCGTCCTGAAATGCAAGCTTCATCTCGAGCTCCTCGAGTTTATGCGTTAGCTGTTCTAAAGAAAGTGACATATCCGCTTCTGTGCTAGTAAATGAATGCGCGCAGTATATGGCTTATCACTTTGATTTTGAATCGGTATCGCTCGCGACTATAGGTGGTTTTGGGGCGTGTTGCTGAGCAATGTAGGTGTACGATAACAATATTGAGAAAGCGATGACGCCATATATGAAACGCCTTAACTTCGTAGTTTGTTTTCGATTATTTTGATGCGAGTGGGATGGAATCTTTTTCATTATCCGCTGTCTGTTTATTGTTGTTGTGTGCATTCGCCGCAGATTTGTACTCGGAGTGGAAGCAAATCACGACCAAACAGCTGCATCGTTTTAAACCGTGGCCAAATCTTAAGCGAAGATTAAGTTGTACGTCTATCGTATTTTTCTTAGTTTGATTTTTCATTTAGCCCGAGCTCGTCAGCTTGAGCGTGTTTGTTGGAGAATAAATGAAACAGGTTACCGTCATTCTCGGCATTATCGCCCTCACATTTATGTTGATTTTTTGGTTTGGTCTATCCAAACCTGAGGCAACACGCGGTTCGGTTGTGCAGTCTCGTGCATTGACCGTATCGGTTGAAAAGCTTGAGCTAAAAGACCACCAAGTGCAGCTTCGTTCTTTTGGCCTTATTGAGCCTGAGTTTGATTATAAGATTCATGCCCTTGTCGCGGGGCATGTCGTGACCAAGAATCTGCGCTTCAAAAACGGCGAGCGGGTTCGTGCAGACGATGTATTACTTGAGATTGATGACGTTAGTTTCGTGAGTTCAGTGGCTCAAGCTCAGGCTGAACTCTCGGCGTCGAAGCTTAACCTAGAAGACGAAAAAGCCCGAGCGCAACAAGCGCTGACAGATTGGAATAAACGTAATCCAAATCAAAAAGCGCAAGATTACGTGTTGCGTATCCCACACGTTAAAGCCGCTGAATCACGTTTGAGTGCAGCAAAGGTTGCGCTTCATACGGCTAAGTTAAATCTTGAGCGCACGAAGGTGCGTGCAGGCTTTGATGGTTTGATACGAAATGCGAACGTTAGGCAAGGTGAGGTGGTCTCTACTAACACTTTGCTCGGTGAAGGTTTTAGTACGAATGCAGGTATCGTAAAGCTACCAGTGAACGCAAATGAGTTGAATGTACTAGCCGCTGAAGGAAGCCTAGGTGAGGTCTTGTCCATTGTTGTTGAAAACACTTTGTTATCAAGTTCAGATCAGAGCAAAGTTCTTTGGCCTGCGACATTCCTAAGATTAGAGGCCGGCGTTGATACGCAAACTCAGCAGGTTACGCTCGTCGCTAGAGTAGACTCTCCCTTTGATCAAGCTCAAGAGCGCCTAGCATTGCTCCCTGATCAGTATGTGTCTGCGACAATTACAGGCCAGGTACTGCGCGACGTTATCGTCGTTCCCAATTCACTTATATATCAAAATGAATATGTGTACCTAGCAACAGGCGATTCATTAGATCAGCTTGAGCGCCGCACGGTGAAGGTTATTCATCAAGACGATACGTATTCAGTGATCGGAGAGGGACTTAAAGCAGGTGACATGTTAATCACTACTGCATTGGGTCAACTTTCATCTGGTACGTTGATAAAGGTTGCTGAATGATTGCTTGGTTCGCGCGCAATAGTGTCGCAGCAAACTTATTGATGCTCACAATCGTTCTGATTGGATTGGGCTCTTTAAAACTAAATATTCCTCTTGAAGTATTTCCTAGCATAGAACCTCGAATTATTCAGGCGAGTGTAGCCGTGCCTGGGGCATTGCCAAAAGATATTGAAAGCTCTGTCTCAACCAAACTAGAGCAAGCGGTTGATGATCTCGAAGGTATCGCCGCATTGTCGAGTCGCTCGACTGAGGGAGTGGCTCAGGTCAATATTGAAGTCGATGAGCGATATGATCCGCAAACGCTATTAGCTGAGGTTAAAAACCGTATTGATAGTGTCAATAACTTACCCGCTGATGCGGAACGCCCGATTGTCTCCTTGGTGAAACGTCAACGCGAAGTCATTGGCTTGGCTGTATACGGTGATCTTGCCGAGCGTGAATTGCGACAAGAAGCAATTAGTATTCGGGACGACTTGCTTGCAATTACTGGCGTAAGCCAAGTTGAGCTTGATGGTGTGCGCGATTATGAAGTGTCTATCTACGTGCGCGAGCAAATAATAGAGCGTTACGGCATTACTCTTGAACAAATCGCTTCGCGCATACGAGAGGCCTCACTCGATTTGTCTGCTGGAGCAATTAAAACAGTAGGCGGCGACATATTGCTTCGCTCAAGTGGTCAGGCTTATGGGGCGGATGAGTTTAGCCGTATTGTTATCCGTACGAGTAATACGGGCGGAGTCATTCGCTTGGGTGACGTTGCAGATATCGTCGACGGTTTTGTCGAGGATATAAGCATTACGCGTTTCAACGGTAAACCAGCGGCCATGATTGAGATATATCGTGTTGGCGACGAAAGTGCGATTGATGTTGCCGATAAGGTAAAATACTACATAGCAACGCGCAGTGAAGATCAAAACCAGTTGTTGCAATTAACCGCATGGCGAGATCGATCTAATATCGTCAAAAAGCGTCTCAAGACTTTAAGCGACAGCGCGATACAAGGTGGTATTCTTGTGATGTTGCTCCTGACCCTGTTTTTACGCCCTGCGATTGCTTTTTGGGTTTGTATCGGTATTCCTGTCACCTTTATGGGTGCGTTTTTTGTCATGCCGTTTTTTGGCGTGAGCATTAACATCATCTCGTTATTTGGCTTCATCTTGATCCTCGGGATTGTGGTTGATGATGCGATTGTGACGGGCGAGAACATCTACTCGCATCTAAGAAAATCCGAGAGCGGTATCGAGGCCGTGATCAATGGAACGCAGGAAGTCGCCGTTCCAGTGACATTCGGCATCCTCACCACTATCGCTGCGTTCATGCCCATTGCTTTTATTGAAGGGGTTCGTGGTCAACTGTTTGCTGCGATCCCCGTGGTCGTCGTGCCGATTCTGTTATTTTCACTAATTGAATCGAAGTTAATACTCCCAGCGCACCTCAAGAACATCAGAATCCATCGCTCGCAAAGCGATACCTTAATGGGTAAGTTGCTAGCGTTGCAGGAACGTTTTGCAATCGGGTTTGAGCGCTTTGTATTACGCTTCTATCAGCCAATGCTTAGCGTCGCCTTGCGGTATCGCTACGCGTGTTTGACCTTTGCTATTTGCTTACTCTTTATACTCAGCAGTGCGTTGAGTTCCGGTTTAATGCGTTTCATATTTTTCCCTAAAGTGCAGAGTGAAGTGGCAAGAGCCTCGTTAACGATGCCAACCGGTACCCCAGCGCCTGTTACTGATCAGCACGTCGTCTTCATGCTAGAGCAGGCACAAGTATTACAAGACAAGTATATCGACCCCGTTAGTGATGAATCGATTATCGAGAACATTATGGCGACAACAGGCTCTGCGGGTAGCTCATCAGGCAGTAATATTGGTCGGGTAATGTTTGAAATTACAGCACCTGAAGATCGCTCTCTGGCGATATCTAGTCGAGAACTGGTCAATGAATGGCGCCGCCTCGTAGGTACTATTCCTGGTGCTGACGGACTGACCTATCGCGCCGAAATTGGTCGTGTCAGTGATCCTATTGATATCGAATTACGTGGTGATGACTTCGATGAGTTGTCGGCAATCGCGGACAAATTGAAAGAAAAGCTCGCGTCTTATCCTAGTGTCTTTGATGTCAGTGATACCTTCTCTGATGGCAAGCAGGCCTTAGACATCAATTTACGCAAAGAAGCGCATGTGTTGGGATTGACTAGGCAGCAAGTTGTATCACAAGTGAGGAATATCTTTTTTGGGCTCGAGGTGCAGCGTATTCAACGAGGGCAGGATGACATAAAGGTTGTATTGCGTTATCCCATTGACGAGCGTCAGAGTATTGCTAAATTGCGCGATTTATTAATCACGACTCCTACCGGTGAGCGCGTTCGCTTAGGTGCTGTTGCTGATTTATCTCCGTCGATCAGCCCTCTGTCGATTCTTCGTAAAGACGGTAAGCGTACGATCAATGTACAGGCAGATGTCGATAAGCAAAACACCAATATGCTGATTTTGAATCAAGAGTTAAGAGATTTCTTAGACCTTGAGTTGGCTGCATATCCTGGGATTACGTATTTGTTAGAAGGTGAGGCTAAAGAGCAAAGTCAGTCGTTTGGAAGCTTGAAGTACGGATTACTATTCGTTGGGTTTGTCGTGTACTGCTTATTGGCAATTCCGTTCAAGTCGTACTTTCAACCGTTTATTGTGATGTCAGTGATTCCCTTTGGGGCAATAGGCGCGATTGGTGGCCATTTCATTATGGGAATGGATCTTACTTTAATTAGTTTGCTCGGTATGCTCGCGCTTATCGGTGTTGTGGTAAACGATAGCTTGGTGCTCGTTGATTTCGTTAATAAAAAGCGCGCTGAAGGGATGGTGATTCATGATACCGTGCGCATTGCGGCAGCCTCACGCTTTAGGCCGGTGATATTGACGTCACTGACAACCTTTATCGGCTTAATGCCTTTGTTGTTTGAAAAATCGACACAAGCGCAGTTCTTGATTCCTATGGCGGTGTCTTTGGGCTTTGGGATCTTGTTCGCGACCTTGATTACCCTGATATTAGTGCCGATTAACTATCTTGTGGTTGAAGATATCAAGCGATTGTTTTTAAAAACACATTCACACTAGAGCGCGTTTGTTTACAATGAATGGTAAGAGCTTAGGCGTCAGGTCTAGGTCCTTATTTGATTTATAGAATAAAAACTAGGTGTATTTTGAAGCGTCAGCATTCTGTTCCCATTCAACTCATTCGATCATTACTTATCGCACCTCGTAAACGTGCTGTTGATCTTGAAGTCGTGTGCGCGCATGCCGGGCTAGAGCATTGGCTCGATTTGATTGAGACTGATGATGACAGCACGCGCTTTCCCCTCGAGGAGCTCGGCGTATTCTTAATTACCTTGTGGCGCTACATGGAAGATGAGGCGGGCGGCTTTCTGAGTCACAGACTCAAACTCGGAACGTTTTCGATGATGTGCCACGCCCTTATCTCTGCGCCTAACCTCAGACGAGGCTTGCTTCGGAGTGCTCGCTATATCGCCTTGCTCACGGATGATCTGCGTTTGACCTTAGAAGAAGAGGGTGATGAGGCTCGCTTTGTCTTCGCGTGGGATAATCCTCTAGGTGAAGATGAAGTGTTTTTTATTACCTCTATGTTCGTGATATGGATTCGTTTGTCTTGCTGGATGATTGATCGTCCGATGTTGCTTGATAGGGTTGACTTTCAGTTTGACGAGCCTAGTTATTCAGATGAATTTTCGCTTATGTTTCCGTGCGCACTGAACTTTGGTGCCGAGCGAAATGTCTTTGCATTTAACAAACGAATGCTTGGATTACCCATTAAGCAAGATCCGCATTCTCTTGTAAATTTCCTCAGCCACGCGCCTCAATCTTTGCTGACGCAATTTAGGGCAGATGATAGCGTCACAGCACAAGTGAAAAGGCTTTTAATTGATGCTTATGCTAAGTCATCAACCCTAAGTTTTGATGATACTTCAGAACATCTAAATACAACCACACATACGCTCAGACGTCGCTTAAAAGAAGAAGGGCACAGCTTTCAAGAGATCAAAGACAGTGTGCGTCGAGAGAGGGCATTCTTACTGTTAAAGACATCTGATATATCCGTTAATCAACTATCAGAGTTGCTAGGCTTCTCTGAACCTGCCGCGTTTATTCGTGCTTTCAAGAAGTGGTCAGGTCAAAGCCCAACCGCATTTCGTAGTCCAAAATCAGAATCTCATTAAATCCAATTTTTCTCTCCAGTGCTTTCGAAATAAGAGTATTTCACTTCTGTTTTGCGTCATTTTTGATCTGTGAAACATAGTATTACCGAACTTTTAGCTTTCGTTAAACCTGTAAGAAAAGATCAACAAGCTTGTAAGGTTTTATCATTGAGCCAAGCGCTTGCTTGTTTATAGTCATTGTCGGTTTGAATCCAATACAACAGGAATGAAAGATAATGACAAACGAAGCCCTGATTTTTGATGCTATTCGTACCCCTCGTGGTCGAGGGAAAGCGACTGGCGCACTTCATGAAGTAAAACCAGTTACTTTGCTGTCCGACTTATTAAACACCTTACAAGAGCGCAATGGTTTCGATACAAATTATGTAGATGACATTGTAATGGGCTGTGTGACGGCGGTTGGTGATCAGGGCGCGGACATCGCTAAAACTGCTGCACTTGCAGCGGGATGGGATGAGGACGTTGCTGGTGTTGTGCTCAATCGTTTCTGTGCATCTGGTTTAGAAGCCGTAAATACCGCTGCAATGAAGATTCGTTCGGGTTGGGAAAATCTTGTTGTCGCGGGTGGCGTTGAGTCTATGTCACGTGTGCCAATGGGTAGTGATGGTGGTGCTTGGGCAATGGACCCAGAGACCAACTTTGATACAGGGTTTATGCCTCAAGGCATCGGTGCTGACTTAATCGCTACGCTTGGCGGATACTCGCGCGAAGATGTTGATACCTTTGCCATGAACTCTCATAAAAAAGCAGCGGCTGCATGGGAACGCGGGTCGTTCGGTAAATCAGTCATTCCTGTGATCGATCGCAATGGCATTACGATACTTGCTCATGATGAGCTTGTTCGCGCAGATAGTAATCTAGAAACCTTAGGCGGGCTAAAAGCCTCGTTCCAGATGATGGGTGATATGGGCTTTGATGGTGTAGCACGTCAGCGCTACCCACAAGTAGAAAGTATTACTCACGTTCATAGCCCGGGTAATTCATCGGGTATCGTTGATGGCGCTGCGGCAGTGTTGATTGGTAGCGCTGAAGCGGGTGAGAAATTTGGTATGAAACCTCGTGCTCGTATTGTTTCTACGGCAGTAGTTGGTACGGACCCAACCATCATGCTTACAGGTCCAGCACCATCTGCTCGAAAAGCACTGAAAGTCGCAGGTATGTCAGTAGATGATATTGATTTATTTGAAGTCAATGAAGCTTTCGCGTCAGTAGTGATGCGCTTTATTGATGAGATGGGTGTTAACCCTGACAAAGTTAACGTGAATGGCGGTTCAATCGCTATGGGGCATCCATTAGGTGCTACCGGCGCCATGATTCTTGGAACACTTCTCGATGAGTTAGAGGTACGTGATTTGAAAACCGGACTGGCCACCTTATGTGTAGGCGGTGGTATGGGTATCGCGACAATTATTGAACGTGTTTGAGAACAAGAATTAGAGAAGGTTTAAGGAAAATTTCATGAGTTCAGTTATCTACGAAAAAGATCAAAATAATATTGTTCACCTGATTCTTGATAAGCCCAATTCTGGTGCCAACTTGATGGACCAAGAGTTCACCGAGTCTATGGTTGCCGCGGTTGAACAGCTTAAGGGTGATGATTTCGACGGTTTGGTATTCCGTTCGAATAAGACAACATTTTTTGCCGGCGGTAATCTTGATGATTTGTTCGCGACGCAGCGAGAGAATGCGCAGCAGTTATACGATATGGTACAGAGCATTAAAGTGTCGATGCGTTATCTCGAAACCTGTGGCAAGCCGGTTGTTGCCTGTATTAATGGTGCAGCGCTTGGTGGCGGTTGGGAATTAGCACTTGCCTGTCATCACAGAATATCTGTCAGCGAAGGCGTGAAGCTCGGCTTACCTGAAGTGACGCTTGGCTTGCTCCCTGGTGGGGGCGGCGTTGTGCGCATGTCACGATTGCTTGGTCTTCAAGCTGCGTTGCCATACCTAACAGAAGGCAAGCAGTTTCAGCCAGAGAAAGGTAAAGAGCTGGGGTTGATCGATGAGATTGTCGCATCTGAAGACGAGCTTGTTGATGCAGCGATTGCATTTATCAAAGCGAACCCGAAAGTTCAGCAGCCGTATGATGTGAAAGGCTATAAAGTACCTGGCGGTAAACCAAATAATCCTGCACTCGCGAAGATGCTACCGATAGCACCGGCAATGATGCGCGACAAAACGAAAGGTGTTTTACCTGCGCCTGAAGCGATCTTGTCTGTGATGGTAGAAAGTCTTCAGGTGGATATCGACTCAGCAATGCGCATAGAGACGCGTTATTTCGTTGAGTTGGTATGTGGTCAGGTTTCTAAAAACATGATTAATACATTCTGGTATCAGCTTAATGAAATCAACGCTGGTGCGGCACGTCCTGAGGGTGTTGAGAAAACGAAATTCAAAAAGCTGGGTGTGCTTGGCGCAGGGATGATGGGTGCTGGTATTGCATATTCTGCATCAACGCGTGGTATCGAGGTTATTCTGAAAGATGTCAGCCAAGAATCGGCAGAGAAAGGTAAAGAGTACAGTCAGAATATTCTTGATAAGAAAGTTAAGAAAGGCCGTTTGAGTGCAGATAAGCGCGATGCGACCTTGGCGCGCATTCATCCAACTGCGGATGCCGCTGATTTAGAAGGCTGCGATATTATTATCGAAGCAGTGTTTGAAGATCGTGGTTTAAAGGCCAAGGTAACGCAAGAAGCTGAAGCACAGATGCTCGAAACAGGTGTCTTTGCATCAAATACCTCTACTTTACCGATAACAGGTCTTGCTGAGTCGTCAGCGCGTCCTGAAAGGTTCATCGGTCTGCACTTCTTCTCGCCTGTCGACAAGATGCCGTTGGTCGAAATTATCTGCGGCGAACAAACCTCCGATGAAACCTTAGCCCGAGCCTATGACTTTGTTCAGCAGATCGCGAAAGTACCTATTGTTGTGAACGATAGCCGTGGCTTTTATACCTCACGTGTATTCGGCACTTATGCAAATGAAGGCATGGCTATGTTGGGAGAGGGTGCACCTGCTGCTGCCGTCGAAAATGCGGCGTTCCTATCTGGCTTCCCGGTTGGTCCAATTGCCGTCACAGATGAAGTGAGCATGACCTTGGTCGAGAAAATTCGTAACCAAACTATTCGTGATATGGAAGCTGAGGGCAAGCAATATAAAGTTCATCCAGCAGATGCCGTGGTAGACAAGATGCTCGAGGCGAGTCGCCCCGGCAAATTGGCTGGAGGTGGTTTTTACGAATACCCTGCAGCAGGCAAGAAACACCTGTGGTCTGGTCTAACTGAATTGTTTGGTCAAAGCACAGAGTTTGCGCTTGAAGATCTGCAAGATCGTCTTTTGTATATTCAAGCGATTGAAACGGTTAGGTGTGTTGAGGAGAAAGTACTTACCTCTGTGCGTGACGCAAATATCGGTTCGATTATGGGGATTGGATATCCTGTATGGACTGGCGGTATTTTACAGTTCATCAACCAAACTGGACTGCCAGAATTCGTGGAACGTGCCGAAGAACTTCACGAACGATTTGGCGATCGCTTTGCAGTTCCTGAGTTACTGAAAGAAATGGCTCAGAAAGGTGAGACATTTAAAGATTAGTGCTAGAAGCCTGACGTCTCACGTTGGGCATCTAGTAATAAGAATAATTAAGGTAATAAACATAAAACGGGGCGAGATAATCCATTCCGCCCCAAGCTATAAAGAGGTTTCAACATGATCCCACGTACTGTTTATGAATCTGAACACGAGATGTTTCGAGATAGTCTTCGAAAGTTCTTGGAAGAAGAGGCTGTGCCTTACCATGCCCAATGGGAAAAAGACGGCCATGTATCTCGTGAACTGTGGACGAAGGCTGGCCAGCAAGGCTATTTGTCTCCAACAGTTGGCGAAGAATACGGCGGTGTAGGCGCAGATTTTCGTTATAACGCGATCGTAGATGAAGTGGTTGCAGAACTTGGCCTAAGTGGCATTGGTTTTGGGTTGCATTCGGATATCGCGGTTCCTTATATCGAGCGTTACGGCACGGAAGAACAGAAGCAAAAATATCTTCCGAAATGTGTAAGTGGTGAGATTGTCACCGCGATTGCGATGACTGAGCCGGGAACGGGATCGGACTTACAGGGTGTGAAGACCAATGCTGTCCTCGATGGGGATCACTATGTATTGAATGGATCGAAGACCTTTATTACTAACGGCCAGTTGGCAGATCTTTACATCGTTGTTGCGAAGACTGACCCAGACGGCGGCGCAAAAGGCACCAGCTTATTATTAGTTGATGCGGATTCAGCAGGATTTTCTAAAGGCACGAACTTAGAAAAGATTGGTATGAAAGCTCAGGATACTTCTGAGTTATTCTTCCAAGATGTAAAAGTGCCGAAAGAAAACTTACTTGGTGCTGAAGGTATGGGCTTTATTTACTTGATGCAAGAGTTGCCACAAGAGCGTTTGTCAGTCGGTTTGAATGCTATTGCTAATGCTGAGTCAATCTTCAAACAAACGCTTGCTTACGTTAAAGAGCGTAAAGCTTTCGGCAAACCAATTTCGGCGTTCCAGAACACTCAATTCAAACTCGCTGAAATGTCCTCAACGCTCACTATGGTGCGTGTTTTTGTAGATAAATGCTTGGAACTTCACCTTGAAGGTAAGTTGGATGTAGTGACAGCGGCGAAGATTAAATATCTAACCACTGAAATTCAATGCGATGTGATAGATGAATGTTTGCAACTGCATGGCGGTTACGGCTACATGTGGGAATATCCGGTTGCACGTGCTTATGCTGATGCGCGCGTTCAAAAGATATACGCAGGCACGAATGAAATCATGAAGCTAATCATTGCAAGGTCAATGGTCTGATCTTCGTTTGTATGTGAGTCACGATGTCATGTTGGGGTCAGAGTAATATTACTCTGATCTCGGTATTCCTAGAATAAGACAGCAACCTTAAACAATCACAAGAGCTTACCATTGAATATGTCCCTACCATTAGAAGGCGTCCGCGTCCTAGATTTTTCAACTTTGTTACCTGGTCCTTACGCAACTCAGTTACTTGCTGATATGGGAGCCGAGGTGCTGAGAATCGAGGCGCCAAATCGGCCTGACTTATTGAAAGTGATGCCGCCTATGGTCGGTCAAGGTAAAGCGAAGGTGTCGGCGGCGCACGCATCGATTAATCGTAACAAAAAGTCGATTGCGATCGATTTAAAGAATCCTGCTGCCAAATCAATCATCGAGAAATTGATTTCTGATTATGATGTTGTGATCGAGCAGTTTCGCCCTGGTGTGATGCAAAGGCTTGGCCTAGATTATGAGGTTTTGTCGTCAATTAACCCACAGCTCGTTTACTGTTCAATTACTGGCTACGGTCAAACTGGCCCATATAAGGACAGGGCGGGGCATGATATCAATTACTTAGCTTTATCGGGACTGGCGAGCTATTCAGGACGGAAGGAAACGGGGCCGGTACTTTCTGCAACACAAATTGCTGACATAGCCGGAGGCTCTCATCATGCGGTGATGTCTATTCTTGCTGCATTACTCGCACGCCCAAATACAGGCAAGGGTGCATACTTAGATATATCAATGGCAGATGCTGCATTGAGTCTTAACACCATGTTCGGTGCTGGGGCATTAGTCAGCGGACAGGATCCTGAGTTAGGGTCAGGAATGCTCAATGGAGGCTTATTCTATGATTATTATGAAACAGCCGATGGCAAGTTTATCTCGATCGGTAGCTTAGAGCCTAATTTTGCAATGAGCTTATTGCAGACATTGGAGCTTAGTGACTGGTTATCAAAAATTGCCGATCAAAGACCTGAGACGCAGACATCCTTGCGCGCAGCGATTGCAGAAAAGATTTCGGCGCAAACGCAAGCCAAGTGGATCGATATATTTGGCAAGCTAGACGCTTGCGTTGAGCCTGTTATTACAGTGAACGAAGCTGCTGAACATCCTCAATTTAAGGCGCGGAAAATGTTTATTGATGTTCAATTAGAAAGCGGTGAAAGCGTGAAACAAATTGCAAGTGCTTTGCCATTTGATAGGGTTCAAGAACCAAGTTTAGGTGCACCGTTAGGAGCCCATACCGATGAGGTGCTAGGTCAGTTTGGCTTTGATGCTGCTCAACTTGAAGAGCTCAAGAAAAGTGGCTGTATTAAGCAGGGGTAAAAGAGAGAATGTCTGCACTATTTCTCAGCGCAGACAATCGATTTTCGTATTAACTAACCATAAAAGCTTAGAGACTGTATCCGATCCCTAAGTAATAATTTGGATCTTTGTCCGGTGCGGTAGATGTTTCGTCAAACGGAAATGCAGTGCCGAGCCTCAATGCGACCGGCAGCGCGCTGTAACCCAAATCTAGACCGACATTTAGCTCCACTCCGGCGGCATCAAACGTTGATTTGTCTCGGTTTGGCGTGCCAGATTCATAAAATAGCGCTCCAGAGATGGTGTGAAGACCAATAGGCCAAGCGTCGATTCCCTGGTCGACATAGGCGATAGGGAATCGGTAATCGGCCGAATAAATACTTGGCTTAAAGCCGCGAAGCTCTTGTGCAGAATCTGGATAGCCTCGCAATGGTTTTTCGCGTTGGTGAATCAAGCCTTGTTTAAATGCAGTGATGGACGGGCTATCGCCTAAATCAAAGAAGTCTGCTCCAGTTTGCGCTTCACCTATAAATGCGCGCAAGGCTAGTGTATGTGGGCCATAGAGTGCGATGTACTCGCGCCAATCAAGGGTCCAAACGTTTCCATATGACTGATCACCAGAATTTATCTCGACACGATCTCGTTCGATGTTGAGTTGAATGGTGCGACCGTGCGCTGGGCTAACCCCATATAAAGCTTGAATGGCGTTGTTGTATATCGCGCTAAGCCCTAATGTTTCGACGTGGATTGATTGCTGGGTGTTGGTGAACTGATCCTCGAGGGTGCGCTGATAATTGTTTACACCTCCAGTAAGGGTCAATTGGGAAAAATCAAAACGCCATGTTTTATGCGCCAGTAACGCGCTGTCTTCTTGGTCTTCTATGAGGCGCGCTTTGTCTACGAAGGCTGGGGGCCCCGAGGCGCTGCCTTCGGTGTAATCGTATGCACGTGAGTACAATGCAGTGAGATGGTTGTATAAGGTATAAGCGCCAGAAAAGACATTTAAGTCGTTGTCGAAATCTCTACCCGCGATAAGCCCCCAGTTATGAAAATTTAAGACATCGCGCCCGTTAAGAATGATTGAGGCTGTGGTGTTGGTGTTGTCGCTAGTGAAACCAAAAAACCAAGACTGGGGTGCAATACTTTCAAGCGGATTGTAGTCGTGTTGTAAGAGGGGTTTATGTTCACGATCTTGATGCGAGCTTGTATCTAATTCTAAGCCCTTGTATGAATGAGGTGATTGAACTGTACCTGGCGTGGCGTTGTTTTCTGGGTTACTTTCCGCGGTTTTCTCCGCATTTCTCTCCGCGCTCTTTTCCGCATTAATGACAGGAGATAATTCTCTATAGTCGGTTGATACGATGTCCCATCCCTTGTCGCTGTAATAGCGATAGGCGAGCTGTCCAGTTTGAGCGCTATATGATCCCGAACTCGCGCCCCCAATACTGATCGTCAAAGGGTTCAGTGACTGTTGTTCTAGATGATATGACCATAACTCTATAAATCCATTTTTATCGCTGCTCAGTATGAAGTTTTGTGTGTTAGGACCGGCGTAGATTTCAAATATATTGGTGTTATCTTCGCTCAATACGATGTTTAAAGACTTACCATACAAATTATATTCGACAAGTTGCCATGGCTGTGATGATGGCTTTCGCGTCAATAAGATTGTATTAGCGTCTTTCCATAAGGGCGTGGCTAAGTTTTCATATGAGTTTGGCGTATATAGAGTTCGTTCGTTTTCCAAATTGCCATTAATAAACTCAGCGGTCACTAAAGATTTAATTAAGCCATCTGATTTCACAGCTGCTAGCGTTAGCTTGTCATTGGTCTGAAAAAATGCGGTGCTGTTGTAGCCCGTACAATCTTTTATTTGTGAGGCTTTGCCTAGTTCAATGTTGTAAACATAGAGTGCATTGCTCGTTGCGTGGTGGCCGCAAGGACTTGGTTGTATATAAAATACGTGGTCTGCGTCAACGTACACGATCTGCGCGGTTGATTGTGTTTGTTCTAGTGAGTGAATCTCTCCGTCTTTTGAAACAGACAGCGTGCTCGGGCCATAAGGATCAAACGCGATGAAATACAGTGAACCGTCTTCACCAAAATAAGGACTCCCATTGATGTAACCTGTATTTGTAACAGGAGAAAAAGTCGTTTGATTAGCGGTTCTTACCTCAACTGTTTGTGAATACTTGAGCTCAAGCCAGGTTAAATATTCGGCCCACAGCTCTTTTAACCCGTCTGAAAATGTTGCGAATTTCGCTGGGCCATCGACGAGAAAAGGAATCAGCCTTCCACTTGTTGCTTCAACATACCGAGGAATGCTATCTGGACCGTATTTCGACTCTAAAAATTGATAGAACTTTACGCCGTAGCTATAGCTTTTGTTGAACGGCCAATCCCTAGTGCTTTGTTGAATTTTGCCTAAGGGTAAGAGGCCTGATTCGACTTCGGTTCGCATCACCATATCGTAGTAGGCGCTTTGTCCTCTTCCCACGTTTTTATCTAAAGATGTTTCTGCGTAAGTAGCTAGGCCTTCTTTAAAAAAGGTAGATAAAAATATGTTTGGGAAAGAAAAGATATTTCGTCCGAATATGTAACGCGGGTAACTCGCCGCATCACGTGTTTTATCGAGATGGATAATATGGGTCATCTCGTGCAGGATCAATAAGTCTAACCAGTTATCGTAGTCTTGAAGCTCACTAACACCAGAGGGCAATGCGAGAAATAATACGCTTCGGTTATAAGGGAAAGGCGTTGCGTAACCATTCGCTGAGCTACTTTGATCGCTTAATACGATTTCGACTTTGTCGAAGGGTGTCCAAGATAAATAGTCACTAAGTTGAGGCAGTACATTATCCGCAGACGCAAGAGCATGCAGGGCTTCTTTCTCTCTAGTTTTTGGGTAAGTAACCTTAGAGTATTGCCCTTCAATCGTTTGCCAGTCACGCGTGATTGAGAAGTGCTCAAATGCGGAGATAGAGGCGCTAAAAATAAGCGCTAAACAAGCGGCGAAAATACGCATGATTGGCGGCGAGTCCTTTTATTATGGTCGTAGCGATTAATGAATTGAAAGGTTGGACAAATCGCAGTTTTATATAAAAACATATTGTGATTCAATGTAGCAGTTGTCTTGGCAACAAATCTTTGAGCTACGTTACATCTGTAGCTTATTAATAATGCTAACAATTTTAAAAGAGATATTTTCATGTTTAAGAAGATAACGATTAGTGCCTTGGTCGCGCTTCCGTTTCCTTTCCTTATATTCTTAGCCGGCTCACGTTTGGATGTGTTCGCAAGCGAACAATCAGCAATTGATTTTTTAAATACGTCTAATGGAATGGCTTTCTACGCGGCAGCATTCGTTTTATTTTTAGTTGCGTCAGTGATTTCGAGTTTGTTTTTTGACTCAGATGTTCGCTCTCAGCCTTGTGATGATGCCGATGACGAAGTTGGCGGTGATGAAGGCTCAAATTACGGAAGCGTAAAATGGTTCAACGTAAATAAAGGCTTTGGGTTTATTACAACAGAGTCAGGTGATGACATCTTCGTGCACTTTAGATCTATTCGTGGTCGCGGTCGTCGTAGTTTGCGTCAGGGTCAGAATGTTCGCTTTGACATTTCTGTTGGTGAGAAAGGTAAGCAGGCGGACAACGTATCTGTCGTTAAATAACAAATACTGTGTCTGGCTAATTGCTGTAATTGCCTAGATTTAGTGTGAGTGGGGAGCTCACGCTAAATCTAGGCAGTTAAGCCCAAACCACTAATTCTTTTGAATCTCTTGTAAGTTTCCACCATTTCTCACTAAATTCTTCTTCTGATTCCGTATACGATTCTGCAGAACATCTGACTTCCGTATCCATATTAGTTAACGCCGAATGAGCACATTCTAGGTCACTTTCCCACGGAGTATTCTGGCTCTTAAACCATATACTTGTGTAAGCCTTTCCTGCTGCGCGTGGAGTTATCATTAACTCAATGCGTTGTTCGTCCAGAGATATATGCGTAGTGACGGGCTTAGGGCTATCTAATTTGATATTAGTGATCAGTTTTATATCTGTGTCGCTAAAAACTTCGGCGAGCCATGAAGCGAGGTCGTTGAGCACAACATTCTTTATATAAATCTCTACATCGGGTTGCTGTGTCATCGTCGTGTATCCGTAGTGAAAAAGCGTTTTAGTCGTTGCCACAATATCATGACATATGCAGCGACAACGCCAAATATCGATAGGGCTGCTGCTATTAATGAAACTAGACCAATTAGTTCTTGTTGCACTGAATCTTCCATATAAAACTCAGCGTAGGTTAAGCCAGAGAGTGATATCAATAAGAGTGCGCTGAACACAAAGAATAGCTTAAATCTAGTTTCCATTTATATGATTCTTTGGTTTATAGCTTGCAACATATACATCGCAGCTTAATGAAAGCGATCTCAATTCTGCGGTGCGCTCGATCTCAGAGCGTTGCGCACGCCAAACATGTGGAGTCATTGTGATGAGGTCAAGAATGGCGTCTTTTGAGTTGAGCGTGAAGGTATAAGAAACGCGTTGGTCTTCGAGTAATTCAAAATCCTCGTTTGATATCGGTGTTTTCTCTACCCGCTTTTTAATTTTTACGTCTGGGTATAAGTGCTTCCGCAATTCAATGAGATGGTTTTGGCCTGCTGACACGTCAAGAAGCAGCCCATCATTCATAATGATGCGTCGTGCTTCCGACATACAGGGACGTGAAAACATATGTGTTACAAGGCTCTGACTATGATCTGAGACGGGCAATCGAAACGCATTGCCAACTAACCATGCTGCCTCTTTCACTCGCTTGGCAGCTGTGCGAATTGCTGGTATAGAAATATCTATACCAGTTAAGGCGCATTCAAGAGACATATCGCGTGCTAGAAAATTATGGAACTGTTGAGTGTAGTAGCCTTCACCGCAGGCTATGTCTGTGTACGTGATGGTAGGCACTTGGTGCGACTTCGCATGATGACTTATTTGACTAATACAAGCATCAACAATGGCTCGGTAATGGCCAAGCGCTAGAAACCGTTGACGAGCTTGTACCATCTCGATCGTATCGCCAGGGTTCTTGCTAGATTTATCTTGGTTGAGAAGTAGGTTGAAGTAACCTTGTTTAGCGCGATCAAAACAATGGTTTTGCTCACATCTCAAGGTGCGCTCCATGAGTTTGAGCGGCTTGCCGCACACAGGGCATTTGAGATGTGGCAATTGATCATTCATTGTCTTGGGCTAGTAAACTATGGCGCTAGCAACCGCGTCAGTATACCTTCATAGATATCTGACAAATCATTCAAATCCTGAACGCTTACGTGCTCGTTCACTTGGTGAATGGTCGCATTTAATGGGCCAAGCTCTAAGACCTGTGCACCTGTTGGCGCGATAAACCGGCCGTCTGATGTGCCTCCACTAGTGGATAGCTCGGTATCAATTCCTTTGACTTCTTTAATTGACGCAACGGCGGCCTCAACGAGTGGGCCTGCCTCAGTAAGAAATGGTCGTCCGCTCAGGTTCCATACAATGTCGTAGTCTAAGTCATACTTTTCGAGTACTGCTTCGGTTTTCTCTGTGAGCTCTTCTGCTGTCACCTCTGTGCAATATCTAAAGTTAAACAACACTTCACCAACGCCTGGAATGACATTAGTAGCGCCAGTTCCGCAGTTAAAGTTGGTGATTTGGAAAGAGGTTGCTGGAAAGAACTCATTTCCTTGGTCCCATTCAATATCTGCTAATTCAGCAAGCGCTCTGGAAGCTTTATGGATAGGATTATCTGCAAGGTGCGGGTAGGCAACATGCCCTTGCTTACCTTTGATAGTAAGCTTTGCGTTCAAAGAGCCACGACGGCCATTCTTAATGACATCACCTAGCGTTGTGGTGCTTGAGGGTTCGCCAACAAGACACCAGTCAATTTTCTCGTTACGAGCTTCTAAGGTTTCGATGACCTTTACCGTTCCATTTTTCGCTGGACCTTCTTCATCACTCGTAATCAAGTAGGCGATAGAGCCTTTATGCTCTGGATACTTTTCGATGAAGCGCTCAGTTGCCGTGATAAACGCCGCTAAACTACCTTTCATGTCTGCCGTACCGCGTCCATGAATATGCCCGTCTTCAATGCGTGCTTCAAAAGGAGGGTATTGCCACTGGTACTCAGGTCCAGTTGGCACAACATCGGTGTGGCCAGCAAAACAAACGAGCGGCCACTGGCGGCCTTTACGCGCCCAAAGGTTAGTCACTTCTTCGAAGTCCATTGCCTCACAAATAAAACCAAGCTTATCAAGACGATCTTCCATTATTTTTTGGCAGCCATGGTCATCAGGCGTCACGGAAGGTTGCTGAATAAGTTGTTGCGTTAGTTTGATAGTGGGCGTGTTGATATCTGGCATCAGAAGCTCTTTGTATGAATATAAATATCACTTGAAGAAGGGGCATTAAGCTGCCCCTATCTATTAAAGCTTAATTGTTCGCGTGAAGCGCTTCGTTAAGCTCAATTGCGGTCTTGTTAGTTAAACACTCAACACGACCGTTAGCAGAGTTACGTCGGAATAGTAAGTCTGCTTTATTGGCAAGGTCTCTCGCTTTAACTGTTTCAACTTCATTTCCATCAGCGTCTAGCATCACAACTTTTGTACCTGCTGTGATATATAGCCCAGACTCAACAGTACAGCGATCGCCTAGTGGAATACCGATACCTGCATTTGCACCGATTAAGCTGCTTTCACCAACCGAAATGGTGATATTACCACCGCCTGATAGCGTGCCCATTGTCGAACAGCCGCCGCCAAGGTCAGAGCCTTTACCGACCATAACGCCCGCCGAAATACGGCCTTCAACCATTGAAGTGCCTTCGGTGCCAGCGTTAAAGTTAACAAAACCTTCGTGCATAATGGTGGTGCCTTCACCGATATAAGCGCCGAGACGAACGCGCGCCGCATCAGCAATACGAACACCAGAAGGAACCACATAGTCGGTCATTTGTGGGAATTTGTCGACAGACTTCACTTCAATGACTTTACCTTGCATACGCGCTTCAAGTTGGCGTTGTGGTAATTCTGCTAAGTCGATTGCGCCTTCGTTTGTCCATGCGACGTTAGGAAGTAGACCAAAGATTCCGTCGAGCTTGATGCCGTGAGGCTTCACTAGACGATGAGAGATAAGGTGTAGCTTTAAGTACACCTCTGGTGTGCTCGATGCTGTCGTATCTTCTTCAATAATAACGAGAGCGACAGGGTTTTCTGAGCTTCTTAGTTTTTCTGCAACAACAGATAGCTCGCCGAGTGCGTGGGTGTCAGCGATAAGCTGCGTTTGCTCCGCAGTGAGTGTCAGCGTCTGGTTTCCGCCATCTAAACCTAATGTAGAGAGAAGTGCGTCAACAAGGCCTTGCTCAGGTTGATATAGCGGAGCTGGGAATAACGTTTCAAGCCATTCGCCATTTGCGTTTTTTGAGCCTACACCTAGGCCAATTGCTACTGTCATAATCTTTCCGTATTCGTGTCGTTTAAGAATAAATTGTTTCGTAGGTCTCAGGTTTGAAGCCTAAGTAAACCTGGTTGTTGTATTCGATCAACGGGCGTTTTATAAGCGACTGATTTTCAAGCATCAGTACGATTGCTTTTTGATTATTTACATCGGTCTTTTGCTCGTCACTTAGCTTTCGCCAAGTTGTACCACGTTTATTAATGAGTTGATCCCATTCCACATGACTTAACCAAAACTCGAGTTTTTCTTGTGTGATGCCAGACTTTTTGTAGTCATGGAACTCGAATTCGATATCGTGATTGGTTAACCAAGTAGTGGCTTTTTTCATCGTATCGCAGGCTTTAATGCCGTAGATTTTGGTAGAAGTACTCATTTCAAACCTTCAATAAATGTTTTGATTCTGTTTGCCGCTTCGACGCATTCATCTACGGGGGCAACAAGTGCCATTCTGACGCGGTTTGCTCCAGGGTTTACTCCGCCAACGGTGCGTGAGAGATAAGAACCGGGTACAACCGTGACATTTTGTTCTTTAAATAATTGTTGCGCGAACTGTTCGTCACTTATTGGTGTTTTTGGCCATAAATAGAAGCTTGCGTCGGTCTGCTCAACATCCATGACCGGTTCCAAAATTTCTAGCACAGCTTTGAACTTGGCGCGATATTGATCTCGGTTTTCCATAACATGAGTTTCATCATTCCACGCCGCGATACTTGCAAGTTGGTGATGCACGGGTAGTGCACAGCCATGATAAGTTCGATACTTCAAATACTGCGCGAGTAAGTCAGCATCGCCCGCTACAAACCCAGAGCGAAGGCCAGGTAAATTAGAACGCTTGGACAAAGAGTGAAAAACGATACAGTTTTTGTAATCAACTCGGCCCAGTTTTACACACGCTTCGAGTAGGCCAATAGGCGCATTAGTCTCGTCCGTGTAGATTTCTGAATAACACTCATCCGACGCAAGTACAAAATCATACTTGTCTGATAGATGGATGAGCTGCTCTAGCGTTTCAAGATCAACAACCGCACCAGTGGGGTTGCCGGGAGAACATAAAAATAGAATCTGACAGCGTTGCCAAGTTTCTTCATCAACGGCATCAAAATCAGGTTGAAAACCATGTTCTTCAAGACAGGGTAAAAGTTTAAGATCTACGCCAGATAGATATGTTGCCCCTTCATATATCTGATAAAAAGGATTAGGGCTAACAACAAGGCCGTTTGCCGTATCGTTCACACAAGCCTGCGTAAATGAAAATATCGCTTCACGGGTTCCGTTAACAGGAAGAACTTGAGTATCTGGATTTAACGGTGACTGTGCCAAATCGAAGCGTTGCGTTGCCCAGTTGGCAATAGACTCGCGTAACTCAGGAATACCCTTGGTTGTCGGATACGTTTCAACCTTATTGATATTATCGATAAGTATCTTGGTCACAAATTCAGGAGCCGGATGTTTTGGCTCACCAATAGATAACTTAATTGGCGTTAGTTTAGGATTCGCTAGGACCTCGCCGAGTAACTTGGTCAGCTTTTCAAAAGGGTAAGGCTGGAGCTTGTCTAATAAAGGATTCATGTACTTGTCTATTCAATTAATTAGGATTCGGTACTAGCAAGCTCATCTAGCTGCGTACAAATATCGTGCTGTAGCGTTTCGCATTGCTCAACATCACTCAAAGGAAAACCGTTTTCTTGCGTGATAAAGAAAACATCTTCCACACGTTCACCCAAGGTGGCGATTCTTGCGCTTACCAAGCTTAGATCGTGCTGATAAAGAATATGGCCAATACGTGCTAGCAGTCCTGGACGGTCAGGTGTTACAACCTCGACGACTGTTCGATGATTTACTGCATCGTTGCTTAGCGTAACCTCAGTAGGGAATGAAAAATGTTTAAGGGCGCGAGGTGTTCGTCTACCAATGATTTCAGGGTAGTCGTTTGGATCATCAAGTGCCTCGGAGAGCTTTTCAATAATGAGAGACTTTCGGTCTGGGTCGTCTGCTAGCGAATCGCCATTAGAATTTGTGATCGCGAAGTTGCTTACGGTAAAGCCGCCACTCGCTGAGCTAATGCGCGCACTCAATACGTTAATGTTGAGCTGTTCAAGCATCGCGGTCTTTGCAGCGAAAAGATCGTCGTCTGAACGGAGGTAAACCATCAGCTGCGAGAACCCCTGATTGGTACCATCGGCTTTATCTCTAAGTGCAATAACGGGCTGCGCTTTGTCTTCTTGTGCAAGGATCGCTTCGCACTGCCATACGATGTCGTCAACTGCGCCTTGAAGGAAGAACTCGTCATCAAGCGTATCTACTAGGTCATTTACGTGAGAGGCAAGATACTCTTTTTGAAACAGGGTCGACCGCACTTCTTGGCGAGTTGCGTTAATCCAGGCACCTCTTGATACCGGAGATTCAACGCCTTTACGCAAGGCGCGGCGTGCTTCCACAAACAATTGCTGTAGTAAGCTTGCTCGCCAAGTATTCCATAGCTTCGGGTTCGTCGCCGCAATGTCGCATACCGTCAATACATAGAGATATTCTAAATGGACAATGCTCGGTACTTTTGCTGCGAACTCGTAAATGATCTCAGGGTCAGCTACGTCTTTTTTCTGAGCAGTTGTCGACATCAATAAGTGCTGTTCAACCAGCCAAGAAACCAAATGTGTGTCGCGCTCACTAAAGTGGTGGCGCTGGCAGAATGCGCGAACGTCGATCGCGCCAAGTTCGGAATGATCTCCGCCTCGGCCCTTGGCAATATCGTGGTAAATACCTGCTACATATAAAAGCTCTAACTTTGGAAGGCTTTTGACGAGCGAAGCGGCGAGCGGAAATGATTCTTTGTGCTGTTCGTCGTGCAATCGAACAATGTTTCTAACTAGTCGAATGGTATGAGCGTCAACAGTATAGGTATGAAACAGGTCATGCTGCATCTGTCCGACGGTCGAGGCAAATTCAGGTAAATAACGGGAAAGTACATTGTACTTAAGCATGTTGCGCAAGGTTCGGTGAATTCTATGCGGTGTTCGCAGAATCTCTCGGAACATTGTCGTGTTAGCTAGGTCTGCGCGGAAACTATCATCGATCAGATATTGATGTTCTCGAATCAGTCTAATCGTTGTCGCGTGAATACCCTTGATTGCAGGGTTTTGCGCCATTAACAAAAATATTTCGATCAGTGCGTACGGGGAGCGATCAAAGACACCATCATCAACCGTCTCTACATAGCCATTGCTAACTTGAAAGCGGTTGTTCAGTGGAGTCGTTACAGTCTCTCGATTTGGATTAAGATAAAAACCATCAAAGTACTGAAGAATCACATCAGCGAGTTCAGCAAGAGCGAGTACAGTACGATAGTAGCGCTGCATCATAAGCTCAACGCCCAGTGAATTGTCACTGTCTTCATAGCCAAGAATCTTGGCAACCTTGCGTTGGTGGTCAAACAGCAGTCGGTTTTCGCTTCGATTAGCAACCATCTGAAGACCATAGCGCAAAGACCATAAAAAGGTCTCTCCTGAAAGAAGGAGGTTGAATTCTTCGTCCGTCAGAAAGTGATATCGTTCTCTTGCGGTTTTGGCCTCAGGGCCAAAGTGACGCTTTGTAATCCAGCCAACTGTCTGAATATCGCGAAGTGTACCAGGCGAAGCTTTAATGTTCGGCTCAAGATTGTATTCGTTGCCACCATAACGTTCGTGGCGTTCGACTTGCTCTTTGAACTTGGCCATAAAGTAGTCTTTGGACGTATAGACTTCGTCAGAATACATACGGCTTGTGAGTGTTGATTTTAATGACTCGGCGCCGGAAATTGTTCGAGTCTCTAAAAGATTTGTTGCAATCGTTACATCTAGGCGTGCTTGCTCAATACATTCGTCGATTGTACGTACACTATGTCCTATTTCGAGCGACAGGTCCCACAGCAGAGTAATGAAGCTGCTCAGATCGCTTTCAGATTCAGTGGGGATCTGATCTTTTGCAAGAATAAGAAGATCAATGTCTGAATGAGGCTGTAATTCTCCGCGACCATATCCACCAACAGCGATCAGAGAAAAATTATCTTGATCAAACGCGTAACGTGACCAGAGAGCGTTTAGAACTTGATCCATAAACCATGCTTTGGCGCCAATGATCGCTCGGATATCTTCGCCGTCACAATAGAGTTCGTCGAAGCAATCGGCAGCACGTTTTAGATATTCTTTTGTAGCCTTTGCTGGATAGCCTTGGCCGGTCAGATCTTCAAACAGTGTTGTTAGTGAAATGCCAGATTGTTCTAAAAAGCGGGATTTAATTGTTGGTTCCGCTAATTGATAGTTCATGCTAGACCGAAATGCTCTTTCTCTTCTTGGCGCATCGTTAGGACTTCAAAACCATCTTTTGTGACAAGAATCGTATGTTCCCATTGCGCTGATAGCTTGTGATCCTTCGTGACAACGGTCCACTCATCTGGGAGTAATTTACAGTGTCGCTTTCCTTGGTTGATCATCGGCTCGATCGTGAAGGTCATACCTTCTTTGATCTCCATGCCTGTGCCTTTTTTTCCATAGTGCATGACTTGAGGGTCTTCGTGGAATATCGCGCCGATACCATGGCCGCAATACTCGCGCACAACCGAGTAGTAGTTGCTCTCAGCGTGCTTTTGAATGACTGCGCCAATATCACCTAAGCGAGCTCCTGGTTTGACCAAAGCAATGCCTTTATACATGCACTCTTGCGTAATTCTAACTAAACGCTCCGCAGCGATACTCGGTTCACCAACAAAAAACATCTTGCTGGTGTCGCCATGATAGCCATCTTTTATAACTGTGATGTCAATGTTAATGATGTCACCATTTTTCAGCTTCTTTTTCTCGCTTGGAATGCCGTGACAAATAACATGGTTAACCGATGTGCAAATGGATTTAGGGAATCCATTGTAGTTTAGAGGGGCGGGAATCGCTTGCTGCTCGTTGACAATGTAATCATGACAAACCTTGTCTAACTCTTCCGTCGTGACGCCCGCTTTTACGTAAGGGCCTATCATTTCTAAGGCTTCTGCGGCTAAACGGCCGGCAATGCGCATTTTTTCGATTTCTTCAGTAGTTTTAATGGTGACGGTCATAAGTATAAAAGATAGTCGTAGTTAATAAGTCTGGGGCGAATAAGTCTAAAAGACTCAACCGCGCCATTCTACAGTGACTATGGCGGATTACAAAGGCCATTATTAGTTCAGGTCGTGCTTAAAACTCAAAGTGGGCGGCTAAGCTTTTCATTGGTGTGTCTTTATGGTATAACCGCACCGCGAATTTTCGCATGGCAGTAATGCTATTAATTAAATAAATCCGCACACGATTCGTCACGTTTAACTGGGTGCTTGAAAGCTTTTGTCTTGATGGTTGTTAAATGGGGGTCGTGGAGGTTCAACCCAATACATTAAGGAATGTAAACATGGCAGCAGTTTCAATGCGCGACCTGCTTAAAGCAGGTGTACACTTCGGACACCAGACTCGTTACTGGAATCCAAAAATGGGCAAATACATCTTCGGTGCCCGAAACAAAATCCATATCATTAACCTCGAGCAAACAGTTCCTGCTTTCAACGAGTCTCTAGCGATGGTTAAAAGACTTGCTGAGAACAAGAACAAAATCTTGTTCGTTGGTACTAAGCGTGCGGCTAGCAAAATCATCAAAGAGGAAGCTGAGCGCGCGGGTATGCCTTACGTGAATCATCGTTGGTTGGGCGGTATGTTGACCAACTACAAAACGATTCGTCAAAGCATCCGTCGTTTACGCGATCTTGAGAAGCAGAAAGAAGATGGTACTTTCGAAAAACTAACCAAGAAAGAAGTCTTGATGCGTACGCGTGAGATGGACAAGCTTGAGCGTGGTATCGGCGGTATCAAAGATATGGGCGGCTTGCCAGATGCGTTATTTGTTATCGATGTTGATAACGAGCGTATCGCAATTAAAGAAGCGAACAAATTAGGTATTCCTGTTATCGGTATCGTTGATACTAACAGTGATCCTGATGGTGTTGACTACGTTATCCCAGGTAACGATGATGCGATTCGTGCGATTCAAATCTACGCGAAAGCATTTGCTGATGCGGTAGTTGAAGGCACTGCGTCAAACGGTGGCGAATACGTAGAAGTTGCTGAAGAAGCAAAAGAAGCGCCAGCGGCAGAGTAATCTGTTAGCTTTCAAGCTTTGAAAAATCAAAAGACCTGCAAGTTCGCTTGCAGGTCTTTTGTACTAAATAGCTAAAAATTTTGCGGCGGGGATTTAACGATGTCCACGACGCTAACAAACCTAAATGCCTATTACAGGCGATATAGATGAGGAAATATCATGGCTGCAATTAGTGCCTCAATGGTAAAAGAGCTTCGTGAGCGTACTGGTCTTGGTATGCTTGAGTGTAAAAAAGCACTCGCTGAGACGGACGGTGATGTAGATAAGGCAATTGAAGAATTGCGTAAGAAGAGCGGTATGAAAGCAGCTAAGAAAGCTGGTCGTACTGCTGCAGAAGGTGTTGTTGTTGTTAAAGTTGCTGACGACGCGTCAAAAGCAATGTTGGTAGAAGTTAACTCAGAAACAGATTTTGCTGCGAAGAACGAAGACTTTTTGGCGTTTGCTAATAAGGTTGCAGAAGAGGCGTTTGCTAGCGGTTCAACTGATGTTGCTGGTTTGTTAGATGCTGAGCGTGAAGCGCTTGTTCAAAAAGTTGGTGAGAATATCTCTCCTCGTCGCGCTGTAGCTCTTGAGGGTGCAGTTGTTGGTTCATACGTTCACTCAAACAACCGTATTGGTGCAATTGTTGTGCTATCTGGTGGTTCTGCTGAGTTAGCTAAAGATATCGCTATGCACGCAACTGCTGTAAACCCTCGTGTTCTTCGCCCAGAAGATATGGCTGAAGAAGAGTTAGAGAAAGAGAAAGAAATCATTAAGGCGCAACCTGACATGGAAGGTAAGCCTGCAGAGATCGTTGAGAAAATGATGGGTGGTCGTATCAAGAAGTTCCTTAAAGAGAACTCTATGACAGAGCAGCCTTTCGTTAAAAATCCAGAGCTTACTGTTGGCCAGTTAGCGAAAGAAGGTGGTGCTGAGATCGTATCTTTCGTTCGCCTTGAAGTGGGTGAAGGTATTGAGGTTGAAGAGACTGACTTTGCAGCTGAAGTTGCTGCTCAGTTGGCTGGCGATGCTTAATCTTCATATCTAATATGCGATCTAAAGAAGTGTTTTTGTCGTAGCGGCAAACTCTGCTTCTTGCTACAATTCGCGCCGGTGCCGTACCTTAAGCTTTAAGGTGCGGCATTGTTTTATATGGCGTCAGAAAAACTAAGGTGACGCTACGCTCAAATACGCTTTTCAGGACACGACATATGCCAACAAACTTGCAGCCAAAATATAAGCGAGTGCTACTTAAATTAAGTGGCGAAGCCCTCATGGGTGATGAGAACTTCGGTATCGACCCAAAGGTACTGGATCGTATGGCGCTGGAAGTTGGTCAACTAATCGGTATTGGCGTGCAGGTAGGTATGGTAATCGGCGGCGGTAACTTGTTCCGAGGTGCTGCGTTAAGCGCTGCGGGCATGGATCGTGTAACGGGTGATCATATGGGAATGCTTGCAACTGTAATGAACGCACTTGCAATGCGCGATGCTTTAGAGCGGTCTAATATTTCAACGCGTGTTATGTCTGCAATACCAATGAGTGGTGTTGTCGAGCACTATGATCGTAGGACCGCGATGCGTTGGTTGAAAGACGGCGATGTTGTTATTTTTAGTGCAGGTACAGGTAATCCATTTTTTACGACAGATTCTGCGGCTTGCTTGCGCGGAATAGAGGTAGAGTCTGATGTTGTTTTAAAGGCCACAAAAGTTGACGGCGTGTATGATGCCGATCCTATGAAAGTCAAAAAAGCGAAGAAGTTTGATCGCCTTACTTACGATGAGGTTCTCGACCGTAAGCTTGGTGTGATGGATTTGACTGCCATTTGCTTGTGTCGCGACCATGAAATGCCTGTACGTGTTTTTAATATGAATAAACCAGGAGCGTTAACGTCTATTATGGTTGGCGAACCTGAGGGTACTTTGATTGAGCCGGCCCAAGCTCCAGTATCTGAACAAGAATAGTTAACTAGTAGATTTTAAGAGGAATTCGCAGTGATTGAAGATATTAAGCAAGATGCTGAAGACAGAATGAAAAAAAGCTTGGAAGCACTTTCTGTTGCGTTTGCAAAAATTCGAACTGGTCGTGCGCACCCAAGTATTTTAGATGGCGTCATGGTTTCTTACTATGGTGCAGATACGCCACTTAAGCAGGTTGCGAATATTAGTGTTGAAGATGGTCGTACACTTGCTATTTCGGCTTGGGAAAAGCCCTTGGTTCCCGCGATTGAGAAAGCGATTATGGCTGCGAATCTAGGTTTGAACCCTTCAACATCTGGCGATTTAGTGCGTGTACCGATGCCTGCGCTAACTGAAGAAACACGCCGCGATATGGTTAAGCTTGCTAAATCAGACGCCGAGAGTGCTCGAGTCTCTATTCGTAACGCGCGGCGCGATGGTAATTCGATGCTTAAAGATTTGGTCAAGGAAAAAGAGATTACTGAAGACGACCAAAAGCGTGGCGAAGATCAAATGCAAAAGCTAACGGATAAGTACGTAGCTGATGTTGAGAAAATGCTACAAGATAAAGAATCTGATTTGATGGAAGTTTAAGCTTCCCAATAGATAACTAAGGGCTGCTTTATGCGGCCCTATTAGTGTTTAAAGATAATAATGAGTTCAAAGATACCGTATTGCGCAGATTCTAAACCAAAGCATATTGCGATCATTATGGATGGCAATAATCGTTGGGCAAAAGCGCGAAAGCAAATTGGCGTTTCCGGTCATAAGGCTGGGGTAGAGGCCGTGCGCTCAGTAGTAGGTGCTTGTGCTAAAGAAGGGATAGAAGTTCTTACCTTGTTTGCATTTAGTAGCGAGAACTGGCGTCGCCCAGCAATTGAAGTTGGTGCGCTAATGAAGCTGTTTTTGTTTGCGCTACAGCGCGAGGTTAAGAAGCTTCACAAGAATAATATTCGTTTAAGAATTATTGGTGATCGCTCCAAGTTTAGCGAGTCGCTTCAAAAGCATATGGAAAGTGCTGAGTCGTTAACTGCTGACAATACTGGGATGACCTTGGTGGTTGCCGCAAACTATGGTGGTCAATGGGATATTGCGAATACGGTTCGTCATCTCGCCCAAGACGTTGCTAACGGAGCACTAAATCCATCCGATATTACTGAGGATTTAATCCAGAAAAATTTAAGTATTGGTGATTTGCCAATGCCAGATTTGATGATTCGTACCGCTGGTGAATATCGTATTAGTAACTTTATGCTTTGGCAGCTTGCTTATGCGGAATATTATTTCTCAGATCTTTATTGGCCTGACTTTAGAGAAGCTGAAATACTAGAGGCAATAAAAGCTTATTCACTGCGAAAACGACGTTTCGGACAGACTGACGAACAAGTGTCCGGAGAGCTTGCTGATGCGCCGTCAGCTGAAGATCTAAATAATGTTAATTGGCCAGAAGATGAAGAACTTAGCCGTTAAGAGCTAAGCGTAAATACAAGGGGTTTTGGTTTGCTTAAGCATCGAATAATTACTGCATTGATCTTGGCGCCGCTTGCATTGGCGGGTGTGTTTGGTACGGACGTACAGGGTTTTTACTGGTTTGTGGGTGGTATTGTTGCTGTGGCCGCGTGGGAATGGGCACGTATTGCTGGTTATGAAGCTCAATCACTGCGTGTTGCGTATGCTGTTTATATTGCTATTTGGCTGATATTTGCGCGTTATTTGCCTGCAACCCCAATTTTATACGCCGGATTATTGTGGTGGCTTGTCGCGATCGTTTTGGTGCTTCGCTACCCAGATACAGGTCGATTTTGGAAGCAACGCTCAGTTAAGTTGTTTATTGGTCTATTTGTCCTTATTCCGTTCTGGAAAACGATGCTCGCCCTCCGCGAAGCAGAGATGAGTATTGGTCTAGATATTGAAGTACATATCATTCTGCTCTACGCATTATTGCTCACATGGGCTGCGGATACCGGCGCGTACTTTGCCGGGAGAGCGTTTGGCAAGGCAAAGCTAGCGCCTGCAGTTTCTCCTGGTAAAAGCTGGGCGGGAGCATGGGGCGGATTGGCTTGTACGGTTTTATTGGCGTTAGCGTCTTCAGCGTATCTTGGTTTAAGTGCGTCAATGACAATTCAGCTTGTCATTATTACTTTGTTGGTCGCAATTATTTCGATTTTCGGTGATTTGACCGAGAGCATGTTCAAGCGTGAGGCGTGTATTAAAGACAGTAGTAATCTTTTACCTGGGCATGGTGGTGTGCTTGATCGTATCGATAGCCTTACAGCTAGTATTCCAGTACTAACTGCACTTCTTTATAGCTTTGCTTGGATCTCTTGGGGTGGTCAGTGAGTTCTGAAGCTGTCTGTGTATTAGGTGCAACAGGTTCTATTGGTTTAAGTACGTTAGATGTTTGCGCGCAGCACCCTGAGAAGTTTTCAATATTTGCTCTAAGCGCACATTCTGATTGGCGGGCGCTACTAAAGCTGTGTTTGGTTCACAAGCCCAAGTATGCCGTTATTTCATCTGAGCAGGTGCGTGCTGATGCGGTTGAGGCGTTTAAAAATGCGAGTACCGACACGGAACTTTTGTTTGGGGCGGACGCGTTAACCTTTATCGCTAGCCATAATGAAGTAGATATTGTTATGGCTGCAATCGTTGGTGCGGCTGGTTTATCTTCGAGTTTTGCTGCGGCCCAGTCAGGAAAAAAACTTCTTTTAGCGAATAAAGAGTCTCTCGTGTTGGCGGGATCGCTGCTCATGAATGCAGTGCGTGAGTCCAATGGTGTCCTGTTGCCTATCGATAGCGAGCATAACGCGATTTTTCAGTGCTTACCGCACAACTACGCGTGTGGGAATAAGCCTGGTTCGGAAGTAACCCAAATTTTATTGACCGCTTCCGGTGGTCCGTTCCGTTCTTTCAATCGGCATCAGCTTGAGTTGGTAACGCCAGAGCAAGCGTGCACTCATCCCAATTGGTCAATGGGTAGAAAAATATCAGTCGATTCAGCAAGCCTTATGAACAAAGGTTTAGAGTTGATTGAAGCTTGTTGGTTGTTTGATGTTTCAAGTGCCGATATTGAGGTTGTTGTGCATCCTCAAAGCATTGTTCACTCTATGGTTCGTTATGGAGATGGTTCTGTATTGGCGCAAATGGGAGAGCCGGATATGCGTACGCCTATCTCGTATGGTTTGAGTTGGCCTCATAGAATTGAGTGCGGTGTTAAGCCTTTAGACTTAACTGAAATTGCAACGCTGCATTTTGAAAAGCCAAATAGCGATTTGTTCCCATGTTTGAATCTGGCTCGCGAAGCGTTTGACGCCGGTGGATATGCCTCTGCTTATTTAAATGCTGCGAACGAAGTCGCAGTTGATGCATTTCTTAAAGGTAAGGTCAGGTTTGTCGATATTCCTGATATTATCGCCAATGCAATGAGTCGTGCACCAAAGACTGAGGTCGGTACGATTACTGATATTTTCTCAGCAGATAAAGATGCTCGTTCTCTTGCTGAATCTTTCATCGAAACACAAGCGTTAGTTTAACAGTTGCCATGGAATTCTTAGAGTCAGTCATTTCGTTAATTATTACCCTCGGTATTTTGGTGACCGTCCATGAGTACGGTCATTTTTGGGTGGCAAGACGATGTGGTGTTAAGGTCCTACGATTTTCCGTAGGTTTTGGTAAGCCGATTTTTAGTTGGCATGACAAGTTAGGAACAGAGTATGTAGTTGCGGCGATCCCGTTAGGCGGATACGTTCGCATGCTTGATGAACGAGAAGGTCATGTACCAAGTGAGCTCAAAGCTCAGGCTTTTTCTTCAAAACCTGTTTCGCAACGTATAGCAATTGCGTTCGCTGGCCCGTTAGCAAACTTTATATTTGCGGTATTAGCTTACTGGTTAATGTTTGTATTGGGCTTTAGCGCAATACAGCCAAAGGTTGGTGCTGTCATCGATGGAAGTCCAGCTTACGAAGCTCAAGTTCCTGTTGGTTCTATTATTACTCAAATTGACGATGAGCCCGTTCATGGTTGGCGTGATCTCGTTATGGGTTTGGTGAATTATATTGGTGATACGGACACAGTATCGTTAACTGCTCAGGTTGATGGCGTCAGTAAGCAGTTTGATGTTGAGCTAGACAAGTGGGTAGCTGGCGAGAAAGAACCTGACTTATTACGTAGTTTCGGTTTAGAACCCTTTAAGCCAAGAATTGAGCCTGTACTGGACACTATTATAGAAGGCGGCGCGGCCGATCAGTCTGGAATATTATCGGGTGATATTGTCCGGGTTGCTGACGGAGTCGAAATTGATGATTGGTATCAATTTGTAGAGATTGTTCAGAACAGTGCTGGTCAGCAGTTGATTGTTGAAGTTGAGCGATCTCAATCTCCGGGTTTAGTGGCGCTTAAAGTTGTGCCTGAAGGTGTCGAATCACAAGGACGCCTTGTAGGAAAGATAGGTGTCGGTGTCGAGCCTTACAAATACCCAGAAGAGTTGATTGTTCAAGTAAGTTATAGCCCGCTTGATTCAGTTGGCGCAGCTGCATCACAGACTTGGTCAGATATTGCGATGACTTTTGGTGCTGTGAAAAAAATGGTCGTTGGCTTAGTTTCGCTGGATAACTTAAGTGGCCCTATTACGATCGCGCGCGTCGCAAATCAGTCTATTAGTACTGGTCTAGAAGAGTTCTTGAGGTTCCTGGCGCTTTTGAGCGTTAGCCTTGGTGTTCTGAATTTGTTGCCGATTCCAATGTTGGATGGCGGCCATATTCTGTTTTATTTAGTTGAGGCTGTGCGTCGTAAGCCGCTTTCCGAAAAGAGTCAGTTGATGGCGCTAAAACTCGGCATGTCTTTTGTGTTTATGTTAATGGCAGTCGCTTTTTATAACGATATTATGCGTCTTTAATGCTGCCTCTTCGGTAGTTTTGTGTGTGAGTAATGAATGAATAGTATTTCTTGGTACCCCGCCTTTTTTGCGTTAGCGATAGGGATGGTGCTTGCTTTCTCTGTAAATGCGAAAAGCTTTCAAGTCGAAGATATTCAAGTTGAAGGGTTGCAGCGTGTTTCGGCTGGTACGGTATTCTCGAGTTTTCCAATAGCCGTTGGGGAAGAAGTTGATACGATGAAGTTGTCTGAGGCGAGTAGATCGCTATTTCAGACGGGCTTGTTTACAGATATAAAATTGCTTGTAGATGATCGAGATCTGATTGTTTCTCTCGTTGAGCGTCCTTCTATAGCTAAGATTGAAATTGAGGGTAACAAAGATATTGCGGCCGAGGACCTGTTGGAAGGCTTGAAGCAAGCTGGGATGTCCGAGGGTCAGGTTTTTAAGCGCGTCACCTTGGAACGTTTGGAACTCGAAATCCTGCGTTCTTACGTCACTCAAGGGCGCTATAGTGCTTCAGTTGACGCAGAAGTCGAGGTTCTTGAGCAGAATCGCGTTAATATCAATATCAATATTGAAGAAGGTGAAGTGTCTTCGATTCTTCATATCAACATCGTTGGTAATGATGCTTTCTCTGATGAGTCTCTTATCGATTTGATGGAACTCAAAACACCTACCTTTTGGTCGTTCGTAACGAGTGATGACAAATATAGTCGTGAAAAATTGAGTGGTGATATCGAACGGATTCGTTCGTATTATCTTGATAGTGGCTATATCAAATTCACGATCGACTCTACGCAAGTGTCTATTTCGCAGGACAGCAAGGACGTCTTTATTACTATTAACGTCACTGAAGGTCCGTTATTTACGGTGCGAGACTTTCAGCTCAAGGGCGAGCTAATTTTAGAAAAAGAAGAACTAGAAAAGCTCGTACTCGTCAAAGAGGGGGATACATTCTCACGTCAGAAATTAACGCTCTCTGCAGACAATATTTCTCGCGCACTCGGTGGCGAGGGATATACCTATGCGAGTGTTAATCCAATTCCTGAGCCTCATGACGATAATAGCGCGAGCATTGTTTTTTATGTTGACCCAGGAAAGCGAAACTACGTTCGTCGAATTAATTTCCGCGGAAATACAACCACTAAAGATGAGGTTCTCCGTCAAGAAATGGTTCAAATTGAGGGTGCTTCGGCATCGACTGATCTAATTGAAGCATCTAAGACAAAACTTTCTCGTCTAGGATATTTCGCTAACGTCACGGTCGATACGCCTGCGGTTCCAGGTGTAAATGATCAGATCGACGTAAATTACTCTGTCGAAGAACAAAGCTCCGGCAATCTTTCTGCTAGCTTAGGCTTTAGCCAGGGTAGTGGTATCACTTTGGGTTTAAGTGTCTCTGAAAATAACTTCTTTGGTACCGGTAAGCGCGTTTCCTTCGGTGTAAATACTAGTGAGTCTGTCAAATCCGCTAATTTTAGTTATTTGAATCCTTATTACACGGTGGATGGGGTTAGTCGAGGGTTTAGTATCTTCGCAAGAGAGACTGATTTTGATGAATCGAATCGTTCTGATTATGTTCTTGATAGCACAGGGGCGTCAGTCACTTTCGGTTATCCAATAGACCCGGTATCTCGTTTAAGCTTTGGAGTGGGGTACAACCATACGAGCTTATCTGTTGGAGATTTACCCGCCTTAGAAATTGATCGCTTCATTCAAAAGTATGGCGATTCATTCAACAATTATGAGCTTGATGGTGGTTGGTCGCGTAGTACATTGAATCGAGGCATGTTCCCAACCGCTGGTTGGCGCCAAGGTTTAAGCGCTTCGATTACTGTGCCAGGAAGCGATCTTTCATTTTACAAGGTTCGCTATAACTCTAATTTTTACGTTCCGCTAAGCAGTCAACACGACTTTGTTTTCCGTATGCGAAACGAGCTTGCTTATGGCGGGGCGTATGGTGACACAGATCAAATGCCATTCTATGAGCATTATTATGCCGGTGGTATCAACTCGGTAAGAGGGTATGAAAACAACTCTCTTGGTCCCAAGACAACTGAGCAGTTCCAGTTTGCGACAGCTGATCCATTTGGCGGTGATTTGCTAGTTGAAAATAGTTTTGAACTAATATTTCCATTGCCTTTTATCAAAGATCAAAGCTCCATGAGAATGGCATACTTTGTTGATACGGGTAATGTATTTGATACCGCGCGAGGTTATGACTTTGCGTTTGAAGAAATTAGATGGTCAACTGGCTTAGCTTTGCAGTGGAATACATTTATCGGTCCACTTGGATTTAGCTTTGGCAAGGCCATGAATGCGACGCCTGAAGACGAAAAGCAGTTTTTCCAGTTTTCTCTTGGACAACCATTTTAATAAAAACGAGGATTTTATCTCATGAAATTAATTAGATCAGTTAGTGCTGTGGTAATGCTTGCGATGCTTAGTTTCTCAGTTGCAGCTGAGACTCGCCTTGGTTTGATCGATATGCGAGCAGCTTTATTTTCGTCAAAGGCGGCACAAAGCTTCTCGGATAAAATGGTCGCTGAGTTTAAGGAACAAGACCTTGAGGTCCGCGCTGTAAGTGAGGCTGCGCGCAAACTTGAACTGCGTTTGCAAAACGATGCGGCAATTATGAGTGATGGCGAACGAGCAAAACTTTCCGCGGATTTAGAGGAAAAAGCGCAAGAGTTTCGTTACTTGAAAACGAAGCTTGATAAGGCTTTGGCTGAGAAGCGTCAGGAATTTTTAGAACTGTCACGCCCGAATTTGGATAAGGTGATTGCAGACTTGGTTGCTCAGGAAAAGCTGGATGTCATTATGCCAAGAGAAGCGGCTTTGTATGCCGATCCAAAACTTGATTACACACAAAAAATCATCGATATGCTTGATGCATTAAAATAGAGTTCTGACGATTATATATGCTTCAAAAGACTTTTACTCTTATCCAGCTTGCTGAAAAAGTTGGTGGCTCTGTTCAAGGTGACGAGTCATTAGCCATTAATGGCTTAGCGACTATTCAGGATGCGGATCAGGCTAAGTTGAGCTTCATTGCAAATCCTGCCTATGTAAAGCATTTGGCGACGACCTCAGCAGGCGCTGTCATTTTATCGCCTAAACTCGCAGAAGGTTTCGAGGGAAATGCTCTCGTTCATGAGAATCCATACCTCGCATACGCCAAACTAAGTGTCGAGTGGGATTCCGTCGCTAATTTTACGCCCGACATTTCTGATCGCTCCGTTATTGCGGAATCAGCGAGTATTGGGAGTAATGTATATATTGGACATGGCGTTGTCATCGCAGATGATGTCGTGATCGGTGATGGCGTATATGTCGGTGATAACGTGTCAATCGGTGCGAATTCTGAGCTTGGTTCCAATTCTCGTCTCTATAGTAACGTTGTTGTTTATCATGGGGTGACGATTGGAGAGCGTTGTACTGTTCAAGCAGGGGCGGTGATAGGATCTGAAGGCTTTGGATTTGCGCCGACAGATATTGGTTGGCAACGTATTAGTCAGTTGGGTGGCGTAGTTATCGGCGATGATGTTGAAATTGGTGCGAATACTACGATCGATCGTGGCGCGCTCGATAATACTGTTATTAGCAATGGCGTTATTTTAGATAACCAAATACAGATTGCTCACAATGTTGTGATTGGCGAAAACACCGCGATTGCAGCATGTTCCGCTGTCGCAGGGTCATCAACGATAGGTAAGAATTGTATCGTCGGCGGCGCAAGTGGTATTGCTGGGCATTTGACGATTACTGATGGTGTGCATATTACTGCAATGACCATGGTCATAAAGAGCTTGACCGAACCTGGCGCATATTCCTCCGGCACAGGTGTTCAGAGTAACAAAGATTGGAAGCGCAGCATTGCACGACTGCGACGCTTAGATAGTACAGAGTCTCGTTTGAAGGCTGTTGAAAAACGACTAGACTCGATCAATCCAGAATAAGGGAATTAATATGACGGCGGAAAATACTGTGCGCACGATGGATATCGGTGAAATTCATGAATATCTACCCCATCGACCGCCCTTTTTATTTGTTGATCGAGTTACCTCTGTTGTTGGTGGTGAGCGAATTACAGGATATAAAAATGTATCTATTAACGAAGGGTTCTTTCAGGGGCATTTTCCTGGGATGCCAATTCTGCCGGGAGTATACATTTTAGAGGCGCTTGCTCAGATATCTGGCATTTTGGGTTTCGTGACAACAGATAAAAAGCCTAATGAGAATTTAGTGCATTACTTTGCGGGCGTTAATAAAGTTCGTTTTAAACGTCCTGTAGTGCCTGGAGATCAGTTAGTGCTTGAGTCAGACATATTGTCGGCTAAGCACAATATTTGGAAGTTTGACTGCCGCGCTCTTGTAGATGGCGAGATGGTTTGTGTTGCGGAAATTATGACCGCTGAGAGAGAACGTTAATGACAATTCATTCTACTGCGATCATCGATCCTAGCGCCAAAATCGGCGCGAATGTTTCGATCGGTGCCTACTCGGTTATCGGCCCGGATGTAGAAATTGGAGACAACTGCGATATTCGTTCGCATGTCGTAATTAATGGCCCGACGGTAATCGGGTCAGGAAATAAAATTTACCAATTCGCGAGCGTTGGGGAAGAGTGCCAAGACAAGAAGTTTGCGGGTGAAAAAACCCGTCTGGTAATGGGTAGCGACAACATAGTTCGTGAAGGCTGCACCATTCATCGTGGAACGATTCAGGATGAAGGGGTGACTACCATTGGTAACGGCAATTTGTTTATGGCTTACGTGCATGTAGCACACGATTGTCGTATCGGCAGTCACTGCATATTTGCAAATACTGCAACCATGGCGGGTCACGTTCATGTTGATGATCACGTAATACTTGGTGGTGGCACCATGGTTCATCAATTTTGTAAGGTGGGGGCGCATGCTATGAGTGCTGGCGGCAGTATTGTGTTGCGCGATATTCCCGCCTTTGTGATGGCAAGTGGCCAATCTGCTTCGGCTCATGGGCTTAATTCTGAAGGTTTAAAACGCAGAGGCTTTTCTCCAGAATCACTTAAGCTACTTAAATCCGCATATCGCACACTGTACCGCAATGGTCTTCGTTTGACTGATGCTTTAGACGAGTTGAAGCGGCTTGAGGACATTGATGGCGTAATCGCGACATTCATCGAAAGTATCGAACGATCTGATCGCGGATTGATGCGTTAACTTTATGTCGAATGGCCCAGCAAATAAGCCCCTTCACGTCGGTATTGTGGTCGGTGAAGCTTCAGGGGATATATTGGGCTCTGGTTTAGTTAAAGAGCTTAAGGCGCACGATCCAAATATTTGTTTTACGGGAATTGGTGGTCCTTTGATGCAAAAAGAGGGCTTTGAATCCCTTTACCCGATGGAGCGCCTATCTGTAATGGGCTTGTTTGAGGTTCTCGGGCGTATTTTTGAGTTAGTCGGGATAAGGCGCGGGCTCAAAAAGCATTTTTTAGCGAATCGGCCAGATGTCTTTATTGGAATCGATGCGCCTGACTTCAACATCGGTTTAGAGTTGCAGTTACGGCAAGCTGGAATCAAGACCGCGCATTATGTCAGTCCGTCGGTATGGGCATGGCGTCAGAAGCGTGTTGTTAAGATTGCCCGCGCGGTTGATTTGATGTTGACCCTATTTCCGTTTGAAGCAAAGTTTTATAAATCGCACAATGTTTCTGTTCGGTTTGTCGGACACCCTCTCGCCGATTTGATACCCCTTAAGCCTAATCGAGAAGCAGCACGAAAGGCTTTAAGTCTCCAAAATATGGACTCCATGGTAGCCATATTGCCGGGAAGTCGTTCGGGCGAGGTAAGCCGTATCGCTCGCTCCTTCTTTGAAGCTGCAGAATTAATCAGAAAAGAGAATCCATCGACCACGTTTGTTGTTCCTTGTGTTAATCAAGATCGTTTCGACCAAGTTGAAGAGATATTAAAAGAATTCCCGGATCTCAACGTTTCGTTAGTACTTGGGCGTTCACGCGAGGTGATGGCAGCTTCCAATTTGGTTTTGCTAGCATCTGGAACTGCTACGCTTGAGTGTATGTTGATGAAACGGCCAATGGTTGTATCGTATCGTTTGAACAAGCTTACGTACTGGGTGATGCAGAGGTTAATTAAGACGCCATTTGTCGCTTTGCCAAACTTATTAGCGAATAAGCTACTAGTGCCAGAGTTGTTACAAGACGACGCAACGGCGGTTAATATATCTAAGGCTGCTTTAGAGCGCCTTTCTGATGAGGGTCAGAACGAAGTCGCTGCTGCTTTCACTTCTCTACATGAAAGCCTGCAACGTAACGCTAGTTCCGAAGCTGCTCAAGCTGTTTTGGATTTGGTTCGCCGTTAATGGAATGCTTCTTCCGTGATGATTTTCAGTACGCTAAGGGCTATTCTGGGCAGTTATTAGCTGGAGTTGATGAGGTTGGCCGAGGGCCGCTTGTTGGTTCTGTGGTTGCTGCAGCCGTAATTCTTGATCCTGACCAAGAAATCGAAGGTTTAGCAGACTCTAAAAAACTGTCTGAAAAAAAACGCACGAAACTTGCTGACGAAATTAAGAGTAAAGCGCTTGCGTGGTCTATCGCTGAAGCAAGCCCAGCGGAGATCGATGAGCTAAACATTCTCCACGCTTCCATGTTAGCGATGGAGCGTGCGGTTAACTCTCTTAGCATTCGTCCCGAGCATGTGCTTGTCGATGGAAATCGTGTTCCAAAGGGTCTCAATTGCTCAGCAAGTCCTTTAATAAAGGGGGATGCATTGGCGAAGTGTATTAGCGCCGCTTCTATTCTCGCCAAGGTATGGCGCGACGCTGATATGGTTCGTCTGGATGCTTGCTATCCTCAGTATGGATTCGCGAAGCATAAAGGCTATCCCACAAAGGCGCATTTTCTTGCGCTTGATCAACATGGTGTTTGTCCAGAGCATCGAAAGTCTTTTGCTCCCGTTGCAAAGTTGTTGCACAAAACTACTAGTTAGCAGGTTCTGCGTGACTTAGCACTTATATTAGATTTGCAGTAATTCACAAAACGCAAATTGGTCAAAAATATGACGCAAAGCTAGCATTATATGCGATGTAATTCCGTCTAAATTCCTGAGGTACGACTACGCTTTTCTCACTGATACGAATTTTGGTGAGAATTAAGATGGTTTACCAAGCGACTCAAAACTTATTAAAAACCTCTATCCTAGCAAGCGTTTTAGGGCTCGCGGCATGCGGGGGTGGCGGTTCCGGCTCTGATGACGCTAGCGCGGCGCCTGTTGCAACCGCTGCATTGTCAGATGAGGTGTTTGTAAGTGGCCGCGCAGTCAAAGGTGTCATCAAGCAGGGTTTGGTGACGGCATATCGTATTCAAACGAATGGCCAAAAGAATGTCGCCTCTTCAGTAGTTGGGAGTCCGGTGCGCACAGATTCTGAAGGCTATTACTCAATTAATCTTCCTCGCAGTATTGTAGGTGAGCAGATTGTTTTTGAGGTGACGGCTGATGAGCAAACGCGAATGACTTGTGAGGCGACGAGCGGTTGTAGCGAAAACGGTGTGTACGATTTCGGCGAAGATTTTACGCCAGGTGCTGACTTAGTATTGTCAAGCGTTAGCCCTGTTCTCGAGTCTGTTTCTGATAACAGTGTTCATGTTACGCCTTTTACCCACATGGTGCGCGTAAAAGCAGAGTATTCTGATAGTGGTCTAACCATCGCCGCCACTCAAGCCGCACAGAATGAAATAGAGGGCCTGTTCGATCTTGAGCAAGGTGTTTTATTACGGGAGCCTATAGATATTACAGAAGTAGAAGAAAGGTCGTCTGCAAGCGCGGAGCGGGTTAAATTATCTTCTATTAGTGCGGGTATGCATGAGCTAGCTAATGGCGGGGCATACGATGGTGTGACTGACGTACTTGAAGAGATCGAAATGAATCTGAAGGCAAGCGGCAGTTTAGTGTTGTTTGATAAAGAAGGCTCAAGCACTGTAGCTGTTGATGAGTTGGTTTACGCTGCACAAGGCGTTATTTCAGATGTAACTAGCTTGCACTTAGGTCAAGATGAGTCGAATTATGATCAGTTAGTAACTGAGCTTGTTCAGGTGCAGAATAGTGCGATGGATCAAGGGGCTTTGGTTCAGCGAGTCCAGATTATGACTCAGCCTGTTGGTGTGGTAACTGAAGCCGGTGAACGGGTATCGTTGACGGCAAATATTATTGGTGGTTCGCCAATGTCTTATCAGTGGTTTAAAGATGGTGAGTTGATTGAAGGTGCAACAACTTCTGCATTAGTGTTGAGTTCAGTGAGTATCAATAATTCAGGAGATTACTCTCTACGCGTATCTAATCCATCAAGTGTCGTTACAAGCGCAACTGCGGAAGTTGTTGTCCAAGTACTAAGCGCTGACGATGAAAATGCTAGTCAGCCTGACGATTCAAGTGATTCAACCGATGATCAATATGTTGCTGACAACCAGAATAGTGGTGATTCTTCGGACGACGCTAATTCCAATGATGGCCAGCAGTCTAATGGCGGGTCAAATGTTACTTCTTCACGCAGCATTTCTCTGTCTTGGGATATTCCGGTTGAACGCGAAGATGGTAGTGATCTTGAACTGTATGAAATTAATGGCTATGTCATTAAGTATGGAAGCAGTGCCGGAGGTATGACCAATACGATTAACATTAGTGGTGGTAACGTAACGCAATACACGCTAGATAATTTGAATAGTGGGACCTATTATTTCGCGATTGCGACGGTTGACTCTGATGATGTTCAAGGAGAATTTTCGTCTACCATATCTGCTGGGGTTAATTAGACCGTGTGCATCAGATTAGTTTTTAAATTCTCTTATAAGTAAGTTCTCTATCGGTTTTTGAGCCCATTTATATTTCGTGTGTAAGTGGGCATGAAAGCGAAACTCAGCCACAAACTGATTACACAGAAATAGACTGTCGCGCTGGCTAGCATTCAGAGAGTTTAATGTTGGTGTCGGCAGTATCCCAAAGTCTGACCTTCCAAGTTTTACGAACTTAACGACAGATTCAGTGTTTGGTACTAAATTTATTGATGCAAACAGTGGTTCAAAGTAAGTTTTGTATAGTTTTACTCCATGAATTCCGGCGGCTGTTTTCTCTTTAAGTTTGTTCTCGCTCACTTCGCATAATTGATGTCTTTTGTTTGTAGTAAATACAGTGAACTCAAATGTGCTGATTGGTGGTTCAAGTTTAATGATCTCGTGCGTGTATTTTATAGCGCTTGGTGTTCTGAATAATTCTAAGCCTATTGAGCTTGAAAGAAGTTCTTGAAAAGAGCGTCTATTGGGAAGGTTTTGTAGCTCGAATGCCAGTTCGGTTCTTGTAAGTGCTCGTCTTAACCTAAAGCTTGTAATGGGAAGATTTTGCTCGATGGTTGGCAAAATATTTACCTTGATCACCTCGGGCTGTGCGTAGACCGTCGAGCTACTAATGAATATCGATAGAGTAATAGCAAAGTGTTTTATTTTTAGTATTAGCATCAAATTGTCTGATGTTCAGAAAGCTTTTATCAATACTTATAGTATTTTTATAAAACTCTGCAGGGTTTGCTGGGATGATTTTTGTGTTTTGATAGGCTTTTCGGTTCGGCTGGATCTAGGTAAAGCCGGCAGGGTTTACCACGGATTCGTTATATGCATAAATTGCAGGCATAAAAAAAGATGTACAGTTTTCACTGAAGTCTTTTAGAAATATGCCTTATGAAATTGGCTCCCCCGAGCTGGGCTTGATCTAGGTAAAGCCGGCAGGGTTTACCACGGATTCGTTGTATGCATAAATTGCAGGCATAAAAAAGACGTACAGTTTTCACTGACGTCTTTTAAGAATATGTCTTATGAAATTGGCTCCCCGAGCTGGGCTTGAACCAGCGACCCACGGATTAACAGTCCGTTGCTCTACCAACTGAGCTATCGGGGAACTTCATAAGAGGCGCGTATAGTAATGATCTAACGCGCCTTGGTCAAGCGTTTATCCAAGAACTTTTTTGATTCTTGAAACAGCATCTTGAAGGACTTCCATGCTCGTCGCGAAGCTGAGTCTCATGCACCCTGGCGAACCAAACGCAGAGCCTGGCACTAATGCGACACCAGCTTCTGAAAGGAGTAATTCGGCTAGTTCGATATCTGAGTTTGCAGAACTCTGTTCAATTGCATTGCTGAAGTCAGGGAATACATAAAACGTTCCGTCACCGGCAAGGCAATTGACGCCATTGATGTCATTCAGCGCTTCGACAAGGTAGTCATGGCGCTTTTTGAATTCAACGACCATTGCATCTACGCACTCTTGATCACCAGTTAGTGCAGCGGTAGCGGCAGCTTGTGAGATAGATGCTGGATTTGAGGTGCTTTGCGATTGAATCTTCTTCATTGCTGCAATGACTTTTTGAGGTCCTGCTGCGTAACCAATACGCCAGCCAGTCATGCTGTAAGCTTTTGATACCCCATTAAGTACAAACGTACGATCATAAAGCTCTGGGCAGACCGTTAGGATGTTATGGAAGCCTTCTTTGTTCCATAAGATGTGTTCGTACATATCGTCGGTCGCAACCATTACGTGCGGATTCGCTAACAACACTTCCGCAATATCTTTAAGCTCGCTAGTCGTATACGCCATGCCTGTTGGGTTTGAAGGGCTATTAATAACGAACAATTTTGTCTTTGGAGTAATCGCTGCTGCGACTTGTTCGGCAGTAACTTTAAAGCGCTGATCAGCGCCAGATTCAATAATTACTGGTGTTCCATCAGCTACCTTCACCATATCTGGGTATGATACCCAGTAAGGCGCAGGAATAATGACTTCGTCCCCCTCATTTAGCAGCGCAAGTGCGAGATTGAAAAAGCTCTGTTTGCCGCCGCATGAAACGAGTATCTGATTTGGCTCGTAAGATAAACCGTTATCGTTTTTGAACTTGGCGATGATTGCTTGTTTTAACTCGGGCGTGCCGTCTACTGCTGTATAGCGAGTTTGGCCATTATCAATGGCTTTAATTGCGGCATCTTTAATATGTTGAGGTGTATCAAAATCTGGCTCGCCAGCGCCTAAGCCAATAATGTCCTTGCCGGCAGCACGTAATTCGTTTGCCTTATTTGTTACAGCAAGTGTTGGTGATGGTTTTATATTTTGAACACGATTGGATAATGAAGGTTCCAAGATGTATGCCTCAACTCTATGATTGTTACGTTCAATGAATACGCGTACTAACGAAGACTTTTTGTTAGCATTTGCGAAAATTGACCGATAAAGCTTCCAAATCTGAGCGTTATTTATAGCACTCAGTACTGCGGGGCGTAAGTTTACCACTGCATAGTTGTTTCTGAAATATGAAGACCAAGGAATTTAAAGTCTCTTCCAAATTTTCTCCATCTGGGGATCAGCCAACTGCCATCGCGGGTTTAGTCGATGGCATTGATGATGGATTAATGCACCAAACCTTACTTGGTGTTACGGGATCGGGTAAGACATTTACCATTGCAAATGTCATCGAAAAGATTCAACGGCCAACCATCATCATGGCGCATAATAAAACCTTAGCAGCACAACTCTATGGCGAGTTTAAGGAGTTTTTCCCCGACAATGCAGTTGAATACTTTGTATCGTATTACGACTATTACCAGCCTGAAGCATATGTTGCTGCATCGGATACATTCATCGAGAAGGATGCGTCAGTCAACGAGCACATTGAGCAAATGCGATTGTCCGCGACGAAGGCGTTGATGGAGCGTCAAGACACAATAATCGTAGCGACTGTATCCGCGATCTATGGTCTGGGCGATCCTAAATCCTACATGAAAATGATGCTCCACCTAGATCGTGGTGAAATTACAAATCAGCGCAAGATTCTTCAGCGTCTAGCCGAATTACAGTACACAAGAAACGATATGGAACTTCAGCGCGCAACATATCGCGTCAGGGGGGATGTCATTGATGTATTCCCGGCCGAGTCAGAGCGGGATGCAGTTCGTATTGAGTTGTTTGATGATGAGGTAGAGCAGTTATCTGAGTTTGATCCGCTTACCGGCGAAGTATTGCGTAGAGTACCTAGAATCACAATTTACCCGAAGTCGCATTATGTAACCCCTCGCCAAACCATTTTGGATGCGGTAGACCAAATTAAAGAAGAGTTGTCCGGGAGGCTTGTTCAACTCAAGGATAATAACAAGTTGGTTGAAGCACAGCGTCTTGAAGAGAGGACGCGATATGATACAGAAATGATGAACGAACTTGGTTATTGCAACGGGATCGAAAATTACTCTAGGTATTTGTCAGGACGTCCTGCCGGAGCGCCACCTCCAACACTGTTTGATTACCTGCCAGCGAACGCACTTATGGTAATCGATGAATCGCATGTTACCGTCCCTCAGATTGGGGCAATGTATAAAGGCGATCGATCTAGAAAAGAAACTCTAGTCGAATATGGTTTTCGCTTACCTAGTGCTCTTGATAATCGACCGATGCGCTTTGATGAATGGGAGAGAATCTGCCCACAGACAATTTTTGTTTCGGCCACGCCTGCGAAATACGAAGAAGAGCATGCAGGGCAGGTCGTTGAACAGGTTGTGCGGCCGACAGGGCTTCTCGATCCAATTTTAGAGGTTCGTCCAGCTACAACGCAGGTTGATGATTTGCTCGGGGAGATTCATAAATCTGTTGAGGCAGGTGATCGAGTGCTTGTTACGACGCTTACCAAACGGATGGCAGAAGATCTAACGGATTACCTAATGGAGCATGGCGTTAAGGTTCGATATTTACACTCCGACATTGATACCGTAGAAAGAGTCGAAATTATTCAAGACTTACGCAAGGGCGTATTTGATGTATTGATTGGTATTAATTTGCTTCGGGAAGGTTTGGATATGCCTGAAGTAGCTCTTGTCGCGATTTTAGATGCGGACAAAGAGGGGTTTCTAAGATCTGATAGATCGCTAATTCAAACGATCGGTCGGGCAGCGCGAAATATAAATGGTAAAGCAATTTTGTATGCAGATCGTGTGACGGGTTCAATGCAGCGTGCTATGGATGAAACCGAGCGACGAAGAGCAAAACAAGAAGAGTACAACAAAGAGAATGGTTTGACGCCCAAATCGCTCAACAAATCTGTTGGAGATATCATGGAGGGCGCGGTCGTAATTCCTGGGCGGGTTAAGGTTGGCGGTAGAAAAGTTGCTGAAGAAAGTGGGAGCTACGGCGCTGATTCCGGCTCTAAACTGAAGTCAATTAAGGCGTTAGAGGACCAAATGTACGCCGCCGCGAAGGCCTTAGATTTTGAGCGTGCGGCAGCCCTAAGAGACCGTATTAGTGAGCTTAAACATAACTAGTATTGTGCAAAGCGGACAATTTTTTGACTATTTTATGCACATTCATGATTTTCGTGATTAGCTTTTGATCTTTTAACGTTAAAAGCTATGTTTAAAAAATAATCGCACGTAAGTTGTTGTTTTTAAACAATTAAAATAATTGGTTAAAAAATGATCAATTTGATATGGTTCGCATTATTACAGGGGGTTTGGTGACGATTCCGCTGTTTTTGCACAGAGTTATCCACAGCAAATGTGGGTAATGTTTCAATTTTGTAAACGAGCGAGTTGTCAAGCGTGAATTAGTCAAAAATTTAATCTTGGACGTGGATATTTCTCGCCATTTTTTTATCAGGCGCTATACTTTCGGGCGATTATTTCTGGAGCGCCTATGTCCTATACATTACTTACCAAAGCCTTATTCTGTTTACCTCCTGAAACTGCCCATGATCTGTCACTAGACTGGATGAGTGCCCTAAATCGCTTGGGCGTTTTTAAACCTTTTATGCCTAGTGTTGCAGATGATCCGGTCGAAGTAATGGGAATTCGATTCCCAAATCGAGTTGGTTTAGCTGCAGGTCTAGATAAAAATGGTGAGCATATAGATGCGCTTGGCGCAATGGGTTTTGGATTTGTTGAAGTTGGAACGGTTACCCCCCGCGCTCAAGATGGAAACCCTAAACCGCGAATGTTCCGTTTGGTCGATGAGCAGGCGATTATTAACCGTATGGGGTTCAATAATAAAGGAGTAGAGAACTTACTTAACGCAGTTTCGAAACGACACTATAAAGGTCCAATCGGGATCAACATTGGTAAGAACTTTGACACAAGTGTTGAAGATGCCAATCAAGATTACTTGATTGGTTTGAGAAAGGCTTATACCGCAGCGGATTATATTGCCGTCAATGTTTCTTCTCCGAACACGCCAGGATTGAGAACTTTGCAGTTTGGTGACTCACTGAAAGAACTGTTGTCATCTTTGAAAGAAGAACAGCTTGTTCTGTCTAACGCCTCAAATCGCTATGTTCCCATAGCGGTTAAGGTGGCGCCGGATATGACAGACGAAGAAATTAAGTTAGTAGCTGCTAGTCTCCGTGAAAATGAAATGGATGCTGTGATTGCAGGGAACACTACCGTCGATCGCTCTTCTGTTCCTAATAGTCAATTTGTAAACGAAGCAGGTGGTCTTAGTGGTGCGCCACTAAGGATACGTTCAACAGAAGTAGTACAAGCTTTTTATGCGGAGTTAGGCGACGATCTGCCGATTATTGGGGTGGGTGGAATATCTGAAGGCGAGTATGCTCTGGAAAAAATAAAAGCGGGTGCGAAGCTTGTGCAGATCTACAGTGGTTTGATATATAAAGGTCCTAAATTGGTTAAGGATTCCGTGGAAGCAATTCGTTTTGGGAAGTAAAAGAAAGCCCGCTGTAGCGGGCTATTATAAGGGCACTAAGTCCCTTGCTTGTTAAAAGCTCGAAATTTTTAAACGTTAGGGAGTCTGTGGATGCCTGAGACGCCAGTTAATCCGTCCCAGTTGTCTTCGCGGCCGTTTCGCCATCCATTAAGCCAGTCTTGTTGCGCGTCTTCGGAATACCCAGAACATAGAGATTTTGATTTTCCAGAAATGCCAGCTTGATAACCTCTATTATATGCACGTTGCATTGGGTTTCTTTTCTGTCTTTTCATTGAGTGGACCTCTTTTTGAATCTGCTGAATAAGCGTATCGAGACGTTAACATTAAGTCTCAAATACACTTACAAGGTGTTTTGTAATTCGCTTTATCGCTGCTTAAATTGTGTCAGAACTCCTTAATACTTCTTCAGTTACATGAAGAAAAGTTTGAGCGTTGCGCTTTTAAGCGCGCTTAGCAAGAACGGCTTTTTAATGCTTTAAATACAGTACCAAAGCATCTGTTCAAAAGTATAGAAATGTTTTTAGCTATTAAAGTAACTAAATATTATTAGTTGGTATAAGTCAGTTTTTACCTTTGTATGAGCTTGCCTTGAAAGTTTTCAAAATGTTGCGGGTTTACCCTTAAACGTTTGTTTGTGTTGGGATTGTATTATGAATGTCTTTGTTTCTTGCCCTAGGGGTATGCAGTATCTTCTGGAAAAGGAGCTAAACACCTTAGGTTTGATGTCGTGCAAGCCGGTTTCTGCAGGTGTCGAGCTAAGCGCGGAGCTAGATCAGGTCTACACAATATTGCTTTGGTCTCGCATAGCGAACAGGGTGTTTGTTGAGCTGGCAAGCGGAAAAATCGATAAAGCAGAAGATGTATATAGTCACGCTGCGCGTATTCCGTGGCAATCTCATTTTGGGGTCGACAATACATTTTCTGTTAACTTCTCAGGCACTAATAAGCACATAACAAATTCCGCCTTTGGCGCTCTTAAGGTCAAGGACGCTATTGTTGATTACTTTCGTGATGTTGTTGGAGAGCGGCCAAATGTCGATAAAGATAATCCTCAAATTAGGGTGGCTGCTAAGTTAAGTAAAGGTGTGCTCAGCATCAGCTTGGATTTGTCGGGGGAAAGTCTCCACAAGCGTGGATATCGAATAGACAAGGGCGCTGCGCCATTACGCGAGAATGTTGCGGCCGCATTACTGATGCAAGCAGGTTGGGGAGATGTCTGCTCAGATAATGCTTCGTTTTTGGATCCTATGTGCGGTTCGGGAACATTCTGTATCGAGGCTGCTTTGATGGCGATGGATTGTGCCCCTGGATTATCTCGTGAAGAGTGGGGCTTTGATTATTGGGTCAAGCATGATTCACGTAAATGGGGGGCGTTGGTCGCGTCAGCCAATGAGCGCGCAACAACTGGTAGAGAAGCGTTTAATAATAAAATTATTGGATATGATGCAGATGCTCGTGTGATTTCGGTTGCATGGGAAAACATTAAAAGGGCTGGCTTGCATGAGTTTATTCATGTTGAGAAGAAGTCTGTTTCAGATTTAGAGTTGCCTCCCAATGTTGAGAAAGGTTTGTTGTTGACAAACCCTCCTTATGGGGAAAGGCTCGGAGAAGTCGAAACTCTAATGGCTTTATATCGCGATCTTGGTGATAAATTCGACGAGTATTTTCATGGCTGGAAAGCAGGTGTTTTTACAAGCAACGAGAAATTAGAAAAAGCCTTGGGTTGGCGTTATTTTAAGCGCTACAAGTTTGTTAATGGAGCCTTAGATGTTGCTCTACTATTGTTTGACCTTAATGCGGACAACCGTTTTAAGACGCCTTGGCTGAGTTCACAAGAATATCTTCAGAACCCTTCTTTGTGGCGTGTAGCAAATCAAGAGCGTGCTGCAATGCTCGCCAATCGCTTAAAGAAAAATCAAAAACAGTTTTCTAAGTGGGCTGCAAAAAACGATATTTCCTGTTACCGCCTCTATGATGCAGACATGCCAGAATTTGCCTTTGCAATCGACCGTTATGAAAGTGAGCAAGGTGAAGTCTATCTATACATTCAAGAATATGCGCCTCCGAAATCTGTCAATGAACGAGCATCCTTAGAGCGTCTGAGTGAGGGGCTTAAAACCATTGCGGATACCTGCGAAGTATCAGTAAATCAAATATTTGTTAAGCAGCGAAGCGTGAAAAAAGGCGTGTCGCAGTACGAGAAGGAGCATGTCGAAGGAGAGGGTTTTGTAGTTCGTGAGAATGGTGCGCGTATCAAAGTGAATATCGGGCGCTATTTGGACACCGGTTTGTTCCTTGATCATCGCGCAATACGCCGATGGATAAAGGCAGAATCAAAGGGCAAGAAGGTTCTAAATTTATTTTCTTATACAAGTGTAGTGAGTTTGCATGCTGCGCTCGGTGGTGCATGTAGTGTACTCAGCGTAGATATGTCCCAGACGTATTTAAGGTGGGCTGAGAAAAACTTTGCGCTTAATAAATTGAAAGGGGGAAATTACAAGTTTGAACGCGCCAACTGCATGGAATGGTTGGAGAATGCCGTTTCAGAAAATGAGAGTGGAAACGAAAATCAATACGATCTGATCTTTATTGACCCGCCAAGCTTTTCAAATTCTAAGCGAATGGAAGGTGTCTTCGATGTTCAGGCGGACCATAAGTTTTTGATTGAATCTGCAATGAGTCTGTTGAGCGAAGACGGAAAATTAGTGTTCTCGACTAATCTTCGTAAGTTTAAGCTTGATGTTTCGATTGAGAATGGTTTTGAGGTTGTAGATTTTACTAGAAAGTCATTAGATAAAGATTTCGAGCGTAACCAGAAAATCCACAAGTGTTGGCTGATTACGCACGAGTCGAGCCGTACGTGAGGTTATGAGCTTAGAATTCGTATTTCAGCAACGAATTGAACTGATAGACTTTGATTCCTGACGTATTGTCATTGAGTAGTCGACCGTACTCGAATGACCAATAAATGTCTTTATAGATGCCAAAATCAATTCCTACGAGCCATGAAGAGCTGAAATTGTCACCAAACAGTTCTTCCTCCATCTGCGTGGTACTTGGCAGATAGGTGTCAGTGCTTCCGAATGGAGGGACTTCTCCTAATTGAAACCGTTCTGTCTCGTAACGTGTGATATCCGCGTTATAAAAAGTCAGGCCGTATTTAGCATATGCTGTCGCGTAGTCAGTAACCGCATATGCTCCGCCAATATACCAGTTAAACCATTCGTTTATATTCACTTCTAAGGCGCCGGCACTTAAAGTGTCGGAGATGACGCCTTGGCCGTATCGTAATTCAGTAAAGAAGTTGTCAGTGATGTGGGTTCCATAGGTAAGAGATGCACCGTATGTTTGTGCTGTAAGTGGGAACTCAAATATAGAGCTAGCAGAATCATCACTGCCTGGAACCGGTTCAAGTACCAATAAAATAGACTTGAATTGATTAAAATGTGTACCGATAGCAAGGTAGTCGCGGCCTTCGCGATCTAAAACTGGGTCGGTTGGTGCTGCTGGACCTCTTGCAAAGGTAGTAACAGATGTAAAAAGCGCAGTTAGCAGCGCAATAATACGTAATGTATTGGTAGTTGGCATGGATGCTACTTTCTTTATTAGTTTAACTGCTTGATATTACAGTAATGGCAACCGTGGCCTATTTGCATGGGTCACAAATGCGTTATTTATATTGCAGTTCGTGATAGCTAAACAGCATCGCTTTGACACGATCTTCCGACAGTTCAATATTTAAGCTGTGTTGCTCAATGATCCATTGCCTCATTTGTTCAACCTGACCTGAGGCTCCCGTGTCCAGCGTAGACTGCCATTCCGACAATTCCATTGACGGATCGCTATTTATGGCTTCGTATAGCTCAGTGTAAGCTGCGTTATCGGTGTAATAATCGGCGCAAAAAATACTTCCTTCTTCACTGTCGTGCGCCAGCTCTTTTAGCGTTTCTGCTGGGGTCGCTCCCTGATCTATTAACAAATCTATGTCGATGCTTGGATTATCCAAAATATACTCTTCCCAATCTTCATCGGGAGTAATAAGGGTCGTTTTAATTTGTCCGTCAGGTAGTGACCAAGAAGCTGAGATCGGGATTTGTCGCTCATATGTATCTATGGTATCGAAGGCAATAAAAATGGGGTAATTATTCAAATTTTCTGAACTCCGTGCATAAGCTGCTAAGGTCATGATTATAAGTTTTAATTTATAAAAATCCGTCTAAACTGATTAAAAAAGAAACTGAAATTTCCCATTATGACCGTGTCTCGACAAGTACAACTTGCAAAATATTATCGTAACCTCAGATTTTTAATCATTGATGATTTTGAAAACTTTAGGCTTTCAATTAAACAAATGGTTAGAGCCTTTGGCGTTGAACAAATTGATGTTGCTATAAACGGCGAGGATGCGATCTCTCGATGCGAGAAAGAAGAATTTGACATCATAATTTGTGATTACAATTTAGGTGATGGCAAGAATGGTCAGCAGGTTCTGGAAGAGCTGAGATATAACAAGCTGCTTAAACATACTGGCATTTTTGTGATGGTGACGGCAGAGACTTCAAAAGACATGGTCATGGGCGCTTTGGAATATCTTCCGGATGGGTATATTACAAAGCCGCTTACCAAGTCTGTTCTTCAGGAGAGAATGGATCGTCTTATTGAGCAGAGCGAAGTGCTCAAGCCGATCAATGCAGCGATTGATGAGGGCGACTCTAAGAAAGCCATTGCTTTATTGGGACAAGAGATAAAGCGTGAAACTCGTTATATTTTGTGGTGTCTTCGAACGCTCGCAAACTTGTATTATCACGAAGGTGAGATGGAAAAGGCGCGCAAGATCTACAATGACGTTTTGACGAAGCGTGACATCGGCTGGGCGCGGCTTGGATTGGGGCGAGTTAAAGCAGCTGTCGGCGAGGTAGAAGGAGCGGTCGATGACTTTACGCAAGTTTTAGATGTCAATCCGAATGTCATCGAAGCATATGATGAATTAGCGGATGCGTATTTGTCCATGAATCAACCGCGCGATGCACAGCGTACTTTAGAAGACGCCGTGGGAATATCGCCGCACGCGTACAATCGTCAACAAAAACTAGCCGAAGTTTGCACTGATAATCGTGATATTGAAGGGGCCGCAGGTGCTTATAAAGCCTCAATGAAACTTGGCTTTCACTCAGTTCATGATAAGCCAGAGAACTACTTGAATCTTGGTCGTTGCTTGTCTGATATGGCAGACGGCGACACAAGTGAACTCGGTAAGAAACGCGCAAAGGAAGCTGTTCAGGTGATGGGGCGAGTCGCTAAGAAATTTAAGGATGATCCGACCGTTCGAATGAATGCTGCGTTGATAGAGGCACGGACTTATCAAGGTCAAGGGGATCACCGAAAGTCTGATGAGATTTTTGCAAAAGCAAAAAAACTAATCTCTGACCAAGAGCTTGATTCAGCGACTCAGCTAGAGTACGCAAGAACACTCTACAGCATGGGTGAGACTGAAGAGGCAGAAGGGTTGTTGTCTAGTTTAGCCGCTGCGGAGCAAGACAATGCTTCTATGATCAAGTCTATTAACGAGTTGATAGATGAGCCTGTTGGTCTTCAAGCTAAAGTGCGAGCAAGAAAACTCAATAAAACGGGGATTAAATCTTTTGAATCAGGTGATTTGGAAGCTGCGATTGAATCATTCAATGATGCTTTGGAATGCACGCCTAAGCATCCTGCGCTAAATCTTAATATTGTCCAAGTAACACTCAAGATGATCGAAACTCAAGGAGCGCTTGGTCAGTTGGTTAGTCGCTGTACGCAGTGCCTCGAAAACGTCGCCCATATCCCTGAACAGCATTCACAATACAAGCGTTATCAATTCCTGCAAAAGAAAGTCGCCGCGCTTTAAAGTGTTGGTAAATGATTTCGCTTCTTGAACTAGAGCGCTAGACGTTATCTTTATTGATCGTTGTCATGAACAGGTAGACCTACAATAGCTGGCTTAGGGTTCGCTGTGTGCATAACTGCCAGAAATTTTGTTGGTGGCTCCCCGAGTTGGGCTTGAGCTAGGTAAAGCCGCGAGGGTTTACCACGGATTTGTTGTATACATTTCTTTCGGGCATTAAAAAGGCGTCTTACGTTCGTAAAACACCTTTTAGAAATTGTGTTGGCTCGCCGAGCTGGGCTTGAGCTAGGTAAAGCCGACAGGGTTTACCACGGATTTGTTGTGTACATATCTTTCATGCATAAAAAAAGGCGTCTTACTTTTGTAAAACGCCTTTTAGAAGTCTTTTTGGCTCCCCGAGCTGGCCTTGAGCTAGGTAAAGCCGACAGGGTTTACCACGGATTCGTTGGATACATATCTTTCGGGTATAAAAAAAGGCGTTTCACTTTCGTAAAACACCTTTTAGAAATCTTGTTGGCTCCCCGAGCTGGGCTTGAACCAGCGACCCACGGATTAACAGTCCGTTGCTCTACCAACTGAGCTATCGGGGAATTAAACAACGGCGCGAATAATACTGGCGGATTCTGAGGTCGTCAACAAAAAATATCCACTTTCTAGAAATATTTGTACGAGTTATCATAAATAATCTTAAATTGTATATAAATCAATCAGATGTGAATCTTTTATGCCTCTTTTAGAAGATGATTATAGGCCTACTTCCCTCTATTTAAATGCTCACGTTCATACGATCGCTTGTTCTTTTAGAAGGGTGCAAAACATCCGGTTTAAAAGAGTCGAATCATCCATTAGTACGCCAGATGGTGATAAGTTTTGGTTTGATAGATATTCGCAAGGTAGCAATCGAGTGCTGATTGTAAGTCATGGACTCGAGGGTCATAGTCGCAGACCATACGTGTTGGGCATGGTGTCTCGTGCGATTGATGAAGGGTGGGACGTAGTTGCCTGGAACTATCGAGGTTGTGGCGGCAGGGCCAATAACAAACTGCAAAGTTACCATAGCGGATCGATAGATGATTTATCACTGCTCATCGATCATGTTGATAGTATGGGCTATCAGAATATTGCGCTATGCGGGTTCAGCATTGGTGGGAACAAAACGCTTTTGTATTTAGGACGGGATCGCAATCAAGTAAACAACAAGATTTCCGCGGCTGTTACTTTTTCTGTTCCCTGTGATCTGGTCTCGAGCTCAGAGGTATTGGCAAAACCGATCAATCGAATCTATATGAAAAACTTTCTGGCCTCTCTACACGAGAAGTTGAAACTAAAGGCTGAGATGTTTCCGGGTCAGGTCTCGCTTGATGGATTCAAAAAAATCAAGACATTTGCTGATTTCGATGGACGATATACAGCTCCGATGAATGGTTTTACTAGCGCACTAGATTACTGGGTACAAAGCAGTTGTCTTCCCCATATCCCCAATATAAATATTCCAACGCTTCTAGTCAGTTCTTTGGATGATCCATTTCTTAGTGAGAGGTGCTTTCCTTTTGAAGAGGCTAAGCAAAATAGTAGCTTCTTCTTTCGACCTTTAAAAAAAGGTGGCCACGTTGGTTTTGGCGCAAAGGGATCTACTTATTACTCTGAGACAGAGGGTTTAAGATTCTTAAGAGAATACATTTAATCTGCGCGCAGCTCATCTAAAGCTTTCGTGATAGCAGGCAATACATTATTCAAAATAATTTGTTGTCCATCAGCATTTGGATGAAGCCGGTCTGATTGCATTAGCTCAGATTTCAATGCGACACCGTCAAGCATAAATGGAACAAACTCTAACTCATTTTGCTCGGCTATATTTAAGAAGTTTTGATAAAACCCTTCGGTGTAACGCTTTCCATAATTCGGTGGGATATGTATGCCCAGAAGAACCACTTTTGCGTTTGCTTGCTTTGATAGGTCAACTAGGGCTTGCAAGTTGTTTTTAATGCCAGGCAATGGAAACCCTCTTAAACCATCATTTGCTCCAAGCTCTATTACAACGACGTCTGGCTGAACGCGCTCTAGATGTCCTGGTAGGCTTTGAAGTCCCCCTACAGTCGTTTCACCGCTGATGCTGGCGTTTGTGATGATTGCTTTGTCGTCGATTTCTTTTTGCGCCAGTGCTACCCAACCTTGTTCGTAAGGTATTCCATACGCTGCACTGAGGCTGTCTCCGAGTATGAGTATACGGCTTTTTAATGTGGTCGAAGCTATCGTTGACTGCGTATAAAGCGTTAAGCTTATTAGTAATAAAAACAGTCGCTTGAATTTCGTTTGAGTCATTAGTGCATCTTATTTTTGAGGTTTGTAAACAGTGTTGACTAACACAGTAGACGCGTCTTCGTTATTGGTAGATTCAGTCAGTAAACGAGTAGAACTAGAAACAGGTTCACTGCAGGTTCTTAGTGATATATCTTTCAGTGTACCTGCAGGGGGCAGTTGTGCGCTAGTTGGTCGTTCCGGTTCTGGTAAAACAACGCTTTTAGGCATTCTCGCAGGTTTAGATAACGCGAGTAGTGGTAGCGTGAAAATTGATGAAATAAATATTTCATCTCTATCTGAAGACGAATGCGCAAAACTAAGAAAAGAGCGCGTTGGTTTCGTTTTTCAATCTTTCCATCTACTAGATCATCTTACGGCGCTTCAAAATGTAACCCTGCCTCTTAACTTAGCGGGCGAACAAAACGCAGAGTCAAAAGCACAATCATTTCTTGAGCGGGTTGGTTTAGCGGAACGAGCCAATCACCTTCCTAAGCAATTGTCTGGTGGTGAGCAGCAGCGCGTAGCGATTGCACGCGCTTTCGCTTGTGAGCCTTCGATTTTATTTGCCGATGAACCAACTGGCAATCTTGATTCCAATACAGGCCATTCTGTTGCCAATCTGCTTTTTGAGCTCAATGAGGAGCAAGGAGTAACGCTTATTTTAGTTACTCACGATGACGAGCTGGCAAACCGATGCACTCAAAAACTCACGATCGATCAGGGCGCATTAGTAACGCATAACGAGGAGGTCTGAGGTGTCTTTTCGTCTGATTCAATATGCGCTTAATAGTTTTGTTGAACAGAGGAAGCTTCCTGCCCTTAGGTTGATGTTCCTTGCGAGTTTGTTGTCGGTGTTCGCGATCGTAAGCATTTTGTCATTAACGAGCTTCTTGAAAGAAGCGCTTAATAGTTCTTCAAGTGAATTGCTGGCGGCGGATAGGCAAGTCGTCTCGCCCCGAGAGTTAGATCCTGTGGTTCTTGAATACGCGAATCAGATAGGTTTACGACATGGCTTAGCAGTAGAGTTTCGGTCGATGGTTTTTAGCGATTCGGCTAGCCAGCTTGTATCCGTCAAGGCTGTTGACAATGCATACCCATTGCTAGGTTCACTTCAGTTATCTGGTCAGCCTCAAGGTAGCAAAGTCGCCTCAGGTAATATAGCAATGCAGTCGCGCCTTAATAATCTGCTTAACGTAAAACTGGGCGATAGCATCGGTGTGGGGGATGCTGATCTACTAGTTGGGCCTGCTCTGATTCAAGAGCCTGATATCGGTTTTAACCTGGGGGATATACAGCCTAGGCTATTAATGCGTCTGGATGATTTGGCGGCGACACAGGTTGTTCAGCCCGGTAGTAGGGTAAAGTATCGCTACTATTTTGCGGGTGATATCGAGCAGTTGCGAGTTTTCGATGATTGGATTGTTGAGCAGCTCGATAATAGTCAGCGTTACGAAGGTGTTGCTGATTCGCGCCCTGCGATTGCCGAGGCGCTTCAAAAAGCAGAGGCGTTTTTATTGCTGTCTTCGTGTTTGGCTGCATTGTTGTCTTCGTTGGCCATATCACTTGCTGCGAGGCAGTATTCTTCTCAGCAAATTCGAAGTGTGGCGATTCTTAAAACACTTGGTCTTACCGGGCGTGAGGTCGTATTAGTGTACGTCCTAAAACTTGGATTTATTGGACTTGTTGTTGTTTGTCTTGGACTTGTTTTAGGGCAGCTAGTTAGTGGTAGTTTATCGTCTGTCATTGCGCCGCTATTGCCTGACGTTGAACTACGTGTTGAATTCGGTTTGTCGATGTCTGCCGTATTGGTAGCGGTTTTAGTCACCGTATTGACACTCTTTGGGAGCGCTATTCCGCAAGTATTTGCACTGTCTGGCGTAAAACCGATGGCTGTTTTGCGTCCTGAAGAAGGATTTCTTAGGCCGGTTAGTCGTTTCTACTACGTCTTATTGCTTGCTGTCCTTTTGTTTACGTTAGCGATATACACCCAGTCCATACTTTTATTGGTATTGTTTGTATTGGGGTCGTGTTTATTGATGGTCGTTGTTGGAGTCATCGTTTTCATTTTGGCACGCTCACTAGAGTACGTTTCTTCAAAATATTTGAAGAAGAGTGAGTCGGGAGCTTCGCTTGCTGTGCAGGCGCTGGTATCTCAGCGCGGTAATACTTTTGCCCAATGTTTAGTGTATGCATTTGCCTTTTGTTTGTTTGCTTCGATTTTTATTGTTCGTGAATCACTCATTGCACAATGGCAGCAGCAAATACCAGAGAACGCTCCAAATCATTTCTTGATCAACATTACTGAGCCTCAAGTTAAGGGTGTGAAAGAGCTTTTGGCGAGCAATGGCATCAATGTTTCGCATATGTATCCAATGGTGCGAGGGCGAATGTCTCATATCAATGGCGAAGATGTGAAAGTTGCCGTCACAAAAGACGTTGCTGCGCTTAATCGTGAGTTGAATCTAAGCTGGGTTGAAGACATGCCTGAAGGCAATGAAATAGTTGATGGGGCATGGGGCAGTGATAGTGAGGGATTATCAGTTTCCGTCGAGCAAGAATTGACTGACAACATTGGTGTATCACTCGGCGATAGTTTGACCTTTAATGTCGCAGGTTTAGAAGTGGTCGCAACCGTTTCTAGTATTCGCAAAGTTGATTGGGAAAGTATGAAGCCGAATTTTTACGTCCTGTTTAAAGACGGGGCGTTGAATGACTTTCCAAACACTTATATTGCTAGCTTTTATTTGCCTGAAGACCAAAAAACCGTGATTAACGAGCTGTCTCGCTCTTACCCAACGGTAAGTGTTTTGGAGCTTGATCTGTTGATCGGAAAGATCCAGTCAATCGTGAATCAAGTTTCTACAGTGCTGAGTTTTGTTTTGTATCTAATTTTGGCAGCTTCGGTACTTGTGATTGCGGCAATTACACTTTCTAAGATTTCAGAGAGGGAGCATCAATCATTAATTTATAGAGTGCTTGGGGTGCGCAGTACAGTCCTTCAGAAAGCGTATTTTCTTGAGTTCTTCATTCTAGGTTTTGTTGCAAGCCTGGCAGGATTTCTCTGTGCCGAAGCGGCCTTAAATGCGGTTTCGATTGCTTTATTCGGTGCGAATCCAGTATTAAACTTGTCGGCTCTCATATTGGGTGTCGGCTTTAGCTCAGTACTGCTAGGGTTTCTTGGTTTTATAGTACTAAGGCGATTGACCCGTAATTCCCTGATGCAATCTTTGAGATAGCCAATTTTATGGATGGGTCGAATTTTCAACACCTATTACCGCTACTTGAACGGAATGCTTGGTTCCGAGGGCGTTCGGCTGAGTTTAAGTCGGATATGCTAGGTATTTCGAGTGTTTCTTATTTTGAAACGAGCGAGTCAATCTTTCAGCGCAACGCACTTAATGGCGGTGTCTATGCGGTATTAAGCGGTAGCGTCAAGATTTTTGGTGTAAACCGTGAAGGGAAAGAAGCTTTACTTACGTTCATTGAGCCGGTGGACTGGTTTGGGGAGCTTGCGCTATTCGATGGGGATGTTCGAACACACAATGCCGTAGCCTCAAGCAAGACCCAATTGTTATGTTTGAGACATGACAAACTTAATAGCCTTTTGGCAAGAAAACCTAATTATTGGAGAGATTTCGGGGTCTTGATGTCGGGAAAGCTCAGGGCGACCTTCCACTTAATGGAGGATTTAGCTTTGTTGCCGGCAAAGCAGCGCGTCGTTAAACGTTTAGTTTTGATGGTGAACAACGCGATCAGCGGGGAATATCTCCCTAACAATATTACATATGATGGGTTAGGCACTGTTACCTTAAATGTTGATCAAGCGAGTTTTGCGGCGATGCTGTCAATCTCGCGTCAAACCGCAAATCAAATTTTAAAAGATCTAGAGTCAGATGGCGTCCTTAAGCTCGACTATGGGCATCTTACGATTATTGACGCATTGCGATTGAGCCAGATTTTGAATCAATAACTTTGTCGTCTAGCTGACAGTTTCTTTTTTCTGTCGGCTATATAGTATCGGTCTTCGACATGGCTTAGGAGGATAATAATGAAAACTTTAACTCAACAACTTGTTATGTACGCGAATTATCATCGCGACCCACGAAATATTCTGACGCACTTTGTTGGTATTCCCCTCATTGTTTTTGCGATTGCTGCTTTACTTGCTCGTCCTGAGTTTGGATTGTTTGGCCTTGTTTTGGCTCCAGTTTATTTTGTTGTTGGTGCAGCCTGTCTGTATTACCTCGCATTAGATATCAAACTCGGCATTTTAATGGGCTTGGTGTTTAGTATGACTGTCTATGGCGCGCAGTATGTTGCATCTCTATCAACTATCGAGTGGCTGGCATGGAGTATCGGTTTATTCGTTGTTGGTTGGGTTTTTCAGTTTGTAGGCCACTTTTATGAAGGGAAGAAGCCTGCATTTGTCGACGATATGACAGGTCTTCTAATCGGGCCGCTATTTGTCGTGTGCGAATTCGCTTTTATGTTCGGTTTAATGAAAAAACTTAAAGCTGAAGTAGAATCTCGAGCTGGTCCGGTATGTCATCAAACTGGCCCTGAAGCGAAAGCCTCTTAAGTAAACAAAATAACATCACTTCCAATGATGGTGAGCTGCTTATTAAAGCGGTTCGCCAGATATTGCATTGTCGCGGGGTTGTAGAAACAAATATGTGTTGGATCGTTTTTATAATGCCAACCCCCAAAATCGATGTTTTGGGTATGCAACTTTGTCATCAGGCCTAGTATTCCGTTCGCCCTTAATAATGAAAACAGAAGTTCAAACGTTTGGCTCGGTGCGTCTAAATGCTCAACCACTTCGGTCGAGCTGATGAAGTCGTATTCTGTGTTTAGTTTTTCTTTATCGTCAGCATAAAACTTGTCATAGATTTCGCATTCGTGACCTGCTTCCTCAAAGATTAATGACAGGGTAGGGCCCGGTCCGCTACCGAAATCTAGTCCTTGAGATGCGGTAGGTAGATTTTCGATCATAACGCTACCTAATTTGTTTAAAAAACTGCGATAGTTTGGGTCGTTAGGGTTATTGTCGTGGTGATCGTATATTTCTTTTTCTTCTTTCGGACATAAGTGAAATTCACTTGGAACAAAAACTAACTCGCATGCTTGGCATTGATAAAACTCTCTCGTTAGACGTTGATCGAAATAAAAATTGTAGATCTCTGAAGCCCCGCAAAGTAGGCAACAGTGAGAACTATTACTATGGTTTTTGCCTAAGTCCATTCTGAACGTTTTGCCTAAATCACGAATCGAAATAAATAGAAAACTAAAATACTGTTAATTGTTCGTATAGTGCCGTAGTTCACTAAAGCGGTAAATAGGTCCTACTTTGAGCTTCGTGAACTTTGTCACCAAATGTTATTTCTTGTAGACTGCGCAGCGATTTCTGCGAGATCTTAAATAAATAATTACTCGTTTTTATCTAATAAATCTAATTGATAACTAAGCGCTGAGGTGTGTGCAAATGACTTTTCGTCGCATTCTTGCTTCTTTGTTGTTGGTTGCTGTTTCTTCGACAGCTTCTGCAGCATTAGAAAAGAAAAAATTCTGTCTTTATGACCCTGTTGGTAAAAACGGCCCTGCTGTGGCGTTCTTCTCTGACCTTACTGCTAAAGGTATCGGTTGGGGCATGGACATCGAAATCGCTGCTTACACAGATGAAAAAGTAGCTTCAAACGATTTTAAAGCAGGCCTATGTGATGTTGTTTTCTTAACAGCAATCCTTAGTCGTCCTTACGTGCCATTTGGCGGTACGCTTGATGCGCTTGGCGGTATCATTGACGAAGAAGGTCTAGCTCGTGTTCTTAAAACATTGACTAACCCTAAGTTGGCTCCTTTCTTAACGAATGGCAACTACGAAATGGTTGGTACGCTTCCTGTTGGTTCTGTTTACTTGTTCGTAAACGATCGTGATATTGATACTGTTCCTGAGTTCAGTGGTAAGAAAGTATCTGTACTTAACGAAGATCCACAGAGCCACAAGTTTGCAGATCTAGCTGGTGCATCTCCAGTTGGTACATCGCTAGCTACGTTCTCTGGCCAGTTCAATAACGGTAACATCGACATCCTACCAATGGTTGCGCTAGGTTACGACGTATTTGAGTTGTATCATGGTCTTGGCGAAAAAGGCGGTATCATCGATGAGAAGCTTCTGTACGGTATGATGCAGATGATTTCTCATAAAGACCGTTTTGCTCCTGAGTTCGGTCAAAACATGCGTGAGTACATTCTTGCTCGCCTACCAGACATCAACAAAATGGTTGATGATGCAGAGGCTGCAATTCCTGCTAAGTACTGGATCAAAACTGATGCAGATTCTCAAGCAGCTCTAGAGAAGTTCCGTACTGAAATCCGTGCGTCACTTCGTGACGAGGGTGTTCTTGATGCAAAAGCACTTGGCCTATTGTGGAAGATCCGTTGTTCGGTTGATCCATCACGTGGTGAGTGTTCTAAGCCGAAAGCTGAACGTTTCTAAACGACAGCAATTAGCTTTGAAAAAGGTCGGTTTTTACCGGCCTTTTTTATTTGTAATCTAAACGGCCTTATTCAAGATTTTTCCTTTCTTAAAAATCCCTTATACTGCAGCCCAAATTTTTTGTGACCTGAACGCTTAATATGACCGATTATTTGGTTAGCACCCAAGGACTAAGCTGTGAACGTGACGATAGGGTCTTATTTGAAGATCTGACGTTGAAGTTTAGCGCAGGTGAACTGATACAAATAGCTGGTCGAAATGGGGCGGGTAAAAGTACGCTTCTACGGATTATTGCAGGTGTATATACTGGGTTTGAGGGAGCTATCAATACAGCCTTCTTTAAACATCAGTTGTGTTATTTTGGCCATAAGGTTCCATTAAAGCCGGCATTAACCGCAGATGAAAATCTAAGTGCGCACAGCTTATTGGCATCGAGCACGACTCGCCAGCAAAGGAGTGATGCTTTGGCGCGATTCGGCTTGGACGATTATATCGACGTACCTTGTAGCGATATGTCTGAAGGCCAACGCAGGCGCGTTGGTCTATCTCGAATATTCTTGAGTAAAGCTAAGGTTTTCGTGCTAGATGAACCATTTGCTTCATTAGATAAAGAGACTGTCTCATTTCTTGAGCAAGTACTTGTCGAATTATCGGATTTGGGCAATTTGGTTATTTTTACAAGTCATCATCATATTGAGCATCCGCGCTTGAAGAAGGTTGTTTTGGATGGATAAACAACCAAAGAATGCCTTGTTTCAGCTATGGTTGCACGAGGCGCGGGTTGTCATTCGTGGCAAGCAAGACCTATTAAACTCTGTCATGTTTTTTGTTTTGGTGGTGATGCTCTTCCCTTTGGGAGTTGACCCTGGGGTGGAATTCTTACGTATAAGTTCCACAGGGCTAATTTGGGTGGCTGTTCTTTTGAGTTTGATGTTGACCTTAGGATCAATGTTTAAAGCTGATTTTGACGACGGAACAATCGAGTTGTGGCTTCAGTCTTCACACCCTATATTTGCGCTTGTTTTTGTTAAGGTTCTTGCGTTGTGGGCGATTAGTATATTACCGCTACTCGCTATGGTGCCTTTGTTAGCGACGATGCTCCACTTTCCGTTTGAAGGGCTCGGGGTGCTGATTTTATCGCTATTGCTTGGGTCATTGGCATTGGCGCATATCGTGAGCGTTGGCGCAGCATTAACTGCTAGCGCAAAAACCGGAGGCATATTGTTAATGCTTTTGGTTTTACCATTAACAGTACCAGTATTGATTTTTGGCTCTGGGGTTGTTGGATTATCAGTCGACGGGGCGTCTATCTCTGGTTCTTTTGCGATGCTTGGTGCAATCACCATGCTTTATTGCGTCCTTTGTCCGTTTGCTGCGGGCGCGAGTTTAAAGATCATATGCGATGTTTAGAAAAGTGAAAGTGTAAATGGCAAATACGAAATGGACATGGTTCCACCGCTTTGGATCTCCTAAGTGGTTGTACGACTTCGCAGAACGCTACAACGGACCACTCTTTGGGGTTGGTTGTGCGCTTATGCTGGGAGCGTGCTTTTGGGGGTTGTTTATTGCACCGCCTGATTACCAACAGGGTGACAGCTTTAGAATTATATACATCCATGTTCCTACTGCGATTTTAGCCCAGTCGTGCTACATGATGATGGCTGCGGCTGCGCTTGTCGGGCTCGTTTGGCGAATGAAAATAAGCGACTATTTCATCGCTTGCGCTGCGCCAATTGGTGCCGTCATGACATTTCTTGCGTTATTTACAGGTGCTGTCTGGGGCAAGCCCACATGGGGAACTTGGTGGGTGTGGGATGCGCGTTTAACATCGATGCTTTTACTATTGTTTTTGTATTTTGGCGTCATAGCACTTCGTTCTAGCATTCAAAGCGCCGATAATCGTGCAAGAGCATCATACGTACTCGTATTGGTGGGGGTAATAAATATTCCGATCATTAAATATTCGGTTGATTGGTGGAATACACTGCATCAACCCGCAACGTTTACGTTAACAGAGAAACCCGCAATGCCGGCTGAGATGTGGTTGCCACTATTAATTATGGTGATTGGCATTTACTGTTTTTTTACGGCCTTGGTTCTCGTACGTATGCAGGCAGAAATTGTTCAACGAGAGCTTAAAACGCGTTGGGTCCATAAGCTATTGAATATCGAAGGTGAGCGGAGCAATGGCTGAATATTTTGAGATGGGCCACCATACTTTTTATGTTTGGTTATCTTACGGCGTATCGTTCGCCTTATTTTTTGGTTTAGCGTTTTTCTGTTTTGACGGGAGAGCAAAGGCTAAAACCACCACTGAAAAAAGAATTCGTCGTCTATTGAAACAAAAGAGAGCGTCAAAGTAGTGCATCCGAAGCGTAAGCAGCGATTGCTGATTATCTGTTTTCTAGTCTGTGGTCTTAGTGTTGCGATAGGGCTCGCTATGTACGCACTGAGCGAGAATATAAATCTATTCTATAACCCGACGGAGATTTCCGAAGGTAAAGCTCCTGAAGGGGTGAAAATTCGCGCTGGTGGAATGGTTCGTGAAGGTTCAGTATCTCGTAGCGAAGATGATCTTACCGTTAAATTTGTTTTGACTGACTTCGTTGCCGATGTCGAAGTCAATTACACGGGCATACTGCCGGATCTATTTAGAGAAGGGCAAGGTATTGTCGCTTTAGGGCGGATTAATAATGAGGGTGTTCTCATTGCAGACGAAGTGCTTGCCAAGCATGACGAGAATTACATGCCTCCAGAAGTTGCAGAGGCACTCGAAAAGTCTGGGCATAAAGGTTACGGCGATCAATACACTTCAGATAAGGAATACTAAATGCTACCAGAGCTGGGTCATTTCGCACTGATAATAGGCTTATTGTTTGCCTGTCTACAAAGCATTACACCACTTTATGGTGTAGCGAAAAATTCTCCCGTATGGATGGAAACAGGGCGATCGTTAGCATTCGGCCAATTTTTCTTTATCTTTGTCGCTTTTTTAATCCTTGCAAACGCTTTTGTTCAAGATGACTTTAGCGTTAAGTATGTGGCTGGCCACTCCAATACGCTATTGCCTGTGTACTATAAGATCAGTGCTGTATGGGGTGGGCACGAAGGCTCACTATTGCTTTGGGCTCTTACCTTGGCAGGTTGGACAATAGCGGTTGCCATATTCAGTAAACAATTGCCACGCGAGATGCTTGCTAGAGTGCTTGCCGTGATGGGCATGATTAGTATTGGATTCTTGCTATTTATTTTACTGACGTCTAATCCGTTTGATCGTTTGCTTCCAAACACACCGCTAGAAGGAAGCGACCTCAACCCGTTGCTTCAAGACTTTGGTTTGATCGTGCATCCGCCAATGTTGTACATGGGATATGTTGGCTTCTCTGTGGCCTTTGCTTTTGCTATAGCGGCTCTACTGGGTGGCAGTCTTGATAGCGCTTGGGCAAGGTGGTCTCGACCTTGGACTATTGTTGCGTGGGCATTCTTAACGCTTGGTATCGCACTGGGAAGTTGGTGGGCATACTATGAATTAGGCTGGGGCGGTTGGTGGTTCTGGGACCCAGTAGAAAATGCTTCATTTATGCCTTGGTTAGTCGGCACAGCTCTGATGCACTCTCTTGCGGTGACTGAGAAACGCGGTGCCTTCAAAAGTTGGACCGTGTTCTTGGCAATCATTGCGTTTTCCTTGAGCCTGCTGGGTACATTCTTAGTCCGATCTGGTGTACTTACCTCTGTTCACGCTTTTGCGTCAGACCCGTCTCGTGGCTCTTTCGTTTTAGCGCTTTTGGGTATTACGATGATTGTGTCGCTGGGCTTATATGCTTGGCGAGCGCCGGATCTTGTTGGAAAGAGCGAGCACAAGCTGTTATCGCGCGAAAGCTTCTTGTTGGGTAATAATATCGTGCTTGTGGTTGCATGGATTACAGTCATGATCGGTACGCTTTACCCCTTGGTATTAGATTTCATAGGTGCAGGAAAACTTTCAATAGGCCCTCCGTACTTCAATGCTGTATTTTCTCCTTTGATGGCTATCCTGGCGGTTTTACTTGGCTTCGGACTTGTCGCTAATTGGAAATCGACAGAGCCCAAAGTTCTGGTTAAGAAGTTACGTGTGGTTGCAGTGGTGTCAGTTGTGCTGACCCTTTTGTTCACTGCGATATCTGGTATTGCGTGGGATTGGATTTCAATGCTCGCAATCTTGTTAGGCTTGTGGGTCGTATTAATTACACTGAATGATCTTCGCAAGAAAGCCATAGCTAGAGCCGGCAATTTGAAAAACAAATTGGCATTGGGTTCGGCGTACTATGCCATGGTACTTGGCCACCTTGGCTTTGCTCTTATGATTGTTGGTGCAACGATTGTGTCGCTTCACTCTGTCGAGCGAGATGTCCGCATTGAGATTGGTCAGAAAGTAGCGCTAGGACAATATGAGCTTCATTTTGCTTCCTCGCACGCTATTCAGGGGCCTAATTATGAAGCGTCTCGGATTAACGTTGAGGTGTTGAGTGATGGGCAAGTTGTTACGGTCCTCAAGCCTGAAAAACGTGTGTATTTCTCTCAAGCTAATCCTATGACGGAAGCTGGGATTGATCCGGGTTTCTTGCAAGATGTTTACGTGGCGATTGGAGAGGAGCTCGATGGCGGTGCATGGGCCGTGAGAGTTCAATATAAGCCCCTCATTAGATGGATTTGGCTTGGCGCAATTTTCATGTTTACTGCAGGTGGCTTAGCTGTGTTTGATAAACGTTATCGTCCTAAAGAAAAAGTGAGCCAAGTAGTGATGCCATCAAATTCGGAGTTTGCTAAGTAAATGAAGTCTCGTCTCGTATTCTTGACCCCTTTGATGTTAGCAGTCGGTCTAGGACTTATTTTATACACAGCTTTGGGCAAAGACCCGAGCAAGTTAGAAACAGCACGCCTGAACGATCCACTCCCAACATTTTCGTTACAATCGCTTGAATATCCAAGCAAACTACTCACTAACTCTGATTTAGGTGGGAAGCCTTCGCTACTTAACGTGTGGGCAACATGGTGCCCAGCTTGTAAGAGTGAGCACGGGTATCTGATGGCACTTGCACAACAAGGTGTTCCAATTATTGGTCTGAATTACAAAGATGATAGAGCGAAAGCGTTACAGTGGTTAGACGGGCTTGGTGATCCTTATTCGTTGAACCTATTTGATCCGCGAGGGAAGTTCGGGTTCGATTTAGGGGTGTATGGTGCACCAGAAACCTACATCATCGATCAAAATGGTGTAGTACGCTATCGACATGTCGGTGAGGTGAATCATCGTGTTTGGGAGGTACAATTGGCTCCGCGGTTTAACGCACTGCTCAAGGAGTAAATACCAATGAGATTTGTCCTGCTTTTTGTCCTTGCTATTGGCTTTGAGTCACTTAATGCCGACATTGATGTATATGAATTTAGTTCTGAAACGAAGCTAGAATCTTATCAAGCTCTAACCCGTGAATTGCGTTGCCCTAAGTGCCAAAATCAGGATATTGCCGATTCAAATGCGCCGATTGCTCAAGATATGCGCGCGCAAGTACACAGACTGGTTGAAGATGGACATAGCCATGATGAAGTCGTCGACTTTATGATTCAAAGATTTGGCGAATTTGTTACTTATAAGCCTCCAGTGCGATCAGAGACGTATTTGTTGTGGTATGGGCCATGGGTATTTATCGCGATAGGTCTGATTGCGATTATTGGTATCTCCAGAAGTAAACGGATATCTGTAGATACTAATGGTACTACTGAAAGTACTGGTTCCTCATTGAAGGTGGGTAATTCAGATGATCAAGCTGAACTCGAAGCCTTGTTAAAAAAATATTCTGACGATTAGTCATCCATCTATTTAATTTCTATAGGCAAAGTCATCAATGACCCAATTCTGGATAATAGCCTCAATCCTTTCTCTTGTTGCTGTATGGATAGTACTTCACCCCTGGTTCAAAAGGCATAAGCTTGAAGAAATTGCCGTTGATACGGCGGACGAGGCGCGGGTGCGCGCGAACGTTAGAGCATACAAAGAACGTCTCAGAGAGCTCAATGCTGAGCTGCGTTCAGATGCAATTGATCAGGTTCAGTTTGAAGAAATTAAGAAAGAGCTAGAGGCAACGCTCCTTGGTGATGCAAAGAACGTACAGGCCCGTACCGACAACCTAGATAGAGCGACATCAACAACCTTTATCAGTTTAATCGTCGCTGCTTTGGCTTTAGTTGGCTTAAGCGCATATTTGTACAACTCTTGGGGTGCGTATGATCTCGCTCTACATAGTGAAGACTCTAAGTTTAGTGCTGCTGAAATTGCTGCGGCGCAGAGTAAAGCAGAGGCAGGAGATACGCTTGGCCTACTAGTTCAACTTCGCGATAAGTTACGAGAAAATCCCGCAAATGCTGAGGGTTGGGAGTTGTTAGCGCGCTCTGCTCTGAACACTAACCATTTCGAGATTGCAGCAGAAGCTTATGGGCAGTTGGCTGAGATAGAAAGCTCTCCAGAAATAAAGGCGGCATTATACGGATTGCAGGCGCAGACCCTGTATTTCTCAGGTATCGCAATCGATGCTCCTCCAGTTGCCGATGCTGTAAACAAAGCGACCCTACTTAATCCACAAGATACCAACATTTATGGACTAAAAGCCTTGGCAAGTTATGATCAAGGTCAATTTGACCAAGCTATAGAATATTGGAAGACGATTTTAACGTTGGAACCTAATCACCCATCGCGCGGTTCGATTGAAGAGGGTATTTCTGCGGCTGAACGAGCACTGGGCGTACCTTCAACCATACAAGTACCTGCCTCAACAGTTGGAGTAAGCGTTGACGTAAGGATTGAACCCGCATTGCTGTCTCAATTTAATGAAAATGAAATTGTGGTCGTGTATGCGCGAGCCAGCGTTGGTCCGCCAATGCCATTAGCAGTGGCCAGATTTTCCCCTAAACAAGAAATTAACGACATAGTATTAGACGATAGCTTAGCTATGATGCCAGAGCTGAAATTAAGCCTATTTGAATCTGTCGATGTGGTAGTTCGAATCACCAAGGGTTCTGTTGAGCGAAAGCTTGGGGATTATGAAAAAATAATTAGCGGTGTGTTGGTAGCTGATCAGCCGCGTTTATCAATTAATATCGGTGCAGAAGACATCGTGACTGATTCAAAATAGTTAGAGGTAGAAAGAGCATGAAAGTTGTCGTAATTGGCGCAGGTACAATGGGAGCGGGTATTGCACAGACGTTTGCATCGTCTGGTTTTGAAGTTGTGCTCAAAGACATTGCGCAAGAAGCAGTTGACAAAGGTCTCCAGACAATCGAGAAGGGGCTGTCACGTTTATTGGCTAAGGATAAAATTACGCAAGAAACCTTTGACTCGACTTTAGCGCGAATTCAAGGTTCTAACGATAACAGTTTGGTCTCTGACGCAGCGCTTATTGTTGAAGCAGCTGTCGAGAATATGAATATCAAAAAAGCCATCTTTACTGAGTTAGATGCGGTGTGTGGCCCAGATACGATTTTCGCCACAAATACCTCTTCTTTATCAATTACTGAAGTCGCTGCAGCAACGAGTCGTCCAGACAGATTTTTGGGAATGCATTTTTTCAATCCTGCGCCGGTAATGAAGTTGGTTGAGCTCATCAAAGGGATCGCGACGTCGCAAGAAACCTTCGACAAGGTTGCTGATATTACCTCTCAGCTTGGAAAAACGGCTGTAGAAGTTGCAGAGGCTCCAGGATTTGTTGTGAATCGCATTCTAATTCCAATGGTCAATGAAGCTGCTGGAATCTTAGCTGATGGCGTAGCTAGTGCGGAGGATATTGACGCTGCAATGAAGTTGGGCGCAAATCATCCAATGGGACCACTCGCTTTAGGCGATTTAATTGGTTTGGATGTATGTCTGGCGATCATGGAAGTTCTCTATGATGAGTTTGGCGACAGTAAATATCGCCCGCACCCTTTACTACGTAAGTATGTGAGAGGCGGAATGTTAGGTCGTAAATCCGGCAAAGGATTCTACGACTATAGTTAAATAGAAAAGGGGCGAATGCCCCTTTTTTGATTTTATAAGTGTTTAAAGCCGTGGTGATCCAATGGCATGCAGTTTCAACACTCCAAATAATAAATACGAGGCTGTTATGAATTTAGAGAGTATTCTTGCTCAGTTTGACGATAAAGTAATTAATCCTATTGGCGCATCGCGCAAGAAAAACCAGATTATCGGTAAGGGTTATATTTCAGCGTTAAAAGCGTTAGTCAGTGTTATTAATATTCCTAAGCCGACGGTGCTGACTGGAAAAAACTCTTCACTAAAACTGTGTGAGAGTGTAGCTAGCTTCGGTTTGAAGAAAGTCCTTATCGTAACTGATCGTCCACTCTATGAGCTTGGCTTGCTCGAAAATATTCTCCAATCGCTTGAACATCGAGGAATGGCATATGAGCTATTTGCGGATGTGCAACCAGATCCTACTTTTTCTGTCGTGGAAGCTGGGCTTAAGCGCTATAGGCAAGCAAATTGTGACTCGGTAATGGCAGTTGGTGGTGGGTCGTCTATTGATTCAGCGAAGGTAATCGCTTTGGCTGCTTCAAATAACACTGAACCGAAAAAACTAGTAGGAATTTTGAAAGGTAAGGTCGGTTGTGTGCCTTTCTTTTGCGTTCCTACGACCGCGGGGACAGGCTCTGAAGTAACCATCGGCGCTGTGATTTCGGATGACGAGACACATCAAAAGGACTTGGTTATAGAGTCAAAAATCGTACCTTTGATCGCAGCCCTTGACCCTGCACTTATGAAAGGTCTGCCTCCCGCGATAACAGCTGCAACTGGGATGGATGCACTTACGCATTTGGTTGAGTCTTTTTTAAGTACGATGGCCAATGAAGAGTCGAGCTACTACTCAAAAGCTGGCATCAAGTTGGTGTTCGATAATTTAAGCAAAGTATATAAAAAGGGCGCTAACTTAAGTGCGCGTGAGGATATGGCACTTGCTTCGTTTTATGGCGGTTTGACCATTAATCTTGCGGGGCTTGGTTATGTTCATGCATTTGCGCATCAACTTGGCGCTTATTACGGTATACCTCACGGTCTTGCTAACGCTAAGGTCTTGCCAAAGGTTCTTAGATTTAACCATGATTTCGTGCCTGAACGATTGGCTGAACTCGCAGATCTTATCGAGTGCTGTGATGCAAATGCTAGCGTTTATGAAAAAGGTTTGGCGTTTATTGAGGCTGTTGAAGATTTGATTGTAAGTGTAGGGATTTCTCCAAAAGTCGATGCGCTTCAATTAAAGGATTTTCCGAGTATCAGACGCGCTGCGTTCAAAGAAGCAAATTCAACCTATGCGGTACCTGCTTATATGTCAGCCGATGATGCGCATAACCTTTTGCTGAGCCTCGCTAAATAACCAACAAGGAGCGCGCGTGAATCGCGAGAAAGGGACCTCAGTCTGGGCAATATTTACGCAGTTTTTTATATTGGGCTGTACATCATTTGGTGGTCCAGTTGCGCATATTGGTTTTTTTCGAAAGCGGTTTGTTGATGAATTAAATTGGATCAATGACAAAGCTTTCTCGGATTTACTGTCGCTGTGTCAGTTCATTCCAGGGCCGGCAAGTAGTCAGTTAGGTATGGCGTTAGGTTATCATCGCCATTCTTATGCTGGGGCGATTGCGGCCTGGCTCGCGTTTACGCTTCCATCAGCGCTTTTACTTACGATATTTGCGGCTCTGCTTGTTAATGACAGTTCCTTTTTAAATTCTGGCGTCTTGCAAGGCTTGAAATTGGTTGCAGTGGCGGTAGTTATTCAAGCTTTCGTTACGATGAGGCATACTCTTACGCCGGACTTTATACGTATTCTTGTAATGGTTGTCAGCGCGTTAGCTTTTGCGCTCTGGAATAGTGTATACGCTCCGATTTTCGTTCTGTCGATCGTTGGCCTGCTCAGTTCTCGCTATAAGGTTACCGACGCAGCTTCCGATGTTGCTGTTAATTATGAGCTGAGCCGTGTTCATTTGATTGGGCCAATCGTGTGTTTAAGTGCTTTCTTTGTTTTGTTAGCGGCGGCCTTACTAGTAAGTCGAGGAGGGAGCTGGGAAAGCCTAAGTCAAGCCAGTGCTTACTACAATGCAGGATCCCTCGTATTTGGGGGAGGGCATGTCGTTTTGCCTTTACTTGAGTCTCAAGTCGTTACAGCTGGTTGGGTAGATAAAGATATTTTCTTGGCAGGTTACGGCGCGGCACAAGCGGTACCGGGGCCGCTGTTTACCTTCGCAAGTTTTTTAGGAGCTTCGCATTTAAGTGGTCCGAATGGCTTTAGTGGCGCTGCGCTGGCGACGTTCGCGATATTTTTGCCTTCATTTTTGCTTTTGTTCGGTGTGCTGCCATTCTGGGATCGCTTAAGATCTAGACCTAAGATTAAAAGCGCGCTGTGGGGAGTTAATGCTGCGGTTCTTGGCTTGTTGCTGGCAACCCTGTATGACCCAGTGATCACTCAAAGTATCAAAGATCTTACAGATATAGCGTTTGTGACAATTACCTATATCGCGCTTGTCGTTTTTCGTTTACCAGTGGTCGCTATCGTTATTGCCGGCGGAGCGCTTGGCGCAGCACTTTTTTAAGTGCTTACTTCGTTTATTTCGGCTGCGCGTCTAAACTTTGCCCTGTTACGCCTTTGCTTTCAGCACCCATTAAATATAAGTAGAGATTCATTATTTCCAACGGCGCTTTCAATGACATTGGGTTTTCCGCTGGATACGCGCTGGCTCTCATATTTGTGCGAGTTGCGCCGGGGTTAATAATGTTTACTCGTATCGGATCTTCTTCTGTATCTAGTTCGTCAGCAAGCACTTGCGCAAAGCCTTCTGTCGCGAATTTACTTACAGAATATGCACCCCAGTAAGCACGGCCTTTTCGCCCAACACTTGATGAAGTAAAAATGATAGAAGGGTCATCAGATAGCTTTAGTAAGGGGATGAATGTTTTTGTCATCAAGAAGCATGCATTTAGATTGACCTGCATAACTTTTTGCCATACTTCAACTTCGTATTGCTCTATTGGTGTCATTGAACCAAGCTGGCTAGCGTTATGAACAAGCCCGTCTAGTCGCCCAAACTCTTGATCGATGACATCAGCAATTTTGTGATAGTCAACTTCAACAGCACCTTCAAGATTTACTGGGAGAATAGCTGGTTCAGGTAGCTGTTCGGATACGATCTGATCGTATACAGCTTCAAGCTTTGTGGTGGTTCGTCCTAATAAAAGAACTGTCGCGCCTGCTCGTGCATAGCTAAGTGCGATTGCCTTTCCTATGCCTTCGCCTGCACCTGTAACCAGGATAACTTTGTTAAGTAGTAGGTTTTCAGGTGCTTGATAATCGTGCATGGTTACGCCTATTCGCAGAAGAGTAAAGATCGCAATTTTATTGAGATTAATGCAACTTGTCATTGTGTTTTGTTTGAATAATCATAAGACACAACAATAAAGATAAACGTGAGGGTAATATGCCGCAGCAATCGATTAATATGTCATTCCAATTCAATAAACCTCTTGCAACTGTGTTCGCTGATTTAAGTAATCACGAATTATTTGGGAAAATTTGTGGCATTAAGATGACTACAATTCAACAAGGTGAAGATGGTGCGTGTGGGCTTGGTTCAGTCCGTAAAATAAATATTGGGCCGCTTCCGTCTTTTGAAGAAACGATTACTGAATTTAAAGAAGGCGAGTTTATTGAATATAAGATCACGCGAGGAAGCCCAATTAAGAACCATGTGGGAACTTTACGATTCAAAGAACAAGGCGACGGTTGTTCCCTTGATTATCAGATTAAGCTTGAATCAAAAATACCCTTTACAACAGGGCTGATCAAAAGCGTGCTAAAGCAAGGCATCTCGAAAGGCATTTCTTCGTACGCGGCGGCGTAAGATATTTATCGCATAAGTGTATGAATGGTAGATCCTAGCTCTTCAGGATCTACCGGTTTAGATAAAAAGCCATTCATTCCGGCTTATAGACACATCAACTTAACCTCTTCGTCTGAATTGCCGGTTAATGCGACTATTGGCGTGATCTTATGATCTGCGTCAGCATACCCTCGCCGTATAAGCTTGCTAGCTTTAAATCCATTCAATAACGGCATGTGACAATCCATTAGGATTAAACCGATATCATGCTGCTTGTCATTGATTAGTAGGTCAAATGCGAGAAGGCCGTTATCTACCACTGAATGTTCTACGCCAATTGTTTCAAGTAGCGCGCTCGTGACGAGTTGATTTACTGGGCTGTCTTCTACGAGCAATATTTTCATAATGGCGATCTATTCTTGATGCTAGGTTCAAAAAATCGTAGTACAGGAAATAGGCTAAAACGCCTCGAAATTTTCTATTTTTCGCCTATTTTTGTAGCTAAATTTTACAGAGATTTGGTGTAGAGCTTGCGGATTGCATTCTTAAGGTATGTATGGGCGGCATTGTATGGGCTATTAATCGCTAATAGTGCTTTTGCTGCGAATGAATTTTCTAGTTCAATCGACTTCGATACGCACTATCTTGTAAAAGACTCAGACCAGCATCACAAAGACGAGGACAAAAAGCAGCACGGCGTCAATGCTAGGTATTACCTTACGCCTGTTGATCAGTCTTCGATTTCGCCTTTAGAAAACGAGTTCTTAGCGCGAGTCAGTTACCTTGAGATAAGCCTTAGCGCTGATGATGTAACACCCCAAGATGATTTTAATCGAGTTAGGCTAACGTATTCGCATGATGACCGTTTACTCAGTCATAGCTGGCGGATCGCGTATATCAGCACGCGACATGAAACTCGCCTTGATGAAGAACGACTCAATGGCGGTGGTTTAGGTTTGTCTATTTATCTGACCGATACCGGGAAGGCAGATTTTTACAGCGAGTATGAGTCCGGGGATGGTTATCGCATTAGCTTCAGTGAGATCAAGTATCGACAGATCTATACAGCTTATGATCTAGATTTAGTATTTGATGTGGGGCTATCTCATCGTGAAAAGAAAACGCCTTATCTTAATCTAGGGAGAGAGGGCGGTGGTTATATATCAAATGCGTGGTATGGCGAACTGGCTTGGTATTTGTCGCGGAAACTTCGACTTGGATTTGGCCATAAATCCCATTCAATCGATTATAGGAATGGCAATGATGGCGCTTTAAATTCTTTGTATCTACACGGCGGGTACGCGCCGTTGGATTTTGTTCAACTTACGTTTCGTGTAGGCGTTCAGCGCGAGATTATCGATCGCCCTAACTTAGATGAAGTCGAAGAAAATGCAGCTGCTTTTGATGGGAGCATTCGATTTGAGTTCTGAGTCCATTAGTTGTCCAAAAAATGAATCAAGTCCTTGGCAGTTCTCAATAGATGCTGTGCTCCTAGGTCATTAAGATTCGTGCCTTCATCGAAGTAACCAAACGGAACGATCGCTGATACGCAACCGGCGTTGTGGGCTGCTTGTACATCTCTAACATGATCGCCAACATATAGAACTTTATTGCTAGACACTTGGAGCTTGGCGCAAGCTTCAAGAATTCCAGTCGGGTCTGGCTTAGCAACTGGCACATCATCCGCGCAAATTAATACAGAACAGTTTTTGAGAAAACTAGTGCGCTTGATCAGAAGCTCGGTATAAAGTCGTGGCTTGTTGGTTACGATGCCCCAAGGAATGTTTTTACTCTTTAAGGTTTCAAGAATCTCGCGATTTTCGGGAAACAGTACTGCGTTTGCACCTACTTCATCAGCATAGATATTCAACAATTGCATGCGCAGCTGCTCGAACTCATCTTGATCAGTAATCTCCGGAAAGCATAGTTTTGTTAGTGCTCGTGAACCGTTAGAAACCTCTGCTCGGATAACTTCGTGTTCAATGGGGGCTTTATTGTGGAGAGCTAATAACTTCTCGACCGTAACGTAGAAGTCGGGTGCAGTGTCAACTAACGTACCGTCAAGATCGAATAAGACTGCTTCAAGTTCCATTTTATGCCTTGGGTTTGATGGCGTGCATCAAATAATTCACGTCTACATCGCGGCTGAGTTTGTATTCTTTAACCAGCGGATTGTATGTCATGCCTGATATATCCTGCATCTCTAAGCCTGCTTGACGAACCATGCCCCCAAGCTCTGAAGGTTTGATGAACTTCTTAAAATCGTGCGTTCCTTTAGGGAGCATCTTCATAAGGTGTTCAGCGCCAACGATTGCGAAAAGATATGCTTTGGGATTGCGATTAATGGTAGATAGGAAAAGGTCTCCACCGGGCTTAAGCAGGCGCTGGCAAGCTTGAATTACCGATGATGGAGACGGAACGTGCTCTAGCATTTCTAAGCATGTCACAATATCATATTCGCCTGGAGTTTGGTCTGCTAACTCTTCGGCAGTGATTTGGGTATAGGTTATATCAAGACCTGACTCTAGACTGTGTAATTGCGCCACACCCAGTGGAGCTTCACCCATATCAATGCCTTGAACCAAGCCTCCTCGCTGAGACATAGCTTCGGACAATATGCCGCCACCACAACCAACGTCGAGAATCTTTTTGCCTGCCAGAGAGCTGCGCTCGTCGATATAGTTAACTCGTAACGGATTTATGTCGTGCAACGGTTTAAATTCGCTGTTTTTGTCCCACCATCGATTGGCAAGCGCTTCGAATTTTGCAACTTCAGATTGGTCGACGTTCTTATTAAGCGTTTGAGTCATTATTTATTCCCAGACTTTATCTTTTGGCCCCATTGGCGAGCTTCGTCTTTTAACATGTCTTCGTCAATGCCGGTAAGGTGGCCGCAATCTACCAAAAGTTTGCCGTTAACCCAAGTGTGCGTTACTTGTGAGGCATTGGTGTTGTATACGATGTCTGCAGGAAGATCATAACTAGGCAGAGTGTTTAAGTGATCGAGATCAATGGCTACGATGTCTGCTTGTTTGCAGACTTCTAAGCTTCCGATCAGCTGCTCTAAACCTAAAGCTTTTGCACCATTGATGGTTGCCATACGGATACACTCTTTAGCAGAAAGAGCTGTTGCGTCACCGATGTAACCTTTGGCGATTAGGGCGGCTGTGCGCATCTCGCCTAGCATATCCAGATCATTGTTTGACGCTGCTCCATCTGTTCCTAACGCGATATTAACCCCTGCGGCAGAGAGAGCTTGGGTAGGACAGAATCCACTGGCGAGTTTCATATTAGACTCAGGACAGTGAATAACACTTGTATTAGTTTTGGCTAACAAGCTAATTTCTGATTCCGTTAGCGCTGTCATATGTACCGCTTGTGTATTTAAATCGGGATCGAAGAGCCCCAGCTCTGATAGCCGTTTAATCGGTCGCTTACCCGAGTTTGTTACAGCGTCATTAACTTCTTTCTGAGTCTCATGCACATGCATTTGTATTGGTAATGAATGTTCACGTGCAGCGCTAATGAGACTTCTTATAGGGTCATCCGAAACCGTATAAGGCGCATGAGGCCCGAACGCCATGTGAACTAAATCAGAGCTTTCGAAGGCGCGATGAAGCTCAAGTGTTTTTTCTATGTACTCATCTGGGCCGCTGCCCCATGCAGTTGGGAAGTCTAGAATAGGGCAAGCGAGTTGGGTGCGCATTCCAACGGTTTGCGCCATTTGTGCGACAACCTCCGGGAAGAAATACATGTCGCTAAACGTTGTCGTTCCGCTCTTGAGCATTTCAGCCATCGCAAGTTTCGCGCCGAATGACACGAAGTCAGAATCGACCCATTTGCCTTCAGCGGGCCATATATGTTCTTGAAGCCAAATATTTAACGGTAAATCATTCGCAATACCTCTTAGTAAAGCCATTGATGCATGACCATGCGCGTTAATAAGGCCCGGAATAATGACGTGGTTTGGCAAACAATAATGTTCGGATGCGATGATATGTTGCACTGATTCTGTTGGTGAAATCTGTGTAATTACACCATTCTCAATAATTAAAGAATGGTCTGTCAGTGTCGTGAAATTGTCATCAATTGTGAGTATTGTTCCTGCGTCAATTCTTGTATTGACTTGGGCGGTGTTGTGAAGAATCATGCGCCTTACCAGATGGTCAAGTTGAATGTCTTTTGCGAGAAAATTGTGAAAGGATCAGGCTATCACCACCGATATTCATTCACTAATGAATATTATGAAATAGTCTTTCAAAACTTGACTCATTGATCCGTAATTTCACGCGAAGTTGCATCAAATTTCATAGCTTTATCAATGCAGCGTATAGCGGCTATTGCATCAATATATTTCATTTATGTAGGGGTTCGATTTAATATCCGCTCCGAAATCTAAAAACGGCCTTGCTTTGTCTGAGCAAGGTGTCATCCGTAAAAAGAGGGATTAGCCAATGTCAGGTTATCAAGCAGAAGTTCAAGCAGCAGAAGTTGCTAACTCTTTCCCAGGTGTAAGTGCTGAATCAGCAGCTCGTATGCGCCTTCAAAACAAATTCAAAACTGGTCTGGACGTAGCTAAGTACACAGCTGGCATCATGCGTCGTGATATGGCTGAGTTTGATAAAGACAAAACTAAGTACACTCAGTCTCTAGGCTGCTGGCACGGTTTCGTTGGTCAACAAAAGCTTATCTCTATCAAGAAACACTTCGGTTCAACTGAGCGTCGCTACTTATACCTTTCAGGTTGGATGGTTGCAGCACTTCGTTCAGACTTCGGTCCACTTCCTGACCAATCTATGCACGAGAAAACTGCAGTAGCTGGTCTTGTAGAAGAGCTTTACACCTTCCTACGTCAAGCTGATGCGCGTGAGCTTGGTGGTCTTTTCCGTGCACTTGATAAAGCACGTGAAGCTGGTGATGCTGCTGAAGAAGCAAAAATCATCGAAGCGATCGACAATCACGAAACGCACGTTGTGCCAATCGTAGCTGACATCGATGCTGGTTTCGGTAACGCAGAAGCGACTTACCTAATGGCTAAGCAAATGATCGAAGCTGGGGCTTGCTGCCTACAGATCGAAAACCAAGTTGCTGACGAGAAGCAATGTGGTCACCAAGACGGTAAAGTAACTGTTCCACACGCTGACTTCCACGGGAAGATCCGTGCACTACGTTACGCGTTCCTAGAGCTAGGTGTTGACGACGGTCTAATTGTTGCGCGTACTGACTCTGAAGGTGCTGGCCTAACTAAAGAAATCGCTGTTGTTAATGAGCCAGGCGACGAAGGCGACATCTACAACTCTTACCTAGATGTTGAAGAAATCGACGTAGCTGACATGAACGAAGGTGATGTTGTTATTAACCGTAACGGCAAGCTTGTTCGTCCTAAGCGTCTTCCTTCTGGTCTTTACCAATTCCGTCAAGGTACTGGTCATGAGCGTTGCGTATTCGATTGTATCGGTGCGATCAATGCTGGTGCAGACCTTCTTTGGATCGAAACCGCAGTCCCAACTGTACACGAGATCGCGGGCATGATGAACGACGTACGTAAAGTTCACCCAGATGCGAAACTTGTTTACAACAACTCGCCATCTTTCAACTGGACATTGAACTTCCGTCAGCAAGCATATGACGCAATGGTTGAAGCGGGCGAAGATGTTTCTGCATACGATCGTGCAAACTTAATGTCTGCTGAATATGATGATTCTGCATTGTCAGCAGCTGCTGATGCGCGTATCAAGACTTTCCAAGCGGATACTGCGCGTGAAGCGAACGTATTCCACCACTTGATCACTCTACCTACTTACCACACTACTGCGTTGTCTGTAGACAACCTAGCGAAAGAGTATTTCGGTGAGCAAGGTATGCTTGGTTACGTTGAAGGTGTTCAGCGTAAAGAGATCCGTCAAGGTATCGCATGTGTTAAGCACCAAAACATGGCTGGTTCAGACCTTGGTGATGATCACAAAGAGTACTACGCTGGTGATCGTGCGCTTAAAGCGGGCGGCGCAAAAAACACTTCTAACCAATTCTCGTAAGGCAAAAGTTCTTAATTCGAGACTAATAGAAGTTAAAAAGAGGCTACCTTCGGGTGGCCTTTTTTGTTTATGGGGTCGAATACTACGCTGGCAGCTCTTGATCAAAGACCGGGCTCTAAAAGCGGGCGGCGCGAAAAACACTTCTAATCCTCTCTCGTAAGGCAAGAGTTCTTAATTCGAGACTCATAGAAGTTAAAAAGAGGCTGTCTTCGGGCGGCCTTTTTTGTTTGCCTGTTCTGAGCTTAATAGCACAGGGAATAACCACTATTATTGAAACAGTTGGTCAGCTTACTTGATGAAGTAGTTGATATGCCTATAATTCCCGCATCTTTAGAATTACCAAGGATTACCTATCATGATTGAGCTTCCCGAGATTTATAACGATGTCCAAACCGTTCTAGGTGAAGATGGCTTTGCCATACCTACTAACGGTGTTTGGTATCACGGTACTTCATCGGCACTTGTTGATTCGATTAAAGAGAACGGGCTTGTTCGTTCTGGCGATAAGGCCTTCAATCAAGTCGCGAAGCAAACCATGGCGACGATCGGAAATAGTTATACTGAGCAGCGCGAACCAGTGTTCCTTACTCAGAGTAAAGCATTGGCCTATTTTTGGGCGGAACAGTGCGTAAAGCGTCGTTCGGTTCGATTCGAAGGTGAAGAGCAGCCTGTTGTTTTGACCGTTAATCTTGACGACGATAATGCTTCTAAAGTCCGTCCCGATGTCGGTGCTGCAGGTCTTCTTATGATAAAAGAAGGCGAGGGTTTCATGATGTTTATTGCTAGTCTGTATGAGCAAGCTGGTCTTAAGTCGCTTGATATAGATTTAATGAAAGCAGAGCGCGAAGAATACCTTACCAAGATTGGTATGGCGTATATCGATGACGACATCTTGTCTGATTCTATTTCTGCGTAATTGATATAATCGGCTGCTCTTATTGAGTCGCCAATCAATTTGTCGCTAGTATATGATTTATAAGGAAAATAATAATCAATGCGACTGCTAGACGCAATGGTGGTGCAGCATGGGAGCGACAAAGTTATTGTATGTGGAAGATGATCCGGTCATCCGAGAAAACTTTTCTACAATGTTCATGTCAGAGGGCTATAACGTTGTTGCTGTTAGCACAACAGATGAAGCCCTTCATCTCATTCGAACTCGTTCAGATCTCGATATAGCTATATTTGATATGCAACTAGCGGAGGATCGAGCCGCTGGCATCGCGCTTTCAAAGACCTTTCGAGGTGCATATCCAATCGCTCCGATAGTTTTACTGTCTTCGTACGTAGATCTAGATCTACAGGTTGAAGCATATCAAGTCGGAGCTGATGCTTATATCGACAAGAAAGAGCCGTTGCCACTTATCTTAGTTCGCGTTAGGAGTCTAATTGCTCGCCTAGATGTACTTAAGACGGAGGGCACTAAAGAGTACGCGCAGAATGCAGACGGGATAACATTCGATCATGACTCTGAATTAGTCTTTTGGAACGGTCAAAGGTTAAGGTTGAATCATATACGCTATAAATTGCTATTGCAGTTATACAGCTCTCCTGCAACGCAGTCGGTATATGATTTAATCCAGGCTGCTCAAATCTCTGCTGAATCAAATACCATTGCTCAACACATTAAATTGATTCGCTCTGAATTTTGTCGGATTGACCCTAGCTTTTCTTGCATCGAAACGGTCAGAGGAAAGGGTTATCGCTGGGTTGACGTTGGGTGATCGCTTTTCTGTCGTAAGGTCAGAATAACCCGATTTGCACGGAGGTTAATTTCTAGATTTAAGCCCTGAGTTTGGATGATCTGTTTTGCAAACTGATAATAAAAACTATCTATATTAAGATCGTTTACTTTATAGCCTCTTATCTCAATAATCAGCTCGTCTAAGTTGCTCCGAATTTCTCCATGCAGTTGGATTGCTGCTTTCTGACTTAGTTCCCGCGCTATAAAGTTGAATGCCAGCTCAACCGCTTTTTTATTGTCAATTTCGATATGATAGGAAGCATGAAGCTCTAGGTGAATACTGTGTTCAGATAGAACGCTGGATAGTAAGGAGCACGCGTCAACACGCTTAACCTCAATGTCTTGCTCTGCATCGGTCGCTAGCGCTATTTCGTTCGTAAATTGCTGCAGTTCCATAACTTGAGTTTGTAATTGATTTTTGAGACGTCCCTCTGGCATTAATACTAAGGATGAAGATAGCGCAACGATTTGGTTGCTTAGCTCGTGCCTGAGTAAGCGACTGGTAGACTGAGACCACTTATGAAGATCTTTTAACGAGTGTTGTAGAGCTTGGTTATTTTTGTAAGTCTTATGTTGTTGGAGCTCGCGCGCGATCGCTGCAGGTATTAATGCAAGCATGAAGAACAAGGCTGTTGCATCGATAATAACCCATTCTCGAAGAGAATGTTCTTGGCGAGAGAGAATATAGTATACGGTGATGGCAAGAGCGGTTGGAGTAGAGAAAGCGCTCGGTATATTAGCAAGAATAACAGCGGTTAAAATCGTGACCGTAATGCCAATCAGCTGATATGTGTTGCTTAAGCTTGTGAGTTCGTTTGTGTAAGTTAGGAATACGTAGGATGAATATAGGAGGCTAACACAAACAAACACATAGTAGAGCTTCTCTTGTCTGAGGCGATGCAAAAGAAAGAAGCTTCCTATCCATGGTAATGCGATGATTCGCTGGATCATGATGGAGTTTGGGTCATTTAGGGCAATGGCATCTGCCGCAAATAATGCACCACATATTAACGCAATGCTTAATAGTGCTATACCAGTTTCGTTATGCTGTCTGTTGTAGTTCCAATGAGTGAAATCAGAATATTTACGTAAGGTGCTGAGCAGGCGACTTTTAAAATCATTACGCGAGCTAATCATGTTCCACCTTCGCAGCCGCAAGTTCTCTACTCATGTTTGATTGTAAGGCTGGAAATATCATTTGAAATACAACCAATCCTTTCTCGGAAGTAGCATTGAAAAGTATGCCGTTCGCAATGCAAATATTTTTACAAACGTTAAGTCCTAAGCCGTATTCTCCATGCACGCTTCCTTGCCTGTTTTCAATAGTGAGTTCGTTAAGTGATGCTGGCAGACGTGGTCCCTTATTCTTGATCAGCAGAGTCCTTCCTTTCTGTATCTCAATGCTGATGGCGGTATCTTTATTGCGATGACGTATTGCATTGTTGGTTATATTAGTGATCAATCTTGTTAGCAAGGCGGGCGCAAGCTCGATATCGAAGTCGCGACTACAGAACAAATTAATATTAGCTGTACTGTAAGTGGTTTGGAGCTCATGTGTTAACAAAGAGACATGCTCAAGTATCGAGTAATTTGTCTGCTCCTGTATATGATTCTCGCTGTCATACCAATCAAGATCGCTCAGAAGGGTTTGGCTGATCGTTGAAATTTCGTTTAACGAATGGTTTAGGCGTTTAACGTGTTGATTTGATGAACCAGAAGTGGTGAGAGCGTTAAGGCTAGATCTGATCGCAGAAATCTTTTTGTTAAACGCATCCTTGGTTAAGGTTTTAAGAATGCCGTTCCAGCTTTCTCGGGAATTAACAATAGCCAGATTGTTACGCGTAATTTCGTACTCGCGTTTGAGCGTGTTGTTGCTCGACAAAGCCCAAAAGTAAGTACTCAAAGCGAGGGTAATGTAAGTGAGTAGTAGTAACCCTGTATATGAATATTGTTGATGCCAGAGCATGTAAGAGGCAGCAAGTATGCCGAGTACAATGTTGCATTTAGCAATTAATAAAAGCCTTTTTTTACTCAGTGTCAGGCAAGCAATCATATAAACATGAATCTGAAGTAAAAACGCGATGAGTGCGGGGGTGTCAAGTTGACTTGCATAAAATAGCGTTGCCCAACTCACGAGTAGAATCATTGCGAGCGCTATTGCTTTGTCAGCACTTTCATAATCTTCTTTCTTGAGGAGATATAAGGCTAAAATTAGCAACGGGGCTGCGATTAAGCCTCTGAGTATTGCGCCGAATATCCCTGCGACGAAATGGTCTGGGAATAAAAAATAATCAATCGGAGCATAGACAAAGGCTGTGGCAGACCCGATGACTACACCGATTTTGTTCTGTCGTGAAGATTGCTCTAAAGCATATGTGGTAAAACTCAAAAAACCACCTTAGTTATTCTTTTTATTAGCTTTCCATGATTCGTATTCTTTCTTTTTGGTGGCCTAATGTAAATAGTTTTTGGCTTGTCATCATAATCTGTCATTAAATATATATTTTCTCTAGCGTTACAATTTCTAACAATTTAAGTGGTGGTAAATCTTTAAAAAAATAAACAACGATACAAAGGATACTGTAAATGGCCGGACCAATAGTAAACGATGATGCGTACTCGATAACCTCAGGAGAAAACAAACAACTGGGCTACGTCTTTTCTATTTTTGGCAACAAGTTTGATCTCTCGGGATTGCCAAAGAATGATCAAGATGAAGATGGTGATCCACTTGAGATCGTGTCTGTTGAGGGACAAAGCTTAAATGACGGAGAGGTAACGGTAACCGGGTCAAATGGAGGGGAGTTCCGAATATTCTCTGATGGATCGATATTTCTTGATGCTACAACCGGTTTTGAATATCTCGCAGCGGGTGAAACAGCAAATATGATTGTCACTTACACTGTATCAGACGGCACAAGTTCTTCAGTCGCATCAGTAGTTGTAACTGTAACCGGTGTAGATGGCGACTCGATTCTTGCCCAAGACGATGTATTTTCTACCGAAGAAAGCACTATTCTCGCAGGGGTAAATGTTACATCGAACGATGAATTGTATGCAGACTTTGCTGAAATAGTGGCCATTAATGGAATTGGATTTAACGTTGGTGCTGAAGTTCGAGGGTCTAACGGAGGTTTGTTTACTATAGTTTGCAGGCGCTGAGCATTATCGTTTACTTATGCAAAGTCATGAGCTTTCAATTCGCGAAGCATTGTTGACAGCCAAGCGCGATATGAGCGCGAACTTAAGTTTGCCCGTTATCAATACATCTAGTCTCCCCGATGGTTGGTTAACTGAACAAAGCTCTACCGCGCAGCGTCTATTTGAGCTTGCGATTGATAACTTAAATAGCGAGTTGTCGATTGCTGATCAGCGCTTAGATCAGCTGAAGCAGCAAGCCAAGGGCTTGCATCGCGAACGTCTCGCGAAAGTATCTCAGTTAGCATTTATGGAGGAGGAAATTCAATCATGGAAAGGCATGGTTGAGAAAAAGCTCGCCAACAAACTCAGATTTTTATAGATACAGAGTGAAGCCGCTGAATTGCGCGGTGTAATTGCAAAAAACTGAGGCGCAACAAGCAGAAATACAGGTCAAGATTGGCGAGGTGAAGCTAGAGAAGCTTCAAGCCAAACAACGTTTTCAAGAGCAAACAGCCACTGAATTGCGCGATATCAAATTTAGTTTAAAAGATGTACGCGAGCAGCTGGCAACGTCAAGCAATGTGCTTCAACGGATTGATATTCGTGCGCCGGTTGATGGAGCTGTAACCGGCTTAAACGTACATACGGTTGGCGCAGTTGTTCGGGGAGGAGATCTCATCATGGAGATCGTCCCTGCGATGGATACTTTAATTGTTGAATCTCGTGTTTCGCCCACTGATGTAGACAAAGTCTATAAAGGCCTTGATGCTAGGATGAGAGTCGCGTCATTTAAACAACATGAATTTCCACAGTTGAGCGGAACGGTTGAGTCAATTTCGGCTTATGTCTTTGAAGATGAAAGACAACAAACGCAATATTACATTGCACGTATTGCGCTAAATGGTTTTGTTGCAGACGACGATATGCTCCCATTTGATGATGACGGGAACCTTCTATCCATTCACCCTGGCATGCCAACAGAAGTAATGATTATTACTGGCTTAAGTGCACCTGCTCAGTACTTATTAGAACCATTGATTAATTCGTTTAACAGGGCCTGGAGAGATTCGTAGTTTGGGTTGTGTGGTTCAGCGCTATTATTTTAAAAACGGAGCCTCATGCTCCGTTTCTTTTATTTCATGTTGTAAATAGTTGCTGAATTGATCAGCTAGTCATACACTTCTGATACCTGTCGGGGAGCTTCCAGTGGTTAGGGAGCTGAGACTGCTAGCTATGCGCTGTATCCACAGTAAAAGCAGGACCCGTTGAACCTGATTTGGTTAATGCCAGCGTAGGGAACAGTTTGCTCGTTTTGTAACGTTTGAGTCGTTATCAGCAGATTGCTCCCTAACAATTACCTTGGAGCATACATGAGCAACACGCCACAGCAGCCAGCTAAAAACGCAAAGATCACCGACGCAAATATCTCCAAAACAGCATCGGTCGATGAACTTTCTATGACGCCATTTCCTGCGTCGAAAAAAATCTACGTAAAAGGTAGTCGCGACGACATTCAAGTGGCTATGCGCGAAATTGAACTAAGTCCAACCAAGCTGCAAGACGGCAAGGAAGAACATAACCCTCCAGTTCGTGTCTACGACACCTCAGGCCCATATACAGATCCAAATAAAGACATCGACGTGCGTTTAGGCTTAAGTCCAATGCGTGAAAAATGGATTCTAGAGCGCAGCGACACCGAATTGCTTGAAGGCTTCAGTTCTGAGTACGCAAACATTCGCGAGAAGAACATAGCGCTCGAGGGTTTGCGTTTTGAGTACAAGCCAAAGCCACGTAAAGCGCGTGAAGGCAAGAATGTCACGCAACTTCATTACGCGCGTCAGGGCATTATTACGCCTGAAATGGAATACATCGCAATCCGCGAAAATCTAGCGCTCAGCGAAGCTGAGCTTGAAAAAGCGGTATCGGAACAACATCCGGGTCAAAGCTTCGGTGCATCGATTCCTAAGATTATTACTCCTGAATTCGTACGTGATGAAGTTGCTCGAGGCCGCGCGGTAATTCCGAATAATATCAACCACCCTGAATCTGAACCAATGATTATTGGTCGTAATTTCCGCACCAAAGTAAACGCAAACATTGGTAATTCGGCAGTGACATCTTCTATTCAGGAAGAAGTTGAAAAGACGGTATGGGCGACACGCTGGGGTGCCGATACTGTTATGGATTTGAGTACGGGGGACAACATCCACGAAACACGTGAATGGATTATCCGAAATTCATCAGTGCCGATCGGTACCGTACCGATTTATCAAGCATTAGAAAAATGTGGTGGTGTTGCCGAAGATTTAACGTGGGAATTATTCCGAGACACACTGATCGAACAAGCTGAGCAGGGCGTTGATTATTTTACGATCCATGCCGGCGTATTGCTTCGTTATGTTCCGATGACTGCAAAACGCGTAACGGGAATCGTTAGTCGCGGTGGTTCGATTATGGCGAAGTGGTGTTTGGCTCATCATAAAGAAAACTTCCTCTATACCCATTTCGAGGAAATTTGCGCAATCATGAAAGCCTATGATGTTTGTTTCTCATTAGGCGATGGCTTACGTCCGGGGTCAATTGCCGATGCAAATGATGAAGCCCAGTTCTCTGAACTTCGTACCTTGGGCGAATTAACAAAGATTGCATGGAAACACGACGTTCAAACCTTTATTGAAGGCCCCGGACACGTGCCAATGCATATGATTAAAGAAAACATGGAAGAACAATTGGAGCACTGTGGTGAAGCGCCTTTCTATACTTTGGGGCCACTGACGACTGACATCGCTCCAGGATATGATCATTTCACTTCTGGTATAGGTGCAGCGCTTATTGGTTGGTATGGATGTGCAATGCTGTGTTACGTGACGCCAAAAGAACACTTGGGCTTACCTAATAAAGACGATGTAAAACAAGGCTTGATTACTTATAAGATCTCGGCGCACGCCGCAGATCTCGCGAAAGGTCATCCCGGCGCACAGATTCATGATAACGCGATGAGTAAAGCGCGATTTGAGTTCAGATGGGAAGATCAGTTCAATCTCGCGTTAGATCCGGATACGGCACGTGCATATCATGACGAAACGCTTCCTAAGGATTCAGCGAAAGTTGCGCATTTCTGTTCAATGTGTGGGCCAAAATTCTGCTCTATGAAGATTTCACAAGACGTTCGAGATTATGCTGCGGAACAAGAACTGGCTAAGGCGGCTGATGTTGGGATGCAGGAAATGTCCGAGAAGTTCAAACAAGATGGCAGTGAAATCTATCACGAGGTGTAAGACTTAGTATTAGATTTTGGTGGTACTGAAGGAGGTCGATCTTTTAAAGTTCGGCCTTTTTTATTGCGCGTACTAAGCAATAAGCGGGTATTTGCTCCAAATCTTTGAGTTTCCATAAAAAAACTGCCATTTACTCTATCTATTTTTTTCTGAAAAGGTATACTTCGCGCGAATATCATTTCAAAGGTTTATTATGGATATTGCTCGTATTGATCTGAACTTATTGGTTCACTTGGATGTTCTACTACGCGAACAAAACGTTACAAAAGCAGCTAACCACTTAGGTATTACGCAGCCAGCGATGAGTAATGGTCTAAAACGTCTTCGAAATTTGTTTAACGACCCTTTGCTTGTTCGAACAAGTGATGGCATGGCTCCCACTGAACTCGCACTATCTCTTAAACCGCAAGTGCGTGAAATTCTCTCTAAAGTCGAGCGCGTCGTACAGCCAGAACGTAGTTTTGATTTAGAAACTGAGCGTGTATTTAGAATCATGGCGAGTGACTACGCTGAATCTACTTTGATCCCGGATGTACTAAGCGAAGTCCGTAAGCTGGCGCCGCTAGTGACCTTAGATGTTCTTACTCCAAGTGATGTTAGTTTCGAAGATGTTGAGCAGGGCCGTGTTGATATGGCAATCAACCGTTTTGATACGCTTCCTCAGTCCTTCCATTCTAAAACCTTATGGAACGATAGCTTTTCATGTGTTTTGTCGCCAGAGAATCCTGTGCTTGAGGGCTTCAACCTAGAGTCTTATCAAGAAGCTTCGCACATCTGGGTTAGCAAGACAGGTTTTGGTGTTGGCGTTGGTGTAAATCCTCAAGATGTGCAGCGTTTGGGATGGGTGGATGAAGCCTTAAACAAACTTGGCGGAAAACGAGATATACGGGTATTTACGCGCCATTATCAAGTTGCAATGCAGCTTGCACAACAGCCTGATTTGATCGCAACACTTCCTACGCGCGCAGCACAGTTAAAGAGCGAAAGTGCAAAAGTTGTCATTAAAGAGCCGCCATTCGACATTCCATCATTTGAGCTGAAGATGGCATGGAGTCCATTGCTACAGCACAATGCTGGTCACAAATGGTTAAGAAGTCTCATTTCTGAGGTAGCTGAAAAGCATCGATAACAGCATATCAAATCTTGTTAAGCTTCTATTAAAAAAGGTCAGTTAAAACTGGCCTTTTTAGCATCTAAAACTTGTATTCTAGTCCTAGTCGAAATCTAAGTCGTTCTGAATCCTCAACGAGTGATGAGTTTTCTGTTTCTGCTAATACCTCTTCCCAGGCCGCATAAAAAACGCCTACGATATTCTGAGAATAAGGTTTTTTAATCACAATATCGAAACCAAGGTGGCCGCTATTTTCGCCTTCGAACTCCGGTCTAAATTCGTCAAACTGGCGCTGAGTCAAATCGGGTCTCGGATCTACCGCTCTGTTTTTTAACTCTTCAAATCCGTTTACGTTTTCAGACGCACTTATACCGTAGTAGTAATCATTGAAGGCAGAGCTAAAATAGTGAACGTAAATACTCGGCGTAAATGTTATTAAGTTGGGGTTGCCTGTGGGCCGTGCCAAGCGAACAATGTTATGCATGCCGCCATGTTTATCAGAAACATCTTTGTAATACTCCCAAGTTAAATCGCCAACTTGAGAGTAGTAGGTATACAAAAAACCAATCTCGAAAGCTCGGTCACGATTTTCAATACCGACAAAAATATCTTTGCTTGCATCGTTGATATCTTCTGTATCCAAGAAATAATCGTTATAAGAAGCGATCAGGGCGATTGAGATATTGTTATGACGAAAACCTGTCCATCCAACTACTTTATCTTTAATAAAAAAGTCGCCGAAATTTGCATCGATAAATGGATAGGGCTCTGTGTACCCATCTTGCCCCTGATATATGCCTGATTCGTATGTAACACCTAGACCATAGGCATTTCGTTCGTCCGCATTAGCACTTAATGAGAGAAACCCTAAGCAAAAAAGGAGGGCAGGAAATAAACTACGCTTCATCAATCGTCCAATATCGAAGTAAAACAGCGGGCTATTGTAACGATTGCTTACAAAAAGGAATGAGAAACAAGGCTGTTTTTTCTATTTCAAAGATATTTTTGTAGCGCTAGCGTGTTAACTACTTATTTATTTGAGCAAACCAATGAGCAACGCGATCGTGAAGGATATCTGTATCTATTGGCTTAGTAATATAGTCCGACATACCCGCTTCTAGGCATTTTTCGCGATCACCATCGATTGCGTTCGCGGTCATCGCGATTATTGGTATATCTTTATAAGACTCTCCACATTCACCTTTTCTTATGTTTTGAGTTGTTTCATATCCATCCATCTCGGGCATTTGGCAATCCATGAAGATCATGCCATAGCTTGGTTCGTTGCTCATTTTCTCAAGCGCTTCAACACCATGATTCGCGACCTCAACACTTAAACCAAGCCCTTCAAGTAAGGTAACGGCCAATATTTGATTGATAGGATTATCTTCAACAAGCAAGACCTTTAAACCTCCGTAATCACGATGATCTTCTTTGCTGATATCGGGTTCACCTTCGCGTTCGTATGACTCTTCTGCCTGCATAGATATACTCATAAGCGCGTCATATAAATCATTATGCGTTGCAGGTTTTGGAAAATAACTATCGGCCCCAAGACTATTGATTTGATCGGCGCCCCTTAAATCAGCCAACTTAGTCAGCATACAAATGTGAGTATGATTGCTGTGCGAGCGGAGTGACTCGATGAGATTCTTGGTTTCTTGACCGATAACATGATTACTCAGAAAGCAAATGTCGCCATCAAAGGATTTAATTCCGTCTTTAAGTTCATCTGAATTGAGTTTTTTAGACGAGACTCCCCATGTTGTGAGTTGTTTTTCGATGACGCTTGCCGTTCGTTCACACGAGTCAATGATTAGAGCATTGATGTCTGAGAACTGGCTGATATCAAACCTATTACTTCTTTCAATTTCGGCCTTGAATGCTAATGTAAAGACGCTTCCTTCAGCTAGATCACTCTCAACAGTTATATCCCCGTCCATTAGCTCAGCGAGCTGCTTGCAAATAGTTAGTCCTAATCCTGTTCCGCCAAATTTACGTGTTGTAGATGTATCAACTTGAGAGAATGATTCGAAAATTGCGGAAATCCTGTCTTGCGGAATTCCTACGCCAGTATCAATGATTGATACGTAAATGGTGTCATTACCATATTGGGCAGAGTTTGAGGCTTTAATCGTTACACTACCGTGCTCTGTAAACTTAATTGCATTGCCAATTAAGTTGATAAGAATTTGGCGAATTCGGCCGGGGTCACCCTTAATTTGATGTGCGTTCAGCTCGCTAGTATCGAGAATTAACTCTAAAGACTTATCTTCAGACACGCAGGCAATACTGCTGGAAACATCCGACAATAGATTGACGATATCAAAAGCAACGTTTTCAAGAGTGAGCTTGCCGGCCTCTATTTTTGAGAAGTCTAATATATCATTGATCAACACTAACAAAGCATCAGCGCTCGATTTAGCGAGCTTCACGTGCTGTATTTGCTCCTTGGTTAGGCTGCTCGATTCAAGCAATCCCAACATGCCAAGAATTCCATTCATCGGCGTACGGATCTCGTGACTCATACTAGCGAGGAACTCAGATTTCAATTGGGCTGATTCTTCTGCTTTGAATTTGGCATCTTCCAAATATTGCTGTGTTTTTTCTTGATGTGTGACATCTCGTTGAAAACCCAGAACATGCGTCACAAGGTTGTCATGATTACGTATCGGCGTTAATGACAGCTGATTATGGAATTCCTCACCCGATTTTTTATAGTTGATGATATTTACCGTGATTGGTTCAAAATTACGCAGCGCCGTTTGTATCAAAGCCTTTTTGTGAGGCTGTGTGTTTTGACCTTGAAGAAAACCGCAATTTCTACCGACCACTTCGTTCGCAGCATAGCCAGTTTGTCTTTCAAAAGCCTTGTTTACATATGTAATCGGAAACCCTTGCTCTGTTGCATCAGAAATAATAATTGGTGTTTGGGCTTCATCAATCGCCTGATTTTTTATCGACAGCTCTTGCTTTAATTGCTCTGATTTCGTGATGTCCACACCTGTAATCACGATACCGATCACTTTATCAGAACGATCCTTATATAGTGTTTTGTGCCAGCTGACTATCTTCGTGACATCACTTATTCGAAATGATTGGGTAATAGGTCGGCTCTGCTCGTCAGAACTAAGGAATTTACGTGGAAAAATATCTGATGGTCTATCAAGTCGATTATCTTGATTTATTTCGCTATACAACTGATTAAACGAGTTGTTCGACATAAAATTGTTATAGTTGAGGTCAAACACAACCAGCATCTCATCAAGAGAGTCAATGACATCCTCTACGCGCTCTTTTATTTTTGTTGTCGTAAATAGTCCCTCAATTAGCTGATTAAACGCGTTGCGCAACTCGGTAATTTCTGAAGATTCATTCTCACTTTCAGTGAGTAGCTTAAAGTCATCTTCATGACGAGATTCTACGATTTTACTTTTTAAGAGATTAATAATGTCGCTCGCTGTTGTGCTTGCGAGCCCAATTGCGTTTACAAGTGCAATGACAACGAGCGCAAAGATGCCAAGCATAAGGCCAACAACCCAAGCCGCATCTTTATACACATCTAAGTTGGATTGGATGACTGAGAGTTTTAGCGTACCAAGAATATGTGATGTGATGATGCTGCCCATCCCAGAGTCATCAGTTACTGGCCCTGAGCGATATATAAGATCTTCGTTTTGACGCAGTTCAAGAGAATAGTCTTCAGTATCAAGTTGGATTACGTCAGATAACTTCTCAACGTAAAGTACTATAGCCCCTTCGGGGGTCGGGCCATAAATCACGGGAAAAGCTATAAATATCCCGTTCTTATCGACAGATCTAAAGTGTAAACCATCTTCTAATGTTGAGCTCTTCCAGTCGTACATTTGTGACTTGTTAGCAAAGTACTTATGGTTATTTCCTGTAATAAGCTCTCCTTCGAAGTCTGTAAAAACAATACTGAAATTTGATTTGTCGCCAATGAAGTTTATAGGCTGTAGAGAGCGGAAAAATACGGGAAGATACGATTCTCGATTACTAAAATCGATCAGACTATTGATGATTAAGTCGTTACGAGCGAGTGATTCAACTTGCTCATCGAGACTCGATAGCCGTTCATTAAGTCGCTTTTCGAAATCATCTAAATACTGCTCATGCGTGATGCCAATATTAAAGTTGATGATGAAAAACGTAGTAATGACTGTTATTAACGCGATAGATAAGACAATGGGCACGAACCGACGCAAGGTTGTCTGCCTAATTCGTTGATTAAGTGTCTTTGCTTGAGTCATGGCTTTAAATACCGGTTTTAGAGCTTATCGCGGTACTAAATGACCGTTGTTATTGAACTTAGAAATAAAGTAGTCGTCGCGCAAAAGCGCATCATGCTGCCCAGCGTTAAACGGCGAGGTATAGTTCTTTATGAGCCCCTTGTGGCTTTTTAGATTTTCTAAAGCATCTCTGATTTTACTTCGTTTAAACACGCCCGCGTCTTTCACAGCGATAGCAAGCATATGCACGAGATCGTAAGCTTGAGCTAAACCAACCACACCAGGGATGTTTTTCTGGTCAGCGTCTGCGACAAATTTTTCTTTATATGTATTTAGAACACGATTAGCTATCTCTTCATCATATGCATTTACAAAACTAAAAGTTTGAATCGTTGAGATATCTAATTTGTTAATTCTCTCTAACCCGACGCCCGAAACATAACTGCCACCCGCGATACCCCAATGAGAAATGATGGGTTTTGATTTTAATAAGTCACTCGAAATTAGTCCTTTGGTGACCACAATGCCCTCTGGTGCATTGGCCACAAGCATAATCGCATCAGGGTTTTCTGTTTCTAATGCCGACAATTGGGTTTCAATGTTCTTTTCGCCCCAATTTACCCAGTGTATACCTGCGACATTGAGCCCCAGCGATTCAGCGGCTGCGGTCATTGAGGCTTTATTTGAACGCCCCCAGCCGGTCCGCTCGAGAACTAGAGAAATAGACTGTGCGTTAATTGACTGCGCGTAGTTCACCAATACTGGCCCCGCTTCTTTGTCTCGGATCGAAACGCGAAAAACAAAATTTGGATTATATTTGTTTGACGTAATAGGTGTACCAGCAGCCCACGGAACTAAGAACAACAGTTTGTTTTGATGGATAATTTCAAGTTCCTGCAGAACGACGGGAGTATGCACACCTCCTAGTACGGCAATCAGATTATCCATTTTTGCAAACTTCTTGAGGTTGCTTATTCCGCGAGCTGGATTTCCCTTATGATCGCGAGTTACTAGTTCAAGCTGCTTGCCGTTAATGCCTCCGTTAGTATTGATCTCTTCTATAGCAATTTGAGCGCCTCGTTGAATCGCGAGCCCTCCAGCTTTCGCACCACTAGACATATCAGCATCCAAGCCGATCAATAATTTGTCAGCATTGGCAAAAGGGTGAGAAAATAAAGTAACGACAATAAAAATCACTAACTTTCTAAAAATCATCATATCGGCTAACCAGCAAACGCAATTTCATAGCTCAATTGTAGACAAGAAAATAGATCGCGCTCGCGAAGTAAAAAACGGTTACAAAAAGAACTGGTTTTGTTTTCTAAGAAGCGGGTATCAAAGATTGCGAAGGGAACGTGTTGACCGGTACAAAACAAATTTAGTTATGAAAGGCTTGGAGTGAATGGCCCGCCCTTCAGGATGATTCGCGTCGCTCTCCCTTCGGGTCGTCGCCGTTCCGTCGACGTTGTCTCGCACTATGTGCTCGGCTCGAACCTCTCAGGCTCTCATCCAGAATGGCCCGCCCTTCAGGATTCGAACCTGAGACCTATCCCTTAGGAGGGGATTGCTCTATCCAGCTGAGCTAAGGGCGGAATAGCTGAGATAATACAACAATCGCCTTACTGGAAAAGTTAAACGAGTGAAAGGTCGTTCATTAGAACTGCAACAGTTAAGGCTCGGTAATTAGTCTTCGGCAACATACTTAGGTAAAGAAATTCTAAATGTCGTACCTACGCCAACTTCACTAGAAACATCGATCTTACCTCCAAATCCTTTGATAATTTCATAGCTAATTGACATCCCAAGACCCGTACCTTGGCCAACGGGTTTCGTTGTAAAAAACGGGTCAAAAATCTTTTTAATATTGCCTTTTGATATTCCGCAACCAGAATCCGCTATCTCAGTAATGACCATATTGTTGTCGTTGAACGTCGTAATTCGCAGTGTGCCTGCTTTACCATCCATCGCATGCGAAGCGTTCACCATTATATTTAATAGTACTTGATTAAAAGCGCTAGGGGATAGCTTAACTTGATCACAGTGATTCAATTGTTTTTCAAGCGTGCAGCTATATTTTATTTGATTCCAAACAATGTTCAGCGTTTGCTCAATCAAGTCGTTCACAAGAACCACTGACTCTTCTGTCGTCTCTCGAACATAGCCCTTCATACTATTAGTGATCTCTTTTATTCGCGTACCGCCAGTAATGCTTTCGTCGATTAAGCTATTTGCATCGCTTAGCACGAAATCTAGATCCTCAATCTTCAAGGTTTTCTCAATTGAGACAAGAATTTCTTCATGATTTAGCTTTTCTGACTTGGATAAAGACCCCATCAAATCAAGGAGTTGCTTCGTGAGCTGATCAAGGAAAAAGATATATTCCTTCAGTGTGCATAAATTACTCATCATAAAACCAACGGGATTATTGATTTCGTGAGCAATGCCAGCCGACATCTGACCTAAACTTGCCATTTTCTCTGTCAATATTAAGGCATCACGCTTTTGACTTAATTCAGATTCGATGGCCTTTAGCTTTCGGATTAGAGCAGTTTTTTCATCGGTAAGGTTATCGTTATCCTCAGTTATTGATGCGATTTGTGAAGTTTGAGATTTTTTAACCGAAAGAGCTGTAGCGCCAATACATGAGGTTGAAACAATAATTAAAGCAACCAAGAGGCCTACAGAAGTTGGGGGCATCAGGTAATAAAACATAACTATTGTCAGTGCCAAAAATAATGATATCACAGACACAATAATAAGCAGCGGCGCTATTGATCTATCTTTCGATTTGTCTGTGTATGTTCTGCTAAACATAGAACTAACCCTGCAGCTTCTGATTTGTAAGCTAGTATAGACAAGAATAGTTTTTTAGGTTGTGTGATTTGGAGGAATATTAGTGAGCGATAAGCATATCATCGTTATAGTTGACGACGAGCAAGATGTGCTCAATTCAATGAAACGCGTCTTTCGGAAATCCCCGTTTGAAGTGCATACCTTTGACTCAGGAGAGAGAGCCGTCGAAGTACTGAAAGATCTAAGGCCAGATCTCATTATCAGTGACATGCGGATGCCTGGGATGGATGGGGCCGAGTTTTTATCGCAAGCAAAAAACATTGTTCCTGCGGCACCGAGGATTTTACTAACTGGGCAAGCAGATAAAGAAGACACGGTACGTGCGATAAATGATGGTGAGATTTTCGCATTCGTAAGCAAACCTTGGGATAACACAGAGTTCCTAGCTTTAGCAGAAGATGCGCTGGCGCGCCGTAATAAAGAGAAAATGAAAAATCGTGCATTGCATACACTCAAGAAAATGCATGACGAGGTGTCTGAATCAAAAGAGGATATCGAACGAGAACTCGCAGAACAATCACAGGAAAATCAACAATACAAACAAGCAGCTGTAGATGCATATCTGTTGATGGAAGAAAGTTTTCTGAATCTGCTAGATATGAAGCAACCAGGCCAGAGGGCATTCGCACATCAACTCGAAGAGGTTGTCACCAAACTAGCCGCCCGACTCAATGTTGAGAAAGATGGACTAAAAGTACTGTACCAAGCTTCGCGCTTACATGGGCTCGGCAAAATATCCGTTCCTGATGCGGTTCTTGAGAAAGGATATGTAAATCTAAGCCAATCAGAGAGAGAGCTATATCAAGCATATCCATCAAACGGGGCATGTACACTAATAGCGATCGAAGCCTTTTCAGCGTGCTCTGACATTTTGTTTAAACAACAAGAACGATTAGATGGATCGGGGTTTCCTCTAGGTCTTAAGGCAGATGAGCTATCGCCGTTAAACCGCTTGTTTAATGTTGCGCTCGCTTATGCCGAGTTGAGATTTAGTCCGTCCGTTACTCCATTACCTCACGATCAAGCAATTCACGAATTGAACGCAAATGCTGCAGCCTTTGATCATAAAGCCTTGCAAGCATTAAGCATGATTAAGCTAGAGCGCGAACTCTCTGATGCGACTAAGCAAACTATCGTGCATGTACACGGACTGAAGGTCGGCATGGTGATTGTCGAGGATATTTATAGTGAAAAGAATATGCTGCTACTGCGCGGCGGTACTCATGTAACCGAGATCTTAATAGAAAAACTTACAAATTTGCAGCGACAGATGGGCAAAGAAATTTTAATCAACGTCAGATTTGACCCCATCACTGACGCTGATTAACCAAAGCCGTCTATATTTTAGGCTGCCACCTCATTCAGGCTATAAGACGATTTTAACTGATATTTCTTGATGAGCGCGTCGCGCTTTGAAGGGAGCATATTGATTCTATCTAAATCACCATCCACAACCTCGATCAAGCGTTTATCCATCACCTTAAACCATAGCCATGGGATATACGCGACAGGGAACATGCCAAAATAGCCATTTGGGAGCGATGGTAGATCATCAAAATGACGCAACGATTGGTAAGCACGGGTGGCGTTAGCATGGTGGTCTGAATGCCTCTGCAAGTGAAATAAAGCCCAGTTAGAAAAGATGTGGTTACTGTTCCAACTATGATGAGGTTGAGGCCGTTCATAACGCCCTGATTCAAGTTTTTTGCGTAGCAAGCCGTAGTGCTCAATATAGTTTGCGGATGTGAGTTGCCACATTGACCAAAACCCAGCAATCAACAAGAAAGGTATCACCACAGCCCCGAAGATGAGCGCAAGTGAGACGTAAAATGCGCCAGTCATCAACACAGTTTGTATAAATTCATTTTTCAAAGAGTAGGGTGATAACCCCTTGTCTTTAAGTCGCTGATGCTCAATTTTAGCTGCTCGTGCGATTGCGTTAGGTAATTCACGTGCGGCAAAGGAGTATATGTTCTCGCCCATTTTTGAAGATGCAGGATCTTCTGGCGTAGCAACCATTTTGTGGTGGCCCCGGTTATGCTCAACGAAAAAATGTCCATATGCCGCCGGTGCTAATACAAGTTTAGCGAGCCACTGATCCGTAGAAGTCTTTTTGTGGCCCAGCTCGTGTCCGATGTTAAGACCGTATCCGCCGATATACCCCGTGGTGAGTGCTGCTCCAAGATAACCAGCGACACTTAGATCGTACGAAGATACAAACCACGCTATAAATATGAAGACACCAATGACGACCGGAACGTTGATCCTAGCGATGAACTTGTAATAAGGGTCTGCCTCAAGCATCGGTACAACAGACTCAGGCGGATTACTCGTGTCTTCGCCCATAAAATAATCAATGACCGGAAATAAGAGATACCAAAATGCAATGAACAGCCATAAAAATACGTCATTAGGTGACAACATATATAGCAAAGGGCCTGCGACAGCCAGCAGGGGCACCATAAAAGATACCAGCCAAAAATGACGTTTTTTGTCGACGTAAACCTCTCCTTCTGGAGATATAAAAGTACCTGCGCGCATGATCCATTCCTATTCTTATTGAGCGTGGAACTATTACAGCAAGTGATAGATCAAAAATTAAGCGTTGAAACTGGCATTAAATCGTCATAATCTGACACTCTTCCGGAATCAATTAACGATCATCGTATGTCGATTAGTAAAGAGCAACTTCAACACTTAAGCCCTAGCATTCACCCAAGCTACGCTCGTTTGTTGGCTGGACACTGCCGAAATGCTGGTGTTGTGATAGAGCAATTGTTTGAAGGAAATAGCTTAACTTGGGAGCAGCTCATCGATAGCAGCCAGTATGTTAGTTTTGAGCAGTTTAAAAGGTTATATGCGAAAGCAGAGCATTTGTCTGGCTCAGATGACCTAGCACTCGATATATCAACGATAAGTCAGTCGAGCGCGCACGGGCCTCTGGGCTATGGCGCAATCTCAGCCCCCACGGTTCGACAAATGTTCTTTCTAATTCAACAGATGCTAGCGACGCGCATTGCAATCATCAAAATGGGCGTGTCCGATGTAAATGGCTATACAACACTCACGATCGTTCCAGCCTTTGACTTAGAAAATCTAAATTTATTTGTAAGCACAATGGTGATTGGGTCATTGCTAGATTTTTACGAGAAGTCTACAGGTAAACAGATCTCTCAACTTGAAGTTCATTTGCCAGTTAGCGCATTGTCAGATCTAAACCGTTATCGAGCTAAATTTGGTGGAGCGACCATCTTGTTAGGACGTGAAACGCTCAAGGTAGTATTACCAAGTAGCGCACTAGATGAACAAACGCTTACTGCAGATCAGTATGCGTTTCGTAATGCGCAACGAGAATGTCAGCTATTAATTGATCAAGAAAATAAAGGCGGGGAGTTTTCTCGACAGGTCAAGCACTTCCTCTTTGAGTTTAGTGAGCGCTTTCCACAACAAGAAGACGTCTCTGAACATTTTGCTATGTCTACACGTACCTTTATTAGAAAGTTAAAACGCGATAACACAAGCTTTCAAAGCTTATTAGATGAAGTAAGAAAAGAGCTTGTGCTGTTGCGCTTGAGTGATACAAACCAGAGTATTGAGAGTATTGCTTTAAGTGTTGGATATGTAGAAGCATCGAATTTCTCACGCGTATTTAAGCGATGGTTTGGATGCACGCCCTCTGAATTTAGAAGCTCAAATAAATTCTAAGGACACGGAACTTATTTTGGTTCTAAGGTGTCTTTAAGACACAATTTCATACAAATGTTTATTAAGATGAAGATATAACTATATGCGCGATACCCGCCCCCTTTTGTTAGATAGCGATTTCCCTAAAATCAAACGACGTAATATAGAAGTATTGCAGGTCAACTTGGGGTATCTCTGTAATCTAAGTTGTACACATTGCCATGTAAATGCGGGGCCAACACGCACCGAGTTAATGAGCAAAGAGACCATCGATCAATTGTTGCGACTGATCGATCTGCACGGAATCAATACGCTCGATTTGACTGGTGGAGCACCAGAATTAAACCCTCACTTTAGATACTTTGTGTCGGAGGCCCGTAAACGAAACGTGCATGTGATGGATCGCTGTAACCTCACCGTTCTGCTCGAGCCAGGACACGAATACTTAGCACAATTTCTAGCTGACAATGATGTTGAGATCGTTGCCTCACTTCCATGTTACACAGAAGACAACGTCGATGCTCAGCGTGGAAAGGGAACATTTGACGGAAGCATCAAGGCGCTGAACCTGCTCAATGCGCTCGGCTACGGCATTGGCGACGACGACAAAAAACTAAGTTTGGTTTATAACCCTAATGGCGCCTTCTTACCGCCTCCTCAGGACAAACTTAAAGCTGATTTTCAGAAGCATTTATTTAGTAATTTCGAAATAAAATTCGATGATCTCTATACGATTACAAATATGCCAATTGCTCGCTTTGGCGCCGTGCTGCTGGCAAAAGGTGAGTTCAATGATTATATGACGCTCCTAAAAGACGCGTATTCGCCAAGCAATGTTGACGCTGTGATGTGTCGAAACACCTTAAGCGTCGATTGGAAAGGTTATGTCTATGATTGTGATTTTAACCAAATGCTTGAATTACCTATTTACTCGCAAGATAAAAACATCATAGCAAGTGACAATTCAGCACTGCATGTCAGTGAACTGTTCGAAACGAACTTAGACGGTCATCCTATTGTCATAGGTGAGCATTGTTATGGTTGCACGGCAGGTCAGGGTAGTAGCTGTGGTGGCGCGCTGTAAGCCAGTCGTCTTTAATGAATACCTCTCCGGCTAACACAAGATTGAGTGTCGTAATGCCTGTTCATAACGAGCAGGACTCGATAATTCGTTCTGTAAGCTCATTGTTGGATAATCTCGGAAACAACCTTCACGAATTGGTCGTAGTGGATGCTGCTAGCACCGATGATACACGCGCTCGATTTGAATCTCTGCAACTATCAAAAGCTCGTTATTTAATGAGTGATCGCCCTGGCCGAGCATATCAAATGAATTTTGGTGCTAAGCATGTTTCAGGCGACATTCTGATGTTTGTTCACGCAGACACGACCATTGAATTGTTCAATGATCAACAGCTTAAGGACTTTAGTCGTTCTGATTGCTCGTGGGGATATGGTTCGCTTGAATTTGATAACCACGCACCTCATTTTCGTTTTTTGAGTTTTATGATTCGTTGGCGATCTGGATTAAGCAGCATATGTACGGGTGACCAAACACAAGTAATCAAAAAAAGTGTCTTCGAGACTCTCGGAGGTTTTCCAGAGCAAATCCTCATGGAAGATGTTGAAATATCGATTCGTTTAAAAGAACACTCTAAACCGCAGCAGTTTACGTTTCGCTCCATCACGTCCGCTAGGAAATGGGAAACAGAAGGCTTCGTTAAAACAATCTTAAATATGTGGCGATGGCGATTTTCATATTGGATATTTCGAGACGCAGATAAAGTTGCAAGGCAATATTATCGCGACAGATAAGCCATTTACCTGACCGCACAATTGCTTAATTATTATTCACTACGATTTATCTCTGATATCACTGTAATAGCACTAGTAATTTGATCTAGATCAATTAGAATCCACCCAAAATTTTTCATTACTTAGATTAAATAGGTGCGAATATGTCTGTAGAGACCTTTGAAACTTGGAGCTTAGCGATCGGTATAACGGCGCTTATCGCTTACATGGCTTATATCGTTTGGGATTTAGCTAAGAAATCAGATGCTGGCAAATTCGGCACAATGGTTCTTTTTGCTGCACTAGGCATGGGCGCGGCGGGCTTCGTAATTAAAGCCGTACTAGTTGAAACGCTCGGCGTGTAGTAATTAGCTAACGCTGCTCAGTAAAAAACCCGCTTGATCGCGGGTTTTTTGTTTTCTGGTGGTTTGAAAATCAAACCAGCTCGATAATTTCTATATCGATTACAACCAACTTTCTTCGCAAACAACTCAGCTCTTAGTTGCTGCTTCTAATTCGCTGATTAATCGTAAAGCGTCTTCAAATGAATCACCGCATGTATATTCTGTAGGGTTAAATTCGCGGCACACCTTAGGTCTTTTTTCATATTCCATACAGCGATTTTCGGAATCCAAATTAACGCACCGGACTCCGGCTGGCTTTCCGTCTGGCATTTTTGGTAAAGCACTTGTTATCTCTGGCGCGATACAACATGCTCCGCAGGGATCATGGCACTTCATCTTTAGCTGCCTTATTAAGATGTTAAACAGGGTAGAATGGTTTTAGTCCGTACTGATCAGATTTACCAGAACGTGAGCCAGACATGCTCAACTTATGCAGAGCTTTCACCGCTGCTAACAATTGTTTTTCATCCTGCTTATATGATTCATTATCATGTTGTGCGGAATACTTTGCCGCTTCTAGCTGAGCGATAATTTGTTTTGCATCATTTTGATCTAATGACGAGATGCGATCGAGTTGTCTGGACCATGTGTGAAATACACTCAAATACCGCATGTCGGAACGCTCAATCAAATGGATCAACTCATCATAAATATCTTGTTCTCTATTGGGCTTGCGTTCTTGTTGAGTATTATCTCGTCGAAGTTTCCTATATAACCAAGTAGCGTGAGCACCCCAAGAAATTAGTACTAAAACTATTGCGATAGGCCATAGATACGAGGAACTAGACACAACCTGTTCTGAGGTGCTTTGTGTAGTCTCTGCCTCAGAATTTAGCGGCGAAAGCTCAGAGCTAGAGCTTGAATCCTCAGAGTTTTGATCAAGAGCCGACGAGTCTGGCGTGTTAAGGTCTTGCTCAGTGCCAAGTCCAGAAGCCGCGACAACATCGATAGACTGTTCTGGTAGACGTGCAACACGCTCTACATCATTTACCGTATCCCACCATTTTATTTCGAGTGCAGGTAGGATCGCTTGCGCTGGCGAAACGGCAACCAGCGCATGTCGTTCCTTGCGCTGACTTTGTGCTCCAGCTGAGTGTTCAATCGTGTCGAGTTCTGGCGTATCAGGATATACCTTGAGCGCACTAGACGACGGAGGCTCTAGTTCGGGTAGCGCAGAGCCAAGCAAACCTAATGCAGATAATGTTACCGTTCGCGTTACCGATCCGCCCACTTCAAGCGTTGAGATCTCAGGGTCGAACGATTGAGTGAGCGCCAGGCTTGATGCTGGAAGCCACGTTTTGCCTGAAAATTCAGCGGGAGGCGGTTTTACGTCGAACTCGACTGAGTTTGCTAACTCGCGAGCACGAGCTCTTCGACGAGTCCTAGAATCAACGACGGTTCCGGTGAATTCAGGGCCCGCAAGACTTAGTGCGCCACTTTTTTGCGGGAACAGCAAATAACGTCGTTCATATACTTCGTAGCGCTGGTTGTATGCCATTTTGTAAGTCTTGGTCGTTTCTCCAAATGGCTCGATAATAAAATCTGAATTTTGTGGTTCAGACATATCGCCACGAGCTTCGCCGAGCGTGTAGAGCTCGAGAGTATAAATAATTTGTTCTTGCAGGTAGGGGCTTGGCTTATCGATACTCGCTTTTAAAAATACAGATGGTGGCTGAGCATCACTATGCGGACGATTCCCTGCAATTACTTCAATGCTAACCGGCGCGCTCTTTGCGTCCTTAAAGCTGGCTTCTGGGATTGTTAAGCTTCCGGAGCTTTTTGGGCTTAGTGCATAACGCCAGGTAATAAGGCTCTCAGTTTTACCGTTAATCGATTGCATGTTATAGCTTTGGCGACGGTCTAATATCGTCCAGGTTTCTTCGAGATTAGGGAAGTCAGGTGCATCTATTTGCATACCCCCTAAACTCATCAAGCCACCAACAAAGCCCATTTCGGCTCGCGCTGTAACGGTGAGGTTTAAAATTTCGTTCTGATACAACTTATCTTTGTCGATACTGATATCGAGAGTTGTCTCATCTGCAGCATGCACATTGGGCATCATTACTAATAAGTATAAGAACGAGATGTTCATAAAGGAGTGAAAGAGCACCTTTACCATAATGGCTCCTCAGGATTGTTTTGGTTATTTCTGTCGCGAGACTGTTGTTCAAATTTACGCCTTAACAAACCAGAAGGGTCGTCAGGTATTCTGCGCATCCATTGCTCATATGAGCGACGTTCTTCATCACTCAACTGATCACTGTAGGCAGCAAACTCACCACTATCATCACTGCCAGCTTGCTGTTGATCAAGCTCATCGAGCGCTTGTGATTGTTGTGCACTAAGTTTTTTGTTCGTCTCATCATTACTAGTCTGTTGCGAGGCCGCACTAGATTGCTCCTCATTCTGATCTTTAATATCATCAGTGTTCTGAAGAGACCCCGAATCATCGCCATTCTTCTCAGCGTTTTGTTGACCGTCTTGATTTTGTTGCCCATCTTGATTTTGTTGACCGTCTTGATTCTGTTGACCGTCTTGATTCTGTTGACCGTCTTGATTCTGTTGGCCGTCTTGATTCTGTTGGCCGTCTTGATTCTGTTGGCCGTCTTGATTCTGTTGGCCGTCTTGATTCTGCTGTCCGTCTTGATTCTGCTGTCCGTCTTGGTTCTGCTGTCCGTCTTGGTTCTGCTGTCCGTCTTGGTTCTGCTGTCCGTCTTGGTTCTGTTGTTCTTGCTGTTGCTTAATCTGCTCAGCGATCGCTTTGTTTTCTGCCGCTTCGGTGAACTGAGGTTTAAGGTTCAACGCTTGCTCATAAGCACTAATCGCCTCGTCAACATTGCCTTGGAGTAGGGCAGAATTTCCTAAATTATATTGACTTGTCGCGTCATCATAAGCCCTATAAATATCTGCAGCTTGTTGATACTTTTCTGCACGATAATACGCATCTGCTTTATGTAGCGGGCTTTCAAATTGTTCGGCGGCACCTTCGAAGTCGCCGCTCTCGTATAGTTCTTGCGCCTGCTGGTCATTGCTTTTCCATAATGTATCTGTACTCAATGCAGACGCTTCGTCAGGAAGTATAAAGATCAAAACAAGCAGCAGTGCACCTTGGCGATAAGCTAATAGAATGAGTGGCAGAGTAATCGCTAAAAAGATATATCCCATGTCTTGCCATTGATCGAATTCCCGTTCATTGAGTTCCGGATTAAGCTCCGTGCTCAGATCGTCGGCTCTGAGATTTAATAGATCACTACTATTCAGACTCAAGCGTTCTGCTTGGCCACGATGAGATGTAGCCAGCGATGTTAATTGAGCCATCTCTAGCTTCGGAATGACAACACTGCCTTTGTCTTTAAGATATCCGCGTCCATCCGGAAGCTTGATGGGCCCGCCTAATTCGGTTCCGACACCAATAATATCTAGCGAAAAAAGCTTAGAATTTAATGTTTCAGTTATGCGTTTCGAGTGATGCTCTGCGACGCCATCAGTAAATAAAAAAATTCGACCTTGGTTGAATCCAGCATCTTCCATTACAGAAACTGCCTGCGTAACAGCTAAGTCAGGTCGACTCCCAATAACAGGCATTATTAGAGGTGCTAGTGCTTTCAGATTGGCTTCAATCGTATTTGTGTCGTCAGTGAGCGGAGTGACGACAAAACTATCACCCGAGAAGCCAATGAGTGCAGTTGATCCACCAGATCGCAGTTTCAACAAATCTATTATTTTTTGCTTTGCACGGACGAGACGCGAAGGCGCGGTATCCTCCGCCAGCATAGACAGTGACAAGTCTAAAATTACAACAGCGTTATCACTCGGCTGGACTGAAGGTGTTTTCGTTTGCTTCCAGCTCGGGCCGGATAAGGCAAAAATCAAGAGAGCAAAAATAATGACGCCGATGGCTCGAGACGGTTGCTTAGTTTTTTTCCCGGCTTCAAGAGTTCCGCCCTGAATTGCCTCTAGCAGTGTTGAGTCGATATGTTTCGTCCAGGAATTGTCTTGCGTTGCGCCACGTTTTAGCAACCACCAAACAAAGGGTAAGGCTAGGTATAAATACAAAAAATCCGGTCGGAGAAAATGAGGAAGAATTAGATCAAGCATCTTGTTCCTCACTCATACTAGACTGGCGGCTTGCTCTTTGGAGTAAAACGACAAGCTTGTAAACACTAAAAATCAGTAGTGCGAGAGCAAGAAAATAATGTGAGATCGCTTGCTTCGGCTGAAAGATTCTTACATCTGATTCAATAGGTTCTAGCTGATCAATCAAGGTATAGATCTCTTTTAATTCCTCTACATTGCGTGCTCTGAAGTATTCGCCATTCGTTGTTGCAGCGACTTGCTTTAACAAGTCCTCATCGAGATCTGCCGAAGGGTTAACTCGGCGCGTTCCAAATAGACTCCGTTGCAGCATTTCATCTGCACCAATGCCGACAGTGTATATTTTAATGCCAAGACTACCTGCGAGCTCTGCGGCCTTCTCAGGAGGGATCTCTCCAGCAGTATTTGCACCATCAGTTAAAAGAATTAAAACGCGACTTTGCTCAGGACGATCTTTTAAACGTTTGACCGCTAGACCAATCGCGTCACCGATCGCAGTAGCTTGACCCGCCATTCCAAGAAACGCCTCTTGAAGCAGGGTGTTGATCGTCTTGGTGTCGAAGGATAAAGGAGACTGAATATAAGGCTCTGTGCCGAACAGAATCAGACCTAATCTGTCGCCTTGTCGTTTACTTGTAAACTCACCGACAACAGATTTAACGACATCTAAGCGCGTTGCACGATAACCGTCCAAAGGCATATCTTCTTCTTTCATGCTCGGAGAGATATCTATAGCAAGCATTAGGTCGCGACCTTCAAGCGGGAGCTCGACCGCGGGGCCTAGCAGTTGTGGACGACTTAGCGCTATAACGAGCAAAAGCCACAACAAAATTAAAATAGACTTTTTGCGTTTATGAAGTTTGCCGGTTTGCGACTGAGTAAAACCGTATTCCGAGTGCGCATTAACGTATGCGTGAATATATGGTGCATTTGAAACGCTGTCATTATCCGAATTCCTATCTTTCCGTATCTGCAACAGCAACGGTGCGAAAGCAAGCAGGAGAGCGTAGGGCCAGAGCAATTCAAGCTGAGAGAGATAATCTAGCATTTTATCTTCCTAAGCCAGCGTTCAATGTTCTCTAGTGCTTGTTCATCGATACGATTTGGCGATGCCCTGTAATTTCCATCACCAAGAGCATCTAACGCGGCTTGGTCGAGCAAAGGAATATGCGAAGACAAGCAATTTTCCCATTCAGCGCCATGACGCGATTTAATACTAGAATCTTTCTCGACGTAACTAATTACTTGTTTCAACAAGATTTGAATATCTTGATTTAATTGAACTGTCTGAGACTCCTGCGATTTAAGAGTCTCGAACTTAGCTAGCGCAACACGCTTCCATTGGTTATTGCGATGACGCACATAAATGAATCTAACGGTCACAAAAATAAGTGTAATTAGTAGAGCGGCAAGCACCCACCAACCAATAGATGGCGGCCACCATGAAATAGCAGGCTGAGTAATAATGTCGTGAATAGGGAGCTCGTTCATCGAGATGATGCTCCTAACGAAACTTGCCGAGAAATTTCAGCAAGTTGACGCTCAAAGTCGAGATTCGTGTTCAACTCCCAAGCATTTACATTCCTATTACGCGACAGCTGTTCGACGCGATTAGTAATTGCTTCATCCCAATTAGATAAGACCTTACGAGCACCCTCGTCTTGTCCGCGAACGTAAAAGGTATGATCGCCATCCGACACCGGAAGAGCACCCCCTGTTGGCAAATTCTTTTCTAAGGGGTCTGTGCAGCGTAGCAATACAAGCTCATTATGCTTAGCCAAAGTATTTAGATGGCGCTCGCCGGTGGCATCAAGCTTGTGATAATCACTAATAACAAATATCAAGGTACCCGGCTTTATGACTTGGCAAGCTTCTTTGAGCGCTAGGGTGAATTGTTGATTTCGATTAAGTTGAGGCGCTGATGCCGAGGTCTCTGCACTTAGTTCGTTGTTTAACGCAACGACATGGTTGATGTACTGAAGAATAGACTTGCGGTTACGACCAGGTTTGATAGTGAGTAGTTGTTGATCGTTAAAAATTATTCCGCCTACGCGATCATTATGCGCATACGCACTCCAAGACAATAGTGCTGAACATCGCGCTGCGAGCACAGATTTTAAACAACCGCGGCTACCAAAAAACATAGAAGCGCTCTGATCACAGATAACCACAACAGGACGCTCTCGCTCTTCTTGGAATAGCTTTGTATGCGTAGATTGTTTGCGCGCAGTTACACGCCAATCGATGCTTCGCACATCGTCACCCGCTTGATAGGGACGTACTTCTGCGAACTCCATCCCGCGCCCCTTGAAGCGGGAGTGATGCGAGCCGGCTTGTTGCTGCTTAACAACACGCGCCCGAAAATAACTCAAACGACGCGCTGTCGAACTCAGTTTAACGAGCGATTCAACGCTAACATAAACACCTGCGTTGATCAATTTGTCGGATATTACGCGCACGATCGTGATGAAAGCTTATGCGACGGGGACGCACGACAACAAATGGTCGATAACGTCATTTACAGATACGCCTTCTGCCTCGGCATCAAAGCTAAGCAGAATTCTGTGGCGATAAACATCATGGATCACAGCACTCACATCTTGAGGTGAGACGAAGTCTTTTCCTTTAATCCATGCGTAGGCCCGTGCACAACGATCGAGTGAAATTGTGCCTCTGGGGCTCACACCAAATTCGACCCAACGTGCAAGCTCTTCGCTAAAGCTTCTTGGCTCTCGCGTCGCCGTCGTAAGGGAAATAATATAATCCTCAACAGCTTCAGACATGTGAATACCCAAAACTTCTTGTCGTGCTTGTTGGATAACCGCTTTACTTAATGTGATTCCAGACTCAGCTTCACTGGCGGCTTTCTTGAGCTCATCTCGGACTAAACGCAAAATAAGCTTTTCTGCTTCCGCAGATGGATAATCGATCGTTACATGCAAGAGAAAACGGTCAAGCTGCGCTTCAGGGAGAGGATAAGTGCCTTCTTGCTCAATTGGGTTTTGTGTTGCCATCACTAAAAATAAATCATCAAGCGGGTAAGTCTGTTTACCTACACTCACTTGATGCTCCGCCATTGCTTCAAGCAAAGCGGCTTGTACTTTAGCTGGGGCACGATTAATTTCATCTGCAAGTACGAGGTTGTGAAAAATCGGTCCGCGCTGAAATTCGAACGAGTTTGTTTCCATTCGATAGATCTCGGTGCCTGTAATATCAGAAGGCAACAAATCCGGTGTAAATTGAATACGCTGGAAGTCGCCTTCAATATGATCAGACAAAGACTTAATTGCCTTTGTTTTTGCAAGCCCTGGCGCCCCCTCTACAAGCAAGTGGCCATCGGCTAGCAATGCGATCAGCAAACAGTCCACCAAATGCTCCTGTCCAATGATGGTTGACGACAGTTGCATCTTTAGAGACGAAAATACTTGATTGGCTTGCATGTTGGATGAGTCTCAACTGATTGATTGTTACAAGGTAGCCACGTTATTGCATGGCGCGTTAATACGCAATTTCAGCCCTATGAACTATTCTTAATCGACATTCTAAAACGTCTCATAAAATTGTGAATTAGCGGGATTGACAACGACTTTCGAGGTTTTTGCTAAACATGAAATTGATAGAAAATCAGGAACAACAAGAAATACTTGAAATTCTTAGTAAGCACGCGGCATCAACAATGCCAAAACAAGAGCAGAAACCTCTTATCGATTTTATCGAATATGTATTGGCATCAGCCTATACCCAGGAGTTTGTTGGTAAGTCCATCGTCGACGTATTTGGCTATTTTGTTAGCAAATGGCGTCTAGTCAACTCGTCACTTGAGACTGATGCGATTGTGCAAATCGACAACCCTGGACTTGAGGTCAGTGGATGGCAAAGCCCGCACACCGTTATAAGCGTGCTCATGCGCAACATTCCGTTTATCGTTGACTCTATCAGAATGGCGCTTGCTGATAAGAATCTGCGAGTGCAAGGCATTCAACATACCATTTTGCATACAACACGTGATGATAAGGGCTCTTTAAAAGCGATTGATAACGCCTCATCAAGCCCTAAATGCAATGTTGAAGCGTTAATGGTTATTGAGGTTGATCGGGTTAACAGTCAAGAAGAATTGACTAGCTTAAAGGCGGAGCTTGAATCCGTTTTGAGTGAAGTTGCCGATGCCGTAGATGACTACGACGAAATGCTTGGGCGAGTCACTGCCATAACAGATAGCTGGAAAGAAAAAGGTCATTCCCGCGCTACGGAGAAAGAACTATCAGAAGCGACTGCCTTCTTATCTTGGCTATCTGATAACCGCTTTAGCTTTTTGGGGTATATCGAGTATGACCTCAAAAAAACTAAGACTAAATCACTACTGGTTCGAAACGATGATTCTGCATTAGGCATTCTTAAGTACGCGCATCGGACGCAAGAAAATTTGGATTTGGCAGAAATATCAGAATCAGTTGCAGAGCATATTTTGCGACCCGACATACTCTTGTTTGCGAAGTCCTCCCGACGTGCCCGCGTTCATCGTCCTGCATACCCGGATTACATAGTAGTAAAGCGTTTTAATGACGATGGCGAAGTCATTGGTGAGAGACGTTTCATAGGACTGTACACAGCACGCGTGTTTAACGAAGAAGTTTCTCGTATTCCATTTTTAAGAGAGAAAGCGAAAGAAGCTATCGATCTTTCAGGCTACAACGAGAAAGATCACAGCGGAAAAGAGTTCAGACAACTGTTAGAAACCTTTCCGCGCGATGAATTATTTCAGGTTTCGACCGAGCGTCTTACTAGTGCGTTGCAGGCTGCTTTGTATGCGCAAGAGCGTCGCAAGGTAGACGTCTATATGCGCGAAGATGCCTTTGGCAGCTTCGTGAGTGTTTTAGTTTATGTGCCTCGCGACTTGTTCAATACAGATCTCAGGTTAAAACTACAGAACATACTGGCTAAAGATTTGAACGCGGAAGACATAGACTTCAATACGCATCTTTCGGAATCTCCTCTTGCACGAACGCAGTTCAACGTAAAACTCAGCGGAACGCCACCATCTAAAGAGGTTCACGACTCCATTAGAAAGAAGATCATGAGCACAGTCGTTTCGTGGTTTGATGATTTGGAGGCTGCATTAAATGACCAATATGGCGAAGAAAAAGGCGTTCATTTAGCGAAGCAATACCGACAAGGGTTTAATGCGAGTTACCGTGAAGCGTTCACCGCACGGAGAGCATCTTTAGATCTGCAGCACATCGATAAAATTATCGGCTCACCTGGTTTTGAAATGAGCTTTTATCGGGCGATGTCGGAACCTGCGTCGAAGTTTCATTGCAAACTGTTCTTTTCGGATACCCCCGTCACCTTATCAGAAGTTCTGCCCATATTTGAAAACATGGGCTTCAATGTCATTGGTGAAAGCCCGTTTATCGTTAAGAATGACGATGCAAACAGCGTCTGGATTCATGATTTCTTGTTGGAAAGTCAGGGCCAGACTGACGTAGATTTATCTGCAATTAGCGCGCAGTTTGAAGAATTATTTAAAGAAATATGGGCTCAACGCGCCGAAAACGACCGATTCAACATGTTGCTTGCAAGCGCCTATCTAGATTGGCGCCAAATCGCTGTACTTAGAAGTTATGCACGGTATATGCGTCAAATTCGAGTCAGTAACTCTCAAGAGCTTATTTCATCCACTCTGATTGCAAATGGAGCGATTGTCAGGCTTTTACTTGAATTGTTTGATGTGAGGTTTAATCCGAAGGGTTTAAAAGTTGCTGAACGAGAAGAGCGAGGCGGTGAGTTAGAAAACCTCATCAACGACGCACTAGAATCAGTGCCAAACCTTACAGAAGATAAAATTTTAAGACTGTATCTGTCTTTGATCAAGGCAACCGTTAGGACCAATTTCTACCAAACTGAACAAGGCGCAGCAAAGGCCTACCTATCATTTAAATTATTACCGCGCCTCATTCCTGATGTGCCACTGCCTGTACCGATGTTTGAAATATTTGTGTATTCGCCCCGAATTGAAGGCGTGCACTTACGGGGTGGCCGTGTTGCTCGTGGTGGCTTACGTTGGTCAGATCGAAATGAAGACTATAGAACGGAAGTCTTGGGTCTAGTAAAAGCTCAACAGGTAAAAAATTCAGTTATCGTGCCGGTTGGAGCGAAAGGCGGCTTTGTCGCAAAACAACTTCCACAGAACGACAGAGATGCGTTTCTTAAAGAAGGTGTTGAATGCTACAAAATCTTTATCTCAGCATTGCTCGATGTCACCGACAATTTGGTCAAGCAAAAGGTGGTTCATCCAAAAAATACAGTTTGTCATGATGAAGATGACTATTACTTGGTTGTGGCCGCTGATAAAGGTACTGCGACATTCTCAGATATCGCAAATCAAATATCTTTGGATCGGGGGCATTGGCTAGGCGATGCATTTGCATCTGGTGGCAGCCAAGGCTACGACCACAAAAAAATGGGTATTACCGCAAGAGGCGCGTGGGTATCTGTTCAAAGATTATTTAAAGAGCTTGGAAAAGATATCCAAAAAGAAACTTTTAGTTGTGTTGGCATCGGTGACATGTCCGGCGATGTGTTCGGCAATGGAATGCTTTTATCCGACAAGACAGAACTGGTCGCAGCATTTAATCATCTACATATATTTATCGATCCTAATCCAGATGCTGAGCGATCCTTTAAAGAAAGAAAAAGGCTTTTCGAATTGCCGAGATCGTCTTGGGATGATTACAACAAAGACTTGATATCTCGTGGCGGGGGTGTGTTCAGACGAGATGCTAAATCTATCCCATTGAGTCCTGAGATCAAAAAGCTGATCGATGCAGAAGAAGACAGTCTAGCGCCAATGATATTGATCAATCGCTTACTGAAAGCAGATTCAGATCTGTTGTGGTTTGGAGGGATTGGAACTTATGTTAAGGCTAAAACCGAAGCACATACAGATTGCGGAGATAAGGCAAACGACGGCTTGCGCGTAAATGGCGAAGAGCTTCGTGTCAAAGTCATAGGCGAGGGTGGTAATTTAGGGATGACCCAGCGCTCGCGCATTGAGTATGCTCAAAACGGCGGATTGTTGAATACTGACTTTATTGATAACGCCGCCGGCGTGGATTGTTCTGATAACGAAGTAAACATCAAAATTTTGCTGGGTGGTGTTGTTGCTGACGGAGATATGACCGATAAACAGCGCAATAAATTACTGCACGACATGACAGATGATGTTGCTGAACATGTGTTGCGCCACAATTATCGACAAACACAAGCTATTAGTATCGCCTCGCACGAAGCGATTGCTCGCACTGAAGAATATCGCCGCTTAATGAATTCCATGGAGCTAGCAGGCAAGTTGAACCGAGAGTTAGAGTTCTTACCCCTCGAAGAGGAAATGGTGGAAAGAAAATCTATCGGTTCTGGCTTGACTCGACCTGAGCTAGCAGTGCTCATTTCGTATGTGAAAGGTGATCTCAAAGAGCTGCTAAACGATTCATGTTTCACATCAGATGCTTATGTTGCAAAAGAAGTATTCAATGTATTTCCCTCGCGCTTGAATAAGAAGTTCGGCGAGCAGATTAGCCAGCACCAGTTACACAGTGAGATTGTCGCAACGCAGGTCGCCAATGATATGGTCAACCACATGGGCATTTCTTTTGTTGAGCGGCTTCATACCTCTACGGGCGCGAATGCGACATCAATTGCGCTTGCATATTTGATTGCGAAAGACGTATTCAAACTCGATCATTATTGGGAGTCTATTGAGGCGCTTGATTATAAAGTGCCTGCAACCGTGCAGATCGACATGATGCTAAGTTTAATGACTTTGATACGGCGATCAGTTCGCTGGCTTATCCGCAATCGCCGCTCAGAGCTACACGTCTTAGCAAACATAGAAAGATTTGCCTCTGGTGTGTCGCAGATTTCGGCGCATTTGCCTGATTACTTGAGAGGTGAAGTGAAAGAAAGCTGGAACGCTCGGTTCACATCCTTAACTGAACAGGGTGTTCCCGATGAGTTAGCTAGTACAATTGCGGGAGCTTCGTTGAGTTATGCCGCTCTCGGGATTATTGAAGCGCATGAAGCCTCAAATGCAAGCTTAGAGCGCGTGGCTGAAGTGTATTACGGCATTGGCGACTACCTCGATCTTAATTGGTTCGCCCAACAGATCGATCGATTGAGCCCTTCAACCCACTGGCAGGCACTTGCAAGGGAAGCATTTAGAGAAGATCTTGACTGGCAACAGCGCGCGCTTACAAGCGGGCTTCTTGCTATGAAAGGCGCTCCTAAAGACATCGCGAAACGCATTAATACTTGGATGGAGCAGCATGAAGATTTAGTGTTTCGATGGCAGTCCACTTTAACTGAACTTAAAGCGAGCGATGATGCTGAATACGCGATGTATTCCGTGGCATTAAGAGAGCTATTAGATCTTGCTCAGAGCACAACACATGCAGTTTAAGTAAGTTTCTCAATAAATAACATAAATCAAGGGCAGAGTGAGTCGATTTACTCTGCCTGACTGTTGCTCGAGCGCTTGAATTAAGCGAAAATACTGCGCCGTTTTTGGCCTTATTAATGTATTTACCCCTAGGAGAATTGGAATGTCATCACGACGTCATCTAGCTAACGCAATCCGCGCATTGAGTATGGATGCGGTTCAGAAAGCAAAATCTGGACATCCAGGAGCACCAATGGGGATGGCCGACATTGCCGAAGTCCTATGGAACGGCCACTTAAATCACAATCCAACGAATCCACATTGGGTAAATCGTGACCGTTTTGTTTTGTCAAATGGTCACGGATCGATGCTTATCTATTCACTGCTGCACCTGACTGGTTATGACTTAAGCATTGATGATCTGAAAAACTTCCGTCAGTTACATTCTAAAACGGCTGGTCACCCTGAATATGGCTATGCGCCAGGTGTTGAGACAACTACAGGTCCTCTTGGTCAAGGTATTGCAAATGCAGTAGGCATGGCGATCGCAGAAAAGTCTTTGGCTGCCCAGTTTAATCAAGATGGTCACGATATCGTTGATCACTACACTTACGCCTTTACTGGTGACGGCTGCCTTATGGAAGGTATTTCGCACGAAGTATGCTCTCTTGCGGGTACTCTAGGCCTCGGCAAACTTATTGTATTTTATGATGACAACGGCATTTCTATTGATGGCGAAGTTGAAGGCTGGTTTACAGACGACACGCCTAAGCGTTTTGAATCATACGGATGGCAAGTAATTCCTGCAGTAGATGGCCATGATGCAGACGCAATTGAAGCAGCGATTGCACAGGCGAAAGCGAACACCACTCAACCAACATTGATTTGCTGCAAAACAATCATTGGCTTTGGTTCGCCAAATAAAGAAGGTAAAGAAGATTGCCACGGCGCACCATTAGGGGAAGAAGAGATCGTTGCAACGCGTGCGAAGTTAGGCTGGGAATTCGGTGCATTTGAAGTACCTGAAGATGTCTATGCACAGTGGGATGCAAAAGATAAAGGCCAGCAGCTCGAAGATGCATGGGAAGAAAAGTTCTCGGCTTATGCTGAAGCTTACCCTGAGTTAGCGCTCGAATTGACACGCCGCTTATCTGGAGATCTACCGGAAGATTTCTCTGAGAAAGCGAAAGCTTACATTGATCAGTGCCAGGCCGATGCAAATACAGTTGCTAGCCGCAAAGCTTCTCAGAACACACTAAACGCATTTGGCCCACTTCTTCCTGAGTTTATGGGGGGCTCTGCGGATCTCGCACCATCGAACCTTACAATGTGGAGCGAATCAAAAGCTGTTACAGCTGAAGATGCTTCGGGTAATTATCTCCACTACGGTGTTCGTGAATTCGGCATGTCAGCAATAATGAACGGCATTGCGTTACACGGTGGTTTTATTCCTTACGGTGCGACCTTCCTGATTTTCATGGAATATGCGCGTAATGCAGTGCGTATGGCTGCATTGATGAAGCAACGTTCAATTTTCGTATTTACTCATGACTCAATCGGCTTGGGTGAAGATGGTCCAACGCACCAACCAGTAGAGCAGATTGCTTCATTGAGAACGACTCCAAATATGGATACATGGCGACCATGTGATGCTGTTGAATCTGCAGCAGCATGGAAGTCAGCAGTAGAACGCACAGATGGCCCAAGCTCTCTTGTATTCTCCCGTCAGAACTTACCTCACCAAACTCGCGATGCTACGCAAGTAGAAAACATCGAAAAAGGTGCGTACGTACTGCGTGATTGCGATGGTACGCCTGAGCTTATCTTTATTGCGACAGGCTCTGAAATTGCTTTGGTGCAAGAGGCGGCAGATAAGCTTATCGAGAAGGGCACAAAGGTACGTGTTGTTTCAATGCCATCAACTGACGTGTTCGACCGTCAAAGTGCTGAATACAAGCAAAGCGTTCTTCCACTTGAAGTTACTGCTCGCGTAGCAGTTGAGGCTGGCATCGCAGATTATTGGTACAAGTACGTTGGTTTAGATGGACGTATTGTTGGTATGGAAACCTTCGGTGAGTCTGCACCAGCAAATCAATTGTTCGAAGAGTTCGGATTTACTGTCGAAAACGTATTAAACGTTGCCGAAGAGCTCCTATAAACGATAAGGCAAGCTGTATGTCTTGGCGTATTGCCATAAATGGATTTGGACGAATTGGTCAGGGCGTATTGCGCGCCTTGTATCAGAATTCTGAGTTACGTAAGAGTTTTACGATCGTTGCCATTAACGAACTCGCAGACGCAGAGACGATTGCGTATCTAACTAAATACGACACAACCCATGGTCGTTTTAGTGAGTCAGTTCGATGCAATGACGACACCCTAATTGTAGGTGATGATCATATCCGACTAACTCATCTAGAGGGCATCGAATCCTTACCTTGGAAAGAACTCGATGTAGATGTTGTTTTTGAATGCACCGGTGTGCATAGCACGCGAGAGGATGCACAGAAACATATTAATGCCGGGGCGAAGAAAGTTCTTTTCTCACAACCTGCGTCAGCAGATATCGATAAAACAATTGTGTTTGGTGTGAACGAGCACACTATGGATATCAACGATAAGATTGTATCCGCTGCTTCATGTACCACAAACGCGATCGTTCCGATCTTATGTGAGCTGGACCAGAACATAGGGATTGAGTCAGCATCAATGACGACCATCCACTCAGCCATGAATGATCAACCTATGATCGACGCATATCACAATAAAGACTTACGTCGAACGCGAAGCGCAATGGCGAATATGGTGCCTGTAGAGACCGCTCTTGATAAAGGTATCGAACGAATTGTTCCGTCTTTCCGGGGCAAATTATCAACGAATGCCATGCGTGTTCCGACAATTAATGTCTCAGCGATTGATTTAACAGCTCTGGTAGCGCGCGACACCACCCCTAAAGAGATCAATACGATCCTGCGTGATGCTTGCACCCACTTCAAACATCCAATAGTGGCCTATACTGAGGAGCCCATTGCGTCAAGTGATTTCATCCAAGACCCGCATTCCTCTACGGTTGATGGAAGCCAAACCCGTGTTACACAAGGTCGGCTCGTCAAGTTATTAGTTTGGTTTGATAATGAATGGGGCTTTGCGAATAGAATGCTTGAACTTGCCGACTACTGGTGCAGTTTGAATAGCGAAACATTGAATACATAAAACTTGATAAACATTTATAGGATTACGATAGATGAACGTAACGAAAATGACCGATCTAGAACTTAAAGGTAAACGCGTTTTGATCCGCGAAGACCTTAATGTACCGGTCAAAGATGGCAAAGTAACAAGCGATGCACGTATTCGCGCGTCATTGCCAACAATTAAAGCCGCTATTGAAGCGGGCGCAAAAGTTATGTTGATGTCGCACCTAGGCCGACCAACCGAAGGCGAATATGCAGAAGAATTTTCGTTGAAGCCAGTGGCTAATCATCTTTCTTCATTACTCGGCAAAGATGTTCCTTTACTTAAGACTTTGGAAGTCCCATCAGATATTCAAGATGGCGATGTAGTGCTTTTCGAAAACGTTCGCTTTAACAAGGGTGAGAAAAAAGACGAAGAGACATTGTCAAAGGCATACGCTACGCTTTGTGATGTATACGTCATGGACGCATTTGGAACTGCGCATCGCGCGCAAGCTTCAACACACGGTGTCGGACAATTTGCGCCGATTGCCTGTGCAGGCCCATTACTCGCAGCTGAACTTGAAGCACTAGCTCACGCACTAGATACACCAAAGCGTCCACTCGTCGCTATTGTTGGTGGCTCAAAAGTATCTACTAAGTTGACGGTATTAGAATCTCTATCAGACAAAGTTGATCAGCTTATTGTTGGGGGCGGTATTGCAAATACTTTCCTTGCTGCGGCGGGCAATCCAGTTGGTAAATCGTTATATGAAGAAGATTTGATCTCTAACGCGAAAGCTCTGTCGGAAAAAACGGATATCCCAACACCAACTGATGTCGTGACCGGTAAAGAATTTTCTGAGACGGCTGTAGCTGAAGGAAAGAGCGCTCAGGCGGTTGCTGATGATGATATGATTTTCGACATTGGCCCAGAAACCTCTGCAAAGCTAGCCGAAATCATTAAAAACGCAGGGACTATTATTTGGAATGGCCCGGTTGGCGTTTTCGAGTTCGACCAGTTTGGAGAAGGAACCAAAGCCTTATCAATGGCGATTGCTGAAAGCGAAGCATTTTCGATTGCCGGAGGTGGTGATACATTAGCTGCCGTAGATAAATACGGAATAGCCGATCAGGTTTCATATATTTCAACTGGTGGCGGCGCTTTTCTTGAGTTTGTAGAAGGCAAAACCTTACCTGCAGTTGCGATGCTTACCAAGCGCGCATCGAACTAATTTATTACTTTAATAGGAGCATACAATGGCTTTAATTAGCATGCGTCAAATGCTAGACCACGCGGCGGAATTTGGTTACGGCGTGCCAGCATTTAACGTTAACAACTTAGAACAAATGCGCGCAATTATGGAAGCTGCGGATCAAACAGACAGCCCAGTAATCGTTCAAGCTTCTGCAGGTGCCCGTAAATATGCAGGCGCGCCTTTTCTTCGTCATCTGATTCTTGCTGCGACAGAAGAGTTTCCGCACATTCCTGTTGTTATGCACCAAGACCATGGTACATCACCGGCAGTATGTCAGCGTTCGATCCAACTTGGGTTCTCATCAGTCATGATGGACGGTTCACTTGGTGAAGATGGTAAGACGCCAACAGACTATGAATACAACGTCGATGTAACCCGTCGCACAGTCGAAATGGCCCACGCTTGCGGTGTGTCTGTAGAGGGCGAGCTTGGTTGTTTAGGTTCTCTTGAAACGGGCCAAGCCGGTGAAGAAGATGGGATTGGAGCTGAAGGCACTTTGACGCACGATCAGATGTTGACCGACCCGGAAGAAGCAGCTGACTTCGTAAAACAAACTCAAGTAGATGCACTGGCGATTGCATGTGGCACAAGCCATGGGGCTTACAAATTTACTCGCCCACCAACTGGCGATATTCTTGCGATTGACCGCATCAAAGCGATCCATGAACGCATTCCAGATACCCACCTTGTTATGCACGGTTCATCATCTGTACCGCAAGAGTGGCTTGCAGTGATCAACGAGTACGGTGGCGAAATCCCTGAAACGTACGGCGTTCCAGTAGAGCAAATTGTTGAAGGTATCAAATACGGTGTTCGTAAGGTAAACATCGATACTGACCTACGCTTAGCGTCAACCGGTGCTGTTCGTCGCTTCTTGGCGCAAAACCCTTCAGAGTTTGATCCACGCAAATATCTGAAAGAAACAGTTTCTGCAATGAAAGAGATTGTTGTTGCGCGTTATGAAGCATTCGGCACTGCTGGCAATGCATCTAAAATCAAAGCTGTTAGTCTCGAAACTATGTTCGAGCGTTATCAGTCAGGCGAATTAGATCCTAAAATCGGCTAATTCTTCCATACGCCTGGCGTAAGTCGTCAGGCGTAGCCTTCAATAAGAAAAATAAGCTTTCCTCTATGTTTACCCAGATTATCCAGCCTCGCTTTGCTGAAACAGACGCTCTTGGTCATATCAACAATGCCACGTTACCAGTTTGGTTCGAACAAAGCCGCACACCAATATTCAAGATATTTGTTCCTTCGTTAAATCCAAAACAATGGAATCTCATTCTTGCGAAAGTCGAAGTGGAATATACCGGCGAGATGTTTTACGCGAGTGATGTAACGATCAAGACTGGAGTGAAAAAACTAGGAAACAGCTCCCTGCAGGTTTATCAAGAAGCTTGGCAGAACGAAAGATTGTGCGCTAAAGGTCTAGCGACAATGGTGCACTTTAATCATCAAGATAAAAAGTCCGAGCCGATACCTCACGATATTCGTGCTGAATTAGAGAAGCATCTAATTCAAAGCGCTTGATCAGGGGATTTAACTCGACCATTGAGCAAGAATCGGGTGATACCTCAGGTCTTAGGTGTGTTAAGTTTTCTGTATGAACGAACTAGAAACGTCACGACACTATACAAACGCAGAAAAGCTTATTCAGTTTCTTTGCGAGCAAAGCAACAAGCAACCAACGCTGAGAGATATAGCTCAAAGGGCCTGTATGAGCGAGAGCCATGCTCAGCGCGTATTCACCGAGTGGGTTGGCCTCTCACCAAAGCAATTCTTGCAAACCATATCAAGATCGAAAGCCAAAGAGCTTCTGCCTAACCATTCTGTAGCTGAGACTGCAGACATGCTCGGCTATTCTTCTGAAAGCAGGCTGTACGACAACTTTGTTCGTATTGAGTCCATAACACCTGGCGAGTATAAATCACGAGGTAAAAATCTTGAGATAACATTTGGTTTTGCTCCAACTCCATATGGGGATGCTCTTTTTGCTTCGACCCAAAGAGGGATTATGAAACTCGCGTTCACGTCATCTTCGCAGAGTCGAGATGATTTGATCAATGAACTGGAGTCAGAATGGCATAACGCAGAGTTTATTCGCGAGGACAACCTCGCTAAAACGCTAAACCAACAAGTCTTTTCTAATCGTGAATCGAACCAAAACGTAACCTTATTTGTTAAAGCAAGCGTCTTTCAGGTTAAGGTTTGGGAAGCTTTATTAACGATTCCTGAAGGTGAGCTGCGAACATATCAACAAATCGCGGAAGCTTCTGGTAACGTCAAAGCTGTGAGAGCAGCAGCTTCAGCAATCGCAAACAATCCTGTTGCGTGTCTTATACCCTGTCACAGAGTTATTAGAAGCTCAGGCGTTTTGAATCAATATCGATGGGGAGCGGATCGAAAAGCAGTAATGCTTCTTAGGGAATCTGGTAATAGAATTTTAAATCAATAAGAATCTTGGTCAGCGTTAACGCCAAAGATGAACGAAACCCTGACCAAGAGCATAAACCGTATTAAGCGGTAGCCATTTTGTTTGCTTTACGCGGTTTCAAGTGTCCCCACTTCAGCATATCTTCGACTGCAGCCTCGACACTCTCTTTTATAGAAATGTATTTGATCCCCAATTCGTTTATAGCCTTAGCGTTGTCAAAATTCATTTGCTGGCCGATATGTGAGCGCATGTAAGTACCATTACCGCTTGGCTGAGTATACGAAAGCAAATGCATGATTTTTGTGCCGAATGGACTATCAAGATCAATCTTAGGCAATTTGTAATCCGTGCACCCGAGATCGTTCTTTAAGAAGCTAACCATCTCTCGCATTTTCCAGTTTTCGTTCACGATCAAATAACGCCCCGAGGCACTCTCAGTTTGCATTGCTAAAATGTGTGAGTGGGCTACATCACGCACATCAACAATCCCCCAATTAAGTGTCATCAATACTGGATACAAACCATGCATTAAATCTCTGATGACTTTGTTTGATTCATTCAGTGTTGGGCCGAGAGACGGGCCGATTACCATGAAAGGATTAATCGTTACTAAGTCGAAGTCACACTGGTCTTTATTCTTTTCTACGTAATCCCAAGCGGCTTTTTCGGCTTGAACCTTAGAATAAAAGTAAGGATTGCGCTTTAAGTTAGACTTTTCATTCCAGTCTTTTTCGCTAAAGGTTTTATCGTTTCTCGGCTCATCGGTTATTGCCGCAAGAGATGAGGTTAAAACAACACGTTTAACCGAATCTGTTTTTTGACAGGCCTTGAGAACATTCAATGTTCCATTAACCGCTGGATCGACAAGTTCTTTTTGAGAATCTTTGACGTTCACAATGTATGGGCTAGCAGTGTGCATCACGTAATCGCAACCCTGAACAACCTGGTCATAAGCACCTTCTTGCAACAAATCCGCTTGCACGAACTCTAGGCGCTCAGACGCTCCCTCTAATTCGGTTAAATAGGGATATTTATCCGCAGTGCCGCGTACTGTTGCGCGCACTTTATAACCTTGCTCAAGAAGTTGTTTAACAAGATGTGCAGCAATAAACCCCGATGCGCCAGTCACGCATACAGTTGTATTTTGATTTGATGTCATGAAGGACCTCCAAGGTATTTATAATTATCTCTGGATAGCACACGCTATGAGTTACAAAATTCAGTTTAAGTAAGCAACGCGGCGGCGCTTGCAAATATTGTCATTAAAAACAGAAACCACTTAAGTGTTTTTTGACTCAGATTGATGGTTATTTTTACAGCAATATGAGCGCCAACAATAGAGCCAACAGCTAAAATTAATCCAGGCAACCATAAAATTTGATCATTATCGATAAATATCAATAGCGCAACGATGGTAAAGCCCAGCGTACAGACAATTTTCAATGCATTCGTTCGCACTAAGTCGTAGCGTAAACTTCCCGCAATAGCAGCAATTAAGATAAATCCAACCCCAGCTTGCACAAATCCGCCATAAAATCCTGCCAACAACAACATAGGAATAGAACTGGAGGACTCAGAGATCCCAAGTGCTTGTGTGCCTTCTGGAGGAGCGACGACTCCAGGCTTAAACAAAATGATTCCAGCCATGGTAATCATAGATATTAGAAGTGTCGGTTTAAGTAATTCAGCTGGCATATAAGAGGCTAACAAAGCTCCCGCAAGCCCGCCAATTAAAGTAACACCGACGATTTTCTTAAGATCAGGTATCTCTAACTTTCCATGGCTTTTAAAACCGTTGGCTGCAGTCAAAGATTGGAAGAAAACGCTGACGCGATTAGTCGCATTAGCAATATCTGCAGGTAAACCCATGACCATCAAGGCGGGTATTGTAAGATTCGAACCACCACCGGCCATCGTGTTAATAATGCCAGCCAAAAAGCCCATCGCAATAAGTAAGGAGACAGAAAGGACACTTAGCTCATACATATTATTATTTCGTCTAATTAAAATAGTGGGGCATACTAACGCAATTCGACGTTTCCATCATTTCTATTCTGTATGAATTCCGCAGTACCAGAACACAATTTATCAGAGCTTCAGCAACAGACCATAGACGAATTAGAGCGCTGCTTAGTTTTAGCCCAAGACTACTTTGGGCGACAGTTTTGTTTAGATGCAGTCAAGTTTGACTTGAGAGGGAAGTCTGCAGGGCAATTTAGAATCAGAAAGGCGCAATCACGAGCGCTGAGTCGTAAACAGAGCCTTATAAAAGAGATACGATTTAACCAGGAACTCCTTTCGCTTTATGGTCAACAATTCATAGATGAGACGGTAGGCCACGAAGTAGCGCATTTTATCGTGCACGAAGTTGTCGAACGTCGCGTTAGACCTCATGGGCGCGAATGGCAATCGGTGATGATAGACGTTCTTAAAAAAGCCCCTGAAGTGACTCATCAATATGAAGTTAAACCAGCGAGAACCATAAAACGATACCGTTACCACTGCGCTTGTCCAAACAAGTATCATGAATTGACGTCTATCAGGCACAATCGAGTAAGGCGCGAGAACGCAAAGTACGTCTGCAGGATTTGTAAGACAGCGCTTTTGCCAAGCGACAATTAATTTAGGCCACCTTGAAACGCTCGATTTCATTTTTAAGAGCATCCACCGCAACGATTAGGTTTTGGCCAGACTCAGCAATGAGTAGACTTCCGTTTGCCGTTTCTTCCGACAATGCCTGAGTTGTTGTCGCATTGCGACTAATCTCTTCAGAAACTGAAAGTTGTTCGCTCGACGCCGTTGCGATTTGTCCAGCCATATTAAGGATCTGATCTATCGCTTGCTCGATTGTATCAAGAGAAGTTTTTGTGTCGTTTGATTGAGTAACCGTCTGTTGTGCGAGCTCTCGACACGCTAGCATCGCATCGAGCGACGCTTTTGATGAGTCTTGCAAGGTGCTTAAGACACTCCCAATTTCAGACATTGAATCCTGTGTTCGTTTAGCAAGTGTTCGTACCTCATCTGCGACGACAGCGAACCCTCGGCCTTGCTCGCGAGCGCGTGCCGCTTCGATCGCAGCGTTAAGCGCTAGCAGGTTAGTTTGTTCTGCAATATCCAAAATAACTTGAAGAATGTTGTTGATGTTATTGCTCTCTTAATGAAGTTGCTCCATAGATGCAGACGTTGTTTCGATCTCGTTAGAGACCTGTTCAATCGTACTTACATTACTTCTGATCGTATCCACTCCACGTGCAACTTCGGATTGTGCAGAATATACCGCATTAGTGGTTTCCTCAGCATTTCGAGATACTTCTTCCGAGGTAGTCGTCATTTCTACCATAGCGGTGGCTATTTGTTCCGTTTCACGCGCTTGGCCTTGGATTTTTTTCATTAACGCTGAATGTTCGGCAAGCATTCCAGAATTTTCAGACATTGAAACGGTTTGCTGCCCAATGGCAATAATCGTATCTTGCAAGCCCCGAATAAACTCATTCATGCTTTTCGACATCGCTCCTATCTCATCGCGAGAATCTTCGGGAAGGCGAGCGGTGAGGTCGCCTTCACCTTTAGCTAAATCGTCGACAAGCGCGTTCATTCTTCGGACTTTACGCACGACCGTCTTCGCTATCCATAAGGATACGGTTAGCCCAAGAACGATACTTGCGATGACGATTATCTGATTCCTAAGTTGAGTATCTTTGATCGATGCCGAAGCCATCGCTCCTTCATTTAAAAGCGAGTCAAACACACTCGATTGTAAGTTGACCGATGCATCAAAGATCTGCGCACCAAGCGGAACCAGCTGCGCTTCTACAACTGTGTTTCGATCATAGATCGATGATGAAACAGCTTTAAACGCGTTTTCGTAATTGCGTATTCCTTCCCTTACACGTTCAGCAGCAGCTCTAAGATTTGCGTTCTGAAGTTCGGGCATAAGGGTATTTAGTTCTCGCGACGCTGCACTTAGTTCGTTAGGAACTCGATCAGCGGAGCTTTCTTGATTGTCATCTAAAAATCGAAACGCATAAAGACGAGCAAGTAGAAGGTTTTCTTGAACGACGCCTGCATAGTATGCAGCAACGATATCATTATCTTTATATGCCGAGTCGCGAATATATGTGAGCTCTTTTCTAATCTGAGAACCAGCAACGTTCATTCCTTCATTCACTAAACGGTTGCGCTCCCTCATATTGGACACTACGCTTCCGATAAACGCTTGATCATAATTGCGTGACAAAGCATTTATACTTTCGAGAATTGCAACGCGGTTTGGGTCTTCGATTTGTTCGTTTGCTTGGTTCAGAATAAGAATCGTTTGCTCAGACAATTGATTGAAGTCACTAATGTTTTACTCTAAACCGGTTTTTAGATAATCACTCACGATCAATTGTTTGTTCAGCATATTTGCAGTGATATCTGCGGCGATTCCAGAATCAGGAGCTAGGTCTTCTGTCACTACGCTCATTTGGGTGTCTAACTCTATCTAGCAACATCTGCTTCTCCTCACGAAATTAACAACGATATCCGTAGGGCAATCTTTTTAGAGTTATTTAGCGCTCCTTATAACGAAAACCGAACAGGCTAAATGATAGTCAGATATTTTTGTTCGGTAGCACTGTAATGATCGTTATATTCGCACCAAATGTTCGGATTAAACGCGGATAAAAAGTGATCTAAATTCTAAAAGGAATAAAGTGGAAGCAAGAAAGTGACATAAAAAAGCCGCTAATTTAAGCGGCTTTCTAGAGATAGGGATTAACTACTTTTCTAGGTACTGTAGTTTGTCTGGAACGCCATCCCATTCTTTAGCATCAGGAAGAGGGTCTTTTTGTTCCGTAATATTTGGCCAAGTCTGGCAAAGCTCTGCATTCAACTCAATATATTGAACCTGATCTGCTGGTAGCTCATCTTCCGAGAAAATCGCGTTAGCAGGGCATTCCGGCTCACATAGTGCACAGTCGATACATTCATCCGGGTCGATTACCAAAAAGTTTGGACCTTCATAAAAACAATCTACTGGGCATACTTCGACGCAGTCAGTGTATTTGCACTTAACGCAGTTGTCGGTAACAACAAATGTCATGGTAATACTAACCTTTATTTAAATGATAATTGTTCTCAAAGCCATTAATCCCGCGGCTTTCGAGCGGTTTGCAATTCTAGCGATAGCCTTATAATCGATCAAGAGCAAAAACGAATTTGCTTATGCCAATTTGAATTAGCTTAGTTCATCCTTTAGTTGATACAAGGCATTAAGCGCTTCACGAGGGCTTAAGCTATCAACATCAATTCCTTCCAGTAGTTCTTCAACTTTAGATTTGGGCGAACCAAACAGTTCTGCTTGAAAAAAATCGTCGTCTTTAGTGTTTTTATTGCGGCTTGCAGATGCCCCAACTTTGCCTGAATCAACTGACTGAACGAACTCTAACGATTTATCGGACTCAAGTTCCGACAACTTGGTTTTCGCGTTAGCGACGACAGAGCTTGGTACACCTGCCAATTGCGCGACTTGTAACCCGTAGCTTTTATTCGCAGCGCCATCTAATACGCTGTGCAAGAAAATAATCTTATCGTCATGCTCTGTAGCTTTCAGATGAACGTTGGTAACGTTACTCAAGCGATCAGCTAGCTGCGTCATTTCAAAATAGTGTGTGGCAAAAAGAGTAAACGCTTTTGTATTGTTTGAGAGATACTCTGCGGCAGACCATGCTAGCGACAATCCATCAAATGTACTCGTTCCACGACCAACCTCATCCATTAGAACCAGACTATTGCTAGTCGCGTTATTAAGGATGTTCGCAGTTTCCGTCATCTCCACCATGAAAGTAGAACGGCCACCTGCGGTGTCATCGGCACTTCCCATGCGTGTAAATATTTGATCGATAGGGCCAAAAGTTGCCGAGTTAGCTGGTACATAAGCGCCTGAATAAGCCATTAGAGCGATGATCGCTACTTGGCGCATGTAGGTAGATTTACCACCCATATTAGGCCCAGTTATCACGAGCATCTCTCTCTTATTATTCATCACAACATCATTTGGCACGAAAGACTCATCAATGAGTTGCTCGATAACAGGGTGACGTCCAGCAACTATGTCTAAATGCTTTTCATCAACAAGAGTAGGGCGACAATAATTTAAGTTACTCGCGCGCTCAGCAAAATTTGTCAGTACATCTAATTCCGCGAGCCCACCGGCACACAATTGGAGTTCATGGATATGATCATTGAGCTGAGAGACCAGATCTTCATAAAGAGCTTTTTCACGACTTAGGGCGCGACTCTTAGCGCTCAAGGCTTTGTCTTCGAACTCTTTCAATTCAGGTGTGATAAAGCGCTCTGCATTCTTAAGTGTTTGTCTGCGAACGTAATGTACTGGCGCCTGTTCACTCTGGGCTTTTGAAATTTCTATAAAGTACCCATGTACACGGTTATAGCCGACTTTAAGTGTTGATATGCCAGTTTCTTCGCGTTCGCGTTCCTCTAGATCGATGAGAAACTGACCCGCATTTTCACTCATGTTTCGAAGTTCATCTAGCTCAGAATCAAAACCTTCTTTAATAACCCCACCATCACGAATGACAACCGGAGGATTATCAATTACGGCGCTATCGAGCAATTGAGCAAGTGACGGATGCTCTGAGATTCGAGATTTCAAGTCATCAAGTAAATTGGTGTTTAGGTTCTTAATAGCGACCTGCAATGCGGGTAAAACAAGAAGCGTATCTTTAAGGCGGGTAAAGTCCCTTGGTCGTGCGGAACCAAGTGCTACCCGAGCCAGAATTCGTTCAATATCGCTGACATGCTTTAACTGATCAATAACAAGATCGAAGTGATAGTTATTAAGAAGATCTCCAACTGCATCATGACGATTTTCGGCTACTATTTTCTGTTGTGTAGGCTGGTTCAACCAACGGCGCAGAAGACGGCTACCCATCGCAGTACTGCAATGATCTAATACCCAAGACAGCGTACTTGTCGATTCGCCTTGAGTTGTAGCATCTATCTCTAGATTCTTACGACTAGCCGCATCAATCACGATACTTTCTGAGAAAGATTCACGACTCATTGTTTTGATATGCGCCAATTCATCACGCTGGGTATCTTTTACGTATTGGAGAAGCGCTCCGGCTGCTCCAACAGCGGCGGTTAAATCATCACACCCGAAACCGCCTAAATCTTTGGTCTTGAAATGTTTGGTTAGTATCCGTTCACAGGAATCAAGCTCGAAATTCCATGGTCCTTGTCGTCTTAAAGACGTTTTGATGTTAAGAGCATCCTCGAAAGGAAACTCATCACTAATAAGAAGCTCGGCAGGTTTAAGGCGATGTACTTCAGCAACTAAATTACTTAGCCCCTTAACTTCCGTGATGTGAAAACGTCCAGATGATAGCTCTAGCCATGCGATACCAAATATATCTTGCTGAACTTGGCTGATCGCACCTAAAAGATTTTCTGAGCGCTCATCAAGAAACGCCTCATCGGTAAGGGTACCTGGCGTTACCACGCGCACAACTTTACGTTCAACTGGTCCTTTGCTTGTTGCAGGATCGCCGATTTGCTCCGCAACAGCAATTGAAAGACCACACTTAACTAGCTTCGCTATATAGCCCTCTGCAGCGTGGTACGGAACTCCGGCCATAGGAATTGGCTCTCCGCCAGACTTGCCCCTCGCTGTTAAGGTAATATCAAGTAAATGCGCTGCGGTTTTGGCATCGTCATAAAACAGCTCGTAAAAATCACCCATTCGGTAAAAAACAAGTTCGTGAGCATGTTGTTCTTTGATTTGAAAGTACTGCTGCATCATAGGGGTATGGGCAGCCTTACTAGAAGGAGATTTATCTTTAACTGTCATATAGGAAATTGGTTTTTGTATTCTGGTTGAAGCGAGCTTTATCTAGTCGCGAAGAATAGCAAAATAGAACTAATCGAACTACGAAAAACGGACGAAAATAGCGAATGGAGCAGGTTGAAACTTAGAGAACTTCAACCTGCTAAACGCTTATATGTAATAAACGATCAAATAGCCACAAAGAAGAATAGCTACCCAAAATACCATCGTTTCAATTGGCCACATGCGCGCCACTGAACCCTTAGGTTTATTTTTGTGTGTGTCATAAACATGAGTCACAAGTGACTTAAGCGTATTTACGAACGCCTGCTCTTGCTTGGCATACACGGCATATACTTTTCTACCAAAACCTGTGACAAGTTTTGTACCGAGTTTTCGATAGAACCAGTCAAAATCAAGGCTAATGGTCTCGGTACGCTTCATCATGGGTAGCAAAAGAAAGAAAGCTAGCCCAGCAAATAGTAGTAACTGAAACTGAGTTACTAAATGATCTGCCGTGTAAGGCTCGTAATCCACAGGATAAGGAAGAAGGTCATATAAAGGCTGCGGGAATACGCCTAAGGCGATACATAAAAATGCAAAGATAAACATCGCAAACTGCATGTTCTTCGGTGACTCTTCTGGTCGTAAACCGGAATCTTTCTGGAAGAATACAAACCAAGGATACTTGACGCCGGCATGTAAAAATACACCTGCAGAAGCCGCAGCGAGTAAGAACCACACCCATGTGATGTGCTCATAGGCTGCAGAGGACGAGATCATTGATTTGGAGACAAATCCCGAGGTAAATGGGAAAGACGAGATCGCTAACGCACCGATAATCCCATACAGTGTCGTAATCGGCATGCTATGGAACAGCCCGCCCAAATCGCTACAGCGACGCTTGCCTGTACGGTATAACACCGCGCCAGCCGTCATGAGAAGTAAAGCTTTGTATACGATATGAGCAAAGGCATGAGCTGCTGCTCCGTTCAACGCCATTTCAGTACCGATACCGATACCCGTGATCATGAAACCAACCTGATTAACGATACTGTATGACAGAATTCGTCTTGCATCATTTTCAAGCAGAGCATAAATGATGCCGTAGAAAATCATAAAGCATCCGATTGGAATCAATACACTTGTACCAGGGAACGCAATAAGCAGCGTAAATACCGCTGTTTTGGTTGTGAAGGCAGAGAGAAAGACCGAGCCACTCGGGCTTGCTTCAGGATATGCATCTGCAATCCACGCCGAGAAAGGTGGCGCGCCGGCGTTGACCAAGAAACCGATTAATATCAGCCATTGAGCAGGTCCAGCTAACTCAAGCGCGGTAAATTCGGTAGATCCTGTTTCATGGATATGCCACAGAATACCTGCCATCAATATGACGCCGCCAAATAAATGCATAAACAAATAACGCATACTGGCTTTGTATGCGGAGCTTGTTGCGCCAGCCCAGATCACTGCGGTAGAGCCAATTGCCATTAACTCCCAATAAATAAATACGCTGATCAAGTCGCCAGAAGAAGTCACCCCGATTGCGCTACCGGCGTATAAAAACGCTGCAGATAACTCCAAGGTGGAAGCGGTACGCATCGCATAGATGCCACCAACCAAGACCATCAAAGAAAAGATAGTCGCAAACAACTTGCCTACGGTTGAAAAATCAAGCGGTGATAGCGTGTATTCAAGAAAACTTGTTTGCCAAAGCGCGTTATCGGGCAAGGTCCAGATAAGTGTCAATGCAAGTACAGGCAAAGCCACAAGTACAGCTTGTCTCAACAAACCCTGAGTAATAGGGATCAATAGCGCCCCAATGATAATTATCCAGCCTGGTGGAAATTCAATCATCATAATAATCCTCTCCACGCTTCAAGAGGTAGCCAAGCACTTTTGCGCCGACCACCATAGCGGCACACGTAACAAATCCATACCACGCTGAAAAACCAAAGGTGCCATCAATACCAAAGTGTTCATGCTTATGAATCAATAATTCAGATAAGACGGTCAGAACCAAAATGGCGATAAATACCTTCCAGAGCAAACTGATCGATGCCGGTCTCATTAACCAATGTTTTTCAGGTTCATTCATAGAGACAGCTCCAGCATTTGTTTCGCAAGCGCAAGTGGTAATTCAGGGTTAAAGAACATAAACAGAGTCATGCCCGCTGTAATTAACAAAGGAATCAGAATCATTAGTGGCGCTTCTCCATGACTCTGATGTTTCTGGTCGTTAGGCTCAGATTTGAAGTAAGCCGCATAAACGATTGGAATAAAATACGCTGCGTTTAATAAAGTGCTGAGAATTAGGGCAATAACAGCGACCCACTGACTTGTTTCTAGAGAACCAAGTAGTAGATACCATTTGGAAATAAACCCAGCAGCTGGCGGCAACCCGATCATCGATATCGCACCGATCGTAAAGGCAGTCATTGTCAAAGGCATGTGTTTGCCAATTCCATCAAGCTCACTCACTAACTTCTTGTGCGCTGTTGTGTATATCGCACCGGCCACGAAAAACAGGGTGATTTTACCGAAGGCATGAGCAGCGATATGCATTGCGCTTCCGATAACACCCATGGCAGTAGCTAGCATTGCACCCAGTACGATGTAACTCAGTTGAGCTATTGTTGAGTAAGCAAGCCTCGCTTTGAGATTGTCTTTGGTCATCGCGATTATCGATGCAATCACCATCGTGCCGGAGGCGGCATAAAGTATTAAGTCGGTTGTAGCAAGGTCAGAAAGCGTATCAAGACCGAAAATGTATACCGCAACTTTCAAAATGCTGAAAACACCCGCTTTAACAACGGCGACGGCATGCAGTAAGGCACTGACAGGAGTTGGCGCAACCATCGCTGATGGAAGCCAACGATGAAAAGGCATGAGAGCGGCCTTTCCGATCCCGAAACAAAATAATACAAGTAACAAGCCAACCATTAAATCTGGAGAAGACTCGTCGAATACGCCGCCAGGCTTAAAGTCTAATGTGCCCGTGATGGCATATGTGCCAAGTATTGCGAACAATAAAAAACCGACGGAAGTCGAAAGTAAAATACCAAGATAAATCCGTCCGCCTTCTTTCGCTTCTTTAGTTCCAGCATGGGTAACTAGAGGGTAGGTTGAGAGTGTTAGAACCTCGTAGAAGATGAATAGCGTAAGCAAATTATCTGAAAAACAAATGGCCATCACCGAGCTGATTGCCAGGGCGAAACATATAAAAAAGCGCGTCTGATTTTTTTCATTATTGCCGCGCATATACCCAATGGCATAGATCGTAGTCACGATCCAAAGAAAGCTGGCAACTAGAGCAAATAGAACGCCTAGTGGCTCAACCAAAAATGAAACGCTCAGACCCGGGAATAGGTCGAACCAATGCATATTCATCAGTGTGCCGTGGAACGTGTTATCGGTGATCGCCAGAACTACGGTAAACAGGATAATCGAGGTCGCAATACTCGCTGCTTCCCTCAGGTTTGGATATTTGCCTAGCAACCCAACTAAAAATGCGCCAAAGAATGGTATAAATATCGCGAGATTGATTAGTTGATCTTGGCTAATGCTTGCCCAAAGGTTCATTGAACACCTCCAACTAATGAACTGCCGTTCAACAGTGCTTCAGCACCGGCTGTCGCAGCAGAGACTGTCAAAGAGGTGTCGATACCAAAATATATATTAGCCAAGACAAGTAGCCACATCGGAATGAGCATGCTCACAGGCACTTCCTTGATCTTCGTAGCGTCAGCGTCTTCACTAGGCTCCTTAAAATAAGCCGCCTCGATTACCTTACCTATGTATACCACTGCAAATAAAGAGGCAACGAGCACTAAGAACGCAACAAGCCAATTGCCTTGTTCAAGCGCAGCAGTCACTAAGTACCACTTGCTAATGAAGCCTACTGTTAGAGGTACACCAATAATACTTAAGCCTGCGATCGTAAATGCACTCATAGTCCAGGGCATGCGACGACCTAAACCTTGGAACGCTATGATCTGCACAGAGCCCATGCGATAAAAGACAGCACCCACCGCCATAAACAAGGCTGCTTTCATTAATGCATGGTTAAAGATATGAAGAAGGGAAGCGGTCAAGCCTGTCAGAGAAACCAACGAGACGCCGAGAATAATGTAGCCCACTTGCGCAACACTACTATATGCTAGCAATGTTTTTATATTACTTTGTGTGGTCGCGACGAAAGAACATTGAAAAATACCGGCTAACGCAAGAACCAAAACAATGATCTCCATGTTCATTTGTTCAAATACGTAACCCGCACCAAAAATAGTAAAGACAAATCGCAACATGACATAAATCGCGACTTTAGTAGCCGTTCCTGCCAAGAATGCCGTTACAGCTGACGGTGCAAACGAATACGCAGCAGGAAGCCACATATGCAGAGGAAATAGTGCGAGCTTAATACTCACGCCAACCATGATGAACGCAAGGCCCGTATTGATTGTTCGGTGACTTTCAACCGCCTGAATCCTCTCGGCAAGGTCAAGCATATTGAGTGTGCCGGTCTTCATATAGAGCATTCCGACACCGATCAATATAAAGGTTGCACCGATTGTGCCCATGACTAAATAGCGGAATGCAGCCGTTAAGCAACGCCTGTCGGCGGCCAAACTAACTAGGGTGTAGGTAGCAAGAGAAGAAATTTCTAAAAAGACGAATAAGTTAAATGCATCGCCAGTAATTAGGATTCCTGAGAGTCCAGCAAGACACAACAAATAAGCGCTGTAAAACAGAGGTAATTGCTTGTGAGCAACTTCACTAGCAATGCTCTCTTTTGCGAAGAGTAATACAAGTGTGGCGATCACACTAACCGTTAGCAATACAAATGCGTTGGCCGAATCAACACGCATTTCAATACCCCAAGGTGGCTCCCAACCGCCGAGTGCGTATCGAAGCGCGCCGCCATCCATTGTCGCGGACACTAGACCGAAAGAGATATAAACGCATGCACCGACGAAAAGAGTAGAAAGTAACCAGGCCGCTCGCGGTTTATTTATTAATACGACCAGTGGCGCAGCGATTAACGGCAACAATACAGGTAGAACCGCTAAGTGTTGTTCAAACATTAGATAACATCTTCCTTGTTCTGGAACTCATTTTCTTCGATCGTTCCGTAAGCGCTTTTTATTCTAAGGACTAATGACAAACCCACGGCTGTTGTGGCTACACCTACGACAATTGCCGTCAAGATCAATACGTGAGGGAGAGGATTGGAATATTGCGTCACACCTTCCGCTAAGATTGGAGCCGTGCCACCAACAACCTTTCCCATGGTGATGTACATTAAAAATACAGCGCTCTGAAAAATATTCAGGCCAACCACTTTCTTAACGAGGTTATTAGCTGTGATAACGATATACAGACCGATCATCATCAAAATAACAACGACCCAATGATTGAAGTGTTCGAAGATTAAGCTCATTGAACATTTGCCTTTTCAACTTGGCCTGCAAAGGCGTAGAAAATCCCAAGCATGACAGAGAAAACAGTAATACCAACACCGAGTTCGATAATGATTATGCCGTAATGCTGACCATCTACTGGGTCCGCTGCGAGCACGTTGTAGTCTAAAAAATTTGCACCGTTCAACATGCTCACAAGACCAACAGATGCGTATAGCAAAACGCCCACTGGAGCTAGATACTTAACAAATCGTGGACTTACAACTCCAACGGCTTTTCTTAAGCTAAAGGTGAGGGCGTAAAGAATAAATGCTGCAGCAGCGATAACTCCTGCCTGAAATCCACCGCCTGGACCAAAGTCACCATGAAATTGAACGTAGAGGGCAAACAAGATGATTAGGGGAATAGAGATTTTCGCAACCACGCGTAGCACTTTATGCTGGGTAAGGCCTTGTTCTTGCGCAAGGAGTTCCGTTGGTTTCCCGCGCACACCTAATAAACTGAATACGCCAATCGCCGCTGCAAATACAACAACTGTCTCGCCAAAGGTGTCAAAGCCACGATAACTAGCTAGGACCGAGGTCACCATATTAGGAAGACCAATCTCTGTCGGTGATGTCTCAATGTAGCGCGGCGCAACGTGCTCATGCACAGGGTTATCTGCTAAACCAAAGAGGGGCATATCAAACGTCCCGTATATCAGCGCACCACCAGTTAAAAGAACGATTAAGGTCGCAAAGGTATGACTATGTAAACTGAGTTTTTCTTTACGGCCCGTAATAGCAATCGTACTTAGCATTAATACGGTAGAGATACCCGCGCCAACGGACGCTTCAGTAAACGCAACATCAACGGCATCAAGAGTTACAAACAAGGCCGCACATAGAAAACTGTATATACCAAAGAGCATCACGACAGAAAACAAATCTTTAATATAGATGATGCGAAATGCGGTGATCACGAGCATCGCGAGAAGAATGAGGTCTATTAAAACAGTCATTAGCTCACTCCGTCCTTGGCCTTTTCTTGGCACTCAGGAATAGTTAGCAAACCACCATGGCGCGCCGACTTCGCTAAGGCATGAGAACCTGTCGGTCCAGTCAGCAACAAGAAGAATAAAATAAACAGTAACTTAACCGTGACTAAGTCAAAATTCGTTTGAAGTGCTAAGCCAAGAATTATACAAACCGCACCCGAAGAATCGGTGACGGAAGACGCGTGAATGCGCGTAAAAAAATCTGGAAAACGGAATAAACCAATCGCTCCCGACAGGCTAAATATAAAACCTAAAAGAAGCAGTGCCGCGCTAAGATAGTCTAGAGCACTCACGTATAGTCCTTATAATTTTAGTTAGATTCTGACGTGTACTCGAAAAACCTGAGTACTGCGACCATACCTATAAAGTTAATTAGCGCATACACGATGGCGATATCCAGAAAATCTGGTCGTCCCATAATGAAGCCAATCGTTGCGATGAATAAAACCGTCTTGGTGCCAAACATATTCACACCGAGAATTCTGTCATAAACAGTTGGGGCAACCATTGCTCGGGCTAGAGCAATCGCCATTACAATCAATATTCCTAGGCCGGATGCGGCAAGTACACTATCCATTTTTCTTACCCCATGTTTTAGCAATCTTATCTGCCATACCGCCTTGCTCGAGCTCTTCAATCGAAGAAGATTCGAGTGCATGAACGGTCACTTCTTCCTCATCCAAATCGACGCTTAAAGTCCCTGGGGTCAAAGTAATGGAATTTGCATAAAGGACCTTCTTATTTTCCGGAACGGACGAAACAGGCAATTTCGCAATGGAAGGCGAGACCTTGGTTTTACCTGTCCAAATAAGGCGGGTCACTTGAATACTAGAAAGAAAAATCTGATAAAGAAGCCAAGGTATATATATCAATGCAGCAAGAGGTGAACCGATTGTTCTAGGTTGCTCGTCAATCACATCCATTCGTTTGATTACAAGTAGAACGATAGCGACAGATATAGCACCAAAACTCAGTAAAAGAGGTTGCATAAAGCCAGAAAGAAGCAGCCAAAAAACCGCTAACAAGATTGTCCATTTTGCGAGGTACATAGACCTTTATCCTATTTTTATTTGGCCATCGCTTTGCGATAGCTCTCATAAAAGCGGGACAACTCTAACGGGTAAGTTTCGATTTGGAAACTTACCGTTTTCTTAGAATTATAAGTTACGCGCTCAAATTATTACTGAGTATATGAGGCGAATTGAAGGTCTTCATCATTCGGAATACGCATTTCCTTGACCCAACGCCCCCAAGTATATGGCCATAAAATTGGGTTACCTTGTGCATCAAGATACCAACTTGTACACCCGCCAACCCACGCTGTCGCATCAAGGCCGTCCTTAACATAGGCGTTAAAGTTTTCTACCGCAATGTTTGTCGGTTCAACGGCATCAAACTTGCCACTGCGCCACTGGTTAATGAGCTTCATCAGGTAACCACACTGTACTTCACTCATCGCGATAACTGAGAAATTACCGATCGGCGTGTTAGGTCCGAGAGTTAAGAAGAAGTTGGGAAACTTGGGTATTAACATAGAGCGATACACGCCTACGTTTTCCGCCCACGCATCATTGATATGGGTGTTATCTTTACCAATTAAGTTCATTGGGCGCATATACGCTAGCGGATCAAAGCCTGTAGACAGAACAAGCGTATCTAACTCATGCAACTTACCATCTTTAGTCACGACACCTTTGGGCTCGATATGATCTATTCCTTCAGTAATAAGTGCCGCATTGTCCTTTTGAATCGCCTTATAGAAAGTCGTATTGATAATTAAACGCTTACAACCAACTTGATAGTCGGGACGCAATTTGCGTCTAAGTTCAGGATCTTTGATTGCTAGCTTAAGGTTGAGTTTGACGAAAAACTCCATCAAAAAACGCTGAATTTTATGGCCTGTCACAGCTTTAGTGAAAAAATGCTCGACGAAAAACTTACCACTAGCGCGGCTGATACGGTTTAGAGTCGGAAACTTACCTAATAAGCGTTTTACAAAATTTGGAATTGAAAAGTCCCTCAAGGGAAGAATCCATTGAGGCGTACGTTGGAATACGTTTACCTTTGCCCCAGAGTTAATGAGTTCTGGAATACACTGAGCGGCTGTAGAGCCCGTTCCGACAATACCAACAGACTGTGTCGCATCGAGTTGAACATCATGATTCCAATTAGAGGTATGGAACATGTTTCCTTCAAAGGAATCTAAACCTGGAATGTCGGGAAGGCTTGGATGATGCAGTATACCTGTCGCGGAAATAACGAAATCACATTCATAGTTATCACCAGTGCTGGTCGCCACTTTCCATACACCGTTATCAAACTTGGCTTCAGTAACCGTTTCATTAAAACGAATCATTGGCCGTAGCTCGTATTTATCAACCACGTTCTCGAAGTATTCTTGGATTTCATTACCACGAGCGAAAAAATTACTCCAATTAGGATTTGGCTCAAACGAATAGGTATACATGTGAGAGGGTATGTCACACGCTACGCCAGGGTAAGTATTCTCACGCCATGTTCCACCGACTTTTTCTTTTTTTTCGAGAACAATTACTTTCTCAATACCCGCATCTTTGAGCTTTTTCGCCATCAGAATACCTGTCATGCCAGCACCGATGACAATGACTGATGGATTACGTTTAAAAGACATGATTAATCCGTTTATAAATGTACAAGCGAATAGCTTAATACAGGCCGAGGATGGCATTTAATGTCCTTGCCAACGCATCAGTTGTTATCAGAGGACAGTTAAAAGATAAGTACATAAAATCAATCACTTAAAGTCTGACATTTTATTAATCTGGTCTAACCTCCAATGAAATCGCACATTTAACCGTTTCAAATGAGATGCTTATATGGAGTAATTATCTGCTGAATAGTGTTTGATGTTAATATTCGCGCGTTTTATCGAACGCAGTGCAAGTTTTTATAAAAAACGTTGTGTCTAATGGCTTAAAAGGCCTAAAGCAGCTTTCAACACAGGTACACAAAATGGACGTAGTAATTATTGGTGCCGGTATTATGGGCGTTACTTTCGCGCATATCGCCAAAACCGTTGACCCTAATCTGAATATAACGATTCTAGAGCGCCTTGATCAGGCTGCTGGAAGCAACTCAAGTGTTTTTAATAATGCAGGTACCGGTCACGAAGCGAATTGCGAATTAAACTACACACCTGTCGATGAAGAAGTTATCAGTGTTGAAAAAGCCTTAGACATCCACGCGCAATTCAACGTCGCTAAGCAATATTGGGCAAACTTAGTAAAGAACGGAATCATTAAAGATCCCGAAAGCTTTATTCACCCGACGAAGCACTGCACGCTGGTAAACGAAGACAGTATTAATCTTCTACACATGCGCTATAAAGAGATGGCATCGCACCATTTCTTTGACGAGATGAAGTTGTCAGAAGACTTCGATGAAATTCAAAGCTGGATTCCACTAACGATGGAAGGTCGATCTCGTCATCAGAAGATGGCTGCAACACGCGTTGACCATGGCACCGATGTCAACTTCGAGTCGATTACTAAGCAACTTGCTCAGCATATGGAAAATGAGCAGAGTACGGATATTCATTACAATACGCATGTTAAACGCGTGCACAAGAGCCCATCTGGTAGCTGGTTGATTGAATGCGAACAAAACGGCGTGGCGAAACAGGTGCGCGCAGACAAGCTATTTGTTGGCGCCGGCGGTGGTGCTTTCCCTATTTTAAAAGCGAGCCATCTACCAGCAGGTCGGCGCTTCTCAGGTTTCCCAGTTGGTGGTCGTTTTCTTGCAGCAGAGATAGATAAAGAAGTCGCCCAATCATATGGCGCAAAAACATATGGTAAAGCCGCTGTTGGCGCACCGCCAATGTCAGTTCCGCACTTAGATCTGCGTGTTGCTGACGGTAAATATTATCTACTATTTGGCCCATTTGCGACGTTCTCGCCGATTTTAGAGAAGGGTAGAGGAATCGTGGAGTTCATTCGAATGGTCCATTTACACGACATTCCTAACCTTCTTAATGTTGCCCGTGAACATTTCCCTCTCGTCACTTACTTGTTTAAAGAAACATTCAAGGGCGAAAGCGCGATGTTAAAAACACTTGATGAGTTTGCGCCGGGTCTTAGCACTAAATTCAATTGGAAGGTAGTTCAAGCAGGCCAGCGCGTTCAGATCATTAAAGATGGCGATCTACAAATGGGTACTGAAATTGTGACGTCTGAAGATTTGAGCTACGGAACATTGTTAGGCGCTTCGCCTGGAGCATCAGTCTCCCCAGAAGTTATGCTGCGCTGTGTTAAAACGTTGTTTCCAAAAATCGTCAAGAAAGAAGCAGCTCAAGAACGCCTTAAAACGCTCTTCGATGAAACTGATGTGGATGTGCTCATTGAGGATGCAGATAAATATAGAGAAATCAGAAACAGCGCTGACAAAATTCTCGGAATTAGAGAAATCTAATTAGGGCAAAGTTTAATTATCTAATACGTGCTTTATTAACCCTTGATAAAGCACGTTGACATCAACTGGTTTTGCGATGCAATCGTCGAAACCAGTTTCCTCATATATTTTCTATCATCAGCCATGACGTTTGCTGTAAGCGCGATTACTTTCTGCTGCTTGTCAGTGCTTCTGATATGCTCACACGCAGTATTGCCACCCATGACCGGCATTTGAATATCCACCAATATCAAGTCAAACACTTCATGCTTTAAAAGATCTAAGCACTCTTGACCGTTCTCAGCGATCATGACGTCTGCGTTCGTTGGCGAAAGCATGGTTTCACATACCACTTGGTTAATTTGATTATCCTCAACTATGAGTACGCGTTTGCCTGACAAATCTGGCGGAGGCACATCTGCCTTTTCTTCTTTAAGCTCAGCTGCCTCAGCGAACTCTAAAGGCAGGGAAACAGTAAACTCTGTGCCTTTGCCTTGCACGCTTACTACAGACAGATCTCCACTCATTAAATCGACTAAAGCTTTTGTGATCGGGACACCTAAACCTGTCCCACCAAATTCTCGAGTTGTAGTTATGTCGGCCTGTTCAAATCGAGAAAAGACTTTCTCTACCTGATCTTGGCTCGTGCCAATACCGGTATCTGCTATTTTGATTTGGACGCGCTGCCCAGCTTGCGATCCAACGCAATCAACATGGATCATCATACTCCCTTCCTCTGTAAACTTAATCGCGTTTGAACAGAGGTTGAGTAAGATTTGCTTGATCCGTAAAGGTTGCCCTTGTAGTAATGATTAAACTCTCGAGGAAAAATAAACTCTAATCCGATTCCTTTTTCTGAGGCCGCGTCTTTAAACATGAACTCTGCAGTTTCTACTAGATCAACAATATCGAACGGAATGCACTCTAGTTCAATCTTACCAGCCTCAATTTTCGAGTAGTCGAGAATGTCGTTCACGATTGAAAGTAGGGAATTACACGATGTACGACCTTTATCGATCAAGTCATAATAGATAGGGCTATGTGAGAACTTATTGTAACGTAGAAGTTGAAACATGCCGTATATACCATTGATCGGCGTTCTGACTTCATGGCTCATATTTGCTAAGAACTCACTCTTACTCTGATTCGCGTTCTCTGCCTGAATGCGAGCCGCATCTAATTCATCAAGTGATGCCTGAATACTTGTACGAATGTCTTAAAAAGCGACGACGAGATCTTTTATCTCTCCATGCGCCTCAACAACCTTGAAATTAGTATTCACGCCTTTGCGAAAGCTCTTCGCTGACGTGCCAAGATCGATCAAAGGTTGGATGACACGCTTGTTCATCAATACAACAAATACGCGCATAAACCCGATGAGAACGAACAATGTTGACATTGATGTGAATGTACTATGGCCTTGCGCGCCTGTATGACTTTTCACGCTCGATTACTAAGTGGCGCTCTTCTGCAATAAAGTCTGAGATAAGTTCTCTAATCTCGACCATTGTCTTACCTCTTCACTAGATCGAGCGATTCATTACACTTCCCCTCGTCAACCAAATCAATAGTTTGTTGTAGCTCATCAAACTTCACATCGATCAGTGTCATCAACTTTTCTAAGCGGACTTGCTGATTAGGATTATCTGACGTTAAGACTTGAAGATTACTAGCGGCATCTTTCGCTGCCTTGATTCCGAAAAATAGGGCTCTAAATAATCACCGGCTTCGGTCAAGTGATAACCTCGTTGGCCAGTTTCAGCATCTGTTATTTAGCTCATTAGTTCTGTCGATTTCTGAAGTACTTCATGCATGTGCAGAACCAATGCCTCATTAGTAGTTGAAGTGTCGTGACTTTTATTTAGGAGCAGGGCATTCAGAGCGCCAATCAGCAAAAAAATGCTGAGAAAAAGAAAACGGAGCGTTTAAGCGTAATGTTAGTCATTTGACGTGTTCGTCAGATAAAGTGTGACACAAGCGTAGTAAAAATTTACGCAAGCTCAATGATCAATCAGATTTTCCTATAACTAAGACGTGGTTAACGTAACTTTATATATGGCCTGACATTACTTTACATATGGCCTGAAATGCTAAGCATAGTCTTTTAGACTTATTGCTCTAAAAATGGCCAGTTGGTAGCATTCACGCCGCTGGTACATGACGTCATTCAAACAACGTTATATATAGGAAGTAATAACGTTTAAGGAATGTTGTACGTCGTTTTAATATAAAAACAAAAGGAATCGATGATGCAATTCAAACTAAAGAAAGTATTCTTAGCGAGCGCCATATTCTTTGGCATGCTCATTCAAAGCTCTGCAGCAAACGCTATCTGTTGGTGGTGGCAAGATTGCAAAGCTTATCAAACTCAGCATCCAATTGTTCTGGTACATGGTCTGAATAGTTTCGACAGCATCTTAGGCATAGATTCTTTCTATGGCGTGAAAGGCGAATTGGAAGAGCGCGGAGCAACGGTTTACATTCCTAATCTTACAGCGTGGGAAGACGGCTACGTACGTGGCGAACAGTTGTTGGCATACTTAGAAGAGTTGCAAGCGATCACAGGTGCACAAAAGTTCAACTTGATCGGCCATAGCTTAGGTTCACCAACTAGCCGTTATGTTGCAGGTGTTCGTCCAGACTTAGTTGCTTCTGTTACCTCAGTAAACGGTGCAAACGGTGGATCAGGTTTTGCGGACGCAGCAAGAGGAATCGTTCCTGTAGGTGGTGGCGCAGAGGCACTGATTGAAGGTGCGCTTAACTTCCTTGGAGACATCATTGACTCTCTTGCCGGCAATCCTGAATACACGCAAGACGCTTTAGCTGCGGTAACGTTCCTAACAACACCTGGCGCGGAAGAATTCAACGACTTGTTCCCAGCAGGCCGTCCAACGACTTCATGTGGCGAAGGCGCAGGTGAAGTAGATGGTGTCCGTTATTGGTCTTGGGGCGGCGATTTCTTGCTAACCAACGCGCTTGATATTTCTGACCCATTCTTGGCTTTCACCGGCGCAACGATCTCTGGTCGCAATGATGGTCTAGTAGGTACTTGTCAACAGCGCTGGGGTGATGTTCTACGCGTGAACTACAACATTAACCACCTTGATGGCGTTAACTTGTTCTTCGGCTTATCAAACTTATTGGAAGTCGATCCAGTTGTATTGTTTGAAAACCATGCACGTCGACTTAAGTCAGCAGGCTTATAGAAAATAGGAAAGGGGCTCAATAGCCCCTTCTTTTATTCTACTTAGTTAAGTGTGAACACATTATGTATATTAAATTCTTAGTTGCTGTTGCTTTATGTGTCGCGACCTCATTTGTGATTTGGCAATACCAAGGGCTAGATCAGGATGCTCAAGATTTAGACACCTCTAAGACCAACCAAGACCATCAAAAATCAGTTATCGATTCTTCTCCTGAAGCAATCAACACTGAAACTCAGCAATTACCTTATCAATCTGAGCACGGCGACCTTGTATCATCACTTCGCGGAATCTACTTTGATCGTGATTTGGGCGTCGATGAGAACGGCGATCTTCGTATTTCATCGGACCTAAAAGACATATTTGATTTCTTCTTTTCAGCTATTGAAGAAGAGTCATTGGAAACCGTCTTGGCGCGAATAGAAGAATATCTCAACTACAAATTAGAAGAGCCAGCCTTAACCCAAGCACTTCAATCTTTAGAATCGTACGTTGCATACAAAACCGCGGTAATGGACCTAGAACTTGCATTTTCAAGCCGAATTGAAAGCTTTACTACAGACGGATCAATGTCGAGCTTAAGTGGTAGTTACCTTGATTTGATCGACGAACGCTTGCAGTTACTTAAGTCAATTCGCGCTGAAAACCTAGGCTTAGAAATGCATGAGGCATTTTATTCTGAGCGTGAACAGTATGATGCCTATATGATTGAGCGACTCAGAATCAACGCTGATAAAGCAATGAATAATGAGCAAAAATCAGCGGCTTTAGAATCACTTGATGCACAAATGCCGGCAGAGTTTATCGAGAGTAGAAGCGGCGCGAATCCAGTTCAAGTTCTGCGTGAGAGCACCACTGACAATCAAGAACTTACTGGTGAAGAGCTATATAATGCGCGCGTTGAAGCTGTTGGCGAAGAGGCTGCAGAACGTTTAACGAGCCTAGACTCCCAACGTAAGGAATGGGATTCACGATACACGAGCTACACAAGTCAACGCGATGAGATTTTACTAAACGATGCTTACAGCGACGAAGTAAAAGTCACCGAGCTTGAGCTATTGAGAGATTCATTGTTTTCTAGCTCCGAGAAAGTGCGCGTGATTGCGCTTGATCGAATCCAATAGATAAAGCACTTAGAATGCTCCACTAAGTCACGCTGCTATACGTCGCGTGACTTACCACTTTCTGCACGCTTTTTGTTTTCAGTCTGAACGTAAATGGTATCGGTAGTCGCCATACTTGCGTGCCCCAGATCTTCTGATACATCTTTTAATGCTCGACCTCGTTCAATCTCAAGACTGGCGCCTGTGTGACGTAACCAGTGCGTAGAAACTTGCTGAAAACGTGCCGCTGCCTCTTCGCCATGGCTTAAGCGCATCGCTTCAAAAGCCTGGTCAAAAATCTCTTGTACCAACCTCGATAATTGGCGAGCCGTCATACCATTGCGGCCACGAATTTTCGCAATAATAGGGTGCGTTTCTCCCAATACAGGAAGACTGTTTAATCCTCTAGACGCTCGATATCGCTTTAAATATGGAATAAAGCTTGGTGGAACGGTGACGTCCCGTAACTTTCGACCTTTTCCATATACTTTTAACCACCAATTATCATCATTATCTTTCCAGAAATGTCCCATTGTTGGGACCCAGTCTGCGCGTTCTGAGAACTCTGAAATTCGTAAAAATAAGGTTTTTAAGGACGCAATGAGAAATAAATTCCGCTCATACTTTGAGTCGTCATTGGCCATTTTTTCAGCGACATCAAGCAAATATTGCCATTGATCTTCACTCAGACGTTTCACGTCTTTAACTTGTGCGTCTTTTATAAAATACTTGCAGTCTTTTTTAGCAACTTGAACCGGATTTCCGTAACAAATCTCTTCATCCATCATATGTTTATAGAACGCATTTAAAGCTGTAAACATTGCGTGCAAGGTTTGCTGCGATGGACGATATAATTTTTTATCTGGCTTGGACTGATCGCCTTTAGCTTGAACTAATCGAAATGGAGCCCATTCGGGATTGATTTCAAACACACCGTTAGAGAAACGATATTTCTCGTGATTCACAAAGCAAATCCAATTTAACGGCGGTTGCCAAAAGAAATCTGCATAAGCAAGGATGTCTGATTTGCGCAGCTCATCAATTGGCTTATCGGATACAAGAAATGACCACAATAAAAACTTTTCGAGTTCTGAACGAAAACGTGTGTAAGTATGCTGAGATTTGTTGCGACCAATATAAGACAAAAATTCTTGACCCCAGTGCCATGCATTGCGTTTCCATTTATCAGATTTTTCTAAATAGGTATTGAGTTCGGGAAAATCATCTAGACGAACATCTTTTAATTCGTCGTATGTAGGAAACAAAGGAAACGGCTTTGATACGGGCATAGCATGTTATTTTTTTGATTGAGGTTATACACAAGCCTATCTTCATATTAGCTTATGTCCAATACTAAAGAGTATTGGTAATTTAAAATTAATGTTTGGCTCCTTATTTATCAAGTTTTTATCGACCTAGCGTGCGCTGTGCTCTATAGTGCGCGCAAATTTTAGGCAATCAGGCTTTTTGCTTGTCTCCATACATTCTGATCGAAGGTCGACTCATTGATTTCTACAGCAAATGTCACCATGCAATTTGGTGCGAAACCTCTCTTTGAAAACATTTCCGTCAAATTTGGCGAAGGTAATCGCTACGGACTTATTGGCGCAAACGGTTGCGGCAAATCAACGTTCATGAAAATCTTGGACGGCTCACTTCAGCCAACATCAGGAAATGTATCGATTTCTCCGAATGAACGTGTCGCTAAATTAAGTCAGGATCAATACGCATTTGAAGAATACAGCGTTGTTGACGCAGTCATTATGGGCCACAAAGAGCTGTGGGATATTAAGCTTGAGCGCGAGCGTATTTACTCCTTGCCAGAAATGAGCGAAGAAGAAGGAATGCTTGTTGCTGATCTTGAAACGCGTTTCGCCGAACTAGATGGTTATTCTGCCGAATCTAAAGCTGAAGAATTACTGACTCATGCTGGCCTTGATCCTTCCATGTTCTATGGCTTGATGAGCGAAATCGCACCGGGTTGGAAATTACGCGTGCTACTAGTTCAAGCACTTTTCTCTGACCCAGATATATTGTTGTTAGACGAGCCGACTAACAACTTGGATATCGATACAATTCGTTGGTTAGAAGAACTTTTAAATCAACGATCAAGCACAATGATCATTATTTCTCACGATCGTCACTTCTTAAATGCTGTGTGTACGCACATGGCCGATATCGATTACGGTGAGCTGCGTGTTTACCCAGGCAACTACGACGACTTCATGATTGCTTCGACAGCGGCCCGTGAACGTTTACAGCATGAAAATGCGAAAAAGAAAACAGAGATCGCTGAGCTGCAACAGTTCGTTAGCCGTTTTTCAGCCAACGCATCTAAAGCGAAGCAAGCAACGTCACGCGCAAAACGTCTTGAAAAGATCGAGTTAGAAGAAATTAAGCCTTCAAGTCGTGTTAGCCCGTTTATTCGTTTCAATCAGGAAAAGAAACTTCATCGCCAAGCATTGGTGCTTGAAGGTTTAGCTCATGGCTTCGATGGTGAAACTTTATTTGAAGGCGGCGATACGATTCTCGAAGCTGGAACACGTTTGGCGGTGATTGGAGAAAACGGCGTAGGTAAGACAACCCTACTCCGCTGCTTGATGAACGAGCTTGATGCTAGCGTTGGCACTATTAAATGGGCTGAGAGTGCAAGCCTTGGTTATTGCCCACAAGACAGTACGCGCGACTTTGCAGAAGATATGACTTTGTTCGAATGGATGGGCCAGTGGCGTAAGCCAGGTCAAGATGATCAGTTCATTCGCGGCATTCTGGGGCGCATGCTGTTCTCGTCGAAAGACATCGACAAGAAAGTCTCTGTTTGTTCAGGTGGTGAAAAGAACCGCCTATTGTTTGGAAAACTGATTATCGCTGAAACAAATGTGCTAATTATGGATGAGCCAACCAATCACTTAGATATGGAATCAATTGAAGCGTTAAACCTAGCGCTCGAAAATTATCCAGGCACTCTGATTTTTGTCAGCCATGACAGAGAGTTCGTCTCTTCTTTGGCTACACGCATTATTGAAATCAAGGACAAAAAGCTAAATGACTTCCAAGGTACTTATGAAGAGTACCTTGCGCGCCAATTAGCACTAGAAACCAAGCGTTAGTCGCTTAATTTTGCACAGGGCGTTTGCGTGGCGAGCGCCCTTCTCCTTTTTTGGACTCTGTGGTTTCGCCCGTGGCCTGTTTATTGCTACTTTGCTTAGGCTTGTTCTGTTTTGGCTTGCCTCTAGCCCAAATATCTTTATTTGCCTGACTCTTTTTAGCATTGTCGCGAGATTTGTTGCCGCGTCCGTCGCTGTTATTAGCTTTTTTCTTATTTTTATCCGGCTTGACTGAGGCAGACGTATTCTTCGAGTTTGTCTGATTAAAAGCATCGACTTTGGTCTTATTTTTCTTCGGTTTTTTCGCCTTAATTGGCTTTAAAGTCTGCGGAGATGCTGGCAATGCATTTTGAGCTTCGAAGCCTTTTATGTCTTCTCTTGGAATATGCTGCTGAATCAAACGCTCTATTCCGACGAGTTCTTTATATTCTTCTGCCGTGACTAACGAGACAGCTTTCCCTGCCATGCCAGCGCGCCCGGTGCGACCAATACGATGCACATAATCCTCAGCTACATGCGGTAAATCAAAGTTCACGACTTGAGGTAACTGATCAATATCAATTCCTCGCGCGGCAATATCGGTAGCAATAAGCGCTTGTAAATCACCGCTTTTAAAGTCTGATAGCGCCCTTGTTCTAGCTCCTTGACTCTTATTACCGTGAATCGCGGCTGCTTTAATTCCAGACTTAATCAGTTTTTGGCTTAGCTTGTTCGCGCCGTGCTTTGTCCGACAAAAGACGAGCACTTGATACCATTGATGGCGTTTAATTAAGGTAATTAAGGCTTGTGACTTGTTAGCTTTATCAATTGGAATAACTAATTGATCGACAGTTTTCGCGGCAGAATTTTTTGGCGATACAGAGATCTCAACGGGATCATGAATCAAGCCTTTCGCTAAATTACGAATGTCATCGGAAAATGTCGCTGAGAACAGCAGATTTTGTCTGCGCTTGGGCAATAGCGCGATAACGCGGCGAATATCATTGATGAAGCCCATATCCAGCATTCTGTCGGCTTCGTCTAGAACCAAGACGTCAATCTGGTCGAGCTTTACGGCATTCTTTTCACATAAATCTAGTAAGCGCCCAGGCGTTGCAACTAATACATCAACACCCTTTCTTAACTTCAGCATCTGAGGGTTAATCTTAACCCCTCCAAACACAACCGCAGAGCGCGTATCCGAGAATTGACTGTAATCGTCTAAACTCTGGTGCACCTGCGCTGCAAGCTCTCGCGTTGGAGTAAGAATCAATACTCGGACCTGACTAGCCTTTACACGAGCCTTTCCTTCAAGATACTGAATAATAGGAAGTGTAAAGCTAGCAGTTTTGCCTGTACCCGTTTGGGCAGCAGCCATCACATCACGCCCTGTTAATACGGCAGGAATAGCCTCTTGCTGGATTGAGGACGGTGTCTTATAACCTTTTAACTCAATTGCTTTTAGGATATTTCGATTAAGGCCAAGCTCTTCAAAGTACATTAAGTATTCGTTCTCAGTATGTGGGGCAGAATGCGCGCGAAGTATAGGTGGGATTAAGCTTTTACGATACATAAACTTCATCATTCGTATGCTAGTAGGTCAAAACACGCACTGCGAGCTTGGTGCGACGATCTATTTATGTCACGATAAAAACAAATAATTAAGTGCTTAGGCGCATTCTTGAGCTTCGCTCTAGACATACTAAATAAGCTGACAATAACGATACTAACAAATTCCGATATGTCGAACGTCTATACGATAATCAAGCTACTAGCTTTAACGCTCATCATTAGTGGCTGCGCAACAAGTTTTGATCGAACCAATATTCGCCCTGGTGAACGGGTATATGGCCCCGCGGTTTCAGTCGTTGTACCCACAGAAAAGTCTTGGTTTGCTGTCGATTACGGTACAGGAAACCGAATCAAATTAAGTCAACTTAACTATGACGACAGTTACTCGTTGAAGGTTGCGGTGAATAGAGGGCCAGCTTTCGGAATGTTTGAATCAGCGCAAGCACATCTCTCAGCCTATCGTGAAAATGTGAATGACGACGCGGTTGAAGGGCTGATTGTTCACGGTCGAGATTCTTGGGCTGCTGAAGAATACGGTAATACATGTATCACCTATGCAGAACAATTAGAAGATTGGCGTGGTCGCAATAATGCAGGCCCTGCTCTCGTTGATGTATATGGTTTGGTCTGCCCGCATCGTGGCTTGCCAAATATTTTGGTCAACGTTGAATTATCACGACGTTATGAAGTGAACGCCCCAAGGATTAACGTTCAAAACTATGCAGAACAAGTGTTTAAATCAATTGAGTACGCTGGGGTCGACTAAAGCATCTTAAGCCTTATAATGCTGCGGTTTATAGAAAAAACCGCTTAATATTAAAAGGGTGTATGCATGCTTCATACGATTAATGTTCTGAACTCCACATTTGCATCTATTTCTCGCTCTTGGCGAGGAACATCTAGTACGAAAGAGCATTATCAGCCCGAAAAACCGATTATCCTGTTTGATCGTGAAGGCGATCCGGAATGCCGTCTTGTTCGAGAAACTCTTACCGCGCTCAATCTTGATGTCACCATCATGCCCTGTCCAATCGGTGGAGAAAACATCAAACGGCTTCGTCGAGATTCAGGCACTGATCAAGTACCTGTTCTGTACGACACAAATGTCGAAGAAAGTAGAAAAGGTGCATCCGATATTATTCAGTACCTTTTTAAGCAATATAAAGGTGTAGACGCACCATCACGCACACAAATCACACCTCAACAAATGCGTCGATCAAAGCTTTCTTCTTTAATACGGCTAAATGCTGGAATTAAAGCTAAGCCCTCGAAGTCCACACAACAGCCGTTAACACTTTATAGTTTCGAATCGAGCCCATTTTCTCGCATAGTCAGAGAAAGACTGTGCGAACTAGAATTGCCTTATCAATTGATTAATCTTGGTAAGCAGCAAAAAGCGGATATGGGCCCTGCTAAATTTCGTTTTCATCGCGGTGAATACCGCCCTGTTCCAGAATCAAAACGTGAGGCATTTTTAGAAAAATGGGGCAACGTTCAGGTCCCATTTCTTGTCGACCCCAATACAGATACAAACCTTTTTGAATCTGCAAAGATTGTCGATTATTTAAATCAGCAATACGCGAAGTAACTCTATTTTTATTGCTCTAACTTTTTAATCGCTCCAAGGCATCAATGAAAAATATTCTGGTCAACTCAGATCTTTTTAGTGACTCAACGTCACAAGCTAATCGTATCGCTTGCTACCAAAACGCCAAGCCCTATCTGATTAGCGAAATCATTCAAAACAAGCAAAAAAGCCTGACCTTAGTCATTACCAATGATATGCAAGAAGCAAACGCCTTGGTGAAGGCCTTGGAATTTTTAGGCGACGGAAGTGAAAGCGGTAAGGCATTTATTCTTCCAGACTGGGAGACCTTACCCTATGACAATTTTTCTCCCCACGAAGACATTATTTCTCAGCGTCTATCGACCTTAGCGGCGTTGCGCAGTATGCAAAATGGCGTATTGGTAGTGCCTGTTCAGACCCTGCTTCAGCGCTTGCCGCCCGTTGACTTCATTGCCGCTAATTCGCTGTCTTTGCAAATAGATGGTCGGTTTAATCCCGATGATTACCGACGCTCGCTCGAGCAGGTTGGCTACCGCCATGTCGATACCGTCTATGAGCACGGTGAGTATGCAGTTCGTGGTTCAATATTTGATGTCTACCCAATGGGTAGCGAATTTCCAATTCGTATAGAGTTATTTGACGACGAAATTGAAAGCCTTCGAAGTTTCGATCCAGAAACGCAAAGATCCAAAGAAAAGCTAAAGAGTATCGAACTACTGCCTGCGCACGAATTTCCGTGGGACAGAGCTTCTAGGCTTGCATTTCGTAATCGTTGGCTAGACCAGTTCGATGAGAAAAGCTTCAGCGCGCCAATACTACGCGACATCAAAGAAGGCATTAAACCGCACGGCATTGAGTACTATGCACCTTTGTTTTTTGAATCGATGACTTCGCTATTTGAGTATTTACCTGATAGCACACAGCTAATCTTTAACGCAGGCTTTGACGATACTTTAAAAGCTGTGTGGGCCGAAATTAACGAACGCTATGAAGATAGGCGCCACGATGTTCATCAACCTATCCTAGCGCCTCATACGCTGTTTCTTGCTGCGGATGAATGTTTCAGTGAAATCAACAAGCTTCAACGTATTGAGCTCGATACAAACAACACCCGTTCAGATCATGGGTTTGTTGCTAACGCGAAAGATCTTCCTGATCTGACGATTGATGATCGTTTGGACATTCCTGCTTTTCGAATAAAAGAATTTCAGAAAGACTTTCCGGGGAAATTAATCGTTATTTCGGAAAGCGCCGGTCGCAGAGAGTCATTACAAGATTTGTTTAAAGATCATCAAATTGAATTTGAACATTCGCAAACATGGCAAGATACCTGTGATTCGGATTCTAGCGGCCTATCTCTCGTCGTAGGTCCAATTGAGTCAGGGTTTATTCTTGGTGACGATTCGATGGCAGTTGTAACGGAAACCGAGCTTTTCGGCCAACTCGTTCGCCAAACCTATAAGCGGCGCACCTCAGCAGAGTCACAAGATAACTTTGTGAAAAGTCTCACAGAGCTACGCGTAGGTGCGCCAGTAGTTCATATTGATCACGGCGTTGGGCGTTACAAGGGCCTCGAAACAATCTCTGTTGACGGAATGACAGATGAGTTTCTTACGCTCGAATACGATAGTGGCTCAAAGCTTTACGTACCAATTGCGTCATTAAATTTAATTTCTAGGTATAGTGGTACAGATGAGTCACTCGCACCATTACACAAACTTGGAACAGATCGTTGGAGCACGACTAAGCAAAAAGCTCTAGAGAAAATACGCGACACTGCAGCTGAGTTACTCGAAGTCTACGCAAAGCGCGCAGCAAAAAAAGGCTTCAAATACAGTCACCCGAAACAAGCCTATCGCGCCTTTTGCGCAGGCTTTCCTTTTGAAGAAACTCCGGACCAAGCAGTTGCAATCAACGCTGTAGTTCAGGATATGACTAAAGATCAGCCTATGGATCGATTGGTCTGTGGGGATGTCGGCTTTGGCAAAACCGAGGTCGCAATGCGTGCTGCATTCATCGCGAATTACTCTAGCAAGCAGGTCGCTGTTTTAGTCCCTACTACCCTGCTCGCACAACAGCATTATCAAAGTTTTCTAGATCGGTTTGCAGATACGGCAGTAAATGTAGAGCTGATTTCTCGTTTTAAAACTGCAAAAGAACAAGGCAAAGTTTTGGAGCGTGTTGAATCAGGTGAAGTCGATATCCTCGTAGGCACGCATAAGCTGATTCAAGGAAACATTAAGTTTAAGAACTTGGGCTTACTAATCATCGATGAAGAGCACAGGTTCGGGGTGCAACAAAAAGAGAAACTCAAAGCTCTACGTGCCGAAGTAGATATACTCACATTAACGGCAACCCCAATTCCTCGAACATTGAATATGGCGATGGGTGGTGTGCGTGATTTATCGATTATCGCAACACCACCAGCCAAACGTTTATCAGTTAAGACCTTCGTAAGGCAAAAGCAAGATGCTTTGATACGTGAATCTGTACTGCGTGAAATACTGCGCGGCGGCCAAGTCTATTACTTATTCAATGATGTCAAGAATATCGAAAAAGAAGTCGAGTTCTTGCAAAAACTCATACCTGAATCTCGTGTTGGTTTCGCACATGGGCAAATGCGTGAGCGCGAGCTTGAGCAAGCAATGTCAGACTTCTACCACCAACGCTTCAATGTTCTCGTTTCCTCAACAATCATTGAAACGGGCATCGATATTCCAAATGCAAACACCATAATCATCGACCGCTCAGATAAGTTTGGCCTAGCTCAACTTCATCAATTGCGCGGGCGCGTAGGTCGATCTCATCATCAGGCTTATGCATATTTATTGACGCCAGCAGAAAAACGACTGACTCGCGATGCTGAAAAACGTTTAGAAGCGATTACAGCAGCTCAAGAATTGGGCTCTGGCTTTATGCTAGCAACGCACGACTTAGAGATTAGAGGCGCAGGTGAATTGCTGGGCGAAGAGCAAAGCGGGCAAATTCAAAGTGTTGGCTTCTCTCTGTACATGGAGCTTCTAGAGCAGGCTGTTCAATCACTTCAAGATGGCAAAGAGCTCAATATAGAAGAAGCGATGCATGGTACAGAGGTAAATCTTCGAATACCTGCATTGATACCAGATGATTACTTGCCTGACGTGCATTCACGACTTGTGCTCTACAAACGCATCTCTAGCTGTAAAAACAATGACGAATTGAAAGACTTGCAAATCGAAATGATCGATCGCTTTGGTTTGTTACCCGAACCGAGCAAAAACTTATTACGTCAGACAGAATTGAAACTCCAAGCAGAGAAGCTTGGCATTGTGAAGGTCGATGCGGGCGCAACTAGTGGGTCGTTAGAGTTTGGCAAAACAACCGACATTGACCCATTAACATTGGTTCAGCTCGTTCAAAAATCTCCGCATTTATATCGCCTCGAAGGCGCTAGTAAGTTACGATTTGAGCTCAAAGCAACTACAGCCGACCAGAAGATTGAAGAAATCAAATCGCTGCTTAAGACATTGGCGCAACCGGCGCATAATCGCTAAGGATATATTTTGAGTTTACGTATTGGGTTACCATTCAAAGCACTGTTATGCGCTACGACCTTTATCCTCAGCAGCCCCATGTTCGCTGAAGAAGCTCCCCTAGACCAAGACGCTATCGAAAAACCTATCGATAGATATCAAATTGAGTTTGTATTATTCAAGCAACAAAACCCTGATCTTGAGGTTTTGGTTTTTGAGAAAGTGCGAACGCCAATTGAACCTAGCAGCTTTAATAATTTCTTGTACGACTATCTTGATTCTTCGCTAACCGCAACTCAACTACTACAGCCTCAGAAAGAAGATCAACGCCTTATTGATATTCCACGCCAGTTTGATGAGAAAGGCATTGATATTTTAGCTAGAGGCGCATGGCAACAAGAGATCGATAACGACACTAGAACACTTCCTATTATTTTGACGGGCTCCAATATCGACTTGGAAGAACCAACAGATTCGTCTGAAAATAACGATGCAAAACAGATGTTCGGATTTGAAGAATTTTACGGCGAACTTACTATCCGTCGATCGCGATATATGCACGCCGAGATCGATCTAGATTACATGTTTAAGCGGCCAGTCTCTTACTACTCATTAATCGACTACCTTCAAGATCCTTTCCCGAAGGCTTCATTTTTTAAATTGCTATTCATCTCAGATGAAGATCTAGCTAGTGGCGGCGTGCAAGAAGATAACGGTGAAATTGTAATTAAGTCTTTTAACTTCAATCAAAGTAGGCGAATCAAAAACAATGAGATTCACTATTTAGATCACCCCTACTTAGGCCTGATCGTCACTATTTCAAAATTGAATCTTCCGGAATATCCATAATGGCGATGATATGGGTTGATGCCGACGCCTGCCCAAAGGCAATAAAAGAAATTCTACTTCGTGCGTCGAAGCGAACCGGCATTGAGATTACGTTCGTAGCAAATCATCATATTCCGATTCCCTCAGGTTATCCGCAGGTTAAAAGCGTCACAGTTTCGACTGGATTTGACGTGGCAGACGATCTGATTGAAGAACAATCTGAACCTAATGATTTGGTGATTACTCAAGATATTCCATTGGCTGACGCGGTGCTTACTAAGGGCGCAAAAGTCATTAATACTCGGGGACAAAGCCTGACCAAGGAAAATATTAAGCAGCGCTTAAATATGAGAGATTTTCTAGAGATGATGCGTTCAAGCGGAGTTCAAACGGGAGGTCCAAAAGCGCTAGGTCCTCGAGAAATACAGGATTTCGCTAATGTCTTAGATAGATGGCTAGCGAAGATCCCAAAGTAAGGGAGCGGCCATCTACAGTCGATTAAACAGGCATTAGGTTGTAGATAGGTACTGACTTAAAATAGCCTCAACAGATTTTATACCTGACTCTAAAGCCTCCCTGATTTCTTCCATCGTTATGGCTTCTAAGCCATGTAACCCAGCAGCCCAATTTACACTCACAGCAAGGCAGGCGTAATTTAATTCAAGCTCAATCGCGAGCGACGCTTCAGGCATACCAGTCATGCCGATCATGTCACCACCATCTTGCTTGATTCGCATCACCTCTGCTGCACTTTCGAGACGAGGGCCGTTAGTAGCGGCATACACCCCGCAAGGTAAGATATCGATGTTCTGATCGCGAGCAGCGGTGATTAAACCCTTTCTGATCGACTGTGTGTAAGGTTCAGTAAAGTCGATATGACCAAGTTTACCGTCACTACCATCATATATCGTATGCTCCCTTCCCCATGTGTAATCAATAATTTGATCTGGCACTGCCAGCGCCTTGGGTGGCATATGACTATGTATCCCGCCAACCGCGTTGATGGCTACAACATCTTTAACGCCTAGCTGCATTAAAGCATGCATGTTTGCACGATAGTTAATCTTATGTGGAGGAATGTTATGTGGTTGCCCGTGACGAGCTAAAAAAACAATATCTTTTCCTGCGAGGGTTCCTTTTTGAAATATTCCACTCGGCGCACCGTATGGAGTATCAAGATTGCGGTCTTCTTTTAGCTCAAAGTTACCAAGTTGGTTTAAGCCGGTTCCACCAATAATTGCGTGCATATTAACCTTCGTTTGTAGGCTGAGACGGCATCAACTGCAAACCGCTTGAAGTAAGTTCTGGAAGGTGGACTGTCGATGTAGGGAATGCGAACTCAGCGCCCTCACCTTCAATAATGTTTATAACTTGAACAAGAACATCTTGCTTCACTGAATGATACTCAATCCAGTCAGTCGTCTTCGTAAAGGTATAGATAAAGAAGTCGAGAGATGACGCGCCAAACGAGTCAAAATTTACAATTAATGTTTGCTTAGTATCGATATCAGGATGCTTCTTAAGCATCGCCTTAACCTTAGCAACAATGTTCTCGAGCTGATCAGAGTCGTCATAACGGACGCCAATTTTCTCATAGATTCGACGGTGACTCATACGTGATGGGTTTTGTACTGAAATATTTGCGAATGCTTGGTTTGGTACGTATAGCGGTCGCTTATCAAAGGTTCGAATTGTCGTTAAACGCCAACCGATTTTCTCTACGGTACCTTCAATTTCTTGATCAGGAGAGCGAATCCATTCGCCAACTTTGAACGGTCTGTCCAAATAGATCATCAGCCCGCCGAAGAAGTTCGCTAGCAAGTCTTTCGCCGCAAAACCAACAGCAATGCCGCCAATACCACCAAAGGCTAATACACCACTAATACTAAAACCTAATGTCTGTAAAACAACGAGAACTGCAGTGATAATAGTCGAAGCCCGAAGAAGTTTACCCAATGCGTGCACAGTAGTTTCATCGATAGGCTCCTCAACTCTATCTGGATCGATAAGCAAGGTTTCTGTTTGCGCAATAAACCCTACTACGAACCAAGTTAGACAGAAGATAACCCCGATACGCTGAATTGGCTCAACAAAATCGAAAACAACTACGTTTGAGTATTGATCGGCAGTATATGCCGCCATGGAAAGGCCGACGATCCAGATACCAAGGGAGACAGGACGTCTTGCTGCGTGTAGTAATGCATCGTCCCATAAATTCTCCGTCTTGGTGAACTGGATTTCGACTCGTTTGAATATCCGTTTTGAAATATAACTTGCTAATGCTGTGAGTACGACAACAGCGAAAATTTCAATGACACTACGCACACCGGAATTCGTATATCCAAGGTCGGCTAGAAACTGATTACTAGACTCCAGAAAATCCATTTAGCTTACACCTTATTATTTATATTCTTGACGATTTCTTGAGCATTCTGCCAACGCACAGACCCTATTAGAGTGGATCGATTTTCAACAATACGCTTACGCATCTTATTAATACGCGTGCGTGAAACATCAGAGTAATCCGACAAATCAGCTTCTAACACAATCTGCTCAGCCGCTTCTGAGTTATTACACACTAAGATCATATCGCACCCTGCCTGAAGAGCTGCCTTAGCACGATCTAAAAATGAGCCTGCAACACTAGCGCCTTCCATCGTAAGATCATCGCTAAAGACAACACCATCAAAGTGTAGCTCCTGTCTCAAAATTTGCTGTATCCATGTTTTTGAGAAACCAGCTGGTTCGGGGGAGACTGACGGATAAATTACGTGCGCAGGCATAACTGCATCCATTCCGTCCTGCGCTAGATCAGCAAAGACTTTTAAGTCACGCGCAAAAATATCATCTTTCGAACGCTCATCGATTGGTATTGCAACATGGGAGTCAGCAGCAACCGCTCCATGCCCAGGAAAATGTTTACCCGTCGTAGCCATACCTGCATCGTGCATCCCCTCCATAAATGCTTTGGCAAGAACAGACAAAACATGAGGATCTGACGAAAAAGAACGATCACCTATGACTGCCGAGATGCCATCGTCGATATCTAGTACTGGCGCAAAACTTATATCAATATCTATGTCTATTAATTCGCTTGCCATTAACCAGCCAAGTTCACGAGCATATGAAAGTCCACGTTCTGGTTCAACAGAATAAAGTTCACCTAGTCTCGCCATTGGCGGTATATGCGTAAACCCATCACGAAATCGCTGTACTCGTCCACCTTCATGATCCACAGCAATTAAGATATTCGGGCGCGCGTCACGGATTTCGTTAACGAGCGTGACAAGCTGCGACTTAGAATCAAAGTTACGTGTAAATAGAATTAATCCGCCTACTTGCGTATTTTGTATCAACTGAGTTTCGCGATCGGAGAGTTGCAAGCCTTCGATGTCTAACATCACTGGGCCGAGTGGGGTCTGATTCATAGTCGTATTAATTCTGTATCTGTACTTGTGTATAAATTGGAGTCTGATCAAACAATGTAATTACATCATCACAACGCATCCGAATGCACCCATGTGACAACGGCCGATCAATTGGCTCTTGATCAGGAGTACCGTGGATATAAATATAACGATTCTTGCTATCAACCTCTCCTAGACGGTTGAAGCCTGGCTCGCAGCCGCTCAACCATAGTATGCGTGACAATATCCAGTCTTCATCAGGTTCAGCTAGATATCGAGCTTCAGTAAATGACTTTATTTGTGGGGTTCGCGCCTTAAACACCGTATCGCGGGAAAACTGGTGACCGATTTTGTGCTTAACAATGTGATATCCGAGCGGGGTACAAAAAGAACCTTCAAGTTGACCGCTGCCATTCTTCGCAGTAGAGACTGGATAAACTGTGCGGTTTCCGTCTAAGTCAAAACTATGAAGTTCTTGCTTGGATAGAAATATGAGAATGCGTTGAATCATTTAGCTAACCTCTTAAAGCCGAAAAAAGATTAGCAATACAACAGGATCTAATCGAGTTAATTAACGTCCATTGCTGGAGCGGTTATCCCCGCCAACATATATGGAACAATTAGATCAACGATTTCCTCAGGATTAGCCTTCGCGTCTTTACTATTTTCTAGAATTTCAGCTAATGGCTGAATGCTCGACATCGTAAATGCGATCGAGCCCAAAGTGAATTGTGTACGCCAAAAACGTTCTTTAGTGCTTAGCTCTGGCGTACTCAAACGCACAAGTTCTAGAAAGAGTCTAAATGTCTTAGCGTACTCTTGCTCTAAGTAAAGACGCAGGTGCCCTTGCGACTGAGTATATGCCAAGCCCATTAAGCGCATAAATACCGCAACACCATTTTCGTGACTGCTAGGAATCTTTAGCAGGCTATGCATGTACAGTTTTAAGATATCCTCTAGGCTAGGGATATTATCCTTCCCCCAGCCATGTTCTTTTGAGGTATCTTCCATAATCTTACTGAGAGGACCAAGAAAGCGAGAAAAAACAGCCTGAATCAACGCGTTCTTTGAGCCAAAGTGATAGTTTACAGCCGCTAAGTTGACGTTAGCCTTGCTAGTAATCATTCTTAAGGACGTTTCAGAGAAACCTTTTTCGGCGAAAAGGAGTTCAGCAGCATCTAAGATTTTGTCAACGGTTTCTAATTGAGGCATTTAAGATAATCTATTCTAAACAACTGTTTCAAACATACGTTTGACCACGCAAGCTGTCAAGAATTGCCTTGTTAATTTGTCTAAGGTGACAAATTAATTTCCCCGCCCTCGCTCAAATAAATCGTTTGCAGTTTTTTATAAGCGCGCTGTGCTTCAACGACGAACTGCGCATAGAGGCGAAAATGGCGTGGGCTGCTCAACACACGATGAAGCTGATTAGCTTTTGAATATTGGATTAGAACGTTAAATTGATTGTTATATAGATGTCGATTGTAACGACCGAGTGCTGAGCAACGCCAGGCTAAGCCACTCACACCCTCAAGAAATTGAACATGTGATCTTGCCTGGGACACCAAGAGGTTTCGTTTCGCCGCCAGCTCATAAAGTGTCGCTCTGCCAGTCACAATGCTTTGAAGACTAGTGAATGCCAATACACAACACAGCACAAAAACGCCGAAAGAGATCCCAGCAATTACTGGGTGAACGATGCCTGTCAACGCGACGATAAAGGCACCGAGCGAAACGCTCCCACCCATCAAAAAAATATCACGCATTTTCTTAGCTTGATCAAACTCCCAATTGTTCGGGTAATCATCAAGCGTTAAGGATGGTATGCTCAACAGATTTACTCTTTCGCAACTTGCCAATAGCCTTTGTTGCATCGCTATATCGTGTTGAGTTGCTTCGTCTACAGGAGAGCTTAGTAATGACTTAGGTCTATTCGTATTCGGATCATGCGAACTATAACTTGCAGAAGCATCTCCACTGCGGCTCTTAGTTTCGCCTAGTGGTGGGTTTTGACCAAGCGCTTTATCAGGAATATCTTTTTTCGTATCAGGGTTGCTAGCCAACGAAGAAACATCATCTCGAGTACTTGCACGACCCTCTCCATGATTAACTTTAGACAAGCGATAAATCCTTCTGTAAATTTGCCAATGTTATCGGCGTAACCGACAAAAACTTTAGCAAATTAACGCGATTTGAGAGGACTAATGTTTACAGGAATCGTACAAGGCAAAGCCAAGATTATAGACATAGAAAACTTTGAAGATTTGAAACGCTTTAAGGTTGAGTTTCCCACTGACGCACTAAAAGGGCTTCAACAAGGAGCAAGTATTTCTCTTAACGGCGTATGCCTAACAGTAACCGAATACTCTATAACAAGCTCAATTGCAAAGTTTGATGTGATGATCGAAACATTGTCCGTTACAAATCTTAATATGCTTAACATATCAGATAGCGTTAACTATGAACGCGCTGCCACCTTTGGAAAGGAGATCGGCGGGCACGTGATGTCTGGCCACATCTCAGACACAGTCACTCTTCTTAAGCGCATAGAAACGGAAACCAATTGCGAGCTAGTATTTAGCATCTCAGATAAGCTGCAAAAATACGTTTTGCCAAAAGGTTTCGTTGGCCTTAATGGATGTAGTTTAACTATTGGATCAGGAGTAACGGATCAGTTTAGCGTCTATTTGATACCTGAAACGCTTAATATGACGAACTTTGGAACGATGTCCGAAGGGGACATAGTAAACTTAGAGATCGACCCTCAAACTCAAGCAATAGTCGATACGGTAGAGAGATACTTGAAAAGGGATCAATAATTGATCCCCTTATATTTAGTGAGCGGAGATGGTCAAACTGGTGCCTATCACAAAATCAGTGAAATAAACTTCGCCAATCGTTTGATTCGTATCTCCGAATTGGATGTGAGGCAAGTCCCAGTCCCAACGAATATTTATATCATAGATGGAAATACCGTCAGACCCAACATCTTGTATGCTAGTTAACGTGCCTGCGCTAGCATCCTGAATCAAACTGTCATATTGAGGTATAATATCTTTCGCTGCAGCGATCTTCTTCTCAACGCTCGCAAAACCGAAATAACCGAGAGTATCAGCACCACGCTCGTTATGAATTCGCATATCGCGAATAGTCAGATAAGGGTTCTTAGCTTGTTGAGGGACGGCCGGGTTTTGAACATTGTTGGTACTATCCACGTCTAAATCTTCAACTCTAAATTTAGTGTCGATATAAATATGGGAATCTCCCAACCGAATTCCATCGGGCTCTCCGACCTCGTCTGTTTGAGAAAAACCATTACCGTTATTTTTTATCAATATATCCACGTACCCCAAGTATGCTTCGATAGATAAATTGCTTGTTAATACAGTCTCAACATCCCCGTCAGAAGACCGAATACCAAATTCACCTTGAACCATTTTGAGGTCAATAGCATTTTTCATTTTATCTAAATTTTCAGCATACTCAGCACTATCTCGAACCGGCGAAGTCGCAGTAAAATCGATTAAACCGTAATCTGTAGCACCCACATGAATTAGCAGATCGCCGTCACCAACTTCTTTACCAATAGTGCCGGTAGACGCGTCGGCGTACTCGCTCAGGGCCCACTCCACGTCCTCCTCAGTAGGATCCAGGAAACCCATAGCCGCCCATAAAGCATAGTCCGAAAAGCCCATAGCTAGTCGTTCATTTGGCCCCGAGATATCAACCGTAGCCCTGATATTATCGACCAAGCCTCCGTCGATACCTTCAAAAGCTAAGTCCCTCATGAAGATGCTACCGGCATCTACATATTCGAATTCCGCGATTGTGTACTTAGTTTCGATATCAATGGTCAAGCCCGCCTGACCACGAATATCTTGCATTTCCTCATTTTCAAGTGCTCTGAGTTCAGCGAAAGAAAATAGCGGAAAGGCACTCGTTAGCGCACAGGTAAAAGGAACTAGCAATTTTCGGAATGTCGTGCTGATCGACATGACGGACTACTCTGCTGTTAGGTTGTTTTTATTAAATAGCTCACATAGAGCAAAACGTGTTACAAACTTTAACATTAAAAAGCGTATTTTTTCTACGCTATAAAACGCAAACTGAGACCATGCGTGATGCAAGTCTCAGTTTGAAATGGGATAAATAGTTTCAAAATTGACCTATATCAATTTAGGCTGGACGCAGCATTCCTTTATCCTGAATAAAGCTGATGATTTCATCTAGCCCATGCTTGGCATTCATGTTTGTAAAAATAAAAGGTTTATCTCCGCGCTGAGCTTTGGCATCGCGATCCATTACCTCTAGTGAAGCATTTACCTGCTCTGCGACATCGATTTTATTGATAATCAATAAATCAGATTTCGTAATGCCCGGACCACCTTTACGTGGAATTTTATCCCCAGCACAAACGTCGATTACATAAATAGTTAGATCGGATAACTCTGGGCTGAATGTTGCACTCAGGTTATCGCCACCGCTTTCAACGAAAACAAGTTCCAAGCCTTCATGCTTATCTTGTAATTCATCGATCGCAGCAAGATTCATTGAAGCGTCTTCGCGGATTGCGGTATGCGGACAACCACCAGTCTCAACGCCCATAATCCTATCTTCGTCTAGCGCTTCATGACGTAATAAAAACTGAGCGTCTTCTTTCGTATAGATGTCGTTTGTTACGACTGCCATGTTGTAACGATGACGTAACTCCGAACAAAGGTTTTTTAATAAGGCCGTTTTGCCTGAGCCAACAGGCCCTCCGATTCCAACACGCAAACACTGTGTGGTCATGTTAACTCCTAAATAATCTTGAATATTGGGTTTCGTGCAGCGCACTAAAAATAACTTGCCCAGGCAAGGAGCCATATACTTCGCCCTCACCCGCAGAAATAGACCTTTCGATAAGCTCTCGAGACTCAAGTAATATAGACTGCGCGTCAGTCTGACCAAGAGGGATAGCCTTACAAGCAACTGCGGCCTGGTTTTCTAACCAACTCCAGAGAAAGGCCACCTTAAGCTCATTAATGGACAAACCTAAACCTTTTGCAGCATACGCGTACGCAGCTAGGAAACTTGGTTTCGAAGGCATTACTATAGGCAAACTCGTAATAGCGTCTTGAGTGCGGATCAAACGCCGAAGACTTTGCCCAAGATTAAGCTCCTCGCTATACAGTTCACTTGTTTCACGACTAGCGAAAACGAGCTCATTCAAATCTTCAAATTCGCTCTGATCTTCGTTTTCCAAAGCGTGATATAACTTACTTAGCAAAGGAATATCGAGCTGACAAAGACCGAGTCGAATATAATCAAAACACCAAGCGCGCAAGCTTTCACGATCACTCACTCGCTCCGTCTCAATGACTTTCTCAAGCCCCTGAGAATAGGCAAACGACCCTATGGGCAGAGTCGGGCTAGCCAAATACAGTAAGCCGATCATTTTAATATTACTCTCTTAATGATGGTGATGATGGCCACCGGCGTAGGCGCCTGACTCAGGGTCAAACCCAGCTTCTACAGTCTTCGTAGATAGCCCTAGCTGCTGCATCATTTCTTCTAATATGTAATCAGGCCGCATACGCAGGCTTAATTTATCGATTTGAATAGGCACATGTCGATTGCCCAAGTGATAACAGCATTTGCTGAAAACCAACCAATCGTCACATGATCCTTCGATCAAGTTCTCTTTGGCAGATTGAACAAGAACGAGTTCACCATCTTTCGTCTCGAGAATATCGCCATTTCTCAGGACTTTGCCGCGCTCTAAAAATAGGCCGATATCCTGCCCAGCGGTTGTTACCGCTTTTAATCGTCCTTTAGATCTTTGATCGTAATCAAGTACGACTGTATGCGTGATCTCGCGAGTAAGTTCACCGTGATGATGGTGCTTTTTATCTACTTCTAACATTTGTAATTATTTAATACCTAAAATAAGAAAAAGCGCTGAGCCAAAGGTAATTCAGCTAAGGGCTCACAATGCAGCAAAACTCCATCCGCTCGCACTTCATAATTCTGTGGATCTACTTCTACGACTGGCATTTCAGCGTTATGAATCATATCTTGCTTTTTAACCGTACGAACCGATTTACATGGCTCTAGGCGACGCGCTAAACCGTACTTTTCTTTTATGTTCGCATCGTATGCGGCCTGAGATACAAAAGTTACGCTCGTTGCATTAACGGATCGCCCCATTGCGGCAAACATTGGGCGATAATGCACTGGCTGCGGCGTTGGAATCGAAGCGTTCGGGTCACCCATTGGTGCTGCGGCAATCGCTCCACCTTTCAGAATCAAGCTAGGCTTGGTCGCGAAAAACGCCGGCTTCCACAAGACCAAATCAGCAAGCTTACCCACTTCAATGCTACCGACCTCATGCGCAATACCATGGGTAATTGCTGGATTAATCGTATATTTGGTGATGTATCGTTTCGCTCGAAAGTTATCGCAACCTAGGCCCTGATCTTCCTTAAGCAAACCTCTCTGAACTTTCATTTTATGTGCAGTTTGCCAAGTTCGACTAATCACTTCACCGACACGACCCATCGCTTGAGAGTCTGATGCGATCATAGAAAACGCACCTAGGTCATGCAAAATATCCTCAGCGGCAATGGTTTCTTTACGAATACGCGAATCAGCAAATGCAACGTCTTCTGGAATATTAGGATCTAAGTGATGACACACCATCAACATATCTAAGTGTTCATCGATAGTGTTGATCGTATAAGGTCTTGTTGGATTCGTAGACGAAGGCAAAACGTTTTCATAGCCACACGCCTTGATAATATCTGGAGCATGACCACCGCCCGCCCCCTCAGTGTGATACGTATGAATGCCACGCCCTTTAAATGCGGCGATGGTATCTTCGACAAATCCGGATTCGTTCAAAGTGTCCGTATGGATAGCAACCTGAACGTCATATTCTTCTGCAACAGACAAACAGTTATCGATAGACTGCGGCGTAGTACCCCAATCCTCGTGTAGTTTAAGCCCAAATGCCCCAGCCTTGATCTGTTCAGCAATAGGTTCTGGCTGACTGACATTTCCCTTACCTAAGAACCCAAAGTTCATTGGAAGGTCGTCAGTACCTTTCATCATGCTTTCAATATGCCACGGACCAGGTGTACAAGTAGTTGCATTAGTACCCGTAGCAGGCCCTGTTCCTCCGCCGAGCATGGTTGTCGTACCAGACATTAATGCTTCTTCGACTTGTTGAGGACAAATGAAGTGAATGTGTGCATCAACAGCGCCAGCAGTTAGGATCTGCCCTTCGCCAGCAATAACTTCTGTCCCTGGGCCGACATTAATTGTGATACCTTCTTGTGTATCAGGATTGCCAGCTTTACCAATTGCCCAAATACGACCATTTTTTATCGCCACATCAGCTTTAACTATACCCCAATGATCAAGAACGAGCGCGTTAGTAATAACGGTATCGGCGACTTCATCAGACATAGCCTGACTTTGCCCCATACCATCACGAATGACCTTGCCGCCGCCAAACTTAACTTCATCGCCATATACCGTGTAATCTTTCTCAACTTCAATAATAATTTCGGTATCGCCTAGGCGGACTCGGTCACCAGTCGTGGGGCCAAACATATTGGCATAGGCTTCTCTTGAAATTTTACTCATTATAAATCTCCCTATACCTTACCCATCACATCACCACGGAAGCCATATATCTCTTTTTTACCGGCAAATTCCACTAGGTTAACAGTACGCGACTGACCTGGTTCAAATCTAACTGCAGTACCAGCTGGTATATCTAAGCGCTTCCCTTTAGCTTCGTTACGATCGAATTCAAGCGCCAAATTTGTCTCTGCAAAATGATAGTGAGAGCCAACTTGAATAGGTCTATCACCCGTATTGGCCACCTTAATCTCAGTAACGGGTCGACCAGCATTAAGCTCGATCTCGCCTTCTTTAATAAAATACTCACCAAGCTTCATGTTCGCTCCTAAACAATCGGGTTATGGACAGTAACAAGTTTCGTTCCATCAGCAAAAGTCGCTTCAACCTGTACTTCATGTAGTAGGTCAGCAATGCCATCCATCACATCGTTACTAGAAAGAATCTGGCGCCCTTCGCTCATCAACTCCGCGACCGTTTTACCGTCTCTGGCACCTTCCATAATCGCAGCAGAAATAAGTGCGACCGCCTCAGGGTAATTTAGCTTTACGCCTCGTGCGAGCCTACGCTCGGCAACAAGTGCAGCGGTAAAAATCAACAATTTGTCTTTTTCTCTCGGACTGAGTTCCATAGTAAAATTCCTTGTTAAGTCAGGTAAGCCATATTCTCGGCATAACTGGTTCTTGTTCTAGCACTGCTAAACGCAACCCTTGCCATACTTTTATAAATGCGTTTCTAAGCATCTCAATATCATCGCTGAGCGCCCTAATCATCAGTACGCCGTTACGCTGCGTTGCGGCCATGCGGAGTGTTTCATCATTAACGAGTAGCTCTCTCGCCTGCTCCGTCCAAGCTGCATAATGTTCTATTTTCTCCGGTACGACGATAAACAAACTGCCCATATGAAGGTGCCCCATCATGCCGACTGGGCTAGATAGTATTGTTAGATCATCATCCGTCTTAAATCCCTCATGTAAAACTAATTTGCCATCAATCTTAATTTGGAGGAGCTGGTCTAAGCTGCCGCTCTTAAAATGGTACCCACCATGAGGACGCCCAAAACTTAACATATCCCACGCAATAAATTTGGAAGATTTACTAAGATTAATTGACGTGGAAAGCTTGCCGTTTGCGCGATCGAATAAAATATTTTCTTGAGGAAGAAACTCCAAGGTCGCGTTATCGGCAACATTGAGTTCTATATTTTGAGTTTGAACAACGTTTTCTGAGTCTGCGCCATAAAGTTTGCCGGCAGAAGGCGTTGTAATAAAACTTTCCGCACCTTCGTTGACATCAACAGAAATATCGATTTTATCGCCACTTACCATCCCACCCGGGGGGTGAAGCAAGTAGGTGTGACATCGTCCTTGCTCGGGATAAAAAGGTCTCTGCACGCGCAAAGGCCCTTTAAACCGCATATTACTGACGATCGTTCTGTTACTTTTTAACGAATAAGATAGGTGAAGATTAGCCTCCCAGGCACGGTCTGAACCATAGCTTGAAAGGCCATCTAAAGGATTGTGGACTGCTGCATTCATCTTTCTTTAATTTAAACCGAAGCGAGCAGGTAGTTTATACCGTTAAGTACTCCCTAACCAAGTCATCATTTAATTCTTCTAAACCACCCATAGCCACTTTTCGGCCGCGATCCATGATTATGAAGTTATCTGATGTACGACGAACAAAAGGAAGCTTTTGCTCCACTAGAAGTACAGTAAGCCCAATATCCTTGTTTAGTTTGCGAATGATATCGCCAATTTCCTGAACAATATTCGGTTGAATCCCTTCAGTAGGCTCATCCAAAATCAGTAGCTTTGGGTCGAGCACTAGCGCACGTCCAATAGCAAGCTGTTGTTGCTGGCCGCCACTTAAATCTCCGCCTCGTCGATGCTTCATGTCGTGCAGTACAGGGAAGAGTTCATAAATAAAGTCAGGAATTTGCTTCTTTTTATCCTTGCGGATTGGCAATCCAATTTGAAGGTTCTCTTCGACTGTAAGCATAGGAAATATCTGACGCCCTTGAGGTACATATCCAATTCCACTTGGCGCACGCTGCTCCGCACTCAAACTAGTTAAATCTTTATCTCCTAGCTTTATGCTCCCAGATGCTGGCTGGATAAGCCCCATTACGCAGTTAAGCAAGGTGGTTTTCCCAACACCATTGCGCCCCATCAGACAGGTGCACTTACCCTCTTCTATTTCAATATCGAGATCCCAAAGAGTATGACTTTCACCATAAAATTGGTTCAAATTCGAAATACTAAGCATCATTACTCTCCGAGATACACTTCTTTAACTTTAGGATTATTTTGAACTTCATCCATGCTCCCTTCGGCCAACACAGAACCTTGATGCAATACGGTCACGGTTCTCGCGATTGAACGCACAAAATCCATATCGTGTTCTACTACAACCACGGAATGCTTTCCTTCTAATGAAATCAAAAGCTCTGCCGTTCTATCCATCTCTTGGTGAGTCATTCCAGCTACAGGTTCATCAACCAACAATAATCTCGGTTTTTGCATAATAAGCATCCCAATCTCAAGCCATTGCTTTTGGCCATGAGACAATGATCCTGCCCGTTTAATTGACTCGTCTTTCAAGCCAATCAAGGTTAAGGTCTCATCAATAAGATCTAGTTGCTCACCAGATAGCTTCGCTAGCAAAGTCCCTACAACTGACTTATTACCTGCCATCGCTAGCTCTAGATTTTCAAAAACACTCAGCTCTTCAAACACTGTAGGCTTTTGAAATTTCCTACCGATCCCAGATTCTGCAATCTCAGGCTCATCCATGTTGAGTAGATTAATATTCTGCCCGAAATAAACACTGCCAGTATCGGGGCGCGTCTTACCAGTAATAATATCCATCATGGTCGTTTTACCGGCACCATTTGGACCGATAATGCAGCGCAGCTCGCCCTCATTGATATATAGATTCAAGTCGTTGATAGCCTTAAACCCATCAAAGCTAACACTCACGTCCTCGAGATATAGAATGCAACCCTTATCCACATTTAATTTCGGGTTATCCATTGGTTGGATAAAATCGAATACACGATCCTTATGGCGGACGGCATCTATGTAGCCTGTAAACATATCGCTCATGCTGCAGCCTCCTTACGCGCCATTAGACCAGCCACACCTTTTGGTAAAAATATTGTGGTCACGACAAACAAGCCACCCAGGGCAAACAACCAAACTTCGGGAAGTACGCCGGTAAAGTATGTTTTGGCATAGTTAACAAATATCGCCCCTACAACAGCGCCGTAGAGTGTCGCTCGACCGCCTAATGCCACCCATACAACCAACTCAATTGAATTCAAAGGAGAGAATTCATTCGGATTGATAATGCCAACTTGTGGCACATACAACGCGCCTGCAATACCTGCTAATGCTGCTGAAAAAGTCCAAATCCATAACTTAAAGTTTTCAACTTTGTACCCAATAAAGCGCGTTCTTGATTCCGCATCCCGAATCGCCATCGCCAGACGACCAAGCTTCGAGGTCACAATAAATCGACAAGCAATATAACCGCATGCAAGCGCGAGGGCAGACAAGCCAAACAAGGTCAGCCTTGTCACATCAGACTGAAGATCAAACCCTAAAATGTCTTTAAAGTCTGTCAATCCGTTATTGCCACCAAAGCCCATCTCGTTTCTGTAGAAAGCGAGCATCAAAGCAAAGGTTAAAGCTTGCGTGATGATTGAAAGGTATACACCAGTCACACGAGAACGAAACGCTAACCAACCAAATACGAACGCTAAGACACCAGGGGCAACAACCACCATAAGCGCGGCGAACCAAAATTGGTCAAAGCCGTGCCAGAACCAAGGCAGCTCACTCCAGTTTAGGAACACCATAAAATCAGGCAATACTGGATCTCCGTATACACCACGATCACCGATTTGACGCATTAGATACATGCCCATCGCATATCCGCCTAAAGCGAAGAATGCACCATGACCAAGGCTAAGAATACCCAAGTAACCCCAAATCAAATCGACCGCGACAGCCAAAAGAGCAAACGTTAAATACTTGCCCAACAAAGTAACGGTATACGTTGGAATATACAGTGCGCTGCCTGCCTCAAACATGGTGTTACAGATAATAACCAAGAAGGTCAGCGCTGCAAGCACTCCAAGAAAGATTTTTGTCGCTTTATCAAAGACGACATTATTATCTGTTTGAATAGAACTGATCATGTTAAGCCTCCGCTGCTCGTCCTTTTTGCGGGAACAAACCGCGTGGTTTTTTCTGTATAAACAGGATGATAAATATCAACACGAGTATCTTCGCAAGTACCGCGCCAGACATCGGTTCAAGCAACTTATTGGCAACGCCTAAGGACATTCCTGCGACGAGCGTTCCCCATAAATTACCAACCCCACCGAATACTACGACCATAAACGAGTCAATAATGTAAGACTGCCCGAGGTTGGGGCCAACATTAGTCAGCTGACTAAGTGCAACACCCGCGACTCCCGCAACACCAGAGCCTAATCCGAATGTAAGTGCATCCACCCACTCAGACCTAACACCCATAGCGCGCGCCATATCTCGGTTTTGCGATACCGCTCGTACCTGAAGGCCCAAAACGGTTTTCTTTAAAATAAAGAACAATAAGGCAAACACAGCCAAACAGAACAGAATGATATAAAGACGATTTAAAGTAATAGAAAAGATAGGATTGATATCGATCGACCCAGACATCCACTCAGGAGTTTCAACACTACGATTCAGTGGAGAGAAAATAGTACGAACCGCTTGTTGAAGCACCAAGCTTATACCGAACGTCGCCAACAGCGTTTCCAATGGCCTTCCTTTCAAGAATTGGATAACTCCGCGCTCAATGGCAATACCAACAAGGCCTGAGACCACGAATGCAGCGGGGATTGCCACAATGATCGAAGCACCAATAGAGTTTGGCATCAATAACTGGATAACATACGTTGTATACGCACCAATCATGATCAACTCACCGTGCGCCATGTTGATACAGCCCATCACACCGAAGGTGATCGCTAATCCAATGGCCGCGAGAACTAATACAGAACCTAGACTTAACCCGAAGAAGATGGTCTCAAGAACTGAGTAGAAATCCGCTTTTTCGGCAATTTTGTCTAAGGCTTTAGATGCGGCCGCCGAAACTGGGTCTTCGTTTTTATCTGCATACACCTGCAAGGCGTTGCGCACATCTGGCTCTAAACTTTCTTCAAGAACTGTAATGGCTTGAAGTTTTTGTTCCGTGTTACCTTTTTCAAGCGTATCTAGAGCGATCGCCGTATCGAGTAAAAACAATACATCTTTGTCTTGTTCGACTTTTCGCTGCTCTTGCATTACGCGAAGTGAATTTTCATCAGCTCCTTTTAATAAAGACTGAATAGCAGCACTACGAACACTAGAATCTTCATTTTGAATATTTTGTGCGGCTAAAAAACCTCTAATATCGCGTCGAAGATTATTGTTAAGAGGTACACGTTTAATCGCTCTTTTTTTCGTTATTAACTCAGTACGACTCGGATCAGACAAAAAGACAACCGTTTTACCTTCGTCGGTTTCATCGATTACTTGAACTAAGGTTTTTTCTTTCTTATGTCGAAATAGCTTGCCGTCCAATAAGGCTGACAAAATAGATTGAGAGTCGGCGTGTTTTGAATCGATTAATAGCTGGACGCCAACAGCCACTTTTTTAAGTTTTGCACTCGTTAATGCTTCAACACCATCATCATAAGACTGTTGACTCGCACTCAATGCGTGGGACATGAATAGTAATATTAAGGCGACAAAAGACCGCCCTAAGCAATTTCTCAGGCTCGCCATGGTAATTCCTTGGAGATGAAATTGTATTGTTATAGTTTTTATATGGTTGGAAAGAGAGGGCTATGATTAGCCCTCTCAATTACTGCTTTACAGAAACTTCTATCTTAGAAGTTTTGACCAGAACACTTACCAGTCTTAACGTTGTAGTTACCACATGCTAGTGGAGCTCTCCAGTCAGAGATAACGTCTTTAGAACCAGGCAGGTAGTCAGACCAAGCATCACCTTGAACAAGACCGTTAGTTGAAGAAACAATCTCAAACTGACCGTCGTCTTGGATCTCACCAATTAGAACAGGCTTAGTGATGTGGTGGTTAGGCATCATAGTCGATAGACCACCACTTAAGTTAGGAACAGATACACCAATGATTGCATCTTGAACTGCAGTTGGGTCAGTAGTACCTGCCTTCTCAACTGCTTCCACCCACATTTTGAAACCAATGTAAGTTGCTTCCATTGGGTCATTTGTCACACGATCTTCGTCGCCGATAAACGCATGCCAGTTTTCGATGAACGTGTCGTTAGCGTCAGACTCAACACTCATGAAGTAGTTCCATGCTGCTAGGTGACCTACTAGTGGAGCCGTATCAAGACCTGCAAGCTCTTCTTCGCCTACAGAGAATGCAACAACTGGGATATCTTCTGCAGAAATACCTTGGTTACCCAATTCTTTGTAGAAAGGAACGTTTGCATCACCGTTGATAGTAGAAACTACAGCAGTTTTCTTACCTTCTGCACCAAACTTTTTGATGTCAGCAACGATGCTCTGCCAGTCTGAGTGACCGAAAGGCGTGTAGTTGATCATGATATCTTCAGCTGCAACGCCCGCATCCTTCAAGTATGCCTCAAGGATTTTGTTAGTAGTACGTGGGTAAACGTAGTCAGTACCCGCAAGAACCCAACGCTCAACACCTTGTTCTGCTAGGTAATCAACTGCAGGGATTGCCTGAGTGTTTGGCGCCGCACCTGTGTAGAATACGTTTTTAGAAGACTCTTCACCCTCGTACTGTACTGGGTAGAACAAGATGCTGTTCAACTCTTCAAATACAGGTAGAACTGATTTACGCGATACGGAAGTCCAGCAACCAAATACAGCTGATACTTTGTCTTTTTCGATCAACTCGCGTGCTTTCTCAGCAAACAATGGCCAGTTAGATGCTGGGTCAACAACTACTGCTTCAAGCTGCTTACCTAGAACACCACCTTTTTTATTTTGCTCTTCAACCATCATCAACACCGTGTCTTTCAACGTTGTCTCTGAGATTGCCATCGTCCCTGACAAAGAGTGAAGAACACCTACTTTGATCGTGTCAGCGGCCAGTGAAACTGACGCACCCATAGAAAGCGACACTGCTGCTGCAACGCCTGCTAGTTTTGACTTGAAGTTTTTCATCGTTAACTTCCCCTTTCCTTGTTTGTTTTAGGTTTTTTTAGGACTGCTAAATCGCAATATTCCTATCGCTGACTCAGCAAGGGTCACGCCCATTTTAAAAAACATATATAAAACAATAATTTAACAAGCTAACGCAGCTAGCTGTACGCATAAGCAAAAAATATACGCACCATAATGTGGCTGAATTATGGGTGGAAAGCGCTAAGATCGCACAATTAATGGGCAAACAAAAAAGAATAATAAAGAAAATTAGTATGCAAGCTCTAATTTGCCACAGTACAGTAACAATTACTTGATACAGGATGTTTCAGGTTTGTTATCACTAGCGGAATCGCTAGAGTGGACTTAGCCCTTGAACTTCAAGGGCTTTTTTTACTAAATCGTACAAGTAACTCCTGTCCCTCCAAGCCCGCAATACCCACCCGGATTCTTTGCTAAATACTGCTGATGGTAAGACTCTGCATAATAAAAAGCATTAAGCGGTTTTATTTCGGTCGTGATCGCACCATAGCTACGCGACAACAATTTTTTCTCATATTCTTTTAGCGTTTTTAAAGCGACGGCCTCATGCTTAGGCTTCATCCAATATATAGCAGAGCGATATTGAGAACCGATGTCATTCCCCTGCCTCATGCCCTGTGTTGGGTCATGCTTTTCCCAGAAAACCTTCAAAATCTCTTGTATGCTAATTTTCGACGCATCAAAAATAACCAAAACGAGCTCAACATGGCCTGTCGCACCATTACAGACCGTTTTGTAGTCCGGATCAGCTTGCTCTCCTCCACCATAGCCAACCGCAGTCGAGACAACACCGTCGAGCTGCCAAAACGCACGTTCAGCCCCCCAAAAGCAACCAAGCCCAAGCGCAATACAGTCTAGATGTTCAGCAAAAGGAGGAGTAAATTGCGTGCCGTCGACGTAGTGTTGCGTTGAGGCGCCTTGCAACAATTGCCAATCAAATGGGATGCTCGCGGAGCCATCGCCGGAATAATTCACACTAGACATAAGTTTTTGAGTCATTATTACCTCCTTTCAAAAACATTCGAAGTTTAACGCTCGCAATAATAGACCGCGAATTTGTTGTTTCGTCCAACATCAGAGCATCGGCCAAATACTGAAGTGATCAATTCTGGATACCTTAAGAAATTATTTGCCACTATATACATGGGGGCATAGCGCGCCATTTTGTCTTTGGCCGTCTTAATAAACGACTCAGTCGTCATATACTCTGTTGAAACGCCCTGATGAAACGGTGGGTTAGTTACGACGCCATTTACTCTTCCTTTTACTTCATCCCAACCATCACTCGCATACACCGAGGCCGTTAATCCATTTAGGGATAAAGTCTTCTTGGTCGTCTCTAGGGCAAACCAGTTGATATCTATACTCTCGACATCTATATCTGGATTCAAAGTTTTAATTGCTACGCTAATTACGCCGCACCCACAACCGAAGTCTAAGGTTCGTCCTTTCAAGCGACGGATATCCTGTTCGAGCAACAAAGCTGTGCCCTCATCTAATCGCCCACTCGCGAAGACACCAGGCAGTGCAGCGAGTTGGAGCTTATTCTCTTGATCGAGCTGAAAATCGAAGACTTCAAAATAATCTTGTATATCGAATGCATTAGTAGCCGATACGCCGGACGCTTCCCACAGCTGACAGTGTTTGGCTGAATCGATTTTTACGCACTCTTTTGAATGAGCCGCGAGTCGCTTTGCGCCGCTCGCAATACCGCTTTTCTTTTCGCCTAACAGATACAGTTTGCCATGATCTGCTAGTACGCTTGCTGCCAGATCTAAATACAACTCCAACTCAGGTTTTGACTTTGGCATAAACAAAATAATACCGTCGTAACGATCGCCAGTTTCAGGGATACCAAAGACAATATTTTCTTTATCAAACTCTTCGAAAGCTTTATAGGTTCTGTAGTTGAACGTCACAACATCATGTATCGCAAAAACATTATTTGTTGGCTCTGATGGTGGCTCAATAAATAAATAACTACCTTCGTTAGGAAAAAGATCTTCGTTACGCTCGATTACTTGGGCGGTGGCTTGTGTCACGCACACTCCTTAATAGAAACTAATTCTGTTCGGCTACTTCAAATGGCATTAATTCCGTCTCTTCTTGAATCGACGAGTAATAAAAACTGAGGTTAGTGTAGTAGCGTTCTGTGATAACGGGATTATCCGGAACTTCGTATCGAGGTACAGCTCTAATTGCATCTAACGCTGAAATATCTAGTAAACGATGTCCACTAGATTTAAATATAAAGGCATTAACGATGTATCCACTGGTATCGAGCTCGAGTTTAATGACACCTTTAAAAAGCTTTGCCCCCTGATAAGGATTAACCCAGTACTCGTATACCTGCTCTGTAAATCGCTTCAGATATCGATTTATGACTTTGAACTCTTTTGATTCTTGCTCTGAAAACGGGTCTTCTACATATGCATTACCTAGATCGTTTTCCTCTAAGAGCTCCATGTTCCCGAGATTCCCCAAAAACTCAGGCGGGATTTTTAGTTCTTCTGGCGGGATAAAAGCGATGTCTGATTCAGCGCCTATTTCCGCTTCACCGGATGAATCGTTTGTATCAAGCTCTTCGCCGGCTCCAATGTTATCGCTGACGCCGCTTGAATCATCTTCTTCTTTAGTTTTGTTGCCAGCTAAATCAACACGCGCCTCTTTATTGATAGTACTGAGTGCCTCTCGCTCTCCAATAGTCTCTTTGCTTGATTCTTTCTTTTTAACGATTTCTTGTTTTGCCCCAAAATCTAGTTGCGCCTCTTTGGTGACGTCTTGGTTATTCGAACTAAATTCATCACCTCGCTTGTATTCGTGGATATGATGATCGATTAAATCCTCTTCTTTAACTGTTTCGGGTTTAGGTATCGTCGGCTCCTCAGGAGGCAAAACGTCTTCTACTACTTCAGTAACGCGGGGTTGAACACGCGACAAAGCAACATTCATTGTTTGTGATGAGGAGCTAGACTCAACTTGATCTTTGGGAAGTGAATAATAGAAAAGCAAGAGCAAGCCATGCAATACAGTGCTAAGCAGTATCAACCGCGGCAAAACTGTTTGTTGCTTATAATTACTACTCATAACGCTCTTACTTCAACGAGTAATTGGCTCTTTGTAAAATGAGATAAATGCGACGCTTTGGAAACCTAGCTAACCATTAGTCAGCGAGGCTTGTCTCATCGTACCAAAATTTGATGGGATGAGTCGTAAACACTTCAGCAACTTCAGGGTTTGTAGGGAGCTCAAATAGCCCCATTGTAGCAATCGCTCTTATTACCGCCTCGTCATATTCGTCGTTTCCAGACGGGGTAATAATATCGGCAGAAGCAATTCGCCCACTTGCATGTAGAAGTATGACTACTTCCCCAAAGTATTTGTTCCCATCCTTTTTCGGCGGATTCAAATTGCGAATGACTGCATCAACAAACGTTTTGGCTGATTGAACAAATACCTGTTGCTCAACAGGCTCCAACGCGGCCATTAACTGGCGAGCCTTACGCGTACGATCAGCGACTTGCTCTGCGATATTTTGTGTAGCAACAACCGTTCTATCGAGCGCACGATCATCAAGTTGCTGCATACTGCCGAATCTCTTAGCCAAAAGGCCGTCCTGTATTTTTTGTAGGTCTTGGGCTGACTTACCTTTAACAAGCTCTGCAAGCTCTTGTGCCTTAAGTGCTTTCTTGGCTTGCTCCGCTTTCTTGGCTTGCTCCGCTTTCTTGGCTTGCTCCGCTTTCTTGGCTTGTTCTGCTTTCTTGGCTTGTTCTGCTCTTTTGGCTTGTTCTGCTATCTTGGCTTGTTCTGCTTTCTTGGCTTGTTCTGCTCTTTTGGCTTGTTCTGCTATCTTGGCTTGTTCTGCTTTCTTGGCTTGTTCTTGCTTATCTTTGTTTACGTTTTTGGATTTACTTGGATCATTCGGCTTGTCCCCATAGCCACCTAACCCAGTCTCTTTGTTGCCGAAAGAGCCGTCGTCGTTATTTTTGTCGACAGAGTAAACCTCTTCCAATGGATCCTTATCTTTCTTCTTCTCTTCTTTCTTCTCGGCTTCCTTCTTCTCAGCCTCTTTCTTCTCAGCTTCTTTCTTCTCAGCTTCTTTCTTCTCAGCTTCTTTCTTCTCAGCTTCGCCGAGAAGAAGGAAGCTGAGAAGAAGTTCCTTCTTCTCGGCCTCTTTCTTGTCCGACTTCGGTTCATCTTTCTTAAGCTGAACAGTTACAGATTTGTCCTGCACTTCTTCCGTAAAATCGACAGGATTATAGATAAGATAGGTCGCAACGGAGCTATGCAGCAACAAGCTTCCGATGAAAGTAAGGCTGTATCGTTTACGGTATCCTTTTGGTAGCATCCGTCTAATTCTTATTTGCTGCTTTGATTTATTGTTCGCGAGGAAAACTATGGGAGACGTTGTTCAGTTTAAAAGACCTTCGCTCAAAGAGAAGCATAAAGGAAAAAGCCTTTGTAAGCATGGCTTTCACAAATGGGTGATCGAAAAAGAGAACCAGTTTGACGTTAAGCAAGGGAGGCTTGTCACAGTTATGCGCTGTGCGAGATGCCAAGAGAAAAAGATTGAGTTGAAGTAGCGCAAACGACACCGTTCACGCTACTTTTATCAGATGTATTACTGCGCTTCTTGCTGCGCTTTAATCGCCGCAATTTTCTTATCACGATTTTGAGCAATAGCTTCAGTTGCTTCACTACCAATATGGCCTTGGCCACGTGCGCGCGCTAAGTCAATCTGTTTTTGACGTTCTCCGAATCGTTTGATCTGGCTAGGCGTGTGTTTGCCAAAACACTTAGGACAACTCACACCTTTTTTGTAGTGTTCGTGTTCCATATCTTCGGCAGTAATTGGAAGTCGACATGCGTGGCATTGATCATAGGCGCTTTTGTTTAGATCATGATCAACAGCAACACGATTATCAAACACAAAGCAATCGCCTTCCCACATCGTATCTTCTTTAGGGACTTCTTCCAGATATTTAAGGATGCCACCCTCTAGATGATAAACCTCATCAAAGCCCTTTTCTTTTAGGAAAGCTGTCGATTTTTCGCAACGAATGCCGCCCGTACAGAACATAGCGACTTTTTTATGCTTAGCAGGATCTAAATGTTCATCAACATAAGCTGGGAATTCTCTAAAGGTATCAGTTTTAGGGTTTACGGCACCCTCAAACGTACCAATCTCATACTCATAGTCATTACGCGTATCAATTAACACAACTTCAGGATTAGAAATAAGCGCATTCCAGTCTTTAGGTTTGACGTATGTGCCAACAACTTTTTTAGGATCGATACCCTCTACTCCCATCGTGACAATTTCTTTTTTAAGTTTCACCTTGGTGCGGTAAAACGGTTGAGATTCATCAAACGAAAGCTTGTAATCAATATCTGCAAACTCGGGGATAGCTTTCAACCAAGTTAATAAGGTTTCAATGGATGCTTCGGTGCCAGATACCGTGCCGTTGATTCCCTCGCTTGCTAGCAATAATGTACCGCGTACATCGTTTTCTAGCATTTTATCTAGTAAGGGCTGGCGAAGTTCTTTGTAGTTTGGCAAGTCGACGAATCGATACATTGCACATACGGTGATGTTAGACATATACATGCTCCTGTGTTCAGCGACCAGAACGTAAAACTGGCGCGTTTAATAAGAGCGGCGCATTATAACGGCATATTGTGCAATTGGTAGTCAGCGAGCACAAAGCTCGCCGTTCACAACAAACACCCATACACTATATATGGTTATAAAAGCCTAACCACCCCTACTACATTTTAATCCAATTTGGTGCACGGCAGTGCCCACTCAACGTCTAAGCCGCACCAAAATAAGCCCTACAAAAAGTCAATAAATATTTAAGGTTTTTTCATCAAAAAAAGACACAAGAGAATCTTCACATACCACTATATGCTGTTATACTTCTTCGCAATTGCGCTACATATAGTAAACAAACAATTCATAACACTATATATAGGGATACATCTTCTATCCCGTCATCAGGCGTAACTAAACGAATAGCTGTACCTTTGAACCCTCGTAATCGCTTAGTTGTCTTGGCTTCAAAGGTTATACGTGAGCAGAAAGAGAACATTTCTGCCACCACTAAATATAGGGGTTGCTCAGGTAAGGCAGCCAATAAAACATTTTAATGTGATGGCACGCTTAAGGAAGAGTGTCTGTCATTTAGAACGTCCACGAGGTTTCATAAATGAACGCTAAGGTCGAACCGCTCATTTCTCCACTCCCGATGCAAGATGCATCGGTAGACATTTGGCACACTAAATACCAGCTGAAAACAAAGTCTGGCGAAGCTGTTGATAAAACAATCGCTGAAACTTATGAACGTGTGGCCCGTGCTCTATCTTCTGTAGAATCAGAGGAAAAGCGCGAGCAGGTATATGCAGATTTTAAATGGGCATTAGAGACTGGCGTCATTCCCGCAGGCCGCATTATGTCGAATGCAGGCGCTGGCGAACATAAGCCTGCAACTTCCACCATTAACTGTACCGTTTCAGGCACAGTCTATGACTCAATGGACGATATCCTACTTAAAAACCACGAGGCAGGCTTAACACTAAAAGCCGGCTGTGGCATCGGATATGAGTTTTCTACTTTACGCCCTAAAGGTGCGTATGTTGCTGGTGCAGGTGCGACCACCTCTGGCCCATTGTCGTTCATGGATATCTTCGACAAGATGTGTTTTACAGTATCATCAGCAGGTGGTCGACGTGGCGCACAAATGGCGACTTTCGATGTACACCATCCTGATGTTTTGGACTTCATTAAAGCTAAACGTGAAGACGGTCGTCTTCGTCAATTCAACTTGTCACTATTAATCACTGAAGACTTCATTAAAGCAGTAAAAGACGATGCTGACTGGAGACTTTCTTTCCCAGTTACAGCAGAAGAAGTTGCTGAAGAGAATCTAGACCTTACTGACACTGAGCAGTTTGTATTCCGTTCATTCCCTGTTAAATCTGGGTACGTCGCAAACCAAGAAGGTTTAATCGGTTGTCGTGTTTATAACACTGTTAAAGCGCGTACAATTTGGGATTCCATTATGAATTCTACTTACGATTTTGCTGAGCCAGGCTTCATCCTGATCGACAAAGTTAATGAGATGAACAACAACTGGTTCTGTGAAAACATTCGTGCAACTAACCCTTGTGGCGAACAACCATTGCCACCTTATGGCAGCTGCTTGCTTGGTTCTGTCAATCTAACGTCTTTCGTTGAAAAGCCATTCACTGACAAGGCTTCATTTAACTTCAAGAAGTACCGTAAGGCAGTTGCTATCTTCACGCGTATGCTCGACAACGTTGTTGAGATAAATGGCCTGCCTTTAATGGGGCAACGCAACGAGATTAACTTTAAGCGTCGCCATGGCATGGGCATTTTGGGTCTTGGCTCTGCATTAACCATGATGAAAATGCCATACGGTTCGCCAGAGTCTGTTGAGTTTACTGAGAAAGTGAATCGCGAAATGGCTCTTGAAGGCTGGAGACAAGGTCTTGAACTAAGTAAAGAGAAAGGTCCAGCTCCAATCATGGAAGAAGAGTTCGCAGTGACTGCCGAAATGCTACGCGAACGCCCAGAGCTAAGCGCGGACGGTTACTCCTTAGGCGATACCGTGAAAGGTAAAGTTCTTCACGCAAAATATAGCCGTTACATGCAACGTATTGCTGATTACGAGCCAGAATTAGTCGATCAGCTTGCGGAGCAAGGTGCACGTTTTACACACCATACTTCGATTGCACCGACGGGAACTATTTCTTTGTCTCTTGCTAACAACGCAAGTAACGGTATCGAGCCAAGCTTTGCTCACCACTACTCTCGCAACATTATTCGCGAAGGTAAGAAGACCAAAGAAAAAGTAGATGTTTATTCATTCGAATTGCTTGCTTACAGAAATCAGGTCAATCCAGATGCAATGCCATTTAGTGATAACCCCGACAACGCATTGCCTGATTATTTCATCGCGGCAGATGAAGTAACGCCAAAGCAGCATGTCGATATTCAAGCGGCAGCACAGAAGTGGGTAGATTCTTCGATCTCTAAAACGGCGAACGTTCCTACAGAGTTCCCATATGAAGAATTTAAAGATATTTACATGTACGCCTATGAGCAGGGCTTAAAAGGCTGTACAACATTCCGTTTCAATCCTGAAGCATTCCAGGGCGTTTTGGTGAAAGAGCAAGATCTTGAGAACACCTTATACGAATTTACATTGGATGACGGAACAACCGTAAAAGTGAAAGGCAACGAAGAGATTGAATACGACGGTGAAATCCACACCGCTGCGAATCTATTCGACGCACTAAAAGAAGGCACCTACGGTAAATACTGATCAAGATTCGCCCGCTTATAGCGAGTGAATAAGAAAAAGGAATATGATAATGGCAATTAAAATCGAGAAAAAAATCGTAGGCTATCAAGTTCATACCGACGCATCGGCAGCCATTAAAGAGGCCGAAGTCGAGCAACAGCCTAAGCCGATTGAGATGAATGAGAAAATCGAACGTCCTGATTTTCTTTTAGGCTCTACGTATAAGGTAAAAACACCTGTAGATGAGCACGCGCTTTACATCACGATCAACGACATCATTTTGAATGAAGATACGGATCATGAAGTGCGCCGCCCATATGAAGTGTTCATCAACTCTAAGTCGATGGAACACTTCCAATGGGTTATCGCCTTAACGCGCGTTATTTCAGCCGTTTTCCGTAAAGGTGGTGACATTACATTCTTGGTGGAAGAGTTATCTTCTGTGTACGACCCGAATGGTGGTTACTACAAGAAAGGCGGCGTGTTCATGCCATCGCTTGTTGCTGAGATTGGCGCTGTGATTGAAAAGCACATGAAGTGCATCGGTCTTATCGAATCGGAAGAACTGAGTGATACGACGAAGCAAATTCTAGCTGAAAAACGTGCTGAGTTTGAGCAAGCAGCTAAAGCTAATACCGCAGAAAGCTCTGCTAAAGAAGAGCCAAGCCCATTCCCAGATACAGCACAGCTATGTAAGAAGTGCAATACAAAGGCTGTGATTATCATGGACGGTTGTGCAACCTGCCTAAACTGCGGCGACAGTAAGTGCGGCTAATCACCAACTAGCGGTCATTACAAAAGGCTTACTTTAGGTAAGCCTTTTTTCTTTCTAAATTTCGACAACAATACTCAAATTGTAAAAATCAACGCTTATATAAAAGCATGGGTTGTGGCATATTTGTGGCCGAACTTTTGCTTCAAATAAGGTCATTCAATATCTATAACTAGACCTTGTATATTTAGGACAACAACGACAATGATCAAAAACTGCTTATTCCCTGTTGCGGGTTATGGCACACGCTTTCTACCAGCGACAAAAGCAATGCCAAAAGAAATGCTTCCTCTTGTTAACAAACCACTCGTGCAATACGGTGTTGAGGAAGCGCAGGAAGCCGGTATGGATAACTTTGGTTTCGTAACAGGTCGCGGCAAACGCGCAATTGCAGACCATTTCGACATTAGCTATGAGCTAGAGCATCAAATTCAGGGCTCAGGAAAGGAAGCAATGCTTTCTGATATTCGAGGGCTTATCGAGAACAATACTTTCTCGTTTACACGTCAGCACCATATGAAAGGCCTTGGCCATGCGATTTTGTCAGGTAAGCCATTGGTTGGCGATAATCCTTTCGCAGTGTTGCTTGCAGATGACCTTTGTGTCGGCGATGCACCAGGAAACGGTGTACTAAAACAGATGTCTGAGCTGTATAACCAGTTCCGTTGTAGCATCGTTGCAATTCAAGAAGTGCCAGCAGATCAAACTCACAAATACGGCGTCATCGCAGGCGAATCAATGAAAGATGGCTTGTATCGCATTACTGACATGGTTGAGAAACCAGCACCAGAAGATGCACCAAGCAACCTCGCTATTATTGGCCGCTACATTCTTACGCCGGACATTTTCGACATTATCGAACAAACACCTCCAGGTAAAAACGGAGAGGTTCAGATTACCGATGCTCTGATGACACAAGCTAAGAAAGGCTGTGTACTCGCTTATAAATTCAAAGGTCAGCGCTTCGATTGCGGCAGCGTAGATGGATTTGTAAAGGCTACGAACTACGTGTACGAAAACGTATATACGCCGGACTAAGGTAAGTTATCGCTATAAACAAAAGGCAGCCAATTGGCTGCCTTTTTTATTAGAAGCCCATGAGTTGAAGTATTAACTCTTGGTTTTGAGGGTCGCTTTTTCGAAAGCGTTTTATCAACGCCAACTCTTGCTGTTTGGGAAGAGCGTCATCCAAGTGTTTATCTAACTCATTCAATGAATCACTTAGGTCTGAAAATTCAGATTCATCAATGCCGGGCAAATCGAGTTGTGGAAATTGGTGCGCGCTTGGAACATCTAAAAAGTACTCTAAGGATGCGCTTGTTTTAAAACAAATATCGAGTAGGTTCTCTAAACTCGGGAACACCTGAGCATTTGAATCTTCCCATGCCTTTACGACTGACTCATCAACCGAGCATAGATTCGCAATATCAGCCAAGCTCAGCTTATGTGTTTCACGGAAGAACCGTAGCTGCTTACTAAAACTCTGTAGATACTTCATGGATTCGCACTTTAAAATAACTATTCTTATAACTATAGCAGTGTCATCAAATCTTGCACTAAGCAGCTAATTTATATAGAAAAATAAGCCTTAACTATTTTGGTTGCTAATCCATAAGGCATCGTAGGGACGCATATTTACAACACCGTCTATATCAGTAATCACAGTACCTGAGAGCAAATCGACCCAACTATCAAACTCCGTGATATTCAATTCGCTTAAATGAATGTCTTGCTCTGTATCTGAGATGTTATAGATACAGAATATATTTTGGCGTCGATCCGTACTTTGCCTCCAGTAACCGAAAATTGACTCCCCTAAATGCAAGGTAAACTGCGTTGCGTTCGGATGGAAAGCCGCTTGTCTGGTTCTAATCTCAAGCATCGTTGAAATTTGATGATATATCTTCGAATGTGTGCTCGATTCATTGGCCAATTCTGACTCAAGCTCACTCAATTCCCATCGATGACGATTAATCGAACGATTGTGCTTGGTGTGTTCTAGTTTCTGATAATCGTTTCGAGTACCTACCAGACTATGGATATAAATCCCCGGAATCCCTTCTAAGCCCAACATTAATGCATGCGCACAAACAAAACGTTTCACACCCCACTTGTCAGGCCCTTTCGTTGTACCTTGCAATGCATCAAACAAAGAGATGTTCACTTCATAGGGCTTATTCTGATTATTCTCCAACGCCCGCATAGAGACCCTACCACCAAAGCCTAACATGGTGCTTACAAAAGTATTGATCTCAGTATCGGATAACAAACCCTCAGCAGGACGAAGTCCAATACCATCGTGCGAGGCAATAAAGTTAAAGTATGCGGTACCGTTCTGGGCAGGCGGCATGCTCATCATCCATTGCTTAAGATAATGACTAGACCCAGTAATTAAGGTGTTCACGAGCAAAGGTGGCAATGAGAAGTTGTAGACACAATGCGCTTCGTTCGCGTTTCCGAAATACGAAAGGTTTTCTCTATTAGGAATATTCGTTTCCGTGATAATGACTGCGTCATGGCACTTATGCTCGATCAAAGTCCTGAGCAAACGAACGATTTCGTGGGTTTCAGGCAAATTAAGCGAAGATGTTGCCGCCTTCTTCCAAAGAAAAGCGATCGCATCGAAACGGAATATGCGAATCCCTTGATCTAAATAGAAGTTAAGTATTTTCGCAAACTCGATTAAAACCTTAGGGTTTCGAAAATCAAAATCGATTTGATCATGACTAAACGTACACCAGATATATTTTGTTCCGTCTGCCGTTTCTTGTTCTTTAAGCAACGACGATGTTCTAGGTCGAACAACTTGAGAATGGTCCAGCGCAGGATCGCTCGTAAAGAAGTAGTCATTCCCTTCGCCCTGTCCCTTTATGAAATTACCATACCATTGGCTTCGAGCCGAACAGTGATTGATGACCACATCGGCCATAAGGCGATAACGTTGAGATAACGACTGCACATGCCCCCAATCCCCAAGCGAATCATTCACTTCGACATAGTTAATAACCGAGAAACCGTCATCAGAACTGTAAGGATAAAATGGAAGTATATGTACGGAATTGAATGTATCTTTGCAGTACTTATCTAAAAAATAGCCCAAACTCTCGAGCGGCTTCTGCTTATGTGAAGCAAGCACCGAAGCTCCTTCTGACACGCTATCCCCATAGGTTATGAGGATGGCATCTTTTTCGCTCCAATGATTGGTGTATGGTTTTGGTGATGTTACCGCTCCCAAAAACGCACCCTGCTCATCAACCAGATTCATTGTTTGCAAAAGAGATCGCTTTAACGCGTCAATATCAGTGCCCGACAACAAGGGACCATAAATGAACTCGAGCTGATCACTGAGTTTTGCATCAAGTTTCTGCAAGACATCATTCATATTCGAACCTTACTTCTATAAACCAAATTCTTCGTTGTCCTTCTCAACCGCATCCTTGAGTCGTTCAAGCACATCCGGCATCGCACTAATCACGCGGTTCCAACTCGCAATAAAGGGGCGCTCCATCGGGTTATCTAAAAAGTGCTGTCCTGCCTTCATGATATTTGAGGCAAACATCTCGACTGCTTTTTCCTCTTGGTGAACGTCTAACTTAAGACCATTCATCATCGCGTCATTGTAGTAGGTTTCAATAAAATCAAGCGCAATCCGGTAATACGTCGCTTTCAAGGAACGTATCGTCTCTGTTGTAAATGTTTCGCCTTGCGTCGCGAGTTTTCTGAAGAGTGCCTTGGTAATGTCGATAGACATTTTTGACAAGCCGCCTGTTTCATCGTGTAAAGACAGATCCTGATGTTTATGGTCGTATATGTGTGCGATATCAACTTGGCAAAGACGGTTGTGCGCATAGTTGCGGTACATCTCTGAAAGCACCCCAATCTCTAAGCCCCAATCACTTGGAATTCGAATATCTTTTAAGACATCGATACGGAACGAAAACTCGCCAGCTAATGGATAACGAAAGCTATCCATGTACTCTAAGTAATCACGATATCCAATAACGCTTTTGAAAGATCGTAATAATGGTGTCACTAACAAACGACTGACACGTCCGTTCATTTTTCCGTTAGCGACTCGAGAGTAGTATCCCTTACAGAACTCGTAATTGTAATGCGGATTGGCAACTGGGTAGATTAAGCGCGCTAAGAGCTCTTTATCATAGGTGACGATATCACAGTCATGTAAAGCGACTGACTCTGACCGATTCGACGCTAAGGTATAGCCCATGCAATACCATACGTTTCTGCCCTTACCTGCTTCTTTAGGCGCAACGCCTAGAGCCTGAAGTTCATCGTCGAGTTGACGTAACCGCGGCCCATCGTTCCAAAGTACGCGATGGCGTTGTGGCAATTTTGCGAAAAAACCTAAAGCGTATTTATACTGATCAAGGCTAGCGCGATCCAGACCAATCACAATTTCACCGATGTACTTCACCTCGCTAAGTAAATCGATAATTTTGGGTAGCGCATCCCCTTCTAACTCAGAAAATAGAGACGGCAAGATCAGTCCCATCGGACGTTTTGTTGCAAAATCTTCCAGCTCTCTCTCGAGGTCTTCATACGATCGACAGCTTAGATTATGTAACGTTGTTATGATGCCATTTTGATAAAAGTCAGCCATTTTTTACTCGCTTAAACTCTGTGTCCGCTGGTTATTATTTACAATGAGGGCTCACCTAGATCTAAGTCTAAAAAGCTACTCAAACTTTCAGCCCAACCTTTAGGCCCTGCACTTGCACTTCTGATTTCATTAATGTCTGACGAAAGCATCAGCGTCGGTTTATTAGGATTCTTGATTACGATTGCCTGATCAGCGGCTTCTAACATGTCTATGTCGTTGTCACTGTCACCGAGCGCAATGACTCTGAAAGGTGTGTTTTCGTTGTTGCAAATATATTGCTGTTTTAGCCAAACTAAAGCCTTTCCTTTGTCATATCCGTTTGTGATATGTAGAAACCGCCCACCCTCTAGAATTCTATAGCCAAGCCCTTCTACTTCTTTGCGAAGTTGACTCTTTTGGGCATCTGACCCCTGCCATAAAATAGGATCAGAATATTCTCTTTGATTCGCTAACGCAGCCTGATCTAGACTCAGCCCGGTTACTTCCGCAATTCGCTTGTCTCCGAGCATCCCAAACGTCATACAGCAATCTTGAAGCTCACGTGAAAGCTTGCTCATCAGCTCTTGATGCTGCTTTCTTCGGAGGCCAAAAGCCTTGCACCAAAATTCATCGCAATCTAGGAGGGAGTCGTGATTAAACTCAAATTGAGATTTAGGAATGAAAACGGCCGCGCCGTTCTCTACAACAAACGGAGTGTTTAATTCCAGCGAAGCTCTCAAGCTCATCACTTCAGCACGCGTCTTACTTGTAACAGGGATAATATTAGCGTTGCGCTCGCGAAGCACCGTGATTGCGCCTTGCGCAGCTTTGTAACTATACGTTTCGTGGTCTAGTAAGGTGCCATCTAAATCCGTAAAGATTAAGATGTCGTTTAATGGCCGCATAATTCAAATCCTTTTTTAGCGACTTCTCCCTGTACGCACATGTGTTGGACATGCCTGTCGCCCCCAAGCTCCCAAACGATGTCGGCTCGGGTAGAAAATGTATCTAACAAACGCTCAGTCAGACGTTCATAATGTGCAATGAAACGCTTCAAACTTTTCTCATCAAGAATTCCATCAGCAGCATCTTCTGGCTTGAGCGTGTCTATTAATTTCTTCTCTTGTTGTAGTCGCCATTCGTAAACAGAAGCAAAAGACGGCGCTTTTAAAAAACACCACAGATCAAAAAAGCGATACAGCGGCTCATAACTTTGACGCAATGCACGATTAACTTCTAAACGCCATATCCGTTCAGGATCTTCAATTTCCTCTAGCGCGTTACATGGTGCATCTAGTAAGGCTTCATCAACGGCTTCAACGCCCCAACACCAGCCTTCAAAAATTACAAAATCTGGGTTAGTTGCAACGACGATTTCGTTTTCAGCAGGGACTACATCGTCGGTCGCCTTATTAAACGCTGGCAGTTTGATTTCCCCTGTATTTTCTCGAAGGGCTTCAAGAACTTCCCGAATCCTAGATACGTCGTGTGTACATGGTACACCGCGCGTTGCAAACAGAGGATGGACACTTAAAGCAAGATGCTTACGATCCAGTTTTCCAAGATAAAAATCGTCGAGTGACAAACTAACGACTTTCGCACCCTGCTCCTTTAATGAATTGGCAAAATACTTACAAAGGGTTGATTTACCTGACCCTTGGCAACCAACTAGCCCAATAAACACAGGTTCTTTCATGGGCGCCCGATAGCGTAGCAAAGCATCTACAACGGGATCGAAGTATCGCGAGGCTGTGTTTCTAAAACTGTTTGGCAGACGCTCTTCTTCTAAGAATTTATCTATCACTTGCACGATGATCTCGATCCGTTCACTTGTTGCGTATCACGTATCGTAACTAGTGCATGATGCATACCAAATGGTCTTTGATGCGCCAAAGCGTTTAAGCGTAGGGTCTGATGGAAAGCGACCTGACAGTTAAGCGAACTAAAATTGCGCATCAGGTAGTAACGACATACCGCGCGCACCATTATGAGGCAAAATTAACGTTGATTTAGCTAGGCTGGAAATTAAATGGTAGAACGTGCACCAACTCTGGTGCGTTTGATGGCCCGAAATTAGTCAGCTTCATTCGCGCAACCAGTTTGGCGACGAGTTTTGGGTCACCGAGGGTGTCTTCAAGCACCTCGACAGAAGAAACTAATCCAGAAGACAAAATAGTTATTTTAAGTGTCAACGCGCCTTCTAGGAATGGGTCGTCTCTCAGTGCCCGGTTGTACAATAAATTGAATGTTGAGCGAACACCCTCTACAACGAGTTGCACCTCAGCCATATCTCGCGTCTTTCCTGCATTTTTCTCCGCGAGTGCGAGGGCTTTTTCTTCTTCACGTACTTGCAGCGTTGAATATTCTTGATCGTCCAATGTTGCTTGGCGTGTATCGATTTGTTGTTCCGACTGAGCTGTTGCGTTCGAGGTTTTGCTCAATACAGACTGATCCGGTGAACCGATACTTAATGGCCCTGACTCGGCTTTTACTTGCTTCGCTGAAGAAGAGAAGCCTGATGCGGCGACCGAACTCGATAGTGCTGCCATTTGGCTTTGCATAGCAAGCAAACCACTATTACTTGCGACTTCTCGTGCCTGTTTTATTTGTTCCGCGGTGCTCTTCTGGGTTTCCACTCGTTTTTTGGGTTGCGCTTTAATCGATTCCTTAGGCTTCTGCTTAGGAACAGGCCTCGGCTCAAGTTTAGGTTTTGGCTTCGCTACCGGCTTAGGTTTTACTTCAGCCTTCGGTTTAGGTAATTCCTTTTTAGGTACAGGCTTTGGCGCAACTTTTGGCTTTTCGTTCTTTACGAAGCGAGCCAATTGAGGCGGCAAGCGCTCGAGACTCTCTCTATCAGGTTCAGGCACTTCATAATTATCAATAAACCAGGCAGCAGCGATTAAAAGCACTGACCCAAGCATGAGCGCAACAGAGAAGGCGCGCTGCTCTGAATGCGACTGCGACCATGGTAAATTATGATGAGCGACTACTAAAGACATCTGAAAGTACTTTCTATGCTCTAACTATTTTTGCGTTGAAGCACAGAGGTTAAGCACTTTGATCCCCGCCATTTCGAAACTATCAACGATCTCATTCGTTTTAGCCTGAAGATACGAGTGGACCATCAAAAGCGGAATTGCAGCCATTAGACCGAACGCAGTTGTATTCATCGCGACAGAGATACTTTGCGACAGCAAGGTCGCTTTCTGCGCTGGGTCCGCGTTTGCAACCGCTGTGAAAGCGGCAATCAAACCAATAATGGTTCCCAAGAGACCTAGCAAGGTTGCGACGTTTGCGAGCATCGCGAGAAACGGTGTACGTTTCTCAAGGCGAGGTAAGATCTCCATTAACGATTCCTCCATCGCATACTCAATTTCGTCCCTAGATCGTCCAGAATTAAAACGCGTTAAACCGATATCAAGCATTGTTGAGATTGCGCTCGTTCCTTCACGCGCTTTGGCACCCGCCGCAACGAAATCGCCCTTTACAAGCAAGGGGAGCAAATCGTTTTCAAACACTTTTCTATTTGTTGACTTCGCCCGCGTTAGAAAAATAAATCGCTCAACCGTAATGGCGAAGCCGAATAGCAAAATGCACGCAATTGGATACATGAACATGCCGCCATCTTGAAAAAACTTAACTACGGTATCCAAAAAACTTACTCCTTTTTTGTTATCTGTCGATCGATTAAGAGCAACTCAAATCTATTGTGATCCAAATGACTTTGGCATTTGGATGTAATGGTGAAAATAAACTTTACGCTTATGCTCATCCATCGAAATTGGCTTTAATACGTCAGGCATTGGCTCAGGCTCTAATTCGATCTTAGTTGGGTCCGCTGAGCCAGATATTCTCCATGGCAGCGCTAATTCGACTTTAGGTAATTCAGAATTACCAATGATTGAAATAGTCTTAATCTGTTCCGATGATTTGTCATTAGCTGTTGTAAAGCTGGCGTAGGATAGCATCAACACTAAAGAGCAAAACTGAATAATGTGTAATCCCTTCATGCAGATTTCCTTTTGAGCAGTCTAACCCACAACTTTACATGTTTTATTTGATCTTCTTGTGCTCGCCCGTCTGCTCCTTCCAAGAAAGCCAAGTAATGCTGCTCAGCTTTATCAAAATCAAACAGGTATAAATCATATATAACACCTAACCCGTAATGGGCATAAAGGGTATCTGGCGCTAGCGCTAATGCCTTGAGATAGGATTGCTCTGCGCGCTTAATTTGTCCTTGCGCTAACAATGCTTCTCCAAGAAAGCTGTGCGCTTGGGCTAGTTCGTCATTAATAGAAGTCGCACGTTCGAACTCTACAACCGCTTCTTTTGCTTTAGATTGTCTAAGTAAGGCCACCCCTTTATTAACATGCAGCTCAGGCAGTAAAGGGTAATCAACTAACAGCTTCTGAATAAGTGCTAGCGCTTTTTGGAACTGCTGCGCCTGCATTAACGACTGCAATCGCATGAAGCTCGCTTTATCTTTATCCGCAATCGAAACTGGAGTCCGAGGCTTAACAGAAATATCCTGGCTGACGTCTTTCGTGGCGCACCCACTGATACATCCAATCAAAAACAGACTAAAAATCAAATGTCGCATAATCTGCTCCGGTTACTGGCCGCTTGTACATACCTGGATTTAACTCTTGAAGTGCGTCATAGCTTGCTTTAACCCAACCACTGAGTTCGTGATTCGGACTCGCCTTAATGTTCAGCTCATGAAGTGCAATCGCTTCATCTTCGATTGGAATGGCTTGCTCTTCCAATAGGATGTCATACTGCTCTTGCTCTAAAGCATTTAAACCTTTCGGACGCTCGGATAGCATAATGTCATGCGCGAGAATCTGATATATATCCGCCATCGCAAATCGCGCCGCCTCTGTGTAGGTCTCGACACCAAACGCCACAACGCGTTTATACGCAACTGTACATTGATCTAGCTGCTTGGTTTTTGCGCGTAAGGATTTCGCAAACGGTTGCGACAATGACATGTCGGTAAAGCGGGCTTTTTGTTGTTCGCCCAAAAATAGGCTTGCTTGCGCGCCGAGCGTCAACGCACGTGAGGTATCGAGTTCGTTATCTTCGACGTATTCCGCTATGCGCACTGCGTACGCTTTTTCATGCGTACTATCCACTTCTGACGTTTCAAACATAAATGCTAATGCTTCTATGCCAATATCGTAACGTTTAGGGTGCTCTTTGAGCACCCACTCATAGGCTTCGGTTGCTTTTTCTTTAACGCTATTCTCAGAAAAATATCGCGCAGCTTTATAAGCGGATTCTGCTGACAGCGCTGCATCAATTGCTTTCTGTTGCTTGGCTTGTGCGAACAAAGACTCTGCTGCATCGATATAAAGCGCCTCTTGCTCTAAGGCATAAATTAATTGCGTTAAACCAGTAGCTTGAAGTTCATGTTTTGGAAACGTAACTTGAAACAAACGATGAGTTCGGACCGCTTGAGCCCAATCCTCTATGCTCCCCGCAACACTCGCTGCATTGAATAAGGCGTCAGGTGCAAGTGGATCTGAAGGGAACTCTTCATAGACCTTAAGATATGCATCAAGTGCGCGCTTACTTTTACCACTCTTCTTACCTTGCTTATAAAGTGAATTAGCAAGGGCTGCGTTGATAGTGCTTTTTCGTTTAGTGTTAAGAGAGTACTCGGGATCAGACTCCGCGATAGAAAGCACATTACGATAAGCGCGCTCAGCAACGGTGTACGCATCTGCATCTAAGGCCTTATTGTATAAAACGCTAGCTCTCGTCAGCTCAGCGGTCAGCCGCTGTTCTGTAGAGGCTTCGATAAACCGGTCATACCCTGTAAGGAGGGTGATCATCGCATCGAACTGTTGTTGGTTTTGATAGAAGTTCGACACCGCCAAAGCCACTTCTGGTGCTCTTTTATCTTGAGAGAAAGTACGAATGAACCTGCTCGCTAATTCAAACTGCTTGTCTGCCCATTGTGTCGATTTAATAGCATTATCGTGGCCAAGCGTTTTGCGCAAAGCCTGTTCTGAGCTGATCAATGCGCTATATGCCGCATCTGATTTAAAGTCTAGTGATGCGTCATTATAGGCTAGCCTTTCATATAGGTCTGATGCTTTGCTAGCCTGCCCGCCGCGCTGTAATGCCTGCGCTGCCAAATAAGTCGCTTCGTGGCTTTGCTCAGAAGCGCCATTTTTCATTTGCTCAAGTGCTGATAGCTGTAAATAGTAACTCGCTGCCTGTTTTGCCGATCGCAACATTCTTTGATCGCGCGTTTTGCGCTCTTGCATTCGAACAAAATTAAGATGAGCGAGTTCTTCAGTCACATCAATCAGGCTAGGACGGATTTCTGCTTTTACGCGTGCCTGCGCCGTTTTCCAAAAATCAGAACGAATTCCAAACCGCTGTACCAACGCCGCTTTTGCCTTCCAAGCTTCGATTTTCCTGTCAGCCTGTTGATATAATTCGATGCCCTTTAAATTATAAAAAAACAATTCCTGATCGGTTGTAGCGTTATCAGTGTATTGCGCTATCAAACTCGCCGCATCGAAATAACGTTTTTTACTTGCGTAGTGATCGACCAAGGCTCTTAGTACTATGGGTTCCCTTTCAGGTCCTCCTAGCGCAATCGCCGTCTCCGAAATATTGCGCATCCAATCGCCCTGCTCGTTGAGTAAAGCAAGTAAACGCATACCGTCGCTAAGGATATTTTTATCAAGATCTATATCGAACCCACGATGGCTAGAAGTCCGAAAAGGAATAACCGTCAAATCTGTCGTCAACAAGCTTGAGTAGATACCAGGAAATGCATCAAAAAAGTTACTAAGCCTTTGGAGGGCATCATTATTATCTTCCAAGCGATACTCGGCCCATGCCAACTTGTAATTAGAATAGGCTCGCATTCTTGGAGCTTTCGATTTTTTAAGTAGCTTCGCGTAGTAGTCGCGTGCTCGATTAAAATCGGCCAAATCAAAATATCCCTCCGCTAAGCGCAGCAATGCTTCATCAGCGAGTTTTGAATTTGGATATAGCCCAACCAGTAATTCTAATCGCTTGATCGATTCTAGTATGTCACCCGTAAATGCTGTTGCTTTTGCTGTCTGATACAACAACTCATCCATGCGCTGATATGTATCACCAGAATCAACAATCTTTTGGTAGGTATCGAGCACGACGTCAGCGTGAACGTAAGGATCTACCGTCAGACCTTTCTCTGATACGCCGTAACTCGCGCTCAAATTATTCAAGCGATTCAATGCTTCAATACGTACTTCTGGACTTTGGGCGGTTTCGAAAAGCTTTCGATAGCGTTTCATTACATATTTAACCGAGACATCGGGAATCGGTTTCTTATCGAGCGCTAAAACACGAGGTCGTAAATCACCAATCTTCTCCGCTTTCGCAGACTCGCCAAAATTGACAGTAAAACTCTCATTTGCCAAAAGATGGCTTGAGTTCAGAGAAGCAAGAATTGACACACAAACGATCAGCCAAGGCACTATTGGTACCTCCCATCGAGCAGATTTGTTCGTTTTGTAGTCAGACGGGCGTGAGATTCTAGTATTTGTATAAAACCAAGTTCGGCTTGCTCGTAATGCTTATGCAATCGCTCATCAAAACGTTCAAAGGCATTGTTCGCGTCATTAGTGAATGCACCATCGATTCTAGAATAAAGTTCTGTAATCTTAACGGTCAGCGCATCAATTTTTTTCAAGGCTTTATCGATGCTTTGTATCTGCTCAGGTATCGCTTTCTTGCGGTCGTTTACTCTTAGGGGCAAGCTCGCCAATCGAGTTTCAAGAGCACTCAATGTATCTGATGTTCTCGATGTGCTATTAGGGGGAAGTCGCTGCTCGATTTTACTCAGCGTGTCGCGTGCAGCTTGAATTCGCTTGGTAAGTTCTCGAGCTGCTTTGTTTAATTCGGCGCTGTTATTTACTCGTCCCTGTGCTTTTAAGTTTGTGCGCAAAGCCTTTAGTTTGGCGCTGAATCCTTGCAAGTTCGACTCATATAGACGCATATCAGAGTAAAGTTGCATCCAATACAAGGATGGTTCATCGTCGTACAGAAAACGAAGGTAACCATTTTTAATAGTATTCCCAACACCACTATTATCTAGAAACCAAGCCAAGTCCTCTCGAGAACTCTCCCTTAGTAATACTTCAATTGCTCCGTATTTTTTTAAGGCCTTCTTTAGTTTGGCTAGCTGCGCGCGCTCTTGTTGCAGCAATTTACTCGCGGTGAGATACGACTCTAATGCTAGGGTTTGATAACCAGATTGTGCTTGTACATTTGGAAGTGCAATTAAAGACTCGGCAACACCTGGTTCAGCAAGATTATGTTGCAGATTAGCTTGCCAGACTTGAACGGCTGCACGGTAATCTTTCAACTCTACCTTCGCTAAACCTGATAGATAAAGACCTTGTGTCGCATAAGCAGAACCGATATCCATTTCATCAAAAAATCGCACCGCCATATCTGGTTTATCGTGCTTGAGATAAAGCGCCCCTGCGCCAAGATTGATTCTATTCGTGAGCTCATTTGCGCTTTCGCCATTGTTTGTCATGTCTCTGGCTACACGCAGAGAAACTAATGCACGTTTCGGGTTTCGGCTAGTAAAGGCATAATCAGTCGCTAAGTTGTAATAAGCCACTGCGGATAATTCACCCTCTAAGGCAGTACTAAGCGACTGAGCAGCAAAATTATTCTTCCCTAACTCGATGAAGCATTGTCCTCGCAAGTAAGCCCGAAGAGATTTTAATGAAGGACTTAGTTTCGGTGCTTTACCTTTTAAATACCGTACCGCAGTACGGCAGTCATCTTGGTTATAAAGCATGTTGGCTATACGAAGACGATCCACATCAGGTGTATCTGACGTTTTCAAATGCTGCTTTAATTGATCGATCGTAAAGGAAGGTGTTAGCCCCAACTGTGTTTGAGCAACTGCGGTCATAACGGGATAGGACTTGTATTCGTCCTTAGAAATAGACGACAAGGTGCTAGCGTAATCACCTCTCTCAAAGTGAAATTGAACCATCCGCTTTTGTAGTTCGTCAGGAAGAGCAAACCCAAAGGTAGAGAAACCTATGAGGAGGCATCCGACAGCAAACTTAAAAATGGCAGTCATATCTTACAAATTACCACTGCTTCACTTTGAACACTGGCTCACCAATACCGGGTCGTTCCGACACGATAAGTTCGATATATCTCGCGTTTTTTGTCTTATCGAACTTCAATGATTTTTTACGCTTGAAATATCCCCCACTTCTTCCTTGTCCCTTGAAGCTAGCGGTAAGCTTATGCTGACCTGGGGCAACACTGCCAAGATATAGCTGCTGAACTCCACCGTTTAACAGAGCTTGTATGTCGCTATTTTGATATAGGTGAGTTGAAATAAGTGCATCATCGACAAACAATTCAATTGAATCTAGTTTGAATCGAGTTTTGTCATCGAGACTCAAAAATACACCGAACTTAACCTCTGGCGGATAAATCAGTGCCTGTTCAAGTGCATGCAATTCTTGATTGAGTTCGATAATCGATTGTTTAAGTTGACTAGCCTCAGCCTTTAGATCTTGATTGTTCTGAGTCTGATCACTATTCGCGTGGACTACCTGACTCAACAGAAGACAGCTAGTCACTACTATAGCTAGTAACTTCAAGGACCTGATACCTATATGATTTTAGAATAAACGCCAAAAAAACGGCACTAGCGCGAAGTCTACCAACATGAAGACTTCGCGCTGTGAATTGGTTAATAGGTTCAGTTAATATTTACGTATTTCTACAATTGCCGCAGAGGCAGGCTTGTTATCGACTGAGGTACTTCATTGCTGATTCAAGACCCTCGATACTCATTGGGTACATATGATCCTCAACCAATTCGCGTGTAATGCCTAACGAACCGCCTGTTCCCCAATAGTTTTCTGGCAGCGGGTTAATCCATACAACCTTATCAAAGTGATCGGTCACGCGTTGCATCCAAACAGCGCCCGCCTCTTCGTTCCAATGCTCGATACTGCCACCTGCTTGCGTGATTTCATAAGGAGCCATTGCGGCGTCGCCTACGAAAATTACCTTATAGTCAGAGCTGTACTTATGCAGCACATCATAAAGCGCGGTTGTCTCATTACTGCGTCGCAGGTTATTTTTCCAGACACTCTCATAAATAAAGTTATGGAAGTAAAAGTACTCCATGTGCTTAAACTCAACACGAGCAGCGGAGAATAGTTCTTCACATACTTTGACATGAGGATCCATAGAGCCACCGATATCAAAGAATAAAAGAACCTTCACTGCGTTATGGCGTTCTGGCACAAGCTTGAGATCGAGAAAACCAGCATTACGCGCTGTTGAACGAATTGTATCATCAAGATCCAACTGATCAGCGGCGCCTTGGCGCGCAAACTTTCTAAGACGGCGAAGAGCGACCTTTATGTTTCGGATGCCGAGCGTTATATCTCCATCCAAATCTTTATAACCGCGTTTTTCCCATACCTTTACAGCCTTCCCATGGCGCCCTTTCTTCTGACCAATTCGAACCCCTTCAGGGTTGTAACCGTTTTGGCCGAAAGGTGAGGTACCACCAGAGCCAATCATTCGGTTGCCGCCCTCGTGTTTTTTCTCTTGATTCTCGAGACGATCTTTCAAGGCATCCATGAGCTCTTCAAAACCGCCCATAGATTCAATTTCTTCTTTCTCTTCGTCAGTGAGAAACTTTTGAAGCTCAGACTTTAACCAATCTTCGGGGATCAGTTCGTTTAACAACTCATCCATAACTTCAATGCCCTTGAAGTAGCTCTCAAAAGCACGATCAAACTTGTCGAAATTTTTCTCATCCTTTACTAGGCACAAACGACTCAAGTAATAAAAGTCGTCGATCGACGCAAAAGCGAGATGGTTCTCAAGCGCATTGATAAGATCCAACAACTCCTTAATGGTTGCGGGAACCTTATTTCTGCGAACTTCCTGAAAAAAGCCAATCAGCATGGCTTACCCCTTGCGTCGAGCCATAAACGCCAAGCGCTGTAACAACTGTACGTCTTGTTCATTTTTGAGCAATGCGCCATACATTGGTGGAATCGCTTTGCTAGGGTCGCGTTCGCGTAAAAGCGCTTCACCTACTTCGTCTGCCATTAGGAGTTTCAACCAATCTATCAATTCACTAGTAGATGGTTTCTTCTTAAGGCCTGGAACCTTACGCACGTCGAAGAACACGTCTAAAGCATCTCTAAGAAGCTCTTTTTTGATGTCTGGATAATGCACTTCAACGATTTTCTGCATGGTTTCGGCATCAGGGAAATCAATGTAGTGAAAGAAGCAGCGGCGCAGGAATGCATCAGGAAGTTCTTTTTCGTTATTACTCGTGATGAGAACAATTGGGCGATTTTTAGCTACGATTCGCTCTTGTGTTTCGTAAACATAAAACTCCATTTTGTCGATCTCAAGTAAGAGGTCATTTGGAAACTCAATATCAGCCTTGTCGATTTCATCGATCAACAGAATGACACGCTCTTCTGCCTCGAATGCTTCCCACAGTTTACCCTTCACAATGTAGTTAGAAATGTCGTGTACTTTATCGACACCAAGCTGAGAGTCACGTAGGCGTGATACTGCATCGTACTCGTACAAACCTTGCTGCGCTTTCGTGGTTGATTTGATATGCCACTGAATCAAACGAGCGTCTAGGGATTTTGCTAACTGCTCAGCAAGCATGGTCTTACCCGTGCCAGGCTCACCTTTAATTAGTAGAGGTTTTTGCAATGTAATCGCCGAATTAACAGCCATTTGAAGATCACTAGTAGCGACGTATTCGTTTGTACCCTTGAAACTCATAACCAATTCCTAAAACATTTGTTGTAGCGCGAGCATTCTAATCTATGCCTAGCTTCTGCGGGTAGTCAAAATATAGAATACTGTGTTCAGATACCAGAGTTGATGGTCCATCGCGCACGGAATACCCGATATAACTCATGAAACTAATCGGACATGACGATTCATCCGTAGCGTCGAGCAGAACTACTTTCAGGAAAATACATGAAGACAAAAATTATTCTTTTGGCTCACGGAAGCAGTAATACGAGTTGGTCCGACGCCTTTTTTGATATGACAAAACCATTGCGCGAGCAATTTGATCAAGCCGACTTAGCCTTTATGGAGCTAAGCGAGCCTAGCCTGCAAGACGTTTGTGCACACGCTGCGAGCGAGGGATACGAGCAAATACAGGTTCTCCCCTTATTTTTCGCGACAGGCCGACACTTGAAGAAAGATGTGCCGAACATGATTAAAGAGATCAAAAACGATCTTTCACTCGATATAAAACTTCTACCCGCCATTGGAGAGCTACCGGAGTTTCGCGACGCGCTAATGGCAATCGTGCAAAGTAAACTATAAGTCAGATCAAGGCGTAGCGATTCATACCGAACTTGCCATGTTACAGGATGCGACAATGCAAACACATTATGATTACTTGGTCACTGGTGGTACTGGACTGATAGGTTCAACATTTATCAAGTCGCTACCAGCCGGCAGCACAGTTCTTGTACTAACAAGACAAAAGCACCCAAAACGTCTCGATAAGGTCACAGCGAACCTTAAGTTGATTAGCAACTTAAATGACATTAGCGACGACACGCTAATCGATCACGTGATTAATTTAGCGGGTGAGCCAATTGTCGATCGCCCATGGACCGAGTCACGCAAGCAGATTCTACGCAGCTCACGAATCGGAGTAACTGAACAACTTGCAGATCTGTCGGCTCGTCTAGCAAAGCCCTTTAAAACCCTCGTATCCGGTTCAGCAATTGGTTACTACGGTTCAGATAACGGCACTCAGTGTAGCGAAACAAGTCCTAGAGGGAGCGATTTCGCCGCAAGCTTGTGCAGCGGGTGGGAGCAAGCTGCTACGACAATCAGATCCGAGCGAAGGATTGTATTAAGGATCTCTATTGTTTTGTCCGGAAATGGCGGAATGCTCGCTAAGCTGTATCCGAGTTTTATAGTAGGTGCCGGCTCAGTGATAGGTGATGGCAAACAAACGATGTCGTGGATTCATATTTCAGACCTCGTTGAACTTATTCATCAGGCTATCAATGATCAATCAATGGAAGGCGCATTCAATGCTGTCGCCCCTATAAACACGACTAATCAGGAATTTAGCCGCGTACTCGCTCAAAATCTTAGGCGCCCTCTACTTTTGAAAATGCCAACTATTGTGACGAAATGGATCTTTGGTCAGCGTAGCGATTTACTTCTCGGAAATCAGGATGTTGTTTCGGATAAGCTTCAGGCTTTAAGCTATAGTTTTAAATATCCTGAAATTCACGACGCACTTTCTCAGATCTATAAGCATAAGAGGTAGGCGTCTTTTAAACCGGCAGTCGAACTTGCGTAATCAACACCTTGTTAAAGTATTAACTTCTCTAATCACATTAGCCACTTTAACAAACGCTCACGCATCTACCGATACGGACAGCGCGCAAAGTAGTTTCATTGAACACAGCTATATTTCATGCAGCGTATTGAGCGCAGAGCAGCTTACAATTGCCCAGCTCGCGCAGCGTGGGGTTAGTGAGGATCAAGCTCTTAAAAACCTCCCCCAAAAAACCAAGAATGCCAGCTCGCGTATTAAACAGGTTTATCAACTGATTAGTGATGAAGGCATCTTAAACGCCTACTCTATTATCAACAGCAACTATGCGCGATGTGCAAAACTTGTCCATGAGCGCGATGGGGCGCCTGCTCAAGATATGTATGAGTTTGGTTTTTATTATTGTGCCGGTGAGAATAAAATTCGTTACGAAACGATTTTACGAGTTAATAACAGCTTCAACATTGATCGCGTTCTTGCTGAGACACCAGACTCACATTTTGATGTCGCAATTAACTACTTTAAGCTCATCGAATCGAAAGGACTTTTAGCCGGATTTGATTACACAGCGAACAATTTGAAGGCCTGTTTAGAGCGTATTAGATAATTTTTAATTTCTTTAATTATTTTTGTTGACTTGAAAAAACATTGCGCCTAATATTCGCGCCAATTCGACGAAGTACTGATGTGTCCCGTTCGTCTAGAGGCCTAGGACACCGCCCTTTCACGGCGGTAACAGGGGTTCGACTCCCCTACGGGATGCCA
>JAKVBL010000009.1 GCA_022447365.1 Oleiphilaceae bacterium
CAGAAGTGAAACGGTTCATCGCCGATGGTAGTGTGGGAGGTCCCATGTGAGAGTAGGTCATCGTCAGGCTTCTAATACGAAACCCCAGCAGTACATACTGCTGGGGTTTTTTATTGCGTGCCCATAGGTTTCGTGAAGACCCAATCATCTAGCAGTATATTGAACGAATCAAATAGATAATGCTTGCGTTGGCAGTTATATCCAGGTTTAAGCGATGATCAGCACTAAGCATGCCGGCTTTTAGTAGTGCGTTTGAGCGTCTGAAAATCCGTGCCTACATGTAGAGAGCTAAACATAGAAATTCCGGTCACACGGAGGACAGAACTTGACTATGAACGTTCGTTGGGAGATTGTCAGGGCGACCCTTTGATTAAAGGCGGCTTACCGTTCAATATTTTTGCGTGGATTGTTAGCGATTGGTGTATGCATAGAAAGAGTTATATTTAGGTGAGTAGGCTCGCCTGTAATTTACAGTTATTACGTATCTGCGATGTTGGTTTTGCTCACATCCATATCATTAACAGATAGAGGCTTATCAATTCTAGGCTGATCAGTAAGATACGAATGCGGGAGTTTTCTTATCTCAACGAGTTCTGGAATTTTATCTTCCTCAACAATTATCCAATCTTTCTTGTCGTCTGTTAGCGATTTTAGTGGGCTTGTTGGGTATGGTTTAGAAGATGTTTTTTGGGAGATGCTTTCTTTGTAATTTGCTGCCGCATAACTACGGCTAAGTCCGGTGTTTTTGTCGTCGAGCAATGAGTTGATGTATTCGAGAATTGTTTCGTCATTATTCCTCATCATTACACGGTTAGCGCGCATCCATTCTCTATGTCGTGTACGTGTCTCTTTGTGGCAACTATTGTCATTAGTTTGCAGGTCTGCTTTATATAAGGCGCGTACTTTAACAACCAGTGTGGTTACAAAAGCGAGTGTGATGATAAACAAAATCGTAAGCATTAGTATGGTCGCTTATTTATTTTCTTAATATTAGGGAATAGCACTGAATTAAAATAATTCTCTAAAACTGACGAAAGGTTAAGGTTGCCGTTATGTAGGCGCGCTTAGCTAAATACGAGATCTGTAGGAATCTGTCACTAAATCGCTCAAAATAACTTGGAAAATAAATGTGGCAAGTTTATAGTCACTAACCGGTTTAATCATTGTTATTTTGGTTTAAGTCATGTCGTTGCATGAATTAGTGATGAATATTTTTACGAAGCATTCACCTGCCCCTTTCTGCGCTCTAGTTTTAGACGTGCTCACCCTCAATCTGCCGTAGGGCAGTTATTTTTATCCCCTTCGACAAGCGTACAGAATATAAATCTCGAAATTTAGGAGTTTGGCATATGTCAGCCAAAGACAAGTTAGTAATTTTTGATACCACTTTGCGTGATGGTGAGCAAAGCCCAGGCGCGTCGATGACAAAAGAGGAAAAGCTTCGCATCGCACGTGTGCTAGAAAAAATGAGAGTCGACGTTATTGAAGCAGGTTTTGCGATTGCAAGTCCTGGTGACTTCGGTGCTGTGCAAGCGATTGCAAATACGGTAAAAGATTCTCGGATATGTAGTCTTTCTCGAGCGCTAGATAAAGATATCGATCGCGCTGCAGAAGCTCTGAAGGGGGCAAATGCTTCGCGTATCCATACGTTTATAGCTACGTCTCCCATTCATATGAAGTATAAGCTTCAGATGGAACCAGATGCTGTCATTGAGCAAGCTGTTCGCGCAGTAAAACGAGCGCGCTCACATACTGATGATGTTGAATTTTCTTGCGAAGATGCTGGTCGTTCAGAGATTGATTTTTTATGTCGTATCATTGAAGCCGCAATTGATGCGGGCGCATCTACGATTAACATTCCTGACACAGTTGGTTATGCGATTCCCGAACAATATGGCAATACGATCGGCCAATTGATCCAGCGTATTCCAAATTCTGACAAGGCTATCTTCTCTGTTCACTGCCACAATGATTTGGGATTGGCGGTTGCGAACTCATTGTCTGCAGTTGCTCAAGGTGCTCGTCAGGTTGAATGTACAATTAACGGCTTAGGTGAGCGTGCGGGCAACGCATCGCTTGAAGAAGTCGTGATGGCTGTGCGCACTCGTTCTGACCTGTTTGATGTAGAGACTGGAATTGATACGACGCAAATTGTACCTGCTTCTAAATTAGTATCGTCAATTACAGGTTTCCCTGTGCAGCCAAATAAGGCGATTGTTGGTGCTAATGCGTTTGCTCATGAGTCGGGTATTCACCAAGACGGCGTGTTAAAGCATCGCGAAACCTACGAAATTATGCAGGCAGAAGCAGTGGGCTGGCATACGAATAGTTTGGTGTTGGGCAAGCTTTCTGGACGTAACGCGTTTCGTACACGTTTAGAAGAATTAGGAATCGCTTTAGAGTCTGAAAGTGAATTAAATGCTGCATTTGCTGCATTCAAAGAATTAGCTGATAAAAAGCATGAAATCTTTGATGAGGATTTACATGCGTTAGTAAGTGATTCGGTAAGTAAACCTAAGGAAGAAAAATACGAACTAGTTTGTATGTCAGTTGCTTCTGAAACAGGTGTTCGTCCCGTATCGAAAGTTACCTTGAAAATTGATGGCGAAGAGGTAAGTGCCGAGTCTGAGGGTGGTGGCCCGGTTGACGCTACGTATTCAGCTATCGAAAAGCTTGCTCAATCAGGCATCAATCTTCAGTTGTATTCTGTTAATAACATAACAAGCGGTACAGACTCGCAAGGTGAAGTCACAGTTCGTGTTGAACGTGGTGGTCGCATTGTTAACGGTCTAGGCGCAGATACTGATATTGTTATTGCATCTGCAAAAGCATATATCAATGCTTTGAATCTTATGGAAAGTGCTGACGAGCGACAGCATCCTCAAGGAGATGTATAAGCGGTGACGCGTCAGGGGCAGCAAGCTAGTTATTTGGATATGATGGGGGTGCAAACCTGGTACGCCCATAAACTGCTTAATGCTGCTCCATCCCCTACTTTTAGTGATCAAGCTGACTGGGCTAATGACCTTGATCAGCTTCCTATTAATGCAAGTAAGTTTGCTAAAGAAAAAAAGGAGACCGTTCTAGAAAGTCTCGAAGAGCAGAGTGCGTCACTTGAAATTTCAAACTCAACGCCTCAAATGCTAGAGGTCGAGAGTGTAAGTGAGCGGAATGCAAGTATAGAACCTGGTGTTGAAGTAAAAGCAGAAGATCTTGCGCTCGTTAATGCTTTGCCCTCAGTGTTTTCTCTAAATGTATATCAAAGCGACGATGTCCGATTGCTTAGCTTTGGTTCTGATTCTCAATTAAATGATTTTGCTATCGCTACATCATTGGTCATTGCGCGGTTTCAAAGTCGAAGCGATTTAAATTTTGTAGGCAATTTTCGTTGGCCTGTTTTTTCATTTCAGGCTGAGGCATCTAATATGGATCGTTTGCTAGCCGGTGCATTACAGCAATTCTCCGATAAGATGATTAACGACGCGACGATTAATACAGTCGTTCTCGGTGTGAGTTTGAGTGAGGGGTGCGTTAGATCGATCGCTAAATGCACTGCAGGCTCAATGATCTTAAGTTCTTCAGTGTCTTTAAGTGACTGTATCCGTAATCCTTTACTAAAAGCTCAGTTATGGGCTGATATCATATAGTAAACTTTGCATGTATCACGGGCCTTCGCATAATGACATCAGCCTAAGGGATATGGTCGAGGCTGATTTAGAAAAGGTTATGCAAATCGAGACCGCGAGTTACGACATTCCTTGGACGCGCAAAAATTTCGAAGACTGTTTGAATGACAAGAACGATTGCGTACTTTTGATCTCGGGTCAGCACACCATCGGTCACGCCATTGTTTCATATGTCTTAGATGAGGCGCATTTACTTAATATTTGTGTAGATCCGCGCTACGCTGGAAAAGGCTTTGGCCGTCTTTTTTTACAATCCTTAATTCGTGTTGCGCGGGAGAAAAAGTGCGTTATGTTTTTCTTAGAAGTTCGCGCATCTAATCATAGGGCTATGGGGTTGTATCAATCTGAAGGCTTTAATGAAGTTGGTTTAAGAAAAGGGTATTATCCCGCCCCGAATGGGCGTGAAGACGCTGTACTGATGACCTTGGATATGCGTTTGGATGCATATGCATAGTAAATTTTCTTTAGGAATATTATGAGCCTTCCAGAAATAGATAAGCGACGAACGTTCGCGATTATTTCCCACCCTGATGCTGGTAAAACAACGATTACCGAAAAAGTGTTGCTATTTGGGGAGGCTATTCAAAAGGCGGGCACAGTTAAAGGTAAAAAAAGTGGTCAGCATGCTAAGTCAGATTGGATGGAAATGGAAAAGGAACGTGGTATTTCTGTCACGACTTCTGTTATGCAGTTCCCGTTTAATGACTGCTTAGTAAATCTGCTAGATACGCCTGGACACGAGGATTTCTCAGAAGACACGTATCGAACCCTTACTGCCGTTGACTCTTGCCTCATGGTTATTGACTCAGCTAAAGGTGTTGAGGCGCGGACTATCAAATTGATGGAGGTTACTCGCTTACGCGATACGCCGATTGTTACGTTTATGAATAAGCTTGATCGGGATATTCGTGATCCTATTGAGCTCATGGATGAAGTAGAGGATGTTCTAAAGATCGCTTGCGCGCCTATCACGTGGCCAATTGGGTGTGGTAAAGAGTTTAAGGGTGTTTATCATCTCTACGAAGATAAGACGGTGCTATATCAAACTGGTCAAGGGCACAGAATCCAGGATTCGGAGGTTATCGAAGGATTGGATAACCCATTGCTTGATGAAAAACTAGGCGGGTATGCTCAAGATCTTCGAGACGAAATTGATTTAGTACAGGGGGCTTCTCACGAATTTGATCAAGAGCTCTTCTTAGCTGGCGGATTGACCCCCGTTTATTTCGGCACGGCGTTAGGTAATTTTGGTGTGGATCACATGCTCGACGGCCTTACTTCGTGGGCTCCTAAGCCGCAAGGACGTGCAACTGATGTGCGTGAGGTAGAGGCAGAAGAAAACAAGTTTTCTGGTTTTGTGTTCAAAATCCAGGCGAATATGGATCCTCAGCATCGAGATCGCATTGCTTTCATGAGGATCTGCTCGGGTCAATACAGTAAAGGAATGAAGATGCGGCATGTTCGTATCGGTAAAGATGTCCGAGTTTCAGATGCTGTAACCTTTATGGCTGGAGATCGTGAGAATGCCGAGAATGCTTATGCTGGCGACATTATTGGTTTGCATAATCATGGAACAATTCAGATAGGTGATACGTTTACCGAAGGTGAAGAGTTCCGATTTACGGGCATTCCAAATTTCGCGCCCGAGCTATTTCGTCGAATTCGTTTAAAGGATCCGCTGAAAGCGAAGCAATTGAATAAAGGTTTAATACAGCTCTCTGAAGAGGGCGCCGTTCAGGTATTCAGGCCTTTAGCTAATAATGATTTGATTGTTGGTGCGGTAGGTGTGCTTCAGTTTGATGTTGTTGTACATCGGTTGAAAGCTGAGTACAAAGTGGACGCGATGTATGAGCCAATTTCTGTCGCGACCGCACGCTGGGTCGATAGTGATGATACTGCGGCATTTGAGCAATTCAAAAAGAAATGCAACGACAACTTAGCCTTAGATGGTGGTGATAATCTAACGTATATTGCGCCGACTATGGTTAACTTGCAGTTAGCGACAGAGCGTCATCCTGACGTGAACTTCCGTCAAACACGAGAGCATTGATCTATATGGCAGTTCGACTCATTGATACGCACTGCCATTTGAATTTCCCTCCTCTGCGTCAGAATATCGCAACATTAATCGAACAGGCTCATTCGAATGGTGTGGTTGGATTTGTTGTGCCAGCAACAAATTCTTCTGACTGGAAAGAATTGCTTGGTTTATCTGAAAAGTATCCTGAAATAATGCATGTGGCTTTGGGAGTCCATCCTTGTTTTATTTCGCAAGAGAGTTTATCAAATGACTTGTTAAGTGATCAGTTGCAAGCACTGTCCAAGCATTTTATTGCGATCGGAGAATGTGGCTTAGATGCGCGTTTTGATAATCTTGAGCAGCAGCTCAATATATTTGAAATGCAGCTCGAGTTGGCGGGAAAGCTAGACAAGCCGGTGATCATGCATTCGGTCAGGCGACATCAAGAAGTTTTAGATTTGGTTAAAAAGTGCGGTTTGCACTGGGGTGTGGTTCATGCCTTCTCTGGCAGTTACGAGCAGGCTAAGCAGTTTGTTGATCAAGGTTTGCATCTTGGCGTTGGTGGTGTGATCAAGAGAAATAAGGGTAAAACCTATGATGCGTTTAAGCGCATGCCTGTTGATGCGCTACTAATTGAAACGGATTCTCCGGATATGTACTTGCCTGGCAATCCCGAACGTCAAGGGAGTCCATTAGACATTCTAGAGATTCTGAGTGAGCTGTCAGAAATGAAACAACTTGATAAAGAGAGTCTTGCTGACGCCCTTCAAAATAACTGCCAGAAGTTGTTTTTTAGCTCTAGATAAATAAATAAAAAAAGCTGGTAATTGTTCGTTAATGTGTTTTATAATTCGCGCCCTCAAATTGCCGGACAATTCTTCAGAGTCAGCCCCGTCTCGAATTGGCAAGGCATTAGATAGAAATGCTGACACAAAAATGTGTACAGTTTTAGGTTACTCGGAAGAGTTAAAGGCGAATTAAATGAAAACGTTAAGTGCAAAGCCAGAATCGGTAAAACGTGACTGGTATGTAGTTGATGCTACAGACAAAACACTAGGTCGTTTGTCGACCGAAATCGCGCGCCGTTTGCGGGGCAAGCATAAACCAGAATACACTCCTCACGTTGATACAGGCGATTACATTGTCGTTGTTAATGCTGAGAAAGTTGCCGTAACTGGTAAAAAAGCAAGTGACAAGATTTATCACCATCACACAGGTTACATTGGTGGCTTGAAATCAATTTCTTTTGAAAAATTGATTGATAAAGCTCCTGAGCGTGTAATCGAAGGTGCGGTAAAAGGCATGTTGCCACGTGGTCCACTTGGTCGTGCAATGTTCAAGAAGTTGAAAGTGTATGCGGGTAACGAGCATCCGCACACTGCTCAGCAGCCAAAAGATCTAGAAGTTTAACGGAAGGCGATTATGTCAACTACATATAACTATGGTACTGGTCGTCGTAAAACTTCGGCGGCACGAGTGTTCTTAAAGTCTGGTTCTGGTCAAATTGAAGTTAATGGCCGTCCTCTAGACGAGTTTTTTGGTCGTAAAACTGCTCAAATGGTTGTTCGTCAACCTCTTGAGTTGGTCGAAATGGCTGACAAACTAGACGTTAAAGTAACTGTTAAAGGTGGTGGTACTACAGGTCAAGCTGGTGCTATCCGTCACGGTATTGCGCGTGCTTTGATTGAGTATGATGAGTCATTGCGTAGCCCGCTTCGTCAAGCAGGTTGGGTAACACGTGATGCTCGTGCTGTTGAACGTAAGAAGGTTGGTCTACGCAAAGCGCGTAAACGTCCTCAGTTCTCTAAGCGTTAATATGCAGTATATTAAAAAGCGCCTGTCGGTATTTGCTGTCAGGCGCTTTTTTTTAGCCGAACATTTAACTGTCAACAAATCGATTAAAGTTGTTGATGGCCTATCTTAATTTAATTACTATTTGTGGCTTTTAGGATATGCCCTACCTTTTGTGTGGGTAAGGTATTTAGTGCTCTAAAAGTTCTTGGTGGCTAAAGCGCTAGGGGCTACAAATAATAAGATATGAGTATTATTTTTATTTTCGGGGGAAGCCTGTATGAGTGAAGGCGACGTTAATGCGAGCCGTCGCAGATTTTTGATAGGTGCGACTTCAGTGGTTGGGGGTGTTGGTGCGATAGGTGCTGCAGTCCCGTTTGTGGCCTCATGGAATCCAAGTGCCAAAGCAAAAGCTGCGGGTGCGCCAGTTAAAGCATCGGTGGGTAAGTTGGAGCCGGGTCAGCGTATGACTGTTGAATGGCGAGGTAAGCCAGTTTGGGTTATTCGTCGTACTCAAGAGATGTTAGATAACTTAGATAAGTTAGCTGACCGTCTGCGTGACCCAATGTCAGAAGTGCCTCAGCAGCCTGAGTATGTGAAAGGTGTGTATCGATCAACTAAACCAGAGTACGCAGTGCTAGTTGGTATTTGTACTCATCTAGGTTGTTCTCCCCAGTTTGTTCCTGAAGTTGAGCCTCAAGAGTTTGATGAAAACTGGATGGGCGGATTCTTCTGTCCGTGTCACGGCTCACGTTTTGATTTAGCAGGTCGCGTATTTAAAGGTGTTCCTGCGCCAACTAACTTAGTTGTACCACCATATAAGTATCTTGATGATGCCACAATTATGGTTGGTGTTGATGAGGAGGCTGCGTAATGCAAAAGCTAATTTCATGGATTGACGAGCGTTTACCGGTCGTCAATGCTTTTGAAAAGCATATGAGTAAATATTATGCGCCAAAGAATTTTAATGTTTTTTACTTCTTCGGCGTATTGTCGTTTGTTGTTTTAGCTAACCAGCTTTTAACTGGCATTTGGCTAACAATGAGTTATAACCCTTCAGCAGAGGGTGCATTTGCGTCTATTGAATACATCATGCGTGATGTTGAATATGGTTGGTTGTTACGATATCTGCATTCAACAGGTGCTTCGGCATTTTTTGTTGTTGTTTATATGCATATGTTCAGAGGTCTGCTGTACGGTTCGTACAAAAAGCCGCGTGAGTTGGTCTGGATCTTTGGTATGACTATTTACCTAGCTCTTATGGCCGAAGCATTTATGGGCTACTTATTACCTTGGGGACAGATGTCTTACTGGGGTGCTCAGGTAATTGTTAACCTCTTTGGTGCAATTCCATACATCGGTGAAGGGTTGGCTTTGTGGATTCGTGGTGACTACCTGATTTCAGGCATTACCTTAAACCGTTTCTTTGCTCTTCACGTTGTTGCGTTACCAATCGTTATTCTTGCGTTGGTTGTGTTGCATATTCTCGCGCTTCATGAGGTTGGTTCTAATAACCCGGATGGTATCGATATTAAGAAAGACAAAGATGAAAACGGTATCCCAAAAGATGGTATTCCTTTCCATCCTTTCTACACAGTGCACGATATGGTCGGTATTGTTGTATTTTTGTTCGTATTCTGCGCGGTGGTCTTCTTCTTCCCTGAAATGGGTGGTTATTTTTTAGAGAAGCCTAATTTTGAGCCGGCGAATGCTCTTAAGACGCCTGATCACATTGCGCCTGTATGGTACTTCACGCCATTCTATGCAATCTTGCGTGCTGTTCCGGATGCGTTCTTGGGTGTTGTGGCGATGGGTGCGGCAATTGCAATTTTGTTCGTATTGCCATGGTTAGATCGTAGCCCGGTGCGTTCAATGCGTTACAAAGGCAACTTAAGTAAGATTGCTCTTGTGTTGTTTATCATTTCGTTCTGCATTCTTGGTTACTTGGGTGTTGTGGTAGCAACTCCAGGTAGAACTTTGCTTGCTCAGGTCTTGACTGTTATTTACTTCGCTTATTTCATTCTTATGCCTTGGTATACAAGTATTGAGAAAACTAAGCCTGTACCAGAAAGGGTGACAATGAAATGATTAAGCTCGTTGCTACGTTATTTTTCACAATTAGTGTGAACAGTGTATTGGCAGCTGTTGGACCGGCGGCTCCTGTTGATGATATTGATACTGATATTCGTGATCAAGAGTCTATGCAGCGTGGGATGGCGTTGTTTACTAATTACTGTTTTGGATGCCACTCGCTTGAGTACTCGCGCTATGAACGTTCTGCAAATGACTTAGGTATCCCAAAAGAGATTTTTGAAGAAAATCTACTTGAGGGCGACGCTAAGATCGGTCAATTGATGACTACCTCTATGGATAAAGATCAAGCGAAAGCTTGGTTTGGCAATCCACCGCCTGACTTGACGTTGGTGGCGCGGTTACGGGGGCCAGATTGGTTGTATAGTTACTTGCGTGGTTTTTATGCAGATCCTTCGCGTCCATATGGGGTAAATAATGTCGTATTCAAAGATGTCGGTATGCCACATGTTCTAGCAGACCTGCAGGGTATGTGTGCTGAGCCACCACGTATGGGTATTGATACTGAAGTTGATCCTCTTTCAGGTAACATCGTTAAGAGTAGTGGCTGTCAAGAATATAAGTCGGAAGGTTCTATGACGCCAGCTGAGTATGACGAAGCCATCTATGATTTGGTAAATTACCTTGAGTATGTCGGTGAGCCGTCACGGATAGAAAGTGAGCGTATAGGATTATACGTGCTTGTCTTCTTGGCGTTCTTCTTTGTGTTCGTCTACTTCTTGAATAAAGAGTACTGGCGCGATATCCACTAAGTCTATCTAAGTAGCTATAAGGCTGTTGGCAAACGCTAACGGCCTTTTTTGTTATAACGTGTGTTGAATTATGACGCGCTTTGATAAGTGTGTATAATTCTGGCAGTTTTGTATTCTATGTATCGAATTTTCGATGCGTTCTATTTATAAGGAGCTCTTGTATGGGCGTTGTGACCAAACGGTCGTCGATGACGTTTTTTTCTGATGGTGCAAGCCACTATAGCCACCGAGTCCGTATCGTTCTCGCCGAAAAAGGTGTGGCAGTAGATATTATTGATGTCGATCCAGATGAAAAGCCTGCAGAGTTAGCTGATCATAACCCATACAATGAATTGCCTACATTGGTAGATCGTGATCTTGTATTGTATGAAGCTGATATCATGATGGAGTATTTAGATGAGCGTTTCCCTCATCCTCCATTGTTGCCTGTCTACCCAGTAGCACGCGCGCAGAGTCGTCTAATGATGTACCGAATTTCAAAAGACTGGTGCTCTCTTGTTGACTCTATCCTAGCGGATCCAGAATCTTCATCTGCAAATGAAAAGCGTAAAGAGTTCAAAGAAAGTCTTTTGGCAACAGCACCAATTTTTGCTGATAAGCCTTTCTTTATGAGTGAAGAGTTTACGATTGTAGATTGCTGCATTGCGGCCTTGTTGTGGCGTTTGCCTGTGCTAGGCATTGAGTTGTCAGAGCCAGCAGCTAAGCCGATATTACGTTATATGGATCAGATGTTCTCTCGTGAGTCATTCCAAGAGAGTTTGTCTGAAGTTGAAGCAGAAATGCGTCACTAGTCACTAGCATACAAGGAGGATGGTGTGACCCCAAGTAGGCCATACCTGGTTCGTGCATTAAATCAATGGATTATTGATAACGGCCTAACACCGTATTTGGTAGTGGATGCCGGTATTCAGGGCGTTCATGTGCCTGAAGATTATGTAACTAATGGTCAGATCATCCTCAACATCAGTCCTAGCGCTGTAACAAATTTACTTATCGAAGATGCCGCAATTGAGTTTCAAGCTCGTTTTGGTGGTGTTCCGATGCAGGTATATATCCCAGTAGTTGCTGTCATGGCAATCTATGCAAAAGAGAATGGCCAAGGCATGGTTTTTGGTGCGGAGCCAGGTGCACCTGAGCCGCCACCATTCGATGAAGAGCCGGTACAAGAGCAGGGTTCTTCACCTCAGAAGCCATCTTTGAAGATAGTTAAGTAAGCCTTTATAAGGCTGCGCCAAATAGCTTCGATTCAACAGATTTTATAAGAGCGTTGCAGGCAAATATCGCCAACTGAAGTCCGTTCGAGATGGAATTTGTTGGTAGCTTGATCAAGGCATCAGTCATATAGTTTGTCGCATCTTCGGAGCCATTAATGAGCAGTGTTTTGATTCCTTTCTCTTGTGCTGTTGTTAGGGCTTCCTCGAAACTTTTGTGTTCATCTCCGATACTGATTAATACTAATACATCACTTTCCATTCCCATTGCTTGAATCTGTTTAGCGATCATATTGGCAGATGATGTGTCGCTATTTAGGCTGTCTAAACCGATATTGATTGCAGGGAAGCCTGGGCGCTCAAATTCATATTGGTCCATAAAGGCAGAACTAATGATTTGTGCAATCGGGTTAGCAAACCCAAGGCCGCATACTAAGAGCTTTTTGTCATTAAGTAGGGCGTCTACGATTAAGGTGCTTGCGTGATCGGTTTCTGATGCAATGCTCGTAATGTGCTCTGAGGCGATATCGATTTGGTCGCACAAATATTTGGCAATTGGGGAAAGGTCGTTCATTGGTACTAATGTGCTCCAAATGCTGATTTAATCCAGTTGATAGGCTGTTTGCATTCATGTGTGTCGAATGTGACGGTATCGAAACGACAGGTGCTATCAAATAGTTTGTGCTGTTGCATGTAAAGTAAGGCAGTTTTTACTAGTTTCGCTTGCTTTGGGTTGTTGATACTTTCTTGCGCACTGCCAAAGGTATCGGTTTTACGATAACGAACTTCGACAAATACAATCGCGTGGTGATCGCGCATTATAAGATCGATTTCTCCTAGGCGGCATGAATAATTGCGGGCAATAAGTTTTAGTCCGTTCTTCAATAGATGCTTTTCTGCCAATCGCTCGTATTTCGTTCCCTTGTTGTTCATTTATATCGTCCCTGATACATGAATTAATTAATTGGTATAGCTTTCCCGCCTTGATATTTAGCCCATTGCAGTCTTCGGATAATTGATCCATCGTCGTCAATAGCGAGTTTCCCTGTTCGTCCCTGAACAAAGCTATTTGGGATCTCGCGGAGCAACGCTAAGCGTGGCGATAGTGCATACGCATCGGCGCCTAAAGCGTAAAAGCGCATGTATTGTGCTGCGATATTCTTTCGCGAGGCATCGATTTGTAGCTTAATTTGATCTGTTTTATTAAAAGCCCACGGGATATCTATAAATTGGACTCCAGATAGGTCATTGTTCGTGTCAGTACTGTTCGGTTCGTGGATACTTGATGTGGCGAACACCGGAATGTCATCAGCGAAGTTGAATGCAAAGAGCGGATTGATGCGTTTGGCGTTCTGATTGTTTCCGAGTAACACAATTGCATCAATATCACGACGTCGTTCGGGGCGGGTCTCAAGTTTTAAGCCGGTAAGCCGCGCTATTGCGTTGCTACGCTTCTTGCTTGTGTCGGTAGATAGAAGCGCTGCAACTGCGTCAGAGAGAGAGGTTTCCTTGCCATAGGCAGCTTGTGCAACGATGTTTCCACCTTGCTTCTCAAATAGTTCGTAGAAAGCACTTGTTAAACGTGACCCACGGCTTGTGGCATCGCGAATGATCGCAACGCGGTTCAAGCCTCGCTCTACTAATCGGTTAGCGATTTGGGCTAATTCGTGTTCTGGAGCAAGTCCGAAGAAATATAACTCGTCATTGATGAGTGTTCCATCTGAGGAATTTAACGCCAAGGTCGTAATAGGCAATTCCGTCAAATCATTAAGTTGTTGAATGTTTGATTTTACAACCGGACCAATAATAAGTGTGTTCGGACTGTTATCGATTGCTTGGTTATATAACGAAGGGATTGTTTGGCGGTTCGTATCAAATGCCTCGATGCTGATTGGTTTTTGTGCAATAAAGTTCGCAGCCAAGAACCCGTCGGCAATAGCAATGCCAATATTTTCAAATTGCCCGCTAAATGGCAGCGCCAGAATAATTTTATTGGGCGCCGTTTCAGGAAGCTTAATTAGTGCTTCAAGTTCAAAAGGGAGGTTGTCAGTAGCTGGGTGGCGAGGGTTTTGGTTGAGCCAGTTTGTAAGAAGAGTGTATTGCTCGTCGATACTTGCCGTCGAAAACTTGAGTTGTTTTGCGAGATCTACCCAAGCGATGGTGTTATCTAGATGGCCATCTTCTTGAAATGCGACGAGGTCGTTTAATTCGGTTCTTTGGAGTAGTAACCAAATTTCCTCGCTAAGCTGCGCGCTCTGTTGATAGCCAAAGACGCCTTGGTAATCTGATAGGAGTACTGCTGCATCCAAAGGGCGGTTTATTTTGCTATATGCCGTCGCAAGTAAGCGAACGATAGTTTCTTGCTGAGACAGGCTAGTTCTGAGGATGCTATCGACCTGGAGGTCGTCTAGCGTTGTTTTTAAAGTTTCGACATTATTTGTTTGAAGAGATGTTTCAATTAACGTCAGGTTATAAGTGGAAATTTCGTCTGATGTTAAGCTCTGCGTTTGTACGTTCTGTAAAGCATGTTGCGCTTGTGTGTAATAGCCTTGCTCAAGAAAGGCTTGTGCAGCGTTTAAATAATATCGATTCTTTTGGGTTTCGGATGTTTGCGCTTTTGCATCTTGAAGATACTGTTCTCCAACGCTTAAAGGTTTGATTTCTTGTTCAGGAGATTTCCCGCCAGTTATGGTCTTGGGCTGACTGCTGCACCCGGCAATGATTAAGCCAATTGAGAGTGAGAGCGTCAGAAATCTTAGGGGTATTCTAATCATGTTGAATGCAGTAGGAGGAACGAAGCTGTTATCATACGGTAATTCTAGAGCGAGGATAACAAATTTGGAAAGCGCTATTTATATTGTTGCCACACCTATTGGTAATTTAGGCGATATTTCTCAGCGAGCGATCGAAGTTCTTGGGAATGCCGATCTGATCGCGGCGGAAGATACAAGGCATACAAAGAAGTTGTTGTCTCATCTAGGTATTCAGAAAGAAATGCTCTCCCTGCATGAGCATAATGAGCGAGAACGGGTTGATCAGCTCGTTGGTTTGGTTAATCAAGGAAAGAGCGTAGCGTTGGTCTCTGATGCAGGCACGCCCCTGATTTCAGATCCAGGCTATGTGCTGGTGTCTCAGGCGCGGGCACAGGGTGTAAAGGTTTTACCTGTTCCGGGTGCATGTGCGTTGATTGCCGCACTAAGTGCATCTGGGGTCGCGAGTGCTCGATTTTCCTTCGAAGGTTTCTTACCTGTTAAGCAAAAAGCGAAGCGAGAACAGTTGGCAGCATTGGTCGATGAGCAACGGACAACGATATTTTACGAATCGACCCATCGAATTATGGATACGATGAAAGCTCTGTGTGACGAGTTGCCGGCTAGAAATATATGTTTGGCTCGTGAGTTAACGAAAACGTTTGAAACTTTTCTTGTTGGTACCGTTGAAGACGTTTTGTCGAGCTTGAATGAAGACGAAAACCAGCGTCGTGGTGAGTTCGTTCTTTTGGTTGAAGGTGTTCAGGAGAGTGATGCTTCTAGCGAAATAACGCCAGAGGCACGTGCTTTACTTTTGTCTTTGGCAAAAGAATTGCCTCCCAAAAAAGCGGCTTCTCTTGTGGCTGAGCATTATGCCTTGAATAAAAAAGATCTATATAAGCTGCTAGTAGAAAATTAGTGTTCGTTCCTTGTTAAAAGTCAAAAATTGAACCAAACTCTGGTCTAAATAAATATTGCGAGGTGAGCTCATGATTGATCTCTGCCGATGCATTAAGTGTTGTTCTTGCCGTGTCGGCATTATTCTTTTTGTTTTCGTTCCTCTTAAAAATTCATATGCCTTTGATTTGCTATCCGAAGGAGCGCTAGATTCCGTGTCTGCTGTATCGGCAGAATCTGCTGAGGCTCTTTTGAATGTTGCGGGCTCTCCGGCGGCAGGTATAACAATAGATGGATACGAGTCGCTACCTTTTCGAGACGGTGATGTTGATGGGCAAGACCAAGGAAGTGCTCCTTTGGATTCTGCTTTAGCTGATCAGGTTGAGGCTTGGGCTGATGAGCGGCGCAATTCATCAGGCTCTGGGTTTGAGGTGGGTTTCGTTGATGAGTTGCCTGCTGCGGTAATCGAACAGGCCGTTCAAGAAGAGTCTGCTGCTATTCAAACTGTGATCAATGCAGATGACCCTGAGGGTGAAACTGACGAGCCAGATTTTGAGGTAAATCGAGTCGATCGTTTGTTCGAGGCGCGTTCTAATGAGCTTGGCCCTACTAGGTTTGTTTTAGATAGAGATTTCGATCGCCGCGCGTCGATTAATGTTGATCCGAATGATTTTGATCGAAATGCGGGGGATGCTTATGTGTTCAACGTTGATTCAGCCAATTCCAATCGAAGAACAGCAGTGAGAGACGAGTTTAAGCCTCTCTTCTAGCGCGCTTACCTGTTTATTGCCAATTAAAAACTTGCGATCTATTTGTTAGTGATTACACTACGTGCCGAGCTTGCTGGACAATCGCTTCTTTCGAGAAGAGGAAAGTCCGGGCTCCATAGAGCAGAGTGCCAGGTAATCCCTGGGGGGCGCGAGCCTACGGAAAGTGCAGCAGAAAGTATACCGCCAGCATTGTTGGTAAGGGTGAAAAGGTGCGGTAAGAGCGCACCGCGCGACTGGTAACAGTTCGTGGCGATGGTAAACCCCACTCGGAGCAAGACCAAATAGAAACCCTAAGGTGTGGCTCGCGCTGGGTTTGGGTAGGTTGCTTGAGCCTGATGGTGACGTCAGGCCTAGATGAATGATTGTCCTCGACAGAACCCGGCTTATAGGCAAGCTCAAAATTCCTCTTTATAGTTGAACTCCCTTCTTTCCTTTCCTTAATCGTTCAAAACATTCTTAAACTTAAAGTAATTTCTAGAATAGATCTTTATGCTACTGAAATAATTGAAAAAAACACTTCGCGACTTGTTGTTTTTCTCCGGTTCATCTCCTCAAACCCCTTTAACGGTGCTGCTTTCCCTCATTTTGCTTACGAAATTTGCTTGATTTAGCACTATTGAGTTTCTATAGTGGGAAAAAGTAGTGAAAGGTGGGTTTTTTTGGTATTTTTTACCAAATTATAATAATTCAGGGGTTTGAAGGGTGTTTTTAGGCAGCCACGCAATCAACATGGACGCAAAAGGTCGTATGGCGATTCCGACGAAGATTCGGGAATCGCTTTCGTCTTTTTGTGGTGGCCGTGTGGTAGTGACTGCACATACCGAAGAGCGTTGCTTGTTGGTTTATCCAGAAAATCAGTGGCAAGAGCTTCTTCCTAAGCTCGAAGCACTTCCTAGTTTCAATAAAGCCTCTCGAAGAATTCAGCGACTCATGATCGGTTATGCAACGCCATTAGAAATGGATGCAAATGGACGCATTCTTTTGCCTACGCCTCTGCGCGAATATGCTGGGCTTGAAAAGAAAACCATGTTGATTGGTCAAGGTAAGAAATTTGAATTGTGGAGTGAGCAACGTTGGATTGATTGGCTTGATGCTGACGAGTCTGATGATGATATTCCAGAACAATTAAATAACTTGTCGCTATAGCTATGACTGACTCTGCCCATATTACAGTGCTTCTTAATGAAGCCGTTGATGCGCTTATAGGCAATGAAGAAGGACTATATGTTGATGGAACCTTTGGCAGAGGTGGGCATAGCCGTCTCATTTTAAGTCGTTTGTCAGAATCAGGGCGTTTGGTTGGAGTTGATAAAGATCTAGCTGCTATTGAGGTTGCAAACAAACTTCATGATGAAGACGCCCGTTTTGAGATAGAGCATGGCTCGTTTGTCGATATTCCACTGTATTTAGCTAAGCGTGGTGATGAGTTGGCAGATGGAGTATTGGTTGATCTAGGTGTTTCGTCACCGCAGTTGGACGAAGCTGATCGAGGTTTTAGTTTTATGAACGACGGCCCTCTTGATATGCGCATGGATACCAGTGCTGGTGTTAGTGCTCAGCAGTGGCTCGCAGAAGTCGAAGAGCAAGGGTTGGTGCGTGTACTAAGAGATTATGGTGAAGAGCGTTTTGCTAAGCGCATAGCTGCTGCAATCGTCGAGGCGAGATCTAAGCAAGTCATTGATACCACCTTGAAGCTTGCAAATATTGTGTCTGAAGCGAATCCCGCATGGGAGAAGCATAAGCATCCAGCGACGAGAGCTTTTCAGGCAATACGTATTGAGATTAACAAAGAATTAGCTGATTTAGAGTTGTTCCTTGAGTGCGCTGTGAGTGCATTGAAAGTAGGTGGTCGCCTTGTGGTTATTAGCTTTCACTCACTGGAAGATCGAATGGTCAAGCGGGCGATGAAAAAATTAGCGAAAGGGGATGAGCCGCCACCGGGCGTCCCTGTTTTAGAAAGTGATATAACGCGACGGTTTAAGTTGATGAGTAAGGCCATTAAGCCGAGCAAAGAAGAGATTGAACAAAATCCACGATCCCGTAGCGCAGTGATGCGCGTGTTGGAGAAGCTGAGTGATGAATGAATACTTAAGATTTTTCCTGCGTGCGCGACATGCTGAATCCTTAAAAGGCACTGTTAAGCCTCTGTTTGATGCAGGTCTCAGTGAAGACGGGGTTGCTCAGCGACTTCAAGCTATCTGGCAAGTGTTGCCGGTCAAAGAATTGTTGCTGTCGATGGGTTTGGTGTTGGTAATGACATTAACGGCACTTGGTGTTGTGTATTCGTCGCATATTTCACGCGAACTATTCGCTGAGCAAGCTTTGCTTCAAGAGCGTAATGATCAGCTTCAGTTGGAATGGGCGCAGTTGCTTTTAGAGCAGAGTGCATTTGCCTCTCCAGGGCAGATTGAAAGCGTCGCGACGCAAGAATTAGAAATGGTGCTACCTAATGTAAGCGCCATCGAGTTAGTACAATAATTGGGATATCGAAGTGAGTGATAAGCCTTTAACAAACACACATATTGTAATGTGGCGCTATTATGCGTTACTTGCGATTTTGTGCTTGGTTGTTTTGACCTTGATGGGTCGGGCTGTGCACTTGCACATCTTCGAACAAAGCTTTTTATCGCATCAAGGCGATGTGCGCTCCATTCGTCTTGAGCGCTTAGATGCACACCGAGGCACAATATCTGACCGATATGGTGAGCCTCTGGCAATAAGTGCAGCGGTCGAAACCATTTATGCAAATCCAACCCAAGTCAAACTTGGGGATGAAGAATATGCTCAGCTTGCCGCCGCGCTTGGAGTGAATAAACGTTGGCTCAAACGGCGGCTTGAAAGTAATCGAGACAAGCAGTTCGTTTATCTCAAAAGAAAAGCAGCACCTCACGAAGCCCAGCAAGCATTGCAGCTGGGTTTTTCTGGTATTTACAGCCGCAGAGAATACAAGCGATTTTACCCTGCAGGTGAAGTCGCTTCACACATTGTGGGCTTCTCAAATATCGATGAAAAAGGCCAAGAGGGTATCGAACTCGCGTATGACGAGTGGTTAACTGGTCGAGAGGGTAAGCACCGTGTTTTGAAGAACCGTGCCGGTCAAGTTATTAAAGACTTAGGTGTCGTAGAGCTGGCGCAGTCGGGTAATGACATTAGCCTTTCGATTGATATGCGCCTGCAATATCTTGCTTACCGAGAGTTGAAGGCTGCTGTAGATATCCACCGTGCAAGAGCGGGGTCAGTTGTGGTTCTAGATATCGAAACCGGTGAAGTCTTAGCAATGGTGAATCAGCCATCTTACAACCCGAATAATCGATCAAATCTCAACGTGTCACATCTGCGTAATCGAGCTATTACGGACCTATTTGAGCCGGGCTCGACCATGAAGCTTGTGACCTTGGCTTCGGCTCTAGAGTCTGAGAAATACGCACTCAACAGTAGTGTTGAAACCTCTCCAGGTTTTTTACGTTTAGGCGGTCGCTCAATACGTGATCATAGAGATTACGGCCGTTTGAGCTTGCTAGAAGTGATCGCTAAATCAAGTAATGTCGGAACAAGTAAATTGGCGCTTGATCTGGGTCCAGAGGCTTTGTGGGATTCGTTTTATGCGCTTGGTTTGGGGCAAGGTACAGGTATTGGATTTCCGGGTGAAAACATCGGGCAATTACCTAATCCTTTCAATATGCAGCCGGTTGAATTGGCTGCAATGTCATACGGTTACGGTTTGAGTACGACTGCTCTTCAGCTTGCTCAGGCCTATATGGTTTTGGGGAATGGCGGATTGAAGCCATCCTTAAGTCTTATCAAGAAAGAGTCAAAAGAACCTGTGGAGCGAGTATTGCCGGAGTCTGTGTCGAATGAGCTCTTAAAAGCCATGCGCGCAACGGTTGAAAAAGGTGGGACGGGAACGCGAGCGCAGGTGCCTCTTTATAGTGTTGGTGGCAAAACAGGTACTGTTCATACAGTAGGAAGAGATGGTTATAACGCAGAAGAGTACAAAGCCCTATTTGCAGGTGTAGCGCCAATTAATGATCCAAAAATCGCAACCGTTGTTGTGATTGATGCGCCTGCAGGCGCTGAATATTACGGCGGTGAAGTTGCCGCGCCAATATTCTCACGTGTCGTAGATGGTGCGATGCGAATTTTGAGTGTCGAACCAGACAAGTTCTCCCAGCTTATGCACGTTAACAAGGTTGAGTCTTCGTTAGCAGGAGGTCGCGGTTGATATGAATAAAGCACGCCAATATCACTCGGATTTAGCAAGTCTTTTGCTCGGCATACAGCATGTCCCCTCTGCATTGAACACTCAAATACATGGGCTTGTTTCCGATAGTCGGAAAGTTAAGCAAGGCGATTTATTCCTTGCCTTACCAGGTATAAATTCTCCTGCAAGTACCTATGTGCAAGATGCGATCGAACGCGGTGCTGCTGCTGTGCTGATTGATTGTAATGCAAACGAAGCGAATGACCTGACCGTACATGAGGATGGTCGTGCGATTGAATTGTTTGTTCCTAATTTAAGTAATTTCGTGGGTGAAATTGCGCATCGGTTCTTTCATAAGCCTAGTGAAGAGCTTCAAGTAATCGGTGTGACTGGTACGAACGGAAAGACGTCTGTCGTGAATTATATCGCGCAGTTTTTTGCATCATTAGGCGTTTCCTCTGCTGTCATTGGGACACTAGGATATGGTTTGTGTGCCCGTGATGAGGAGTTAACTGATACCGGCCATACCACGCCGAGTGTTGTTGATGTGCATAAGTACTTGGCAAATCTTCGTGATGCGGGTGCTGAGCTAGTCGCGATGGAAGTTAGCTCGCACGGTCTAGATCAAGGTCGTGTTGATGGCGTGCGATTTGAAGGTGCTGTGTTTACCAATTTAAGCCGTGATCACTTGGATTATCATCAGACCATGGCTGAATATGCCAAGGCGAAGGCGCGTTTGTTTGCGAGCGAAGGTTTGCGCTATGCAGTAATTAATGCTGACGATGAATACGCTAGCGTGATGTTTCAAGCTTTGCGACCTGAAGTTCGGAAGTTACGATTCTCATTGAATGGCTCAGCCGAAGTGTTGGTGAAAGATTTTCAGTTGGGAATGACGACAACAGCGAAAATAGAAGTGGCTGACAAGATTATTGATCTTAACAGTGACCTCCTTGGGCAATTTAACCTCTACAACGTGATGGCGGTATTAGGAGTAGCACTTGCGAAGCTGTGCTCGGTGATTGAGTTAAATGCAATCAATCAGTTAAAAGCCGTTAAGGGAAGAATGGAGCTGCATCGCGTTACTGATAAACCAGCGCTTGTTGTTGACTATGCTCATACACCAGATGCTTTAGAGAACGTACTTCAAACCATCCGTAATTTGGAGCCAAAACGCATACATGTTGTATTTGGTTGTGGTGGTGATCGTGATCAAGGAAAGCGCGCACAGATGGGCTTGATCGCAAAAGAATTTGCGGATGTCTGCGTTATTACTAGCGATAACCCTCGCACTGAAGATCCCGAGCAAATTATTTCTCAAATCGCGAGTGTGTTTTCTGATCAAGACGATGTTGTTTGTATCGCGGATCGAGCTCAGGCAATTTCCCATGCGTATCACAGCGCTTCAGTTGATGACGTTGTTCTTATCGCCGGCAAAGGGCATGAAGATTACCAAGAAGTGAATGGCGTGCGCTCATATTTTAGCGACAGCGATTGTTGCGATCACTTATTGGCTGAAGAGGTGCAGAAATGATTGCATCAATGGCTTTAAGCACGTTAGGGGATATGACGCGCGGTGCTTTGATCGGCAATGACGTTGAATTTACCGGCGTTAGCACTGATTCGCGAACGATCAAAGACGGTGATTTATACCTTGCTTTACGCGGTGAACAATTCGATGGACACGGTTTTGTAGATCAAGTCAGCGACCGAGCTGTTGCAATAGTCGTTGAGGAAAAGCAAAGCGTTTCGCTACCGCAACTCATTGTAGGCGATAGCCGTGAAGCGCTAGGTTTTATCGGTCGATATTGTCGAGATCAATTCGATGCACCCGTTATCGCAATTACAGGAAGTTCGGGCAAAACAACTACACGCAAAATGCTGTCTGCGATTATGGCGATGGTTGGCGAGGTTGGCGCAACTAAGGCGAATGAAAATAATGAAATTGGTGTGCCGAAAACACTAATGTCATTACAGCAAGAGCAGTGTTCTGCGGTTATTGAACTTGGTGCTCGACATATTGGTGATATCGCTTATCTAGGGCGTTTTGTGCACCCAGATGTGTCGATTCTGTTAAATGCTGGCTCCGCACATATTGGCGAGTTTGGCGGCTATGAAAATATCGTCAAAGGTAAGGGTGAGATATACGACGTACTCTCTGATGAAGGTGTTGCAGTCGTTAATATTGATGACAAGGCTCATAAAACTTGGCTGGAAAAATTAGATGGTAAGCGTGTACTTACATATTCGATTGAGTCTGATTCCGCTGATGTATATGCCAAGAATATCTCATTGCATGCCAGTGCAGCCGTGTTTGATCTCTGTTTTGAAGATGACTGCGTTAGAGTCAGTTTAAATGCAGGTGGTGTTCACAATGTGTCAAATGCATTGGCATGTGCAGCTGCTGCTATTGCTCTGCGCGTTTCAATGGAAGATATCGCGCAGGGCTTAGCTAATTTTAAGCCTGAGCGTGGACGCCAGGCCCTGATTAAATTAAATGAGAATCTATCGGTGATTGATGACTGCTACAACGCAAACCCATCATCGATGAAAGCGGCTTTAGACGTATTGGCAGCTCACGGCGGCAATCGTATTGCTGTTTTAGGTGAAATGGGCGAATTAGGTTCGCTAGCAGGAGAAATGCACAGGGAGCTTGCGCAGTACGCAAGTGAACTCCCAGTGGACGAAGTTTGGTTATTGGGTAATTTTGCTTTGGAAATGGCGAGTGAGCTCGGCGAAAAAGCAAAAGTATTTGAAAGTAAAAGCGAAATTGCAGAGGCATTGGCGCAACTATCTGACCTACCAGCGACAGTTTTATTAAAAGCATCGCGTTTTGTCGCACTTGAGGAAGTTATTGAATTGTTTAGGCGAGGTCAGGCGTAATGCTTTTCTGGTTGGCTGAAGTTTTCAGCGAATATTTTAGTTTTCTATCAGTTTTTCAATATCTCACGTTCCGAGGGATATTGGGGATTATTACAGCGCTATTGATCGCATTGTGGGTCGGCCCTCATATGATTAATAAGCTAACAACGCGTCAGATTGGTCAGTCGGTACGTGACGATGGGCCGCAATCTCACTTGAGTAAAGCAGGTACGCCGACAATGGGCGGTGCCTTGATTCTCGTAGCCATCGGCATTGCAACGCTGTTATGGGCGGATCTTAGTAATCGCTATGTATGGATCACTTTGTTTGTTTGTCTTGCATTTGGTGCGATCGGTTGGGTCGACGATTATCGAAAAGTGGTCGAGAAAAACTCAAAAGGTCTTCCGGCTCGTTGGAAATATTTCTGGCAATCTGTTGCTGCGATTGTTGCTGCTTTCGCCTTGTATTTAACAGCAGAACTGCCGCAAGAAACTGCGCTCATTATTCCAGTATTCAAAGATGTGATCTTTGATCTAGGCCCTGGCTTTATTGTGCTGACGTATTTCGTATTAGTGGGTACCTCAAATGCGGTGAACTTAACAGATGGGTTAGACGGTTTAGCCATTATGCCAACGGTGCTAGTCGCTGGTGCGTTGGGCATCTTCGCATATGTATCTGGTAATGCTGTATTCGCAGACTATCTGCATATTCCTTTTGTCCCTGGTTCCGGTGAGCTCGTTATATTTTGTGGCGCGATGGTCGGCGCCGGTTTGGGCTTTTTGTGGTTCAACACCTATCCGGCACAAGTTTTTATGGGCGATGTTGGCGCCTTGGCTTTAGGTGCAGCTCTAGGAGTGGTGGCAGTTATCGTTCGACAAGAGATCGTATTGTTCATTATGGGTGGCGTGTTCGTAATGGAAACGATCTCCGTAATCTTGCAAGTGGCCTCGTACAAGTTGACCGGACGTCGAATCTTTCGCATGGCGCCTTTGCATCACCACTTTGAATTAAAAGGTTGGCCTGAGCCGCGGGTCATTGTTCGTTTTTGGATTATTACTGTAATTCTTGTGTTAATTGGTTTAGCGACACTTAAGGTACGTTAAGAGAATGAGTTTGATTTCTTCTGACAAGCATAGTTTAGTGTTGGGTCTTGGTGAGACCGGGCTATCTTGTGCGCGCTTTTTAAAGCGAATTGGGCGGTCTTTCTCCATGGCAGATACCCGCCAAAACCCGCCGAACCTAGACCAAGTTAAAAACATGTACCCAGATGTGGCGATTTCACTCGGAGAGATTGCTGATGATGCCTTATGTAATTATTCAGAGCTGATTCTGAGTCCTGGTCTAGATCCGAAATACCCTGCTATTCAAAAAGCTAAAGAAGCTGGCGTAGCAGTCCGCGGTGACATTGATCTGTTTGCTGAACATGTAAATGCACCAATGATCGCGATTACAGGATCAAACGGTAAAAGTACGGTTACGACCCTAGTTGGAGAAATGGCTGCAAATGCGGGCATCAATGTTCGTGTTGGCGGTAACTTAGGAACTCCTGCATTAGATCTTCTCGAAGATGACGTTGAGCTTTACGTGATGGAGTTGTCTAGTTTTCAACTAGAGCTCGTTAATAAACTCAATGCCGACGTCGCTTGTTTACTGAATATTAGCGAAGATCATATGGATCGCTATGACAGCAAAATGGCTTATCTACAAGCTAAACAGCGAATTTTTAGAGGCGCGAAAACGGTTGTCGTTAATGACGATGAGGCGCTGAGCCAGCCCTTGCAAGCGCAAGGAATGAAGATCCTTCATTATGGCCTCAATAGTTTAGATCTTAATAAATTTGGTTTTTCAGATGAGCGCCTTGGCGCAACCTTGATGCATGGTTTTGAGAGTCTCATTGACGTTTCAGAATTAAAGATCGCCGGCAAACATAACTACAGTAATGCACTTGCGGCTCTCGCGATGGGGTATGCGGCAGGCCTACCATTTGATGCGATGTTGAATGCCTTGAAAAACTTCATAGGTCTAGAGCATCGGTGTGAGTGGGTGAGACAGCTTAATGGCGTGACCTTTATTAATGACTCTAAAGGCACTAACGGTGGCGCAACGGCCGCAGCGATTGCTGGGTATGGCCCGCAATTGGCGGATGGTGGAAAGGTTATATTAATCGCTGGCGGTGACGCCAAAGGCGCGACACTTCATGAGCTCAAAAAACCTGTCACAGAGTTTACACGCTCGGTTATCGCTTTTGGGGTCGATGCGAATGTAATTGCTGAAGCCGTTGAATCAATCCTTCCTGTTACGATTGTAGATACGCTGAGGGCGGCTGTTCAGTTGGCAAGCGACACAGCAGAAAGTAATGATTTAGTGCTGTTTTCGCCAGCATGTGCAAGCTTCGATATGTATAAGAATTTCGAAGTGCGTGGCCAAGCATTCAAGGATGAGGTGGCCCAATTATGAGCACTCATGCGGGAATGTTAAATCAGCAGCAGTTGCAGTTTGGAATGATGATCAACAAAGGGCTCATTATTTCGGCTTTAAGCCTTCTTTTGATCGGTTTAATTATGATTGCGTCTGCTTCGATTGATGTTGCAGATGTGCGAAATAATGACCCATTCTTCTATTTTACACGTCATGCAACTTTTGCATTGATTGGCTTGGTTGCAGGCGCGATTGTGTTCATGATGCCGATTAGTTTCTGGCAGAAACATGCCTTTTATTTACTCGGCGCTTCTTTGTTCTTGTTAGCGCTAGTGTTGTTACCCGGAATCGGAAAAACCGTTAATGGTAGTACACGCTGGATCGGCTTAGGTGGCATTAATATCCAGCCTTCTGAACCTGCGAAGTTATTGCTCGTTGCATATCTAGCTGGATACCTGGTTCGACGTCATGACGAAGTCAGACAGTCTTGGTGGGGTTTTACTAAGCCTATGTTAGTGCTCACTATCGCGGCTTTCCTCTTGCTTAGCGAGCCTGATTTTGGGGCGACCGTCGTAATAGGCGCTGCGTTCATGGGAATGATTTTTTTGAGTGGTGCGAAGCTGCATCAATTCGGTGTTCTCGTTGTCGCCTGCTTATTAATCGTAGTGGCTTTGATTTGGTCTCAACCGTATCGCATGGAGCGATTAATTGGTTATACCGACCCGTGGGCAGATCAATTTGGCGCAGGTTATCAGTTAACACAATCTCTGATTGCTTTTGGAAGAGGTGAAATACTTGGCGTTGGGCTAGGTAATAGCTTGCAGAAGCAGTTTTATTTGCCAGAAGCTCACACCGATTTTGTATTCGCTATTCTTGCGGAAGAATTCGGACTGATTGGTTCTTTAATCGTCGTCGCATTATTTTCGTGGTTGATTTACCGCGCATTCAAAATTGCACGTGTGGCTGAAAAAGCAGGGCTGCTTTTCCATGCTTATTTCTCATATGGCATCGCAATACTACTAGGCGTTCAAGCAAGCATTAACTTGGGCGTGAACATGGGCTTATTGCCAACTAAGGGCTTGACCTTGCCCTTGGTGAGTTATGGCGGAAGTAGTTTGATTATAAGTATTGCTGCTATCGCGATTTTGTTGCGCGTTCATCATGAAACCCTCCATGCAAGAATAGGAGAGTCTTCATGAAAACGTATTTGATGATGGCTGGCGGAACAGGTGGTCATGTATTTCCTGCTCTTGCAACGGCTAGAAAGTTACAAGAGCAAGGGGCGAATGTTGCTTGGCTTGGATCTAATGGTGGTTTCGAGCAGTCGGTCATTGAGAAACAGGGCATACCCTTTTATGGCATTAGCGTGAGCGGGCTAAGAGGCAAAGGCAAGCTTGCTCTTTTAAAGGCTCCATTCAACTTGGTGCATGCCTTAATTCAAGCTTTTGGTGTTCTCAATAAAGTGAAGCCGCATTTGGTCGTGGGAATGGGTGGATTTGCATCTGGTCCTGGGGGCCTTGCAGCTAGATTGTCTGGTCGCCCATTGGTCGTTCATGAGCAAAATGCCGTTGCGGGAATGACGAATCGGATCTTGGCGAAGATAGCCAAAGCCGTGTATGAGGCTTTTCCAAATAGCTTTGGTTCTGCCGTGAGAGCAACACTAATTGGAAATCCGATTAGGGAAGAAATTGTTGCGTTGAACCAGTCTAGTAACGACAAAAAATGGGATGCGTCGCGTCAACCGCGCATATTGGTTGTAGGTGGTAGCTTAGGTGCTCAGAAGTTGAATGAAGTCGTACCAGCGGCGATGGCTCTGCTAGATCAAAACACACGCCCAGAAATAATCCATCAATCTGGTAAAGGTAAGCTAAAAGCGACGCAATCGTTGTACGAACAACTAGATGTGCAAGCTAAAACCACAGAATTTATTGACGACATGGCAGATGCCTATTCATGGGCTGATCTTGTTATTTGCAGAGCAGGGGCACTCACGGTTTCTGAGTTAGCTGCAGCGGGCTTGGGCGCAGTGTTCGTTCCATTTCCGCATGCGGTTGATGACCATCAAACTTTGAATGCGAAGTCATCTGTGGATGCAGGTGCTGCGCATATGATTGCACAATCTGAATTGACTGCTGAGAGATTAAACAAGGTATTGGTTCCTCTATTCGAAGATCAAAACTCGATGCGAAATATGGCAGCCGCCGCGCTTAGTATTGCGAAACCAAATGCAGCGCGAGACTTAGCGGAAGAATGTGGGAGGCTTGCTCGTGTCTGAAGTTTCAATCACTAAGAATATTGAAATACCTGAAATGCGCAGAATTAAGCGGATTCACTTTATCGGAATTGGCGGCTCTGGCATGTGTGGTATTGCAGAAGTATTGCTGAATCAAGGGTATGAAATTAGCGGTTCTGATATTCAAGAAAGTGCGACAACACGTCATTTAACTAACCTAGGTACACAAGTATTTATTGGCCATCGCGCAAGCAATGTTGATGGTGCGAATGTCATTGTTGTTTCAAGTGCTATCAACGAAGAAAATCCTGAGATTATGGCAGCTCGCTCTGCGCGCATTCCGATTGTGCCTCGCGCTGAGATGTTGGCCGAAATAATGCGATATCGTCATGGTATCGCGATTGCCGGAACGCATGGCAAGACAACGACAACAAGTTTGATCGCGTCGATTCTTGGCGCTGGTGGTATGGATCCAACTTTCGTAATTGGTGGGCGTCTGAATAGTGCCGGCACAAACGCGAAGTTAGGCGGGTCGAGATATCTTGTTGCAGAAGCAGATGAGAGCGATGCGTCTTTTTTACATCTCACCCCAATGGTTTCTGTCGTCACCAACATCGAAGCAGATCATATGCATACCTATGGCGGAGACTTTGGTCGGCTAAAGCAAACCTTTGTAGATTTTCTGCACAATCTTCCGTTCTATGGCACCGCCGTGATGTGTATAGATGACCCAGTCGTCGAAGAGTTAATTCCATCCATCTCACGTGCAGTCATTACCTATGGCTTTAATGAGTCTGCAGATGTGCGAGCCGAAAATGTCAGACAAAGTGGACAATTAACGAGTTTCACGGCGATTCGTGCGGGAGATAAGCCAGATTTAGAAGTTGATTTCCAAATGCCAGGTGAGCACAACGTCCTTAATGCATTGGCAGCCATTGCTGTTGCAACAGACGAAGGCGTTGCTGATGATGCAATCTTGTCGGCTTTAGCAGATTTTCAAGGCGTGGGACGTCGCTTCCAGTTGCAAGGTAATTTCCAGATTGAAGAGAAGTCGTTCATGTTGGTGGATGACTATGGGCATCATCCGAGTGAAGTGGGCGTGACCATAAAAGCTATTCGCGATGGTTGGCCTGAAAAACGTTTAGTGATGGTGTTTCAACCACACCGTTATAGCCGAACGAGTGACCTGTATGAAGACTTCGTACGCGTCCTGTCAGAGGTTGATGTGCTGATCATGTTGGATGTTTACGCCGCGGGTGAAAAGCCAATTCCAGGAGCAGATAGTCGCGCGCTTTGTCGAAGTATCCGTCAGCGTTCTGGCTTAGATCCGATCTATGTCGAGGATACGGAAGAGCTCGAATCTGTGCTTTTAAATCTCTTAGATGAAAACGACCTCGTAGTAACGCAAGGTGCTGGTAATGTAGGACAGATTAGTCTGAGCCTTGCTCAGTCATTTAAAGCGAAGGAGGGGGCATGACAACATCGTTTATCGCAGATTCAGCCCTCGTTGAGTCTTTAGGTAAAGTAGCGGTCGTTTGTGGGGGTTGTTCTGCCGAGCGCGAAGTATCACTCAATAGCGGTGAAGCGGTTTATCGCGCGGCACTTGAGGCTGGAATCGAAGCAGAATTAGTCGATTATCAAGGTGATATTAACGCTTTGATTGGGCAGGGTTATGACCGCGTGTTTCTAGCGTTACATGGCCGTGGCGGCGAAGACGGAGTGATTCAAGGCGTTCTTGAAGCAGTTGGAATTCCTTATACCGGAAGCGGTGTGATGGGCTCTGCGTTAGCTATGGATAAATTGCGCAGCAAGTTACTTTGGCAAGGGCGCCAATTACCGACACCAACATTCGGATATGTCGACGAAATGAACCCTAAGCTTGTCGCGCAGCTGGTGAGCTTGATTGGATTTCCAATGGCGGTGAAACCTTCAAGAGAAGGTTCGTCAATTGGTGTATCAAAAGTGAGTGAGCAGTCTCAGCTAGATGCCGCTTTACAAAGTGCCTTAGCGCTTGATCAAGAAGTCATTCTTGAAGCGTGGGTAGATGGCAAAGAATTTACAGTCGGCATTTTAGGAGAAGAGACTCTTCCAGTTATTGGTCTGAAGACGACAGCGACGTTTTATGACTACGAGGCAAAGTATAAATCTGATGAAACTGAGTACTTTTTGCCAAGTCGTTTGAGTCCAGAAGATGAGCAACACATTGCGTCATTATCGCAACAAGCATTCGATGCCTTGGGATGTGAAGGTTGGGGTCGAGTGGACGTGATGCAAGATCGAAATGGCAAGTTTTGGTTATTAGAAGTGAATACGATTCCAGGGATGACTGATCATAGTTTGATACCTATGGCTGCAAGGCATAAAGGAATAGAAATGCCTGAGTTGGTAACAGAAGTATTAAAACAAACTTTGCATGTTGGAGGCTTAGCGTGAGTGCGGCAACCATGAGTAAATCCACAATGGATATGAAAGCAAAATCGAGTAGTACACGCCAAATATTGACAAATCAGGGTGTTTGGAAGGCTTATTGTGTTGCGGCGGCGCTGTCAGTATCAGTCGTCATATTTGCCTATTTCAGCGATCAGATTGCTGGGGTGGTTGATCAGCCAATAGAGCATTTCGAGGTGTCTAGTTCATTCAATGAGTTGAGTAAACATGATGTATCAAATGTGCTCGAACCTTTTATTGGGCAGAGTTTTTTCTCGATTGACATTCAGCAAATTCAAAAAGAATTAGAAGCCTTGGCATGGGTTGAATCTGCAGTGATTCATCGTAAATGGCCAAGTGCGGTTGGTGTGCAAATTCAAGAGCAAATTGCCGTGGCTAACTGGGGGCATGAGTCTTACTTAAATAGCAAAGGGGAAGTGTTTACTCCCTCAACAACTGAGCGAGCTGATGGCCGTCCATTATTTAATGGTCCTGAATCGGCAAGCTCAAGAACACGAACAGAAATGCTTACTTACATGGCCGACATTGAAAGCAAGTTAATGGCGTGGGGGCTTAGTGCTGACCAGTTAGTGTTGAATGAGCGTGGCGCATGGAGCTTAGGGTTGGCGAACGGTCCGGTGATTGAGCTTGGTACCGATACAACAGAGAACCGCCTTGAGCGAGCGTTAAAGGTTTATCAAGGCTTGCAAGTGGATGCGCAGGCAGCGGTAGAAAGATTAGATGCACGATACACCAACGGTGTTTCTGTGCGCTGGAAAGAATTGGAAGTCGCATCAGGTTATCAATACAGCGGTAACCCAGTGCACCAATAAAATATAACGAACTGTGGGATAAAGAAATGGCAAGCAACTTCGATGACAGCTTGACCGTAGGGTTAGACATCGGCACTTCGAAGGTCGTCGCGATCGTGGGTAAGCGTGGCGAAGACGGGAGTGTTGAGATCGTGGGTATTGGATCTCATCCTTCGCGTGGCCTTAAACGTGGTGTAGTCGTAAACATTGAAACGACAGTGAATGCCATTCAGAGAGCAGTAGAAGAAGCAGAATTAATGGCAGGTTGTAATATTCATTCTGTCTACGCTGGCATTGCGGGGAGTCATATTAAGAGTCTGAATTCACATGGCATTGTCGCTGTGAAAGACCGGGAAGTGGTGCAGGCGGATATCGATCGCGTGATCGACGCAGCACAAGCCGTAGCGATTCCTGCAGATCAAAAAGTGTTGCACATATTGCCACAAGAATACGTTATCGATAGCCAAGAGGGCATCAAAGAGCCGCTTGGAATGTCGGGGGTGCGTTTAGAAGCAAAAGTGCATCTTGTTACATGTGCAGTGAATGCCTCACAGAACATTGAGAAGTGTGTTCAGCAGTGCGACCTAGATGTCGATGACATTATTCTTGAGCAATTGGCGTCCGCCTATGCAGTGTTAACGGATGATGAAAAAGAGCTAGGCGTTTGTGTTGTAGATATCGGCGGAGGTACGACCGATATGGCGATATTCACGGGTGGTTCGATTCGCCACACTGCCGTTATACCGATCGCGGGTGATCAGGTTACTAATGATATCGCGATGGCATTACGAACTCCGACTCAGAATGCTGAAGAGATAAAAATTAAGTATGCCTGCGCGCTTACGCAGTTAGCGGGAGAGGGTGACACGATCAAAGTGCCTTCGGTTGGGGATCGTCCTCCGCGAGATTTATCTCGCCAAGCATTGGCGGAGGTTGTTGAGCCGCGTTATGACGAATTATTCACTCTTGTTCAACAAGAATTGAGACGGAGTGGTTTTGAAGATTTGGTTGCCGCAGGCGTTGTATTGACCGGCGGCACATCAAAAATGGAGGGTGTTGTGGAATTGGCAGAGGAAATTTTCCATATGCCTGTGCGCTTAGCAAGTCCACAAAAAGTGACAGGATTGTCCGATGTAGTAAACAACCCAATGTATGCAACAGGTGTTGGGTTACTTATTTACGGGTTGAATCAGAAAGAAGCAGGTGCCATTCCGGGTACTAAATCAGCTCCGGCGGAAGGGGTAGTGAGTAAGCTTAAAAACTGGTTTACCGGTAATTTTTAAAACTAAAAAAGTATTAGAAACAACTAGCAGATTGAAAAATTATAATTAGGAGATAGGGTGATGTTCGAGATTGTTGAGAATATATCGCAAAACGCGGTGATCAAGGTCGTTGGTGTTGGCGGAGGCGGCGGTAACGCTGTTCGACACATGCTGACTGGCGATGTTGATGGTGTTGAGTTTCTGTGTGCGAACACAGATGCGCAAGCACTTAAAGACCTTGATGCGAAATCTATTATTCAGTTAGGCAGTACCATAACAAAAGGTCTTGGTGCAGGCGCTAACCCAGAAGTGGGTAAGCAAGCGGCCTTAGAAGATCGTGAGCGTATTGCAGAGTCTTTAAAAGGCGCTGACATGGTTTTCATCACTGCCGGAATGGGCGGTGGTACTGGTACTGGTGGTGCGCCGATTGTGGCAGAGGTTGCTCGTGATATGGGAATTTTAACGGTTGCTGTTGTGACTAAGCCGTTCCCATTTGAAGGTAGTAAGCGAATGAAGATCGCAGACTCGGGTTTAGCAGAACTTGCTGAAAACGTAGACTCTCTGATCACCATCCCTAATGAAAAGTTACTTGCCGTTCTTGGTAAAAATACAAGTTTGCTTGATGCGTTTGGTGCTGCAAATGACGTGTTGCAGGGTGCCGTTCAGGGTATTGCGGATTTGATTATTCGCCCTGGTATGATCAACGTTGACTTTGCAGACGTGAAAACTGTTATGTCTGAAATGGGCATGGCGATGATGGGCACAGGTACTGCGTCAGGTGAAAATCGTGCACGTGAAGCAGCCGAAGCAGCTATTCGCAGTCCGCTATTAGAAGACATTAACCTTCAAGGTGCGCGCGGTATTCTAGTGAATATTACTGCAGGTCTTGATTTGAACTTAGGTGAGTTCTCAGAGGTAGGTAGCATCGTTGAAGAATTTGCGTCGGAATCAGCAACAGTGGTTGTCGGTACGGTTATTGATAATGAGATGACCGATGAGCTTAAAGTGACTGTTGTTGCAACAGGTCTTTCAAGTGTTGCTGATAAGCCTGTGAAGGTTGTCGATAATACTGCGCCTAAAGCAGTGGACGGTAAAACAGACTACAACAAGTTGGATCGCCCAGCAGTGAGTCGTCGTCGCGCAGTTGCCGAAACTCAGGGTAACGCGGCGGTAAGTCAAGATGTGGCGCCGGCTCCGAGTGTTGACTACCTTGATATCCCTGCTTTTTTGAGACGACAAGCCGACTAATGCTACGCCTCAAATATGACAGCTTAACGACACTTTAGACAATCTGCTTGGGAAACAAGTGGTCATCTGTTAGTATGCGCCTGTTTTTTTGGCCAGACGGCCAACAATAGGAATATACAATAGGCGATTTTAAGTACGCATATGATTAGACAACGCACACTCAAAAACACTATTCGCGCAACGGGCGTGGGCTTGCATTCAGGTAAGAAGGTATATTTGACCTTGAAGCCCGCACCGATCGACTCTGGCATTGTTTTCATCCGCACGGATCTGGAACCAAATGTGGAAATAGTCGCTCGCGCAGAGAATGTTGGTGAGACCATGCTATCTACTACGCTAGTTAAAAATGGCGTAAAAGTAGCAACGGTAGAGCATTTGCTATCAGCGATGGCTGGCCTCGGTATCGATAATTGTCGTATCGAATTGAGCTCAGAAGAAGTGCCTATTATGGATGGCTCCGCGGGGCCTTTTGTTTTCTTGATTCAGTCCGCCGGAATTCAAGAACAAGATGCTGCGAAGAAGTTTATTCGCATTACTCGTGAAGTTACGGTTGAAGAAGATGGCAAGGTAGCGACCTTTGTTCCTTTCGAGGGCTTTAAGGTTGGTTTTTCTATCGACTTTGACCACCCAGTTTTCAAAACGCGTAGTCAGCAAGCGAGCATCGATTTCTCTAGCACATCTTTTGTGAAAGAAGTAAGTCGAGCTAGAACTTTCGGATTTATGCAAGATATTGAACGCTTACGTTCTATGAATCTTGCTCTCGGAGGTAGTGTTGATAATGCGATCGTTGTAGACGATGACGGTGTTCTTAACGAAGACGGTTTGCGTTATGACGATGAGTTCGTTAAGCATAAAATACTTGATGCGATCGGTGATCTTTATTTACTTGGTAATAGCTTAATCGGCGAATTTATTGGTAATAAGTCAGGGCATGACTTGAACAATAAATTGCTACGCAAGTTGATTAAAGAAACTGATGCGTGGGAAGTTCAAACTTATGAAGACGCGAGCACGGCTCCTATCTCCTACATGAAACCGGTGCTTGCCGCTTAACTTTCCATTAATTAGAGCGACTATTTAGTCGCTCTAATGCCTCATCTAGCCGCTGTTCAGTGGTCTTGTTCTTAAGTTCTGGTCGATCTTTCAACTTCACCATCTTGTTAGACGTTTTCTTTTTCGTAAACGGTCTTATTTGTATTTTAATGCTTTGAACTCTCGAGGCACCAACACGCATTTGAAGTGCTTTAAGTGTTTTGTCTTGCTCAAAGCGAAAGCGTGTTGCAATCGCTGCTGAGCGACAATGCAAAATCAAACACTGGTCTTCGATTCCTGCAACAATCAACTCGCCTCGTAATAATTCTGGCAAGCATTCATCTAAACGATCTTCGATGGAGTCATGGTGCGACGCTTGGGCAAGTATTTGCTTCAATGCCCGCGATTTTTTAAATGTACGCTCGTGACTCAATACATCGCTGAGGCGTTTATGTGTGGGTTGCGGTTTATAAGGCATTGATTTAATTCTATTGAAGTTAGGTATCCTGTCGGCTACAGGTTATACTTTCAGCATTAAGTTTAAGCAATTATTTCTTAGCATGGATATTATTATTGTTGGAAAGCGCCATGGTCAATCGCGAAGCCTGAAGCTTGGGTCAGGTTCGGTGGCGATGTTGGGTGCAGGGTTCTGTCTATTTGCTTTAACGCTCTTTGGTTCAGGCCTCTATCTCGCACATAGCTATTATGGGGAGCGAGACGGGCTTGTGGATGCACGCGTCAAAGCAGCTTGGGCTGCAACACTTGCCGAACAGAAGGCTGAGTTAAAGCAATTGCAGGAGCAAAGTCGTCAACGATTGGATGCATTAACTCTTAAAATGGGTGATATGCAGGCGAGGCTTTATCGATTAGATGCCTTAGGTCAGCGTTTAACGGATGTTGGTAAACTGAAAAGTGGTGAATTCGACTTTGAGTCACAACCTTCTGTTGGTGGCCCTATCCCAAGCGAATATTCCGAGTCCTATACAGTTCAAGGTTTTGAAACAGAGCTGTCAAACCTCTCTCAAACCATTTCTGATCGCGAGCAGCAACTAGCGATTATGGAACAGCTATTCCAGCAAAAGGATATCGCAAACCAGGTGTTTATTGCTGGTCGTCCAATCAAGTGGGGCTGGATGTCTTCCCCTTATGGTTATCGTAGTGACCCCTTTACTGGAAAGCGGACTTGGCATGCGGGTGTTGATTTCGCAGGGAAGGACGGCAGCGATATCATTTCTGTTGCTGCTGGTGTGGTGACTTGGTCAGGCGATCGATACGGTTATGGCAACTTAGTTGAAGTGAATCATGGTAATGGTTACTCGACACGCTATGCACACTGTAAAGAGTTACTGGTTAGTGTTGGCGAGGTTATCGAGAAAGGCCAAGTGATTGCTAAGATGGGAAGTACCGGTCGTTCAACTGGTCCACATGTGCATTACGAAGTGTTGAAAAATGGCCGCACAGAGAATCCTAAGAAATTTATTCATCGTGCAAATCGTGGTTAGTAAAATCTAAATCAACAATAAACATGACTTAATTAGCACATAGCCCTCGAAGGGTTTGCCTATCCCTCTTTATACCTTAGAATGCTCGGTGCGATAGCCGAGATGTATTTCGCCTTGAGTTTAATAAACTTGGCCTCACATCTATATCTTCAAATATCCATAATACGAATTAATAACACAGTAGAATCTTATGTTTTCATCGGCACTAACCAAGCTTTTCGGAAGTAAGAATAAGCGTGAGCTTAAACGCATGGGCAAAGTCGTTGCTCAAATCAACGCACTAGAAGAATCCATGTCGTCATTGAGTGATGATGCGCTTAAAGCGAAAACTACCGAGTTTAAGGAGCGGGTAGCTAACGGTGAATTACTAGACAAGCTTTTGCCTGAAGCGTTTGCAGTTGCTCGTGAAGCCGGTAAGCGTGTCATGCAAATGCGTCATTTTGATGTGCAGCTGATTGGCGGCATGACACTCCATCAGGGGAAAATTGCTGAGATGCGTACAGGTGAAGGTAAAACGCTAGTAGCGACCTTGCCTGTGTATTTGAATGCTCTTTCTGGCGAAGGCGTGCATGTTGTAACGGTTAACGACTACTTAGCAAAACGTGACTCTAAGTGGATGGAACCTCTATATAACTTCTTAGGTTTAAGTGTTGGGGTTGTATATGGCGGTCAAGAGCCTGCAGAAAAGAAAGCAGCTTATCAGTGTGATATCACCTATGGGACTAACAACGAATTTGGGTTTGACTATTTGCGCGATAACATGGCGTTTAGTGCCGAAACAAAAGCGCAGCGTGGTTTAAACTTCGCGATTGTTGATGAGGTTGACTCGATCCTTATCGATGAGGCGAGAACACCTCTTGTTATTTCAGGCCCTGCCCAGGACAGCTCAAAGCTATACAAAGCAATTAAAGGAATCATCCCGCTATTGAAGAAAGCGGAAGTCGGTGAAGATGGGAAGCCGTTAGATGACGGTCACTTCATTCTTGATGAAAAAGCGAAGAGTGCTGAACTCACTGAATCTGGTTTAAGTTATCTAGAATCAGTGTTTATTGAGCACGGCTTGTTGCAAGAAGGTGATAGCCTTTATGCGCCTGGTAACCTTGTTCTGCTTCATCACACTTCATCGGCATTACGTGCCCAACATCTGTATCACAAAGATGTTGATTACATCATTCAAGACAAGCAAATCGTGATTATCGATGAACATACCGGCCGTACGATGGCAGGTCGTCGATGGGGCGAAGGGCTTCATCAGGCGATTGAGGCGAAAGAAGGCTTAGCGATTCAAGCAGAGAGCCAAACTCTCGCATCTACTACCTTCCAGAACTTCTTCCGTATTTACGACAAGCTTGCTGGTATGACTGGTACGGCGGATACCGAAGCGTACGAATTTAATCAAATATACGGGCTAGACGTGGTTGTTATTCCAACGAATAAAACTATTGCTCGTATTGATCATAACGATCTTGTTTATTTAACGCAGGAAGAAAAATTCCAAGCAATTATTGATGAAGTTAAAGCAGTTGTTGCAGCCCAACGCCCAGTACTTGTTGGCACAGCGAGTATTGAGTCGTCTGAATATTTGTCAGGTTTGCTGAAAAAAGCAGGTATTAAACATAGCGTTCTGAACGCAAAGCATCACGCTCAAGAAGCTCAGATCGTTGCGCAAGCAGGTCTTCCAGGTACGGTCACGATAGCGACCAACATGGCGGGCCGTGGTACCGATATCGTTCTTGGTGGTAACTGGGAAGCTGAAGTCAAAGCGCTCAAAAACCCTGATGACGCAAAAATTGAAAAGATTAAAGTAGAGTGGAAAGCACGTAACGAAGCCGTGAAAGAGGCTGGTGGTTTACACATACTTGGTACTGAGCGACACGAATCTCGCCGTATCGATAATCAGTTACGTGGTCGTGCTGGTCGTCAGGGTGATCCAGGTAGTACGCGTTTCTTCTTGTCTTTAGAAGATAACTTAATGCGTTTGTTTGCTTCAGATCGTGTTCGAAACATCATGCAAGCATTAGGTATGGATAAGGGCGAAGCGATTGAACATAAGATGGTTAGTAACGCGATTGAGAAGGCGCAACGTAAAGTCGAAGGGCGTAACTTTGATATTCGTAAAGCGCTTCTTGAATATGATGATGTTGCTAACGATCAGCGTACAGTTGTCTATGAGCAGCGTAACGAGGTAATGGCCCGCGATGATATTAGTGATATCGTCGGCGCGGTTCGTGAAGAGATCGTGAACGAGGTTGTGAGTGATTTTATTCCACCGCAAAGTATCGAAGACATGTGGAATATTCCTGGTCTTGAACAAGCCTTGAAAGCGGAATTTGCAATCGAGTTACCCGTGCAAGAATGGTTGAAGGCTGATGACAATCTGCACGAAGAACCATTGCGAGAGAAGATTCTTGAAGCGGTTGTTGCTAAGTACAAAGAAAAAGAAGGGACCGCTGGCTCAGAGTCAATGCGTGCTTTTGAAAAGCAGGTCTTTTTACATATTCTTGATACTTTATGGAAAGAACATTTGGCGTCAATGGACCACTTACGCCAAGGCATTCATTTACGTAGCTATGCGCAAAAGAATCCTAAGCAAGAGTATAAGCGTGAAGCATTTGAGATGTTCCAAGATATGCTTGGGCGCTTGAAGCATGAGGTTGTAAAGGTAACAAGTCATGTTCGTATTCAGTCCGAAGAAGAGCTTGCTGAGATTGAGCGTCAGCGTCGCGAAGAGCTTGCTCGTCAATTAGGTGCAGCACAAACGCAGCATGATGCTGCTCCTGGTTCGGAAGAGGAATCAAATCAATCTGAAGAGTCTAAGGCTGAGCCTATGACGCGTGATGGCCGTAAAGTTGGTCGGAACGAACCTTGCCCATGTGGTTCAGGTAAAAAATATAAGCAATGCCACGGCCGCATTACGTCTTAAGTTGTTGAGGAAGTGTTATGGCTGTAGGTGCTGATTTTTTTCCTGAAATGCCTCCAATCAAAGGGCTAAAGATTGGTGTGGTTGAAGCGGGTGTCAGATACGCAGATCGAAAAGATCTCGTTCTATTTTCTGCTGAAGCGGGTTCTCGTGTTGCAGGTGTGTTCACCAAGAATGCATTTTGTGCAGCGCCGGTTCATATCGCTAAAAAGCACTTATCGATTATTCAGCAGCAAGACCAGCCATTTAGCCTTTTAATCAATACAGGTAACGCGAACGCGGGCACAGGTGAGCAAGGTTTTATTGATGCGCAGGCATGTTGTGAAGCGATTGCCGAACAGTTTTCTTATAGTGCTGAGCAGGTACTGCCATTTTCGACAGGTGTGATTGGTGAAAAGCTTGCTGAAGATCGAATTTGTACCGCTGCGCCATCATTAAAAAACGCTTTGAATGATAAGGCTTGGCATGATGCAGGCCTTGGCATTATGACAACAGATACGCGCCCAAAAGGCGCTTCTGTTCAGCTAGAATATGCTGGCAAAACCGTGACCATTAACGGTATTAGCAAAGGCGCTGGCATGATTAAGCCGAATATGGCGACGATGCTTTGTTTTATCTCGACAGACGCTAAGCTTCCGCAAGATCTCTTAAACGAACTTTCTTCTGAGTTGGCGGATCGGTCTTTCAATCGCATTACTATTGATGGTGATACTTCGACAAATGATGCTTGTATGTTGATTGCGACTGGCCAAGCGATGGATGTTGAAATATCAAAAAACGATGCTGATTACGTATCCTTCAAAACTGCTTTGTCAGATATCTATCTTGAACTTGCTCACGCGATTGTTCGCGATGGCGAAGGTGCTACTAAGTTTGTCACTATTCAGGTTGAGCAGGCGAACAGTGCTAATGAAGCTCTCGATTTAGCCTATACCATTGCTCATTCTCCTCTCGTTAAAACCGCCCTGTTTGCGAGTGATCCAAACTGGGGACGTATTTTGGCCGCGTTAGGACGTGCGCCTATTGATAACTTGGATCTTGATAAGGTCCAGATTTATTTGGGTGACGTAATGTTGGTTGAGAATGGGGGGCGTGCTCAGAGTTATTCTGAAGAGAAAGGACAAGCGATCATGGATGAAGAAGAGATTCTTATCAGACTTGTTCTGAACCGAGGAATAGTTAATGAGACAGTATGGACAACTGACTTGTCTCATCAATACGTCACTATCAACGCGGAATATAGAACCTAAGGTATGTCGGGCACTAAACGTGTTCATGTCGCGGTTGCGGTAATTCGGCAACCCTCAAAGCACGGTGCTAATATCTTGATCAGTAAGCGTGCTGACGATGCTCATCAAGGCGGCCTCTGGGAATTTCCCGGCGGGAAAGTCGAATCTTACGAGACGGTTCAACAAGCTCTTAAGCGAGAATTAAACGAAGAGCTTGGAATAGATATCAGGTCTGATATCTCTCCTTTAATTCAAATTCGTCACGACTATAGCGAAAAGCACGTTTTCCTCGATGTTTGGAATGTTGATGGCTTTGAAGGAGATGCGCGTGGGTGTGAAGGCCAGCCTTTGCAATGGGTGTCTCCAACCGCTCTTTCAGACTTAGATTTCCCAGAAGCGAACAAGCCGATTATTGATGCGGTTTGTTTGGGGCGTCGTTATCTTATTACGCCTCAATTTGATTGCTATGAAGATCTAGCTTCACATCTATCACAAGCAGAATCCAAGGGTTTTGATCTTATACAGTTGCGACAACATCATCTTAACGATGAGCTTTATATTTCGTGGGCTAGCAAGCTATACCAACAATTTCCAAATGTTCGTTTGGTGTGGAATAGAACGTTAAGAGTCATGGCTTCTCTTCCTGGAGATGCTTGGCATTTGAACGCGGAGCAGGCGCGGCAGGCTAAGCATGAGGGCTATAGCCTTCCATATTTGTTTGGTGTTTCATGCCATTCAAAATCTGAATTAGCATTGGCAGAGAGTGTTGGTGCAAACTATGCTCTATTGTCGCCGGTTCAACGGACACAATCACACCCAGATGCAGAACCATTAGGGTTAGCTAATTTTGAAGCCTTGTTAGAGGGGTGCAATATTCCCGTGTATGCGCTTGGCGGAATGAGAGATGAGCAATTGGGTGAGGTAATTCGTGCTGGCGGACAGGGCATTGCTGGTATCAGTACATGGCAAACGATTATAGAGGGAACGCGTTAATGGAAAATAAACTAACGCATGTCAATGAATCAGGTAATGCGCATATGGTTGATGTGTCGGGGAAGGCAATAACTGGACGTATTGCTATTGCAGAGGCTTATGTTGACATGAAGCCTTCAACCTTATCATTGATATTGAGTGATCAGATTGAAAAGGGCGATGTGTTAGCAGTGTGCCGAGTTGCAGGTATTATGGCAGCTAAAAAGTGTTCTGAACTTGTCCCCTTGTGCCATGGTTTAAATTTAAGTGCTGTGAGCATTGATTTTGAGCCGCAAGACGTCAACGATTCGGCGCGCTTACGCATTGTTAGTACATGTAAGTTGAATGCGCAGACAGGTGTTGAGATGGAAGCGTTGACAGCTGTTAGCGTTGCTGCGCTGACTGTTTATGACATGTGTAAAGCTGTTGATAAAGCGATGCAAGTTAATGGCGTTCGATTGTTAGAAAAGCATGGCGGTAAGAGCGGCAGTTACTACGCAGACAATTAAATGCACTGCCAGTAATGGCATTAAAACACACGACGGTTCGAAACTAGAGACAATCTATGACTCAGACTAATCAAACGAATACAGCGCTAGTTGATCCTTTTGGACGAAAGATTAACTATTTGCGTTTGTCAGTTACTGACCGTTGTGATTTTCGCTGTGTTTACTGCATGGATGAAGAGATGACATTTGTTCCACGCAGTGAAGTCTTGAGTCTTGAAGAAATGCACCTTCTTGCGCGTGCGTTTGTTGAGCTTGGCGTTCAGAAGATCCGTTTAACAGGTGGAGAGCCCCTTGTTCGCAGTGGTGTCGTGGAATTATGCAAAAACATCGCGTCGATCGATGGTTTGCAAGAATTAGTCATGACTACCAACGGCTCTCAGTTGGCGCGTTTGGCTCCTGAATTAAGAGAAGCGGGTCTAGGCCGGTTGAACATTAGTCTGGATAGCTTAGATCCCGATAAATTTAAAAAACTTACTCGTACAGGTGATTTGCAAACAGTGCTTGACGGCATTCAGGCCGCAAAAAAAACGGGTTTCGACAATATAAAGCTCAATGCAGTCATACTTAAAGGTAGGAACGTTGATGAGGTCATTCCTCTCGTAGATTTCGCTGTAAAAGAGGGGCTTCATCTGAGTTTTATTGAAGAGATGCCCTTAGGTGCAATCAGCGAGCATTCACGTAAAGAAGAGTTCGTGAGTAGTGATGAGCTCAAACAGATTATTGCGAGTCATTACCCTTTAAGTGAGCAAGTTGATAATTCGGCGACTGATGGTCCTTCGCGATATGTGCAAGTCCTTGGAAGTTCCTCAAAAATTGGTTTTATCTCTCCGCATAGTAATAACTTTTGCTCAGCCTGTAATCGTGTTCGCGTGACGGCTGAAGGTCGACTATTGTTGTGTCTTGGTAATGAGCATTCTGCAGATCTGAAGCAGGTGATTAGACAAACAAACGGAGATATTGACGCCTTGAAAACTGCCATCATTAAGGCTTTAGATCTCAAACCTGAACGTCATCATTTTGATCTTAACTATGATCCTCAAATTTTACGCTTCATGAATGCGACAGGCGGTTAGAACTTGCTGCAAGCTAGAGTGTTTTTTGTGCTACAATCCGCGGCGATTTTTTTAGAGGACCGTTTGTGAGCATTCGTTTTGTAGAAAGTTGTCGTTTGCCAACACCTTTTGCTGTGTTTGATATGCATGGTTTTGAAGAGATTGAATCAGGGCAAGAACACGTTATTTTGAGTCTTGGTGATGTCGGTAATGGAGAGCCCGTTTTAGGTCGAACCCACTCAGAGTGCTTAACTGGTGATGGTTTGTTTAGTATGCGCTGTGATTGCGGCTACCAGTTAGAACAGGCACTCCAAAGTATCGCAAACGAAGGGCGCGGTGTGCTGATGTACTTGCGTCAAGAAGGCCGTGGTATAGGTCTTTTGAATAAGATTCGAGCGTACCATTTGCAAGATCAAGGTGCGGATACGGTAGAAGCAAATGAGCAGCTTGGTTTTGAAGCAGATTTGCGCGATTACAGTATTTGCGGCCCTATGCTGAAGCATCTTGGCGTTCAGTCACTAAAACTAATGACCAACAATCCACGGAAGGTAAAGGCGCTTACTGAAGCTGGTATTGACGTTGTTGAGCGTGTGCCTTTAGAGGTTGGACGCAATCCTCATAACGATGGTTACTTAAATACGAAGGCGAGTAAGTTAGGGCACTGGTTGAAAACGCATCAAGACGATGACTAGTGCGTGTCTATGGTGTTTTATCTAGCTTAATAAAAGCCTGAATTTTTGTTTGCGCGCCACATTTTATGGCGCGTTTTGCTTTCAGGTTTGGGATTTAAAGCGCATCTAGCTTCTGTTTAATACTTTCTTCTATGCCTTTGGCATCCAATCCGCATTGTGCGAGTAAGTCTTCCGGCTTACCATGATCTACAAACTCGTCAGGCAAGCCCAAGTGTAATGTTTGGGTGTTGATTCCGTTTCTCGATAGAAACTCTGAGACGCCAGCGCCGGCACCACCTGCGATCACATTTTCTTCCAACGTCACAAGTAATTCATGATCCTTGCATAGGGATAAAATCATATCTTCATCTAATGGTTTCACAAAACGCATATCGATGACGCTGGCATTCAGCTTATCGCCTACTTCTTTAGCTCGTTCAAGCAAGGCGCCAAAAGATAAAATAGCGACTCGATGGCCAGTCTTAACTTGGCGAGCTTTACCAATTTCGAGTGATTCCAGCGCTTTAATTATTTCGATGCCCGGCCCTGTGCCGCGTGGGTAGCGAATCGCTGCCGGGCCTTCAAATTCGAGTCCGGTTTGTAGCATGAGTCGACACTCTTGCTCATTTGATGGCGCCATAATGAGCATGTTTGGTATACAGCGCATGAAAGACAGATCAAACGCGCCTGCATGAGTTGCGCCATCAGCACCAACTAATCCTGCACGATCAACTGCAAAGGTAACGTCTAGGTTCTGTACAGCAACATCATGGACAAGTTGGTCATAAGCACGTTGTAAGAATGTAGAGTAAATCGCAACAACGGGCTTCAGCCCTTCACATGCCATGCCAGCAGCTAGTGTAACCGCATGCTGTTCAGCAATAGCGACATCGTAATAGCGTTCGGGAAATTGTTCGGCAAAAGATACAAGGTCTGATCCCTCTTTCATTGCTGGTGTGATCCCAATGATGCGTTGATCAGCTTTTGCTGCATCACAAATCCATTGACCAAAGATATTTGAGTAGCTCGGCTTTTTCTTGGCAGTTGCGATGTTTTGGTTGGCTTGCTTGGCTTCGATTTTGTTGATTGCATGGTAGCCAATAGGATCGTATTCGGCAGGAGCGAATCCACGCCCTTTTTTCGTGACAACATGCAGGAACTGAGGGCCGCTCATGTGGTTCATGTTATCAAGTGTTTGAATTAGTAGTGGCAGGTCATGGCCATCAATTGGGCCAATATAGTTGAAGCCTAGTTCTTCAAACAAGGTGCTTGGGGCCATTAGACCTTTGACATGCTCCTCGGTTTTACGAGCAAATTCACGAAGGCTCGGTGTGCCGCTCAATACACGCTTACTACCGTCACGTACTTGATTGTATGCCTTGCTTGAAAGGATTTGTGCTAAGTGATTTTTTAAGCCGCCAACATTGTTGGAGATCGACATGTCATTGTCGTTAAGAATGACGAGCAGGTTAGGATAAATGTCGCCTGCGTGGGCAAGTGCTTCAAACGCCATGCCAGCGGTTAACGCGCCGTCTCCGATGACTGCAATTGCTCTACGATTCTCACCTTTGTGTTTTGCTGCTAAAGCCATGCCAAGTGCGGCACTGATGGAAGTGCTCGAGTGGCCAACTCCAAACGTGTCGTACTCACTTTCCGATCGCGTTGGAAAAGCAGCTGGACCATCCTGCTGACGAATGCGAGGCATAGCGTCTCGGCGGCCTGTCAGAATTTTGTGAGGATAAGCTTGGTGACCCACGTCCCATACTATGCGATCTTCCGGCGTGTTGAACACATAGTGCAAGGCAGCTGTCAGTTCAACGACTCCTAATCCTGCCCCAAAATGCCCGCCTGATTGTCCTACGCTATAAAGTAAGAAGTGCCGCAATTCGTAGCATAACTTTTCCATCTGCTCTGCAGATAGCAGTCGCAACTGGTGCGGAGATTCGATCTTATCGAGCAAGGGCGTAGACGGTCGCTCTGTTGGGATGTCGTTAAAAGTATGAAGATCGTACATCTGGTTCGCTGTTATGGTTTCGCTTGGGGTTCGAGTATATCAGAAAGTCTATTTTTCAAGGCTTTTTCTTCTTCGCTTAATGAATGCGTCTAATGACGTAATCTGCAATTTCTCTCAGTTCGTCAATATCACGGTCGTTTAAGCGATTGAGGCTAGATAGGCAATCTTTGTGCAGACCTTCTAGCTTCTCTCTAGCGCCTTCAAGACCTAGCAGGGAAACGTAAGTAGGTTTGTTTAGTGCCTCGTCTGCACCGGACGTTTTACCAATTGTTTCGGTATTGCCCGTCACATCCAAGATGTCATCTTGAACTTGAAATGCCAGTCCTAGCGCTCGAGAGAAATCTGCCAAGGCGGCCAATTCTTTTTCAGATGCCTCAGCACACAGTGCGCCCAGTTCCACTGCAGCGCTAATCAGCTTGCCAGTTTTGTGATGATGCATGACTTCAAGCTGTTTTAATGACAGTGCTTTGCCTACCGAGTCTAGGTCAATTGCTTGACCAAGTACCATTCCTTCAGCCCCGCTTGCTTTTGCGAGTGTTTGAATCAGCTTAAGTTTTGTTGCGTTATCTTGAGGGCAGGAGTTTGATGAAACTAATTCAAACGCCAGCGCCTGGAGAGCATCGCCGGCAAGAATGGCTGTAGCCTCGTTAAATGCGATATGGCAAGTCGGCTGTCCCCTACGTAATGCATCATCGTCCATGGCAGGTAGGTCGTCGTGAATTAATGAGTACGCATGAATCAATTCGATCGCACATGCGGCATGCAATGCACTTTCTCTAGAGCAATTGAGGGCTTTTGCAGTAGTGATCGTAAGTAGTGGGCGAACGCGCTTACCGCCTAGTACAACGCTATAATGCATGGCTTTATGCAATTCAGTGTCTTTGCCACTTAGGTCTTCAATAAATTGCGAGAGCGCACGGTCAATCAGATCACGATAGTGACTAAAAAAGATAGGCTGTTCCATAGAGAAGCTTACTAGGCAGAGTCGCCGTCATGATCAGAGGTAAATGGTTTAGTGCTTAATTCGCCATTATCGTCAAGTAGCTCATGTACTCGTTGTTCTGCTTTTCGCAAAGTTTGTTGGCAGTTTCGAGTTAATTTAACGCCTTCTTCAAACGCTTCTAACGATTGCTCGAGAGATAGTTCGCCCTTCTCCATTTTATCGACAATAGCTTCTAGCTGTGCAAGAGATTGTTCGAAATCATTGAGTGCGTTGTCTTCGTTTATCGACATGCTGGCGTATATCTCCGTCCGATCCAAGTTTGTGGAAAATCACATATTCCAATGTGAAAAAAAAAGTTTAGTGACTACACTTTTTAAGTGCTCAAATTCATAAATAACAAGTATGCAAACTGGCGTGTATTCACAACTTTAAAGCTGGGTTTAAGTATAACGATTCATTGTTCCTCGTTGAACCTAATTTCGCCCTGCAATAACTGAAATATCAACCATATATGAGAGAAGAGGGTTCTTCATTTGGATCTCGCAACCCTAATAGGATTAATCGGAGGATTCGCCATTATTGCTTTTGCAATGGTGTTGGGTGGCTCTGTAGGGATGTTTTTCGACATTCCTTCTGTACTAATTGTGTTAGTTGGCTCACTACTCGTGTGCTTAATGAAATTTTCTCTCGCACAATTTTTAGGTGCAGTGAAAACCGTGGCAAAGGCCTTTATGTTTAAGCTTGATTCACCGGAAGAGTTAATCGGTGTGATCAAAGAGTTGGCTGAAGAAGCCCGTAAAGGTGGTTTGCTCGCTTTGGAAGGCAAAGAGATGGACAACAACTTCTTGAAAAGAGGGATTGGCTTGTTGATAGACGGGCATGATGCAGATGTTGTGCGTTCGTTATTGAGTAAAGATAAAGCGCAGACCTTAGAGCGCCACAAAACGGGCGCCCGAGTTTGGGAAGCTTTAGGAGATGTAGCGCCGGCGATGGGCATGATCGGTACTTTAATAGGTCTTGTCGCAATGCTATCGAACATGGATGACCCTAAATCCATCGGTCCAGCAATGGCTGTTGCCTTGTTAACCACACTTTACGGCGCAATGCTTGCTAACATGGTAGCCATACCTTTCGCTGACAAGCTAAAACTTAGGATGACAGAAGAGAATCTTATCAAGAGCATGTCGATTGATGCGGTGATGGCGATTCAGGCTGGCCAAAATCCTCGAGTAATAGAAATGATGTTGCGTAATTACCTTCCCGAAGGTGCGCGTGAAACTGAAGCAGAAACAGGTTAACGCGCACATGTCTGATCAAGAACATGAGTGCGAAGAATGCAAACCGGGGCTTCCTGCTTGGATGGGAACCTTTGCAGACTTAATGTCTCTGCTCATGTGTTTCTTTGTATTGCTTCTATCGTTTGCTGAAATGGATGTTTTGAAGTTTAAGCGTCTTGCTGGCTCCATGCGTGAAGCATTTGGTGTTCAGAAACAAGTCGAAGTGAATCAAGTCCCTACTGGCACCAGTGTGGTAGCACTAGAGTTCGCGCCGGGAAAACCAGAGCCAACGCCCATTCGGACAGTCATGCAACAAACGACTAATCCCAACGAGCAAAGTTTAGAGTTGATGTGCGATCAATCAACACCGCGTGAGGCTGCACATGAATGTACCGATGCATTGGATGAAAATGATAGGGAAATGCTAGAGCTGCAACAATTATTGGTTTCTACTGTCACTAAGGCTGCTGAGGAAGCAGAAGATCAGGCTCTCGAAATTGCGTCTTTTCTAGAGAAAGAAATTTCAGAAGAATTAATCGAATTAGAAACTCAAGGGCGCAAAATTATTATACGAGTTGAAGAGAAAGGGTCGTTTTCTTCAGGTTCAGCGCATCTGGAAGATGATTTTTTACCTATTTTGGACAAGCTCGTTGACCTACTAGGCTCTGTTCAGGGTAGAATTTCAATAGAAGGGCACACGGATGATGTGCCGATAAAAACAAAAGAATTTCCATCAAACTGGGATTTGTCAGCAAAACGCGCTTTAGTCGTTGCCCACGGACTCATGGAATCGGGTGATTTAGACCCAAGACGTGTTTCGGTCTCGGGCTTTGCAGATAGCCGTCCTTTAGTCGCAAACGACTCTACTGAGCATCGAGCTAAAAATCGACGCGTAGAGATCGTGCTTGAAGAGAAAAGCGCAGACTCAATGCGCAAAGATATTCAAGCCAGTGAACAAGCGGTTGATGCTGCGAATACTAGTTTGCTGCGAGACATGTTAGATTTGTCGCCGGAGGAAATTTTCTAGCTTAAGTTGCGGAGTAGCTATGTCTCAAAAAACATCAGAGCGTCGTCGGTATTTTCGGGTTGATGACCATATCGGTTTACGCTTGATGCTTGTCACCGACACTGACGTTGAGCATTTAGACTCAGGGTCGGTTCAGACGCCCGAACAAAGGCTGGTCAAGGTCAATAGTGCCATTAACCGTCATCTTGCTGGACTTAAGCGCAAAGATGAATCGCTCGCTACTTTACTTGGCTTGTTAAATCATAAGATAGATTTGATTGCGGCCGACGTTGATACAGGCAAACCTAAGGTTGATGATAAGCATGCACACACTTATATGATGTGTGAGGCGAATGTCAGTGCTTGTGGTTTGGCATTTCCATATCATACTGATTTCAGCAAAGCGCAAATGTTGAGTTTGCATATCAAACTCTTTCCTTCTGAAGAAGTTGTACAAGCTTTGGCGATGGTGGTTGGTTGTGAACGTCGCGATGCGTTTTCCGCGGAATTGTCGGACTATGAAAAGCAGCAACTCAAGGATCGACCATATTGGGTGCGTGTAAATTTTGAAGAGATTTCGGAGGTTGAGCAAGAGCTGCTTGCGCAACATGTAATTCAAAAGCAGGCCAGCAAGTTGTCGACCCGTGTGAAGTTAAAAGAAGAATAGTTTTTTAAATTGTGGCTTTGAGTTAGCCAAATTAAAGGCTTATCATCCTTGCTTTTGCAATACTGAGAGAATTCCCTTCATGGTCCTGTTTTGGCCTATTCAACAACAGCTTGATTGCATTAGTTCAAGCGGACGTATCCTCGGAAAAATCGGATTCGACATTCAAAAAGACGATTATATTTTTGTACCAGAGGATGTGTCACTTTCCTTAACTGGCGAAGAGCAAGCTAAGATCGATGAACGTTTAGCGGGTCTTAGATCAGGTTTATACCTCATTCCCATGCAAGATGACGATTAACTTGGTTTCTCATAATCGCTTTTAGTTTGAATTCTCCTATGTCACTAGATTTGTTGTGCCGTTATCACAACGATGCGGTCTATGCTTGCTTTCTCCCATCCTTTGATCAATCGATACCAACATTCGACATTGGTTCGCAACATTTCATATGCTTTATTGGTGGCGATTTTCGTCCAATTTCGGATGGAAAATTGGCGCGTTTAGCGTCAGATCTCTTAGCGCAAGGTGCATGTTATTTTGTGTGTTGGGGGAGTGATAGTGAACGCTTCCATGATTTGATCGAAGATATGCTACTTGGCGATGTTGCAAGATCGGCCGAAGAGGCCATTGTTATGAACTCTTGGCATGTATATTCTGATTTAAGTGAGGCCTTGTTGTTCTTTTTATGCCATGCAAGTCCATCTTCAAGTTATACGGAGCAGTCGATTTCCCGCGTAGCGATTACACTCGCTCAAGAAGATAATTCTAAAATCATACAGACTTTTCTCTCTCAGCCAGAACTATATGTGGATTGATTCGTGGTCGTTAACTTATGCTCTGCTGCACTCGCCACTAAAAAACTGATGTGGTTCAGGAGGCATACTTGGGTCCATGGTTGAATGCGCAAGTAAATTTAAGTTGGAAAGTCGATTGAATTTCATCGTGTCTTTATTAACAACCAACACAGTGAGACCGTCTATAAGTTGGTAATGCTCAAACTGCTCGCTTTCATAGATACGTTGGTTTTCATAAATTTTAAAGGCGTCATCACTACCATCTACTTTACAGATTAGGGCGCTTTGTTCTTCTGCAGAAGAATGGTTTATCCATAGAAAGGAAGAAATAAAGAGAAAGCCTAGTAAGTATTTTTGCTTGAGTTTGATGAGCATATGCATAGTGATCTCTCTTGGTCTAATCCGGGTTCGTGTTCTTTACTACGCCTTAGAGATTTATTTCCACTTCGGTATAGGGCAAGTCTTGGCTGTTCTCTGAGTTGAAAGTCGTGTCATAACTGCGTTCGATTAACGAAATTTTGTTTTGATGAATGCGCACAAGTGAGCTTGTGCGCGTGCCATACTCTTTACTCCGAATGAAAATACTCGAAAGCAATTTCTCACTTTGAACCCCCAGTCCAGTATTAGGAAGTTCATTTTCAGGCGCTTGAGTTTGATCCTGCATTAACGCAAATAAGGCATTTTTTTGATCTGTGTTTGGCTCTGGTGAATCGTCGATGCACTTTTTAAATTCGCCTTTGGCTTTGATTACTTTTGGCCAAGGTGTGTCGAGTAGGTGATTACTCAGACCATAGATACCAGCATCAAGTATGCGAAAGTTTTGCGTGTCTCGATTACTCGTGTATACAAGTTCAGTACCATCGAAGATCAGGGCATTGAATCCGGTGTAATCTTCAGAGCTTTGTGCAAGGTGCGTAGCGTATTCTTGAGCGCTGACTTCGCTTAACAAAAACTCGTTTGGGATTAAGCCCCTTGATTTTTCGCCGCTTGAACTCGGAACTTCTCGAAAGTTAGTAACCGTGCATAATCGTTGATTTGCTGTGATACCCAGCCAAGTTCCTCCTGCGAGTTTATCTTTGCCAGCGCAAATGCCGTTATCCCATTTAAATGCTTGGTCTGTCGGTCGCTGATAAAACTCATCACGATTACCGAGCAATATGAGTGGCGTTTCACTCTTTGGTTGCCATTTAAAAATAATCAAACACATTACGTATCACTTGCCTGAATCTTGTTATGATATGGTGCTTATTTACCCACGTTTCGTCTATTTAAACAGATATGGTTATCCTAACGTATTTACTCGCTGGCGCCTTGGCTGGATTTATAGCCGGATTATTCGGTGTGGGTGGCGGTATTATAATGGTACCCGTATTTGTGTTTTGTTTTGAAACGCAAGGGTTTGATGCTTCCGTATTAACGCATATGGCGATCGCTTCCTCACTAGCGTGTATTGTTTTTACCTCTATCAGTTCAACGCGTAAACATCATTTACTTGGCGGTGTTGATTGGCATGTATTGTCGAAAGTCGCCCCGAGTATCGTTTTGGGTGCCATTTTAGGCGTACTGTTAGCACTGCAAATCAATGGCCAAGATCTTCGTATTTTACTCGGTATATTTGTCATGCTAGTCGCGGTTCGAATGCTTCGCAGGCAGCAGCCCGAGAATGCTTCAGATGGGGTGTCGACGCGAACAATGTTTCCGATAGGCTTAAGTATCGGTGGTATTTCAGCTTTGTTCGGTATTGGCGGCGGTACTTTAAGTGTTCCGTATTTTCATCGTTTAGGTTTGCCAATGAAGAGGGTGGTCGGCACGGCTGCTGCTTGTGGATTGCCAATTGCTCTCACGGGGGCTATCGCTAACATCACGTTTACTCTAGACTCCACGCTCACACCAAAATATAGCTGGGGATATATTTATCTTCCTGCTGTAGTGATGACCTCTTTAGTCTCAGTGGCGTTTGCGAGAAAAGGGGCGCAATTCGCTCAGATAATGAATGCAGAACGATTAAAACAATTATTTTCTATTTGCCTTTTTGCGATTGGCATTAAGTTTGTCTTTTTTTAAGTGAGGAGTAGTCGGTGGCTATAGCCTATCCACAAATTGATCCTGTTGCGGTCAGCCTTGGACCTTTAGAAGTGCATTGGTATGGCTTGATGTACTTGTTTGGCTTTTTGGCGGCTTACTTGTTAGGTAAAAAACGCGCGCAAAGAGCTGATGCTCCGCTTCAACCGCAAGATGTTGGGGATATGATTTACTATGCTGCGCTAGGTGTGATTGTTGGTGGTCGCCTAGGGTATGTGTTCTTTTATAATTTTCCGAAATTTCTCGATGACCCAATTTGGTTGTTTAGAGTTTGGGAAGGTGGAATGTCTTTCCACGGGGGATTGATAGGGGTTATCACAGCTCTATATTTATTCTCGCGAAAAGTCGGTTGCAAGCCATGGCAGCTAGTAGATTTTGTCGCGCCATTAGTTCCCATTGGCTTAGGCTTAGGGCGTATTGGTAATTTTATTGGTGCCGAGCTATACGGCCGTGCGTCCGACGTTTCATGGGCGATGGTGTTTCCTACTGATCCAACCCAATTGGCACGTCATCCTTCGCAGCTGTACCAGAGTTTCCTTGAAGGCTTAGTTTTGTTTTTAATTCTTTGGTGGTATGCATCGAAGCCGCGACCAATGTATGCGGTTTCGGGCATGTTCTTAGTTTTCTATGGGTTATTTAGATTTATTATTGAGTTTGTGCGCGAACCAGACGCGCATATTGGTTTTATTGCCTGGGGCTGGCTCACAATGGGTCAGCTATTGTCGCTACCAATGATTGCATTGGGGATTGGCATGGTTGTTTACGCAAACAAGCGTGGTATGGCGAAGGAGGCATAGAGGGTTAGTTATGCAAGCATATTTAGATTTAATGCAAGATGTTGTTGATAACGGTGTTGATCGCGGAGATAGAACGGGTGTTGGAACTCGCTCCGTGTTTGGTCGCCAAATGCGATTCGACTTGAGTGAAGGCTTTCCGTTGGTCACGACAAAAAAAGTGCACCTCAAGAGTATTATTTATGAGTTATTGTGGTTTCTGAAAGGAAGTACGGATAACAATTGGCTGAAAGAACGTGGTGTTTCGATTTGGGATGAATGGGCAACGCAAGACGGTGATCTCGGTCCTATTTATGGCAAGCAATGGCGAAGTTGGGCTGGTCAAAGCGGTGAAGTTGTTGATCAGGTTGCAGAGCTTATTCAACAAATCAAAACTAAGCCTAACTCGCGACGTTTGATTATTTCTGCCTGGAACCCAACTGAGTTACCGGACGAGACTATTAGTCCGCAGGAAAACGTAGAGCAGGGTCGTATGGCGTTGGCGCCTTGTCATTGTTTATTCCAGTTTTATGTTCAAAACGGGAAGTTGTCTTGTCAGTTGTACCAACGCAGTGCTGACCTATTTTTGGGTGTGCCATTTAACATTGCCAGCTACGCGATATTGACTCACATGATTGCGCAGCAATGTGACTTGGAGGTTGGTGACTTTGTTCATTCATTTGGCGACTGCCATTTGTATAGTAATCATTTGACGGACGAGATTGTGTTCGAACAACTCAAGCGCGAGCCTCGCGCCCTGCCAACATTGAAGATTAAGCGAAAGCCCGCTTCGATATTTGACTATGAGTATGAGGACTTCGAAATCGAAGGTTACGATCCTCATGGTTTGATTCGCGCACCGATCGCAATTTGATCTAGGCGGAAGATAGAGTAATGACTATGAAAAAATCGCTGATTGTTGCGTTGTCTCAGAATCATGTGATCGGTAGAAATAATAAGCTGCCTTGGTATTTGCCGAATGATCTAAAGTACTTCAAAGAAGTGACGATGGGTAAGCCTATCGTCATGGGACGCAAGACTTTTGAGTCTATTGGAAAGCCGCTTCCGGGAAGAGTCAACATCGTGGTGACACGCAATACAGATTGGTCTGCTGAGGGTGTGAAGGTCGTGCATTCCTTAGAGGAAGCCTTTCAATTGGCTGAATCGATTGCAGAGATTGATGGTCAGAATGAGCTTATGATTATTGGCGGTGACCAAATTTATAAAGCGTCTTTAGATTTGGTTGATAGGATGTATTTGACTGAAGTGCATCGGCATGTGGTAGGGGATGCCTATTTTCCTGAATTTGATCGCTCACAATGGTCGGAGTTAGGTCGGGAAGATTATAAAGCAGAAGAGCCTAATCCTTATGACTACAGTTTTGTTGTGTATGATCGTAAGCCAGCTTAAGCCTTAATAATAAAAAGCCCGAGCATCTCTCAGATACTCGGGCTTTTTGCTCTTTGTTATGCTGTTAGTCGAGCATATCTAAGTTACGTACACCGCCTTTGTCCGCACTAGTGGCTAGTAAAGCATATGCTTTAAGTGCTGGTGTCACTTTACGTGGACGATCTTCTAATGGCTTCCACGCATCTTTTCCTTTTGCGTCCATTGCATCGCGGCGAGCTTGTAACTCAGCATCGCTAAGTTTCACGTTGATGCTACGTTCAGGAATGTTGATTTCAATGATGTCGCCCTCTTCAATCAGGCCTATAGCACCACCTGCTGCAGCTTCTGGTGAGCAGTGACCGATAGATAGGCCAGAGGTGCCGCCTGAGAATCGACCGTCGGTTAATAGCGCACATGCTTTACCAAGGCCTTTCGATTTAAGGTAACTTGTTGGGTAAAGCATCTCTTGCATCCCTGGGCCGCCTTTCGGACCTTCGTAGCGAATAACGACAACGTCGCCTTCACTTACTTCATCGTTCAAAATACCTTTTACTGCTGAGTCTTGGCTTTCGAAGATCTTTGCTTTACCCGTGAATACGTGGATTGACTCATCAACGCCTGCCGTCTTCACAACACACCCATCAAGAGCGATATTGCCATAAAGAATAGCGAGGCCGCCCTCTAGCGAGAACGCGTTTTCGATAGAACGAATACAACCATCTTTACGGTCACCATCTAGGCTTGGCCATCTTGTCGCTTGGCTAAACGCGGTCTGTGTTGGAATGCCCGCTGGACCTGCTTTAAAGAACTCTGCCAATTCAGGTGAGTTGTTTTGCATGATATCCCACTCGGCTAGCGCTTCTTTCATTGTTGCTGAGTGAACGGTTGGCGTATCTGTATGCAGAATGCCAGCACGATCGAGTTCGCCCAAGATAGCCATGATGCCGCCTGCGCGGTGAACATCTTCAATATGATACTTTGGAGAGTTTGGTGCGACTTTACATAGCTGAGGAATCTTGCGACTTAGTTCGTCGATGTTCTTCATTGAGAAATCCAACTCTGCTTCTTGTGCCGCAGCGAGGAGGTGAAGAATAGTGTTTGTTGATCCGCCCATGGCAACATCAAGTGCTACAGCGTTTTCAAACGCTTTAGTGTTGGCAATTGATCGAGGCAAGACAGATTCGTCGTCTTGTTCGTAGTAACGGTGCGTAATATCTACGATCAAATCTGCTGCTTTTAAGAACAATTTCTCACGGTCGGCATGCGTCGCGAGTGTCGTGCCGTTACCAGGAAGCGAAAGACCAATCGCTTCAGTTAAACAGTTCATTGAATTTGCGGTAAACATTCCAGAGCATGAACCACATGTTGGGCATGCGCTGCGCTCATATTCGGCAACTGTTTCATCATCGGCTGTATCATCCGCTGCGATAACCATCGCGTCGACAAGATCGAGTTTGTGTTCACTCAATTTTGTCTTACCCGCTTCCATTGGGCCACCTGAAACAAATACAACAGGAATGTTTAAGCGCAAGGCTGCCATGAGCATTCCGGGTGTGATTTTGTCGCAGTTTGAAATACACACTAATGCGTCTGCGCAGTGCGCGTTTGCCATGTATTCGACAGAGTCGGCGATGATCTCACGTGAGGGTAAGCTGTAAAGCATGCCATCATGCCCCATAGCAATACCGTCATCGACCGCGATGGTATTGAATTCTTTTGCAACGCCACCCGCTTTTTCAATTTGGCGTGCGACGAGTTGCCCCATGTCTTTCAAATGAACATGTCCTGGGACAAATTGTGTAAATGAGTTTGCTATCGCGATAATTGGCTTTTCAAAGTCTTCTGTTGTCATACCAGTTGCGCGCCATAAAGCACGTGCACCTGCCATGTTACGACCATGAGTTGAAGTCTTGGAACGATAAGTTGGCATGTTTAATTTCTCGTCTTTAAGTAATGTATCTACACAAAAAAATTTCGAGCAAGCTTACCAGAAAACCTGCAGTGTCCACAGTAGATAGACACTTAGAAAGGCATAAAAGTGACTAAGATCTTATTCGCTTGCAGATCTGTGCGGAGATCACCTATTCTGCTCAGAAATATTCGATGAATTTAGGAGTAAAAAGTGAAGGTTGTTGTGTTTCCGCTAGAAGCAATGCTTTGTCCGAGAGGACGTGTGTCAGTGCGCGTGTTTGAAGCCCAATACCTTGATGCCATAAAAGATTGCATGAAAAACGATTTGCCTCTGGTTTCAGTGGCAATTAATCCTCAAGCAAAAGGGGGAGTCGATCTACCATTTTATCGTCAAGGCTGTTTGGCGAAAGTTGTTGATTTTGACTTGGATGACGATGGTGTTTTAGCGGTTGTTTTAGAAGGTGTGGAAAGTGTTTTGTTCACGCAAACTTATCGCACTGATAAGAAACTCTGGTATGCCGATTGTGAGCCTGTATCTGCATCGACCCATAGCGATGAGCGTTCTCAGCATTTGCCTCAAAACTATGATGATCTGATCGAGATTTTAAAGGCTTTGGTCAAACATCCGAGTATTGAAGAGCTAAATTTAACGATCGATTATGAAGATGCAGAGCAGGTAAGTTTACGATTGGTTGAATTGTTGCCATTGCCTCTAGAAGAGAAACAACGTCTTTATGAGCAGCCTGAATTAGTGAGTCGCCTAGAATCTATCTCTCAAACTGTATTAGAGATGATTTAACGCGGAGAATAAAAAACGAGTGCGTTACTCATCGACAGAACGACGTAGGTGACAGGAATAATGAGCAACGTTACGTAATACTGCTTGTTGATTTTCGGGTCGAGGTGTTTGTCTTCACGTGGCAGTACCAAGTGACTTAAGCATAAGATGATGCCAGCTAGCAGCAACCCTGCGATCACGTCACTCGCCCAGTGAACTCCAAGAATGATGCGTGAACAGGCAATGAGACTGATGATGATTAGTCCGCAGACCTTCCATACGTTAGATTTCTGACTAGGCATTGCCGTTAATACTAAGCATCCGATGAAGACAGCTGCTCCACTGGTATGCCCACTCGGAAATGCACCACTTGAAAGTGCACCGAGCAAATGGTCTGGGCGGATTGTGTTAAATAAGTATTTAAACCCATGGGTGAATCCGGCGACAGTGATACCCGTCAGAGCGAAGTAGATAGCATGCTTGTATTGTTTATGGGTCGCGAGAGATGCAACGCATATCAGGAATAACAAGATAAGCAGAGCTTGATCGCCGAGCAGCGTGATGAAAACAAAGAAGCTGTAAAACAAGGTATCCCTGACAGTTAATGCCTTGGCGAGAACCCATACATCAAAGCCATCTAGCATGCCGCTAATGTTTAAGTAAGCAATGCTTGAAAATGCTATGGCACTTAAAGTGAATATTGAGCCAAAGTACACGAACGGTTTTGCTCGCTGTTTGCTCAGTGATAACCATAACAGGCTGATCGCAATTATTAGGCATAAAACAAGCACAAGGGCATAGGTAATATCACGATTTTGAGTAGCGAGTTGCGTTATTTCTGCTCCCAAATAACCGGGTAATATATAGGCTGGAGCCCATGCGATAGCTGAAAGCAGATTGATAAGAATAAATTTGGTGGGTGACATTTGGAGTACACCCGCAGTGAGTGGGAGTACTGGACGCAGAGGTCCGACAAACCGACCAATGACTACGCTGTAGGTGCCATATTTCTCAAAAAATCTTTCACCCTCTTGTAAGGCGTTTGGATACTTTGAAAAAGGCCATGTGAGAGGTAATCGGTCGTGGAAGGCACGGCCAATACAAAAGCTAATAACGTCACCAAGCACAGCGCCGATAAATGCGGCAGCTAATACCTCTATGAGCGGGATGCCTGCGAGTCCTGCAACGGCAGCAGTTGAAAACAGCAATGCAACGCCTGGGACAACAATGCCTGCGATGGCAAATGATTCGACAAACGCGATGATTGCAATTGCAGGTAATATTAAGCTCGCGTTTGCGGTTAGCCAGTGACTTAACTCTATTAAACTTGGCATCTTAGGTGGTTAGTCGTTCAATATAACGCGATTATTACCTTTGCTGTGTGCTTCAGCCAGCGCTGCATGCGCGCCTTGAAGCAACTCTTGAGCGCTTTTTGAGTTTTTAACAGGTGTGAATGTATTGGCGCCGATGCTGACTGTAATGCTGTCTACTTCGGGCCACGTGCTTTCTTCAATCGTTCTTCTGATTCGTTCTGCAATGACAAGTACGCCCTCTTCTGGTGTGCAGGGTAGTAGCAAGTAAAAACGCTGCTGGGCATCGAAGTATTGGCTGTCTCCTGCTCGAATCATTCCATTCAGCGTTTCAGATAATTGTTTCAATAAATCTTGCTGAATGCCAATACCATGCATTTCTTCTATTTGTTCAAAGTAATCGACTTCAAGAGACAATATGGAAACAGGGCGCTCTGTTTCTTTAGATCGTGAGACTTCTTTATTCAGTGTGTCTTCTAAGTGTCTGATGTTGTAAGCACTAGTCACCGGCTCATGAATGGCTAACTCAACGAGAGTACGACTGCGACTCTGGTGCAGCATTGCAAATGTTCCTGCAAATGCAATCATCAGTACATAGCTCGTGGCGAACAAAGAAACAGTGAGTAGATCTGCATGGTGGAATAACACTGCAGTGAAGCATAATCCTGCAACGATATTAAGGATTTTGGCTTGTTTCAGTGGTAAGGCGATGTAGGCAAACAAGCCCAGAGGGATGAGCCAGTACATCAATTGTTGTGCATGCGTTTGCGCGTCCAAGAGAAGGACCAGAAAAACAAAACATAGTGCTGCAACATTGGCGCGCTGAAGATTGCTAAGTTGATAGGTAAAGCGTGCGTAGGTCGCTAAGCCAAAAAATGTCAGACTCAGTAAACTTGCGGTGTAGACTAAAGGGTACATGCCGTATCGAAAGTTTTGCACGCCGAGCACGACCATAATGATTCCTGCAAGTAAATAGAGGCTGCCTATCACTTGGCCTTGCAGTTGTACTTCAGTTCTCATTGTTTTGCTCGCTATTGTTTAGATCTTTGTCGCTAAAAAGATAAGACTGATCACCACCGCGCTGAAGAGCTTTATCTTGTGCAATGTGTGCGTGCTGAACCATCGAGTGGCAATCGTCACCGACATTGAGATGGCTCACACCCATGCTGCTTGTCATATTTACTTTGTTTAATTGGATTTGTTGTTTGATTTTCAAGCGCAGAGAATCTGCGATCTTGATGGCTGGCTTTGAGCTAGTGTGCGGTAAAACAATCAAGAAACTGTGTTGTTCCAGACGATAGTAACTATCAAAAATACGCAGGTTGTTATGCAGCAATTTTCCTATTTCTACTTGCACAAAATCATGTTCTTTGTCGTTGAGCTTTTCGGTAGCTGTAGGGTCGAGTTTTAGTGATACAACACTAAGGTCGCTCCCTTCACGCTCACTTCGTTGAATCTCTTTTTGCAGATCTTCATTGAGGTGTTGGAGAGATGCTGCGTGGCTTAAATTGTCGGTTCTTCGTAAGGGTAAAAGTTGGCGACGACGCAGTTCACGTAGATAAACCAGTGCACACGATGCACCTAAAAACAGAATGAAATTTGGTACGGCTTGCAAGGATACAAATGGTGAATCGTGCCATGCGATCAAGCCTATGGATAACAAACTTGTGACCGCTAAGATCGGTAAGGCAACTTTAAACTCAAAGAAAAACATAAGCATGAGAGGCAGGGAATAGACCCATATACCGCTTTGGTCAGGAGCGACCCAAAGAATAGCGAGTGTTAAGACGGCGATAATAATCGAGAGACGACGAGGCGTGCCTGATTCAAAGCTTTCTTCTGTCGGAGAAGTTGTGCCAAATTGATTAAGCTTTTGTGTGAATCTAGGGGAGAGCACTTTTCCTAATCGAGACAAAAATAATAGCGCAGTAAATGAGCCTAAAAATATGGCAAGCGCGAATTGCTTATCTAGTACCGCGATAAAAGTGCTCAGGCCGCTTAATACAGTTGCTACAGCGTATGCTGGAGAATGTGTGAGAATGGAGTTGTCAGGTTGTTGCATTGTCTACTTTTGAATTCGCTGTGCGAGCTTATGATTATTACTTAATCATAAACCTTAAATAGGCTGTTTGCATGGTAACTTGCGGACTATTAAGAAAAATCCTTGGGCGCTTTGCCTTGTAGGTAAAATGCAAATGCAATGATTTCTGCGATCACTCTGTACAACACATCCGGAATTTCTTCTCCCAACTCAAGTTGTGCCAACATTCTTACTAGTTCGGCATTCTCGTACAAAGGAATGCCATGCGCATTTGCGATATCAACGATTTCTTGCGCGATGTCTCCGGTGCCGCTTGCTACAACTTTAGGAGCGCTCTCTTGGTCATAATGCAGTGCGACTGCTTCAGGTAGTTTGCTCATGCTCGAATATCCACAAAGCCTTGCTTTACTTCGGTGTGTGTATCGCTTGGAGGCGCCCCTAGATAATAACTTGCGCTATCAATATTTAGATCAGCCTTTTTTAGTTGCGCTTTAAAAAGGTTTTCTTCGGACTTGATCAGTTGCAAAGCTTTTTGATTCTTCGCCCAAAACTCTGTTTTTACATGAGGTGGGTTTAGGGTTGCTCGAACGTGAAGTGGGCCTATGCCTTCCAGATTGAATTGCAGTTTTATGATCCACGCTTTCTCTTTGTTTTTATGCGGATGTTGGTGCTGCTCTTGTTTTTGTTCGTGCTGCTCGATACGTAATTGAAGCGTTTCGATGTTGCTTTGGTGCGTGTAAGGCAGCTCCATGTTCCATGCTTGAATAAAGCCGGGTTCGTTAGATGTTTGGGCTTGGTAGAGACTGTTTACTTGATTGAACTGAATCCGATTAATCATACCCGCAAGGAGTCTCAACAGTTGTCCTGTCGATAGCTCTTGGTCGGCTAATATCGCTTGTGCTTTCAATGCCGCATTATCCAGTTTCGGAAAATCAAAAGCTTTGGTAAATAGTTGATTCTCAGACAAACCATACAAGCGAGGCTCAGATGATAGGTTCTCAGTTTGTGATGTGCTTGGCTTAGGTGTGTTTGAGGACTGGCTAATACCGAACGCAAGGCTTTGAAGGGATGCTTTGATATCTGATTGAGATTTGCTGATATTTGGCAGTAAGTTAAGGGTGTTTTGAATTTGTTGAGTAAATAGCTCGTTTTGTTTACTTAAGAGTTTAAATGCTGGTGAATCTTGATTGTTTGCGAGGTTCAAAATAATTGAAGGTGCTTTTTTATCATAGGATTCTAAGTTTGTAAGTACCAACTTGATATTATTGTTATTTGCATTGAGGGTGTTTGCTGTATTGCTAGATAGTAAGTCAAATAGTTGTTTCGTTTGATTGAAAAGTGAGTTTGATAACTGGTCGAAATTTGTGATTTTTTGCGCCGTTTCGCTCATGCTTGTTTGAGATTTCAGCTGTGTTGGTAGTTGCTGAATAAATTCTGAAATCCGCGTTTGAAGTGGTTCCGGCGGTGTAAGCATTGGACCATTTAGGTTAATAATGTTGATGGCTCGCTGAGACGCTCGTTGCCATAGATCTTGTTCTGATTTGCTGCGCCCTTCGAGTAGTACAAGCGTTTTCCATATACCTTGGGTATCGAGCGTTTTGACTTGATCGGGTGTGTTCTGACTGGCTACTGATTGATTGCTATCTCGATTTAGAAGCTTTGCTTCAAGCTCTATTCCACTAAGTTTTAGCCATGACTTGATGGTCTCAATTGGCGTGAATGAGACTTGCTCATTGCTGGTTGATGTGGTCGTTGCAGATTTTGCAGTAAGATCGGCGGACTTAGGTAATTGCTCTTTGAGTGTGCTTAGAATCAAAGACGATGCTTGTTGAGCTCCTTCTAATCTATCTGGCAGAGTCGGTGAGATTTGTGTTTGTTGAAGGATTTTAAAACCGCTGTTAAGACTGACTTGCTGTGGAAGTAAGCGAGCTAAGGAAGATCTTAACTGAGAGAGTTGTGCCTCAGGGAATGAAGTCTTTGTCTGTAACGGCAGGGTAGCTATCTGCTCTGCGGGTAGGTTTTTGATGACCGGAGTGCCCGCCTCCGTTAATGTGAGATTAAGTACCATGCCTGTCTTAAGCGCTAACTTTGAACTTGCGAGAATAAATTGATTTTTAATCTGTATTAGCCAAGTTGAAAGCTCTTTTTCTGAAATGGGTTGAGCCGGACTTGTTATGAGGTGCGGTACTTTTAGTTCACTTGCTTGTGTTGGAAGAGGTGTCGGACGATTGCCTTTGCTGCCGATCGTGATTGCTTGATCAGTGCTTAGTATTTCACCCTTAACTTTTCCTATTATTTGGATGAGGGCTGTCTGGTTTTTTTTTACATCAACGCTCTGAATTTCAACAATATTGTCTCTAATCACAGGGAGGGACTGAAGAGGTGTGTCTCCCGTTATTTGAATGATCTGCGATGTAGAAGAAATAGGCGCTCGCTGTTCGGTTGAAGCTGCCTTATTTTGTTCAGGGCTTGAGCCGAAAGGTATCTCCAATTTTGTGCCTCATTTCAGGGTGTGTGCGCTAAGGTACCACTAAATACATAAGTTTGTGTGAATGCGCTCGCAATAGCTTGTGCTGACGCTTATCTAAGCAGTTAATATCGATATAATAGCTGAGTTAGAAAATAAGACGAAAGGAACCTTCGTGTCGCGAGTTAGAAACTTAAGTGAAGTATTGCAGTACATTTGTGTCGTGGCCTTCGTGTTTGTTTTGTCCGCATGTTCTGAGGGGATCGATGAGATTCTTGATACTGACATCCTTCCTGAGGAAGAGCTTCCTGATCCTCCCGTAACGCCGACTCCACCTGCACAGCCCGATGCTGAACTCGAAGAAATTAAAAATTTGTTTGTGGGTGCATATGGTTGTCAGGATAACACCGCGCTTTCTCTCGTGAATTATGATAGTGACGCGTCTCTTTCCTCATCTTCTTGCGACGGAAATGTGGTTGTTGAAGGTACTAACCCAAGCCAACTTTATGCAATGAGTCAGGGGGTGCATGCTTACCTTGACTTGGTTGCCGATCCTTTAAAACAAAATGAAGCGGTGGTGTTTGCCAATGCTGGTGCAGTGCTTTATATCGATTTAGACGCTAATTCTGCTGAGCGACTGACAAGTTTTTCAGGAACGGTATGCCGTGTGATCCCTAGTATCCGTTATGAGGCAGAGGTCGATTCGGTTACTGGTGATGAAACATGGAATGAGCTGCATGATTCTTTTGTTTACGTTGAGGTCGTTGATTCAGCTGATAGCGCTAGGGCATGTCAAAATAACCAAGATTTTCGTCGTTATTTTAAGGTAGCGCTTAATTATGATGTGAACGCGATCGATGAAGAGACATGTATTGGTGAACTTGACGGTAAGAGTTCCGCAGCTAACTGTAAAACACGCCTATTACCTAATGTTAGCCAAGCAAGAGCCTTGAGTTACCCGATTCGTGCATACGTAGATGATGCGACTAATCCAGGTAGTAAAGTGCAAGTATATGGATATATCGGTGCTGGCTTGGGGAGCGGGGCTCGTGAGCTGGTATTGTGGAATAGCGCTGGAGACCAAGTTTGGACGGCTCCACAAGATCGAAATCTAGAGAGTTTTTCCAATGTTCTGGGAGTGGAAGGCGCTTATAGTCAGTTGTTTGCTGTCGAAGAGTTGGAGGATAACTTTTATGTGGCGCAACTTGGCCGTGATATTTTTGTATTTGAGGGTTCAGAGTTATTTGAGCTAAGTGATTCCAACGATGTATTTAAAGATCGGTCATATCAATTGGAAGAAGACTCGGGAAATGTCACTAAGATGCAAATCGCTTTCGATAATGATGATTTCCTTATATTTGATCAGGGTAAGTTCTTCTACAGTGACTATAAAGCTAGTTACAGTGCGCCAGTTTTATCTAAGAACTACAGTTATGACTTTTTATTAGCGCGATCGCTGAGAAACATTGAAGATCCTTACATGTTCTCACAGTTTGATTTGAATGACTGTAGTTACAATGCTGACCCAGTAGCTTGTGCCGATGCGAATGACGTTGGAGGCTTCGCATGGCAAGTAACGAATGACTGTACACTTGCTTTGAACTGCTCTTTTCCAAATGATCTCAATGATTATTGTGTGACAGACGCAGAGCGCACGCCAACAACACCCCAATCTGAGTTGTGCACGCCCAGTAACTATGAAGACTTAAATGAGCTTGATGAAGTCGCGAATGATCTTAGTTTTGCTGCATTTTTGCCCTACTACCAAGACTATATGCGCAGCTTCGAATTTAAGATGTACGACGATTCTTTGTTGTTAAATTTACGTCTGACAGAGCGTGATGCTCTAGTGGTGTATTACTACAAACAGCCTCTTACCGCACCGGCCACTGTGCGAGAGCGTCTATTGTTAGGTCGTCGATTGGTGCAATCTATTTCTCGGCCAGTGGTTCAAGATTCCGGGATATATTTTTCAACGAACGTCCAAGGCGCAACTGTTTCTAATGTCTGCTACAAGGGTCTCATGGAAGTGATGTGTAACGTTCAGGAGCCGTTAGAGGGAGCGGTTGATGAGTGTACTCGCTTTGATCTAGATGCCGGCACATGTCGAGAGGGACGTTTCTTGTTTGAGAGTCGTGCTCTATTTTGTTCCGATACAGAAATCCTGTCTGGCGACTGCAAAGACTCCAATCAAATTAATCAAACGACTTTACAAATTGAGTCCGCTTCTCAAGATGCAAAATGGGTTCCGAGCTTGAGCATTGATGCAACAAATGGCGTCCAATCAACGATGCATGTGTTAATTAGTGATGATCAGCCACGTTCAACCGCTCGTCCTAATGATAGTTACTCAAAAGACGAAGGCATCTTAGGTAACCCTCAGCTTTACTCAGTAGCTTCGCAACGAACCTTATCAAGCGCTCAAGGACAGTTGTTGTCTTCAGTTGAATCTGTTGCTGCTAGACTTGTGTTACGTGAAAACGAAGGTGCTTATGCTGTTAATGCAGAGGAGTTTGTTAGCTCAACTCGACAGCGCCAGCAAGATGAGATTTATGTTAATCAAGCTAATGACCAAAACCAGAAGGTCATTGGTCGTACCATTGCGCACTGAAATTTAAATTTGATGTTCTAAAATTCGATAGCCCGTTTGCTATCAGTAGCAAGATGTAAATGACAGCGTGAAATATGGGCGATAGCTAAGGCTTTGGAGCCAACAGCGCGCTAGTACTAAAATCTGGATAAACGGCTGCCAAGACCGCTCTGTGAGAACCGCTACAAATTGACTAATATTGGGCACAAGCTTAGTGAAACACTTATTAGTTGGGGAGTTTAAGAAGCGTATAGCGGCTTCAGCGAGCGCCCATCACGCATCCGAACCCTGCCATCAAATTACGCAAACTCACTAATAATTATGCGCATTGATTATTTATGTTAATTCGTTTTTGCGGACGTTTTGCGCAACATGTTAATGAGTCTAAGGGTTTGTAAATCCTCGGGTATCAGGTCTACTAGTTGCTCGGCATATGTCAGGGCTTTTTGGGTTTGGCCGAGCTCTAACAGTAAAGGCAGCACCGCATAGGTCATTCGAGGATTCTTCGGTGCGAGCTTGTGTGCAGTCTCATAGTTTTTCAAGGCTTCCTCTGCTTGTCCTTGATCTTGAAGTAAGGCACCGAATGTAAAAAAGTAATGAGGGTTATTCGGCGACAACTCCGTTGCCTTTTGCAGGTGCGCTAAAGCCAACTTTTTGTTGCGTTGACGAATACGAGTCAGGCCTAACGCGAAATAAACCTCAGCTGAGTCTGGATTAATGGTCAATGCTTGGTTTAGAACATTTATACTCTGCGCAGTATTGTTTAATGATTCCGTCAACCTCGCTAAAGCAAGGTAGGCGGGTATATATATTGGTTCAATATTTATCGCGGCATTATAGTGTTTGGCGGCATTTTCAAAATTGTTGAGATCGCGCTCTAAGTTACCGAGATTAGTGTGCGCAAAACCTCTATCCGCTTGGTAATTTTGCATACTGCGATACTCTTCTAATCCGTTTTTGATTAATTTTTTCGCTTGTACGGGGATCGATGACATTTGACTGGCGGCGGCAAGTGCGCGAGATCCTCGGGCACGAATGTTTGATTGAGCATCGTTAATAAGTGGTTTGAGTAATTGCCATTTTTCGGCATTGGAGTAGGGCGCCGCTGCGTCGATCGCCGCAAGTCTGAATTGTGGTTCTGACCTTTTCACGGCTATTTCGATTGCTTGCATCGAATCAGGATGCGGATAGTTAGCTAAACGACTAAGCGCTGATGCGCGTATGATGGTCGCTTGAGTATCGTCTGTAAAAACAGTTAACAGCTTTTGACGTCCGCTCGGTATTAGATTATCTGCCTCGTTGAAAGCGTAAGCGAAATGCTTAGCATAGGAATCGTCAATTTTTGGGTACCATGTCTCGATCGTCGTGCTTGCCCAATTTGCATCTTGATTGGTATGGCAGTTATTGCATGCGTTTGGTGCTCCGGTATCGCGTGTTAGATGTGGGCGTGGGATCGAAAATTGATGATCTCGCCGCGAATCAACGCCCATGTAAACAGTCGCTGGCATGTGACAGCTAACACATTCTGCCGCGTCTGTGCCTACTTTATGCATATGGTGTGTTGGTTTGTCATAGGTTTTTGAATCATGGCATTGTGTGCAGACTTGGTTTCCTGTAACGTGGAGTTGCCCGCCGTGCGGGTCATGGCAATTTGTGCAAGTTACACCCGCGTCGTACATTTTGCTCTGAACAAAAGAACCCCAAACAAAATTCTCGTCTGATACCTGCCCATCCACATGGTAGAACTCCGGTGTCAGTAAAACCGTCTCAAGCGCGCGATTGAGAAAATCAGGCTCCGCTCGGTCACTAATCGCATTACGTCGCGCGTGACAGCTGGCGCAGACTATGACTTGGTCTGATGAACGACGTTTTGAGATTGGGTTTAACTTACTTTGACTGTCGGTTTTATACAGCGGCGTTTCTACACCGATGTATGGGCTATCAGTTAAAACGGGATAACTAACCGGATCTCTGCTGTGCTCGCTCAAATTACCGTGGCAGGAAGAACACGAGACATTGATACTTGAAAACTCCGACGAGTATGTTCGGGTATTCAAATCAAAATTTTTTCTGAAGTCGCTTGAGTGACAATCCGCACACATTTGGTTCCAGTTTTGCCCCATTCGAGACCAATGGAAGCTATCATGCGGTTCTTGATCCGGATGTACAACATACCATCGTTGCCCACCCATACTCTTGGGTCGGCTGTCCCATGCGAAAGGAAAAAATTGCAGCTTTCCTTTGCCCTCATCGAACATGTACTGTTGTAAAGGATCGAACCCAAATGTGTAGAGGACTTGATACTTTTTCATAACCCCCGATAAGTTTGGCATCTCGATATAATATTTTTCAGCTTCGAGTGTAAACTTTACCAGTTTACCTTCGTATGAAAGCCGTGCATCTTCAAAGTTGCCAAGAATATTTTTCGAATTGGCTTTACCCATCGCTTTGGCGTGATGCGATGAGCGCCAAGCATTCACCTCTTTTTTATGACATGCAACGCAGGTTTGGCTCTCCGAGATGAGAAGGGTTGGGTCTTTCGCAAACGCTGAGGTGCTCATCAAGCACAAAAATAGCCCAATGAAGACGGCTCCACTCCAGTGATGCGTCACTAGCTTCGAATACAATGCCATAAATATGCACATTATTTTTATTTGAATTCTCTGTTAACAGTCTAACTTGGGTATAGAGGCGAATAAACGGGTTTTTCGACTTGTTATTTGTTTGTTGAAAAGGTTTCACGAAAGTAACAATTAAAATGTAGCTAACCCCACATTTACATCTTAATACGAAGTGTTCTTACTTTAGTGGGGATAAATCTATACCCATTTAGTTTTTTCGCCTAGACTCTTTTGCGGAGACTCGTAATCTATAAGTCAAAAGAATAAACATAATAGAGTTACAGCGCAGATTTCATTAGTTCAAATTAAGCAAGAAGAAAGTAAAGATAAAAGGTATTGAACTCATCATTTCAGGAGGCAATTATGACGTTCAAAAATCTCGGTTTTCTTTTTTTATCAGGCATTATATTTTCTCAGTTAACGGCATGCCAAGATACTGCAAATAGTGAACAAGCTTCGGTTGCAGAGTCTGTCGAATCTGAGAGCGTAGAAAAGAGCATGCAGTCTAGTGCCGGAGACGAAGCTGCAGTTAAGACAAGTGCAGCGGTACCTCTTCAGCAGAGTGAAGATTCAACGCCGGTTCAACAGGCAGAAACATCATCGGGTAAGCCCAATATTCTCGTGATTTGGGGCGACGATATTGGATGGTCAAATGTAAGCGCATATAACCATTCGGTTATGGGCTATGGAACGCCAAATATTGACCGAATTGCGAATGAGGGGGTGATGTTCAGCGATCACTATGCCCAGCCTTCCTGTACAGCAGGGCGTGCGGCATTCATAACTGGGCAGTATCCGATTCGATCTGGAATGACGACGGTCGGCCAACCAGGTGACGCGCTTGGTTTACAAAAAGAGTCACCGTCTCTTGCTGAAGTGTTAAAAGAAGAAGGATATCGCACCGGACATTTTGGCAAAAATCACCTTGGTGATAGAAACGAACACCTGCCAACTATGCACGGCTTCGAAGAATTCTACGGAAACCTCTACCATCTCAATACCCAAGAAGAGGCTGAACAGAGAGATTATCAAAATTTTGGTAAAGCCTTTGCGGGTAGCCTGGAAGAGTACGAGAAAAAGTTTGGGACGCGCGGAGTGGTGCATGCGCTTGCGACCGACATCTATGATGCAACGGAAGACCCTCGCTTCGGTGTGGTTGGAAAACAGACTATCGAAGATACCGGACCATTGACTCGTGAGCGAATGAAAAACTTTGATGCAGGTGAAGTGATTCCGCGCACGTTTGAATTTATAAAAAATGCGAAGGAAGCGGAGGAGCCATTTTTCGTTTGGATGAATACCAGCCGAATGCATCTATACACGCGTATCGATACTGAATGGTTGAATAAAGTTGAGAAGTATACTTCGGAATCCGATTACCACGGCGCTGGAATGATGCAGCATGACCATGATATTGGTCTTGTGCTCGATTGGCTGGACGAGCAAGGTCTCGCAGAGAATACCATCGTTGTTTACTCTACAGACAATGGCCCTGAGCATAGCTCATGGCCTCATGGCGCCACCACACCCTTTAGAGGTGAAAAGATGACGACATACGAGGGTGGCGTGCGTGTGCCAACAATGGTTCGCTGGCCGAATAAAATCAAAGCCGGTACCAAGCTAAATGGTATTCAAGCGCATCAAGATTTATTTACCACTCTAGCTGCGGCCGGCGGTGTGCCTGACGTCAAAGAGAAAATGATCGAGCAGAAAAAACAGTATATTGATGGTGTGAACAACCTTGATTACTGGATGGGGCTATCCGATCATTCTGAACGAAATCACTTGTTCCATTATTACGAAAGTAAACTAACTGCAGTGAGAATGGGACCGTGGAAATTTCATTTCTCAACGAAAGAGGATTACTACTCTAACGTGATTCCGCGAACCGTGCCGTTGGTATTTAATGTTCGTATGGATCCTTATGAGTCTTATGATAATTCGGATTCTTATGGGCACTTGCTGCAGAAAGTATCTTGGCTGATTCAACCGATGGGTCAATTAATGGCGGAGCATCTGCAAACGCTCGCCGAGTACCCACCTGTGCAGGGCGGTAAAACGTTTGATATGTCGAATGTGGTGGCAGAGTTTATAGATAAAGCGCAGCAATAAAGTTCGCATGAACCGAAAAGCGCCGATTGTTTTGAAACAATCGGCGCTTTTTTTGGTTATCAAAACAGCGATATATTAGGGCTAAAGTGGATAAGTCGGACTTTTTATGACTGCGTAGAAGGAAATAAATTTACACCCAAACGATTTTATCTTTTCGCTTGGTCCAGTCCTCGTAGCTTGCTTTAAATGTGTCCTCTACGACATGGCGTTTTATTTTTAACGTGGGGGTAAAGTAGCCAGAGTCTTCAGCCCATGGCTCGCGAAATACAACAAAGTGTGAGAGCTTGGTATAGGCTTCCAACTTTGCATTCGTTGTGTCTAAGGTTTTCTGTTAACTTGCGGTTATTTCCTCATTGCTCATCTCTGCCGTATTATCTGATAAACAGACTATGGCATAAGGATGAACCATGTTAAGGTGAGTAAGCACTACTCGTTCTATTAGAATGTTGGCTTAAAACTTACTGACCAATTAGCATACATACGGATTAACTTTCCTCTCGCCGTTTCAAAAGCGTCTTTGAGTCTACAATTAATAGTAGATGTCCTTCATCATTTAAAAAGATACAGTCCACATTTTATCGCTAGTCTAGACTGTTAGACAGTTTAGAGAAAAAGGACCTCAGTTATGTATTGGTATCTTAAAGTTCTCGGCAATTACACAAACTTTGAAGGCAGAGCGCGACGTAAGGAATATTGGTTCTTTGTATTAATTAATATGATCTTTACGGCGGTTTGTTCTTTGCTTGATCAATCGATTGGAACTTTTAACTACGAAACAAATACTGGCACGATCAGTTCGATCTATGGCTTGTTAGTCTTAATTCCAAGTGTGGCTGTTGCTGTGAGGCGTTTACACGATACCAATCGAAGAGGTTGGTGGCTTTTACTGATCTTCGTTCCGATCGCAGGATGGATTATTCTTTTCGTGTTTTTGGTTTTGAAAGGAGAAGAGGAGATGAATCGTTTCGGATTATCTCCTTTAAATAGCGCTACTGATTAGTCGCCATTGGGACGATACTGCGAGGTTGAGAGACTCTCGCTGTCCCTGGGAATGCTCCCCAGCTTACTAGTGCTAATTTCTTACCTTGCTCAATCGGCAGCGACTCATGCGAGAAAACGTGATTAGAAGGGAAAATAACAAGGTCGCCGCGTTTTGGCTGATATGTGTAGTTCAAACCCTTGAAGTATAAGCCCCCACCAACATAATCATCGTTAAGATAGATCAGCATACTGAAGTCCCGATCAATAAACCTATAGAATTGTTTCGCCTGTTGGCAGAATTGGTCAGAGTCTGCGTGTATTCCGTATTTTCCGCCAGGACCGTAACGAAGCAATTGCGCTTCCTCAAACCATTGCGCATTAAGGCCGCCTGATATTTCCACAAGGTACTCGCTGCAGGCACGCTTAAACCAATCATTGGCAAGCGCGCGCTTTTTGCCTAAGTCGACATTTTGAGTGACACGACTCTCGTGACGTTTGTAGACACGTTTGTTAGAGGTTGATTTGGCTGTGTCTACAACAGTGAGCCATTCTCTTTTTTGTTTCTCAGCAAATCGAATGAAACTATTGCACTCAGATGCGCTCAAAAAGTTATGGACTACTTTAATACTTTTTGGTGTTTGTTTTTCTTCAATTGAACTACCACAGCATTCACCAAATGCTTTTTGCGAACGGCAGTAGCAAGGCTTGGTGGTGTCGAAGTGGAATGTCGGCACATAATGTTTTTGTTGCATGATAAACCCCTAGTCAAAACTACAGCGAAATTCGCTTTTTCTTATGGATATTGCTTATCTAACTCAGGAGTGCATTTTATTGACTAAGAAAAGTTTAAAAACCTGTTGTGGATGGAATGTATGTTCCATACAGGGAACAGTTTGCAAGGGGTTTTTGCTTTGTTCCATAAATGGTTTCAATTGTTGCTATTTTGCGCATAGAGTACGCATTTGGGTGTCGGAATGGATTGCACCAAAATTGAGATTTTTAGAGGCAAGAGAATAATATGTCTGGATCGAAGAACATAAAAGAAGCTGAAGTTATTAAGGCGGGTTGCGGTATTCGTTATGACCCTGAGCAATTAGGGACCGATACCGAATTCGATTTTAGTGCTGCACAAGATCTGCTAAAACCTGAAGAATTGAATGACGGAAAAACGGCTAACGAGTCTAACAAGAAAAACGTAAGAGAGAGCCCCAATAGCAAATGCTAAGACTAGAAAAATGAACAACTATTCATAACTCTATGTGAGCGTACTTCAGTCTTTGCTCTAGACTTAGAAGATAGTAGGTTTCGACGATTAGGAGTAGCTGTGGCTGATGTTAATCAGTTGGTAGAGCGGGCGAAAGCAAATGAATTAATCGCCCAGAATTTGTTTGAGATTGAAGTAGAAATCATGAATATCGCAAGATGTACCGATTTCTTTGATCAGTTGCTATTGATGGTGCATGAAAAGTTCGCAGTAGAGCATGTTTGGGTGACGATTGTTGATGTTCCTGCAAATGAGCATTTCATCCATGCCCTGGAGGACTTAGAAAGCCAAGATCATCAAGAGCACTATCAAAAAGTGACGATGCTTGATTTCTTGCAAGCAACCAAGAGTACAAAACAGCCGATTTTGAAAAACCAGCAACTCCAAAAGTGGCGAGGTTTAATCCCCAAAGCTTTGCGCGATCAGATTGCTTCACTTGCAATGTTGCCGATTGTCGTAGAGAAAAAAGTAGTCGGTGCATTGATGTTAGGCTCTCCAAATGAAGCTCGTTACTCCCCTGATAAAGACCATTTTTTCTTAAGACAGCTTGCCGTAAAGGTGTCGCTTTCACTTATTGGTGTATGGGCGCGCGAGCGAGTTGGATTTTTAGCGACAAGAGACCCCTTGACGCATTTGCGTAATCGCAGAGAAATGGAGGAGGCGTTAAGCCAAGAGCTAAGTCGTCATCAGCGACAAGGTGCTGACTTAGCTTTGATGTTCATAGATTGTGATGACTTTAAGCAGGTTAATGATGTTTATGGTCACGAGGTAGGAGACCTTTATTTAAAGCACGTTGCCAATTTGTTGTTGGAAACCACGAGAAAGAGTGACTTGGTGTTTCGATTTGCAGGTGATGAATTTGTGATAATTCTACCTTATCAAGCCCAAGAAGGAGCTGATATTATTGCTTCGAGGATTCGGGAGCAGGTGATCGAGACGCCAATGCCTTGTGAGAATGGCAGCATTCAAGCTAAGCTGAGTTATGGCGTTGTTTCAACAGAAACCTTGGCTAAGTATGATGGTCGTTCATTGCTTAAGGCGGCAGATGAAGAGCTATATAAAATGAAGGCTTTAAAGCCTAAGTCTCGTTGATTATCTGTTCAAATTCCTGAATTCTTGAGGACTTACTTTTGTCCATTTCTTAAAACTTCTATAGAAACTCCTTTCGTCTTTGTACCCTAAATTGTAGGCGATATCGATCACTGATAGATCGGTATCAAGCAAGAAGTGTGTCGCTCTTTCTTCTCGGGCTTTTCTTAAAATCTCTCTGTAACTTGTACCTTCAGCATCAAGTTGGCGCTGTAAATGTCGCGTTGATGTATTGAACTCTTGGCATATTAGCTCTTTGCTCGCGATTCCTAACTGTAGGTGCGCTTTAACGGAGCGAAGTATTTGGTCTTTTAAGGTTTCTCCATCAAATTTAAGTTGCGATAAGCTCGTTCGTACTTTTCCTTCTAAGCTGCTTTTCGGGGAGTGCTGTTTTGATACGAGTGGGATTCTCAGCAGTTCATTTGATAGTTCGATTCGATTACTTGTTTGATCAAAAAATACCGGTGCAGAAAATACCTGTTCATAGGTTTGTTGTATGGAATGCGCAGGTTTAGGTCTTGTCAGATATACACCACTTGCCGAAGCTTTGCTGTTTGTTAGCCAACGTGCAAAAAGTGTCCAACTTGCAAGTACGTTGTCGATCATGTGCGGCACAATTAACGAGGTTGTGTAATTGCAGTGCCACACTAACGCGAGATGACTTTCTGTTCGTTGTATCTCTGTCGTCCCCATATCTCCGACAAGTCTCTCAAATAAAGGGATTCGAGAGATGGCTTGTCCTAGAGTTTCACTTTGCTCAATCAGTGCGCCAAGCAAATTATACGAATGGCTTTGTACATACAGTGCGCTGCTTAAGCCCATAATCGGGTCGTTAGAGAGATGCAGAAGGCTAGTTAAAAACTGTTGGAACTGCTGTCCAGATATTCTTCCTTCTTCAGATTGTTCGACGTTGTTCGTGAGCTTTAGATCAGCCAAAAGATCGACGGTATCAATGCGTTTGGCATCTGCGTAGCGAAGGTACTGCTTTAGTGCCGCAATAGATGCAAACCCTAAGTGTTTCATAATAAAAATAGATTGTCCGAAAATGTCAGTGATATTCTACGTTAAGTTTTTATGATGCATCCATAGTAATTCATTGTTTAGAACAAATCGGTAGGTGAAAAAATGCGACGTTGGAATGGTTGGGGTGATGAAGCAAACAAAATGGATTTACCAGAATCTGGGGATGCATTTTTGCTAGAGCATGTTGGTCAAGCTACCCCTCTTGCTGATGCAAGTCTCGATTCAGTATTGGCACAAGTGCCGTCATCTCGATTGCCTGACCATCGATTGATTAATACAGATCCGGATGTTCGTGTGCGTCACGCTCGTGGTCAAAGTCTTCCTGATTGGTTGGCGATGCGCAGTGGTCAGTTTGAATTCTTCCCAGATGGTGTGGCTTTCCCTGAGACAAAAGACGAGATAGCAGAACTTCTTAGTTTTGCCTACGACAACGATATTGTTGTGATTCCTTATGGAGGCGGCACAAGTGTTGCAGGCCATATCAACCCTTTCCAAAGCGATAAGCCGATCTTAACCTTAGCGCTAACGCGAATGAATCGCCTAACCGATATCGATGATTCAAGTTTGATCGCGACATTTGGAGCAGGAACGCCGGGGCCTCTAGTTGAATCGCAGCTTCGTGCAAAGGGTTACACTCTGGGGCATTACCCACAGAGCTTTGAACTATCAACAGTTGGCGGTTGGGTGGCGAGTCGCTCTAGTGGACAACAATCATTGCGCTACGGGCGTATTGAACAAATGTTTGCAGGTGGTTCGATTGAAACACCGAGAGGACGTCTAGAGATTCCAACAATTCCTGCATCATCAGCAGGGCCAGATGTAAGAGAAATGATCCTTGGTTCGGAAGGTCGTATGGGTGTTATTAGTGACGTGAAAGTGCGTGTCACTCCATCGCCAATTCAAGAAGACTTCTATGTTATCTTCTTCCCAACTTGGAATCAGGCTAAAGCCGCGGCACGTCATCTAGTGCAAGCGAAAATTCAACTCTCTATGCTTCGCCTTAGCAATGCGATCGAAACCAAAACGCAGCTCGCATTGGCAGGGCATCCTGGTCAAATTGCCTTGCTTGAGAAGTTCTTGTCTTGGCGAGGTGCCGGTGAGGGCAAGTGCATGATGACATTAGGTGTAACAGGTATGCCTGATCAATGTCGTTCTGCGCACAGACTAATGAAGCGTTTAACTCGTCCATTAGGCGGCGTTTACACCGGCTCATATCTAGGTAAGAAATGGGCTGCGAAACGTTTCACCATGCCGTATCTGCGAGAAGCGTTATGGGAAAAAGGATATATGGTCGATACGCTTGAAACGTCTACAGACTGGAGCAATGTCGATAACTTACTTGATAAGATCGAAGCGAATTTACGGAAATCTCTGCAAGACAAAGGTGAGAAAGTGCATGTGTTCACGCACTTGTCACACTTTTATTCTCAAGGTTCCAGTATCTACACGACTTATGTATTCCGTGCAGCAGATACTTACGAAGAAACTCTTGCTCGCTGGAAAACTCTGAAAACAAGCACTTCTGAACTTATTGTGAACAATGGCGGAACGATCAGTCATCAACATGGAGTTGGCAAGGATCATGCCCCCTATTTGCCAACGGAGAAGGGTGAGTTAGCCATGGGTATGATTCAATCTCTTTGTGATCATATGGATGAGAAAGGGCTATTGAATCCAGGAACGCTGCTGCAAGAAAAGGCAGAGTAAGACCATGGCGCTGTCATATTGGTCTCCTGGTTGGAGAGATCAAACCCTACAATCTCTCTCAAACGGACAGTCATTTGACTTGATCGTTGTTGGAGGTGGTATTACTGGAGCGGGTATTTATCGAGAGGCGACGGCGAAAGGGTTAAAGGTTTTACTCGTTGAGCAAAAAGATTTTGCTTGGGGAACATCGTCTCGTTCTTCGAAGATGGTTCATGGAGGCTTGCGCTATCTCGGTAAAGGGCAATTCGGATTAGCCAAAGACTCTGTGACTGAGAGACAGAAACTCATGGAACAGCTTAAGGGGCTTGTTGATCCACTTCCTTTTCTGATGGGGCATTATAAAGGTGGTTTTCCCGGGCCTTGGATTTTCGATAAATTGTTGGCGATCTATGACTTGTTTGCAGGAAAGCGATATCGACAGTTTGTGAAGTCTCAGGTAAATGATTTTTATGCGCCGGGCATGAAACAGAGAGAGCTGCTAGGCGCGACTCGTTTCATGGATGCCGTAACTGATGATGCTCGCTTAGTAATGCGTGTCTTGGCTGATGGGAATGAGCAGGGCGGTATTGCTCTTAATTACCTCAAAGCAACGGGTGTTATGCGCTCAGGTTCAGAAGTTGAGCGTAATACAAAAGTGATTGGCCTGTATTTAAAAGACGAGCTCAGCGGCAAAGAACTTCAAGTTCAAGCTAATGCTGTGGTTAACGCCAGCGGTGCCTGGACGGATGAACTTCGTCAAATGCTTGGTAATAAGAAAAGCATTCGACCTTTGAGAGGAAGTCACCTAGTTATTCCATTCTGGCGTCTACCGGTCGCCTTTTCCGTTAGTTTTTTCCATCCGAAAGACAAGCGACCAGTATTTGTTTTTCCTTGGGAAGGTCAAGTCGTGATCGGTACAACAGACCTTGATCATCATAATACTATGTTGAGCGAGGCATCGATTACGGAAAATGAAGTCACTTATCTTTTGGATGCAGCGAATTCACAGTTTGATCATGCAGCACTGAAGCGTGAGGACATTATCTCTTCTTGGTCCGGTGTGCGGCCAGTTGTTGTTGATGAATACAGTGCTGAGGATGTTGCTGCTACGAACAAACCATCAGACGAGAAACGTGAGCATATGGTTTGGGATGATGCAGGGTGTATCAGTATCGCCGGCGGCAAACTCACGACATTTCGCTTGTTAGCGCTCGAAGTATTGCGTGCAGCTCAACCTTATTTACAAAACAACCTTTCCATATCGGATTTAGATGCGCCTTCAGATTTTAGTGAGTCCGATGAATCTGTGTTGATTGGCGACCATAAACTATCGAAGCAACGCCGTCAGAGGCTCGTTGGCCGTTACGGTGATATTGCTAATCAGCTTGTGGAGCAAGCAGATATTGATGATTTAACGCTGTTAGGCAACACTGAAGTTTGCCTCCAAGAATTATTTTGGGCGTGTGAGAACGAAGCCGTTGAGCATTTAGATGATCTTCTTTTGAGACGTGTACGGATAGGGATGTTGTATCCGGAAGGCGCGATTCATTTGATTCAGCCATGGACAGAGTTATTGCGCGAGCGTTTACAGTGGCCTATTCAAAAATGGGATGAAGAGTGGCATAGATATAAAAATATCATTGCGGATCACTACAGCCTTCCGAACCAAAAGGAGTGCGTGTGAGCGATACAATACTTGCCATCGATAACGGAACGCAGTCTGTTCGTGCATTGCTTTTTGATCGAAACGGAGAATTGTTAGCAAAGTCGAAAGTTGAAATTGAACCTTATTTTTCGGTGCACCCAGGTTGGGCCGAGCAAGAGCCTGAAATCTATTGGCAGGCTTTGGTTGATGCTTGTTCTGCGCTATGGGGTGAAATGGCAAATTTAGGTCTTAATAAGGGTGATATTGCTGGAGTGTCGGTCACGACACAGCGCGGCACCATGGTGAATCTTGATAAAGGTGGTAAGCCATTACGACCTGCCATTACTTGGCTGGATCAGCGTAATTCAAAAGCCCTCGGGCATTTGCCAAAGCTGCATGAGCTAGCATTTAAAATGGCTGGCGCTAAAGATCTTGTTGAGCGCTATCAAGCACGTGCACAGTATCTTTGGATAGCATCCAACCAACCAGACATTTGGGAAAAAACGGATAAATATCTCAATCTATCTGGCTTTCTAAACTATCGCTTGTGCGGTGACTTTGTCGATTCTCTTGCCTCGCAAGTCGCATATTTGCCTTTCGATTATAAAGGCTTGAAGTGGTCCGCAGAGAGTGATTGGCGTTATCGTTTGCTTCCTGGATTTAAACAAGAGTTATTCCCTAAGCTGTATCGCCCAGCTACGGTGATGGGGCAAGTTACCATCGATGCTCAAAATATGACGGGTATCCCTGCTGGAGTACCACTGATTGCTTCCGCATCAGATAAAGCATGCGAGATTCTTGGTTCAGGTGGTCAGTCAGATGATGTGGCATGCATGAGTTATGGCACAACGGCCACAATCAATACAACAAGTAAAAAGTACATAGAACCTATTCGATTCATGCCTGCATATCCATCGGCAATCCCAGATCATTATTGCTCTGAAATTATGATTTTTCGCGGATTTTGGATGGTTAGTTGGTTTAAAAATGAATTTGGACTTCGTGAGCAAGCAATGGCCGAGGCGCAGAATGTTAGCCCAGAGAGTTTGTTCGATGAGCTAGTGAACGCTGTGCCGCCCGGGTCAATGGGATTGATGCTGCAACCCTATTGGACGCCGGGTGTGCGAGATCCGGGGCCTGAGGCTAAGGGGGGCATTATTGGGTTTGGTGATGTGCATACTAGAGCACATGTTTATCGCGCTATTCTGGAAGGCTTGGCTTATGGTCTTCGTGAGGGGATGGAGCGTTTAGAAAAACGCAATAAGCAAAAAATTAAACTCCTAAGAGTCAGTGGTGGTGGTTCGCAAAGTGATGCAGCTCTGCAATTAACGGCTGATATTTTTGGCTTGCCCGTAGAAAGGCCACATACCTATGAAACTTCTGGTTTAGGTGCGGCGATGGATGTTGCTGTTGCGCTGGGATGGTATAGCGATTGTCATACAGCTATTGCTGGTATGACGCGAGTTGGTAAGCGATTTGAGCCTAATCACGAAACGCATATTACCTATAACCGTTTATACAATGAGGTGTATTTGAATATGTATAAGCAGTTACGGCCCTTGTATCGTTCTATTCAAGATATTACCGGCTACCCTGAGAAATCTTAAGCAAATAAAACGCTTCAGTGCGCAAGCAAGGAGCGTTGTTAAATTCTTTTGCGAATTAAATATTCCCGTAAAAAGAGTGAAGCGTCTAAAGTAGACGCTTCACCAAATCGGGATACTTTATATAATCCACTCCTTAAGTCTAAAGCTTGGAATTAAAAGCGCTGTTTCTTAAATGTCACACTTTTGTTACAGCTTGTTTTCGGGTTGCACGATTAATAATCAAACTGGTTTTTTATTGAGCAAATGCCCGTTAGAGAGCATTAACAACGTAAGTTTTTTCTTCCTTACATTCAGAAATTTTCTGCGCATTAAACGCATTCATTTCACTTAATGTGGCTGTCGTTGAATCTTGATCAGCAAAACACACGGCGCAAGAAATTGAAATAGCGATAAATCCCGCCGACGTTTTAAAAGCCTGCTTATCTAGCCCCTGATAAAACCGTCTATAAGTTGAAAGGTTGCAATCATTAGGGTCACGAAAGTGCGCTAGAACGATAAACTCGTTCTCAGAATATCTGCATACTTCGTCCAAAGGGCGCACGAGGGCATTCACTCGTTTAGCAATCTGTTCGCTTAACTCTTGGCATACAGGCGCTTTATATTCACTGAGAATGCTGCCCCAATTTTTGATGGTGATCGACATATAGCTCACTGCACCACCCCGAGCTTGAGTATGTCTATATAAGCGATCTAATGTTTGCTCAGCGTATTGGCGGTTAGCGAGTCCAAGCAATGGGTCGATACTTGGTTTTTCCTGTAGAAGGACAATTTCAGCGCTTAATGATTTTTGGCGCTCTAATGCATTACTTAGCTGGCGGGCGATGCGTAATCCTGACCTGACGCGAGGAATAAGTTGATGATTTATTTCAGATTTGAAAATGAAGTCATCTAAACCTTTGGAAAGAGCTTGTTGCACGCTTTCTTCGTCATCTTTACCTGTCATCAACAAGCAATACGTGAAAGTAGAACGTGACAGATTGTCGGCTTTTATTTGCTCGCACAACGCTATGCCGTCGATGTCGGGCATTATCCAGTCTGAGATGACTAAGTTAGCTGGACGTTCGGCAATAAGGCTAAATGCATCATTTGCATGATGCGCTACTCGAATATCAGTGAAGCCATGTTCACTCAGTCGTTTCCTAACAATCGCTGCGCTAAATTTAGCGTCATCAACGATGATAATGGATGATTTAGTGGGCATTTTCCTTTCCCTTATATTTTATTATCTCTACATCAAGCGCTGTGTTGGGACGTTTCCCAATTAGTCGTTCTTGTGTAGACTTTGTCCGATCCTAGTTGATAGTCAGTTTATTTTAACGGAGAAATATATGCCATCTTTCGACGCTGTCTCAGAAGTAGATATGCATGAAGTCACGAATGCTGTAGATCAAGCAAAGCGTGAGCTAAGTAACCGTTGGGATTTTAAAAAAGTCGACGTAGATATCGTGCTTGAAAATAGCAAACTAACGTTTTCTGCAGAGCAGGATTTTCAACTAGAGCAAGTTGTTGAAGTTGCGAAGATGGCTTTAGCTAAGCGTAAAGTTGATTCTCGTGCAATGGTAGAAGCGGGAGATAGCAAGGCCGGTAAGCTAGTAAAGAAAACCTTTGATTTAAAGCAGGGTATTGATTCGCTGACAGCGAAGAAAATGGTGAAGCTCGTGAAAGAGTCAAAAATCAAAGTGCAGGCTGCAATTCAAGGCGAAAAAGTACGCGTTACAGGTAAAAAACGCGATGATCTTCAGCAGGTAATGGCGCTATGGAAAGAGTCAGACATTGAGGTGCCTTTGCAGTACAACAATTTTCGCGACTAGCCCTTTACCTTACTTCAAGCCGTAACTGATAAGAATAAATATATGCACAATCAGCAAGCTGACTGGCGTGGATCGCTAAGATCTTTTGCGCATCCTCGCGTGGTCTCGATGCTTTTCTTTGGTTTTTCTGCGGGCATTCCTTTACTCCTTATTTTTTCTTCTTTGTCTTTGTGGCTCAGAGAGGCAGGTGTTGAACGATCTGCTGTGACTTACTTTAGTTGGGCGGCTCTTGCATATTCATTTAAATTTTTATGGGCACCCTTGGTTGATCAGTTGCCTTTGCCTTTTCTCACCAAAAAATTGGGACGTAGAAGGGCTTGGTTATTACTTTCTCAGTGCTCAATTGTTCTATCGATTGTCCTCATCGCGTTGATCGATCCCTCTAAGGAAAATGCGCTAACCACCATGGCGCTCGCAGTAGTTTTGCTTGGTTTCTCGTCGGCAACCCAAGATATAGCCATTGATGCATATCGGATTGAGTCCGCATCGAGTGATCTTCAGGCATTAATGTCTTCAACCTATATTGCGGGTTATCGCATTGGTATGTTGAGTTCCGGTGCAGGCGCCTTATTCTTGGCCAGCGGTTTCGGCTCCTCTATGGAGTCATATAGCTATGAAGCATGGATGTTTACATACATCATTATGTCTTTAACGATGTTGGTTGGTTTGGTAACAACGCTGATTGTTTCAGAGCCGGTTTCCGCAGAATTGAGAGCCAAACGAGACTATTCTTCAGTCCAATATCTTCGTTTTCTTGCGATGTTTGCTATGAGTATTTGCATCTTTGTTGGTGTGTATATTGTTGGAGCGGATCAAGTAGAGCAATTAAAACGTGACGTTGGTAGCTATGCTGGAAACGAGGCACTCGCAAATTTTTCGATTGAATGTCTGCGTCTGATATTTGCCGTATTGATTGTTTGTTTCTTTATTCGTTTAGTCTCGTTCACTTCAATGTATGAGCATCAATTAATACAAGACTCTTATATTTCACCGGTTAAAGAGTTCTTTTCACGTTACGGCATCAGATTGGCTGTTCTGCTGCTTGTTTTTGTGGGTTTCTATCGTGTTTCCGATATCGTTCTTGGCGTCATTTCGAATGTGTTTTTTCAAGATATGGGATTTAGTAAAACTGAGATCGCTTCGGTCGTAAAAACCTTTGGTTTGTTTATGACCATTCTGGGAGGCTTTCTTGGCGGCGTTTTGTCTGTGCGTTTTGGCGTGATCAAAATGCTGTATGCAGGTGCATTCCTAACCGTTGCAACGAATCTTTTGTTTATGTTGTTAGCGAAAACGGGCTATGACATTGAACTGCTTTATCTCGTTATTTCTGCAGATAATTTAACAGCAGGACTAGCAAGCGCTGCATTTATTGCCTTCTTATCCAGTCTAACGAATGTGTCGTTTACGGCAGTTCAATATGCGATTTTTAGTTCATTAATGACGCTGCTGCCAAAGGTTATTGGTGGCTATTCGGGGAGTATGGTTGATAACCTCGGCTATTCGAATTTCTTTCTTGTGGCAAGCATGATGGGTGTGCCTGTGCTTTATCTTATTTATCGTATTCAAAAGCACGACACATTTAAGAATTTGTAGTTGACTTAACGGCGATTAAAGTAAGCGCTTGCAAACCTTTTGAGTATTTCGTAGTGGCTGCTTGCGTCGTTCGAACTGGATTTTTCTCGTCGCTCGTCTTCATGGCCTACGTTGTAGGTTGGATCGTTTGCGGCGGAGCCAGTTTTTTGCAATTTCGCCACATGGCAAAGTTGCTGAGTAAAGCTTAGATGTAGCATAAGCTCTCCTTAATTAAGTGCAGAAATTCACTTTCTTCTATAGGTTTACAGTAGTGGTAGCCTTGGACAAGGTCACAGTTCATATTTTGTAGGAGAACTGCCATTTGATGGTTCTCGACACCTTCCGCGACCACTTCAATGCCAAGCGCATGAACCATATCGATGATCCCTTTTACAAGCGTTCTGTCTTCAGGAGACTCGAGTATTTCATCGATGAAACTTTTATCGATTTTAAGAACTTCGATAGGGAGCTTTCTTAAGTAGCTTAACGACGAATATCCGGTGCCAAAGTCATCAATAGCAGTACGAATACCAAGTCTCTTTAATTCATTTAGAGTCGAAACTGCTAATTCAATGTCTTCCATGATGGCAGTCTCGGTGACTTCGAGTTCCAACATAGAAGGGATTGCTTGAATCTCTTTTAGTACCGAAGCAACATCCCTTTGAAGTAAACCTTTTTGGAAGTGTTTCGCTGAGATATTTAGCGCCAGAACAAAATCTGAATCTAGATGAGGCATCCATTCATTTAAGTACTCACAACAACGGCGTATTACCCATTGTGTAATTGGAATAATCTGGCCACTTTCTTCGGCAATCGGAATGAATTCCATCGGGCTTCTAAAGCTACCGTCGGTCATACGCCAGCGAATGAGCGCTTCTGCGCCTTTAATTGAACCTGACTCTAAACAGATTTTTGGTTGGAAAAACAGTTCGAACTGATCGTTCTCAAGTGCTTGATTGATTTCATTACGAATACGGAGACGGTGCTCGCATTGTGATGATACTGAAGCGTCATAGACCTGATAGATATTCGAGCCTTGTTTCTTGGCTTGTGTCATTGCCAAGTTAGCGTAAGTAATAAGTCGCTCAGAATCGTTGCCATGCATATTGAGTGTTGCAATACCGATACTAACGCTCATGTAAATATCTTGCTTGCCGATGTGATATGGCTTTGAGAAACAACTCAAAATTCGTTCTGAATATGCTGTCGCTTCATCTAGGCTAGTTTGCTTGCCAAGAATGGCGACGAATTCATCTCCACCATGTCGAGTTAGGGTGGCACATTCAGGAAGTTTACTTTCCATTCGGCGCGCAACCTCGATCAAGAGAGAATCACCAACACTATGTCCTAAAGAGTCGTTGACGTCTTTAAATCCATCTAAGTCGATGAACATCACAACAACATCTTTGAATGTTTTTTGTGCTGCGTTGACGGACTTTTTAAGTCGTGATAGGAGTGAACGCCGGTTTGGCAGTCCGGTTAAAAAGTCGTGAAAAGTACGGTGTTTCGCTTCTTTCTCTTTCAACTTCAGTGCCGTGACATCTCTGAAGCTCCATACTTGCCCGACAATTTCATTGTCATGCCAGTGAGCCTTTGAATGTGCTTCTAACCAGCGACCATCGTATGTTTGAAGTTCATGTGTGAATGTTTTCTCCGGCGCTGCGAGAGATAACTTAAGAACGTCAGAGAAGTGGTGATTTCCTTTTACAATGCATTGGCAATGCTCAATAAAATCATGCACATGAGCGAGCCCCGCATTAAAGGTATTCATGCGAAACATCTTGTTGAAGTTCGGATTGCTGAGTCGGATCGAGCCCTGGTTATCGAGCATGACAAGCGCATCGTATGTCGAACTCAAGCTAGCCTGAAGAAGAGAGTAAGATTCTTGCAGAGCTGCCTTGGTTTTTTGTAGCTCGCGAACCTGATTATTTAGCTCTTCGTTACGCAATGCTAACTCAGCGTTTTGCTCTCGCACTGATGCTTCTAAAGCACGTTTATCTTCTTCTGACTGATCAAAGGCATCGCTGACAGCCTGAATCAAAGGCGTTAAACTTTCATCATTGGTGCTGTTATCAAGGTGTTGCTGCAACTGCTCTTTTAAAAGACTATTTTGGGCCATGGCCAAATCCAACTACTCGCGTTTTATTGTGAGCGTGCCGAGTATCTGCTGATGCAGAATACGGCTAAAACTCTAGCTCATTCTTTTTACTCGTTATATTTTTCACTCTAGCTGAGAAATATTAAGTCATTGTAAAGAAACGTATCTTGTGTCGAATGTCGCAGTAAGCGGCCGTTTAGCTCGGCCAAATGTTTTGCAGGAAGTGACTTTTACTTAATGCCTTCGGATGCCCCTCATTCATTAATGCTGCTTGCTGGCGCAGATAAGATGGAGAGTCTTTGGGAAAAGAGATATTGCCTTGGGCATTTAGCACTCTATGCCAAGGGATTTGAGAGTCTTTGGGGAGGTGTTTTAGTACTTGGCCAACAAATCTTGCATTTTGAGGCAGGCCCGCGGCCGCAGCGATTTTACCGTAGTTGCTTAGTCGACCTTCTGGAATCGAGTTAACGGTTGTCAGAATTGCTTGAGGTTTCGGGCTTGAAAGATCCATGTTCTGGGGTTGTAAAGCTTCTGTTCGCCCCAATTTAACATAATTCGCAACGAAGAATTTTCTTAATCGAGGTATGCAATGCGTCTCGTATTTCTACTATTTATCATCATGCCCATTGTCGAAATGGTCTTATTGATTCAAGTCGGCTCCGTGATCGGAGCTTGGTATACAGTTGGACTTGTTTTATTAACCGCTGTTATCGGGGTGAATCTTCTAAAAAGGCAGGGGCTAAGTACCTTGCTTCGAGCACAGCAAAAAGCACAGCAAGGGGCGCTGCCTGTTTCAGAGATTGGTGAAGGGCTGTTGCTTGCGGTTGCTGGAGCACTATTGTTAACGCCAGGTTTTGTAACAGATGCAATTGGTTTTGCTCTGTTGACGCCTGGTCTTAGAAGCCAATTAGCCAAGCTTGTGGCGGCTAGGATGATCGTTTCTGGTACTCAGTTTTCTCATTCAACTTATTCTTCGCAATCTAGATCTGATCGCTTTGATGATGCAATTGACGCGGAATACGAGGAAGTTCATGAACGGCGCGATCAGTTAAAGTAAGTTTTTCAAAAAAAGTTCTTGAGAGGGCTTGAAAAGCTAGTGAGCGGCCCTATCTAGGCATCACACGTTTCTTACGTATCAGAATGACGTAAGACCAACATAAAAAATTATCTCGAAAGAGACTTATCAAATCGGATTGATAACCTGTTAGGAGAAGCATTGAGATGAACATCTGTCCATTACACGATCGCGTTGTTGTACGTCGTAAAGAAGAAGAAACTACTTCAGCTGGAGGTATTGTTCTTCCAGGTAGCGCTACCGAAAAACCTTCACAAGGTGAAGTAGTTGCAGTGGGTGCTGGTAAAACACTGGATAACGGTAGTGTGCAAGCGATGGCGGTGAAAGCTGGCGATACTGTGGTATTTGGTCAATACGCTGGAAATACCGTGAAAATTGACGGTGAAGAGCTTCTCATCATGGCTGAAAGCGAAATTTTCGGCATCATCGAAGCGTAATTCGGTTTCATTTTCCTACTGATTAGATACGAGTTAAACAGGACAAAAACATGACAGCAAAAGACGTAAAATTCGGTGATTCAGCTCGCCAAGGTATGTTGGCAGGCGTAAATATTCTTGCTGATGCAGTAAAAGTAACACTTGGACCAAAAGGTCGTAACGTTGTTCTAGATAAATCATTTGGTGCGCCAACTGTAACAAAGGACGGCGTGTCTGTTGCGAAAGAGATCGAGCTTAAAGACAAGTTCGAGAACATGGGTGCGCAAATGGTTAAAGAAGTTGCGTCTCAGGCGAACGACGTAGCGGGTGACGGTACTACGACTGCAACAGTACTTGCTCAAGCAATCGTAAACGAAGGTTTGAAAGCTGTTGCGGCTGGTATGAACCCAATGGATCTTAAGCGTGGTATCGACAAGGGCGTACAAGCAGCTGTTGAAGCTGTGAAAGGCATGGCGCAACCATGTGCTGACAATAAAGCGATTGCGCAAGTCGGTACGATTTCAGCAAACAGTGATTCTTCTGTTGGTGACATCATTGCACAAGCGATGGATAAGGTCGGTAAAGAAGGCGTTATCACTGTTGAAGAAGCGAGCGGTTTTGAAGATGAGTTAGACGTTGTTGAAGGTATGCAGTTCGATCGCGGTTATCTATCTCCATACTTCATTAACAACCAAGACAATATGAGTGCTGAGCTTGAAAGCCCATTCATTTTGTTGGTCGACAAGAAAATTTCTAACATTCGCGAGTTGTTGCCAGTTCTTGAAAACGTTGCAAAAGCGAGCAAGCCACTTCTTATCATTGCTGAAGATGTTGAAGGCGAAGCGTTAGCAACCTTGGTTGTCAATAATATGCGCGGCATCGTTAAAGTTGCGGCTGTTAAGGCTCCAGGTTTTGGTGATCGTCGTAAAGAAATGCTCCAAGATATCGCTATTTTGACTGGTGGTACGGTAATTTCTGAAGAAGTTGGTCTATCACTAGAAAATGCTACGCTTGATGATCTTGGTACCGCTAAGAGTGTTAACATCAGCAAAGAAAATACGACTGTGATCGATGGAGCCGGCCAAGCTGCTGAAATCCAAGGTCGTGTAGAGCAAATCCGCCGTCAAATCGAAGAGAGTTCATCCGACTACGATCGTGAGAAGCTTCAAGAGCGCGTTGCGAAGTTAGCTGGTGGCGTTGCTGTTATTAAGGTTGGCGCTGGCTCTGAAGTTGAAATGAAAGAGAAGAAAGCGCGTGTTGAAGATGCGCTTCACTCAACGCGTGCAGCAGTTGAGGAAGGTGTTGTTGCTGGTGGCGGTGTTGCGATGATTCGTGCGCTTCAAGCGATTGCAAACCTTGAAGGTGATAATGGCGATCAGAACGTAGGTATTGATTTGTTGCGTCGCGCTATGGAAGCGCCACTTCGTCAAATCGTTTCTAATGCTGGCGGTGAAGGTTCTGTTGTTTCAGATAAGATTCAACAGGGTGAAGGTAGCTTCGGTTACAACGCTGCGACTGGCGAGTACGGCGACATGTTGGAGATGGGTATTCTTGATCCAGCAAAAGTAACGCGTACAGCATTACAAGCGGCAGGTTCTGTTGCTGGCCTAATGATTACAACTGAATGCATGGTTACAGATGTTGTAGAAGAGGGTGGTGCTGCACCTGCGATGCCTGACATGGGTGGCATGGGCGGTATGGGCGGCATGATGTAAGCTCCCCCTTTAAGCTAAAAAAGCCTCAGCGAATGCTGGGGCTTTTTTGTATCTGGGTGCTTTGTTCATAAAAATGCAGGAACTAGCACCTAAAATGTTCGTATGGTTGTAGCTTTACTGGTGCAAATAGTCTGTAATGTTTCGCTGTGTGATTTTCTAGTATCGAAAGAATAAGTATTTGTGATTAAAAAAACCTTCTTAGTCTTGCTCCTGTTTGTTGTGGCGTTACCGTTCTTTTTGTTGAGCAGTTTGCCCGCGAGCGTGCTTTGGACGAAAGTGATTGAGCCTGCTGTTAAAACAAAATCGCTCGGCATCATGCCAAAATCATTTGCAGGCACTGCTTGGGATGGTGAGGCTTACGTTTCATTTAGGCATCTAGAAGGTGTTTTCTCTTGGAAACTTTCTGTTTTAGATGTGTTTGGGGGAAGTATTCCGTTGCAGGTCGATGTGCGTTCCACAGCAGGTGACGCCAGTGCAATATTAGATATTGGCTTGAGAGATCAGTCACTTTCTATCGAAACATTAAGGCTCGATACTGAGAAGCTTAATCCGTTTTTGCGTATCCATAGGGTGAAAGCGACGGGTGAAGTATATGTGAAAGATTTGTCCGTTAGATTAGAGAAGCGCAGAGTAGCGAGCATTGATGGTCGATTTACTTGGGCTGGTGGCGAAGTGTCCTATCCTGCAGGTAGAGATATCCGAGATAGAGTGATGCCGGCTTTCGGTGGGCAAATTCAAACGCAAGAAAGTGGAGATATTGTCTTAGGTATTCGCGATCAGGAAGCGAGCTTCGATACGATGCGCGGTACATGGAGCGCGAACGGAGATGCCTTGTGGGAGGTGACTCGACGCGTTTTAGATGTCGCGCAAGAGCCATGGGCAGCAAATTCAACGGAACAAGATGTAGTGTTTAAAGTCAAAAAGCCTGTATCGCGACAATTAGGTAAGCAATAATGAAAACGAGGTCGCTCGATGGGGTAGTGAGGCGTGTGACACAGTTGAGTGTCGTGGCGTTAACCTTGTACCTAGCTTATTTAAGCTCTCAATTGATTTGGCATGTGTACGCGCCAGAACAAGCACCAATGCCTAAAAGTTTTGTTTCTTCTGCGCAATCAAATTTGGCAGATAGCAGGATTGCTCGTCGCGTTGATCGTTATCATTTGTTTGGTGAGGCAAATAAAGAAGCTGCTATCCAAGAACGGCCAAAAGATGTGCCTAAAACACGCTTGCGCTTGAAATTGAAGGGTGTGTTTTCTGGAAAAGATGCTGCGGATTCTGGCGCGATCATTGAAGAGTTGAGTAAGCCTTCAGAATATTATCGCTTAGGAGATAGCTTGCCGGGAGGGGTTCGTTTGGCGGAAGTCCATTCTGATCACGTCATTCTTGATCGAAATGGTACCTATGAAGCGCTTTATTTTGATGAAACAAGCTCGAGCTCGAGTATTGCTAAAGTCGCTCCTCGCCGAGAAAGAAGTGTCGAAGTAAATTCACCTGAAGATTTTATCAGCGAGGCAACCGCAAGGTTATCAGAGAATCCTGAGCGTGCTTTGGCTTCTGTTGGTTTAGGAATTGCAGATGGTGGTGGTTACGTATTCCAAGGGAATAACCCCATGTTGGCTGGAATGAATTTAAAGAAAGGGGATGTGATCCGTTCTGTTAATGGTCACAGTTTAGGAAATGTGCAAGAAGACAAGAATATAATGCGTCAATTGTATCAACAAGGCTCGTTAGAGGTTGAAGTTGTGCGAGATGGCGCGAGTTTTTTTGTAAATTATCCGCTAAGATAAATAGTTAATAACAAAGAATATATAAACGAGTTGCATCACGTGAATAACTTGAAAAGAATCAGTCTGCGAGCTTTGCTTTTGTCTTTTGCTTTGCTTGTCTCCTCATTTACGCATTCTCAAGAACAAACATGGAAGGTGAATCTAAAAGATGCCGATATCCGTGCTTTTGTTAGTCAAGTTGCGGATATCACCGGTTATAGCTTTGTTATTGATCCTCGAGTAAAAGGTAAGGTAACTGTCGTCTCTAACGCAGAGATGAGTAAAGATGCTGTCTATGAGATGTTTCTATCCGTTTTGGGCGTTCATGGTTTCGCAGCGATACCCGGAACCGGTGTGATTAAGATTGTTCAGCAGAACAATGCAAAGCAAGAGGCGTCTAACGATGCTCTTTTCAAACGAACGCCTAACGAGCAAATCGTAACGCGTGTTATTCAAGTGAATAATGCAAATGCTCTTGAGCTTGTTCCAATTCTTCGCCCGATGGTCGCAAAATATGGTCATTTAGCCGGCGTTGCTGCGGCGAATGCCCTTATTATTAGTGATCATGTCGCGAATATTAAGCGCATTAGTAAGATTATTGATGAGCTTGATAGCCCCTCTAAATACGAGCTTGAAGTTATTCAGCTTCAGGAGGCTTGGGTTGGCGATATGGTCAAGCTTCTTGAAGAGCTTGCGCCTAGTGAACTTGGCGCAGCGGCAAAAGGAAAAGGAGCGAACAAGTTTTCAGTGGTTGCGGATCAGCGCAGTAATCGTTTGATCCTTCGTGGTGATGAGCCTTTCCGTGAAAAAATGAGAGTGTTGATCATGAAGCTTGATCAACCGTCCTCAACAGGTGGTAAAACCAAGGTCGTGCGCTTAAAACATGCTGATGCGGAAGAGATCGCAGATCTTCTAAGCGGGTTAATGGGTGATATTGTAAGTGAAGAGGCTGCAGACAAAGGCAATGCGGCGCCTAAGGCGGAAGCGAGCGTATATGCAGATGAGGGCCTGAATGCTTTGGTTATTCGAGCTGAACCTTCTCTTCTACAAGAGCTTGAAGGCGTAATTGACGAGCTTGATGTGCGTAGAGCACAAGTCTTAATCGAAGCCGCTATCGTAGAAATTCAAGATAATACTGATAACAAACTAGGTGTTCAGTGGGCGCTTTATGATCAAGGTGCTTCAGTGCCCGGTGTATTTACTAACTTCAATGAAATCGGTTTGAGTGCTGCAAACGTCATTGGTGCTTTGGTCGATCAAGACAATGACCCGAACGGTGATTTAGATCCCACATTATTAGGCTCGCCATCAACGGGTATTACGATTGGAATCGGAGAAGAAAGTCGTAATGGCGTGAGCTGGGGAGCCCTTGTGCAGGCATTAGAGGGTGATGCGGGGGCTAATGTATTGTCTACGCCGAAAGTTATTACAATGGATAATCAAGAATCTTCAATTATCGTTGGTGAGAACATCCCTATTATTACCGGGCAATCTAGTTCTGGCGGTGCAGGGACTTCTGATCCGTTTACAACGATCGAGCGTGAAGATGTGGGTGTGAAATTGATTGTTACTCCAAGTATCAGCGAAGGCGATTTGGTGCGTCTTGAAATTGAACAAGAAATCTCAGGTGTATCGCCATCGACTGCTGGTGCAGACATTATTACCACTAAGCGACAGATCAAAACGAATGTATTGGCCGATGATGGTGAGACAATCGTTCTTGGTGGTTTAATTCGAGATGATGTTCAGGTCAGTGAAAGTAAAGTTCCTTTATTGGGTGATATCCCATTGCTGGGTAATCTATTTAAAAGCACATCTAAGGTTGTGACAAAGCAAAATCTATTGGTGTTCTTAAGGCCAACCATTCTTCGTGACAAAGCTTCAACTCGTGCAGTGACGGAGCAGAAGTTTGATCAGCTTTGGCAGTTGAATTTGGAGACGAAAGTTGCGCAAGGCGAAGATGAAGAAGAGCTGCGCGCCAGAGAGAAGCCGACAGTTGAAAGTCTCTATGATGGAAATAGTATCCGATAAGGCTATTTCAGGCATAAAAAAACCGGAGTAATTAAACTCCGGTTTTTTTATGCCTTGATTTTAGTGCAATGTACTAAACACAAGGAGGCAATATTAACCTAGGTTTTTAGCAACGAAATCCCAGTTTACAAGTGCCCAGAACGCATTCAAATAAGTAGGACGAACATTACGGTAATCGATGTAGTAAGCGTGCTCCCAAAGATCAACTGTTAGAAGTGCAGTTTGACCTTCTGTCATTGGAGTGCCTGCATTTGATGTGTTAACGATCTCCAAAGAACCATCCGCATTTTTAACCAACCAAGTCCAGCTTGAGCCAAAGTTGTTTACGGCTTTGTCGTTAAATGCTGCTTGGAATTCTTCGAAAGAACCAAATGCTTCGTTAATTGCATCAGCAACTTTACCAGTTGGTGCGCCACCGCCATTCGGGCTCAAGCAATTCCAGTAAAACGTGTGGTTCCAGATCTGGGCTGCGTTGTTGAATACAGGACCTGAAGAAGAAGTGATGATTTCTTCAAGTGTTTTTCCTTCGAATTCAGTTCCAGGGATCATGCCGTTTAACTTATCAACGTAAGTCTTGTGGTGTTTGCCGTGGTGGAATTCAAGAGTTTCTTGAGAAATGTGTGGTGCAAGAGCGTCAATTGCGTATGGTAGCGCAGGTAATTCGATTGCCATTAGGCTTCTCCCTAAAATTAAAACACCACCGAGGCGGTGGCTTAGCATTGTTTTCAAAGCTGAAGATCATACCACCTCGGTTCAAATACATCTACGAGGTTGATGGCTGTTCAGATGAGCCTCAATTAGTAGTCATTTGTATAAGTTGGGGTGCCTTTTAGTTTTTCAACTGTAGGCATTGGGGGTAATCAGGGAGAAATTGAACGATATTCTCGACGCGCCATTTTAGCTCTTCATATGAGCTAGCAGTGACGTTGATATGCCCCAATTTTCTGCCTGCTCTCTCTTCTTTATCGTAGAGATGAACTTGAGCATAAGGAAGCTCAAGAATTTTTCGAATATCTCCTTTGTGGGAGATGAGGTTTATCATGCAGGTTGGTGACAAGGCTTCGGTACTTCCGAGTGGCAGGTCGCATATCGCTCTGATGTGATTCTCGAATTGGCTGCAGTGCGCGCCAAGCATACTCCAATGCCCTGAATTATGAACACGAGGTGCCATTTCGTTTGCAACTAGGCCGTTCGTAGTTTCGAATAGTTCAAGTGTTAATATTCCAACGTGCTCCAATTCTGCAATCAAGTCTTTGATATACAAGTCTGCTTGGCGTTGAATATCTTCATTTACGGAAGGCGCTGGAACGGTAGAGAATCGAAGAATTCCATCGTTGTGTTGGTTCTCTGCTAGTGGATAAATTGCTATCTCGCCCGATGCGCTGCGTGCCGCAATAATCGACAGTTCTCGAGAGAAATTTATAAATTCCTCAGCTATTAACGTGGTTGATCCGATAGCGCTCCAAGCTTTTGGGATATCTTTAGCAGAGCGAAGAATAAACTGCCCTTTTCCATCATAACCTTCTCGCGTCGTTTTGCAGACTAGTGGTAAGCCAAGCTCTTGAACTACTTCGGAAAGGTCGCTTTCTTTATGAATAATTTTGTATCGAGTTGTTGGAATCGATAATTCATTAAATAAGGCTTTTTCTTTCTCTCTATCTTGGCAAATTTCGATAGATTTTGACGGCGGGTAGAGCGTATGTTCTTTTTCGATATGTTGAGTTAATTCGACCGGTAGGTGCTCGAATTCATAAGTGATGACGTCGCATGCATCTATGAACTCTTGAAGTTCTTGGCTTTCGATAGGCTTGTCTTTAACACTATACGTTGGTTCTAAGCCAACACTTGGGCTTCCACTTGTGTCAAAGAAGCGAAATTTCGCCTCAAGAGGAAGACCTGCTAAGGCAAGCATTCTGCCGAGTTGACCAGCGCCAAGAACTCCAATAGATTTCATGATTACCCTCGCGGATCTGATTGAGCGAGTACACTTTCGGTTTGTTGCGTTCTAAATGCAACAAGCTTCTCTTTAATGGCGTGGTCGTTCAGAGCGATGATTTGCCCCGCTAGCAATCCTGCGTTCTTGGCGCCCGGTGTGCCGATGGCAAGTGTCCCGACGGCAATGCCGCCTGGCATTTGAGCGATTGATAGTAGTGAGTCAATGCCATTCAATGCCTTTGATTGAACTGGAACGCCTAAAACGGGGAGTTCAGTTTTTGATGCCACCATACCAGGTAGATGGGCTGCACCACCTGCGCCAGCAATAATGACTTGAATACCACGCTCGGCAGCAGAAGATGCGTAATCAAACAACAGGTCGGGTGTTCTGTGTGCAGACACAACCTGTGTTTCATAGCTCACGCCAAGAGTGTCGAGCATGTTCGCTGCATGCTCCATAGTGGGCCAATCTGATGTTGAGCCCATAATAATACCTACTTTCGCTTGCATGGTTTGACTCCTTAAAAACCGCTGCATTTCAGCTGATGGGGTAGGGTGCTCATCTTATTCATCGAATGAATACCATGCAAATGCTATTTAGAAATACCGATCATCACGATAGAATTTATCCCTAGGACAAGAGTGATGATAAAGAGGTTGTTTATGGACGGGTTAAGGCCTGAGCGCGATGAGTTAGATAGGTTTCAAGAGCGCTCTTCTGGCGTGACTGCTTCGAAAAAGTCAAAGCCAAAGAAAGCTATCGAAAATGATAAGTCGCAAAAACAAGCTGGGAATTCAGGGCTTCCATTATTTATAGGGTGCTTTGCTCTAACTTTGGTGCTTTTTGCGTTTTTGGGTTGGGCATATTTAGAGCAGAAAAGAACGGTCGATGCGCTGAATAAAGATTTGTCGGAAGCGCTGGCATTCATTAACCAAAGTAAGCTTTCTATGGCGCGATTGGAAGGTGAGCTTAATGAAGCGGGAGCGGAAATTGAGCAAGCTGGTAGTAGTGCAACTAAACAACTTAAATTTTTAGATTCTGAAATGCGCAAGCTTTGGGGCGTTGCAGGAGATAAAAATCGCAAAGCAATTGCTGAAAATAAAGATAGAGTTGATAGCGTGAAGCTACAGCTCAATGCTTTGAAAAACAAAGATCTAAAACCTTTGGAGGCTTCTGTTGCGAAGCAAGAGCAAATGCTCAAGCAGCTAGAAGTTAGATTAGGGAATAATCAGGCGATGGCGGATCAGATTGGCCTGATTAAGAAGCAAAGCGCCAATGTTGCGAGTGAGCTATCTTTGACGCGTGAGTCGCTAGAGCAAAGTGTTGCGGAGTTGGCGCGCAATATAAATTCTCAGCCAAATAACAGTAAGGCCGTGGCTGAAAATACGGAATCTATTGCTTCTATCAACGCAAGTCGACGACAGGTCAATGAGAGAATTGTTGGGCTTGAACGCCAATTAAATGAGTTGAAACTAGCCGTGTTGGCAAGCAAATCGCCTAGTACTTCGCAAAATTAATTAGGGCTCATTGGTATACTTCAGGAATGAATTACTTTTACTTGCTATTTCGACTTTGTTTGAGCGCGACGCTTGTGGTCGCGATGCTCGGCGTTTCTAATGTTGCGTTCTCTGATACAACCGCACCTTATTCAAAGCCTTTTCACAAACAGGGTCGTGGTTGGTATCCATCGATTTATTGGTCGACTGGGCGGAATTTCGGTTCGTATTACTTTCCGAATGAAACAGGTCGACCATTTCAAGAATTAAAATCTACCGAATGGGATAGTGAAGTTAACGCACTGATCTACTTTTACCGCCCAAGTAGCCAATGGGCAGATGAAGAGATGGAAGCGCCGAGTTATTACTTGAACGACGAGCTCGTATTTAATCTTCGCTCCGGCAGTTGGACTGTCGTAGAGCTTCCTGCTGGAAGTTACGACTTCGCAGTAAGAAAGAGCTTTTTACCGATGCTTGGCTTCGAGGCTTTCGATGATAAGTTGATGATCGCTTTCGATATGAATTTGCAAGCCGATGTCGGCCTAGAGCTCAATCCTGGTCAAATTTTTTACGTACGACATTCTGAAGTATCCCTACCTCGTGAGTTGCACCCCGATTTAGCGCCGGATGACGAGATGGCATCGGCAGACGTTCAATTGGTTGGCCGTGATCTAGCCATGGAAGAAATGCCGCATACGCGTTATTTGGAACCATCTTTCTGGACGGCTTCTGATGCTGAACAGGCAGAGGAACTCTTGAATGGAACGATGCAAGACTATGGTTGGTTCTCAATTATTTGGCCGTGGTCAAATAACTTCTTATGGGGCTTTCCAATCTGGTATCTGCCAAGTGATATGTATAGAGAGCTGAAAGGGCAAGACACATTGACTCTTGAGCAAGAGCTTTATTTATATCATGAAGATGTCGATGCTTATTTAGCGGAAATAGATCGTCGAAGAACGCCGCAAGTAAATTGGCTTGCTCCGTGGCGCGAGCCTCGCAGAGATCTTTCATTGAATGATGAGTTAACGTTAGAGAGGCTTGAGCGCGCTGCGAAGTCTGGAAATATTGCGCCAGCACCTTATGCTCCGGAGTTCGCGACAGATTCAACGGATTATGAAGAGTTTTTTTGGTTTTGGCCATTTGGCCAAGAGTATCCACTTGTGAAATCTCTTCCTGTTCCAGGTCGTTCTGAATCAAGCGAGCGTAAGGAAGAGACAAATAGGATTTTGGCGACCTTAAATTAGTTGTTGATTAATTGTTGAACGACTTTTTTGCCTGTTTTGAGTACGGCTTAAAAACACATAAAGTTTCGATAAAAAATCTCTAAAAAGGTGTTGACAGTTAGGCCTAAATCCTTAGAATGCGCATCTCGATTTGAGCAGGGGTGGTTAGCTCAGCTGGGAGAGCATCGCCCTTACAAGGCGAGGGTCACAGGTTCGATCCCTGTACCACCCACCAAATCCTAAAGTCGACGCTTTAGGTCTTAGTTTTAAAGATGCGGACCGGTAGTTCAGTTGGTTAGAATACCGGCCTGTCACGCCGGGGGTCGCGGGTTCGAGTCCCGTCCGGTCCGCCACTTTAAACTTCTTATGTCAAAATTCCTTTTTCTTTATGTCTCTTCGGTAAGCGCCTGGACTTATGCCTGTCCAACGTTTGAACGCGCGCTGAAATGATGATGGTGAAGAAAATCCTAGAATAAACGTAATTTCAGTGAAGTTGAGCCCTGTATCTCTCACATAGCTCTGAGCCAAGGCGTTACGTGTATTATCTAATAGTGTTTGATAATGATGACCTTCCTGCGCTAGTTTTCTCCTAAGCGTCCAGCCTGCTAATCCAAGTTTTTTCCCTATCAAGTCAATTTCCGGTGGTGTACCGCTAAGGTTTTCAGAGATCAAATCTATGACTTGGTCTGAAATGCTTTTTCCTGATTTCCAAGTCATAAGTTCTTGTTCGCATATAGCCTGCATTTTTGAGAATGTTGGTTGATGGGACTGATTGAGCACGAATGTCTCGTGTCCTCGCTTAAGGATCAATGCATTTTTTGATTGGCCAAATAAAACGGGGCATTGAAAAAAGTCTTCGAAATCTTCTTTGTATGATGGCAAAGGGTATTCGATCTCAATATGGTGACATTCAGCTTCGGGGCAATGACGTTGAGTGAAAGACCACCATAAGGCGAGCATCGTGTCGACAACAAAATAGTTATACCTATTGTATGGGCTAATGGAATAAAACTGACAATGAAGCCGGCCATCTTTCATAAAATGAGATGACTTTCCCCTAGTGTTGCGACTGTTTAGTAGCTCCATATCAATGATATGTGACAAGGATTGTTGAAGTGTTGGCGCGCAGGCCGCTGTATATCCCGCAAGCCCAATATGGCTATCTAAGGTGTTTCTTCCAAATTCTAAGCCAATTGATGGACTTCGAGTCATGCGAGCGGCTTCTCTCCCTAGTCTCATATACTTAGGAATACTGATTCGTGCGTCTGGTGTGCTGAGGTGTTCATTATTCAGTCCAAATGCCTTTTGCACAGGGAGTGGATCAATATTGTGCTCGGCTAGCGTATTGAGGACGACGCTAGCAAAGTTAACTGTGATATCGCCTAGCGACAGTTTCTGAATAGGAATCATTCTCTTATGTTAGCGTAAATGTTTAATAAAGTGATAAAAATGTTTACTGATGTTATTGATGCGGCCTTGTGTACTCGGTAATTTATTGCCTCGCTCTTATTTGAGTGTTTGCACAATCGCTTTTATAGGCGTGAACGTAAAATAGGTTTTTGGAGAAAATAATGACGCAGCTAGCAGGTCAAAGTTACCCGAATTTATTAGAGCCATTAGATCTTGGCTTTACGACTCTCAAGAATCGTGTGTTGATGGGTTCAATGCATACCGGTCTTGAAGAGTCTCCAAATGGCTTTGAAAAAATGGCCGCATTCTATGCTGAACGTGCTGCAGGTGGTGTTGGCATCATTGTAACGGGCGGTATTGCGCCAAATCCCGAGGGAGCTGTTGGCCCGGGTGCAGGAAAAATGAGTACGCCAGAAGAAGCTGAACATCATAGAGTTGTCACTGAAGCGGTACACAAAGAAGGTGGAAAAATCTGTATGCAGATATTGCATGCAGGGCGTTACGCTTATCACCCTATGCAAGTCGCACCCTCTGCGATTAAAGCGCCGATCAATCCCTTTGTTCCAAAAGAGTTAGATGAAGAGGGTATTGAAGAACAGATTGAAGCGTTTGCGAATAGTGCTGCAATGGCTCAGTTAGCCGGCTACGACGGTGTCGAAGTAATGGGCTCTGAAGGCTACTTTATTAATCAGTTTATCGTTTCTCACACAAACAAGCGTACAGATCGGTGGGGCGGTTCTTACGAAAATCGTATTCGCTTGCCAATCGAAATTGTCCGCCGTGTGCGTGAGCGTGTTGGTGAAGAGTTCATCATTATTTATCGTCTTTCGATGCTTGATCTAATTGAAGACGGAAGCACTTGGGAAGAGGTTGTTCAGTTAGCGAAAGAAATTGAAAAAGCGGGTGCAACGATCATCAATACCGGGATTGGTTGGCACGAAGCGCGAGTTCCAACGATTGCTACGATGGTTCCGCGAGCGGCTTTCACAAAAGTGACGGCGAAGTTGAAAGGCGAGATAGGTATTCCTCTTGTAACGACGAACCGCATCAACACGCCTGACGTTGCGGAAGATGTATTGGCAAATGGTCACGCCGATATGGTGTCTATGGCACGACCTTTCCTTGCAGACTCTGATTTTGTAAATAAATCTGCAGAAGGTAAGGCGAACGAAATCAATACATGTATTGGTTGTAACCAGGCATGCTTAGATCATACCTTCTCAATGAAGTTGACCTCGTGCTTGGTAAACCCTCGCGCATGTCATGAAACAGAGCTTAGCTACGTTAAGACGGCTTCTCCTAAGAAAATTGCCGTGGTTGGTGCAGGTCCTGCTGGCCTTGCAGCTTCTACCGTAGCAGCTGAGCGTGGCCACGATGTGACCTTATTTGATCAAGCGAGCGAAATTGGCGGGCAGTTTAATATCGCTAAATTGATTCCGGGTAAGGAGGAGTTTTACGAAACGCTTCGTTACTTCGGTGAAATGATCAAAAAGCATGGTGTAGATCTTCAGTTGAATACGCGTGTTGAAGTGGAAGATTTAAAAGCGCAAGGCTTTGATGAAGTCATCCTAGCAACAGGCATCAAACCTCGTACTCCTGAGATTCCGGGTGTTGAACACGAGAAGGTAGTGACCTACCTTGAAGCGTTAAAAGGCGCTAAGCCAATTGGTAAAAAAGTTGCTGTTGTTGGTGCGGGCGGTATTGGTTTTGATGTTTCAGAATTCATCACGCACAAAGGCGAGTCGCCAAGCTTGAATATTCCTGCGTTCATGGAGGAATGGGGTGTTGATCTAAATATGGATCATCAGGGTGGCATTAAGGGTGTCCAGCCCGTTCATCCTGAAGTTGAGCGAGAAGTGTATTTGCTTCAACGTAAGTCCTCTAAAGTAGGAAAAAACCTTGGCAAGACAACTGGTTGGATTCATCGTACGTCTTTGAAGCATCGAAATGTTAAGCTGGTTAACTCTGTTAATTACGAAAAGATCGACGATGACGGTTTTCATGTAATGATTGGCATGGAACCTAAAGTGCTTGATGTCGATACCATTATCATTTGTGCAGGCCAAGATCCTTTGCGAGAGCTACAAGATGGTCTGGAATCATCAGGTGTTAACGTGCACCTTATTGGCGGTGCGGATGTTGCTGCTGAACTGGATGCTAAACGCGCAATCAATCAAGGATCTCGTTTAGCGGCTGAGCTATAAGCACGTTTGTGTTGATATGAATATAAAGGGCCTGTTGGCCCTTTTTTTATATTTGTGAATTAAGTCTGTCTGAGCAATAAAAGAAAACAGTGTGCTTCTTCTAGCATCATCTAAACTTTCGGTTAGATAAGTTTAAATTGATGGTGTTTTTGGGGTAATTATGGGGCAGGCAGCCAACGAAGCCGTTTTCTTTATGAAGAACAACTCGGTTTCGCGTCAAATGTTGTTTTCGGAATTCGAAGCATTACTAGATGGTTTAAGTTCGATTCCGGAATATGTGGATGAAGATGCTCATGCTGTGTATACGGTCATTGACGGGTATGGCGATATTGACGCGCTTGTCTTTTTCAAAATTTATTTTGACGAAGAAAGTCATGCAGACACCTCATGGAATCTTCCTGTCGAGAAACTAGCCTCAATTAGCGGTAGTGGCCCAGACCTGGGCGGAGGACCAATTCGCTTAGCTTGTCGTTCTCAGTGTTCGATTAATTGGCACCAAGAGGATCTTTGGGATCCAGATATGAATCCTGGAACGAATGATTTTTTAGCCGTTCGCAAAGCGGTCAATACCAATCGTTTACGATTTAGGTTTCAAGAAAAACCAGAGGGAGAACCTGTTGGCATTCCAACTCTTGGTGCTAGCGATAATGAAGATGATTTACCTGTTTTAGGTGGCTCTGATCAAAGCTCTACAGCGATTGATGCGGATGCAGACAAACGAGTTAAGTTAGCGCGTATTCTGAAAGAGCAGCGCTTACGGATTCGTACCCTAGAAAAGCACAAGGAACGATCAAGCTCTGAAATTGATCGTGAACAGCGCATTATTGTTCATGCATATAAAAATGAAATTCAATCCCTCAAACAAAATCTCGAGCAGCTCAAGGTAAGTAACGAACGCTTGCAAGAAAAGTTAAGTTCTCGAAATGAGCAGTATATTGATCTGCAAGATAAAGTGAGTGGCCAAACTCAGGTGGTAGAAGAGCTTCAAGAGAAGCTTAAAAATGCGAGCTCTGAAGAGAAAGATGCGCTAGAGAAGCAGAAACTAGAAGCTGAAATCGTTTTGTTGCGAGAGCAATTAGATCGTAGAGACTTGGATTTAGCATACCGCGATGAGCGGGAAGATTTACTTCGCGCAGAATTGGAAGAGCTTAAAGAGACAATGTCTGATGGTTTGGGCTCGAATGATTTGGTTGAAAAGCTAAAAGAGATGGAAGTTGTTTATGTGGCGTATCACGCGGGTGTGGGTCATATATCAATGACATCGATTGACATACTTCGTTATGCCGAGAACCCAATGGCATTCGTGGCTGAGAAAGCAAAAATCAGCGAGAAGGTTTACCGTGCTTGGTTAGCGCATTTTGAAAGCCCGTTGTGTCAGGAACCCCATGATGACGGTACTTTGTGCCATAACAAAGTGCGTGTTTGTGATAACCCTACTGATTTTGAAGTAGGTATTAGTGATCGTTGCGATCTGCATCGTATGGATATTTGATATGCAAGGTCTAAACGGGGAAGTCACTTTCCATGAGATGGCGCAAGATTTTGAGCGTCCTCTGGAAATTTCTTCGTATGACTTGTCAGGTATAGTTGATCGCTATTTTGATACTAGTCGGTATCGTGAGCTCAGAGTCGATGTACTGCGGCTTGATAAAGTGCATCCATTTATCTCAGGAAATAAATGGTTTAAGTTAAAGCACTATTTGCTCTCTGCATCTCAGCAGAATATTTCTCATCTCGTCAGTTTTGGCGGCCCCTTTTCCAATCATCTTCACGCACTTGCCTATGCAGGTTATTTATTTGGTTTTCGCACGACTGGCATCGTAAGAGGGCATGCTCCGGTTCCCGATAAATTATCACCGACACTACAAGATTGTCTTAAGTGGGGGATGAGTTTGGAGTGGATGGATAGGCAAGATTATCGTCGTCATGCCGAAGTATCTGGTTTGGAACATGTTCAGGCGCTGTTTCCTCCGTCCCTTGTGATTCCTGAAGGTGGTGAAGGGGTTGATGGGGTAAAGGGTGTGGCGTCCCTGTTTCAAACGCTTGATCTAGATCGATACGATCTAATTTTAACGTCGGTTGGTTCGGGTACAACGTTAGCGGGCCTGCATAATGGAGTGGGTGACTCTGCAAGGGTTGTAGGTGTGTCAGCATTGAAGGGGGCAGAGGATCTGTCGCAACGGGCTGCCAAATACATTCTAGGTAAGAGTCCCGAGCAGGTTGAAATTTGGCATGATTATCACCATGGTGGCTTTGCTAAAATGTCGCCGCTTTTAAGAAACTTTATTTCTAGTGTTCAATCAGAATACGGCCTGATGTTAGATCCGGTATATACCAGCAAAGCGCTATATGCTTTAGTGCATCAGTTTGCGCATCATAAGTTGGGTGAGTCAGTAAATGCTATGTTGCTTCATACTGGTGGGCTTCAAGGTTGGAGAGGATTTCGATCTTCCTGAATTTGTTCGTAGCCTTTGTTTAACCATGTGTCGTGCACCACGAATAAAAGCTTGGCTTGTTTTGAATTTTTGTCAGTAGCTAAAACTAAAATAGCCCGCCCTTCGTTCTCTACATCTTGCTCTATTGATTCTTGCAGCTCTGATAAGTTGAGCGCGTCGTTTTGCTCTACCTGAATGTCGAGCCATTGCTTCTTTTTTAAGACAAAAAATGTGTCAGCCCAAGGATGTAATGCGTACCAATCCTGCAACTCTGATACATGAACCCATACGCTATGCTGGTAGGCGTCTTCGTTTACATCTTCAAGGCTCATTTGATCTCTTAATACAGAGTTGAATGGTAGAAATAACCTGCCGCGAATAATACATTCCGTGGAAAACGGCCGTGCACCAAAGTGCTCTAGGCTAGAGAATGTTTCTTTGTGTTCGCTGAGTCTCAGTTGGTGTTCATTAAGATGTCGCAGTTTTATATCGAGCCGATCAATTTGGTTTGGGCCGACCCAATATGTTTGAGTAGATGAACCGGAAGAATACGGCACGCCGAGATAGAACTTAATAGCGAGCTCTTGGTGAATGATTTGTTCAGTGTGTTTGTCGTGTACTAGAAAATCAAACTCGCCAAGTGTCACGCCGTCGACATTGATTTGAAGGTTTTTGGCCAGTAGTTCATATCGTTCACTGTATTCTAGGTAGCATTGCCAGAGCGACTCTACATGAGGGCCTAGAAAGTGACTGTTACTGTTCTGAAGTATTTCCTCGAGTTGCGGTCTAAGGCGCTGCTCATTAAGTTTGTCATCGAAAGATGCGCAGGTCTTATGCAATGCCGCAATGGTCTGAACATCGATGTTTACGATGTCTTTCTGCGCGATAAGCCAGTTCAAATTATTTAGCGCGAGCTTGATGTGATCTATTGAAGAATAAGATTTGTATTGCAGCTTAGAAACCATTTGTAATGCAATTTTCTGATACTATTGCCGTAAGTCTAAATTGCTTCGGTTAACAAATTCCACAGCTAGAGCAAACAAATCTCTTTAAGTGCTTCTTTGGAGTCACCCTTTTTTATGGAAAATTTTACGCATATTGGTTTGATTGGCCGCCTCGGTAGTGCAACGGTCATAGAAACGTTGCGCCGTTTGAAACGCTACCTCGTGTCAGAGGGGTACCATATTATTCTTGAGGAGCAAGTGGCTGAATTAATGCCAGGTCATGGTTTGCAGGTATCTAGCGTAAAGATGATGGGTGAGGTGTGCGACCTTGTTATTGTAATTGGTGGCGACGGAAGCCTATTAGGAGCAGCGCGGGAACTCGCTAAATCAAATGTTCCTTTATTGGGAGTGAATCGTGGGCGATTAGGTTTTCTTACGGATATTTCTCCTGAACAAATTGAAGATGGAGTCGATGCCGTTTTAGAAGGTGACTATGTCGAAGAAAAACGCTTTTTACTTGATGTATTGGTACGCCGAAATGGTGAGCCGGTCGGTTACGGTTCAGGTTTGAATGACATTGTTCTGCATCCTGGTAAATCGACACGAATGATCGGCTTTGATCTCTTTGTTGAGGGACAATTCGTATATAGCCAGCGCTCTGACGGTTTGATTGTCAGTACCCCAACAGGATCAACCGCATATTCTTTGTCTGCAGGTGGCCCTCTTCTCCATCCCAAGTTAGATGCAATTGCTCTTGTTCCAATGTTCCCTCATACGCTGAGTAGCAGACCTATTGTGGTAGACGGGAAAAGTGAAATAAAGATTGTGATTGGTGAAGCGAACGAGATATATCCACAAGTAAGTTGTGATGGCCAGTATCACATTCCTGTAGCGCCAGGTGACACAGTTAGTATCACCAAAAAACCTTACCAAGTAAGATTAATTCATCCAACCTCGCACAATTTCTATGAAACGTGTCGTAAGAAGCTAGGTTGGGCTCATAACTTAATTGAGAGTTAAGTGACGTAGTATGAGTGAACATGTTCAAGGTTATGACCTGATCGGTGACGTTCATGGATGCGCCCAAACGCTAGAAAAGCTGCTGCTTAAAATGGGCTATCAACATGAAAACGGATGTTTTCGCCATGATAGTCGAAAGGTCATTTTTGTTGGTGATATTGTCGACAGAGGTCCTCGTATTCGCGAGGCTCTTCATATCGTTAAAAACATGGTGGATGCTGGCCAGGCTGAAATTGTGTTGGGTAATCATGAATATAATGCGATGTGTTATTGCACGCGTGGTCGTGATGCCGAAGATCATTTGTTCTTGCGTGAGCATAACGCGCGTAATCATCGCCAAATACGCGAAACGCTGGAGCAGTTTGAACCATACCCCGAAGAATGGCAGATGTTCCTGTCATGGTTTCATACGATCCCCTTGTATCTCGACAAAGGCCATTTTCGAGTCGTACATGCTTGTTGGGATCGCCATGCTATCGAACATTTTAATACGATGAGTCCTTCTCGTAGCTTGTCGATGGATATGTTGTATGAGTCTGCTCGCGATGGAACCTTTCTAGAAAAAATGGTCGATCGCATGACGCGAGGCACATCATTAAAGCTTCCTGATGGGGAGAGCATCGTTAGTAAGGATGGGTATATCCGCAATATGTTCCGGACTAAGTTTTGGAACGATGACCCTAAAACCTATTCAGATGTTGTATTTCAGCCTGACCCATTGCCTGATGGATTGCTGGATCGAAAACTCTCTGAGCAAGAGTTAGATCATTTGATGTATTACGGCAAAGACGAGGTGCCAGTATTTGTTGGTCACTATTGGATGTCGGGAGCCCCCGCTCCTATCACGCCAAATGTTGCTTGCCTGGACTATAGTGCCGTGAAATACGGAAAATTAGTCGCTTATCGTATGGATGATGAAATTGCACTAGATGCTAATAAATTTGTCTGGGTAGATGTCACGCCATCATGAATGAAGTAGCACGCGTATCGATCGATAAAAACCTACAGCCTTTTTCAGAATGGTTACGTCGCCAGGGCGTTGAGCACCGAATCTCTGAGCGAGGTGGAGAGTTAGTGCTAGAACTTCAGCGCTTAGAGAATAAGGATCAAGTTCTAGAGGCTTTGAATTCGTACTTGGAACATCCTGAATTAGAGCAGCAGTTATCTGCTGCGAATGCGGCCTCGTCACCTTTAAAGGTGCGTTTCTCTGCTGGGTATGATCGTGTAACACCGCAACAGGCTCCACTCGTTTTTTTAGTCATTTCTCTTTGTGTGCTCGTTGCTTGGTTAACGGATCTTGGTGGAGGCGGTGAAGTCTTAAGAGCTCTACTGATCGTCAATCCTTTCGATATTTCGATGAACTTGAATTCTATTGAGGGGCGTTGGTCTGCATTGGTCGAAACCATGCAGGCTGGAGAGATATGGCGTTTATTCTCGCCAGATGTGCTTCATTTTAGTCTCTTGCACATTGTTTTTAACTTGCTGATGTTTTGGATTCTAGGCGGGCAGCTTGAGTATCGAAAAGGTGCGCTCGCATTATTTGTGTTGATCGTTGTTGTCTCTGTCATATCGAATGTCGCGCAACTTTTAGATGGCGGCTATTTGTTTGGGGGATTGTCGGGTGTTGTGTACGGCTTGTTTGGCTATACCCGAGTTTGGTCGCATTATGATCGTCGCGTTTTCATGCCGGATGGATTATTTAAGTTTGCGTTGGTCTGGTTGGTAATTGGTTATACGCCACTAACAGAATGGATTGGCTTAGGGGCTATGGCTAATTCAGCGCATTTGTACGGATTGTTAAGTGGCCTTGTTTTAGGTTGGCTTGTGTTTGGTTTAACGGCTAAGCGCAATAGCGCGCCATGAAAATGGTCTAGGGGGAGATATATGAATTTTGAAGATGCTGCAAAGCAGCTAGACCCAGAGTTGTATGAAAGATTTAAAAAGGCACTGGAATTAGGAAAGTGGCCAGACGGCCGAACGTTGACGAAAGAGCAAAAAGAAATCTGCTTACAAACAGTGATCGTTTACGAAGACGCTCACGATATTCCTGAGAAAGATCGTGTTGGGTATGTGGATACCACGAAGAAAAAGAAAAAAGGTGATGATCCATCTGATGAAGTGCCTTTGCGTGTGTTGCACTAGAGCAGAATTAATAAAAATTTAAGAGGTTATTTTGGAATTATTAGCGCGTGGTCGTTTGCAGAAAATGGCAGTCGATCATCAGACGCCAATCGCTTATCAACTTCATGTAGGTGATTCGGCCTTAAATATGTCTGAGTATCTGGGTAAGCCAATGAAGTTTGTATTTGAACAAGAGATTCGTTGTTCAAATTGCCAGAGAGTCACCAAGAAAAGTTTTAATCAAGGCTTTTGCTATCCGTGTTTTCAAAAGCTTGCGAGCTGCGATAAATGCATCATGAGTCCTGAATTGTGTCATTACGAAGAAGGGACGTGTCGCGAGCCAAGATGGGGTGAAATGCATTGTTTGCAACCGCATGTCGTATATTTGGCTAACTCGAGTGGTCTAAAAGTAGGTATAACGCGAGGCACACAAGTTCCCTCGCGCTGGATCGATCAAGGCGCAATTCAAGCATTGCCTATCGCGCAGGTTTCTAGCCGTAAGCTTTCTGGTTTAATTGAAAATAAGCTAAGAGAGTGGGTAGGGGATAGGACTAATTGGCGCAAAATGCTTAAGCATGATGTAGAGGTAATGGATCTCGCTGCAGAGCGTGAACGTTTGTTTGCAGAGGTTGGCGACTACCTGTCTGAGCTGAAGCAAGACTATCCAGATGAGCACATAGAATGGCTTATAAGCGGCAATGAATATTCATTTGAATACCCTCATTTGGCTTGGCCTGAAAAAGCGAAAACATACAATTTGGATAAGACGCCAGAGATTGAAGACACATTGATGGCAATAAAAGGGCAGTATCTAATTTTCGAACAAGCTTGTTTAAATATTCGAAAATATGGCTCGTATGAAGTTTCAATTTATGCCTAAGCAATTATGCATAGCGAGGGCTCTAGGAATACAAAGATGAAAGACGCAGCAGCAAACATCACATATCTAAAAGACTATCAAAAACCGAACTTCCTCGTAGAGAGTATTTCTTTGAGCTTTAAGCTATTCGAGGACGGCGCTGAAGTAACGAATCTTATGCACGTTGTTAAAGATTTGGATTCCGAGTCGACAGAGTTGGCGTTGGACGGCGAAGAATTAGAATTGCGCTCGGTCAGTATTGATGGAGCTCTATTAAATAGTGATCGTTACTTGGTGACAGAGTCCGGTCTAAGCATCTCAGATATGCCGGCAGACTGTCAGTTAGAAATCGTGACGTGGATTAAGCCTCAAGAGAACAAGCGATTAGAAGGACTCTACAAGTCATCGACAATGTTCTGTACCCAATGTGAAGCCGAGGGTTTTCGACGCATTACTTACTATCTCGACCGTCCTGATGTCTTAACGATCTTTACGACAAGAATCGAGGCAGATAAATCCTTGTATCCAAATTTGCTATCGAATGGCAATTTGATTGAATCAGGCGAATTGGATGGAGGACGTCATTTTGCGGTTTGGAATGACCCCTTCCCGAAGCCGTGTTATTTGTTTGCACTCGTAGCGGGTAATTTGCATTGTCAAAAAGATACCTTCACGACAATGAGTGGTCGAGAGGTGCGTCTCGAAATTTTTGTCGAACACAAAAACTCAACTAAGTGTGATTATGCCCTTGATGCTTTGAAACGCTCTATGAAGTGGGATGAAGAGGTCTATGGTCGTGAGTATGACCTTGATATTTTCATGATTGTCGCGGTCGATGACTTCAATATGGGGGCCATGGAAAACAAGGGCTTGAACATTTTTAATTCTTCTTGTGTTCTAGCAAAACCCGATACCACGACAGATGCTTCATATCAGCGTATTGAAGCGATCGTTGCGCATGAGTATTTCCATAATTGGTCGGGTAACCGGGTCACGTGTCGAGACTGGTTCCAGCTAAGCTTAAAAGAAGGATTTACGGTTTTTCGTGATGCAGAGTTTTCTGCTGATATGAATTCACGTGTTGTAAAACGTGTCGAAGACGTTGCTTTACTCCGCACTGCGCAGTTTGCCGAAGACGCTGGCCCTATGTCGCACCCTGTACGTCCTGCCTCGTATATGGAGATCTCTAATTTCTATACCTTAACCGTGTATGAAAAAGGCGCAGAAGTTGTGCGTATGCTCCATACCTTGTTAGGCGCTGAACTGTTCCGCAAGGGATCTGACTTATACTTTGATCGCCATGATGGGCAAGCCGCAACGACGGATGATTTTGTTGCAGCAATGCAAGAAGTCTCAGGAAAAGATCTGGGTCAATTTAAGCGTTGGTATACGCAAAGTGGAACGCCAAGAGTAAACGTCTCGAGTGAGTTTGATGCGCAAGCGCAAACTTACATATTGCACTTTGAGCAATCATGTCCGCCCACGCCTCAGCAGGAAGTCAAAGAGCCGTTCGTTATCCCGATTGAGCTAGCCTTACTTAATGGGGATGGTGGCGAACAAGCGTTGTCTGCATTTGGTGGTCAAAAAAGCGCAGTTTTTGAGTTGACCGAGAAAACACAAAGCATTGTTTTGGAAGGCATTCCAGAAGAACCCATTCCGTCGTTGTTGCGCGGCTTCTCTGCCCCAGTAAAACTAAATTATAACTACACACAACATCAGCTTTTGTTTTTGATGGCGAATGATTCAGACGGTTTTAACCGCTGGGATGCTGCGCAAAGCCTAGCATTGCTTGAATTGAATGCCATGATCTCAACGGTGAAGAACGGTGGTAATGCTCAGCTCTCTAGTGCCTATGTCGGCGCGATTCGAAGCATCATTAGCAACGAGTCATTAGACAAAGCGATGGTCAGCAAACTGTTGCAACTGCCAAGTGCTGCTTATCTGATTGAGCTAGCAGAAGAAGCTGATGTGGATGCTATTTGTACTGCGCGAAATCTCGCTCGTAAGCAATTAGCGTTCGATTTACAGAAGGAACTGGTTGCATGTTATCAGCGTAATCAGGGGTGCGAGAAAGGCCTAAGTTACGCTGAAATGTCTGTTCGAGGGCTTCGAAATACTTGTTTAGCACTGTTGTCAGCCAATGCGAATGATGAATTCATGAGCCTTTGTCGCAAGCAGTTTGTTAATGCTCAGAATATGACAGACCAAGTTGGAGCATTGTCTGCCATGATTGCCTCGGGCAACAAGCAAGATGCCGATGACTTATTGGCACGTTTTTATGATCAGTGGAAAGAAGATGCTCAGGTTATGGAGTTATGGTTCTCTGTGCAATCGTCAGCGTCTTCATATGCTGATTTAACACACATTCAATCGTTGATGGAGCATCCTGATTTTGATTTCTTGAATCCAAATAAACTGCGTTCGGTTGTAGGTGTTTTTGCAAATCAGAATTTAGAGAATTTCCATAAGTTAGATGGTTCAGCTTATGCCTTCTTGGCAGACCAAATCATAAAGTTGGACGATCTAAATCCTCAAATCGCCTCGCGATTAGCCACGCCGTTGACGCGTTGGAAAAAATATAATCCTGCACGCCAAGCATTGTTACGAAGTCAGTTAACGCGAATTCAAGGCAAGTCGAATCTTTCTAAAGATCTTAGAGAGGTGGTTGATAAGAGTCTCGTATCATAAACGCATATCTCATTTTTAACGGAAAGCATGCATCGCATGCTTTCCGTATTTGCTCAAATCTTACGTTAAAACATAGGCTTAAGCCTTCCTCTTGAAATAATTTATAACAAAAATTCGTTAGACAGAGACGAAATTTCTGCTAAAAGTTAATTAGATATAGTTATAAAACTGCATTGGCTTTTCAGATCCTTTTCTTGTGGATCAGCCTTGTTTTAATAAAGGAAATCTCATGACAATAAGAACATTGCTTTTAGGCTCGGTGCTTGCTTGCGGTACGTTTGCTGCGAGTGTTGATGCGAAAGTATCGCAAGCTGAGGCCGATAAACTGGGCAAGTCCCTTACGCCGTTTGGCTCTATAATGGAAGGCAATGAAGCGGGTACGATACCTGCTTGGAATGGTGGTCTAAAGACGCCGCCGGCTGGATATGAAGGGGCAGGGCACCATCATGTAGATCCTTTTCCCGATGACAAAATTAAATTCAGCATTGATAAAAGCAACTATCCAGGCTTTGAGAAATATATGACTCCAGGGCAATACGCCTTGATGGAAGCTTATCCAAATAGCTTTTCAATGGATGTTTACCCAACTCGACGCACACATGCTATGCCGGATTGGGTAAATCAAAATACGAAAGAAAATGCGACGACCGCTACCTTGTCAAAGGGCGGTGTGGGAATTAATGACGCATACGGTGGCATCCCATTTCCAATACTTCATGGCAGCAATCAAGACAAAGCTTTGCAAGCGATCTGGAACCATTTAACACGTTGGCGCGGTATTTTTCTTGAAGGTCGCTACACAGAGGTTGCCGTTCAAAGAGATGGCCGATTCACGCCTATAACCAAGCAACAAGAGGTTTTCTTTAACTTCCATAACCCAGAGGGAAGCTTTAAAGAAATGGATAACATCTTGTTCTATTTCTTAACCTTTAACAAAGCGCCTGCGCGACTTGCTGGTGGTGCTTTGCTTGTTCACGAAACATTAGACCAGTCTGAAGATGCACGCCAAGCATGGGATTACAATGCTGGACAGCGCCGTGTGCGTCGTGCTCCAAACTTAGCTTACGATTCTCCGATTGCTTCATCGGATAATACTCGTACCGCTGACGACACAGATATGTATAATGGCGCGCCTGATCGCTATGATTGGGAATATAAAGGCGTTCAGGAAATCTTTATTCCGTACAATAACTATAAGATTGGGCGTGAGGGTGTTAAATACGATGACTTAGTTATGCCTGGGCACTTGAACCCAGAGTATGTGCGCTGGGAATTACACCGAGTGCATGTCGTAGAAGCAAACCTCAAAAAAGGAGCTCGCCACATATACAAGAAGCGAGTGTTTTATATAGATGAAGACTCTTGGAGTATTGCTTTGGTTGATCAGTATGACAACCGTGGTGAGCTTTGGAGAGTAAGCGCTGCAATGCTGAAAAACTATTACGAATTGCCGGGCACTTGGACTACCTCGGATGTTTTTCATGACTTGCAGTCGCGTCGATATAGTGTCAATGGATTGTACTCTGAAGAACGACAGGCCCCTTTGTTTGAAAGCAAGGTTCCTGGTAAACGTTATTTTAAGCCGCAGTCTTTGCGTCGCCGAGCACGATAACCATCTTATAGTTACATGACGCTCCATTAAATGGGGCGTTTGAACGTTTTAAGGATAATAGATGAATTCTATTTTTCATCGCTGTTTTGGTCTTCTAGGGGGACGAAAGCTAGCGCAAGTATTTATAGGGGCGAGTGTTGTAGGTAGCTCGTTTTCGCTTCAAGCAACGGATGTATTAAATACTCCTTCCTACCCTTCTGAATTAGCCTCTGAATATTTATTGGTTGATATTGAAAATCTTGGTCAGCGTTTAGTTGCTGTTGGCGCGCGAGGCCACATTATTCATTCTGATTCGCGAGGATCTTCTTGGCAGCAAGCGGATGTTCCTGTATCTGTTTTACTCACTGCTGTTGATTTTGTCTCGTCGGATAAAGGGTGGGCAGTTGGTCATGGCGGAGTCATTCTGCATTCAAATGACGGTGGTTTAAGCTGGGTGAAACAGTTTGATGGTAACCAAGCTAATCAATCCATCATAGAGCAAGCCGAAGCTTACATCGCTGAGTTAGAGTTTGAATTAGATGAAAGTGGTGGCTCAGACGAAGATCTCGAGTATGAACTTGAAGATGCTCAATATGCGCTCGAGGATGCTGAACTTGATGCTGAAATTGGTGCGTCAAAGCCTTTCTTAGATGTTGCATTTTTGACTGACACGCATGGTTTTGCAGTGGGTGCTTATGGGTTTTTGTTCGAAACGACAGATGGTGGTCGCACATGGGAAAATGCCGGCGACCGTCTGGATAACTTAGATCGTTTTCATTTGAACGCGATTAAGGTTCTTGAAGGTGGCAATTTGATCATTGCAGGTGAAGCGGGTGTGTTGTTTACCTCAAGTGATAAAGGTCAATCTTGGGATACGGTAAATAGTCCGTATGAAGGTTCGTTTTTCGGTGTTTTGCCTCTCAAGGATAAAAACAGCGCCTTGGTATTTGGTCTCCGTGGAAACTTGTTTAAGACCGTCAATGCTGGTCGCTCGTGGTCAAAAGTTGATTCGGGCACAGAAAGTTCACTGATGGGCGGTGCGTTAGATGGTAATAAGCAAATTAGCATTACTGGTAATGCAGGGACTGTGATAGTCAGCAATGATGGCGGTGAAACATTCTCTTCGTATTCCCGCGCAGATCGTTTAGGTCATACTGCGATGGTTTACATTACCCGTGATCGTTTGGCGCTCGTGGGTGAGTCTGGCGTGGAGTTAGTTAGTCCATCAGGCAAGAATCTTTAGACAATTTTTACTAGTGATAGTGTAAGAGGATTTACGAATGGCAAATGCCGATCAAAGTTCTGCGGGAACGAACAATAGTGTTGGTTCCGGTATGGTCGCGGAGCGCTTAATATTTAAAAATCGCCCAGTGATTCTGGGGATTTTTCTTCTAATAACCGCTTTTTTAGGCTTTAACGCAGCCCAAATAAAACCCGATGCATCTTTTGAGCGATTGATTCCGTTAGAGCATGAGTTTGTTCAAAATATGATGGACAACCGTTCTGATTTGGAGAATTTAGGAAACTTTATTCGTATTGCTGTAGCAGCGAAAGATGGAGATATTTTTAACAAAGCGTACATGGAGACGCTTAGTGAATTGACTGATGAGGTGTTTTATCTCTCGGGTGTTGACCGATCATCTTTGAAGTCTCTTTGGACGCCAAACGTGCGTTGGGTCGAAGTAACCGAAGATGGTTTTCAGGGTGGCCCTGTTATTCCTAACGGTTATGATGGTTCTCAAGCATCATTGGATCAGTTGCGTGCCAATATATTGAAGTCTGGTCAAGTTGGTAGTTTAGTTGCCGATGACTTCAAATCGACCATTATTTATGCGCCGTTATTTGAAATTAACCCAGAAACTCAAGAGCCTCTCGATTACCAAGCGTTCTCTAAAGAGCTTGAGGAAAAGGTTCGCGAGAAATACCAAGCATCTAATCCAAATATTTCGATTCATATTGTAGGCTTTGCGAAAAAAGTCGGTGACTTGATTGACGGTATTGGTGCGATCGCGACGTTCGCGCTTGTTACTATCGGTTTAACACTTAGCTTCTTGTATATCTATTCTCGCTGTCCAATCGCGACAGTGATTCCAATTGTGACTTCTATTGTCGCTGTTATTTGGCAGCTCGGTTTATTGCGTTTGTTTGGTTATGGGCTCGACCCGTATTCGGTGCTAATTCCATTCCTGGTATTTGCGATTGGTATTAGCCACGGTGTTCAAATTGTAAATCAGATTGCTGTTCAGCAAGCCTCGGGCCTAAATGCGCTTATGAGTGCACGCATGGCATTTCGTAACTTAGTGCGTCCGGGCATTTTGGCTTTAGTGAGTGATGCGATTGGTTTCTTAACGTTGTTCTTCATTGAGATTGAAGTTATTCGTGACCTAGCTGTTGCCGCAGGTCTAGGTGTCGCTGTGATCATTGTGACGAACCTTATTTTGCACCCAGTGATGATGTCTTATACCGGTTTGAGTAAAGGCGGACTGAAGCATGCGAAGAAGGTTGAAATGAGTGATCATAAACCATGGCGTGTGCTTTCATTTATGTCTCATCAGAGTATTGCACCTATCTCTATTATGATTGCGATCCTAGGCTGTGTAATTGGTCTGTACTATCAAAAAGATCTAAAAATTGGTGACTTAGATCGTGGTGCTCCGGAGCTAAGGCCAGACTCCAGATACAACCTAGATAATGAATTTATTATTGATAACTACAGTACCAGTGCTGATATTCTTGTTGTGATGGTGAAAACTCCGCCAGAGCAATGTGCTTCGTATGAGTTATTGGACGTAATGGATCGCATGCAATGGCGTCTAGAGAATGTTGAAGGTGTGCAATCTACAGCGTCGCTCGTAACGGTCTCTAAGCTTGTTACTAAAGCATTGAACGAAGGTAGTTTTAAGTGGTTCGAATTATCGCGTAATCAGTCGATTATCAATTCATCTATTCAACGAGCGCCATCGGGCTTGATGAATACGGACTGTAGTATGACGCCAATGATCGTGTATCTCGATGACCATAAGGCTGAGACACTTGATCGTGTGATACAAGAGATGCAGGTCTTAATTGAAGAGTACCCGAGCGAAAACTATGAGTTCCTGCTCGCGGCAGGTAATGCCGGTGTTGAAGCCGCAACTAATCAGGTGATTGAAAAAGCGAAAACTGTGATGCTGCTTTCTGTTTATGCAGTGGTCAGTTTCTTGTGTTTGATTACCTTCCGTTCGATTGCGGCAGTAGTGTGTATCATCACTCCTCTAGCCTTAACGTCAGTTCTGTGTGAGGCGCTAATGGCGCAATTAGGCATTGGTGTGAAGGTGGCAACTTTGCCAGTTATTGCGCTTGGTGTGGGTATTGGTGTCGATTATGGGATCTATATTTACAGCCAGCTAGAGACTAAGTTGAAAGAAGGCTTGGTTTTGCAGGAGGCTTATTTCCAAACACTTCGTACGACAGGTAAAGCAGTAAGCTTCACTGGTGTTACTTTGGGTATTGGTGTTTGTACCTGGATCTTCTCTCCGATTAAGTTCCAAGCAGATATGGGAATCTTGTTGTTCTTTATGTTCTTGTGGAACATGATCGGTTCAATGTGGTTGCTTCCAGCGCTTGCGCGTTTCTTGGTGAAAACCAAGAAAACGGCATAAATTCTTGAGTACAGTGTTCGATCTAGATATCGGGCGTTGTTCTCACAAATTATTAAATATGGCCGACTTCTATAGTCGGCTGTTTCATTTTGGAGCGAATCGTATAAAATCCGCTCTCTTTTATTTTTTATACCATCATGTGACCCATTGTAGGGGCCACCACTGAAGCGAGGTTGATGTGCCAGTAATTACTCTTCCCGACGGTTCTAACCGTTCTTTTGATAAAGCAGTCTCCATTTTAGAAGTTGCGCAGGATATTGGTCCTGGTTTAGCTAAAGCGACCATTGCAGGCCGTGTTAATGGCGAATTAAAAGACGCTTGTGATATCATCGAAGGCGATGCAGAGCTTAGTATTATTACCGGTCGAGATGATGAAGGCGTTGAGATTATTCGTCATTCTTGTGCGCATTTATTAGGTCATGCGATCAAGCAATTGTGGCCTGACACGAAAATGGCAATCGGTCCTGTTATCGAAAATGGTTTCTATTACGACATCGATCTTGAGCACAAGTTAACGGACGAAGATGTCGAAAAACTCGAGAAGCGTATGCTCGAGCTTGCTAAAACGGATTATGACGTTGTTAAGAAAGTGGCAACTTGGCAAGAAGCTGTTGATACCTTCAAAGAACGTGGTGAGACATATAAGTTAGAGATTCTGGAACGTGATATTCCGAAAGATGCGACGCCGGGTCTTTATCACCACGAAGAATATATTGATATGTGTCGTGGGCCGCATGTACCGAACATGAAATTCTGCCATCACTTTAAGTTGATGCGAGTTTCAGGTGCCTACTGGCGCGGTGATTCTGACAACAAAATGCTGCAACGTATTTACGGAACAGCATTCGCGGATAAAAAACAGCTTAAGCAGCATTTAAATCGTTTAGTTGAAGCAGAGAAGCGTGACCATCGTAAGATCGGTAAGAAACTTGATTTGTTCCATATGCAGGACGAAGCGCCTGGATCAGTTTTTTGGCATCCGAAAGGTTGGAAGCTCTTTAATAGCCTTATTGGCTACATGCGTGTGCGTCAAGAGCGTGCCGGTTATATTGAAGTAAATACCCCAGACGTTATGGATCGGAGCCTTTGGGAGACGTCAGGTCACTGGTTTAATTATCGAGAAAACATGTTTACGACTGATACTGAAGATGGTCGTAATTTCGCACTTAAGCCAATGAACTGCCCTGGCTCAGTGCTGATGTTCTCACAAGGTCTCAAGAGCTATAAAGACTTACCTTTGCGCATGGCAGAATTCGGCAAGGTGCATCGCTATGAGCCTTCAGGTTCTTTGCATGGCTTAATGCGCGTTCGCCACTTTACGCAAGATGATGCGCACATCTACTGTACTGAACAGCAGATGGAACAAGAGTGTATTGATGTTGTAGCTCTTGTTTTGGATATCTATAAAGACTTCGGATTTGATGATGTAGTAATCAAATTGTCTACTCGACCAGAAAAGCGTATTGGTAGTGATGAGGTATGGGACAAGTTGGAGGGCGCTTTAAGTAACGCTCTTGAGGCTATGGACTTGGATTATGTTTTGTACCCGGGTGAAGGTGCTTTCTACGGCCCGAAGCTTGAATTTGTGCTAAGAGATGCGATTGGTCGAGATTGGCAGTGCGGTACCTTACAGGTCGATATGAACTTGCCTGAGCGCTTTGATATTTCTTATGTCGATGAAGAGGGTGAGCGTGGCAAACGGCCGGTGATGTTGCACCGAGCTTTGTTCGGCTCTTTAGAACGTTTTATTGGTATATTGATTGAGCATTACGAAGGTGCGATGCCGTTTTGGTTAGCTCCAGAGCAGGCTGTAATCTTAAATATTACCGATAAACAGTCAGAATATTGTGAAATATTGCGAGAAAAGCTATATACACAGGGCTTTAGGGCTCACTTGGACTTGAGAAACGAGAAAATCGGCTTTAAAATCCGCGAGCACACAATTGCCAAGGTTCCTTATTTGCTTGTTGTGGGTGATAAGGAAATGGAAAGTGGGACCGTGGCTGTCCGAACACGCAAGGGTGAAGACCTTGGTGTGATGACTCAAGATCAAGTACTAGAACTATTTGAAAAAGAGTCTAAAAATAAAGGACGTAGCACAGACACTAGTGAGTAGCGTTTAGCTTACTCACGGCTGTCTTTTTGTTTTTGATTAATTGGAGAATTCGACATTAAGCGAAATAACCAAATGGGGAAGGCGAAGAAGGCCACCATTAATGAGAATATCGTAGCGGACGAAGTACGTTTAATTGCAGAGGATGGCGAACAAGTTGGTATCGTGCCTCTTAAAGATGCTCTTGCAAGAGCGGAAAGCGTGTCTTTGGATCTTGTTCAGATTGCAGATAGCGATCCTGTTGTGTGTAAGATCATGGACTACGGCAAGAAGATATTCGAAGAGAAAAAACAAAAGGCAGCTCAGCGCAAGAAGCAAAAGCAGACCCAAGTTAAAGAAATTAAGTTAAGGCCAGGGACGGAAGAAGGGGATTATCAGGTAAAACTGCGCAACCTGATACGTTTCCTTGAAAATGGGGACAAGGCTAAGGTGACGATTCGTTATCGAGGTCGTGAAATGGCCCATCAGGAGATCGGCATGCAAGCACTTGAAAGGATCGAACGTGATCTTGAAGAGTACGGTACTGTCGAACAGCGACCAAAAATGGAAGGTCGTCAAATGATGATGGTTCTAGCCCCTAAAAAGAGAAAGTAAAACACAGCTGTGGTTACTCGCCACAACTAGGCGCTTTGTTTTACTCAAATATTGATCCAATGCGGAGTGAGTTATTATGCCTAAGATGAAAGTAAAAAGCGGTGCGGCTAAACGCTTTAAAAAGACAGCCAACGGATTCAAGCATAAGCAATCCTTTACTAGCCACATTTTGACCAAAAAGTCGCCAAAGCGTAAGCGTCAGCTTCGCGGTTGCAAGCAAGTTGCAGACGCGGATCAAGCGTCAATCAAGCGCATGTTGCGTATCTAATTGGTTCAAAAAATTTAGTTTAGGAGAACACTATGCCTCGCGTAAAACGTGGAGTTACCGCGCACCGTCGCCACAAGAAAGTATTAAAGCAAGCTAAAGGTTACTACGGAGCTCGTAGCCGAGTATTTCGTGTAGCTAAACAAGCAGTTATCAAAGCTGGTCAATATGCATACCGTGACCGTAAGCAGCGTAAGCGTCAATTCCGTCAATTGTGGATTGCACGTATCAATGCTGGTGCGCGTTTGAACGGTTTGTCATACAGCCGTCTTATTGCTGGCTTGAAAAAATCAAACGTTGAAATCGATCGTAAAGTTCTTGCAGATCTCGCAATGAACGATGCGCCTGTATTTGCAGCGGTTGTTGAAAAGGCTAAATCAGCATTAGCTAACTAAAAGCCGTTTGTGAGGAACTGTTGAAAAGCTAATTTAGATTCAGCAGCCCGCACGAATCGAGCACATTTTAATAGGGGGCTATGCCCCCTATTTTTGTTTTCGGAGAACAATAAATGGAAAACCTAGATCAACTCGTCCAGAGCGCGAACAAGGCGGTATCCGACGCCTCTACTATCGCTGAACTGGATCAGGTACGCGTTGATTATCTTGGTAAGAAAGGCCAAATCACTGCATTACTTAAAGGTCTTGGCAAGCTAGATCCAGCAGAGCGACCAGCAGCTGGTGCTAAGATCAATGAGGCCAAAGAAGCCGTCATGGCTAACCTCAGTACTAAAAAAGATTCTATGGAACAGAAAGCGCTTGAAGCACAGCTCATGTCTGAAGCGGTTGATGTTACCTTGCCTGGTCGAGCTACCGACCTTGGCGGCCTTCACCCGGTAACAAAAACGATGCGTCGAATTGAATCGTTTTTTGCTAAGGCGGGTTATTCAGTTGAAGTGGGTCCTGAGATCGAAGACGACTACCACAACTTTGAAGCGCTTAATATTCCTGGGCATCACCCAGCGAGAGCGATGCATGACACCTTCTACTTCAACGCCAATACTCTTTTGCGTACGCACACTTCACCTGTGCAAGTTCGCACGATGGAAAAGGGTGAACCTCCATTTCGTATGATTTGTCCTGGACGAGTTTATCGTTGTGACTCAGATCAAACGCATACACCGATGTTCCACCAAGTAGAAGGTTTATTGGTTGAGGAAAAAGTTAGTTTTGCCGACCTTAAATCAACGATTGAAGAGTTCTTAAAAGTCTTCTTTGAAAAAGATTTAGAAGTGCGTTTCCGTCCTTCATATTTCCCTTTCACAGAACCATCGGCTGAAGTCGACATCGAATGGGGGCGCAATGCAGACGGCTCTATTAAGTGGCTTGAAGTAATGGGATGTGGAATGGTGCACCCGAAAGTTTTTGAAGCTAGCGGCATTGATGCAGAGAAGTATTCTGGCTTTGCATTTGGTCTTGGTGTTGAGCGTTTAGCCATGCTCCGCTATGGCGTAAATGACTTAAGAATGTTCTTTGAAAACGATCTTCGTTTTCTTCAACAATTTAATTAAAAATAGAAAGTGGAATCTCAATGAAGTTCAGCGAACAATGGCTTAGAGAGTGGGTAAATCCTGCAATTGAAACCGAAGCACTTTTGCATCAAGTTACGATGGCAGGCCTTGAGGTCGATGGTATAGAACGTGTTGCAGGCGAGTTTAGTGGCGTTGTCGTGGCAGAGATCCTTTCTGCTGAACAGCACCCGGATGCTGACAAACTCAGAGTTTGTCAGGTGAGTGATGGCAAAGAAACATTTAATGTGGTGTGCGGAGCTCCGAATGCGCGCGCAGGCATCAAGATTCCTTTTGCTCAAGTTGGTGCGCTATTGCCAGGTAATTTTAAAATCAAGAAAGCGAAACTAAGAGGCGTAGAGTCTTTTGGGATGTTATGTGCAGAAGCGGAACTTGGTTTGGCAGAAAGCTCAGATGGTTTGATGGAATTGCCGCTCGATGCACCTTTAGGTGAATCGGTGTATGAATGGCTAAAGCTCGATGACAACACGATCGAAGTTGATTTGACTCCAAATCGTAGTGATTGTCTCTCAATTGCAGGCCTTGCGCGTGAAGTCGGCGTTTTGAACAAAGAAGCGGTTTCCGCTCCGGTTGTTAATGCACTTAGCGCGACCATTGATGATACCTTCCCGGTCTCACTGACGGCCTCCGAAGCTTGCCCTAAGTATTTAGGACGTGTCATTCGTGGCGTAAATCCAAATGCTGAAACACCATTATGGATGGCAGAGAAACTTCGTCGTTGTGGTCTCCGTAGCATTGAACCCGCTGTTGATGTAACAAATTACATTTTGCTTGAGCTGGGTCAACCTATGCACGCATTCGATTTGAATACATTGAATGGTTCAATCGACGTACGTTTCGCCAAAGCTGGTGAAAAGTTAACGCTCCTAGATGGCCAAGAAGCAGAACTCAGAGATGATACTTTGGTGATTGCTGATGAGAAAGGACCTCTTGCGATGGCTGGCATTATGGGCGGTCAAGACACTGGCGTGACCTCGAAGACTCAAGATGTTTTTCTTGAGTGTGCGTTTTTCTCTCCTTTGGCTATTGCTGGCAAAGCGCGTTCATATGGTCTTCATACTGATTCTTCGCATCGTTATGAGCGAGGTGTCGACCATGAATTGCAACGTACTGCTATGGAACGTGCGACAGAATTACTGCTCCAGATTATGGGCGGCGAAGCTGGTCCAGTTGTTGATACTTCAGATACAGCTAATTTGCCTGAAAAGAGAACGGTACGGTTACGCGCCGAGAAACTTGAGTCTCTGCTAGGTATTTCTATTCCGAGTGATGAGGTTGTAGACATTCTTACTCGCTTAGGTTTGGAGCTTCTTTCAAGTGACGACGTATCGTGGGAGTTTGCGATTCCATCCTATCGTTTCGATATTTCCATTGAGCCAGATTTGGTTGAAGAGGTAGGTCGAATTTATGGTTATAACAATCTTCCTAAAACGACCACTCAAGGCGGATTAAATCTAGTTGCTGATGATGAAGCGACCACGCCTTATCACGTCCTTGAAGATAAGTTGGTAAGTCTCGGTTATCAGGAGGCAATAACGTACAGCTTTGTTGAGCAAACGCAGCAAGATGCATTGGCTACGAATGAAACGGCAATTCCTTTAGCAAACCCAATCTCGACAGATATGGGCGTAATGCGCACTTCGCTCTGGACTGGTCTACTGAATGCCGCTTCATATAATCAGAAGCGTCAACAATCACGAATTAAGTTCTTCGAAACCGGACTCAAGTTTATTGATGTCGATGGTGAGATTGTTCAAACGCGAATGCTCTCGGGCGTTGTCGTCGGAAATGTCGCTGAAGAAAACTGGTGTAACGAAAAACGTGTTGTTGATTTTTATGATGTGAAAGCTGATTTAGAGGCACTACTCTTTAGTATTGATAAATCAGTCGCGTTTGAGAAAGGTCAAAATAGTGCTTTGCACCCTGGCCAGAGCGCTCAGATTGTGAAGCAAGGTGAAATTATCGGTTATTTCGGTAAATTACACCCTAAATTGCAAAAAACTTTCGATTTGAATGGCTCAGTCTTTCTCTTTGAACTACGCTTAGATGAAACAGTAAAAGGCCAAGTGTCTAATTTTACTGAAGTTTCGAAGTATCCTGGTGTAAGACGCGATCTAGCGATTCTTATAAAAAGTGATGTTTCTTACCAGGATATTGAATCAGTAGTTCGCGAAAATGCGGGTGAAGACTTAGTCGATTTGAACGTGTTTGATGTATATGTTGGCGACAACCTAGGTGATGGTTTGAAGAGCATCGCGATGGGGATGAGTTGGCAACGTTTGGATCGTACGTTGAATGACGAAGAGATAACTCAATCGTTTGACAAGGTTGTCACTGCACTTTCTGCGAGGTTTGATGCACAAATAAGGAGTTAGAGCATGGGAGCTTTGACCAAAGCAGATATGGCGGAAAGCCTATATGAGGAAGTTGGTTTGAATAAGCGCGAATCCAAAGAGATGGTTGAAGCGTTTTTTGAAGAGATTTGTGATGCCTTGGCCCACAATGAACAAGTCAAACTTTCTGGTTTTGGTAACTTCGATCTACGCGATAAGAAACAGCGCCCGGGCAGAAATCCCAAAACGGGGGAAGAGATTCCCATTTCTGCTCGTCGTGTGGTAACGTTTAGACCCGGTCAAAAATTAAAAGCAAAAGTAGAAGAATATGCTGGAACCCAGTCATAATCACGAATTGCCGGTTATTCCCGGAAAGCGTTACTTCACAATTGGTGAAGTAAGCGAACTATGTGGCGTCAAAGCCCACGTACTTAGATATTGGGAGCAAGAATTCCCTCAGCTATCGCCTGTTAAACGTCGCGGAAACCGACGTTATTATCAGCGCCAAGATGTCTTGATGATCCGACAGATTAGAAGTCTGTTGTATGATGAAGGTTATACCATTGGCGGAGCGAAGCAGAAGTTGGCGAGTGATTCGGATGGTTCTGATAACGAAAAACCAAATCAGCTAATCAAAGAAATGATTGCTGAGTTGGAAGAAGTATTGGAAGTTCTAAACGCTTAAATTTTCGCGCCTCTTACAACATTATAAAAGCACGCTTCGGCGTGCTTTTTTGTGTATCAGGTTTATTTCTTTTTGGGCCTAAGTTATTATTGCGCCGTCTCACAAACGCTCGTTTGTAGTCTCTTCGGGATGTAGCGCAGCCTGGTAGCGCACCTGCATGGGGTGTAGGTGGTCGGAGGTTCAAATCCTCTCATCCCGACCATTTTTCTTTTCTAAAGTTGTTTCTCTTTGAATCGATTTGGAACATCGTAATGGAATTGTTCGATCGCATAATCGGAATACTCGGACCAATCATTTTAATTGTGGGAGTTGGTTTTTTCTTTGCGAAAAAATCACAGCCTGATTTGTCAGTTGTGAATAAGCTGAATTTAAATCTATTTACTCCTTTTCTAATTTTTTCAGTACTGTCGCAAAAAAATATTGAGCTTGATCAGTATTTGCTATTCGCATTTGTCGCGGTGTTGGTTGTACTCCTACCTGGTCTGTTATTGATCCCTTTAACGAAGCGTTTAGGTGTTTCTTGGAGAACTTTTCTTCCTCCAATGATGTTTCGAAACTCTGGAAACTTAGGGTTGCCGATACTGTTACTTGCATTTGGCGAACAGGCTATCGCAGCAGCTGTGATTTTATTTTTGATTGAAAATACACTGCATTTTTCTTTGGGAATGCGGATGTTAAGAACAGAATCATCTTTATTATCGTTACTGAAAATCCCGATCTTGCAAGCAACGCTCGTGGGTGTTGTGGTCGCTTATTTAGATTTTTCTGTGCCGCAACCAGTAGCTATTGGCGTTGAAATGCTAGGTCAGATATCCATCCCGCTAATGCTGTTATCGCTAGGTGCGCGAATGGCCCAAACGCAACTTTCTGATATCCGTCTCGGGCTCGTTTCAGCAATCTGGGCACCACTTTCTGGCTTATTGAGTTTGGCATTGGTGCTCGCAATGGTTTTGCCTTTCACAGGTTTATCGAAAGATCTCATTGCGATGCTTGTGATCTTTGCCGCTTTGCCTCCAGCAGTACTGAATTTTTTGATCGCAGAGCAGTTGAATCAAGAGCCTGATCGTGTTGCATCTATCGTGTTGTTAGGAAATCTATCGGCGCTTATTACTCTCCCGATCGTGTTCACTTTTGTCCTTTAATGAATCTAATTACGCTTTTTAGCGTGACGGTTTTAACCACATGCCTTGTTTTGGTTTTACAGTGGAGCCATCAGATTGTATGAATCGGAAGGGCACAGATTTCACCGTACCTTGGTCGTTGTATTGAATCACAAAGTGTAAATGTGGGCCGGTCGAAAAACCTGAGTTACCAGAGCGACCAAGCAAATCGCCAGCTTTGACTTTATCTCCTACTGCGACATCTATCTTGCCCATTAATAAGTGGCCGTACATGGCATAGGTGCCATCTTCATGAAGTACTTGCACGTAATTAGCTTTGTCTAGAAAAAAGCCGCTATTGGTCCCTGCGTAGGAATAGTTGTTTTTAATGCTGATTACGATGCCATCGCGCGCAGCGCTAATTGGTGTTGCAATGGGCATGGCGATATCCACAGCATGTATTTGAGGTTCCTGTGCATGGCTGAAGCGCCCGTTGAAACCTTGAGAAACCTCTAAAAGGCGGTGGCCTTTGAACGGAACAAGGTAAGTTGCAGTGGCGTCTGGTCTTGTATGTGGATCTCCGAGTATGCACCAGAATTCTATCTCGTTTGTACGCATGTGAGTGCGATCAGTTTGCAAGATAACTGTGTTTGAGAATGCTTGAACAAGGTAAGTGTTAGGTTCTTCCTCGGGTAATTGGACTTCGCAATGAACTGAGGTGAGTAGCTTGTTCTCGATACGAAACTCCGCCTTGTCTCCGGTGATAGTTTTGCTTAATGAAACCTCTGGAGGAGAATCTTTTTTCGTCTTTCTTATGTTGATGGATTGAGCGTTTTTGGCCTCAGGCTTTTTATCTGTAAAAAGCCAGTTTCCATTCGCGTCCTGGTATTTGTATATCTCTGCAACAACATGTTGCGAAACGAGGATAAAGGAAAGAGTAAGAGCGCTAATTATTATTTGCACGTTCTTTGAATCTCTGCGCGTAAGTCTTTTTCGCGTTGTTTCCGTTCTTGTTCTGTTACTTTCACGAATTCACCGTGTTCATCATAAAAAACGACGGGACCTTGAATGTCGGCTAGACGCTTCGCAGCTTCTTCACAATACTTCTTTTTGGCGGCTTGAATTTCGGCATTTTGTTTTTCTAAGAGAATTTTTTGCTCTGCGGCTTGGATTTTTTCAGCACGCCATTGTTCTTTGGCATTCTTAACCATTTCAGGATTGCTGAGATCTGTTGAGATATTAAGAGGCTGGATGTCATCACTGATATTTGTAGCTGATGTTCCAGTTGGAGGTCGATCTCCAAAGTGCGTTTTACCTTCATCATCGACCCACTTATAGACTTGTCCGTGCGCGAAATTAGTCAACATGATGCTAAAAGTGCAGGCTATGAGGTATAGGTTTTTGTTGCGTCGATTTGGCATTTAAAGTCCTTTTAAAGCGTTCTTCCTTAATGAATGAAATATGCTACGTGGCGCAAAAACTTCTAACAAGTCCGATTTCATCAATTATTTGTGATGGGCTAGAAGTATCGTCATTCCTAAATTAGTGTTTACTTCAATCAAGTTACGCATTGACTCGTAAAAAAATAAAAATACGGGGGAGGAAATATGGCTCAGTTCGATATTGCGATCAATCATGGGATCTTGTTTGATGGCTCAAAATCTCATTCAAAGATAAAACATGTCGGGATCAAGGATGGTGTCGTGGCACAGTTGAGTGATCAGCCGATTACGTCAGCAGATAGTGTCATCGATGCTTCAGGAAAATGGGTGACCCCCGGATTTATCGATACACATACACACTATGATGCAGAGTTGATTGCGTCGCCGGGCTTGAAAGAATCTGTTCGCCATGGCGTCACGACGGTCACTATAGGCAATTGTTCCATTAGCATGACGTCATTAGATGCTGAGGATTGCTCTGATCTATTTACGCGTGTTGAGTCTGTTCCCAGAGAACATGTTCTTCCCTTGTTGAAGGAAAAGAAAACTTGGACCAACGTAAGTGAGTACGTTGAATTTCTAGAACAGCATCCTCTAGGGCCAAACATTAGTAGCTTTATTGGTCATTCTGAAATTAGGGCTGCTGTCTTAGGTTTGGGGCGTGCAGTAGATCGCAACGCAGATATTTCAGAGCATGAATATCAAAAGATGGAATCCATGCTGGATGACGCCTTGAAACACGGTTTGCTAGGTATGTCAGCCATGACGACGTCTTGGGACAAGTTAGATGGAGATCGTTATCGTAGCGCTTCACTGCCTTCGACCTATGCTAAGTGGAAAGAATTTCGTCGTCTAAATGCTGTGCTACGTAAGTATGATGCGATTCATCAAGGCGCACCCAACATCGTCACAAAGGTAAATATGTTCCTTTTCTTCTGGGAAAGTATGGGGCTATTTTTCAGAAAGCCACTCAAGACAACCTTGATTTCTTTGATGGATTTGAAAGCCAATCCAATGCTTGTATCGGTTGTTGCGCCAATTACACGTTTGATCAATAAGCTAGGTAGAGCTGATTTTCGTTGGCAATCTTTACCCAACCCGTTTGAGGTATATGCCGATGGCATCGACTTAGTTATTTTTGAAGAGTTTGGTGCAGGTGAGGCAGCCTTGCATTTAAGAGATGAAGTTGAGCGTAATACCTTAATGAAAGATGAAGGGTATCGACGAAGATTCCGAAAAGAATATGACAAAAAATGGGGGCCTCGTGTTTGGCAGCGAGACTTCAATGACGCAACGATTGTTGAGTGCCCAGATCAGAGCTTAAAAGGTATGAGTTTCGGGCAGGTCGCAAAGCAGCGTTCTCTGCATCCTGTTGATGTGTTTCTTGATTTGGTTGTCGAATATGGAACGCAGTTGCGCTGGCATACCGTGATCGCAAACTATAGGCATTCAAAGTTAGAGAAGTTAGTAAGCGAAAAAAGCCTGTTAATTAGTTTTGCAGATTCTGGGGCGCATATTCGTAATATGGCCTATTACAACTTCCCTCTGCGTTTGCTGAAGCTTGTGCGCGATGCAGGGAAAGAGGGGCGCTATATTATGACTATGGAGGAAGCTGTTTGGCGTGTAACTGGTGAACTAGCAGATTGGTTCAATATCGATGCGGGCTATATTCGAGAAGGCAGTCGTGCTGATATCGTTGTACTTGACCCAGAAGGACTGGACCAAGAGCTAGATTTATACCATGAAGCGCCTATTGAAGAGTTTGGCAATATAGATCGCATGGTTAACCGTAATCCAGGCTTGGTAGATGCTGTGCTTATTAACGGAAATATAGCGTTTGAGAACGAAGAAATTGTCGAGAGCCTCGGTAAAGAGCGAGCCTTCGGTCAGTTCTTAAGAGCGGCTTCAGGTACTCAGGTGTAAATATGTTTGTTGAAGTTGGCAATGCTCCGATTTATGTCGATGTGGTAGGTGAGGGAGAGCCTGCTTTATTTTTGCATGGAGTTCCCGATTCAGCGGAACTATGGCGGCCTCTTTTAAAAGAGGTGTCGTCTGACTATCGATGTTATTTAACGGATCTTCCCGGTTTTTATCGCTCTGAAATTCCTCAGGATTATCGTTTCGAGTTGAAAGCGTATGGGCAGTATGTAAATCAGCTTGTTGAGACCTTGGAAATTCCTGCGCCATTCACGCTTGTCGCACATGACTGGGGCGGGATTTTTGCCTTGTCTTTCGCGTGTCAGTTTCCCGAGAAAGTGAAACGTGTTGTTGGTGGATCTTTCCCTTTTAGTCATCTGTATAAGTGGCACCCTTGGGCAAGAGTTTGGCAAACGCCAATACTCGGAGAGTTATCCATGCTACTGGCGAATAAGCACGTTTTTCGATGGGAAATGAAGCGCGGAGGAGCGTTGCTAACGACAGAGCAGATAGATCACACTTACTCCCATAAACTGTCACAATGGAAGACTAGATCGACCATTTTGAAATTGTATCGCTCTGCCGATCCACGCAAGTTTTTGGTGTTTCAAAATGACCTTGAGCGCTTATCTGCTCGATGCAATATTGAGGCTGTTTGGGGGCAGAAAGATAAATATGTTCCGAGTTACATGGCAGATATGATGCACGCGCATACGAAAAACATATTGCCGGAAGCGGGGCACTGGGTGCCTTTGGAGGCACCCGAAGAGCTAGCGGCAGTATTGCGTTAAAATTTCGAGCACTCTGCCGTTGAGTTTATTAATTTAAGCATTAAAGCTCAGCGTTGTGGTAGACGTTTTGTACGTCATCTAAGTCGTTAAGCATATCTAAGAACTTCTCAAACATTTCAACATCGTCACCGCTTATTGGTGTGGTCGTTTGAGGTACAAATTGAATTTCATCAACGTCGAATTCAATTTCGCCTAGTGCGTCAATGAGCGCTTGTTTTGCTTTGAAAGACTCTGTGTGTGGTGCAAATACGGTAATTTTCCCGTCTTCTGCCTCGACGTCAGTTACGTCCACATCTGCTTCCATGAGGGCTTCTAATACTGCATCTTCATCGTCTCCAGAAAACACAAGAATGGCGCTATGGTCAAACATATGGCTAACGGCGCCTTGTGTACCAATTTTCGCTTTCGTTTTGGTGAAGCATTGGCGAACATCGCCAAAGGTGCGATTTGGATTGTCAGTTAAGCATTCAACAATGACCATGCAATTGCCTGGACCAAATCCTTCGTAGCGTGCTGGAGAGTAGTCTTCACCACCACCGCCTTTTGCTTTGTCGATAGCTTTATCAATAACATGCGTTGGAACCTGATCTTTCTTTGCGCGATCAATTAAGCTACGAAGCGCAAGATTTCCATCGGGGTCGATGCCGCCCGCTTTTGCGACAACATAAATCTCACGACCATATTTACTGTAAACCTTTGTTTTGGCTGCAGCAGTTTTCGCCATTGACTCTTTGCGGTTTTGAAAGGCTCTACCCATTACCAGATTCCTTAACGTTGATCTAAAAGCGGGCTTATTCTACAGCGATTTGAACCGAAACTAAATTTCTCGTCCACAAATTCGCAAACTTCATTCTAAGTGTCGAAATAATTTACATCTTTGATTTCCTGGTCTTTTCCACTTTTTCTTTAATGCATGAAAAACATTACAAAAATATTAGTTGGCCTCAATCATGCTTATTTACAGCTATTGTTCTTTATAGTGTGTAGTAATAAGGGAAAAATAATGAAAACTTTAAAAAAGGCATTCGCTGCTGTTGCGTTCTTAGTTGCTTCAACGGCTAACGCGACATTGATCGATTTTACGAACGATGATCATTGGGCGAGTAATGGAGAAAAAACTGCCTCTCACACATATGATAGCGGTCTCGAAGTTACAATCACTTCGCATCCTGGTGCATTTACAAATAAAACCGAAGGCAAAGCATGTTCGACTGCTTTGACTGGTTTGATGTGCCAAACTGACGGCTTAGGTGTTCGTGATGACGAAATTTCCTTTGGGAACGAATATATCAAAGTTGAATTCAGCCAGTCAGTTGATGTTGATTGGATTGCATTTTTAGACTTATTTATCGAAGGACCTAACTTGAATACACCAGAGCTTGCCAAAGTTCGAGTTAACGGTGATGAAAATTCTGTGTTTGGCTTTGAGGGTGATCAAACTCGAAATACAGTTGGTTGGTTCCAAACAAGCGGCGATAACTTTTTCAGCGGTGTAACCATGTTGGAGTTTTTTGCAGATGCAAATTCAGGCGATGAAATCAGTCCGGGCAATACCGATTTCGCACTAGCAGCGATCAATGTCACTGAAGTTTCTGAGCCAGGTACATTGGCCTTAATGGGGCTAGGTGTGCTGGCCTTAGTTGGTGCTCGTAAGCGTATACGCTCGTAATAGCGAATGATTGAAAAAAACCGGCTTAATGCCGGTTTTTTTGTGCATGTTGTTTTTGATGCTTGTGTATCGATTTGCACAGTACTAGAGTGAGCTAAGCATCATCGCTGGTTGACTATGAGATAAGGAGAGCTCCTTGCGTGTCACGGAAAATAGTTGCTTGGTCATTTTTGGCGCCTCAGGAGACTTAGCCGCACGAAAACTGATTCCCGCCTTACTGCATTTATTTCAAGCTAAATACCTACCAGAAGACCTCTATGTTCTGGGCGTTAGTCGTTCAGATTACGATGATCAACGCTACAGAGAACGTTTGCTTGCTTTTATTGAGCAAGAAACTGAGATTGATCACTCAGTCGTTATCGAGTTTTTGGAGCGGGTTTATTATCACGCAATGGACCCCGCAAGCGAGAGTGCTTATCCATCTCTTAAGCAAAGGCTCAGTCATCTCGCTACTGAGCATAATACTTCGAACAATGTTCTTTATTACCTGGCGACACCTCCTAGCTTATTTCAGGTGATTCCTGAACATCTTTCGCAACATGGAATGACGCAGGCAGAATCTGGCTATAAACGCTTGGTAGTCGAAAAGCCAATAGGATACGACTTGCGTTCAGCAGAAGAATTAGATGCCTCGTTACATCATTATTTTGATGAAGAGCAGATCTATCGCATTGATCATTACCTAGGAAAAGAAACCGTACAAAATTTACTAGTGTTTCGTTTTGCGAATGGCATGTTTGAACCTCTCTGGGGGCGCCATTATGTGGAATACGTCGAAATAACTGGAGCAGAATCTCTTGGTGTGGAGGGACGCGGCGGATATTACGAAAATGCAGGCGTTTTACGAGATATGTTCCAAAATCATTTGCTGCAGGTATTGGCAATGGTTGCTATGGAGCCGCCGATGGCGATTAATGGCGATGCTGTGCGTGATGAAGTGGCTAAGTTGTTGCAAAGTTTGCATCCATTAAGTTCTGACGATTTGGAGAATAATTTGGTCTTAGGCCAATATACCGAATCGAAAGTCCGAGGAAATGCGCTATTGGGATACCGACAAGAAGAAGGCGTTGCTCAAGATTCTCGCACCGAAACCTTCGTTGCTTTAAAGTTGCATATTAATAATTCCCGTTGGAATGGCGTGCCATTTTTTATTCGATCAGGTAAACGTTTGCCAACTCGTGTAACAGAGGTAGTGATTCATTTCAAACCTAGCCCTCACCCTGTGTTCACGGATAAAGCCCCCAAAAATAAGCTGGTCATAAGGATTCAACCTGATGAAGGGATTGTGATGAAGTTTGGTTTGAAGCGGCCTGGAGCTGGCTTTGAAGCAGAGGAAGTCGCTATGGATTTTCATTATCAAGATTTGGGTGAAACCAAGCTGTTGAGCGCTTATGAACGTTTATTGTTAGATGCGCTAAATGGCGATTCCACTTTATTTGCACGCAGTGATGCTGTTCGCGCGTGTTGGAAGTATGTCGAGCCCATACTGCAATATAAATCATTGTCGCCCGCGTTATACGGATATGCTTCGGGTACTTGGGGGCCAAAAGAAGCGTTCGATTTGATGGCAAGAGACGGCTTTGAGTGGCGTTATCCTTGCAGGAATTTAACTGATACTGATTACTGTGAACTGTGAGAACCAATATCGATGTTTGAGATTAAGGTCTACAACGAGGTAGATGAATTACTAGAACACCTTGCTGAGCAATTGATGGCATATAGCTTGCGAAGTAAGCCCTGCCATATTGCTTTGTCAGGGGGCAGCACGCCGAAAGCGCTGTACGCGTTGTTGGCGATGGAGCCTTTTAATAGTGCAATTTGCTGGGATAACTTGCACTTTTGGTGGGGCGATGAGCGTATGGTTGAAAAAGAAAGTGCCCAAAGTAATTTTGGTGAAGCTTATCGTACACTGTTCCAACACGTTCCAATCCCAGAAGAAAACCTCCATCCAATAAATGGTGCAAATGAATTATCGATAGAGCAAGTGCATGCGGAAGAGGAGATTGTTTCCAAGCTTGATAAGCATGAAGGTCGCCCATGTTTTGATTGGGTGTTACTGGGTTTAGGTGAAGATGGTCATACTGCATCTCTATTTCCAGGGCAGGTAGATTACGAAGCACAGAGTAATTGGGTTGCAGCAACACATCCCGAAACAGGAGAGGTGCGCTTGTCATTGTCGGCCGAGACTTTATGCAATGCTCGATCCATTGCCTTTGTCGTGACCGGGGCAAACAAAGCAGAAATCGTGCGAGATGTGTTTGGTGACGAAGAAGAATCTGAGCAATATCCAGCAGCGAATATTTTTGCCTTTGATGGTGAGACGCAATGGTTGCTCGATGAAGCGGCGGCAAGTTTACTGGTCAACGATTAAGAGGCTGATATGAGTGCAGACATTGGTGTAATTGGCTTAGCAGTAATGGGGCAAAACCTCATTCTAAATATGGATAATCATGGCTTTGAAGTGGTGGCGTATAACCGCAGCAAAGACAAAGTCAGCGCGTTTTTATCAGGCGCAGCAAAAGGAACAAACATCAAAGGCGCTCACTCTATCGAAGAGCTAGTGAATGCTTTAAGCACTCCTCGCAAGATCATGCTGATGGTTAGAGCGGGGCAAGTTGTTGACGACGTTATTGCGCAACTAATCCCTCATCTGGAGCAGGGTGACATCATCATTGATGGTGGGAATTCTAATTTCGAAGATAGCTCTCGAAGACTGAAAGAACTCTCAGAACAAGGCATTTTATTTTTGGGCGCAGGCGTTTCTGGTGGTGAAGAGGGGGCTCGTCATGGACCGTCGATTATGCCCGGTGGAAGTCAGGAAGCATGGCCTCACCTTAAACCGATACTGCAATCGATTGCTGCCAAAACCAGAAGTGGTGAGCCGTGTTGTGATTGGGTCGGACAAGGTGGTGCCGGACATTTTGTAAAAATGGTGCATAACGGCATTGAATATGGCGACATGCAATTAATTGCTGAGTCTTATGATTTCTTGCGCATAGTTCTAGGGCTTAATAATGACGAGATTTCTGCCGTTTTAGGACGGTGGAATGAGACAGAATTAGACAGCTACTTAGTTGAAATCAGTCGCGATATTTTGGCGTTCAAAGACGAGCAAGGTAATCATTTGCTTGATCGTATTCTCGATAAGGCTGGTCAAAAAGGGACGGGTAAATGGACTGGAATCAACGCACTAGATTTAGGTGTTCCGTTGACCTTAATCAGCGAGTCGGTTTTTGCACGTTGTATTTCTGCTTTGAAAGATCAGCGCACAATTGCATCTAAGCATTTCTCTAAACCTAGTGTTGAAATTCCTGATAACAAAGATGAGTGGATAGAGATAGCGCGTAAGGCTTTGTTGGCATCAAAGATTATCTCATATGCTCAAGGTTTTATGCTGATGAAAGCAGCGTCAGACGAGCATGGCTGGGAACTTAACTATGGCAATGTCGCATTGATGTGGCGCGAAGGCTGTATTATTCGTAGTGTATTTTTAGAACAAATTCGTGATGCTTTCGCCTCTGATGGTCAGCTCGATTTTCTAGGCTTAGCTCCTTACTTTAATGAGATCTTGCAAGATTGTTTACCTGCGTGGCGAAAGCTAGTGGCCAAGTCGGTTGAGAGTGGAGTACCGGTGCCATGTATTGGCTCAGCGCTAAGTTTTATTGAGGCTTATAGTCGCGAAAAACTACCTGCAAATTTGATCCAAGCGCAGCGAGATTACTTTGGGGCGCATACCTATCAGTTAGACGGTGATGAAACTCAACAGTACTATCACACTGATTGGACTGGGCGAGGTGGAGATACTTCGTCGTCGAGTTATGATGTGTAGCGTATTGGTTGATAAGAATTTCAATCGTTAAGGCAGATATTTAGTCGCCAATTTTTCTACTTCAGGTTTCAGTAATTCAACTTGTTCCGTGTCGATATGGGCATTTAATCGTTTGGCGATATGTTTCATCGCGTTGATGCGGGCATATCGTTTGTTGTTTGCCGCTACTATATGCCAAGGGTTTTTCTTGCCATCAGTTTTATCCAGCATGTCCTCAAATGCTTGTTGGTAACTGTCCCAGTTTTGTCGATTTAATATATCTTCACTTGTGATTTTCCAGCGCTTCTTAGGGTTTTCTATGCGCTCTTTGAAACGTTTGAGTTGCTCGTCTTTTGAGATGCTCAAAAACAACTTAATGACAATGACGCCGTCATTGATAAGCAGTTTTTCAAACTGAGAAATTTCTTTGTATGCGCGTTGCCATCTTTTGTGGGGGGGGTGAGGTTGTCAACACGTTCGACGAGAACGCATCCGTACCAAGATCGGTCAAAAATTGAAACTTCCCCACGCTTTGGAAGTAAACGCCAGAAGCGCTGCATGTAATGTTCTTCTAGCTCTTCAATACTTGGTGCCCCAATTGGATGAACACGAACTCATCTAGGGTCCATAAACTCGGTCATACGGCGAATCATGCCGCCTTTGCCAGCGGCATCAATACCTTCAACTACAACCACGCAGCGCATATTTTGATTGTATAAGCCATACTGCAGCGTCATTAACTGTAGCTGCAGCTTCTCTAGTTTCTTCTCGTACTCTTTCTTATCCAGCTTCGGATGTTCAAGTTTTTGAAGTTTCATTGCGAGCCTGTTTCACGCTATTGATGTCGCGTTAAGTATGGCATCTTTTTTTGGGACTTCTGCAACGATTACAATTTAGAACAAAGCGCTAAAGCTTGACGATTACACGACCTGTGACATCACCCTTAGTGATACGATCGGCATATTCTGGCACTTGTTTAAGTTCAATTGTCTCACTCGCTTGCTCGTAGAAACTTTGTGGTAAAAGTTCGGTGAGTTGTTTCCAAGCAGTCGTTCGCTTTTCGATAGGGCACATAACTGAATCAATACCCTGAAGTCGCACATTTCGTAAAATAAAAGGCATCACCGTTGTAGGGAGTCCAAAACCTCCGGCAAGACCACAGCAAGCGACCACGCCATTGTAATGTGTTTGAGCAATCGCTTTAGCTAGTACCTTGTCTCCAACGGTATCAATGACACCTGCCCAACGTTGCTTTTCTAATGGTTTTGCGGCTTCTTCTAATTCAGATCGTTCAATTAGTTCAGTGGCACCTAATTGCGTCAGGTGTGCAGTGTTTTGCGCTATTCGACCACTGCATGCAGTGACATCGTATCCAAGAGCATGAAGTAGAGTGATGGCAGTTGAGCCGACTCCACCGCTTGCTCCTGTGACTAAGATTTTTCCTGACTCAGGTTTGATGCCACTCTCTATCAGAGCATCAACGCAGAGCATTGCAGCTAATCCCGCAGTACCAATAATCATACTTTGAGATGCGCTTAAGCCCTCAGGTAAGGGGACAAGGAGGTTTGCGTCTAAACGTGCTTTTTCAGCCAAGCCGCCGCCCCGAGTTTCACCTACACCCCAGCCGGTTAGTACAACTGAATCTCCAACGTTGTAGGCATCGCTTGATGTTTCGATAATTCTGCCTGCGAAATCGATACCCGGAATCATTGGGAAGTCGCGAATGATTCTTCCTTTGCCAGTAATGGCTAGTCCATCTTTGTAATTGATAGATGAATAATCGACCGCGACAAGTGTGTCGCCGTCAGGCAATTGACTTTCGTCTATTTGCGCTACGTGTGCAACGGTTGTTTTGCTTTCTTGATAAAGCATCAATGCAGAGAACATCAAGGCACCTTATTGAATTCGAGTATGGGGATTTAAACCAACGCTAATCGTAACATTATCTTTATTGAGTTACTTGCGGAAGCTAAAGGCAGGGCGAACCTGCCTTTGTGGTTTAGTACTTAAAGTTGCCCACTAGATGAGCGAGTGTTTGTGACTGCGAAGAGAGGTTTTCGCATGACATCGCATTCTCTTTTGAACGAGAGTTGGTTTGGTTTGCCATATCGTTGATGGCAACAATATGCTGGTTTAAATCCTCTACAACACTCGACTGTTGTTCCGTTGCCGTTGCAACTTGGAAGGACATGTCAGAAATGCTTTGGATGGCTATGCGAATCGATTCAAGAGATGCATTGATCTCTTGAGAGCCGGTAACAACCAGTTCGCAGCGTTGTTTGCCCGCTTCCATTGCCTGAACAGCATTGCTCGAGCCCTGTTCAAGTCGAGAGATCATCTCATTAATCTCTTCGGTCGATTCTTGCGTGCGTTTTGCAAGCATTCGTACTTCATCTGCAACGACAGCAAAACCACGACCTTGTTCACCTGCTCGAGCTGCTTCTATTGCCGCGTTAAGAGCAAGTAAATTAGTTTGCTCTGAAATGCCCGCAATGACTTCAAGCGTAGAACTGATTTTATGTATGTCTTCCGCTAACTCTGAAATAACATTGGATGCATCTGCTAGCTCTCCATCCAAGCTTTGAATTTCGCTGACTGTTTGGCTCACTGCAGATTGGCTTTGGTTTGCTTCATTTGCTGAATTGCTGCTGGCATCTGCTGTGTGTGTGGCGTTTTGAGCGATCTCTTTTACCGTTGCTCCCATTTCGGTAATGGCAGTGGCAACCATGTTCACGCTCTGTAATTGCTCGCTCGAGCCTTGTTCGGTTTGACGGGCAGAATTCGACACATCTATGGCAACCTGATTAACGGTGGATGACGTTTGAGATATTTGTTCAACGAGGGAAGCCATCTTGTCCATGAATTGATTAAAAGACTGCGCGAGCTGGCCGAGTTCGTCGCTGCGATTACTCTCAAGACGTTGCGTAAGATCTGCATCACCGTCGGCGATGGAGGCAAGTACCTCAGCGGTGGTTCTAATAGGTTTACTCAATGAATTTGCGATCAGGGCGATGATCGCGACGATGATCGCGATCAGAATTACATTCAAAATGATCATAGCGTTGGTTGTGTTACTGATGGCTGCATACACTTCACTGCTTGGGATTTCGGCAATAATGTACCAGTCTAAACTCGGAATATAACGTGAAGCGAGAATCGTATCAGAACCGGTTTCAAGGATGATTCGCCCTTCCTTGTTTAGGAGAGATTCTGAGAAGTTCTTTGTCTGTTCTTGCGTGCTTAGGTTCGCACTACCGGCAAGCGATGTCTCAGGATGAACACGAACTTGGCCCTCTCCATCGACTAAATATACAAACCCATTTTCGCCGATTGAATAGTTTTGAATCAGCTTCGATAATTCCTCAACAGTAATACCGACGCCCGTCACCGCCTTGCCAGACTGAACACGATAGTTGACGAACAGGGTGAAGATTCCTGTGGTAGTATCTTGGTCTAAATCTAGGCTGAAAGTGTTTGGAGAGTCTAGGAAGCTATAAAGCCAGCCATCGTTTGCGCGACTAACGGATCGTAGAATACCTCCGCCAGTGTAATAGTTTTCAGATTCCGCTGAGACTAAGAAGCTAAATTTAGCGCCTGTGCTGGCTTGGATTTGCGCTAAATAGTTTGCCAGATCAGGTTGGCCATCAGCGCTTTCGCCTTGTTTTATCCAGTCATTAATATAGGCATTACTGGCCATATTTTTTGCTGTATTCAGCGGCAGGGCAATTTGAAGCTCAAGCTCGTTCGATAAACTAGATAATATGGCGGGGATTTCAGTTTCTCCGACGCGCTTTGTAGTACTAGAGCTCACCAAATAGTTGGTGATGAGCATAGATATTGCCATCGAAATAATAAGCGCTGAGCTCATGATAAGTATGAGCTTGTTTTTTATATTAAGTTGTTTCCAGCTGAACATTTTTTGTTCCTCATATTGTTCAACAGAAAGTATAGATGCATTTCAAAATTGAGAGAGCTAGATGCATATGAATTTTTCTATCGGATTGCGCTATATGCTTCTGAGCGCTTTGGGGTTCTCGTTGATGGCTGTTTGTGTAAAGCTGGCATTCGAGGATGGTATTCCAGTGCTACAAATTGTGGCAGCGCGAGCGCTGGTGTCTCTGCTCCTTAGCTACTTTTTTGCCAAGCGAAAAGGCTTGTCTGTTTTAGGGAGTCATCGAGGTCTATTGTTTGCGCGAGGTTTTGTTGGTGCAGTGGCCTTGCTTGCTGTATACAGTGCATTGACTCGTCTTCCTCTTGCCGAAGCCACGATGCTTCAATATTTACACCCTGTTTTCGTCGCAGTACTAGCTTTGTTTTTTTTAGCCGAGCGTTTTCATGCGTCTTTGTTGGGGAGCATCGTTTTGAGTCTTGTCGGCTTAATTTTGGTTGTTGAGCCAAGTTGGGTGCATGGAGGTAGTCTTACTCAACTCGATCAACTAGGCGTTATTTTTGCCTTGATTGGAGCATTCGGCAGTGCCATTGCTTATGTGCTGGTGCGAAAACTTAGTCACCTTGAAGACAGCTCCGTCATTATTTTTTATTTCCCCTTAATCGCTTTACCGTTTTCTCTTGTTGTATTAGGGAACGACTTTGTGGTGCCAGAGTCTTGGACAACGTATTTTGTTTTATTGGCCGTGGGGATATTTACTCAGATCGGTCAAGAGGGCTTAACAAAAGCGATGAAAACAGAAACTGCTGCGAGGGCAACGGCATTTTCTTATGTGCAGGTTGTTTTTTCCGTTATTTTTGGTTGGATGTTTTTTGCTGAAGTGCCGAGCATACTTGCAGTAGTCGGGGTTGTTTTGATTATGCTCGGTGCATTGTTAAATGTGATGCATAAGACCAAGGTTAGTTAAAGGATTTGTAGTGCGTTTGCATTCGATAGCCTTGATGGCAAAATGAGATGCATATTTTTAATGAAATCGAAATTTGGTGAGTAAGTTGAGAGATATTTGGAAGACTACTTCGAGACCTGAGGAAGTAGCGGATACGGCCTTTTTACGCGCATTGCCGAAGGCGGAATTGCATCTGCATATTGAAGGTTCTCTTGAGCCAGAACTTATGCTCAAACTCGCTGAACGTAATGCTGTGGCTCTACCATACAATTCTGTGGAAGAGGTTCGTGAAGCGTATCAGTTTACGAACCTTCAAACGTTTCTAGATATCTATTATCAAAGTGCGGGAGTCTTATTAAACGAACAAGATTTTTATGATCTGACTTGGGCTTACTTACTTACCTGTCACGAGCAAGGTGTTGTGCATACGGAGTTGTTTTTTGATCCTCAAACGCACACCGAACGTGGGATCGATATAGGTGTGGTGTTTGATGGAATAACGCGGGCACTGAGCGACGCGGCAACACAACTTGGCATAACGAGCGGATTGATTTTGTGCTTTTTGAGGCATCTCAGTGAGCAGGATGCATTCGAATGCTTTGAGCAAGCCAAGCCATATTTGCATCATATTCTCGGAGTAGGGCTTGATTCATCGGAAGTTGGGCATCCTCCTTCTAAGTTTGAGCGTGTTTTTGCACAGGCTAGAGACCTTGGGCTGAAGGCTGTCGCTCATGCTGGTGAAGAGGGACCGCCGTCATATATATATGAGGCTTTAGATTTACTCAAAGTTGATCGTATTGATCACGGCGTTCGGTGTTTGGAAGACGAAGCGCTTGTTGAACGGCTAGTGGAAGAGGGTATTCCTCTGACGGTTTGTCCGCAAAGCAATGTGCGTTTGAAAGTGTTTGAGAAGATGGCTGATCACACAATCCTTCAAATGCTCGATCGGGGGTTGATGGCGACTGTTAACGCAGATGACCCGTCATTCTTTGGAGGATACTTGTTAGATAACTTTCAATTCATGGCAAATGATTTAGCGATGACGCGAGCTCAAGCCGCGCGTCTTGCTGAAAATAGCATTCGAAGTAGTTTTATATCTGGAGACTTGGAAAATAATTATCTAGAAAAGCTTAAGAAAGTTATCGCATAGAGGAAAATATAAGATGAAGCATCAAGGAAGTTGCCACTGTGGTCCGGTCAAGTTTAACTTTGATGGACCTGAAATCGAGAGCGGTTTGCTATGTATTTGTTCAATCTGTCGGCGCAAAGGGGCTGTCATGACGCCCCTCTCGATTGCTGCAAATGATCTGTCTATTGAAACGAGTGTTTAAGTAGCTACCATTTTGGTACTGAGGTGGCAGAACATTTTTTCTGTAATAAATGCGGTATTTACACTTTTCATGAAACGCGCAGGGAGCCTGGTCAATTTAGAGTCAATGTAGTCTGCTTAGATGATGTCGATGCTCGCGCGTTAGAGATTACTGTATTTGATGGTGCTTCTCTGTAATCCAGTATTTAGAAGGTGTCGTTGCTACTTTCTTTAACGGCATCTCTAATTTTCTGCTGTTCCTCAATCAATTGATAAGCGATAAAGTATTTTGAAATGTTGGCGACGTAACTCACCGTTTCTCTGCCTACATGTCTAGCAACGGCATGCTCTACGTTACCAAACCATTTGTTTGGGTCTAAACCAAGTTTTTTTGTTGTTCTTCTCAATCGATGAATTCTTGTTGGTCCAGCGTTGTAAGCAGCAAATGCGAACAGTACCTTATTGGCGTCTGAAATTTTGGGGTCGTTGAAGTAGTGATTGATAATCTTTCTTAAATACTTCACTCCAGCGTGCACATTATTCTCTAGTTCTTTTATGTCTCCCACTTTCATTGATGAACCGGTTTTGGGCATCAATTGCATAATACCAATGGCGCCAACAGGGCTTTTCTTCGAATGATCTAGTGTTGACTCTTGATAGCCTTGAGCGAGTAACATGAGATGATTGAAATCATACAAGTCGGCATATTTTTCAAAAATACCTACCACCGTTTCAAACTTCTCTCTGCTGTCCTCTGTAAGAGCCTTCTTGGCCCAGTAAGGGTTTTCTAAGTACCTATTTTTTACGACATTGCCGAACAGTGTTCCGCTTCGGTGACGCTTGAGAAAACGATTTACTTCATAAATAAGGTTTGGCGTATTCTTTCGGACAGCCCAAGCAATACTCCCGCCAGTATTAATTGCAAGTCCCGGATAAGAGGTGACATCGTCAAATATTTTTAGCCACAAATTTGCAATATGGTCATCTGCAACGGTGTATTGAATGAGGTTGGCGTTGGCCATCTCTATGAGATCTTCGACTTCTAAATGTTCATCGGCATGAATAACGATGACAGGAGGAATTCCTTTCGCGACAAATGACTCATTAAGTTCGAGTAAATGTTGATTGAAGCTGCTGCTCTCCCGAACGAATACGGTTTTTCCAGAGAGGTCATCAATGCTTTTTAAAATGGGAGCGCTCTTATTGGCGACAATGACTTCTTTAACTTGTTTGATGGTAGGGATTGAAAAATCTGCGAATTGCTTGCGTTCAGGTGTAATAGTTAAGTTGGCAATGGCGAGTTCGGCTTGCCCTGACTCTAATTTTTCAAAGAGTTCATCACGCGTTACGGGGATTGCAATCACTGACAATGCGCGTCCTTTACGACGTTTCTTGTAACGCTTATTTAAGTACTGCTCAAAGGCATTGAGCATCTCGTAACTGAGACCGTGCTGGCGCGCTTTATCAAGAAAAAAATGTGTTTTGCTATAGGTAACGAGAACACGGATTGAGCCGCGCTCAATAATTTCAAACAGGTCATCGTGATGCACTGCGCTCAGTGCATCACGGAATTCGGCGTTCGCGACTGAATATAAATCTTCGGTTTCAGGCGTATCCTCTGAAGTAGATTTTTCTTCGGCGTCAACGGGTGTCTGGACATCGCCTGCGCTTGTGACGCTAGAGTCCGCATAAGACAAAGGGGCAATCAGATGAAGGCTAATAAGAATAAGGAATATAAAGCTGTGTATGTACAAGAGAACACCTAAAAAGCTTACTCGTTTCTGCGTAAAGCGTAGCTCATCTTTTTTGTGACGCGAAATCTCACAAAAATTATCTGTACTTTTGTTTCAAACACTATACTGTGCGCCTCTGTATTACATTGCGTTAGGTAGTTTTTGACGATGCTGAAGTTGGTTCGAATTATTTTGTTTTCGCTGTATTTTGTTGTGGTTGCGGTGTTGGGTGTATTCGTTTGTCTATGCCGTCCATTCAATCTCGATAATAACCGAATTATGGCAAAAGCATTTAGCTATGGTGGTTTGAAGCTTTTGGGTGTTAATGTTGAAGTGCGTAACGAAGAACGTTTCAAGAAACTTGAACCAGGCGTCATCGTTTCGAATCATCAGTCCAATCTTGATCTTTATGTGCTTGGCTGCATTGTACCGCACGGTACAGCTAGCATTGGGAAGCGTTCATTGAAATGGATTCCTTTTTTTGGTCAATTGTATTGGCTGGCAGGCAATGTTCTCATTGATCGCAGGAATGCAAAAAGCTCAATCGATGCATTAGGTCAGGTTAGTGAAGCAATTAATGACCAAGGTCGCTCAATATGGGTCTTTGCTGAAGGAACGCGAAACCTAGGAAAGGGCTTAGGAGAGTTTAAGAAAGGGGCTTTCCATATCGCAGTCCAAGCTCAGTGTAAGATAACTCCCATTGCTGCAAGCACCTATGCGGGGCGTTTAGATTTAAATAAATGGTGTTCAGGAAAGGTTTTGATAGACATATTGCCTGCCGTTGACGCCGCAGGGAAAACCGAAGACGATATACCGCAATTATGCGCCTCGATGCATGCGCAGATTAGAGAAGAAATTGAAAAATTAGACGCTGAATTAGCTCAAATTTAATGGTCGCTAATTGACCGATTTGGACAATCAATCACAGTTTGATACGATCACACTCGTATAATGTTTTTTCTTAAAAAAGTTGTATAGAAAAAGTTTGTAAAGAGACGCTGCAACGCGCTTGTTGCTAAAAGATATTGAGGCTAAATATCGCTTACTAAACGCCTCAGATACTCAAAAAAACTATAAATAATATAGCGGAACAACCTAAAACATTGATGTTTGGTGATGTGTTCCGAAAGTGCAACTAGGGAAAGCCAAGGTATGTTCATCAGCATGTTTATTCACGTGCTTGAGGCCTCATGTGGTCTCTTGCTCGCATTACTGGGTGTTCAAGTCGCTCGACAGTATCGTATTGCAACGAAAAAGCAGAACGATGAACACGTTACGATCAAGCAATCGATTGATTCGGAAGAAATCATTGTTGATCGTTTCTCTCGCTCAGTAGAAAGTAATGCTCCTTCACAGCCTGAATCTGCACCCATTTCAGAATCTTCAAATACAACAGCTTCGCAAATTCTTGATGATTACATCGGTGGTTTTTTTGACGATGTAGAGCCTGCACAAAATGAGATCAAAGCTTTTCGTGCAGCTGACGTATCGGAAACTAGTAATTTTCTAGATTCTGCTGCCGAGAATGATCATGTTGAAGCAATCGCTCCAGCGGTTGATTTAGCGAGCTATAAAGTTAACCCTCCGAAAGAAGAATCTATTCCTACTCTTCATCGTCCTATTCCTGAAAGCATGATGACTGCAAAGTTCTTGCAACAGGTAAAGGAACTCGATGAAGAGGTTATTCTCGTTGAAGGGGATGACGAACCTTCTATGGCAAATCCAGTGATGTCGGATAAAGTTGTCTTGGCTATGCTGGATGAAGCGAAATTGGTTAGCTCTCACTAATTTAATTGTTTCTTTACTATGTGCTCAAATATGTAATCGCATGGTAAGTATTTCCTCTATCTAACTGCTCTGTGCACTGATAACCTCTGCCGCAAAAATACAATGGTTTTTTCGGCATGCTTAATACCTATATCCATCTCGGATCTTCTGAGTCTTCTTCATTTGAATTAAGTGACTATGGTGTATGGGTTTGTGTTGATTCTGGTTTTGATATATCCGCGCTGAACGAGCGAATTCAGAATGGTCTTGAGTGTGGTTTAAGCCTTTCTGAGACTTTGAAAGCTGGCCTTGGTGTACTTGACGAATTTCAGCGTGATGGTGCAAATATTCTTCTATGCCGCTTTGATTCGTTCCATTATGAGTTGTGTTGGATCGGCGAGATGGGAGCTGCCTTACTCCATGGAGATGAGGGCGTATTGCCTCTAATTTCGGAATCTTCTCATAAGGTTGAGCGAATTATCGGCGACCTTCATACTGATGAAATATTGGTGTTTGGCAACTCTTTATTATTGCCTAATGTTTCTGAGATAGGTGATGGTTTGGATCTGATGCTGTCTGAATCACCTAACTCTGTTGAGGGCGCAGTCAAAAATATCGCGAGAAGCAGCGACTACAATCAATGTTTAGACGGTGCGGTCTTTATACATTATCCATTGAACGAGCCAAGTTCATTACTAAAAGATTTGCCACAGTTAAGAGCTAGGCGTCGAGTACGTAACAAGCTGCTTGCTATCGCGAAGCCTGTTTTAGCATTGGTGTTAGTAGGGTCACTTCTTGGTTGGTTGCTAACGAGTCAAGTAGCTTTGTCTTAGCAAATGTCCTTTCCATGCTTTAAAAAGAACAAAAATAAAGCCAATACAAAACGCTCCAACGACTAAACCTAAGGCGCTATGTTCGACAGTGTTAGCAGAATCTGGCGTTGAGGCGAATACATAGTCATAAAATAGAAAGAAGCATAGCAACAGTCCTATGACACTCGTTGCTGCTTGACTAATGAGTATCCCATGCGCGGGAATCGTGTCATGGAAATGGCACTTCACGCATAGATAGTTTTCGGTGTACTCCGGCTCACCTTCTTGAACGGCTGGTATCATAGAACCTTCGCCACATTTGATACATGTGTATGGCGACTTCAAGGTATCCATATGCTCGTTCGATACGACCTGATTAGGCGACATATCAGTTCCTTAAGCCTATGGTTATCGTTTTAATTGTGATGATTAGCCTAGCAAAATTACCAAGCGCCGTAGTGATATAGTCGAGATTTCAGAGCGCAGCAAATTCTATTATTGCTTGTTGTGTTTGCAATCACACTGCAAATAGTCGCTTGGCTGCATTTAACATATCTTTTTTGTGGCACTGCTTTTATGATGGTTGCTCTTCGTAAGTCCACCAATAATAAATAGAGAGGGGTTCATGGGAGCAAATAACGGATTTTTATCGCCACTCGCTTACGCCTATAAGTGGGAAAAAGCAAAAGCTGATGATTTATATCTGACACAGCCGATGGGCGGGGATCAGGTACAAGAATACACTTGGAACCGAGCGGTTGGTGAGGCGAGAAGAATGGCCTCCTATTTAAAGTCTCTAGACCTCCCCCCCAAAAGCAAGATTGCTATTTTATCGAAAAACTGTGCGCACTGGATCATGTCAGATTTGGCTATTTGGATGGCGGGGTATGTCACTGTACCTCTGTATCCGACATTAAACGCCGAGACCGTTCGATATATTCTAGAACACAGTGATTCAAAACTTCTTTTTGTTGGTAAATTGGATGACTGGGATGAGATGAAAGCTGGTGTTCCAGATGATCTTCCCTGTTTATCTTATTCACTTAGCCCGCCAAATGATTTCCAAACTTGGGAGCAAATTGTTGCCGACCATAAACCGTTTATGGAAGAAACGGTTCGTGATGCCGATGAGTTAGCAACGATTGTTTATACCTCGGGGAGTACTGGCAAACCTAAAGGTGTCATGATTTCTTTTGGGGCTATGAGTATGGCAGCGAAAGGTGTTTCTGAGGCACTTGAGATGAAAGATTCAGAACGCATGCTTTCTTATTTGCCTTTGGCGCACGTATTTGAGCGCTATGCCGTAGAGCAGGCGTCTTTGTATGTGGGTTTTCATCTTTTCTTTGCAGAAGCGCTTGATACATTTGTTCAGGACTTAAAGCGTGCGCGACCAACGGTCTTTATCTCTGTGCCGAGATTATGGGCGAAGTTCCAGCTCGGTGTATTCCAGAAAATGACACCTGAAAAACTGAAGTTCCTTCAGAGTATTCCGATCATATCTTCTCTTGTAAATAAAAAAGTATTGAAGAACTTGGGCTTAGATCATTGTCACTTTGCTGTGAGTGGCTCAGCTCCTTTGTCAGAAGATATTATTAATTGGTACCGAGGCTTAGGACTGGAATTGATGGAAGGGTATGGCATGTCGGAGAATTTTGCTTATTCACATATCAGTATGCCTGGTCGCGCTAGAGTCGGGTATGTCGGCGAGCCATTGCCTGGGGTTCAGCAGCGAATTTCTGAAAAAGGTGAGATAGAAATTAAAAGCCCTGCTGCGATGATGGGCTACTACAAAGATGATGAGAAAACCAAAGAAAGCTACACCGAAGATGGTTTCTTATTGACGGGAGATAAAGGCGAGATTGATGAGTTAGGTCGATTAAAGATTACAGGTCGAATTAAAGAAATCTTTAAGACCAGTAAAGGTAAATACGTTGCGCCAGCGCCTATCGAAAATAAGTTGATGGTCGATCAAGCGATTGAAGTTGTTTGCGTTGCGGGTGCAGATTGTGCTCAACCATATGCTGTGGCTGTTTTGCCAGAGCATTTGCAGGCTATGCATGGTGATCAAGCATTTCGCGACAAAACCTCGGAGAGCCTTAAGGGATTAATCAAGTTTGTTAATGCAACCTTAGATCAGCATGAGGCAATTCAGTTTATTGTTGTGGTGAGTGATGTCTGGGGGATTGAGAATAATTTCTTAACACCAACGATGAAAATAAAAAGAGATGTGATTGAGTCACATTACGCGCCGAAAGTTGAGACTTGGTTTAAAGCGAAAGAATCTGTCTTATGGGATTGACCGTAGGAGTTTAGGGTTTGTATAAGCAAGGCTAATTTGCGCTATCGGGACTGAGTTTAAATTGTTGTTTCAATTTGAACTCAGTCCTTTTATCATTCAAAAATATTGTCAAAAAATTAATGAAACACGTTTTCTAAAATACGAATAAAAGGCGATCGAATAATTATGAGTGCAGTTCAGAATGTGACGCTTCCTTTAGAGTCTGTTTATAAGTGGGAAAAACAAAGAGCTGATAAAGTCTATATGACTCAGCCAATGGGTAATGGTGTAGTGCAAGAATATACTTGGGCACGTGCCATGAACGAAGCCCGACGTATGGCGAACTACCTCAAAGCTCAGAACCTCCCTCCGAAAAGTAAAATAGCGATTCTTTCAAAAAACTGTGCCCACTGGATCATGTCAGATCTAGCAATCTGGATGGCAGGTCATGTGACGGTTCCTCTTTATCCAACATTGAATGCTGACACGGTTAGCTACATTCTTGAGCACAGTGAAGCGCAAGCTTTATTCGTAGGTAAGCTCGATGATTGGGAAGATATGGCTCCGGGCGTTCCAGCTGACATGCCTTGTATCTCTTATCCTTTAAGCCCAGAAAATGATTACCCAACGTGGGATTCATTAATTGCTGAAACAGCTCCTCTTGAGGGTGAAGTTGAGCGTTCAGCAGATGAGTTAGCGACTATCGTATACACCTCAGGTAGTACCGGTCGTCCAAAAGGCGTTATGTTGTCGTTTGGAGCAATGGGTGTAGCTGCTTCCGGTGCATCTCAGGCTCTTAAATTATTCACTGAAGATCGCATGCTTTCATACTTGCCACTTGCGCACGTGTTTGAGCGTTATGTTGTTGAGCAGTCGTCGTTCTACATTGGTTTCGAACTTTATTTTGCAGAAGCGTTAGACACCTTCTTGCAAGACCTTCAGCGAGCACGTCCGACAGTATTCGTTTCAGTGCCGCGTTTATGGTCTAAGTTCCAGCTAGGTATTTTCAAGAAAATGCCTCCTAAGAAACTTAATCGTCTATTAAAAGTGCCAATTCTGTCAGGCATTGTGAAGAAGAAAGTATTGACTGGACTAGGCTTGGAGCATTGTCGGTTTGCTGGTAGTGGTTCTGCTCCGTTGTCTGAAGAAATTATCAAGTGGTACCGCGGTCTTGGCCTTGAGCTGCTTGAAGGCTATGGCATGTCAGAGAATTTTGCTTACTCGCATATTTCACTACCTGGCCGTTCGCGTGTTGGTTATGTTGGTGAGCCCTTACCCGGTGTTCAGCAGCGTATTTCTGAGATTGGTGAAATCGAAGTGAACAGCCCTGCAAATATGATGGGTTATTACAAAAACGATGAGAAAACCAAAGAAAGCTTCACCGAAGATGGTTTCTTGCTAACTGGTGACAAAGGTGAGATCGATGACATGGGTCGCCTTAAAATTACTGGTCGTATCAAAGAGATCTTTAAGACGAGTAAGGGTAAGTACGTTGCTCCGGCGCCAATTGAAAATAAAATCATCAGTCACGATGAAATTGAAATGGTATGTGTTGCTGGTGCTGAGTGTCCGCAGCCTCACGCATTGATTCATCTTTCTGAAGAGGCATTGCCAAAACGCGATGAGCCAGATTTTCGTGCAAACTTAGAGAAGAGTTTGACTGAGCTAATGGCATCGGTGAATGCAACGGTTGATCCGCATGAAGCTTTGCAGTTCATGGTTGTTGTAAAAGATTTTTGGGCGATTGAGAATGGCTTCTTAACGCCAACAATGAAGATCAAGCGTGATGTTGTTGAAGGACAGTACAAAGATCAAATTGATGGTTGGTATGCTGGTAGAGCTAAAGTAGTTTGGGAATAAGTTCCCAGCGATAAAAAAAGCGACCCTTGGGTCGCTTTTTTTATGTCTCAACATTTCAGATAAGTACTACGTTCGATTGATTGAGCGGCTAAGTAAAATCACAGGAATAATTCCCACAATAACAATTACTAAAGCTGATAATGCGCATTGTTCTATCAGTTCATCTGACGCAAATTGATACACATGCGTTGCCAGTGTTTCAAAATTGAATGGGCGCAGTATCAGTGTTGCAGGAAGCTCTTTCATACAATCTACAAACACGACAAGCATGGCCGTTAATGCGCCTGGTTTTATGATCGGTAAGTGAATGCGTATTAGCGTTGTCAGGCTGCTCTTTCCAAGAGATCGAGAGGCCATGTCCATCGATGGTGTAACTTTCTCAAGGCTTGAATCTATAGCTCCGGTTGCGACGGCTAAGAAGCGCACAGTGTAGGCAAAAAGTAATGCCGCAATACTTCCACTCAATAATAAGCCAGTGCTGAATCCGAAATGGCTGCGAGCAATGCTATCAAGCCAGTTATCAAAGCCCGCGAGCGGAATAATTACGCCGATTGCCAAAACGGCACCTGGAATTGCGTACCCTAGGCTAGATACTTGTGTCATAGAGCGGGTGAATTTTGAGTTATCTAAGCGCTTCGTATAAGCCAAAATACATGCGATGACTAAAGTGATGAATGCGGCGCTAAAGCTCAGAGAAAAACTATTAAATGCGTAGGTAAAAAATTGCGTGTTCCAGCTTTTGTCAAAGTAATGAATCGAATAGTCGGAAAGGATGATGACCGGAATTAAGAAACCAAAAACAATTGGTGTTGATGCGAGTAGAGTAGCGAAGAAAGCCTTTTTTCCAGTCAGGTGTTGAGTTGGCAGAGGACGTGATTGAGTTTTGCTAGAAAACGACTGCTGTTGGTCCCTAGATTTTCTCTCCATCATGATTAAAAACACGACAGCTAACATCATCACGGTAGCAATTTGAGCTGCACCGCCTAAATTGCTCATATTCAGCCATGTGTCATAAAGGCCTGCAGTCAGCGTTTGAATTGCGAAGTAATCAACGGTACCGAAGTCATTCAGTGTTTCCATCAGAACCAAAGATAGACCGACGACAATTGCAGGTCGCGCAATCGGTAATGATACGCGGAAGAAAAAGCCAAAAGAATTCGAACCCAGGCTTCTAGCGGCGTAGTAAAGAGAAACTGATTGTTGCAAAAATGCGGCGCGAGCCAGCATGTAGATATAAGGGTATAGCGTTAGTGACATGAGGATAATGGCGCCCCCCATGCTTCGGACTTCGGGGAAGTAGTAGTCTCTGCTCGATTGCCAGCCAAATATCTCTCTAAGCATTGATTGGAGAGGGCCAGCATATTCAAGAAAGTCAGTGTAGACATAAGCAATCACATACGCAGGCATCGCAAAAGGGAGTAATAACGCCCACGTGAAAAAACGTTTGCCTGGAAAACTATAATGGCTTATTAACCATGCAGCACCAATGCCTAAAGCGGTACTCAGACATCCAACTCCGAGCATTAATATCAGCGTGCTTTTAATATAGGCAGGAAGTACTGTCTCAGATAAATGAACCCAAATGTTGTCGTCTGGAAATGCGGCTAAATACAAAACGGCCAATACTGGTAGGCAGATGATGCTGGTCGTTAAAAAAGCACTGAGCTTCCAGTAATGCTCTGATCGCCAAAAAGATTTAACGGGATATGTCGGGCTATTAGTGCGCAAAGAGAAATGATTCGGTTGTCTTAAAGAAACTTAGTATAAACAAAAAAAGCGGCTCTAGGCCGCTTTCTTTATGAGTCGATGCATTATTGATCGAATGCTACTTTATCTACTAGCTTTGCAGCAGCTTTGCGTAAACCGGCAATGTCAGCAAGAGGTAGTTGATCTGCTTTGAATTCACCCCAAGATGCAACGAGTTCACTTGGTTGAACTGCTGGGTTAACTGGGTATTCAAAGTTTTGCTCAGCATACATTGTTTGAGCTGTTTCGCCTGTTAAGTATTCCATTAGCTTAATGGCGTTTGCTTTGTTTGGTGCGCTCGTTGTCAATGCCATGCCGCTGATGTTTACGTGAGTACCGCGATCTGCAGAGTTAGGGAACAGAATGTTAACGGCATTTGCCCATTTTGTTTGCTCTTCATCTTGAAGCATTTTGCCTAGGTAGTAGTTATTGCCTAGTGAAAGGTCACATACTCCTTCATAAATAGCTTTTACTTGTGCGCGATCATTGCCTTGTGGTTTGCGAGCAAGGTTTGCTTTAACGCCCTTCAACCATGTTTCCGTTTCTGCTTCGCCGTGATGAGCGATCATTGAAGCGATCAACGCTAAATTATATGGGTGTTTGCCGCTACGAGTACAAATACGACCTTTCCATTTTTCATCGGCAAGCTCTTCATATGTTGTGATTTCGCCATCTTTTACACGTTCGTTTGATGCGTAGATAGAGCGAGTACGAGTCGTAAGACCAAACCACAGTCCTTCTGGATCACGATATTGGCTAGGAATATTGCTGTTAAGAGTATCTGAGTTAACAGCCTGAACTAAATCCATTTCAACAACTTCATTTAGGCGGCCAATATCAACAGTGAATACTAAGTCAGCCGGAGAGTTAGCACCCTCACGCTTAAGGCGCTCTGCTAGACCTTTCTTGGCAAATACCACGTTTACCTTGATTCCTGTCTCTTCAGTGAAGCCTTGGAATAATGGTTCTACCAAAAATGGTTGGCGGTATGAGTAGACATTGACTTCTTCTGATGCAATCGCACTGCTGCTTACTGAGGTAAATAGCATTGCGGCGAGTAGTGACTTAATTCCAAAACGCATGGTTTATCCTTAATGAAGTTAATAATGAGAACGATTTCAATTTTAATATCGAGAATGCATTAAGCAAGCTTTTTATGCAAGTAAATAACTTGTCTTGATCTGGGCCAACATGCGTATTCCTTGCTAGTCTTAAGACAAGTTCTACAAAAAGTTTGTATATAAATGACTTTATTGAAAATTTTCTCGGTCTTTCTGCTTGGTTTCAGCTTGCTTTTGCAAGGCTGTGCAACGTCAAGAACCACAACGCATTATGGTTTTTTTGAGGCAGAGAACTCGCAAGGCGAGTTGAGACAGTTTCGTGTTCATTGGGAAACTATTGACGTACAAGGGTTCAACTCCCGAGAACGCTATTCAACTCCTCTCGTATTACAGGCTCAGTGCTCGCAGCGCGCTGTGCGCTTCTATGATGCTAATTTTCGGGCGCAAAGAGCGTGCATCCCTAATGATCAGTTAGGGATTGCTTACTGTGGGTCTGAGCGTAAAGATCTAGATCACAGGGCGTTACCCATAGAAAAAGGTAAGGCTTGTGCTTATGTTGTCGACGCGAAAGGGGCTGGGGAGATCAAATATTTAGGTGATGAAATCCAGATAATCATGCGTTGTCAGCCTAAAGAGCCTCAGGTAAGGGTTGGTAGGAAGTGGGTAAACCGTGATTATCTTAAGCCATCGAGTATTCCCTATGTGGTTTCGACTAAGACCGTACCTGGTAGTGATAAGGATGGGCACGTACCTCAATTATGGAATCATTCGTCGGTATGTGACCCAACGCAGGGTCGTTAATTACTATACGTTACAAAGGCTTACAGGCTTTAGTGGTATCAATTTTTGAGTGAGTCATAATAGCGTGAATTGTGCGTGTTAACGGGTAAAGAGAACGAGATATGAGTGTTGAACGTGTCAAAACAGCGGTATCGAATCTGCAAGAAGGGATGTTTGTTGCAGACCTAGATCGTCCGTGGCACGAAACGCCGTTTCCGCTTCAGGGTTTTTATATACGGGCCGAAGACGATAGAAAAGCGATTGCTCAATTTTGTAGCCACGTCTTTATCGATAGTAAAAAAACGCGCGTAAAAAATGCTCATGCAGAGCACGCAGCATTTAATCCTAGTAAGGCATCATCTTCCGGTGTAAAGAAAAGCGGGCAAGCTACGCTGGAACTTCCTGAAGTCGTTATCAAATCGCCAGAAAGTTATAAGTCTGAAGTAAGTATTCAGAAAGAAGCGGCGCGTGTAAAACGATTACATCAACAAGTAAATGATGCTGTTCGAAACATTTGTGAGAGTGTCGCGAATGGAGAGCAAGTAAGCGTCCAAGATACGCAAAAGCTTGCAGTGAGCATGGTCGTGAGTGTCGTTCGCAATCCAGACGCGCTTATCTGGTTGGCAAAAATGGACGATGAAGATCAACAAGGTTATCAGCATGTGGTTCGCGCATCGATTTGGGCGCTCGTTTTTGCAAGACACCTTGGGTTAACAAATCCTTTGATGAAAAGTCTAGCGGTTGGCGTGCTCTTGTCACACATCGGAAAGGTAAAGTTAGAGCAGTCTGTGAGAGATGCTGAACCAGAAGATAGCAAGCAGAACCCAAATTATCAGTCCTACGTTCAGCACAGTTTAGATATTCTGAAAGAATGTGATGGCTTGCCTGACAGTGTGTTGAGCATTGTTGAGTTTCATGCCGAGAGACACAACGGTTCAGGGTTCCCGAAAGGTGTCACTGGTCAAACAATTCCGTTATTAGCAAAAATTGCGGGCTTAGTAGACGAATATCAAACGATGATTACGCCTAGGGGGGAAAGTAAAGGTTTGTCGCCTCGAGAGGCTGTCGCGGAACTCTATGAGCAAAGAAACGTCCTGTTTCAAAAAGATCTTGTTGAACGCTTCATCGAAGCGATTGGCGTATTCCCGACTGGAACCTTGGTTGAACTGAGCACTCAAGAAGTTGGAATTGTTACAGGTCACAATAGCGAACGACGTTTGCTTCCACAGATTATTGTTGTGACGGATAAAGACAAAAAATTGCTGAAAAGCGGCCGTAAGTTGGATTTAAAAGCATGGAATGAAAGTCATTCCGAAGCAGAGGCGCTATATATTAAAGATAGTTTGCCTAAGGGAGCATTTGGCATTGATGAGAATGCCTTCCTTCTGTCTGGCGCAACGTCTAAATGGAGTCTGAAGCATATAATGTCGGGCATGTAAGCTTGGCTTTTTACTGCTAAATATCTCTAACTGACATTTCCTACGCGCTCTCCTCATATGCGCATTGCATGATTTTTTCGCTCTTATTGGATCTTGCTAAATCTCATCTACGCTTATCAAAGTCTTTTTTGACGATCGCTTGAAATTTGATAAGTGCGCCCTCATAAAAACTGCCTCAAACCTACTAAAGTGAATATCTCGATGACCAATGCGTTAGAGATCGTGAGCTTGAACAAGACTTACGACAATGGGCACGTTGCCTTAAAAGATGTCTCCTTGAATGTGAAGAAGGGGGACTTCTTTGCTTTGTTAGGACCAAATGGAGCGGGTAAATCAACGACGCTTGGTATTGTCTCCTCACTCGTAAATAAAACGTCCGGCAAGGTAAAAATCTTTGATTATGACTTAGATCGCGAGCTCGAGAAGGCAAAGACTTGTTTGGGCGTCGTACCGCAAGAGGTCAATTTCAACCAGTTTGAGAAAGTTGAGCATATTCTTGTGACGCAAGCGGGCTATTACGGTATTCCTGCATCAGAGGCGAAGCAAACCGCAGAAGTATATTTAAAATCACTTGGTCTTTGGGAAAAACGCAACGAGCCGGCTCGAATGCTTTCCGGTGGCATGAAGCGTCGTGTAATGATCGCACGAGCACTTATTCATAAGCCAAAATTGCTGATTCTAGATGAGCCTACTGCTGGCGTTGACATTGAGCTGCGTCGATCCATGTGGAAGTTCCTTCAAGAAATTAACGATGCGGGTACTACCATCATTTTGACTACACACTACCTCGAAGAAGCTGAGGAGTTGTGTCGCAATATTGCCATCATTGATAAGGGTGAAATTCTCGAGAATAGTCCAAAGCACGAATTGCTGAGTAAGTTAACCAAGCAAACATATGTCTTCGAAACGACGCCGCCATTAAGTAAGGCGCCAGAGTTAGATGGATACGATACCGCGCTAACGTACGACGGTGCTATCGAGTTGACTGTCGAGCAGGGAAGAGACTTAGGGACGTTTTTTGATGCCGTCAAAGATGAAGACTGGAAGGTATTGGGTATTCGCAATAAAAGTAACCGTTTGGAAGAGTTGTTTTTATCTTTGGTTAGCTCTAGCCAAGACTTAAATTCGAAGGAGCAAACCAAATGAACGCACATCAAATCTGGATTGCTTTTACGACCATCGTAGTAAAAGAGATTCGTCGATTTACACGAATCTGGGCGCAAACGATGCTTCCACCTGCGATTACCATGGCTTTGTATTTTGTCATTTTTGGCAATCTTATCGGGCCTCGTATCGGAGAAATGGGCGGCTATGACTATATGAGTTTTATTGTCCCAGGCTTGATTATGATGTCGGTGATTACTAACTCTTATGCAAACGTGGTGTCGTCTTTCTTTAGTTTGAAGTTCCAGCGTAGTATTGAGGAAATACTCGTTTCACCTGTTCCAAACTGGGTTGTGCTGAGCGGTTACGTTGCCGGAGGTGTTGCGCGTGGTGTTGGGGTAGGGATTATCGTTACCTTACTCTCTTTATTCTTTACTGATTTAGTTGTTCACAACGTACTGGTGACGGCCAGTATGGTGATATTGACTGCGATTGTATTTTCGCTTGGCGGATTTATTAATGCAGTATTCGCGACGAAATTTGATGACATCTCTATCGTCCCTACTTTTGTATTAACGCCGCTCACCTACCTCGGTGGTGTGTTCTATAGTATTTCGCTTCTGCCAGAGTTTTGGCAGAACGTATCTCAAGCGAACCCAATTTTATATATGGTGAATGCTTTTCGTTACGGAATATTGGGTGTGAGTGATATCGATATTCGATTCGCGTTTGGGATGGTTATTGTTTTTATTGTTCTATTATTTTCGACGGCTTTGTTTTTACTTTCTAAAGGCAAGGGCATTCGCAGCTAGACTGCGATTCTTCGTGGTAACTGCTTTATAGCAATACGAGCGCGACGGAAAATTATTTGAGGTATGTATGGCGATTGTTGAGAACAGCCAGTTAGGTAAAGAAACGAATTATTTAGATCGATACGCACCCGAGGTGCTATTCCCAATTGCACGTAGTGAAAGTCGCGCGAGTTTAGGGATCGAATACACGGATTTACCATTTGCTGGTGAAGATGTTTGGACGAGTTTTGAGGTGTCTTGGCTAAACACTAATGGTAAGCCAGAAGTCGCCATTGGGGTTTTTAGTATTCCTTGTCAGTCGAAGAATATCATCGAGTCTAAGTCGTTTAAGTTGTATCTCAATTCATTTAATCAAGAGAAGATAAAAAGTAAAGACGCATTGATTGAAACTTTAGAGCAGGACTTGAGTACAGCAGCAGGTGCTGCAGTAACGGTTCAGTTACACGACCTTATTGATATTCAAGCGGTAAACCTTCCAGCTGGTGAGAGCGTTGATCATCTGGATGCCAAAGATTTTGTGTATGAGCCAAACGCAGATCTGCTTCAAGCTGATAGCGATGAGCTTGTTGAAGAAACCTTATATTCAGATTTGTTACGATCGAATTGTCCGGTAACGGGTCAACCAGATTGGGGGACTGTGGTTGTTTCCTACAAAGGGCCTAAGATTGATCGTGAAAGTTTGCTGCGCTACGTGGTGTCTTTCCGCAATTGTCAGGACTTTCACGAACATTGCTGTGAGCAAATATTTACTGATATTTTGGCGAAGTGTGGATGTACATCTTTGAGTGTGATGGCTCGTTATACGCGCCGCGGGGGCTTAGATATCAACCCTTATCGAGCAACCGAAGACCGTGTTTCTGTCTGTCCTCAAACGCGATATGTTAGGCAGTAGTTCTTAAAAGAGAACTATTTGATTTAATCGCGGTCCTTGAGTTTTTCCGCGGCGCGCTCAAGGGCCCGAACAACTAAGTCTTTCTCTTCAGTTGTGACTTTTTCGGTGTCTAAGTACAGCGCAAAGCCGCCTGTTTCATGTTCGATAAAACTCTGGCCAGCGCCAATATCTCTGCGGAAATCGACGATCTGATAAATTGGCACAGGGCGAGAGAATCCTTTTACAGTGATCTCGCCTTTATCTCTACACATTACCTTATCTTTGACTAACGAGAAGGTCTCGTAAGAGATCAGTATTTCTCCAGGCTCCGCTAAGCTCTCAAGACGAGACGCAAGATTTACCTCTTTTCCGATGATCGTATAATCCATGCGATTCTCGGCGCCGAAGTTACCTACCGTGCTGTATCCAGTACTGATGCCGATACGAATTTGTAGAGGTGTTTTGATCCCTTGGCTTTGCCATTTTTGGCGGAGAATCTTCATGTGCTTACGCATCTCGATCGCCATGGCTACACAGGCAAGCGTATCTTCTTTTGGTCCGCGGCTTGTCGGGTCGCCAAAGAAGATCATGATCGAATCGCCTACAAACTTATCAATAGTGCCGCCATACTTTAATGCGATTTGAGACATCTCATTAAAGTAGCTATTCAGAAGCTCAGTGAGGCTCTCTGGCTCCATTTCCTCAGCAAGTTCGGTAAAGCCCTTAATGTCTGAGAAGAAGATCGTTAATTTCTTACGTTGCGTTTCAAGACGAACGTCACGTTCACCGGTAAAGATAGATTGCCATACTTGTGGTGAAAGATACTTCGCAAGCTTATGCGATAGTGAGATCGACTGTTCTCGTTGGTGCTGAATCTGTGACTTCGCTTTTACCAAGGCCTTCGCTTGTTGGTGTGTGTAATATGCGGTAACAGCAACATAGACACCTGCCCCAATACCAGCCACAAGAGTCACCAAAACCGGCTCATTTATATTGAAGTTAAATCCGAAAATTAAGCCGCTTAATCCTAGCGATATAGATGCTGTGATGCAGCCGAGTACTAATAGCTTCATACCTCCTACAACAATGAAGCTAAACGCACCCATAATGATCGAGAATAAAGAAGCAGTGAGGCTGAATTCGATGAGAACAATCGTACACCCAACAATAACACCGTCTATAAGTAAGGTTACTTCACGAGCGGTTGGATTATCAGCGAGTTTGAAATGACGAACGAAGAAATATAAAAGGTGGGGCCAAAGCATGGCGAAAGGCACAAACCAAATTAGGTTCTTATCAAAATGACCTAATAAAATGCCCGTAATAAAGGTGAGAGTAGACGTTAGGTATGCAAGTACGCGCCCATTATAGGCCGGCATGACTGACGGCGGCGCATCATAATTAATTATACTTGGTTCACTTGCCATAGTTTACTGCCCAAACGAATAAAAGAGGTGTTCGTAAAACTGGGTATTTTCTTTCTTCGCAATCTATTTAGGCAAGCGCGCTTATTCTGTATTATTGCTGCTTGAGTCTTGCCTAGCCTTAATTTTGGTGGCTTAGGTTAGCACCTCCTTTTTTTATTAACAAATGTTCTCTGTGTAAAGCGATTCATCATGAGCTATGAAAACAGCATCCTAAACTTCTTGCATCAGCGCGTGTCTTTTCCACGATTAGTTTCACCTGCACCTGAAGGTGAACAATTAAAAGGTATTTTGAAAAGTGCACTACGTGCGCCTGACCACAAGGTACTTCGCCCAGGGCGATATTTGATTGTGGAAGGTGATGCGCGAACCAAGCTAGGTGAGCTATTTGCGCAGGCTGCAGTTGCGGCCAATCCAGATTGTGGTGAAGCGAAGATCGAAAAGTGTAAAAAAATGCCGTTTCGCGCACCGATGATTTTAGTGGCCGTTTCGAAGAATATCGATCACCCCAAAGTGCCTTATTTTGAACAGGAGCAATGTGTTGCTGCCGGGTTGTCCTACATCCTTTTGGCTTTACAAGCAGAAGGTTTTGGAGGGATGTGGCGAACGGGCGATATGGCAGTCGACTCTGTTGTGAAGCGTGGTTTAGGAATTTCTGAGCACGAAAGTCTCGTCGGCTTTTTATATATAGGAACGCCTGAAGGAGACGCAAAGCGTATTGTGGACCCCGTTTTAGAGGATAGTTTTTCTTTTTGGACTGGCCAATAACGCTCGCGTCGCATGACGGATAAGCCTTGCCGCGGGCAATAAAAGCGGCAATTTATAAGTTATTGAAAAATAAGAAAAAATAATTGGCACTTCTCTTGCTTTTTAACCTCTTAGATTAACTAGGATGAGTTAAATGGCGATTTCATTTCAAAATGCATTAGGTGTTCACCCGCAAGCTGTAGAGCTTCGAGTGCAGCGTGCTGAGTTGATGGCAAACAACTTAGCAAATGCAGATACGCCCGGATTCAAAGCGCGCGACATTGACTTCAAAGCGGCGATGGCTGAACAGCAAAGCATGCTTGATGGGCAGTTAGCGATGAGCGCTACGCAAAGCGGTCACATTGCTCCTAACCAAGGTCAATCCGGAGCGGAAGTTCTTTACCGAACGCCAATTCAGCCATCCGTAGACGGGAACACAGTAGATACGCAGCAAGAGCTTGCTGAATTTACCAAGAATGTTCTCGACTATCAGGCGAGCTTTCAGTTCTTGAATGGAAAGTTTAAATCCCTAAGCAAAGCAATAAAGGGTGAATAAGCATGTCTTTAAATTCCATTTTTAATATTGCCGGTTCTGGCATGTCGGCACAGTCGGTACGTTTAAATACAACCGCTAGTAACATCGCCAATGCAGATAGTGCAGCGAGCAGTACTGGCGAAGTGTATCGAGCGCGAAAGCCTGTATTTGCAGCGATTCAAGAAAGCGCTATGACAGGTGTGATGCCGAGTATGACAGATGCGGGTTCTCAAGGTGTTCAGATTAAAGGTATTGTCGAGAGTGATGCAGCGTTGGATATGCGTTATCAGCCGGATCACCCTTTGGCGGATGAGCAGGGCTACGTCATATATCCCAATGTGAATGTTGTAGAGGAAATGGCTGACATGATGTCCGCCTCGCGCAGTTTTCAAACAAATGTCGATGTCATGGAGGCAGCCAAAACCATGATGCAGCGAATTTTAACTTTAGGCCAATAGGCGAGATAGACGATGACAAGTATTAATACCTCCGGGGTTGCTGATCCTCTAGCGCAGTATCGCTTAGAAAATAACGGCGAAGCGGCAAAGAAAGGTGACTTGGGTAAAAACGAGTTTTTGGATCTGATGATCGCTCAGCTCGAGAATCAAAACCCTCTTGAGCCTCAAGATAACGGTGCCTTTATCTCGCAGCTAGCTGAATTTAGTGCGCTAGAAGAAATGCAACAAATTAACAACACGGTGAATAACTTCACCAATAAGTTCCAGTCTACACAAGCATTGCAAGCGTCTGCCATGGTTGGGCGCTCTGTGTTGGTGCCAGGCGCTGAGGCTCCACTTTCGGCAAGTGGAACGATTAGCGGCATTGCAGACATTCCGTCTGGAACTAGCAATCTTTCTATCTCTATTTTGAATGGTTCAGGTGAGCTCGTGCGGCGTGTTGACCTTGGGCAACAATTTGCCGGTTCAGTGCCGTTTGAATGGGATGGTTTGAATGAGCAGGGTGATCAGATGCCTGCAGACAAATACACAATAAAAGCAGAAATAAAAACAAGCGCGGGCGCTGAGCAGGTCGATACCTTGTTTGCTTCGCAAGTGAATAGTGTATCAATCGCTCAAAGCGGCGAAGTGACACTTAACTTGGCTGGCTTAGGTGGCGTTCCGTTAGAGAACGTGCGCGAAATTAATTAATTAATCAGTAGAGGTTCAATATGACATTCAATGTAGCACTCAGTGGATTAAAAGTATCCGCAACAGACCTCGAGGTCACTGGTAATAATATTGCGAATGCAAGTACGGTTGGTTTCAAGCGTTCACGTGCTGAATTTGGTGATGCCTATTCAAATAGCTTTTTTGGCGGTGGGGTAACCGACGTTGGTGATGGTGTGCAGGTGCAGGCTATTCGTCAGATCCACAGCCAAGGTAATGTTGAGTTCACTGATAACGGCCTTGATATGGCGATTACCGGTAACGGTTACTTCATCGTCAATGATAACGATGAAGTGAAATATACGCGTGCAGGGCAATTTGGTGTGAACCGAGAAGGCTTCCTTGTTAATAATACTGGAATGCAAGTTCAAGGTTTTCAGGCTGATGACGAAGGGAATGTGTCTGGTGTGCTTGGTGATCTGGAAGTAGAAACAAATGACTTGGCGCCACGTCAAACAACCTCTGTTAATACTTTGTTGAACCTCGATTCTTCTGAATCAGTTTTGGCGGTTTCAGGTACAACTGTAGTTGCTGATGGTACGGAAGTTGGTATTGCGCAAGCTGGTGCCAACAACAACTACTCAGCTCAGACCGTTACAATCACCTATGATGACGGTAACCCTGCTACGCCGACTACAACAGAGAACGTAACCACTGTCGCTAACGAAAGTGCGCGAGCTGTCGCTGATCGTTTCAGTGCGGTTGATGGTGTAAATGCAACGGCAAGAACAACTGTGACGGTACCAGTGGCGAGCTGGGCTAACACTTCTGATTCAATGACGATTACTGTCAATGGCGTGACGTTTCAGCCATCTTCAGCTGCAACCCAAACCAATGCCGAGCAATTGGCGGACATTGGTCAGCAAATTAACTCGTCTGCATTAGTCGGTACTACTGCTGTTATCAATGGCGCAGGTGACCTAGAAATTATTCAAGATCAGGGTGAAGATTTGCGCTTCGGTGTTGCGGGTTTAGCAGGTGACGCATACAACATTGAAGGCTCTTCTCCTGGTGCACTTGCTTTAGCAGTTGGCGGTACTGTCGCGGCAACGGTTGGTGGTGTTGTCGACTTTACCTTGGATGACAACTTCTCCTTTAGTTCTGGTACCGGCACACTCGTTGGTTCAACCGTTGGTCAGCCATTTGTCAATAATGGCTTTGATCCAACAGATGCAGGTACTTATAACCATGCAACGTCAACAGAAATCTTCGATAGTCTTGGTAACTCGCATATCTTGAACTTGTATTTTGTGAAGCAGCCTCAGCCATCTAACGTGGCACAAGAGCAGAGCACTTGGCAGATGCATGTTCAAATTGATGGCTTCGATGTGGGTGACCCTTTAATTGGCGATCAGGCGTCTCGCGCAACATTCAACGTTGTCTTCAATGGCGATGGTTCGCTTAATCAGACTTTGACCGATGATGTGTTGATTTCTAACTGGGTGCCTCGCGATGAGAATGGTGATCCAAATGGCGCGGCATTACCGATCAATTTGGTAGACGGCGGAACCTTGCCGGTAGAATTCCCGCCAACCAGTTCAAACTTTGAAATCGATATCGCTACACTGACGCAATTCGGCAGCCCGTTTGCTGTGAATGACTTAGGGCAAAATGGGTATACAACTGGTCGACTGGTTGGTCTAGATGTAGACAGTTCAGGTGTTATTTTGTCGCGTTTCTCAAATGGTGAGACTCAGGTTCTTGGTCAAGTAGCTTTGGCAAACTTCCGAGACAAAGAGGGTTTGGCGCCGGTTGGTGACAGTGTTTGGGTAGAAACATTTGCTTCTGGTGATGCTGTTGTTGGTGCGCCGGGGACTGCATCATTAGGCTTATTAACCTCTTCTGCGACAGAGTCATCGAATGTTGATTTGTCGCAAGAGCTGGTGAACTTGATCGTTGCTCAGCGTAATTATCAGGCTAACTCAAAGACTATCGAGACCGCTGATACGATTCAGCAGACTATTCTGAATATCTAATTTTCTTTTTTGATATTCGCCGCCTTCTGGTTGAAGGCAATAAAAAAGGGAAGCACTTCTGTGTTTTCCTTTTTTGCGTTTAGTCCTTGGCAGATAAATTGCTTTATACCTCTTAATAGTAAATATCTGACGAAAAAAGGACACTCAAGTGGATAAAGCTTTATATATTGCGATGAGTGGCGCAAAGCAAAATATGTATGCGCAACGCGCACATTCCAACAATTTGGCGAATGTGAATACCGCGGGGTTTAAAGAAGATTTTGCACAGGCGCGCGCGATGTCTGTGTATGGTGAGCATTTTCCAAGTCGTGCATATTCAATGACAGAGCGTCCAGCGACGCGCTTTGAGCAAGGTCCGCTGCAGGAAACAGGCAATGCGCTAGATATCGCTTTAAAGGGTGAGGGCTGGATTGCTGTTCAGTCTCCTGATGGCGAGCAAGCCTTTACGCGCGCGGGTGATTTGCAGATTGATGTAAACGGTTTCTTGCGCACAGGTTCGGGTCTAGAAGTTCTGGGTGAGGGTGGGCCAATTGTTGTTCCTCCATCGGCTGGAGTTGAGATCGGAGTGGATGGAGCTATCTCCGTTATCCCGCTAGGTGGTGAGGCTGCAGTTGTACAGATTGATCGTATTCGCTTGGTGAATCCAGATCCTGCCAATATGGAAAAACGTGGTGACGGTTTAATGTACGTCAAAGATGGTATTGAGCCTCCTTTAGATGAAACCATTCGCGTTGAGTCTGGTTTTCTTGAAGGTTCGAATGTGAATGCCGTATCTGCGTTAACCGAAATTCTTACGCTTTCGCGTCAATACGAGCTGCAAGTCAAATTAATGAGTCAAGCTGATCAAAATAGTGAAGCTTCGGCACGCTTGTTGCAATTTTCCTAAATAAGTCAATTTAACGTCGTGGGCGGCATGATTTTGCTGCCCGATTTCAGGTCAACCCCTCGCTTGGGTTGTTCTAGATAGGAGAGAATCATGCATCCCGCTTTATATGTCAGTCAAACGGGCCTGAGTGCACAAGATACCAAGTTATCGACCATTTCGAATAACTTGGCCAATGTCGGCACCGTTGGTTACAAACGTGATGACGCAGTTTTTCAAGATCTTCTATATCAAATTAAGAGAGATCCAGGTGCGCTTAGCTCACAGGATTCTCAGCTCCCATCAGGCCTGCAGCTTGGTACGGGTGTTCGTGTTGTTGGAACGGTTAAAGAATTTAGTCAAGGCTCAATGCAGGTAACGGAGCGTCCTCTAGATATGGCGATCTCTGGTCGAGGCATGTTTCAGATTGCCTTACCTGACGGGTCTACCGCATACACGCGCGATGGTAGATTTCAGATTAATTCAGATGGGCAAGTTGTGACCGCTAACGGCCACGCCTTAGAGCCAGCCATTACTATTCCAGAAGGAATGAACGAAATTACGATTGGCGAAGATGGCGTGATTACAGGCACTGTTGCGGGTGATCCAGCTTTGCAGAACCTTGGGCAAATTGATCTTGCAGATTTTATTAACCCGCAAGGTTTAAAAGCCATTGGTAATAACTTGTTCCGCGAAACCGAAGCTAGTGGCAATCCAATTGTTGGCACGCCTGGCTTAGATGGAATTGGCGCGGTGAGCCAAGGCATGTTGGAAACCTCAAACGTAGATGTTGTGACTGAGTTGGTGAACATGATTACCACGCAGCGCGCCTACGAAATGAACTCAAAAGTCGTTTCGACTGCAGATCAAATGCTGCAGTTTATCTCGCAGAACGTGTAATGCTGTTGTTGAGTTTTTGTCTATGTTGAACGTAATCAAAGCTGCATTGAAACTTGCTAATACGCTTGCCATTTTGGCGAGCGTTGGTTGTGCTGCGATTACGCGAGAGCACCCTGTTCCGGATGATCCCAGATATGCGCCGATCCCTGCGCAAAGCTTGCGTATGGGTGAACCTGTGACCGGTAGTATTTTTCAATCTCATCGCCAGTTTAGTGTCTATGGCGATCAAGTTGCGATCAATGTCGGTGACATCTTGACCGTGAACCTGCAAGAGTCCACGCGAGCGAGTAAAAGCGCAGACACGACTTATGACAAAAGCGATGAAGTCGACTTTAACGAAGCGAATATTCTCGGCAATACCATCAGCTTTAAGGGTATGAGCTTAGCAACCGATCCATCGTTTGAACGCGAATTTGAGGGCTCAGCTGAATCTGGGCAAAGCAATAGTCTTGCGGGTGCTATTTCAGTCACTGTTGCTGAGGTGTTTCCTAACGGATTACTTCGCGTGCAAGGTGAGAAATGGTTGAGTTTGAATCAAGGGGATGAGTACATCCGTTTAACTGGTCTGATTCGACCTCAAGATATCGGTATTGATAACACGGTTCCGTCTTCAAAAATTGCGAATGCCCGAATCGCATATGGTGGCACGGGTGAGTTTGATCAAGTGAATCGACAAGGTTGGTTGACGCGATTCTTTAACAGCGAATGGTGGCCTCTGTAGTAGGGAGCGTTAATGATGCTGAGACAATTATCTTTTCTAATAAATTTATTATGTATCGTGCTAGTAAGTGTGTGGTTACTATCGCCTGCGCACGCAGATAGATTGAAAGATATGGCAAGTATTGAAGGTGTCCGAAGCAACCAATTGATCGGTTATGGTCTCGTTGTTGGTTTAGATGGCACGGGTGATAAAACCCCATTTACGAGCCAAACATTCCGTAATTTGATGAATCAATTTGGTATCACGATTCCACCTGGTGTTGATCCAAAAGCGAAGAATATTGCAGCGGTTGCTGTGCATGCGGATTTGCCCGCGTTCGCCAAACCTGGCCAACGCATTGATGTCACGGTATCAAGCCTCGGTGATTCGAAGAGCCTACGTGGCGGGTCTTTGCTAATGACACCGCTTAAAGGTGCCGATGGTCGAATTTATGCCATGTCGCAGGGCAGTTTGGTCGTTGGTGGTTTTGGTGCAGATGGTAGCGATGGTTCATCGATTACGGTGAATGTTCCAAGTGTGGGGCGTATACCAAATGGTGCGACGGTAGAGCGCGGTATTGCGAGTCCGTTTAGCCAAGGCGATACGATCACATTTAATTTGCATCAGCCTGACTTTACAACGGCCATGAACGTCTCGCAGCAAATCAACGACATGCTTGGTCCGGACACAGCCTATGCGCAAGACGGCACATCAATTCGTGTGCGTGCTCCGAGGGACTCAGCGCAGCGCGTGTCGTATCTCGCAATGCTAGAAAATCTGAATGTTGAGCCAGGTGAGGCTGCCGCAAAAGTCATTATTAATTCGCGAACTGGAACCATCGTTGTTGGGCAAAATGTAAAAGTACTTCCTGCCGCTGTAACCCATGGCAGTTTGACGGTGACGATCAACGAGCAAGCTGAAGTCAGCCAACCTAATCCATTTTCGGACGGCCAAACAGTCGTTGTGCCGCGTTCAGATGTCAGTGCTGAACAAGAAAAAGGCCGCATGTTTGAGTTTGGTCCTGCGACCACGCTTAGTGAGATTGTACAAGCTGTTAACCGTGTAGGAGCAGCACCTGGCGATATCATGGCGGTGCTAGAAGCGCTCAAACAAGCTGGCGCACTGAAAGCGGATTTGGTGGTGATCTAATGATCCAAACGCCAGACGTCTCCAACTACAACGATTTATCTGCGCTGCAGGGGCTAAAGTCTGCCTCAACTAAAGATACACGAGAGGGTATCAAAGCAGTTGCCGAGCAGTTTGAGTCCTTGTTTATTTCAATGATGCTCAAATCAATGCGAGAGGCGAATAAGGGCTTTTCAGAAGGCAATATTCTTTCTAGTAATGAGAGCGAATTCTATCAAGAAATGTTCGACTCCCAGATTTCTGTGTCATTGGCGGGGAAAAACGGCGGCGGTATTGGCCTCGCTGAAGTTATCGAACGCCAGATATTAGAAAGTAAGGGCTTAGTACCGAGCGACCTCAGTATCGCGAACAAGAAGATGTCCTTGAGCGATTATGAGCGTAAAGGCTTCCCTCGATTAGAGCCTGCGAAGCTCGTTGAAGCAATGCAACAAGTTGATCAATTGAGTGCTAAGCAAGCGAATGATGCGAGCAATGAAGAGAATGCTTCATTGTTAACGTCAGGAACTAGCGAGCTTAAAAAGACTGTATTTAATAGTCCAAATGATTTTATTGCATCGCTTGCTCCGATTGCTCAAAAAATCGAAGCCCAAACTGGCATCTCAGCCAAACTCATGTTGGCTCAGTCAGCGCTTGAAACTGGTTGGGGAAACAAACCAATATTGCGTGAAGATGGAGCTCCAAGTTTCAACCTATTTGGCATTAAGGCCAATAATGGTTGGCAAGGTGACAGTACCAATATTCTTACCACTGAGTTTCATCAGGGAGTCGCCTTAAAGCAGCGTGATAGCTTTAGAACCTATCAATCTTATGAAGAAAGCTTTGCTGATTATGCCAAGTTCTTAGAAGGCAATCCGCGTTATGAAGAAGCGCTTTCTATGAAAGAACAGCCGATCGCCTTTGCGCAAGCATTGCAGCAATCTGGTTATGCGACTGATCCAGAGTACGCGAACAAAATTGGAAATATTGTTCAGAATCGTTTGTCAGACATGGATGCCATCTTTCAATCAGTAAAGGGTGGTAACTAGACGTGGCTGATTTAATTAACATAGGTATTAGTGGCTTAAAAACGCATCAGGTTGGCCTGTCTGTCACAGGTAATAACGTTGCGAACATTAATACGCCTGGATATAGCCGCCAAGAAGCGATCTTTGTTGATAAACCAGGGGAGCTAACGGCTGCAGGTTATGTTGGGCAGGGCGCAAGTGTTGATGCGATTCGTCGTATTACATCGGACTTTGTTTTGGCGCAGCAGCGTTTTGATACCAGTATTTATAACGAACGTGAGGCGATTCTTGATCAAGCTTCTGTTATCGATAATCTTTTAGCGAGCGAGGCAACAGGCTTAACGCCATCGCTGAGCCGTTTCTTTGAATCTTTGCAAGGCGCGGCTGAAGACCCAACTTCTGTACCTCAGCGTCAATTATTGCTCACGCAAGCTGAAGGCTTAGTGTCGCGCTTTCAAACATTGGCGGCGCGCCTTGAAGGCGTAGTTGCGAATATCAATCAGAATCTTGAAGCGGATGTTTCGTCGATCAATGCGCTGGCGCAGGGGCTTGCTGAAACGAATGCAGCTATCGCACTCGCTAGTAGTTCTACAGGTGAAGGTCAAAAGCCGAATCAATTGCTTGATGAACGCGACGAGCTATTGCGTGAACTATCTGAATACGTTCAACTTTCTGTTGTTGAAAACCCGAACAACGGAACAGTAAATGTGTATCTCGGAAAAGGCGACCCGCTCGTATTAGGCAATTCTGCGTCTCAGCTACAGACCATTCGTAATCCTGCTGATGGACGCTTATTAGATCTCGCCATCGTCAAAGATGGGCTACAGCAAAACATCACCGATAATGTTACTGGTGGCTCCGTCGGTGGCTTATTAGCGTTTCGCGATGGAGAGCTGACTACATCCATTAATGCCATTGGTCGTATTGCCATGACATTAGCGGATTCGATGAACGATCAGCATGCCGTGGGCATGGATCTAGAGAACAATTTAGGCGGTTTGTTTTTCGCCGATATTAATGACCCAGCCGTTGCAGCGGAGCGTGTTCTTGCAAACTCATTAAACACACCACCTTACGATCAATCGGTATCGATTTTTATTCAAGATACATCCCAGCTCACCACGGATAATTATGAGTTGAGATTTGAAGGGCCGACCGATGCCGACTTTATTGTGGTGAATCAATCCACAGACGAAACCGTTTATAAATCGACCCTGTCGAATGTTTTCCCTAGTCGCGTTTCGATCGATGGTTTTCAGTTATCGTTTAATGGTGGCACCTTCAAAGAAGGGGATCGCTTTACGCTTTATCCCACGCAAGCTGGCGCTATCAATTTTGAGCAAGTGATTGATCGAGTCGATGAGATCGCTTTAGCATCGCCCATTCGTTCGCGCAGTAGCTTAGGTAATATTGGTAACGCTCAAATTACGCTAGGTGAAATGCTCGATGTTAATAACCCTCTGACCAATCAACCTTTGTCAGAATTTGCAGTGCCAGGTGAGCTGAGCCCTCCTTTGTTGATTCGCTTCGTCACAGACAATTATTACGAAGTGCTTGATAACAGCAATCCGGCTAGTCCTGAGCCTTTGTCGCCACCGATCAATAACCAGTTTTATGCGCAAGGCTTAAGCAACATGTTGTTTACGTCCGACCCAGGTGAAACCTTAGTGTCGGCAACAGGGCCAGATACCTTGACGCTACCAGCAGCTGGCGCGGGACCTTTTGTAAACGGTTATGGCGCGCAAACCTTACAAGTTCAGTCGCGAGACACCAATACCGGAATCGTGACATCGCAAACAGTGAATATTGCGGCTAACAGCTCCGCCAGACAAATCGCACAAGACCTCACTGCCGTCGAGGGCATTAAAGCAAATGCCTACACGCAAGTGCGACTCACTAATTTTGTAGATGATGGTGACCCGAACCCTTTAGGTTTAATCATTAATGGTGAGACGATTACCGTTACGCCTCCTGCTACCTATACGCCAGTAGAAATAGCGCGTGCCATTAACGATAACCCTAACCTTGACGTTATTGCTGTCAGTGATGGAACCCAAATAGACCTGCGTTCTGTGACGGGCGAAGACATTGTTATTGAGGTGACGGGTCTTGGTGATAGTGTCGATGTAAGTCGTATTGATCCGTATGCTGCTGGTTCGCCAGTTGTCGCCACGCAAACCGTTAACTCTGCACAAGGTATAGCGGTGGCTGGTGCTGTTGATGTGTCGATGGCGCAAGGTATTTCATTTACGAGCAATACGGCGACAGTGTTTGATTTAGCGCCGCCAGCATTATCAGCTTATCGTGGTTTTACGTTTGAAATTCAAGGCGAAAGTGTAAAAGGGGATGAGTTCACCATTGAATACAATACCGATGGTGTATCTGATAACAGAAATGCCTTAGCGATGGCGGGGCTCGAGTTTGAAGGCTTAGTTGAGGGTTCGGTCTCGTATGGTGAGTCTTATGCGCAAGTGGTCGAGAAAGTCGGCACTGTAACCAATAGAGCGCGTCTTGAGAGTGAGTCTGCCAAGGCTTTGCTAGATCAAACATCCGGTCTAAGAGACTCGATCGCAGCGGTGAACTTAGATGAAGAAGCAGGCAAATTAGTGCAGTTTCAGGCTGCATATAACGCCTCTGCACAGGTGGTCTCGGTGGCACGAGATTTATTCGATACCCTGCTAGGCGCATTTAGATAGAGATAGGAACGAGCACATATGAGAATCTCTACAGTACAGATCTATGACAGAGCGATGTCGTCTATTCAAGATGTCACCGCGCAACAACAGAAAACGCAGCAGCAGCTCGCGTCGGGCAAGCGCGTACTGACGCCAGCCGATGATCCTGTTGCTTCCACGCGTATTCTAGAGCTGAAACAGGAGCTGTCGGTTAATCAGCAGTTTCAACGAAATGTTGAATTGGCTGAAGGGCGTTTATCACTGCAAGATGATCGCTTAGGTGGCATCAACGAAGTGATTGAGCGTTTGAGAACGCTTGCGGTTTCAGCGGGTAATGGTGCGCTTACAAAAGACGATCTAGGTTCGATCGCCGCAGAAGTAGAGTCACGTCTAGACCAGTTAGCAGGGCTACTCAATGCACGCGATGCAAGTGGCGAGTATGTATTCAGCGGATTTCAAGGCGGAACACAGCCCTTTCAACAAGACGATTCTGGTTCGTATCGCTACCATGGTGATGAAGGTGTTCGTTACGTTCAAATCGACGCTTCAGTCACTATTCAATCAACTATCAATGGGCAGGCTATTTTCGAAGATATGCCCACCTATACGAACTCATTCTTCACGCGAGCCAGCGAGGGAAACCAAGCAGAGCCGCCGGCAACAATTACGGTCGGTCAAGTGGTCGATCAAGCTGACTATGATGCGTTTTATCCTGAAGATTTGGTGATTGAATTTACATCGCCAAACACGTTTGATCTCCGTGAGAAATCGACAGGGGTAACACTTCAGTCGAATGTCGCGTATGCACCAAATGGCACGATCAACGCTCAGGGTACTCAGTTCGAAATTCGGGGAGCGCCAGCCACGGGCGACACATTTACAGTTGAATCTACCGAGAAGCAAGGTTTGCTTACAACGGTAGAGAAGTTCGTCTACGGCTTACGTAACTTCGCGCCGACGACAGATGGGCGCGAAGCGTTTGAATCTTTACTAGAAGGGACGATTGCCAACTTTGATTTTGCGGCAACATCGGTACTTGAGGCGCGAGGCCAATTGGGTGCGCGTCTCAATACGCTCGACACAGGGCTAGAGCAGTTAAAAGATGCGGAGATTCTTACCCAAGAAGTACTAGGTAACTTGGAATCCATTGATTACGCAGAAACAGTAAGTTTGCTGTCATTACAGCAATTTAGCTTGGATGCCGCGTATTCATCTTTTAATCGTATTACCTCGCTGTCTTTGTTTGATCGGATCAGATAAGGTACACGTACTGAAGGTGCATTGGATCTAAAAACATAATCAGGAAGACAGTGAATGAGTGCGATTTACGATATTGAAGTCACCACAATCAAAGGTGAAACCAAGTCTCTATCAGACTACAAGGGCAAGACATTACTCGTAGTAAATACAGCCAGTAAGTGTGGTTTTACACCGCAGTTCAAAGGTTTGGAATCGTTGTACGAAACCTACAAAGAACAGGGTCTAGAAATCTTGGGCTTTCCTTGCAATCAGTTCTTAAGCCAAGACCCAGGTAGCGACAGTCAAATTAGCGAGTTTTGCGAGCTAAATTATGGTGTCACATTCCCGATGTTCAGTAAGGTCGACGTGAATGGCCCTGACACACACCCTTTATTCTCGTTGTTAAAAACAAATGCTAAAGGGATGCTCGGTTCTGAGAAAATTAAATGGAACTTCACCAAGTTTTTGGTCAATGCTGAGGGAGAGATCTTGAAGCGCTACGCACCTAAGACTGAGCCGAAAGCCATCGAGCAAGATATTAAAGATTTGCTGGCCTAGTGCCTCAGGTATTCAAGTAGTGCCATATAAAGAGCGCGTTAATTAGCGCGCTCTTTCGTTAATCATCGTAGTAACTATTCTTTTTCTTCCAGTCTTCTTCTGAGCTCAAAAATTCGTCCCATTCACCGTTTTGTTCAAGCTCAGCTTGTGCTTTTGCATTGATCTCTTCAGTACGTTGATCTGCTTTCTTATTCAGCTCTGCCATTTTTTGTTTGTATGCCTGAATATTTTGCATCGCAGAAGGGTGCGTTGATACGTCACTTAACACCTCAATGGCACTATGGTAGTTGTGGATAGCAACACGCGGTTTATCGGCAAGCTCGGCTTGCTTTGCTTTCTCTGCAAATAAATCTGCCTTGGATTGTCGCGCTAGAAAACCTACATGAGCCATCTGTTGCTGGGCTAAATCAGGTGAAAGCTGCGATTTTTTACGCCAAAAATGCAGCAACTTATATAAGTTTTGCAGCATGATGCGTACCTCGCGGGCTTTCTCAGTTGAGTCAACCTTAACGGGTGGAAGCTTTTTCGGGTTTTCTTGGAGTTCCTTTATAGCTCGCTCGTCTTCTTGGATGTAACCGGCATGTTTAGACGAGGGTTTGAATTTAGTGAGTTCTTTGATGGTTTCGATGGATTGCTCGTGCAGAATTTTTCTCAAAGTAGGGTTGAGGTACTGCGGTGGCATGTTAGATAGAATGTTTTGAATGTTGGTGTGTCGGTCTTGTAGTTTGATGATCAGACGTAATCGCTCAATACGCGCCTTCTCTCTTGCCTGAACGAATACGATCAATGCAATACCTGCGCAAATAAGGCTTCCAATGGCGATGGTAATCGTCACTGCCGACATAAACTAATCTCTAAGCTTGTTGTGATAAATTGTTGTTTTATTTGAGTGTAGCTCAAAATTTGATCACTGCTGCAAAAAGCCTGACTGCTCAGGCGTCTAGCATGACAACGACTATTAACATGGTGAATAGCTTTGCACGTTGTCAGTGGTTGGGATTTGAACGATTTTCATGTACTATCTTCGCCCCTTTTTTAGACGTTTCTCGACTTTTTATCAAGGTATTGAGAGCGGTTTTCTAAGTAATTAAAGCGTTGAGGCGAATACAAATATGACAGAACGCGTTCAAGCTGCGGGCCTTCAGGTCGCAAAAGAGCTATACGATTTCGTAAACGAAAAAGCAATTCCAGGCACAGGTGTTGATCAAGAAGCATTTTGGTCAAGCTTCAGTGCTATCGCGAACGAACTAGCACCACGTAACCGTGAGTTGCTTGCAAAGCGTGATGATATCCAAGCTAAGATTGATGCTTTCCACACCGAGCGTAAAGGTCAAGACTTCGATTTCGCAGAATACAAAGCATTCCTACAAGAGATTGGTTACCTTGTAGAACAAGGTGCTGACTTCGATGCAACTACTCAAAACGTAGAGCCAGAAATTGCTGAAATGGCTGGTCCTCAGTTGGTTGTACCTGTAATGAATGCACGTTTCGCATTGAACGCTTCTAACGCTCGTTGGGGTTCACTATATGATGCGCTTTACGGCTCTACTGTTATCTCTGAAGAAGGTGGTGCAGAGAAAGCAAAAGGCGGTTACAACAAAGTACGTGGCGACAAAGTTATCGCATACGCACGTGGTGTTCTTGATACAGCGGCACCATTGGCTTCTGGGTCACACGTTGGTAGCACTAAGTACGCAATTGAAGGCGGCAAGCTTGTTGTGTCTTTGGCTGACGGTTCAACAACTGGCCTAGCACAAGAAGAGAAGTTCGTTGGTTACACAGGTGATGTTGCGGCGCCGACTTCTATCCTTCTTAAGAACAACGGTCTTCACATTGAAATCTTGATCGATGCAGACAGTCCAATTGGTTCAACTGACGCTGCTGGCGTTAAAGACCTAACTATGGAAGCTGCACTAACTACCATCATGGACTGCGAAGACTCAGTAGCGGCTGTTGATGCAGAAGACAAAGTTACTACATACGGCAACTGGTTAGGCCTTATGAAAGGTGACCTTGCTGAAGAAGTTTCTAAAGGCGGCAAAACCTTCACGCGTGTTATGAACAAAGACCGTGAATTCACGGGCACTGATGGCAATACGTTCTCATTGAAAGGTCGCTCAATGCTATTCGTTCGTAACGTTGGTCACTTGATGACTAACCCAGCGATTCTTCTTGAAGACGGCAACGAAATTCCAGAAGGCATCATGGACGGCGTGATCACAACCTTGATCGCTATTCACGATTTGAAAGGCAACAGCCCATTCCAGAATTCAACAACTGGTTCTGTAAACATCGTTAAGCCTAAGATGCACGGTCCAGAAGAAGTTGCATTCGCAAACGAATTGTTTGGCCGTGTTGAAGATGCACTTGGTCTACCACGCTTCACAATGAAGATGGGTATCATGGACGAAGAGCGTCGTACCACTGTTAACTTGAAAGAGTGTATCCGCTCTGCGAAAGACCGTGTTGTATTCATCAACACTGGCTTCCTAGATCGTACTGGTGACGAGATCCACACTTCAATGCTTGCTGGTGCATTCGTACCAAAAACAACTATGAAGCAACAAACATGGATTGGTGCATACGAAGACTGGAACGTAGATACAGGTCTTGAAACATCACTACAAGGTCGTGCGCAAATCGGTAAAGGCATGTGGCCTATCCCTGATGAGCTTGGCATGATGATGGAACAAAAAGTAGGTCACCCTAAAGCGGGTGCAAACACTGCTTGGGTTCCTTCACCAACAGCTGCAGCCCTTCACGCAATTCACTACCATCAAGTAGATGTATTTGCGGTACAAAACGAGCTTAAGTCTCGTGAGCACGCAAACGTAGATGACATTCTTACTATCCCGCTTATGACGGCTGAGCAAAGAGCTGCGCTGACTGAAGGTGAAATCCAGAAAGAACTCGACAACAACTGTCAGGGTATTTTGGGTTACGTTGTACGTTGGGTTGATCAAGGTGTTGGTTGTTCTAAAGTTCCAGATATCAACAACGTTGGTTTGATGGAAGACCGTGCAACATTGCGTATTTCTGCGCAGCACGTTGCGAACTGGTTAGAGCACGGCGTATGTTCAAAAGAGCAAGTTGAAGAAAGCTTGAAGCGCATGGCTGCAACCGTTGATGAGCAAAACGCAGGCGATGCCGCTTACATCAACATGGCACCAAGCTTCGATACGATTGCTTTCCAAGCAGCATCTGATTTGATCTTCAAAGGTAAAGAGCAACCAAGTGGTTACACAGAGCCACTTCTTCACGCTTACCGCTTGAAGTTTAAAGCTGCTAACTAATCTATTTGTGTCATGCCGGACTTGATCCGGTAATCACATCGTAGATGAGTTTCGAAAACCGCATTAGGTGAACGCTTAATGCGGTTTTTTTGCGGCCTACACTTGGCGTTGAAGAGGGCTAATCACAGCATAGGCGCCTTGATTAATAACGTGTGTATAGATTTCAGTTGTTTCTAGGTTTGCGTGCCCTAGCAACTGCTGTATTGTTCGAATGTCGTAACCTTGCTGTAGTAATGAGGTTGCAAAACTATGCCGGAAGGTATGGCAGCTAGCATGCTTATGAATGCCCGCGTCTCTGATGGCTCGCTTAACGTGTTTTTGAACAGTTCTGTCAAATATATGGTGCCTTCGTATAATTCCGGATCTAGGGTCTTTTGAGCGGTTTGCTGATGGGAAAAGATATTGCCATTCGAGCGATTTTGCGCCAGAAGGGTACTTCTGTGCTAAACGATTGGGCATGTATACCTCTCCATAGCCAGATGCTAAATCTTGGTTGTGAATGACTTTAACTTTTCGAATTTGATCATGAAGCGAATCGTAGATGGGCTCGGGCAATAAGGTTGTGCGATCTTTTCCTCCCTTACTTTCTCTAACAATCAGAGTTTTCATGCCGAAGTCGAGGTCTTTCACTCGTAGTCGCAAACATTCTGAAATACGAAGTCCGCCGCCATACATAAGTTGCGCCATCAATCTATAACTGCCATCTAGCTGAGAGATTACGGCTACAGCTTCGTGATGAGAAAACACAGTCGGTAGTCTGCGCTTTGGTTTGGTGTATTGGTAGTTCAGTTGTTCGACGCTTCTACCCATAAACTCCCTGTACAAAAATATCAACGCATTTAATGCGGTGCGTTGTGTATTTGGGGCAACGCAAAGTTGAATTGCTAAATGGTCGAGATACATTTCGATATGCGCTTCATTGAGTCGCGCAGGGTGTTGCTTGTTATGAAACCTTATGTATTTTAATGTCCATTTCACATACGTTTGCTCCGTTTTATAGGCGAGTCCACGCTTGCGAATAAAGTAACGTAACTGGTCGATAAATCGAGATGGTTGCTTGGGGAGTGGGTAAGGGATGTCGTTCATGGCAAATCCTTTTGCTGTATATCTAGCCAGTATTATGAGTGTTGAACGAAAAAAATCAAACTGTGATAACCGTACGGCGGGCGGGTATCACAGCTTATTCTTATAAAGTATTGATTCTAAAAGGTTAATGAATTAGCAAATGCGTATTCAATACGCATTTGCTAAAGAGTGTGCACAATTTGAAAAGACGGAAGTCTCATAAGTCTATGATTCTTAATGAATTGATCGTTCTGTAGGTGTTAACCTAGTAGAAAAGTGATACCCGTATCGGGTACGTAGAATTAACTGTTATGTTTTTAAGGGAATAATCGAATGAGTGAATGTGAACACCCTCTAAACTCATTTCAAAATGCAGTAGTGTCAAAGACAGTTAAAATTACTTGTCCTTCTTGCAATCAACCACTGTATCGCGAGCACCATTTAGCGGGCGCATTCTTTGGTCACATACTTCCAATTTGGTTAATCGCTTTGGGGTGTATGCTGTTTATTTCGTTCGCTCATTTTTTAGCAGCAACTATTTTCGTCGTCACGGCAGTTGTTGGTTCTTATATCTGGGACACAAGGCGCAATTCCCTAAAGGTTTATTCTGCAAAGCAAAGGGTTGCCGATAAGTCTAAAGACAAAAAAACGTTATTGTATATATGTGGCTTTTTTGCAGTATCTGTAGTCATATATTTAACCGACAAATAAACATAACAAGGCGCTCAAGCAAGGACGCGCATAAATGCGCGCCGCTTAGCTTGGCGTTATGCCTCTGAAGGAAAAGTATGTTCACGGAACCATGGTCGGATATAACTGAATACCCTGAAGGTCATCGAGCAGCATTAGAAAAAGAGCTAGTAACAGAACTCTCTAAAGGTCATGTATTGTTTGGCTTGTCTTCAAGAATTATCGCAAAACGTGAAGATCGCGATGATATATTGATTCAAAATAAGTTGGGTTACTTTATCGTTCATTTAACTTGGTCGGGTAAATCGGAAAACGATACTTTTCCAACTTCAGAGCAGTTTGAAACATTGGAAGAACTCAAAATTAAACTAGCCTCAGATTCGGAGACCTTCTGAATGGAAAGGCATAACAAGGCGCTCAAGCAAGGACAAATTTTCCATGGCCGATTTTTGTGCTTTAACGCTACGCTAGCACAAAAACGTCCATTACAAATTTGCCGCTTAGCTTGGCGTTATACGGTTTAAATATGTCGAACGAGAGCATTAAAAAAAGAATTGAAGAATCTCTTACCAAATTTGAAATTGGTGAGTTAAATCTTAATGCCTTGAAAGAAAGCATAGAGTTAAATGGACAGGCACTAGAATCAATGCCATATGACTTAATCAAAGATATAGACGAAATAGAGTATCAACTTACACAATGTGCATTCGCTGATGAAGAAGATTGCCAGTATGATGTAGCTACCACTATTTCATTCATTAAAAACTGGCTATCCAAGGTTCCTAGTTAGCATGTGTAAGTACCGTATAACAAGCGCAAGCACAACAGGACTGCCAACTGCTCGTGCCTTTTGGCATGGCTTCGCCATTTTAAGCCAAAAGCCATAATCAATTGTCAGCCCGTGTTGCGGGCGTTAAATGTCAAAAGTAGAAATGGATATCACGACAATAGAAGAAATATTAATTGGTTTTACAGTCTTTCTAGGGGCGTTTGCGATGATAAAAATAATCGAAGGTTGGTATTTTTCTCACCAAGTGTGTAAACACCTAAGCAGTAACGCTTCAAAAGCCAATTTAATTTTACCTGGCTCATTTATTCCAAACTCAAAGCTTTCAACTGATGGCGTTAGCTTAAAGCTCCGGTCAATAAAAGCATTCAAAGTTTCGGTATTATTAATTCTGTCAGTATTTTTAGTAACGGCTTTAGGTATTGAACTCCTCAAGGTGCTAGATGCAAAAGCCATTTAACCAGTTTAGCCTGCCTCTCCCCGGAAAAAGCCCCGGGGCTGGACTCGCTATCGCTCGCCGCAGCTAAAGGCGTTAAACGGTAGAGTATGAGAAGGGAATTTATAGCTATCACACTGGCGTATCTTGTTGGCATTGGCTCTTTCATAGCTCAATGGCAAGCCGAGTACACTCAGCCACTGAAAGGACTTCAGGTGCTAGCTGTGTCTTTATGCGTAGCTCTATGTGTTTACTCCATGAATGTAGCAAAAAATAAAAAGGCTGCCATGGTTGGCCTTCCATCAATTGTTCTTGCTGGCTGGGGCGGCTTTAAATTCATATTTTTCGTGGTCGCAATAACACTTCCTGTATTAATCGGAGGTCATGCACCATGAATCGTTTAACAAGGCGCGCAACCCGACGGCTACGCCGCCGGTTCGCTTAGCGTTATACACCCAAGGATGAACATGCGTAGGCTCATAACTCTCTTAGCTATCTTTTGGCCATATCAACTAGCTTTT